>NZ_PSNW01000009.1 GCF_002930645.1 Solimonas fluminis | reverse complement strand
GACATCGTCGATGCCATGAGCGCCGGCGGCGACGTGGAGGCGGTCATCGCCCGCGTCCGCGGCGAGGTCGAGCAGCTCTGCGCCGGGTTCCCGGTGTACGGCTCGGTCAGGAAGGCCGCCTGAGCGGTCACCCGGGCAAGGCGCCAAGACGATGCAATGCCCGTTCTGCAAGGCACCTGACACCCGCGTGATCGATTCGCGGCTGGCGGAGGACGGCACCCAGGTGCGCCGTCGCCGCCAGTGCGAGACCTGCGACGGTCGCTTCACGACCTTCGAGAAGGCGCAGCTGCAGATGCCCAACATCATCAAGCGCAGCGGCGATCCGGAGCCCTACGCCGAGGACAAGCTGCGCCGCGGCATCGAGAGCGCCTGCTACAAGCGGCCGGTGACGGCCGAGCAGATGGACCACGCCATCGAGAGCGTGGAGCGCAAGCTCCGCGCCTCCACCGAGCGCGAGGTGCCCTCGCGCCTGCTGGGCGACTGGGTGATGGAGGAACTGCGCGACCTCGATCACGTCGCCTACGTGCGCTTTGCGTCGATCTACCGCCGTTTCGAGGACGTCAACGCCTTCCGCGAGGAGATCGAGAAGCTGCAGAAGATGCCGACCGCCGAGCAGCGGCGCTCGCAGATGTCGCTGATCGAGGCGGAAGCCTCCGCCGCGCGTCCCAAGAAGTGACCACGCCGGAACAGGCCGCGCAGTGGATGGCGCGCGCGCTGCGGCTCGCGGAGCGCGGCCGCTACGGCACCCATCCCAATCCCCGCGTCGGCTGCGTCATCGTCAAGGACGGTGCCGTGGTGGGCGAGGGCTGGCACCAGCGAGCCGGCGAGCCGCATGCCGAGGTGTACGCCCTGCGCGAAGCTGGCGAACGCGCTCGTGGCGCCGAGGTTTTCGTCACCCTGGAACCCTGCAGTCACCATGGCCGTACGCCCCCCTGCGCGGACGCCCTCGTCCAGGCAGGGGTGGCCAAGGTCTGGGCGGCGATGCAGGATCCCAATCCGCTGGTTTCCGGCCAGGGCCTGGAGCGGCTGCGCGCCGCCGGCATCGCCGCCGAGTCCGGCCTGCTGGAAAATGACGCGCAGCGGCTCAACCGCGGCTTCGTCTCGCGCATGACCCGTGGCCGGCCCTGGCTGACGCTGAAGCTGGGCATGAGCCTGGATGGCCGTACCGCCATGGCCTCCGGCGAATCGCAGTGGATCACCGGCCCCGAGGCGCGGGCCGACGTGCACCGTCTGCGCGCCGAGGCCGGTGCCGTGATGACCGGGCCGGGGACGGTGCGCTCCGACGACCCGCGGCTGACCGTGCGTGGTTTCCCTGCTGACCCCGGTGCCGCCGTCCGTGGCGCGACGGTAGGGGCGGAAGTACTCCCCGTGACGTCATCCATGGCATCACCTGCCGGGGGGAACAGTGCCATTCAAGGCACGCTTCCTTATCTCCGGCAGCCCGACAGGGTGGTCCTGGATACCCGTGCCCAGGTTCCGGCCACGGCGAGGGTCTGGGCCGAGGGTGCCCGGCGCCTGTGGCTGACCGCAGGCGAGGGCGCCGCTCCGGCCGGTGTCGAGCGCCTGGTCTGTGCCACGGATGCCAGCGGCGCCCTGGACCTGGCGGCGGCCCTGCAGGTGCTGGGGCATAAGCAGGTCAATGAGCTGTTGCTGGAAAGCGGTCCGCGCCTGGCGGGGGCCTTCCTGAAGGCCGGGCTGGTCGACGAGGTCGTGGCCTATGTGGCGCCGAGCTTCCTGGGCCATGAGGCGCGGCCCTTCGCGACGCTGCCAGGCCTGGAGACGCTGTCGCAGCGACTGAATTGGCGGTTTGCCGGAGTGCGGCAGTTGGGCGCGGACCTGCGCCTGACGCTGCACCCGGCTTGAGTGAGGTAGGGAACATGTTCACCGGGATCATCGAGGCCCTCGGGCGTATCGCCAGCGTGGAGACCGTGGGCGGCGACCGCCGCATGCGCTTCCAGGCGCCGGGTTACCTGAAGGGCAGCGGCCTGGGCGACAGCATCGCCGTCAACGGCGTCTGCCTGACGGCGGTGGAGTTCAGCGACGACCATTTCATCGCCGACCTGTCGGCCGAGACCCTGAACCTGACCACGGCCGGGCGCTGGCAGGCAGGGCAGGCGGTGAACCTGGAGCGTGCCCTGACGCCCTCCAAGCCGCTGGGCGGACACCTGGTCTCCGGCCATGTCGACGGCGTCGGCCGGCTGGTCGGCAAGCACGAGGAGGCCCGGTCCTGGCGCATGCAGTTCGAGGCGCCGGCCGAACTGGCCCGCTACATCGCCCGCAAGGGTTCGATCTGCATCGACGGCATCAGCCTGACCGTGAACGAGGTCGAGGGCAGCCGGTTTGGGGTTAACATCGTCCCCCATACGCTGACCCATACGACGCTGGGCGGTCTGGCGGTGGGCGATCCGGTCAACCTCGAGGTGGACCAGATCGCGCGCTACCTGGAGCGGCTGCTGGCCGCGAGGAACGAAGCATGAACCAGAAAGTAACGAACATCGATTCCGTGTCGCGTCCGCGCGGGCTGGATTCCACCGAGGACATCATCGCCGACCTCAAGGCCGGCAAGATGGTGATCCTGATGGACGACGAGGACCGCGAGAACGAAGGCGACATCATCATGGCCGCCGAATGCGTGCGGCCCGAGGACATCAACTTCATGGCGCGCTACGGCCGCGGCCTGATCTGCCTGACGCTGTCGCAGGAGCGCTGCCGCCAGCTGCGCCTGCCGCAGATGGTGTCGCGCAACGAGGAGAGCCACAAGACGGCCTTCACCGTGTCGATCGAGGCGGCGCAGGGCGTCACCACCGGCATCTCCGCCTACGACCGCGCCGTGACGGTGCAGGCGGCGGTGAAGAAGGATGCGCGCCCCGAGGACCTGGTGCAACCGGGCCACATCTTCCCGCTGATGGCCCAGCCGGGCGGTGTGCTGACCCGCGCCGGCCATACCGAGGCGGGTTGCGACCTGGCGCGCCTGGCCGGCTTCGAGCCGGCCGCGGTGATCGTGGAGATCCTCAACGAGGACGGCACCATGGCGCGCCGTCCGGACCTGGAAGTGTTCGCGCGCCAGCACGGCCTCAAGATCGGCACCATCGCCGACCTGATCCGCTATCGCCTGCACAACGAGCACACCATCGAGCGCGTGGCGGAGACCCACGTGACGACCGAGTTCGGCGACTTCCGCCTGGTGACCTACCAGGACTCGATCGACAACACCGTGCACCTGGCCATGGTCCGCGGCGACATCGACAGCAGCAAGCCGGCGCTGGTGCGCGTGCACATCCGCAATACCCTGCAGGACGTGCTCGGCGTGCAGCACGAGGACTTCGCCTGGCCGCTGCGCCTGGCGCTCAAGCGCGTGGCGGAGGAGGGCAGCGGCGTGGTCGTGCTGCTGCGCAAGCCCGAGGCGCCGCGCGAACTGGTGCAGCAGATCATCTCCCTGAACAAGGAAGCCGCCGAGGAGCACCACGACTCGCGGCCGATGCTGCGCACCTACGGCATCGGCGCGCAGATCCTGTTCGACCTGGGCGTGCGCAAGATGCGCGTGCTGTCCTCGCATTACCGCATGCAGGCCATCTCCGGCTTCGGCCTGGAGGTGGTGGATTACGTGGTTCCCGAGAAGAAGTAGGAATGAAGAAGCTGAAGACCGGTTACGCGGCGCCGAAGAAGCCGGGCAAGAAGGAATTCGCCGGGGTGCGCGTCGCGCTGCTGGCAACGCGCTGGAACACCGACATCGTCGCTGCCCTGGACCAGGGTGCGCGCGAATGCTGCCGCGACTGGGGCGTGGCGGACGACAACGTCAAGGTCTACCACGCGCCCGGGGCCTATGAGATCCCGCTGGCGACGCAGACCATCCTCGACAGCGGCGAGGCCGATGCGGTGGTGACGCTCGGCGCCGTGATCCGCGGCGATACGCCGCACTTCGACTTCGTCGCCGGCGAATGCGCCCGCGGCCTGATGGACGTGCAGCTGCGCACCGGCGGTCCGGTAGGCTTCGGCGTGCTGACGGTGAATACCGTCGAGCAGGCCTGGGAGCGTGCCGGCCCGGGCAAGACCAACAAGGGCTACGAGGCTGCCGCGGCGGCGCTCGAGATGCTGCGCCTCGTGCGGAGCCTGGCATGAGCGGCAACGAGAGCGGCCTGCCGCAGTCCCGCCGTGGCCTGGCGCGCCGCCTGACCGTACAGGCGCTGTACCAGTGGCTGATCAACGAGACCTTCCCCGAGGTTCTGCTCCGGCAGTTTCGCGAACAGGAGGAGGGCCTGGGCCGTGCCGACCCGGCGTACTTCGACCTGCTGCTCACCGGCGTGGTCGAGCATGCTCCGGAACTGACGGTGGCTATCACGCCGCACCTGGACCGCCCGCTGAACCAGCTCGATCCGGTGGAGCACGCGATCCTGCTGCTCGGCGCCTATGAGCTCCAGCACTGCCCCGACGTGCCCTGGAAGGTTGCCGTCAACGAGGCTGTGAACCTGGCCAAGACCTTCGGTGCCGAGGAAGGCTTCAAGTTCGTCAACGGCGTGCTCGACAAGCTGGCGCGCAGTTCCCGCAGTGCCGAGATGCAGGCAGGCCTGTAGGCCCGCATGGATGAGTTCGCGCTCATCCGCCGTCACTTCGCCGGCCTGAGCCCCGCGCGCGCCGACGTGCTGCTGGGCATCGGCGACGACTGCGCGTTGCTGCAGCCGTCGCCGGACCGGCAACTCGCGGTCACTTCCGACACCCTCATTTCGGGCCGCCACTTCCCCGAGGCCACGGCGCCCGCCGATATCGGCTGGAAGGCGCTGGCGGTCAACCTGTCCGATCTCGCCGCGATGGGCGCCGAGCCGCGCTGGTTCACGCTGGCGCTGAGCCTGCCGGTGGCCGATGCGGACTGGCTGGCCGGCTTCGCCGCCGGACTGCGCGAGCTGGCCACGGCGAGCGGCATCGCCCTGGTCGGTGGCGACACCACGCGGGGTCCGCTGAGCATCACGATCACCGCGATGGGGGAGGTGCCCCCCGGCCAGGCCCTGCGCCGCGACGGCGCGCGCGCGGGCGACCTCGTCTGCGTCACCGGCACGCTGGGCGACGCGGCGCTGGCCCTGAAGCTGCTGGACCAACCCGGCCTGCCGCCCCCGCTGCGCCGGCGCCTGGACCGCCCCGAACCCCGGCTGAAGGCCGGCCTGGCGCTGCGCGGCCTGGCGACTGCGGCCCTGGACCTCTCCGACGGACTGGCGGGTGACCTGGGCCATATCCTGGCCGCCAGCGGGGTAGGGGCGGAGATCGACCTGCGCGCCTTGCCGGCGTCCTCCCATTTCAATGGCCTGGCGCCCGCGGCGGACCGGACGGAACTGATGCTGCGGGGCGGAGACGACTACGAACTCTGCGTCTGCCTGCCGCCGGAGGCGCTGGAGGAGGCGCAGCAGCGCCTGGACGTGCCGCTGACGCAGATCGGGCGCATCACGGCGCAACCGGGGCTGCGCAGCGTCGACGTCTCCGGCAGCACGCAACCGCAGGATGCCTGCGGCTATCGGCACTTCTGAGATCGCCGACTTGTGGGGAGCGGCCAAGGCCGCCCCCACGGGCTAGGGCCTGTTAACACCGCGGCCGTCGCTGCGACGGCCGTGGTGTTAACAGGCCCTAGTTCAGCACGTCCCGGGCCTCGACGAACTTCTGCATCCAGTACTTCTGCGCCACGGGAGCCACGATGATCTGGCGCCCGCTGGCCGGGGCGTGCACGGCCTGCCCATCGCCCAGGTAGACCGCGACATGGTCGATCCTTCCGCCGGTGAAGCTGTAGAACAGCAGGTCGCCCGGTTCGGCATCGTCCAGGTCGATCTCCTTGCCGATCTCGCTCTGCTCGCGCGAGCTGCGCGGCAGCTTCACGCCGGACTGGGCAAAGACATACTGCACCAGTCCGCTGCAGTCGAAGCCGTCGGGATTGTTGCCGCCGTAGCGGTAGGGGCGGCCGATCTGGCCGAGTGCGTCGACCACGATCGTCTGCCGCAGGCGCTCGACCTCCTCGCGGGAGCGGCCGCTGCCGCCGCCGAAGGACAGGCAGCCGGACAGCAGCAGTGCCAGGCCGAGGGCGAGCAGGGTACGCATCAGGCCGGCGGTTGCGTCTTGACCATCGACGGGCGGCGCGCGAACTCGCTGAACCAGCGGTCCAGCGCCTCGAACTCCTTGCGCCATTCCAGGTAGGGCATGCGGAAGTCCAGGTAGGCCAGTCCGACGCCGGTGGTGATTTCCACCACGCTGGGCTTCTCGTCCTGCAGCAGCGCATGGGCCTCGAGGTTGAGCAGTTCCAGGCTGCGCCGGATGGCTGCGGCCTGGCGGTCGAGGAAACTGTGGTAGACGATGCTTTCCGGGCGCCGCTTCTCCTGCACGGTGGCGGCGGCGGCGTCGATCACGCCCTGGGCGATCTTCTGGCGCCGTCGCGCGGTCCAGCGCTTGGTGCCGCGCGGCAGCGGGGCCAGGCCGTGGTACTTGGCGTCCAGGTACTCGATGATCAGGTCGGAGTCGGGCAGGGCCTCGCCCTTGTCGGTGATCAGCGTGGGAATGCGCGACAGCGGGTTGGCGGCCAGCAGTTCCGGCGGCGGGCTGTAAGGATCGGTTTCGACTTCCTCGACCTGGTCCGACAGGCGCAGCTCCTCGATGGCGACGCGCACCTTGCGCGAGTAGGGCGAGGTCCTGGAGCAGTACAGCTTCATCATCGTTGTTTTCCTGTGCTGCGTGTCCGGCGCTTCGGAATGCAAAACGGCCGCAGGGATTGTATCCCTGCGGCCGCGCCCGCGTGTCCCGTGTCCGGGGTCAGCCGTTCAGCTTGTCCAGGTAGCGCTCCGCGTCCAGCGCTGCCTGGCAGCCGGTGCCGGCGGAGGTGACGGCCTGGCGGTAGACGTGATCCATCACGTCGCCCGCGGCGAACACGCCCGGCACGCTGGTGGCGGTGGCATTGCCCTGGCTGCCGGACTGCACCTTGATGTAGCCGTCGCTCATCTCCAGCTGGCCCTCGAAGATCGAGGTGTTCGGCTGGTGGCCGATGGCGATGAACACGCCCTTGGCCGCGATTTCCCGCGTGCTGCCGTCCTTGACGTTGCGGATGCGTGCGCCGGTGACGCCGCTGGCATCGCCCAGCACCTCGTCCAGCGTCGAGTCCCAGACGATGGTGACCTTGCCCTCGTCACGCCGCTTGAACAGCTTGTCGTGCAGGATCTTCTCGCCCTTGAACTTGTCGCGGCGGTGCACGATGGTGACGTGGTTGGCGATGTTCGCCAGGTACAGGGCCTCCTCGACCGCGGTGTTGCCGCCGCCGATCACGATCACGTCCTGGCCCTTGTAGAAGAAGCCGTCGCAGGTGGCGCAGGCGGACACGCCCTTGCCGCGGAACGCGGTTTCGCTGTCCAGGCCCAGGTACTTGGCGCTGGCGCCGGTGGCGATGATCAGCGCGTCGCAGCTGTACTCGCCCTGGTCGCCGGTCAGGCGGAAAGGCTTGCTCTTGAAGTCCACGGCGTGGATGTGGTCGTAGACCATCTTGGTGTCGAAGCGCTCGGCATGCTGCTGCAGTCGCGCCATCAGGTCCGGGCCCATCAGGCCGTGGACGTCGCCGGGCCAGTTGTCGACCTCGGTGGTGGTCATCAGCTGGCCGCCCACTTCGAGCCCGGTGATCATCGTCGGCTTCAGGTTGGCGCGCGCGGCGTAGACCGCGGCGGTGTAGCCGGCGGGCCCGGAGCCGAGGATGATCAGGGGGAGGTGCTGGACAGTCATGGTGGTTCTCTAAAAGGATGTAGGCAAGACGACTGGGGCCGGTTGCCCGGCCCCAGGTGACAACGCAGAGGGCCGATTGTCCCTCAGAGTTCCTTGGCGTGCTGGGCCAGGTAGGACGCCACGCCAGCGGCGGTGGGCTTCATGCCCGCGTCGCCTTTCTTCCAGCCGGCGGGACAGACTTCGCCGTACTGCTCGGTGAACTGCAGGGCATCGACCAGGCGCAGGATTTCGTCCACCTCGCGGCCCAGCGGCAGGTTGTTGACCTGCTGGTGCTGCACCACGCCGTCCTTGTCGATCAGGAAGGTGGCGCGGAATGCCACGCCGTCCTGGTGCTCGACGCCGTAGGCGCGGACGATCTCGTGGCGCACGTCGGCCACCATCGGGAAGCCGACCGGCCCGATGCCGCCCTTGTTGACCGGGGTGTCGCGCCAGGCGAAATGCGTGAACTGGCTGTCGATCGACACGCCGACCAGCTGCACGCCGCGCTCTTCGAAGGCCTTGCGGCGATTCTCGTGGGCGATGATCTCGGAGGGACAGACAAAGGTGAAGTCCAGCGGCCAGAAGAACAGGACCACGTACTTGCCCCGGTAGTCGGACAGCTTGATCTCGGCGATGCTGCCGTCGCCCAGGACGGCCTGGGCCTTGAAGTCGGGGGCGGGGCGGTTGACGAGTACGCTCATGGTGGAATCCTCGGCTTGGGGACCTTGGGCCCGGGACTCCGGGTCGAGCGGCGATGCTAAGCATCGGGGCCCCATAGGTCAAAACATTCGTTCCAATGCCGGCGATAGCCAATCGGTATGGCTTTGCGGTCACCGGCACTTCATGTCATTTTCATGAAATATGGCGAAATCGGTGAATATCAAGGGGTTTGTTAACCTGTCTGTAACATGTTGCCAATAGATTACGGGTGACGTGTAATCGAGTCATGGCAATGCAAGGCAAGCTCATCCTGGTAGTAGAAGACGAGGCCGCCATCCGCGAAATGATCCGTTTCGCGCTGAGCCGGGCCGAATTCCGCGTGGCGGAGGCCGGCAGTGCCCAGGAGGCACGCCTGCGCATCGCCGACGAACGCCCCGACCTGATCCTGATGGACTGGATGATGCCGGGTGTGACCGGCGTCGAGCTGACCCGGGAGCTCAAGGCCCAGCCCACCTCCAAGGACATCCCGGTGATCATGGTCACCGCCCGGGCCGAGGAAGAGGACAAGATCCGCGGCCTCAACGTGGGCTGCGACGACTACGTCTCCAAGCCCTTTTCCTTCCCCGAGCTGATCGCGCGCATCCAGGCGGTGCTGCGCCGTTCCACGCCGGGCGGCGAGGAGGAGCGCCTGGCGGTCAATGGCCTGGAGGTCGATGCCGCCAGCCAGCGCGTCACCGCCAAGGGCCAGCCGGTGCGCCTGGGGCCCACCGAGTACAGGCTGCTGCACTTCTTCGTCAGCCACCCGGAGCGCGTCTACACCCGCGAGCAGGTCCTGGACCGTGTCTGGGGGCAGAACGTCTACGTCGAGGAGCGCACGGTCGACGTGCATATCCGCCGGCTGCGCAAGGCACTGGAGCCCTTCGGCTTCGCCGACATGATCCAGACGGTGCGCGGTACCGGCTACCGCTTCTCCGAGAAGTTTTAAGTGTCTGTCCGGCCGGAGGCGCCGAAACCGGCCGCCAGGCCGACCGCCAACCCCACGCTGCGGCAGGCGCGCCTGGCCGAGACCTGGCGCCATGAGCTGCTGAAGCTGGGGGTCCTGGCGCTGGTCGGTGCCGCGCTGGGCTGGCTGTTCGACCACGCGTTGATCGCGGTGCTGTTCGTGCTCGCGGGCTTCCTGGCCTCGCATCTGCGGCACCTGGCGATCCTGCGCGGCTGGCTGATGTCGCCCAAGACCGTGGAGCTGCCGGACAGCGGCGGCATCTGGGGCGAAATCTACGACCTGCTGCTGGACCTGCAGCGCAAGAACCGCAAGAAGAAGCGCCGCCTGACCGCGATGCTGGCGGAGTTCCAGGCTTCCACCGCCGCACTGCCGGACGGTGCGGTGGTGCTGGGCAGCCGGGGCGAGATCGCCTGGTTCAACCAGGCGGCGCAGACGCTGCTGGGCCTGCGCTCGCCGCAGGACGTGGGCCTGCGCATCCCCAACCTGATCCGCCACCCGGCCTTCACCGACTACTTCGGCAGCGGCGAGTTCTCCGGCGAGGTGGAGGCCCCGTCGCCGGTCAACCGTGCCAAGACCCTGTCGCTGCGCATCATTCCCTACGGCAACAACCAGCGCCTGCTGATCGTGCGCGACGTCTCGGAACTGAGGCGCCTGGAGACGGCGCGGCGCGATTTCGTCGCCAATGCCTCGCACGAGCTGCGCACGCCGCTGACCGTGCTGCGCGGCTACCTGGAGATGATGGAGCCGGAGGCCCAGGGCAAGAATGGCCTGGCAGCCTGGCGCGGCCCCCTGCTGGAGATGCGCAACCAGGCGGTGCGCATGGAGGCCCTGGTCAACGACATGCTCAAGCTGGCGCGCCTGGAAGCCGACAGCTCCCACATGAAGGACGATCATCTCGACGTGCCGACCCTGCTGCAGCGCACCCTGGACGAGGTGCGGGCGCTGTCGCGGGGCAATCATCGCTTCGAGGCCCAGATCCAGGCCGATATCGGGCTGGTGGGCGGCGAGGCCGAGCTGCAGAGCATCCTCACCAACCTGCTGTCCAATGCCGTGCGCTATACGCCGGCCGGCGGCGTGATCCGCGTGCGCTGGGAGGCGGCACCCGAAGGCGCACGCTTTTCGGTGGCCGATACCGGCATCGGCATCAGCGAGAAGGACCTTCCGCGCCTGACCGAGCGCTTCTACCGCGTGGACGTGGGCCGTTCCCGGGCCAGCGGCGGCACCGGCCTGGGCCTGTCGATCGTCAAGCATGCCCTGGAGCGCTACGACGCCAGGCTGGAGATCGAGAGCGAGCTGGGCGTGGGAAGCAGCTTCATCTGCCATTTCCCGGTGCACCGGGTAGAGCGGCTGCCGGCCCGGCTGGAGCAGGGGGTCAGCGCCGCCTAGCGGCAGCGGGGCCGGGCGCATGACTTATCATGCGTCCCATGAACCACCTGTCCCGCATCGGCCTGGCCCTGTCCGCCGTCCTGCTGTCGTTCTCCGCGGCCGCGAACCTCGATCCGGCTCTGCCGCCCTACCAGCCCGCCAAGGGACTGTCCGGCAACTTCAGCAGCATCGGCTCCGACACGCTCAACAACCTGATGACGCTCTGGGCCGAGGAGTTCAAGCGCCACCATCCCAGCGTCAACATCCAGGTGCAGGGCGCCGGTTCGTCCACCGCCCCGCCGGCGCTCACCGAGGGCACCGCCAACTTCGGACCGATGTCGCGGGCCATGAAGAGCCAGGAGATCCAGGCCTTCGAGCAGAAGCACGGTTATCCCCCCACGGCGGTGGGCGTGGCGATCGACGCTCTGGCGCTGTTCGTCAACCAGGACAACCCCCTGCAGAGCCTGGACATGACCCAGGTCGATGCCATCTTCTCCCCCAACCTGCGCTGCGGGGCCCGCCACGCCGCCCTGCGCTGGGGAGACCTGGGGCTGGGGGGCGACTGGGGTGCCCGGACCGTGCAGCTCTATGGCCGCAACTCGGTGTCCGGCACCTATGGCTATTTCAAGGAGAAGGCGCTTTGCAAGGGCGACTTCAAGGATCGCGTCAACGAGCAGCCGGGCTCGGCCTCGGTGGTGCAGTCCGTCTCCACCAGCCCCACGGCCCTGGGCTACTCCGGCATCGGCTACCGCACCGCCGGGGTGCGCATGCTGAAGCTGGCGAAGAAGCCGGGCGGGCCGGCCTACGAGCCCGGCGCCGAGAACGCCCTGTCCGGGCGCTACCCGCTGTCCCGGACGCTCTATGTCTATGTCAACAAGCCGCCCAACCGCCCGCTGCCGGCCCTGGAGGCGGAGTTCATGCGCCTGGTGCTGTCACGAGAGGGACAACAGGTGGTGCTTAAGGACGGCTACGTGCCCCTGCCGGCCGCCCTGGCCGCCCGGGAACTGGCCAAACTGCGCTGAACTGGCCTTCAAACCCTCGCATCCGGCCTGTAATGGGGGTGTTGTAACAATACTGTCATCTTTCGTTCATAAGCCTTTCATCGGTGACGCCCACACTCGCGGCGTTTTTGAAGCATCCCTTCAACCGAGGAAAGAGATGAAACTGAAAGCCATTGCCGCCGCCCTGGGTCTTGCCGCGGGTCTTGCGACGACCGCCGCCTCCGCGGTGGATGCCGGCCTGCCGGACTACAAGTCCACGTCGGGCGTCACGGGCAACTTCTCCAGCGTGGGTTCCGACACGCTGAACAACCTGATGACCCTCTGGGCCGAGGACTTCAAGCGCCTCTACCCGAGCGTCAACATCCAGATCCAGGGTGCCGGCTCCTCCACGGCGCCGCCGGCGCTGACCGAGGGCACCGCCAACTTCGGCCCCATGTCGCGCACCATGAAGGACCAGGAAATCCAGGCCTTCGAGCAGAAGTACGGCTACAAGCCCACCGCCATCGGCGTGGCCATCGACGCGCTGGCCGTGTTCGTCAACAAGGACAACCCGATCAAGGGCCTGTCGATCTCGCAGGTCGACGGCATCTTCTCCGCCACCCGCAAGTGCGGCGGCAAGGACGTCAAGCGCTGGGGCGACCTCGGCCTGACCGGCGACTGGACCTCCAAGCCGGTGCAGCTCTATGGCCGCAACTCGGTGTCGGGCACCTACGGCTACTTCAAGGAGCACGCCCTGTGCAAGGGTGACTTCAAGAACAACGTCAACGAGCAGCCGGGTTCCGCCTCGGTGGTGCAGTCGGTGGCCACCGGCCTGAATGCCATCGGCTACTCGGGCATTGGCTACAAGACCTCCGGCGTGCGCGCGGTTCCGCTGTCGACCAAGGACGGCGGCGAGCTCGAGGAAGCCACCGAGGAGAACGCCGTCTCCGGCAAGTACCCGCTGGCCCGCGTGCTCTACGTGTACGTCAACAAGGCGCCGAACAAGCCGCTGTCTCCGCTGGAGCTGGAGTTCATCAAGATGGTCCTCTCCAAGAAGGGCCAGCAGGTCGTCGAGAAGGACGGCTACATCCCCCTGCCTGCGAAGCTGGCCGAGAAGGAACTGGCCAAGCTGAAGTAAGTGCCTGAACCCGGGGTCTGCGGGGCGCGACCCCGGGTTCCATTCAAGTTACCAAGCGACAAACTCAACGGGAGAATTACGTGAGCAACCTGAAGTATGCGGCCCTTGCCGCTTTCATTGGCGCTGTCGCCACGCCGGCGATGGCCGACAAGGCCGAGACCAAGGGTGGCCTGGTCGTCAAGACCGACGATGGCCGCTTCGAGATGAAGATCGGTGGCCGCATCCAGTTCGACGGCTACCTGGCCACGGATGACGATGACCTGGGCTCGCCCGGCCTCATCAGCACCACCGGTTTCCGCCGCGCCCGTCTGACGATGGAAGGCAAGGCCTACGGCTGGAGCTACAAGTTCGAAAACGACTTCACCGGCGCTGCTGCTGGCGGCGGCTTCCGCGAAATGTGGATCGGCACCAAGGTGTTCGACCAGAATCTGCGCATCGGCCAGGCCAAGCCCTACCGTGGCATGGAAGAGCTGACCAGCTCCAACGAAATCGACTTCATGGAGCGTCCGTTCGCCACCGCTTCCGGCGTGTTCACCGGCAACCAGTTCGCCCAGGGCCTGTTCCTGGACGGCGGCGGTGCCAACTGGACCTACGGCATCTCGGCCTACAGCCTGCGCAACGAAGACGCGGCGGCCACCGAAGGCGTCGGCGGCGCTGCCCGCGTGACCTTCGCTCCGATCCTGAGCGACGAGACCGTGCTGCACCTGGGCCTCAGCGCCAGCAGCGACCACCCGAGCGACAACGGCACCGGTGCCGTGACCCGTACCGCCAGCGGCCGCCAGTTCGGTCGCATCGCGGGCGCTACGGCCATCGCCACCACCCCGGAAGAGCGTACGGCGTTCGGCCTGGAACTCGCCGGCAAGGCCGGCCCGATCTACGGTCAGGCCGAGTACGTGATGGCCGACTACAAGAACGAGGCCACCGAGGACGAGGACGTCGACACCTGGTACGTGCAGGCCAGCTACATGCTGACCGGCGAGTCCAAGCCCTACGACGCCAAGAAGGCCGTCTTCAAGTCGCCGAAGCCGAACGGCGCGATGGGCGCCTGGGAACTCAAGGCCCGCTATGACGTGATGGAAGGCTCCGAAGGCACCGGTCCGGCTGCGGAAGAGATTTCCTACTGGATCGTCGGCGCCAACTGGTTCGTCAACCCGAACGTCCGCTTCATGTTCGAGTACCTCCAGGGCAACGTCTCGCCGTTCGCCGGCGCCGATGTCGAGGCCAGCGTGTTCCAGGTCCGTACCCAGTTCGGCTTCTAAGCCGGGCAGGGGTTCGCTTCAAGGTCCCGGCGCGGGGTTCCCCGCGCCGGGCACTTTCCCAGAGGGCTGCTAGAATCCGGCAGCTTTCTGGAAAAGTGACGATCTCACCGTTTTTCGACCGCGGGCCCGCCGGGCCGGCCGGTCACCACCAGGCCTCGCCGATCACATGAGCGAAACCCGCGTCTCTCCGGTTGCAGCGACCCTCGAGCACTCCATCGTCGGCGGCAAGGCGGCGGGCATGCAGGGCCGGTACCTCAAGGACAACCTGGCCAAGTGGGTGGTCTGGATCGGCGGCCTCGGCGTCATCGTGGCGCTGATGCTGATCTTCATCTACCTGCTGTCCGAGGTGGCCCCCCTGTTCCGCGGTGCCGAACTCAAGCAGCGCCAGGAATTCGCGCTGCCGGGCGGCCAGGGCAAGACCCTGTATTTCGCGGCGGAAGAGCAGGGCGAGGTCGGCATGCGCCTGATGGACTCCGGCGCGGTGGCCTTCTTCGATCTCTACGATGGCAAGGAGCGCGGCCAGGTGCAGCTGCCGGTAGGCGGCCAGGGCATCGTCTCGGCGCGCGAGCTGTCGGCCGAGGCCGGTTCGATCGGTGCCCAGCTGGCCGACGGCTCCGTGCTGGTGTTCCGCCACAAGTACCTGGTCAGCTACCCCAACGACAAGCGCGTCATCACGCCGGACGTCGAGTATCCCTTCGGCGAGACGCCGCTGGCCTTCATGAGCGAAGGCGGCCATAGCCTGGCGCTGCGCGAGGAACGCGGCACCCTGCTGATGGCGGCGGCCGATGCGGCCGGCTCCGTGCATCTGCGGGCCTACGAGAAGCAGGAGTCGCTGATGGGCGACGTCAGCTTCGACGTCGGCTCCGAGAGCGTCTTCGCTCCCGCGGTCGCGCCCGACCTGCTGCTGATCGAGCCGCTGCTGAGCTGGATGTACGTGATCGACCGCGAGGCCGGCAAGATCGCCTTCTACAAGCTCGACGGCGCCAATGCGCCGAAGCTGGTGCACATCTACGAGGCCGGTGCCGCCATCGAGGATGCGCGCTACCTGGCCGGCGGCATCTCCATCGTCGTGGCCCAGGCCAATGGCGTCGTGTCGCAGTGGTTCCCGGCCCGTGACAAGGACGGCAACACCTACCTGGCCCGGGTGCGCGAGTTCGACCTGCCGGGCAGCAAGCCGGTGACCGCCATCGGTCCCGAGATGCGCCGCCGCGGCTTCGCCGTGGGCGACAGCGAGGGCCATGTCGCCCTGTTCTATGCCACCGCCGAGCGCATGATCGAGGAGCGCAAGGTCCTCGACGGGCCGGTGCAATTCCTCAGCTTCAACCCGCGCGCCCAGTACCTGGCCGTGCTCGGCGCCGACGGCAAGCTGGCCGGCTTCGACGTGCACAACGAGCACCCCGAGGTTTCGCTCAAGGCGCTGTGGGGCAAGATCTGGTACGAGAGCTACGACGAGCCCAAGTGGCTGTGGCAGTCGTCCTCGGCCTCGTCCGACTTCGAGCCCAAGTTCAGCATGACGCCGCTGTCGATCGGCACGGTCAAGGGCGCGTTCTACGCCATGATCTTCGCCATCCCGCTGGCGGTGCTGGGAGCGATCTTCACCGCCAACTTCATGTCGCCCGAGATGCGCCAGGTGGTGAAGCCCTCGGTCGAGGTGCTGGCGGCACTGCCTTCGGTGATCCTGGGCTTCCTCGCCGGCCTGTGGCTGGCACCCTTCGTGGAAACCAACCTGCCGGGCGTTTTCCTGACGCTGCTGCTGCTGCCGCTGTCGATCCCGCTGTTCGGCTACGTCTGGACGCGCATGCCGCGCTCCATCCGCCTGCGCACGCCGGCGGGCTGGGAAGCCGCGATGCTGATCCCGGTGATCGCCTTCGTGGTGTGGTTCTGCTTCGCCATCGCCAAGCCCCTGGAGGCCGTGGCCTTCGGCGGCAACATGCAGGGCTGGATGGACCATACCCTGGGCATCGGCTACGACCAGCGCAACGCGCTGGTGGTGGGCATCGCCATGGGCATCGCCGTGATCCCGGTGATCTTCTCCATCGCCGAGGACGCCATCTTCTCGGTGCCCAAGCAGCTGTCGCTGGGCTCGCTGGCCCTGGGTGCCACGCCGTGGCAGACCCTGGTGGGGGTGGTGCTGCCCACTGCCTCGCCGGGCATCTTCTCGGCCATCATGATCGGCCTGGGCCGCGCCGTGGGCGAGACCATGATCGTGCTGATGGCCACCGGCAATACCCCGGTCACCGACTTCAGCCTGTTCCAGGGCATGCGTACCTTCGCGGCCAACATCGCCGTGGAAATGCCGGAGTCCGAGGTCGGCAGCACGCACTTCCGGCTGCTGTTCTTCGCAGGCCTGGTGCTGTTCCTGTTCACCTTCGTGCTGAACACGCTGGCAGAAGTCGTGCGTCAGCGCCTGCGCAAGCGTTACAGCAACCTCTGATCTGAGCTGACAGAACATGGAAAAGCCAGCCGAACTGCAGGCCGCCAACTACGACCTGGTCGCACGGGACACCAAGAGCGTCGGCGCCTACGTCAAGTCGGGCGCCCCCTACGTGTGGGTCACGGCCGCGGCGATCTCGGTCGCCTTCATCATCACCGTGGCGCTGCTGCTGCTGACCGCTGCGCGCGGCCTGCCGCACTTCTGGCCGGCCGACCTGGTGCAGGCCACCTACAAGGAGCCGGGCAAGGAGCAGCAACACCTGCTGGCCGAGATCCGCAGCTCCGAGGAAGTGACCACGGCGCGCCTGCTCAATGCCGGCCTGCCGGTGGACGAGAAGCAGCCGCTCTACGACCGCCTGCTGCTGAAGATCGCCAACCGCGACCTGGGCGGCGTGGACTTCCGCTACGTGCTGTCCGACTGGCTGGTGGAGCGCTCGCAGCCGAAGGACGCCACCGTGCTGGAGCGCATGGAATGGGGCAACTTCCACGGCTTCGTGGTGGCCCTCAAGGAGGGCGACAAGGTCGTCGCCAGCGGCGAGGAAGCCTGGAAGGGCTACCAGGAGCGCCAGGATCGCGTGAACGACCTGCGCGGGAAGGTCCGCGACATCGAGAAGGGCAAGATCGGCGCGGTCAACTATGACCTGGAGCGCCTGCGCCTGCAGCAGCGCCGCCTGGAACTGGACGGAAAGACGCCGGAGCGCAACGCCGCCGATTTCGCCGCCATCGAGGCCAAGCGCAAGTCCGAGAACGAGAAGTACGAGGTCCTGCGCACGGAACTGGACCAGCTCAACGCCGAGATGGGCCGTGACGCGCTGGTGATGAAGACCGTGGACGGGCAGGAGGTGACGCTGCCGCTGTCCAAGCTGATCCAGGGCTACCGTCCCAACGACATGGGCCTGTTCCCGAAGATCGGCTTCTTCCTCGGCGCCATCTGGCATTTCGTCTCGGAGGAGCCGCGCGAGGCCAACACCGAGGGCGGCATCTTCCCGGCCATCTTCGGCACCGTGATGATGGTGATGATCATGTCGGTGATCGTCACGCCCTTCGGCATCCTGGCCGCCCTGTACCTGCGCGAGTACGCCAAGCAGGGGCCGCTGACCCAGGCGATCCGCATCGCCGTGAACAACCTGGCGGGCGTGCCGTCCATCGTGTTCGGCATGTTCGGCCTGGGCTTCTTCGTCTACTTCGTCGGCGCCAACATCGACAAGGCGCTGTACCAGGAAGGCCTGCCTTCGCCGACCTTCGGCACCCCGGGCATCCTCTGGGCCTCGCTGACCCTGGCGCTGCTGACCCTGCCGGTGGTGATCGTGGCCACGGAGGAAGGCCTGGCCCGCATCCCGCGCTCCATTCGCGAGGCCTCCCTGGCGCTGGGCGCCACCAAGGCCGAAACCCTGTGGAAGGTGGTGCTGCCGATGGCCTCGCCGGCGATGATGACCGGCCTGATCCTGGCCATCGCCCGCGCGGCGGGCGAGGTGGCCCCCCTGATGCTGGTGGGCGTGGTCAAGCTGGCTCCCAGCCTGCCGCTGGACGGCAACGTGCCCTTTGTGCATTTCGAGCGCAAGTTCATGCACCTGGGCTTCCACATCTACGACGTGGGCTTCCAGTCCCCCAACGTCGAGGCGGCGCGGCCGCTGGTCTACGCCACGGCCTTCCTGCTGGTCCTGGTGATCCTGCTGCTGAACCTTTCGGCCATCCGCATCCGCAACAAGTTGCGCGAACGCTACAAGGCGCTGGAACATTGAGCCCAGGCCCCTGACGCGCGAAACCCCAATGGAAAACAAAGCCATGACCGGTGTTCAAGAAAAGACCTCGCTGACCCACGGCCTCGACATGGACGCCATCGCCCGCGAGCACGCGCCGATGCGCCTCGAGGACGAGACGATTGCGCTCGAGGTGGACAACCTCAACCTCTACTACGGCGAGAAGCGGGCGCTCCACGGCGTCAGCATGAAGATCCCGAAGAAGAAGGTGACCGCCTTCATCGGGCCGTCGGGCTGCGGCAAGTCGACGCTGCTGCGCTGCTTCAACCGCATGAACGACCTGATCGACGGCTGCCGCATCGAAGGCCAGATCCGCCTCGACGGCAAGAACATCTTCGACCGCGACGTGGACATCGCCATGCTGCGCCGCCGCGTCGGCATGGTGTTCCAGAAGCCGAACCCGTTCCCCAAGAGCATCTACGAGAACGTGGCCTACGGCCTGCGCCTGGCCGGCATCAACAAGAAGCGCACGCTGGACGAGACCGTGGAATGGGCGCTCAAGGGCGCCGCACTGTGGGAGGAGGTGAAGAACCGCCTCGACGATTCCGCCCTGGGCCTCTCCGGCGGCCAGCAGCAGCGCCTGGTGATCGCACGCGCCATCGCCATCCAGCCGGACGTGATCCTGCTCGACGAGCCTTGCTCGGCGCTGGACCCGATCTCCACCCTGAAGGTGGAGGAACTGATCACCGAGCTGAAGAACAACTACACGATCGTGATCGTGACGCACAACATGCAGCAGGCCGCCCGCGTGTCGGACTACACGGCCTTCATGTACGTGGGCGACCTGATCGAGTACGGCAACACCGACCAGCTCTTCACCAAGCCGGCGAAGAAGCAGACCGAGGACTACATCACGGGGCGGTATGGCTGAGGACGCGCTTTGCGAAGTCCGGTGGACTTCGCCGCGCGGTCGAAGGCCCGGCCATGGAGGGCCGGGCGGGGGACAGATCTCCCTGAGAGGTCTCGCCATGGACGGCAACAACAGACACATCGCTTTAATCTTTGAAGCGCAGAGGGTAATAACATGAACACCCCCGGTTACAAGACCCACATCTCGAGCCAGTTCAATGCCGAGCTGGAAGACGTCCGCCAGCGCGTCCTCGCCATGGGCGGCCTGGTCGAGCAGCAGATCATCGACGCGACCCGCGCGCTGATGGATGCCGACCATGCCCTGGGCCAGGAAGTGATGCGCGCCGATGCCAAGGTCAACCAGCTCGAGGTCTACATCGACGAGGAGTGCTCGCGCATCCTCGCCCGGCGCCAGCCCACGGCCAGCGACCTGCGCCTGGTCTACGCGGTGATCAAGACCATCACCGACCTGGAGCGCATCGGCGACGAGTCCAACAAGATCGCCCGCATGGCCTCGGACCTGTCGCACCAGGAGCGCTTCTCCGACGGCATGGTCGAGGTGCAGCACCTGTCGCGCCATGTCTCGCAGATGGTGCACGACGCCCTGGATGCCTTTGCCCGCATGGATGCCGAGACGGCCTTGGCCGTGGCCCGCGAGGACCAGCAGATCGATCGCGAGTACGAGGCCCTGCTGCGCCAGTGCATCACCTTCATGATGGAGGACCCCCGCACCATCCGCCGCGTGATGGACATCATCTGGAGCGTGCGCGCGCTGGAACGCATCGGCGACCACGCCAAGAACATCGCCGAGTATGTGATCTACTTCGTCAAGGGCAAGGACGTGCGCCACCTGCCGCTCGAGGACGTGGAGCGCCAGGTCAAGGAAAGCAGCTGATCCGCCGCGGCTTGGCCGCGGGAAGGAAGAGGGCGCCGGAATCCGGCGCCCTTTTTGTTGGGCTCAGCCGCGGCGGCGCCGCACGGCCTCCGACAGCGTCTCCAGCACGCCGGCCGAGTCGTCCCAGCCGATGCAGGCGTCGGTGATGCTCTTGCCGTATTCCAGCCCGGCCACCGGGTCCTTGCCCGGCGTGAATTTCTGGGCGCCGGCCTGCAGGTGGCTTTCCACCATCACCGCGAAGATGCGCCGCGAACCGCCGGCCAGCTGGCCGGCGATGTCGCGCGCCACGTCGATCTGCCGCTGGTGCTGCTTGGCGCTGTTGGCGTGGCTGCAGTCCACCATCAGCGTGCCCGGCAGGCCGGAGGCCTCCAGGGACTTGCAGGCGGCTTCCACGCTGGCGGCGTCGTAGTTGGGCGCGCTGCCGCCGCGCAGGATCAGGTGGCAGTCGCGGTTGCCCTGGGTGCGCACGATGGCGACATGGCCGTTCTTGTGCACCGACAGGAAATGGTGGCCGCGCGAGGCCGCCTGGATCGCGTCGGTGGCGATGCGGATGTTGCCGTCGGTGCCGTTCTTGAAGCCGATGGGGGCCGAAAGGCCGGAGGCCAGTTCGCGGTGCACCTGGCTTTCCGTGGTGCGCGCGCCGATGGCACCCCAGGAGATCAGGTCGCCGATGTACTGCGGCGAGATCACGTCCAGGAATTCGCTGCCGGCGGGCAGGCCCAGGCGGTTGATGTCGATCAGCAGCTGGCGCGCGATGCGCAGCCCCTCGTCGATGCGGCAGCTCTCGTCGAGGTAGGGGTCGTTGATCAGGCCCTTCCAGCCGACCGTGGTGCGCGGTTTCTCGAAGTACACGCGCATCACGATCTCCAGGGTGCCGGCGTACTTCTCGCGCTCGGCACGCAGGCGCCGCGCGTACTCCAGCGCCGAGGCGGGATCGTGGATGGAGCAGGGCCCCATGACCACCAGCAGGCGGTCGTCGCGGCCGGCCATGATGTCCTGGATGCGGCTGCGGGTGTCCTTGACCAGCGTCTCCACCGCGGTGCCGCGGATGGGAAAGAACCGGATCAGGTGTTCGGGCGGGGGCAACACGTTGATGTCCTTGATGCGTTCGTCGTCGGTGCCGCTGGTCTTTTCCACGCTGGGCTGCCAGTCGCTGGGATCGGTGGGGTTCATGTGGGGCTCTCTGTCGGGGTCGGGGCCATAAAACAAAAAACCGCCGGGGCTTTCGCGCCGGCGGTTGTCTGGGAAGCGTTGTCGGTTCTGTTACGCGCGCGCCCTTCGTCCGCCGGAAGCCGGAGACCAGAAGTAGCCAAAGTAATAGGCGCGCGAGATCGACATGGCCCCGACTATAGCACGCTCGCCGCCGGTCCTAGAAATAGTGGTGGCCGATGCCCCAGGCCACCGCCGAGATGAAGGCGGAAGCGGGGATGGTCAGCACCCAGGCCCAGACGATGCTGCCGGCCACGCCCCAGCGCACGGCCGAGACCTTGCGCGAGGAGCCGACGCCGACGATGGCGCCGGTGATCGTGTGGGTCGTGGACACCGGGATGCCCAGGGCCGTGGCGAAGAACAGCGTCATGGCGCCGCCGGTTTCGGCGCAGAAGCCGCCCACCGGCTTGAGCTTGGTGATCTTCTGGCCCATGGTCTTGACGATGCGCCAGCCGCCGAACATGGTCCCCAGGGCGATGGTGATGTAGCAGGAGAACACCACCCAGGTCGGGACCGGATCGGCCGCGCTGGTCATGCCGGCGGCGATCAGCAGCATCCAGATGATGCCGGCGGTCTTCTGCGCGTCGTTGCCGCCGTGGCCCAGGCTGTAGAGCGCGGCCGAGAACAGCTGCAGGCGCCGGAAGCGCCGGTCCACCCGCCGCGGGTTGCTGCGGAAGCACAGCCAGGATACCGCCAGCATCAGCAGCGAGCCCAGCAGGAAGCCCAGCAGCGGCGCCACCACGATGAAGGCCACGATCTTGAACAGGCCGGCCTTGATCAGCGCGCCGGTCCCCACCTTGGCCACGCCGGCGCCGACCAGGCCGCCGACCAGGGCGTGCGAGGACGAGGAGGGCAGGCCGTACCACCAGGTGATCAGGTTCCAGGCGATGGCGCCGGTGAGGGCGCCGAAGATGACGTAGTGGTCGATGATCGAGGGATCGATCGTGCCCTTGCCGATGGTGGCGGCGACCTTCAGCGGGAAGATGAAGTAGGCGATGAAGTTGAAGCTGGCGGCCCACAGCACGGCCCACTGCGGCTTGAGCACGCCGGTGGAGACGACCGTGGCGATGGAGTTGGCCGCGTCATGGAAGCCGTTCATGAAGTCGAACAGCAGGGCCATGATGACCAGCAGGATGACGATTTCGAGGGTCATCGTAGAGCCTGTCCGTGAGTAAAACACGCACGCGACGGCGTGCCGTTTTCGTGTCCCGCTAACCCTATCGACCCGCGTGTACTTGACGTACATAAGGGGCGATAGGGGCCGCGGGGCGCGAAAACGGCCCCGTCCCTCCGGGTTGCGCCGGAAATCGCGCCATGCGGCGCCGGCCGCCGCTTATTGGGTCCACCCAACCGCGCGTCGCCCGGCTGGGCCTGGCGCGATTTCTGGCAGCAACGCGTGTGTGTTTTACTCACGGATAGGCTCTTGCCCTCAGTTGTTTTCCAGCACGATGCCTTCGATGATGTTGGCGACGTCCTGGCAGCGGTCCGTCACCGATTCCAGCAACTGGTAGATTTCCTTCATCTTGAACAGTTGGCGGGTGTCGGCTTCCTCGCGGAACAGCTTGGCCATGGCCGAGCGCATGACGTGGTCGGCATCGCTTTCCAGGCGGTCGATGACCTTGCACTGGTCCAGCATGGTCTGGGCGTTCTTCATGTCCGGCAGCAGCTTGACCGTCTCGCGCACACGCTCGGTGCTTTCCAGGCAGATCGCGGCGAGATGGCCGGCCTCCTCGGTGACATGGTCGATGTCGTACAGGAACATGCACTGGGAGACGTCTTCCATCAGGTCGAGGATGTCGTCCATCCGCGTGATCAGCTGGTGGATCTCGTCGCGGTCCAGCGGGGTGATGAAGGTCTGGTGCAGCAGGTGCATGGTTTCATGCGTGATCTTGTCCGCCGCGTGCTCGATGGTCTCGATGTTGCGCTTGCGGATGCTCAGCTCGCCGACGTTGGCCATCAGCGCCTTGAGTTCCGTGGCGCCGAGGACCAACTGTTCGGCATGTTCGACGAAGAACTCGAAGAAGCGCCCTTCTTTGGGCATCAGGCGTCCGAACATTTGCTGCTCCTGTGTTTCCAGAATAAGGGGCCGGCCTTCCCAGCCCCCGCGAAGGGCGCGAAGGATAGGGGAGGCGGCCTCCCATTGTCACATTTTTGTCATCTTGGCGGCTCGATTCAGCCTTCGTTCAGGCCCCTTGGCCGACTTCTTGCCTTTTAATATCAAGTTCTTGGCCTGATCAGGGCGGATCAGTACACTGCGCCGCCTATGGCCCCCCGCAAGCTCAAAGCCTTCATCCTGTCCTCGCTGCTGCTGATCCTGAGCGTCGGCCTGGTCGCCTTTTCCGCCTACCTGCTGACCCTGGACAAGCGCGTCCGGGACCTGTTCGCCGGCTCCCGCTGGCAGCTGCCGGCGCAGGTCTATGCCGCGCCGGCCGAGCTCTACCCCGGCCTGAACCTGGAAAGGGAGCCGCTGCGCCACGAACTGGCCCGCCTGGGCTACCGCGAGGCCTCGGAGCTGCAGGGGCCGGGCACCTATGCCGCCGGCAAGGCCGGCCTGCAGGTGCAGACCCGCGCCTTCGACTTCTGGGATGGCCCGCAGCCGAGCCTGCAGCTGGGCATCCAGTGGGGCGAGGACGGCAACGTCTCCCAGGTCTACGACCTGGAGGCCGGCGCGCCGCGCGACATCGTGCGCCTGGACCCGATGCTGATCGGCAGCATCTACCCCAAGCAGGGCGAGGATCGCGTGCTGGTCAAGCTGTCGGAAGTGCCGGAGCTGATGTCCAAGGGCCTGCTGGCGGTCGAGGACCAGGGTTTCCGCCATCACTTCGGCGTCAGCCCCAAGGGCATCCTGCGCGCCAGCATCGCCAACATGCGTGCCGGGCGGGTGGTGCAGGGCGGCAGCACGCTGACCCAGCAGCTGGTCAAGAACTTCTTCTTCGGCAGCGAGCAGACCTGGCAGCGCAAGATCAACGAGGCCTTCATGGCCGTGCTGCTGGAGGTCCACTACAGCAAGGACGAGATCCTCGAGGGCTACCTCAACGAGGTGCACCTGGGCCAGGACGGCAACCGCGCCGTGCACGGCTTCGGCCTGGGCGCGCACTTCTATTTCAACAAGCCGCTGGGCGAGCTGCAGCCGCACGAGGTGGCGCTGCTGGTGGGGCTGGTCAAGGGGCCGTCCTACTACAACCCCCGGCGCAACCCGAAGCGCGCGCTGGAACGCCGCAACCTGGTGCTCGATGTGTTCCGCGAAGAGGGCCTGATCACCGAGCCGGAATACGAGGCGGCGGTGAAGCTGCCGCTGGGCCTGGCCGGCGGCCGCAGCGGCGTCGAGCGCTACCCCGCCTTCGTCGAGCTGGTGAAGCGCCAGCTCGAGCTGCAGTACCGCAAGGAGGACCTCGTCAGCGAGGGCCTGCGCATCTTCACCACGCTGGAGCCCCGTGCGCAGGAATCGCTGGAGCGGCGCATCTCCGCGGCGATGCCCCAGCTGGAGAAGAACCGCAAGATGAAGGCGGACACGCTGGAGGCGGCCGGCGTGGTCACCAGCGTCGACGGCGGCGAGGTGCTGGCCCTGGTGGGCGGCCGCGACACCCGCTATGCGGGCTTCAACCGCGCCCTGGATTCGCGCCGTTCCATCGGCTCGCTGGCCAAGCCCTTCGTCTACCTGACGGCGCTGATGCACCCGGACCGCTTCAACGTCTACAGCATCCTGCCCGACGAGCCGATCACGCTGGAACGCGCCGGCTCCAAGCCCTGGTCGCCGATGAACTACGACCGCCAGCTGCACGGCCCGCAGCCGCTGGTCAACGCGCTGGCGCAGTCCTACAACCTGCCGACGGTCTACCTGGGCCTGCAGTTCGGCGCCAAGGCGATGCGCGACACCCTGGTCGCGGCCGGCTACAGCGGCGACGCCGCGCCGGTACCCTCGATGTTCCTCGGCGCGGTGGAGATCTCGCCGCTGGAAGTCGCGCAGATGTACGGCACGCTGGCCGCCAGCGGCTACCAGGCCTCCCTGTCCTCGATCCGCCAGGTGCAGACCCTGGACCGCAAGCCGCTGTCGCAGTCGCAGATCAAGCTGAAGCAGACGCTGCCGGAGGGGCCGGTCTACCTGCTGAACTGGTCCTTGCAGGCCGTGCTGACGCAGGGCACCGCGCGCTCGGCCTACAGCGTGCTGCCGGGCGACCGCGCCTTTGCCGGCAAGACCGGCACCACCGACGACTATCGCGACAGCTGGTTCGCCGGCTTCGGCGCCGACCGCGTCGCCGTGATCTGGGTGGGGCGCGACGACAACAAGCCCACCGGCCTGTCCGGCGCCAACGGTGCGCTGCCGATCTGGACGCAGGTCATGAAGGACCTCAATGCCCGCGGCCTGGACCCGGTGCCGCCGCCGGACGTCGAGGAGCAGCTGGTGGACCCGGCCAGCGGCCTGAAGGCCGACGAGGGCTGCCCGGGTGCGCGCAGCGTGCCCTACATCCGGGGATACGCCCCCGAGCAGTTCGCGCCCTGCGCCAACGCCGCGCAATCGGCGCCGATGCAGTGGCTGCGCGATATTTTTGAGTAGACCGGCGCGCTAGAATGAGGCGGATCGCCCCCGCCGAGAGTCCCATGCCGCTGCGCGTCCTGCTGTTGAGCCTCACCGCCCTGGTGCTGAGCGCCTGCGCCACGCCGCCGGCCAAGCGCGAGCGGTCCTGGCCCTATCCGGAGCAGCCCGGCAGCAAGCCGGCCCCGACCGTGCCGCAGCGCCCCAGCCTGCCCTCCGAGCCGGTGCCGGGCATGCCTTCGCCGCTGCCGCCGCAGGTGCCGGAAATGGTGCCGCAGGAGCCCATCGTGGTGACGCCGCCGCCGCCCAGCGCGCCGCGCTCGGCGGAAGCCGTCAGCGGCCAGGCCGTGACCGCCCTGGTGCGCCAGGCGCGCAGCCAGCGCGCCGCCGGCCAGCCGCAGCAGGCGCAGGCCTCGCTGGAACGTGCACTGCGCATCGAGCCGCGCAACTACTTCGTCTGGTCCGCCATGGCCCAGGCCTACCTGGACCAGAAGAACTACGACCAGGCCGAGAGCGTCGCCAACAAGTCCAACAGCCTCGCGCGCGGCAACGTCTACGCCGAGCTGGAGAACTGGAAGACCATCCGCGCTGCGCGTGCCGCGCGCGGCGATACCGTCGGCGCCCAACTGGCCCAGGACCGCGTGGCGGCCCTGCAGGCCGCGGTCTCGGGCGCGGCGCCATAGGCTCCGCGAACGCGATGGACGATTCCTCCGCCGCGCTGCTGGGCGCGGACGGACCGCTGGCGGCCAGCCTCCCGCAGTTCACGCCGCGCCTGCCGCAGCAGGAGATGGCGGAGGCGGTGGAGCAGGCCCTGCGGCACGACCACACGCTGATCGTCGAGGCCGGCACCGGCACCGGCAAGACCTATGCCTATCTCGTGCCGGCGCTGATGTCCGGCCGCCGCGTGGCCATCTCCACCGGCACCAAGACCCTGCAGGACCAGCTCTACCACCGCGACCTGCCGCGCGTGCGCGATGCCCTGGGCATCCCCGTGCGCGTGGCCCTGCTGAAGGGGCGCGGCAACTACCTCTGCCTCTACCGCATGAAGCGCGCCCGCCTGGTGCCGGCGCTGAAGTTCCTCTACCTGCGCCTGCGCGAGGTGGAGGACTGGGCGCGCCGCACCCAGACCGGCGAGATCTCCGAGCTGGGCAGCCTGGAGGGCGAGGAAGTGCTGGTGCGCCAGATCACCTCGACCGCCGACAACTGCCTGGGCAGCCGCTGCCCGGACTTCGACCAGTGCCATGTGGCGCGGGCGCGGCGCAACGCGCAGGCGGCCGACGTGGTGGTGATCAACCACCACCTGCTGTTCGCCGACTTCGTGCTGAAGGAGGAGGGCTTCGGCCAGATCCTGGCCGGCACCGACGCCGTGGTGGTGGACGAGGCGCACCAGCTGCCGGAACTGGCGGCGCAGTTCTTCGGCCAGCGCCTGTCGACACGGCAGCTGCAGGAACTGGCCAAGGACAGCCAGACCGAGGCCGACAACCTCGGCGACATGCCGCAGCTGCGCGAAGCCGCGGAGGCGCTGACGGCGGCCACGGCCCGCTTCGAGAATGCCTTCGCCGGTCCTCAGGGGCGGGTGACGCTGCAGGAGTTCCTGTCGCGGCCGATGACGCGCGAGCTTTGCGCCGAGGCCGGCGATGCCCTGCAGGCGCTGTTCGAGGCGGTGAAGCCCTTCGAGGAGCGCAATGCCGAGCTGGCCGGCTGCGTGCAGCGTGCCGACGACCTGCTGCGCCGCTACGGCCACATCATTTCCGGTGTCGATCCGGAGCAGGTGCGCTGGGCCGAGCCGGCGCTGCGCGGCGGCAGCCTGCACGCCACCCCGATCCTGGTGGCCGAGGGTTTCCGCCGCATGCTGGAGACCTATCCCGGCGCCTGGGTGCTGACCTCCGCCACGCTGGCCACCAGCGACGGTTTCGGCCATTTCACCCGGGAACTCGGGCTGGAGCAGGCGCACACGCTGCAGCTGGAAAGCCCTTTCGACTTCGAGAGCCAGGCGCGCCTGTACCTGCCGCGCGACCTGCCGGAGCCCAACCATCCCGAGTATCCCGAGGCGGTGGTCCACGCGGTGCTGCCGGTGATCGATGCCAGCCGTGGCGGCGTCTTCGTGCTCTGCACCAGCCACCGCGCGCTCAAGCGCATCGCCGCCGGCCTGCGCGCGCGGCTGCAGTTGCCGATCTTCGTCCAGGGCGAGGACAGCCGCTCGGCCCTGCTGGAGGCCTTCACGCAGGACGGCAATGCCGTGCTGGTGGGTACCAGCAGCTTCTGGGAGGGCGTGGACGTCAAGGGCCAGGCCCTGCGCGTGGTGGTCATCGACAAGCTGCCGTTCACCGCGCCGGGCGACCCGGTCTACGAGGCCAAGCTCGACGCCATCCGCCGCGGCGGCGGCAAGCCCTTCTTCGACCTGCAGCTGCCCGAGGCCATCGTCATGCTGCGCCAGGGTGCCGGGCGCCTGATCCGCGACGCGGAAGACCGGGGCCTGCTGATGCTCTGCGACCCGCGCCTGCGCAGCAAGGGCTACGGCCGGCAGGTGCTGGACAGCTTGCCGCGCATGCCGGTGCTGACCGACCTGGGCGAGGTGCGGGACTGGATGGACGCCATTTCGTAGAGCGGTCATCGGCCGCGAACCCGGCGCATCCCGACAACCATCGCTCGCGGCCGACGGCCGCTCCTACAATATCGCCATGAAGATCCTTGCCCTCGATACCGCCACCGAAGCCTGCTCCGTCGCCCTGTCCGTGGACGGGCGCATCCAGGAGCGCTTCGAGACTGCCGGCCGCAGCCACACCGAGCGCCTGATGCCGATGGTGCAGGAGCTGGTGGCGGGTGCGGGGCTGGCGTTCTCCCAGCTCGACGGCATCGCCTGCGGCGTCGGCCCCGGCAGCTTCGCCGGCGTGCGCATCGGCGTTGGCTACACCAAGGGTCTGGCGCTGGCGCTGGACCGGCCCGTGGTCGGCGTGTCCTCGCTGCCGGCGATGGCGCTGCGCGCGATCCGCGGCGGAGCATCGCGGGTGCTGGCGGCGATCGATGCGCGGATGAACGAGGTCTACTGGGGCGCCTATCGCGCCACGGCGGACGGGCTGCCGCAGCCGCTGCTCGAAGAACGGGTCTGCACCCCCGTGGAAGTGCCCCGGACCGCGGGGGGGGAATGGACGGCGGTTGGCACCGGCTGGGGCAGCTACGGCGACGCGCTGCGGGCCGCGGCGGCGGTGGAGCCGCGGCAAGTGGTGGCGGACGCGCTGCCGCATGCCGAGGACATCCTGCGGCTGGCACTGCCGCAATTCCAGGGGGGGCAGGCGATCTCCGGCGACGCGCTGCTGCCGCTGTACCTGCGCAACAAGGTGGCGCTGACCCTGCTGGAGCAGGCGGCGCTGCGCGCCAGCCGGTAGCCGCAGGGCGCCGATTCAGGCAGAATTCGCCTCCCTCGCGCCGGACCCCGGCGCGAAACTGTCAATGGTGGCCCGTGCCGGCCCTCCGCGACGGCAAGCCGTGAACCCCGCCAGGCCCGGAAGGGAGCAACGGCAGCGGTGTCGCTGGGTGCCGGAGTCAGCTGGTACGGGCCGCCGCCTTATTGAGCTTCCGCCAGGCCGCGGCGTCTTGCCGGACCTGCGGCCGGGGCGGCTCAAGTCCTTCTGGATGTAGTGAACTCCCAGACTGGCCTGACCCGTCCCAATCCGCGACAATCGCGGCTCACCCATTCTTCCCGCCACCCATGAGCTATCTCGCGCTGGCCCGCAAGTACCGTCCGCGGAAATTCGAGGACGTGATGGGGCAGGGGCACGTCGTCAAGGCGCTGTCGCATGCGCTGGACGGCGACAAGCTGCATCCGGCGATCCTGCTGACCGGCACGCGCGGCGTCGGCAAGACCACGCTGGCGCGCATCATCGCCAAGTGCCTGAACTGCGAGACCGGCGTCAGCGCCAATCCCTGCGGCGTCTGCTCGGCCTGCAAGGAAGTGGACGAAGGCCGCTGCGTGGACCTGCTGGAGATCGACGCGGCCTCCAATACCGGCGTCGACGACGTGCGCCAGGTGATCGAGAACGCGCAGTACGCGCCGGCCCGCGGCCGCTACAAGGTCTACCTGATCGACGAAGTCCACATGCTGTCCAAGAGCGCCTTCAACGCGCTGTTGAAGACGCTGGAGGAGCCGCCGCCGCACGTGAAGTTCATCCTGGCGACCACCGACCCGCAGAAGCTGCTGGTGACGGTGCTGTCGCGCTGCCTGCAGTTCAACCTCAAGCGCCTGCCGGTGTCGGTGATCCGCGACCAGCTGGCCAAGGTGCTGGACGACGAGGCGGTGGCCTACGAGATCGGCGCGCTGACCGAGATCGCGCGTTCCGCCGACGGCTCGATGCGCGACGGCCTGTCGCTGGTGGACCAGGCCATCGCCTTCTCCGGCGGACAGGGCCTGAAGCGCGAGGGCGTGGAGGAGATGCTCGGCACCACCGGGCGGCAGACCCTGTTCGAGATCCTGGCCGCGCTGGCCGGCGGCGATGCCGATGCCCTGCTGGCCTGCATCCAGCGCCTGGAAGAGCAGGCGCCGGACTACGGTGCCCTGCTCAACGACCTGGCCGGGCACCTGCAGCGCATCGCGGTGCTGCAGCTGCTGCCCAATGCCCGCGCCGAGGACGACGACGCGGCGCTGGTGGAGCTGAAGGACCGCCTGGGCCGCGAGGACGTGCAGCTCTACTACCAGATCGCGGTGCTGGGCCGCCGCGACATGCCCTGGGCACCGGATCCGCGCATGGGCTTCGAGATGACCCTGCTGCGCATGCTGGCCTTCCGCCCGGGCCCGGCCCCGGCGCAGAACGCCGGCAGCACGCCCCAGGCGCGGACGGCGCCGGCGGGCGCGCGCCCCGCCTCCGCGGCGCCCGCCGCCGCCCCGGCGGCCGCCATGGCCAGGGCCGCCGCCCCCGCGGTGCGGCCGGTGCCGCCGCCGATCCTGCTGCGTCCCGATGCCGCCTGGGACGAGCGTGTCGAGGCCCTGGGCCTGGACGGCTTCACCAAGCCTCTGGCGCGCAACTGCGCCTGGGTCGGCCGCGACGGCAGCCGCGTGAGCCTGACGCTGGACTCGCGCCTGAAGCACCTGCTGCAGGAGAGCCGCCGCATGGCCATCGAGCAGGCGCTGTCGGCGCAGCTCGGCGAGGCCATCCAGTTGCATATCGAGATCGCCACCGCGCCGGTGGCGGATACACCGGTGGAGCTGGACAAGCAGCGCGCCACCGACCGGCAGCGTGCCGCCGAGGCGGCGATCGACGCCGACCCGGTGGTGCGTGCGTTCAGGGACATGTTCGGCGCCCAGGTGCGCCCAGGCTCCGTACAGCCGCTGGATTCATAAGAGATTTAGGAGAGACCCCATGAAAGGCAACATCGGCCAGATGATGCGCCAGGCGCAGCAGATGCAGGAGAACCTCAAGCGCGCCCAGGACGAGATCGCGAAGATGGAGGTGACCGGCGAGTCCGGCGCCGGCATGGTCAAGATCACGCTGACCGGCAAGTATCAGGCGCGCAAGGTAGAGATCAATCCGGCCGCGCTGCAGGAGGACAAGGAATTCCTGGAAGACCTGATCGCCGCCGCGGTCAACGACGCATCGCAGAAGGTGGAGGAGGCCAGCCGCCAGAGGATGGCGAAGGTCACCGCCGGCATGCAGCTGCCGCCGGGGATGAACCTGGGCTTCTGAACCCCTACCTGCCGACGATCGAGCGCCAGGCCTCGAGCTTGTCGGCCGCCGGCCGGCTCGCATGCGCCGGGCTGGTGGACGGCAGGCGCTGGTACTCGATGTGGGCGTCGGCACCGGCCAGCAGCGGCTGCACGTAGCGCTGGTAGCTGCTCTGGGCCTTGCTGCCGTTGAAGAACACCCGCCAGATGCGCGGGTGGCGGCGGTAGAACAGCGAGAAGTCGTTGGCCACGATGGATTCCTCGACGATGTCGGCGTCCAGGCTTCCCGGGCGCTCGCAGCGCGCCAGCACGTCCCACAGCGCAATGCCGTTCTCGCGCAGCACGGCCATGCGCCGTTCATAGGGCAGGTCGGCGCCGGCGCCGACCAGTTCGCCCATCAGCCACCAGAACTGGTTGCGCGGGTGGGCGTAGTACTGCTCGGCCCGCAGCGAGGCGGCGCCCGGCATCGACCCCAGGATCAGGACCGTGGACCGTTCGTCGGACATCGGCTTGAAGCTCTGCACGCTGGTCATGGCGATCATCGGATAGGCGCGCGGCGCGGCCGGGTTCTCGAGGTTCTGGAGCAGCATTTCTCGGGTGCCCCCATCGGGACGGTTTCGACGGTTTGCTTATAGCAGCCGCCCCTGGCCGTGCTCCGCCCCGGGGGGACGAGAGCCCGGGTCCAGCCGCTCCAGCGGTCACGCACCGGCCGGGATGCCCCCATCCTGCCCCGGAGCCGCCGGGGCAGGAAATGGGAAATTTGACGGGTGTCAGGACAGGCCGCGAGCCGCGCGGCCGCCTTCAGTCCCCGGGATGCGCGATGGGGCCTTCCCTGAACAGGCGCTCCCGGAGCTCGGCGGCGAACTTCGGATCGCGGCGCCGCAGCCATTCCAGCACCATGGCGGCGTGCTCCTTCTCCTCGTCGCGGTTGTGGACCAGGATCTTCTTCAGCTCGACATCCTGGCAGGCATCGATGCGCTGGTTGTACCAGTCCACCGCCTCCAGTTCCTCCATCAGGGAAACGATGGCACGGTGATAGTCACGGGTGGCCGCGGTCAGTTCGCCGACCGGCTCGTGGTAACCCTCGTTCGACATGGCTCAAGCCCTCCTTGGCTTGCGCACAGGGGGCCCGGCCCGCGGCCAGGGCTCATCCTGCTCGCTTGAGACAGGCAAAGGGCAGGGAAATTCGCCGGGGCTGGCGGGGATGGAGCGGAGGCTCGCCCAGGGTGGAACGCCGCCCGTTCGCCCAGGGCCCGCCCGGCCATCCGCGGCAGCCCCGATTCAGCCCTGGCTGCGCTTGGCCAGCGGCTCGTCCAGGTCCTTGCTGCGCAGGCGCTTCTGGATCGTGCGCAGGATGCCCGGGCCGTCCAGCCCGATCTGCGCCATCAGTTCCTCGCGGGTCCCATGCTCGATGAAGTGGTCGGGCAGGCCGAGGTTCAGCACCGGCACCAGCTGGTGGTGCTGGGCCAGCAGCTCGTTGACCGCGCTGCCGGCGCCGCCGACGCGGCTGTTGTCCTCCAGCGTCACCAGCAGGTCGTTCTCCTGGGCCAGCTGCAGGACCAGTTCGGCATCCAGGGGCTTGACGAAGCGCATGTCGGCGACCACCGCATCGAGGATGTCGGCGGCTTCCAGGGCCGGCTGCACCATCGCGCCGAAGGCCAGGATGGCCACGCGCGGGCGGCGGCGGCCGATGGCCTCGCGCAGGATGCGGCCCTTGCCCAGGGTCAGCGGGCGCGGGTCCTCGTCCATCTCCACGCCCAGGCCGTTGCCGCGCGGGTAGCGGACGGCCGAGGGCTGGCTCAGCGACAGGCCGGTGGCGAGCATGCGGCGGCACTCGTTCTCGTCCGAGGGTGCCATCACCACCATGTTGGGGATGCAGCGCAGGAAGGACAGGTCGAAGGCCCCGTGATGCGTGGCGCCGTCGGCGCCGACCAGGCCGCCGCGGTCGATGGCGAACACCACCGGCAGGTTCTGGATCGCCACGTCGTGGATCAGCTGGTCGTAGCCGCGCTGCAGGAAGGTGGAGTAGATCGCGCAGACCGGCTTCAGGCCTTCGCAGGCCAGGCCGGCGGCCAGCGTCACGGCGTGCTGCTCGGCGATGCCGGCGTCGAAATAGCGCTCCGGGAAGCGCTTGGAGAACTCCACCAGGCCGGAGCCCTCGCGCATCGCCGGCGTGATGCCGACCACCTTGGGGTCGCGATCGGCGGCCTGGCACAGCCAGTCGCCGAACACCTGGGTGTAGGCCGGCTTGCCGCCGGGCTTCTTGGCCGGGAAGGCGCCGGTCACGGGGTCGAACTGGGTGACGCCGTGGTACTTGATGGGGTCGGCCTCGGCCGGGTCGAAGCCCTTGCCCTTGACCGTGAGCACGTGCAGCAGCTGCGGTCCCTTGGCGTCCTTGAGGCGCTCGAAGGCGGCCAGCAGGGCGTCGAGGTCATGGCCGTCCACCGGCCCGTGGTAGCTGAAGCCCAGGGTCTCGAACAGCGCGCCCGGGTTCTCCAGGTGGGCCTCGTTGTGCTCCTCGTCGTCCTGCAGCGCGCGGTTGCCGTGCGGGGCGCCGAGGCCGAGCTTCTTCACCAGGCGGGCCGAGTGGTTGCGCAGTGCGCCGACGTTCTCGGAGATCGACATGTCGTTGTCGTTGTAGACCACGAGCATGTCCAGGCCGATGTGGCCGGCGTGGTTCATCGCCTCGAAGGCCATGCCGCCGGTCATGCCGCCGTCGCCGATGATGGCCACCGCACGGCGCTTCTCGCCCTTGATGCGCGCCGCGGCGGCCATGCCGGCGGCGGCGGAGATCGAGGTGGAGGAATGGCCCACCCCGAAGGTGTCGTACTCGCTTTCGCCGCGGTGGCAGAACGGCATCAGGCCATTGAGCCGGCGGATGGTCTCCAGGCGGGCGCGGCGGCCGGTGAGCATCTTGTGGGGGTAGGCCTGGTGGCCCACGTCCCAGACCAGGCGGTCGCGCGGCGTGTCGAAGGCGTAGTGCAGCGCCAGGCTCAACTCCACCGTACCCAGGTTGGCGGCGAAATGCCCGCCGATCCGCCCAAGGGTTTCAATGAGATAGCGCCGCATCTCGACGGCCAGGTGCGGCAGTTCGGAGAGCGGCAGGCGACGCAGCTCGGCCGGCGTGTTGACGCGGCCCAGCAAGGTGTACCCGGGAATTTCGACCATGTCGGAATTATGAACCCTGTGTGCGCCGCATTGGTGCAAATGCGGTGCAATTATGCGTTCTATGTTGCATTGCAGCAAATATGCCGATTTCAGGCTAGCGCCTGTGCCGGGTCCTGTGATTGGCCGGACGGCCCGGGGGCGCCCGGCGGTGCCGTCATGCCGGGGCCTGCCGGGTCAGCACGGCCACCGGCGGCGCCCAGCGCTCGCCCGGCTTGCGCTTCTGCGTCACCAGGGTCAGCCCCGAGGGCTTGAACACGTTGACGTTGTGCGACACCGGCGCGGTCAGGATGTACTGCGCGCGGGTGGAGGCCAGGAAGGCGCCGACCTTGTCGATGTTGAAGATGTCCAGGTGGGCGAAGGGCTCGTCGATGAACACGAAGCCCCCGGCGCTGCTCTCGTCCATCATCAGGCCCACCAGCAGGATCATCGACTTCATCACCTGCTGGCCGCCGGAGGCCTCGCCGTCGTTGAGGCCGATCAGGCCCTTCTGGTCGAAGTTGAAGCGCACTTCCAGCCCGGCCTGTGCCAGCGACAGGTCGTCGTTGCGGATGTCCGGGTGCTGTACCTCGACGCCGATGCCGGCGACGCCGCCCAGCTGCTGCACGTTCTGGGCGTAGCGCCGCAGCGTGGCGCGCAGCTTGTTGATGTAGGCGCCGCGGGCGTCGTCGGTGAGGCGGCGGGCGCGGTCCAGGTGTACGCCGCGGTCCTGGATCGTGCGCTCCAGCTGCGTATGGTCGGTGAGCAGCTTGTCGCGCACCGCCACCACCTGCGGGTCGCGCTCGAAGGTGCCCTCCGCCAGCTGGCGGTGCAGGCGCTCGACCTCGCGCTCGGCTTCGCCGACCGAGCCGAACCTGGCGCGGGCCTCGGCGCGCGCGGTGCTGCTGCGCCACTGCGGGCGGCGGCGCCAGTCCTGGCGCAGGCCGGCGATGCGGCGGGCCTGTTCCTCGCGGTCCTCGTGCAGGCGCTGCGCCAGCTGCGGCACCTGCTGGCGCAACTGGCGCAGCCGGGCGTCGGCGGCCCGACTGTCGGCGTGCAGCTGGGCCAGCTGCTCGGCCAGTCCCTGTTCCTCCTCGCGCAGGGCATTGAAGCGCTCCTGCTGCGCGCCCACGGCCTGGCGCTGTTCCTCGAGGCGCCCTTCGGCGGCGGCGAACTCCGCGGCACGGTCGGCCAGGTCCTGAGTGGCGCGGGAGCCCGACAGCAGGGCCTGGATCGTGCTGATGCGCGCGGTCAGCTCGGCCTCGCGCTCGGCGATGCGGTTGAGGCGGCGCTGCTGCTGTTCCAGCTGCTCGCGGGCCTGGTCCAGGGCGCGGGCGCCGAAATGGAAGTCGCCGACGCCGATGTCGCGGGCGCCGCGGCGTTCGCCGTGGTAGCCGGCCGGCGTGATCCAGGACTGGTTGCGGGCCAGGTCGGCGCCCTCGCGGGCGTCGGCCACGCGGCGGATGTCGTTGAGCAGCTGTCCGAGCCAGCCGGGAATCGGCGCCAGGAAGCGCACGCACTCGGCCAGGGTGCCGGCACGCGGCGCGGGGGCGGGGGCGCGCTCCGGCACCACGAAGTGGCGGTAGCGCAGCTTTTCGCCCAGCGACCAGGCGCGGGAGGCATCGCCGGCCTGCGTCAGCAGGATGACGTGGCGGTACGGTTTGAGCACGGCCTCCACCGCGGCATGCCAGGCCTCGTCGCGGATCTGCACGATCTCGCCCAGGGTCTGGTGGCCGATGCCCGCCTCGTCCAGCGCGCGGCGGAAGCGGGTGACGTCGTCCGGCGTAGGGGCGCGGCCGGACTGCAGGGCCGTGATGCGCGATTCCAGCTCCGGCAGCGCCGCGCGCAGTTCGCTGCGCTCCAGCTTCAGGCGGCTGTGCTCCTCGCGCAGGCTTTCCTGCTCCTGGCTCAGCGCGGCGGCGTCGAAGCCCTCGCTCTGTTGCGCGGCGCGCTGTTCCAGGCGGCTGCGCTCGCCCAGCAAGGCTTCGGTGCCGGCCAGCGCGCGGTTGGCGCGCTGCAAGGCCTGGCCGGCCTCGGTCATCTGCGCCTGCAGCGCGGACTTGCGCTGCGCGGCGGCCTCGTCGCGCTGCTGCAGTTCGCGCAGGCGGCCCTCGCCGGAGGCGAGTTCGCGCGACTGCTGGGCGTGTTCCTGGCGCAGGCCGGCGAGCTGGCTGCGGCTGCCCTTGATGGCGGCGTAGTTCTCGGCGATGCGCACGCGCGGCAGCCATTCGGCCTGCACGGCCTCGGCCTCGCGGGTCAGCGACATCCACTGGCGGAAGGAATTGACCTTGGCCTCGTGTTCCTGCAGGTGCAGGCCCAGGTCGGCGCGGCGCATCTCGGTTTCGTCGAGCTCCTTCTGCGCCAGGCGCTGGTCGTCCTGCGCGCGGGCGTAGTTGTCCAGCACTTCCTGGTCTCCGAAGACGTTGAACACCAGCGACAGCAGCTGGCGCGGGCTGTATTCGCAGAGCTTGTCGGTGTCGCCCTGTTCCAGCGCCAGCACCCGGCGGATGGCGCGCGTCAGGCCGGCGTGCTCCAGGTCGGATTCGTACTGGCGCAGGCCGACCCAGCGCACGTCCGGATGCTGCTCGGCCTGCTCGATGCTCACGTCGCCGGCCGCGATGCCGTACTGGCGCTCCCAGTCGCCGCCCTTCTTGCGGATGCGGCAGAGCAGGGTGACCAGGGGATCCTTGATCGGGAAGAAGGCCTGCTGGCCGGAGGGCCGGCGCGGGTTCTGCACCACGGCGCGCAGCCAGGCGTAGGGCTGGTCGGCGCGGCGCACGTAGCGCTTGTAGTCGCGGCCGCTGGCGCATTCGATGGCCAGCAGGGTGCGGAAGGCGTCGAGCAGCGTGGTCTTGCCGGAGCCGTTGGGCCCCACCACGGTGACGATCGCGCTCTCCAGCGGCAGGCTGAAGCGGCGCCAGTAGTCCCAGTGGAGGACCTCGATTTTTTCGAAGCGGAACATCAGGGGGCTTCCGGTGCGGGCGGGCTGGCCTGGGCCAGCAGGTCGGTCAGCGCGCCATCGAGGATGCGGCCGGCCATGCGGTTGTAGTCGAGCACCACGTCGAGCAGGGGGCCTTCGATCAGTTCGCCCTTGCGCGTCTCCTCGACGAAGCCCAGGCGCTTGAGCGTGCCGAGGTTGGCCTGCAGCTTGGTGCGGCCGCCGAGGCGGTCGGCGAAGTCCGAATAGAGCGCGGCGGTGGCGACGCTGACCCCGACCGAGGCGGCATCGGGCACCGGCTTCTCCTGGGCGAACATCTCGCCCTGGTCGGCCGGCTGCTCCTTCTGCTTGCGCTCGATCTGGCGCTGGCGCTTAGGCAGGATCAGCAGCGCCCACAGCACCACCAGCAGGGCGATGGCGTCGCGCGGCAGTCCGAGGTTGTTGGAAAGCCAGGTGCTCTCGCCGCCCATCACCGGCGCCTCGAACTCGCGCTTCAGGCGCAGGGCGACATGGTCGGCGTAAGGGTTGTCATGGAATTCCAGGCCGCATTCGGCTAGCCGGGCCTGCAGCTGCTCGTGGAAGGAGGCGTCGGTGATGGCGCGGCGCACCAGCGCGTCGCTGCGCGGCAGGACCTGCCGGGCCGACAGGCGCGCGATCAGGATGGCGATGTCCTTGTCCATGGTGTTCAACAGGTCCTAAGTGGGTTCGACGCGGCCGGCGCTGATGCGGCCGACGCCGGCACGGTTGACCGTGGTCAGGCGGTCTTCCTCGATCAGCCAGCGCCGGGGCAGGCGCGCGAGGTCGGCGGTGGGGCCGGTCAGCGTAGCCGACTCGGGGTCGCCCAGCAGCGACAGCAGGGAATAGCGGTAGGAGGAGTGCTCGAAGTCGCGGTGCGGCACGCACTGCTCCACCTCCATCACCTGCGCCAGATCGCCCAGCTCGGACAACCACTCCAGCAACTGCGGCGCCTGCTCCTCGCCGGGCATCTCGGGCGCCTGCGCGTTCTCCACCGCCGGCGGCAGCGGGGTGTCGAGGCGCTCGGGGCGGACCTTGTCGATCAGTTCGTGCTCGGCCACGTCCAGCAGCAGGTCGCCGAGCAGGAAGGCATGGCGCGGCAGCACGCTGACGGCGTCATCGCTCAGGCGCTCCAGTTCGGCGGTGCTGCGGCTGCGCAGCCAGGCGCCGAGGTCGGCGCTGGACAGGCCGCTGTTGCCCAGGTGCACGCGCTGGCTTTCCAGCTTGTTGAGCTCGCGCTGGAACACGCTGCTCATCGACAGCAGGGTGCTTTGCACGCGGGCGATGCGGTAGGCCACGTCCTGCACTTCGGGGTCGTCGAGGTATTCCTTGACGCTGTCGATGACGCCGATGCTCTTCTCGACCCACTCCCAGACGCGCTCCAGCCGGCTTTCGGCGGCGCGGATGCGGCGCTCGGAGCGCGACAGCACGGCCTGCTCCAGCTCGCCGTGCAGCTCGTTGAGGCGCGACAGCAGGTGCTGCAGCACCTCGGCATCGACCTTGCCCACCGCGCTGCCGGCGGCGATCTGGCCGGCGATGTAGCCCAGTTCCTCGCCCTGGTCGTCGAACTTGAGCAGGGTGGAGAGTGCCGTCACCACCATGCGGCCCAGCGGGCTGAGCTGGTAGACGGCGGTCTCGCTGTCCCATTGCAGCAGCGTGTTCTCGCGCAGGCGCTGCAGCACGTTCTCCAGCTTGGCCGGGTCCAGGTAGGCGAAGCGCTCGCGCAGCTCGCTGGGTTGCCAGTTGGGCTGGTCGCCGCGGGCGGCGACCTCGCGCAGGATCAGCAGGCGGATCACCACGGCGCTTTCGGTGCCGTGGAACACGGTCATCAGCGCGGCCAGCGCCTCGCGCGACTGCAGCAGCGGCTGCAGGGCCGCCACGTCCGCCGCCTCGTAGCCGGGGCGGAAGAAGTCCTGCAGGCGGGTGTCGGCGGTGCTATCCGCAGACGGGCCGCTCAACGGTTGCGCCCCTGGATGTGGTTGGCCAGCCAGACCAGCGGCTCGGCCTCGGCGCCGAAGACGTTGACCGCGGCGCGGGCCACGTCGAACAGTTCCTCGGCACGCTCGCGCGCGGCCGGCAGGCCCATGACGGCCGGGTAGGTGGACTTGTGCGCGGCCTCGTCCTTGCCGGCGGTCTTGCCCAGTGTGGCGGCATTGCCCTCGATGTCCAGGATGTCGTCCTGGATCTGGAAAGCCAGGCCGATGCACTTGCCGTAGCGGTCCAGGGCATCGAGATGGGCGCTGTCCAGCGGCGCCTTGGCGTAGCAGGCCATCAGCAGGCAGGCGCGGATCATGGCGCCGGTCTTGTGGATGTGCAGGGCCTCCAGTTCGGGCAGGCTCAGGCTTTTGCCCTCGGACTCCAGGTCCACCGCCTGGCCGCCGACCATGCCGCGGCTGCCGGCGGCGTCGCCCAGCACCTCGATCATCTTCAGGCGCTGCAGCGGGTCCAGCCCGGAGCCGTGATCGTGCGCCAGCAGGAAGAAGGCCAGGGCCTGCAGGCCGTCGCCGACCAGGATGGCGGTGGCCTCGTCGTAGGCCCTGTGCACCGTGGGGCGGCCGCGGCGCAGGTCGTCGTCGTCCATCGCCGGCAGGTCGTCGTGGACCAGGGAATAGGCGTGGATCAGCTCCACGGCGCAGGCCGGGGCGTCCAGGGCGGTGGGCGGCAGCCCCAGGACCTCGCCGGCGGCATAGACCAGCAGGGGCCGCAGTCGCTTGCCGCCGTCGCTGGCATAGCGCATGGCGGCATGCAGGCGGGCGGGGTATTGCGTCTCCTGCGGCAGCCAGCGGTCCAGGCTGCGCCGCAGGCGCTCCTGGTAGGCCGGGACGCGGCTCGCGAAGGAATCGCCGTTCACGCTTCGGGGTCCAGACTCGGGTCCGGCGCCAGCAGCTTGCGTACGCGCAGCTCGGCGCTGTCCAGCGATCCCCGGCAGGACTTGCTCAGGGCCATGCCGCGCTCGAACAGCTGCAGCGACTCTTCCAGGCGCAGGTCGCCGCGCTCCATGCGCTGCACGATCTCCTCCAGCTCCCGCATCGCGTCCTCGAACTGGCTGACCGGATCGGCGGGGGCCTCGGCTTGCGGGCTGCTTGGCTTGGGCATGGACCTAAATTGTTGAGTTATCAGGCCGGTATTGTAGCGAGGTTGAATCCCCGGCAGGCATCCGTTAGCTTCCGCCGCTTCCCCGATTCCCATAAGACATGGCTGCCAAAGAATACTCCGCAGAAGCCATCGAAGTGCTCGAAGGCCTTGATCCCGTGCGCAAGCGCCCGGGCATGTACACCGACACCACCCGGCCCAATCACCTGGCCCAGGAAGTCATCGACAACGCGGTCGACGAGGCGCTGGCAGGCCATTGCCGCAGCATCGCGGTCACGGTCTACGAGGACGGGTCGCTGGAAGTGGCCGACGACGGCCGCGGCATGCCGGTGGGCATCCACCCGGTGCACAAGGTCACCGGCGTCGAACTGATCCTGACCAAGCTGCACTCGGGCGCCAAGTTCTCCAACCAGCAGTACCAGTTCTCGGGCGGTTTGCACGGCGTCGGTGTCAGCGTGGTCAACGCCCTGTCCAACAAGCTGGAGGTGCGGGTCTGCCAGGGCGGCGCCGAACATGCCATCGAGTTCAAGGACGGCGTGCTCAGCAAGCCCTTGAAGGTCGTGGGCGCCGTGGCCAAGAACCGCACCGGTACCGCCGTGCGCTTCTGGGCCGACCCGAAGTACTTCGACAGTCCCAAGTTCTCGCTGCCGCGCCTCAAGCAGGTGCTGCGCGCCAAGGCCGTGCTGTGCCCGAACCTGAAGGTCACGCTGGACGACCAGATCAACAAGGAGAAGCAGGTCTGGCAGTACGAGAACGGCCTGCCGGACTACCTGAAGGACGCGCTGCAGGGCGCCGAGACGCTGCCCGCCGAGCCCTTCATCGGCCAGTTCAAGGCCGCCCGCGAGGAGGCCGAGTGGGCTCTGGTCTGGCTCAACCAGGAAGGCAGCCGGCTGGAGCCGGTGGCCGAGAGCTACGTCAACCTGATTCCGACCGCCCAGGGCGGCACGCACGTCAACGGCCTGCGCACCGGCCTGACCGAGGCGGTGCGCGAGTTCTGCGAGTTCCGCAACCTGCTGCCGCGCGGCCTCAAGCTGACGCCGGAAGACGTCTGGCAGGGCTGCGCCTACGTGCTCAGCGTGAAGATGCAGGACGCGCAGTTCGCCGGCCAGACCAAGGAGCGCCTGTCCTCGCGCGAGACCGCGGCCTTCGTCTCCGGCGTGGTGCACGACTCCTTCAGCCTGTGGCTGAACCAGCATCCCGAGCAGGGCGAGCAGATCGCCCAGCTGGTCATCGCCAATGCCAACGCCCGCCTGAAGCTGTCCAAGCAGGTGGTGCGCAAGAAGATCACCAGCGGCCCGGCCCTGCCCGGCAAGCTGGCGGACTGCGTGCAGAGCGACATCGGCCGTACCGAGCTGTTCCTGGTGGAAGGCGATTCCGCCGGCGGCTCCGCCAAGCAGGCGCGTGACCGCGACTTCCAGGCCATCATGCCGCTGCGCGGCAAGATCCTGAACACCTGGGAAGTGGACGCCAACGAAGCCCTGGGCTCCGACGAGATCCACAACATCAGCGTCGCCATCGGCGTCGACCCGGGCGCCACCGACATCAGCGGCCTGCGCTACGGCAAGGTCTGCGTGCTGGCCGACGCCGACTCCGACGGCCTGCACATCGCCACGCTGCTCTGCGCGCTGTTCCTCAAGCACTACCGTCCGCTGGTGGAAGCCGGCCACATCTTCATCGCCATGCCGCCGCTGTTCCGCATCGACGCCGGCAAGCAGGTGTTCTATGCGCTGGACGAGGCCGAGAAGCAGGGCATCCTCGACCGCCTCAGCGCCGAGGGCAACCGGTCGAAGCTCCAGGTGACCCGCTTCAAGGGCCTGGGCGAAATGAACCCCCTGCAGCTGCGCGAGACCACGATGTCGCCCGACACGCGCCGCCTGGTGCAGCTGACGCTGGACGAAACCCCCGCCGACCAGATCCTCGACATGCTTCTGGCCAAGAAGCGCGCCGGCGACCGCAAGGACTGGCTGGAGCGCGAAGGCAACCGCGCCGAGGTCTAAGAAGAAGACATGACGAACATTATCGACACCGAACGCCTGCCGCTGCGCGTCTTCGCGGAGAAGGCCTACCTCGACTACTCGATGTACGTGGTGCTGGACCGCGCGCTGCCGAACATCGCCGATGGCCTGAAGCCGGTGCAGCGCCGCATCATCTACGCGATGAGCGAGCTGGGCCTCTCGGCCGGCCAGAAGCACAAGAAATCCGCCCGCACGGTGGGCGACGTCATCGGCAAGTTCCATCCTCACGGCGACTCCGCCTGCTACGAGGCGATGGTGACGATGGCGCAGCCCTTCAACTACCGCTACCCGCTGGTGGACGGACAGGGCAACTGGGGCTCGCCGGACGACCCGAAGTCCTTCGCCGCGATGCGCTACACCGAGTCGCGCCTGACCCCCTATGCCGCCACGCTGCTGGGCGAACTGGAGCAGGGCACGGTGGACTGGGTGCCGAACTTCGACGGCACCCTGGAGGAGCCGCGCCTGCTGCCGGCGCGCCTGCCCAACATCCTGGTCAACGGCACCACCGGCATCGCGGTGGGCATGGCCACCGACATCCCGCCGCACAATATCCGCGAGCTGGTGAAGGCCTGCCTGCACCTGCTCAAGCATCCCAACGCGCATATCGAGAAGCTCTGCGAGTTCGTGCCGGGCCCGGATTTCCCGACCTCCTGCGAGATCGTCTCCGAGCCGCACGACCTGATGAAGGTCTACCAGACCGGCAACGGCCAGATCCGTGCCCGCGGCCGCTGGGAGCGCGACGAGGACGGCAACATCATCGTCACGCACCTGCCGTACCAGGTGTCTCCGGCCAAGGTGCTGGAGCAGATCGCCGACCAGATGCGCGCCAAGAAGCTGCCGCTGGTGGAGGACCTGCGCGACGAATCGGACCACGAGAACCCGACGCGCCTGGTGATCGTGCCGCGCTCCAACCGCGTGGATGCCGAGCAGCTGATGGCGCACCTGTTCGCGACCACGGACCTGGAGCGCAGCTACCGCGTCAACCTCAACATGATCGGCCTGGACGGTCGCCCCAAGGTCAAGAACCTCAAGGACATCCTGACCGAGTGGCTGGAGTACCGCTTCGCCACGGTCACCAAGCGCCTGAATCACCGCCTCAACAAGGTCAACGAGCGCCTGCACCTGCTCGAAGGCTTGCTGATCGCCTACCTCAACATCGACGAGGTGATCCACATCATCCGCACCGCGGACGATCCCAAGGCCAAGCTGATGCTGGCCTTCGGCCTGTCCGAGATCCAGGCGGACTACATCCTCGACCTGAAGCTGCGCCACCTGCAGAAGATCGAGGAGATCGCGATCCAGGGCGAGCAAAAGGAACTGGCCGCCGAGCGTGCGCGCCTGGAAGAGCTGCTGGGCGACGACGAGAAGCTCCGCAGCCTGATCGGCGAGGAACTCAAGGAAGACGCCAAGAAGTACGGCGACGAGCGCCGCTGCCCAATCAACGCCAAGCCGCCGGCCTCCGCGCTGGAAGCCGCCGAGATCATCCCGGCCGAGCCGATCACCGTGGTGCTGTCCAAGGCCGGCTGGATCCGCGCGGGCAAGGGCCACGAGATCGATCCGGCCTCGCTCAGCTACAAGGCCGGCGACGAATTCGGCCTGGCGGTGCAGGGCAAGACCAACCAGCTGCTGGTGCTGCTGGACCACAAGGGCCGCAGCTACACGCTGAACCCGCGCGAACTGCCGTCGGCCCGCTCGCAGGGCGAGCCGGTGACCACGCGCCTGGACCTGCAGGACGGCGGCCGCATCCTCGGCCTGCTGATGGGCGACGGCAGCGAGAAGCTGGTGCTGGGCAGCGACGAGGGCTACGGCTTCATCGCCAGGCTGGGCGACCTGGAGTCGCGCCTCAAGGCCGGCAAGGCGGTGGTCAACGTCGGCGAGAAGGCCACGCTGATGCCGCCCAGCCGCACGGCCGATCCGGCCAAGGACCGCTTCGCGCTGGCCACGGCCGAGGGGCGCCTGCTGGTGTTCCCGCTGTCGGAGCTGCCGGAACTGGCCAAGGGCAAGGGCAACAAGCTGGTGGCGCTCAAGGGCGAGGACCGCATCCTGGCCAGCTGCGTGCTGCCGGCGGGCTCCCCGCTGACCCTGGTCTGCGGCAAGCGCACGCTGACACTCAAGCCTTCCGACCTGGAGAACTACGCCGGCGCACGCGCCAGCCGCGGCGGTCATCTGCCGCGCGGATTCCAGCGGGTGGATTCGATGCAGGCCGGGTGAGGACATGGTTGGCTGCCCCGGTCCTGTCGCCGGAAGGCAACAGAACCGGGGCTTGAATTCGTGGTCCAAGCCCTCACAAAACCTTAGCCACACTTAACTGAAGCACGGGGAATATGAAACGCATCGGCTTGTTTTTGTTGACTAATATTGCGGTCATGGTAGTGCTGTCCATTACCGCCAGCCTGCTCGGCGTCAACAAGTACCTGACGGCCAACGGCCTCAATCTGGGCGCACTGCTGGTGTTCTGCGCCCTGTTCGGGTTCGGCGGCTCCTTCATCTCGCTGGCCATGTCCAAGTGGATGGCCAAGCGTTCCACCGGCGCCCAGGTCATCACCCAGCCGCGCAACTCGGCCGAGATGTGGCTGCTGCAGACCGTGGAGCGCCAGGCGCGCGCCGCCGGCATCGGCATGCCCGAGGTGGCGGTCTACGAGGCCCCGGAGCCCAATGCCTTTGCCACCGGCATGAACCGCGACAATGCCCTGGTTGCCGTCTCCACCGGCCTGCTGCGCAGCATGCAGCAGGACGAGGTCGAGGCCGTGCTGGGCCACGAGGTCAGCCATATCGCCAACGGCGACATGGTGACGCTGACCCTCATCCAGGGCGTGGTGAACACCTTCGTGATGTTCATGGCGCGTGTCATCGGCTATGCCATCGACCGCGCCCTCAGCGGCAACCGCGACAGCAGCGCCCCGGGCTTCGGCTACATGATCACGGTGATGGTGCTGGAGATCGTGTTCGGCTTCCTGGCGACGATCATCGTCTGCTGGTTCAGCCGCCAGCGCGAGTTCCGCGCCGACGCCGGCGGTGCGCACCTGGCCGGCAAGCGCAAGATGGTCGCGGCGCTGCAGCGACTGGGCGGCGCGCAGGGCCATTCCACGCTGCCGGAGCAGGTCACGGCCTTCGGCATCGTCGGCGGCGCCAAGAAGCTGTTCATGACGCATCCTCCGATCGAGGAGCGCATCGCCGCCCTGCAGGCGGCCGCGTAAGCGGAGCGATCCACCGGAAAGGGCGGCCATCGGCCGCCCTTTCTTTTTGCCTGCCGTCCGCGGCTTGACGCCGACGACTCCGGGCGGACAGTCTCCGGCCATGGAACTCTCCGTACAGGAACTGCAGGCCGCGCCGGTCTTCCTGATCAGCCTCGGTATCGGCCTGCTGATGGGGCTGGAGCGGGAGCGCAAGCCCGACGCGCGGGCCGGGCTGCGCACTTTCGGCCTCACCGGGCTGGCGGGCGCGCTGTCGGGCCTGCTCACGCAGGCCAGCGGATCGGCCTGGCTGATCCCGGCAATGGTGCTGGGGCTGGTGCTGACGATGGTGTTCTCGCCGCACGAGAAGGGCGACGAGAACGATCCGGCGACCACCACCACCGTGGCGCTGCTGCTGTGCTTCGGCCTGGGCGTGCTGGCCTGGTACGGCTATCCGCAGCTGGCCGTGGCCCTGGCGCTGGCGGCCACCTCGCTGCTGTACTTCAAGACCGAACTGCACGGCGTCATCAACCGGCTGACGCCCCGGGACCTGCGCTCCTTCCTGCAGTTCGCCATCGTCGCCTTCATCGTGCTGCCGGTGCTGCCGGACCGGGACTACGGTCCCTACGGCGCGCTGAACCCCTATCGCATCTGGCTGATGGTGGTACTGATCTCGGGCCTGGGCTTGGTGTCCTATGCCGTGCTGCGGGTCGTCGGGCAGGAGAAGGGCACGCCGCTGCTCGGCATCCTCGGCGGCCTGGTGTCCAGCACGGCCACCACGCTGGCCTTCTCGCGCCACATGAAGTCCCAGCCGGCCCTGCAGCCGGTGGCGCTGTTCGTGATCCTGCTGGCCAACCTGGTGGTGCTGCTGCGCCTGGCGATCATCGCCGTGGCGGTCACTCCGAAGATCCTGCCGGCTCTTCTGCCGGTGCTGGGACTCGGTGCCGCGGCGGGCCTGGTACTGGCCTGGCGCAGCTGGCGCGCCCTGGGCGCGGACCAGGCGCCGGAGCTGGAGATGAAGAACCCCAGCGAGATGCGTACCGCGCTGGCTTTCGCCGCCTTCTATGCCGCGGTGCTGCTGGCGGTGGCCTGGCTCAACGACATCGCCGGGACCGGCGGCGTCTACCTGGCGGCGGCGCTGTCGGGCCTGACCGACGTGGATGCGATCAGCCTGTCCACGCTGAACCTGTTCGAACACGGCGGCATCGAGGCGGCGGCCGTGGTGCGGGTGATCGCGCTGGCCTACGTCGTGAACCTGGCGTTCAAGTTCAGCCTGGTCTGGAGCATCGCCGGCCGCGGGCAGGCGGTGAAACTGGCGCCGTCCTTCGGCGCCGTGCTCGTCGGACTGGTGCTCGGGCTGGCGCTTACCTGACGTCCGCCGACAGGAGCACGACTTCCGGCTCCTGCACGTGGAAACCCTGGATGTAGTTGACGCCCATCTGCCAGAGGCGCGCCATGACGTTGGCATCCTCCACGTGGGACACGATGGTCTTCACGCCGGACTGGCGCGCCGTCTCCATCAGGGTCGTCATCTTCTTGTGCTGTTCCTTGTCGTGGAACTGGTGCGTGAAGGACGGGTGGAACTTCACGAACTGCGGCGGCACGTGCTCCAGCAGCTGGGCGGAGTTGCTGCCGACGCCGAAATGCTCGATGGCGATGTAGCCGCCGAGATCGCGCAGCGCCTTGTGCAGCGTCTTGGCCTTGCGGATGTGGTTCTGCAGCGTCAGTTCCTGGAACTCGAACACCAGTTCCTCGGGCTTCAGCGGGCGCTGCTTGAGCTGCTCCTGCAGCCAGGCGACGTAGCCGTCCGCCTCCTTGAGCGTTTCCTCGGAAATCTTCACGAACAGGCTCGAGGCCTCGGCGGAGCTTTCACGCTTGGCCAGCACCTTGAGCGCGCGCGCCACGACCCAGCGGTCGATGGAGCGCATCAGACCGAACTTCTCGGCCACGCCGATGAACTCGGCGGCATGCAGCTCCTTGCCGCCGTCGTCGATCATGCGCACCAGCACGTCGAAGTGCTGGCGCGTGTCGCCTTCCAGGCTGGCGATCGACTGGTAGGCCAGCTTGAGACGGTTTTCCTCGATGGCGCGCTTGACCTGCGAAGCCTTGCGGGCTTCCTCGCGCTCGCCCTGGGCGTTCTTGGCCGTGGGACCGAGGTTGACGAACTGGCGCCCGCCGCCGCGCACGGCGAGCTTGCGCGCCTCGCGCACGATGTCTCCGGCCACGACCGGCACCTGCTCGCCGCCGGACAGCGGATAGGCGGCGATGCTCAACGTCAGGTGCGCTTCATGGCCGGTGGTGTTGAACACCTGCTTGACCACTTCCTTGACCAGCATGTCGCCGAACTGCTCGAACTCGGCGGCGGTGGGCCGGTGGACGATCGCGGCCAGCTCTCCGGAGGAGAAGCGGAATACCTGGTCCTGCGGCGACAGGCGGGCATGCACCCACTCGTCGAGCATCAGCACGGCTTCCTCGGCATCGTGCAGGCCGATGCGCTCCTCCAGGCCGGGGAAGTCGTCCACGGCGATCAGCAGCGCGGCGCGCGGCATCTTCTGCTGGCTGACGCCGTTGATGGCGGCGGTCAGCGCGTCGAAGAAGGCCAGGCGGCCGGAGGGCGCCTCGCCCGCGGCTGCCGCCGGCTGGGCGGCGGCCTCCGCACGGATCAGCATCTCGACGAAGTTCTCGCCGTCGACATTGCCGCGCGTCAGCTGCGCGGTGATGTGGACCTGGCCGCCATCCTGGCGCAGCAGGCAGCACTCCAGGGGCTTGCCGTCGGCCTTGCCCTTGTTCAGGAGCTTCATGTGCTCCTTGACCTTGAGCTGCTGGTCCGGGCAGACCAGGTCCATCAGCGGCAGCTCCAGCAGCTCTTCCGGGTGGTTGTAGCCGAGCAGGGTGGCGAAGGCCGGGTTGGTGTGCGAAACGATGCCTTCCTGGATATGGACCACGGCATCGTTGGTGCCCGCCAGCAACTGCTTGTGGCGGGATTCGAAATCGTCGAGGCGGGAGCGCACGGTGCGCAGCGCCCGCAGATGGCGGTGGCTGGCGAATTCGCGCTGCAGCACGAACTCCAGGTGACGCAGGTCGCGCAGGTCCTCGTAGGCGACCATGTCGCGGGCGCCGGCGGCGTGGGCGGCGAGCACTTCGTCGGCGCCGAAGCGCTGGCCCAGCAGCAGCACCGGCAGGTCCGGGCAGAGGCGGGCGGAGATGTCGACCACCTCCTTCAGCGGGGCGCGGGCCAGGCCCTCGGCGCAGAGCAGTATCTCGGGGGCGCCGCGGCGCAGCACGTCCTCGAGCTCCTCCAGGTCGGCGACCCAGGCGCAGCGGACCGGGTGGCCGGCGTTGCGCAAATGGCTCTCGATGCGCTTGGCGACGTTCTCGGACTCGCTCACGACCAGGACGACGGCGCTCTCCGCAGCCGTCAGCTGGGCGGTTTTCTGGCTTGGCGGGTTCGCTACCATGCGATCCATGTCTTTGAGGCCGCGCCGGCGTCTTCTCGCGCCAGTCGTGGCATTAGGTAACCGGGCACGAGTGCGACCAGTTCGCTGGCCAGCCGCCGTGCCGCCTCCACATCCACCTCGAAATGTGCCGCGCCATGGACGCGGTCCACCACGTGCAGATAGTAGGGCAGTATCCCGCAGGCAAACAACTTTTCAGACAGGTTTCGAAGAGTCTCGGCTGAATCGTTGATTCCACGCAGCAAAACCGACTGGTTGAGCAGCGGAATCTGCAGCGCCCGCAAGGGCTGCAGCGCGCGCTCGACGCTGGCGTCCAGCTCCTGCGGATGGTTCACGTGCAGCACCATCACCTTCTGCAGGCGTCCGCGGCCCAGCCATTGCAACAGGCGTTCATCCACGCGCTCCGGCAGCACGATGGGCTGGCGGGTGTGGATGCGCAGCCGGCGCAGGTGGGGGATGTCCTCCAGGGACTGCGCCAGGGCGGCGAGCTTGTCGTCCGACAGCGACAGCGGGTCGCCGCCGGAGAGGATCACCTCCTCGATGCTGGGGTCGCCGGCCAGCGTCTCCAGCGCCCCCCGCCACTGCTCGCGGGCGGCCAGCTGCTCGGAGTAGGGGAAGTGGCGGCGGAAGCAATAGCGGCAGTTCACCGCGCAGGCCCCCGTGGCGATCAGCAGGGCGCGGCCCCGGTACTTGTGGATCACCCCGCCGTCGCGGGCCTTGTTCAGGTCGCCCACCGCGTCCAGGGCGAAGCCCGGTACCACCAGGCCTTCCGCCGGACGGGGCCAGACCTGCAGGAACAAGGGGTCCGCCGGGTCGCCCGGGCGCATCCGGGCGGCAAAGCCGCGCGGTACCCGCAGGGGGAAGTCCCGCAGCCGTTCCAGGTCCAGGGCGGGCAGGGCAGGATCGATCTGCAGGTAGTCGAGCAGGTCCGCCGGGCGGGTGAAGGCCTCGCGCAGGGCATGCTGCCAAAGCGGCGCCTGCTGGCGGCTGTCGGGGCGGGGAGTTATCATTCGCCGCCATTTTCACCGCCCCGCTGCGGGGCGGCAACATAAATCCCATTTATCTTCCTGGACCAGAGTCGATCTCATGGCGACTGTCAGCACCAACGAAATGAAGGCCGGTACCAAGCTCCTCATCGACGGGGACCCGTACTCGGTCATCGACAACGAATACCGCAAGCCGGGCAAGGGCCAGGCGACCAACACCCTCAAGATCCGCAACCTCAAGACCGGCCGCGTGCTCGAAAAGACGCTGAAGTCCGGCGACACCATCGAGGTGGCGGACGTCGAGGACAAGGACATGCAGTACCTGTACAACGACGGCGAGTTCTGGACCTTCATGGATCCGAAGAGCTTCGAGCAGATCCAGGCCGGCAAGGCCGCGATGGCCGATTCCGCCCAGTGGCTCAAGGGCGAAGAAACCGTCCGCGTGACCCTGTGGAACGAAGTGCCGCTGATCGTCTACGCGCCGAACACGGTGGAACTGGCCGTGACCGAGACCGATCCGGGCCTGCGCGGCGACACCGCCACCGGCGGCACCAAGCCGGCCAAGCTGGAGACCGGCGCCATCGTCAAGGTGCCCCTCTTCATCACCGAGGGCGAGAAGATCAAGGTCGACACCCGCACCGGCGAGTACCTGAACCGCGCCGGCAAGTAAGCGCGCGCCGTTCCCATGAAGCCGCCTTCGGGCGGCTTTATGCTTTCTGACGCCATGACCGACTGGACTCCCTCCGCCGACCTGCCGACCCTGCGCGCCCGCGCGGCGCTGCTGGCCGCCCTGCGCGGCTTCTTTGCCGCGCGCGGGGTGCTGGAGGTGGAAACCCCCCTGCTGTCGTCGCACGCGACGGTGGACCGGCACATCGACAGCTTCCGCACCGCCGACGGCCGCTGGCTGCAGACCTCGCCGGAGTTCGCGATGAAGCGCCTGCTCTGCGCCGGCAGCGGGCCGATCTGGCAGGTCTGCCGCGTGTTCCGGCGGGAGGAGTCGGGGCGGCACCACAATCCCGAGTTCACCATGCTGGAGTGGTATCGGCCGGGCTTCGACCATCAGGCGCTGATGGGCGAGGTGGCCGAACTGGTGGTGGCGCTGGCCGCGGCGCTGGGCCGGCCCCTGGGGGATGGGATGGAGCGGCTGAGCTACCGCGAGGCCTTCAGGCGGCATCTGGGCCTGGACCCCTTCAGCGCCGGCATTCCGCAAATCCGGGCGGCGCTGGCGGCCACCGGGCATGACGCCGGCGATCTCGGCGGCGACGACCGCGACATCTGGCTGGACGTGGCCATGTCCCTGGCTGTCGGCCCGCGGCTGGGCCTGGAGGCCCCCTGCTTCCTCTACGATTTCCCGGCCTCGCAGGCGGCCCTGGCGCGCATCCGCCGCGACGATCCGCCGGTGGCGGAGCGCTTCGAACTGTTCTGGCGGGGAACCGAACTGGCCAACGGCTTCCACGAGCTGGGCGATGCCGCCGAGCAGCGCCGGCGCTTCGAGGCGGAGCAGGCCTGGCGCCGGGAGCAGGGGCGGGAGGTGCCGCCCTACGACCGCAACCTGGTGGCGGCACTGGCGGCGGGACTGCCGGACTGCGCCGGCGTGGCGCTGGGGCTGGACCGGCTGCTGATGCTGCTGCTGGGCAAGGATTCGCTGGCCGAGGTCCTGGCCTTCGACAGCGGCCGGGCCTGAGCCGCCGCGACCCTCGCGGCTTGCAGGGCCCGGCGCCGCCGTCGGCGGCTGAACGCCCGCTGGACTCTCGGCGGCTCCGCCGCCCCCGTTCAGCTCTCGATCGGGAACAGGTCCTTGAGGTCGCGCCAGCCGCCATCGACCGAGAATACCTGGCCGTAGCCCATCTTCTGCAGGTTGTCGGCCGCGATCACCGAGCGGAACCCGCTGCCGCAGTACAGGTACAGCGGCTCGTTGCGGTCCGGGTGCTTGACCTCGATGTCGCGCTCGATCACGCCCTTGCCGAGCCATTCCGCGCCTTCGACATGCCCCGCGGCGAACTCACTCTCTTCGCGCACGTCTATGAGGCGGGCCGCCGGCTGCTCGGAAAGGATGCGCGGCATGTCCCGGGCATTCACTTCGCGCACGCGCGTGCGGGCGTCCTGGATCAGGGCGAGAAAGGCGGGGGAGTGTCCGGCCATGGGCGAATCCTCATGAATTTCTGACGAATTTTGCATGGTAGATTACGCCCCTGAAGTGCCTGGAGGAAGGCATCTTGTGGAATAACGACAGATGAGCACCCCCGTCGTGCTGATCCACGGCATGTGGTGCACCGGAGGAGACTGGAAGAGGGTGCGGGACCTGCTGGAGCCGCGCGGCTACCGCTGCCACGCGCCGACGCTGCCGGCCCACGAGCCGACCGCGGACCAGCCCCTGCGCGTGGGTGATCGCAGCCTGCGCGAGTACCGGGATTTCCTGGAGCAGTACATCCGCGAGCAGGATTTCCGGACTCCGCCGATCCTGGTCGGCCACTCCATGGGGGCCTTGCTGGCGCAGCAGCTGGCCGCGCGCATCCCGGTCTTCGCCGCGGTGCTGCTGACCCCCGCGGCGCCCTGGGGCATCAATGCGGCCGGGCTCGCCAACCTGGCGCCCTTCGCCCGCGTCCTGGGCCGCTGGGGATTCTGGAACCGCCCCTACAAGTTCAGCCGCGAGGCCGCGGCGGCCTATGTCTACAACGGCCTGTCGCCGGAGCGGCAGAAGGCCTGCTACGAACGGATGGTGCACGAGTCCGGAAGGGTCGCGTATGAAATCGGCCTGTGGTGGGCCGACTGGGGAAAAACAACCTCGGTCGATGCGGATGCGGTTCGTTGTCCTGTATATGTGGTGAGTTGCGGCGCCGACCGCCTGACCCCAGCCTTCGCGGTGCGCAGGGTGGCGGGCCTGTATCCCCAGGCGACGCACCGTCATTACCCGGATCGAGGGCACTGGGTGATCGACGACGAAGAGACCGAGGAGATGATCCACGGCATCTGTGGCTGGCTGCGTCCGCTGGAACAGCGGGCCGCACGCGGCCAGCAAGCCCCGCGTTGAGTCGTATTTCCTCATCAAGGAAACGTAAGGTAATGAAGAAGATTCTCTTGGCGGCGAGCGCCGCGCTGCTCGCGGCGACGGCCGCTGCGCAGACCGATCCGGTATCGCGGGCGATCGACGCCACCGTCCAGGCCGGCAAGGCCAGCGCGGCCTCGCAGGAGCGCGTCAACCAGTCCGACGACCAGACCCGGGCGATGCTGGAGCGCTACCGCGCCGCCACCTGGCAGGCGCAGCAGCTGCGCGTCTATGCCAACCAGATCGAGCCGCTGCTGGCGGCGCAGGAAGCCGAGAAGCAAAGCCTGCAGCGCCAGCTGGCGGACCTGGACCGTGCCGGCGGCGACATGATGCCGCTGATGCTGCGCATGCTCGATTCGCTGGAGAAATTCATCGCCCTGGACCTGCCGTTTCTGCAGGACGAGCGCAAGGAGCGCGTGGCCAACCTGCGCCGCATGATGACCGAGAGCGAGACCGCCACGGCGGAGAAGTTCCGCCGCGTGCTGGAGGCCTACCAGATCGAGGCCGACTACGGCCGCGGCCTGGGCGCCGAGCGCGGGCAGGTGGAGGAGCGCATGGTGGACATCCTGCGCGTGGGCCGCAGCGCCCTGTTCGCGGTGGCGCTGGACGGCGCCGACGCCTGGGGCTGGGATGCCGCCTCGCGCAAGTGGGAGCCCATCTCCCGCAAGTACGTCAAGGAATTGCGCCTGGCGATGAAGATCGCGCGCGAGACCGCCGCCCCTGACCTGTTGACGCTGCCGATGCCGGTGGCCGCCGCCGGAGCCGCCCCGTGAACGCCCGCCAACTGCTGCTCGTCCTGGCCCTGCTGCCGGGCATCGCCATGGCGCAGACCCAGGCCAAGGGCATGGACGACCTGCTCAAGCGCATCCAGCAGGACAGCGCCGCCAGCGCCAAGCTCAACCAGGAGCGCGAGGCGCGCTTCCTGCGCGACCGCAACGCCCAGGCCGAGATGCTGCAGAAGGCCGAGGCCGAGCATGCCGCGGTGAAGGCGAAGTCCGACGCGATCCGCGCACGCTACGAAGCCAACCAGAAGCAGATCGCCGAGCTCAAGGAGCAGTTCAAGACCCGTGCCGGCGACTACACCCAGGTGGCGGCCGCCGTGCGCCAGGCCGCTGCGGATTTCCGCGCCCATGCCGGCGACTCGCCGATCAGCGCGCAGTTCCCGGAACGCCTGGCCTTCCTCGATACGCTGACCGCCGACAACGCCATGCCGGTGCAGGCCGACATCGAGAAGCTGTGGTTCACGCTGCAGCAGGAGATGACCGAGAACGGCCGCGTGGCCAGCTTCCCGGCCGAGGTGGTCGATCCGGCGGGTGCCGCCAGCAAGCAGCAGGTGACGCGCGTCGGCGCTTTCACCAGCTTCCATGACGGGCGCTACCTGGTGCCGCAGCCGGGCGGCAGCGAGCTGCTGGAGCTGGCGCGCCAGCCCGAGCGCAAGTTCCGCTCCATGGCCAAGGACTTCGGCGAGGCCGAGGGCCGCGCGCCGATCCTGGTGGATCCCACCGGCGGCACCCTGCTGGCCCAGGAGGCGCTGCGCCCCTCGCTGATGGAGCGCATCGACATGGGCGGCGAGGTGGGCTACATCATCATCGTCATCGGCCTGGTCGGCGCGGTGCTGGCGATCTGGCAGCTGGCCTGGCTGCTGCGCACCGACCGGGCCGTGCGCCGCCAGCTCGCCAACGTCGCGCAGCCCTCCGACGACAACCCGCTGGGCCGCGTGCTGGCCACCTTCAAGGGCAACCCGGCCACCGCTGCCGAGGACGCCGAGGTGATCGAACTGCGCCTGTCCGAGGCCGTGCTGCGGGAGGTGCCCAAGCTGGAGCGCTTCCAGGCCTTCCTGCGGCTGGCGGTCGCCGCCGGCCCGCTGCTGGGCCTGATCGGCACCGTCGTCGGCATGATCATCACCTTCCAGGTCATCACCGAGCAGGGCGCCGGCGATCCGCGCCTGATGGCCGAGGGCATCTCGCAGGCCATGGTGGCCACGGTGCTGGGCCTGGGCATCGCGGTGCCGCTGCTGTTCATCAACAGCCTCCTGGCGGCCCGCTCGCGCGCCATCACCCAGATCCTCGACGAGCAGGCCACCGGCCTGCTGGCCGAGCGTCTGGAGCAGACGCGTGCTTGAGAGCCTGCTCCACGGCCTGCTCGGGCCGTTCGAGTCCGTCGACGCCTTCGTCGAAGCGGGGGGCTGGGTTTTGCCCTGGATCTTCCTGTCGGGCCTGGTGATGTGGACGCTGATCGTGGAGCGCTGGTGGTACTTCCGCTTCGGCTTCCGCCGCGAGCGCGAGGCCATGGCCCATGCCTGGGCGCGGCGCACGGATCACAAGTCCTGGCATGCCCGGCAGATCCGCCGCATGCTGATCTCGCGCGCCAACGCGCGGCTGGTGGGCAGCCAGCCCCTGATCCGCGTGATCGTGCCGCTGGCGCCGCTGCTGGGCCTGCTCGGCACCGTCACCGGCATGCTCGAGGTCTTCGACGCCATGTCGGCGCTGGGCTATGCCGATGCCCGCACGATGTCCGACGGCGTCTCCCACGCCATGATCGCGACGCTGGCCGGCCTGGCCGTCAGCCTCAGCGGCATTTTCTTCGTCGGGCGCTTCCAGACGATCAGCCGGGTCGAGACCGAGCTGTTCGCCGACGCCCTGAAATACTGAGGGGACGACATGCGCTTCAGCCGTCACAGCACTCCCACCGAAGAGCACACCGGCATCGACCTGGCGCCGATGCTGGACTTCGTCCTGAACCTGCTGATCTTCTTCATCATCACCAACACCTTCGTCACCGAGGCCGGCATCCACATCAACCGGCCCACGGCGCAGACCGCGGTGCGCGAGGAGCGCAACAACATCATCGTGGCGATCTCCCCGCGCGGCGAGATCTGGATCGACAAGCAGCGCGTGGACATCCGCGCGCTGCGCGCCGTGATCGGCCGCATGCGCGCCGCCAACCCGCAGGCCGGCGTCATCATCCAGGCCGACAAGGACGCGCGCGCCGGGCTGATGGTGGAGGCGATGGACCAGGCGCGCCTGGCCGGCGTGAAGGATGTTTCCGTCGCCGCCCAGCCGATGCGGTAGCCGCTGATGCGAGCGTACGTCTCCCTTCCGCTGGGCCTGGTCATCGTGTTCGGCCTGTTCTGGCTGATGCAGTGGATGATCCGTCCCTCCGATCGCCACGCGGTGGATGCCGCGACCGTGGTCGAGGCGGTGGAGATGGTCGAGGTCAAGCCGGACGACGCCTCGCCGGAGGAAATGGAGGCGGCCGCCGACGAACCGCCGCCGCCGCCCGCCGCGCCGCCCTCGCTGGCGCGCCCGGACCTGCCGACGATGAGCTTCCCCGCCTCGGCGCCGGTGGATGCGGGGCCGATCAAGATTCCCGCGATCAACACCTCCAGCCTGGGCCTGGGAGGCTCCAGCCTCAACGGCACCGGCCTGTTCGGCGGTTTTGCCGGGCGCGGCAGCGGCTCGGGTTCCGGCAGCGGCAGCGGCGGAGGCTTCGGCAAGGGCGAGGGTTTCCAGGGCAAGACCCTGATCCCGTTGTCCACGGCGCGTCCGCAGATGCCGGAGTGGGCTTGCAAGCAGGGCATCCGCGGCTGGGTGGAAGTGGTGTTCACGGTGATGCCCAATGGCCGCGTCAGCGAGGTCAAGCTGATCGACGCCGATCCGCGCGGCGTGTTCGAGGCGGCCGCCATCGAAAGCGTCGGCAACTGGATCTACCAGTCCACGGGCAAGGCGCGCATGGTCAAGCAGCGCGTCCAGATGGACCCTGAAGACTGCATCTACAACTGGCAGCAATGATCCGATCCCGCCTCCTTCTCGTCCTCGCGGGCCTGCTGGCCATGGGCGTCGCGCGCGCCGACCAGTACCGCAGCGAGGTCAAGGAACTCGACAGCGTGCCGCAGCAGGCGCCCCAGAAGAGTGCCCAGCAGCAGCTGCAGACCACCACCGATCCCTACGCCAAGGCCCTGCTGCTGCGCGAGCTGGCGGCGCAGGCCGTGGCGAAGAAGGACTACGCCCAGGCCTCCAGGTACCTGGAACAGGCCCTGGCCTCCAAGGCGCTGTCCGGCATCGCCGCGGAGCAGATGCGCCGCGACCTGTCGCAGCTCTACCTGGCCGGCGGCGACTTCAAGCGCGTGCTGCCGCAGCTGGAGGCGCAGGTGAAGGCCGGCAACGCGGCGCCGGAAACCCTGGTGGCGCTGGGCGCGGCCTACGTCGAGCAGAAGCGTTTCCGCGAGGCCGTGCCGCTGCTGCAGAAGGGCCTGGCCGCTGTGAAGAGCCCGGATGCCAGCTGGCAGCGCGCGCTGGTGGCGGCGCTGTTCGGCGCCGGGCAGGAGAAGGAAGCCCTGCCGGTGCTGGAGACGCTGCTCAAGCGCGACCCCAGCCAGCGCGACGACTGGATGCGGCTGGCGGCCGCCACGATCCGCTACGGCAGCAAGGAGCGCGCGCAGGCGGTGATGGAGCTGGCCAACCGCATGGGCTTCCTCGACAAGCCCGAGGACCGCCTGCGGCTGGTCCAGCTCACGGCCCAGATCGGTGCTCCTTTCGAGGCCGGCTCGCTGCTGCAGGCCTGGATGCAGAAGGGCGTGCTCAAGGCCGATGCCGCCAACTGGAAGCTGCTGGCCGGCCTGTGGATCGCCGCCCGCGAGGCGGTCCCGGCCACCGCGGCCCTGGAGCAGGCGCTGAAGCTGCAGCCGGACGCGGCGCTCTACCGCCAGCTCGGCCAGCTGCGACTGGACCGCGAGGAATACGCGGCGGCGGCCGATGCGCTGCACAAGGCCGTGCAGCGCGGCGGCAAGGACGGCAACACCCTGCTGGCGCTGGGCATGGCCCGCTACCAGCAGGCGGACGTGGAGGGTGCCTTGCTGGCCTTCCGCGAGGCGGCGCAGTTCGCCCCGGCCAGGAAGCTGGCGGCGGAGTGGGTGCGCTATCTCGAATCCGGCCAGGCGCGCGAGCAGGCGCTGGCCGCGGCGGCGCAGCGGCGCCAGCGCGGCGACGGCGGCTTCCAGCTCAGTGGCCGCATGAGCGGCGAGAGCTTCGCGCTGTCCTCCGGGCAGCAGGCCAGCGTGACGCTGGGCGAGTCCGGCGGCGATCCCTACACGCCGATCGGCGCCGACCGCCCCGGCAGCGCCGACGGTACGATCCCGGCCTGGACCGGCGGCCTGGCCAAGGGCGGCAGCCCCGGGGCGCGGCTGGCCAACCCCTATGCGGGCGACAAGCCGCTGTTCACGATCACCGCCGCCAATGCCGCGCAGTACCGCGGCCGCCTGACGCCGAGCCACCAGGCCCTGCTGGCGCGCTACCCCGGCTACCAGATGCCGGTCTATCCGACGCGCCGCAGCGTGGCCTATCCGCAGGCGATCTACGATGCCACCAAGGCCAATGTCGGCAAGGCGAGGCTGCTGGGCTCCGACGCTCTGGAGGGGGCGAAGCTGGGCGTGCCGTTCCCGCGGCCGCAGTCCGGCGTCGAGGTCATGTGGAACCACCGCACCCGCTACCGGGGGGATTCCGTGGACGCGCAATCCACGCAGGCCGTGGTCCAGGCCAGCGGCCGGCTGCAGACGCTCAAGCAGATCGAGCGGGTGGCCTTCCGCTACGGCAACCTGCGCGCACCGGCAGACCTGTCCAAGTCCAACATCCTGCTGTACTACCTGACCTGGTTCGGCCGTTCGCGCAACGACACGGATTTCCTCGTGCTGGTGCACGAGACCGCCAATTCCGAGGAGAACCCGCGGGACATCTGGGTGCTGCCGCCCAAGATCAACAAGATGTTCCGCATCCCGCCGGTGGGCTATGACCAGCCGTTCCCGGGCGCCGACGGGCTGATGTTCGTCGACATGATCGACATGTACAACGGCGCCTTCGACCGCTACGTCTGGAAGCTCACCGGCAAGCGCGAGATCTACATTCCCTACAACGGCTATCGCCTGCTCGACGGCAGCGTCAAGGCGCCGGACCTGCTGCGGCCGGGCCACCCGCGGCAGGACGTGATGCGCTACGAGCTGCACCGCGTGTGGGTGATCGAGGCGCTGGAGCGCGAGGGCAAGCGCCACAGCTTCGGCAAGCGCGTGTTCTATGTCGACGAGGACAGCTGGAACGTGGTGCTGGTGGAGAACTACGACCGGCAGGGGCAGCCCTGGCGCTTCCAGGAAGGCCACCTGCTGGCCTTCTACGACGCGCAGTTCGCCAACACCGCGCCGGTCTTCACCTACGACCTCAAGGACGGGCGCTACTTCGCCAACCGGCTCAATGACCGCGACCCGCCGCCGAAGTACGGCGAAGCGATGAAGGACTCGGAGTTCCTGCCGGCGACGGTCAAGGCCCGCTACGGCCGCTGATCCTCCGTCCGGGCGTCCGTTGCCGCGGCGGGCAAGAGCTCCTGCCGGGAAAAGCCCGGATCAGGCCAGGTACTTCTGGACCAGCCGGCCGACCTCCGGCACCATCGCCGCGATGTCCTTGTCGGCGCCGCCGCGGAATTTCGCATAGAGCGACTTGGCGGTGGCGTTCTGGCTGGTGGACATCAGCTGGTCGATGGTGCGGGCCAGGACAGTGGCCGTCTCGCCGGAGTTCTTCTTCAGGAAGCCGGTGAAATCGGAGCCGCCTTCCTTCTGGAAGCGCTCGAACAGCGGCTGCAGCTGGGCGGCGAACTCCGGCAGCATGCGGGCGGCGCCGCGCTCCAGGACGTCCGGGCGGCCGGATTTGAGCATGGCCAGGCCGGTCTTGAGCGCCATGCCGGTCAGGCCGCCACGGTTGGCCAGGGCGCCTTCCAGCAACCGGGCAAGATCGGCAATGGCCGCGTCTTTCTTCTCCGGGGCCAATAGAATATCGCTCAAGGACTTCATCCGTGGACTCTCGATGACTGAAGACAGGAAAGGCGGCAAGGGTAGCATTTCCTCGCTGAAAACCCGCCCGCTGGAGCGCAACATCGCGATGACGATGCTGGGCCTGGGGGCCGGCGGCAAGATCGCGGCGCACTCCATCGCCAACCTGTTCCGCGACGAGTCCACCCGCGAGCGCGCGGACCGGGACTTCTACAAGCGCCAGGCCGAGATCCTGGCCGACGAGCTGGGCAAGCTGAAGGGCTCGGTGATGAAGGCCGGGCAGATGATGTCGCTCTACGGCCAGTACTTCCTGCCGGAAGAGGCCGTGGACGTGCTCTCCAGCCTGCAGGACGACACGCCGCCGGTGGCCTGGCACGTGGTGCTGCCGGTGCTGGAGCGCGGCATCGGCCGCGACCGGTTGCGCGAGCTGGACGTGGACGAGAAACCGCTGGCGGCCGCATCGCTGGGGCAGGCCCATCGCGCCCGGCGCCGGCGCGACGGCCAGGAACTGGTGATCAAGATCCAGTACCCGGGCGTGGCCGACGCCATCGAGAGCGACATCCGCACGCTGTCGCGCCTGCTGATGATGACGCGCCTGGCGCCCAAGGGCCTGGACCTGGAGCCGGTGTTCAACGAGGTGCGCGAGATGCTCCACCGTGAGGTGGACTACGAAACCGAGCGCCATTTCACCCAGACCTTCGCCGAGAAGCTGCGCGACGACCCGCGCTTCGTGGTGCCGCGCGTGTTCGGCGAGTACTGCAGCGACCGTGTGCTGACCACCAGCTTCGAGCATGGCAACCATGTGCGCGACGATGCCGTGCAGCGCCTGCCGCAGGCGCGACGCAATGCCCTGTCCGCCGCCTTCGTCGAAGTGTTCCTGAAGGAGTTCTTCCGCTGGCACATGGTGCAGTCGGACCCGCATTTCGGGAACTACCGCATCCGCCCCGATGCGGACGGCCAGGACCGCATCGTACTGCTGGATTTCGGGGCCACCCGCGTCTTCGGCCGCGGCTTCGTGGAGAGCTATGCCGACATCGTCCGCGGCGCCATCGAGCGCGACCGCGAGGCGATCCTGCGCGGCGGCATCGACATCGGCCTGATGAAGGCCGGCTTCCCCAAGTCGGTGCTGGACACCTTCGTGCAGCTCTGCGAGACCATCGTGGAGCCCTTCGGCGACGCCGCCCACATGCCGGAGCGGCTCAGGAACGACAAGGGCGAGTACCTGTGGGGTGCCAGCGACCTGCCGATGCGGGCCGGCCGCATGGCGGCCTCCAACGCCCTGTCGGTGCATTTCAAGGTGCCGCCGCGGGAGATCGTCTTCCTGCACCGCCGCCTGGCCGGCGTCTTCATCATGCTGGCGACGCTGCACGGCGAGCTGAACGCCCGGGACATGCTGCTGAAGTACCTGAAGGAGGAGTAGGGCGCGGGCGATGGCGCGGGCCGCCGCGCTGGGCTAGCATCCCCGCCTTGTTCGAGCGGCAGCCCCCCGCGCCGCAGCTGGATTCACCATGAAGCCGATCCTCGCCCCCCTGGCGGCCCTTGCCCTGCTGCTCTCCGCCGTTCCCGCGGCCGCCCGCGTCACCGACAAGGAAGCCGCGCAGCTGGGGGGTACCCTGACCCCGGTGGGGGCCGAGAAGGCCGGCAACAAGGACGGCAGCATCCCGCCCTGGACGCCCGGCAAGCAGCGCGGTTCCCTGTCCGGGGAGTTCTATACCGATCCGGCGGTGGAAGCGGACAAGCCGCTGCTGACCATCACCCGGGCCAACATGGCGCAGTACGCACCGCGCCTGTCGGAAGGCCACCTGAAGCTGCTGGCGACCCATGACAGCTACAAGCTGCTGGTCTACCCCTCGCACCGCCATTCCGCCTGGCCGGAGCCGATCTATGCCGCCACCCGGGAGAACGCCGTCCGCTGCGAACTGCGCGGCACCGACGAACTCTACGGCTGCCGCCTGGGCTTTCCGTTCCCGATCCCCAAGTCCGGTGCCGAGGCGATCTGGAACCACAAGCTGAAATGGCGCGGCGAGTCGGTCACCCGCTACAACAACCAGATGATCGTGCAGCCCAACGGCCAGTTCCAGCTGACCAAGATCATCGAGGACGTGCGCTTCGTCTATGCCTCCATCAGGAACCCGGTGACGCTGGAGGGCGGGCAGAGCGATTACCTGCACTACATGGCGCGCACCACCGCCCCGCCGCGGCTGTCCGGCACCACGATCCTGGTGCACGACAAGGTCGGCACCGGCAGCGAGGGCCGCGCCGCCTGGCTCTACACGCCCACGCTCAAGCGCGTCCGCCGTGCGCCGACGGTGTGCTGCGACAACCCCGCGGAAGGCACCGACGGCAACCAGTTCTACGACCAGGTGGACATGTACAACGGGGTCCTGGAGCGCTACAACTGGAAGCTGGTCGGCAAGCGCGAGATGATCCTGCCCTACGACCCCTTCCGCCTGATCAGCCCCAAGACCCGTTTCGCCGACCTGGCGCGGCCGAAGCACCTGAACCAGGACCTGGCGCGCTACGAGCTGCACCGGGTCTGGGTGGTGGAGGCCGAGCTGCGTGCCGGCGAGACCCACGCCTTCAAGAAGCGCCGCTTCTACCTGGACGAGGATGGCTGGGCCATCGCGATGATCGACAACTACGACAACCGCGGCCAGCTGGTGCAGTTCCAGGAAGGGCACATCGGCTTCGGCTACAACATCCTGGCCACCTCGGCGGCGCCGGAAGTGATCTATCACTTCGGGTCCGGCCGCTATTTCGTGACCACCCTGTTCAACGAAGACAAGCCCTACGACTTCACCCAGGATTACCGGCCGGACTACTTCAGTGCCGCCACGGTGCAGAAGCGGGCAACCCGGTAAGCCCTGGAGACGGCCCCCCATTCAGGGGGCATTCAGCCCCTGTTGCAGTGCGATGAACTTTCCGGCCTAAGCCCCTGAAATTTGTTGGCGCACCTGGGGTTTTGCGCTAGCATCCGCTGCACTCGGTGCCATGGGCTGAATTTCTCCGACTGCCCGGCAGCCATCCGAAATAACCAGACGAGGAGATGTTCCCGATGAAGAAAACCCTGGCTTCACTCCTTGGCGTCGCTGCCCTGTGCCTCACGGCCCAGGCCGGTGCCAAGGTTCCTGCCGCAGAGGCAGCCAAGCTTGGCGCCGAGCTGACGCCGGTCGGCGCCGAAAAGGCCGGCAATGCCGACAAGACCATCCCGGAGTGGACCCCGCGTCCGCGCACCGGCGCCCTGAAGGGCGAGTGGCCGAACGACCCGGACGTGGACGCGCAGAAGCCGCTGTTCACCATCACCAAGGCCAACATGGCGCAGTACAGCGCCAAGCTGACCGAAGGCCACAAGAAGCTGCTGTCGAGCTACGACAGCTACAAGCTGAACGTCTACCCGTCGGTCCGCAAGATCGACTGGCCCAAGGAAATCCAGGACGCGACCAAGGCCAACGCCACCACCTGCGAACTGGTCAATACCGAGATCCTGAACAACTGCAAGCTCGGCTTCCCGTTCCCGATCCCGAAGTCCGGCGCCGAGCCGATCTGGAACCACAAGCTGAAGTGGCGCGGTGAGTCGGTCACCCGCTACAACAACCAGATGATCGTGCAGCCGAACGGCCAGTTCCAGCTGACCAAGATCGTCGAGGACGTGACCTTCGGCTACGCCTCGCTGAAGAACCCGACCGAGCTCAAGCCCGGCCAGGGCGAGTTCCTGAAGTACCTGTCCAAGACCGTGGCCCCGCCGCGCCTGGCAGGCACCTTCATCCTGGTGCACGAGAAGATGGGCACCGGCGCCGAAGGCCGCGCCGCCTGGCTGTACTCGCCGGGCCTCAAGCGCATCCGCCGCGCCCCGACGGTCTGCTGCGACAACCCGTACGAAGGCACCGACGGCCACCAGTTCTACGACCAGGTGGACATGTTCAACGGCGCCCTGGAACGCTACAACTGGAAGCTGGTCGGCAAGAAGGAGATGTACATCCCGTACAACTCCAACAAGATCGCCGGCAAGGGCACCAAGTACAAGGACCTGGCCAAGCCGAAGCACCTGAACCAGGACCTGCCGCGCTACGAGCTGCACCGCGTCTGGGTGGTCGAGGCCGACATCAAGCCGGGCACCAGCCACACCTTCAAGAAGCGCCGCTTCTACGTGGATGAGGACGGCTGGACGATCGCTGCCGTGGACGACTACGACAACCGCGACCAGCTCTACCAGTTCCAGGAAGGCCACATCATCAATGCGTCCAACCTGCTGGCGGCGACCACGGTTCCGGAAGTGATCTATCACTTCACCTCGGGCCGCTACTTCATCACCGCCGCTTGGAACGAGGACAAGCCGATCGACGCCACGGCCAGCTTCAACGCCGACTACTTCAGCGCGGCCTCCGTGCAGAAGATGACGACGAAGTAAGCTGCAAGCGGAAAAAGAGGCAAGGGAAGGCCGCCGGGGATACCCGGCGGCCTTTCTCGGTTCAGCACCACGATAAGCGAGCTGCACAAAGCGGCCGGGGATGGGAAGGGACATGAAGTACGACGAAAGGCTCGACTACGACAAGCCGGTCGAAACCGTGCTGCGGATGTACACCGACCGCAGCTACTTCGAGCGCAAGTACCGGGACTCCGGCGCCTGGGACGTGGAAGTGCTGGAGCATGAGCAGAACGGCAAGCGCTTCCGCATCAAGTGCCGCTTCAGCATGAAGTCCGATGCGCCGCTGCCGGACTTCGCCAAGAAGTTCATCGGTGAATCGGTCTCGGTGGTGCAGCAGGATGCCTGGGACCTGGAGAAGCTGACCGGCCGGATCGACACCGAGATCAAGGGCGCCCCGGTGAAGGTCTTCACCGAGATGCAGCTCAAGCCCTCCGGGCAGGGTTGCGCCAACCACCTGGTCTGGAACGTTTCCTGCGGCATCCCGCTGATCGGCGGCAAGCTGGAGAAGGTGCTGGCCGAGGACCTGCAGGCCAAGTCCCGCACGGACTACCAGGTCAGTCTCAAGATCCTGCGCGACTACTGACATGCAGACCGCTTCCGGACCGGACGGGCAGCCGGGCGGCAAGCCGCCCAGCCTCTGGCAGACCATCGCCAGCGTCGCCGCCTCCTTCTTCGGCGTGCAGAGCTCGAAGAACCGGCAGCGCGACTTCACCAAGGGCAAACCGCTGCATTTCATCGCGGTAGGCCTGGGCATGACCCTGGCCTTCATCCTGGTGGTCTGGATCGCCGTGCGCCTGGCCCTGCGCAGCGCCGGACTCTAGGGCGTGCCGAATCGCTGTTCCGCCCGCGGGTATTGCTCCGTCCCCGGGTTCAGGGCATAAAGGCAGCCAGCGCGCCGCACGAGCGCGCAGGCATATTCGGGAGGAGACGAGACATGGCAGTCGGTCACGGCTTGCGCGTGCTGGCCCTGGGCGTGGTCGCCCTGGGCGCGGCGGCGGGTTCATCTTGGTACGGCCTGCAGCAGCAGAAGCAGGCCGCGGTCGCCGCGGGCGACCTGGCCCTGTACGAGGCGGCCCAGGGCCGCACCCCCCTGGTCCTGACCAGCAACACCTCGGCGCTGGAAGGCGAGGTCGAGCTGGGCAGCGTGTCCGGGTCGCTGGTGGCGGACCGGCAGCTGCGGGTGCCGCGGCAGCTGGCGGACGGCCGAAAGGGCTACGACCTGTGGCTGGCCCTTTCCTATACCCCGGGCGAAGGCGACGCCAGCGAGGCGGGCGAGTTCGTCATCGTCAACCGCGGCTGGATCAGCGAGGCCGCCAGCGCCGATCCGGCGAAGCTGGCCATCACCGCGTCGGAAACCCAGCTGGCCGGCTACTGGGTCCCCTTGCCCCTGGCGAGCGAGCAGGAGGTCAGCCGCGAGTTCTGCCTGGAAACGACCTGGCCCAAGACCCTGGCCAATCCGCTCCCCAGCTTCGGTGACATGAAGTGCCTGTTCAATTCCCAGCAGATCGCGCAGGGCCTGCTGATGCTGAACACCGACCTGGGCGATGGCCTGGACCGCGACTGGCTCGGCCAGCGCCGCGCCGTGGTGAAGGGCTACCAGACCGGGAGCTATGCCGGCTTTGGCGGTGCCGCGCTGGCGCTGCTGCTGTGGCTCGGCTTTGCGATCTTCGGCCGGCCCAGGGCGGCACCGGCCGCCGCCGCATCCGCGACGGCGGCGACCCCGGCGGGCGATGCCGCGGCACCGTCCAAGGGCCATCATCCCCACGCGCCGCTGGGCAAGATCCAGCGCTAGCGTGCTCCGCGGGAGCGGCTTCAGCCGCTCCCTCCGAGGGGACTGGGCCTGGCCTACTTCCTTCCGCGCAGCGCCTTGAGCCGGTAGAGCTGCTCCAGCGCCTCGCGCGGCGTCAGCGCATCGGGATCCAGCTCGTCCAGCAGGCGATCGCTGTCCGAGTCGGTGGGGCCGAACAGCGACATCTGCGGCGCCGATGCCGCGGCCGCCCTGGCCGAGGGCGGCGGTTCGCGGCCTTCCAGCTCCAGCAGGTGCGCGCGCGCGCTGCGGATCACCGGTGCCGGCACGCCGGCCAGCTGCGCCACCTGCAGGCCGTAGCTGCGGTTGGCCGGGCCTTCCTTGACCTGGTGCAGGAACACCAGGCGTTCCCCGGTTTCGGAGGCGTACTCCGCGGCGTCGAGGTGCGCATTGGCCACGCCCGGCAGTTCGTCCGCCAGCGCCGTCAACTCGAAGTAGTGGGTGGCGAACAGCGTGAAGGAGCGCAGCTTGGCCGCCAGGTGCTCGGCCACCGCGCGGGCCAATGACAGGCCGTCATAGGTGGAGGTGCCGCGGCCGATCTCGTCCATCAGCACCAGGCTCTGCTCGCTGGCGTTGTGCAGGATGTTGGCGGTCTCGCTCATCTCCACCATGAAGGTCGACTGGCCGGAGGCCAGGTCGTCGGCGGCGCCGATGCGGGTGAAGATGCGGTCGATCGGACCGAGGCGCGCCGACTCCGCCGGCACGTAGCAGCCGGCATGCGCCAGCAGCACGATCAGCGCCGTCTGGCGCATGTAGGTGGACTTGCCGCCCATGTTCGGGCCCGTGATCACCAGCAGGCGGCGTTCGTCGTCCAGCGCCAGGTCGTTGGGCACGAAGGGCTCGCGCAGCGTCTGCTCCACCACCGGATGGCGTCCGGCGCGGATGTCGAGGCAGGGCGTAGCCTGCAGCTGCGGCCGGCTCAGGTTCAGGGCCCGCGAGCGCTCGGCGTAGCAGGCCAGCACGTCGAGTTCCGCCAGGGCCTGGGCCGCCTGCTGCAGCGGACGCAGCCGCTGCGCCAGTTGCTCCAGCAGCGCGTCGTACAGCTCCTTCTCGCGCGCCAGGGCGCGGTCGCGCGCCGACAGCACTTGGTCCTCGAACTTCTTGAGCTCGTCGGTGATGTAGCGCTCGTAGTTGGTCAGCGTCTGGCGGCGCGTGTAGTCGGCCGGGATCTTCGCCGCGTGGGTCTTGCCGACCTCGATGTAGTAGCCGTGCACGCGGTTGTATCCGACCTTCAGCGCGTCGATGCCGGTGCGGGCGCGCTCGCGCTGCTCCAGGTCCACCAGGAAGCCGTCGGCGTTCTCGGACAGTTGCCGCAGGTGGTCCAGGGTCTGGTCGTATCCGGTGCGGAACACGCCGCCGTCGCGTGCCAGCAGGGGCGGGGTGTCGGACAGCGCGGCGGCCAGCAGGGCGGCGCTGTCGCCGTGATCGCCCAGCTCGCGGCGCAGCGCGGCCAGCAGCGGCGCCTCGAGCGCCTGCACCGTGGCGGCCACGGCGGGCAGGGCCTGCAGGCTGTTGGACAGTCCCAGCAGGTCACGCGGCCGCGCCGAGCGCAGCGCGATGCGCGCCAGGATGCGTTCGATGTCGACGATGTCGCGCAGGGCCTCGCGCAGGCTGCGGTCGGCGGACTCGTGCAGCAGGCTGGCCACCGCTTCGTAGCGGGCGTTGAGTTGCGCATGGTCGCGCAGCGGGCGTGTCAGCCAGCGGTGCAGCGCACGCGCGCCCATCGGCGTGACGCAGCTATCGAGCACGCTCAGCAGGGTGTAGTCGTGCTGCCCGGAGAGCGAGCGGTCGATCTCCAGGTTGCGCCGCGAGGTGGTGTCGAGGATCAGGGCCTCGCCGGCGGTTTCGGTGCGCAGCCCGGTGACATGGGGCAGGGCGGCCTTTTGCGTCTCCTGCACGTACTGCAGCAGGGCGCCGGCCGCGGCGATGGCGGCGGGCAGTTCCTCGCAGCCGTAGCCGCGCAGGTCGCGCGTGGAGAACTGCGCGGTCAGCAGGCGATAGGCCGAGGCGGGGTCGAAGTGCCAGACCGGACGCAGGCGTGCCGGGAATCCGCCCCAGTCCGCGCCGCCGCCGTCGGCGGCCAGCAGTTCGCTGGGGCGCAGGCGCTGCAGTTCGGACAGCAGGTCCGCGCGCCGCGTTGCCTGCAGCACCGAGAAGCGGCCGGTGGACAGTTCCAGCCAGGCCAGGCCGAAGCCGTCCTTCGTCTCGGCGACCGCAGCCAGCAGGGTCTGGGTGCGGGCGTCGAGCAAGGCCTCGTCGGTGGCGGTGCCGGGGGTGACGATGCGCACGACCTCGCGCCTGACGGGACCCTTCTCCACGCCGACCTCGCCGACCTGCTCGGCGATCACCGCCGACTCGCCGGCCTTGATCAGGCGTGCCAGGTACTGCTCGACGGAATGGTGCGGCATGCCGGCCATCACCACCGGCTGCCCGCCGGACTCGCCGCGCTGCGTCAGCGTGATGTTGAGCAGCCTTGCCGCCTTGCGGGCATCGTCGTAGAACAGCTCGTAGAAATCGCCCATGCGGAACAGCACGAGCGTGTCCGGGTATTGCGCCTTGATGCCGAAGAACTGCTGCATCAGGGGCGTGTGTTCGCTGTAGGGCGTGGCGGCGGTCATGTGCGCGAGGGTTCGAACAAATCGGCCATCCAGCCGCGGCCGCCGCGGCGCAGCAGCGAGGCACCGTAGAGCAGGGCCAGCAGGGCCAGGCTGGCCTGCTGCAGCAGGCTGCCGCCGTGGTCGCGGAGGGCGGGGATGGTGGCCTGCATCGGCGGCGCCAGCAGGTTCACCGCCAGGCCGATCGCCACCGCTCCGGCCGCGGTGATCGCGGCGAAGGCCAGGGCGTGGCGGCGATCATGGATCTTCGCCAGCACGCCGAAGGTGGCGACGTTGGTGGCCGGGCCGGTCAGCAGGAAGGCGATGGCGGCGCCGGGCGAGACGCCGGCGGCGATCAGTACCGCCACCAGCGGCGTCGCGGCGGCGGAGCAGACGTACATCGGCATGCCCAGCAGGGCGAACACCAGGACCTCGATGCCGTCCGGCAGGTCCGACCACAGCACGGTTTCGGCGTAGGGCATGGCGAAGGCCGCCAGTGCGATGCCGGCGACGATCCAGGCGGCGGTGTCGTCCACCAGGTCCACCAGGCCGCTGCGCAGCGCGCGCTTCAGCCGGGGTTCGGCGGGTGCCGGGGCCGCGGGAGCCGCCTTGCCGCAGCCGCAGCAGGCAGGCGCAGGCGCCGCCGCGGCAGGGCCGCGCAGCACGCGCGCCAGCATATAGCCGATGAAGACCGCCAGCAGCGCGGCGCAGGCCACGCGCAGCAGCGTGGCTTCCCAGCCCAGCAGGGGCAGGGAGACGAACAGCGCGGTCAGGCCCACTTCCGGTGTCGCGATCAGGAAGGCCGTGGCCGCGGCCAGCGGCACGCCGCGCTGGATCAGCGACTGGTACAGCGGCAGCACGCCGCAGGAGCAGATCGGCAGCGGCAGCCCCAGGGCCGTGCCGCGCAGAGCCTGGGCCCCGGGGCCGCCTCGCGAGAGCCAGCGCAGCCAGCTCTGCGGCAGTTCGCCGGAGATGAAGCCGCCGATCAGGTAGGCCAGCAGCAGGGCCGGCGCCGACTGCAGGGCCAGGGACAGGAAGCGTTCGTCGAAGCCCGAGGCCCCGGCCTCGTGCGCATGGGCGTGGGCGCCGCCGATCAGCAGCAGCGCGCCGACGGCGGCGAGGTTGCCCAGGCCCTCGTAGGGCGGCCGGCTGGCCTGCTCGGCGGCGTGGTCATCCAGGTGCGGCCGGCCGAAGACCACGTGCAGGATCGAGCCGGCGACCAGGGCCTGGAACCAGGCGCCGGCCTGCAGGCCCAGCACGGCGTTCAGCTCGATGCCCCAGCGGTAGCCGGCGACCGTGCCCAGGCACATCGCGCCGATGGCCAGCGAGGGCAGCAGGGCGCCGAAGACCGGCGCCATCAGCCACCAGACCACCAGGCCGACGGGGATGCTGTGGATCGCCACGGCCAGGGCCAGGGCATCGTGGCGGTGCAGGCTTTCCTCGCCCAGCGGCGACAGCGCGGCGCCGTCGGCCATGCTGTGCAGCACCAGTCCCAGGATCGCCAGCGCCAGCGCGGCGATGTGCGCGCCGCGGCGGGCACGGCTCAACAGGTGCTCGAACAGCGTGGGGCCCAGCAGGCCCAGCAGCAGGAAGGCGGCGCTCCAGGGGCCGCCGTCGACGAAGGCGCCCGGCACCACCTCCAGCAGCACCAGCCCGGCGATGCTGACCAGCACGAAGCCGTCAAGGAAGGCGAGCAGCGCCGGGCGCCGGTGGGCCACCGCATAGATCAGCGGGCCGGACAGCAGCGCGGCGAGCGTGGCGAGGAGCAGCGCGAGGTGCATGAAAAAGTGACGGGGGCCACGTATGGGGTTAACCGAAGACAGGCATTATCCCATAGCATTCGCGGGAGCAAAGGAGGGCGCCTGATGAACAAGGCAGCGTGGGGTCTGCTGGGAGTGGTCGCCGTGGCCGGCGCCGGTTTTGGCGTCTGGCAGTGGCAGAAGGACGACTACGACTACGAGGCCGCCTTCGAGACCCCCGAAGAGCAGCAGCTGCCGCAGGCGCCGGGGGTGATCCTGCGCGTGCCGGAGCTGGCCGGCCGCAGCCCGGACGAGGTGGCGCAGAAGCTCGGTCGCCCGCAGGATTGCGAGGACTCCCTCTACAGCCGCCGCTGCCGCTACCCCGACGCCCGCGCCGCCGTGCTCTACATCGACGGGAAGGCCAGCTGGTTCACCGCGGATTTCGGGGATTCCGGCTACCCCCTGCAGGCCGAGACCCTGGCCGCCCTGGGCCTGCCCGAGGGCAAGCCGCAGCAGGCGAGCAAGCGCGAACTGGTCTGGACCGGGCTGCCCGGCTACCAGGAGATCCACCTCTACGGCGACAGCCAGGGAATCGTGACCCATGCGCTCATCAAAGTGGCTGCTCGCTAGCCTTCTGGCTGCGGCGAGCCTCGCCGCGCAGGCCGAACCCCTGGGCATCCTGCGCGTCACGCCGGCGGGCGACGATGTCAAGGACACGCGCCAGGTCGTGATTGCCTTCGACCGTGCCGTGGTCCCGCTGGGGCGCATGGAGCGCGAGGCTTCCGAGGTGCCGGTGACGATCAGCCCGGCGATCCGCTGCGACTGGCGCTGGCTGGACCCCGCGACCCTGGCCTGCAACATCCCTTCCGAGGAAAACCTGCGGCTGGCGTCGCGCTACGAGATCGACATCCGGCCCGAGTTCGTCAGCGAGCAGGGCGAGAAGCTGGAGCACGGCCTGACGGTGCGATTCACCACCGAGCGCCCGATCCTGCGCTACAGCCGCGTATCCGACTGGGATGGCCCCGGCCAGCCGGTGATCTATGCGCGCTTCAGCCAGCCGGTCACCGCCGCCTCCATCGCGGCGGCCTTCCGCCTGGGCGGCACGGCGCTGCAGGCCCGGGCCGATCCGGACGACCGCGACATGCCGTTCTGGACACCGCAGGGCGAGGCGCGCGAGCAGTGGCTGCTGCGGCCGGCGCGGCCGCTGCCGCTGGACAGCAGCCAGCGCCTGTGGCTCTCGCCCGGTCTGGAGTCGGCCTTCGGCACCGCCACCGGCATCGAGGATCGCGAGATCGACACGGTCCAGACCTTCCCGGAGCTGCGCCTGCTGGGCGTCAGCTGCCTGCGCAACGCCGCGCCGGGCGTGGAGCCGGAGTGGGGCCTGGTCGGCAAGGGCCAGAGCTGCGACCCCCTGGGCGGCGCGGTGCTGTCCTTCAGCGCGCCGGTACGCACGGCCGAGATGAAGGGCCGCCTGGTCCTGGAGCCCGATCCGCGCAAGGCCTTCAAGAAGGACTACGATCCCTGGGCGAATTCCGGCGACGAGGGCGGCAGCATCGGCGGCCATTCCCGCGGCGCCAGCTATGCCATCCCGCTGCCCTTCAACTTCATCGGCGGCACCCGCTACAGCGGCAGCCTGTCGGCCGGCCTGCGCGATGTCTTCGGCCGCGAGCTGAAGGTCAGCGCCTTCGCCTTCGATACCGGCGACCGCACCCCGCGCCTGGTGTTCGAGCACGAACGCGCGGTGATCGAGTCCGGCCTGGATTCCGAGGTGCCGGCCATCGTCACCAACCTGTCCGCCATCGACACGCGCTTCGACCGTCTCACCGCGGCGGGCCTGCAGAAGGACCAGTCTCACCGGGTGCCGGTGGCGGCGGTGCGCAACATCGCCTTCGCGATGCCGCTGGACGTGCGCGGCATGGTCGGCGGGGCTTCCGGCGCCGTCAGCGGCAGCCTGACCACCCAGCCGTCTACCTCCAGCCAGCCGCAGCGCTTCTTCGCCGAGGTGACGCCCTGGCAGGTGCACGCCAAGCTGGGGCATTCGAACCTGCTGGTCTGGGTCACCGAGATGGCCACCGGCAAGCCGGTGGCCAAGGCCAGGGTCAGCGTGCTGCTGGGCTTCGGCGGCGAGAGCAAGGCCGAGGCCGTGACCGACAGCGACGGCATGGCCGAACTGCCGGGCTCGGCGGAGCTCGATCCGAAACTGGAGCATGCCGGCTGGCGGCCGGAGAAACCCCTGATGGTACGCGTGGCCCGGGACCGGGATCTGGCCCTGCTGCCGCTGGAGTACGAGTTCCAGGTGGACGTCTACCGCGCGTCGCGCAACCAGTTCTCCGAATGGCGGCGGCCCAAGCACGGCCACCTGCGCTCCTGGGGCACCACGGCGCAGGGCGTCTACCGCGCCGGCGAGACCGTGCAGTACAAGGTCTACGTGCGCGACGAAGCCGGGCGCTCGCTGGCGCCGGCACCCAAGTCCGCCTACACGCTGAAGGTCTACGATCCCGCCGGCAATGCCGTGCTGGAGCGCGCCGACCAGGCGCTGTCGGAGTTCGGCGCACTGTCCGGCGAGCTGAAGCTGGCGGAGCGCGCCGCGGTTGGCTGGTACCGCTTCGAGCTGACGCCGTCCTTCGCCAAGGACTCGCCGCTGGAGCCGCTGCGCGTGCTGGTCAGCGACTTCACGCCGGCACCGTTCCGGGTGAGCGCGGAACTGCGCGCCCACGAGGCCAGGCCGGGCGACGAGGTGGAAGCCGTGCTGGGTGCGCGCCTGCATGGCGGCGGTGCCTTCACCGGCGCGCCGGCGCGCCTGGTCGTGCGCGTGGACGCTGCGTCCTTCGGTTCCACCGATCCCGCGGCGGCGGACTTCCAGTTCAGCAGCTACGAGGCGCGCGCCGCCGAGCCGCTGCTGGACACCGAAACCCGGCTCGACGGGCAGGGCCAGTTCGCGCAGAAGCTGAAGCTGCCGCAGATCGAAACGCCCTACGGGCGCCTGCTGTTCGACGCCACCGTGCAGGACGATCGCGGCAAGGGCATCGGCGCCCAGGCCTCGGTTCCGTACTACGGCCGCGACCGCTATGCCGGCGTGCGCTGGTCCGGCTGGATGCTGACGCAGGGCAAGCCGGCCAGCGTGGATGCCATGGTGGTGGATACCGCCGGCCAGCCGGTCAGGGGGCAGCCCTACTACGTCAAGATCGACCGGCAGGAAACGCATGCCGCGCGCGTCAAGGGCGCCGGCAATGCCTACATCACGCGCTACGTGCAGAAGTGGAAGCGCGTCTCCACCTGCAAGGGACGTTCCTCGGCCGCAGGCATGGCCTGCGAGTTCACGCCGGACGCCAGCGGCGAGTTCCGCGTCACGGTCATGACCCGCGACACGCAGAACCGCCTCCACGAGTCCTCCACCTGGATCTACGCCCAGGGTGCCGACGAGGTCTTGTGGGAGGACACGCCGGACTACAGCCTGGAATTGCGCGCCGACCGCCATGAATACAAGGACGGCGAGACGGCGAAGCTGATGGTGAAGAACCCGTTTCCCGGCGCCCGGGCGCTGGTGACGGTGGAGCGCTACGGCGTGCTGGACCGCTGGGTGCAGAAGCTGTCGGGCTCGACGCCCGAGATCCGCATCCCGGTCAAGCCCGAGTACTTCCCGGGCGCCTACGTCTCGGTGGTGGTGATGTCGCCGCGCGTCGAGCAGCCGGTCAAGGACGGCGTGGACCTGGGCAAGCCCAGCTTCCGCATGGGCTACCTGGCGCTGCGCGTCAACGACCCCACGCGCGAGATGGCGGTCAAGGTGACTCCGCAGCACGAGGAACTGCGCCCGCGCGAGAGCGTGAAGATCGAGTTGGAGGCCAAGCCGCGCCACAGGAAGCCGGGCGACCGCATCGAGTACGCGGTGGCGGTGCTGGACGAGGCGGTGTTCGACCTGATCCGCGACGGCAAGGACTACTTCGACCCGCTCAAGGGCTTCACCCGGCTCGATGACCTGGACGTGGGCAACTACGGCCTGCTGACGCGGCTGGTCGGACGCCAGAAGTTCGAGAAGAAGGGGGCCAACCCGGGCGGCGACGGCGGCAGCGACCTGTCGATGCGCAGCATCGACAAGTACGTGGCCTACTGGAATCCCTCGCTGCCGGCGGATGCCAGCGGCCGCGCGCGCTTCGAGTTCCAGGCGCCGGACAATCTCACCGGCTGGCGCGTACTGGCGCTGGCGGTGACGCCGGACGACCGCATGGGCCTGGGCCAGGCCGTGGTCAGGGTCAACAAGAACGCCGAACTGCGGCCGGCGCTGCCCAACCAGGTGATTGCCGGCGACCGCTTCGACGCCGGCTTCACGCTGCTGAACCGCGGCAAGGGCGAGCGCCGCTTCACGCTGGCGATCAAGGCCGAGGGCGCGGCGCAGGGCATGAAGAGCGAGACCTTCACGCTCAAGCCCTTCGAGCGGCGCACGGTCTACCTGCCGCTGCAGGCCGCCGCGGCCGGCGACATCCGCCTCAGCGCCACGGCGGGCGAGGGCAAGGACGCCGACGCGCTGGCGCAGACGCTCAAGGTGCTGGCGCGCAAGCCCAACATCACGGTGGCGGACTACGGCCACTTCGAGGGCGAGGCCGAGGTCCGCATCCCGCTGAAGCTGCCGGAGACGCTGGAGCGCGGCGAGCTGAAGTTCACGTTCGCGCCCACGGTGCTGGGCGATCTCGACGGTGCCTTCGGCTATGTCCGCAACTACCCCTATGCCTGCTGGGAGCAGCGCCTGACCAAGGCGGTGATGGCGGCGCACTACCTCAAGCTGCGCCCGCGCCTGAAGACCGTGGGCGACTGGCCGGAGGCCCAGCAGCTGGCCAGCGCCACGCTGGAGCAGGCGGCCAGCTTCCAGGCGGAGGAGGGCGGCATGGGCTTCTGGACGCCGGACAGCCAGCGCCAGAGTCCCTATCTCTCCGCCTATACCGCGCTGGCCTTCGGCTGGATGAAGGACCTGGGCTACGAGCCGCCGAAGCTGGTCTGGGACAAGCTCGACGGCTACCTCGAAAAGCTGCTCAAGGAGGATATCCAGGCCGAGGGCTACGACGCACCGGAGACGCGTGCCCAGGTGCGCGCGGTGGCGCTGGCGGCGCTGGCGCAGCGCGGCAAGCTGAAGAAGGAAGACCTGGACCGCTACGCCAGCTGGCTGCCGCGCATGGGCCTGTTCGGCCAGGCGCTGTTCCTGCAGGCGGCGAGCCGCGTCGACGGCACGGAGCCGCTGATGAAGCAGGCCCGCGACCTGATCCTGTCGCGCGGCCAGGAGTCCGCCGGCAGCCTGATGCTGCGCGAGGACGGCGACTCCAGCTGGCATTGGTGGCTGCTCGGCTCCGAGCTGCGCTCCAACTGCGCGGCGCTGTCGGCCTTCACCGGCCGCTACGGCTGGGACGCGGCGATGCAGGAGCTGCCGATGAAGCTGACGCGCGCCATCACCCAGGGCCGCGGCAACCGCTTCCACTGGAGCAACACGCAGGAGAACCTGTTCTGCACGCGCGCCTTCATCGAGTACGCCGACCGCTTCGAGTCGGTGACGCCCGACATCCTGGCGCAGGTGCTGCTGGGCGAGGCGAAGCTCGGCGAGGTGCGCGTGACGCGCGAGGCCGGCGGCCAGCTGCAGAAGCCGGTGACGCCGGAGCAGGCCGGCGCCGCGCCGCCGATCCTGATCCGCTCGCAGGGCCAGGGACGCGGCTACTACACCGCGGCGCTGAGCTATGTCGAGAAGGAATCCGCCGCCAAGGCGATCAACGCCGGCCTGGAGACGCGCCGCAGCTACGCCGTGCTGCGCGACAAGACCTGGGTGCCGATGGAGCCGCCGCTGAAGCTCAGGCGCGGCGACAAGGTCCGCGTCGAGCTGCTGCTGAACGCGCCGTCCTGGGCCACCTATGTGGCGGTGGAGGACCCGGTGCCGGGCGGCCTGGAGCCGATCAACCCGGACCTGGCGGGCGTGCCCGGCGACGACGCGGCGCTGGACAGCGGCGGCTCCTACGCCTTCTACCACCGCGAGCTGCGCCATGACTCCGTGCGCTTCTTCGCCGACTCCATCGGTCCCGGCGAGTACCGCATGGCCTGGATCGGCGTGGCGGTGGCGACCGGCGAATTCGCCGCGCCGGAGACGCATGCCGAACTGATGTACAGCCCCGAGGTGTTCGGCAACGGCCTGCCGGCACGGCTGACGGTGACCGAATGAGCGAGGAAGCCACCCTGGAAGGCGAGCACCGCGAGCGCGAGCAGAACCGGCTGGCGGTGGAGGCGCTGGAGGACAATGGCGACGATCTCGCCACCCCGCGCGAGATCGACCATTTCATCTACTTCGACGACCTGGACGGCCTGACGCGTTTCGAGCAGCAGGTGCAGGGTCTCGGGTTCCGCCTGCGGCATCATGTCGAGACGGAACAGGGCAGGCCGGGGCTGCAGGTCTACCGCATCGACATCCCCTCGCTCGAGCGGATCGATGAGGTGACGCTGCCGCTGTACCGGGCGGCGCTGGCATGCGGCGGCCAGTACGACGGCTGGGAGTCGCAGGTCGTGGAGTGATGCGGCGCCTCGCCAGGGCCGTCGCGGGCCTGTTCGCGCTGCTGCTGCTGGCGACCCTGCTGGCGCAGCGGCCGTTGCCGCGCACGCTGGAGCCGCAGCCCGGCGCCACCGCGCGGGCGCAGGCCCTGGTGCTGGACCGCGAAGGCCGGCCGCTGAACCTGCGCTACGACGGCGGCTGGAACCTGCAGGAGCGCGTGCCGCTGGAACAGGTGCCGCCGCTGCTGCGGCGGGCCTTCGTCGAGGCCGAGGACCGGCGCTTCTGGACGCACCATGGCGTGGACTGGCGGGCGCGCCTGTCCGCTGCCTGGACCAACCTGCGCGCCGGACGCTCGCTGCGCGGCGCCAGCACCATCACCGAGCAGGCCCTGCGCGTGATCAACCCGCGCCCGCGCACGCTGTGGTCGCGCTGGGTGGAGGGCTTAGAGGCGCTGCGCCTGGACGCGCGCTTCGCCAAGCCCGACCTGCTGGAGTTCTATCTCAACCAGGTGCCCTACGGCGCCAACCGCCGCGGTGTGGCGCCGGCGGCGCGCTACTACTTCGGACGCAGCCTCGAAACCCTGTCGGAGCGCGAGATGCTGGCCCTGGCGGTGCTGGTGCGTGCGCCCTCGCGCCTGCTGCGCCAGCCCGAAGCGCTGGACGCCGGCATTGCGCGCCTGGCCCGGCGGCTGGCGGAGGAGGGTGCCCTGCCGCCGGGGCGCATGGCGGCACTGCAGGCGCAGAAGCTGGCCTGGGCCCGGCAGCCGCCGGAACTGCAGGCCGCGCACTTCGCGCTGGAACTGCAGCGCCGGCACCCTTCCGCGGCGCCGCAGCGCAGCAGCCTGGATACCGCGCTGCAGGCCAGCGCCGAGGGCTTCCTGCGGCAGCGGCTGCAGGGCCTGCGCTCGCAGGGCGTGCGCCAGGGAGCGCTGCTGGCGGTGGATCTGCAGGACAACCGAGTGCGTGCCTATGCCACGGTGGACGACGAGCATCCGGAGGTGATCGGCGTGGACGCGGTGCAGGCGCTGCGCCAGCCAGGTTCCACGCTCAAGCCGCTGCTCTACGCCATGGCGATCGAGAAGGGCTGGACCGCCGATACCGTGCTGGACGACAGCCGCCTGACCGAGCGCGTCAATGCCGGACTGCACGAATACCGCAACTACAGCCGCATGCACTACGGCCGGGTGACGCTGCGCGAGGCGCTGGGCAATTCGCTCAACATCCCGGCGCTGAAGACCCTGCAGTTCGTCGGTGGCGAGCCCTTCCTGCAGCGCTTGCGGGCGCTGGGCATGGAGGGCCTGTCGCGCCATCCGGATTTCTACGGCGACGGCATCGCCCTGGGCAACGGCGAGGTGTCGCTGTTCCAGCTGGTGCAGGCCTATGCCGCGCTGGCGCGGAGCGGGCGCTGGCAGCCGCTGAGCCTGCTGGAGAACGATCCGGCGCCGCGGCCGCTGCGGCCGCTGATCCAGCCGGCGGCGGCGCGCGCGATCAGCGAGATCATTTCCGACCCGCAGGCGCGGCTGCTGGAGTTCGGCGACGGCGGCCTGCTGCGCTTTCCGGCGGAGACGGCGGTGAAGACCGGCACCTCCAGCGATTACCGCGACGCCTGGACCGTGGCCTACAACGGCCGCTGGCTGGTCGGGGCCTGGATGGGCAACCTCTCCGGCCGCGAGACCGACGGCATCACCGGCGCCCAGGGGCCGGCCCTGCTGACCCGCTCCCTGCTGGCGCGGCTGCCGCCGGACCGGCCGCTGGATCGGGCCTTGCGCAGCGGCCATCTGCGGCCGGAGCAGCCGGCGGAGCCGGTGGTGACGGAACTCCGCCCGGCCGAGCCGAGGCTCAGCCAGCCCTTCGAGGGCCTGATGCTGGCCATGGATCCCCGCATCCCGGACCGGCTGGAGGCCTTCGAGTTCGTGGCCGAATGGGACCGCCCGCTGCGCCGCAGCACCTGGCACGTGAACGGGGCGGCGCCGGTGACGGTCGAAGGAGACCGCTACCTCTGGCCGCTGGCCCGGGGCCGGCAGCGGGTCTGGGCCGAGCTGGAGTCCGAGGACGGCCGGCGCGGCCGCACGCCCGAGGCTACGTTCCTGGTGAAGTGAAATTTCCTTCCTGATCAGGGCACAGGACTTGCTTCTTCAGAAAGCACTCGACTACCGCAGCGCAGCACTCTTGATTCTCCATGAGGTGGCCGCATTTCAGCAGGGTTGCGGCATAATGCGGCAACCCCAACAGGAAGATCCGTGGAAACTCTGACCGACCGTTCCGCACCCGTACTCCCGCTTCGCGACGTGGTGGTCTTCCCCCACATGGCGATTCCGCTGTTCGTGGGCCGCGAGAAATCCATCAAGGCGCTGTCGGCCGCCATGCAGCATGACAAGCGCATCCTGCTGCTTGCCCAGCGCACCGCCGACACCGACGACCCGGCCGAAAAGGACCTGTACGAGGTCGGCACCCTGGCCAGCATCCTGCAGATGCTCAAGCTGCCCGACGGCACCGTGAAGGTGCTGGTGGAGGGCGTGCGCCGTGCCCGCGTGACCCGCCTGGATTTTGGCGGCGAATACCTCGTGGCCGACTGCCAGCCCCTGCCGGAAGACCCGAACACGGTCACCGACGACAAGGAGATCGACGCGATGACGCGCTCGATCCTGGCCCAGTTCGAGCAGTACTCCAAGCTCAACAAGAAGATTCCGGCCGAGCTGCTGCCCTCGCTGGCCAGCATGGACTCGCCCGGCCGCCTGGCCGACACCATCGCCGCGCACCTGAACCTCAAGCTGGAGGACAAGCAGCAGGTCCTGGAGATCCAGGAGCCCAAGCCGCGCCTCGAGCACGTGGCCTCGCAGCTGGAAGGCGAGATCGACGTGCTGCAGATCGAGAAGAAGATCCGCTCGCGCGTGAAGCAGCAGATGGAGAAGAACCAGCGCGAGTACTACCTCAACGAGCAGATGAAGGCCATCCAGAAGGAACTGGGTGACAACGAGGACGGCCCCAGCGAGCTGGAGGAGCTGACCCAGAAGGTCGAGCGCTCCGGCATGCACAAGGAGGCCAAGACCAAGGCCCGCGCCGAGCTCAACAAGCTGAAGATGATGCCGGCGATGTCCGCCGAAGCCACGGTGGTGCGCAACTACCTCGACTGGCTGACGCAGATGCCGTGGAAGCGTCGCAGCAAGACCGTCATCGACCTCAAGGCCTGCCAGGACAAGCTGGACGCCGACCACTATGGCCTGGAGAAGGTCAAGGAACGCATCGTCGAGTATCTGGCGGTGCAGTCGCGCGTCAAGAAGATCAAGGGCCCGATCCTCTGCCTGGTCGGTCCCCCTGGCGTGGGCAAGACCTCGCTCGGCCGCAGCATCGCCGAGTCGGTCAACCGCAAGTTCGTGCGCATGTCGCTGGGCGGCGTGCGCGACGAGGCGGAGATCCGTGGCCATCGCCGCACCTACATCGGCTCCATGCCGGGCAAGATCGTCCAGAACCTGTCCAAGGTGGGCGTGAAGAACCCGCTGTTCCTGCTCGACGAGATCGACAAGATGAGCATGGACTTCCGCGGCGACCCGTCGTCGGCGCTGCTGGAGGTGCTGGACCCGGAGCAGAACGCGACCTTCCAGGATCACTACCTGGAGGTGGACTTCGACCTGTCCGACGTCATGTTCATCGCCACGGCCAACACGCTGAACATCCCCGGTCCGCTGCTGGACCGCATGGAAGTCATCCGCCTGCCGGGCTACACCGAGGACGAGAAGGTCAGCATCGCCAAGCAGTACCTCGTGCCCAAGCAGATGAAGCAGAACGGCCTGAAGGAAGGCGAGCTGGAGATCACCGACGCGGCCCTGCGCGCCGTCGTGCGTACCTACACGCGCGAGGCCGGCGTACGCAAGCTGGAGCAGCACGTCAGCAAGATCGCCCGCAAGACCGTCAAGCAGCTGCTGCTGAAGCCGGCGGACAAGAAGGTCAAGGTCACCGAGAAGAACCTCGACAAGTTCCTCGGCATCCCGCAGTACCGCTACGGCCGCGCCGAGGAGAAGAACCAGATCGGCCAGGTCACCGGCCTGGCCTGGACCGAGGTCGGCGGCGAACTGCTGACGATCGAGGCGGCGCTGACGCCGGGCAAGGGCAAGATGACCCAGACCGGCTCGCTCGGCAACGTCATGCAGGAGTCCATCCAGGCGGCCCTGACCGTGGTGCGTTCGCGCGCCAAGGCCCTGGGCATCGACCCGGAGTTCTACGCCAAGAACGACCTGCACGTGCACGTGCCCGAGGGCGCCACACCCAAGGACGGCCCCTCGGCCGGCATCGCGATGTGCACGGCGCTGGTATCGGCGCTCACCGGCATCCCGGTGCGGGCCGACGTGGCCATGACCGGCGAGATCACGCTGCGCGGCGAGGTGCTGCCCATCGGCGGACTCAAGGAAAAGATGCTCGCGGCCCAGCGCGGCGGCATCCAGACCGTGGTGATCCCGCAGGAGAACGTGAAGGACCTGGCCGACATCCCGGACAACGTCAAGAGCAAGCTCAACATCGAACCGGTCCGCTGGATCGAGGACGTGCTGAAGCTGGCGCTGGAACGCCTGCCGGAGCCCAAGCCGGAAACCGAGGCCACGCCGGCGGCGCCGGCCAACCCGGCCGAAGGCTCGGGCGAGGGTGCCAGGGCGCACTGAAGCCCGGGGAGCAATGAGAAAAAGGGCGCGGAATCCGCGCCCTTTTTCTTTGGCTGGCCCCTGCAGGCCCTGAATGCAGATGTCACCCGGATGACAGGATCGCGGCTTTCGCATCCTCCCGCAGCGACACCGCGTCGCAGCCGCGGCTGATGGCGGTCGCCGTCATCGTGCTGCCGCCGCGGTGTCCGTGACGCTTGCGCGGTTTCTCCTTATATAAGGACAGCAGGCGGGCGATGCGATCCGCAGCGGCATGGGAGGGACGCACTCCATCCGGCGGCTGACAAATTTCGACAGTGCTGCGCGCATTCCGTCGCATCCCGCGGCGCGGGCCTGCGCCGGGCTCCTCCATGCCCCTCGCCGCCGGGAAAATCCCGCGCCGCCGCACTGTTTGGGACGCCTCCACTCATCGTCTTCCGCATGCCGTACATCGCCGTGCTCCAAAAACCTACAGCGCGAATGAATCTCACACGCGAAAATTGGCGCGAGGAATGCTTGTCGTAAAGAGGCTGACAAGTGTTCGCTGCAAAGTGGTTGGGAATGAGGGTGCGACCAGGAGAGGTCCGGGGAACATCGCGGCATCAGATCGCGGGTTCTCGATTGCTGTTTTGATGTGCTTGCTGATTTTGCTCCGACTCTTATGGATGAGTTCCGCCGTTGCGGGAACAGGGTACCGAAGGGATTGCCGTGCGCGGATGCATCTTCTGCCGGCCGACCTTATTCCAGGATCGTCATTGCTTATTCCTGGCGCCAGCCCAGGCTTCATGAATCCTCCGCGGTCGCGCGCCTAGGCGCGGGCCGCCTCGGTGCCGGGAGATAGCCGGTGCCCGCGATCCTCTCCGCGCGCGAGCTGCGCAAGCACTATCCCGGCGTCAAGGCGGTCGACGGCGTCAGCCTCGACGTCGAGCAGGGCCAGTGCCTGGGCCTGCTGGGGCCCAACGGTGCCGGCAAGAGCACCACGGTGGAAATGCTGGAGGGACTGGTGCGTCCGAGCTCGGGCGAGGTCCTGTTTCGCGGCAAGCCGATCGACGCCGGCTACCGCGAGCGCATCGGCATCCAGTTCCAGTACACCGCTCTGCAGGATTTCCTGACGGTGCGCGAGAACCTGCGTTTCTTCGCTTCGCTGTACCGGAAAACGCTCCCGCTGCCGCAGCTGATCGAGGCCTGCAGCCTCGAGGAATACCTGGACCGCGATCACCGCAAGCTGTCCGGCGGCCAGCGCCAGCGCATGCTGCTGGCCATTGCCCTGGTCAACGATCCGGACATCGTCTTCCTCGACGAGCCCACCACCGGCCTCGATCCTCAGGCACGCCGCAATTTCTGGGAACTGGTGCAGGCGATCAAGGCCCGCGGCAAGACCGTGGTGCTGACGACGCACTACATGGAGGAGGCCTACCTCCTCTGTGACGACATCGCGATCATGGACCACGGCCACGTCATCGCCCGCGGCTCGCCGCAGCAGCTGCTGGCCGAGAACTTCAGCGACAGCGTGCTGGAGCTGCCGATCGCCGAGGTGGACGGGCGGGACCTGGGCGAGCTGTCGCTGGTGCGCCGCTCCGACCGCGTCGAGATCATGAGCGCGGACGTCAACGACACCGTGCGGCGGCTGCTGTCCGCCGGCCTGTCGCTGGCGCAGCTCAAGATCCGCCCCCGCACCCTGGAAGACCTCTTCCTCCAGCTCACCGGCACGGAGCTGCGCGCATGAAGCGTCTATGGGCCATGGTCCAGGCACGCCTGCTCGAAGTGGTCCGCGACCGCTCCGCGCTGGCCTGGAACCTGCTGTTCGCGCCGCTGCTGGTGGTGGGCATGGCGGTGGTGTTCTCCGGTGCGCCGCCGCCGCTGTTCAAGGTCGGCGTGCTCGGCGACGCGCCCGACACGCCGCAGACGCATCCGTTCTTCGCCACCGAAGGCACCCGGTTCCACCGCGAGGCGAGCCTGGATGAGGCCATGGTGAAGCTGCAGCGCCAGCGCATCGACCTGCTGCTGGATCCGTCCTCGCAGCCGCTGCGCTACTGGATCAACACGGATTCCGAGAAGGGCCGCCTGCTGCAGTCGCTGCTGCGCAACAGCGATGCGGACGCGGAGGCGCAGCCGGTCAGCGGTGCCTCGATCCGCTATTCCGACTGGCTGGTGCCGGGCCTGCTGGGCCTCAACATCATGTTCTCCTCGCTGTTCGCGATCGGCCACGTGATCGTGCGCTATCGCAAGTCGGGCTATCTCAAGCGCCTCAACGGCACGCCGCTGCGCGCGGTGGAATTCATCAGCGCGCAGATGATCGCCTGCCTGCTGCTGATCGTCGGCATCGCCGCCGGCATGTACGCGGCCACCGACCTGTTCCTGCACCTGCGCATGGAAGGCAGCTATCTCAACCTGCTGCTGGTGGCGGTGCTGGGCTCCATGTCGATGATCGCCATGAGCCTGCTGGTGTCGGCGCGCATCTCCAGCGAGGAACTGTCCGGCGGACTGCTCAACCTGCTGTCCTGGCCGATGGTGGTGCTGTCCGGCGTGTTCTTCTCGCTGGACGGCGCGCCGGCCGTGGTACAGGCCGCGGCCCAGGCCTTCCCCCTGACGCACATGCTGGAAGCGGCCCGCGCGGTGATGCTCGACGGTGCCGGCCTGGCCGATATCGCGCAGTCCCTGGCCGCGCTGGCGGCCATGACGGCGGTGTTCCTGGCAATCGGCGCCGGCTTCTTCCGCTGGTCGCAGGACTGAGGCAGCAAACGCATTCCGGGATCGATCGACATGTCCAACAACCAGAACGAAGCCTCAGCCACTTCCGCTTTGCAGCGGCCGTCCTTCGACCCGCAGCGCTTCGGCATCCTGGCGATCACGCCGCTGGAGCGGGCCGACCTGCCGCTGGCACGCGCGCTGTCGCGCCAGCAGGTGGCGGTGGCCATCGACCTCGGGCGCGATCCCGCCGGGTGGGGTCCGGTGCTGGCGGCCCTGTCCCGCGAACGCAGTGCCGGCCTGGGCCTGCGCCTGCCGGACGGCGTTGCCGCCGGTTCCCAGGAGCTGCCGGCCGCGGCGGACTTCGTGGTGGCGGACGCCACTGCCGAACTGCCGGCCTCCTGGCGCCGGCTCCCCGTCATCGTGCAGGTCTGCTCGGTGGCCGAGGCGGAGCAGGCCCTGGCGGCCGGTGCCGCCGGCCTGATCGCCAAGGGGCAGGAGAGCGGTGGCCGCATCGGTGAGGAAAGCAGCTTCGTGCTGCTGCAGCGCCTGGTGCCGCTGGCCCGGGCGGCCGGCGTGCCGGTCTGGTGCCAGGGCGGCATCGCCCTGCATACCGCGGCCGGTGCCGTGGCCGGCGGTGCCTTCGGCGTGGTGCTCGATTCCGTCCTCGGTGCCTTCCCCGAATCCTCGCTGCCGGCGGAGCTCAAATCGCAGCTGCTGGCGATGGACGGCAGCGAGGTGCGCGCCGCCGCCGGATACCAGGTCCATGCGCGCAGCCCGCGCGAGATCGCCGCGCTCGATGCCATGGACGCCGGCGCGCTGCGCGCCGCACTGGCTTCCGGCACGCTGCTGCCGCTGGGCCAGGATGCCTCGCTGTCGCGCCTGCTCCTGAACGACTGCCCGAACCTGGAAGCCCTGTTGCAGACGCTGCGCCAGCGCATCGCCGGCCAGTTGCGCCAGGCGCAGGCGCTGCGCGTGCTCGACGAGGGCAATGCCTGGGCGCGGTCCCATGGCACGCGTTACCCCGTGGCGCAGGGTCCGATGACCCGCGTCAGCGATACCGCCGCATTCTCGGCGGCGGTGGCGGAGCAGGGCGGCCTGCCGTTCCTGGCCCTGTCGCTGATGAAGGAGCAGCCCTCGCGCGAGCTGCTGGAAGCCACCCGGGCCCAGGTCGGCGACCGTCCCTGGGGCGTCGGCTTGCTGGGCTTCGCCGCGCCCGAGATCCTCGATCCGCAGCTGGAGCTGGTGAAGCAGATCAAGCCGCCGGTGCTGCTGCTGGCCGGCGGCCGTCCGGCGCAGGCCCGGCCCTTCGTCGAGATGGGCATCGCCACCTACCTGCACGTGCCCTCGCCAGGCCTGCTGGACATCTTCCTGAAGGATGGCGCCACGCATTTCGTGTTCGAGGGCCGCGAGTGCGGCGGCCATGTCGGACCGCGCTACAGCTTCGTGCTCTGGGAGCAGGCGCTGGCGCTGCTGGCCCAGGTCGAACAGCCCGAGAAGCTGCACATCCTGTTCGCCGGCGGCATCCATGACGAGCGCTCCAGCGCCATGGTCGCGGCCATCGCCGCGCCGCTGGCGGCGCGCGGCGCCAGGATCGGCGTGCTGATGGGCACCGCCTACATCGCCACCGCCGAGGCGGTGACGCATGGGGCCGTGCTGGAAGGCTTCCAGCGCAAGGCCCTGGAGGGCGGCGAGACCGCCCTGGTCGAAACCGCGCCGGGCCATGCCATCCGCTGCCTGCCATCGGGCTTCATGGACCTGTTCGCGCGCGAGAAGGCTCGCCTGCAGGCCGAGGGCGTCGACACCAAGGAAGCCTGGAAGGCGCTGGAGGCGCTGACCGTGGGCCGCCTGCGCATCGCCACCAAGGGCGTGGACTACATCGACGGCCGCCTGGCGCCGGTGGATGCCGCGGCGCAGGAAGCCGAGGGCATGTACATGATCGGCCAGGTGATCGCCATGAAGCAGGCGGTCACCACCATCGCGGACCTGCATGCGCAGGTCACGCGCGGCGCCGTGCAGTACCTGGACTCGGTGCGGCCGCCGGCGCTGCCGCGCGCAGCGCAGGCCGAGCCCGTCGCCATCGTCGGCATGGCCTGCCTCTATCCGGGCTCGCCGGACCTGGAATCCTACTGGGGCAACATCCTCGAAGGCCGCGACCTGATCGGCGAGGTGCCGGCGGACCGCTGGAGCGTCGCGCAGTACTACCGCGGCGCCGACGCGCCGGCGGACAAGAGCGTCAGCAAGTGGGGCGGCTTCATCGCCGACACGCCGTTCGATCCGCTGCAGTACGGCATCCCGCCGGCCTCGCTGGCGGCGATCGAGCCGGTGCAGCTGCTGTCGCTGGAAGTGACGCGCCAGGCGCTGAAGGACGCCGGCTACGACAGCCGCTGGTTCGACCGCGAGAAGACCTCGGTGATCTTCGGTGCCGAGGCCGGCATGGACCTGGGCAACCAGTACACCTTCCGCAACCTGTTCCCGCAGTACTGCGGCGAGCTGCCGCCGGCCCTGGCCGCGGCGCTGCCCTCGCTGACCGAGGATTCCTTCCCGGGCATGCTGGTCAACGTCATCTCCGGCCGCATCGCCAACCGCCTGGGCCTGGGCGGCGTGAACTACGCCGTGACCTCCGCCTGCGCCAGCTCGCTGACCGCGATCGAACTGGGCGTGAAGGAACTGCGCGCCGGCAGCAGCGAGGTGGTGCTGGCCGGCGGCGCCGACTTCCACAACGGCATCGCCGATTTCCTGATGTTCTCCTCGGTGGGCGCACTGTCGGCCAAGGGCCGCTGCCGCTCCTTCGACAACGAGGCCGACGGCATCGCCCTGGGCGAGGGCGTGGGCGTGGTGGTGCTCAAGCGCCTGGCCGACGCCGAGCGCGACGGCGACCGCATCTACGCCGTGATCGACGGCATCGCCGGATCCAGCGACGGCAAGGGCCTGGGCCTGACCGCGCCGCGCAAGGAAGGCCAGAAGCGCGCCCTGGAACGTGCCTACTGGCAGGCCGGCCTGCTGCCGGCCGAGGTCGGCCTGGTGGAAGCCCACGGCACCGGCACGGTGGTGGGCGACCGCACCGAGCTGAAGACCCTGACCGAGGTCTACCTGGCCGGCGGCGCGCTGCCGGGCCAGGCGGCGCTGGGTTCGGTGAAGAGCCAGATCGGCCACACCAAGTGTGCCGCCGGCATCGCCGGCCTGATCAAGGTGGCCAAGGCGCTGCACCATCGGGTGCTGCCGCCCACCGGGCAGGTGACCCGGCCGAACGCCGCCTGGCGCCCGGACAGCAGTCCCTTCCAGCTCAACCGCCAGCCGGCGCCCTGGCTGCCGCAGGCGCCGACGGCTCGCGGCGCGGTCAGCGCCTTCGGCTTCGGCGGCACCAACTTCCATGCGGTGCTGTCGGCCTATCCGGCGCACCAGAGCGCCATCGGTGCCGCCGCCTGGCCGGCGGAGCTGTTCGTGCTGCGCGGCGCCGGCCGCGCCGAGGCGGAGGCCACGCTGAAGCGCCTGGCCGGATTCCTCGCTGCCTCCGATGCGCCGTTGTCGCTGCGCGACCTGGCGCGCAGCGCCTGGGAAGCGGGCGAGGGCGCGGTGCAGTTCGCCTTCGTGGCCGCCGACACCGGCGAGCTGTCGCAGCGCATCGCCGCGCTGCTGGCCGGCGGCAAGGCCGGCGCGCGGGCCGATGACGCCGCTCCCGGCAAGCTGGCCCTGCTGTTCTCCGGCCAGGGCAGCCAGTACCCCGGCATGCTGCGCGAGCTGCTGGTCTACTTCCCGCCGGCCGCGGAGCTGCTCGCCGCGGCGCGCCAGGAGCTGCCGTACATCTACCCCACGACGGCCTACGACGACGACGCGCGCCGCCGCCAGCAGCAGGCGCTGACCGACACCCGCCGCGCGCAGCCGGCCCTGGGCCTGGTGGAATTCGCCGCCTTCGAATGGTTGCGCGGCCTCGGCCTGAAGCCGGACATGGCGGCGGGGCACAGCTACGGCGAACTGGCCGCGCTGGCCACCGCCGGCGCCTTCGACGCCGCCACGCTGCTGGCGCTGTCGCGCGCCCGAGCGGAAGCGATCGTCTCCGCCGTCGGCGGCGGAGACAATGGCGCGATGGCCGCGGTGCGCCTGGACACGACGGCGCTGGCGCCGCTGCTGGAGGGCTTCCCCGGCGTGGTGATGGCCAACCAGAACTCGCCGGTGCAGACCGTGATCTCCGGTCCCAGCGCCGCGATCGAGGCGGCCTGCGCCTTCCTGTCGCAGCAGAACATCGGCTGCAAGCGCATCGAAACCGACTGCGCCTTCCATTCGCCGCTGATGGCCGCCGCCGAGGCGCGCTACGCCGAGGCCCTGCGCGGGCAGGCGGTGGGCGCCCTGCAGTGGCCGGTGTACTCCAACCGCAGCGCCGAGCCGCACCGCGATGACGCAGAGGCGATTCGCCGCGAACTGGCCAGCCATATCGTCAGCCCGGTGCGCTTCGTCGCCGAGATCGAGCGCATGCACGAGGACGGCGCGCGCCTGTTCCTGGAGATCGGCCCGCGCAAGGTGCTGACCGGCCTGGTCGGACGCATCCTCAGGGATCGTCCGCACGGCACCCTCGCACTCGATCCGGAGGAACGCGGCCTCGCCGGGCTGCTGGAGACTCTGGCGCAACTGGCACTGCGGTTGCCGGGCTTCGACGCCACGGCCCTGTTCGCCGGACGCGCGCAGGTCCTGGACCTGTCGCAGCCGCGCAAGCTGGCGGCCACCACCTGGCTGGTCAACGGCGGCCATGCGCGCCCGCTGCGGGGTGCGGCCCCGGCCCATGGCGCGGCCCTGATCACCGCTCCGGTGGTGGAGTTCGGCGCCGCCGCCGGCACCGTCGTGATGCCGGCGCTGGCCGCCACCAGCAGTGTCGGCGAGCAGGCCCTGATCGGCTACCTCGGCAACATGCGCGAACTGGTCAACGCCCAGCGGGACGTGCTGCTCGGCTTCTTCGGCGCGCCCGCTCCGGCACGCCTCGGCGAACGCCCGCTCCCGGCGCTCCCGGCCGTGACCGTCGCCGCCACGCCGGCCGTCACCGTCACGGTCAGCACGCCGGCCGCCCCGGCGGCGCCGGACAGCCAGCCGGCGCTGCTGGCCATCGTCAGCGAGCGCACCGGCTACCCGGCCGACATGCTCGACCTGGACCTGGATCTCGAGGCGGACCTGTCGATCGACTCGATCAAGCGCCTGGAGATCGTCGGCGAGCTGGCGCAGCGCCTGTCGCTGCGCAGCGCGCTCGGTGCCGATGCCGACAAGCTGCTGGACCAGCTTGCGGCGCAGAAGACGCTGCGCGCCGTGCTCGGCTGGCTGTCCGACAGGCTGCCGGCGGCGGCACCCGCCACGACCACGGTCTCCATCGGCCAGGGCAGCGGCAAGGTCGAGGTCGCGGTGGCGGTGCCCGCCGCCGCGCCGCCGGTCTCGCAGCTGCTGCTGGACATCGTCAGCCAGGGCACCGGCTATCCGCCGGAAGCGCTGGACCTGGACCTGGACCTGGAAGCCGACCTGTCGATCGACTCGATCAAGCGCCTGGAGGTGGTCGGCCAGCTCGGCACGCGCCTGGGCGTCGCCAGTGGCAGCGACCGCGATGCGATGCAGGAGCAGCTCTCCCGGCTCAAGACGCTGCGCGCGATGATCGCCTGGCTGGAGCAGCGCCATCCCGCTGCCGCGGCACAGGCCGCCGCGGCGCCGGAGTCCGCCGCAGCGCCCGGCATCCCGCTGGAACGCTACGTGCTGCGCCGCCAGGACGCGCCGCCGACGGTGCCGGCGCAGATCAGCCTCACCGGCAAGCACTTCCTGCTCAGCGACGACCGCCTGGGCCTGGCGGAGCGTGTCGCCGCGCTGCTGATCGCCCGGGGCGCCGCGGTGGAGATCGTGGACTTCCCCAGCGCCAAGGTGCTGCCCACCGACCTGGACCGGATCGACGGCCTGATCCACCTGTGGAGCCTCAATCCCGCCAGCCGCCTGCGCGACGTCAAGCGCTTCTTCGCGGTGGCGCGAGAGGCGCTGCAGAAGAACGGGCGGCACCTGCTGGTGGCCAGCGCCCTGGGCGGCGACTTCGGCGCCTCCGGTGCCAACTTCCGCCGCGGCGCCGGTTTCGCCGGCCTGGTCAAGTCGGTGGTCAAGGAATTCCCCGAGCTGCGCGCGCACTGGGTGGACTTCGACCTCTCCGAGTCGCTGGATGCCATCGCGCGCCATATCGAGGCCGAACTGCTGGCGGCCAACCCGCTGCCGGAGGTCGCCTACCAGGGCGGTCGCCGCCATGTGCGCGAGATCGTGCCCACCGAGCTGACCCGCGGCTCGCTGGACGGCCTGCCGCTGACGCCGGAGAGCACCGTGCTGATCACCGGCGGCGCGCGCGGCATCACGGCGCTGATCGCCATCGAGCTGGCCAAGCGCTACCGCTGCCACCTGGAGGTCGTCGGCCGTTCGCCGATGCCCACCGGCGAGGAGAGCGCCCAGACCCGCGGCATCGACGATCCGCGCAAGCTGCGCCAGGCCCTGCTGGCGGCCGATCCCCGGCAGAAGCCGGCCGAGATCGAGCAGCAGGCGCGCCGCATCCTGGCGGACCGCGCCGCGCGCGAGACCTACGCCCAGGTGATCGCCGCCGGCGGCAGCCTCAACTTCACGCGCCTGGACGTGCGCGACGGCAAGGCCTTCCTGGCCTTCATCGACGGCGTCTACGAGCGCCGCGGCCGCATCGACGGCGTGATCCACGGTGCCGGCGTGGTCGAGGACAAGCTGGTCCGCGACAAGACCGACGAGAGCTTCGGCCGCGTGTTCGACACCAAGGTCGGCGGTGCGCTGGCGCTGCGCAAGCGCATCCGCGACGACGTCAAGTTCGTGGTGTTCTTCTCCAGCGTCGCCAGCGCCTTCGGCAACCGCGGCCAGGTGGACTATGCCTCCGCCAACGACGTCCTCGACAAGCTGGCCTATAGCTGGCAGCAGCGCATCTCCGGGCGCGTGCTGTCGGTGAACTGGGGCCCCTGGGCCGACACCGGCATGGTTTCCGAGTCGCTCAAGAACGAGTACCAGCGCAAGGGCATCGGCCTGATTCCGCAGCAAGAGGGCGTCGCCGCCCTGCTGCGCGAGCTGGCCCAGGCGCAGGGTGATTCGCAGGTGGTGCTGATGTGCGGCAAGCCGGAGAGCTTCGACGGCCGCGCCGCGCCCGGCACGCGGGAGGTCGGCGCTTGACCCAGCGCATCGCCATCGTCGGTCTCGCCTGCCTGTTCCCTGGCGCGCCCGACCTTGGGCGCTTCTGGCGCAACATCGTCGACGGCGTCGACGCCATCGGCGAGGTGCCGGCCGGACGCTGGGATGCGCAGTTCTACGATCCGGACTCGAAGGAGATCGACCGCTTCTACTGCAAGCGCGGCGGCTTCGTCGACGAGCATGCCGACTTCGATCCGCTGCCGTTCGGCGTGATGCCCCGCGCCACCGACTCGGTGGAGCCCGACCAGCTGCTGACGCTCAAGATCGGCTACGAGGCGCTGCGCGATGCCGGCTACGAGCACCGGCCCTTCCCGCGGGCGCGCACCGGCGTGATCGTCGGCCGCGGCAACTATGTCGGTGCGGGCGTGCTGCGCCTGGAGCAGCACGTGCGCCTGCTGCCGCAGATCCTGCAGACCCTGGGCGACCTGTTCCCGGACCTGTCCGCCGAAGCCCTGGCGGCGGTGCGCAACCGCCTGCAGCGGCAGTTCGCCTACTACGGCCCGGACGTGGCCGTGGGCATGATTCCCAACCTGCTGGCCTCGCGCCTGGCCAACCGCCTGGACCTGCATGGCCCGGCGTACACCGTCGATGCGGCCTGCGCCAGCTCGCTGATCGCGGTGGAGCAGGCCTGCGCGGCGCTGCGGCGCGGCGAGACCGACATGATGCTGGTGGGCGGCGCCCACCTGACGCATGACCTGACGTTCTGGGCGACCTTCTGCCAGCTCGGTGCGCTGTCGCGGCGCGGCGTGGTCAGCCCGCTGTCGGCGGACGCCGACGGCATCCTGGCGGGCGAGGGCGTGGGCATGGCCGTGCTCAAGCGCCTGGACGACGCGCTGGCGGACGGCGACCGCATCTACGCCGTGATCGAGGGCGTCGGTTCCTCCAGCGACGGCCGCGCCGCGAGCCTGGTGGCGCCCTCGGCCACCGGCCAGCGCATCGCGCTGGACAAGGCCTGGGCAGGGCTGCCCTTCGGCCGCGAGACCATCGGCCTGGTCGAGGCCCACGGCACCGGCACGCCCACCGGCGATGCCGTGGAGTTGGAGACCCTCGGCGAATTCTTCGGCCCGCACGAGGGCGAGGGTGTCCGCCCGGTGATCGGCTCGGTGAAGTCGATGATCGGGCACGCCATGCCGGCCTCGGGCATGGCCAGCCTGATCAAGACCGCGCTGTCGGTCTACCACGGCGTGCTGCCGCCGACGCTGCACTGCGAGAATCCGCATCCGAAGCTCGCCCAGACGCGCTTCCGCACGATCGGCGCCGGCGAGCCCTGGTCCACCCCGCGCGAGGAACGCGTGGCGGCGCTCAATGCCTTCGGCTTCGGCGGCATCAACGCCCACGTCGTGCTGCGCGGCCTGCCGCAGCTTCCGGCGCAACCGGCCGCCGGGCTGTCGCCGGTACTGATGCTGTCGGCCGACACGCCGCAGCAGCTGCTGGCGCGTCTGGATGCCGGCGAGCGCGACGCCGAGCCGCAGCCTGGCCGCTGCCGCCTGCTGGTACTGTCGCCGGATGCGAAGAAGCTGGCCACCGCGCGCAAGGCCGTGGCCAGCGGCAAGCCCTGGCCGGGCCGCCAGCAGATCTGGTTCTCGCCGGCCGGCCTGCTCGGCGAGGGCGGCGGCAAGCTGGCCTTCGTGTTCCCCGGCGTGGACAGCACGTTCCAGCCGCAGGCGGCGGACCTCGCCGGGTACTTCGGCAAGCCGCTGCCGCCGCACTGCGAGGCGCAGGACCCCAGCGTCTCGCTGAGCCGCATGGTGGTGGGGCTGCTCGGCTTCAACCGCTACCTGTTCGACCGGCTGGGCGAGCTGGGCATCCAGGCCGACGCCTACGCCGGGCACAGCGTGGGCGAGTGGAGCGCCATGCTCTGCTCCGGGATGATGGACCAGGCCCTCTCCGACCGCACCAACGCCGGCCTGGACTTCGACTCCGTGAAGTTCCCGGATCTGCAGTTCCTCGCCGCTTCCTGCGACGAGGCGCGCCTGCGCGCGGCCATGCAGGGCCTGGAGCGTATCGCGATCTCGCACGACAACTGCCCGCACCAGGTCATCGCCTGCGGCTCGCGCGAGTCCATCGCCGTGGTGGCGGCTCGCCTGCGCGAGTCGGCCATCTTCGCCAACGTGCTGCCCTTCGTTTCCGGCTTCCACTCGCCGCTGTTCGCCGGCCACATGGACTGGTACCGCGAGTTCTTCGGCGCCGCCGAGCTGGTGGAGCCGGCCGTGCCGGTATGGTCGGCGACCAGCACGGCGCCGTTCCCGCCGGATCTCGAAGGCAAGCGCCAGCTGGCCCTGGATCACCTGCTGCAGCCGGTGCGCTTCCGCGAACTGACCGGAAAGCTGCACGACGAGGGCTTCCGCGTGTTCGTCGAGGTGGGCACCGGTTCGCTGACCGGCTTCATCGACGACACACTGTCCGGCCGCCCGCACCTGGCGCTGCGCGCCAACCACGAGGCACGCAGCGGCATGGCGCAGCTGCAGCAGCTCTGCGCCGCGCTGTGGGTGGAGGGCGCCCAGTTCGATACCCGCCTGCTGGTGGCCGCGCCGCCGCTGCCGGCCGCCGTGCCGGAACCGGTGCGCAGCGCGGGCAGCCGTCGCCTGTCGCTGGGCGTGCCGCTGGTGCGCCTGCCGCAGCCGCTGGAGCCGGAGTTGCTGCCGGCGCGCCTGTCGCCGTCCGCCGCATCCGGCCTGCCGCCGGTGGCCGCCAACGATCCCGTGGGCCGCCTGGTGCGCGACACGCTGGCCGACATCGAGCGCGCCGGCCGAGAGGTGCTGGCAGCCTGGCAGCAGCATCGCGGGCAGGGCGCCGCCGCTGCCGCACCTCCCGCCGGCCGGCCGGCGCTGCCGGGCCGCGTGCAGCGCCTGCTCGACATCGGCCGGACCATTCCCTACGTCTGCGACCACGAGCTCTACCCGCAGCGTCCGGGCTGGCCGATCGTCGCCGACCGCCACCCGGTAGTGCCGATGACCATGGAGGTCATGCTGGTGCGCGAGGCGGTGGAGGAGGCCCTGCCTGCGCTGAAGGTGGTGGAGGTCGCCCGCATCCAGGCCTACAGCTGGCTGGCGGTGTCGCGCCAGCTCAATGTCGACATCACGCTGAAATGGATCGCGGACGACCGCATCGAGACCGAGATCGTCGGCTACTTCAAGGCCGAGGTCCGCGTCGCGGCGGAGTATCCGCCGGCCGAGCTGGGCGCAGCGGCGCCGCTGCAGTCGCCGCGCGCCACGGCGGTGGACGCCGCCGACCTGTACCGCGAAGGCTGGATGTTCCATGGGCCGGCCTACCAGGGCGTGGCCGCCTTCCGGGGCATCGGCGACAACGGCATCGACGGCCGCCTGCGCGTGCCGGAAGGCAAGGGCGCCCTGCTCGACAACATGGGGCAGCTCGCCGGCTACTGGGTCATGGAACAGCCGCAGGATTGCCTGGCGATGCCGATCGGCGTCGATTCCATCCGCTTCTTCGCCCCGGACCCGGCTCCCGGCGAAGAACTGGAAGCCCAGGTCCGCATCGCGGAGCTGGACGAGCTGAACTGCGTCACCGACCACCAGCTGCGCGATGCCCAGGGTCGCCTGCGCATCGCCATCGGCGGCTGGCGCACGCGCCGCTACCAGATGGACAAGGCTTTCTGGGTGGCCAGCCGCAAGCTGTCGCAGCTGCAGGCCTCGCAGTTCGTGCCGCCCAACGTCGCCCTGTTCGAGGACCGCTACGACACCGCGATCCTGCGCGACTACATCAGCCGCCGCTATCTCAGTGCCGGCGAGCGCGCCGCCTACGACACGCTGTCGCCGCGCCGCCGCCGCCAGTGGCTGGCCGGGCGCGTCGCCGCCAAGGACGCCGTGCGCGCCTGGCTGCGGCGCGAACGCGGCATCGACGCCGTGTGGCCGCAGGAATTCACCGTGATCAACGACGAGGCCGGTGCGCCGCGCCTGCGGGCCAACGTCACCTCCACCCTGCCGGAGGGCCTGCAGGTCTCGCTGGCGCACAAGGGCAAGCTCGCGGTGGCCATCGTCGGCGAGCAGCCGGTGGGCATCGACATCGAGCGCATCGAGCCGCGCGAGCCCGGTTTCCTGGAGATGGCCTTCACGCCGGCGGAACTGGCGTTGCTGGCCGGCGCCGACCCTGACGCCGAGTACACCCGCGGCTGGGTCGCCAAGGAAGTGGTGGCCAAGGCCGCCGGGACCGGGCTGCAGGGACGGCCGCGCGACTACGTGATCGAGGCCCGCGACGGCGACTGCCTTTGCGTCAACGGCCGCTGGGTGGTCACCCATCCGCTGCGCGACTGCATCGTCGGCTGGAGCCTGCCGGCGGCACCGCAGGAACGGGCCGAGGCCATCGCCGAGGCGGCGCAGGGCTGACTCCGGGAAGATTTCAGGAAAACAAGAAAGATGAGCAAGCACTACGACGACATCCTCTCCCTGGTGATCGGCAAGATCCGCAGCACCATCAACGAGGACTGGATCCAGGACTTCGAGATCGAAGGCGAGACCCGCTTCAATACCGACCTGGAGATCGAGAGCATCGAGTTCGTGAAGATCGCCGACGCGATCCAGGCGCATTACGGCACGCAGCTCGATATCGTCGGCTGGCTGTCCGGCAAGAGCATCCACGAGCTGATCGGCCTGTCGGTGGGCGAGCTGGCTTCCTTCATCGCCGGCGCGGTGCCGGAACAGGGCTGAGTCCGCACATGGCGCGCATCCTCTTCACCGTTCCGCCGCTGACCGGGCACCTGAACCCGGCACTGGCCGTGGCCGATGCGCTGTCCCGCCAGGGACACGAGCTGGCCTGGGCGGTGCATGCGGCGCAGATCGGCGACAAGCTGCCGGAGGGCGCGCGCGTCTATGCCCTGGACCATGGCGACGGCGCCGATCCCGGCATCGCCGCGCCGCAGGTTCGCGGCCTGGAGAGCGTGCGGCTGTTCTTCGAGGACTATGCGCTGCCGCTGGCCGAGCGCGTGCTGGCGCCGATGGAAGCGGCCGTGCGCGACTTCTCGCCGGACGCCATGGTGGTGGACCACCAGATGCTGGGCGGCGCCCTGGTTGCGCGCAAGCTGGGCGTCCCCTGGGTCAGCCAGGTCACCACCTCGGCCTCGATCCTGAAGATGTCGCCGGTGCTGGATGCCTGGGTGGCCGAGCAGTACCTGGCGCTGCAGCGCCGCTACCTGCCGGAGGACCTGATCGTCGAGCGGCCGGACTTCTCGCCGCACCGGGTCATCGTGTTCTCCATCGAGACCCTCCCCGGTGACCGCCATGCGCGGGTGGATGCGCCCTACGCCTTCGTCGGCCCGGTGCGCGGCGAGGGGCGCCGCCAGATCGAGTTCCCCTGGGAGTGGCTGCGCCAGGACCGCCGCAAGCTGCTGGTGTCCCTGGGCACGGTCAGCCGCGACCGCGATACCCGCTTCTTCGAGGTGGTGATGGAAGCCGTCTCCGGCATGCCGGAGGTGCAGGCCGTGCTGGTGGCGCCGGAGTCGCTGGCGGCAAGCGCGCCGGACAACGTGCTGGTGCGCGGCTACGTGCCTCAGACCGAACTGCTGCGCCATGTCGACGGCGTGATCTGCCATGCCGGGCACAACACCGTCTGCGAGGCCCTGTCCTGCGGCCTGCCGATGATCGTCGCGCCGATCCGCGACGACCAGCCGGTGATCGCGCGCCAGGTGATCGACGCCGGTGCCGCGCTGTTCGTGCGCCAGGGCAAGGTCACGGCGGCGGCGATGCGCACGGCCATCGCCAACCTGCTGGGCACGCCCTCGCTGGCCGACAGCGCGCGGCGGCTCTCGCAAGAACTGCTGGCCGCCCCGGGGGCTCCCGGGGCGGCGCGAATCATCCTGGCGCTCGCAGCCGCGGCGCCGGCATCCCTGGAGCTAGCCTAGTCATGCAAATGATCTCCGTGAATGGCGCCGAGCTGTCCTCGATGGACCTCGGCCGCGACAAGGGTTCGGCCGTGGTGATGCTGCACGGCCTGGTCTCGGGCAACATGGCGAGCTGGTACTCGTCGGTGGCGACGCCGTTGTCCGGCGAACGCCGCGTAGTGCTCTACGACCAGCGCGGCCACGGCGGCAGCAGCATCCCGGGCTCCGGCTTCGACCTGGACAGCCAGGCGGCGGACCTGCAGGCGGTGATCGCGCACCACGGCCTCTCCGGCCAGCCGGTGGACCTGGTGGGCCACAGCATGGGGGCGCTGGTGGCCCTGCGCTTCGCGCTGCGCCATCCGCGGCAGCTGCGACGCCTGGTGCTGGTGGACGCGCCGATGCCGGCGCGCGACTACGTGGCGCCCAGCCTGCTCGGCGTGACCTCGCCGGCGGCGCTGGCGGACTACGTCGAGAACCACCTCGTGGGCCTGACCGGCCGCCGCCGCGAGCGCCTGCACCAGCGCCTCTCGGCCCTGTTCTTCGGTTCCACCCTGATGCGCGACGTGCTGGCGATGGCCTCCGAGCCGGACGCCGAGCTGGCGGCGCTGGATCGCCCCGTGCTGCTGGTGTACGGACGCCGCTCGCCCTGCCTGGCTGCCGGTCAGCACCTGCTGCGCACGCTGCCCCGGGCGCAGCTGGAACTGCTGGACTGCGGCCACTACGTCATCGAGGAATCGCCGGCCGCGCTGCGCGCGCTGGTCGACCGCTTCCTGTCGGTGGATGGCGCCCCGGCGCTCGGGATCGCCGCCTGACAACGACAAGAAACACCCTGGAGAAGGCATGAAGTCCCCCCGTTACGTCCGCCGCGTGTCGGCACTGGAGCGCTACTCGCTGGTGCTCAACGAGGTTTATCGCTACCACGTCGACGGCATCATCGAAGGCGCGGGCACGGTGGATCCCGCCGCGCTGCAGCGCGCCGTCGACCAGGCTGCCGAGGCCAACCCGGCCATCCGCGTGCGCCTGCGCGGCTTCCTGGGCTTCTCCAAATGGGTGGACAGCGGCATCGCGCCGCAGGTGCGGGGCCTCCCGCTGGCCGACTGGGACGGCAACAGCGAGCAGGGCGCTCCCTTCCTGCAGCAGCGCCTCGATGCCCTGCGCGGCGGCCCGGTGGCCGACGTGCTGGTGGTGCCCTGCCGCGATGGCCGCACCCGCCTGGTGTTCCGCACGCTGCATGCCGCCATCGACGGCCGCGGTTTCCTGCACTGGGTCAACGAGGTCTGCAAGGCGATGCGCGGAGAGCCGCTGCAGGGCTCCTCGTCGAGCATCACCGATCTCGACGTGCAGGCGCAGCACAAGGACCAGGTGCCCGAGGAACCCAAGACCGCGCCGGTCTCCTGCATCCCGGTGCTGGCGCCGGCCGAGAGCGGCCGCGAGACGCTGAGCTACGTCTGGCGCCGCGCCGTGATCGGCAACAACGTCTCCCAGCTGCTGCCCAAGACGGCGCTGTTCCTGGCCGACTGGGCCCGCCGCCGCGAGCCCGGCGAGGTGGGCTTCACCATTCCGGTGGACTACCGCGGCCTGCGCACCGACGAGATGGGCATCGGCAACCTGACCGGCTACCTGCGCCTGAACGTGCCGGCCGACTCGACGCCGCGGACCCTGGTGCAGCAGCTCAACCAGCGCCTGCGCGCCTTCGCCGACTGCCGCCAGTTCCCCGGCGTCCGCGTCCTGCTGTGGCTGCCGATCTGGTTCATGGTGCGCCAGCTGCGTCCCAAGATCGACACCGTGCTGTACACCGTGAACCCCGGCCTGCCGACCGGCGGCGTGGTGTCGATGGGCAACATGAGGGCCGAGACCTACAGCTTCCCGGGCTTCGAGGCCGCGATGATCTACGGCATACCGGGCGCGGTGGGCAAGCTCAACACCGTGTTTCTGAACTATCCGGACTTCACCGTCATCAGTTTCTCGGCACCGGCCGCCTACAACCACCGCGGCCAACTCGACGAACTGGTGGCCGCCTACCAGCAGCATTTCACCAAAGCAGGACTGACGACTTGAACGACATCGATCTGGGCAAGCTGCGGGTCAACCGCGACGGCAAGGCCGCGCCCAAGGCCTCGGGAAAGTTCCGCCTGCAGCGCCGCCACCTGCTGATCGGTGCCGGCGTCCTGCTGCTGCTCTACATGCTGGTGCCCTCGGCGGCGTCGGTGCAGACCACGCAGGTGGTCACCGCCTGGCCCTCGCAGCAGTACCTGCTGCTGAATTCCACCGGCTACGTCGTGGCGCGGCGCAAGGCCGCGGTCGCCTCCAAGGGCACCGGCCGCGTCGAATGGCTGGGCGTCAGCGAGGGCGATACCGTCAAGGAAGGCACCGTGGTGGCGCGCCTGGAAAGCCGCGACGTGGAGGCGACCTACCATGCGGCGGTGGCCAATACGGCGGTAGCGGCGGCGGCCCTGACCACCGCGCAGAACGAACTGGAGGATGCCCAGCGCAACCTCGAGCGCTTCAACGTGCTGTTCAGGAAGAAGCTCGTATCGCTGCTCAACATGCAGGACGCCAAGTCGCGCCATGCCCGTGCGGTGGCCAGCCAGGCCAGCGCCAAGGCGGCGCTGGATGCCGCCAAGGCCAACGAGGAGTACGCCCGCAGCGGCGTGGAATACACCCAGATCCGCGCCCCCTTCGACGGCGTGGTGATCTCGCGCTCGGCCAATGTCGGCGACATCGTCACGCCGCTGTCGTCGGCGGCGGACGCCAAGGGCGCGGTCGTGGTGATGGCCGACATGAGCACGCTGGAGGTGGACGCCGAGGTATCCGAATCCTCGCTGGCCTCGATCAAGGTCGGCCAGCCCTGCGAGATCGTGCTGGATGCCTTCCCGGACCGCCGCTACCGCGGCGAGGTCAGCGTGGTCGTGCCGGCGGTGAACCGCTCCAGCGCCACCGTGACCACCAAGGTGCGCATCCTCGATGCCGACGCCAGCATCCTGCCGGACATGAGCGCCCGCGTCGGTTTCCTGTCCCGGGCGGTGGACGTGGCCAACCAGAAGCCGGTGCTGGCCGCCAACCCGGAGGCCATCGCGGGCGAGGGTGCCGACAGCCGCGTCTACGTGGTGGACGGCGAGGGCCGGGTGCGTGCGGTGCCGGTGAAGGCGGGCGTGCAGCTGGGCGGCGTGCGGGAGATACAGGGCGAGCTGAAGACCGGCGAGACCCTGGTGCTGAATCCCGGCAAGCTGCGTGACGGCAAGCGCGTGAAGCTGGCCGCGGCCAAGTAGCCGATGAGTGCGCTGATCAGCATCCGCAGCCTCGGCAAGACCTATCGCCGCGGCAACCAGCCGGTACCGGTGCTGCTGGGCATCGACCTGGAGATCGCCGCGGGCGACTATGTGTCCCTGATGGGGCCCTCCGGCTCCGGCAAGAGCACGCTGCTGAACCTCATCGCCGGCATCGACAAGCCCAGCAGCGGCACGCTGCTGATCGACGGCGTGGACATTGCCGCGCTGCCCGAGAACGACCTGGCGGCCTGGCGCGCGGCCAATGTCGGCTTCGTCTTCCAGTTCTACAACCTGATGCCGGTGCTCAATGCCTTCGAGAACGTCGAGCTGCCGCTGCTGCTGACGCCGCTGGGCAAGGCCGAGCGCCGCGACCACGTGGAGACGGCGCTGGCCATGGTCGGCCTGGCCGACCGCATGGACCACTATCCCAACGAGCTGTCCGGCGGCCAGCAGCAGCGCGTGGCCATCGCCCGCGCGCTGATCACCGATCCGACCCTGATCGTGGCCGACGAACCCACCGGCGACCTCGACCGCCAGTCGGCCGACGACGTGCTGAACCTGCTGGACCGGCTCAACGGCGAACTGGGCAAGACCATCGTCATGGTGACCCACGATCCGAAGTGCGCCGCCCGCGCGCGGCGCCTGGTGCACCTGGAGAAGGGCGTGCTGATCGACGGCGGCGGGGAAGGCCACTAGCCATGATGGCCTCCTACGTTGTCCGGCTCGCCAGCAAGAACATGTGGCGGCATCGCCTGCGCACCGGCCTGACCATTGCCGGCATCGCGGTGGCGATCGTCTCCTTCGGCTTGCTGCGCACCGTGGTGGACTCCTGGTACGCCGGTGCCGAGCTCAGTTCCTCCGCCCGCCTGATCACGCGGGCCGAGGCCTCGCTGAGCTTCTCGCTGCCGGTGACCTACGGCGAGCGCATCCGCCGCGTGCCGGGGGTCAAGGATGTGACCTGGGCGATCTGGTTCGGCGGCATCTACATCGACGAGAAGCACTTCTTCCCGCAGTTCGCGGTGGATGCCGAGACCTACTTCGACGTCTACCCGGAGTTCGTCGTGCCGCCCGAGCAGCTGGCGGCCTTCAAGCGCGACCGCCGCGGCGTCATCGTCGGCCGCAAGACCATGCAGAAGAACGGCTGGAAGATCGGCGACCAGGTGCCTCTGAAGGGCACCATCTATCCAGGCACCTGGAGCTTCACGATCCGCGGCGTCTACGAGGGCGCGGACGACAAGGTCGACGAGGGCCAGTTCTTGCTGCACTGGAGCTACGTCAACGAGAAGATCAAGGCCCTGCTGCCGTCCCTGGCCGACCGCGTCGGCGTGTTCGTGATCAACATCAAGGACCCCGGCGAGTCGGCTGCGGTATCGGCAGCCATCGACAGCGGTTTCCGCAACTCGCTGGCCGAGACGCGCACCGAGACGCAGAAGGCCTTCCAGCTCGGCTTCATCGCGATGGTGGACACGATCCTGATCGCGATCCAGACCGTGGCCTATGTCGTGATCCTGATCATCATGGCGGTGATGGCCAACACCATGGCCATGGCCGCCCGCGAACGCATGCGCGAGTACGCCACGCTCAAGGCGCTGGGCTTCCATGACCGCTTCGTCTCGGTGCTGATCCTGGGTGAATCGCTGAGCATGTCCCTGGCCGGCGGGCTGCTGGGCGTGGCGCTGACCTTTCCGCTGGCCGATGCCTTCTTCCGTGCCACGCGCGACCTGTTCCTGGTGTTCACGGTGACGCCCGCCACGGTGGCGCTGCAGGTCGCCTCGTCGCTGCTGATAGGCATCTGCGCCGCGCTGGCGCCGGCCTGGAACAGCAGCCGCGTGCGCATCGTCGACGGCCTGAGGGCGGTCACGTGAAGACCGGCCTGTCGTTCTCCTACGTGGCGCGCAATCTCTATGCGCGCAAGCTGACCACCGTGCTGACCGCGGCAGGCATGGCCCTGGTGGTCTTCGTCTTCGCCACCGTGCTGATGATGGCGGAGGGCCTGCGCCACACGCTCGGCGGCACCGGCTCCGACAGCAACGTGGTGATCATCCGCCAGGGTTCCCAGACCGAGGTGCAGAGCACCATTACCCGCGAGCAGGCCAACATGGTCGAGTCGCTGCCGGGCCTGGCAACCTCGCCCGAGGGCAGGGCACGCATCTCGCGCGAGGTGCTGGTGCTGGTCAACATGCCCCGCAAGGGTTCCGGCGGCCTGGCCAACGTCGTCGTGCGCGGCACCACGGCCAACGGGCTGGAGATGCGTCCGCAGGCCCGCATCGTTTCCGGCCGGCAGTTCCGCCCTGGATCCTCCGAGATCATCGTCGGTTCGGCGATGGCGCGCGGCAACGTCGGCCTGCGCATCGGCGACAGCATCGCCTTCGGCATGCGCAACTGGGACGTGGTGGGCGTCTTCGACGCCGGCAGCAGCGGATTCGACTCGGAGATCTGGGGCGACGGCGAGCAGATGATGCAGGCCTTCCGGCGCCAGGCCTTTTCCTCGCTGGTCGTCGGGCTGCGCGACGAGGGCAGCTACACGGGATTCGTCGAGGCGCTGATGCGCCAGCCGCAGATCAAGGCCGACGTGAAGCGCGAGCGGCAGTTCTATGCCGACCAGTCCGAGAAGCTGGCCAACTTCATCGGCATCCTGGGCAAGACCATCACCATCATCTTCTCGGTGGGCGCCATCATCGGTGCCATGATCACCATGTACGCCAGCGTCGCCAACCGCACGCGCGAGATCGGCACGCTGCGCGCCCTGGGGTTCCGCCGCGGCAACATCGTGATGGCCTTCATCCAGGAGGCGGCCCTGCTGGGGTTCGTCGCTGGCGCCGCCGGGCTGTTCGCGGCGTCCTTCATGCAGATGATCGAGATTTCCACGACCAACGTGCAGACCTTCTCGGAGGTCGTGTTCCGCCTGGTCATGACCCCCGGCATCGCCTTTCAGGTGCTGCTGTTTTCGATGTTCATGGGAATCCTCGGAGGCGTGCTGCCGGCGCTCCAGGCTTCGCGACTGGAGATTGTCGATGCCCTTCGATCGGCCTGAGCTTGCTCCCGCACTGCCGCCGCTGGCGCCGCAGACCCGCATCTCCCGGCCCCTGTCCACGCCGGAGTACTACCACGCCTGCGTCGGCACCAGCCGCTGGACCCTGGAGGGGCCGCGCGACGTCGTGTTCGTGCTGACGGCCGACAGCCGCCTGGCGCCGCAGGACTGGCAGCGCGCGCTGGACCAGGCCACCGCGGTCAACCCGGGCATGCGCCTGCGCCTGGTGGGCAAGCGCAGCAAGGCCCGCTGGGAGAGCGACGGCCTGCCGCCGCGCCTGCGCATCGTCGAGGGCTGCGACTGGGACACGCTGACCAGCCAGGGCTCGGACTTCATCACCGCCGAGCCGCTGTCGCTGGAGCATGGTCCGACGCTGGAACTGCAGCTGGTGAGCTGCACCGACGGGCGCTCCCTGGTGATCCTGCGCACCGTGCATGCCATCGTCGACGGCGGCGGCGCGCTGCACCTGCTGCGCGAGCTGTTCCGCGCCTTGCGCGGCGAGCCGCTGCTGGGCACCAACGCCGCCTTCAGCGATACCGACCTGATGATCAGCACGGGGACCACGCATTCCACCTCGAAGCATTTCAGGACCTCCTGGCTGACCGGCGAACCCAGCGGCGACGCCATGGGCGACGACTGGCGGCGCATCCCGCTGGGACCGCCGCGCAAGGACATGCTGGCGCGCGTCGCCGTGGCCATGGCCGAGTTCGCCCATCAGCGCAGCGACCTGCCGGCGCTGATCGCGGTGCCGGTGGACCTGCGCCGCCATGTGCCGGGCCTGCTGTCCACCACCAACTTCAGCAACATGCTGTTCGTGCGCCTGGACAAGGGCGACGGCATCGCGCACTTCAAGCAGCGCCTGCAGGACATGCTGGCGCAGCGGATGGAGACGGTCTATCCGCGCATCCTCGACATCGTGAAGTGGCTGCCGCTGCGCTGGTTCGATCTGCTGGTGTCGCGCACGCGCTGGAACTACCGCAAGCGCAAGCCGATGGAGACCGCCGTCATCTCCAACCTCGGCCGCATCGACACCGAGGCCCTGAGCTGCCCCGGCTTCACGCTGAAGCACCTGTTCGTCCATCCGCTCGGCGGCAGTGCCTTCTCCGCCATGTTCTGCGTCGACGGCCAGGTGGAACTGATCCTGAACCTGCCGCGCGTGCTGTCGGGCGAGGGGCGCTTCGACGCCTTCGTCGACTACCTGCAGCGGCGCGTCGCCGAAGGCGACTGACCCCCTACCTGGAAGACCCCATCATCATGCCGAACATCCGCCGCCTGCTGTGCCTGCTGCTGCTCGTTCCGGGCCTGGCGCAGGCCAATGACCTGCTGCGCGTCTACAGGCTGGCCCAGGCCAACGACGCCACGCTGGCCAGCGCACGCTATGCCCGCGAGGCCGCGCTGCAGAACAAGCCCCTGGCCCGCGCGATGCTGCTGCCGCAGCTCAGCGGCAGCTACGACTACGTGTTCAACGACACCGAGGTGGAAGTCACCTACGTCGACCCGACCAGCGGCGCGGCGATCCCGCTGTCGCGCAAGAACGACGGCACCGACAAGAGCCTCAGCGTCACCCTGAGCCAGCCGCTGTTCAGCCTCGAGGCCTGGTACCAGTTCAAGCAAGCCAGCGAGCAGGCCGCGCTGGCGCAGCTGAACTACCGCGGCAGCGAGCAGGACCTGCTGCTGCGCGTGGCGGAGCTGTACTTCGGCGTGCTCGGCGCGCGCGACGCGCAGCGCTCGGCGCAGGCCGAGAAGGCGGCGCTGGAGCAGCAGCTGGAGCTGGCCAACCAGCATCTGCAGGTGGGCCTGTCGAGCATCACCGACACCCAGGAGGTGCAGGCGCGCTACGACCTGAGCGTGGCCAGCGAGCTGGAGGCCGGCCAGGCCCTGGCGACCGCCATCGAAGCCCTGGAGGAGATCACCCGCGAGCCGCTGCGCAGCATCGAGGAGGACGAGAATGTGCGCGTGGTGCCGCTGGACCCGGCGGCGCCGCGAAAGCCGGGCTTGGCGGCCCTGCAGGAGGACATCCCGCTGCCGACGCCGGATCCCGTCGGCGTCGAGCCCTGGGTAACCCATGCCCGCCTGGGCAACTTCGACCTGCTGGCGGCGAAACTGAACTTCAGCGTCGCCGATCGCGGCCTGAGCGCCGCCAGGTCCAAGTGGCTGCCCACCGTGGCCGCCACGGCGAGCTACCTGGATTCCACCAGCGAAGCCGGTGCGTTTCCCACCGAACTGTCCGGCACCTCGGTGGGCATCGGGGTGCGCCTGCCGCTGTTCTCCGGTGGCGCCACCCGCGCCGGCATCCGCCAGGCCGAGGCCGTCCGCGGCCAGCGGCTGGCGGAATACGACGGCGCTCGCCGCGTGGTGGAGCGCAATACCCGCAATGCCTTCCAGGCCGTGACCACCGGCGCGGCGCGCGTCCATGCCCTGAAGCAGGCCATGGCCTCCAGCGCGACCGCCCTGGAAGCCAGCGAAGTGGGCCTGGAGATCGGCACGCGTTCGGCGATCGACGTGCTCAACGCACGGCAGCAGCGCTACGCCGCGCAGCGCAACTACGAAAGCTCGCGCTACGAGTACCTGCTGTCGGTGTTGCGGCTCAAGGCCGTGGCCGGCCAGCTGGTGCTGCAGGACCTGGTGCAGCTGGACGGTCTGCTGGTGCGGGACCCGGTGATGGGGGACTGAAAAATATGGCCCTGCGCACCGGGTGCGCAGGGCCTGGAGCAAAGGCTTGACGGCTCAGCGGCTGCCGGGTGCCGGCAGCGTCGGGCCGCGCAGGGGGATGGCTACGCTGCTGCCCGTGGGAAGCTGCGGCGCCTGCCGCTGGCCCTGGAGAGACGTCGGACGGACTTCGCCCAGCGAGGGCATCTGGCGCTGCGTGAGGCTCATCGGCATCTCCGTGGGATGGGGGGTGACGGCCCCAATGTGCTCCCTTGCACACAGGCTGTCTGTAGATAAAGTCTCACGTTGCTGGCACGGGATTTTCGGCCGCCGACGAGCGGCGGCGAATCAGGGGATGAAATGCGGGGAGCGGCCCGGCGGCGCAGCTGCCGAGGGCCTGTTAACCCTACGGCCGTCGCTGCGACGGAGACCGTTTTGGCGCAGGGCTCAGTCCCGGCACGCGCCGTGTACTGGACGTACATCAGCGGGGCGGGACAACGCCCTGCGCCAAAACGGTCCCGCCCTCCGGGTGCCACCAGATTTGCCGCCATGCGGGCCATCGGGCTTACTGCGGAGCGACATTGAGTCGCTCCGCAGCCTGGGCCAATGGCCTCGTCGGTTATTGGGGCCCACCCAACGCCCTCCTCGCGTCGTGCCTGGCGGCAAATCTGGTGGCATCGCACCGGCGGCCGTAGTGTTAACAGGCCCTAGACCGTCCCGATCTCCGCCGGCGCCTTGAACTGGTCCTTCCAGCTGCGCAGCGCGGTGAATACCGCCACGCTGTCCGGCAGCCGGCCACCGGACCATTGGCGCGCCGACTGCACCACCGCCGGCATTTCGGTGCGCAGGAAGGGGTTGATCTGCTTCTCCAGCGCCAGCGTGGTCGGCAGGCTGGGCTCGCGGTTGCCGCGCAGCGCGCGGACCCGCATCAGCTGGTTGGCGATGGCGCCGTTGTCCGGCTCCACGGCACGCGCGAAGGCCAGGTTGCTCAGGGTGTACTCGTGGGTGCAGTACACCAGGGTTTCCGGCGGCAGGGCCGCCAGGCGCGACAGCGAGGAATGCATCTGCGAGGGCGTGCCCTCGAACAGGCGGCCGCAGCCGGCGGAGAACAGGGTGTCGCCGCAGAGCAGGATGCCGGGGCTGTAGTAGACGATGTGACCCAGCGTATGGCCCGGCACCGCGATCACCTGGAAGGGCAGGTCCAGCAGCGTGACGCGGTCGCCCTCCTTCAGCAGCTGGGTCAGGCCGGGGATGCGCTTCTCCTCGGCCGCCGGGCCGTAGACCGGTATGCCCTTGAATTGGCGGCAGAGTTCGGCGATGCCGCCGATATGGTCGGGGTGCCAGTGGGTGACCGCGATGGCCTCCAGGCCGAGGCCGCGGGCCTGCAGCTCCTGCAGCACCGGGGCGGCGTCGCCCGGATCGACCACGACGGCGCGTGAACCCTCGACCAGGGTCCAGAGGTAATTGTCCTGAAAAGCCGGGATCGGGATGATCTGCATGGCGTATGATCTTGGTGCCTGATTCCGGTCCGGTCAAACCATGCCCTCGACGCGAGCCCATCTTTCCGGATTGCCGCTGACCCGCCATACGCTGGACCTGTGGCTGCATTCGCCGCGCGGGCGCCGCCTGCTGGCGCTGGAGGAGGGCGAGGTGCGCCGCGTGCTGCCGGAGGTGTTCGGCCGCCACGTGCTGCAGATCGGCAGCTGGGGTCTGGACAACCAGTTGATCAGCTGCGCCGAGACGCTGCACAAGGCGGTGCTCGGCACCGTCGGCGGCGAGCCCTCCTCGGCGCTGATCGACCCGGAGCAGCTGCCGCTGATGAGCAAGAGCGTGGACGCTGTGCTGCTGCCGCATACCCTGGAGTTCAGCCGCTCGCCGCACAACGTGCTGCGCGAGGTCAACCGGGTGCTCAACGACCGAGGCCGCCTGTTCGTGCTCGGCTTCAGTCCCTGGAGCGGCTGGGCGATGCGCGGCCTGGTCGGGCTGCGCTACCGCGCCTTCCCCGCGGGCGCCCGCTTCCACGGGGTCGGCCGCATCTGCGACTGGCTGGAACTGCTGGACTTCGAGGTCACCGAGATCCGCCGCTTCGGCGTCGGCTTTCCCTGGCTGGAACCGCGCACCGCGGGCGGCCCCTGGAGCGTCGGCGCGCTGCTGGCGCCGCTGTCCGAGGCCTACATGCTGGTGGCGCGCAAGCGCGTGATCCCGGTCAACTTCATCGGCCGCGCGCAGCGGGCCCAGGTCAAGCCGCTGGTCGGCGTGACCGCTCCCGCGGCACAATCGCAGGCCTCATTGGAAAAACACCCGACGTGAAGCAGATCGTGATTCATACCGACGGCGCCTGCAGGGGCAACCCGGGGCCCGGCGGCTGGGGCGCCTTGCTCGAGTACAACGGCACCCGCAAGGACCTCAAGGGCGGCGAAGCCCTGACCACCAACAACCGCATGGAACTGATGGCCGCCATCAGCGCCCTGGAAGCCCTGCGCGAGCCCTGTGTCGTGCAGCTCTACACCGACTCGGTCTACGTGCGCTCCGGCCTGCTGGAATGGCTCCCGGGCTGGAAGAAGCGCGGCTGGAAGACCGCCGACAAGAAGCCGGTCAAGAACCAGGACCTGTGGCAGCGCCTGGATGCCGCGGCCTCGCGTCACCAGGTGGAATGGCACTGGGTGAAGGGCCATGCCGGCCACCCCGGCAACGAGGCGGCGGATCGCCTGGCCAACCAGGGCATCGACGAACTGCTCGCGCAGCAGAAGGGAGCGGCGGCATGAGCGCCGCCATGAAGCGCCAGGTCATCCTCGACACCGAAACCACGGGCCTGGAAGCCAGCCAGGGCCACCGCATCATCGAAGTCGGCTGCATCGAGCTGGTCAACCGCCGCTACACCAGCAACAACTTCTGGCGCTACATCAACCCGGAGCGCGAGATCGACCGCGGCGCCATCGAGGTCCACGGCATCACCAACGAGTTCCTGGCCGACAAGCCGAAGTTCTTCGAGCTGGCCAAGGAACTCTGGGACTACCTGGAAGGCGCGGAGCTGATCATCCACAACGCCGCCTTCGACGTCGGCTTCCTCAATGCCGAGTTCGGGCGCCTGGGCTTCACCCGGCGCATCGAGGACGTCTGCGAGGTGACCGACACGGTGGCCATGGCGCGCAAGATGCACCCCGGCCAGCGCGTCAGCCTCGACGCGCTGTGCAAGCGCTACGAGGTGGACAACTCCGGCCGCGACCTGCACGGCGCCTTGCTCGACGCCCGCCTGCTGGCCGACGTCTACCTGTCGATGACCGGCGGCCAGAACCGCCTGATGCTGGACAGCGAGGAGGGCGGCGGCGCCTCGCGCTCGCGCTTCGTCGAACTGCTCGGCGCCAGCGCCGCGCCGCTGCCGGTGCTGGCGCCCGATGCCGCCGAGCAGGAGGCCCACCTGGCCAAGCTCAAGAAGCTGGCCGACAAGGGCAAGTGCCTGTGGGCCGGCGAACTTCCCGCCGCCTGAGGCTTTAGAGCCAGCGCGCGTCGACCAGGACGTGGCGCCATTCCCAGCCCGCCGCCGTGATCACCTGCACCAGCGGTGAGCGCATCTCGTCGATGTCGAAGCGCCAGGCATGGGCGATCTCGCCCGTCGGCTTGCCGTCGCGCAACTGCAGGCCCAGCACGCCCTCGACCCGGCGGTCGAAGAAGCTGACGCCCCAGGTGGCGCGGTAGCTCAGGTCCGCGCCGCCTGCGCCCGCGGAGGCGTCGAAGGCGGCCTGGAACTCGCGCACGCGGACCTGCGCCCGATCCTCGTCCAGGCGCAGGCGATAGCGGACCACCCGGTTCACGTGGCGCAGCCGCATCAGGTCCAGCCAGGTGGCTTCGGCATGGCGCCATTCGGCGATCAGTTCCTGCGGCGCATCGCCGGGGCGCACCGTGAAGGGCAGGTCTTGCCGGCCCAGGCGCAGCAGGCGCTGCCGCAGCGCCGTTGCGGTCTGCACAGGCACTCCGGGCATCGCGGCATGGCTCGCGGCCCAGGTGGCCAGGCGCAGGAACACCCAGGCCACGAACAGGCTGTAGAGCACCAGCGCGGCCGCCAGCACGGCCACGGGCGGCTCCGGCGGCGTTGCGGCAGCGGCGGAGGCCGCCGGACCGGGCGGGGGAGCATCCATCCCGCGCAGGCGGTGCTCCAGGATGGCACGGTCCACGGCGGTGATCCGCAGCAGGCGCCGGCCGTCCACGGCGTGGAAGCTGGCGTGGCGCTCCTCCTGCGTCAGCACGCCGCTGTAGCGGCCCAGCGATTCCAGCGGGGGCGGCTGGTTCTGGTACTCCGCCAGGAAGCGCAGGCGCGCTTGCGCCTCCCCATCGTAGATGACCTCGATGACCTGGCTGCCGTCGGCATAGACCGACAGCAGGGCGCGACGCGCGTCCAGCACCCCCGGGGTGAGATCGGTGACCTGCAGCGGCGCGTCGGCGCCGGGAATGCGCTCGGGCGCCGGGGTGCCGGCGGGAGCGGGCAGCGGGTCCTGCCGCAGGAGGCGGTCGGGAAACAGGCCGAAGGCGAGGACCTGCGGCAGCACCACCAGGCCGAAGAAGACGCCGAAGAACACCATGCCGCGCGGGTCGCGCATCATCGACAGCAGGGCCGCCATGACCAGCCCCGCGATCAGCGCCAGCCCGGCGATGGCCAGCGTCGCCGGCTGGTCGATACGGCCGGTCCGCAGCCAGGCCGCCGCCAGCACGCCGGCCCCCGCCAGCAGGTACGCGGCAACGATGCCAACTGCGATCGGGCGGATGCCGGCTTCCATGCTTGACCCCCGTGACGTGCCCCGATTCTATCCGGACCATAGGAAAGCGCGCCGGGTCTGTGGCATAAACGCCGCATAACGACACGAACGGGGGACCTGCGGATGCAGTCCTGGGCTGAAATCCTGGCGGATGTGCAAGCGAACTGGCTGATCTACGCCTCCATGCCCTTCGTGGCGGCGCTGATCGGCTACGTCACCAAGCTGGTGGCGATCCGCATGATGTTCGAGCCCATCGAATTCCTCGGCATCAAGCCCTACCTGGGCTGGCAGGGCATCGTGCCGCGCAAGGCCGCGATCATGGCCAGCATCGCCTGCGACACCATGACCCAGCGCCTGCTCAAGCCGCAGGACATCTTCGGGCGCCTGGACCCGGACCAGATCGCCCGCGAGATCGAGGGGCCGCTGCTGGAGCAGGTGGAGAAGATCACCCACGAGGTGGCCTCGCACTATTCGCCGGGTCTCTGGGAAGCGGCGCCGGATTCCGTGCGCCAGGCCATCATCCGCCGCATCCAGGCCGAGGCCCCCAACATCGTCCGCCAGATGATGGTGGACCTGAAGAACAACATCGACGACATGTTCGACCTGACGGACATGGTCGTGCGGGCGCTGATGCGCGACAAGCGCCTGCTCAACCGCATCTTCCAGGAGGCCGGGCACGAGGAGTTCCGCTTCATCGCCCGCTCCGGCATCTACTTCGGCTTCGTCATCGGCTGCGTGCAGGCGGTGACCTGGGCGCTGACGCACAGCCCCTGGGTCATGCCGCTGTTCGGCGGCTTCACCGGCTGGTTCACCGACTGGCTGGCGCTGAAGATGATCTTCTACCCCAAGAAGCCGACGAAGTACCTGGGCCTGTTCACCTGGCAGGGCCTGTTCCTCAAGCGGCGCAAGGAAGTGGCCGCCGAGTACGGCGCGCTGATCGCTGCCGAGGTGGTCACCCCGCGCAACGTGCTGGAGGCCGTGCTCCGCGGCCCCTTCTCCGACCGCCTGTTCCACATGGTGACCAAGCAGGTGCAGAGATCGATCGACGAGCAGGCCGGCATCGTGCGCCGCGTCGTCATGTTCGCCGTGGGCAGCCGCCAGTACCGCGACATGAAGCAGATGATCGCCGACAAGATCGTGGAGACCCTGCCGGACACGCTGCGCCACATGGAGGGCTACGTCGGCACCGCCATGGACCTGCGCAGCACCCTCACCGTGAAGATGCAGGAGCTGACCGAGGACGAGTTCGAGGCCCTGCTGCGCCCCGCCTTCCAGCAGGACGAATGGATCCTGATCACCGTCGGCGCCGTGCTCGGCTTCCTGGTCGGCGAGATGCAGGTGCAGGTGATGCTGCATCTGGGCAGCATTCCCGCTCACTAGCAGTCAGCCGGCTCCCGCGGGCGAGTGGCTACTTGCCCGGCGCCGCCAGCTTCGGCTGCACGCTGGCCCCGCCGCAGGCACGCCACAGCTGCTGCCCGGTCACGCTTAGGCGCAGGGTCTCGCGCGTGATCCTGGCGCGCTGGCGCGGCTTGGACTCGATGCTGGCGATGGTCTGGCGCATCTCGCTGCTGTTCTCGATCAGCTGGTACTGCACCAGCAGCTGCGGATCCTCGGGGCCGAACTCGATCAGGCCCAGGCGGCGCAGGCGGCCGATATAGTAGTGGCCGGATTCGTGCAGCGAGGCCCCGGCGTTCTTGGCCACCGCGTTGACGTTCTCCATCACCAGGGTGCGCGACTGCGCCGAGCCCAGCAGGGTGCCGCTGTGCAGCTGGATCACCGCGTGGCGGGCGCCGTCGGACAGGAAGGAGATGATGCGCGCCTCGTCCGGCACCAGTTCGCGCAGGATCGCGGCAAAGAGATAGTCGTAGGCCTGGGGCTTGGTCTGGTCCACCGCCTGCTGCAGCAGGTCGGCGAACATGCGCGAGGGCGGCTGCGGCAAGGGCAGCATGTAGGTGCGCTCGACCTTGGGCTTGCGCGTCCGGGTTGCCCCGGCGCTGCTTCCCGCGGCTTGGCCTTCGCCGGCCGGCGGCTCGTCCTCGGCGGCACGCTCCATGCGCTCCTTCAGCGTCGCGAACAGCGCCTTCTCCGCCTTGCGCAACTGTTCCTGCGCGATGTCGGCGCCCGGCAGCCGGCTCAGGAAGCTGGCGGCGAAGCGGCCGGCACGGCGTGCGTTGGCCACGGCGCCGTCATTGACCGCCAGGGCGCGGCCGGCGGTGTTGTCGTCCTGTTTCGGGTCGTTGGCGCTCACTCGGAAGCCTCTGGCATGCGGATGCGTCTAGTGTCCGCTGCAAGCATACGTCAGATGAATGGCCCTGCGGCCGCGCTCGCGGGTCTGCCGACCCACCCGGATCGACGGCGTGCCGATCCGCCGCGGATGCCGGCTCCTAGGGTTTGCGGGCCAGCGCGGTGACGACCTCGAAGTAGGGCGGACGGCTCTCCCGCGAGGTGACGCGGCAGTGCTCCACCGCGAAGCCTGCGGTCTCCAGCAGGCGCTGGAGCCGGGCCGGCTGCAGGCCCAGATTGACGTGGTCGTAGGCCTGCATCGCGGCTTCGTGCCGGTGCGAGTTCAGCGCCGCCACCACCAGCCGTCCCCCGCGGCGCAGCAGCCGGAAAGCCTCGGCCAGAAGCCTGTCGGGGTTGCGGGTATAGGCCAGCGCATGCATCGCGAAGACATGGTCCGCCGCTGCGTCCGGCAGCCGCGTGGCATGCATGTCCGCTTCATGGAAATGCACGTTGCGGAAGGGAGCCAGGCGCTTGCGGGCTGCGGCGATCACGGTCGGGCTGATGTCGACGCAGGCGACGCTGCGGGCCCGCTCGGCGATCAGCTCGGCGAGCACGCCGTCGCCGCTGGCGATGTCGACCACGTCGCCGAGATCCAGCAGGCCGATCAGCGCCCGCGCCGTTGCTTCCCAGGTCCGTCCCGGCGAGTAGTGCAGCTCCATGCGGCCGGCCACCGACTCGGCCCAGGTCTGGCCGGGGCTGCGGCTGCGCAGCACCTCCTCGGCCCGCTCGCGGTCCAGCCGCAGCTGGGCGTCGTCCAGGCGGCCCCGCAGCAGTTCCCAGAGTTCGCCCACCGCCCCGGCGGTGCCGGCGGCGGAATAGAGCGCCGAGCTGCCGCTGCGCTTGTCCTGTACCAGGCCGGCACGCTTCAGGCGGGCCAGGTGGGTGGAGACGCGGCTCTGCGCCAGGCCGGTGATCCCGGTCAGCTCGGCCACGCTCAGTTCGTGCGTCTCCAGCAGCAGCAGCAGGCGAAGGCGGCTGGCGTCGGCCAGCAGGCTGCAGACCTCGGTACTTTGTTCAAGGGACAGTGTCATGCGGATAGGCGGATGGTTCTGCGCCCATTAGACACAAAAAAAACCCGCCGGGGGAACCCGGCGGGTTTTTGTGTCTGCCGCTCAGGGCAGCAGGCTGCCCTGGCTGGGCTGCGGCTGCGGCTCGGCGGCCGGGGCGGCTTCCGCCGCGGCGGGGGTCGCGGCAGGAGCCGCTGCCGGCGCGGTAGCCGCTTCCTTCTTGCCCTGCGAGGTGGCGAGGAAGGCGCGCGACAGCGGCGACGGGGTGATGGCCTGGACCGCGCTCACCACCTTGTCGGTGGCCTCGCTGATCTTGGCCTTGGCCTTGGCCACGGGGCTGGCCTTGGGGGCGGCCGGGGCAGGAGCCGGCTTCGCGGCGGCGGGCTTGGCGGCGGGCTTGGCCACCGGCTTGGGCAGCGGTGCCTTGGCGACGACCTTCTCGACCGCGGCCTTGGCCTTGGCCACGTCCTTCTTGACGACCGCCTTGACCTTGGCGACGTCCTTCTTCACCACGGCCTTGGCCTTGGCGACGTCCTTCTTGACGGCGGTCTTGGCCTTGGCGACCTGCTTCTTGACGGCGGCCTGGGCCTTCTTGGCCTTGGCCACGTCCTTCTTGACGACCGCCTTGACCTTGGCCACCGGCTTCTTCACGGCTTTCTTGGCCTTGGCGACGGTCTTCTTGGCCGTGCTCTGGGCCTTCTTGGCCTGCGCCTTGACCTTGGCGACGGTCTTCTTGGCCGTGCTCTGGGCCTTCTTGGCCTGTGCCTTGACCTTGGAAACGGTCTTCTTCGCGGCCTTGCCGCTGGATTTGCTCGGCTTCTTCATAAGTTCAACAAGCTCCAAACGTGTAGCGGCCACGGTAGGCCAGGGACTCATGGGCGGTCGACGCGACGCGCCGGATCATCATCCTGCAGCGGCCAAGCCGCTGCGAGGCGACATTCTTTTACCTTTGCCTCCCGAAACGGGCGGCACCAAGCGAATCCAGTCTGGAGTGAAAATGTCGATCGCACCAACGGTCGCGCGCGGCAACCGGCCGATCTGAACTTTCCACAGGAGCCAACGGCCTTTCCCGGCCTTCTGAGCCATGATCCGTGCCGGCGGCTTCTTGTGGTGCCGCTCCCCTGGCCGGATTCGCCGCCTTCCTGCAGCTGTCCAACTCCCCTTGACATTTCCCCTGCAAGCTTTTCCGGAGTGTAGGGCGTGTGATGAATCAGTGTCAAAAATTTTTCAGTGGCGCAGGTTTAGGCGCCGCCCCGGGCGGCCGGGCGACCCCGGTTTCGGTTGTCGGAGGGGGGGGCGGTCGTTATGATTGCCGCCTCTTCATTTCGGCTGCGGTCGTCTTTCGCCGCGCAATTTCCACTTTTTTCTTAAATCCCAAGAGGTGACCATGTACCAGGGGCAATCCATCCGGGTGTCCAAGCTCGACGGCGGTCTCGCCGAACTGTGCTTTGACCGCCAGAACGACGCGATCAACAAGTTCGACGCCGCTACCGTCAAGGAACTGGGCGAAGCCGGTGCCGTGCTGGCCAAGGCCGGCGACATCAAGGGCCTGATCGTGACCAGCGCCAAGGACGTCTTCATCGTCGGCGCCGACATCACCGAGTTCGGCAGCAAGTTCCAGGCCTCCGAGGAAGAGATCGCGGGCTGGACCGTCGAATCCAACAAGGTCTTCTCCGCGATCGAGGACCTGCCGTTCCCGACCGTGACCGTCATCAACGGCGTCGCCCTGGGCGGCGGCTTCGAGATGGCGCTGTCGACCGACTACCGAGTGGCCAGCGCCACCGCGCAGGTCGGCCTGCCGGAAGCCAAGCTGGGCCTGTTCCCGGGCTTCGGCGGCACCGTGCGCCTGCCGCGCCTGATCGGCGCCGACAATGCCATCGAGTGGATCGCCGGCGGCGAGCCGGTCAAGCCGGATGCCGCTCTGAAGGTTCATGCCGTCGACGCCGTCGTGGCGCCGGAGAAGCTGCGCGCCGCGGCGCTGAAGCTGCTGGAGCAGGCCATCGCCGGCAAGTACGACTGGAAGGCGCGCCGCGCACAGAAGACCGGCCCGCTCAAGCTCGACATGATGGAATCCATGATGGTCTTCGAGACCGCCAAGGGCTTCATCGCCGGCAAGGCCGGCAAGAACTACCCGGCGCCGCTGGCCGCGGTCACCGCGATCCAGAAGGCCGCCGGCAAGAGCCGTGACGAGGCGCTGAAGATCGAGGGCCAGGCCTTCGCCAAGATCGCCAAGACCACCGCCGCCGACGCGCTGATCGGCCTGTTCCTGAACGACCAGCTGCTGAAGAAGAAGGCCAAGGCCGCCGGCAAGATTGCAAAGCCGGTGAAGCAGGCCGCCGTGCTCGGTGCCGGCATCATGGGCGGTGGCATCGCCTACCAGAGCGCCTCCAAGGGCACGCCGATCATCATGAAGGACATCGCCGACAAGGCGCTGGACCTGGGCATGAGCGAGGCCAACAAGCTGGTCTCCAAGCAGGTCGGCAAGAAGCTGACCCCGGAGAAGGCCGGCAAGATCCTGGCGGCGATCCGCCCGACGCTGAACTACGGCGACTTCCAGACCGTGGACATCGTGGTCGAGGCCGTGGTCGAGAACCCGAAGATCAAGAAGTCGGTGCTGGCCGAGGTCGAGTCCCAGGTCAAGCCGGGCACGATCATCGCCTCCAACACCTCCTCGATCTCCATCGACGAGCTGGCCACCGCCGTGAAGGCGCCCGAGAACTTCCTCGGCATGCACTTCTTCAATCCGGTGCACCGCATGCCGCTGGTCGAGGTGATCTACGGCGAGAAGACCTCCAAGGAGGCCATCGCCACCACGGTCGCCTACGCCACCGCCATGGGCAAGAACGCCATCGTGGTGAAGAACTGCCCGGGCTTCCTGGTCAACCGCATCCTGTTCCCGTACTTCGGCGGCTGGTCGGCCCTGCTGCGTGACGGCGGCGACTACCTGCAGATCGACAAGGTCATGGAAGGCTTCGGCTGGCCCATGGGCCCGTCGTACCTGCAGGACGTGGTCGGCATCGACACCTCGCACCACGTCGGCGACGTGCTGGCCGAGGGCTACCCGGACCGCATGTCCAACAAGGAATTCAAGTCCGCGCTGGACGTGATGTACGAGAACAAGCGCTTTGGCCAGAAGAACGGCATCGGCTTCTTCAAGTACGAGACCGATCCCAAGGGCAAGCCGGTCAAGAAGATCGACCCGGAGACCGAGCAGCTGATCGCCTCGGTGGCCAAGGCGCCGAAGAAGGAATTCACGGAAGCGGAGATCATCGACCGCCTGATGCTGCCGATGATCATCGAAACCGTGCGCTGCCTGGACGAGGGCATCGTCGAGACCCCGACCGAGGCCGACATGGGCCTGATCCTGGGCATCGGCTTCCCGCCGTTCCGCGGCGGCGCCCTCAAGTACGCCGACACCATCGGCATGAAGACCATCCTCGAGAAGGCGGCCCAGTACGCCCACCTCGGCAAGCTCTACGAGCCGACCGAGTCGATGAAGAAGATGGCCGCCGAAGGCAAGACCTACTTCCCCAAGTAAGTCTCGCGCACGAAAGAATTCCGGAGATTTTGAGATGACGACTGAAGTTGTGATTGTCGACGCGATCCGCACCCCGATGGGTCGTTCGCGCAATGGCGTGTTCCGCAACGTGCGCGCCGAGAAGCTGTCCGCAGACCTGATGCAGGCGATCCTCGCCCGCAACCCGGCGGTGAACCCCAAGGAAGTGGAAGACGTGATCTGGGGCTGCGTGATCCAGACCCTGGAGCAGGGCTTCAACATCGCCCGCAACGCGCTGCTGCTGGCCGGCCTGCCCAAGGAAGTCTCGGGCCAGACCGTGAACCGCCTCTGCGGCTCCTCGATGACCGCCATCCACACCGCCGTGGGCAACATCCTGTCCGGCATGGGTGACACCTACATCTGCGGCGGCGTCGAGCACATGGGCCACGTGCCGATGACGCACGGCTTCGACGGCGACCCGGAACTGACGCTCAACACCGCCAAGGCTTCGGCGATGATGGGCCTGACCGCGGAAATGCTGACGCAGACCCACCAGATCAACCGCCAGCAGCAGGACGAGTTCGCGCTGGCCTCGCACCAGAAGGCCTATGCGGCCTTCAAGAACGGCGAGTACAAGAACCAGATCGTCGCGGTGGAAGGCCACGATGCCGACGGCGCGCCGCTGCTGGTGGACTACGACGAAGTGGTCCGCACCGATGCCAACCTCGCCGACCTCGGCAAGCTCAAGCCCGCCTTCAACCCGAAGGGCAGCGTCACCGCCGGCAACAGCTCCGCGATCTCCGACGGTGCTTCCTGCGTGCTGATCATGTCCGCCGAGAAGGCCAAGGCCCTGGGCCTGAAGCCGCTGGCGAAGATCCGCGGCATGGCCTCGGCCGGCTGCAACGCGGCGATCATGGGTATCGGCCCGGTGCCGGCGACGCAGAAGGCGCTGAAGCGCGCCGGCCTGTCGATTTCCGACATCGACTACTTCGAGCTCAACGAGGCCTTCGCCGCGCAGTCGCTGGCGGTGATGAAGGACCTCAAGATCACGGACAAGGCCGACCGCATCAACATCAAGGGCGGCGCCATCGCCCTGGGCCACCCGCTGGGCTGCTCCGGTGCACGCATCACCGGCGCCCTGGCGCACGTGCTGCAGGAGAAGAACGCGCAGTTCGGCGTCGCCACGATGTGCATCGGCATGGGCCAGGGCGTGGCCACCGTGCTGGAGCGCGTGTGAGCCGTCGCGGCATGCCGTAGTGAAGAAGGCCGGGGAGACCCGGCCTTTTTCTTTGCCCGCGATCCGCTCAACCGTTGCGGATGCGCGCCACCAGCGCCTGGGTGAAGGCCTTTGTATCCGCCATGCCGCCCAGGTCGCCGGTACGGACCTTGTCGACGTTGAAGGTGTCGTTGATGGCGCGGCGCAGCCTCGCCGCCGCCTCGCCGAGCTTGACATGGTCCAGCATCATCGCCGCCGCCAGCATCAGCGCCACCGGGTTGGCGATGCCCTTGCCGGCGATGTCCGGCGCCGAGCCGTGCACCGCCTCGAAGATCGCCGCGTCGGCGCCGATGTTGGCGCCCGGCGCCATGCCCAGTCCGCCGACCAGGCCGGCAACGAGGTCGGACAGGATGTCGCCGAACAGGTTGGTGGTGACCAGCGCGTCGAACTGCCAGGGATTCAGCACCAGCTTCATCGCGCAGGCGTCGATGATCACCTCCTGCATCTCGATGCGGCCCTGGTACTTCTGCTTGTGGAGCTTGCGCGCCTCGTCGAGGAAGATGCCGGTCAGCGCCTTCATGATGTTGGCCTTGTGCACCACGGCGATCTTCCTGCGGCCCAGCGCGATGGCATGCTCGAAGGCGTATTCCAGCAGGCGGTGCGAGCCCTGGCGCGTATTGACGCCGGTGGCGATCGCCACGGCCTCGGGGTCTCCGTCCATCGCGATGTAGTGCTCGTAGCCCATGTACAGGCCCTCGAGATTCTCGCGGTAGACCATCAGGTCGATGTTGTCGTAGCGCCCCCCGGGAATCAGCGTGCGCGCCGGGCGGACGTTGGCGTAGAGCTTGAAGGCCTCGCGCAGGCGCACGTTGCTGGAGCGGTAGCCGCTGCCCGAGGGCGTTTCCAGCGGACCCTTCAGGGCCAGGCGCGTGCGGCGGATGCTGTCGAGCACCGCGTCGGGCAGCGGGTCGCCGGCACTCTTGATCCCGGCCAGGCCCGCCTGCTGGATGTCCCAGTCGAAGGGCACTCCCAGTGCGTCGAGGGCGGCCAGGGTGGCTTCGACGATCTCGGGGCCGATGCCGTCGCCGGGGATCAGGGTGGCTGCGATGCGGCTGCTCATGCGCGGTTCTCGCTGTTTTCGGGGGGTGTCGCCACTCTAGCGGCTGCCGCGGCATCCGGCAGGACGGGGCGCGGCGCGCGCGTCTTTCGTTTCCTCACGTAACATGGCCGCCTCGAATCCAGCCCGGGGATGCCCCATGTTCCTGCAACGTTCCGCCGTTTCCGCCTTGCTGCTGCTGGGCCTGGCCGCCTGCGGCGGCAGCGCCCAGCTGCCGCTGTCCGAGGGTACCGGTCCCAGCCCGAAGCTGCCTGCGCCGGACCGCAGGCTGCTGCCGGTGGTGAACATCGCGCCGGCGCAGGGCTGGCCGGCCGGCGGCCGGCCGCAGGCGGCGGCCGGCCTGCAGGTGCAGGCCTTCGCCGACGGCCTGGACCATCCGCGCTGGCTGCAGGTCCTGCCCAACGGCGACGTGCTGGTGGCGGAAAGCAACGCGCCGGCCAATCCGCCGCGCGGCATCGTCGGCCGCGTGGAGAGGGCGGTGATGAAGAAGGCCGGCGCCGGCGTGCCCAGCGCCAACCGCATCACGCTGCTGCGCGATACCGACGGCGATGGCGTGGCCGACCAGCGCTCGGTCTTCCTCAAGGACCTGAACTCGCCCTTCGGCATGGCATTGGTCGGGCAGCACTTCTACGTCGCCAACACCAACGCGGTGCTGCGCTATGACTACCGGGCGGGCGCCACGTCGATCTCCGGTTCCGGCACGAAGCTGGCGGACCTGCCCGCCGGCGAGATCAACCGGCACTGGACCAAGAGCCTGATCGCCAGCCCCGACGGCGCGCGGCTCTACGTGGGCGTGGGCGCCAACAGCAATATCGGCGAGGCCGGCCTGGACGTGGAGGAGGGCAGGGCCCTGATCTGGGAGATCGACGCGGCGACCGGCGACAAGCGCATCTATGCCTACGGCCTGCGCAATCCGGTCGGGATGGCCTGGGAGCCGGTCACCGGCGCGCTGTGGGTGGCGGTGAACGAGCGCGATGAACTGGGCAGCGACCTGGTGCCCGACTACATGACCTCGGTCCGCGAGGGAGGCTTCTACGGCTGGCCCTGGAGCTACTGGGGCCAGCACGTGGACGAGCGGGTGAAGCCGCAGCAGCCGGAACTCGTGGCCAAGGCCATCGCCCCCGACTACGCGCTGGGCCCGCACACCGCCTCGCTGGGCCTGGCTCACTCCAGGGGGAACTCGCTGCCGACTGCCTATGCGGAGGGCATGTTCGTGGGGCAGCACGGTTCCTGGAACCGCAAGCCGCACAGCGGCTACAAGGTGGTCTTCGTGCCCTTCGAGGGCGGCCAGCCCAAGGGCCAGCCGTTGGACGTGCTGACCGGCTTCCTGAGTGCCGAGGGCAAGGCCCTGGGCCGGCCGGTGGGTGTTGCGCTGGACGGCGGCGGTGCGTTGCTGGTGGCCGACGATGTCGGCAACATCGTCTGGCGCGTCAGCGCGGCGAAGCCCTGAGGAGCATGCCGATGGAATCATCGCCCCTGCACTGGTACGCCCTCAGCGCCGTGCTGCTGTTCCTGAAGATGTTCGCGATCTCGCTCTACCAGGGCTGGCATCGCATCAGCCGGCAGCAGTTCAAGACGCCGGAGGATGCGGCCTTCGTCGGCAGGCCGGCGGCCGCCGAGGAACTGCCGCAGGTGCAGCGCGCCGCGCGTGCCTGGGCCAACGACCTGGAGAACATCCCCGTCTTCCTCGCGCTGGGCATCGCCTACGTGCAGCTGGGGCTGTCGGCCGCGGCGGCGCCCTGGCTGTTCGGCGTGTTCGTGGCGGCCCGGGTGGCCCATACGCTGTGCTATCTGGCGGGGCTGCAGCCCTGGCGGACCCTTTCCTATGCGGTCGGGATCGGAGCGACGCTGGGGATGGGAGCCATGATCCTCGGCGCCCTGTTCTGAGGCGGCCCTAGGGCCTGTTAACACTACGGCCGTCGCAGCGACGGCTGCAGTGTTAACAGGCCCTAGCGGGCGGCGCCCTTGAGCAGCAGGGAGCCGCGGCGGATCAGCTCGCTGGCCGCGGGTTCCGGCTGCAGGTTCGCCAAGCCGTTGATGAACAGGCGCGCCACGAAATTCGCGGCCTCCCGGGGATCGGGATTCTTGCGGTCCACCAGCGTGCGGCTCAGTTCATAGGCGCTGCCGAAGATCGTCGCGGTCAGGAAATCCACGTTGATGTCGGCCAGCAGCCCGCGCGCCACCGCGTCGGCGAGGTCGATCTTCAGCATGCGCATGGTGTGGCCGAAGACGTTGTCGGTGAAGAAGGCGCGGATCACCGGCTCGTTGCGGAACATCATGCGGTAGAAGTCCGGGTGGGCACAGATTTCCTCGAACGTGGTGAGGAAGGCGCCCTGCATGAACTGCTCGAGGGTGTCGGCCGTGCGCCGGACCTGGGTCAGGCGGTCGGTCAGTTCGCCGAGGCGCTCCTCCACCAGCGAGCGCAACAACGATTCCTTGTCCGGAAAGTAGTTGTAGAAGGTGCCGGAGGCCAGCGGCGTGGCGCGGATGACATCGCGGATCGTCACCGCGTCGTAGCCCTGCTCGGCAAACAGGCGCCGCGCGCTGTCGAGGATCGAAGCGCGGTTGGCCAGCTTGTTCTGCTCACGCTTGCCGCTGGACGTCTGCATTGACGGGGCCGGTCGGGGGCTGGGTGACGGATGTGTCACATTCCACCCCCCGGCCACCCCTGTCAAGGGTGGCCGGGGAAGTGAAGCTCGCCTCAGCTGAACCTGGAGAAGTCCGGCTTGCGCTTCTGCATGAAGGCGCCCATGGCCTCGCGGGCCTCGGGCATGCCGAGCATCGGGATGAACTTGTCCGCCTCGATGCGGATCGCGTCCACCACCAGATCCTCGCGCCAGCGCTTGAGCAGGGCCTTGCTGGTGCGCAGGGCATTGGGCGGCTGGGCGGCCAGCTTCAGCGCCGACTCGCGGGCCTTGGCCTCGACCTGCTCGTTGGGCAGCACGGCATTGACCAGGCCGGCCTCCAGGGCCGTCGCCGCGTCGAAGGGCTCGGCCAGCAGGCACAGTTCCGCAGCCTTCTGGTGGCCCATCAGGCGCGGCAGGATGTAGGTGGAGGCAAACTCCGGGCAGATGCCGATGTTGACGAAGGGCAGATGGAAGCGGGTCTTGTCGCCGGCGTAGACCAGGTCGCAGTGCAGCAGCAGGGTGGTGCCCACCCCCACGGCGAAGCCGCCGACCGCCGCCACCACCGGCTTCTTGGCCGTGGCCAGGGTGCGCATGAAGCGCGCCACGGCGCTGTCCTCGCCCTTGGGCGGGTTCTGCAGGAAGTCGGCAAGGTCATTGCCGCTGGTGAAGCAGTCGGCGGAGCCGGCCAGCAGGATCACGCGCACCTCGGGATCGGCCTCGGCCTTGAGCAGGGCGGCGGTGATGCCTTCGTACATCGCCGTGGTCAGGGCGTTCTTCTTGTCCAGGCGATTCATGCGGATCGTGAAGACCCGGTCCTGCAGTTCGGTCAGGACGTGTTCGTTGGTCATGTGGGACTCCAAGGGGAAAGAGAAGGGATGGCCGCCATTTTACGGCACTGGTGACGGAGGCTGCGGGGTTGGGGTTGCCATCCATGGCGCGACTTCAGCTCATCCAGCCCCGGCCCATGTCTGGCTTACTTCGGCATGACATTGAGTCATGCCTCAGCCGGGCCAAACATTCCACGGCCGGGCGTTCGACGGGGTGGATGTCCGTTGGACATCCACCGGCTTCCGTCTCACCCCGGCGGCCACTTCAGCGGGCGGCCGCCGATCAGGTGCAGGTGCAGGTGGAACACGGACTGGCCGGCCTCGGCGCCGTTGTTCACCACCAGGCGGAAGGCCTCGCCGTAGCCGTGGGCGGCGGCGATCTTGCCGGCTGCCAGCATCAGGTGGCCCAGCAGGGCCTGGTCTTCCGGGCCGGCGTCGCAGAGGCGGGGAATGGGCTTGCGCGGGATCAGCAGCAGGTGCATGGGCGCACCCGGGTTGATGTCCTGGATCGCCACGCACGATTCATCCTCGTGGACGATCGTGGCGGGGATCTCCCGGTCGATGATCTTCTCGAACAGCGTCTTCGCCATGGGGGGCTCCTGGACCAAAGACCGCCAGTGTAAGCCATGGGCGGCGGCCGGCCCGCCGTTTGTTACCATTCCCGCCCATGACTGAACCTTTCCCGACCGTGGCCGGCGATTTCCGGCCGATGGCCGTCTACCGCCGCCTGCTCGGCTACACGCGGCCGTACTGGCCGGTGTTCCTGCTGGCTTCGCTGGGCATGGTCCTGGCCGCCGCCACCCAGGTGGGCTTCATGTCCCTGGTCAAGCCGCTGCTCGATGGCACCTTCATCGACCGCGACCCGGCCGTGATCCGCTGGGTGCCCTGGGCCATCGTCGGCCTGTTCCTGATGCGCGGCATCTCGGAGTTCATTTCCTCGTTCGGCATGTCCTGGATCGGGCGCAGGGTCATCAAGGCGCTGCGCGGCGAGCTGTTCGACCATCTGCTGAAGCTGCCGGCGAGCTTCTACGACCGCATGAGCAGCGGCCAGCTGATCGCACGCCTGACCTACCATGTCGAGCAGGTCGCCGAGGCGGTGACCACCGCTTTCACCTCCATCATCAAGGATGGCCTGACGGTGGTCGGGTTGATTGTCTGGATGCTGTGGCTGAACTGGGAACTGACGCTGTTCTGCCTGGGCGTGGCGCCCCTGATCGCCGGCGTCATCTCCTACGTGAGCCGCCGCTTCCGCAAGGTATCGGCCCGCATCCAGCGGAACATCGGCATCGTCACCCAGGCGTCCGAGGAGGCCATCGGCGGCCAGCGTGTCATCAAGATCTACAACGGACAGCAGCAGGAGCGGCGCCGTTTCGAGGGGGTCAACGAGCAGCAGCGCTGGCTGTCGATGAAGCTGGTGGCGACCAAGGCCGGCAGCGATGCGCTGATCCAGTTCATCGCCGCCTGGGCGGTGGCGTTCATCATCTATTTCGCGACGCAGCCGCAGATGCTGCAGGCAATCACGCCGGGCACCTTCGTCTCCTTCCTGGGCGCCATGCTGTCGCTGATGAATCCGATACGCAGCCTTTCCAACGTCAACGAACGCCTGCAGCGCGGCATCGCCGCAGCCACCGACGTGTTCAAGCTGATGTCGGAGAGCGGGGAGCCCGGCGGCGGCGACCGGCCGCTGGAGCGCGCCCAGGGGCTGGTCGAGTTCCAGGACGTGCGTTTCCGCTATGCCACGCAGACCACCGATGCGCTGCGCGGCGTGAGCGTGACGGTCAAGCCCGGGCAGACCGTGGCCTTCGTCGGCGCGTCGGGCAGCGGCAAGTCCACGCTGCTGGCGCTGTTGCCGCGCTTCTACGACGTGGAGTCCGGCGCGGTGAAGGTGGACGGCCACGACGTGCGCGACTATCCGTTGCAGCGCCTGCGCGCGCAGATCGCGCTGGTGGACCAGCAGGTGCGCCTGTTCGACGCCACCGTCGCCGAGAACATCGCCTATGGCCTGGACCCGGCGCCCGACGAGTCCGTTCTCATCGAGGCGGCCAAGGCGGCCTACGCCTGGGAGTTCATCAGCCGGTTGCCGCAGGGAATGCATACGCCGATCGGCCAGAACGGCAGCAAGCTCTCCGGCGGCCAGCGACAGCGCCTGGCGATCGCGCGCGCGCTGGCCAAGAACGCGCCGATCCTGATCCTGGACGAAGCCACGTCGGCGCTGGACACCGAATCCGAGCGCTACATCCAGAGCGCGCTGGAGCAGCTGGTGAAGGGACGCACCACCCTGGTGATCGCGCATCGCCTGTCCACCATCCAGAATGCCGACCTGATCGTCGTCATGCGTGACGGGCAGGTGGTGGAGCAGGGGACCCATGCCGAACTGCTGGCCCTGCAGGGCACCTATTCGGCGCTGCACAGCCTGCAGTTCCGCGAGGACGCCGCCGACAGCGGCGAGACGTCCGCCGGATGAAGCGCTGGCTGGAGCGGGTCTGGTACCGGTCCGCGCCGCCGCCGTTCTGGCTGCGCCCCCTGTCCCGGCTCTACGGCGCCGCCGCGGCACGGCTGGCCGCTTCGAGGAAGCAGCAGGCGCAGCGCCTGCCCGTGCCGGTGATCGTGGTGGGCAACGTGGCCGTGGGCGGCACCGGCAAGACGCCCAGCGTGCTGTGGCTGGTCGAGGCCTTGCGCCAGGCCGGGCGCCAGCCCGGCATCCTCAGCCGAGGGTATGGCGGACGCGGCCCGTTTCCGATGCTGGTGACACCGCAAACCGATCCGGCGCTTTGCGGCGATGAGCCGGCGCTGATGGCGCAGCGCAGCGGCGTGCCGCTGGCGGTGGCGCCGGACCGCGTCGCCGCAGGCCGGCTGCTGCTGCAGCGGCATCCCGGGACCGACGTGCTGGTCTGCGACGACGGCCTGCAGCACTACCGCCTGGCGCGTGACCTGGAGCTCTGCGTCGTGGATGCCGCACGAGGCTACGGCAACGGCTGGCTGCTGCCGGCCGGCCCCTTGCGCGAATCGCCGTCACGGGCCCGGGCGGCGGCGCGGATCCTCGTCAACGGCGGCGATCCCGGACCCTTCGGACCCTCCGCGATCGGCTTCAGGCTCGAGATCGCGACGGCGGTCAACCTGCTCAGCGGCGAGCGGCGTCCGCTGCGGGCCTTTTCCGGCACGGAGGTTCACGCCGTGGCGGGCATCGGCAATCCCGCGCGGTTCTTCGATGGCCTGCGCGCACAGGGCCTGCCACTGCGGGAGCACGCCTTCGGCGACCATCATGCGTACCTGCCGGGCGACCTGGCGTTCGGCGATGCGCTGCCGCTGCTGATGACCGAGAAGGATGCGGTGAAGTGCCGCGCCTTTGCCCAGCGGCACTGGTGGATGGTGCCGGCCGACCTGCACTTCATCGACGGAGCGGCCGCTTCGCTGCTCGCCGAACTGCAGGAAGTCCTGCGCGGGAACTGACGTCCGCCCGGCGCAGGCGCGGCATGGCGTGCCGGCCTGCCTCCCGGGCTGCCGGCGAGCCTTCCGGCGGGTCTACGGCAGGCTGCGGCGCGAAGGGCCGCCGGGGCGCCAGTGCTGGCGCCGACGGGGTGAAAGCATGCAACAATGACTCCCCCCAATCGTCACGCCCCGCCAGGAAACATGGACAAGCGTCTGCTCGACATACTCGTCTGCCCCGTCAGCCAGGGGCCGCTGGAATGGCACCCGGAACGGCAGGAGCTCTGGAGCCGCAGCTCACGCCTGGCCTATCCGGTGCGCGACGGCATCCCGGTGATGCTCGAAGAGGAGGCCCGCGAGCTGGCGTCCGAAGAGCTGGACGCATGAAGGGCTTCAAGGTCGTCATCCCGGCGCGGCTGGGGTCCACCCGCCTGCCGAACAAGGTGCTCCGCGATGTCCACGGCAAGCCCGTGCTGCGGCACGTCTGGGAGGCGGCCCGCAAGAGCGGCGCAGAGGACATCATCGTCGCCACCGACTCCGAGCAGGTGCTGGAAGCCTGCCGCGGCTTCGGTGCCGACGCGCGCCTGACCGCCGCCAGCCATAATTCCGGCACCGACCGCATCAACGAGATCGCCCGCAAGGCGGGTTGGGCGGCCGACACCATCGTCGTGAACCTGCAGGGCGACGAGCCGCTGATGCCGGCGGACCTGGTGCGCCAGGCCGCGCAACTGCTCGCCGAAGACAGCGAGGCCCATATCGCCTCGCTGTGCCATCCGCTGCATGCGATCGAGGAATGGCTCAATCCGAACGTCGTCAAGCTGGTCATGGATCGCCGTGGCTATGCGCTGTACTTCTCGCGGGCACCGATCCCCTGGAAGCGCGACGGCTCCACCCGCGAGCAGCCGCGCATGCCCGAGGGGCTGGCCTATCGGCATATCGGCCTCTACGCGTATCGCGTCGCCGCGCTGGCCGAGTTCAGCCAGCTGCCGGCGGCGCCGCTGGAGGACTGCGAGGCGCTGGAGCAGTTGCGCGCGCTGACGCATGGCTTCCGCATCCGCATGGGCATCACCCACAATCCGCCGCCGCGCGGCGTGGATACCGAGGAAGACCTGCAGGCGGTGATTGCGCTGATGAAGCCGGCGCGCTGACACGCCGGCGAAACGAAGAAGGCTCCTTGCGGAGCCTTCTTCGTTTCAGGGGATGAGTTCAGACGCCGACCGGCGCGCGGCCGATGCTGTAGTAGGCGAAGCCCTGGCGCCTGAGCAGCTGCGGATCGTAGAGGTTGCGGCCATCGAAGATCGTCGGCTGCTTCAGCAGCTTCTTCAGGCGCTCGAAATTCGGGCTGCGGAACTGCTTCCACTCGGTCACGATGGCCAGCACGTCGGCGCCTTCGCAGGCCGCCTCGGCATTGTCGCAGAGCGCCAGGTCGGCACGCTCGCCGTAGATCTTGCGGGTTTCGTGCATCGCCACCGGGTCGAAGGCGCGCACGCTTGCGCCGGACTCCCACAGGGCTTCCATCAGCACGCGGCTGGAGGCCTCGCGCATGTCGTCGGTGTTGGGCTTGAAGGCCAGGCCCCAGAGCGCCACCGTGCGGCCCTTCAGGTCTCCGCCGAAGTGCTTGCGGATGTTCTCGAACAGCACGCGCTTCTGCCGCTGGTTGACGTCTTCCACCGCCGCCAGCAGCGCCGCGGCATGGCCGGATTCGCTGGCCGTATGGACCAATGCCTTGACGTCCTTGGGGAAGCAGGAGCCGCCGTAGCCGCAGCCCGGATAGATGAAGTGGTAGCCGATGCGCGGATCCGAGCCGATGCCGATACGCACTTTCTCGATGTCGGCGCCCACTTTCTCCGCGACGTTGGCCAGCTCGTTCATGAAGCTGATCCGGGTCGCCAGCATGGCGTTGGCGGCGTACTTGGTCAGTTCCGAGGAGCGCACGTCCATCACCACGATGCGGTCGTGGTTGTGGTTGAACGGGGCGTACAGCGCGCGCATCAGCTCCGCGGTGCGCGGATTGTCGGTGCCGATGACGATGCGGTCGGGCTTGGTGAAGTCCGAGATCGCCGCGCCTTCCTTCAGGAATTCCGGGTTGGACACCACGTCGATCTCGACGCTCTCGCCGCGGCGCTGCAATGCCGCGAGCAGGGCTTCGCGAACCTTGTCTGCCGTGCCGACCGGGACGGTCGACTTGGTGACCACGACGCGATAGTCGGTGACCAAGCTGCCGATGGTATCGGCCACCTGCAGCACGTACTTCAGGTCGGCCGAGCCGTCCTCGCCGGGGGGCGTGCCGACGGCGATGAACTGGAACAGGCCATGGCTGACCCCTTCCGCCGCATCGGTGGTGAAGCGCAGGCGCCCCTGCTGGAAGTTGGCCCGGACCATCTGGTCCAGGCCTGGCTCGTAGAAGGGCACTTCACCCCGCGACAAGGTCTCCACGCGCCGCGCATCGACATCCACGCAGACCACCGTGTTGCCGGCGTCGGCGAAGCAGGCGGCCGTTACCAGGCCTACATAGCCGGAGCCGAAGACGGTGATGTCCATGGAGGAGGGGGCTTAGCCGTGGGTGGTGTCTTGCTTCTGTCCGGCGGCCGTTTCGGTTTCAGGAGCCGCCGGTTCTTCGAACAGCTTGAAGTAGTCCGAGGCCGGGGCGCTGCTGCGGAACTTCTGCGACGCCTCCTGAACCTCGGCGATATCTTCGGCGCTGTCCATTGCAATGGCATGAACGTCCTCTTCCGGTTCCGCTTCGGCCGCAACAGCCGCGATCACCGCGGTATCGGCGGCCGCTGCGGGCGCTGCTTCGTGGGCGGGGGCCTGCTCCGCGACCTCGGCGGCCGTTTCCGGCTGGGCAGGGGCCGGCTGTTCCGCCGCGACCGGCTCGGCGCTTTCAATGGCGGCCGCCGGCGATTCGGGCGCCTGCGCTTCCGCGGCGGCAACCACGGCGGGAGTGGCGTCGGCACCCGCCCCAACGGCCTCGGCGGCCTCGGCGGATTCGCTCGGCGCCGCCAGGTTCACGGCGTCCGGGGCCTCGGAGGAGGGGATGTTGCCGGCCAGCGCGTCCTCGGCGGTCAAGGCCACCACGCCGCCCGCGGCGGCCGGCAGTGCGTTCTGGCCTTGGCCCTCGCCACGGTCGCCTCCGCGGCCGCGGTTGCGGCGATTGCGGCGGCCACGCAGGCTGCGGCCGCCCGGCGCATGACCCTCGGCGCCTTCCGGCACAGGCAGGCCGGCGGCCTCGGCGGCTTCCGCCGCGAGTTCGGCGGCGGCCCCCTCGGCGGTCAGCGGCAGCTGTTCCTGTGCCGGCTGCGGCGGGCGCTCGGGGCGGCCGTCGCGACGCGGCTGGTTCTGCTGCTGGCCATCGCGGCGCTGCTGGTTCTGCTGGCCGTCGCGGTTCTTCTGCGGGTTCTGCTGCTGGCCCTCGCCGCGGCCCTGCTGCGGCGGCTGGCCGTCGCGACGCGGCTGGTTCTGCTGCTGGCCGTCACGACGCTGCTGGTTCTGCTGGCCGTCGCGGTTCTTCTGCGGGTTCTGCTGATGGCCCTGCTGCTGGCCGTCGCGATTCTTCTGCTGGTTCTGCTGCTGGCCGTCGCGGCGCGGCTGGTTCTGCTGGCCGCCGCGATTCTGGTCGCGGCCCTGCTCACGGCGCTGGTTGTTGCCACGGCCATCGCGGCGCTCGTCGCGGCGGCGCGGGTCGGGCAGGGCCTTGGCCGGTGCCGCTTCCACCGCCGGCTTGGCGCCGAAGCCCAGCCAGCGCAGCAGGCGGCTCCACACCGACTCGGCGGGGACGGCCACCATCGGTGCTGCGGGTGCCGCGACCACTTCCTGCTTGATGATGATCGGCGCCGGCGTGGCCGGCACGATCTGCTTCACCGCCGGTTCCTGCAGCGCGCGCTGCGGGGCTTGCGGCTTGGCCTGTTCCTCCTGGGCCGCGGCGTCGAAATTCTGCGCCAGGACGTAGGAAATGCCGTTGTTGTTGTCCTGCTGCAGGTGATCGGCGCGGACGCGCTTGATCTCGAAGTTCGGCGTGTGCAGCGTCGGGTTGGGCACGATCGCGATGTGCACGCGGCAGCGGGCCTCGATCTCGCGCACGTTCAGGCGCTTCTCGTTGAGCAGGAAGGTGCCCACGTCCACCGGCACCTGCGCGATGACGCGGCCGGTGCGCTCCTTCATGGCCTCCTCCTCGATCAGGCGGAGGACCGACAGGGCCAGCGATTCGACGCTGCGGATGTGGCCGCGGCCGCTGCAGCGCGGGCAGGCCACCTGGGTGTGCTCGGCCAGGGTCGGGCGCAGGCGCTGGCGCGACAGCTCCAGCAGGCCGAAGCGCGAGATGCGCCCCAGCTGGATGCGCGCGCGGTCCATCTCGACCGCCCGCTCCAGGCGCTTCTCGACTTCCTTCTGGTTCTTGGAGCTGGACATGTCGATGAAGTCGACGACGATCAGGCCGCCGAGGTCGCGCAGTCGCAGCTGGCGGGCGATTTCCTCGGCCGCTTCCAGGTTGGTGTTGAACGCGGTTTCCTCGATGTCGCGGCCGCCGGTCGCCTTGGCGGAGTTGATGTCGATCGCGGTCAGGGCCTCGGTGTGGTCGATGACGATCGAGCCGCCGGAGGGCAGGCGCACGTTGCGCTCATGCGCCAGCTCGATCTGGCTCTCCACCTGGAAACGCTGGAACAGCGGCGTTTCATCGGTGTACTGCTTGAGCTTGGGCAGGTCCTGCGGCGTGGAGTACTGCAGCTGCTCGCGCGCTTCCTCGTAGATCTCGGCATTGTCGACGATCACCTCGCCGATGTCCGAGCGCAGGTAGTCGCGCAGCGCGCGCATGACGATGTTGTTCTCCTGGTAGATCAGGAACGGGCCGGGGCGCTTGGCGGCTTCGGCGGTGATCGCATTCCAGGTGCTGACGCGGTGGTCGAGGTCCCACTGCAACTCCTCCACCGTGCGTCCGACGCCGTTGGAGCGGATGATCAGGCCCATGCCGTCCGGCAGGTTGAGCTGGTTCAGCGCTTCCTTGGCCTCCTCGCGCTCGTCGCCCTCGGCGCGGCGCGAAATGCCTCCGGCGCGCGGGTTGTTGGGCATCAGCACCAGGTAGCGGCCGGCCAGCGAGATGAACGTGGTCAGGGCAGCGCCCTTGTTGCCGCGCTCTTCCTTCTCGACCTGGACGATGATCTCCTGGCCCTCGTCGAGCTGGTCGCGCAGGTTCTTGCCGTCGCCCTTGAAATAGGAGCGGACGATTTCCTTCACCGGCAGGAAGCCGTGGCGTTCTCCGCCGTAGTCGACGAAGCAGGCTTCGAGGCTGGGTTCTACGCGGGTGATGCGGCCCTTGTAGATGTTGCCCTTTTTCTGCTCGCGGGAGGCATGCTCGATGTCAAGGTCATGGAGCTTCTGCCCGTCCACGATCGCCACGCGCAGCTCTTCGCGCTGCGTGGCATTGATCAGAATGCGTTTCATGTTGGTCTCGTCTGATGACGCTCGACCGCGGGGCAGGGGAGATTTCAGTGACAGGCATGGGTGCGTTGTCTTTCTAGGTCGCCCGCCCTTTGCAGGAGCGCTGGGTTTGTAGATGCCTGCGGCGCAAATGCGCCCCAGACGCAAACTTGGGGCCTGCGGCGCTGCTAAGATGCGCGCTGCAACGTCCCCGAATCGATTCCGTAACCGCCGATGCGGCAACGGAATTTTCCGCTTATTCAAACGGAATGTCGTATTTTGACACAAACCCGCCAAGAAGTGCGCAAGGTAACCGTCTCCGCTAACGAGGACGGGCAGCGCATCGATAATTTCCTTTTAAAACAACTTCCTGGCGTGCCGAAGTCGCACGTCTACCGGCTCCTGCGCTCCGGGCAGGTGCGGGTGGACGGCGGGCGCGCCAAACCAGAGCGCAAGCTGGCCAAGGGCGAGGAGGTGCGCATTCCCCCGGTGCGCCTGGCGGAAAAGGGCGAGGCCGTGCGCCCGCCGGATGCGGTGCTGAACAAGCTGCGTTCGGCGGTGATCCATGAAGATGACAACTATTTGGCGCTCAACAAGCCCGCCGGCCTGTCCGCGCACGGCGGCAGCGGCGTACTTTACGGGGTGATCGAGACCATTCGCGCCTGGAACAAGTACGAATTCATCGAATTGGCGCATCGCCTGGATCGAGACACCAGCGGCATCCTGCTACTGGCCAAGAACCGGCCGGCCCTGCTGCGGGCCCAGCGCGCCTTCAAGAACAGCACGGCGGACAAGCGCTACTTCGCCCTGCTGGTGGGCCGCTGGCGCGGCGAGGACCGCGACGTGGATGCCGCCCTGGTCCGCAACAACCTGCGCGTGGAGATCGACGAAGAAGACGGAAAGCCGTCCAAGTCGCGCTTTTCTCCCAAGGCGCGCTATCGCGATACCACGCTGATGGAGGTGCAGATCTTCTCGGGCCGCACCCACCAGATCCGCGTGCACTCCCTGGCGCTGGGCCATCCGGTCTGCGGCGATACCAAGTACGGCGAGCGCGAGGTCAACAAGAAGTACCGCGAGAAGGGCCTGAAGCGCATGTTCCTGCACTCCCACTTCCTGAAATTGCCGGAAGAAGGCGAGTTTTCGAAACTGATCCTGAACGCGCCGATGACCGACGAACTGCGGGATTTCCTCAACAGGCTAGGAACCGCGAACTGAGGTTCATCGGTGGCCAAGGCTCCGCAGCTTCTGATCTTCGATTGGGATGGCACGCTGGCCGATTCGGCCGCCGCCATCGTCGATACCATGCAGGTGGCGATCCGGGACCTGGGCCTGCCGCCGCGCGACGACCAGACCATCCGCGAGCTGATCGGGCTGGGCATGAACGACGTGCTGGTCCGGTTGTTCCCGGAGCTGGAGCTGAATGCCCTGCGGGCCCTGCTGGAGCGCTATCGCGCCCAGTGGGTCACCGAGACCCGCGAGGCGCCGCTGTTTCCGGGAGCGCTGGACGCCCTGGAGGCCCTGCACGAACAGGGCTATCGCCTGGCCGTGGCCACCGGCAAGTCGCGCCGGGGCCTGGACCGCTCCCTGCGGCACCACACCGAGCTGCGGCGCCTGCTGGTGGGATCGCGAACGGCCGACGAAACGGCCTCCAAGCCCGATCCGCTGATGCTGCGGGAGCTGCTGGAGGCGGAGGACATCGCCGCCGGCGAGGCGCTGATGATCGGCGATACCGAATACGACATGGCCATGGCCGCCGCCATCGGCATGCCCGGCGCCGCCGTGCTTTGCGGCGTGCATGACGAAGTCCGCCTGCGCTCGTCGGGGCCGGCCGTGCTGCTGGAAGACGTCGCCGGGCTGCCGGGCTGGCTGAGTCGGGAATAAGCGGATGTCCGGTGGACATCCGCTCCGACGAAGGCCCGACCATGGAGGGCTGGGTGGGGGTTGGATGGGGTAGCTGCCGCCTCGCCATGGAGGGGCCACGGAAGCTCCTCCTTGCCGCCTGGGTTCAGGGAATCCTGAAGCCCGCTTCCCGGAGCAGCGCGGCCGTGCGGATCAGCGGCAGGCCGACCAGGCCGGTAGGGTCGGTGCTGCGCATCTCCTCGAACAGGCTGATGCCCAGGCCCTCGCATTTGAAGCTGCCGGCGCAGTCCAGGGCCGGCTCGGCCGCCAGATAGCGGTCGATCGTCGCCGCATCCAGGCGCCGGAAACGCACGGTGGTCACATCCAGCCCCTGCAGCAACCGTGTTCCCTGCACCAGTGCCACGGCCGTCAGGAACTCCACGGTCTGCCCGGACAGCAGCTGCAGCTGCTCCCTGGCCCGGTCCAGGGTGCCCGGCTTGCCGAGCAGGCGTCCCTGGGCGGCGGCGGACTGGTCGGAGCCGAGTATCCAGGCCTGCGGGTGTTCCTGCGCCAGGGCCCGGGCCTTGGCGATGGCCAGGCGCTGGGTCAGCTCGCGCGGGTTCTCCCCGGGTTGGGGGGTCTCGTCCACCTGCGAGGGCAGGGGACGGAAGGGGAGTTGCAGCCGCCCCAGCAGTTCCGCCCGGTAGCGGGAGCCCGAGGCCAGGATCAGCGCAGGGTTGGCCGCGGGGTTAGCCATTGAATTTCTTGGAATATGCGGCCATGGCGCCTTTGACTTTTGAGGGGCGGATCACTATGATGCGCGCCCTTTGAAGGGTAGCTCGGGACGCTTGCCTTGGGTATCCCCGCCAGAATCCGTGTTTCCAGTGCCGCCGCGCAGGCGGAGCGCTACGACGGCGACCTGCCGTTGAAGTCGCTGCCGCGCCTGGTCGAGCTGCTGGCCGATGCCGGCGGGGCGCTCCGGGTGTCGCTGCAGGCGCAATCCCGCGAGGGCCATGTGGCCCTGCAGGGATCGCTGGGCGGCGCCTTGCCGCTGGCCTGCAAGCGCTGCGGCAAGTCCTACGACTGGCCGCTGCAGGCGGAAGTCGACTGGCGGCTGGTGGCGGACGAAGCCAGCGAGCGGGCCCTGATGCAGGATTTCGAGCCGCTGCTGGTCGAGGACGACGAGCTGCAGCTGCGCGAGGCGATCGAGGACGAGGTGCTGTTGTGCCTGCCGATGCTGCCGCGCTGCGAATCGTGCGAAAATATTGTTGCGGCGCAGCCCGTGGCTGCGGCGCCGGTGGAAGAAGAGCCTCGTCGGGAAAACCCTTTCGCGGCATTGAAGAAGCAGTTGAAGTCAGATTGAAGTGGTAAGCAGGGCCTTGTGCCCGACGGAGCAAGACAATGGCAGTTTCCCAGGACAAGAAGTCCCGCGCGATGCGCGGCCACCGCCACGCCCACTGGAAGAACAAGGTCAAGCCGGCTGCGCTGTCGGTCGACTCCACTTCCGGTGAGACGCACCAGCGCCACCACGTGACCGCCGACGGCTACTACCGCGGCAAGAAGGTCATCGACACGGCCGCTCCGGCCGCCGACAGCACCGAAGAGTAAGGCCGGATCCGGGCGCAACCGCATGGCTGCCCCCGTCATCCTCGCCATCGACGCCATGAGCGGCGATCACGGCTACCCGGTAGCCGTGGACGCCGCTCTGTCGTCGTTGCGGGAGCACCCGCAGCTGCAGCTGATCCTGGTCGGCGACGAGGGCCGGCTGCGCGCCGCATTGGCGGAACGCAACCATGCCGGCGATCCGCGCCTGGTGCTGCAGCACGCCAGCGAAGTGGTGGAGATGGACGAGCCTCCCTCCAAGGCGCTGCGCAACAAGAAGGATTCCTCGATGCGCGTGGCCATCAACCTGGTCAAGGAAGGCCGCGCCAGGGCCGCCGTCTCCGCCGGCAATACCGGCGCGCTGATGGCCACCGCCAAGTTCGTGCTCAAGACCCTGCCGGGCATCGACCGGCCGGCGATCATCTCGGCGATCCCCTCGGTCAACGGCCACGTCCACATGCTGGACCTGGGCGCCAATGCCGAGTGCAGCGCCGACCAGCTGGTGCAGTTCGCCGTCATGGGCTCGGCCCTGGTGACCGCGGCCTACGGCATCCAGCGGCCCAAGGTTGCCCTGCTGAACATCGGCGAGGAAGAGATCAAGGGCAACGACACGATCAAGCTGGCGGCGTCCCTGCTGCAGCAGTCCAGCCTCAACTACATCGGCTTCGTCGAGGGTGACGGCATCTTCCTGCGCGATGTCGATGTGGTGGTCTGCGACGGCTTCGTCGGCAACGTCGCGCTGAAGACCGGCGAGGGCGTGGCCAAGCTGGTCCATCAGTTCATGAAGGAAGAGTTCACCCGCAACGTCTTCACCAAGGCGGCGGCGGTAGCGGCCATGCCCGCGCTCAAGGCGCTGGGCCGCCGCATGGATCCGCGCAACTACAACGGCGCCAGCTTCGCCGGCCTCACCGGCATCGTCATCAAGTCGCACGGCAGCGCCGATGCGCTGGCCTTCGCCCATGCCATCGGCGTGGCGATCAAGGCCGTGGAGCAGGACATCCCGGCGCGCATCAGCAGCCTGCTCGGCCGCGTGGTGAAGCCTGCCGACGATGCGGCGCCGGGCGCCGAAGCCGCCTGATCCCGCGAGGACCAGGGGGGGGCGCCCAGCGTCAGCCCAGCAAGCCCTGCGCGACCAGGCTGGCACCCATCAGCAGCGTCAGGAATTCGTAGGCGCGCTTGATGAAGCGATTTCCCTTCAGCAATCCCAGGTGCGAGCCCAGGTAGCCGCCGAGCAGGCCGCCGATCACCAGGGCCGGAATCCAGGCCCACATCACCGGCCCCGCGACGGCCGCGGTCAACGCGCCCGCTGCATTCCAGAACAGGCCCACCATGATCATGGTCTGGGCCACGGCCTGGCGGTAGTCGAAGCCGAACCACAGCAGGAACAGCAGGGTGGAGAACACGCCGGGTCCCGAGGGCACCAGCCCCGTCAGCCAGCCGACGACGAACACCCAGAGGCAGCCCCAGCGCAGACCCCGGCCCTCGCGGTTGCGCGGCGCCGGGTGCAGGCCCAGGGCAGGGCGCCAGATCGAGTACAGGCCCATGCCGATGTTGACGCAGCCGAACACGACGTTGCCGACGTGATCGGGAATCCCGAAGGCCAGGCGCGTGCCGAAAACCACGCCCGGCAGGCCCAGCAGCGTGCAGAGCCCCAGGAAACGCCAGTCGATGCCGCCCTCGCGCAGGTGCCTCGCGGTGGAGCCTACGCCGAGCGCCACCACCGCCACCTTGTGCGTGGCCACCGCGGCGGCGAAGGACAGGCCCAGCAGCACCAGCGCGGGAAACTGCAGCAGGCCTGCGCCGCCCCCGGCCAGGGCCGAGAAGAAGCTGGCGGCGAAGCCGGTGAGGAGGAGGGTGAGGGTTTCGAGCACGGGGGGAATGGGGAGAGATGCGGCGACTCGCGACGCGAGGATCCCCACTACGTGGGGCCCCTCCACGCTGCTCGCGCCTTCACTTGACCAGGTTGTTCAGGTCGAAGATCGGCAGCAGGATCGCGAGCACGATCAGCAGCACCACGCCGCCCATCGCCAGGATCAGCACCGGTTCGAAGATGCCCATCATCGCGGCCACCAGGGTCTCGACCTCGCGCTCCTGGTTCTCGGCGGAGCGGTCCAGCATCTCGTCGAGCTTGCCGGAGGTCTCGCCGCTGGCGATCAGGTGGATCGTGATCGGCGGGAACAGCTTGCTGGCATTGAGCGAGCGCGACAGCGTGGCACCCTCGCGCACCTTGATCGCGGCTTCCTCGATGGCTTCCTTCATCGGCAGGTTGCTCACCACCTGGGTGCCGATGCGCATGGCATCCAGGATCGGCACGCCGCTGCCGAACAGGATGCCCAGCGTGCGGGTGAAGCGCCCGGTATTGGCGCCGCGGGTCAGGCGTCCGACCAGGGGCAGGCGAAGGACGAAACGGTGCACTTTCCGCCGGAAGGCGTCGGCGCGCATCATGCGCGCGAACATCACGGCACCGGCGGCGATCAGGGCGATCAGGTAGATGCCGTACTCGCGCAGGAAGCCGGAGGTGGCGATCAGGCCGCGGGTCAGCGGCGGCAGTTCGGTGTCGATGCTGTCGAACACCGCCACGACCTGCGGTACGACGTAGGTCAGCAGCACCAGCACCACGCCGATGGCGACCATGGTCAGGATCGCGGGGTAGAAGGCTGCCAGCATGATCTTGCTGCGCATGGCCTGGCGCTTTTCCACGTACTCGGCCAGGCGCTCCAGGATGTAATCCAGCTTGCCGGACTGCTCGCCGGCCTCGATGGTGGCGCGGAACAGCGGCGGGAAGGCATTGGGGAACTGGTTGAGCGACATCGCCAGCGTGTTGCCCTCCACGACGCCGGACCGCACGCCCAGCGCGATGCGCTGCACGCGCTTGCTCTCGCTTTGCTCCGAGACGGCCGTCAGCGCCTCGTCCAGCGGCAGGCCGGAGCGGACCAGGATCGCCAGCTGGCGGGTGAACAGCGACAGTTCGGTATGGCTGATGCCGCCGCCGCGCTGGAACGGCATGCCGCCGGAGGAGCGGCGCTCCGCGACCTCGATGACGTCCAGCGGCGACAGGCCGCGGTCGCGCAGCATCTGCCGCGCCTGGCGGGCGGTATCGCCCTCGATCAGACCCTTGACCTGCCGGCCGCGGGCGTCGAGCGCGCTGTATTCAAATGCCGACATGGCGCGTCAAGGCATCCATCAGTCTTCGATCGTCACACGCAGCACTTCGCGCAGCGTGGTCTGGCCGTTCAGCACCTTGTTGCGGCCAGACTGGACGATGCCGGGGCCGCGCGTGCGGGCGTAGGTCTCCATGGCCTGCTCGGAGGCTTCGTCGTGGATCATCGTCTCCAGCTGGCGGTCGATCTCGATGATCTCGTGGATGCCGCTGCGTCCGAGGAAGCCGGTATGCCGGCAGGCCGGGCAGCCGACCGGCTTGTACAGCGTCAGCGGCGGCGCCAGCTCCACGCCCAGCTGTTCCTTTTCCGTGACGCTGGCCTCGTAGGGCTCCTTGCAATGCCGGCACAGGGAGCGCACCAGGCGCTGCGCCATCAGGCCGATCAGCGAGGAGGAGAGCTGGTAGGGCTCCACGCCCATGTCGCGCAGGCGCGTGACGGCGCCCACGGCGGTGTTGGTGTGCAGGGTGGACAGCACGAGGTGGCCGGTCTGCGAAGCCTGCACGGCGATCTGCGCCGTTTCCAGGTCGCGGATTTCGCCCACCATCACCACGTCCGGGTCCTGGCGCAGGATGGCGCGCAGTCCGCGCGCGAAGGTCATCTCGACCTTGGTGTTGACCTGCGTCTGGCCGATGCCGTCGATGTAGTACTCGATCGGATCCTCGACCGTCATGATGTTGCGGCTGCGGTCATTGAGCACCGACAGGCCGGAGTACAGCGTGGTGGTCTTGCCCGAGCCGGTGGGGCCGGTGACCAGCATGATGCCGTAGGGGCGGAACAGGATCCGGCGCAGCACGGCGATCTGCTCCTCGTCCAGGCCCAGCTGCTCCAGGTCCAGGCGCTCGGCTTGCTTGTCGAGGATACGCAGCACCACGCGTTCGTTGTGCGCGCCGGTGGGGATCGTGGAGACGCGCAGGTCGACCTTGCGGCCGCCGAAGGCGCGCGAGATGCGGCCGTCCTGCGGCAGGCGCTTCTCGGCGATGTCGAGCTTGGCCATGACCTTGATGCGCGATACCAGGCGCGGTGCCAGCTGCTTGGGAGGGGACATGACCTCGCGCAGCACGCCGTCGACCCGGAAGCGGATCTGCAGGCGGCTCTCGAAGCTCTCGATGTGGATGTCGGAGGCATTTTCCTTGATCGCCTCCACCAGCAGGCCGTTGATGAACTTGATCACCGGCGCGTCGTCGCTGGATTCCAGCAGGTCCTGGTTCTCGCTCAGGGCCTGGGCGAGGGAACCGAGGTCGGCCTCTTCCTCGCCGAGCCCGTCCATCAGGCTGCTGGTGGCGGAGGTCTGGCCTTCGTAGGTCTTCTGCAGCAGTGCGTCGAACTCCTGCGCGCTGACGTTCTGCAGGCGCAGCGGCCGGCCGACGAAGCGGCGGGTTTCCTGGATCGCATCCACCCCGGCGCCGGGGCGCGCGGCGACCAGCACATGCTCGCCCTGGTCCTCGGTGACGATCAGGCCGTGGCGCTTGGCAAAGGCGAACGGCGGGCGCCGCAGTGCGGATTCCATCGGCGACCGCCCCTCAGTTGGTCGGCGGGGCGGGCGGCTGCGGACGGGCCTGGCCGGCCACGGCGGGCGGCGGCGGCGTCTGCTCCGCGACCGGCGGTGCCGGCGGCACGTCGCCCATCAGCTTGTCGAAGGGCAGCAGCACCGGCTGCTGGCGGCGGTTGGTCTGGGTGATGCGTGCCGCCTCGAGCTGGGCCTGGCGCAGGGAGTCGTACTTCTTGCGCGTGTAGTAGTCCGCATCCTCCTGCTTGCGCAGGATCGTGGGCCGGATGAAGACCATCAGGTTGCTCTTTTCCTTGCTGGTCGCGCGGGCCTTGAACAGGTTGCCCAGCAGCGGGATGTCGCCCAGGAAGGGCACCTGGTTCTTGGAGTCCGTCAGCTTGTCGTCGGTCAGGCCGCCGATCACCAGGATCTGCCCGGTATCGACCACCACGGTGTTGGTCAGCGTGCGCTTGTTGGTGGTCTGCTGCAGCGTGCTGCTGGAGCTGGCGGTGAGGCTCGACGACTCCATGTCGATCTTGAGCTTCACCACGTTGCCCTCGTTGATCTGGGGCGTCACGCCCAGGGTCAGGCCCACGTCCTTGCGCTCGATCGTCTGGAAGGGGTTGACCGATCCGCTGGTCGAGCCCGTATTGCTGAAGCTGCCGGTGAGGAAGGGCACTTCCTGGCCCACCGAGAACTTGGCCTCCTCGTTGTCCATGGTCAGCAGCGTCGGCGTGGACAGGATGTTGGTGTTGCCGTCGCCCTTCAGGGCCTTGAGCAGCAGCGCGAAGCTGGTGCCGTTCTCGTTGATGATGCCGCCGGCCGCGGTGGCGCCCAGGCCCAGCAGCGACAGGGCCGCGGTGGTGGAGTTGCTGCTGGAACTGCTGCCGGACAGCGCCGTGGCGGCGTTGGTCAGGGCCTGCGAGGTGCTGGGATTGAGGATGCCCGCGGCGGCGATGCGCTCCTTGTTGAACACGGCCCAATCGACGCCGAGCTGGCTGCTGGTGGTGGCGCTGACCTCGGCGATGATCGCTTCCACCAGCACCTGCGAGCGCTGGATGTCGAGCTGGGCGATGACGTCGCGGATCTGCCGCATCGCCTTGGGCGGCGCGGTGATGATCAGGGCATTGGTGTCCTTGTCCGACAGCACGCGGATGCCGTCGCGGCCGCCGCCGGCGCTGCCCGAGGATGCGGGTGCCGAGGCGGGTGCGCTGCCGCCGGTGCTGCTCTTGCCGTCGGTGCTCTGCACCTGCTGGGCATAGCCTTCCAGGATCGGCGCGAGGTTCTCCGCGGTAGCGAAGCGCAGGTAGACCACCTGCGTCGAGCCGCCGTCGGTAACGGGCTGGTCGAGCTGGCGGATGATCTCGCGGTACTTCTGGCGCTCGGCCCGGTCGCCGCCGATCAGCACCGAGTTGCTGCGCTCGTCGGCGATGATCGAGGTCTGGCGCATGCTTGGGTCGGCCTGCTTGTCCTGCTGCGTCAGCGTGGTGAGGATGCGCACCACCTCGGAGGCCGAGGCATTCTCCAGGCGGAAGCTCTCGATCTCGCGGTCGCCGACCTGGTCCATCTGGCGGATCAGCTGCTCCAGGCGGCGCACGTTGGCGGCGCGGTCGGAGATGATCAGGATGTTGGAGGGCTGGTAGGCGCCCAGGTGACCCCACTGCGGGATCATCGGACGCAGGATCGGCACCAGCTGCGTGGCGGAGACGTTCTGCACCGGAAAGACCTTGGTGACGACCTCGTCCTTGGCCAGGCCGCCGGCCTCGCCGCTGTAGGCCGAGCCTTCCCAGCGGGCATTGGTTTCCGGGATGATCTTGATCGTGTCGCCGTTGGGCACGGCGGCGAAGCCGTTGACCGCCAGCACCGCCAGGAAGGTCTCGTAGAGGCCGTCCGCCGACATCGGCGAGGACGAGATGACCGTGACCTTGCCCTTGACGCGGCTGTCGACGATGAAGTTCTTGCCGGTGACCTCGCTGACCGTGGCGATCAGCGTGCTGATCTCCGCGTCCTTCAGGTTCAGGGTCACGTCGGCGCGCACCGGCAGCGCAGCCAGGGCAAGGCCCAGCAGGGCGGCGCGCGTCGCAAGTTTGAGCAGGGTCATTGAGATGGCTAGTTCAGCGTGACGTTGACGGTTTGCGCCTGGCCGCCGCGGTCGACGGTCAGGGCGAAATTGCTGGCCCGGCTCAGGTCGTTGAGCATCTGCAGGGCCTTCTGGGCGTTGTCCAATTCTATGCCATTGACCGCGGTGACCACGTCACCGGGCCGCAGGCCGACATCGTTGAACAGGCCGCGCTCGCGGCCCGGGTAGACGCGGTAGCCGCGCAGCTGGCCGTTGACGCTGGCGGGCTGCACGCGGATGTACTCGGAGGCCCGCGAGGGGTCCTGCAGGATCTGGTCGCGGGCCGCGGCCAGGGTGGCGGCCGTGCCGCTGTCCATGCTGGCCGGTCCGGCCGGCGCGGTCGCGGCGACCGAACTGCCCGGCTGGTCCTTGTTCAGGCGCAGGGTTTCGGCCTTGCCGTTGCGCATCAGGATCACGCGGTCGGGGAAGATGGCTTCCAGGGTCACGCCACGGGCGATATCGTCGCCCACGGCATAGGGCTTCTCCTCGCCGGAGCCGTCCGAGATGAGGGCCCGCGATGCCTGCTCGCCGCGGTCGGCCAGGATGCCGAGCAGGGTCAGGTTCAGGCGGGTCTCCGGGGCGTTGTTCAGGTCGGCGGAACCGGGGACGGCCTGGTAGCTGCCGAACAGGCTGGCGCCGACCAGCCGCTCGACGTTGAAGGGCCCTGGGGCGGCCTGCGCGGCCGGCTGCACCGGCGCGGTCGGGGCCGGGCGCCAGCGGCCTTCCTCCGGAACCGGCAGGAGGGTCCAGGCCAGGCGGGCCAGGGTGGCCGCGATCAGCGCCAGCAGCAGCAGGTTGGCCAGCGGCGGCAGGCGCCGGCCATAGCGCTCGTAGGCAGCGGTCAGCTTATGCAGTGGGAGTGCAGCGGTCATGCCGCATCATAACCCGGGGATGTGACACCGGACACGCCCGGAATTGCCGCAATCCGTCAGTTTCAGTAACTTGCCCGAAAGACTTGGGGGAGTCTCGCAATGTCGCGCACGGTCATCCGGTTTGCCATCAGCGGCTTCGTGCTCCTGCTGTTCCTGGTGCATACCTCCGGCTGGGTGAATCTGCGCCTGCTGGAGCAGATCGAGCATTTCACCTACGACAGCCGCGTCCAGGCCACGCTGCCGGGGACCCTCGACAGCACGGTGGTGATCGTCGACATCGACGAGAAGAGCCTGGCGGTGGAGGGGCAGTGGCCCTGGTCGCGCGACAAGCTGGCGACCCTGGTCGACAACCTGTTCGGGACCTACCAGATCCGGGCGCTGGGCTTCGATATCGCCTTTCCGGAGGCCGACCGCAGCTCCGGCCTGCAGCTGCTGGACCGCCTGCAGCAGGGGGAACTGGCCGACCTGCCGGGCTTCGCCGAGAGGGCGATGGCCCTGCGGGAATCCATGGACAATGACCGCGCCCTGGCCGAGGCGGTGCGGGGCAAGCCGGTGGTCTGGGGTTACTATTTCAGCCAGCACCTGCAGTCGCAGCAGCAGGATGCGGTAGGGGCCATCTGCCCCCCGGCGATGGACTCCATGGCCGCCAAGCTCTACGACCTCGACTGGATCCGGCCCGAGGGCTACACCGGCAACCTTCCGGTGCTGCAGGCCACCGGGGCGGCCTGCGGCTTCTTCGACAATCCCACCCTGGACAACGACGGCGTCTATCGCCGGGTGCCCCTGGTGCAGATTTACCAGGGGGCGGTCTACGAATCGCTGGCCCTGGCGGTGGCGCGCCTGGCGGCCGGGCGGCCGGGGATCGAATTCGAGTTCGAGCCGCCCGACGTCCGCACCTCCCTGCACCTGGAGCGCCTGCGCGCCGGACCGCTGCTGGCCCCGGTGGACGAGCGGATCGCGGTGATGGTGCCCTACCGCGGGCCGGAGGGCAGCTTCCCCTACGTGCCGGCGGCGGACGTCATCGCCGGCAAGGCCGATGCCGCGGTGCTCAAGGGCAAGATCGTCCTGGTGGGGACCAGCGCGCCGGGCCTGCGCGACCTGCGCGTGACGCCGGTGGCCAAGGCCTATTCGGGCGTGGAGGTGCATGCCAACATCATCTCCGGCCTGGTCAACGGCGGCATCAAGCAGAAGGCGCCGTACTACAGCGGCATCGAGACCGTGCTGCTGCTGGCGATCGGCGTCCTCATCGCCTGGGCCTTCGCCGCGCTGTCGCCCCTGGCCGCCGGCGCGCTCGGCGCCGGGGTGCTGGCCCTGATCAGCTTCCTGGCCTTCGGCCTGTGGAGCTGGGGTCACTTCGTGATGCCCTTCGGCGTGCCGGTGGCCTTCACCCTGATGCTGTACCTGGCGCAGCTGCTGTACGGCTACTTCATCGAGTCGCGCGGCAAGCGCGAGATTTCCAAGCTGTTCGGCCAGTACGTGCCGCCGGAACTGGTCGAGGAGATGGCGGCGCACCCTGAGCAGATTTCCATGGAGGGCGAGAGCCGCGAGATGACCGTGCTGTTCTCCGACGTGCGCAACTTCACCAGCATCTCCGAGAAGCTCGATGCCAAGGAGCTGTCGGCGATGATCAATGCCTTCCTGACCAAGCAGACGGGCGTGGTGCAGAAGCATCGCGGCACGATCGACAAGTACATCGGCGACCTGATCATGGCGTTCTGGGGAGCGCCGCTGACGGACAAGGACCACGCGCTCAACGGCGTGCTCACCGGCATGGAGATGCAGCGCGCGATCCGCGAGCTGGACCCGGAATTCGAGAAGCGCGGCTGGCCCAAGCTCCATATCGGCGTCGGCATCAACAGCGGCAGGATGAATGTCGGCAACATGGGCTCGGAGTTCCGCATGGCCTACACCGTGATGGGCGACTCCGTGAACCTCGGCTCGCGCCTGGAAGGGCTGACCAAGGAATACGGCGTCGGCATCCTGATCAGCGAGGATACCCGCAACCTGCTGCCGTCCGACTGGGCCTTCCGGGAGGTGGACCTGGTCCGCGTCAAGGGGCGCAGCGAGCCGGTGGCGATCTACGAGCCGATGGGCCCCAAGGATGAACTGGACCCCGCCTTGCGGCAGGACCTGGCCCGCCACCGCGGCGCCATGAAGCTGTACCGGGCGCAGCAGTGGGACCAGGCCGAGCAGGAGTTCTTCAACCTGATCCAGTCCGGGCGGCCGCATCCGATCTACGAGCTGTTCGTCTCCCGCATCATGGAGCTGCGGGAGAATCCGCCGGGCAAGAACTGGGACGGCGCCCATAATTTCAGCCACAAGTAGGCCGGGGCCCATCGAATCCGGGACTTGCGCCGCATTTTGCAGGCAGGCCCCGGCCCGCAGCCGGAACCTTGGCGCCCCTCCGGCTGACGGCGCCCGCCGGACCTGCGCCGTCCGTCGCCGGCATCCCCGCGGCCGTCGTTTCCCCGCGGCGGCCGAACGCTCCGCCGCCGCCGCGGTCTGACCGGCGGCACCCCTTTTGTGACGGCCGAGCGGCCCCATATGGGGTGTCGCAGCGCTACACTTTGACCCATGAGCAACGAGCCTGATCGACATTCCGACCAGGGCCTGGCGGTACAGGAAGCCAAGCCCAAGACGCAGCAGCCGCCCATGTACAAGGTGGTGATGCTGAACGACGACTACACGCCCATGGAGTTTGTGGTCCAGGTTTTGCAACAGTTCTTCCGTCACTCCCGGGAGTCGGCGGTACAGATCATGCTGCATGTACATACGCAGGGTCGCGGTGTGGCGGGGGTTTTCCCCGCCGAGATCGCCGAGACCAAGACGGCGCAGGTGAACGCGTACGCGCGCGAGCACCAGCACCCCCTGTTGACGGTGATGGAAAAGGCCTGATAGCGGCCGCGCGAGCGGCAGAGGCGGAGCAAGAAATGTTATCCGAAGAACTTCAGAAGGCACTGGACGCAGCATTCGTCGCCGCCCGCATGGAAGGCCACGAACTGCTGACGGTCGAGCACCTGTTGCTGGCGCTGCTGTCCGACGCCAATGTCTCCGAGGCGCTGATCGCGGCCGGGGGCGACATGGACCGGCTCGAGCAATCGCTGCGCGACTACCTGAAGACGCACGTGCAGGCCGTCAAGGACAGCGACAAGCAGGAGGTGCAGCCGACGCTGTCCTTCCAGCGCGTGCTGCAGCGCGCCATCTACCATGTGCAGGCGGCCGGCAAGAAGCAGGTCAGCACCCTCAACGTGCTGGTGGCGATCTTCGCCGAAAAGGATACCCAGGCCGTGTTCCTGCTCAACGAGCAGGGCGTGACGCGCCTGGACGTGGTCAACTTCATCTCCCACGGCATCAGCAAGAACGGCAACATGCCGGAGAAGTCGCAGCAGGAATCCGAGGAGCGCGAGGACGCGCCGGAGAAGCCCGGCGGCAAGTCGGCGCTGGAGCAGTACGCCACCAACCTCAACGAGCGTGCCGCCCGCGGCCAGATCGACCCCCTGATCGGCCGCGAGCATGAGATCGAGCGGGTCATGCAGACCCTGTGCCGCCGCCGCAAGAACAACCCGCTGCTGGTGGGCGAGGCCGGCGTCGGCAAGACCGCGATCGCCGAGGGCCTGGCCTGGCTGGTGGTCGAGGGCAGGGTGCCGGACCTGCTGAAGAATGCGGTGATCTACAGCCTCGACATGGGCTCCCTGATCGCCGGCACCAAGTACCGCGGCGACTTCGAGAAGCGCTTCAAGGCGGTGATGCAGGAACTGCAGCAACGGCCGGGCGCGATCGTCTTCATCGACGAGATCCACATGATCATCGGTGCCGGCGCGGCCAGCGGCGGCGTCATGGACGCCTCCAACCTGCTCAAGCCGCTGCTGGCCTCCGGCGACTTGCGCTGCATCGGCTCCACCACCTACCAGGAGTACCGCGGCATCTTCGAGAAGGACCGTGCGCTGGCCCGCCGCTTCCAGAAGGTCGACGTGACCGAGCCGACCGTGGAGGACAGCGTCAAGATCCTCGAGGGCCTGCGCAGCCGCTTCGAGGAGCATCACAGCGTGCAGTTCACCCGCGGTGCCATCCGCTCCGCGGTGGAGCTGTCGGCCCGCCACATCACCGACCGCCACCTGCCGGACAAGGCCATCGACGTCATCGACGAGGCGGCGGCGCGCCTGCGCCTGCTGCCGGACTCCCGCCGCCGCAAGACCGTGCAGGTCCGCGACATCGAGGAGACCGTGGCCAAGATCGCCCGCATCCCGCCCAAGAGCGTCTCGGCCAATGACCGCGACAAGCTCGCCACGCTGGAGCGAGACCTCAAGCTGGTGATCTTCGGCCAGGATGCCGCCATCGAGCAGCTCTCGGCCTCGATCAAGCTGGCCCGCTCGGGCCTGGGCAACCCGGACAAGCCGATCGGCAACTTCCTGCTGGCCGGACCCACCGGCGTCGGCAAGACCGAGGTCACCAAGCAGCTGGCGCAGTTGCTGGGCGTGGAGTTGATCCGCTTCGACATGTCCGAGTACATGGAGCGGCATACCGTGTCGCGACTGATCGGCGCCCCCCCGGGCTACGTCGGCTTCGACCAGGGCGGCCTGCTCACCGAGGCGGTGATCAAGCACCCGCATGCGGTGGTGCTGCTCGACGAGATCGAGAAGGCGCATCCGGACGTGTTCAACCTGCTGCTGCAGGTCATGGACCACGGTTCGCTGACCGACAACAACGGCCGCAAGGCGGACTTCCGCAACATCATCCTGGTGATGACCACCAACGCCGGCGCCGAGGAGTCCTCGCGCCGCTCGATGGGCCTGATCGAGCAGAGCCACGTCACCGATGCGCTGGAGGTGATCCGCAAGATGTTCACGCCGGAGTTCCGCAACCGCCTCGACGCGATCGTGGCCTTCGCCCCGCTGGGCAAGGCGCAGATCGTGCGCGTGGTGGACAAGTTCCTGATGCAGCTCGAGGAGCAGCTCTCCGCCAAGGGCGTGCACCTGGACGTGGACGAGGACGCCAAGCAGTGGATCGCCGAGCGGGGTTACGACGTCAAGATGGGCGCCCGCCCGATGGCGCGCGTGATCCAGGAAAACCTCAAGCGTCCGCTGGCGGAGGAGCTGCTGTTCGGCAAGCTCGCCAATGGCGGCAGCGTGCACGTCTCGGTCCGGGATGGGCAGCTGGCCTTCGAGCTGGAGGCCAGGGAACGGCCGGCGGCGCTGGAGCCGGTGTGAGGCGGATCGGGTAGAAAACAAAAAGCCCGCGAAAGCGGGCTTTTTTGATGGGGCAACGAAAGAAGGCGCGAGGGAATGACCTTCACGCTGTTCTTTGGTTTCTTCACCTACCGGGGAGGGGTGGGGCCGGTCAACTGTGGCCGCTCACGCACTACGCTAGGATCCCAGCTTGGTGGGGGCCTGCGCGCTGATCTTTGGTTTCTTGACCGGCCGGGGAGGTGCAGAGCCAGTCAACTCCGGCCGCCCACTCTCGACGCTAGCATCCCACGCTTCGCGTGGGGCCCTGCACGCTGCTCGGGGCTTTACTTATCCCGGAACGTGATACGACCCTTGGTCAGGTCGTACGGCGTCAGCTGCACGGTGACCTTGTCGCCGGTCAGGATGCGGATGTAGTGCTTGCGCATGCGGCCGGAGATGTGGGCCGTGACGACGTGGCCGTTCTCGAGCTTTACGCGGAAGGTGGTGTTCGGCAGGGTGTCGACCACCGTGCCAACCATTTCGATGTGATCTTCTTTGGACATGAGCGCCAGCTTTTGGGAGGCGCATTATCGGGAAGTCGCTGGCCGGCATCAACTTTCCGGCCTTCCGGGCCGGTTTCCGGGGGACGGGCGGCTCAGCCATCGTCCTCGGGCAGGGGCTTCCAGCCGCCGTGCATCAGCACTTCCAGGGGGCGGAAATGGCGCTTGTAGTCCATTTTCTGGCTGCCCGGCACCCAGTAGCCCAGGTAGACATGGGGCAGGTCGCGCTGGCGGGCATCCTCCACCTGCCGGAGCACGGCATAGGTTCCCAGGCTGCGGCGGGTCTCGTCCGGGTCGAAGAAGGTGTAGACCGCGGAAATGCCGCGGGGAGTCTCGTCCACCACGGCCAGGGCCTGCAGGCGCCGCCCGGCACGGAACTCCCAGAAGCGCACCTCGCCCCAGGAGCATTCCAGGAAGGTATGGAAGGCTTCGCGGTTGTGGGCGTCCATGCCGCCGCCGGCGTGGCGGGACAGCAGGTAGTCGCGGTACAGCGCGTAGTGCTCCTCGTTGAGCCGGTGGACCACCTTCAGGCTCAGGTCGGCGTTGCGCGACAGGCAGCGGCGCTGCGTGCGGTTGGCCTGGAAGCCGGCGGCGGGAATGCGCGCCGGGATGCAGGACATGCAGTGCTGGCAATAGGGCCGGTAGACATGCACGCCGCTGCGGCGGAAACCCTGCTCCAGCAGCCAGCCGTAGCGGGCCGGAGTCAGGGGGAATTCCGGGTCGATGAAGGCATTGCGCGAGGCGCGGCCGGGCAGGTAGCCACAGACGTGCTCGACACTGAGGAACAGGCGGATGCGTTCGAGTTCGCTCATGACACCGCGAGCAGCGTGGGCGAGGCAACACGTCTCGGGCGATGCCCAAATGGCATCGCCCGTGTTGCCGAACGCCCGGCCATGGATGACCGGGCCGGGCTTGGATCGGCGAGCAGAAGTCCCGCCATGGATGGCGCTCCGGCAGCTTCTCGATGGTCCAAGGATGCGCCGGCCCGCCTCACGCCGCAGCCCCCCGACTGAGGTGTGCGGTCTCGGCCGGCACATCGATGTCGAAGCGCCAGCGCCCGATGCGCCCGGGTTGCTCGGCGGCGGGGCGCTGCAGGCGCAGGAACTCCTCGCGCGGCATTTCCACGGCCCCCAGGCTCAGCAGGTGCGGCGAACTGACTTGGCAGTCGATCAGGGCGAAATGCCAGGCCTGGAGCTGGCGGCAGAGCCAGTAGAGGGCGATCTTGGAGCCGTTGTCGGCGCGGGAGAACATCGATTCGCCGAAGAAGGAGCGGCCCAGCGCGACGCCGTAGAGCCCGCCGATGAGTTCGCCGCTGCGCCAGACCTCCACCGAGTGGCAGTGTCCGCCGCGATGCAGTTCCAGGTAGGCGCGCTTCATGTCGCTTCCCAGCCAGGTCCCGCGCGACTTGTCGCGCAGGCCGGCGCAGGCCTCCATCACCTCGGGGAAGGCCAGGTCCAGTGTCACGGCGTAGTCGGCCCGCTCCACCGCCTTGCGGAAGGAGCGGGATACCTTCAGGCCATCGGGCAGCAGGACGCTGCGCGGGTCCGGGCACCACCAGAGGATGGGTTCGTCGGGGTTGTACCAGGGGAAGATGCCCTGGGCATAGGCGCGCAGCAGCCGCACCGGCGACAGGTCGCCGCCGATCGCCAGCAGGCCATTGGGGTCGCGCATGGCCAGGTGCACCGGCGGGAAATGCTGATGCGGGTTGCGCGGGTCCAGCCAGTGCAGGCGGATGGGATTATCCATCTTTAGCTTGCGCCCTCCTTCTTGTAAGGAACATGCCGCATCAGCTCGGCATGGCGCAATTCTACAAAAGCCGTTTCGCGTTGCAGATGGGCTGCAACCGCCTTGTGGAGCCGCTCGTCGGCGAGGATGTGCGCCGAACGGGTCCGGACCGGGACGAAGCCCCGCGCCAGCTTGTGCTCGCCCTGGGTGCCGGCGTCGTAGCGGCGCAGGCCCTGGCCAATGCTGTACTCGATGCCCTGGTAGTAGCAGGTCTCGAAGTGCAGGGCGTGGTAGCGGTCCGAGCTGCCCCAGTGGCGGCCGTAGAGCGTGTCGCCGCCCTGCAGGGTCATGGCCATGGCCACCAGCCGGGAGCCGTCGTAGGCCATTGCAAAACGCAATGGGGTGTCCGGGGCGCTGCCGAAATCCTGCAGGAACGGCAGGCTCAGGTACGGCGCCTGGCCGCGTTCTTCATAGGTATTGGCATAGAGGGCGAAGACTTCCACCCATTCGGAGTCCCGCAGTTCGTGCCCGGCGCGCCATTCGAAGCGGATTCCGGCTTCGGCCACCCGCCGCCGCTCCTGGCGGATCTTCTTGCGCTTTTCGCCGGCCAGGCCGGCCAGGAAGTCCTCGAAGCGGGGGTAGCCCCGGTTGAACCAGTGGAACTGGATGTCCTGGCGTTCCAGCATGCCGGCCTCCCGCAGAGGGGCCTGGTCGGCCTCCGGGACGAACAGCGCGTGCAGGGACGTGGTGTCCCGGCCCATCGCGGTCAGCTGTGCCGCCAGTGCCGTCCGCGCCCCGGCATCCCGGGCTCCCAGGCGCGGACCGGTCGCAGGCGTGAAGGGAATGGCGCAGAGCAGCTTCGGGTAGTAGCGGCGGCCGATCCGGTGGCTGGCCTCGGCCCAGCCGAAATCGAATACGAATTCGCCATAGGAGTGCTGCTTGAGGTACAGCGGCGCGGCGCCGGCCAGGCTGCCGTCGTCCGCCTCGGCCAGCAGGTGGCAGGGTTCCCAGCCGCTGTCGCCGCCGACGCAGCGGTGCCGTTCAAGGGCGGAAAGGAAGGCGTGCCGGGTGAAGGGGTAGTCCGGCGGGAACAACGCGTCCCAGGCGGGCGCCGGGACCTCCGCGATGCGGCCAACCTGTCTCAGCCGCATCGCTGTGGGGGGCTAGTGGAACGTCGGGGCGACCGTGGGAATGTTCTTCAGGGCCCACTGCACGACCGTGTCGTGCTCGAAGCGGGAAATCTGCTCGGCGTCCGAGGGTGGGCCGGCCTCGCGCAGACGGCCATCGCCGTCGAACACGATGCTGGCGCCCGCGGTCTGGACCTTGAGTTCGCCGCTGTCGGCGCTATCGTCCAGGGTCAGCTGGAGGTAGCGCACGCGCAGGTCGGCGAGCTCCGGCACGCTGCGCGTGCCGGCCGCGATCAGCGCGGCCTGCTCGGTCGAGAATTCGCGAATCCCGCCTTCCGGGGTCAACACGAAATGCCTGGTCGTCGTCATGGTGCTTTCACCTGTCTTTCGCTACGCCTGTAGGTTGGACCTCGTTGCAATATGAAGGTTTGATCCCGGTTTTCAAGGGTGCCGGCGACCCGACGGAAGGACGGATGGCAGGCTATCATTCACCGATGGCCCGTACCGACCGACTGTCCTGATGTTCCGAAGCAAATCCCAAGCCACCGACGAAGCCGCCGGGCCCAGCTGGCTGGAGCGCCTGCCGCGCGAGGCGGCGATGCTGGCCTGCCTGGGGCTGTCGCTGTTCCTGCTGGTTACCCTGGTGTCCTACAGTCCCAATGACCCGGGCTGGTCGTCCTCCGGCACCCTGGAGCCGATCCGCAATCTGGCGGGCAGTGTCGGCGCCTGGCTGGCGGACGTGCTGCTCTCGCTGTTCGGCTACGTCGCTTTCCTGCTGCCTTGGGCGGTGCTGCTGGTGGGTATCCGCATTTTCCAGGCCCAGACGGAGGACGAGGCGGCGATCCCGCGCGGCATCCGCGTGGCGGCCTGGATCCTGATGCTGATCAGCCTCGCCGGTCTCAGCGCCCTGCACGTGGGAGCCTCGCCCAATTGGGCGCCCCAGGGTGCCGGCGGCATCGGTGGCCAGGCCCTGGCGCAGCTGCTGGTGGGGGCGCTGAAGGCTTTCGGTGCGACGCTGCTGCTGTTGACCCTGTTCCTGGCCAGCGCGCCGTTCGCGCTGGCTTTTTCCTGGCTGTCGCTGCTGGACCGGGTCGGTGCCTGGTCGCTGCGCACGCTGCAGCGGCTGCGCGAGGGCCGGGTGCCGCCGCCGCCCACCGACGAGCCGGCACCGGAGCCCGCGGAAGAGGGGTTCCGGGCGCCCGAACAGCGGCCGCTGGACGACTTCCTGGTGCCGGACGAACCGCCGGCGCGCGAGAAGCGCAAGCGCAAGGCGCCGGTGCTGTCGGTGCTCGGGACCGAGGAGGAGCAGTTCGACCTGATCCCGGCGCCGCCGCCGGAGCCGATCGAACTGGAGCCGATGGAGGCCCCGGCGCCGCGTCCGGCGCCCAAGCCGGTGGCCAGCAAGCCGAAGAAGGTCGAAAAGGCCGAGGTCCCGGCCTTCGAGGGCAATCCGCTGCCGCCGCTGTCGATGCTGGATCCGCCCCGGCCGAGCGGCCGCCAGTACACCCCGGACGAACTGGAGCGCCTGTCGCGTGACGTGGAGCGTCACCTGGCGTCATTCGGCGTCAAGGTCCAGGTGGTCAACGCCACTCCGGGCCCGGTGATCACCCGCTTCGAGATGCAGCCGGCACCGGGCGTGAAGGGCTCGCAGATCACCAACCTCTCGCGCGACCTGGCGCGCTCGCTGTCGGTTTCCAGCGTGCGCGTGATCGAGGTCATCGAGGGCAAGTCGGTGATCGGCCTGGAGTTGCCCAACCAGAAGCGCGAGATGGTGGTGCTGCGGGAGATCCTCGATTCGTCCAGCTACCGCAATATCGCCTCGCCCCTGACGATCTGCCTGGGCAAGGACATCGCCGGCCACCCGGTATCGGTGGACCTGGCCAAGATGCCGCACCTGCTGGTGGCAGGCACCACGGGCTCGGGCAAGTCGGTGGCGATCAACGCCATGATCCTGTCGATGCTGTTCAAGGCGACCAAGGAGCAGGTGCGCTTCATCTTCATCGACCCGAAGATGCTTGAGCTTTCGGTCTACGAGGCGATCCCGCACCTGCTGACGCCCGTGGTCACCGACATGAAGGATGCGTCCAACGCGCTGCGCTGGTGCGTGGGCGAGATGGAGCGGCGCTACCGGTTGATGTCGGCGCTGGGGGTGCGCAACCTGGCCGGCCTCAACAAGAAGATCCAGGAGGCCAACGACGCCGGCGAGCCGATCCGCGATCCGCTGTCGCGTGCGCCCGAGCTGTTCGACGAGGAGTTGCCGCCCTTCGAGCCGAAGGTGCTGGAGGAGATGCCGCACATCGTCATCATCATCGACGAGCTGGCGGACATGATGATGGTGGTAGGCAAGAAGGTGGAAGAGCTGATCGCCCGCCTGGCGCAAAAGGCGCGTGCCGCCGGCATCCACCTGATCGTGGCCACCCAGCGCCCCAGCGTGGATGTGATCACCGGCCTGATCAAGGCCAATATCCCTTCGCGCCTGGCCTTCCAGGTGGCTTCGCGCATCGACTCGCGCACGATCCTGGACGAGATGGGAGCGGAGACCCTGCTGGGCCATGGCGACGGCCTGTTCCGGCCGATCGGCTCCAGCCGCCTGGATCGCGTGCACGGGGCCTTCGTGGACGACCACGAGGTACACAAGGTGGTGGCCTACCTCAAGCAGGTGGCGCCGCCGCAGTACATCGAGGACATCTGCGCCGACGAGCCGCCGGCGCCGGGCGAGGGCGGGGGCGGCGGCGACGATGCCGAGGCCGATCCGCTGTACGACCAGGCGGTGGCGCTGGTGCTGGAGACGCGCAAGGCGAGTGTGAGCTGGGTGCAACGCCGCTTGAAGATCGGCTACAACCGCGCGGCACGGATGGTGGAGCAGATGGAGGCGGCGGGGATCGTGGGGCCGTCGGGGCCGGGCGGTAACAGGGACATTCTCACTCCTGGCGGACGTGAGTAGCCAGAGTAGCCGTCGCTTTTCCCTGCGATCTAGCCAGACCGTTCACCCCGAGTGCCGCGTAGCGGTGTATCGAGGGGCGCGCAACAGTTCGCAGAAAAACGGAATTCCGTTAGGTGTTTACCCCACCTCGCGATAAAATATTCGCCAGAGGGATCGCGTCCGCAATCGACTCCTTCTCCCCTTGTGGGAGAGGGGCTGGGAGAGGGGTGGCGGCCCTGAGGCCGCTCAGGTGCAGTGAGACTCTGAGGGTTGGTTTCGCCTGGGGGCGAGTAACCAAAGAAAGCACACCCAGGTGCGAGCGGCCCCGCTGAAGCGGGGCAACCTGCGCGATGCTCAGGCGCGACGGGTCGGACACACAGGCCATCCATGGCCTGCGTGTCCTCGGCCGGGCATCCATGCCCGGCTCGACCCTGCGCCCGCCCCCCGCGCAGGCACTCGCACAATGGGACCCGACATCAAAAGCATTCGCTACGCTCACCAAGACCCGAGGTTCAGAACCGATTCAGCCCCTCCTCGCATACTGGAGATGTCATTTTTGAACGGATTCACCACCATGAAGCTTCGCCTCTTCGCCGCCCTCCTGGGCCTGGCCTCTATCCTGCCTGCCCACGCGGAAGACCCCCAGACCACGCTGCGCAAGTTCGTGGATGGCGTGCAGACGCTGACGGCGGACTTCAGCCAGGTGCAGTCGGATGAAGCCGGCAAGGTCACGGGCACGAGTTCGGGCAAGATCGCTCTGTCGCGGCCTGGCAAGTTCCGCTGGACCTATGAGAAGCCGTACGCGCAGCTGATGGTCTGCGACGGCAAGAAGATCTACCTCTATGACCCGGACCTGGCGCAGGTGACGGTGCGGTCGGCGGAGCAGGCGCTCAGCGGCACGCCGGCGGCTCTGCTGTCGCAGAAGGCGCTGTTGGGTGATGCGTACACGCTGCAGGACGGCGGCAGCGAGAACGGCGCCAGCATCGTGCGCCTGTTGCCCAAGAGCCAGGATGGCGATTTCAAGTCGATCGAGCTGTGGCTCAGCAATGGCGTGCCACAGCGTATGCGCTTCCATGACCAACTGGGCGGCAAGACCGATATCCGCTTCACGGCGATCAAGACCAATCCGAAGATCGACGCGGCACAGTTCAGCTTCACCCCGCCCAAGGGCGCGGAAGTGGTGGACGGGGGCGGATGAGCGGGCCAGAAGAGCAGGGTGGCCGTCCATGGCGCGACAGCGGCGCGTCTGAGCCCCCCCCTGCCCAGCCATCCATGGCTGGGCGTTCGTCGGGGCCGACGTCCACTGGGCGTCGGCCTCATCCGACTCACCCGCTGGCGGAGCGCATGCGTCCACGGACGCTGGACGAGGTCTTCGGCCAGGATCACCTGCTGGGGCCCGGGGCGCCGCTGCGCGTGCTGCTGGAGGCGGGCAGTATTCCCTCCATGGTGTTCTGGGGGCCGCCGGGCGTCGGCAAGACCACGCTGGCGCGGTTGATCGCCCAGCACAGCGACGCGCAGTTCCTGACGCTGTCGGCGGTGCTGGCGGGCGTCAAGGACATCCGCGAGGCGATGGCCGCGGCGCAGGCGGAGCTGCGCGGACTGACGCCGCGGCGCACCCTGCTGTTCATCGACGAGATCCATCGTTTCAACAAGGGGCAGCAGGACGCGCTGCTGCCCTTCGTGGAGGACGGCACGGTCGTGCTGGTCGGCGCCACCACGGAGAACCCTTCCTTCGAACTCAATGCGGCGCTGCTGTCGCGGCTGCGCGTCTTCGTGCTGCGCGCGCTGGACGAACCGGCGATCCTGGATCTGCTGCGCCGTGCCCTGGCGGATGCAGAGCGCGGCCTGGGCACAGGCCAGGAGGCGATCCCGGAAAGCTGGCTGCGGCGCATCGCCGAAGCCGCCGACGGCGACGCACGGCGCTCGCTGATCCTGCTGGAGACGGCGGTGGAACTGTCGCGCGCCGAGGCTTCCCGCGATGACGCGCTGCTGGAGCGGCTGATCGGCAGGGGCTTCCGCCGCTTCGACAAGCAGGGCGAGAATTTCTACGACCAGATCTCGGCCCTGCACAAGTCCGTACGCGGCAGCGATCCGGACGGTGCCCTGTACTGGCTGGCGCGCATGCTCGATGGCGGCGCCGATCCCGGCTACCTGATGCGGCGGGTGACGCGCATGGCGGTGGAGGACGTAGGGCTCGCCGACCTGCGGGCCCAGGGCCTTTGCCTGGAAGCCTGGGATACCTATGAGCGGCTGGGCAGCCCGGAAGGGGAACTCGCGATCGCGCAGGCCGTGGTCTACCTGGCGGTGGCCCCCAAGAGCAACGCCGTCTACACCGCCTACAACGCGGCGCGCGCGGTAGTGGAGCAGACAGGATCGCTGGAGGTGCCCCTGCACATCCGCAACGCGCCCACCAGGATGATGAAGGATCTTGGCTACGGCGAGGGCTATCGCTACGACCATGACGAAGCGGGCGGCCATGCGGCAGGCCAGCAGTACCTGCCGGACCGCTTGCGCGGCACCGAGTTCTACCAGCCGGTGCGACGTGGCTTCGAGATCAAGATTGCCGAGAAGCTGGAGCAGCTGCGGGCGGCGAAGAAGGGCTCCGGATCATGAGCACCTGGCTCGCAGTGGCACTCGGCGGCGGACTCGGCTCGGTCTGCCGTCTTGCGGTGGTGCGCTGGGCGGCGGCGCTGGGCGCCGCGAGTTTTCCCTGGGGGACCCTGGCGGTCAACGTCTGCGGCTCGCTGCTGGCGGGGATCGCCTATGCCTTGCTGGTGGAGCGCTTCGACGCGGCGGCCGGGTGGCGCGCGCTGTTCATGACCGGCTTCCTCGGCGGATTCACCACCTTCTCGGCCTTCTCGCTGGAAACCGTGCGCCTGGCGGAAGAGGGGCAGGTATTGGCGGCATTCTCCAACGCGGCCTTGAACCTGGTGCTGTGCCTGGCGGCCTGCGTCCTGGGCCTGCTGCTGGTGCGGCGCTACGCCTGAGACTCCGGCCTGTCGCCCGGACAGGCCCCGGCGCCTACAATACGCGCCACAAGAATCACGGACTTCTCCCATGCTCGACCCCAAGCTTCTCCGCAGCCAGACGGAGCAGGTCGCCGCGCAACTCGCGCGCCGCGGCTTCGTCTTCGACCTTGAACGCTTCAACGGCCTGGAAGCCCGCCGCAAGCAACTCCAGACCGAGACCGAGCGCCTGCAGTCCGAGCGCAATGCCGGCTCCAAGCGCATCGGCCAGGCCAAGGCCAAGGGCGAAGACGTGACGCCGATCCTGGAGAGCATGGACGCGCTCAAGCGCCAGCTGGCCGACAACGAGCAGGCCCTGGCGGCCCTGCAGGTCGAGTTCGAGGATTTCGCGCTGCGCCTGCCGAACCTGCCGCATGCCTCGGTACCGGACGGACAGGATGAGGGCGGCAATGTCGAGGTCCGCCGCTGGGGTACGCCGCGGGACATCGCGAACCCCAAGGATCATGCCGACCTGGGCGAGGCACTGGGGCAGATGGACTTCGCCGCGGGCGCCAAGCTGACCGGCGCGCGCTTCACCGTGCTGCGCGGCGGCCTGGCGCGCCTGCATCGCGCCCTGGTGCAGTTCATGCTCGACGTGCACACGCGGGAGCATGGCTACGAGGAGCTCTACGTTCCCTACATCGTCAACAGTGCCTCGCTGCGTGGTACCGGCCAACTGCCGAAGTTCGGCGAAGACCTGTTCGCGCTCAAGGGCGAGCAGGAATGGATGCTGATCCCGACGGCGGAGGTGCCGGTCACCAACCTGCTGCGCGACGAGATCGTCTCGGCGGAGACGCTGCCGCGGCGCTGGGTGGCGCACACGCCCTGCTTCCGCTCGGAGGCCGGCTCGGCGGGCCGCGACACCAAGGGCATGATCCGGCAGCACCAGTTCGAAAAGGTGGAGCTGGTGCACGCCGTCGAGCCCTCGCAGTCCTACGAGGCGCTGGAGCAGCTCACCGGCCATGCGGAGAAGATCCTGCAGAAGCTGGAGCTGCCTTACCGCGTGATGGCGCTCTGCACCGGCGACATGGGCTTCGGTGCGGCCAAGACCTACGACATCGAGGTCTGGCTGCCTTCGCAGCAGCGTTACCGCGAGATCAGCTCCTGCTCCAACTGCGAGGACTTCCAGGCGCGCCGCATGCTGGCCCGCTACCGCGGTGCCAACGGCAAGCCTGAACTGCTGCACACCCTCAACGGTTCCGGCCTTGCGGTGGGTCGCACGCTGGTGGCGATCCTGGAGAACTATCAGCAGCCGGATGGTTCCATCGAGGTGCCGGCCGCGCTGCGCCCGTACGCCGGCGGTATCGAATCCGTGCAGGCCTGAGCGGGCGCCGGAGCGCGATCGGACCGTGGCGGGGCCGGGCGTGGGCCTCTGCCGCCCTGCCGCAGGTTCTGCCGGGTGCGGGCCGCCGTAACGGTCATCCGAAAAACAGAAAAGCCCCCGATTCCGGGGGCTTTTCGTTGCTGGCCAAGGCCAGCGGGCTGCTGACTATGCGCCAGAGCTTAGTTCGACTTGTTGCTGCCCCACTTGATCAGGGCCACGACCGGGCCCAGGTTCTGGGTGGTGATGTAGGGGTTGGCGGTCACCGAGACGGTGATGCCCGCCAGGTCGATGCCCAAGCCAGCGCTGCCGCTGGTGCCGCTGGTGCCGCTCTGGGCGAAGCCCGGAGCGGAAAAGCCCATCGCCGCCAGTGCAACAACCGTGATCATCTTACGCATGAGAGTGACTCCTGGGCCTTGCGGCCTTACTTGAAGTTGATACCGTAACCGACGGCAACGGCGACTTCGGCGTCGGCGCCGTAGCGCTCGCCGAGGTTGGTGCCGCCGACCGTGACCGTGAGCGGGAAGGCCTTGAAGGGAGCGAACGACACGCCGGCATTGGTGAAGCGGCCGGTGTGCTCGGCGATCAGCGCGATCTGCGGGGTGAAGTACACGCCGACCGAGCCGAACAGGTTGGCGCCGGTGTCGCCCGGCTCGTTGAAGATGCCGTCGCCGATGCCGATGTTCACGATCGAGGCCACCGGGCCCAGGTCGAAGAACTTGGCCGCGGCAGCGTAGACGCTGGAGCGGTTCGGGTTGTTGTCGCCCCAGCGGCCGGTGCCGGTCACGCCGACGGCGAAGGAGGCATCGCCCGGCAGGTTGGTGTGCAGCTTCAGGCCGAAGGCGCCGACTTCGCCGAAGCTGTCGCCGCTGCCCTTGTCGCCGAACAGCGAGGACGAGGCGGCAGCCACTTCAAGGCCGACGTACTTGTCCGCGTCACCCAGGCCGACCGCAACGCCGAAGGAGCCGTCCGCGTCGTCGTTGTTGCAATCGCAGGTCTGGCCGTAGACGCCGAAGCCCACGCCGCCCCAGCTGGCGCCGAACGCCGTCGGGACCTGCAGGGAGGGGGAGGCAACGCCCTTGAACGCGGCAGCGGCGCTGGCCGATTCGACCTGAGCGAGGGCGGGCGTGCTGGCGGCCATCAGTGCGCTGGCTGCGAAGAAAAACTTTTTATTGAAATTCATAAGCATAAATCCCCGTGATAATGGCTCGAGGCTACGATTGCAGCCGGTTTTGTGCACCGCGACAGCGCAACTCTAGAGGCTTATCCCACTGATTACAAGCCCTAAATTGGCTGTTTTGAATGCTTGCTCGCTGAGCTCCTCGCAGGCTCAACAGCGAAGACCGCCAAGCCGGTGAGGAATGTAGATCGACTGACGGGTCCGCCGCTGTGCGGCAGCTCACGTTTTGAGACGGGTTCCGGAAGGCTACCGCCGGCCGCGCAGGCGCAGGACCGGCGTCACGTGGTCCGCGGCCGGCTGGTAGGCCAGGCCGAAGTCCTCGAAGGCGCCGAGGCAGACCTGCGGGTCCTGGTCCGGGCGCAGCTCGAAGGCGTTGATGCCGCAGCGGGCCATGCCGTGCAGCTGGTCGCGCACCACGGCACCGCCGCTGGCGCGGATTTCGCCGCGGTAACCGTAGCGGTCGCGCAGCACGCGGGCCTGCGAGTAGGCGCGGCCGTCGGCGAAGCCGGGGAACTCCAGGTTGATCATGGGGCGGTCGGAGACCTCGGCCCAGACATCCGCCACGTCCACCGTGTTGGGGATGCGCACCCCGACTGCCAGGCCCGGGGCCCGCAGGGCCTCGCCGTCCTGGCGCCAGCGCGCCAGCGTCACGGTGAGCGTGCCGGAGGCGGGCAGGGCGGCGTCGTCCGCCAGCAGGGGGTAGTCGTGCGCGACCAGCTGGCGGTCGCGGATCAGGTTGAGGCTCATGCCGCCACCGCTTCGTCGGCGTACAGGCGGGCCTTGAACGGCGCCATGCCGATACGGCGATAGGTCTTCAGGAAGGTTTCATCCTCGCTGCTGCGCTGCTCGAGGTAGACCTCGATGATGCGTTCCACCGCCTGCACGATGTGCGCGCGGTCGAAGGAGGGGCCGGTGCGGTCGCCGAGCGTGGCGTCGTTCTCGGCGGAGCCGCCGAGCGTCACCTGGTACCACTCCTCGCCCTTCTTGTCGACGCCGAGGATGCCGATATGGCCGACGGTGTGGTGGCCGCAGCCGTTCATGCAGCCCGACATCTTGATCTTCATCTCGCCGATGTCGTAGAGGTCGTCCATCGACTCGAAGGCATCGGTGATCTCGTCGGACACGCCGATGGAACCGGCGTTGGCCAGCGAGCAAAAATCCAGGCCCGGGCAGCAGATCAGGTCGGTCAGCAGGCCGATGTTCGGCGTGGCGAGGTTGTGCGCCTTGAGCGCCTTCCACACCGCGTAGACGTCCTGCTGGCGCACCTCGGCCAGCACCAGGTTCTGGTCGTGCGTGGAGCGGATCTCGCTGAAGCTGTAGTCGTCGGCCAGCTGCGCCACCAACTCCATCTGCTCGGCGGTGATGTCGCCCGGGGCGACGCCGGGCGCCTTCAGCGACACGAACACGACCTTGTAGCCGGGCACCCGGTGGGCCTTGACGTTGCGCTTCACGAAGGCGGCGAAGGCGGAGTCGGCCGCCACCGCGGCATCGAAGCTGGCATCGGCGTCGGCGTCGGCCGCATACGGATGCTCGTCGAAGTGCTGGCGGATCCGGTCGAAGTCGGCGGCGGTGAGCTTGAGCTCGCCGTCGCGGATCTTGGCCCACTCCGCCTCCACCAGTTCGGTGAACTTCGCCGGCCCGGTTTCCTTGACCAGGATCTTGATGCGCGCCTTGTACATGTTGTCGCGCCGGCCCAGGCGGTTGTACACGCGCAGGATCGCCTCGAGGTAGGACAGCAGGTCCAGTTCGGGCAGGAAGTCGCGGATCTTCGGCGCCACGATCGGCGTGCGGCCGAGGCCGCCGCCGGCGTAGATCGCGTAGCCCAGTTCGCCTTGGGCATTGCGCACGATGAACACGCCGATGTCGTGCAGGCGCGTGGCGGCGCGGTCGGTCTCGGTGGCGCAGAAGGCGATCTTGAACTTGCGCGGCAGCCAGTTGAACTCGGGGTGGAACGTGGCCCACTGGCGGGTGATCTCGCAGTACGGGCGCGGGTCCACCAGCTCGTCGGCGGCGGCGCCGGCCAGGTGATCCGTGGTGATGTTGCGGATGCAGTTGCCGGAGGTCTGGATCGCGTGCATCTGCACGCTGGCCAGGTCCGCCAGGATGTCGGGCACCTGTTCCAGCTTCGGCCAGTTGTACTGGATGTTCTGGCGGGTGGTGAAGTGGCCGTAGTTCTTGTCGTACTTGCGGGCGATGTGGCCCAGCATGCGCATCTGCTTCGACGAGATCAGGCCATAGGGAATGCTGACCCGCAGCATCGGCGCAAAGCGCTGGATGTACAGTCCATTGCGCAGGCGCAGGCTGCGGAACTCGTCCTCGGGGAGCTGGCCGGCGAGGAAACGCTGGGTCTGGCCGCGGAACTGCGCGACGCGGTCATCCACCAGCTGCTGGTCGAAAGAATCGTAACGGTACATGCCTGCCTCAGAAAGCGCGGTAGCGAGCCCAAAATTATAACAGGCCCGGCGTTATAACCGGACATGGCGGGCATCGCCGCCGGCGCTCAGGATTCGGGCAGGGCGGCCGGGTCGATCAACTGCTGGGTGCGCTGCATGCGCGCCTCGTGGTCGGCGATGCCGGTCAGTTCATCGACCAGCTCATGTGTCAGGTGTTCGGCAAAAACAGACATGAAATCATACATGTAGCGGCGCAGGAACATGCCGCGCCGGAAGCCGATATGGGTCACGCTGGGCTCGAACAGGTGGTTCGCCGAAAGCCGCTTCAGATCCTTGTCTGCCCGCTCGTCGTAGGCCATGTTGGCGATGATGCCCACGCCCATGTCGAGGCGCACGTAGGTCTTGATGACGTCGGCGTCCACCGCGGTCAGGACCACGTCCGGCTTCAGCCCGCGCGCGGCGAAGGCCTGGTCCAGCTTGGAGCGGCCGGTGAAGCCGAAGGTGTAGGTGACGATGGGGTACTGCGCCACGTCCTTGAGGGTCAGTTTGCGGATCGCGGCCAGCGGGTGGTTGGGCTTGACCAAGACGCAGCGGTTCCACTGGTAGCAGGGCAGCATCACCAGGCTGTCGAAATGGTGCATCGCCTCGGTGGCGATGGCGAAGTCCGCCTGGCCCTCGGCCGCCATCTTGGCGATCTGCGGCGGCGAGCCCTGATGCAGGTGCAGGGTGACCTTGGGATACAGCTTGCGGAAGCGCTGGATCACCTGGGGCAGGGCGTACCGCGCCTGCGTATGCGTGGTGGCAATGGACAGGTCGCCGCGATCGGTGTCGCGGAACTCCTCGGCCACGTTCTTGATGTTCTCCGCCTCCGCCAGCAGGCGGGCGGTATAGTCGAGGATGCGCTTGCCGGCCGGTGTCACCTCCGACAGGTGCTTGCCGTTGCGGACGAAGACATCGACCCCCAGTTCTTCCTCCAGCAGCTTGATCTGCTTGCTGACCCCCGGCTGGGAGGTGAAGAGGGCCTCGGCTGCGGCGGTCACGTTGAGGCCGCGGCGGGCGACTTCATGGATGTAGTGGAGCTGGCGGAGCTTCATCGGCGCACCCATATTCAATTGGGAAATAACACTATATCCAATAATTCTTTCGCGGGCTAAGAGGCCGCTGTTAGCTTGCCGCTCCTTTTGGTGGCGATAGCATGCAGGATTGGGCCTTTTCCCTGGCGGGACTCGTGGTGGGCACGGCGGTCGGCGCGACCGGCGTCGGCGGCGGTTCGCTGATGACGCCGATCCTAATCCTGTTCTACGGCATCAGCCCGGCGGTCGCGGTCGGCACCGACCTGCTCTATGCCAGCATCAGCAAGGCCTTCGGCGTGGTCCTGCACGGCCGCAACGGCTCGCTGGACTGGAAGATCGTCGGCTGGCTCTCGGCCGGCAGCGTGCCGGCGGCGCTGCTGACCCTGCTGTTCCTGCACGGCCACGGAGCCGACAGGGAGCTGGACCAGCTGATCAAGCTGGTGCTGGCCATCGCGGTGCTGGTCACGGCCACGGTCTCGCTGTTCCAGGACCGGCTGTGGCGGTCCCTGCAAGGCCGCCATGGCGGCTTCGTGGACTGGCTGCACGGCGACGGCCAGCGAGCCATGACCGTGGTCTGCGGCGTCCTGATCGGCGCGCTGGTGACGATCTCCTCGGTCGGCGCCGGCGTGATCGGCATGATGCTGCTGCTGATCCTGTATCCGCGGCACGCGCCGATCAGCCTGGTCGGCAGCGACCTGGCGCATGCGGTGCTGATCACCGGCATCGCCGGCATCGGCCATGCCGGCATCGGCACGGTCAACTACAGCATGCTCGGCTTCCTGCTGATCGGCGCCATCCCCGGCATCTGGATCGGCAGCCGCATCGGCTTCAGGCTGTCCGACAAGGCACTCAAGAAGACCATTGCCGGCCTGCTGATTTTCATCGCGCTGACCATGCTCTGGAAGCTGTTCGCGCATTAAACTGGGTGGATGGAACATTTCCCGATATTCCTGCGCCTGAAAGAGGCACGGGTGCTGGTCGTCGGCGGCGGCGAAGTCGCCGCCCGCAAGATCCGCCTGCTGCGCAAGGCCGGCGCCCGCATCGAGGTCGCCGCGCGCGAGCTCAATCCCGAGCTGGCCGCCATGGCGGCGGAGGGTGAACTGACCCACGGTGCCCGGCAATTCGACCCTGCCGGCATCGCCGGCTGCCGGCTGGTGGTGGCGGCCACCGACGACCTGGCGCTCAACGCCCGCGTTGCCGCCGCGGCAATGGCTGCCAATGTCCCGGTCAACGTGGTCGACAACCCGGAGCTGTCCACGTACATCACGCCGTCGATCGTCGAGCGCGCACCGGTGACGGTGGCCATCGGTACCGGCGGCGCGGCCCCGGTGCTGGCGCGGCGCCTGCGCGAGCGCATCGAGACGCTGCTGCCGGTGGCCTATGGCCGGCTCGGCGAGTTCATGGGCCGCCAGCGTCCAAAGGTCAAGGCGCTGCCGCCGGAGGCGCGGCGCAAGCTCTGGGAGGATTTCCTCGACGGCCCCGGCCCGGAACGCCTGTTCGTCGGTGACGAGAGCGCCGCGGCGATCGAGCTGGAGAGCCTGCTGCGGGGCGAGCCGCCGCGCGGCGAGGTCTACCTGGTAGGCGCCGGTCCCGGCGACCCGGACCTGCTGACCTTCCGTGCCCTGCGCCTGATGCAGCAGGCCGACGTGGTGCTCTACGACCGCCTGGTGTCGCCGGCGATCCTGGAGCTGGTGCGCCGCGACGCGGAGCGCCTGTTCGTCGGCAAGAAGCGCAACCTGCATACCGTGCCGCAGGACGAGATCAACGCCGAACTGGTGCGGTTGGCGGAGCAGGGCAAGCGCGTGCTGCGCCTCAAGGGCGGCGACCCCTTCATCTTCGGCCGCGGCGGCGAGGAGATCGACCAGATCGCGGCGCGCGGCATTCCGTTCCAGGTCGTGCCGGGCGTCACCGCCGCCAGTGGCTGTGCCGCCTACGCCGGCATTCCGCTGACGCACCGCGACTACGCCCAGTCCTGCATCTTCGTCACCGGCCATGCCCGCGCCGACGGTACGCTGAACCTGCACTGGGACCAGCTCGCGCGGCGTGGCCAGACCGTGGTGATCTACATGGGTCTGGCGACGCTGCCGGAACTCTGCCGCCAGTTCGTCGCGCACGGCCTGCCGCCGGACTGGCCGGCGGCGATCGTGGAAGACGGCACCTCCCGCCAGCAGCGCGTGCTGGCGGCCACGCTGGCCGATCTGCCCGGGCTGGTGGCGCGTTCCGACGTCAAGGGCGCCACGCTGGTGATCGTCGGCGAGGTGGTGCGGCTGCGCGAGCGCCTGCAGTGGTTCAGGGCGGGGCGTTGAGGTCGGGCGACGCGGTCTTGCGATAGCGCTGCGGCGACACCGCCTTCCAGCGCTTGAAGGCGCGGATGAAGGTGGAGGGCTCCGAGTAGCCCAGGCGTTCCGCCACCTCCGAGATCGCCAGGTTGGTGCCGCGCAGCAGTTCTTCCGCCAGCGCGCTGCGGGTTTCGTCCACCAGGTTCTCGAAGCGCGTGCCGGCCGCCTCCAGGCGGCGGCGCAGCGTGCGGGCGGTTTCCTTGAACTCCGCCGCCACCATGTCCATCGTCGGCATGCGGTGGGGGTCGCGCAGGAGCCGTTCGCGCACGCGCCCGGCGATGCCTGCCAGGGCCTGGTGGCGCGCCAGCAGGCGCTCGCACTCCGCCTCGAACATGCGGCGCATCGGCAGGTCGGCCTGCGGCAGCTTCCAGTCCAGCATCGAGCGGTGGATGCCCACGCGGTTCTGCGGCTGTCCGTAGGCGACGGGGCGGCCGAACAGCGCCTCCGCGCGCTTGTGGTAGGCCGGCATCGGCAGGCGGGTATCGACGCGCGTCAGCGTGAACCGCGAGGGCAGGATGTCCCGGGCGAGGTTCATCAGCGTCCCCCCGTCGCGTTCCAGCAGGAAGTCGCGCACGTCCGCCGGCAGCTGCGAATCGTCGGCGATGATCTGCAGTTCGTCGCCGGCCTGCGACAGGCGGATGCGGCAGTAGAACGAGGTCAGGCGCAGGTAGCGCAGCCCGACGTCCACCGCGTGCTGCAGCGTGGAACTGGACAGGATCATGAAGCCCCAGACGCCGAAGGTCGTGGGGTGGTAGCGCAGTCCGGCATCGAGGCCCAGCGGCAGCGCGGTGCCCAGCCGCGCCTGCAGGTTGCGGATCACCTGCAGCTCGTCGTGGGCCGAGACCATGGCGGAATGATCGTGCAGGGCCGCCGCGTCCACGCGCGTGCCCTGCAGGCAGTCGGCGACGGTCATGCCATGCTCCGCCGCCACCTCGGTAAGCACGCGCACGCTGCAGCTGTTCCGCGGGTAGTCCCAGTAGGCCGACATCGTTGTCCCCAAATGCCTATTTCTGGCTCATTGTGCCATTATCCGCTGGAAGAATTGTCGCTAAGTTTGGTGGCCATGGCGCCGCCGCCTCAGGCCGGCGCCTGAAGGAATCTTCAGTTCCTTTCTCAAGGACCTGAAAAATAAATAAAAAAACTAGGGTGCTGGCGGAGACATGGGGTTGGACAGACAGACCGAAGACGAGTCTGGCCGGGGCGACTCCGGCTGGCAGGCGGCCCGCCTCGGGCTCGCCGATATCCTGCGTGGGTTGGCCGACTGGCAGCTGCGGCAGATCATCACCACCGCCATGGCGCCTGCGATCTACGTCGTCTGCGTCGGCGCCGTGCTGGCGCTCAACCTGTTCGTGGCGCTCCAGGCCTTCCAGCAGTCGCTCGCGGCCGGCCTGGTCTGGCTGCTGCTGATCATGCCGATCACCTCCATCGCCGGCATCGTCATCGTGCGCGTGGTGCTGGAATCCCTGCTGTCGCTGTTCCGCATCGTCGTGCACATGGAGTCGCTGATGGAGCAGCTCCACACCCTGCGCGGCCAGACGGAATCGATCGCCGACCGGGTCGAGGACCTGCCGCTGCCGCGCATCCAGTTCTGGCGCAGCCGCCGGCGCGACTCCGAGGAGAAGAAGCCGTGAGCCCGATCGAACGCTGCCTGCTGCTGGCGCTGCTGATCCCGGGCCTCGCGGCCGCCGAGGACTGGGAATCGCAGTGGAGCAACCGCTTGACGCTCGGTGCCGCCGTGCGCACCGAGGCGCGCGACCCGGGCCTGGTCGGCAAGTCCAACCTGGACCCGCAGCTCTGCGCCAGTGACGACTGCCTCTCCGCGAGCCCCAACAACACCGCGCCCAACGAGCGCTACATGGCGGCCCCCGGCGCCTTCAACTCGGTCTACGACGAGGGCAATCTCAACTACGACCGCGGCGACCTGATCTCCGCGCCGGTGAAGTGGGCCTCGCGCTATCAATTGCGCCGCGGCGACCTGCTGATGGAGGTCGGGGGGCTGGCGTTCTACGACCCGGTCAATGCCGATCTCAGGGAGCGTCACCCGAACCAGATCGTCACGCCGGGCCCGCAGCCCGGCCAGTCCGTGCGCAGCCGGCGCCCCAGCGAGACCCGCGAGGAGATCGGCTACGGCTTCCAGCTGCTGGACACCTATGTCCAGGATACCTTCGACATCCTGGGCCAGCCGGTGGACATCGGCATCGGCCGCCAGCGCATCGTCTGGGGCGAGTCGAGCTTCGTCACGCAGGGCAGCCTCAATGTCATCAACCCGCCGGACGTGAACAACCTGACGCGGCCCGGCCAGGAGCTCGACGAGGTCTACCGGCCGGTGGGCATGCTGCTGGTGCGCGGGCCGGTCAACGATGAACTGAGCCTGGAGGGTTTCTACCAGTTCGAATGGCGCCCCGCCGGCATTCCGCCGCGCGGTTCGTACTTCTCGTTCTTCAACGCCGGCAACGAGCTGACGGAGAACGAGGGCATCATCGCGCCCTTCGGCAAGGCGCCCTACGATCCGCAGCAGATCGGCACGCCGGCCAATGACGTCTTCGCCCTGGTGACGCAGACCAGCTACACGCTGCGCCGCGCGCCCAACCGCGAGCCCGACGACCTCGGCCAGTACGGGCTGGCGGTGTACTTCCACCCGGAATGGCTGGGCGGTTCGGAGCTGGGCCTCTACTTCGCCAACTACCATTCGCGCATTCCGGCGGCCAGCGCCTATGCCGCAGAGTCCAGCTGCACGCGCCGCGAGGGCAATCCCTCGGGCATCGACGCGGTGGACCTGACCAGCTTCATGGCCGCCTGCGGCGTGCCCGGCACCCACCTGCGCGAGGCGGTGCCGCTGGACACGGCGCGCTACTTCCTGGACTACCCCGAGGACATCCAGCTGTTCGGCCTGAGCTTCAGCAGCCTGGTCGGTGGTGTCGCGGTGCGTGGCGAGCTGGCCTACCGTCCCAACCAGCCGGTGCAGGTGGACCTGGAGGACGTGCTGTTCGCGGCGCTGCAGCCGGCGCTGCCGCGCCAGGACATCCCGCTGTTCGGCACCGCCGATACCCTGCCGGGCCTGCTGGCGGCGATCCAGGATCCGGGCAACGTCCTCAACGTGGCGGCCGGTGCCACCGGCAACCTGCCGGGCGTCATCAGCGCGCTGCAGGGCCTGCTGACCGCGCCGAACCTGCTGGGCACCACGGTGCCCGGCTCGCGCACGGCGATCCCCGATTTCGTGACGGCCTACCGCGGCGGCACGCCGGGAGAGATCGGGGCGGGCCAGTACATCCGGGGCTATGAGCGCCTGCAGGTGATGCAGGGCTCGCTGGGACTGACCAGCATCTTCGGCAACAGCGCCTTCCTGGGCACCACGGATGCGCTGCTGCTGGCCGAGTTCACCGCCATCGGCGTGCTGGACCTGCCGTCGCGCTCGAAGCTGCAATTCGAGGGGCCGGGTACCGACACTCACGCGGGCCCGGGCGCCGCCGACACCGGCAACGCGCTGCACATCAACCCGGTGCGCAACACCGGCGGCTACGTCGACGATTTCTCCTGGGGCTACCGCCTGGGCACGATGCTGCACTACAGCGATGTCGGCATCCGCGGCTTCGACGTCAGGCCCTTCCTGGTCTTCACCCACGACGTGTCCGGCGTCTCGCCGGGCCTCGGCGAGAATTTCCTGGAAGGGCGCAAGCTGGCCGTGCTCGACGTGCGCCTGAGCTACGGCGACTTCGACGCCAGCCTGGCCCAGGCCTTCATGTTCGGCGGCGGCAAGCGCAACACGCTGCACGACCGCGACTTCTTCTCCGCCAGCATCGGCATGCGCTTCTAGGAATCGACCAGTGAGCAAAACCACGATCTTCTTCCTCGCGATCCTGCTGGGCGCCGTTGCCGGCGGTGCCGTCGCCGGCTGGTGGGTGTTCCGCAACGTCGATGCCCGACTGGTACTGAAGGACCAGCCGGCCACCGTGCTGCTGCCCGAACCGCTGAACATCAGTGCCGACGTGCTCAACGACCTGTCGATCGAGATCGACACCGCCATCACCACCACCGTGCCGGTGGACCAGCGCGTCAGGATTCCGGTGGAGGAGACGCTGCGCGTCAATGCCAGCTTCGACAGCGAGATTCCGATCAAGATGAACGTCCCGGTCAAGGACTACATCGTGATCGACCAGCTGCTGGACGTGAACACCGTGGTCAAGGCCGACCTGCTCGGCGACACGCACGACCTGCCGCTGCGCGGCAAGATTCCGGTCAAGGCCAAGGTTCCGGTCAACCTCAACATCCCGGTCGACCAGATGGTGCACCTCAAGTTCACCGCGCCGGTGGAGGCCAAGCTCAAACAGGCGCTGGACGTGCCGCTGAAGGCCGACATCGCCGCCACCATTCCCATCCGCAGCAAGATGGACGTGCCGGTGAAGTCGGCGCTGCAGGCCAGCATCATCGTGCCCGATCCGGCGCCGGTGGTGATCACCGAGGCCGACCTGCGCCTGCCGCTGCGCACGCTGCGCCTGAACACGGCCGATGGCCCGGCCGCCGCCCCGGCCGCCCCGGCCGCGGCGGCGAAGGAACCGGCGCCGTGATGCGCCTGCTGGCAAAACTGGGGCTGGGCCTGCTGTTGGCGGTAGGCGGCGCCGCGCTCGGCTTCTGGCTCTACCTGCACCTGGTCGTGCGCCTGACGCTGACCGACCAGCCAGGCCATGTCCTGCTGCCGCCGCAGGCCCGTGCCATCGCGGAGGCTACCAACAAGATCACCATCAAGCTCGACGGCTACATCGACGCGACGGTGCCGTTCAAGCAGACCCTGGACTTGCCGCTGCAGGGCAACTACGACGCCGACGTCAAGCTGGACACCTCGGTACCCATCCGCATGGTGATCCGCTACCGCGGCGTGGTGCCGGTGGATACCTACGCCGACATCGAGGGCACCACCGATTTCACCTACCAGAAGCTCAAGCGGCTGCGCAACGTGAAGTTCAAGGCGCGCATCCCGCTGCGCTTCGAGCAGCCGGTATCGTTCACGGTGCCGGTGGATACCAGCATCCGCCTCAACTACCGCGGCCCGCTGAAGCTGGCGCTCAACCAGCGCATCCGCGCGCCGGTGGATACCGTGCTCAAAACGCGCCTGAAGGCGGTGCGCGAGATCACCACGCCGATCCTGGCGCGCTTCGGCATGAACGTGCGCTTCCCGCAGGAGCCGGTGCCGGTGATCGTCAAGCACGCGGACCTGGGCCTGCGCATCAAGGGGCTGCGCCTGGAGCGCATGCCGCAGGCAGAAGGCGAGGCGCCGGCCACGCAAGCAAAGGGGGAAGAATCGTGAAGGCATTGGGTGACAACGGCGCGGGCCGCAAGGTCGCGGGCCTGCTGCGGCGCCTGCCGGGCGCGGACTTCGCCAGCGAGCGCCTGCAGGCGGTGGAGCGCGGCCTGCTGCAGCAACTCAAGCGGCGCATGGACCGGCTCGAGCCCCCCAGCTCGGTGTCGGTGCTGGCGGTAGCGATGCGCTCGGTGGCCGACCGCTCGGCGGCCGGGCCGGGCGGCGGCATCAGCCTGCAGGACCTCCTGCACCGGTCCTCCGAGCAGGGCCATGACGAGGCCAAGGCCGAATACTTCGGCTGGGTGACCTCCCAGCTGCTGCCGGACCAGGCGCGCATCCTCTCGGCCATGTCGGACGGTTCCACCTATCCGCTGATCCACGTCCTGGCCGGTTCGCGCATCGGCCTCACCGCCGAGCCGGTGGTGGAATGGATCAGCAGCATCGGCCGCAATGCCGGCGTGCAGTGGAACGATGTCACGCCGGTCTATCTGGGCCAGCTGCGGGCGCTGGGCCTGGTGGAGACCGGCCCCGAGGATCTCTCGCGGCGCGTCCAGTACGAAATGCTGGAAACCGAACAGGTCGTACGCGACGGCATCGCCCGGCTTCACAAGGGCGGGCTCAAGGGCCACATCGTGCGGCGGGTGCTGATGCTGTCGGCGCTTGGCCGTGCATTCTGGGAAGACGGACGCGTCAGCGAGGACGTATCCGAATCGTTCGCCGGCCTGGTGGGCTGAAGAGCGCAGGCAGGCAATAGAAACAGCGACAGGCAGGGGAGAGAAACATGCAAAGCTGGGCAGAAATCGTCGTCGACGTACAGAAGAACTGGTTCCTGTATGCGTCGATGCCGTTCGTGGCGGCCATCATCGGCTACGTCACCAAGATCGTCGCGATCCGTATGATGTTCGAGCCGATCGAGTTCATCGGCATCAAGCCGCCGTATCTCGGCTGGCAGGGCATCGTGCCGCGCAAGGCCGCGATCATGGCCAGCATCGCCTGCGACACCATGACCCAGAAGCTGATCAAGCCCGAGGATGTCTTCGACAAGCTCGACCCGGACCGCATCGCCCAGGAGATCGAGAAGCCGCTGCTGGAGGCGGTGGAAGACATCACCCGCAGCGTCGCCGAACAGTACGCCCCCGGGCTCTGGGAGGCGGCGCCGGAAACCGTCAAGCGGATGATCATCAGCCGCATCCAGGAAGAGGCGCCCGAGATCGTCCGCCAGATCATGACGGACATCAAATCCAACATCAATTCGGTGTTCGACCTCAAGGACATGGTGGTCAGCAACCTGCTGCGCGACAAGCCGCTGCTGAACCGCATCTTCCTCGAGGCCGGACACGGCGAGTTCCGCTTCATCCGCAATTCCGGACTGTTCTTCGGCTTCGCCATCGGCTGCGTCCAGGCCGTGGTCTGGGCGGTGACGCAGAACGTCTGGGTCATGCCGCTGTTCGGCGGCTTCACCGGCTGGTTCACCGACTGGCTGGCGCTGAAGATGATCTTCAATCCCAAGCAGCCGACCAAGTACCTCGGTGGCCTGTTCACCTGGCAGGGCCTGTTCCTGAAGCGCCGCCTCGAGGTGTCGGCCGAGTACGGCCGCCTGATCGCCGCCGAGATCGTCACGCCGCACAACATCATCGACGCCGTGCTGCGCGGTCCGCTGTCGGACCGCCTGTTCGGCATGATCCAGAAGCAGGTGCAGCGCGTGGTCGATGCCCAGTCGGGCGTCGCCAAGCCCTTCGTGGTGATGGCGGTCGGCAGCTCCAAGTACCAGGAGATGAAGCGCCTGGTCTCGCAGGAGATCATGAAGCGCCTGCCGGCGACGATGCAGCACATCGAGAAGTATGCCCATGACGCCATGGATCTCGAGCGGACGCTGGCGACCAAGATGCAGGACCTGACGGTGGAGGAGTTCGAGAACCTGCTCCATCCGGCCTTCGAGCAGGACGAGTGGATCCTGATCGCGGTCGGCGCGGTCCTCGGCTTCCTGGTCGGCGAACTGCAGGTGCACGTCATGCTGCATTTCGCGGCTCACTGAACAGACAGCGGCAGACGCGCGTGAGGCGAGCCTGACGGGTCAAACCTTCCGCCATTGCCCGGTGGTCCCCAAGGCGCCGGGCTTCTTTATTCTGCAAACGGCACGCCAGAGCGCGTGCCGTTCCTTGAAACGGGAGTCGCGAACCATGGCCAAGCTGCTGCATTCCGCCTGGGTGCTGGGCTCGCTGCTCGCCGCGGGCCTGCCGGGCCCGGCCGCGGCCGCGCGAGACGAGACCGCCCTGCGCGCCTGCCTGGCCGCCAATCTCCCGCAGAAGTCCCTGGCCCAGGACATCACCCTGCGCCAGACCGATGCCGGCGGCACCGTGCGCGAGCTGGTCGGAAGCTGGTACTGGCAGCGCGAGGCCGACGGGCACCAGGCCACGCTGCGGCTGACCGCGCCGGCCGACCTGGCCGGAGCCGCCTACCTGTTCCTGACGCGCCAGGGCAGGGAGGACTACTACGTCTACCTGCCGGCGGTGCGCAAGGTGCGGCAGGTGACCGGTGCCACGGTGGCGCAAAGCCTGTTCGGCAGCGGCCTGTCGGCCTTTGACCTGAAATTCCTGTTCAGCGGCCTGCACGGCGGGCGCCTGACGCGCATCGGCAGCGGCTACAGCGGCGGGCGGGCGGTGGAGCAGTGGCGCTTCCTGCCGGCCGGCAACGACCCGAACATCCTCTATGACCGGCTGGACCTGACCATCGACAACACCTGGTGCCTGCCCCTGAAGGCCGATCTCTACGGCGGCGTGCCCTGGAAGCGGCTGGAGGTCGACCCGGCCTCGGTGCGGCAGGTCAACGGCCGCTGGGCCATCGGCCGCGCGCTGCTGACCGATCTGCGCGAGCGCAACACCACCGAGATCCGGCTGCGCAACGACCGCATGGACCAGCCGCTGGCGCCGGAACTGTTCCGGCCCAACCGCTTCTACAAGGCACGCTAGGCGAAGCGGAACTGGATGGACGCCCGGTGGACCTCCGTCCCGCCGAACGTCCGGCCATGGACGGTGGACCGGCTCAGATGGCGAAACGGTACTTCAGGTATCCCGGCCAGAGCGGGGGATGGGAAAGCACGGCCGCCACCAGCCGCATCGGGTCGAAGTAGACCACGCGTTCCGCCCCCAGGCCGTCGCGCAGCAGGAAGCGGTCCACCGCCGGGATCGTGATCGTCCGGCGGCCCAGGGGCAGCCGCATCCGCCACTCGATGAACACGGTATCGCCGCTCTGGCTCCAGCGTGTCACCTCGCCGTGAAGAGCCGGCAGCCAGGCCAGCAGTCGGCGGAATTCCTCCAGGGCGGCCTCGCGGCCTTGTATCGGCGGCTGGTGCGGCTGCAGCAGCCGCGCGTCGGGCTGCAGCAGCGCCACCAGGCCCGCCGGGGTGGGCCGTGCCCAGGCCTGTGCGAACTGCTCGGCAAAGGGCCGGCTCAAGCGGCACCCGCCTCGGCCCGACGCAGCGCCAGCGCCAGCCAGGCCAGGATCGCCACCGGCCCCCAGATGCCGAAGAGCTCGATCAGCACGCTGCGGGTCGGCATGCCGAAGCCCAGGTATTCGCCGACATGGTGTACGACGTGCAGCGCCGAGAACAGCAGCGCCGTCACCACCAGCGGCAGGGCCCGGGACGGGCTCAGCGCGGCCCACAGCAGCGCGGCACCGACGGTCAGGTAGGCCGTCCCCACGTCGGTGACGAAGTGGGCGCTGTACAGCGCCGCGCGCAGCGGATTGGCGATGCAGAGGTACCATTGTTCCGTGAACGCCACCATCACCACGCCGTTGGCCAGCGAGGTGGCGGCCATGAACATCAGCAGGAAGTAGCGCAGGGGCGGGTGCGGATCGGTGCTCATGCGGGGGCTCGGCGGGGCGGGTGAGCCAAGACTAAGCCATCCCTGCGCCGCGGCGATTACCTGCCCGGTAATTGCCGGCCCCCGGGCAGGGGATGAGCATGATTCCACCCTTACCGGAGGAGTCCGCCATGATCCCGATGTCCATCGTCGCCGCCCTGTTCCTGCTGATGGGTCTGGCGGCCTTCGCCGTGCCCAGGCGCTTCCTGGGCAGTTTCGACCTGCCGGCCGAGACCCCCACGGCGCGCAATGAGATCCAGGCGGTCTACGGCGGTTTCGGGGTGGCGATGGCCCTGGCACTGCTGCTGCCGCTGTGGCTGCCGCAGCTGCGCGACGGCATCGCCCTGACGGTGGCCCTGGCCCTGGGCGGCATGGCCCTGGGCCGCGTCATCGGCGCCCTGCGCGAACGGCCGGGGCCCTGGCCGGTGGTCTTCTTCTTCGTGGAGGCCGCCGGTGCCGTCGTGCTGCTCGGAGTGCTGCCGGCCGGCAGCCTGTCGGCCTGAGGAGACCGCCGTGATCACGTTCGCGACGCTGGCCGCGCTGCTGCGCCGCCTGCTGGACCTGGGCGCCGAGACGTCGGTGATGGAAGAAGGGCTGCAGGCGGCCTGTGGTGGCTTCGGCCTGGCCAGCTATGGCATTCCGGTGGCACCGGTGTGGCTGCCGGAGCCGGTGCTGCGCCGAGGCTTGGCGGCACAGCCCGAGCAGGGGTCGCAAACCTAGAGCTGCAGGCCGGCGGCGCCCAGGGCCTCGACGATGGAGCCGCGCGGCGGCCAGTACTGCAGGTGCCCCGGCACGGTGACGCCGATGGCGCCGTAGAGATCGGGCCGCTCGCGGACCAGGCACAGCGCCAGGCGGTCGTCCTCGCCATAGACCAGCACGGCCGGGGTGTCGCCGGGCATGCAGGTCCAGCGGTGCCAGTAAGGCCGGAACAGCCGCGGCAGGCGGGCCTTGATCCGTTCGAAGCTGGAGGCGAATTCCGCCAGCTCTTCGGCACTGAAGCGGCTGGACGGCGGCGGCATCATCGGCTCGTGCATGCCCATGGCAGCGGGCTCAGGCCGCCGCGTGCATCATGCTGCTGCCGTTCTGGCCATTGCGGTAGATCAGGATGTTGCGGCCCTGCGAGTGCACGAAGCCGTCGTTCTTCAGCTTCTTCAGCACGCGCCCGGCCATCTCGCGCGAGCAGCCCACGTGGCGCGCCAGTTCCTGACGGCTGATGCGCACCACGATGCCGCTGGGGTGGGGCACCGCGTCCGGCTTCTTGCTCAGCTCCAGCAGGGCGTGGGTCAGGCGGCCCGCCACGTCCATGAAGGCCAGGTTGGCGACGCGCTGGTTGAGGTCGCGCAGGCGGCAGGCCATCTGGCCCGACAGTTCGAACATGATGTCCGGGTAGTCGCGGACGAAGCGGCGGAAGTTGTGGTAGCTGAACTCGGCCACCAGGGCCTGCGTGCGGGTGCGCACCACGGCGCTGCGCAGGTTGTGTTCCGGGAACAGGCCCATTTCGCCGAAGAACTCGCCCGGGTTGAGGTAGGCCAGCACCACCTCGCGGCCCTCGTGGTCCTCCAGCACGACGCTGATCGAGCCTTCCAGGATCAGGTACAGCGAATGCGGTTCGTCACCCGCGTGGATGACCGTGTGCTTGGCCGCGAAGCTCTTCTTGTGGGCCTGGCAGATAAACGCCTGAACCGCCGGTTTGTGCAGCATCGCTCGCTCTCCTTAGATCCCTGAAGGAGGAATCTCCTCGCTGGGGAGATTCCGCTGAACCCGCGCCTGGAACCCCGAGGCATCCGAACCTGCCCAGAACGCCAGGTCATCCTGATCCCCGGCCGGGTGCGGCACAATTGGCCTGACGGTGAATTCAGGTTGAGGGGGGATTAGCCAAATGGCTAATGGTCGCGAGGAGCCGGGAGCGGTAGCGTTGAAAGACGCCAATTCATCCAGCCGGAGCGCCACGGACTTGGGCATGTCGCACCTACCTGTCGAACTGCGGGAACGGGATGCCGAGCTGCGCTCCCTGCAGGGCGAACTGGTGCTGCTGATGGCCCAGCAGGCGCGGCGCATCCCGCTGCAGCGCTATCTCACCAGCGTGCTGATGGCTGCCCTGCTGTCCTACTACGTCTCGCCGGTCCTGCCGCTGCTGTGGCTGGCGGTGGTGATCGCGGCGGTGGCCCTGCGGACGCACGTGCTGCTCGGCCTGCCCGAGGATCGCAGCCGCTCCGACGAGGCCAAGCTGGGTCTGGCCTCGGCACTGTTCCTGGGAACCGGCGCGGTGCAGGCGCTGGTCGTGCTGTTCTTTCCGCTGATGCCGGTCCTGATCGGCGCCATCGTGACGATCTACGTGGTCGGCGTCTGCTCCGCCACGATCCAGTCCACCGCCGGCTACCAGCGCGTCTGCCTGCCCTATGTCCTGGTGATGATGGTGCCGGTCGGCGTGGTCTGGACGCTGACGCCGGTGGCCGACGTCGCGGTGTTCGAGCGGCTGCTGTTCGCCGGGCTGATCCTGGTCTACATCACCACCATGCTGAGCCACGCCCGAGGGGTCTACGGAGTGTTTATGGAGTCCTACAACATCCGACAGCAGCGCGTGGAACTCAACCGCAAGCTGCGCTCCGCCCTCGGCAATGCCGAGACGGCCAACCGCGCCAAGACGCGATTCCTGGCCTCGGCCAGCCACGACCTGCGCCAGCCGATCCACGCGCTGTCGCTGTTCAGTGGCTCGCTGCTGCTGCGGCCGATGGATGCCCGCACCGCCGCCATCGCCGAGCAGATCGACAAGGCCGTCAAGTCTCTGGCCTCGCAGCTCGACGCGCTGCTCGACATCTCGCGCCTGGATGCCGGCGTGATCGAGCGCTCCATCTCCAGCGTCGATCTGCCAGCCCTGCTGTCGCAACTGGTGGACGAATTCCAGCCGCAGGCCGATCGCAAGGGCTTGCGCCTGACCCTGCAGGGCCTGTCCGGCAGCGTGGTGCGTACCGATCCCATGCTGCTGCAGCGGATCCTGCGCAACCTGCTGTCCAATGCCATCAAGTACACCGAGCAGGGGAGCGTCGACCTGTCGGTGGAGCCGCTCGACGACAAGCTGCGTATCAGCGTCTCGGACACCGGTCCGGGGATTCCCGAATCCGAGCAGGAGCGGGTGTTCGAGGAGTTCTACCAGCTCAACAATCCGGAGCGCGATCGCAGCAAGGGCCTGGGCCTGGGCCTGGCGATCGTGCGCCGCCTGACCGAACTGCTCGACATCGACCTCAAGCTGGCCTCCGTGCCCGGCCGGGGCAGCCGTTTCTCCGTGGATATCCCGGTGACGCGCAGCCCGGGGCTGCCCGCAGCGGAAGCCACCATGCCGGCCGGGCCGCTGTGGCGCCACGTGCAGGTGCTGGTGATCGACGACGAGGAAGCCATCCGCCTGGGCATGCAGACCCTGCTGGAGGAAATGGGCTTCACCGTCGAGACCGCCGCGTCCACGGCGGCGGCGGTGGAGAAGGCGCGCGACTTCACGCCCTCCATCGTCCTGGCCGATTTCCGCCTGCGCGGGGAGGACAACGGCATCCGCACGATCCGCGCGCTGCGCGAGACCTGGCCCGAGCTGCCGGCCCTGCTGATCAGCGGCGACACCGCTCCGGACCGGCTTCGCGAGGCGCGCGATGCCGGCGTCGAGCTGCTGCACAAGCCGGTCAATGCCATGACCCTGCGCGAATCCATCCTCAAGGCCGTCAACGAATGACGCGGCCACGGCCGGCGCCGGGGGGGGCGTCCAGCCGGTGGCTTTCGCGTGAATTCGCCGAGCTGCTTGCCGACCCGGACAAATGCCGCCGCGAGCCGGCGCCGCAGCCGGCCTACGACGTCGTCATCGTCGGCAGCGGCTACGGCGGGGCGATCGCCGCGGCCGAACTGGCTGGCTGCACCGAGAACGGCCGTCCGCTGAAGGTCTGCGTGCTGGAGCGCGGCCGCGAGTACCTGCCCGGAGCCTTCCCCTCGCAACTGGCCGACCTGCCGACCCAGCTGCGCGGCAGTTTCGCCGGCCGGACCAAGGGCGGCGAGGGGCTGTTCGACATCCGTGCCGGCCGCGACCTCGGCGTGCTGGTGGCCAACGGCCTCGGCGGCGGCTCCCTGATCAATGCCGGCGTCATGGAAATTCCGCGGCGCCAGGTGTTCGACGCGCGCTGGCCCGAAGCCCTGCGCGGCCGCAGGGAACTGGACGCCAGCTACGCCGAGGCCAAGGAAATGCTCGGCGCCGCCCATGGCGGCGCCGACAACCGCATCGGCCTGCATGCGGAGCTGAAGGAGCGGCCGCTGGCCAAGACGCGCGTGCTTGGCGTCATGGGCCGCGGTGCCCTGCGCGAGGCGGCCGTGACGGTGGCCATGCGCGATGGCGTCAATGCGGAGGGCGTGCAGCTCTCCGCCTGCAAGCTTTGCGGCGACTGCGCCACCGGCTGCAACTACGGGGCCAAGGAATCGCTCGACACCAACCTGCTGGTGCGGGCCGCCCGGCGGCAGGCCGAAATCTGGTGCGGCGCCACGGTGCTGCGGCTGCAGCGGCCGGCCGCGGATTCCGCCTGCTGGAGCCTGGAACTGGCGCACACCGACGAGAAGCTGCGCCTGCAGGACGCCGGGCCGCGCTGGCTGACGGCGCGGCGGGTGATCCTGGCGGCGGGAGCGCTGGGCTCCAGCGAAATCCTGTTGCGCACGCAGCAGCGCAGCGCGCGCGCCCTGTTCTCGCCGCTGCTCGGGCAGCGCTTCTCCGGCAATGGCGATCTCATCGCCTTCGGCTACGGCTATGGCCCCCAGGCCGAGGCCAACGCCGTGGCCGACGAGGACCAGCCGCCGGCACAGCGCCGTGTCGGCCCCACCATCACCGCGGTGGTCGATGCCGAGATCGAGGCGCGGCCCGGGCTGGCGGCGCAGCCCATCGTGATCGAGGAACTGGCCGTGCCCGGTTCCCTGCGCCGCGCCGCGGAAGAATCCATCACCACCGCCAATACCCTGCATGATCTCGGGCGGTTCGACGACAGCCGGCACCGCGAGGGTCATCCGGCCGGCGATCCCTTCGCGGTGCACCGCGAGCGCATCCGGCACATGTCGGTGTTTGCCGCCATGGGCGACGACGGTGCGGATGGCAGCCTGGAGCTCGAAGGCGACGCAGCCTCGCAGACGGGCGACGGCCACGTCGCGGTGGTGTGGCCGGGCCTGCCGCAGCGGCCCCTGTTCGACGCGCAGATGCAGCGTATCGACGCCTTGCGAGCCGCGGCCGGTTTCGGCGGCCGCACCATGCCCAACCCGCTGTGGCGCTTCCTGCCGGATTCCATGGGTTTCCTGGTGCAGGACGCGCGGGGTCCGCTGGTCAGCGTGCACCCGCTCGGCGGCTGTGCGATGGCCGATGACGTCCATCGCGGCGTGGTGGACGACTGCGGGCGCGTGTTCGATCCCGCGCGCAGCGGCCGGGAGCGACCCTGGCACGAGGGCCTGGCCGTGCTGGACGGTGCCATCCTCTGCTCGGCCCTGGGCACCAATCCGGGCCTGACGATCGCCGCCGTCGCGCTGCGTGCCGTGCGGGAATTGCGCCGCGACTGGAACTGCCTGCCGCCGCAGGCGCCGCCGGTCGCGCCGCCGGTCGTCCGTCCGCAGTTCGCGAACGTGGAGCGGGCCATCATCGAGCGCGCGGCGCTGCCGCGCGCCGGCACGCGGGTCGGGGTCTGCGAACGGCTCGCCGGGCCGGTCGGCCTGCGCGACGTCCATGGCCTGGATCGTGATTGCTGGGTGGAGCTGACCCTGGGCTACCGGCCGCTGCGCCTGGACCAGCTGTTTCGTCCGGACCGCGAGGGGCGTCTGAGCCAGGCCCGCCTCGAGGTCGGCGGCGAAGGCCCGGCACAGCTGCGCATCTTCGCGCTGGGCGATTGGCAGCGCCTGCAGGCGCAGGCCCTGTCCCCGGAGGAGCGCCTGCGTCAGGAGCAGCGCCTGGCCCGCGTCTACCGCGTCAAGGGCAGCCTGACCGTGATGGAGCGCGAGGACAGCGGTTTCCTGCGGCGTACCGCGCGCGGTGCCTGGGCCTGGTGGCGCAACCGCGGGCTGCGCGATACCGCGCTGAGCCTGGCCGCCTGGGCGCAGAACGCCGCCGCCGGCGAGCGCAGCAGCGGCCCCGGCGTGCTGGACCGCATCCGGGGCATGTTCAAGCTCGCCAGCCGTGCCGGCGAATGCCGCCGCTTCGACTATCGCCTGGAGATCGTCGAGGACCTGACGCCGCCGGACGTGGCGGGAGGCTTCCAGCCCGGCGCTCTGGTGGGCGGCCATGTCCTCGGACACAAGCACATCACCTATGCGCGGCCCAGCAATCCCTGGCGCCAGTTGCAGGAGCTTTCCCTGACGCAACTCGGCGCGCCGCTCGAAGGGCCGCGGCGGCTGACCCTGGATCCGCAGTACCTGGCATCGCGCGGCCGCCCGCTGATGCGCATCGAGGCGCAGGACTGCCATGTCGAGGCGCTGGCCGACTTCGTCTCGCTGGCCGGCTATTTCACGCGCCTGATGCTCGGCATCCATATCTGGAACCTGCGCAAGCCGGATACGCCGCGGCATCGTCCGGTGCAGCGCCTGCCGGGCAAGCTGCCGGGCCTGCCGGCACCGGAAATCCACTGGCTCGACCTGGGCGAGGCCGCCGGCACCCCGCTGCGGCTGCGCCTGGCGCGCTATCGCCGTGACCCCGGGGCGGGCGTCGGCGCCGCCGCGCCGCCGCCGGTGCTGCTGGTCCACGGCTACAGCGCCAGCGGCACCAGCTATGCCCACCCGGTGCTGAAGCCCGGCCTGGCGGCCTTCCTGGCCGACAGTGGCCGCGACGTCTGGGTGGCCGACCTGCGCAGCAGCGCCGGCCTGCCCACGGCCTGCCTGCCCTGGACCTTCGAGCAGGTGGCGCTCAACGACATTCCCGCGGCGGTGGACTACATCTGGTGGCGCAGCGGACAGCGTCCGCTGGACGTGATCGCGCACTGCATGGGAGCGGCGATGCTGAGCCAGGCGATCCTGTCCGCCGGCAAGACGGCGGCCGAGGTCGAGCGACTGCTGCGCCCGCGCGGCCCGTCCACCGACAGCGGCGCCGACCGACATGCCGCCGCGCGCCGCGTCATGCCGCAGCGCCTGCGCCGCGTCGTGCTGTCGCAGAACGGCCCTGTGATGGTGATGAGCCAGCAGAACATCTTCCGCGGCTACGTCATGTCCTACCTGGAGCAGATGTTCGGCCCGCTGCGCTACGACTTCCGCCCCGATCCCGAGCAGGGCCTGGGCATGGAACTGCTGGACCGCTTCCTCGGCAGCCTGCCGTATCCCGACGAAGAACTGCTGCAGGAGAATTCCTGCCTGCCGCGGCGCAGCGAGTACATCGCCTCGCGCCACCGCATGGACGCGATCTACGGCCGCACCTTCTCCCTGGGAGCCTTGAGCGACGAGGTGCTCGACCATATCGACGACCTGTTCGGCCCGCTCAACCTCGACACCGTGGCGCAGGTCATCCATTTCACGCAGCACCAGACCATCACCGACCGCGGCGGCCGCAACCGCTTCGTCTCGCGCGATGCGCTGCAGGCGCACTGGCGCTTCCGGACCCTGGTGCTGCACGGCCAGGACAACGGCCTGGCCGACGTCGCCACGGCGCATCGCGCGGAGGCGGTGCTGCGCGACGCCGGCTGCGAGGTGGAAAAGCGCATCCTCCCGGGCATGGGACACCAGGACAGCCTGATCGGCCGCCGCGCCCGGGAGACCTGCGCCCATATCCTGGACTTCCTCGAGGCCCCGGAGCGGGCGCGTCCGCCGCAGCCTCCGGCGCAGCGTCCCTATGTCGCCGAGGCGCCCTGGCTGGGGCCGATGCTGAACCGCCAGCCGGATGACTCGCTGCGGCTCGGCCTCGGCGCCAGCCCTCAGCTGGGCCGGCCCGAGGCCCTGTGCCTGCTGCCGGTGGAGCGCGACGCCGACGGACGCTGGCGCTATGGGGAACTGATGCAGCGCCTCGGCCTGGGACCGGGCGACGTCCTGTTCCGGCTGGAGGGTGAACACGACACCGACTGGTTCGCGCGCGATCTGCCCTGGTGGGCGAAGGGGGAGGTGCGTCAGCTGCTGGTGCTGCCGGTCTATCCGCAACCACCCTGCATGAACCAGAAGGCCTTCGACCCGGGCGACAGCAACGCGGCACAGAAGCTGTGGCAGGAACGGGCTCCCGCGCCCGAGGACCTGGCGCCGACGGCGATGGCCGACGCGATCGAGAAGGCCGTGGAGCAGATCAACCAGTCGGCGCCGCCCAGTCCGCCGGGCCTGGTGCAGTTGCCCGCGCCGACGGCGGCGGCCGGCCTGCGGCTGGCGCTGGGCAGCTGCGGCTATCCTCCGGGCATCCTCAACGAGCGCTGCCCCGTGCAGCCCTGGGACCGTCTCAACGATCGCCTCGACGGCGAGGCGCCGCCGCAGTTGCTGGTGCTGACCGGTGACCAGATCTACGCCGACGCCACCGCCGGCCTGTTCGATCCGACCCTGGCCGACGACCGTTACCGCAAGCCCTACGAGGCCTGGCTGCGCAACCGTGGCGTGCGCCGCGCGCTGGGGCGCGTGCCGGTGGTCTGCCTGCCGGACGATCACGAGATCGACGACAACTGGGAGCCGATGGCTCCCGAGGCGCCGGAGGCGTCGCAGCAGCGCAGCCGCGAGATGCTCGACCGCGGTCTGCGCTATTTCCTGCGCTACCAGCGCCTGCTCCGGACGAACAGCACCGAGGAGACGCTGGCTCAGCCGCTGTGGCGCGCCTTCGAGGCCGAGGGCATCCCGGTGTTCCTGCTCGATACCCGCAGCCGTCGCCAGGGGAGGCATGGCGATATCGGCTTCGGCGCCGCGGGGCTGCTGGGTGACGAGCAGTGGCAGGCCCTGCGCCATTGGCTGCTGCAGGGGCCGCGCGACCGTCCGCGGGTGATCGTCTCGCCGGCGGTGCTGCTGCCCCGGCACCGCTATGCCATGCCTGCACGTCTGGCCTTCGGCCAGCAGGATGCCGGGTTGCGAGCCTGCCGTCGTTCCGACGGCTGGGACGGCTACCCGGAAACCCTGCTGTCGCTGCTCGAACTGATCGGCGAGCACCGGCTGCGCGGCCTGGTGTTCCTGTCCGGCGACGAACACCTGGGCCTGTTCACGACGGCGCGGCTGCGCCGCCCGGGGGGATCGGAGACGATCGTCCTGCATTCGATCCATACGGCCGGGCTCAACACGCCCTACCGCTTCGCCAACGCCGAGGCGGCGGAGCTGGCGCAGGCCGAGACGCTGCATTTCGAGGGCGTGAATGGACCCTGGGAATGCGACATCGACAGCCGGGTCTACAGCGGCAGCGGATTCACGCAGCTGTCGCTGCAGCCGCAGCCGTCCGGGCGCTGGCAGCTGCACTGCGAGTTCAGCACCGACGAGCCGCGCGCGCAGCCGCCGGACCGCGTGGTCCGGGAAACGCTAGATCTTTAGCCCGAGCCGCGCCGCCGAGAAGACCGCCTCGGTGCGGTTGCGCACGCCCAGGGCGCGGAACGACGCGGACAGGTGCGCCTTGACCGTCGCCTCGGAGACATCCATCTCGCGGGCGATCACCTTGTTCGACTTGCCCTGCATCGCCAGTCTCAGCGTCTCCAGCTGGCGCGGCGTCAGTTCCGCCAGCAGGTCGCCCTGGGGCTGGGCGACGGCGGCGGCCGGCGAGGCCGAGCCGAGCAAGGCATGCGGGGGCAGGTAGGTGCCGCCGGCCAGCACCAGGCGCAGCGCGGCCATCATCACCGCGTGGCTGGAGGTCTTGGGGATGAAGCCCGCCGCGCCTTCATCGATGGCCTGCACGATCAGGGCCGGGTTCTCCTCCGCCGACAGCACCACGATGGCCGGCTGCTCGAAGTGCTCGCGCAGCGCCCGCAGGGCCTCGAAGCCATGCATGCCCGGCAGGTGGAAGTCCAGCAGGATCACATCCAGCGGCGAAGCGCCCGGATGGGCCAGCGCGGCGGTGCAGCTGGACGCCTCGGCGAAGACGACGTCCTCCGCCAGGTTGGCCAGCAGCAGCTTGATGCCTTCGCGGAACAGCTCGTGATCGTCGACCAGCAGGATATTCAACGTCGGCCTCCGTGGACGGCGCCCATTGTCCGGGGGTGGCGTGCAATTTGCCAGTTTTCCCCGGCCGGCTTCGCGGCGGCGGAATTCAGGTGATCACGCTCGGTGCCTTGCGGCCGGTCAGTTCACCGATGCGCATGATGCGGTCCGCGAGGTTCACCAGCGGCGCCAGCGCATCGCGGGCTTCCCAGTTGAGCGCGCTCTCGCGGGTTTCGTAGCGCTCCAGGTAGAGGCGCAGCGTCGAGCCCTTGGTGCCGGTGCCCGAAAGCCGCAGGATCAGGCGCGCGTCGTCGCCGAAGATCACGCGCAGTCCCTGGTTCACGGCGATGCTGTTGTCCACCGGGTCGCGATAGCTGAACTCGTCGGCCTCGCTGACCGTGTAGTCACCGAGTCGGCGTCCCGGCAGTTCCGCCAGCTGGTTGGCCAGGGCTTGCATCACGCTGTCCGCGGCGGGGCCGGGCAGTTCGTCGTAGTCGTGACGCGCGTAGTAGTGGCGGCCGAAACGCTTCCAGTGCCGCTGGGCGATCTCCTTCACCGGCAGTCCGGTCACGGCGAGCACGTTGAGCCAGGCCAGCACCGCCCAGACGCCGTCCTTCTCGCGCGCATGGTCGCTGCTGGTGCCGAAGCTTTCCTCGCCGCAGAGCGTCAGCTTGCCGGCATCCAGCAGGTTGGCGAAGAACTTCCAGCCGGTCGGCGTTTCATACAGGGGAATGGCCAGCGCCTTGGCAACCTTGTCGGCGGCGCGGCAGGTGGGCATGGAGCGCGCCAGGCCGGCCAGGCCACGGCGGTAGCCCGGCAACTCGTGCAGGTGGGCCGCCAGCATCGCCAGCGAATCGCCCGGCGAGATGAAGATGTCCTTGCCCAGGATCATGTTGCGGTCGCCGTCGCCGTCGCTGGCGGCGGCCAGGTCCGGGCCATTGGGGCCGAAGGCCAGGTCCACCAGCGGCTTGGCGTAGATCAGGTTGGGGTCCGGGTGGCCGCCGCCGAAATCCTCCAGGGGGCTGGCGTTCTGGACGCTCAGCAGCGGCGCCCCGAGTTGCTCGACGAAGATGCGCTCGGCATAGGGGCCGGTCACCGCATGCATCGCGTCGAAGCGCAGCGTGTGTCCCCGGCGGAACCAGTCGCGGATGCGGTCGAAGTCGAACAGCTGCTGCATCAGCTGCGAGTAGTCATCGACGCAGTCGATCACCTCGACCTCCATACCGCCCAGCGTCTGCAGTCCGCGGCGATCCAGGTCCACCTGGCCGCCCTCGTGCACGCGGTAGCGCGCCAGCTGCTTGCTGGCTTCGTAGATGCGGTTGGTCAGGCCTTCGCTTGCCTGTCCGCCGCCGGCGACGTTGAACTTGATGCCGAAGTCGCCGTCCGGTCCGGCGGGGTTGTGGCTGGCGGTGAACAGCAGGCCACCCTGGGCGCCGCGCTTGCGGATCAGGTGCGACGCGGCGGGTGTCGACAGCAGCCCGCCCTGGCCGATGACGATGCGCGCCACCCCGTTGCCGGCGGCGATCGAGCAGGCGGTCTGGATCGCCGTACGGTTGTAATAGCGGCCGTCGCCCCCAATGACCAGGGTGGCGCCGCGCAGTTCGGGTACGCAGTCGAAGATCGACTGCAGGAAGTTCTCGAGGTAGTGCGGCTGCTGGAAGACGGCGACTTTCTTGCGCAGTCCCGCGGTGCCGGATTTCTGGTCGAGGTAGGGTTTGGTGGAGATTTCTCGGATCGCCATGATGCTCTCCTTTGTTCTGTTTGTCCCAGTCGTGAGCCCTATCTTATAGTCCGCCCATGCAAGCCTCCACTGGCCAAGCTTACGTCTGTCCCTGCTGCGGCAAGCCGCGGCGGCTGGCGCACCTGCTCGATCTCTACGAACGCAACTACCACCTGCTGGAGCGGCTGATCCCGGAACTGGACCTGCCCTTCGACGAGGCGGTTTCGCGCAGCCAGAGCGACCTGCCACTGCACCTGCGCGTGACCGATCGCGACCGCTACACGGTCAGCTTCAAGCTGTCCTACGAGTTCGTCGACCAGGACGGCGTTCGTCGCCAGCCGGACCTCTGGGTTCGCGTCTACCGCGACGCCGCGGTGGCCGAGGCGCTGGCCTGCAGCCAGCGTCCTCCCTGGGACGCGACGGAAGAGGGAGACCCCAAGGCCGGGCAATTCCTCAGCGCGCAGTGGCAGCGCAATCTCATGCTCGGCAAGTGGCTGGAGTACTTGCTGGAGCACGGCCATGGATTCAGCCTGGCTGCGCGCCCGCGCATCCTTCCGGCGGCCGCGCTCTGAGCGTCTAGACCGCGCCGGCCCGCTTCAGCAGCTCCGCGATCTTCTCCGCCATCTGGCGATAGCCCCTGGCATTGGGATGGATGGGGTCCGACTTCAGGTCGCGGTCGCCCAGCACCTCGGCGATGACCCGGGCTTCCAGCGGCAGGCCGTACTCCTGTGCCAGGGCCGCGTAGCTGGGTTCGGCGCTCAGCGACAGCAGCTTGGGCTCGGGCACTCCCAGCAGGACCAGGGGAATGCCGCGCCCGCGCACTTCCTCGATCATGGCGCTGAGGTTGGCGCGCATCTGCGCGCGATCCTGCTGGCGCAGCATGTCGTTGCCGCCCAGGCAGAGGATCACCAGGCCCGGCTCGGTTTCGTCCAGCAGCTCCGGCAGGCGTTCGCGTCCCTCGGCGCTGGTTTCTCCCGGAACACCGGCATTCACCACCTTGCGGCCGATCAACTCCGCCAGCAACGCGGGGTAGCTCTGGCGCGGGCCGGCGCCGGTGCCGTAGGTCAGGCTGTCGCCGAAGGCCAGTACCACCGCATCCGGCGGCAGCGCCGCGAGCTTCGGCGTCTTGTCGCCGCAGGCCGCCAGCAACAGCAGGGCTTGCAGCAGCAGCAAGCCGCCCGCCAGACTGCGGAAATCAACCATCCCCTTACGGAAGCCGCGCATGATCTACGCCCTCGATGGACGGGAACCCCAGTTTAAGGGGGATTGCTGGGTCGCACCCAACGCCACCCTGATCGGCGCGGTCACGCTGGAGCACAATGCCAGCGTCTGGTTCAACGCCGTGCTGCGCGGCGATTGCGACGAGATCGTGGTGGGGGAGAACAGCAATGTCCAGGACGGCTCGGTCCTGCATACCGACCCGGGCATCCGCCTGAGCATCGGCCGCGACTGCACGATCGGGCACCTGGTCATGCTTCACGGCTGCGAGATCGGCGACAACTCGCTGATCGGCATCGGTTCGGTGATCCTCAACCGCGTGAAGATCGGCCGCAACAGCATCGTCGGCGCCAAGTCGCTGATCCCCGAAGGCAAGAGCTTCCCGGACAACTCCCTGATCATGGGGGCGCCGGCCAAGGTCGTGCGCGAGCTGGGGGAGCAGGAGGCGGCATTCCTGAAGCTGCAGGCGCAGCACTACGTGCAGAACGCGCAGCGCTACCGGGCGAAGCTGCAGGCCGTCGCGAAGGCCTAGGAGGCCTGGTCGGCACCGTCCTTGGGAAACAGGTAGTGGCGCAGCTTGCCCAGGCCCGGGCCGGCGTCGCGCCACTGGTCGATCTCCAGGGCCAGCTGCACCACCGCGCAGGTCGGCACCTCGTCGAAGGGACAGGGCGCCAGCAACCCGGCCAGCTGGCTGAAGCCCGGATTGTGGCCGAACAGCATCGCGTGGCGGTCGGCATCGTCGAGCTGGCGCAGGATCTGCACCAGCGTGGCGGGCGTCGCCTCGTAGATGCGCGGCTGCAGCTGGATTTCCTCGCGTCCCAGGCCAAAGGCATCGGCGAAGGCATGCGCGGTGGTGATCGCGCGCAGCGCCGGGCTGGAGACCAGCCGGTCCGGGCATCCCAGCAGACGGAGGCTGCGCTGCGCCATCAGCGGCGCGTCGCGCCGGCCGCGCTCGTTCAGGGGGCGCTCGAAATCGCTCAGCTCTTCGTAGTCCCAGGAGGACTTGGCGTGGCGTACCAGGCTCAGCAGGCGCATCAGTCCCTCTCGTGGCAGACCGCCTCGATGTTGCGGTCGTCGGCGTCCAGCACGAAGGCGCCGTAGTAATGGGCATGGTAATGGGTCCGCAGGCCCGGCGGGCCGTTGTCGCGGGCGCCGCCCTGCAGGGCGATCCGGTGGAAGCGGTCGACGTCGCCGCGGCTGCGGGCGCGGAAGGCCAGGTGCAGTCCGCGGCTGGGCTTGCCCTGGCGGATCCAGAACTCCGGTTTGCCGTCGCGGCCGAAGCCGACCCAGCCCTCGTACTCGGATACCACTTGATACCCCAGCGCGCCCAGCACCGCGGTATAGAAGTTCTTGGCTTCCCAGTAATCGCTGACCTCGATGGCGACGTGGTCGATCACGGTGCGCTGCTCCCGGTGATGTACACGTCGAATCTAGCCTGTGTGCCGCGGAATTCCACCCCCGGTTTGCGACCGGCCAGCCAGGGCGCCTTCAGCGGCCGCTTCACCGCCACGCGCAGGCGTGCCGCCTGCAGGGCCGGCTGCAGCAGTCCGTCGGCGTCCTCGTCGGCTCCGGCCAGGTCGCGGAAGATCTGCATCTCCTTCTGCGGCAGGGCGGTCTTGTGGCCGGCATGCGGGTACATCGGGTCCAGGTAGACGCTGTCCCAGCGCCCTTCCGGCAGCACGGCGGCGGCCTGGCCGCGGCGCAGCTCGATGCGCGCCGCCACCGGCGCCAGCGCCGGGTCGGCCAGGGCGCGGCGGTGGGCGTCCGCCAGCAATTCGGCGATCTGCGGCTGCCGCTCCAGCAGCGTCACGCGGGCGCCCAAGGCGGCCAGCGTGAAGGCATCCCGCCCCAGTCCGCCGGTGGCGTCCAGGATTTCCAGGTCCGGCCGCTTGGCCATGCCCAGGGCGCGCGCCAGCAGCTGCTTGCGTCCGCCGGCGATGCGCCGGCGCAACTCGGCGCTGCCCCAGTCGATCCAGATCGCGCCGTAGTCCGGCCGGTGCAAGGCGCGCAGTTCCAGCCGCCCCTGGTTTTCCTGCAGCGCAAACGAAAAACCCCGGGCATCGCTGCCCAGGGTCTGTTCGGCACCGATCGCGGGATCAGAGCTTGGAGGCATCGAAGAAGCTGGCCATGCGCTGGGCCAGCATCAGGTCGCCGTCGACCTGCAGCTTGCCGGTCATGAACGCGGTCATGCCGTTGAGCTCGCCCTTCATCAGCGCGATCAGGTCGTCGTCTTCCATGGTGATGGTCAGGTCGGCGCCGCCGGCGGTGCCGTCGTTGACGGAGCAGGCGCCGTTGTTGATCACGACGTTGACCGGCTTGGAGCAGACGAAGTTGATCGTGCAGTTGGTGCCCGAGGCTTCGGCGGCGTTGAACGCGGACGGCAGCTTCTTGAGGAAGTCGGCGGCGGACATGGTGTTCTCCAGATAGTGGTAATTGTGAAGGCCCGGATCGTAAACCCGGCGCGCCGGTCTGGCAATTTCAGGGCGGACGGCGGCGGACAAGATGCATTACTGCCCCGGCTCCAGGCTGCCGGACAAGTGTTTCAGGAGTCTTTCGGCCAGGGCATCGTCCACCAGGACGATGTTGACGCTGTTGCGGTAAACCCGGTCCTGCGCACGCAGTTCGGCGATGCCCGCATCGTCGCGGCCCGGCCGCAGCAGCAGGAAATCCCGCCCTTCGCTCAGCCCAGGCTCCAGGTGCTTGAAGGCGCGGAAGGCACTGCCCTTGGGCCGGTCCGCGGCCTCGTCCAGCTCGCGGAAGGATTTCACTCCGGCGTCATCAGCAGGAAATGCGCGCGTGCCACCGCGACCGGACGGTCCTGGGATTTCTGCCAGCAGCGGATCGTGGCCTGCGCCACGCGGCTGCCCATGCGGCCGATCTCGCAGTCGGCGTACAGCTCCTCGGTGCGGGCGGGCAGCAGGTAGTCGATCGAGAAGTCGATGCTCTTGGGCACGCGGGTGGTCTCGAGCTGGTAGAGCAGGTGCAGCATCGCGGCGTTCTCCATGAACGCGGCGGTGATGCCGCCATGCAGCGCCGGCAGGCGCGGATTGCCCACCAGTTCCTGCCGGAACGGCAGCATCGCGCGTGGCCGGCCCTCGTGCAGGGACAACTGCACGCCGAGATAGCGGGCGTAGGGCACGGTGGCGACCAGCACCGAGAAGTCGCCGCTCTCGCGGGCCAGGCGGCGGGCTTCGCGGAAAGGATCGGCCAGGGAATCCGTCACGGCGTCGCTCATGCGCGGGCTTCCGGCTTCCAGGGCTTGCCGGTCGATGAGCGCATGAAGGCCGACTGGCTGATCGCCACGGGCTGTTCCCGGTCGTCCTGCCAGACCGTGGCGCGCACGAAGGCGATCTGCGAGGTCAGCCGGAAGCACTCGGCCCGGCAGTGGAGGTCCTTGTCGCGCAGCGCCGGGCGCAGGTAATCCATGCGCAGGTCCAGGGTCGCGATGGTTTCCGGCACGGGGGTCGCGGCCAGCACGGCGAAGCCGCTGGCGCTGTCCACCAGCACCGTGATCGGCCCGGTATGCAGCACGCCGCGGATGGGATCGCCGACCCAGTCCTCGCGAAAGGGCATGCGCAGTTCCACGCCTTCCGGCGAGCCCCGGACCAGGCTCAGCCCGCACTCGCGCATATGCGGGATGTAGCCCAGGAAGGCTGCCGCGATGGTTTCCAGGTTCTGGGTGCTCATGCCGCGATTGTAGGGCCTGTTGGCAAAACCGCGCCCGCTGCGGCACGGCTTTGCCAACAGGCTCCGGGGAAGGGGGTAAACTCGCGAACAGAAATCGACACTCCGGTAATGACGATGACCGACTGGGAGTCGCGCCTGCGACGGGCGCTGACCGGCACCTCCGAGCAGCCGCCGCGGCCGATGTCGCGCCTGGAACTGCCGCTGAACATGGACAAGCTGCTGTTGACGCCGGCGCTGCTGAAGTCGCTGCGCCCGGCGGCGGTGCTGGCGCCGGTGATCCGGCGCGGCGACGGCCTGACCATGATGTTCACGGTGCGGTCCGACCGCCTGCGCTCGCACAAGGGCCAGATCAGCTTTCCCGGCGGGCGTCGCGACGACGACGACGCCAGCGCCGCGGCCAATGCCCTGCGCGAGGCCGAGGAGGAGGTGGGCCTGCCGCCGGCCAGCGTCGAGGTCCTGGGCTACCTGGACGACTACCCGACCATGACCCGCTACCTGGTCACGCCGGTGGTCGGCATCATCAGCGGCGAGCCGGAGATCCGGCCCTGCGAGGACGAGGTGGCGGAGGTCTTCGAGGCACCGCTGGAATTCGTGCTGGACCTGCGCAACTTCGAGCACAAGATGCTTTCGCGCGAGGGGCTCAACCTGCCGTTCTTCGAACTCAACTTCGGCCGTCATCGCATCTGGGGCGCCACCGCCGGCATGCTGTGGAACCTGGCCAACAAGGTGGCGGAGACCGCATGACCTCCAATCCCTTGCGCGAAGCCCTGCGTCTGCAGCTCGAAGCCGCCGAGCTGGAATTCGACTGGCGCCATCTCGACGAGCTCTGGGACAAGCTGGCCGAGGAAGTCGGTGAGCTGAGGGAAGCGGCGGGCGAGGGCCGTGACCGCAGCGAGGACGAACTCGGCGACCTGCTGTTCATGGCCGTGAACCTGGCGCGCCACCTGGGCGTGGATGCCGAGCGTGCGCTGGCCCGCGCCAACGCCAAGTTCGAGCGCCGCTTCGGCCATGTGCTCAAGCACCTGCCGGAGCTGCCGCCGCCGGGCGATCCGCGCCGGCTGGAGGCAATGGAAGAATACTGGCAGCAGGCCAAGCAGGCGGAGCGGGCAAAAGGCTAAAATAACGCCCCGCTTTTGAACCTGCCGCCGTCGCCATGTCCCAGTCTCCCGTTCGCATTGCCGTCCTCGGCGCCAGTGGCCGCATGGGCCGCGCCGTGATCCAGGCCGCTGCCGCCTCGTCGCGCGCCCGGCTCGGTGCCGCGCTGGAGCGCGAGGGCTGCCCCGAGGCCGGGCAGGATGCCGGCCAGATGGCCGGCCTGGCGGCCAATGGCGTCAAGGTCCTGACCCAGCCGGCCCAGGCGGCCGCCGACTTCGACGTGCTGATCGACTTCACCCGCCCCGAGGCCACCGTGGCGCTGTTGCCCTTCTGCATCGAGCATGGCAAGGCCGTGGTGATCGGCACCACCGGCTTCACCGAGGCCCAGCAGGCAGCGGTGGAAGAGGCGGCCCGGCGCATTCCCGTCCTCAAGGCCGGCAACTTCAGCATTGGCGTCAACCTCTGCCTGAAGCTGCTGGAGGACGCCGCGCGCGTGCTGGCCGAGGACTTCGACATCGAGGTGGTGGAAGCGCATCACCGCCACAAGGTGGACGCGCCCAGCGGCACCGCCCTGATGATGGGCGAGGCCGCCGCCCGCGGCGCCGGGCGCGACCTCAAGGACTGCGCGGTCTACGAGCGCTATGGCCACACCGGCGCGCGCGAGCGCCGGACCATCGGCTTCTCCACCGTGCGCGGCGGCGACGTGGTGGGCGACCATACGGTGATGTTCCTGGGCGAGGGCGAGCGCGTGGAGATCACGCACAAGGCCAGCTCGAGGACGATCTTCGCCAAGGGGGCGGTGCACGCGGCCGGCTGGCTGGCCGGCCGCCCCGCCGGGCTGTACTCGATGCGGGATGCCCTGGGCGGCTAGGCTGTCCTGCAGCCCGGATGGACGGCGGGTCTTCCGCGGGGCTTCAGTCCGGCCGGCGCAGGCCGATAAGGCGGGATAGAGCCGCGGCATCCCGCCGCGCCGCCCCTCGCCGACCGACATGACCCCCGGACAGATCCAGCAGGTCCAGCACAGTTTCGAGCAGGTTGCCCCCATCGCGGAGCAAGCGGCGGCGCTGTTCTACGAGCGCCTGTTCACCCTCGACCCCGGCCTGCGCTCCCTGTTCAAGGGCGACATCGCCGGGCAGGGCCGCATGCTGATGCAGACGCTGGGCCTGGTGGTGCGCAGCCTGGACCAGCCCGAGCGCATCGTCCCGGCGGTGCAGGCCCTGGGCGCCCGGCATGCCGGCTACGGCGTGCGCGAGGCGGACTACGACACCGTGGGCGCCGCCCTGCTATGGACCCTGGAGCAGGGACTCGGCGCCGCATTCACCGCGTCGGTGCGCGAAGCCTGGGCGGCGGCCTACGGCCTGCTGGCGGGCATCATGGTCCAGGCCGGCGCCGCGGCATCCGTGCGCGCGGCCTGAGCCGCGAACGGGCCCGCGCATGGGATAATGCGCGGGTCATGCCAGAGCCCATTCCCGAAGCGATCAAGACGCGCGGCGCGGCCTCCAACCCGGAGGGCCGCTTCGAGACCCGTACGCGCGAGGATTTCGATGACGGCTGGCTGCTGGACGAGCCCGACCGGCCGCGGCCGGACACCACCGTCACGCCGGAGGCCTCGCGGACCATCATCACCCGCAACCAGTCGCCGGACATCGGCTTCGAGCAGTCGATCAATCCCTACCGCGGCTGCGAGCACGGCTGCATCTACTGCTATGCCCGCCCGGCGCACGCCTACCTGAACCTGTCGCCGGGCCTGGATTTCGAGACCCGGCTGTTCTACAAGCCGGACGCCGCCCGTCTCCTGGAAGAGGAGTTGCGCAAGCCCGGCTACCGCTGCTCGCCGATCGCCCTGGGCTCCAATACCGATCCCTACCAGCCGGTGGAACGGGAGTACGGGGTGATGCGCTCGATCCTGGAGGTGCTGCAGCGCTGCCGGCACCCCCTGACCATCGTCACCAAGGGCGCCGCCCTGATCGAGCGAGACATCCCGCTGCTGGCGGACATGGCCCGCGACAACCTGGTGGAGGTGGCGATCTCCATCACCAGCCTGCAGCCGGAGCTGAAGCGGGCCCTGGAACCCCGGACGGCCGGTCCCCAGGCGCGGCTGCGGATCGTCCGCCGGCTGGCCGAGGCGGGCATCCCGGTGATGGTTCTGGTGGCCCCGGTGATCCCGTTCGTCAACGACGCCGAGATCGAGCAGATCCTGCAGGCGGCCCACGAGGCCGGGGCGAGGGAGTCTTCCTACATCATGCTGCGCCTGCCGCACGAGGTGAAAGGCCTGTTCCGGGAATGGCTGCAGGTGCATCACCCCCAGCGGGCCGAGCACGTCATGAGCCTGGTCCAGCAGATGCGCGGGGGGAAGGACAACGATCCGCGCTTCGGCAAGCGCATGACCGGGGAGGGGGAGTACGCCCAGGTCATCGCCCAGCGTTTCCGGGTCGCCGCCGCCCGGCTGGGGCTGGGCCGGGGGCGCCGGCTGAAGCTCGATACGGCGCTTTTCCGGCCGCCGCCGCCTCCGCCGCCGGACAAGGGGCAGATGGGCTTCGGGTTCTGAAGGTCCGCCCGTGGCCGCTGCTCGGGCAGAACCAAAAAATATTTCACGAAAAAGCGCCAAAACCATGGACGTTGTGCACTGCACACACTAGAATGCGCGCCTAATCCACGACGGGGGCCAAAAGCCCCCGTTTTAGTGTCCGCCCCAAGGATTAGGCCAGCTCTATGACCTCTGCCAAACCGGCTCTGCTCGCACTCGCCGACGGATCTGTTTTTCACGGTATCTCCATCGGCGTTGACGGTCAGACCGTTGGCGAAGTGGTTTTCAATACGGCAATGACGGGATATCAGGAAATCCTGACCGATCCCTCATATCGCGAGCAGATCGTCACCCTGACGTATCCCCATATCGGCAACGTCGGCACCAACGACGAGGACGCCGAGTCGGAGAAGGTGCAGCTCGCCGGCCTGGTGCTGCGCGAAGTGCCGCGCCGCCACAGCAATTTCCGCTCGACCCAGGACTTCAGCGAGTACCTGAAGGCGCAGAAGGTCGTGGCCATCGCCGGCCTCGATACCCGCCGCCTGACCCGCCTGCTGCGCGACAAGGGCGCCCAGAACGGCTGCATCCTGGCCGGCAAGAAGATTTCCGAGAAGACGGCCCTCAAGCTGGCCCGCGAATTCCCGGGGCTGAAGGGCATGGACCTGGCCAAGGTCGTGTCGGTGACCAAGTCCTATCCCTGGACCACCGGCTCCTGGGAGCTGGCGACCAACCGCGAAACCACGCTCAAGGACGAGAAGTTCCATGTCGTGGTCTACGACTTCGGCATCAAGCGCAACATCCTGCGCATGCTGGTGGATCGCGGCTGCCGCATCACCGTGGTGCCGGCCCAGACCAAGGCCTCCGAGGTGCTCAAGCTCAAGCCCGACGGCGTGATGCTGTCCAACGGCCCCGGCGACCCCGAGCCCTGCGACTACGCCATCGCCGCCGCGCGCGAGTTCATCGCCAGGAAGCTGCCGCTGTTCGGCATCTGCCTGGGACACCAGATCCTGGGCCTGGCGGCCGGCGCGAAGACCCTGAAGATGAAGTTCGGCCATCACGGTGCCAACCACCCGGTGCAGGACCTGGAGAACGGCACGGTGATGATCACCAGCCAGAACCACGGCTTCGCGGTGGACGAGGCCACGTTGCCCGCCAACGTCGTGGTGACCCATCGCTCGCTGTTCGATGGTTCCAACCAGGGCATCCGCCTGACCGACGCGCCGGCCTTCAGCTTCCAGGGTCACCCCGAAGCGAGCCCCGGTCCGCATGACGTCGGCGTCCTGTTCGACCGTTTCATCAAGATGATGGCCGCCTGAGCCCGCCCGAAGAAGCCATGCCAAAACGCACTGACATCAAGAGCATCCTGATCATCGGCGCCGGTCCCATCGTGATCGGCCAGGCCTGCGAGTTCGACTACTCCGGCGCCCAGGCCTGCAAGGCGCTGCGCCAGGAGGGCTACAAGGTCATCCTGGTCAACTCCAATCCGGCCACGATCATGACCGACCCGGAGATGGCCGATGCCACCTACATCGAGCCGATCCGCTGGGAAACCGTCGCCCGCATCATCGAGAAGGAGCGCCCGGACGCGGTGCTGCCGACCATGGGCGGCCAGACCGCGCTGAACTGCGCCCTGGACCTGGCCAAGCACGGCGTGCTGGAGAAGTTCGGCGTGCAGATGATCGGCGCCTCGCCGGCCGCCATCGACCTGGCCGAGGACCGCCAGAAGTTCCGCGACGCCATGACCGAGATCGGCCTGGGATCGGCCCGCTCGGGCGTGGCCCACACCTGGGACGAGGCCAGGAAGATCCAGGCCGACATCGGCTTCCCGGTGATCATCCGCCCGAGCTTCACGCTGGGCGGAACCGGCGGCGGCATCGCCTACAACCAGGAAGAGTTCGAGGAGATCGTCACTCGCGGCCTCGACCTGTCGCCGACCACCGAGGTGCTGATCGAGGAATCGCTGCTCGGCTGGAAAGAGTACGAGATGGAAGTCGTCCGCGACCGCAAGGACAACTGCATCATCGTCTGCTCGATCGAGAACTTCGATCCGATGGGCGTGCACACCGGCGACTCGATCACCGTCGCGCCGGCGCAGACGCTCACCGACAAGGAATACCAGATCATGCGCAACGCCTCGCTGGCGGTGCTGCGCAAGATCGGCGTGGAGACGGGCGGCTCCAACGTGCAGTTCGCGATCAACCCGAAGGACGGGCGCATGATCGTGATCGAGATGAATCCGCGCGTGTCGCGCTCGTCGGCGCTGGCGTCCAAGGCCACGGGCTTCCCGATCGCCAAGGTCGCCGCCAAGCTGGCGGTGGGCTATACCCTGGACGAGCTGCGCAACGAGATCACCGGCGGCGTGACCCCGGCTTCGTTCGAGCCGAGCATCGACTACGTCGTCACCAAGATCCCGCGCTTCACCTTCGAGAAGTTCCCGCAGGCCGACTCGCGTCTCACCACGCAGATGAAGTCGGTGGGCGAGGTCATGGCCATCGGCCGTAATTTCCAGGAGTCCATGCACAAGGCCATGCGCGGCCTGGAGGTGGGCAGCGACGGTTTCGAACCGCAGGTGGCGGACTACGAGGCCGCCAGCCTCAGCCGCATCCGCGACGAGCTGGCCACGCCGCGCGCCAAGCGCCTGTGGTTCGTCGGTGACGCCTTCCGCGCCGGCATGAGCGTGGAGGACGTGTTCAAGCTGTCCAAGATCGACCCCTGGTTCCTCGAGCAGATCGAGGAGATCATCCAGGCGGAAGGCCAGATCGCCGAGCAGAAGATCAGCACCATCGAGGAAGCCGACCTGCGCCGCTACAAGCGCCTGGGCTTCTCCGACCGCCGCATCGCCAGGCTGATCGGCGTCAAGGAAGACTCCGTGCGCAAGCGCCGCCACAAGCTCGGCGTGCGTCCGGTGTACAAGCGCGTCGATACCTGCGCGGCCGAGTTCCCCTCGTCCACCGCCTACCTGTACTCCAGCTACGACGAGGAATGCGAGGCGCAGACCTCCAGCCGCGAGAAGATCGTGGTGCTCGGCGGCGGTCCCAACCGCATCGGCCAGGGCATCGAATTCGACTACTGCTGCGTGCATGCGTCCCTGGCCCTCCGCGAGGACGGCTACGAGACCATCATGATCAACTGCAACCCGGAGACCGTGTCGACCGACTACGACACCTCCGACCGACTCTACTTCGAGCCGCTGACCTTCGAGGACGTGATGGAGATCATCGACCTCGAGAAGCCCAAGGGCGTGATCGTGCAGTTCGGCGGCCAGACGCCGCTGAAGCTGGCGCGCCAGCTCGAGGCCGCCGGCGCGCCGATCATCGGCACCACGCCGGACGCCATCGACCTTGCCGAGGACCGCGAGCGCTTCCAGAAGCTGGTCGAGAAGCTCAAGCTGCTGCAGCCGCCCAACGGCACCGCCACCTCCGAGAAGCAGGCGCTGGCCGTGGCCAACAAGGTCGGCTACCCGCTGGTGGTGCGCCCGTCCTACGTGCTGGGCGGCCGCGCGATGGAGATCGTGCATGACGATGCCGACCTCAAGCGCTACATGACCGAGGCCGTGCAGGTTTCCAACGATTCGCCGGTGCTGCTGGACCGCTTCCTCAACGACGCCATCGAGGTGGATGTCGACGCGCTGTCCGACGGCAAGGACGTGGTGATCGGCGGCGTCATGGAACACGTCGAGGAGGCCGGCGTGCATTCCGGCGACTCCGCCTGCTCGCTGCCGCCGTATTCGCTGCCGAAGAAGATCGTCGACGAGATCCGCAGCCAGATCTTCAAGCTGGCCAAGGCGCTCAACGTCGTCGGCCTGATGAACGCGCAGTTCGCGGTGCAGGACGGCAAGGTCTACCTGCTGGAAGTGAACCCGCGCGCCTCGCGCACCAGCCCCTTCGTGTCCAAGGCCACCGGCCGTCCGCTGGCCAAGATCGCCGCGCGCTGCATGGCCGGACAGACGCTGAAGTCGCAGGGCGTCACCGAGGAACTGATCCCGAAGTACTACTCCGTCAAGGAGTCGGTCTTCCCGTTCAACAAGTTCCCCTCGGTGGACCCGCTGCTGGGCCCGGAGATGCGCTCCACTGGCGAGGTGATGGGCGTCGGCGCCTCCTTCGGAGAGGCCTTCAACAAGTCGCTGCTGGCGGCCGGGCAGGTGGTGCCTTCCAAGGGCACGGCCTTCATCTCGGTGCGCGACCGCGACAAGAAGAAGGCGGTGGAACTGGCACGCATCCTGACCGGGCACGGTTTCAAGGTGGTGGCCACCCACGGCACGGCAGCGCTGGTGCAGAAGGCCGGCATCGCCTGCGAGGGCGTCAACAAGGTCAAGGAAGGCCGTCCGCACTGCGTGGACATGATCAAGAACGGCGAGATCCAGTTCATCGCCAATACCACCGAAGGCAAGATCTCGATCGAGGAGTCGCGTTCCATCCGCGGCGCGGCGATCCAGCACAAGGTCTGCTACTTCACCACGATCGCCGGTGCCCTGGCGGCGGCGGTGGCGATGGAACATCTCAACGAACTGGAGGTCAACAGGCTGCAGGCGCTGCACGCGACCCTGTAGGCTCGTTAGGCTGAACCTGTAAACCGGTACCCGGATCGGGTATCTTTTGGTCAACCCGGACAGAACCTGCCGCCCCGAGGAGGGGCGGTGGGTCCGCTTTTGCTTTTGGCAACGTCAGAAAACGAGATTCGGATATGAGCAAGACCCCGATGACGGCGCGCGGCGCCGAGAAGCTGCAGGAAGAACTCCGCTATCGCAAGAGCGAGCTGAGGCCCAAGATCATTGAGTCCATCGACGAGGCCCGCAAGCAGGGCGACCTGCGCGAGAACGCCGAGTTCCACGCCGCCCGCGAGCAGCACGGTTTCAACGAGGGCCGCATCCAGGAGATCGAGGGCAAGCTGTCGATGGCCCAGATCATCGACGTCACCAAGCTGCCGGCCACCGGCAAGGTCATCTTCGGGGTCACCATCGACCTGTCCGACGTCGACAGCGGCGAGGAGCTCAAGTACCAGATCGTCGGCGAGGACGAGGCCGACGCCAAGGCGGGCCTGATCTCGCTGAACTCCCCGATCGCCAAGGCCCTGATTGGCAAGAAGGAAGGCGACATGGTGGCGGTGGCCACTCCCGCCGGCACCCGCGAGTTCGAAATCATCGCGGTGCACTACATTTGAGCCGCCGGGCCTTCCGGCCCCGGCTCCGCTAAGCTCCTGCCATGAGCCAGAAACGCCGCCCGAGTTCCGCCCGCTGGCTCGCCGAGCACGAGTCGGACCCCTACGTGCAGGAGGCCCGGCGCCTGGGCTACCGCTCGCGGGCGGTCTTCAAGCTCAAGGAGATCCAGGACAAGGACCGTCTCCTGAAGCCCGGCCAGGTGGTGGTGGACCTCGGCTCGGCCCCCGGCGGCTGGAGCCAGCTGGCCCGGCCGCTGCTGGGGCCCAAGGGGCGCCTGCTGGCCCTGGACATCCTGCCCATGGATCCGCTGCCCGACGTGGAGTTCATCCTCGGCGACTTCCGCGAGGAGAGCGTCCTGAAGCAGCTGGAGGAAGCGGTGGGCAGCCAGGCCGTGGACCTTGTTTTGTCCGACATGGCCCCCAACTTGAGCGGAGTGGACGCCGCCGACCAGGCCGGGAGCATCTATCTCTGCGAGCTGGCGCTGGAGTTCGCCCGGGCCCACCTGAAGCCGAAGGGGGGGCTGCTGGTCAAGATTTTCCAGGGGGAAGGCTTCGAGGCCTACCTCAAGGCTGTGCGCGAAGCCTTTGAATCGGTGACGATTCGCAAGCCCAAGGCCTCGCGTGCCCGCAGTAGTGAGGTTTATCTGCTGGCGCGGGGGTACAGGGCGTAGTAACGTGCGGCTGCGGCATCAGTTGTGACATCGGGAATCAAGGATAGAGCTTTGAACGATCTGGCCAAAAATCTGTTGCTCTGGGTGGTGATCCTCATCGTGCTGATGACGGTCTTCCAGAGCTTCTCCTCCCGCAGCCGGGCCCAGCCCGAGCTGCAGTACTCGGAGTTCATCAACCAGGTCAAGGAAGGCAACGTCGCCGACGTGGTCATCGACGGCCAGATCATCCGCGGCGAGCTCAAGGGCGGCTCGCGCTTCACCACGGTCAGTCCGGAGACCGACAACAAGGCCATGGTCGGCCAGCTGCTGGACAGCAACGTCAAGTTCACCGGCACCCTGCCCAAGGAAACCCCGCTGCTGCTGACGCTGCTGATCAACGCCTTCCCGATCCTGCTGCTGATCGCGGTCTGGGTGTACTTCATGCGCCAGATGCAGGGCGGCGGCGGCGGTCGCGGCGCCATGTCCTTCGGCAAGTCGCGCGCCCGCATGCTCAACGCCGACCAGGTCAAGATCACCTTCGCCGACGTCGCCGGCGTCGAGGAAGCCAAGCAGGAAGTGGCCGAGCTGGTCGATTTCCTGCGCGATCCGGCCAAGTTCCAGAAGCTGGGCGGCAAGATTCCGCGCGGCGTGCTGATGGTGGGTTCGCCGGGCACCGGCAAGACGCTGCTGGCCAAGGCCATCGCCGGCGAGGCCGGCGTGCCGTTCTTCACGATTTCCGGCTCCGACTTCGTCGAGATGTTCGTCGGCGTCGGCGCCAGCCGCGTGCGCGACATGTTCGAGCAGGCCAAGAAGCACGCGCCCTGCATCATCTTCATCGACGAAATCGACGCCGTGGGCCGTCACCGCGGCGCCGGCCTGGGCGGCGGCCATGACGAGCGCGAGCAGACCCTGAACCAGCTGCTGGTGGAGATGGACGGCTTCGAGGGCAACGAGGGCGTGATCGTCATCGCGGCCACCAACCGTCCGGACGTGCTGGACCCGGCGCTGCTGCGCCCGGGCCGCTTCGACCGCCAGGTGGTCGTGCCGCTGCCGGACGTGCGCGGCCGCGAGCAGATCCTCAAGGTCCACATGCGCGCCGTGCCGCTGGCCGACAACGTCAAGCCGGAGATCATCGCGCGCGCCACGCCGGGCTTCTCGGGCGCCGACCTGGCCAACCTCGTCAACGAAGCCGCGCTGTTCGCCGCCCGCGCCAACAAGCGCCTGGTCGACCATATCGACTTCGAGAAGGCCAAGGACAAGATCATGATGGGCGCAGAGCGCCGCAGCATGGTGATGTCCGAGGAAGAGAAGAAGCTCACCGCCTACCACGAGGCGGGCCACGCCATCGTCGGCCTGTCGGTGCCGGACCACGACCCGGTGTACAAGGTCACGATCATCCCGCGCGGCCGTGCACTGGGCGTGACCATGTTCCTGCCGGAAGAGGACCGCTACAGCTACAGCAAGCAGCGCCTCAACTCCTCGATCTGCTCCCTGTTCGGCGGCCGCATCGCCGAGGAAGTGATCTTCGGGGCCGACAAGGTCACTACCGGTGCCTCCAACGACATCGAGCGCGCCACCGACATCGCCCGCAACATGGTCACCAAGTGGGGACTGTCCGAGCGCCTCGGGCCGCTGTCCTACAGCGAGGACAACGGCGAGGTGTTCCTGGGCAAGAGCGTGACGCAGACCAAGCATGTTTCCGACGACACGGCCTTCGTGATCGACCAGGAAATCCGCGAGGTCATCGACCGCAACTACAAGCTCGCCAAGGGCATCATCGAGGGCAACCTCGACAAGCTGCATGCCATGGCCGAGGCCCTGATCAAGTACGAGACCATCGACTCTGCGCAGCTGGCCCGCATCATGGCCGGCCAGGATGCCGGCGAACCGGAGAGCTGGACCGACGGCAGCGGGCGTCCGCCCGATGCGCCGCGCTCTCCCCCGGAGCGTCCGGCCAAGCCGGGCCCGGCGGGCAAGCCGGCCAGCATCGGCTGAGGTCACGACGGGGCGCGGCGACGCGCCCCGTCTTTTTGCGTCCGCATGTTCCTCCAGTTACCCCGGCGGCGACTGGCGCTGGATGCGCCGGTCGTCATGGGCATCCTCAACGTCACCCCGGATTCCTTCTCCGACGGCGGGCGCCACGCCTCGCTGGAGCAGGCGCTGGCGCGTGCCCGGCAGATGGCGGGCGAGGGGGCCGCCATCATCGACGTCGGCGGCGAGTCGACCCGCCCCGGCGCCGCGCCGGTCGGCGAGGCCGAGGAACTGGACCGTGTGGTGCCGGTGATCGAACGCCTGTCGCGCGAGCTCGACATCGTCATCTCGGTGGACACCACCAAGCCTGCGGTGATCCGCGAGGCCTGCACCGCCGGCGCTGAAATAATCAATGATATCAATGCGCTGAGGGCTGAATCCGCCCTGCAGGCCGCGGCCGCCAGCGGCGCTGCCGTATGCCTGATGCACATGCAGGGCGAGCCCCGGACCATGCAGCAGGCCCCGTCCTACGAGGATGTCCTGTCCGAAGTCCACGGTTTCCTGCGCCAGCGTGTCGGGGCCTGCCTGGCCGCCGGCATCGCCCCGGAGCGCCTGGCCATCGACCCGGGCTTCGGGTTCGGCAAGCGGCTGGAGCACAACCTGGCCCTGCTCGGGCGCCTGGATGCCTTCGCCGATCTCGGCTTGCCCCTGCTGGTGGGGCTGTCGCGCAAGTCCATGTTCGGGCAGTTGCTGGGCCGGCCCGTCGAGGACCGGCTGGCGGGCAGCCTGGCCGCCGCGGTCCTGGCGGTGGTGCAGGGTGCCGCCATCCTGCGTGTCCACGACGTGGCGCCTACCGTAGACGCACTGAAGGTCGCACAATCGGTCAAACAGGCTGGCCGGACCGGCCGCAATCCTCCGCCCGGGAGACAGACCCCATGAGCCGCAAGTATTTTGGAACCGATGGTATCCGCGGGCGCGTCGGCGAGAAGCCGCTGACCCCCGAATTCGCGCTGAAGCTCGGCTGGGCCGCCGGCCGTGTGCTGGGCGGCGAACCGGGGCGGCAGGTGCTGATCGGCAAGGATACCCGCCGTTCGGGCTATCTGTTCGAGTCCGCGCTGGAAGCGGGCTTCTCCGCGGCGGGCATGGACGTGGGCCTGCTGGGGCCGCTGCCGACGCCGGGCGTCTCGGTGCTGACCAAGGCCCTGAAGGCCTGTGCCGGCGTGGTGATCTCCGCCTCGCACAATCCGCACTACGACAACGGCGTCAAGTTCTTCGGTGCCGACGGCGGCAAGCTCAACGACGCCGTGGAACTCGAGATCGAGGCCCTGCTGGAGCAGGAACTGAGCTGCGTCGAGCCGGAAAAGGTCGGCGCGGCGCGGCGCATCGGCAACGCCGTCGAGCTCTACGTGAGCCACTGCCTGATCGCCTACCGCGGGCCGCGCCTGGACGGCATGAGGATCGTGGTCGACTGCGCCAATGGCGCGGCCTACCAGGTGGCTCCGGAAACCCTGCGGCGCCTCGGCGCGAAGGTCGTGGCGATCCACAATCAGCCCGACGGCTTCAACATCAACGACCATTGCGGCTCCACCCACCTGGACTCCCTGTCCCGGGCGGTGGTCGAGCATGGCGCCGAACTGGGCATCGCCCTGGACGGCGATGCCGACCGCTGCCTGATGGTGGACCACCAGGGTCGGGAGGTGGACGGGGACGAGATCCTCTATATCCTCGCCAGCGACCGCCTGCGCCGGCAGCTGCTGCAGGGGCCGGTGGTCGGCACCCTGATGAGCAACCTGGGCCTGCAGAACGCGCTGCAGGACCGGGGCGTGGCCTTCCGCCGCGCCAAGGTCGGCGACCGCTACGTGCTGGAGATGCTGCGCGCCGAGGGCGGCCTGCTCGGCGGCGAAACCTCCGGCCATACGCTGTGCCTGGACCGCAGCGCCACCGGCGACGGCATGGTCACGGCGCTGCAGGTGCTGGAGGTGCTCGCCGAGACCGGCCGCACGCTGCGCGAACTGGCTTCGGGCATGCAGAAGTATCCGCAGGTGCTGATCAACGTGCCGGTCGCCGGCAAGGCCGCGCCGGTGCTGGAGGCCGCCTCGGTCAAGGCCTCGGTCAAGGAAGCGGAATCCGGCCTGGGGCAGCGCGGCCGCGTGCTGCTGCGTGCCTCGGGTACCGAGCCGCTGGTGCGGGTCATGGTGGAGGCCGATGCCCGGGAACTGGCCGAGAGCAGCGCCCGCATGATTGCCGACCGCGTGCGGGAAGCCGCCAACAGCATCGCCGCAGCCGCTTAAAATAGCGGGCTGACGATCCGGCCGCCGCAGCCTGCGGCGGCCGTTCTTCATTCAACGAACGAACTACCGATACAGGGGAATGCAATGAGCCGCCGTTACATGGTTGCCGGCAACTGGAAGATGAATGGCAACCGCGCCGAGAACGCGGTGCTGCTGGACGGCCTGCTGGCCGGTGCCGGCGCCAACGCCAAGGTGGAAATCCTGGTCTGCCCGCCGTTTCCGTACCTGGATTCGGTCGGTGCCCGCCTGCAGGGTTCCGCCGTGCTGCTCGGCGCCCAGAACCTGAGCGAGCAGGACAAGGCCGGCGCCTTCACCGGCGAGGTGCTCGGGGCGATGCTGCGCGACACCGGCTGCGGCCATGTCATCGTCGGCCATTCCGAGCGCCGTGCGCTCTACGGCGAGACCGACGAGCTGGTGGCCAGGAAGTACCAGGCCGCCCAGAAGGCCGGCCTGGTGCCGGTGCTCTGCGTCGGCGAGACCCTGGCCGAGCGCGAAGGCGGGCAGACCGAGGCGGTGCTGGCGCGCCAGCTGGCCGCGGTGCTGGACCTCTGCGGGGCCGACAGCTTCGCTGGCGCGGTCATCGCCTACGAACCGGTCTGGGCCATCGGCACCGGCAAGACCGCCACGCCGCAGCAGGCCCAGGACGCGCATGCCTTCATCCGTGGTCAACTGCGCGGTCGTAGTGCTAAGATTGCTGATTCCACGCGGATTCTTTACGGCGGTAGCGTCAAGGCCGACAACGCCCAGGCGCTTTTCGCCAATCCGGATGTCGATGGCGGCCTGATCGGTGGCGCCTCGCTGAAGGCCGCGGATTTCCTGGCGATCTGCGCTGCGGCGCAGTCCCTGAGCTGAGCAAAGGATTTTCGAGTACATGCATACGTTTCTGGTCATCCTGCAGGTGCTGGTCGGCATCGGCCTGGTCGGTCTGATCCTGCTGCAGCACGGCAAGGGCGCCGACGCCGGCGCCGCTTTCGGCAGCGGCGCCTCGGGCACGGTGTTCGGTTCGCGCGGTTCGGCCAACTTCCTGTCCCGGGCCACGGCCTGGCTGGCGACGGTGTTCTTCGCCACCAGCCTGGCGCTGGCCTACCTGGTTCACGGCACCAAGGAAGCGACCTCGGTGGTGGACACGGTCAAGACCGAGGCCCCGGCGGTCCCGGCCCCGGATGTGCCTCCGGCCGCCCCGGCGCCCGCGCCCGCCGCCCCGGCGGCGCCGGTCGTGCCGGAATAAGCGAAAAAGCTAGAGACAAAGCGCAAAGCGGGCGCTACAATCCGCGCCCCTCGACGGACCATCGCAACATCGTGATCCGCCGGCGGTTTTGGTAAGCAGTGCCCACGTGGTGGAATTGGTAGACACACTACCTTGAGGTGGTAACGGCGAGAGCCATGGGAGTTCGAGTCTCTCCGTGGGCACCACTCCAGAAAACCCCGTAAGGGGGCGTCCTGCAAGACGTTTTCCGGCATCGGAAATGTGCTTCGAAGTGACGCAAAGTGGTTGATTCAGCAGTAGTACCGGTCTACAATAGTCGTCTGTCTGGTGCGGGGTGGAGCAGTCTGGCAGCTCGTCGGGCTCATAACCCGAAGGTCGTAGGTTCAAATCCTGCCCCCGCTACCAATTTAAGATTTATGTAGGCTCCGACAAGGCCCCTTGAGGGCCTTTTTCTTTTCCGGAAGCAAGATGACCGTGCTGCGTGAAAGGCTGGTACAAATGCTGGAACCCGTCGTCGAATCGATGGGTTACGAGCTCGTGCTGCTCGAGTACAGCCCCAACAGCCACAACGCCCTGCTGCGCCTGTACATCGACAGCGCCGGCGGCATCGGCCTGGAAGACTGCGAGAAGGTCAGCCGCGAAGTGGCGGCCCAGCTCGACGTCGAGGATCCCATCAGCACGCAGTATTCGCTGGAAGTTTCCTCGCCCGGCCTGGATCGCCCGCTGGTCAAGCCGTCGCATTTCGAGCGCTTCCTCAATGAGCAGGCCAAGGTGCAGCTGCTGGCGCCCAAGAACGGCCGCCGCCGCTTCATCGGCTGGATTCGCGCTGCGGGCGACAGGAGCGTGACCCTTGAAACCGACCAGGGCCGCGTCGATATCGAATATTCCGAGATGGAGCGGGCTCGTCTCGTTCCTGACTATGACCGGGAGTAGCAGAGCGTGAACAAGAACATTCTCTTGATGGTGGACGTCGTCTCCAACGAGAAGGGCGTCGAGAAGGAAATGATTTTCCAGGCCCTCGAGGCCGCGCTCGCTTCCGCCGGCAAGGAAAAGTACGGTGACGAATCCGAACTGCGCGTCGCCATCGACCGCAACACCGGCGACTACGACACCTACCGCCGCTGGACCGTCCTGGAGGACGACAGCGAGGACTTCGAATACCCCGAGCGCCAGATCAAGCTGACCTATGCGCTGAAGGAAAAGGAAGACGCCCAGGCCGGCGACGTCATCGAGCGCAAGGTCGAGTCGGTGGATTTCGGCCGCATCGGCGCGCAGAAGGCCAAGCAGGTCATCGTGCAGAAGGTGCGCGAGGCCGAGCGTTCGCAGATCGTCGCGGCTTACAAGGGCCGTGTCGGCGAACTGATCACCGGCCTGGTCAAGCGCATCGAGCGCGGCAACGTCATCCTGGACCTGGGCGGCAACGCCGAGGCCATCGTGCTGCGCGACCAGCTGATCCCGCGCGAGCCGGTGCGCCCGGGCGACCGCATGCGCGGCTACCTCTACGAGGTCAGCCCCCAGGTCCGTGGCCCGCAGCTGTTCCTGTCGCGCACCTCGCCGCAGTACCTGATGGAGCTGTTCAAGCTCGAGGTGCCGGAAATCGCGCAGGGCCTGATCGAACTCAAGGGCGCCGCCCGCGATGCCGGCCTGCGCGCCAAGATCGCGGTGCAGGCCAAGGACAAGCGCATCGACCCGGTCGGCGCCTGCGTCGGCATGCGCGGCTCGCGTGTGCAGAGCGTGTCCAACGAACTGGCCGGCGAGCGCGTGGACATCGTGCCCTGGGACGACAACATCGCCCAGTTCGTCATCAACGCCATGGCTCCGGCCGAGGTCGAGACCATCGTCGTCGACGAAGAGTCCCATGCGATGACCATCGGCGTGTCCGAGGACAAGCTGGCGCAGGCCATCGGCCGCGGCGGCCAGAACGTGCGCCTGGCGTCCGAGCTGACCGGCTGGACGCTCAATGTCATGACCGCGGCCGAGGCCGAGGCCAAGAAGGAGCAGGAGAACCTCGGTGTCCTGCAGGTCTTCATGGACAGCCTCGACGTCGACGCCGAAGTGGCCGGCGTGCTGGTGCAGGAGGGCTTCACCTCGCTGGAGGAGATCGCCTACGTGCCGGCCGAGGAACTGCTGCAGATCGAGGAATTCGACGAGGCCATCGTCGAGGAACTGCGCAACCGGGCACGGGACGTGCTGCTGACCAAGGCGATCGCCAAGGCCGAGCGCGCCGCCGGTGCGACTCCCGCCGAAGACCTGCTGGCCCTGGATGGCATCGACGAGGATACCGCCTACGCGCTGGCCGAGGCTGGCGTCGCGAACTGCGAGAACCTCGCGGACCTCGCCACGGATGAGCTGGTGGAAATGCTGCCCGACCTGGGCGAAGAGCGTGCGTCGGCGCTGATCATGGCCGCCCGCACCAAGGCCTACGCCTGAGGCCCTGCGGAGAGGCGATAGGAAACGATATGTCGACCAATGTCACGGTTCAGGATTTTGCCAATGAGCTGAAGCGGCCCGTCGCCGAGCTGCTGTCGCAGTTCAGCGAGGCTGGCGTGTCGGTCACCGACGCGCAGTCCGCGATCACGCCCGAGAACAAGGTGGCCCTGCTGGCCTACCTGCGCCAGAAGGCGCCGGGTGGTGGCGGCGGCACGCTGGGCACGCGCGGCAGCAGCATCACCTTGAAGCGCAAGGAAACCACCGAGCTCAAGCTCGGCGGCGGCCGTGGCGCGCCGACCAAGACGGTCAGCATCGAGGTGCGCAAGAAGCGCACCTACGTCAAGGAAGACCTGCTGGAGGGCGGCGCCGAGGCCGGTGCTGCTCCCGCCGCCGTCGCGCCGGTGCCGGCGCCGCAGGATGAAGAAGCCATCCGCGCCGCCGAGGAAGCCGCCCAGCGTGCGGCGGCCGACCGCGAAGCCGCTGCCGCCAAGGCCGCCGAACTGGCCGCCAAGCGCGCCCAGGAAGACCTGGAGCGCCAGCAGGCGCAGGCCGAAGAGGAGCGCAAGCGCGCCGAGGCCGAGGCCAGCGCGCGCGAGGCCCGCGAGGCACACGAGCGCAAGCTCAAGGAAGATCCGCTGTACCGCGCGAAGTGGGAGGCCGAGCAGGCCCGTTCGCGTGCCGCCGAGAACGTGCGCCGTGCCGCCGAGGCGGCGCGCCTGGCCGCCGCGGCTCCGCCGCCGGCACCCGTGGCGCCGCGCCGTCCGGCCGAGCGTCCGGCGGCTTCCGCCGCCGCTCCGGCCGCCGCTCCTGCGGCACCGGGCGCCGACCGCGGCGGCCGCCGTGACGACCGCCATCACCGCACCGAACTGCACCTGTCGGAAGGCAAGGGCGGCAAGCGCGACAACAAGAAGAGCAAGAAGCCCACCGGCAGGATCCGCGTCGACAACGTCCATGGCTTCGAGAAGCCGGTGGCGCCGATCGTGCGCGAGGTCGAGGTGCCGGAGGCGATCACCGTCGGCGAGCTGGCCAACCGCATGGCGGTCAAGGCCACCGAGCTGATCAAGGTCATGATGAAGAACGGCATCATGGCCACCATCAACCAGACGCTCGACCAGGACACCGCGGTGCTGATGGTCGAGGAAATGGGCCACACGGTCCGCACGGTCAAGGCCAGCGACTTCGAGGAAAGCCTCGAGCAGGCCGTCACCGGCGGCGACCAGGAGACCGAGGGCATCACGCGTCCGCCGGTGGTCACCATCATGGGCCACGTCGACCACGGCAAGACCTCGCTGCTGGATCACATCCGCAAGACCCGCGTCGCCGCGGGCGAGGCGGGCGGCATCACGCAGCACATCGGTGCCTACCACGTGACGACGCCCAAGGGCATCATCACCTTCCTCGACACGCCGGGCCACGCCGCGTTCACCAAGATGCGCGCCCGCGGCGCCCAGGTGACCGACATCGTCATCCTGGTGGTGGCGGCGGACGACGGCGTCATGCCGCAGACCAAGGAAGCGATCCAGCACGCCAAGTCGGCCAAGGCGCCGATGATCGTGGCCGTGACCAAGATCGACAAGCCCGAGGCGGACCTCGATCGCGTCAAGAACGAGCTGACCAAGTACGAGGTCGTCGCGGAAGAGTGGGGCGGCGACACCCAGATCGTGGGTGTGTCCGCCTTCACCGGCGCCGGCATCGACGACCTGCTCGACGCCATCCTGGTGCAGGCCGAAATCCTCGAGCTGACCGCGCCGGTGGAAGCCGCCGCGCGCGGCAACATCCTCGAATCCTCGGTGGAGAAGGGCCGCGGCCCGGTCGCCACCGTGCTGGTGCGCGCCGGTACCCTGAAGCAGGGCGACGTGATCCTCAGCGGCCCGCATTTCGGCCGCGTGCGCGCGATGTTCGACGAGGCCGGGCGCCCGGTGAAGGAAGCCGGCCCTTCGATCCCCGTGCAGGTGCTCGGCTTGTCGGGCGCCCCCGATGCCGGCGACGACGTGGTCGTGGTGGCCGACGAGCGCAAGGCCCGCGAGCTGGCGATCGTGCGCGAGCAGAAGCAGCGCGACCAGCGCTTGGCGCAGTCGCAGGCCGTGCGCATGGACCAGGTCTTTGCCCGCATGGGCGAGGGCGAGCAGAAGCAGCTCAACCTCATGGTCAAGGCCGACGTGCAGGGTTCGGCGGAAGCCATCGCCGAAGCGCTGCGCAAGATCCCGAGCGAAGAGGTCAAGGTCAACGTCCTGTCGACCACCATCGGCGGCATCAACGAGTCCGACGTCGATCTTGCGCTGGCGTCCAAGGCCATCATCATCGGCTTCAACGTCCGTGCCGATGCCGGCGCGCGCAAGCACATCCAGGACACGGGTGTGGACGTACGCTACTACTCGATCATCTACGAGATCATGGACGACGTCTCCGACGCCATCTCGGGCCTGCTCGGCACCGAGACGCGCGAGCAGATCGTCGGCATCGCGCAGGTGCGCGATGTGTTCCGCAGCTCCAAGTTCGGCGCCATCGCCGGCTGCCTGGTCATCGACGGCCAGGTGCAGAAGAGCCTGCCGATCCGCGTGCTGCGCAACCAGACCGTCATCTACGAGGGCACGCTGGAGTCGCTGCGCCGCTTCAAGGACGACGTTTCCAAGGTCGAGGCCGGCACCGAGTGCGGTATCGGCGTGAAGGACTACAACGACGTCAAGGTCGGCGACCAGATCGAGTGCTTCCAGCGCATCGAAGTGCGCCGCAAGGTCCAGGCTGCGGCCTGATCAGGTAGTCCGGAGACGACGTGCCGAAGGAGTACGCGCGCAAGCTGCGCATCAACACCCAGATCCAGGCGGAGCTGGCGCAGCTGATTCGCACCGAGCTGTCGGACAAGCGCGTGGCCGGCGTCACGGTGACCGGCGTCGACGTGGCGCCGGACCTGCGCCAGGCGCGGGTCACGGTCAGCCTGCTCGGCTCCGACGAGCAGCTCAAGACGGCGGTGGAGGGTCTCAACCACGCCGCCGGCAAGCTGCGCCACGGCCTCGGCGACCGCCTGAAGCTGCGCACCGTGCCCAACCTGCGCTTCGTGCCGGACCTGGCCCTGCGCGAGGGTGACCGCGTCAGCGGCATGATCCGCAGCGCCGTGCAGGCCGACCGGCAGCATGCGCAGGAACGCGGCGAGGGCGAGGACGAGAGCAAGGGCGGGTAATTTGCCCGTCTCCCGCATGAAGCCCCGGATTCCCCGGCGCCAGGTCCATGGCATCCTGCTGTTCGACAAGCCGCTGGGCCTGTCGTCCAATGACGCCCTGCAGCGCGTCAAGCGCCTGTTCCGCGCCGAGAAGGCCGGCCACACCGGCAGCCTCGATCCCCTGGCCAGCGGCATGCTGCCGATCTGCTTCGGCCAGGCCACCAAGCTCTGCGGGCAGCTGCTCGAATCCGACAAGCGCTACACCGCGCGCCTGCGCCTGGGCGAGAAGACCGTCACCGGCGATGCCGAGGGCGAGATCGTCGCCCGCAGCGATACCGCCGGCCTGACGCGCGAGGCCCTGGAGGCGGCGATCCCGGCCTTCACCGGGCCCATCACGCAGGTGCCGCCGATGTACTCGGCGCTCAAGCACCAGGGCCAGCGCCTCTACGAACTGGCCCGCGAGGGCGTCGAGGTCGAGCGCCAGCCCCGGACGATCATCATCCACGAGCTGCGCCTGACCGCCTTCGGCGGCGGCGAGTGCGAAATCGACGTGCGCTGTTCCAAGGGCACCTACATCCGCACCCTGGCCGAGGACCTGGCGGCCGCCGTGGGCCAGTGCGCCCACCTGGTCGGCCTGCGCCGCTCTGCGGTCGACCCTTTCGAGGGCGAGCCCCTGTCCTGGGAGGCGCTGGAGGCGCTGGCCGGGCAGGGCGAGGCGGCGCTGGACGCCTGCCTTTTGGACGCCGCGACCGCCGTGCGCGGCTGGCCGCAGGTCCGCGTCGAGGCGGCCCGAGCCCACTACCTGGGGCGCGGCCAGGCGGTGCGGGTGGCCGGTGCGCCCCCGCAGGGGCGGGTGGCGGTGCTCGACGAAGCGGGCCGCCTGCTGTGCCTGGCCGAGGTCGACGCCGACGGCCTGGTGGCGCCGCGCCGCTGGCTGGCCGTGCCGGGCGCCGGGCAGTAAACCGCCCCGCCGCCTGTCGGACGGGCGAAAAATCCCGCAGGAATCGCTTGTTAGGGCGGGGGCGTGGCCCTATAATCGCGCGCTTTACGACAGACGACAGATCAGAGTTGGAGTAAGAGTCAATGACGTTGACCGTTGAACAGAAGGCCGAAGTGGTGAAGAAGTTCGCCCGCGGCAAGGGTGACACCGGCTCGCCGGAAGTTCAGGTTGCCCTCCTCACCGAGCGCATCAACAGCCTCGCCCCGCATTTCGAGCAGAACAAGAAGGACAACCACTCCCGTCGTGGCCTGCTCAAGATGGTCAACCAGCGTCGCCAGATGCTGGACTATCTCAAGAGCAAGGACGAGCCCCGTTACAGCAAGCTCATCTCCGAGCTGGGCCTGCGCCGCTAATAGCGGCGCTTTTGCTTTGTGGAGCGGTCGCGCACGGCGCTTCCCCTCCTGCGGATTGGATACCACGCGGCCCGCTCGAAGCTTCGGCGGGCCGCCTAGTTAACGAGGACAAGACCTATGGCGATCTCCGCCTATCCCGTTGCGCCCGTCAAGAAGACGTTCCGTTTCGGCAACCAGAACGTCACCATCGAAACCGGCCACATGGCCCGCCAGGCCACCGGCGCCGTTCTGGTCAGCGTCGACGAAACCGTCGTGATGGTGACCGTCGTCGCCAAGAAGGAAGCCAAGCCCGAGCAGGATTTCTTCCCGCTCACCGTCGACTACATGGAGAAGTTCTACGCCGGCGGCCGCATCCCCGGTGGCTTCTTCAAGCGTGAAGGCCGTCCCACCGAGAAGGAGACGCTGACCTCCCGCCTGATCGACCGCCCGATCCGCCCGCTGTTCCCGGAGGGCTACTACAACGAGATCCAGCTGATCGCGCAGGTCGTGTCGCTGAATCCGGAAGTGGATGGCGACATCCCCGCGATGATCGGCGCCTCCGCCGCCCTGGCCCTGTCCGGCGTGCCCTTCCAGGGTCCGATCGGCGCCGCCCGCGTCGGCTACAAGAACGGCAACTACATCCTCAATCCGACCGTGTCGGAGCTGGTGGATTCCGAGCTCGACCTCGTCGTCGCCGGCACCAAGGACGCCGTGCTGATGGTGGAGTCCGAGGCCCAGATGCTGTCCGAGCAGGTCATGCTCGGCGCCGTGCTGTTCGGCCACGAGCAGATGCAGGCCGCGATCCAGGCCATCAACGAATTCGTTGCCGAAGCCGGCAAGCCGAAGTGGGACTGGAAGGCCGGCGACCGTTCCGCCGTCAAGGCCTTCGTTGCGCCGTTCGAGGCCCAGATCGCCGAAGCCTACGGCTTCACCGACAAGCAGGTCCGCTACGGCAAGCTGGATGAAGTGGCCAAGGCGGCCAAGGCGGCCCTCGCCGCCGACGCCGGCTTCACCGTCAACCAGGTGAAGTACGAGCTCGACGAGCTCAAGGCCAAGATCGTGCGCAACCGCATCCTGGACGGCCAGCCGCGCATCGACGGCCGCGACAAGGTCACCGTGCGTCCGCTGTCGATCAACGTCGGCACGCTGCCGCGCACCCACGGTTCGGCCGTGTTCACCCGTGGCGAGACCCAGGCCCTGGCCGTGGTCACGCTGGGCACCGGCAAGGACTACCAGATCATCGACGCGATCAGCGGCGAGTGGCATGAGAACTTCATGTTCCACTACAACTTCCCTCCGTTCTCGGTGGGCGAGACCGGCCGCCTGAACGCGCCGAAGCGCCGCGAGATCGGCCACGGCCGCCTGGCCAAGCGCGGCGTCGCCGCCGTGATGCCGGACCTGAACAAGGAGTTCCCGTACATCGTGCGCGTGGTCTCCGAGATCACCGAGTCCAACGGCTCGTCCTCGATGGCCTCCGTCTGCGGCTCCAGCCTCGCGCTGATGGACGCCGGCGTGCCGATCAAGGCGCCGGTGGCCGGCGTGGCCATGGGCCTGATCCTGGAGGAGGGCCGCTGGGCCGTGCTCACCGACATCCTCGGTGACGAAGATCACCTCGGCGACATGGACTTCAAGGTTGCCGGCACGGTCGATGGCATCACCGCGCTGCAAATGGACATCAAGGTCGCCGGCATCACCGGCGAGATCATGGCCCAGGCGCTGAAGCAGGCGAAGGACGCCCGCCTCTCGATCCTGAGCCAGATGAACGAAGTGATCTCCAAGCCGCGCACCGAGCTGTCGCTGCACGCGCCGCGCATCACCACGATCAAGATCCACCCGGACAAGATCCGCGAGGTCATCGGCAAGGGCGGCGCCACCATCCAGGCGATCACCCGCGAGACCGGCACCACCATCGACATCGACGATGACGGCACCGTCAAGGTCGCCGCCACCGACGGCAAGGCCGCCGAGGCCGCGATCGCGCGCATCAACGCGCTGACCCGTGACGTCGAAGTCGGCGCGATCTACGAAGGCAAGGTCGCCAAGATCATGGATTTCGGCGCTTTCGTGACGATCACCCCGGGCAAGGACGGCCTGGTCCACATTTCCCAGCTCGCCGACAAGCGCGTCGAAAAGGTGGAAGACGTCGTCAAGGAAGGCCAGATCGTCAAGGTCAAGGTCCTCGAGGTCAGCAAGGACGGCAAGATCCGCTTGTCCATGAAGGCCTTGGATGTCGAGGCCCAGGCCTGATCGGCTTGATTTGTGCGCTGCGATGAACGCACAATAATTGTAGTGGCAGCTTGTGGCGCACCGCGAGGTGCGCCACAAGTCTTTCTGGAGAGGGGGAAAAGCGCCGATTACAACCATAACGGCGGCGCAAAATATAAAAACTGAGTGGCTTGAGTCGCTTTCGAAAAAGCGCGGTCCATAAAAAAACCCCCGGGGGGACCGGGGGCAAGGTGCGAGAAAGGCGCTAGGCCTTTCTGGAGGAGACCGTTAAGACCCGGCAGCGCAACCCGTTGCCGGGTTTTTTGTTGCCTGCCGCTCTATGTTGCAGTGCAGTATAGGGATGGTTAGCTAGCTTGTCAATCAATTTAACGAAAATTTAATAACAAGCCAATCAGTCACTTGCATCAAAAATACGACTGTATTTTTGTGCACTGCAGCGTAAGGTGGCCGCCACCCGGGGAGCCCGGGCGGGGTTCACTCGGAGGGCGGGGGGACTTCTTCGCCGTTTTCGTCCAGGCCGGCGCGGCGCTTGATCAGCTTGGCCTTGGTCGAGAGGTTCTTGAGGAATTCGCGGCGCACCGAGCGCCAGATCGGCACCTGCTTGTCCGCCATTTCCTTGAGCACGTGCAGCGGCTGCTGGGCCTGGCCGAGCATGGTGCGCAGCTGTTCGGTGAACTGCTGCTGCTGGTCCTGGAACAGCTGGGCGGACAGCTCCAGGTAGCGGCTGATGCTGTTCTGCATCGGGTCGCCGTAGTAGCGGATGATCGACTCGAGCAACTCGTTGGTGAAGATCGGATTGCCGCCTTCTTCCTGCTCGGCGATCACCTGCAGCAGGATGCTGCGGGTGATGTCCTCGTGCGTGCGCTTGTCCTCCACCCGGAACTTGGCGCCCTGCAGCACCAGCAGCCGGATTTCTTCCAGCGTGATGTAGCGGCTGATGTGCGTGTCGTAGAGACGACGGTTCGGATACTTCTTGATGATGCGGATGTCGGACATGTCGCTCTGGCTATTTTGCTGCACTGCGTTTGCTGCATAGCATCATGCCAGAACGGTCAGGGAGTCTCCACCTTGGGATGCTGCGCCGCCGCAAGGGCAGCGGGACGCCAGTGGGCCAAGCCCCAGGCCAGGATTTCCGCCGGCGGTGCTTCCCGCAGCGCCGGCGGCGGATCCTGCCGCAGGGTCTGCAGGCAGTGCCAGAGGCTGGGGCCGGCCTGCTGTGCCTGCAGGGCCGCGGCATGGTTCTGCTTGCTGAGCTTCAGGCCATCGCTGCCCAGCAGCAGCGGGCCATGGGCATAGGCCGGCGCGCTCCGGCCCAGGCGCTGCATCAGGGCCAGCTGGCGGAAGGTCGAGCCCAGCAGGTCGGCTCCGCGCACCACCTCGGTGATGCCCTGCTGCTGTTCGTCCACGGCGCAGGCCAGCTGGTAGCCGGTCATGCCGTCGCTGCGCCGCAGCACGAAATCCCCGACATCGGTCTCCAGGCGTCGCTGCTGTCCGCCCTGCCACAGGTCGGCGAAGCGCAGCCACCCGGTGCCGACGCGGAAGCGCAGGGCCTGCGGCTTGCCGGGTTCCGGCGGCTGCCGGCGGCAGCGGCCGTCGTAGACCGGCCCGTCCGGGCCGGGCAGGGAGGTCTCCTGCAGCCGCGCCCGGGTGCAGGAGCAGGGATAGGCCAGATCATCTGCCAGCAAGTGTTCCATCGCGGCGTCGTACTCGGCCTGGCAGCGGGTCTGGTAGCGTGGCAGCCCGTCCCAATGCAGCCCGTGATCCTCCAATTGCTGCAGGATGACGGCGTCCATGCCCGGCGGGCAGCGCGGCCGGTCGAGGTCGTCGATGCGCAGCAACCAGCGCCCGCCGCGGGCCCGTGCCTGCAGCCAGCTGGCCGTCGCCGTCAGCAGCGAGCCGAGATGCAGGGGGCCGCTCGGCGTCGGTGCAAAACGCCCGACGTAGGGCTTGTCGGGGTTTCCATCGGCCGTGGAGGCCCTGTCGTCGGTGAAATGCTGCATCCGGGAAGCCTGGCTCTACAGTAGGTACGGGTGTGATGTGCGTAACGGAAAGTGTGATGAAAGTGCGGAGAATCACACAAAATGTTCGAAATCATGCTACAGTAATCCCAGTGTCACCGTTGCAGGACACCATGGAATCAGAGCCTTGCCATAGTCGTTGCCGTGACGTCGGAGCAGTCTCGTGACGTTACGGGCCGTACTGTTTGATGTGGACGGCACCCTCGCCGACACCGAGGCCCTGGGCCATCGCCCCGCCTACAACCGCGCCTTCCGCGACCTGGGCCTGCAGTTCCGCTGGGGGCCCAAGCTCTATCGCCGTCTCCTGAAGCAGCCCGGCGGCCGCGAGCGGCTCAAGTACTACTTCGAATCCGAGCGTCCCCCCCTGGGCGAGCACCAGGCCGAGGCCGACGCCAACATGGATGCCTGGGTGTCCCGCGTCCATGAACTGAAGTCGCGCCATTTCAAGCGCTACATGCGTCATGGCCGCGTGCCGTTGCGCGCGGGCATCGCCCGCATCATGCGCGAGGCGCGCGAGGCCGGCGTGCAGCTGGCGATCGTCACCAACGCCAGCCGCAAGACGCTGCAGCCGGTCCTGCGCTACAGCATGGGGCCGGAGCTCGCGGCCGAGATCGCGGTGATCGCCAGCGGCGAGGAAGTGCGCCACAAGAAGCCGGCGCCGGACCTCTACCGGCTGGCCATGCAGCGCCTCGGCGTGTCGCCGGAGGAGTGCGTGGTGCTCGAGGACTCGGAGATGGGTCTCGAGGCCGCCTATGCTGCCGGCCTGCCGGCCGTGGTCACCGTCAACTCCGACACCGTGGCGCAGGATTTCTCCGAAGCCGCCCTGGTGGTCAGCAGCCTCGGCGAGCCGGGCGCGCCCACGCGCGTGCTCCGCGGCGAGCTGGGCGAGTATCCCTGGGTCACGCTGGATACGCTGCGCCGCATCTGCGACGCGCGCCTCGCCATCCCGGCCCCCGCGTCCCTGATGATGACGCACGCGCAGGCCGCCTAGAGACCGCCGTCATACCGGCGAAAGCCGGTTCTGGTCCCGCGAGCTTGCCATTCCTCCACGACTGGATGCCGGCTTTCGCCGGCATGACGGAATTGATGTCGTGAACGGAGTGCCTGGTAAAAGTCCGCCCGCGCTTTGACAGGACCCGGCGCCGCACAGCTACTCCATATTGGTCCGGCCGCGCCCTATACTCCCTCGAAAATACGAGGGAGCCTGGATCCGTGCGACGCTGGAATGGCTGGGGTGACGACGCCGAGCACAACCCCCTGGGCGAAGATGCCCTGGCGTTCCTGAAGGAACGCGTGGGCGAGACCCGGCCCAACCGCGATGCCAGCCTGGAGCAGGCGCTGGCGCAGGTGCCGGCCAGCCGCCTGCCGCAGTCCACCGTGTTCGGCACCGACGCGCGCCTGCGCATGCTGCACGCCCGCGGCCAGAGCTTCCCGGACTGGATCGCGATGAAGAGCGGCCGCTTCGGTCCCGTGGCCGATGGCGTGGCGTTGCCCTCCAGCCACGACGAAGCGGCCGAGGCCCTGGCCGAGGCCCAGAGGCTGGGCGCGCTGGTGATTCCCTACGGCGGCGGCACCAGCGTGGCGGGGCACCTCGACGTGCCGGCCGGCGACCGTCCCGTGGTCAACATCTCGCTGGAGCGCATGAACCGGCTGGTGGACGTGGATGCCGAATGCCAGCTCGCGCGCATCGGCGCCGGCACGCCGGGGCCGATGGTGGAAGCGCAGCTCGCGCGCTACGGCTTCCTGCTCGGGCATTTCCCGCAGTCCTACGAATACTCCACGGTCGGCGGCTGGGTGGTGACCCGCTCCTCCGGCCAGCAGTCCTACCGCTACGGCCGCATCGAGCAGATGTTCGCCGCCGGCCGCCTGGCGACGCCGCGCGGCGAGCTGCGCGTCGGCGGCCACCCGGCATCCTCCGCCGGCCCGGACCTGCGCGAGGCCGTGCTGGGATCGGAAGGCCGCTTCGGCCTGCTGACCGACGTCACCGTCCGGGTGCGGCCGCTGCCGCAGCAGGAGAGCTTCCATTCGGTGTTCTTCCCGAGCTGGGACGCGGGCCTGCAGGCGGTGCGCGCCATCGTCCAGGCCGACGTGCCGCTGTCGATGCTGCGCATGTCCAACGAGGTGGAGACCGAGACGCAGCTGCGCCTGGCCGGCCACCCCGAGATGATCAAGTGGCTGCAGCGCTACCTCGGCGTGCGTGGCATCGGGCCAGGGCAGTGCATGCTGGTGTTCGGCGTCACCGGCACCCTGGCCGAGGCGCGGCGCATGCGTCGCGACGCGCTGGCCATCGCCAAGCGTCACCGCGGCGTGCATGTCGGCAAGACCATCGGCAAGGGCTGGGCCAAGAACCGCTTCCGCGGTCCCTACCTGCGCAATTCCCTGTGGGAGGCCGGCTATTCGGCCGACACGGTCGAGACCGCGATCAACTGGAACCGCGCCACGCCGATGATGCGGGCGATCGAGCAGGCGGCGCACGACGTGCTCGGGGCGCAGGGCGAGCGCGTCCACGCCTTCACCCACCTGTCGCATGTCTACCGCCAGGGCTGCAGCATCTACTCCACCCTGGTGTTCCGTTCCACCGGCACGCCGGAGGCGGACTACGAGCGTTGGCAGAAGCTCAAGACCCGGCTGTCGGAAACCATCGTCGCCCAGGGCGGTACCATCAGCCACCAGCACGGCGTGGGCCGTGACCACGCACCGTACCTGCCGGCGGAGAAGGGCGAACTGGGCATGGACCTGATCCGCGCGATGGCGCGCGAGTTCGATCCCGCCGGCATCATGAACCCTGGGAAGCTGTTCGCATGAAGCTGTCGCGCACCGGTTTTGCCGTGGTCTACCAGTGGCGCATCAAGGCCGGCATGGAGCCGCAGTTCCGTTCCGCCTGGGAGGACCTTACCGCCTGGATGCAGGAAAAGCGCGGCGCCCTGGGCTCCCGCCTGCACCGTACCGACAACGGCACCGTGGTCGCCTACGCGCAGTGGCCCGACCAGCAGACCTGGGAGAAGTCCTGCGCCCTGCACGAGCAGGACAGCGAGTTCTCGCAGCGCCTGCTCGACGCGGTGGAGGAGACCTGGTCGCCGATGTTCCTGACCACGGTATCCGACCGCCTGGTGCCGGAGCAGACGCAACTGGACCTGCCGCGTGACGCGAAGCATTGAGTCGTTGCCGCCGTCCTGCGATCTGGCGATCGTCGGCGGCGGCATCACCGGTGCCGGCATCTTCACCGAGGCCCTGCGCACGGGCGCCCGGGTGCTGCTGGTGGAGCAGGCCGACTTCGCCTCCGGCACCTCGGCCTGGTCCTCCAAGCTGGTGCACGGCGGACTGCGCTACCTCAAGGAAGGCCAATGGCGGCTGACGCTGGAATCCGTGCGCGAGCGCCAGCGCCTGCTGCAGGATGCGCCGGGCCTGGTCGAGGCGCAGCCCTTCCTGATGCCGGTCTACCGCGGCGCCCGGCCCGGGCGCGGCGTCCTGCGCGCCGGCCTTGCGGTCTATGACCTGATGGCGGGCCGGCTGGCCTCGCGCTGGGTGCCGCGCGACGAACTGCTGCGGATGGAGCCCGGCCTGCGCCGCGAGAACCTGCTCGGCGCCATGGCCTACGAGGACGCGCGCACCGACGACACGCGGCTGGTGCTGCGCCAGATCTTCGACGGCGTCGCCGCCGGCGGCATCGCGCTGAACTACACCCGTGCCGAACTGCGGCACGAGGGCGGCCGCGTGCGCGGCCTGCGCCTGCGTGACGTGGAGAGCGGTGACGTCCGCGACATCGACGCCGGCATGGTGATCAACGCCGCCGGCTGCTGGGCCGCGGGCCTGCCCGGTGCGCCTGCGGGGGCCCCGGCCCTGCGCCCGCTACGCGGCAGCCATTTCGTGTTCCCGGCGGCCAGGCTGCCGATCGGACGGGCCGTATCCTGGCTGCATCCGCGCGATCGCCGCCCGGTCTTTGCCTATCCCTGGGAGGGCGCGGTGCTGTTCGGTACCACCGACCTCGATCACGACGGCACGCTGGAATGGCCCGGCATGAGCCACGCCGAGTCCGCCTACCTGATCGAGGCGCTGCAGGCGCAGTTCCCGTCCCTGGGGCTGAGGGCCCGTGACGCCCTTTCGGTCTACGCGGGAGTGCGTCCGGTCGTCGCGGCCGGCGAGGGCGATCCTTCCGCGGCCTCGCGCGAGTCGGCGCTGTGGAGCGGCCCGGGGCTGGTCGGCGTCACCGGCGGCAAGCTCACCACCTTCCGCGTCACCGCCCGCCAGGTGCTGGCGGAGGCGGCGAAGCAGCAGCCGCGGCTGCGGCCCGCGCAAGAGGCGCCGGTGTTCTCCGCACCCGCGGGCGGCGGCAGCCGGCGCCTGCAGGGGCGGTTGGGCGCCGCCGCGGTGGCGCACATCGCCCGTGAATTCCCGCGCGAGGCGATGCAGGCCATCGCAGGCACGCCCTTCACCTGGGCCGAGTTGCGCTGGGCCCTGCGGCAGGAGCGCGTGCGGCACCTGGGCGACCTGCTGCTGCGCCGCACCCGGCTGGGACTGCTGCTGCCGCGCGGCGCCGAGGCCGAGCTGGAGCGCATCGGCATGCTGTGCCGCCAGGAACTGGGCTGGGATGCTGCGCGCTGGCAGGCCGAGCGCGCCGGCTGGATCGACCTGTGGCAGCTCCGGCACGCCCCGCGATGAAGCAAGCCCGCCTGCTTTCGATCGATGTCGGCACCCAGAGCGCGCGTGCCATCGTGTTCGACGCGCAAGGCCGCCTGCTGGCCAAGGCGCAGCAGGTGTTCGAGCCGACCTACGTCTCGCCGCAGCCCGGCTGGGCCGAGCAGGATCCCGAGGTCTACTGGCAAGGCGTTGCCGCCTGCTGCCGCCGGCTGTGGGGGCAGGGCGATGTCCGGCCGGAGGAGATCAGCGGCATCGCCCTGACCACGCAGCGCGCCACCGTGGTCTGCGTGGATGCCGCCGGCAAGGTGCTGCGCCCGGCGATCCTGTGGCTGGATCAGCGCCGCTGCGAGCGGCCGCCGCCGATGGGGCCGCTGTGGAACACGCTGTTCGGCCTGGCCGGCGCCACCGACCTGATCGGGCACCTGCAGGGACAGGCCGAGGCCAACTGGCTGGCGCAGCACGAGCCGGCGCTCTGGCGCGAGACCGCGAAGTTCCTGCTGCTGTCAGGCTGGCTCGGCTACCGCCTGACCGGCGAGTACGTCGATTCCGTGGGCTCGCAGGTCGGCTTCATTCCCTTCGACTACCAGCGGCTGGCCTGGGCCGGTCCGGGCGACTTCAAATGGAAGGCCCTGGCGGTGCGGCCGGAGCAGTTGCCGCGGCTCGTGGCGCCGGGCAAGCCGATGGGCGTGCTCGCCGCCCCAGCAGCGGCGGAGCTGGGCCTGCCGGCCGGCCTGCCGGTGATCGCCGCCGCCGCCGACAAGGCCTGCGAGGTGCTGGGCTGCGGCGTGCTGGAGCCGGACATCGGCCAGCTGTCCTTCGGCACCACCGCCACCATCAACACCACGCAGCGCCGCTACGTCGAGGTGCAGCGCATGCTGCCGCCGTATCCGGCCGGCCTGCCGCAGGCCTACAACACCGAGATCCAGATCTTCCGCGGCTTCTGGATGGTGAGCTGGTTCCGCCGCGAGTTCGCGCACCGCGAGGAAGCCCTGGCGGCGCAGCGCGGCGTGGCGGTGGAAGCCCTGTTCGACGAACTGGTGAAGACCGTGCCGCCGGGCTCCATGGGCCTGATGCTGCAGCCCTACTGGACCCCCGGCGTCCGCGAGCCCGGCCCCGAGGCCAAGGGCGCGATCATCGGCTTCGGTGACGTGCACACCCGCGCGCACGTCTACCGCGCGATCCTCGAAGGGCTGGTCTACGGGCTGCGGGCGGGCAGGGAGCAGATCGAGAAGCGCATCGGGCGGCGCCTGCGCCTGCTGCGCGTGGCCGGCGGCGGCTCGCAGTCCGACGAGGCCCTGCAGATCACGGCGGACGTCTTCAACCTGCCGGCCGAGCGGCCGGAGCACTACGAGACCTCGGCCCTGGGCGCGGCGATCAGCTGCGCCGTGGGGCTGGGACTGCACCCGGACTACCCGGGCGCGGTGGCCGCCATGGCCCGCATCGGCCGCCGCTTCGAGCCGCGGCCGGAGGTGGTGCAGACCTACGACGCCCTGTACCGCGAGATCTACCGCGGCATGTACCCGCGGCTGCGGCCGCTATACCGGAAAATCCGCAGGATCACGGGCTATCCGGTCTGAGGGTCGCAGGCCGCTCCTATGAAGCGTCAGGCCTTGCGCAGCAGCCGGTAGATCACCAGCAGCAGCACCGCGCCCGCGGTGGCCACGACGATGCCTTGCATGGTGAAGCCGTTGAAGCTGGCGATCCCCAGCTGGGTCCCGACCCAGCCGCCGACGAAGGCGCCGCCGACGCCGAGCAGGATGGTGATGATGAAGCCGCCCGGGTCCTTGCCCGGCAGCAGCCACTTGGCCAGCACGCCCGCGATCAGGCCCAGCACGATCCAGGACAGGATGCCCATCGTTCACTCCGTTGAAGATTGGTCTGGCCCGATTGTGGGCATGCAAAATGAACGGCGGCTGTCTGGCGCGACCCTAGTCGCAGTGTTCCCGGATGCCTGCCTGCGCTTCGGCCCGCTTCCGGTCGATCTGCTCCGGGCTCAGGTATTGCCGCTGGCCCTCCGGGCCGCTGGAGTAGTACAGGCCGGTCCCCTGGAACTGGGCACTCTGGCGCCGGGCCTGTTCGCAGCCCCGCTGCCGCTCGCGTTCCGCGGCCGCCGCCTTTTGCCGTTCCTGAGCCCGCTGTTGCAGGTCCGGCGCGGCAGGTTCCAGGGCTTCCAAGTGAGGGCTGGCGCCCGGCGAGGGCGGGGGTGGGGCCACCCGGCCGTACGCCCCTTGAGGCGGCGGGGTCTGGCTGTAGTGGACGCGGCCCTGCTCATCGACCCAGCGGTAGGCCTGGGCCCCGGCCAGGGCCGGCACCAGGAGCAGCAGGGCGGCGGCCCGGCGCATGCTCAGGGGGTCTGGCCGGCGCCGGTGGGGTCCACGTGCCAGGCCGGCGGCGGCAGGCTGCCGTTCCAGCCCTTCTTGCGGTGCTCGGCGGTGACGTGGGTGTAGATGCCGCCACGGACGTTGAACACCGCGGTCAGGCGCATGTAGCGGGGCTTGGTGGCTTTCACCAGGTCATCGAGGATCTGGTTGGTGACCGCCTCGTGGAAGCAGCCCTCGTCGCGGAAGCTCCAGATGTACATCTTCAGGGCCTTGAGCTCGACGCAGGCCTTGTCCGCCACGTACTCCAGGTACAGGGTGCCGAAGTCCGGCTGGCCGGTCTTGGGACAGAGGCAGGTGAACTCCGGGATGCGCATGCGGATGGTGAAATCGCGCTGCGGAGCCGGGTTGGGGAAGGTTTCGAGGGTCTTGCTGGGCAGGCTGGGCATGATTCAGGGGTTCCGCGGGCCGTTGTGGCCCTGTTCCGGCCAAAACCGGGAAAATGACGCTTTCCAGGGCTGCACCCCGGCCGCAATAATTTACACTACGGACTTCACTTCATAACCCACTAGAAGGCCCTCCAGGGCCGGCCCGACCATTCCATGCGACTTTCTGGCATCAAACTCGCCGGGTTCAAATCCTTTGTCGACCCGTCGAGCCTGCCCCTGCCGACGAACCTGACGGGTGTCGTCGGCCCCAACGGCTGCGGCAAGTCCAACATCATCGACGCGGTGCGCTGGGTGCTGGGCGAGACCAGCATGAAGAACCTGCGCGGCGCCGACTCCGAGGACGTGATCTTCAACGGCTCCAAGTCGCGCAAGCCCGTGGGCCGCGCCATGGTGGAGCTGATCTTCGACAACTCCGACGGCACCATCGCCGGTCCCTACGCCGCCTACGCCGAGATCTCGGTACGCCGCGAACTGACCCGCGACGGCAGCTCGCAGTACTTCCTCAACGGCCGCAAGTGCCTCAAGCGCGACGTCACGGATCTGTTCCTCGGCACGGGCCTGGGCGGCAAGAACCAGTACGCCATCATCGAGCAGGGCATGGTCTCGACGATGATCACGGCCAAGCCCGAGGAACTGCGCCAGTGGCTGGAGGAAGCCGCCGGCATCTCCAAGTACAAGGACCGCCGCAAGGAAACCGAGTCGCGCATCCGCGGCACGCGCGAGAACCTGGCGCGCCTGAACGATCTGCGCTCGGAGATCCAGCAGCGCCTGGAAGTGCTGGGCAAGCAGGCGGCCAACGCCGAGAAGTACAAGGAATTCAAGGCCGGCGAGCGCCAGCTGCGCGCCGAGATTCTGGCCCTGCGCATCCGCACGCTGCAGCAGCAGAGCGCCGGGCACGAAGCCGCCATCGCCGAGCTGGAACAGGCCCTGGAAGCTGCCCGCCTGCGCGTCAGCGAACTGTCCGACGCCCGCATCGCCGCCGAGATCGAGCAGCGCGTGCTGGCGCAGAAGCTCAATGACGAGCAAAGCCAGGTCTACGAGGCCGAGGCCGGCCTGGCGCGCCAGGAGCAGAGCCTCAACCATGCGCGCCAGCTGCAGCAGATGAAGATGCGCGAGCTGGAGCAGCTGGCCCGCCAGGTGGCGGAGCTGGAGCAGCGCCAGCAGCGCGAGCAGCAGCGCCTGCAGGATTCCGCCCGCCAGACCGCCGAGCTGGAAGACCAGGCCCAGCAGGCCGCCACGCAGGAAGAGCAGGCCCAGTCCGGCCTGATCGAGGCCGACGACGACGCCAACGCCGAGCAGAAGCGCTGGGACAGCTTTGCGCAGGACGCCGAAACGCCGCTGATGCAGACCGAGGCGGAGCGCGTGCGCGTGCAGCAGCTGGAGCGCGCGCGCTTCCAGGCCGACGAGCGCTACAAGCGCCTGGAGGCCGAGCACGGTGCCATCAACCTGGGCCCGATCCAGGCCAGCCTCGCCGATGCCGACAATGAGCTGCGCCTGCTGGGCGAGGAGATCGAGGTGGCGCAGGAGCGCCTGCAGACCCTCGACACCGACCTGCAGACGCTGCGCGAGGACCGCACCCAGACCGAGAACGCCCTGCATGAATCGCGGCAGATCCTGCAGAGCGCGCGCGGCCGCGTGGCCTCGCTGGAGACCCTGCAGCAGGCCGCGCTGCGCCAGGACGATGCCGAGCTGAACCAATGGCTGCGCCAGCACCAGCTCGCCGAGGCGCCGCGCCTGGCCAGCGCCCTGCAGGTGGAGGGAGGCTGGGAAACCGCCGTGGAGCAGGTGCTGGAAGGCCTGCTGCAGGCGCCGCTGCTGCCGGACTTCGCCGCGCGCCTGCGCGGCATCGGCGAATCGCCCAAGGCCGGCGTCGCCCTGCTGAACCAGGCCGGCGGCAGCGCCAGCGTGGGGCTGGGCGCCAAGGTCAGCGGCCCGCAGGCGGTGCTGGACCTGCTGTCGACGGTGCAGGTCGCCCACAACCCGGGCGAGGCCGAGGCCATGGCCCAGACCCTGGGGCCGGCCGAGTCGGTGATCACGCCGGACGGCGTCTGGCGCGGCCGCAACTGGATCCGCTATCCCAAGCGCGGCGAGGGCAACAGCGGTGTCATCGCCCGCGGCCAGCTGCTCAAGCAGCTCAAGGCCCAGGTCGAGGAACAGACCGCCGCCGTGCAGGAGCACGAGGCCCGCCTCGGCGAGCTGCACCAGCGCATCCGCACCCTGGAAACCGAGCGCCGCGAGCTGTCCGGCAAGTTCGACCAGTCGCGCAACCGCCAGGCCCAGAAGCTGGCCTTCCGCCAGGCCCAGGCCGTGCGCCTGGAGCAGGCGCAGGGCCGCCAGTCGGCGCTGGCGCAGGAACTCGAAACCCTGCGCGAGCAGCGCGAGCTGCAGAACAGCGAACTGGAGGAATCCCGCACCCGGCTGGTGTCGCTGGAGGACGTGGCGCAGCAGTTGCGCAACCAGCGTGCCGAGATGCAGCAGACCCTGGCGCGCAAGCGCGACCTGGTGCAGCGTGCCCGCGTGGTGCTGCAGCAGACCCAGGCGGCGCGCAACCAGCTGCAGGTGCGCATCGCCAGCCAGGCCTCCTCGGTCGCCGCCCTGGAGCAGAGCATCCAGGACCTGGCCGCCAACCGCGAGCGCCTGATCGAGCGCAAGGCCGAGGAAGAGGCCCGCGCCGGCGAGCTGGACGCCCCGCTGGCCGAGCAGGTGGAGGGCGTGGAAGCCGCCCGCGCCGCCGTGGACGCGGCGCGCGAGAAGCTGCGCGAGGCGCGGCTGCAGGTCGAGCAGATGGACAAGTCGCTGACCGAGACCATCCAGACCTCGCGCAACGCCGAGTCCGCCAAGGACGAGGCGGTGGAGAGGCTGCAGCAGGCCAAGCTGGAGTTCGAGAACCTGCGCGCCCACCGCGAGAGCCTGGACGAGCAGTTCGTCGAGACCGGCTTCAACCGCGAGGAGCTGTTCGCCGGCCTGGCCGAGGACGCCGAGCTGCAGGGCTGGGAGGAGAAGCTGGCCTCGATCCTGCGCCGCATCGACCGCCTGGGCGCGATCAACCTGGCCGCCATCCAGGAACTGGAAGAGGCGCAGCAGCGTTCACAGTACCTGGCCGACCAGCACGCCGACCTGCATGGCGCCCTGGAAACCCTGGAGGAGGCGATCCGCAAGATGGACGCCGAGACCAAGGAGCTGTTCAAGCAGACCTTCGATCGCGTGGATTCGGTGTTCCGCGACCGCTTCCCCAAGCTGTTCGGCGGGGGCGAGGCCTACCTGGAGCTGACCGGCGACGACCTGCTCGACGCCGGCGTGCGCGTCATGGCCCGCCCGCCGGGCAAGCGCAACAGCTCGATCCAGCTGCTGTCGGGCGGCGAGAAGGCGATGACCGCGGTGGCGCTGCTGCTGGCCCTGTTCCAGCTCAACCCCGCGCCGTTCTGCCTGATGGACGAGGTCGATGCCCCGCTGGACGACGCCAACGTCGGCCGCTTCTGCGAGATCGTCCGTGAGATGTCGCAAGGCGTTCAATTCATTATCATTACCCATAACAAGATCACCATGGAGCTGGCCAAGCAGCTGCACGGCGTGACCATGCAGGAGCCGGGCGTCTCGCGCCTGGTGAGCGTGGACATCGACCAGGCAGTGGAAATGACGGCCAGCAACCCAGCCGAGACCGAGAAAGCCGAATGAGCGTGTTGCAGTGGGCACTGCTGATCGTGGGAGCGGCCGCCGTCATCGCGGTCTACGTCATCAGCCGGCGCAGCAATCGCCTGCCCAAGGACTGGGAGCCGCCGTCCGCACGGGGTAACGTGCCGCGCGGCGTCCCCGGCCTGCCGGGCAAGCCGGGCTCCGACCAGATGGACATGTTCGCCCAGGGGTCCAGGGGCGGCGAGTTCGACGAATTCGGCGTGGGCAAGCCGCGCAAGCGCGCCGAGCCGGGGCTGTTCGGCGAGGCCGAGGAACCGGCCGCCGCGCCGGCCGCCCCCAAGGTGGAGGAGAAGATCGTCACGCTGCTGATCGCCGAGCGCGAGGGCACCGCCATCTTCGGGCCCAAGATCCACCTGGCGCTGCAGGCCCAGGGCCTGGCCTTCGGCGAGCACCGCATCTACCACCGCCAGCAGGGCGGCAAGACCGTGTTCTCGGTGGCCAGCCTGGTCAAGCCGGGCTTGCTGGACCCGGCCGAGCAGCAGGGCTTCTCCACGCCGGGCCTGACCGTGTTCATGCTGCTGCCGGGGCCGGCCAAGCCGGGCGCCGCGCTGCAGGACATGATCTCCACGGCGCAGTCCTTGGCCAATGCGCTCAATGCCGAGGTCTTCGACGCCAGCCGCCAGCCGCTGACGCCGGACAACGCGCGCACGCTGAAGGCGGACGTCGGCGCCTGGGCGCAGCGCAACGGCATCGCGCTCTGACATTCCCGTGAGCGAAGGACCGCTCCAGCGCGCCGCCGAACTGCGGCGGCTGCTGCAGGAACACAACTACCGCTACTACGTCCTCGACCAGCCGAGCATTCCGGACAGCGAGTACGACGGCCTGTTCCGCGAACTGCAGGCCCTGGAGGCGGCGAACCCGGAGTTGCGCACGCCCGACTCGCCGACGCAGCGCGTGGGCGGCGTGGCCAGCAGCGCCTTCGCGCAGGTGCGCCACCGCGTGCCGATGCTGTCGCTCAACAACTGCTTCAGCGAAGAGGAACTGGGCGACTTCGACCGCCGCGTGCGCGAGGGCCTGGGCCGCAGCCGGGTTGCCTATGCGGCCGAGCCGAAGCTCGACGGCCTCGCGGTGAGCCTGGTCTACGAGGACGGCGTGTTCGCCCGCGGCGCCACCCGCGGCGACGGCGAGACCGGCGAGGACATCAGCGACAACCTGCGCACCATCAAGCGCATCCCGCTGCGCCTGCGCGGCGACAGCCGCGGCACCGTGGAAGTGCGCGGCGAGGTCTACCTGCCGCATGAAGGCTTCCGCCGCATGAACGAGGAAGCCGCGGCGCAGGGCGAGAAGCTCTACGTCAACCCGCGCAACGCCGCCGCCGGCAGCCTGCGCCAACTCGACTCCACGATCACCGCGAAACGCCCGCTGGCGTTCTATGCCTACAGCATCGCCCAGGGCCAGCCGCCTTCGGTGCGCAGCCACATGGACATGCTGCAGCAGCTGCGCGACTGGGGTTTCCCGGTGTCCGACCTGGTGCGCCTTGTCGAAGGTGTCGAGGGCTGCATGGCGTACTACCTCGAGATCGGCGGCAGGCGGGCCTCGCTGCCTTTCGACATCGACGGCGTGGTCTACAAGCTCGATGATCTCGCCGGCCGCGAGGAACTGGGCTTCGTCTCGCGTGCGCCGCGCTGGGCGGTGGCGCACAAGTACCCGGCCGAAGAAGCGCAGACCCTGCTGGAGAACGTCGACTTCCAGGTCGGCCGCACCGGCGTGCTGACGCCCACCGCGCGCCTGCGCACGGTCTTCGTCGGTGGCGCCAACGTCTCCAACGCGACCCTGCACAACATGGACGAGGTGGCGCGCAAGGACGTGCGCATCGGCGACACGGTGATCGTGCGTCGCGCCGGCGACGTGATTCCCGAGGTCAAGGAAGTGGTGCTGTCCCTGCGCCCGGCGGATGCGCGTCCCGTCCGGATGCCCGACACGTGCCCGGTCTGCGGCTCGGAGGTACGGCGCGATCCCGAGGGCGTGGCCTACCGCTGCATCGGCCGCCTGGTCTGCAAGGCGCAGCTCAAGCAGGCGCTGCAGCACTTCGTCTCGCGCAAGGCGGCGGACATCGACGGCATCGGCGAGGCGCTGATCTCCGAGCTGGTGGACCGCGAGCGCCTGCGCACGCCGGCCGACCTGTTCACGCTGCAGGTCGCGGATATCGCGGTGCTGTACAAGTCCGCCGAGGTGGCGCCGGCCAAGATGATCGAGGCCATCGCGGCGCGCCGCGAGCTGGCCCTGCCGCGCCTGGTCTATGCGCTCGGCATTCCGTCCGTCGGCGAGACCACGGCCAAGGACCTGGCCAGGCACCTGGGCAGCTTCGCGCGCATCCGCGAGGCGCTGCCGGAGGTGCTGACCCTGGTGGACGGCGTGGGCGCCGCCGCCGCCGAGGAGATCCGCTCCTTCTTCGCCGACGCGCACAACGCCGGGGCGGTGGACGCGCTGCTGGCACAGCTGACGATCACCGGCGAGCACCCCGTCTCGGCCGAGATCGCGGACCGCTGCTCGCTGGGCCTGCTGCTGGCGCAGCAGCAGGTCAAGGGCCTGGGCCCGGTGAAGGCGGAGAAGCTCACCGCCGGACTGGACAGCGTGGCCGGGCTGCTGGCCCGCATCGACGACGGTCCGGCGCTGGCGAAGCTGCTGGACGAAAGGACCGCCGCCGCCGTGCAGGCGCACTTCGCCGACTCCGAGAGGCGTCAGGAGCTGCTGAAGCTGGAAGCGCAGTTCCTGGGGTTCGGCCTGATCGGCGCCGGGGCACCACGCGCGGCTGCTGCCGGCGGGCCCTTGTCGGGCAAGACCTTCGTCATCACCGGCACGCTGCCGGTGGGGCGCGACGAGGCGGCCGCGCAGATCGAAGCGGCCGGCGGCAAGGTCAGCGGCTCGGTTTCCGCCAAGACCGACTTCCTGCTGGCCGGCGAGGCCGCCGGCTCCAAGCTGGCCAAGGCCGAGAAGCTGGGGGTCACCGTACTGGACTATGCGGCCCTGCAACGCATGATCAATGGAGAGGGCTGATGGACCTTGACTCGAACCGCCTGCTGCACGCCCTGGCGGAACGTCCCTGGGTATCGACGATCGGCATCCTGGCCGGCGCGGCGCTGCTGGTGGTGGTGATGCACGTGCTGGCGCGCGGCCTCAACGATGGCCGCCATCCCTGGCAGCAGCGGCTGCGCGCGCGCCTCGGTATCCCGGCCGACAAGAAGTTCCACGAGATCAAGTGGCTGCTGCTGACGGCGCACTTCTTCCTGTGGCAGTGGGTGGCCTACCTGCTGATGCACGCCTGGGGCTGGCACGACGAGAGCGAGGAACTGCTGCGGACGCTGTTCTCCAAGGGCTTCATGGTCGGCGGCGTGCGCATCGTGATCGGCAAGCTGCTGGCCGGCATGCTGATGTTCCTGGCGCTGTTCACCTTCACCCGCTGGCTGCGCCGCAAGCTGGAGCGCGACTGGCTGGTGCGCGCCGGCGTGGAGCCGAGCACGCGCGACACCGTGGCGACGCTGTTCGGCTACATCACCTTCATCATCGCCGTGCTAGTGGGCCTGTCCTACGCCGGCCTGGACCTGAGCAAGCTGGCGATCGTGGCCGGCGCCTTGTCGGTGGGCATCGGCTTCGGCCTGCAGAACATCGTCAGCAACTTCGTCTCCGGCCTGATCCTGCTGTTCGAGCGCCCGATCCGTACCGGCGACTTCATCAATGTCAGCGGCAGCGAGGGCATCGTGCGCAAGATGCGCATCCGCGCCACCGAGATCGAGACCGGCGACCGCGAGACGATCATCGTGCCGAACTCCAACCTGCTGTCGAATCCGGTGCGCAACCGCAGCCTGCGCACGCGCATGGGCCGTGTGGTGCTCAACGTCGGCGTCGCCTACGGCAGCGATCCGGAACTGGTCCGCAAGCTCCTGAAGGAAGTGGCCGCGAAGCACCCGGCGGTGCGCGGGGAAGGGGCCGTGCTGTTCACCAACTTCGGCGCCAGCTCGCTGGATTTCGAGCTGTCCGCACCGATCATCGACAGCGATGCCAAGGGCAGCGTGGCCAGCGACCTGCGTTTTGCCATCGTCTCGGCCTTCAAGCAGGCCAACGTCGAGATGCCGTTCCCGCAGCAGGATGTCTACATCCGCTCGCTGCCCGACGGCGCGCTGGCACCAAGGCAGGCCGACTGACGGGGCTATCGGACAGGGAATCCACGAGCATGCCTGTGTTGGGCACTTGCTGGATTCTTCCACGGCAACGAAAAGCCCGGCATATGCCGGGCTTTTGCGTTGGCCCCGCAGCCTGAAACGCATCATCGGTTCGTGCAGGTGCTACCCGACTTCCAAGGTGTGTCGAGCTGTATCGGCAACCCGACTCATTCGTCACGTTGCGACTACGGCGAGACTAGGCTTAACTCGGCGGACGCTTCCATAAACGGACCGGACCATGCGCAAGGGACTGCCGCAGCGCCTGCAGGGCATCGTAGGCTTTTTCTTCCTGGCATTGCTCGCATTTGGCGGCTTGGCATATGCCCCTTCGGCGGAGGCGACCTGCAGCGCGCCCACGTTTGTTCCCCTGCCAGCCAACCCCACCAAGTTCCGCGTCTACGCCCAGTGCGACAACCAGGCGGATGCGCTCGCTGGCTGCGTTGCGTTCTTCAACGGTATTGGTCAGCAAAACCCCAATTGCAGGAAGCTCTCGAATAGCGAGTACGCGTACTACGAGGCGGGCTGGTATAGCGACCTGAACACGAACATCGAGTCGTACCTGCTGACATATCAGTACTGTCCCTCTGCCACCACGGCGAACTGGCGATACGAACAAGACAAGCTCATCGTCTATCGCACCGCCAGCATCACGTCCGCGACTTGCCCGGCACCGCCGCCCGACCTGACGGTGGCCCAGAACAGCAGCGGCTGCGAAGCACCGAAGCCCGCCGGCTGGGTCTCGGAGCAGCAAGCCAATCCGGTCAACTGCACCAACGGCCTCAAGGATCAGCAGGAAACCGACTACCGGAGCGCGGATTTCAGCTTCAGCCGCAGCTACTTCGGCAAGCCGGCAGGCTGGGATGATCTTCCGGACCTGGCTTGGCGCGCCTCTCGTCCCACGCTGTCCATTAGCCATGTCCTGAGTTACCAGGTTGCTGTCTTCAGCTATGGTCAGATGCGGCGAGTGTTCATCCGTAGCCTGGGCGGCACCACTTGGCAGCGCAACCGCTACGATGACGGCGCCCTGCTTCATGTCAGCGGACTGCCGGTCTACAAGCTGCCTTCCGGCGTGCAGTTCGAGTTTGATGCACAAAGCCGCTTGAGCGCCCGGGTCGAGGCCGATGGGCGCCGCACCACCATCGCCTACAGCAGTGGCAATGCCTATGGCGGAACTACCGAAACACACACCACCGCCAACGGTCGCAGCTATACCGCCGACTTCGACATTGCCAACCAGTTGCGCCGCTTCACCGACGCCGCTGGACAGCACACCGACTATGCCTGGGATGCGCAGGGACGCCTGGTATCCACGACCTATCCGGATGACACGCCCGCGGATTCCACCGATGACCCGGTCCGGCAGTACCTGTATGAAGACCCGGTCCTTCCCAATGCCCTCACCGGCATCGTCGATGAGAACGGCGACCGCTACGCCACCTACGCCTATGACGGCCAGGGTCGCGCGGTGCTGAGCGAGCATGCCGGCGGCGCGCGGCGCCACACCTTTGAATACCTGAGCGGCAACACTACGCGGGTTCGCCAGTACCAGGATGCCACGCGTTACACCGAGAGCCTGGTCACCTATGTCACTCCCTCCAACAAGCGCCGCCAGATCAGCTCGGTCGCCTACAGCGCCTGCCCCGACTGCAGCCTGACCAACAACACGGAGAGCTACGGATACGACAGCAATGGTTGGCCGGCCAGTCGCATCGACCGACGAGGCGTGCTGACGGAGTACGTCTACAACAACAGCATCGGCCGCGAAACTAGCCGCATCGAAGCCAAGGGCTCGGCCCAGGAACGCAGCATCACCACCAACTGGAACGCCAGTTGGACGCTGCCGTCTTCCATCGTCGAGCCTGGCAAGACGCGCAGCTACAGCTACAACAGCAAGGGCCAGACCACTTCGGCCAGCGTCAACACCAGCGATGGCAATCGCACCACGAACTACACCTGGACCGGCGTCAACCTGACGTACGTCAACGGTCCTCGCACCGACGTCGGCGACATCAGCAGCTTCGCCTATGACGGCCAGAACAACCTGAGTCAGGTGACCAACGCCCTGGGGCAGGTCACGCAGATCACCGACCACGACGCGCACG
>NZ_PSNW01000008.1 GCF_002930645.1 Solimonas fluminis | reverse complement strand
AGCCCTCGGCTTCAACACGGGCGCGACCGATATCAAGACCGGCGCGACCTTCAACTTTTCCAAGCCGGCCAGCGCCACGGGAATCGACCTGAGCGGCAGTGTCGGCTGGGCGCTCCTGGCTGCAGGCGTGGTCGTGGTCGCGCTGGTGGTCAAGCGCAACAAGGGAGCCTAGGCCATGGGCCTGTTTGGCGGTGGCAACAAGCAGAGCCAGTCCACGGACGTGCAAGACCTGTCGGCCGGCGCAAACGTCGGCGGCGATGCGGCGGCGGCTGTCACGTCTACGACCGTGGCGATTGGCAGTTCGGGCAGCAAGTCCCCGATCAACAACGGAACCTTCAATTTCACCGATGCCGGCGCGGTCAATCGGAGTTTCGACTTCGCCGACTCCAACCAGGAAAAGACCTTCGGCTTCCTCAAGGAAGCCCTGGGCTCCGCGGTCGGCGCGCTGAACACCAGCCGCGACAGCATCCGCGACGCCTCGACGCAGAGCATCAACGCCATCGCCAAGGCCGCGGAGACGCCGGAAGAGAAGGAAGGCAATCGAAACCTCTATGTCCTGGCCGGCGTGCTGATCCTGGTCGGGACCATTTTCTATTTCCAGAGCAAGGGGAAAGCCTGATGGAGACCGGCATGCTCGACAAACCGGTATCGCTCAAGGCCGGCGTGGAGCACCCGCTCCAGGTGGACGGTGACTACTTCCTCGTCGTCAAGGCCGCCAGCGCGGTACAGATCCAGTTCGATGACGGCACCTGGCTGACCCGCTTCCAGGGCGACGGCATGGGCGTGAACACCTACCGCCGCGTGCGCCTGCTGTCCGATGCCGATCAGGACGTCATCATCGCCCTGGGCTATACCGGCGGCGCGCGGACGCCGACCGTGGGCCGCTCCGTCGTGTCCGGCCCGATCAATGTCGCCGTGGACAACCCGACCCAGCGTCCCAGCGCGGATGATGTGGTCGTTGCGGCGGGCGCGACGGTCCAGGTGCTTGCGGCCGACGCGGATCGGCTGAGTGCCTTGGTGCAGCTCGATGAGGCGGCGCCGGGCCTGGTGCGCGTCGGGGATTCCTCGGTGAGCGGATCGCGCGGAACCAAGGTGCAGCCCGACGATGCCGCCGTCTGCAACGGCAGTGCCGCGGTGTGGGTCCACAACCCGAACGGCGTGGCGGTCACGGTGAGCCTGCAGACGGAGCGTGCGCCGTGAGCATGAGCATCGGGATCATCAAGTCGCCGAGGCGCCTGGTCAACCAGTTGCGCGCCAACCTGGCCGACGTCGCCAACGGCTTCGGTTCGTCCATGGTGGGATTCAAGCTCGACGCGGTGTCGGCGGCCAGCCGCACGGTCTATGAGAAGCTTGCGGAGCGCGTGTCCGTCAAGGACTTCGGTGCGACCGGCGACGGCGTGACGGACGACACGGCGGCGATTCAGGCGGCCGTGAACTTCGCCGCCGGGGTGGTCGGCGGCGGTACGGTGTTTCTGCCGTGCGGCACGTACAAGATTTCCGCCTCGATTGTGGTGCCGCCCGGAGTGAATTTGAAGGGCGAGCAGCGGAACATGTATACCGATTTCGGCTACCCGATGCTGGGCGATGGCGTGGCCTTGGAGGTCGCAACGGCGGGGCTTGGGGCCAACTTCATCATGGTGAAGCTGCAGGGAGCGCACAACTCGTCTGTCGAGGGGATTTCGTTCCGGACGGACGACTTCACCAACACCAATACCGTCACGGCCATTTCAGACCCCGATGAAGCTTCGGGGCTGATCACAGTCCAGGGCAACACGTTCGAGCGGGTGAAGAACGGCATCGTTTCGCGCGGCGGCGTGTGCACGATCTGGAACAATTTTGGCCGGGACGTGCACGGCAATTTCATCCACGTGCTGGCGGGTGCCGGTGCCTTCGGCGCCGACAACGTGATTGCCTTCAACAGCGGCGCGGGCAGTGATAACGGCGGCATCGGGATCGCCGTGGAGACGGGCGAAAACACGATCATGGGGAACATGATCTTCAATCACCAGTACGGCATCCGGCTGGATACCGCCACGACGCCGACGTCTGGAAACCGTGTCGTCGGGAACCGATGCGAAAAGCATTCCGGGGCAAGCATCCGCATCGAGCACCCCAGCTCGCGGGATCAGCTGATTGCCGACAACCGCTGCTTTAACAGCGTGGTGGGTATCGACGTGCGCAACGCGTCTCGAGTTTCCATTTCCGGGAACCACTGCCAAAACGATCCGGCGACGGGCCACGCGGGAGACATGCAGACGGGAATTTTCGTCAGCGGGGCGAATCGCTGCGCTGTGGTCGATAACCGCGTCTACGATGCACGGCTGATCGGCATCCAAATTGCCGGCAGTTCGTTTAGCCAAATCCATAACAACCATGTTGAGCTTAGCCAGCAGCAGGGCATTCTCCTGAGCGGTTCGGATGACTGCTCTGTCGAGGGCAACATGGTTGTCTCGTCGGGGCAAGCGGCGAACGACACCTACGATGCCATCTTCTGCAACAACACCTGCGACCGAATCAACCTCGTCGGCAACGTGGTGCGCCATGCCGGCCTGGCCAACAAGGCGCGCTACGCGCTGTTCCTGCAGGCGGGCGGGTCAGACCACAACGTGGTGGGCAATGACTTCGCCAACGCCACGGCCGCCGCAACGCAGGTTGTGTCGCTGGGGTCCAGCGGCACGATCATGAAGGCAAACCGGGGTGTTCCCGACATGGAGCCGGCGCGAGCCATGACCGGCGCCACGCCCAGTGTTCTCGATGGGAATCTGTTCTCTACCGCGAACGCGGGAGCGACGACCATCACGAATTTCCTGAACGGCCAGGCCGGGCAGACGATCCGGATTAAGGTGGACGCCAACACGACCATCCAGAACAACGCCAACATCTTGCTGGCAGGCGGTGTCAACTTCGTCGGAACCGCGAACGACACCATCACTCTGACCAACTTCGGCAGCAATACCTGGTACGAGGTATGCCGGAGCGTGAACTAGCGAATCAATGTGCGCGCCCTCCCCGTCCTCGCAGTCATCGGCACGGCCGGCGCGGCGGCCTGGTGGTATGCCGGCCGCCGCGCAGCTGCTGCTCCAGCGGCTGGAAACCAGGCTGCGCCGCCCGCGGCGAGCTGGGCCGAGCCCCTTCCGGAATTCGATGACGTGGTTTCCAGCATGGAGAATGCCTTGAGCGCCCTCACCCTGCCCCGCGGCCTGCGCAACAAGAACCCCGGCAACCTGCGGCCCGGCTCGCAGTGGCAAGGCCTGGCCTCGCCGCCGACCGATGGCCAGAACTACCTGGTGTTCGTCTCCGACCACTACGGCCTGCGCGCGGCCGCGCTGAACCTCAAGAACCAGCAGGTGAAGCACGGCCTGCGCACGGTCCGCGCGATCATCACGAAGTACGCGCCGGCCTCCGACAACAACAACACGGCGGCCTACATCGCCGCGGTGGCCAAGCGCCTGGGCGTCGGCGCGGATGCGCAGATCGACATGACCAGTCCCGCCACGCTGGAACGCTTCCTGCGCGCCGTGGTGAGCCACGAGAACGGCCGCGGCGACTACTACGACGACGGCACGTACTCGCGCGCCGTCCAGGCGGCCCTGTGAAACTGCGCGACGTCCCCGACCCTGTGTGGTACGGCCTGCTGGCCATCGTCGCGGCCGGCGGCGTCTACTGGATCACCAAGCGCGCCGCGGCGGCGGTGGGCGATGCCGTAACCGGCACCGTCCAGGCGGCCGGGACTGCGGCCTACAACGCGGGCAACGCGGTGCAGGACGCCATCATCCCTGGCGATGCCACCCTCGGCACCTGGCTGTTCGACCGGGTGCAGGACGCGCGGCACCTGCTGGGCCTGCCGTCAGAGCATGACCTGTCCTCGCCGACGCCGGCCAAGCCGGCGGGCTCCTGGAGCTCCAACGGCTACGACTACGGCACGGCCGGCGTCAGCGGCATCCCCTGGCGCTACGAGGCCAAGCCCCTGCCCGATATCTTCAACTTCTCGCTGGACTACATCCGATGAACCGCCTGAAAGAGCCTTCCACCTGGGCCGGCATCGCCGGCATCCTGGGCGCCTTCGCGCCGTTGAGCGGCCCCGCCGCGCCCTGGCTGGCCGCCGCCGCGGCCGCGGCCGGTTCCGTGGCCGTGGCGCTGCGCGAGCAGGCGCCGAAGGGCCAGGCCAAGAAGTGAAGCCGGGCACCGCCGCCAACCTGCTGCTGGCCGCCCTGGTCAGCTTCGCCGGCTTCCAACTACATCGGGCAGTCGATTTGCTGGACCGCGTTGACCAGCGAGTGCAGGCCCATGATGTGCGCCTGGCCGTGCTGGAGGCTCGCCAGCAGCCGTAAGCGCGGACCTGGCCTTGCGGGTGATCCACCCGCGCCGGCTGCGATCCGCGGCCGCCCTGGCGCGCTTAGGGGCGGCCGCTTCCCATCGAATGCGCCAGGCTCTCTCCCGCTCGTCGCGGTGGGCCTTGTCGCGATCCTGCGCGACCTGGCGCCACTGAGGGCCGAGGATTTCCTCGCGCCAGGGTCCAAGCCTCTCGGCGCCGCGCACGGCGTTTGCCTGGAAAAATCCATTCCACGGGAGGGCAGACCGCTCTATCGAGCGCGCCAACTGCGCGGCGATCATTGGAATTAACCCTGATTTTCGCCACCTATCTACCGTTCGTCGGGAAATTCCAAACACTCGTGCGGCATCATCCCTGCTAAGGCAAAATTCAGAAATAAATGCATCGAAGTCGAATTCGGTCATTTTGGCCTTTTTTGTTTATCTATGTATCGGCCAACAGACGCTGCTACTTAACAATAATATACATTATTCACATTTCAAGGCTGTTTTCCGAGGCGCGAGGTACCTGATGCGCTGGAATTTGGGTCTGATGCCGCGACTGACAGTTGCGTCAGGTTCAAACGCGCATTTACCGTGGAGCAGACTCCACACCCCTAACCAGCACCCGCTATGACGGATTTACGTGCGCCCCTGCGGTATCGAAAAGCTCACCACACCGATACGACATTCGCATGGGTGTTCGGCGTCGGTCTTGTGCTGCTGGCTCTCCTGGGGTTTGAGTACTACCAGGCTGTGCAGATCGACAAGGCTGCTCAAGAGCGCCAGGAAGCATGGGAGCAGCAGGAACGGCAAAACGCGATCCTGGGGCAACAGCAGGAAGAATTACGGCTACGTGCTGAGCAATTGGCCGAGACACAGCGGCAGATGGCTATCGAGCGCGCCGGAACCTCCGGATATTACAGTTCATCGTATTCGGCCCGCCCGACTCGCCCCGGCCAATCCGAGGCCGACCGGAACGCCCTTGAGGCCATCGCCATTATGCAAGGGACAAGGCGCATCCAGCGGGAATGGGACCGACAACAGTATTCCGATTCGGCACCGGACCCCATTGTTATAGGCAAATCGAAACGCCAAGAAGCGGCAAACTGCGGCTCGCTTAGAGCCGAGCGGAATGCCATAGAGGCGACCATGCGCCGTGGTTTCCACAATGGCCAAGGCTATCGAGATCGATTGACCGAGATAGCGAAACAGCTATTCCTCGGACACTGCGATCAGAGCCGTTTCTAATTGTGAATGGCGCGGGCCTGCGCTACGCCGGGGCCGGCTTCATTCGCCCGACCAGCAGCAACGAATTCCTCCAACCGCATTAGGCGCATTCCCACTCAGGGCACATGAAGGGTTTTCTGTTGATCTCCTCCGCGTTACCTTCGGAGGCCTTTTCAAGCCAACCGCCCGATGCCCCGGAATCTACGAGCCCGTCTTTCCTCGCAGTTACTACCCATCCTGGGAGCGCTGGCTGTCGCCGGCCTGGCGCTGCTGCTGGTCTGGTGGATGCAGCGCGCCGCACAGGTGGAAACCTACGATCCTGCGAGGCATGACCGCGTTCGCGTGGTGACGGTGGATACCGCCAAGCAGAAGGAATGCCTGGACCGCTATCCGGCCGAGCAACGGCGTACCGAAGGCTATCTGCGCTGCACGGAGGGCTTCGTCTACGAGCGGCAGCAGGACTTCTTCATCGACAAGCGCCCGGCGAATCCGCGCTGAGACGTCGGCCGTTCACCACAGCGGGCCCTGGCGGTTCCGGGCGACTTCGGCGGCGGACACCGGCCGGGCCTGGTTGCCCCAGGCGCTGCGGGTATATGTCAGCACGTCGGCGACCTGCTGGTTGCTGAGCGTGCTGCCGAACGGCGGCATGCCGAAGGGCCTGGGATTGCCGGCCGTGCCCGGCGCGTAGCCACCGAACAGCACCACACGGATCGGGTTGACGGCAGAGGCCATGATCACCGCGCGGTTGCCGCGCAGAGCCGGTGCCGCCGGCAAGGCGCCCTCGCCTGCGTCGCCATGACAACTCGCGCAATGCTCGGTGTAGATCGCCGCGCCGCGCTTGGCCATGTCTTCCACGGCGTGCGCCGGAACCTGGACCGCACCGCGTGCCGGCGGCGGCTGGGTCGGCTCCAGCGCCTTCAGGTAGGTCGCCATCGCGTCCAGGTCTTCCGCGGAGGCATGCTGCAGGCTTTCGTAGACGACTTCCGCCATCGGGCCCAGAGTGGAGGCTCCGGGGGCAATGCCGTCGCGCAGCAGGCGCACGATGTCCTGCTTGGGCCAGTCCTGCACGCCGGCTTCCGCCGGCGCCGCCAGGGCTGGCGCGTACCAGTTCAGCACCAGGCCGCCCGCCGGATTGTCGCGGGACTGCACGGCTCCCAGCGCATTGCGGGCTTCGTGGCAGGCGCTGCAATGGCCCAGGCCCTGCACCAGGTAGGCGCCGCGGTTCCAGGCGGCATCCTGCGAACTGTCCGCCTGGTAGACGCCGGGACGGAAGAACAAGGCCCGCCAGCCCACCAGCAGGAAGCGGTAGTTGTAGGGGAACTTCAGATCATGCTCGCGGCGTGCTTCCTTCACGGCGGGCAAGGTCTGCAGGTACGCGAACATCGCGTCGCTGTCGTCGCGGGTCAGCTTGGTGTAGTTGGTATAGGGGAAGGCCGGATACAGCAATGAGCCGTCGCGCGAGCGGCCTTCGTGCATCGCCTTCCAGAAATCGTCCGCGGACCAGCCGCCCAGCCCGGTCTCGGGATCCGGGGTCAGGTTGGGCGAGTAGAAGTCGCCGAACGGCGTCGGGATGACGCGGCCACCAGCATAGTCGGCACCGCCCTGCCGCGTATGGCAGGCCATGCAGTCGCCCACTTGCACCAGGTAGCGCCCGCGTTCCGCCGGCGAAACGCCTGCCGGCGCCCGCAGCGGACTGGCCACGGTGGTGTCGCCGGGATCGCCGCGCAGGCCCAGCCAGAACACCGTGCCGGTGGTCAGGACGCCCAGCAGGGACAGTACGATCAGCAGGCGCTTCATCGTGTGACTCCCGTGGCGGACACGCTGCCGCAGGAAACCGGCAGTGGCCGCGGCAGGCCGGGTGCCGGATGCGGGTCGGCCGGCATCGGCTGCGCGGCCAGCCAGGCCGCGGCGGCGTCGATGTCCTCGGGGTTGAGCTTGGCCGCGATCGCGGCCATGCAATCGGGCGCGGTGCCGCGGCGGGTGCCCTGGCGCCAGGCGCCGAACTGGGCCACGAGATAGTCGTAAGGCAGGCCCAGCAGGCCGGGAATGTCCGGCAGGACGCCAGTCATCTTCTCGCCGTGGCAGTCGTTGCAGGCGGGAATGCCGCGCGCGGCGTCACCCTGCCTCACCAGCTGCAGGCCGCGCTGGAGGCGCGCGGGCTCGGCCTGGGGCGGCCGCGGCGGCGGATACGGCAGCGACAGGCCGGCGAAGTACTCTGCCATCTCGCGCAGGTAGGCATCGCCCTGGCGCTCCAGCAGATAGGTCATCTGCGCGTTGAGGCGGCGGCCTTCGCGGAAGTTGAGCAGCTGATGGTAGAGATACCCAGCGGGCTTGCCGGCGATGCGCGGATAGAAGCCGTCGCCGGTCGCGCGACCCTCGGCCCCATGGCAGGCGGCACAGGCCAGCATGCGCTGGGCCATGCTGTCCTCGGCGGCGAGCGCTGCCGCCGGGCCCATCACCAGAACCCAGAACAGCGTCAGTAAACGGCTTTTCCGCAACATCGGAATGGCTCCGCCTTCGAATGGGCGGCATCCTAACGCCGTACGTCCGATACGGACAGGCTTTACAAGGGAAGCCGCAGGCGCTCCAGCCGTCTGGAGTGCCCGTTGCCCCGGGAGCATTCCCGTGCCCGGCCTCGCGAACGTTACCCGGCGGCCTGGCGCTTCAGCAGGAAAGCGGCGAAGGCCGGCAGCAGCAGCACCGCGGCCACCGCGTTGGCAAGGAACATGATCGTCAGCAGGATGCCCATGTCCACCTGGAACTGCAGGCCGGACAGAAGCCAGGTGCAGACGCTGGCCGCCAGCGCCAGCGCGGTGAACAGGACTGCCTTGCCGGTCTGGTGCAGGGTCTGCTCATAGGCCTTGCGCAGCGTCATGCCCTTGTTCACGCACTCCTCGAGCACGCTGAAGATATAGATGCCGTAGTCCACGCCGATGCCGGCCGCGAAGGCGGCCACCGGCAAGGTCGAGACCTTGACGCCGATCTGCAGGAACACCATCACGGCATAGGACAGCACTGACACCAGCGCCAGCGGCACCAGCACGCAGATCAGTCCGGCAAAGCTGCGGAACGACAGGAACACGCAGATGCCGATGCCCAGGTAGACCCACAGCAGGATCGGCCGCTCGGTTTCCTTGATCACGTCGTTGGCGGCGGCCATCACGCCGACGTTGCCGGTGGCCAGCCGGAGTTTCACCGGGGCATTGGCACCCTGCTCTTCCTCGAACTTCTTCACCGCCGCGATGATGCCGTCGATGGTGTCGGCCTTGTGGTCGGCGGTGAAGATCAGCACCGGGATCGCGCTGCAGTCGTTGTTGAGCAGGCCGGTGGACGGCGGGATCGGCTGCAGCGTGATGACGAAGCCGTCGGCATTGCGCGGCAGTGCGCGCCACTTCGGGTTGCTCTCGTTGAAGGCCTCGAACACCAGGCGGGACATCTGCGGCAGCGACAACGTAGACTGCACGCCGGTCGTGTTCTGCATGCGCCAGGCGAAGTCGTCGATGGTGGTCATCACGCGGCTGTCGATGCAGCCGTCCTTCGGCGACTCCGCGATCACCTTGAGCACGTCCACGCCGATGGAGAACTCGCGCACGATGGCGGCGGTATCCCGGTTGTAGCGCGAATCCGGGCGCAATTCGGGCACGCCGTCGTGCAGTTCACCGATCTCCAGACCTTGCCCCACCCACTCGGCCCAGGCATAGACCAGCACCGAGATGCCCAGCACCGTGGCAGCCACCGGCTTGAGCGTGATGCCGCTCAGCACCCGCCACAGCGGCTCGAAGGCGGCGTCGCGCCGGCGCTGGTGCTCCCGGAAGCGCAGCGGATCTTTCAGCGTGGCATAGGACAGCAGGCAAGGCAGCAGGATCTTCTTGCAGACGATGATCGCGATCAGGCCGAACATGGCGTTGATCGCCATCTCCTGCACGATGCCGATCGGCACCAGCAGGATCGTACCGAAGCCAACCACGTTGGTCAGCACGGCGGAGATGCCCGGGATCACCAGGCGGCGGTAGGTGGCGCGCGAGGCCTCGAAGCTGCCCTGGCCATGGTCGGCCACCTCGTACAGCCAGAAGCTGGTGATCTGGATGCCGTGCGACACGCCGATGGACAGCACCAGGAACGGCACCAGGATCGCGAATGGATCCAGGCCGTAGCCGAACAGGTGCAGGAAACCCAGTTCCCAGACCACCGCCAGCACCGAGCAGGACAGCGGGATCAGCGCGATGCGCAGCGAGCCGCAGTACCACCACAGCAGCAGCAGCGTGAGCAGCAGGGTCAGGCCGAAGAAGCCCACCACTTCCAGCGTCGCGTCGGAGATGTCGCCCACCACCTTGGCGAAGCCGATGATGTGGATGTCGACGTCGGGGTTGTAGTCGGGATTGGCGACCTCGGTGGCCGACAGCAGGCGTCCGGGGATTTCGTGCGTCAGCGTCTGGCCGTTGGCGTCCGTATGGTCGATATCGAAGCTTTCCATCCACAGCGGCCAGCGCAGCTCGCTGTAGCCGCGGCGGATCAGGTCGCCGGCCTTGAAGGGCGGCAGGTCCTGCTTGAGCCGGTACGCGGTCATCCTCGGCTGCATGAAGCGGCCGCGGATATCCTCGATCTTGTGCGCCATGCGCACGTAGTCCAGCGGCTGCTTGCTGATCGGATCCAGCTCCAGCAACTCCGAGAACACCATCGCGCCGCCCTGGTCGTTGGCCACCAGCCGCCCGACGACGTTGGCCTTGGCCACGTTGGCGCGGATCCTCGCGAACATCTCGGGGGTCGGGGCGTACTCGGCTGGCACCACGTTGCCGCCGGCAAAGCCGTCTTCCACCACCTCGATGTAGCGAACATCCGGCGTGAAGATCGAACTGACGCGTGCGGTGTCCATGCCGCGGGTGAAGAATACCGAGTCGGTCAGGCCGCGCAGGGTGCGCAGGAATTCGGCGTTGTAGATGTCGCCCTGCTTCTGCACCGCCGCGAACAGCACCAGGTTGGCGCCGCCGAATTCGCGCTGGTACTGCTTGAAGACCTGAATGTAGGGATGCCCCAGGGGCAGCTGCTTCTCGAAGCCCGTCTCCGGCCGCAGGTGCAGCGCTTGCCAGGCCATGAACAGCGTCAGCAGCCCCAGCACCAGCAGGGTACGTCCCCGGCGGCCGAACACGATCGGTTCGGTCACGCGGATGAAGAGCTGCGAAAAGCGCCCACGCGCGTCGTGCATGTGTTCTCCCCCAACCGCTTATAGTCGTTGTGTGGCCCCGGGCACTGACCGGGTGGCCGATGTTGGCACGAGGCGGGCGCCTCTTACGAGCCCCGCCCCGCAGGAAGCTCTTTTCGGGCCGCGATCAGCGGCACAGCACCGGGCGCAGGTCCGGCGTTTCCTTCAGTTCCACCAGGCGGCTGCGCACCTTGGCTGCCACCGGCGAATTCGGGAAGCGCTCGACGAAGCTGCCCAGTTCGCGCTGCACGCTGGCGGCATCGGTGCAGGTGCAGACACCGAGGCCCACCGCCTCCTCCAGGTCCGCCAGCGTCTGCCGCGTGAAGCCCTGGTAGGACTCGGGATAGAGGCGGACGTACTCGCTCCAGCCGGCATACTGATCCTGCAGCACGCCTTCGCCGAAGCGTACGCAGGGCGTGGGGCGCTTGCCGATGCTGAGGTAGGCCGGCAGCAGGTCCTCGTTCCAGTAGCGGCGGTACAGGCGGAAGAAGTCGCGATCCGCGGCCAGGCCGTGCTGCTGCGCCAAGGCGTCGAGGAACGCGGGATCGGGCTGGGCATAGATGTCATAGCCGCGCGATAGCCGGAAGCCGCGCAGGTCGGCCTGCAGCTTCTGGTACCCGGCCTCGTCGAGCCGCTCGATCCAGGCTTGGTCGCCGAGCCCCTGGATCTCCATCAGCGCGTCCTGGGCGGCCAGGGCCGCGGCCATCAGCGGTTCCAGGGACAGCGGCTGGCTGGCCTGCTCCACTTTCGACAGGGCTTCGACGTAGGCGCCAATGGCCGCCGGGCGCTCACCCGCATGGACCATGCCGGTGAAGCCCAGCAAGGGCAGGATAAGAACAAGAATGCGGCGCAGGCTCATGGTGGATCGGGGTTCCTCGCTTGATGTGGTGATGGTTCGGGCATTCTGCCCGGTGCGTGGTCAGGAATCTCCGGACAGCTGTCCTGGAAAGATTAATATATTCATAACGATATCATGGCAGGCTGAGAGTTTGCCCCCTTCGCTGTCCAGAAGGGATAAAAGTCGCGAGGAGTCAAAGTTACTAGCTGACTCAGTCGTCAGGAATGAGCCCTGCGGGGTATAGTTGCGCCCGTTGAGAGTTCTGCCGTAAGCCAGGGCTGACATAACGTCGGCGTTTTGGCTGAAGCGCCCGCCAGGTTCGCCGTGGCGCGCCAGTATCGACCTCCGCGGCCGCGGAAGGTTTTTCGGGGGAGGATTTTTCGTGGCAGCAGTGGCGGGGATGACCCAGGGGATGGTCCCGGAATTGCTTGTGCTCCCGCGTCCGGCCCGCTGCCCGAATCGCTCATGACCGACCTGCTGCCCAAAGTCAGCCGCAACCTGCCCGTCCGCTGGAAGCTGACGTTGCTGGTCGTGACGGTGGCGCTGACGGCCTTTGCTCCCCTTTGCGTCCATTTCCTCCAGTCCCGGGTCGGCGACAGCGTAGCCGGCGTCGCGGTGCTGGTCGTCGCTGGCATCCTGCTGACGCTGGTGGCGCTGATGGTCCTGGGTTTCGTGCAATCCATCGTGCGTCCTCTCGACGAACTGGTGCAGGGTGCCGAGGGCCTGATCCGCGGCTCCTGGGACACTCCGCTGCCTGAAAACCGCGGCGACGAGATCGGCGCCGTCGCTTCCGCGCTGGGCGAGTTCCGCGACCGTGCGCAGCGCTGGGACTACCTCGCCCATCACGATTCCCTCACCGGCCTGGCCAACCGTGCCCGGCTGGAGGCCCTGCTCAACACCGAGGGGCCGACCCTGCGCTCGCAGGGTCAGGCCTTGGTCGTGACCTACATCGGCCTGGACCAGCTCACCGCGATCAGCGACATGCTGGGCGCCGTCGCCGGCGACGAGTTCCTGCGCATCGCCGCCCGCCGCCTGCGGGCCTGCACCGACGACAGCGGCCGGCTGTTCTACGTCGGCGGCGCCCTGTTCGCCGTGGTATCGCCGCAGCTGCCCAACAATGCCCGCCTGGTGGAACTGGCCGACCAGCGCACGCGCGCCCTGATCGGCGAGCTGTCGCGGCCGTTCACGCTGAACGACCAGGAGCTCGACATGACGGTCAATGTCGGCGTCGTCACCTGCCCGCAGGATGGCGATACCTACGACGAGATCATCGCCAATGCCCAGGCGGCGCTGAGCCATGCGCGCCAGAATCCCGGCAGCGGCTTCCAGTTCTACACCCGCCAGATCGCGGAAAAGGTGCGTTCGCGCACCGCGCTGATCGCGCAGCTGCGCCGCGCCGTTCAAGGGGAGGAACTGCGCGTCCACTACCAGCCGGTGCTCGATGTGAGCAGCGGCCGCGTGGTCTGCGCCGAGGCCCTGATGCGCTGGCAGCATCCGACGCGCGGCCTGGTGATGCCGGGCGAGTTCATCCAGGTAGCCGAGGAGACCGGTGCCATCGGCGCCATGGGCGGCTGGTGCCTGGCCAAGGCGCTGGCCGATGCCAAGAGCTGGCGCCTGTCCGGTGCCGCGCCGGTGAAGCTCGCCGTGAACCTGTCGGCGCGCCAGCTCAACGATCCGGGCCTGGTGGATTCCATCCAGCAGACCATCGAGCAGATCGATGCCGACCCCACGGACCTGGAACTGGAGCTCACCGAGAGCACCATGATGGGCAACCCCGCCCACAGCGCCCGCGTGCTGCGAAGCCTCAAGTCCATGGGCATCACCCTGTCGGTGGATGACTTCGGTACCGGCTATTCCTCGCTGGCCTACCTGCACCGCTTCCCGCTGGACAAGATCAAGATCGACCGCAGCTTCGTTTCGCGCGTCAACCGCAGCCGCAAGGATGAGATGATCATCCAGGCCACCACCGGCTTGGCCGCCAACCTTGGCTTGCAGGTGGTGGCGGAAGGCGTGGAGACCCGCGAGCAGCTGCAGACGCTGCGCGGCCTGGGCTGCAACATGATGCAGGGCTTCCTGTTCAGCCCCGCGCTGCCGCTGCCGGACTTCATGACCTGGTGCCAGACGCCCGAGATCGCCGAGAAGGCGATGGCCACGGTCAACTGACGCTGATCGGTTCCGCAACGAAAAAGGGGCGCCTCGGCGCCCCTTTTTTGTGATCAGAATCCGCGCAGCGTCGCGAATTCGTCCAGTTCCGCGCGGCGGGTACGCAGCCGGTTGACCGGTGCCGACTCGTCCATGTAGCCCAGGGCCATGCCGCAGCAGAGCATCAGTTCCGGCGGCATGCCGACGAACTCCGCCACCGTCTTGTGCCAGATGGCCCAGGCCTCCTGCGGACAGGTGTGCAGGCCCAGCTCCCGCGCCGCCAGCATGATGCTCTGCTGGAAGATGCCGATGTCCATCCACTGGTCGATGCCCATCTGGCGGTCGATGGCGAAGAACAGCCCCACCGGCGCATCGAAGAAGCGGAAGTTGCGCATCACCTGCATCACGCGGGCGCGCTTGTCCTCGCGCGGGATGCCCATCGTGCCGTACAGGTCTTCGCCGCACTCGAAGCGGCGCGTGCGGTAGGGCTCGCCGAGGTTCTTCGGGTAGATGTCGTACTCGCTGCCCTCGCCCGCCGGGTTGGCCTGCCAGCGCTTCTCCATCAGCGCCACGAACTCGCGCAACGGCTCGCCCGCAAGCACGTAGACATGCCAGGGCTGCAGGTTGCCGCCGGACGCGGATCGCTTGGCCGCTTCCAGCAGGGCGCGGACTTTCTCCTCGGACACCGGGGTATCGAGGAAGGCGCGACAACTGATCCGTGTCGCCAGGGCTTCTGAAACCTTGATGGTCGTTCTCCTAGGCTGCGGCCAATTCTAGGGTCTCGCCCGCCGGCTGCGCCCTACCCGCGGCATCTTCCAGGATCATGGCGGCGGCCTTTTCGCCAACCATGGTCGCCGGGGCATTGGTGTTGCATCCCGGTACAGTGGGCATGATCGAGCAGTCCACCACGCGCAGGCCGGCAATGCCGTGCACACGCAGACGCGGATCGACCACCGCCATGGGGTCGCCGGCCGGCCCCATGCGGCAGGTTCCCACCGGGTGGTAGGCCACCTCGGCCGTCCGGCGCACGAACTCGCGCAACTCCTCGTCGCTCTGCAGCTCCGGGCCGGGCGAGACTTCCGCCTCGCGGTGCTCGTCGAAGGCCCGTTGCGACAGCACGCGACGGGTCTCGCGTATGCCGGCCACCAGGCGGTCGATATCCCGGGGATGCGCCGCGAAGTTCGGATCGATCTTCGGTGGTGCCAGCGGGTCCTTGCTGCGTAGGCTGACACGGCCGCGCGAGAGCGGCCGCAGGTCGTAGTTCATCACGGCGTAGCCGTAGCGCCGGAACGGGCCGCTCAGGTCCAGGCCGTGCTTTGCATTCGGCGTCGGCAGGAAGTGCCACTGCAGGTCCGGAATCGTCTCTTCGGGCCGCGAGCGGTAGAAGCCGCCGGCTTCGGCCATGTTGGAGGTGTATTCGCCGCGGCGTGCGAACAGGTACTGCAGCATCGCCACCAGCAGGCTCCACCAGCGCGTCGGGTGGAAGGAGTAGCTGACGCGCGTCTTCGCCTTGACCTCGACGAACACATCGAGATGGTCCTGCAGGTTCTCGCCGACGCCGGGCAGCTCATGCTGCAAGGGAATGCCATGGCGTTCCAGTTCCTGCTTCGGACCGATACCGGACAACAGCAGCAGTTGCGGTGACTGGAAGGCACCGGCCGACAGGATCACCTCGCGCGCGGCCCGGAGCTGCAGATCATGCCTGCCTTGCCGGTAGCGCACACCCACGGCACGGCCTTCCTCCAGCAGCAGTTGCGTGACATGCGCGCCGGTCAGCACCCGGAGATTGGGCCGCGACTCCGCGGGCCGCAGGTAGGCTCGGGCGTTGCTGCAGCGCTCCCCGTCCTTCTGGAAGACGTGATAGATCCCCACGCCCTCCTGTACGGCACCGTTGAAGTCCGGGTTGTGCGGGTGTCCGGCCTGCCGGGCTGCCTCGACGAAGCCCAGGCTCAGCGGATTGGTCGAGCGGCGTGCCGCGATGTTCAGCGGGCCGCCCTTGCCGTGGAAGGGCCGGTCTTGCTCGGCACAGTCGGGTTGGTAGTTCTCGGAGCGGATGAAATACGGCAGGACCTCCCGGTAGCTCCAGCCCTCGCAGCCCAGCGCTGCCCAGTGGTCGTAGTCGCGCGGATGGCCGCGGGTGTAGACCATGCCGTTGATGCTGCTGGAGCCTCCCAGCGTCCGGCCGCGGGGCTGGTACAGCCGGCGGCCGTGCAGGTGATGCTGTGGCTCGCTCCAGAACTTCCAGTTGCAGAACTGGCCATTCACCAGAGGCAGCAAGCCTCCTGGCATCGCGATGAAGGGATTGCGGTCGCGCGGACCGGCTTCCAGCAGGCATACGCGGTACCGGCCGCTTTCGCTCAGGCGATGGGCCAGTACGCAGCCGGCGGAGCCCCCGCCGATGATCAGGTAATCGTAGATTTCGCCCTGCCCGGCTTCCGGCATGCGTCTCTCCTCGCTCTTGTCCATGCCCGCCATGCCTGGCCGGCGGGCCTTCACTCCAAGACTAAGGGAGCGGCGGTCCGGCTGGTATGATCGCGGCGGACAGTCTATAGACCAAAACGGACAGGACAGCATGCAACCCGCCATCCGCCGCGCCGCCGCCAGCCTCCAGCTGCTGGTGCAGATCGGCGTGGAGCACGGCCTGATGCCGACGCAATGCCTGGAACAGACCGGACTGGACGTCAACCAGCTGTTCGATGCGGACGCCGAGGTCGACGCCGCCCAGGAACTGCAGGTCATGCGCAACCTGCAGCGGCAGTTGCCCGGCATCGCCGGCCTCGGCCTGATCGCGGGCTTGCGGCTGCGGCTGAGCACGCATGGCATCCTCGGGTACGCCATGCTCAGCAGCGCCACGCTCAGGGACGCGCTGTCGCTGATGCTGCGCTATCTCGACCTGGCCTATGCCTACTGCGAGGTCAGCACCGAGTCCGACGCGCAGGAGATGCGCATCCTGATCGACGACCGGGGCGTACCCGAGGACCTGCGTGGCTTCATCATGGAGCGCGTGGCCGGCGGTGCCTTCGCGCTGGCGCACGAGATCCTCGGGCGGGTGCCGGAGCTGCGCCGGCTGTGCTTCCGCTTCCCGCGCCTGCCGCATGCCGAACGCTACCGGCAACTGGTCGGCGTCACGCCGGAGTTCAGCGCCGAGCGCAACCTGATCGCGGTGGACGCGCGGGTGCTCGACCTGCCGCTGCCGCAGGCCAATGCCCTGACCCAGAGGCTCTGCGAAGAGCAATGCCGCATGCTGCTCAACCGCCGCCGGCTGCGCGGAGGGGTCGCCGGGCAGGTTCGCGATCGCCTGCTGCAGGCCTACGGCCGGATGCCGGAGATCGGCGAACTGGCCGCCGCCCTGCACATCACCGGCCGCACGCTGCGCCGCCGGCTGGAGGCGGAAGGCACGTCCTACCGCGGCCTGGCCGACGAGGTACGCTGCACCCTGGCCGAAGGCTGGCTCGCCGCCGGACTGCCGGTGGAACAGGTCGGATTGCGCCTCGGCTTCTCGGAACCCTCTGCGTTCATCCGCGCCTTCAAGCGCTGGACCGGCCGCACGCCCGGCGGGCGGCCGCGTCAGGCGCGCTCGTAGAAGCCGAGGTCGGCACGCACGCCCAGCGAGCGCGAGAAGGCCGCCGGATCGAAGCCCTCCGCCGCGAACATCCCCTGCACCACGGCCTGTGCCGCCGCGATGGCGTCCTGGCTCTGCCACTCCACCCACGTCAGCACGTTGAATTCGCCGCTGCCGCCGGCCTGGGTCAGCACCATCTGCCCCAGGCAGCCCGGCAGCGTGCGCAGTATTTTCTGGATGCGCTGTATCTGCGCCACGAAGACCGGCACGGCCTCGGGCGGTACCACGAACTTGTCGATGCGATGGATGCTGCGGGATGCAGACATGAAAAGACTCCTGTCAAAGCAGGCGGCAGGCCTGCGCGACAGGAGTCTGGGACCTCAAGCGCGGTTGAGGTCAAGCACGGCCTGTCTTCAGGCGCGCAGTTTGTCCACCACGCTCCGCAGGCGCTGGATCGCGCCCGGCACGTCGGCCAGCTTGTCCAGGCCGAACAGGCCGACGCGGAAGCTGCGGAAATCGCCGCCCTCGCCGCACATCAGGGGCACTCCGGCGGCACTCTGCAGCCCCAGCGCCACGAACTTCCTGGCGTTGCTGATATCGGGATCGCTGGTGTACGACACCACGACGCCCGGGGCCTCGAAGCCCTGGGCCGCTACGCTGGGGAAGCCGCTGGCCGCCAGCATTTCGCGCACGCCCCGTCCGAGCGCCCACTGGGCCTCGCGCAGCGGTTCCAGTCCCATCGCCAGGGTGTCCTTCATGGAATCGCGCAGGCGCAGCAGCCCCTCGGTGGGCATGGTCGCGTGATAGGCATGCCCGCCGCCCTCGTAGGCCTCCATGATCTGCAGCCACTTCTTCAGGTCGGCGGCAAAGCTGCTGCTCTGGGTCTGGGCGATGCGTGCCTTGGCCTCGGCACCGAGCATCACCAGCGCCGCGCAGGGCGTGGAACTCCAGACCTTCTGCGGCGCAGTCAGCAGGATGTCGATGCCGCAGGCCCGCATGTCCACCCAGGCCGCGCCGGAGGCCACGCAGTCCAGCACGAACAGCCCGCCGTGCGCGTGCACGGCCGCGGCGACACGCCTCAGGTAATCGTCCGGCAGGATCATGCCGGAGGCGGTCTCCACATGGGGCGCAAAGACCAGGTCCGGCTTCTCGCGGCGGATCGTCTCTTCCACTTCCTCGACCGGCGCCGGCGCCCAGGGCGACTGCGGGCCATTGCCGGACGGGCGTGCCTGCAGCACGGTTTCGCTCGCCGCAATGCCGCCCATCTCGAAGATCTGCGACCAGCGGTAGCTGAACCAGCCGTTGCGGATCACCAGGCAGCGCTTGCCTCCGGCGAACTGCCGCGCAATCGCTTCCATGCCGAAGGAGCCGCCACCGGGCACCACCACCACCGCCTCGGCCTTGTAGACCGACTTCAGGGTGGCCGAGATGTCCCGCATGGCCTGCTGGAACAGCTGGGACATGTGGTTGACGGCACGGTCGGTGAAGACCACCGAATACTCGAGCAGTCCATCGGGATCGACGGAACGGAAATGACGCGACATCAGCACGCTCCCCGCGAAGGTGGATCCGCGCCGGAACGGCGCGGGCGGGCCATTGTCCGGGGATACCGGTGGCCAGGCAATCCGTCTACAGCAGGCCCGGGATCACCGCGCGGCGCTGCGCCGGATAGTCGGCGAAGGTACGTCGGTACCAGCGGTGGTTCTCCAGCGCCCGCGGCAGCAGGTTGGCCAGTGTCCAGAGCAGGAAGACCGCACCCGCCGCCGACCAGATGGCCAGCGCCCAGCCGGCCCAGACCAGGAACTCGCCGAGGTAGTTGGGGCAGCTCACGCGCTCGTAGAGCCACCCGCGGGGAATCCTGTAGCCGGTCTCGCCGGGCTTGCGCAGCGCCGCCAGCATCGCGTCGGCCTTGCGGTTGATGTGCCAGCCGGCGGCGAACAGCGCCGCGCCCGCCAGGAACCGCGGATCGGCCAGCCAGGACAGTTCGTAGGCCTGGCCGATGCCGTTCCAGGACAGGATCGCGGCATTGAGGAAGGACACCCCAAGGTTGGTCGCGAAGGCCAGCGCCGGGATCAGCAGCGGCGTGGTATCTCCCGGCTTCACGCGGCGCATGAAGGGATAGATGAAGCTGCGCTGGAAATAGTGCGCCTGCCACATCGCCAGCAGGATCAGCGGCACCGGCGCCAGGGCACGCTCGCCCATGAAGTAGATGACGGCGAAGCCCAGCGCCGAAGGCGCCTCCATGAAGATCCAGGACGCACGCGTCGGCACCCCCGGCCCCCACCACCAGGCCGTCTTGTCGCCCTTGTGGCGGCCATAGGCAGCCTTGGCCACCAGGCTCAGGGTGGCGAACACGAACAGCGAGCCCGCGAAGTACGCGATCAGCAGGGCTTCGTGCCATTGGACTGCGTTCATGACGTTACCGGCTCGGTCGGGCAAGGATGACGCATTGTTAGCGCCTGCCGGGAGAATGTCTTGACAGGCGTCGCCAATCCATTAGGAAATCTCGCCACCATGTCGGCAAGACCTTCCAGCGGCAACTCGGCCGGGCAGATTTCCGCGCGCTTCGGCGCCGGGCTGCTGGAACAACTGCGTGGGATGGGTATCCCGCCGGACCGCCTGCTGCCGGAGAGCCGGCTTCGCGAGATCCGCCAGAGCGATGCCCGCACCCAGATGCCGCTGTCGGAGTGGGTTGCGATCATGGAGGCGGCGATCCACATCAGCGGCGACCCGGACCTGGCGCTGCGGGCCGGCGCCGGCATCAAGCCCGGGCAGCTGGGGCTGCTGGGGCACGTGCTGATGAGCTGCGCCACCGTCGGCGAGGCGATCCGCCAGGCGGGCCGCTACCTGCGCCTGCTGCATGCCATCGGCGGTGCCGAGCCCGCGGTGCGAAATGGCCAGCTCGAAGTGCCCATGTCCTGGAGCGACGGCAGCCTGCCCAGCCCGCTGATCGCGCAGTTCCGCCTGGCCGCCTGCGCCGGCATGGGGCGCTGGCTCACCGGCCTGCCGGAGTTGCGCATGGATGCCTACTTCCAGTTCCCGGCGCCGCCGGACCTGGGCATCTACCGGCGTGTCTTCGGAGGCGCCCTGCACTTCGGCCAGCCGCAGACCAAGCTGGCCCATCCCGCCGACTACCTGCAGCTGCCGGTGGCCATGGCGGACGCGGCGATGCAGCGGCTGGCGCAGGCCCAGGCGGAGGCGCTGCTGCGCGAGCTGGACACGGATTCCGCCTTCCTGCGGGAGCTCGATGCCGTGCTGACCCGGGGCCTGCCGCTGGGGCGCGTTTCGCTGGAGCAGAGCGCAGCGGCACTGAAGCTCTCCACGCGCACCCTGCACCGGCGGCTGGAGCGGGAAGGCACCTCCTTCCGCGCCGAACTGGACCGTGCGCGGCAACGCAGCGCGGAGGCCCTGCTGCGCGATCCGCGCGTGACCCTGGCCGATACGGCCTTCCTGCTCGGGTATACCGAGCAGAGCAGCTTCCAGCAGGCCTTCAAGCGCTGGACCGGCCGGACGCCCGGGCAGTATCGCGCCGCCCTATCGCGGTGAAATGGGCTGCACCAGGATCCACAGGCCGGCGACCGTGAACAGCATCATCAGCACCAGCATCGGCATCTGGCTCAGCACCGCCCGCCCGCGCGAGGGGAACAGGCGCAGCGCCTCCACGTGGGCGAGATAGACGCTGACGATGTGGCCGAACACGATCAGCGCCACCTGCGTATGCCAGACCGTGCCCATCTCGGGCAGGATCGGCGCTCGGAACAGGCCCGCGGTGCCGAACAGGTTCCAGCCCCGGCCGAAGGGATCCGACAGCAGGCTGGCGATCTTCACGCCCTGGGTCAGCAGCAGCGTGTAGTAGTGCGTGATGTGGTAGACCAGCGCGATCGGCAGCAGTGAGTATGCGAAGGACAGCGCCAGCTCGTGCAGGGAATGCTCGCTGCGGGTCAGCAGTTTCGCCATCCACACGAACAGCAGGTAGACGCCCAGGTAGATGAACGGTGACAGCAGCAGCCAGCTGGTCTCGTAAAGCACGTACCAGGGCCGCAGCTGCACGAAGGCGTAGATCGGCGAGCGCCCCATCCACTGCGTCAGCAGCCCGGTGGGATCCCCCCAGAACAGCTTGTACCAGGGCACCGTGGTGTGCAGGCCGTCATAGGCCGTGGAGGAGAGCATGAACAGCACGAACAGCAGCAGGCTGACGTGCTCCGCGCGCTCCTGCAGCAGCCCGGCGAAGGGTGCGCGGAGCAGCAGGCGGCCGCGCTGGCCGGGCTGCTCCGCCGGTCGATAGTCCAGGGGCGCCATGCGCGCGATCAGCCGCAGGAACACGGCGAGGAAATCGCAATACCGGAACCAGGCCGTGGCACCGACCAGCCACACACCGGCAAGGCTGATCAGGCTGTAGGCCAGCAGCATCTTGGCCAGGAACAGCGGCCGCATGTGCGTGAACAGCTCCATCCAGATGAAGGCCATGTAGAAGGCCAGCGCCGGCCAGTAAGCCAGCGTGGCTGCCGGATAGACGAAGCGGCCACGTTCGTAGCCGGCCCAGACGCGGCCGATGCCGCGCGAGACCAGGCGCCAGGGATTGAGCAGCGCATAGAGGTCGCCCGCCAGCGCGCAGAGGTAGCTGAAGCCCAGCACGAAGACGATCCAGAAGAACGTCATGCTGAAGTTGCGGTAGGGATCCCGGCTGCCGAGGAAGCCGGTGGCCAGGCACAGCAGCAGCCCCAGCAGGCTTAGCGCCTTGAGCAGCGGCAGCACTCGCCGCAGGCCCCGCGCCAGGGCCGTGTTGCTCAGGTCGCGCTGCGGCTGGGGCGCCCGCGCTTCCGACACGGTGACGAAGTAGCCCACCACCAGGAAGGACAGCAGCAGCGCCCCCGCGGCCCCGTAGAGATACAGCCACAGCGGCACCGGCAGGTTGTAGATCCGGCCGAAGGAATGCGCCTGGGCGACGGCGGGAAAGAAAAGCGCCGCCCCGAGGGCGGCGCTCCTGTGCTTGCGGTGGATCACGGCGCGATCAGCGGTTGACCGTCTTCTCCCACATCTGCAGGTAGGCCTCGGCGGAGTTGTAGAGCGCGTCCAGCGCCTCCTGCCCGCCCTCCAGGCGGATCTCCTCGACGTAGTCCGCCACCATGCCGTAGTGCGCGGTGCCCACTTCGTCGATGTTCCAGGTCTTGCCGCTCTCCGGCACCGTCTGCAGGTTGAAGGTCACCGGCTTGACGCCGCTGAACTGCGGGCCCCAGTCCGGGCCCTTGAACAGCGTGAACGGATACTCCACCGGCTTGCTGCCGGCGCCGCGCGGGCCGGCGCGGTCGGCGATGCCGTTGGCATCCATGCCATAGCCCACCGCCATCGGCTTGCCCGCCGGCCAGATCGGCTTGAGCTTCTGCATGAACTCGACGTGGCCCTTGCCGTTGGGCTTGAACGGGTAGATCAGGCCGCCGAGGTCGAGGATATCCTTGGCCTGCTGGATCGAGATGCCGCCATGGCCGCCGTGGGCGGAGATCAGCGGATACGGCGGGGTCTGCTGCTTGGCCATCTCGATCATGTCGCTCTTGATCGACAGTTCGGCATGGTCGATGTCGATGATGAACTTCTTGTCCATCAGCTTCTGGACGGCGTAGCGGCCCAGTTCGGTCATGCCGCGCGCATTGCACTGGCGCTTGCCGGGGGTATACAGCGGCAGCGTGCCGCCGACGGTGTTCAGGACGAACTGCGTCAGCGGATCGGCACCGGTACCCGGGATCGCCGTGGTCATCACCGCACCGGCGTCGTAGAAGTAGGTCTCGCCTTCGCCGCCGTCCGGGCAGTCGTAGGTATCCCAGAAGTGGCCGGTGCCCCAGAAGCCCACGAGGTTCAGCACCAGGCCGTTGAAGATGCCCGTGCCGCCCAGGGCGCTGTCGACGTCGTGGTACGGGAACAGTTCGCGCACGCCCAGGTCCCAGACCTCTTCGATCTGCTGGTCGATGTCTTCCTTGGTGCAGCCAGCCTGTTCGCCGAGGCCCAGGACCGACTTGCTGGTGCAGTTGAACAGGTTGGAGAACTCCAGGCCCGGTACCACGGCCAGCTTGCCCTGGTTGATGACCTCGCGCGCCTGGGCCGGGTCGCCGACGATGCGGAACCAGCCCTTGCCCGGGCCGCCCTCCTGCGCGTCCACATAGTCCTGCAGGGTCTTCAGGTACTTCACCTGGTTGATGCCCAGGTTCATGTCGTTGCAGTCGTAGGTCAGCGCTTCGCCCGGCCGGACCGTGACCATGTAGAGCTGGGCGACCTCGCAGAGCGCGGCGATGTTGGTGCCTTCCGACACCATGACGCGCAGGCCCGCCTTCCAGGCGCGCTCCACCCACTTGTAGTACATGGCCTGGTGCAGCTGCGACACATGGCCCGGCCAGTCGACGAAGTCCGGCCAGCCCTTGGTGTCGTGCGTGACCAGCGGCGTCAGGTCCAGGATCAGGGCCTCGGGATCGCGGATGCCGTTGGGGCCGTGGTAGGCCTCGCAGTTGTCCAGGGCCTCCGGCACGCCGAAGCGGTTGTACATCTGGCCGTAGAGCACGCCGCCCGCCGAGGGGCCGACATGCTGGCTGCCGTCGGACATCTCGTGGCCCATGGCCATGTGGGTATGCACCTCGGCGAAGCCGACCACTGGCTTGTTCACGCCGCGGCCGCGGTAGGTGTCGCCCACCGAGTCGGTGCTGATCTCGGGGTAGGCGGTGCAGCCCGTGGCGGGCTCGAAGGTGAAGGTGGCGGGGGCCGAGGCCAGCATCAGCTTGCCGGCGGCGTCCGTCGCCAGCGACTGCCCGGCGCTGGCGGAGCTGACCGTGTACCGGCCCGGGGCCGTGGTGTCGATGGTCCAGTCGGAGCCATCGACCGCCCGGGTCACGGTGCCGACCTGGCCGTCGGCGGCGGTCAGGATGGCCGAGCCATGGTCATGGAACAGGTAACGGCCCAGGGCCGTCGGCTTCATGTAGAAGGGTTCGGCCGAGGCCGCGTCCGGTGCGGTGGCGGAGTAGCCGGCGCCATCGCGTTTCACGTAGCCATTGCCCGTGGACTTGAGCACGTAGCAGTGGTTGGCCAGGTCGTAGCGCGTCTTGGGCGCGGGATTGGGATGGCCGGCCGTGCCGCTGACGGGGTCGGAACTGCCGCAGCCGCCCAGGGTTGCCAAAGCCAGTACTGCCAGTGCCGCCGTCTTATGTGAAACCAAGATGCAATCTCCCCCGCGTATAAACTGCGTCTAAGCTCAGATGCTAAATGCAGGGGCGCTCCGCGGCCTAGGGAAGTGAAAACGCCTAGGTTGTATTTCCCATATCCCGCCTTGCCGCCACGGCCGGCCCTCCGGTTTCCCCGACCGCCCTGACCGCCTCCGCCAGCGCCTGCACCGACAGCGGCGCCGAGCCCTCCGCCTTGTTGCTGACCGTGACGTAGGCCGGCTGTCCCTTCCCTGTCACCCCGGCGATCAGCCTGGCCAGCGCCTGCCGTGTTCCCGGGTCCGGGTCCTGGAGGCGGTCGTAGGGCTCGTAGAGGCGCGCGGCATTCTCGTAGCCGAAGGCGCCGTGGAGCGGGTTCAGGTTCCAGCGGCAGACCAGGGGGCCCGGCCAGAGCTGGCGCAGGATCGGCAGCTGCTCGTCGATGCGCGGCATCTTGGCGTGCAGCCCCATGCAGTAGCTGGTGCCGGTGGCCTTCAGGGCGGCGACGAAGTCCGGCGTCAGCCATTCGCGGTCGCGGACCTCGACCGCTACGGCGACTCCCTGCGTCCGCGGCAGGGCGCGCAGCAGCCCGTAGAGGCCGTCCACCAGTTCCGGCATGCGCAGCAGCAGGTGGCCGGGCAAGGGGCTGAGCTGGAACACCAGGGCTCCCAGCTTGCGTCCCAGGCCCTCGGTGGCCGGCTCCACGAAGCTGCGCAGGGCCAGGGCCGGGTCGAGGAACTGCGGGTTCATCTGCAGGCCCCGGCCCGATTCGTCGCGCACCTGGGCATCGGCCACCAGGCTGGGCGCCTTCACCACGAAGCGGAAGTCCTCCGGCACCTGCGAGGCATAGGCGCCGTACTGGCCGATGTCCAGCGGACGGTAGAAGGCCCGGTCCAGGCTCACGGTGCGGAACAGCGGGTGCTGCACGTAGGCCCCCAGGCCATGGCGCGACAGCATCGGGTCGGAGTACTCCTGGTCCCAGACCGTGCCGATCCAGCCGGCATAGGTCCAGGACGAGGTGCCCAGCCGCAGTGTCGGCGGCAGCGCGGCCGCGAGCTCGCGCAGCGCCGGATCCTGCGCGGCCGGCTGCACCTTGGCCCCGCGCTTGCGCGCGGGGGGCGGCGGCGATTCCGGCGGCGGATCGGTGTCGGGGAACAGGGAGTCCTGCATCCCGCGATACTACCCTTCCCCTTACTCCGTGGGCTCGATCACCAGCAGCAGATCCTTGGCCTCGATGCGCGTGCCCTTGGGCGTGACCACTTCCTTCACCGTTCCGGCGAAGGGCGCGGTCAGCAGGGTCTCCATCTTCATGGCCTCGATCGCCAGCAGCGGGTCGCCCAGCTCCACCTTCTGTCCTTCCTTGGCGGCCACGCTGACCACCACGCCCGGCATCGGCGCCGCGATATGGCTGGTCTGGCCCGGCTCGGCCCGGCGGCGCTGCTTGGCGGCGCCGGCATGGGCCTTCTCGGTGACGCTGACGACGCGCTGCTGGCCGTTGAGCTCGAAGAACACCTTGCGCTCGCCGTTGTCGTTGGCGGCGCTGGTGGTGACGTAGCGGATCACCAGGGTCTTGCCCTTCTGCAGGTCCACGCTGAGCTCTTCATGCTCGCCCAGGCCGTAGAAGAACTGCTGGCTCGGCAGGTGGCTGAGGTCGCCGTAGTTCTTGCGGTGCTGAGCGTACTCGGTGAAGACCTTGGGATACATCAGCCAGGAGGCCACGTCCGTCTCGCTCGCCGTGGCCGTGCCGAGCAGCGCGGCGGTCTCCTTGCGGGCCGCATCGAGGTCCTGCGGCGGCAGGTGCGCGCCGGGGCGCGCGGTGACCGGGGCCGCGCCCTTCAGGATCTTCTTCTGCAAGGCGGCCGGGAAGCCGCCCGGCGGCTGGCCCAGCTCGCCGCGGAACAGCTCCACCACGGACTCCGGGAAGTTGATCTCCTTGTCCGGGTTCACCACGTCCTCGGCCGTCAGGCCGGAACTGATCATGTACAGCGCCATGTCGCCGACCACCTTGGAGGTGGGCGTGACCTTGACGATGTCGCCGAACATCTCGTTGACCTGGGCATAGGCCTCGGCCACTTCCGGCCAGCGATGCTCCACGCCCAGGCTGCGGGCCTGCTCGCGCAGGTTGGTGTACTGGCCGCCCGGCATCGCGTGGCGGTAGACGTCGGCCGTGCCGCTGCGGATCTCGCTTTCGAAGGCGCCGTAGGTCTGGCGCACCACTTCCCAGTAGCGCGAGACTTCGCGCAGGGCCTGCGTGTCCAGCCCCGTATCGCGCGGACCGTCGCGCAGGGCGGCGGCGATGGATTCCAGGTTGGGCTGGGAGGTCAGGCCGCTCCAGGAGCCGATGGCGCCGTCCACCGCGTCGCAGCCGGCCTCTGCCGCGGCCAGCACGCTGGCGGCGCTGATGCCGCTGGTGTCATGCGTGTGGAAGTGGATCGGCAGCGCGGTTTCCTCGCGCAGCGTCTTCACCAGCAGGCGGATCGCCTCCGGGCGGCAGACGCCGGCCATGTCCTTGATGCCCAGGATATGGGCGCCGGCGGCCTCCAGCTCCTTGGCCATGCTCACGTAGTACTTCAGGTCGTACTTGTTGCGGCCCTTGGCCAGCATGTCGCCGGTATAGCAGATCGCCGCCTCGGCCAGGGCGCCCGACTCGCGCACGGCGTCGATCGCCACGCGCATGTTCTCGACCCAGTTGAGCGAGTCGAAGATGCGGAACACGTCGATGCCCTCCTTCGCCGCCTGGGCGACGAAGTGGCGTACCACGTTGTCCGGGTAGTTCTTGTAGCCCACCGCGTTGGAGGCCCGCAGCAGCATCTGCAGCAGCATGTTGGGCATGCGGCTGCGCAGCTCGCGCAGGCGGGCCCAGGGATCCTCGTGCAGGAAGCGCAGGGCCACGTCGAAGGTGGCGCCGCCCCAGCACTCCAGCGACAGCAGCTGCGGCAGCAGGCGCGAGTAGTACGGGGCGATGCGCAGCATGTCATGCGTGCGCATGCGGGTGGCGATCAGCGACTGGTGCGCGTCGCGCATCGTGGTGTCGGTGAACAGCACCTGCGGCTGCTCGCGCAGCCACCTGGCGAAGCCTTCGGCACCGAGCTGCTGCAGGCGCTGCTTGTTGCCGTCGGGGATCGTGTCGGGCAGCGCCTTGGGCAGCGGCGCCACCGGCATGCTCGCGGGCCGCACGCGGCTGCGTACTTCCGGCTGGCCGTTGACGATCACATCGCCCAGGTAGCTCAGCAGCTTGGTGGCGCGGTCCTGGCGCTCCGGGAACTTGAACAGGTCCGGCGTTTCGTCGATGAAGCGCGTGGTGCACTCCCCGGACTTGAACAGCGGGTGGGCGATGACGTTCTCGAGGAACTGCAGGTTGGTGGACAGGCCGCGGATGCGGAACTCGCGCAGCGCGCGGTCCATGCGGCGGATCGCCTCATCAGACTCCGCGCCCCAGGCCGTGACCTTCACCAGCAGCGAGTCGTAGGCGGTGCCGATCACCGCGCCGGAATAGGCCGTGCCGCCGTCCAGGCGGATGCCGAAGCCGGCCGGGCTGCGGTAGGCCAGCAGGCGGCCATAGTCCGGCAGGAAGCCGTTCTGCGGGTTCTCGGTGGTGACGCGGCACTGCAGGGCATGGCCGCTGAGCCTGATCTGTTCCTGCGGCGGCACGCCGGAGGCCGGGGTGCCCAGCTTGGCACCGCCCGCCACCAGGATCTGCGCCTTCACCAGGTCCACGCCGGTCACCTGCTCGGTGACGGTGTGCTCCACCTGGATGCGCGGGTTGACCTCGATGAAATAGAACTTGTCGCTGTCGCGGTCGAACAGGAACTCCACCGTGCCGGCGTTGCTGTACTGCGCGGCGCGGCCGATGCGCAGGGCGGCCTCGCAGAGCGCCTGGCGGTTCGCCGGGTCGTTCTCCAGGTACGGCGCCGGGGCGCGCTCCACCACCTTCTGGTGGCGGCGCTGCACCGAGCAGTCGCGTTCGTAGAGATGCACCAGGCCGCCGTGGCGGTCGCCGAGGATCTGCACCTCGACATGGCTGGCGCGGCGGATCAGCTTCTCGAGGTAGACCTCGTCGTTGCCGAAGGCGGCGCCGGCCTCGCGGCGGGCCGCGGTCACCGAGGGGATCAGGTCCGCCTCGGTCTCGATCACCCGCATGCCGCGACCGCCGCCGCCCCAGCTGGCCTTGCACATCAGCGGGTAGCCGACGCCGGCGGCCAGCTGGCGGATCGAATCGTCGTCCCTGGGCAGGGGGCCGGTGGCCGGGATGGTCGGCACCTGAGCGCCGTCGGCGAGCTGCTTGGCCGCCACCTTGTTGCCCAGGCGGCGCATGGCCTCCGGGGACGGCCCGACGAAGACGATGCCGTCGCGCGCGCAGGCCTCGGCGAAGTCCGGGTTCTCGGACAGGAAGCCATAGCCGGGGTGGATCGCATCCACGCCCGCCTCGCGGGCCACGGCCAGGATGCCTTCGATATCCAGGTAGGCCGCCAGCGGCTTGCCGGCCTGCCCTACCTTGTAGCTCTGGTCCGCCTTGAAGCGGTGCAGCGCGAAGCGATCCTCTTCCGAGTAGATCGCCACGGTCTCGATGCCGAGCTCCGCCGAAGCCCGCATCACGCGGATGGCGATCTCGCCGCGGTTGGCGACAAGCAGGCGCTGGAACGGCCGGGAGTTCGGCATGGCGGATTTTCCTTATGAGCGGACCCGAAAGCATAAACAGCTTCCGTGCCACCTGCCCCACCCGTTAAGACGGGTTGTCCCCTCGGGGTACAACTGTCGCGCCCCGGAGGGAGCCGTGGCCATGCCGGCGGAAGCCGGTACCCGTCCCGGGCTGGAGCCACCCGGTGAACGACTGGATACCGGCTTCCGCCGGCACGACGGCTGCTGCGGGAAGCCCTGGGGCTCCTACCGCCCCAGGATTTCCTGGTTGTGCTCGCCCAGCTTCGGGCTGGCACCATTCAGCGTCCTGGCGTGGCTGAACTGGATCGGGTTGGCGAACACCGGCTTGCCGTTCTGCTGCTGCACGATGCCGCGGGCCTGGACCTGCGGGTTGGCCAGCACCTCGTCCATGTCCAGGATCGCCGAGACGCAGGAGTCGCCGTCGGCCAGCAGGGCCTCCCACTCGTCGCGGGTCTTGGACTTGAACAGCTCGGCCAGGCCCTGGCGCAGGGGCTCGCCCTTGGGGCCGACGGCAAAAGGCAGCTTCAGCAGGTCCGGGCGGCCGACCATCTGGCAGACGTTGGCGAAGAACTTGTACTCCAGCGCACCGCAGGCGACATGCTTGCCGTCCGCGGTCTCGTAGATGCGGTAGTTGGGGGTGGCGCCCGACAGGATGTCGCCGCCACGGGGTGCCGGCTTGCCGGTGCTGCGCATGCCGGCCAGGGTCAGGACCTGCAGCGCCAGGGTGCCATCCATCATGGCCACGTCCACGAAGCTGCCCTGCCCGGAGGCGCGGGCGCCGATCACGGCGGCCAGGATGCCGACCACGCAGGTCAGCGCGCCGCCGGCCAGGTCGGCCACCTGGAAGTTGCCGGCCGAGGGGGCATCGCCCGCCGCGCCGGTCTGGCTCAGCTCGCCGGCATAGCCGCGGTAGTTCATGTCATGGCCCGGACGGTTGCGGTAGGGGCCGGTATGGCCGTAGCCGGTCAGCGAGGCGAAGACCAGCTTCGGGTTGATGGCGCGCAGGGTCTCGTAATCGCAGCCCAGCTTGCCCATCACGTCGGGGCGGAAGGACTCGATCACCACGTCGGCGCTCTTGACCAGCTCCTTGAACGCGGCCACGTCCTCTGCCTTGCGCAGATCCAGGGTCACGGACTTCTTGCCGCCGTTGACCACCTCGAACATCTCCGGCGTCAGGCGCGCGTAGTCGCCGCCGTTGGGCTCCTCGATCTTGATCACTTCGGCGCCGAGCTGGGCCAGGTAGAGCGTGGCGAAGGGGCCGGGCAGCAGGCGCGACAGGTCCAGCACGCGGATGCCGGCCAGCAGGGGGTTCAGCGACATGGGGACTCCGATGGGTTTGCTTTCAACATGATTGTAGGAATGCGGCGTGCATCATCGCATCGTTAGTCCGGGACCCGCGCCACGCCGCTGGCATCCTCGCCCGGCACCAGCACGAAGTCGCCGATGGACCCGGCCAGCCGGGCCTCGCGGAAGGGCCGGTACTCCGGGCTTTCGTAGAAGCCCCGGGCCGCCTCGCGCGAGGGGAACTCGAGGATCAGGAAGGTATGGGGCAGCGGCCGCTCGCCTTCCAGCTTCTCCACCCTGCCGGTGCGCGCCAGGTAGCGGCCGCCATGGGCCTCGACCATCGGCGTGACCTTCTGGATGTAGTCCTTGACCCACACGCGGTCGGTGACGACGATCTCGGCCACGGCATAGCACTTCATGTGCGACTCTCCCTCAATGGCCGCCGACACCGCAGTGCCGGTCCATGAAGACCTTCATGCGGCGCAGGTACTGGCCCTGGTGCAGGTGCAGCAGGTGGTTGCCGGGGAACCAGTGCAGGTGGCTGCCGGGGAAGTGCCGGTGCAGCAGGCGCACGTGGCGCGGCGGCGTGAAACGATCCCCTGCCCCGCCGATCACCAGCACCTTGTCGCTGTCGATCTTCGGCGCGTAGCTGAGCGGGTTGTGCACCGCCAGCGCATGGCGCAGGTCGGCCAGGCTGACGCCGGCGCGTTCCAGCGTGGCGCCCATCAGCGTGCCGGTGGGCTGCCATTCCCGCGCGATGTCGACGATGCTCGCCACCGGGGAATTGGGAATGCAGAAGGCCAGGCGCGGGTCCACCGTGGCCAGCAGGGCCGAGGTGTATCCTCCCAGCGACAGGCCCGAAACGCCCATCTTCGGCGCGCCGCGCCGCTCGAGGAAGTCCAGCAGCACGCGCAGGTCGCGCACCGCATGGACGATGGCCTCGTTGAAGCATGGCAGGCCATTGGCAAACAGGCCGTAGCCGCTGAACCAGTCGCCCTTCTCCACGCGATAGCCGTGGAAGGGCATGGTATAGAGCAGGACGTCGTAGCCCTGCTTGTAGAACCAGCGCAGCGAGAACATCTGCGCGTTGAACCAGTAGGCATCCACGCCGAAGCCGTGGACCATCACCAGGGTCGGACGCGGGCCCCCGCGGTGGAACCAGTACTGGGCATAGGCGCTGCGGTTGCGGAAGCTGCGTGCATAAAGCTGCGCCAATTCCGGATTCAGCGGCTGGTGGCCGCTGTCGAAGCGCAGCAGCCGGTAATTCACCCCGAAAGGCCGGTAGGACAGCACGCGGGGCCTGAGCTGCTCCACGTGGATGCCCTTGCGCGGGCGGCCGAACACCGCCTCGCTGTCGCCGCTGTCGGCCAGGGCTTCATGCGGCTTCATCAGCCGCATCTGCTCATGGATGCGTTCGGGCGTCAGGAAACTGCGGCCCAGGGCCGCGGTGACGGCGATGCCGAGCACCGAGCGGAGCGCCCGGTCCAGTGCCGCGCTGGCCGAGACCTTGATGCGGTGCTCGGCGTCCAGCTCGGTGCCGTCCGCCTGCCGGAAGAAATCCTCCGGCAGGCGCTGCCACCAGGCCTCTGCCGCGGTGGCGCCGGTCGGCATCAGGCCAGCTTCGAGGCGTCGAAGAAATTGCCCATGCGCTGGGCCAGCATCAGGTCGCCATCCACCTGCAGCTTGCCGGTCATGAAGGCCGTCATGCCGTTCAGCTCGCCCTTCAGCAGGGCGACCAGATCGTCGTCTTCCATGGTCACGGCCAGGTCCGAGGCGGCGGCGGTGCCGTCGACCACGTTGCAGCTGCCGCCCTTGATGACGACATGGGCCGGCGTGGAGATGTTGAACTGGATGGTGCAGTCGGTGCCGGAGGCGGCATCGGCATTGAAGGCGGCGGGCAGCTTCTTGAGGAACGCGGAGGCGCTCATGGGGATACTCCAAGTTGGTAAGGAAAAGGGAAATCTGTTGCAGGAGCGGCCGTTGGCCGCGACCGGTCGTCGTGAAAACCACCCGGTCGCGGCCAACGGCCGCTCCTACATGAGCATCAATCGCGGCGATACATGGTCACGACGCAGGCGCCGCCCAGGCCCAGGTTGTGCTGCAGGGCGATGTTGGCGCCCTGCACCTGGCGGGCATCCGCCGTGCCGCGCAGCTGCCAGACCAGCTCGGTGCATTGCGCCAGGCCCGTGGCGCCCAGCGGGTGGCCCTTGGACAGCAGGCCGCCGGACGGGTTGGTCACGACCTTGCCGCCGTAGGTGTTGTCGCCGTCCCAGATGAACTTCTCGGCGCCGCCCTCCGGGCATAGGCCCAGGCCTTCGTAGGTCAGCAGCTCGTTGGCGGTGAAGCAGTCGTGCAGTTCCACCACCTTGACGTCTCCCGGGCCGATGCCGCTGGCCTCGTAGACCTGCCGCGCGGCTTCCCTGGTCATGTCGTAGCCGACCATCTTGATCATGCTGCGCTCGTCGAAGCTGCTGGCGAAGTCGGTGGTCATGGCCTGCGCGGCGATGTACACCGGCTTGCTGATCCCGTGCTTCCTGGCGAACTCGTCGGAGCACAGGATCGCGGCGCCGGCGCCGCAGGTTGGCGGGCAGCACTGGAAGCGGGTCAGCGGATCGAACACCTCTTCCGAGGCCATGATCTCGGCCAGGCTCAGCTTCTGTCCGAACAGCGCGTAGGGATTGCGGCTGGCGTGGTCGCGGGCCTTCTCGGAGATCTTGCCGAAGGTCTCCTTCTTCGTGCCATGCTGGAAGCGGTACTCGCGGCCGGCACCGCCGAACATCTGCGCGGCCGGCGGCGCGGCGCTGATGCCCTGCACGTCGATCATGACCTGCGCATGGCGGCCCATCGGCGGCTCGCGGTCATCGAACTTGTTGCCCAGCGCGCCCTTCTCCATCTTCTCGAAGCCCAGCGCCAGCACGCATTCGGCGGCGCCGCTCTCGATGGCCTGGCGCGCCAGCCACAGCGCCGTGGAGCCGGTGGAGCAGTTGTTGTTGACGTTGACCACCGGGATGCCGGTCAGGCCCAGTTCGTAGACCGCTCGCTGGCCGCAGGTGGAATCGCCGTAGACGTAGCCGACGTAGGCCTGCTGCACATCCTTGTAGGCGATGCCGGCATCGGCCAGGGCCTTGGTGCCGGCCTCCTTGGCCATCTCGTAGTACTCGGGGCTGGCGCCGGGCTTGGCGAACTTGGTCATGCCCACGCCGATGACATTGACGCGACGTTTCATGTGTTTCTCCGGGATGGTGTTATCGGGGGGGTCAGATCAGCTTGTCCAGCAGGGACAGTTCCTGCGCCAGCTTCACGTCGCCGTCCACGCGCAGCTTGCCGCGCTGGTACAGGTCGCGAATCTGCGCCTCGCCCTTGGCCAGGGCAACCAGGTCGTCGTCGGCGATGCCGAACACGGCGTGGGCCTCGCCGGCCGCGCCCTGCTCCACCTTCGGCGTCTTGCCGGAGAAGTCGACCAGCCAGGTCGCTTCCGGGGCCTTGAGGTTGAAGCGGAGGATCTGGCCCTGCAGGCCGCAGCCGACCTTGCCGCCCGACACCTTCTTCTGCAGCGCCGCAAAGACCTCGGCGCCGCGGCCGGACTTGGCGGCCGCGGGGGCAGCAGCAGCTTGCGCCTTGGCGGCAGGGGCGGCGCCCGAACTGCGCGCCTTCACCGCGTCTTCCAGCAGCTTGGGATCGAGCTTCTGCAGGAAGCCGAGCTTCTGCGAGGCCATGACATTGCCGCTGACCTTCATCTTGCCGCCGAAGTACAGCTTGTTCGGGTCGGCCTTGCCGGTGGACATGGCGACGAAGTCTTCCTCGCTCAGTTCCAGTGTGACGTCCGGGTTGGCGGCGTCGCCGGGCTTGACCGAGCCGTCGCCGGACTTCATGTCCAGGTGCCAGCTGCTGTCCGGGCCGGTGAGCTTGAACTGGAACAGCGTCTTGACCTGATCGCCCAGGCCCTTGGCCGTAGCCAGGTGCTTGCCGATGGCGGCGAAGATGTCGGCCGAGTTCGGGCCGCTCGGGACTGCCGCCGCCGGCGTCGCAGCGGCGGCCGGTGCGGCGCCGGCGCGCGCCTTCACCGCGTCCTCCAGCAGCTTGGGATCGAGCTTCTGCAGGAAGCCGAGCTTCTGCGAGGCCATGACGTTGCCGCTGACCTTCATCTTGCCGCCGAAGTACAGCTTGTTCGGGTCGGCCTTGCCGGTGGACATGGCGATGAAGTCCTCCTCGCTCAGTTCCAGCGTGACGTCGGCCGCCGCGGCGTTGCCCTGCTTCACGGCGCCATCGCCGGACTTGAGGTCGAGATACCAGCTGGAATCGGGCGACTTCAGCTGGAACTGGAACACGGTCTTGATCTGGTCGCCCAGGCCCTTGTTCGCCGCCAGGTGCTTGCCGATCGCCCCGAACACGTCCGCGGAGACCGGGCCGCCGGCGGCAACCGGCGCCGAGGCAGCGGCCACGGCCTTGGCCGCGGGCTTGCGCTGCGGAACCTGCTCGTACAGTTCCACGGCTGCGCCCTTGATGACGACCTTGTCGCGTTCCTTGACCTTGGTCTCGAACACGATGCGGGTCTCGGATTCCTTCCACATGCGCGTCACCAGGGTCTCGCCCGGGAAGACGCTCTCGGCGAAGCGAACCTTGATGCTCTTGAAGCGGCGCGGATCGTTGTCCAGGAAGGCCTTGATGACGTGGCGGCCTACGTGCCCGTAGGTGCAGAGGCCGTGCAGGATCGGCTTGTCGAAGCCGAAGGCCTTGGCGAAGGCCGGATCCACGTGCAGCGGGTTCCAGTCGCCGGACAGTCGGTACAGCAGGGCCTGGCTGGGGTCGGTCTTTTCCTCGACCACCGCGTCGGGCTCGCGCGCCGGAGGCACGTTGACCTCCTGCGAGGGGCCGCGGTCGCCGCCCCAGCCGCCTGCACCGCGGACGAAGGTGGTGATCTCGTTGTAGGCCACTTCCTCGCCGCTCTCGTCGGTCGTGGAGACAGCCATGATCACCACCGCATTGGGCGCCTTGTCATAGGCCGCCTTCATGCGGAACGTGCTCTTGAGCTTGCCCTTGGGCGCCAGCGGCAGCTTGATCTCGGTGTACTGCTCGCCGTGCAGCACGCGTTCGAAGCCGAAGTTGAAGCCCTTGACCGGCTGCTTGCCTTCCTTGGCCAGCGCCAGCATGGCGTTCATCGGCGGCATCACCGCGTAGGTGGGCAGCGCGTAGAACTTGTCCCCCTTCAGCTCGTTGACGTAGGCCAGCTCCTTGTCGTCCAGCGGATTGCTGGCCGCGCCCACGCCCAGGGCGTAGAGCGCCAGGTCGCGCTGGTCGTAGGAGGATTCCAGCGTCACCTCCGACCGGGAGGCTTCGTCCAGGTCGATGAACTCGTTGCCGCCCAGCGACTTCGAGTTCATGTTGGTCAGCAGCGGCGCCATCGATTCGTTGATGTTGGTCGGATACTCGCCGTCCTTGAAGTCGACGATCTTGGACCAGTTCTTGGCCACCTCGTCCGGTCCGAAGCCGCGGCCGAGCTTGAAGGAGTGGCCGCGGGTGCGCTCCCAGCGCAGCTTGGCGTGGTAGCCCGCGCCGACCTCGAACAGGCCGCCGGTCTCCCTGCAGTCCTCATGGCAGAGCCAGCCCACCAGCGGGCTGACATATTCGGGCTTCAGCGCTTCGATCAGTTCCGGCGGCAGCACGGTCTCGGTCAGGCGGCTGCCGGCGATCGGCGCGATGGTGTTGACGTGGACGTTCTTGCTGCGGCCTTCCTGCGCCAGGGTATTGGCCAGGCCGACCAGGGCCAGCTTGGCGGCCGAATAGTTAGCCTGGCCGAAGTTGCCGTAGATGCCCGCCGCGGAGGTGGTCATCACGATGCGGCCGTAGCCCTTGTCGCGCATGATCGGCCAGGCGGCATGCGATACCGCGAAGGAGCCGTTCAAGTGCACGCGCACGATCAGGTTCCAGTCGTCCACCGTCATCTTGTGGAAGCTGGTGTCACGCAGGATGCCGGCGTTGTTGATGACGATGTCGACCGTGCCGAAGGCGTCGACGGCGGTCTTGACGATGCTGGCGCCGTCCTCGACGGAGTCGTAGTTGGCGACGGCCTTGCCGCCCAGAGCCTTGATCTCCTCGACCACCTTGTCGGCCGCGGCAGAGGACTTGCCGCCGCCATGGATGTTGCCGCCGAGGTCATTGACCACCACATGAGCGCCGCGGGCGCCGAACATCAGCGCATGCTGGCGGCCCAGGCCGTTGCCGGCACCGGTGACGATGACGACCTTGCCGTCGTAGCGAAGCTGATCTGCCATTTGAAGCTTCTCCAGAACTCTCTAGCTTGTTTTGAAATCCCGGGCCAGGGATGGCCCGGTCTGCACATGGACGTGCGCGCCGCGAACTCAAAGAGTTCGCGCGATGAGCTCCTTCATGATTTCGTTGGTGCCGCCGTAGATGCGCTGGGCGCGCGAATCGACCCAGGCGCGGGCGATCGGGTACTCCAGCATGTAGCCGTAGCCCCCGTGCAGCTGCAGGCACTGGTCGATGACCTTGCACATCAGGTCCGAGGTCCACATCTTGGCGGTGGCGGCGTCGTCCACGCCGAGCTTCTTCTTCACCACCAGCTCGATGCAGCGGTCCACGTAGACGCGGCCGATGGCCAGTTCAGCCTTCATTTCGGCCAGCTTGAAGCGCGTGTTCTGGTAGGAAGCCACCGGCTTGCCGAAGACCTTGCGGCCGCGGGTGTATTCGAGGGTGTGGTTCAGGGCCGCCTCGGCACCGGCGATCGAGGTGATCGCGATCATCAGTCGCTCCCAGGCCAGCTCCTGCATCAGCATGATGAAGCCCATGCCTTCCTTGGCGCCGAGCAGGTTGGCCTTGGGCACGCGCACGTCCTTGAAGAACAGCTCGCAGGTGTCCTGGGCATGCATGCCGATCTTGCGCAGCGGCTTGCCCTTGCTGAAGCCCGGGCTCTTGGCCTCCACCAGCAGCAGGGAAATGTCCTTGGCGCCCTCGCCCGAATTGCCGGTCTTGGCCACGACGATGGCCAGGTCGCAGAGGTAGCCGTTGGTGATGAAGATCTTCGAGCCGTTCAGGACGTACTCGTCGCCATCCAGCACGGCCGTGGTCTTCACCGCCTGGAGATCGGAGCCGGTGCCCGGCTCGGTCATGGCGATGGCGCCCACCATCTCGCCGGTGGCGAGCTTGGGCAGGTACTGGGCCTTCTGGTCCTTGGTGCCGAAGTTGTTGATGTACGGAGCCACGATGTCGGAGTGCAGCGAGAAGCCGACGCCGGAGTCACCGGCATAGGACTGTTCCTCCATCAGGATCGTGCTGTAGGTGCGATCCACGCCCAGGCCGCCGTATTCCTCCGGCATGGTGACGCAGAGCAGGCCCATCTCGCCGGCCTTGTTCCACAGCTGGCGGTCCACGTGCTGCTGGGCCTCCCAGGCCTCGCGGTGCGGAACGACCTCCTCGGCGAAGAAGCGGCGAACGGTCTTGCGGAAGTCTTCGTGCTCGGCCGTGAAAAGGCTACGCGGGATCATCGGGGGCTCCAGGAGGGAAAAATGGATCATTTACATACAGTCTGGACTGTATCATAGTGGTCCGGACGGAAGGGCTGTCAACCGCGCCGCGAACCCTGCGGCCCAAGCCCTTCACGAGATTAAAAATTTCTTGCCGAGAGGTTCCGGGATGCCCAGAATCGCGCCCGCCATGAAAACCGCCGTTACCGAGAAACCGCGACGCCGCACCCAGGAGGAGCGCAGCGACGCCATGCGCAAGCGCCTGCTCGCGGCCACCCTGGAAAGCCTGGCGGAAGATGGTTATGCCGGCAGCACCCTCAGCTCCATCGTGCGTCGCGCCGGCGTATCGCGCGGCGCCCAAGTGCACCACTACCCCAACAAGCAGGCCCTGCTGCTGGACGCCTCGGAGGACCTGCTCAAGCGCACCTATCGCCGCCTCGGCGCGCTGCTGCTGTCGATCTCCGAGGAAGACAACCGTCTCCAGGCCCTGGTGGATGCCTGCTGGGAGCAGATGTTCGCCACGCCGCTGTATCGCGCCTACTGCGAACTGGTGGCCGCCAGCCAGCGTGACGAGGAACTGGCCCAGGCGCTGGGAGCCATGCTCAAGCGCGTGATGGCACTGTTCGAGCCTGCCGCCAACTACTATTTCGAGACCAGCGGCACGAAGCTGCGGCCTGCCGACATGTTCCTGCAGCTCAGCTGCCTGCTCAGCGGCCTTGGCCTGCAAGCCACGCTGCTGAGTGCGCCCGTGATCCGCTCCCAGCTCGACGGCTGGGTGCGGCAGGCCTCGCCGATCCTGCGCGCCCGCAAGGGCGTCACCCGTCCGCCGCCCCGCCCGGCCTCCTGGGATCGCGTCCTCGAATCCAAGGGCTGAACCCGCAGGACATCGGGCAGTCCAAAGGGGGCATTCTCCAGGAAGGAGGCCCCATGGCTCGCGACAAGGAACGTCACCCGGGCATCCGGGAGCCGCGCAAACCGGTGCCCGTGAAGGATCCCCCGCCGCGCTCCCAGGAACCCCCGCCCGATCCGGTGATCGAGGCGGATAGTTCACATCCCCAGCCGGATACGCCGGACGATGGGCGGGCGCCCCAGCGGGAGCCGCGGCGATGACGGCGACCATCGTGCTGCATTTGCCGGCGCATCGCGCCACAGCCTTGAAGCTGCAGCCGCAGGAACCCGAAGCCGCCCGCGCCTACGACCGGAACATCGCCGGCTACCTTGAATTCCTGAAGGACGAGGCGCAGCGGGCCGGCTATGCCGTGGCAGCGGACCAGAAGGATTTCGGCCCGGTGTTCTCGATCGAGGAAGACGACCATGCCAGCAAGCGCGCGGCGCACGCCTGGCTGGGGAATCTTCCCGACATCTGGAACTGGATGCCTGCGGCGACGCCCCGATAGCCGGCGCCCTACCCGTGCAGCCTGCATGAAGGGCCATGCAAGTTGCGGCGCAAAGCCTTCGCCGGGGGCCGCGCAGCGCTCCCATCTGCCTGGAAAACCTGCTTTTTTTCGCTGGCCTGCCCTTTGCCTGACAGCCGTCGAGACCTGACGCGGCAGCGCGGGAGGATGGGCCCCATGCCGCAGGAGAACGAATGACAAAAAACAGGAACGGACATGCTTCGGTGCTGGCCGCGATAGCAGCTCCACGCATCGCCATCGAGCGCATCACACCGCAGGTCGACGAGGGGCGCTGGCCGGCGAAGGCCAGCCTGCGCCAGCCGGTGACCGTCGAGGCCGACATCTTCATCGATGGGCATGCCCAGGTCGCGGCCCGGCTGGTGACGCCGCAGGCGCAGCTCGCGATGCGTCCCTTGGGCAACGACCGCTGGCGCGCCCTGATCGTGCCGCTGGGCCTCGGCGCGCAGCGCTGGCGCATCGAAGCCTGGATGGATCGCTGGGAGGGGTTCCGGCAGGAGCTGACGAAGAAGCGCGAAGCCGGCCTGCCGTTGCGGCTGGAAGCACAGGAAGGCATCGCCCTGCTGGAGCAGATCGCTCAGGAGCCGGGCGGAGCGGTGCTCGAGGCCTGGCTGTCCCGGCTGCGCGATGCCGCCGATGCCGCGTCCCTGCTGCTCGACGACGGCCTGGCCCAACAGGTCGCCGCGGCCGATTCCCGTCCCTTCCTGTGCTCCGCCGAGTTCGCGGTGGACGTGGAACGCGAGCGCGCGGGCTTCGCCAGCTGGTACGAACTCTTTCCCCGTTCGCAGACCCGCGACGCGAGGAGCCACGGTACTTTCGACGACGTCATCGAGCGCTTGCCGGCGATCCGCGCCATGGGGTTTGACGTGCTGTACTTCCCGCCGATCCACCCGATCGGCACCAGGCATCGCAAGGGGCGCAACAACGCGCTGCGGGCCGGCCCGGACGAGCCCGGAAGTCCCTATGCCATCGGCAACGTCGATGGCGGCCACGAGGCGGTGCATGCGCAGCTCGGCGGCATCGAGGGCTTCCGCCGGCTGCGCAAGGCCGCCGATGAGCAGGGGCTGGAGCTGGCGCTGGACTTCGCCGTGCAGTGTTCGCCCGATCATCCCTGGCTGACACAGCATCCGGAATGGTTCTCCTGGCGGCCGGACGGCAGCATCCGCTACGCCGAGAACCCGCCGAAGAAATATGAAGACATCGTCAACGTCGACTTCTACGCGCCGGGCGCCAGGCCGGCGCTGTGGCTGGCGTTGCGCGATGTCGTGCAGGGCTGGGTCGACGAGGGCGTGAAGACCTTCCGGGTCGACAATCCCCACACCAAGCCACTGCCCTTCTGGCAGTGGCTGATCGCCGACATCCGTTCGCGGCATCCGGAGGTCATCTTCCTGTCGGAAGCCTTCACGCGCCCGGCGATGATGTACCGCCTGGCCAAGATCGGGTTCCAGCAGAGCTACACCTACTTCACCTGGCGCAACGACAAGGAAGAGCTGACGCAGTACCTCACCGAACTGACGCAGGGACCGCCGAGGGATTTCTACCGGCCGCATTTCTTCGTCAACACGCCGGATATCAATCCCCGGTTCCTGCAGACCTCGGGCCGCCCGGGCTTCATGATCAGGGCCGCGCTCGCGGCGACCCTCTCCGGCCTCTGGGGCCTGTACAGCGGCTTCGAACTCTGCGAATCCGCCGCGCTGCACGGCAAGGAGGAATACCTGGACTCGGAAAAGTACGAGATCCGTCCGCGCGACTGGCAGGCACCCGGCAACATCATCGCCGAGATCACCCGGCTGAATCGCATCCGCCGCGAGAATCCGGCCCTGCACAGCCATCTCGGCATCCGCTTCTACAACGCCTTCAACGACCGGGTCCTCTACTTCGGCAAGGCCACGCCCGACCGCTCCAACTTCATCCTCTGCGCGATCAGCCTCGACCCGCACGGCGTCCAGGAAACGCAGTTCGAGGCGCCGATGTGGGAGTTCGGCCTACCGGACCATGGCGTGCTGGAGGTAGAGGAACTGATGCGCGGCAGCCGCTTCAGCTGGTTCGGGAAGATGCAGCACTGGCGCTTCATCCCGCAGGAACTGCCGTTCGCGATCTGGCGCGTGCGGCCTCGCGCATAGGCGAAAACGACCATGGCAAGGAAGCCGAAGAACGACAGGACCCCGAACGTCGACCCGCTCTGGTACAAGGACGCGGTGGTCTACCAGCTGCACGTCAAGTCCTACTACGATGCCAACAACGACGGCATCGGCGACTTTGCCGGCCTGATCGACAAGCTCGACTACATCGCCGGCCTGGGCGTCACTGCGGTCTGGCTGCTGCCCTTCTACCCCAGTCCGCGCCGCGACGATGGCTATGACATCGCCGAATACCGCGCGGTGCACAGTGACTACGGCCGCATGGCCGATGCGCGGCGCTTCATCGACGAGGCTCACGAGCGCGGCCTGCGGGTGATTACCGAGCTGGTGATCAACCATACCTCCGACCAGCACCCCTGGTTCCAGCGCGCGCGCCGCGCCAGGCCCGGCAGCGCCGCGCGCGACTTCTACGTCTGGTCCGACAGCGACCAGAGGTACCAGGGCACGCGCATCATCTTCCTCGATACCGAGAAGTCCAACTGGACCTGGGATCCGGTGGCCGGTGCGTATTTCTGGCATCGCTTCTATTCGCACCAGCCGGATCTCAATTTCGACAATCCGCGGGTCATGAAGGAGGTTCTGGCAACCATGCGCTGGTGGCTGGACCTCGGCGTGGACGGCCTGCGCCTCGACGCCGTTCCCTACCTGATCGAGCGCGAGGGCACCAACAACGAGAACCTCCCGGAAACCCATGCGATCCTCAAGCGCATCCGCGCCGAGATCGATGCCGCGTATCCGGACCGCATGCTGCTGGCCGAGGCCAACCAGTGGCCGGAGGACACCAATCTGTACTTCGGCGAGGGCGACGAATGCCACATGGCCTTCCATTTCCCGCTGATGCCGCGCATGTACATGGCGATCGCGCAGGAGGACCGCTTCCCCATCACCGACATCCTGCGCCAGACGCCCGATATCCCGGCCAACTGCCAGTGGGCCGTCTTCCTGCGCAACCATGATGAGCTGACCCTGGAGATGGTCACCGACCGGGAGCGCGACTATCTCTGGACCACCTATGCGGCCGACCGCCGAGCCCGCATCAATCTCGGCATCCGTCGCCGCCTCGCGCCTCTGGTGGAGCGCGATCGCCGCCGCATCGAACTGCTCAATTCGCTGCTGCTGTCGATGCCCGGCACGCCGGTGATCTACTACGGCGACGAGATCGGCATGGGCGACAACATCTACCTCGGCGACCGCGACGGCGTGCGCACGCCGATGCAATGGTCGGTCGACCGCAACGGCGGGTTCTCGCGCGCCGATCCGGCGGCCCTGGTGCTGCCGCCGATCATGGATCCGCTCTACGGCTACCAGGCCGTGAACGTCGAGACCCAGGACCGCGATCCGCACTCCCTGCTCAACTGGACACGGCGCATGCTGCGGATCCGGGGACAGCACAAGGCCTTCGGGCGCGGCACCCTGAAGCTGCTCTATCCCCGCAATCGCCGAGTGCTGGCCTACCTGCGCGAATACAGCGGAGAAGACGGGAGCAGCGAAACCATCCTCTGCGTGGCCAACGTCGGCCGCAATGCCCAGGCGGTGGAACTGGATCTTGCGGTGTTCGCCGGGCGCGTGCCGGTGGAGATGGTCGGCGGATCGGCCTTTCCGCCGATCGGCCAGCTGCCCTATCTGCTGACCCTGCCCTCGCATGGGTTCTACTGGTTCCTGCTGGCCACCGAGGCGCAGATGCCGTCCTGGCACCAACCCACACCGGAACCGATGCCGGACTTCCGCACATTCGTGCTCCGGCGCGAGGTCGGAGAACTGCTGCAGCCGCCGTCGCGCCAGCTGCTGGAACAGGAGGTGTTGCCCGCCTACCTGCCGAAGCGCCGCTGGTTCTCCGCCAAGGACCGTCGCTTCGACGGTTGCCGGATCGTCTCGGCCACCATGCTGCCGGGTGCGGCGCGACCGATCCTGATGGCCCAGGTGGAAACGGCGGGCGATTCTCCGGAACGCTGGCAGCTGCCGCTGGGCTTCCTGCCGGAAGAGGAAGCCGTCACCGCCTTGCCGCACCAGCTGGCCCTGGCCCGCGTGCGCCGCGGCCCCAAGGTGGGGTATCTCACCGACGCCTTCACGCTGGATGCCCTGGCGCGCGGGCTGCTCGATCACATGCGCGCCGGCGCGGTGCTGCCGACCGACGACGGCGAACTGCGCTTCCTGCCCACCTCGCGCATGGAGGCCATGACCGTGCCTCCCGACGCCGAGGTCCGGCGCCTGTCGGCGGAGCAGTCCAACAGCTCGCTGATCCTTGGCGAGAGCGTCATCCTGAAGCTGATCCGCCGCCTGCAGCCGGGGCTTCATCCCGAGGCCGAGATGGGGCGGCTGCTGACCGAGCGCGGCTACGCCAACATCGCGCCGCTGCTGGGCGAAGTCACCCATGTGGACCGCGGCGGCCAGCCGCGCGTGCTGGCGGTGCTGCAAGGCTTCATGCACAACCAGGGCGATGCCTGGACCTGGACCCTCAACCTGCTGGAGCGCGCCTTCGCCGACGCGGCCACGCCTCGCGATCCGCCGGTGGACACGCTGGGCGAATACCTGCCCTTCACGGCCCTGCTGGGACGCCGCCTGGGCGAGCTGCACGCGGTCCTGGCGCAGGACAGCGACGATCCGGCCTTCGCGCCGCGCCGCGCCGGGGAAGAAGATCGCCGCGAGTGGAGTGACGCGGTGCTCGCCAGGGTGGAGTCGGCGCTGGACCCGCTCCGCCATTCGGCCGGGCTCTCCGAAGCCGACCGGGCGCTGGCGCAGCAGTTGCAGGCGGCGCGCCCGGCGCTGCAATCGGCCGTGCCGTCGCTCGCCGCGCAGGGCCTGGGCTCGCTGCTTACGCGCACCCACGGCGACCTGCATCTGGGACAGGTGCTGGTGGCGCAGGGCGATGCCTACTTCATCGACTTCGAGGGCGAGCCGGCGCGTCCGCTGGCCGAGCGCCGCCGCCTGACCAGTCCATTGCGCGATGTTGCCGGCATGCTGCGGTCCTTCGACTATGCGGCCGCGGTGGCCGCCTCCGCCGCCGAGCAGCCGGCGGCCCGCGATCCGGTTCTGGAACGCTTCCGCCGCGAGGTCCCGGAGGTCTTCCTGCAGGCCTATCGCGGGGCGTCGGCCGGCATTGCGCATCGCTGGCCATCGGCGGAAGCCGAGAACGCGCTGATCGATCTCTTCACCCTGGAGAAGGCGGCCTACGAACTGAGCTACGAGGCGGCCAATCGCCCCGACTGGCTGCCGGTTCCGCTTCGCGGCCTGGCATCCCTGGTGCAGCGCGTGGGGGTATCCCGATGAACCCGCGCGACAACGCACTGTTCCTCCCGGCCGGCCAGGCCCAGGCACTGGCGGAGGGCCGTTGCGGCGATCCCTTTGCGGCGCTGGGGCCTCATGAGGCCGGAGACCGGCTGGTGCTGCGATGCTTCCTGCCCGGAGCCGAAGAGGTCGCGGCGATCGACGGAAACGGCGTGCTCGCGGTACTGCAGCCGCTGCAGGTTGCCGGGCTCTTCGCGGGCCGCATCCCGCGCGGCAGCCGCTACCGCCTGCGCATCCACTGGCCCGGCGGCGCGCCGCAGGAAACCGAAGATCCGTACTCCTTCGGCCTGCTGCTGGGAGACCTGGACCTGCACCTGATCGGGGAAGGCCGGCACTACCGTCTCGGCCGTTGCCTCGGCGCCCAGCACCAGGCCGTCGACGGCGTGCCCGGCGTCCGCTTCGCCGTCTGGGCGCCGAACGCGCGACGGGTCTCCGTCATCGGCGATTTCAACCACTGGGACGGACGGCGGCATCCGATGCGCCTGCGCCAGGGCAGCGGCATCTGGGAACTGTTCCTGCCGCGGCTGCCCGCCGGCAGCCTGTACAAGTACGAGATCCTGGATGCGCAAGGTCACCTGCTGCACAAGGCCGATCCCCTGGCCTTGCAGACCGAACGGCCACCACAGACCGCCTCCGTGGTCGCCGCGGAACGCCCTCATGACTGGCGGGACGACGCCTGGATGACCGCACGGGGCAGCCGCCAGTCGCCTCAGGCGCCGATCACGATCTACGAACTGCATGCCGGCTCCTGGCGCCGGGGCGAGACTCCCGACTGGGACGCGCTGGCCGAGCGACTGATTCCCTATGTGCAGGACCTGGGCTTCACCCACATCGAGCTGCTGCCGATCACCGCGCATCCTTTCGGCGGCTCCTGGGGCTACCAACCGCTCGGCATGTTCGCGCCGCAGGCGGATATGGGCGAGCCGGAGGGGCTGAAGCGCTTGGTCGATCGCGCGCATGCGGCGGGCATCGGTGTGCTGGCCGACTGGGTGCCGGCGCACTTCCCGAGCGACCCGCACGGCCTTGCGCGCTTCGACGGCACCGCCCTCTACGAGCACGAGGATCCCCGCGAGGGCTTCCACCAGGACTGGAATACCCTGATCTACAACTTCGGACGCCGCGAGGTGCAGGGCTTCCTGATCGCCAGCGCGCTGCACTGGCTGCAGGAATTCCATCTCGACGGCCTGCGTGTCGACGCCGTGGCGTCCATGCTGTACCGCGACTACTCGCGCAAGCCCGGCGAGTGGGTTCCGAACCGCTACGGCGGCCGCGAGAACCTGGAAGCCGTGGAGTTCCTGCGGCACCTCAACGAAATGGTGGCCGCCCGCTGTCCCGGCGCCATCGTCGTCGCCGAGGAATCCACCGCCTGGCCCGGCGTCACCCATGCGCTCGCCGACGGCGGCCTCGGCTTTTCCTACAAGTGGAACATGGGCTGGATGCACGACACGCTGCACTACATGCAGCAAGATCCGGTGCATCGCTCGCATCACCACGACGGCATCGGCTTCGGTCTGGTCTATGCCTTCTCCGAGCGCTTCGTGTTGCCGCTGTCCCATGACGAGGTCGTGCATGGCAAGGGCTCGCTGCTGGGCAAGATGCCCGGCGACCGTTGGCAGCGCTTCGCCAACCTGCGCGCCTACTACGGCTTCATGTGGGCTCACCCGGGCAAGAAGCTGCTGTTCATGGGCGGCGAACTGGCTCAGCCGCAGGAGTGGAACCACGACGCGAGCCTGGCCTGGGCCCTGCTGGACGACCCGCTGCATCGGGGCGTGCAGGACCTGCTGCGCGATCTCAACCGGGTGTATCGCATGCAGCCGGCCCTGCACGAAGGCGATTGCGAGGGAGCCGGCTTCCACTGGATCGTCGGCGACGACCGGCAGAACAGCGTCCATGCCTGGTACCGGGCCGGCCATCTCGCCGCGCCGCCGGTAATCGCGATCTGCAACTTCACGCCGGTGCCGCGCCACGGCTACCGGCTGGGCGCGCCGCGTGCCGGCCGCTGGCGTGAGATCCTCAACACCGACGCCACGGCTTACGGCGGCTCCGGCGTCGGCAACGGCGGCGAACTGCAGGCCGACGAGCAGCCGAGCCATGGCCAGCCGTACTCGCTGGCCCTGACCCTGCCGCCACTGGCGACCCTGCTGCTGGCCTGGGATCCGCAGGAGGCGCCGCCGCATGTCTGAGCTGCCGGATCGCCTGGAACGCTGTCATGCCAGCCCGCTGGGAGCCCAGTTCGACGGCCGCGGCACCTGTTTCTCGGTGTTCTCCGAACATGCCGAGAAAGTGGAGCTATGCCTGTTCGACGGCAACGGCCGCCACGAGACCACACGCCTGCCGATGCCGGACTGCACCGACGGCGTCTGGCATGGCTACCTGCCCAATGCCCGCCCCGGGCAGCTTTACGGCTACCGCGTCAGCGGTCCCTACGAGCCCCGGCAGGGCCACCGCTTCAATCCCAACAAGCTGTTGCTGGACCCCTACGCGCGCCGCCTGCACGGGCAGCTGCAATGGCATGACGCGCTCTATGGCTACCACATCGGTTCGCCGCGCGCGGACCTGTCCTTCGACCGCCGCGACAGCGCCAGCCACATGCCCAAGGGCGTGGTCTGGGAAGAGCATTTCGACTGGGGCAACGACCACCCGCCGCGCATTCCCTGGGAGGAGACCGTCATCTACGAGATGCACCTGCGCGGCTTCACCATGCGCCGCGGCGATCTGCCGGAGCATGACCGCGGCAGCTTCGGCGCGCTGGGGCATCCTTCCACCGTCGACTACCTGCGGCAGCTCGGCATCACCGCCGTGGAACTGCTGCCGGTCCACGCCTTCGCGCGAGACCGCTACTTGCTGGAGCGTGGCCTCACCAACTACTGGGGCTACAACACCCTGTCGTGGTTCGCGCCGGAGCCGGCCTACTTGTCCGACGGCACCCTGGGCCAGATCAAATGGGCGGTGAAGCAGCTCCATGCCGCCGGCATCGAGGTCCTGCTCGACGTGGTCTACAACCACAGCTGCGAGGGCAACGAACTGGGACCGACCCTGTCGCTGCGCGGCTTCGACAACGCCGTCTACTACCGGCTGATGCCGGAGGACCCGCGCTACCACATCAACGACACCGGCTGCGGCAACACACTGGATTTCTCGCAATCCCGCGTCATCCAGCTGGCGATGGATTCGCTGCGCTACTGGGTGCAGGAGTTCCATGTCGACGGCTTCCGCTTCGACCTGGGGGTAAGCCTGGGCCGCGAGCCGGGAGGATTCGACCCTGGCGCGGGCTTCTTCGATGCGCTGCTGCAGGACCCCGTCCTGTCGCGCGTCAAGCTGATTTCCGAACCCTGGGACGTCGGCCCGGGCGGCTACCGCATCGGACAGCATCCCGCCGGTTTCGGTGAGTGGAACGGGCTGTTCCGCGATGACCTGCGGCGCTACTGGCGCGGCGACCCCAACCAGCGGGCGGCGCTGGCGGCGCGTCTGCAGGGATCTGCCGACCTGTTCGACCATCACCGCCGCCGGCCCTGGGCCAGCATCAATTTCGTGACCGCGCACGACGGCTTCACGCTGACCGACCTGCTGAGCTACTCGCAGAAGCACAACGAAGCCAACGGCGAGGACAACCGCGACGGTGCCGACCACAACGACAGCCATAACTGGGGCTCGGAAGGCGACACGCAGGATCCGCGCGTGCTGCTGCGCCGGCAACGCCTGCGTCGCAGCATGCTCGCCACGCTGTTCTTCGCGCACGGCACTCCGATGCTGCTGGCGGGCGACGAGTTCGGCCAGACCCAGGGCGGCAACAACAACGCCTATTGCCAGGACAACGAGATCGCCTGGCTGGACTGGTCCCTGCTGGAGCAGGAGGATGGTCGCGCGCTGCACGATTTTGTCATGCGCCTGATCGGCCTGCGGCGGCAGTACCCGTTGCTGCGTGCTGACTACTACCAGCATGCCCAGGGCGAGGTCGTGGCGGGGCTGCGCGACGTGGACTGGTTCGACGAAAGCGGCAACGAACTGGCCGGTGACGACTGGAAGAACGGCATGGCGCGCCTGCTGGCGGTGCGGCGCGCGCGCCGCCGCGAGGATGGCGGCGTGGAAGCCATGATGCTGCTGAGCAATGCCGACATCGCCGAGCACCGCTTCCACCTCCCGCAGCCGGCCCTGTCCTGGCGCCTGGTCCTGGACACCCGCGAGCCGTCGAAGCCGGAGGCCGCCCTCAACCACCAGCACTACGACGTCTACCGCCGCAGCCTGGTGCTGCTTCTCGCGCAGTTCCATCCCCAGGAGCCCGCGGCATGAGGCACGAGCATCGCCTGCCCTTCGGGGCCACCCTGTTGTCCGACGGACTCACGTCGTTCCGCCTGTGGGCGCCCGGAGTGGATACGGTGGAACTGCTGGTCGACGGCCAGCCGCCGCAGGCCATGCGCCGTGAACCCGATGGCTGGGTGGCCCTGGAGGCATCCTGCGGCGCCGGTGCCCGCTACCTGTTCCGCCTGCCGGACGGGCGCGAGGTGCCCGACCCGGCCTCGCGCTTCCAGCCGCGCGACGTCGGCGGCCCCAGCGAGGTCATCGATCCGCGGGCCTACGACTGGCAGCAGGAGGACTGGATCGGCCGCCCCTGGACCGAAGCCGTGATCTACGAGCTTCATGCCGGCACCTGCGGCGGTTACGACGGCGTGCGCGAGCGCCTGCCGGACCTGGCGGAACTCGGCATCACGGCGATCGAACTGATGCCGCTCGCCGACTTCGCCGGCCGCCGCAACTGGGGCTACGACGGCGTGCTGCCGTTTGCGCCGGATGCGGCCTACGGCGATCCCGTGCAGCTCAAGCAGCTGATCGATGCCGCCCATGCGCAGGGCATCATGGTGCTGCTCGACGTGGTCTACAACCACTTCGGGCCGGAGGGCAATCACCTGCAGGCCTATGCGCCGCAGTTCTTTCGCGGCGACCGCCAGACTCCCTGGGGAGCCGCGATCGACTTCCGCCGGCCGGAGGTGCGCAGCTTCTATGTCGAGAACGCGCTGTACTGGCTGGAGGAGTACCGCTTCGATGGCCTGCGTTTCGACGCCGTGCATGCCATCCAGGATCCCGACTTCGTCGACGAGCTCGGCGCGCTGCTGCGCCAGCGCGTCGGTGCCGCCCGCCATATCCACCTGGTCCTGGAGAACGAACGCAACGAGGCGCGGCATCTTCAGGGCAGCTTTTCGGCGCAATGGAACGACGACATCCACAATGCCATCCACGTCATGCTCACCGGCGAGAGCGAGGGCTACTATGCGAACTATGCCGACGATCCGGCCGCGCAGCTGGCGCGTTGCCTGGCCGAGGGATTCGCCTACCAGGGACAGCCCTCGCCATCCCACGGCGGCGCACCGCGTGGCAGCGACAGCCGCGGGCTGCCCCCTTATTCCTTCGTGTTCTTCCTGCAGAACCATGACCAGATCGGCAACCGGGCCCTGGGCGAGCGCCTGAGCGTGCTGGCGCATCCCGAATCCCTGCGAGCTGCGATCGCCCTGCAGTTGCTGAGTCCGCAGATTCCACTGCTCTTCATGGGCGAGGAATGGGGCAGCCGCAGCCCCTTCCTGTTCTTCACCGACTTCCAGGGACCCTTGGCCGAGGCGGTCCGCGAGGGGCGGCGGCGCGAATTCGCCGCCTTCAGTGCCTTCCGCAGCGACAAGGCCCGGGCCGCCATCCCCGATCCCAACGACGAGGCGACATTCCGGCGTTCCATCGCCGATCCGGCCGAAGCGAGCGATCCGGCGCAACGTGCGCGCCGTCTCGAAGTCGGCCGCCTGCTGGCGCTGCGCCGCGATCGCCTGATGCCGCGCCTGCATGGCAGCCGCAGCACCGGTGCGCAGCGCCTTTCGGCGGGGGCGGTCCATGCATCCTGGCGCCTCGGCGACGGTGCGGCGCTGCAGGCCTGGGTCAATCTCCATGAAGCCCCGGTAGCGGTGCCGCCGCAGGCAGGCATGCTCCTTTACGGCACGGCACCGGATCTTGCCACCGCGATGGCGGCCGGCGAACTGCCGGGTCGGCGCTGCGCGGTGTATCTGCAGGAGCCGGCATGAATCTCGAGTCCCTGCATGAACTGGCCGAACTGGCCGGCGTCGCGCCGCACTGGCAGGACTGGCGCGGCGAGCGCCGCGTGGTCTCGCCCGAGAATCTGTGCCGCATCCTGGGGGCGCTGGGCCTGCCTTGCGGCAACGCCCCGGCGTTGTCCACCGCGCTGGCCCAGCTGCGCGGCGAACAGGCACGCGCGCGGCTTCCGCCGCTGGTGACCGCCGCGAGCGATTCGGGCTTCGAGGGGCCGGCCGCCGAACTGACGCCGGGACGCCGCTTGCGCCTGGTGCTGGAGCGCGGCGAGCGTCTGGACCTGACGCCGGAGGACATCGGCGGCGGGCGGGCCCGGCTGCGTCCGGTGACCCAGCCGGGTTATCACCGCCTGGAACTTGCGGACCGCGAGATCCTGCTGGCCGTCGCTCCCGGGCGAGCCCCCGGCGTCGCCGACCTCGCCACGCGTTCGCGCATCTGGGGCCTGGCCGTGCAGCTCTATGGCCTGCGCCGCCCCGGTGACGGCGGCATCGGCGATTTCAGCAGCCTGGAGGCCTTCGTACGGCAGGCCGCCGCTGCCGGCGCCGACGCCGTGGCGGTCAGCCCCGTGCACGCGCAGTTCAGCGCCGACCTCCACCGCTACGGCCCCTACGCGCCTTCGAGCCGGCTGTTCTACAACGTGATGCATGGCGATCCGGCGGCACTGCTGGGCGCCGAACTGATGGCAGGCCTGGCGCAGAAATGCGGCATCGCGGAGGGCCTTGCGGAACTGGAGGCCGCCCCGCTGATCGACTGGCCGCGTGCGCAGCGGCTGCGCCTGCAGCTGCTGCGGGCAGCCTGGAACCTGCTGCGGCAGCGCGACGCCGGTTCACCCGACCCGCTGATGGACGAATGGCGCCGCTACCGCAGCACCGGCGGGCCAGCGCTGGAAGCGCACGCCCGCTTCGAGACCCTGCATGCCGCGCAGTTCGCTCAGGGACGCTGGCATTGGCGGGACTGGCCGGCGGAGCTGCGCGATCCCGCCGGCACCGCCGTGGCCGAGTTCGCCGCCCGGCATCAGGACGAGGTGTCTTTCCATGTCTTCCTGCAGTGGCTGGCCGAGCGCGGCCTGGCCGGCGCGCAGCGCAGCGCGCGCGAGGCCGGGATGTCGATCGGCCTGATCGGCGATCTGGCCGTCGGCAGCGATGGCGGGGGCAGCCAGGCCTGGATGCGCCAGCAGGACCTCCTGCCGGGCCTCACCATCGGCGCGCCGCCGGATGCGATCAGTGCGCTCGGCCAGGGCTGGGGTCTTGCGGCCTTCTCGCCGCGCGCGCTGCAGGCCCGCGGCTACCAGGCTTTCCTGGAGATGCTGCGCGCGGCGCTGCGCCACGTCGGCGGGCTGCGCATCGACCACGTCCTCGGGCTCCAGCGCCTGTGGCTGATCCCGGATGGCGGCACCGCGGCCGATGGCGCCTACCTGAGCTACCCCCTGGCAGATCTGATGCGATTGATCATCCTGGAATCCTGGCGCAGCCAGGCCCTGATCGTCGGCGAGGACCTCGGCACCGTGCCGGAAGGCTTGCGCGAGCGCATGCGACAGGCCGGACTGCTCGGAATGCGCGTGCTCTGGTTCGAACGCGACCACGGCTATTTCGTCGAGCCGGCGCGCTGGACGCCTGCGGCGATGGCCACCACCTCCACGCACGACCTGCCGACGACGCGGGGGTGGTGGCTCGGCCGCGACATCGATGCGCGCGAGGCGGCTGGCCAGGGCAGCCGTGCCGATGCTGCCCGCGAGCGCGAGACCCGGGAGGCGGACCGGGGCATGCTCTGGGGCGCCTTCGAGCACGCCGGCATCGCGGCGGCGGCGAGGCCCGCCGCCGAGGACGCCGCCGCCGCGCTGGAGCCCGCCCTGCGCTTCGTCGCACGCACGCCTTGCGAGCTGGCGATGATTCCGCTGGAGGACATTGCCGGTCTGGCGGAGCAGCCGAATCTGCCCGGGACCGTCGATGAGCACCCCAACTGGCGGCGGCGGCTGCCCGAGCCTGCCGAGCATCTGCTGCGCCAGCCGGAAGCCATGCGGCGCCTGGCGATCCTGCGGGACGAGCGCGGCCCGGCATGACCGTTCGCGCCACGCTGCGTCTGCAGTTCCATGCCGGCTTCCGCTTTGCCGATGCGCTGCGCCAGCTTCCCTACTTCGAGGCGCTCGGCATCAGCCATCTCTACGCCTCGCCGATCCTGCGCGCGCGGGCCGGTTCCATGCACGGCTACGACGTGGTGGACCCCACGCAGGTCAATCCCGAACTCGGCGGGGAAGCGGGCCTGCGCGAACTGGTGGCCGGCCTCCGTGCGCGCGGCATGGGCCTGGTTGTCGACATCGTCCCCAACCACATGGCCGTCGGCGAAGCCGACAATCCCTGGTGGCAGGACGTGCTGGAGAACGGACCGCACAGCGCCTACGCAGGCTATTTCGACATCGACTGGGATTCCACCGATCCGCTGCTGCGCGGGCGGGTGCTGGCCCCTGTCCTCGGCAAGCCCTACGGCGAGTCGCTGGCGGCCGGCGAGATCGCGCTGCGCTTCGAGGACTCGCGCTTCCAGTTTTCCTACTACGGGCATCGCTTCCCGCTGGCTCCGCGCGACTATGCACCGCTGCTGAGCCAGGCCGGCATGCCGGAGGCAGCCGCCCTGTTCCGGGCGGGCCGGGACCTCGAGGCAGCCCGGCATGAACTCGGCGCCGCATTCGGGGCGCGGCCTGCCGCCCTGCAGGCCATCCTCGACGCGCATGCCGATCCGCGGCGGCTGCACCGGCTGCTGGAGCGCCAGCACTACCGCCTGAGCTGGTGGCGCTGCGCCGGCGACGAGATCAACTGGCGGCGCTTCTTCGACATCACCCAGCTGGCGGGCCTGCGCGTGCAGGAGCGGGAGGTGTTCGAGGCCGTGCACGCCACCATCTTCCGGCTCTACGCCCAGGGCCTGATCGACGGCCTGCGCATCGACCATGTCGATGGGCTGGCCGATCCGCGCGCCTACTGCCGGCGCCTGCGGGCAAGGCTGGCGGAACTGGCCGCGCAGCGCCCCGCGGAGCTGAGGGAAGATCATGCCTACATCGTGGTGGAAAAGATCCTCGGCCCGGGCGAGAGACTGGCGCGCGACTGGCAGGTGGACGGCAGCAGCGGCTATGCCTTCATGAACGACGTCGGCGCCTTGCTCCACGACCCGGCGGGCGAAGCGCCCCTGGGCGAGCTCTGGCGCGAACTCTCGGGCCGGGGCAGCTACGGTGCCGAGGAAGCCCGCGCGCGACGCAGCATCCCCCAGGACCTGTTCACCGCCGACTTCAACGCATGCGCCCATGCCCTGCACCGCATCGCCCGCAGCGAGCCCGGCACCCGCGACTGGACCCTGCCGGCGATCCGGCGCGTGCTGTCCGAACTGCTGGTGCAGTTCCCGGTGTATCGCACCTATGCCGACGGCCGCGGCCGCAGCAAGGCCGACGAGGCGATCATGCGCGGCGTGGTCGCCGCCGCGGCGCCGAAGCTGCCGGCCTCCGAGCGTCCCCTGCTGGAGCGGATCGACCGCTGGCTCGGAGGCGAACCCCCGCGGCAGCTGCGGGGCGCATCCGCGCGGCGCCTGCGGCTGCGTGCCATCGCACGCTTCCAGCAGCTGACGGCTCCGTTGGCCGCCAAGGCGGTGGAAGACACCGTGTTCTACCGGCACGGCCGCCTGCTCTCGCGCAACGAGGTGGGCGCGGACCCCTCGCGCTTCGCCCTGGATGCCGCCGCGTTCCATCGCCTGTCGCGCGAGCGCCACCGGCGGTATCCGCTGACCATGCTGGCCACGGCCACGCACGACCACAAGCGCGGCGAGGACCTGCGTGCGCGCCTGGCGGTGCTCAGCGAGCTGCCGCAGCGCTGGGGAGCGGTACTGCGAAGCTGGCGCGCCCGCAACGCTGCCCGCCACGGCAGCACCGGTCCGGATGCCGCCGACGAGCTCATGCTCTACCAGACCCTGGCCGGTGCCTGGCCACTGGACCTGTCCGCGGACGACCGTGAAGGCCTCGGCGCCTTCGAGGAGCGCGTCGCGGCCTGGCAGCTCAAGGCCCTGCGCGAAGCCAAGCGCCACAGCAGCTGGCTGGAGCCCGACCTGGCCTACGAAGGCAACTGCCGCGGCTTCCTGCAGCGCCTGCTGGGCGACGCCGCCTTCGTCGCCGGCCTGCATGCGCTGGTCCAGGACATCGCCGCGGCCGGGGCGGTCAACGGCCTGTCGCAGGCCTTGCTGCGGATGACCGCGCCCGGAGTGCCGGACCTGTACCAGGGTACGGAATGCTGGGACTTCAGCCTGGTGGATCCCGACAATCGCCGCCCGGTGGACTTCGACGCCAGGGCCGGCAGCCTGCGCGCCGAAGCGGCTCTCCCGGAGCTGCTGCGCGGCTGGCGCGATGGACGCATCAAGCAGCGGCTGGTGCATGCCGCGCTGGGATTGCGGCGGCGGCAGCCGGCGCTGTTCGCCGTGGGCGACTACCGGCCCCTGGAGGTCCGGGGGCGGCATGCGGACCGCCTGCTGGCCTTCGCCCGCCGATTCGGCGAGGAAGCGGTACTGGTCGCCGTGCCGCTGCGCAGCCTGCCCCTGCTTCCGGATCCGGCGCAGCCCGACCTGCGGCGCGCGGACTGGGGCGACACCGCCATCCGGATCCCGGCGGAGTTGCGCCGCCCGGTCCGCGACCTGCTGGCGGGGACTCCGGAGCCCCCGCTGGAGGCGTGGTTGCAGCCGGGGCGCCTGTTCGCCCAGGCCCCCGTGGCATTGCTGGGATTGTGACGGCCGCCCGGTCAAAACATTGTCACAGGGGGGCTGCGTGCTAGCATTGCCCCATAACGACCCATAAAACCGACCATCCTGATACGTCCATGAGTACGGGCACGGCCATCGACCCCGCCGTCTTCGCGAACTACGTGCCGCTGAATGCACTGCGGCCGGAGAGCCGCGCGGACCTGGCCAAGAAGGCCGTGGTGACCACCGGCCGTTCCGGCGATTACCTGTTCAAGATCGGCGATTCGGCCACCAACGCGATCTTCCTGATCAGCGGCGAGCTGCACCTGGAAGACGCCAGCGGCAAGCCGATCGCCCGCCTGCGCGCCGGCGATCCCACCGCCCACCACCGCGTGGCGCACCAGTCGCCGCGCAAGGTCTCCGCCCGCTGCAACGGACCGGTGCAGTACTTCACCGTGGACGCCGGCCTGCTCGACGTGATGCTCACCTGGGACCAGACCGGCAGCTTCGAGGTCGGGGAGCTGCAGACCGGCGACAGCGCATCCGGCGACGACTGGATGGCCAAGCTGCTGCAGATGCGCACGTTCCAGATGATTCCGCCGTCCAACCTGCAGGCGATGTTCATGCGCATGCAGGAGGTCAAGGTCGAGCCCGGCCAGGTCGTGGTCAAGCAGGGCGACGACGGCGACTTCTTCTACGTCATCATGTCGGGCCGCTGCATGGTGACCCGCGAGCAGCCCAACCAGAAGGCCGTGCGCTTGGCGGAGCTGGAAACCGGATCCTGCTTCGGCGAGGAGGCACTGATCTCCGACGCCAAGCGCAACGCCACGGTTACGGCCCTGACCCGCGGCAGCCTGATGCGCCTGTCCAAGGACGACTTCCGCAAGCTGCTGAACGAGCCGCTGGCGCGCAAGATCAGCCTGGCGGAGGCGCAGAAGCTGGTGGCCAGCGGCCAGGCCAAGTACCTGGATGTGCGCCTGCCCAGCGAATTCCAGGCCCACAGCCTGCCCGACAGCCTCAACCTGCCGCTGTACATGCTGCGCATGAAGCTGACCCTGGTCGATCCCAAGACCACCTGGATCGTCTGCTGCGACACCGGCCGCCGCAGCTCGGTGGCGGTATTCATCCTGACCCAGAAGGGCTACGACGCCTACGTGCTGGACAAGGGCATTCCGCCGCCGGCCGCTGCCTGAGCCCCGTCCGTCGCCGCAACGCAAAAAGCCCTCCTTCGCGGAGGGCTTTTGCGTTGCGGCAGGGGGCGGCCCTACATCGTGTGCGTGGGGCGGTCGGCCCCCAGGGCGCCTGCCAGCAGCGTCTCGATCTTCTTCTGCGTGGTGCCTCCGTCCTGCGTGCTGAACTGCACGCCGATGCCCTGCAGGCGCTTGTTCTGCGCGCCGCGCGGCGTCACCCAGACCACCTTGCCTGCAACGGGCAGGCGCTCGGCGCCGTCCATCAGCGTCAGCAGGATGAACACCTCGTCGCCGAGCCGGTATTCCTTGTTCGTCGGAATGAACAGCCCGCCGTTCTTCACGAACGGCATGTACGCCACGTACAGCGCCGACTTGTCCTTGATGTTCAAGGTCAGGATGCCGGGCTGGGCGCCGCCTGGACGTGGTGCCGGTGTACTCACACTCCCCCTCCTCGTTGTCGGTATGCGGCCAATGTACCTGATTTGCCCGTCAGGTGCGCCGCTGCGCGCGGGCCTGGCGCGAGGCCAGCACCAGCAGGGCTTCCAGCAGCATCTGCGGGTTGGCGTTGCCCTCCAGGCGCCGGCGGGCGTCGGTGGCCTCCTGGATCAGGCGGTGCAGCTCCGGCGGCGGCAGCAGGCCGCTGCCGCCCAGGGCCTGCCTCAGCGCCCCGGTCAGCCAGCCCAGCAGCCAGGCCAGGAAGGCACCGGCGTCGTCCTTGCCGATGCGCTGCGCCGCGGCGATCGGCTCCTGCTTGAGCTGCAGCACGCCGGCCAGCAGCTCCGACCAGTCGCGCGCCCGCGCGCGCTCGTCGGACTCGTCCAGTTCCAGCGCCCGCAGCGGCGCGCCGCGCGCCTCCTGCAACAGCGCCGCATCGGCCTTGGGCTTGCGCGCACGCAGCCACTCCAGCGCCTGGTCCTGCGCGGGCGTGGCGAAGCGCAGGCGCTGGCAGCGGCTGCGCAGCGTCGCCTTGAGGGCCTGCGGACGCTCGGAGACCAGCAGCAGGTGCGTTCCCGGCGGCGGCTCCTCGATGGTCTTGAGCAACGAGTTGAGGCTGGCTTCGTTGAGCGCCTCGGCGGGATCGAACACCACCACGCGCGAGCCGTGGTAGTGCGTGGACAGCGACAGCATCTCGATCATCTTGCGTACCGCGTCGGCGGCGATGTCGCGCTTCTTGCTGTCCTTGTCGGGAGTCCAGTGCGCCAGGCCCTGGTCGTGGCGGCCGCTGGGGGTCAGGGCCAGGCCGTGCAGGCCCTCCCGGCTCAGCAGCAGCGCGTTGGGGTGGTTGCCCGCCGCGAGCTGTTGGCAGCTGCGGCACTGGCCGCAGGCATAGCCCGAACGCTGCTCGCAGAGCAGGAAGGCGGTCAGCGCGCGGGCGAAGGTCCGGCGGCCCACGCCCTGGGGCCCCGTCAGCAGCAGCGCATGCGCCAGGCGGTTCTGCAGCACCAGGGCGCTGACGTCCAGCCAGAGTTCCTTCTGCCAGGGCAGCGGCTGCGCCATCGCGCTCACAGGCGGCCCTCCAGCACGGCATGCAGCGACTCGCGCACCCGCTCGAGCGGCGGTGCCGCATCGATCACCACGCAGCGTCGAGGGTCCGCCGCCGCGCGGCGCAGGAAGCACTCGCGCACGCGTCCCATGTAGGCCAGCGACTCGTCCTCGAAGCGGTTGACTTCGCCGCGTCCGCGCGCGCGTGCCAGGCCCTGTTCCGGCGGCAGGTCGAACACCAGGGTCAGGTCGGCGCGGAAGTCCCCGAGGACCAGTCTTTCCAGTGCGGCGATATGCTGCTCGCCCAGGCCCTTGCCGGCGCCCTGGTAGGCGTAGGAAGAGTCGATGAAGCGGTCGCAGACCACGTCCCTGCCCGCCGCCAGTGCCGGCAGCACCGTGGCCTTGAGGTGCGCGGCGCGCGCCGCGAACATCAGCAGCACCTCGCTCTCGGCGCCCACGCCCTCGGCCCAGGGCTGCAGCACCACGCGGCGGATCTCCTCGGCCAGCGGCGAGCCGCCGGGCTCGCGGGTCAGCACGACCTCGCGGCCGCGTGCCTGCAGCCAGTCGCGGATGGCGGCGGCGTGGGTGGATTTGCCCGCACCCTCGCCGCCTTCCAGCGTGATGAAGCGGCCGCGGCTCATGGGCGCCCCAGCTGGTAGCGGCGCACCGCGGCCTCGTGCTCGGCCAGCGTGTCGGAGAACTGGTGCGTGCCATCGCCCTTGGACACGAAGAAGATGGCGGTGCCCGGCGCCGGATGCAGCGCGGCATTGATCGCCGCGCGGCTGGGCAGGCAGATCGGCGACGGCGGCAAGCCGTCGCGGGTATAGCTGTTGTAGGGATTGTCGGCCAGCAGGTCCGCCTTGCGGATGTTGCCGTCGAAGCCCTCGCCCAGCCCGTAGATGATCGTCGGATCGGTCTGCAGGCGTATGCCCATGCGCAGGCGGCGCACGAACACCCCGCCGATCTGCGGGCGCTCGAAGGCGGCACCGGTTTCCTTCTCGATGATCGAGGCCATCGTCAGCGCCTCTTCCGGCGTGGCGTAGGGCAGGTCCGCTTCGCGCGTCTCCCATTCCTGCGCCAGCGCCTTGTCCAGCGCATCGGCGGCGCGGCGCAGGAAGTCGATGTCGGTCGTCCCCTTGGGGAAGCGATAGGTGTCCGGGAACAGGCGGCCTTCCGGATGCACCCCCGCGCGGCCGATCGCCGCCATCAGCTCCTCGGACGTGGCCTCGGGCCGCGTCTGGCGGATCGCCGGATGCGCTCGCATCAGCTTCACGGCCTGGGCGAAGGTCCAGCCCTCGGTCAGGCGCAGTTCGTGCAGGCGCGTCTTGCCCTCCACCATCAGCGCCAGCAGGTCCAGCGGATTCAGGCCCGGCTGCAGCGCGTACTCGCCGGCCTTGATCTGGCCGGAGACACCGGTGAAGCGGGCGTAGAGCCGCAGGTACAGGGCCAGGCGCTGGGGCTGCACGATGCCGCGCTCCTGCAAGCCGTTCAGCGCCGTGGTCAGCGAACTGCCCGGCGCGATCTCCAGCGATTCGGTCCGCGACAGCGGCAGCGGGGCCTGCAGCAGGCGGCTGGCGTCCCAGCCGACGGCTCCCGAACCGGCCAGGAGCAGCAGCAGCAGCGCGAAGAAGGTACGCATCAGAGCATTTTCGGATGGTTGAGGGCGGCAGCCAGCCGCCGTGTCAGCGGGCCCGGCGCCGCCAGCGCCGTGCCGTCGAAGTCCCGCACCGGCCAGAGGCCGATCAGGCTGTTGCTGACGAAGATTTCGTCCGCCTGCCGCAGCAGGTCGGGAGTGGGTTCATCGAAGTACACGGGAATCTGCAGTTGCTCGGCCAGCTCCAGGATCTTTTCGCGCATCATGCCGCGGATGCCGCAGCGTTCCAGCGGTGAGGTCCGCAGGCATCCTTCCGACATGCTGAACAGGTTGCTGCGGGTGCCGGAGACCACCAGCCCCCGAGCATCGCACACGAACAGTTCTTCGGCACCTTCCGGCCAGTCGCGGCTGGCCAGGACCTGCTCCAGGCGGTTCAGGTGCTTGATGCCCGCCAGCAGCGGCTGGTCGGCGAGCCGCACGGGGCTGAGTCCGCAGCGAATGCCCTGTTCCCAGTGGGCGGCCGGATACTTCGGCGCCGGCAGGCGCAGCAGCAGGCGGTCGCAGCCGTCGCCCGCGGGCCGGTAGCCGCGCCCCCCGGCGCGGCGGCTGAGGATCAGCTTGACCACGCCGGCCTCCTCGTCGGCGCAGAGCGAGGCGATCTCCTTCTCCAGCACCTCCCGCGGCGGCGGCAACAGGGCCAGGCGCGCCGCGTCGCGCTCCAGGACGTCCAGCTGGCGCCGCAGGTCCGGCACCGCGCCCTGCCACAGCAGCATGGTGCGGAACACGCCGTCGCCGTAGTGCAGGCCGCGTGACAGCAGCACTTCGTCGCTGCTGCCGGCGCCGTTGTACAAGGCGCCGTTCATGCCGCGGCTCCCAAAGCCAGCAGCAGACCGCGTGCCTTGGCGCGTGTTTCCGCCAGCTCCGCCTCCGGCTTCGAGTCGGCGACGATACCGGCGCCGGTGCGGAAGCTGACGCGGTCGCCCTCGCAGACCAGGCTGCGGATCAGGATGTTGGTGTCCAGCCGCCCGCCATGCGAGAGATAGCCCATCGCACCGGTGTAGGGCCCGCGCCCCACCCCTTCCAGTTCCGCGATGATCTCCATGGCCCGCACCTTGGGGCAGCCAGTGATCGTGCCGCCCGGAAAGACCGCCCGCAGCACCTCGGCCGGCCCCAGGCCGGCGCGTAGCCGCCCGCGCACGTTGGAGACGATATGGTGCACGTGGGCGTAGCTCTCGATCGTCATCAGCTCGCTGACCTCGACACTGCCGGGCTCGCAGACACGGCCCAGGTCGTTGCGCTCCAGGTCGATCAGCATGACATGCTCGGCGCGCTCCTTGAGGTTGCCGATCAGGCCCTGCTTGAGCCGCTCGTCCTCCGCGGCGGAGGCGCTGCGGGGCCGGGTCCCGGCGATGGGCCGGGTCTGCGCCCAGCCGGCGTCGATCTGCACCAGGCGCTCCGGCGAGGAGCTCAGCACCGCGCTGCCGCCCCAGCAGGCCAGGCCCGCGAAGGGCGCCGGATTGCGGCGCCGCAGGCTGCGGTAGAGGTCCACGTAGCCGCGGCCGGGCGCCAGCTGTGCACGCCAGGCGCGGGACAGGTTGGCCTGGAAGATATCTCCGGCCTGGAGATAGTCCAGGATGCGCCGGACGCCCTCCAGGAAGCGCTCCTCCGGATCTTCTTCCACAGACGATATCAATTTTAAATCAATGTCTTGTAGATCATTGTTAAAGTACTTATCCACATCCCGGCGCAATTGCTCCAGCTGTGCCGGGTCGCGCTCGGCCAGCAGCGTCGTGACACCGCGCTCGCGATCGTGGATGGCCGCCGCCGTGCAGCGCACGGCCAACGCGTCGGGCAGCCGGTGCGGCGAGCCCGGCAGGCGCAGGCTGGGCTCCACGAAGCGCGCCGCCTCGTAGCCCAGCAGCAGGAACCAGCCGCCGCAGAACGGCAGTTCGGGCGCCGCGGAAAACGCGGCTTCCTCGCGGATCGATCGGGACAGTTCGCCGAAGAAATCGCCGCCCGCCGCGGCTTGGGCCGCGAGGCTGCGACCGGGAAAGGCGAAGAGGATGTCGTAGCGGCCGGACTGGGGGTGCCCGGCGACGCTCTGCAGCAGGAAGGGATAGCGCTCCGGCGCCTGCCGGTGCACTTCGAAAAGGTCAATGGAACCAGCGATTTCAGCGCGCAAACTCATGCGCGCGGAGTGTACGCCATCCCGTTCCGCGTCAGGCGAAACGCCTGAACGCCACGGTGCCGTTGGTACCGCCGAAGCCGAAGGAATTGGAGATCGCCACCTCCAGCTTGGCCTGACGCGCCGTGTGCGGCACGTAATCCAGGTCGCAACCTTCGCTGGGATTCTCGAGGTTGATCGTCGGCGGGATGACCTGGTCGCGCAGGGCCAGCACGCTGAAGATCGCCTCGATGCCGCCGGCGGCGCCCAGCAGGTGTCCGGTCATCGACTTGGTCGAGGACACGGCCAGCTTGTAGGCGTGGTCGCCGAAGGCGCCCTTCACCGCCAGCGTCTCGGCGATGTCGCCGGCCGGGGTCGAGGTGCCGTGGGCGTTGACGTACTGGACGTCTTCCGGGTTCAGGCCGGCATTGCGCAGGCAGGCCTGCATGCAGCGGCGCGCGCCGTTGCCGTCTTCCGGCGGCAGCGTGATGTGGAAGGCGTCGCCCGACATGCCGAAGCCGATGAACTCGGCATAGATCTTCGCGCCGCGGGCCTTGGCATGCTCCAGGTCCTCCAGGACCAGCACGCCGGCACCGTCGCCGAGCACGAAGCCGTCGCGGTCCTTGTCCCAGGGCCGGCTGGCACGGGTCGGATCGTCGTTGCGTGTGGACAGGGCGCGGGCCTGGCAGAAGCCGGCGAGGCCTGCGGGGGCGGAGCCGGCTTCGCCGGCGCCGACGATGAAGACATCGGCATCGCCGGCCTGGATCAGGCGGGCGCCGATGCCGATCGCGTGGGTCGCCGTCGTGCAGGCGGTGACCGTGGCGAGGTTCGGCCCGGTGATGCCGAGGTCGATCGAGACATACCCCGAGATCATGTTGATGATCGACGAGGGAACGAAGAACGGCGAGACCCGCTTGGGCCCCGACTTGTGCAGCGTGGCGCACTCGGCCTCGATGCTGCCGATGCCGCCGATGCCCGAGCCGATGCAGATGCCGATCCGCTCACGGTTGGCATCCGTGATCTCCAGCCCCGAGTCCTTCACGGCCTGCTTGGCGGCAGCGACGCCGTAGTGGATGAAGGGGTCGGTGCGGCGGACTTCCTTCGGGCCGAGGAAATCCTCGGCCCGAAAGTTCCGGATCATGCCCCCGAAGCGGGTCGTATAGGCCGACACGTCGTAGTACTCGATGGGGCCGATGCCCGACCTTCCGGCCAGGATCGCTTCCCATGCGCTATCAATCGTGTTGCCGACGGGCGAGACGATGCCCAGGCCGGTGACGACGACGCGTCTGCGGCTCATAGAGGATTCCTGCTTGGGGGTTTCTTTTGCGGGGTGTACCCGGCGCCATCAACCCTGCTGGGTGTGGGCCTTGATGTAGTTCAGGACGTCCTGGAAGGTGACGATCTTCTCGGCTTCCTCGTCCGGGATGTCGATTTCGAATTCTTCTTCCAGCGCCATCACCAGCTCGACGGTGTCCAGCGAGTCGGCACCCAGGTCCTCGACGAAAGAGGCGGTGGGGGTGATCTGATCTTCGCTGACCGACAGCTGCTCAGCGATGATCTTCTTTACTTTCTCTTCCAACGTGCTCATGCATCACTCCTGGGTAAATCTGTTTGTTTGAGAGACGGCGTATTGTAGTGGTGCGTTGCGGCAAAAACACAAGCCTGCAAAGCCAGTTGACATTGCAGAAAAGCCCGTGTCAGGCCATCAGCATTCCACCATTCACATGCAGGGTTTCGCCGGTGATGTAACCGGCATCTTTCGAGGCCAGGAAGGCCACCGCGGCGGCGATATCTTCCGGTTTTCCGAGTCGTTCGAGCGGAATCTGGTTCTGCAGCGCCGTGCGTGCATCTTCTCCCAGTTTCTGCGTCATGTCGGTGTCGATGAATCCAGGGGCCACCACGTTGACCGTGATGCCGCGGGAGCCGATCTCGCGGGCCAGCGACTTGGAGAAGCCGATCAGGCCGGCCTTGGCGGCCGCATAGTTGGCCTGGCCGGCGTTGCCCATGGTGCCGACCACCGAGCCCACGCTGATGATGCGGCCGTGGCGGGCCTTCATCATGCCGCGCAGCACCGCACGGGACAGGCGGAAGACCGAGCTGAGGTCGGTTTCCAGCACGTCCGCCCAGTCCTCGTTCTTCATGCGCAGCAGCAGGGTGTCGCGGGTGACGCCGGCATTGTTGACCAGCACCGACACCGCGCCCAGTTCCGCGATCAGGGCATCGCAGGCGGCGGCATCGCGCACGTCCAGCACCTTGCCCTGCCCGCCCAGCGGCCCCAGCCAGGCCTGGATGGCCTCGGCGCCTGCGGCGCTGGTGGCGGTCCCGGTGACCTTGGCGCCCTCGGCCGCCAGCCGTTCCGCGATGGCCTTGCCGATGCCGCGACTGGCGCCGGTGACCAGGACGGTTTCGCCCTGCAACTTCATGATCCTGACTCCCAAATCCCGCCCATCCGTGAACGACTGTTTATTTTACTAATGCGATCAATGACTTGCATGATATATCAAGCGGCAGACGGGCTGCAAACCGCCGCTTCGCCGGAGGCCAGGCCGCGGGCCTTTTCCAGCCCCGCCGGCTCCGACAGCGAAGCGGCTGCAAGCTCCTTGCCAATCCGCTTGCACAAACCCGCCAGCACCTCGCCCGGACCGCACTCCAGGAACACCCCGATTCCCCGTCCGGAAAGCCCCCGGATGGTCTGGGTCCAGCGCACCGGGCAGTACAACTGTACTTTAAGTGCTTCGCGGATTGATCCGGCATCCTGACGGCTCTGCGCGTCAAAATTGTGAAACACGGGAATCGAGGGGGCGCGGACCGTGGTGAGGGCCAGCGTCTCGGCCAGCTTCTCGGCCGCGCCGCGCATCAGGGAGCAGTGCGAGGGGACGGAAACCGGCAGCGGCAGCGCGCGCTTGATCCCCTGCGCCTTGGCATTGGCCGCCAGCCAGTCCAGCGCCGCCTTCTGGCCCGCCACGACGACCTGGCCGGGGGAGTTGTAGTTGACCGGCTCCAGCACCTCGGAGCCCGGGTAGGCCCTGCATACGGCCTCCACCTGCTCGTCCTCCAGCCCGAGGATGGCCATCATGCCGCCGGTGCCGGCCGGCACCGCGGCCTGCATCAGCTGGCCGCGCAGTTCCACCAGCTTCAGCGCATCGGCAAAGTCCAGGCTGCCCGACGCGACCAGGGCACTGTATTCGCCCAGGCTGTGGCCGGCCAGCGCGGCCGGGGGCGGCAGGCCCTGCTTCTGCCACAGGCGCCAGGCGGCGATGCCGGCCGCCAGCAGGGCCGGCTGGGCACGCTCGGTGCGGTTGAGTTCTTCGGCCGGCCCGTTGGCCACCAGCGCGGCCAGATCCCAGCCCAGCACGGAGGAAGCCTCGGCGTAGGTCTGGGCGATCACGGGGTCCGCATGGCCGGACAGCATGCCGACGGCCTGGGAGCCCTGGCCGGGGAAGACGATTGCGTATTGCATGATTCCTGGGGGTTTGCTCTTTTTTCGGAGTGGGAACAACCGCGGACTCTAGGCCGCGGCGGGGCGTCTTTGCCGGAGCAGGCCGGCGATGGCGGCGTAGCACAGGGCGGCGATGATGCCGAACCAGTGCGCCTCCTGCGCCACCCTACCACCGAGTGCCTGTTCATCGGAAATCGGGGTGCCGCTGAAGGCTTCCCAGGCAAGCTTGGCGGCCAGGCAGGCCAGGGCCGCCAGGGCGATGCCGTCGCGCCGCAGCGCCTGCGGCAGCAGGCCCAGCAGGAACAGGCCATGAAGGATGCCGGAGAAGCCGACGTAGCTGCGCCATTGCGGCGCCAGCACATGGATCCCCAGCGTCACCGCCAGGCCCAGCACCAGCAGGCGCAGCAGCCAGGTCCTGGCGGGCAGCGGCTCGGGGCACAGCAGCAGCAGGGTCCACAGGCCCAGCAGGTTCAGCAGCAGGTGATACCAGCCCAGGTGCAGGAAGTTGGCGCCGAGCAGCCGCCACCACTGCCCCGCCGCAACCGCCTCGCGCTGGTAGGCCAGCGCGTCGCGCACGGGGTCGCCGCCCAGGGCCAGCAGCAGGCACAGCAGCGCGACGCCGGCCGGGACGGCCCAGCGTTCACCGGAACGCACAATCGAGTCTGCTATCATTTTTTGCGGCCGATCCAGGCCTGTTCCAGACATCTTCCGATCCCCATGCACCAAGCTTCCGCCGCGCGCCGCCAGGGCGGCTTCACCCTGATCGAGATCATGGTGGTGGTCGTCATTCTCGGCATTCTCGCCGCCTTCGTCGTGCCCAACATCATGGACAAGCCGGACGAGGCCCGCATCGTCAAGGCGAAGCAGGACATCCGCGCGCTGGAGTCGGCGCTGAGCATGTACAAGCTCGACAACTTCTACTACCCCAGCACGCAGCAGGGTCTCGAGGCGCTGGTGACCAAGCCGTCCGGCGAGCCGGAGCCGCGCAACTACAAGACGGGCGGATACATCAAGTCGCTGCCCAAGGACCCTTGGGGCAACCCCTACCAGTACCTCGCGCCCGGTACCAAGAACGCCGAGTTCGACATCTTCTCGCTGGGGGCGGACAACCGTCCGGGCGGCGAGGGTTCGGCGGCCGACGTCGGCAACTGGGACGCCGCGCGCCAGTAGGTCCTGCCGCCTTGCGCCGCAGGCCCGCCGGCCGTCCGGCCGTCCCCGCCGCGCTGCGGGGCTTCACCCTGCTCGAACTGCTGGTGGTGATGGTCATCATTGGCGTGATGCTCACGTTCGCCACGCTGCCCTTCGGCGGGCGCTCGGTGGATGACCGCATCGAGTTCGAGGCGCGCCGGCTGGACCGCACGCTGCGCTTCGCGCTGGAGGAAGCCGAAATCAAGGGCATCCTGATCGGCTTCCGCTACCTGCCCGACCGCTACGAATTCCTCGGCATGGGCAAGGACGGCAAGTGGGAACCCTACCCCGGCAGCGGTCCCTTCCGCCCCCATCCCTTCGCGCCGCCGCTGGGCATGCAGCTGCGCGTGGAGGACCGCGTGGTGCCGCCGGCGCAGGAGGTGGAGGAAGGCGACGCGGAGTCCGAGCCCAAGCCGCAGATCCTGCTGCTGCCTAGCGGCGAGGTCACCGCCTTCCGCCTGGTGGTGGGCGCCGACGGCAGCCAGACCCGCTATACCGTCGAGTCCGACGCGCTGGGCAAGTTCAGCTTCGAATCCGGCGAAGCCAAGGCAAGGCGCCGATGAGGCGTTCCGCCGGCTTCACCCTGCTGGAGATGCTGGTGGCGGTGGCCGTGCTGGCGATCGCGATGGGCGCGATCATCTCCGGCATGGCGCGCTACGCCGACAACGCCGCCCGCCTGCGCGAGAAGACCGTGGCCCTGTGGGTGGCGCACAACCGCCTCACCGAGCTCTCGCTGCAGCGGGCCTGGCCCGACATCGGCAAGTCCGACGGCGAGGTCGAGATGGCCGGCGTGAAGTGGAAATGGGAAGTGGAGGTCAAGGCCACGCCCGATACGCACCTGCGCCGCGCCGACATCAGCGTGCGCCCGTCCAAGGCGCGCAACAAGGACGCCGTCGCCAGCCTCTCGGCCTTCCTCGCCGACTCGGGGCGCCAATGAGGCCGGTCCGCGGATTCACCCTGCTGGAACTGCTGGTCGTCATCGCGATCTTCGCGGTGTTCGCGCTGATGGCCTACGGCGGACTCGACTCGGTGCTGCAGACCCGTGCCGGCGTCGAGGCGGCGATGGAAAAGACCGCCGCCGTGCAGAAGGCCTACATCCGCCTGCGCGAGGACTTCCAGCAGGTGCGCAACCGCCCTGCCCGCGATGCCTATGGCGACCTGCAGCCGCCGATCCACGTCACCCGCGACGCCCGCGTCGAGCTGACCCGCGGCGGATGGCGCAACCCGCTGCTGCTGCCGCGTCCCGGACTGGAGCGCGTCAGCTACCGCCTGGACGGCAAGAAGCTCAAGCGCGAAAGCTGGCGGGTGCTCGACCAGGCGCAGGATTCCAAGCCGGTGGAACTGGTGCTGTTCGACGACGTCCGCGAGCTGCGCTGGCGCTTCCTGGACGACAACCGCGAGTGGCACGAGAGCTGGCCTCCGACCAGCAGCACCGGAGCCCGGGCCGATGCGCCGATTCCCATCGCGGTGGAGATCCGGCTGGACAGCGAAGGCTGGGGCGAACTCCAGTTCCTGTTCCGCCTGGGCCTGAAGAAGGTGTCTCCAGCGCAGGGAGCGCCCGCCGGTGGTGCAACGCCGAACGGCTCCGGCGCGGGTTCCGGAACCAATCCGGATCCGGCTCCCGAGGAGACTACGCAGTGAAGCGGCAGCGCGGCATCGCCCTGATCACCGCCATCCTGGTCGTCGCGCTGGCCACCGTGGCGGCCACCGCGATCCTGACCTCGGCCAACATCGCCGTGCACCGCGCCGCCAACCTGCAGGACTCGGAGCGCGCCTGGTGGTACGCCGACGGCATCGAGTCCTGGCTGCTGACCATCCTGGAGCGCGACATCCAGGACAACCAGTACGACGGCCTGGGGGATATCTGGGCCAAGCCGGTGGACTACCTGCCCATCGACGAGGGCGCCGCGCGCGGCCAGATGGTGGACCTGCAGGGGCGCTTCAACCTCAACAATCTCGCGGTGCCGGACAAGCAGGCCTTCGACCGGCAGCAGGCCGTGTTCCTGCGCCTGCTGCGCTACCTGGAGATCGACAGCTTCCAGGCCCAGGGCCTGGCGTCCGCGATCCGCGACTGGATCGACACCGACACCAGCCCCACCGGCTACGACGGCGGCGAGGATGCCGAGTACCTGGGCTTCAATCCGCCCTACCGCGTGCCCAACCGGCTGATGGAAAGCCCCACCGAGCTGCTGGCGGTCAAGGGCGTGACGCGCGAGCTGTACGTGAAGCTGCGTCCCTACGTCACGGCCCTGCCCCAGGTCGGCACGCCCATCAACGCCAACACCGCGCCGGAGCCGGTGCTGTTCGCGCTGGCCCGGGAGCCGGGGCCGCTGCAGAAGACGTTCCTGGAGGAGCGGGTCAGGAAACCGGCCAAGAACATCGGTGAGTTGACGGGGGGCGCCAACGCCGTCTTCGGGGCCGGTGATGCCGATACGACCATGCTGGCGACCAGTAGCAGCTACTTCATGCTGCAGGCCGAGATCTTCGTAGGCAGCGGCCGGCTGGCCCTGTATAGTTTCTACTATCGGCCCGCCCAGGGCGCCGCGCCCTACGTGTACGCGCGCAGCATCGATACCGAATAAAAGCACTCAGTCCAGGCCAACTTGCGCAACACGCTCTACATCCGCCTGCGTGCCACCGACCCCGGCACCGACACGGCCTATTGCATCGCGTCGCCGCAGGCCGTGGCCTCGTTCCCGGTGCAGCATGCGCCGCTGGAGACGATCCTGCTGAAGGCCGCCGGCCACCGCCTGGTGGTGCTGGTCCCCGCTGCCGACGTGCGCCTGGCCTCGGTGGAGGTACCGGCCCGGCAGGCCGCCAAGGTGCTGCAGGCCGCGCCCTACGCGCTGGAAGACCAGCTGGCGGACGATGTCGACACCCTGCATTTCGCCCTCGGACCGAAGCAGAAGGACGGCCGCTGGCCGGTCGCGGTGGTGGCCCGCGCGAAGATGGACGACTGGCTGCGTCCCTTCACCGAGCGCGGACTGGTCCCGGACCTGATGCTGCCCGACGCCCTGTGCCTGGCGCCGGCCGACGGCGAGCGCTGGAGCGCCCTGGCGGAACGCGACCAGGTACTGGTCCGCAACGCCGCCTTCTCCGCCTTCGCCTGCAGCCCGGACGACCTGGAACTGATGCTGCAGCTGGCCGACCCCGATCGCAAGGCGGTGCTGCGCATCGTCGTGCCGCGCGACATCTCGCCGGACTTCACCCGCCTGGCCTGGCCGGTGGAACTGCTGCCCGGCTTCATTTCGCCGCTGGAAGCCCTGCTGCAGAGCCAGCGTCCGGAAAACGGCATCAACCTGCTGCAGGGACGCTATTCGCAGCGCGAGGACCTGCTGCGTCTGTGGCAGCCCTGGAAGATCACCGCGGCGCTGCTGGCCCTGTGGATCGGCTTTGCGGCCGTGCTGCACGGCGTGTCCGGCTGGCAGCTGCGCCAGCAGCTGCGGCAGCAGGAAGACGCCAATGTCCAGCGCTACCAGCAGCTGTTCCCCGCCGAGACGCGCATCGTCGACCTGCCGGCCCAGGTCGAGCAGCAGTTCGCCGCGCTCAAGGCCGGCAAGGGCGGCGGCGGCCTGCTGCCGCTGATGCAGGTGCTGGCGGATGCCCTGGCGGCGGCCCCCGGCATGACGCTGCAGAGCGTGCAGTACCGGGAGGGGGCGCTCTATGCCGCACTTGGCGGCAGCAGCCTGCAGCCGCTGGAGGGGTTGCGTGCCTGGTTCGCCCAGCCGCGCGCCGCCAGCCTGGAGGTGCAGTCCGCCAACTCCGGCGCCGAAGGCGCGCAGGTCCGCATCAAGCTGAGCCCCGCGCCATGAACGCCGCCCTCGCCCGCCTCAAGGAATGGTTCGCCCAGCTCGCCCCGCGCGAGCGCTGGATGGTGCTGCTCTGCGCCGTCGTCGTCACCGTCGCCGTGCTCTACGGCGGCATCTGGCAGCCGCTGGTCAAGGCCCAGAAGCAGCGCGAGGAAGCCCTGGCTTCCGCGCGGGTGGTCGCGGCGCGCATCGAGGAACTGGCCGCCCTGTTGCAGGCCAATGCCGGCCGCGGCATGCCGGTGAACCGGACCACCTCGATCCTCAGCATCGTCGACCAGGGCGCCGGCGGCACCCTGGGCAAGGCGCCCAGCCGCATCCAGCCGGAAGGCGACCGCGAGGTCAAGGTCTGGATCGAGGACGTGCCCTCCGACAACCTGCTGCGCTGGCTGCAGGAACTGGAGACGCGCTTCGGCATCCACGCCCAGACGGCGGAGATCGAGAAGCAGTCCACGCCGGGCCTGGTCAGCGTGCAACTGTCCCTGGTGCGTTGATGAAGATCCGCAGCCTCCTGTTGATCGGCCTGGGTTTCCTGGCCGTCGCCCTGCTGGTCCAGGCCCCTGCCGCCAGCGTCTATGCCTGGCTCAAGCCCAAGGACCGGCCGCTGCCGGTGGAGCTGTTCGGCCTGGAAGGCCGCCTGGTCGACGGCCGCGTGGCCGGTGTCGTGCGCAACGGCAGCACCCTGGTCTCGGACCTGCGCTGGCAGCTGCAGCCGGCGCAGCTGCTGCTGGGCCGCGTCGGGCTGGCACTGCAGTCGACGCGCGACCCCGTGCTGCTGGACGGCAAGCTCTCCGTATCGCCGCTGGGCACCCTGCGCCTGGCGGGCCTGCGCGCCAACGGCGGCCTGCGCCCCGTGGCCGCCGCCGCCGGCTTCCCCTTCGTCCCGCTCGACGGGCAGCTGGGCCTCGACATCCGCCAGCTGCGCATGGCCAAGGGCCGCCTGCTGCAGGCCGAGGGCACGGTCGACCTGCAGGGCCTGGCCTGGGCGCTGGGCCAGCCGACGCCGCTGGGTGACTTCCGCGCCGAGGTCACGACCGAGGACGGCCACATCGTTGCGCAGCTGTCGTCGGTCTCCGGCCCGCTGGAACTCAGCGGAGAGGCGCGCCTGGCGCCGGACCAGAGCTATGAACTGGACCTGCGCGCGCGCGCCAAGCCGGGTGCGCCGCCGATGCTGCCGAACCTGCTGATGCAGATGGGCCCACCGGATGCCCAGGGCTTCCACAGGCTGCGCCGCCAGGGCCTGCTACCCGGCGCGCCGCCGCCCGAGGACGTCGCCCAGTGAGTGCCTGGACACCCCACGTGGTCGTCGCCTGCGTGGTCGAGCGCGACGGCCGCTTCCTGCTGGTGGAGGAGCGCATCGCGGGCGAGCTGCGCATGAACCAGCCCGCGGGCCACTGGGAGCAGGGCGAAACCCTGGTCGAGGGAGCGATCCGCGAAACGCTGGAGGAAAGCGGCTGGGAGGTCGAACCGACCCATGTGCTCGGCATCTACCACTACGACCCGGCCGACCTGGAGTACGGCTTCCTGCGCATCGCCTTCGTCGCCCGTGCCCTGCGCGAGCGGCCCGGCTACAAGCTGGACGAGGGCATCGAGCGCCCGGTCTGGCTGACCCGCGACGAGGTCGCCGCCACCGTGTCCCTGCACCGCAGCCCGATGGTCCTGCGCTGCGTCGATGACCATATCGCCGGCCAGCGCTTCCCGCTGTCGATGCTGGCGCATCTCAACGAGGCCTGAGCGGCCCCGCCCGCGGACGCTGCCGTGTCCAGAGAGCATGTCGTCGTCGGCCTCTCCGGGGGAGTCGACTCCTCCGTCTCGGCCTACCTGCTGAAGGAACAGGGCTACCGCGTCAGCGGCCTGTTCATGGTCAACTGGACCGAGGACGAAGAGGGCTACTGCAGCAGCGCGCAGGACTACCAGGATGCCCGCGCCGTCTGCGAGGAACTGGACATTCCCCTGCACCGCGTGGATTTCTCCAGCGAGTACCGCGATCGCGTGTTCGCCCGTTTCCTGGCCGACTACGAGGCCGGCAAGACGCCGAACCCCGACGTGCTGTGCAACCGCGAGGTCAAGTTCCAGCCCTTCCGTGAGTACGCCCTGCGCCTGGGAGCCGACTGGATCGCCACCGGCCACTACGCGCGCATCGAGCACGGCGCTGACGGGGCCCGCCTGCTGCGTTCGGTGACCGAGGACAAGGACCAGACCTACTTCCTGGCCGCCGTGGCCCGCGAGCACCTGGACCGGGTGCTGTTCCCGGTGGGCGGGCTGACCAAGCCGCAGGTGCGGGAGATCGCCCAGGCCGCCGGCCTGCCGGTGCACCGCAAGAAGGACTCCACCGGCATCTGCTTCATCGGCGAGCGTGAATTCCGGGCATTCCTGTCGAACTACCTGAAGCCCAACCCCGGCCCCATGCTCGACGACGCCGGCCACCTCGCCGGGCAGCACCAGGGCCTGATGTACTACACCATCGGCCAGCGCCGCGGCCTGCAGATCGGCGGACGCCGGGGCGCCGCCGAGGGCCCCTGGTACGTCGTGGCCAAGGATCCCGCCACCAACAGCCTGCGGGTCTCCCAGGACCCGCAGCACCCGGGCCTGATGAGCCCCGCCCTGCTGACGGAACGCTTCCACTGGATCCGGCGGCCCGCGGCGCTGCCGCCCCGGCTGCAGGCCCGCATCCGCCACCGCCAGGCCCTGCAGGACTGCCGGGTGGAGGAACAGGCCGACGGCGGCCTGAAAGTGAGTTTCGGGCAGCCCCAGCGTGCGGTCGTGCCCGGCCAGTTCTGCGTGCTCTACGATGGTGCGGAGTGCCTGGGCGGCGGCGAAATCCGTGCCGCCCTGCCGGCCAATTCCCCGGATGCCGCCTGAACCGGGGGATGGGACGTTTTGCCCCGCCCGGGCGGTCCGACGCAAGGCCCGACGGTGATATAATGCGAGACGCACTGCGCCGGCCCGATAGCTTCTGCTTCCAGGATCGCGGGTTGGCGTGGCGCCCGTAGCCCTCCGCCTTCTCACCATCGGACCGCCAAACACCATGCTGCAAGCCTATCGCCAACACGCTGCCGAGCGCGCTGCCCTCGGTATTCCGCCGCTGCCGCTGTCTGCCCAGCAGACCGCCGAAGTGATCGAACTGATCAAGAACCCGCCGGCGGGCGAAGAGGCTTTCCTGCTCGACCTGCTGACCCACCGCGTTCCGCCGGGCGTGGACGATGCCGCCAAGGTCAAGGCCTCGTTCCTGACCGCGGTGGCCGACGGCGAAGTGAAGTGCGGCCTGATCTCGCGTGCCAAGGCCACCGAGCTGCTCGGCACCATGGTCGGCGGCTACAACGTCAAGCCGCTGATCGACCTGCTGCCGGACGCCGAAGTCGGCGCCGTGGCCGCCGAGGCGCTGAAGAAGACGCTGCTGATGTTCGACTTCTTCCACGACGTGGCCGAACTCGCCAAGAACGGCAATGCCAACGCCAAGGCCGTGATCCAGTCCTGGGCCGACGCCGAGTGGTTCACCAGCCGTCCGGAAGTCGCCAAGAAGATCACCGTCACCGTGTTCAAGGTGCCTGGCGAAACCAACACCGACGACCTGTCGCCGGCGCCGGATGCCTGGAGCCGCCCCGACATCCCCCTGCACTACCTCGCCATGCTGAAGATGACGCGCTCCGACGCGGCCTTCAAGCCGGAAGAAGACGGCAAGCGCGGCCCGATCCAGTACATCGAGGATCTCAAGAAGAAGGGCCACATCGTCGCCTACGTCGGCGACGTCGTCGGCACCGGCTCCTCGCGCAAGTCCGCCACCAACAGCGTGATCTGGGCCACGGGCGAGGATATCCCCTTCGTGCCGAACAAGCGCTTCGGCGGCGTTACCCTCGGCGGCAAGATCGCGCCGATCTTCTTCAACACCCAGGAAGACTCCGGCTCGCTGCCGATCGAGGTCGACGTCTCCAAGTTCGAGATGGGCGACGTCATCGACATCTTCCCCTACGAGGGCAAGATCGAGAAGAACGGCGCCGTTGCCGCCAATTTCGAGCTCAAGAGCCAGGTGCTGCTGGATGAAGTGCGCGCCGGCGGCCGCATCAACCTGATCATCGGCCGCTCGCTGACCGGCAAGGCCCGTGAGCTGCTCGGCCTGCCCGCCTCGACGCTGTTCCGCCTGCCGCAGACTCCCAAGGACACCGGCAAGGGCTACTCGCTGGCGCAGAAGATGGTCGGCCGCGCCTGCGGCCTGCCGGAAGGCAAGGGCATGCGCCCGGGCACCTACTGCGAACCCAAGATGACCACGGTCGGCTCGCAGGACACCACGGGCCCGATGACCCGCGACGAACTCAAGGACCTCGCCTGCCTCGGCTTCTCCGCCGACCTGGTGATGCAGTCCTTCTGCCATACCGCGGCCTATCCGAAGCCGGTCGACGTCAAGACCCACCGCGAGCTGCCGGCGTTCATCTCCAACCGCGGCGGCGTCGCGCTGCGGCCGGGCGACGGCGTGATCCACTCCTGGCTCAATCGCCTGCTGCTGCCGGACACCGTCGGCACCGGCGGCGACTCGCACACCCGCTTCCCGATCGGCATCTCCTTCCCGGCCGGCTCCGGCCTGGTCGCCTTCGCCGCCGCCACCGGCGTGATGCCGCTGGACATGCCGGAGTCCGTGCTCGTCCGCTTCAAGGGCGAGATGCAGCCGGGCGTCACGCTGCGTGACCTGGTGCATGCGATTCCCCTCTACGCCATCAAGGCCGGCCTGCTGACGGTCGCCAAGGCCGGCAAGAAGAACATCTTCTCCGGTCGCGTGCTGGAGATCGAGGGCCTGCCGAACCTCAAGGTCGAACAGGCCTTCGAGCTGTCCGACGCCTCGGCCGAGCGCTCCGCCGCCGGCTGCACGATCAAGCTCAACAAGGAGCCGATCATCGAGTACATGAACTCGAACATCGTGCTGATGAAGAACATGATCGCCGATGGCTACAAGGATGCGCGCACGCTGGAGCGCCGCATCAAGGCGATGGAAGCCTGGCTGGCCAACCCGCAGCTGCTGGAAGCCGACAAGGACGCCGAGTACGCCGCGGTCATCGACATCGACCTGGCCGACATCCAGGAACCGATCGTCTGCTGCCCCAACGACCCGGATGACGCCAAGTTCCTGTCCGAAGTCGCCGGCACCAAGATCGACGAGGCCTTCATCGGCTCGTGCATGACCAACATCGGCCACTTCCGCGCCGCCGGCAAGCTGCTGGAAGGCAAGAAGGACATCCCGGTCCGCCTGTGGGTCGCCCCGCCGACCAAGATGGACGCCGCCGAGCTGACCAAGGAAGGCATCTACAACACCTTCGGCACGGCCGGCGCGCGCACCGAGATGCCGGGCTGCTCGCTGTGCATGGGCAACCAGGCGCAGATGAAGGAAGGCGCCACGGCGATCTCGACCTCCACCCGCAACTTCCCGAACCGCCTAGGCAAGAACACCAACGTGTTCCTCGGCTCGGCGGAACTCGCGGCGGTGGCCTCCAAGCTCGGCCGCCTGCCGACGCGCGAGGAGTACCTGGCGGAGACCGGCGTGATCACCAAGAACGCGGACAAGATCTACAAGTACATGAACTTCGACCAGATCGAGGAGTACGTGGAGACCGCGAAGTCGGTGGCGGCCTAAGGCCCCGGCGGTACGCTGCAACCCAGGCCCGCCGGCAACCGCCGGCGGGCTTTTTTGTTACCCTCGTCCGGCTTGCCCCGGCGGGAACCGGCCGGGGCCGGCGAGGTCCTACGGACCTCCCCCCTCCAGCCACCGCTGCCCCTGTCGGCATGCACGGGTAGCCAAACCGGGAAACCAGCCATGACGGACAGCTTCAAGAGCAAAGCCAGCCTGACCGTAGGTTCCAGGACCTACTCTTACTACAGCCTCAAGGCGCTGGAACCCCGCTACAGCCTGACCCGCCTGCCCTACTCCATCAAGGTGCTGCTGGAGAACCTGCTGCGCCACGAGGATGGGCTGAACACGACGAAGGCGGACATCGAGGCCCTGGCCGGCGCCGATTTCCGCAAGCTGCCGGCCAAGGACATCAACTTCACCCCGGCCCGCGTGGTCCTGCAGGATTTCACCGGCGTGCCCTGCGTGGTCGACCTCGCCGCCATGCGCGACGCGATCCGGAAGCTGGGCGGCGACGCGGCCAAGGTCAATCCGCTGTGCCCGGTGGAACTGGTCATCGACCACTCCGTGATGATCGACCACTACGGCTCGCGCGACGCTCTGGACCTGAACGCCAAGGTCGAATTCCAGCGCAACGAGGAGCGCTACACCTTCCTGCGCTGGGGCCAGGAAGCGCTGAAGAACTTCAAGGCCGTGCCGCCCGACACCGGCATCGTCCACCAGGTCAACATCGAATACCTGGCCCGCGTCATCTTCGAGAACGCCGAAGGCCTGCTCTACCCCGACAGCTGCTTCGGTACCGACAGCCATACCACCATGGTGAACGGCATCGGCGTACTGGGCTGGGGCGTCGGCGGCATCGAGGCCGAGGCCGCCATGCTTGGCCAGCCGTCGTCCATGCTGATCCCGGATGTCATCGGCGTGCGCGTCACCGGCAAGCTGGCGGAAGGCTCCACCGCCACCGACCTGGTGCTGACCGTCACCGAGATGCTGCGCAAGCGCGGCGTGGTCGAAAAGTTCGTGGAGTTCTTCGGCCCTGGCCTGGCCAACCTCTCGGCCTCGGACCGCAACACCATCGGCAACATGGCCCCCGAGTACGGCGCCACCTGCGGCATCTTCCCGATCGACGAGGAAACCCTGAGCTACCTGCGCCTCACCGGCCGCAGCGAGGAGCGCATCGCGGTGGTCAAGGCCTACGCCCAGGCCCAGGGCATGTGGTGGACCCCGGACGCGCCGGAAGCCGAGTACACCGAGGTGCTGCACCTGGACCTCGGCAGCATCAAGCCAAGCCTGGCCGGCCCCAAGCGCCCGCAGGACCGCGTGCTGCTGTCCGACGTCAAGGCCAACTACCGCAAGGCCTTCGAGGCCGAGCAGAAACTGCGCCCCTCCAAGGGCCCGGCCACGGTCACCGATCAGGGCAGGACCTTCGAACTCAAGGACGGCGCCGTGATGATCGCCGCCATCACGTCCTGCACCAACACCTCCAATCCCAACGTGCTGATCGGCGCCGGCCTGCTGGCCCGCAAGGCCCGCGCGCTGGGGCTCACGTCGCGGCCCTGGGTCAAGACCTCGCTGGCTCCCGGCTCGCTGGCCGTCACCAAGTACCTGGAGAAGGCCGGCCTGATCGAAGACCTCGAGCACCTGGGCTTCTACGTCACCGCCTACGGCTGCACCACCTGCATCGGCAACTCCGGCCCGCTGAACGAACCGCTGGGCAAGGCGATCCAGGACAACACCCTGAGCGTCTCGGCCGTGCTCTCCGGCAACCGCAACTTCGAGGGCCGCGTCCACCAGGACGTGCGCATGAACTACCTGGCCTCGCCGCCGCTGGTCGTGGCCTACGCCATCGCCGGCAGCACCGACATCGATCTCACCAGCGAGCCGATCGGCAAGGGCAAGGACGGCAAGGACGTCTTCCTCAAGGACATCTGGCCCTCCAACGCCGAGATCCAGGCGACCGTCGCCCAGGCCGTCACCAGCGAGCTGTTCAAGTCCAGCTACGCCGACGTGCTCAAGGGCGACGCCCGCTGGCAGGGCATCAAGGTGGCCCGCTCGGAGACCTACCCCTGGGATGCGAAAAGCACCTACGTCCAGAACCCGCCGTACTTCACCGGCATGACGATGACCCCGCCGGGCATCCCGACGATCCGTGGCGCGCGCGCGCTGGCGGTGCTGGGGGATTCCATCACCACCGACCACATCTCCCCGGCCGGCGACATCAAGAAGGACGGCCCCGCGGGCAAGTACCTGGAAGCCCACGGCGTGAAGAAGGCCGACTTCAACAGCTTCGGCTCGCGCCGCGGCAACCACGAGATCATGATGCGCGGCACCTTCGCCAACACCCGCATCAAGAACGCGATGACGCCGGGGGTGGAAGGCGGCGTTTCGAAGTACATCGGCAAGGACGGCAGCATCGGCCCGGTCGAGCCGATCTACGATGTGGCGATGAAGCACATCGCCGACGGCACCCCGCAGGTCGTGCTGGCCGGCAAGGAGTACGGCACCGGCTCCTCGCGCGACTGGGCGGCCAAGGGCACGATCCTGCTGGGCGTGAAGGCGGTGATCTCGGAGTCCTTCGAGCGCATCCACCGCGCCAATCTCGTCGGCATGGGCGTGCTGCCGCTGAACTTCGTCGACGGCCAGAACGCCGCCTCCCTGGGCCTGGACGGCACCGAGATCTTCGACATCGACGGTCTCACCCGCGGCGCCGGCAGCGTCGACGTCACGGCCAGGAAGTCCGACGGCAAGACGGTCAGCTTCAAGGCCCGCGTGCGCATCAACACGCCCAAGGAATGGGAGTACTACGAGCACGGCGGCGTACTGAACTACATGCTGCGGCAGATGGCGAGGTCCTGAAGCGGACGCGGAAACGAAGAAGGGGCGCCGAGGCGCCCCTTCTTCGTTTCCACCGGCCGGAGACCCTAGGCTTCGGCCTTGACCGGAACGATGGCGTCGTCGGTCTTGTACTCGGCGGTGCCGCCGGACATCGCGAACTCCTCTTCCGGCGACAGCACCAGCTTGTGCCGGCCGATCACCGCGAAATAGGCGATGCCCACGGCGAACCAGATCGCCACGCCGATCACGCCGGCGCGGTAGACCGGGTCCGCCAGCTGGAACCAGATCGTCACCAGCGCCAGGCCGATGGTCAGCACCGCGCCCGGAATGCCGAAGGGGCTCCTGTACGGGCGCGGGATGCCCGGGAACCTGCGCCGCAGCAGGATGAACGAAGCCGCCTGCATGATGTAGGAGATCATCGCCCCGAACACCGCCATGTTCAGCAGCGTGCCGCCGATCAGCGTGGCGCTGTTCTCGGCGCCGAACCAGATCGCCAGCATCACCGCCAGGGCCACCGCCGCTCCGGCGATCATCGCCGCGTACGGCGTCTTGCGGGTGCCATGGGTGATCGACAGCGGCCGCGGGAAGTAGCCGGCGCGCGACAGCGAGTAGATCTGCCGGCCCTGCGCATAGATGATCGTGTGGAAGCTGGCGATCAGGCCGATCACCGCCACCAGCGCCAGCAGCTTGGCGATGCCGTCACCGTAGATCGCCTTGAAGCCGTCCAGCAGCGGCTCGCCCGAGGTGGACAGCGCGAAGGCGCCGTTGGCCACCGAGGAGTTCAGCAGCAGGATCATGAAGGCCGAGACGATCAGCGTGCACATGCCGAGGATGATGCCCTTGGGCATGTCGCGCTTCGGGTCCATCGACTCCTCGGCGGCCAGCGGCAGCTGCTCGATCGCCAGGAACAGCCAGACCGCGAAGGGCATCGCCGCCAGGGCGCCCATGATGCCGAAGGGCAGCCAGCTGCCGCCGCCCTCGGGCAGTTCCACCGGCTTGCCGTCGAGTCCCACGCCGATGTTGAGCGCCCAGCGCGAGAAGTCCATGTTGGGAATCGCGCTGACCCAGAACGCCAGCAGGCAGGCCAGCGCTGCCAGCGTCACCACCAGCGTCACCTTGAAGGACAGCTCGACGCCGACGACGTTGAGCCCCACGAAGATGACGTAGCAGAAGATCCAGTACACCGGCTGGAAGGCCTCGGGCGTTCCGAAGATGGAGCCGAGGTAGGAACTGATGAAGAACACCACGACCGCCGGCGTGATGACGTACTCCACGTTCTCGCAGAGGCCGGTGATGAATCCACCCCAGGGCCCCATCGTGGCGCGCGAGAAGGAATATGCTGCACCGGTATGCGGCAGTGCCGGGCTCATCTCGGCGATGGAGAAGGTCAGGCCCAGGTACATGATCGCGATCAGCACCGTCGCGATCAGCATGCCGCCCCAGCCTGCCGCGCCCAGGCCGAAGTTCCAGCCGGAGAAATGGCCGGAGATCACTGCCCCCACGCCCAGTGCCCACAGCGACGCCACGCCGGCATATCGCCGCAGGCCGCGCTTCTCGAAGTAACTGCTGTCTACCGACTGGTAGCTGACGCCACCTTTCTGCTCGCTCATCGCCCAGGCCCCTTTTGGATCAAGTGGAGGAGCCGGCGCACGCCGCTGCAAGCCCGATCGTGCGCCGGCCTTGACAGGGGGAATTCAGCAAGAACGGTGCCGTCGAAAACACTGGTTTCTGCCTCCTGACGGTGCACGAAAAACGCCGTGGCGCGGCTTTTGCTCCCCGCTATCCCTTAAACTGAACGCCGCCACACTCTCCCCTCCCGAGCCGAACCAGAGCCATGACCAAGCGCGTTGTCTTCAACCAGAAAGGCGGCGTGGGCAAGACCACGATCGTCTGCAACCTCGCCGCCATCGCCGCCAGCCGCGGCCTGCGCACCCTGGTGATCGACCTCGACACCCAGGGCAACGCCACGCAGTACCTCACCGGCAGCGCACCGCTGCAGCCGGACCGCACGATCGCGGATTTCTTCGAGGCGTCCCTGTCGTTCTCGCTGACGCCGCCGGCCTTCGTCAGCTATGCCAGCGGCACCGCCTTCGACAACCTCGACGTGATCGCCGCCTCGCCGCGCCTGGACGAGCTGGCCGTCAAGCTGGAGTCCAAGCAGAAGATCTACAAGCTGCGCGATGCGCTGAAGAAACTGAAGGGCTACGATGCGGTCTTCATCGACACGCCGCCGGCGCTGAACTTCTATTCCCGCTCGGCGCTGATCGCCGCCGACCGCGTGCTGATCCCCTTCGACTGCGACGAGTTCGCGCGCCAGGCGCTCTACACCCTGCTGGACAACATCCAGGAGATCCGCGCCGACCACAACGAGGACCTGGAGATCGAGGGCATCGTCGTCAACCAGTTCCAGTCGCGCTCCAGGCTGCCCTCCCGCCTGGTCGAGGAGCTGCGGGCCGAAGGCAAGCCGATCCTGGACTGCGCCATCGGCAGCTCGATCAAGGTCAAGGAATCGCACGAGCAGCACAAGCCGCTGATCCACTTCGACCGCGGCCACCGCATCACCCAGGAATACCTGGCGCTGTTCGATTCGCTCAAGCCCGCCTGAGGCATCCGCACCGATGATCCTGGCCCTGCGGCTGGCCCGCTACGCGCCCATCTGGGCCGAGGCACAGGCGGCGGGGCTGGACTTCCTCGGCAGCGAGGAGCGCGAGCGGCTCGGCAGCTTCAAGGCGGCGGCGCGGCGCGAGCAGTTCGTCGCCGCACGCTGGCTGGCGCGGCGCCTGCTGATCGAACAGCGCGGCGGTTCGCCGGGCCACTGGGAACTGGGCGCCATCCCCCACACGCCGCCGCGCCTTCTCCGTGGGCCGGACCCTGCCCTGCACGTTGGGCTCTCGCACAGCGGCGACTGGATGGCCTGTGTGGTGTCCACCTCGGCCATCGGCATTGATCTCGAAACCGTCACGCGCCCACGCAAGGTCGCCCCGCTGGCGCGCCAGTGCTGCAGTGACGAGGAGCAGGCCCTGCTGGCCGCGCTGCCGCCGGAGCAGCAGCTCGCGGCCTTCTACCGTATGTGGACGCAGAAGGAGGCCTGGCTCAAGCAGCGCGGCCTGGGCATCGACTTCTCGCTGATGCGCGGCTTGCGTGTGCGCCGTGCCACTGAGGGAGCGCCGGTCAACGGGCTGGGCTATCTCAACGCCGCGTCGGGACTGCGGTTGGCCTTGAGCGGAGAAGGCCTGCGGCGCGGGCAAGCGATGGACGCGGAGGGCCTCGCCTTCGGCGAAGAGGCCTGGTGGATGGAGCAGACGGCGAGTTAAGCCTGCCGCCGCAATTCCAACCTGCTCACACCGAGTAGCGCCGCGGAGCGTCGCCTATCGAGGTGCGCGATGAAGCAGCGCGACTGCTCAAATTCGTGACGGCTGTGATCTGCGGCAGATACGCAAAAGACCGCTTCATCAGCGGCCTTTTCGGAGTACGGGCCGCCATTCGCTACGGCAGGCTTTCGCCTTCAGCCGTATCCAAAAAAAGAAGGGTCGCTGTTTAGGCGACCCTTCCTGGGTTACAACCGCAGACTCACGACGCCAAGGATTCCCACTTCGTGGGCCCCCTCCGCGCTGTTCGCTGCTTTAATGGAACTGCTCTTCTTCCGTCGAACCGGACAGGGCCTTGACGCTGGACGAGCCGCCCTGGATCACGGTGGTGACGTCGTCGAAGTAGCCGGTGCCGACTTCCTGCTGGTGCGACACGAAGGTGTAGCCCTGCTCGCGAGCGGCGAACTCCGGCTCCTGCACCATGTTCACGTAGTGCTTCATGCCTTCGCCGCGGGCGTAGGCGTGCGCGAACTGGAAGGTGTTGTACCAGTTGATGTGGATGCCGGCCAGCGTGATGAACTGGTACTTGTAGCCCAGGTCCGACAGGTCCTGCTGGAACTTGGCGATCTGCTTGTCGTCCAGGTTCTTCTTCCAGTTGAACGACGGCGAGCAGTTGTAGCTCAGCAGCTTGCCCGGGCACTCCTTGTGCACGGCCTGCGCGAACTCGCGGGCGAAGCCGATGTCCGGCACGCCGGTCTCGCACCAGACCAGGTCCGCATACGGCGCGTACGCGACGCCGCGGCTGATGGCCTGCTCCAGGCCGTTCTTGACGCGGAAGAAGCCTTCCTGCGTGCGCTCGCCGGTGAGGAACGGCTTGTCGTTCGGGTGGTAGTCGGAGGTGATCAGGTTGGCAGCCTCGGCGTCCGTACGGGCCAGCACGATGGTCGGCACGCCCAGCACGTCGGCGGCGAAGCGGGCAGCGATCAGCTTCTCGACGGCTTCCTGCGTCGGGACGAGCACCTTGCCGCCCATGTGGCCGCACTTCTTGGCGGCGGCCAGCTGGTCTTCGAAGTGCACGCCGGCGGCGCCGGAGATGATCATGTTCTTCATCAGCTCGAAGGCGTTCAGCACGCCGCCGAAGCCGGCCTCGGCGTCAGCCACGATCGGCAGGAAGTAGTCGATGAAGCCCTTGTCGCCGGGGCCGATGCCGCGGCTCCACTGGATCTCGTCGGCGCGGGTGAAGGTGTTGTTGATGCGGCGAACCATGGTCGGCACGGAGTCGTACGCGTACAGCGACTGGTCCGGGTACATGGTTTCGGAGGTGTTGCCGTCGGCGGCAACCTGCCAGCCGGACAGGTACACGGCTTCCAGGCCAGCCTTGGCCTGCTGCATCGCCTGGCCGGCGGTGATCGCGCCGAAGGCGTTGACGTAGCCCTTCTTGGCTTCGCCATTGATCAGCTTCCACAGCTTCTCGGCGCCGCGCTTGGCCAGGGTGTGATCGATGGCAACGCTGCCGCGCAGGCGGACGACGTCGGCGGCCGAGTAGCCGCGCTTCACCAGCTTCCAGCGGGGGTTGGTCGCCCAATCCTTCTCAAGGGCCTTGATCTGCTCGTCACGCGTCATCATTGCAACTGTCCTCTCGGTGAAAACCAAATGGTGAAGAAAAAAGTCTCGAAGTAGCCCTGCGGCCGCCTCAGTTCAGGTACTCGTAGGCCGGCAGCGTCAGGAAGTCCGCGCACTGGCTGGCGGTGCTCATGCGGGCGAACATGCCGGCGGCTTCCGCGTAACGGCCCTTGTAGTAGCGCTCGTCGCCGAAGGACTTGCGCAGGCCGGCCAGTTCCTCGTCGATGATGGAGAGCACCAGCTCGCGGGTCACGTGGCGGCCGTCGGCCAGCTTGGCGTTGTACTTGAGCCACTGCCAGACCTGCACGCGGGAAATCTCCGCCGTGGCGGCATCCTCCATCAGGTTGTGCAGGGGCACGCAGCCGTTGCCCTTGATCCAGGCCTCGAGATACTGGACGCCGACATTGATGTTGTTGCGCAGCCCGGCCTCGGTGATCTGGCCTTCCGGCAGCTTCAGCAGGTCGTCGGCCTTGATCTTGCGATCGGCGAACTTCTTGTCGATCTGGTTCGGCGTGGGCATGTGCTCGTCGAACACCGCCATGGCGACCTGCACCAGGCCCGGGTGCGCCACCCAGGTGCCGTCATGGCCGTTGTTCACTTCGCGCAGCTTGTCGGCGCGGACCTTGGCGAACACTTCCTCGTTCTTGGCCGCATCCTTGGTCGGGATGAAGGCCGCCATGCCGCCCATGGCCTGGGCGCCGCGCTTGTGCGTGGTCTGGCACAGCAGCTTCGAGTAGCTGTCCAGGAAGTGCTTGTCCATCGTCACGCCCAGGCGATCCGGGATGATGCGGTCGGCGTGGGCACGGTAGGTCTTGATGAAGCTGAAGATATAGTCCCAGCGGCCGCAGTTCAGGGCGACGATATGGTCGCGCAGTTCGTACAGGATCTCGTCCATCTCGAACGAGGCCCAGATGGTCTCGATCAGGACGGTGGCCTTGATGGTCTTCTGCGGGATCTTCAGCTCGGCCTGCGCATCCTTGAAGATGCTGTTCCACAGGCGCGCCTCCAGATGCGACTGCATCTTCGGCAGGTAGAAGTACGGGCCGCTGCCGCGCTTCAGCAGTTCCTTGGCGTTGTGGAAGAAGTACAACGCGAAGTCGACGATGCCGCCGGGAGCCGGCTCGCCGTCGACCAGGATGTGCTTTTCCAGCAGGTGCCAGCCGCGCGGGCGCACGATCAGCGTGGCGATGTCCTTGCCGAGCTTGTAGTCCTTGCCCTCGGGCGAGGTGTACGCGATCTTGCGGCGCACGGCGTCGTACAGGTTCACCTGGCCATCGATCATCAGCTCCCAGGTGGGGCTGGCCGAGTCCTCGAAGTCCGCCATGAAGCACTTGGCGCCCGAATTCAGGGCGTTGATGATCATCTTGCGGTCCACCGGACCGGTGATCTCGACGCGGCGGTCCTGCAGATCGGCCGGGATGCCGGCGATCTTCCACTTGCCGTCGCGGATCTTCTTGGTCTGCTTCAGGAAGCCGAGCTTCAGCTTGCCGGCGTCGACGGCGGCCTGGCGCACATCGCGGTAGGCCATCAGCACTTCGCGACGGGCAGCGTGCTTGCGGACCAGCTTGGCAACGAACTTGAGCGCGTCCGGCGTGAGGATTTTCCTGGCGGCCGGAGTCATCTGGCCGAGGATTTCCACTCCCTTCACAGCGCTCATTCGGGCCTCGTCTTTTATGGGGTTGAAAAAAGCCGCGGAAGGATACAGAAGCGCCCTCTTTATTGCAATGCAACAGAAACATCCGCGAAGAAGCGAAACATGGCGGTGCACAAGTGTTCGAAGGCAGCGTGCGGAACGCCCGGCGCGAACCTTGCTGAAAGCATAAAAAGCCTACAGAAAATGTCGATTGTGGTCGCGTTGCGTCACATTCGAATCTACACTGGGAGCCCCGTCGCCCGACGGTTGATTTCATTGAAGAAGCGTTCACACCGAACCATGGAGGGTTCATGACCCAGGCGGTCCCCGCGGGAAGCTTCCAGGTCACCCTTACCGGCCGCCGCCTGAGCCCTGTCACCGATGCCGACCTGCTGCAGCGCCTGCGCGAGCAGTTCGGCCTGAGTGCCGACCAGGCCGTGCAGCTGCTGGTCGGCCCGCTGATCGTGCGCCAGTCGCTGGAGGTGAAGTTCGCCGCCAAGGTCGCCAGCGCCTTCCGCGCCTGCGGCATGGAAGCGCTGGTGGAACCCATGGCCGGTGCCGGCATGGAGCCCGCCCCGGTGCCCGCCGCGGCCCACACCGAGTTGCCGGCGGCGGCAGCCCCGTCCGCCGTCCAGGCAGCCACCCCGTTGGCGGCACTGGCGGCCCTGGCATCGCAGGCGCCGCCCGCCAGTCGCCTGGACCTGGACCGCGAGCGCCAGATCCGCCGCGGCGGCCTGATGGTCGCCGCCGTGCGCGGGGCCTATGTCGTCCTGGTCCTCGCCGTCGCCGCCGCCTGGGCCTTGAGCCTGCTGCGCAACGTGCTGGCCCTGGCCGACGTCAGCCTGCTCAGCACGCTCTACTCCCTGCTGGTGCCAGGCCTGGGCGGACTGGCCCTGATCGGACTGCTGCTCTGGCCGCTGCTGGCGCCCCGCAAGGCCGTCCCTGGCCGGCTGGCGCTGGATCCCGCCCAGGAGGCCGAGTTCTTCCGCGGCCTCTCCGGCCTGTGCACGGCCCTGGGCGTGCCGGAGCCGGGCGAAGTCATCATCGACGGCGACTCCGGCGTCGGCATCAAGCCCCAGCCGGATGGCCGGGTCCGCCTGCGCCTGGGCCTGGCGCTGCTGGCCAGCCTTCCCTCCCGCGAGGTCGTGGGCCTGGTGGCACAGCAGCTGGCCCTTCAGGCGGGCGGCCGCGGCCTGCTGCGCGTGCTCGAAGTCCAGCGCTGGCTGCAGCAGCGGGCCTATGACACCGATCTCTGGGACGAGGCCCTGGCTCGCCGCCAGGAGCGGGCCGATTCCGGTGCCGGCCGTACCCTCGGCCGGGTCCTCGTCGCCGGTCTTGGCGTCGGCCGCTTGCTGATGGCCGGCTTCTACCGGCTGAGCCTGCGGCTGGGCGCCAAGGCGCTGCGCATCGCCAGCCACGAAGCCGACCGCCGTGCCGCCCTGCTGGTCGGCAGCCGCCTGTTCCCGCTGATGCTGCGCAACCAGCGCGCCGTCGAACAGGCCGCCGACGAGGTTCGCGCGCTGGCCTCCTCGCCGGCCGCCAATCCCGGCCGGCAGCTGCCGGAGGACCTGTTCGAGGCCATTGCCTCCCAGTTCCGCGCCATCGACGCCGCCAACCTGTCCGCCATCGACGCCGAGCTGGAGAACGAGCACCAGGAGTTCTCCCCCGGCCTGCCGCCCTGGGGCGAGCGCATCGCCCGCGTGCGGCAGCAGCAGGCGCCCCCGGTCTACGCGTCCTCGCTGCCGGCCCGCCTGCTGCTGGAGCAGTGCGAGCTGTACTGCCTCAAGCTGAGCCGCGACTGGTATGAGCGCGAGGGCATCGCCGCGCCGGCCGCGGCGGCCTCCGCCGCGCAGCCGGGACTGACCCCCGCCATGCGCGCCGCGCGCGAGATGCAGCGTGAAACGCTGGAGCGCTACTTCAACGGGCAATTCCGCCCCTGGCCGCTGCTGCAGGCGGTGCCGCCGCCGGATTCCGACATCACCGGGCTGGGCTGGCAGGGCACCATCGACACCCTGCGCCGACGCTCGCCGGAGATGACCCAGGACTGGGTCGCGGCGGCGGAATGGGAACGGCGCCGCGCACCGTTGCTGCTGGCGGCGGGGCTGGCGATGAAGCCCTCGCACTTCGGCGTCAGCGGCTACGACCACCTGGCCCAGGCCCATCTCTGGCAATTGCTGGAGCAGGTGCGCCGTCGCGATACCGATGCGCACCATCGCCTGGCGGAAGACCTGAAGCTGCATGCCTTCCGCATCGATTGCGCGATCCGCGCGCTGATGGACCAGGAGCGCCTGCAGGCGGAGTTCCTGCGCAGCCTGCTGCAGCGCCTGCACGAGATGGAGGGCGACGCGGCCATGCTGGGGGAACTGCAGCGTTCGGTGCTGGCGCTGCAGACGATCGCCGCGGACGGCGAACACCCCGATGCCCAGAAGGACCTGAACGAGGCCCTGCGCCTGTTCCGCGGGCATGCCACGCGCCTGCTCAACACCGGCCACAGCGCCGCCCAGACCGTGCTGGAAGGCGGCACCGTCAGCGGCTACCTGCTGCTGCGCTGCCCGCTGGCCGGGCCGGAACGCATGACCGACGCCGCCCGCTACCTGCAGGATGCCAGCGGCATGGTGGACGCGTTCCAGGACCTCTACCAGGCCGCACTGGGCGAACTGGTCTCGCTCTGCGAACGCGCCGAGCGGGCCTGCGCGATCCAGCCGATCCGCCGTATCGATCCGCTGTCGCTGGGCCTCTAGTCCGCGCCGCATGAACGAAAAAGGCCGCCCGAGGGCGGCCTTTTTCGTTCCGGAACGCGCTTACGAGTGGATCGCCGTGTCGCTGACCAGGATGCCGTCGGCATCGGCGTAGAGCCAGGCCCCCGGCTTGAAGGTCACGCCGGCGAAGCTCACCACCTTGTCGCGGTGCGCGGTATGCAGGCCCTTTTCCGACTTGCGCGGATGCGTGGCCAGGGCCTTCACGCCGATCTCCTGGCCGCCGATCTCCTCGGAATCGCGGATGCAGCCGTTGACGACGATGCCGGCCCAGCCGTTCTTCACGCCCAGCACGCCGAGATTGCCGCCGACCAGGGCGCAGCGCGTGGAGCCGCCGCCGTCCACCACCAGCACGCGGCCCTCGCCCTTCTCTTCCAGCGCCGTGCGTACCGCGGCGTTGTCCTCGAAGACCTTCAGAGTGACGATGGGGCCATGGAAGGCCAGCACGCCACCGAAGTCGGCGAAGATCGGATCGGCGACCTGGGCTTCCGGGTGGGCGTCGGAAAGGTCGGTGGTGGCGGTGCTCATGCGGATTTCCTCAGGAACTTGGGCAGGATGGGAGTCAGGACGGCGTAGACGACGAAGCCGATGAAGGAGATCAGGGTCCAGCCCGGCAGGCTGATGCCCAGCCACTGCGCGTCGATCTTGGCGCAGTTGCCGTCACCCTTGAGCACGGTGGTGACCACTTCCTGCAGCGGCATCATGTCCAGCAGGTAGTCCAGCGTCGGGCCGCAGGCGGGCACCTGGTCGGGCGGCAGGCTCTGCAGCCAGACGTGCCGGGCCGCGATGCCGGCGCCGACCAGCGCCGCCAGGCTCGACAGGAACACGTAGACCCACTGGCCCCAGGCCTTCGGCCCCTGGATGGCGGCCGCCAGGAACACCAGGCCGGTCGCCAGCATCGCCACGCGCTGGAAGATGCAGAACGGGCAAGGCTCGTAGCCGCGGAAGTGCTGCAGGTACAGCGCGAACAGCAGGCCGAAGACGCAGCCGAGGAAGCCGAGCAGGTTCAGCAGGCGGAAGTTGAGGGTCATCGTGGGCCCAGTTCGGTGGAGGGGTTCAGGCGACCGCGACCGGAATCTTGCCGATCTTGGCCTGCCAGATCTTCGGACCGGTGTTGTGCACGGAAGTGCCCTGGCTGTCGACGGCCACGGTCACCGGCATGTCCTTCACCTCGAACTCGTAGATCGCCTCCATGCCGAGGTCGGCGAAGCCCAGCACCTTGGCGGTCTTGATCGCCTTGGACACGAGGTAGGCCGCGCCGCCCACCGCCATCAGGTAGGCCGCCTTGTGCTTCTTGATGGACTCGATGGCCACCGGGCCGCGCTCGGACTTGCCGATCATCACGCGCAGGCCGGTCTCGGCCAGCATCATCTCGGTGAACTTGTCCATGCGCGTGGCGGTGGTCGGGCCGGCGGGGCCCACGGCCTCCTCGCGCACCGCGTCCACGGGGCCCACGTAGTAGATCGCACGGCCGGTGAAATCCACCGGCAGCTTCTCGCCCTTCTTCAGCATGTCGGCGATGCGCTTGTGGGCGGCATCGCGGCCGGTCAGCATCTTGCCGTTCAGCAGCAGGATGTCGCCCGGCTGCCAGCTGGCGATCTCGGCATCGGTGAGGGTGTCGAGGTTCACGCGCTTGGCGGTCTTCTCGTCGGCCTTCCAGGTGACCTGCGGCCAGTCTTCCAGCTTCGGCGTTTCCAGCACGGCCGGGCCCGAGCCGTCGAGGTGGAAGTGCACATGGCGGGTGGCGGCGCAGTTCGGGATCATCGCCACCGGCAGCGAGGCCGCGTGGGTCGGGTAGTCCATGATCTTCACGTCCAGCACCGTGGTCAGGCCGCCCAGGCCCTGGGCGCCGATGCCCAGCGCGTTGACCTTGTCCATCAGTTCCAGGCGCAGCTCCTCGATGCGGCTCAGCTCCACGCCGGCGGCGGCGCGCTCGCGCAGTTCGTGGATGTCCACGGGGGCCATCAGCGATTCCTTGGCCAGCAGCATCGCCTTCTCCGGCGTGCCGCCGATGCCGATGCCGAGGATGCCCGGCGGGCACCAGCCGGCGCCCATCGTCGGCAGGGTCTTGATGACCCAGTCGACGATCGAATCGGAGGGGTTCAGCATCACCATCTTCGACTTGTTCTCGGAGCCGCCGCCCTTGGCGGCGCAGATCACCTCGAGGTGATCGCCCGGCACGATTTCGTAGTGCACGACGGCCGGAGTGTTGTCCTTGGAATTCATGCGCTTGCCGGCCGGGTCCAGCAGCACGGAGGCGCGCAGCTTGTTGTCCGGGTGGTTGTAGGCGCGGCGCACGCCCTCGTTGACCATGTCCTGCACGGACAGCGTGGCGTCCCACTTCAGGTTCATGCCCACCTTGAGGAAGACCACGGCGATGCCGGTGTCCTGGCAGATCGGGCGGTGACCCTCGGCACACATGCGCGAGTTGGTCAGGATCTGCGCGATCGCGTCCTTGGCCGCGGGCGACTCCTCGCGTTCATAGGCCGCGCCCAGCGCCTGGATGTAGTCCAGGGGGTGGTAGTAGCTGATGTACTGGAAAGCGTCGGCGATGGACTGGATGAAGTCTTCCTGGCGGATCGTGGTCATGAAAAGGCCTGGCTGGGAATATCGGGCGAGAAAAGGCGCGCGAATTTTACCCGATGTTGCCCGCCCCCCTCACCCACCCGTCTTGCCGGCCGGCGGCAGCGGCCGGCGCAGCCGCAGGGCCTCGAAGCGGGTCGCCACAGCCTCGTCGTAGGCCTGCCGCAGCAGGCGCAGGGTCCCGGCATCCAGCTTGTCGGCCTGCTCCAGCACCGACCGGTAGGTCCGCTCGTAGTGCTCCCGGGGCGCCACGCGGATCCGCAGTTCCAGCTCGGAACCGGCCGGCCAGGACGGGGGCAGGACCGCCTCGAGCCGGCGCGAGCCCCCCGGGGGGATGCGCGTATCGAAGCGTTCCCCGGTCAGTTCCACGTTCACCTCCCAGCCGATGGTTTCCTGCGCCAGCCGCCGGGCCTGGCCGTCGGGCGTCGCCAGCCACAGTTCCACCTCGACCTTGGGCACCATGTAGGTCGGGAAATAGTGCCCCGCGCCGACATTGCCCAGGTGCGCCACGGCGCGACCGTCCGCAGTGGCTTCCAGCGTCACGTCCAGCGCCCGGCGCACCATGTCGGCGGAGTGGATGCCGGGCCAGCGATGCTGGCGGTCCGGCATGTGGCAGGACTGGCACTGCCGGCCCTCGGCGGCATGTCGGCTCTGCCGCCACTGCGCCAGCGTGTCCTCGTGGAGCTTTCCGGCCACGCGCGGCCCGTCTTCCGGGAACTGGTGGCAGGCCGCGCAGAAACGGCTGTCCTCGAAGGCCGCCGAGACCTCGAAGCCGCCATGCGGTCCGTTCGCATCAGGGGCGCCGGACCGCGGCGGCGGGCCGAAGCGAGCGTGCCCGCGCACGTGGCAGGCGGCGCAGACCAGGCCGTCATGCCCCAGCGTGGCGGGCACGTGGGCCGGCGGCGGTGCCTTGGGCGCCGAAGACCAGCCCTGGGCCAGTGCCACCAGCGCCTTCTGTTCCGCCAGCGGCGCGTGGCAGTCGAGGCACTCGTTGGCCTGGTCCTGCGGCAGCAGGCGCAGTTGCCAGAGCACGCCGGCGGTCATGGCCTGGCGGTGCAGGCTGCCTTGCCAGTCCTGGTATTGCCTGACGTGGCACTGCCCGCAGGCACGCGGGTCCAGCGAGGCCTCCAGCGCGGAGTGCCCGGCCGGCGGCCGGCCCTGCGGCGCGATCGGCCGCTGCCAGTGTCGGTCCAGGAACGCCGCGACGGGATCCGCCGCCGGCGCCGGCCTGGCCAGCAGCCAGGCGGCGGCCAGGGCCGCCGGCACCAGCAGCGCCAATGCGGCCAGCAGGCGCCGTCGCTTCAGGCCTTGCGGATTCTCCACGCGAAGGTTCCGCCCTCGTCCTTGCGCTCGAGCAGGCTATGGCCGTCGAGCATGCACATGAAGGAGATCGACTCGCCCGAGGACGGATTGTCGAACACCACCGACAACTCCTCGCCGCTGGCCAGTTTCTTCAGCGCCTTCTCGGTATAGATCTGCACGTGCGGACAGCCGTAGCCCTTCACGTCCAGCAGGTAGCCGCCGTCGGCCTGCTTGTCGAAGCGGATGTTTGCCCCAGCCATCGTTGCATTATCCCTTGTTTCAGAAATCCAGGCCGCTGCGGGCCAGGCGCCAGTCGATCCAGGCCTTGAGCAGCTTCACCGAGAGATAGCCGCCCAGGGCCATGCCCAGCAGGAAGACCCAGCCGCTGGCATCGCCATTGGTCACGGTGGCGAAGAAGGCGCCGATGTTGCAGCCCATGCCGATACGGGAGCCGACGCCCATCAGGACACCGCCCGCGATCGCCAGCAGCGCGGTTTCGGCATTGGGCCACTTCCACTTGAACTCGCCGCTGATGTTGGCCAGCACGGCGGCACCGACGATGATGCCGAGCGACATCATGCCGGGGGCATTCAGCCAGGGGCTGGGCAAGCCGTTGTCCAGGCCGAAGAACAGGTTGTCCCTCATCTCCACTCCGGCCTGGGCCAGGGCCCAGCCGCCCCACTGCGCCTCCTGCGTGGTGATGTACCAGTAGCCGGGGTCGAACACGCTGTCCTGCAGCGACAGGCCGCCGGTGTGCCCCATCGCCGCGAGCAGTTCGCCGAAGTTGAAGATGCCGTGCAGCTCGCGCAGTTCGCCGGTCACCAGCATCTGCAGCCCGGCAAGGAGGCCCAGCCCCGCGCCCGCCAGCGCCGTGTTGCGCGACTGCGTCAGCAGCGACCAGAGCCCGCGCAGTTCGCCGCGCCAGGACAGGACCCGCAGGCCCTGCTGGCGCAGGTAGACCTTGCGATAGTTCAGGGCGTACAGCAGCGACAACAGGATCAGCGAGGGCAGGATCGCCACCAGCAGCGCGTTGCCGAACAGGTAGCTCCACCACTGCGCCGGCCATTCGAGACGATCCACCAAGGTGCCGCCGCCGAGCGGCCAGAGGTAGCCCGCGGTGAACTGGTCGAACCAGCCGTCGGTGATCGACAGCTCCGCCGGCATGTCCTGTGCCGCCGCCTGCCGTGCCCAGGCTTCCGGCACCAGGCGGTTGAGCCCGCCGCCAGCGCTGACCATCCAGGCCTGCGAGAAGGAGATCGCGAACAGCACCAGCACCGAGCCCAGGTTGCCCTCGCCGCTCTTGTACAGCGAACTGGAGGCGCAGCCGCCGGCCAGCACCATGCCCAGGCCGAACAGCAGGCCGCCGGCGGGCACATGCCAGCCCAGCGGATGCGCATGGAAGCTGTTGAAGCCAGCCGCCTGGATGCCCGCGGAGATCAACGCGTAGAGGATCACCGCCACCAGCACGCCCACCGCCATGCGCGGCACGCCGACCGCGAACAGGTCGCGCACGGCGGAGGCCATGCAGAAGCGCCCGTACTGCAGCAGCACGCCGTAGCCGATGCCGAACCAGGCATACACCAGCAGGTAGCCGAAGCGCAGGTCCGCCGCGAGATAGGCCAGCGACACCAGCAAGGCAGCGGCCAGCAGCGCCGCCGAGACCAACGGCCCGCGGCGCTTCACCGCCGCGGGCGCCGGGGCCGCCGGGCGACCGGCATCGAGAACTTGATCCGGGCTCACGTCGTCCCCGCGGTCAGAGGATGAACTGCAGGCCCAGGATCGTCTGGTGGTTGTCCTGCAGGGCCGGGTTGGTGGCCGACGGATTGGCGTAGTCGGCGCGCTGGTGCTCCAGCGTCAGCTTGAGCTGCTGGCCGTTGAAGTAGTAGTTGAACCCGGCCGCGTTGACGCGCCGGTCCAGGGCCCCGCCCGCCAGTTGGTACTCGGCGCCGTTGTGGCGGGCGAAGAACTGCAGGCGGCCCGGGCCGACCTTGCCCGGCAGCAGGTAGCCGGCCTTGACGTAGAAGCCCTCCAGCTCGGTGTTGGCGGGCAGCGCCGGATCCGGCGCCTGGTTGATCGCGTCGCCCAGCGAGTAGTTGAAGTAGGCGCCGGCCAGCGTATAGGTGCCGCTGCCGAAGGGATATTCCGCGAAGGCATCGACGGTCCAGGCCTTGTAGTCCTTGGGATCCTGCAGCGCCTCGTAATCGGCGTAGGCCGCCTTGGCCTGGTAGTCGTAGGCCGCGCCGATCGTGAACACCTTGCGCGTACCCAGGTAGGTGCCGCGGTAGCCGTAGTCGGATTCCGGGTCCAGCGTGCTCCAGTGCACGCGGGCGGTGACGCGCGGCGCATCCTGCGGCAGTTCGTCGCCCTCGCGGCCGTCCATCACCGCGATGCGGTACTGGAACTTCGCGTCCGCGAGATTGCCCCAGAGCGCCACGCCGGTATCGCGCGTGCCGCCGAAGGGAGTGTAGGAAAGGTCGGAGCGGTCCAGCGTCAGCGGCTCCAGGCAGGCCTCGAGATTCTCGCGAGAGAAGGTGTTCTTGAAGCGGCCCACGATCAGGCGCGCCTCGTCGCGGAAATCGAAGGTGAGGTACGCGTCGCGGAAGTAGACCTCGCGGTCGTCATCGCCGCCTCGGCTGTCGCTGGCCGCCTCGATCTGCGCGTAGTAGCCGATCAGGTCGCTGTACTGCCCGCTGAAGGTCAGGCGATTGCGGCGCAGGTAGGTGTCGTTGAGGCTGGCGTCGTTGGTCGCCGAGGTGTAGCTGCGGTTCTCGGCCCAGACCTGCAGGGCGTAGCCGATCTGCAGGAAGCTCTCGTTGTTCTCGCCGAAGTTGATGACCGGCCCGGCCTGGGCCGGAACGGCGACACCGAACCAGGCGGCTGCCGCGGCAGCGACGGCATGGAGCTGGGGATGCTTGGAATGCTTGGACACGTTATTTCCCTGTGTTCGTATTCGGATGCGGCGTTTGATACCTGGAGACGAGGCTGCCGACGTCGGCGGCGGCGTGGCAGCCGCCGCAGGCCTTGGCGGGTTCGGTGCGCGGATCGGCCAGCAGTCCCTTGTGCGCGATCTCCTGCTTGAGGATCCGCGGATTGCCCTGGTGGCAGCCTGCGCAGGAGTAGTTCACCTTGGCGTGATTCGCATGCCAGGGCGCGATGACGGCATCGGCCGTCGGCGACGGCGCGCGCTTGCCGTTGTGGCAGCGGAAGCAGCTGGAGGCGCCGAGGCCGCAGGCGTTGGCCAGCGGCACCGGCAGGAAACGGCCGATGCCTTCCGGACGTGCCTGCAGCGACTCCGAGCCCCAGGCTGCCTCGTCGGGTCCGGCGGCGGGGCCGGAGCTGAGGTACAGCGGCAAGCCGACGGCCAGCAGCAGCAGCCACAGGCCCAGGGCCTGCAGGCCGAAGCGGCCCCAGATGCGGATGAATGCCTTGTTCACGGCTCTCTCTCTCATGGCTCTGTGGACGGGGTGATGGTGGAAGCCCGGGCCGCGGCTTCGGCCCTGCGGATGTCGCGTTCGCCGAGGCCGTCGGCACACATGCAGGTCGGCCCGTTGCCGCGGAAGCGCAGGCGGCTTCGGCGAACCGTCGGGGACGGCGCCTCGGCGGCGGACGACATCGCCGGCATCCCTGCCTCCGGCCCGCCGGCCGGCGCTTCAGCGGCGGCGAATGCGGAGCAGAGCAGCAGGACGACCGCGGCCAGCCCGGCCGGAACGGCCCGTGGATGCGAAATGCGGGGTCTCATGTCCCGGCCCGCCCACCTGCCCGAGCTTCACCCGGGCAGGTGGCGCGGCCTCAGCCGCCGCAGGGATTGGGCGGCAGCACGACGCCACCGCCACCGCCGCCGCTGCCGCCGTCGCTCCCGCCACTGCCGCCGGTGGCGGGCTGCTTGTAGGCCTTGTCCGCCTTGATGATGGCGTCGGCGCTCGCGGCGTAGGCATCGCGGATGCGCGGCAGCACGCCCTCGCTGGTGCGGGAGGCGATGTTGCCCGGCTGGTTGAGCTTGAAGAACGACAGCTCGTCCGTGCGCCAGGGCGAATCGGCGGGGAGCAGCGGGTTGCCGTCCTTGTCGACCGTCGCCGTCAGCGAGTTCCACTCGATCATCGAGCCGTCGTACAGGCGCGTCGGCAGGCCCAGGATCACGGCGCTGACCAGGTTGGCCACCGCCGCGCGGGCCGCGGTCTCGCACCAGAGATAGACGGTGTCGCCTGCCTGGTAGGCATTGCCCGCCCCCAGCAGCTGGTAGCTGCCGTCGACGAAGCCCTTGCCCGCGGCATCCGTGCCGCCCTGCAGGTAGTTGCGCAGTTCGGCCTTGGGCTTGAACAGGCCGCCAGTGCCGCCGTTGATCATCAGGTTGGTCCAGTTCAGCTGGACGCCGCCGCGCGGGTGCCCCTGGCGCGAGCCGCCGTTCTGGAAGCTCTTGGTGTAGTCCGCCAGCGGCGTGCCCGCTTCGGAGGACTCACCGGCGCTGTACTGGTCCAGGCTGCGGCCGTCCCAGAGGAACACACCGTCATTCCGGACGTTCTGGTCGACCACCGGCAGCACGTTGATCAGGTCCACGAACGTGGCCTGCAGCGCGGTGTTGTCGGCCGGCAGGTCCTTGACGCTGGCCAGCGCGCGGTTGATGACCGGGCTGGCGCTGTCCGAGAAGTCGGCGGCCGTCCAGGCACCGCTGAGGTAATCGTTGCCGCCGTCGAGGATCGCGAGGTGCCTGCTGTCCACGCCCCAGTAGCGGAAGGTGTACCAGCAGCGGCCCATGTTCATGGCATTGCTGCCGCCGCCCACGCCCTGGGCGCAGACGATCAGGTCCTTGCGCGGATCGATGGCGTAGCGCCGCAGCAGCTGATCGACCTTGGCGCCGGACAGCACGATGCCTTCGATCTCGATGACGCCGTTGGAGCGCGACTCGCGCCATTCGGCTTCGCGATAGGTGAAGACGTTGTCGTTGTCCGGCTTGATGAAGCGCTTGCCGGCCACGCCCTGCGCCTGCTGGAAGATCACCAGCTTGCCGGTGATGCCGGCCGGCCGCTCCTGCTCCCAGTTGTCCTTCCAGCGCTTGAGCGTCTTGCCGGTGATCAGGCCATTGAGATTGTCGTCGTAGTTCTCTGCCGATTCCTGGGCGATCTGCGCCGGGGTGTTGACCTTGATGGCGGCAGCCGGGTCACCGTCGGCCGGCGCCTGGCGTTCACCGCCGCAGGCGGCCAGGAACAGCGAACTGAGGAGTGCGGCCGGCAGCAGCCAGCCCGTTGGGATACGGCGTGTCATTGAAGCCCCTTCGGTTACGAGGGGGCGGAAATTGCCATGCTGGCTTCAGCAGACAAAGGAATATATGAGACTGCTTATATGCAGGGTTATGGAATAAGCTTACCGATCCCTGCCGAATGGATGATCGCTCTGTGGCAAGTATCCGGCGGGTCAGTAGAAAATTACGGATCTCCCGGCGGATCGAAGCAGGGTTCAGCCGCCTGCTCCGCCGCCACCGCCGTGGATGCCCCCTTCGGTGAGTGCAGCAGGGTCCAGCAGCCTGCGCAGCGTCTCCTCGTCCAGGCCGGTCTGCTCGCGCGCCACGTCGAGCACCGGCCGGCCCTCCTTGTAGGCCTGCTTGGCGATCGCCGCGCCTTTCTCGTAGCCGATCACGGCATTGGCGGCGGTGATCAGGATCGGATTGCGCGACAGCGCCTCGCCGATATGCGCCTCGCGCACCTTGAAGCCGGCGATGCTCTTGTCCGCCAGCAGGCGCGAGACATTGGCCAGCAGGCGGATCGATTCGAGCAGGTTGTGGGCGATCAGCGGCAGCATGACGTTGAGCTGGAAATTGCCGCTCTGCCCCGCCACGGTAATGGCCGCGTCGTTGCCGATGACCTGGGCCGCCACCATCGCGGTGGCCTCGGGAATCACCGGGTTGACCTTGCCCGGCATGATGCTGGAGCCGGGCTGCAAGGCCGGCAGCTCGATCTCGCCCAGGCCGGCCAGCGGCCCGGAGTTCATCCAGCGCAAGTCGTTGGCGATCTTCATCAGGCTGACCGCCACCGTCTTGAGCTGCCCGGAAAGCTCCACCGCCGCGTCCTGCGCCGACAGGCTCTCGAAGAAATCCGGGCTGGGCTTGAACTTGACCCCGGTCCGCTTCGACAGGTTGCGGGCGAAGCGCAGCGCGAACCGCGGATGGGCATTGATGCCCGTGCCCACGGCGGTGCCGCCCTGCGCCAGCAGCCGGACCCGTTCCAGCGCCATCGCCACGCGGTCGCGGCCGTAGCGGATCTGCTGGGCCCAGGCGCCCATCTCCTGGTCGAAACGCACCGGCATGGCGTCCATCAGGTGGGTGCGTCCGGTCTTGACCTGCCCGGCCAGGCTCGCCGCCTTCCTCTCCAGGGCCTTCTGCAGGTGCTTGAGCGCCGGCAGCAGGCTTTCCTCGCAGGCCAGCGCGGCCGCCACGTGGATCGCGGTGGGGATCACGTCGTTGGAGGACTGGCCGTAGTTGACCTCGTCGTTGGGATGCACGGCACGTCCGGCCGCCTTCGAGGCCAGATGGGCGATCACCTCGTTGGCGTTCATGTTGCTGGAGGTGCCGGAGCCGGTCTGGAACACGTCCACCGGGAACTGGGCATCGTGCCGGCCTTCCGCCACCTCCAGCGCCGCGGCCGCGATGGCGGCGGCGGCGCCCGCGTCCACCAGCCCCAGCTCGGCGTTGACCTCGGCCGCGCTGGCCTTGATCAGTCCGAGCGCCCGGATGAACTCCCGCGGCAGGCGCAGGCCGGAAACGGGGAAGTTGAGCACCGCCCTCTGCGTCTGCGCTCCCCAGAGCGCTTCCTGGGGGACTTCCAGCTCACCAAGACTGTCCTTTTCGACACGGAAACGGGCCATGCGGCGCCTCCGGAGGGGTTAATTGGTAAAATGGTCAATAAATCCTAGCAAATCGCCCTTTCGATGAACCTGACTTCCCTGTCCGCCGTCTCCCCCATCGACGGCCGCTACGCCGAGAAAACCGTCAAGCTGCGCCAGATCTTCAGCGAGTTCGGCCTGATGCGCTTCCGCGTGCTGGCCGAAATCCGCTGGCTGGAGGCCATGGCCGAGCACCCCGGCATCCCCGAGGTCAAGCCGTTGTCGGCCTCGGCCCGCGAGAAGCTGGACAAGATCGCCTCGGCCTTTGACATCCAGGAAGCACAAAGGGTCAAGGCCATCGAGGACACCACCAACCACGACGTCAAGGCGGTGGAGTATTACCTGAAGGAAAAGATCGGCAGCCATCCCGAGCTGGCCACGGTGAAGGAGTTCATCCACTTCGCCTGCACCTCGGAAGACGTCAACAACCTCTCGCATGCGCTGATGCTCAAGGAAGCCCGCGAGCAGGTGCTGCTGCCGCAGATCGACAAGCTGATCGCCGCCATCGCCGGCCTGGCGCGGAGCTACTCCGAGCAGCCGATGCTGTCGCGCACCCACGGCCAGCCGGCCTCGCCCTCCACGGTGGGCAAGGAGATGGCCGTGTTCGTGCACCGCCTCAGCCGCCAGCGCGACCAGCTCGCCGCCGTGCAGCTGCTGGGCAAGGCCAACGGTGCCGTCGGCAACTGGAGCGCCCACTACGCGGCCTACCCGGACGTGGACTGGCCGGCCTTCTCCGCCGGCTTCATCAAGGGCCTGGGCCTGGACCAGAGCCCCGCGACCACCCAGATCGAGCCGCACGACTACATCGCCGAGTACTTCCATGCGCTGACGCGCATCAACACCATCTTCATCGACTTCTGCCGCGACGTCTGGGGCTACATCTCCCTGGGCTATTTCAAGCAGAAGACCGTCGCCGGCGAAGTCGGCAGCTCGACCATGCCGCACAAGGTCAACCCGATCGACTTCGAGAACGCCGAGGGCAACCTCGGCATCGGCAACGCGATCATGCAGCACCTGGCCGAGAAGCTGCCGATCTCGCGCTGGCAGCGCGACCTGACCGACTCCACCGTGCTGCGCAACCTGGGCGTCGGCGTCGCCCACTCCCTGGTGTCCTACCAGGCCATCGCCAAGGGCATCGGCAAGCTGGAAGGCGACGCCTGGAAGATGGGCCAGGATCTCGAGGGCAACTGGGAGGTGCTGGGCGAGGCCATCCAGACCGTCATGCGCCGCCACGGCCTGCCGGAACCCTACGAGCAGCTCAAGCGCCTCACCCGCGGCCAGAAGGTCGGCAAGGAACAGCTGCGCGAGTTCGTCAAGGGCCTGGCCCTGCCGGAGGAAGACAAGCAGCGCCTGCTGGCGATGACCCCGGGCAGCTACACCGGCAACGCGGTGCAGCAGGCCAAGGGCGTCTGAGGGCAGCTCTCCCGTGGACGCCATGCCGCCCGACGAAACGACCACGGCCGCCGCCGTGGTCAGCGGCGTGGCGGCCTTCACCGAACATGCCGTGCGCATCGCCAAGGCGGCGCGCATGGACCTTGCCATCTACAGCGACACGCTGGACCGCCGCATCTACGGCGACGAGGCCTTCGTCGCCGCGGTGCGCAGCTTCGTGCTGCAGCACCGGCGTGCACGCCTGCGCGTGATCGTGCGCCAGCCGGTGCTGGCGATGCGCGGCGCCCATCGCCTGGTGGAACTGGGCCGCATGCTCAGCAGCCGCATCGAGTTCCGCGAGCCGCCGGCGGAGCGCAAGCTGCCGCAGGACGAGTACCTGCTGGCCGACGAGAAGGCGCTGCTGCTGCGCAGCGCACCGGAAGAGATCGACGCGAAGTACCTGCCCCATGCGCCGCTGGACGCACGCCAGCAGCTGCGCACGTTCAATGCGCTGTGGGAGGAATCGGTGCCGGCCCAGGAGCTGCGCAGCCTGGGCATCTGAAGGTCAGCGGAGCGCCGCCTCGCGCTCCGCCAGCAGCTTGAGGTTGAGCAGGCCGGTCTCGTAATCCTTGCCCACCATGCCGTCCAGCATCAGGCCGAAGTAGCGGCCGATGAGGTTGCCGCCGACATGGGTCTCGTAGGTCCAGGTCACGAGCGTGCCCTCGCCCTCGGGCTTCAGCGCGAAGGTCGACAGGTTGTCGCCGTCGAAGCCGGTGTAGGCCACCTGCATCCGCACGCGCTCGAGGGGCACCGACTCGACGATCTCCAGGCTGCCCGAGCCGACGCCCTGGTTCTCGCTGAACCAGGCCTGGCGCGCGCCGACGCCTTCGGCCGGACCGCTGCGCTCGATCTTCATGCCAGGGTCCATCCTGGCCCAGGGCTGCCACTCGTTGAAGCGAGTGAAGCCGTTGATCAGCGGAAAGACCTGCGCCGGGCCGGCCTGGACCCGGACGGAACGCTCGACGCGCGCCGTGTCCGGCAGCAGGAAGCCGCCGGCGATCAGCCCGGCGATCAGCACCAGGGTGCCGAGCACGAAGTTGCGCAGGACGCTGAACGGCATCGCCGGAACCCTACTTCAGGTGCTCGTCGATGAACTGCTTGGCGCGGTTCAGCCAGGACGAGGTTTCCGGATGGTGGTGGCTGGCTTCCTTGCCCTCCAGGGTCTTGCCGAAGTCGCGCAGCAGGTCCTTCTGCTGGCGGCTGAGCTTGACCGGGGTTTCCACCATCACGGTGCAGTAGAGGTCGCCGGTGGCGGAACTGCGGATCGAGCGCACGCCCTTGCCGCGCAGCCGGAACTGCTTGCCGCTCTGCGTGCCGTCGGGAATCTCGATCTCGGCGCGGCTGTCCAGGGTCGGCACCTCCAGCTTGCCGCCCAGCGCCGCGGTGACGATGGAGATCGGCACGGTGCAGTGCAGGTCGTTGCCGTCGCGCTCGAAGAAATCGTGCGGGTGCACGTTGATCTGCACGTACAGGTCGCCCGGCGTCGCGCCCTGGTCGCCCGGCTCGCCCTCGCCGGTCAGGCGGATGCGGTCGCCGGTATCGACACCGGCCGGGATCTTCACTTCCAGCGTCTTCTCGCGCTTGATCTTGCCGGCGCCGCGGCAGCTCTTGCAGGGATCGGTGATGGTGGTGCCGCGGCCGCGGCAATGCGGGCAGGTCTGCTGCAGCACGAAGAAGCCCTGCTGCACCCGCACCTGGCCGGAACCCTTGCAGGTCGGGCAGGAGGAGGGCTTCTTGCCGTCGGCGGTGCCGTGGCCGTGGCAGGGCTCGCAGTCGCCCCAGGTGGGGATGCGGATGGATTCGGTGGTGCCGAACACCGCCTGTTCCAGGGTCAGTTCCATCATGTAGCGAAGGTCGGCCCCGCGGCGCGGCCCGCCGCGTCCGCCGCCACCGCCGAAGATGTCGGAGAAGACGTCGCCGAAGATGTCGGAGAAACCGCCGGCGCCACCGAAGCCGCCCGGGCCGCCGCGCTGCAGGCCCTCGTGGCCGTGCTTGTCGTAGACCGCGCGCTTCTGCGCGTCGCAGAGCACCTCGTAGGCTTCGTTGGCTTCCTTGAATTTCTCCTCGGCCGCCTTGTCGCCCGGATTGCGGTCCGGGTGGTACTTCATCGCCAGCTTGCGATAGGCCTTCTTCAGCTCTTCCTCGCTGGCGGTCTTCTCCACCCCGAGTACGTCGTAGTAGTCGCGCTTCATCCGGCTACGTCCCCAAAATCCCACTCAATGACCACAATGCAAAACCCGAACCCGGAAACGCGAAAAAGGGGCGAGGCGCGGCGGCATGCCGTGACCTCACCCCTTCATCCCGCTTGCGGGCCTTACTTCTTGTCCTTCACCTCGGTGAACTCGGCATCCACGACGTCGCCGTCCTGGGAGCCGCCCGGTGCCGCGCCCGGAGCCTCGGCACCCGGAGCGCCACCCTCGGCCGCCTTGGCGGCGTAGACGCGCTCCATCAGCTTGCCGGAGGCCTCGGTCAGGGCCGTGGTCTTGGCCTCGATGTCGGCCTTGTCGTCACCCTTCACCGCCTCGCGCAGCGCGGCCAGGGCGTCCTCGATGGCCTTCTTCTCGTCGGCCTGCACCTGGTCGCCCAGGTCCTTCAGCGACTTCTCGACCGCATGGGCCATGCCCTCGGCCTGGTTGCGCGCGGTGATCAGTTCGTTGAACTTCTTGTCTTCCTCGGCATGGGCCTCGGCGTCCTTCACCATCTTCTGGATCTCTTCTTCCGAGAGGCCCGAGTTGGCGGTGATGCGGATCGACTGCTCCTTGCCGGTGGCCTTGTCCTTGGCGGTGACGTGCAGGATGCCGTTGGCGTCGATGTCGAAGATCACCTCGACCTGCGGCATGCCGCGCGGCGCCGGCGCGATGCCGGTGAGGTCGAAGCGGCCCAGCGACTTGTTGGCCGAGGCGATCTCGCGCTCGCCCTGGTAGACCTGGATCGTCACGGCGGTCTGGTTGTCGTCGGCCGTGGTGAAGGTCTCCGACTTCTTGGTCGGGATCGTGGTGTTCTTCTCGATCAGCTTGGTCATCTTGCCGCCCAGGGTCTCGATGCCCAGCGACAGCGGGGTCACGTCGAGCAGCAGCACGTCCTTGCGGTCGCCGGACAGCACGGCGCCCTGCACGGCGGCGCCCGCGGCGACGGCCTCGTCCGGATTGACGTCCTTGCGCGGCTCCTTGCCGAAGAAGTTCTTGACCGCCTCCTGCACCTTGGGCATGCGGGTCTGGCCGCCGACCAGGATCACGTCGCTGATCTCGCTGGCCTTCAGGCCCGCGTCCTTCAGCGCGATCTTGCAGGGTTCCATCGACTTGGCGATGAGGTCATCCACCAGCGACTCCAGCTTGGCGCGGGTCAGCTTGATGTTCAGGTGCTTGGGGCCGGAGGCGTCCGCCGTGATGTACGGCAGGTTGACCTCGGTCTGGGTGGTCGAGGACAGCTCGATCTTGGCCTTCTCGGCGGCTTCCTTCAGGCGCTGCAGGGCCAGCGGGTCCTTGTGCAGGTCGATGCCCTGCTCCTTCTGGAACTCGGCCGCGATGTACTCGATCACGCGGTGGTCGAAGTCTTCGCCGCCCAGGAAGGTATCGCCGTTGGTGGCCAGGACCTCGAAGGACTTCTCGCCGTCGGCCTCGACGATGTCGATGATCGACACGTCGAAGGTGCCGCCGCCGAGGTCATAGACCGCGATCTTCTTGTCGCCCTTGACCTTGTCCAGGCCGAAGGCCAGCGCGGCCGCGGTCGGCTCGTTGATGATGCGCTTGACCTCCAGGCCCGCGATGCGGCCGGCGTCCTTGGTGGCCTGGCGCTGGCTGTCGTTGAAGTAGGCCGGCACCGTGATGACCGCCTCGGTCACCGGGTGGCCGAGGTAGTCCTCGGCGGTCTTCTTCATCTTCATCAGGATTTCGGCCGAGACCTGCTGCGGGGCCAGCTTCTTGCCCTTGACGTCGACCCAGGCGTCGCCGTTGTCGGCCTTGATGATCTTGAACGGCGAGTGCTTGATCGCCTTCTGCACCTCGGCGTCCTCGAAGCGGCGGCCGATCAGGCGCTTCACCGCGAACAGGGTGTTGTGCGGGTTGGTCACGGCCTGGCGCTTGGCGGCGCGGCCGGTGATCGGGTTGGCGTCGTCGGTGTAGGCCACGATGGACGGCGTGGTGCGCTCACCCTCGGCGTTCTCGATGACCTTGACGTTGCCGCCTTCGATGACGGCCACGCAGCTGTTGGTGGTGCCGAGGTCGATACCGATGATCTTGGACATTGCTCAGGTACTCCGTGAATTTCGTTTGCTTGTGCGTTATTTGATGGCGCGGAATGGCGATTCAAGAGGCCACTGCACAACCGTATATCAGGCCGCCGTGGCCGGCGCCCTGGACACCACGACCATCGCCGGGCGCAGCAGGCGCTCGTGCAGCAGGTAGCCCTTCTGCATGGTGCTGAGGACGTGGTTGGCCGGCAGTTCGGCGGACTCGGCCATGGTCATGGCCTGGTGATGGTCCGGGTTGAACGGCTGGCCGGTGGGGTCGATCTGCTTGACGCCGTGCTTCTCCAGCACCGACATCAGCTGGCGGTAGGTCAGCTGCATGCCGTCGGCCAGGGCCTTGGCGCTGCCCTCGCCTTCGCCGGCGGCCTTCAGGCCCAGTTCCAGGCTGTCGGCCACCGCCAGCAGGTCGCCCAGCACCCGCTCGTTGGCGAACTTGAGGCTGTTGGCGGCGTCGCGCTCGAGGCGGCGGCGGGTGTTCTCGAGGTCCGCGGCGGCGCGCAGCTGCGCGTCCTTGGCGGCGGCGACCTCGGCCCGGGCCTGCTCCAGCTCCTGGCTGAGGGCGGCAATCTCGGCATTGGGATCGTTGGTCGGCGGCACTTCGTCCGCGGTGGCCTGGGTTTCCGGCGTGGTCATGTCGGCGTTTTTGAAGGTTCTAGCGGGTTTGGAGCCCGTTCAGGGGCGCGCAGGATAATGAAAAAAAGCCGCCCGCGCCTGCCGCGGGCGTCTCCTGACAGCGGTTTTGGGGGCTAGCCGCCGGTTTTCAAGCCCTGGGTGAGCACCCGGGCGGTCTCCTGGACCAGGGGGATGATGCGGTGGTAGGCCATGCGGGTCGGGCCGATCACGCCCAGGACCCCCGCCACCTGGCCCTCGACGAAGTACGGGGCGGTCACCACGCTGCACTCGTCCAGCACGCGGTAGCCGGACTCGTCGCCGATGAAGATCTGCACGCCGTCCGCCCCCAGGCACTGGTCGAACAGGTTGAGCAGGTCGCGCTTGCGGTCCAGGGCATCGAAAAGGCCGCGCAGGCGCTGCACGTCGGCCAGCTCCTGGAAGCCCATCAGGTTGCTGCCGCCGGCCAGGACGTAGTCGGGCGCCCGCTCGCCGGTCACCGCCTGCTCGGCCATGGAGGCGGCATCGCGCAGGTGCAGGTTCAGGCGGTTCTGGGTGTCCAGGGCATCGCTCATCAGCGCATTGCGCAGGCTCACCAGGTCGCGCCCGGCGAACTGCTCGTTGAGCAGGGCGGCATAGCGGCCCAGTTCATCCGCGCCATAGGGGCGATCCGTATGGATCACGCGGTTCTGCACCTCGGCCTGGTTCACCACCAGGATGGCCAGCACGCGGTTGCCGGACAGCGGCAGGAACTCCACCTGGCGCAGGATCGCCAGGTTGCGGCGCGGCACGGTGACCACGCCGGCCATGTGCGACAGCTGCGACAGCAGGGCGGAGGCCGCCTGCACCAGGTCGGCCTCGGAGCGGGCGCGGTGCGGCACCAGCGTATCGACGATGTGCTCGCGCTCGGTGTCGGACAGCGGTTCCGGCGCCAGCATGTTGTTGACGAAGTAGCGGTAGCCCCGGGTAGTGGGGATGCGGCCTGCGGAGGTATGCGGCGAGGCGACGAAGCCCAGCTCGTCCAGGTCGGCCATGACGTTGCGGATCGTCGCCGGCGACAGTCCCAGCGCCGCCATGCGCGACAGCGTGCGCGAGCCGACCGGCTGGCCATCGTGGATGTAGCGCTCGACCAAGAGCTTCAGCAGCTCGGCGGCGCGGGAGTCCAATGGGTTAGACATACCTTAAAAAATGAAGGACTTGTTGCGGCAATTCAATAGCACGAACGCATCAGGAGCGCGAGGTTTCATGGTATTTTCCGGCCATCTCGGTCTCCAAGCTTCCCATGACCCATTTCAAGTCCGTCGGTGTGATCGGCAAGCACCGCAGCCCCCAGGTTGCGCCCGTGCTCAATGCCCTGTGCCGTCACCTGGCGGAGCTGGATCGCAACGTGCTGGTGGATACCTACAGCGCCGACCTGGTCGACGAGCCGGTGAGCTTCGTCACCCGCGCCGAACTGGCCAAGCGCTGTGACCTGGTCGTGGTGGTCGGCGGCGACGGCACCCTGCTGTCGGCCGCCCGCGAGCTGGCGCCGGCGGGCGTGCCCCTGCTGGGCGTCAACCAGGGCCGCCTCGGCTTCATGGTGGACGTGACGCCCGAGGACATGCGCGAGAGCCTGGCGGCGATCTTCCGCGGCGAATACCTGCGCGAGGACCGCCTGCTGCTGCGCTGCCGCATCCTGCGCAACGGCAAGCCGGAGCAGTCCACCCTGGCGGTCAACGACGTGGTCATCCGCAACCAGGCGGCCATCCGCATGGTGGAGTTCGAGACCTGGATCGAGGGCGAATTCATCTCGCAGCACCGCGCCGACGGCTTCATCATCGCCTCGCCCACCGGCTCCACGGCCTATGCCCTGTCCGGCGGCGGCCCGGTGGTGCACCCGTCGCTGGACGCCCTGGCGCTGGTGCCGATCTGCCCCCATACCCTGTCCGACCGCCCGATCGTGGTCAGCGCCAGCCAGGCCGTCCGCATCGTGCTCGGCGGCCACGAGGGCTCCCGCGTGATGCTGACCTGCGATGGCCAGACCAGCGAGATCCTGCAGCCGGGCGATGCCGTGGAGGTGTCTCGCGCCGAGTGGCCGCTGAGCCTGATACATCCAAAGAACTACAGTTACTTCAACCTGTTGCGCAACAAACTTCATTGGGGCCGCGGCCCCGCGCAGCGCACGCCGGGCTGACCCTTACCCGCTTTCCCATGCTGACCCACCTGCAGATCAAGAACCTCGCCATCATCGACGAGCTGGCCCTGGATTTCGGCCGGGGCTTCACCACGCTGACCGGCGAGACCGGTGCCGGCAAGTCGATCCTGATCGACGCCATCGGCCTGATCGTCGGCAGCCGCGCCGACGCCAGCCTGGTGCGCAGCGGCCAGGAGAAGGCCGAGGTCAGTGCCGAGTTCGCGCTGGACGACGCCGGCGATGCCGCCGCCTGGCTGGCCGAGCAGGAACTGCGTGACGAGGACGAGCCGGGCCGCTGCCTGGTGCGGCGCGTGGTCTATGCCGAGGGCCGCACCCGCGCCTTCGTCAACGGCCAGCCGGTCAACGCCGGCCCGCTGCGCGAGTTGGGCGAGCGCCTGATCGAGATCTTCGGCCAGTCCGAGAGCCAGACCCTGCTGCGGCCCGAGGTGCAGCGCGGCCTGCTCGACCAGTTCGGCGGGCATGGGGCGGCGCTGGACGCGGTGCGCGACGCCGCCCGGGAGTTGGGCGAGGTGGAACGGCAGATCGAGCGGTTGCGCAACGCCGGCAGCCGCGACCCGGCGCAGCTGGACTACCTGCGCTTCCAGCTGCGGGAGCTGGAAGCCCTGAACCTGGGCGAAGGCGAGATCGAACAGGTGGAGACCGAGCACCGCCGGCTGGCCAATGCCGGGCGCCTGCTGCAGGAGGGCAACCAGGCCCGGGAACTGCTCTACGGCGCCGAGGCCAGCCTCTACGACCAGCTCGCCACCGCCAGCGCCCTGCTGACCGGCCTGGTGCCGCTGCACGAGGGCTTCCGCGAAGCCCTGGACCTGGCCGAAAGCGCCCAGGCCCAGGTGCGCGAGGCCGCCGACTCGCTGAGCCGCCTGCTCGGCCGCCTGGACCTGGACCCGGAGCAGCTGGAGCAGCTGGAGCAGCGCCTGGCCGACATCCACGACCTGGCGCGCAAGCACCGCATCCGTCCCGCGGAGCTGCCGGAGAAGCTGGCCGGCCTGCGCGAGGAGCTGGGGGGGCTGGAAGATGCCGCCGGCCAGATGGAGGCCCTGGAGGCACGCCGTACCGCGGCATTGAAGCGCTACCGCGAAGCCGCCGCGAAACTGGGCACGGCCCGGCGCAAGGCCGCCAAGGGCTTCGGCGAGCAGGTTTCGGCCATCGTGCGCCAGTTGGGCATGGCCAATGCCCAGTTCCTGGCCGTGGTGGAAAGCGACGCCGAGGGCCGTCCCCGCGCCAGCGGCGATGACGAGGTGCGCTTCGACTTCAGCGCCAACCCGGGGCAGCCGCCCCGCCCGCTGGCCAAGGTGGCCTCCGGCGGCGAGCTGTCGCGCGTGTCCCTGGCGGTGCAGGTCGTGGGCCAGCAGCGCTCCGGCGCCGCCACCATGATCTTCGACGAGGTGGACGCCGGCATCAGCGGCGGGGTCGCCGAGGTGGTGGGCCAGAAGCTGCGCGAGCTGGGCGGCCAGCAGGGCCAGGTGCTCTGCGTGACCCACCTGGCGCAGGTGGCCGCCCAGGGCCACCGCCAGTTCGCCATCGCCAAGGAAGTGAAGTCAGGCCAGACCTACACCCGCGTGCGGCCGCTGGCCGACAAGGAGCGCGTGGAGGAGCTGGCCCGCATGCAGGGCGGCGTGGAGATCACCAGCGCGGCGCTGAACCACGCGAAGGACCTGCTGCAACGAGCGGCGAAAGCCTGATCCGCGTTTCCTCCCCTGCGGGAGAGGGATAAAAAGCCCTACGGCTTCTTCTTGCCGCCCTTGGGCCGGACGTACAGCACCAGGCTGTGGTCCTCCACCGTGAAGCCATGCTTCTCGGCGATCTGCTTCTGCAGCTTCTCGATTTCCTCGGAAACGAACTCCACCACTTCTCCGGTGTCGAGATTCACCATGTGGTCATGGTGCGGCCCGCGCTCCAGCTCGAACACGGCATGGCCGCCCTCGAAATGATGGCGCTTGACCAGGCCGGCCGCCTCGAACTGGGTCAGGACGCGGTAGACGGTGGCCAGGCCGATGTCTTCCTCCGAGTCCATCAGCTTGCGGTAGATGTCTTCCGCGGACATGTGGCGGGCCGGATGGCTCTCCAGCATCTCCAGGATTTTCAGGCGCGGAAGGGTGACCTTGAGGCCGGCGCTGCGAAGATCGGACGATTCCACGGGATGCCTGTCAAAGGAAGGATTTCCGGTATTATCGCACTCCCCTACGAGGCATCAACCCATGCGCGTTATTTTGTTGGTTCTCACGGCCCTGGCCCTGAGCGCCTGCCAGATTGTCTACAAGCTTCCCACCCGACAGGGCAACGTCATCGAGCAGAAGCAGCTCGACCAGCTCCAGGTCGGCATGAGCCGGGAGCAGGTCCGCTTCCTGATGGGCACCCCCGTGGCCGCCAGCCCCTTCGAGGATCGCCGCTGGGACTACGTGGGCTACTACAAGTCGCCCCGCGGCAAGGTTTCCTCCCGCGTGGTCAGCATCTGGTTCGAGAGCGACAAGGTCGCCCGCATGGACGGTGTCAAGACGCCGGACGGCGACAAGGCCCTGGAAAACCCGGACGTGAAGACCGTGCTGCGCGAGGACAAGAAGGCCCAGGCCGAAGACACGCGCATCGAGAGCGAGCAGGGCAAGGAATCAGGCGTCATCCTGACGCCGGACCGCAGCGCGCCCTGAGGCGGCATCCAAGGCCCGGCCACGACCGGGCCCGCGACGCCGCAGGGGCGGCGTCCTCAACATGGCTCGAGGGGAGAGCAGAATGAACCGTTCCAGTCTGCGGATCGCGGCGGCCCTGATGCTGCTGGTCCTGGCCGGCCCGGCCGCCGCCAAGGCCGACATCGCCGAGGCCGCCAGGCTCGGCGGCCCCCTGACCCCGGTCGGCGCCGAACGTGCCGGCAGCAAGGACGGCAGCATTCCGGCCTGGACCCCGGGCAAGCAGCGCGGCAAGCTCAGCGGAGAGTTCTTCTCGGACCCGGTCATCGACTCCGAGCAGCCGATCCTGGTGCTGTCCGCGTCCAACATGTCGCGCTCGCTGGAGCGCCTGTCGGAAGGCCACAAGAAGCTGCTGTCGCTGCACCCGACCTACAAGATGCTGGTCTACCCTTCGCACCGCCCGGTGGCGATGCCCGAGGCGATCTACGCCGCCACCAAGGCCAACGCCAGCCTCTGCGAACTGCACGGCCTGGATGAACTCGACGGCTGCAGCGTGGGCGTGCCCTTCCCGATCCCCAAGTCCGGACCGGAGCCGATCTGGAACCACAAGCTGCGCTGGCGCGGCGACGCCGTGCGCCGCTACAACAACCAGATGATCGTGCAGGCCAACGGCCAGTACCAGCTGACCAAGATCCTGGAGGACGTGCAGTTCACCTACGGCTCGATCAAGAAGCCGGTGACGCTGCATCGCGGCGATGCCGAGTTCCTGCGCTATCTCGCCTCCACCATCGCCCCGCCGCGCGTCGCCGGCACCACGATCCTGGTCCACGACCGGGCCGGCACCGGCAGCGAGGGCCGCGCCGCCTGGCTCTACACGCCCGCGATCAAGCGCGTCCGCCGCGCACCCACGGTCTGCTGCGACAACCCGGCCGAGGGCACCGACGGCAGCCAGTTCTACGACCAGGTGGACATGTTCAACGGCACCCTGGAGCGCTACAACTGGAAGCTCGTGGGCAAGCGCGAGATGGTCATTCCGTACAACTCCCACCGCATCGGCAGCAACACCATCCGCTTCTCGCAGCTGGCCCGCCCGGGGCACCTGAACCAGGACCTGCCGCGCTATGAGTTGCATCGCGTGTGGGTGGTCGATGCCGAGTTGCGACCGGGCATGGCGCACACCTTCAAGAAGCGCCGCTTCTACCTCGACGAGGACGGCTGGAACATCGTCATGGTCGACAACTACAACAACCGCGGCGAGCTCTACCAGTTCCAGGAAGGCCACACGCAGTTCGGCACCAACATCCTGGCCAGCTCGGCGGCACCGGAAGTGATCTACCACTTCGACAGCGGCCGCTACTTCGTCACGGCGATGTTCAACGAGGACAAGCCCTACGACTTCACGCCGGACTACAAGCCGGACTTCTTCACCGCCGCCACGGTGCAGAAGCGGGTGACCAAGTAGCGCCTAGCGCTTGCGCGCCGCCGCGGCGCGCTGGCGCCGCACCTGCTTGGGGTCCGCCAGCAACGGCCGGTAGATCTCCACGCGATCGCCATCGTGCAGGGGCTCCTCCGCCGCGACCGGGCGCGAGAAGATGCCGAGGCGGCTGCTGGCCAGGTCGATCTCCGGAAAGCGCTCGAGGATGCCGGAACGACGCACCGCTTCGGCCGCCGGCGTGCCGGCCGGCACCTCCAGTTCCAGGATCAGCTGTTCCTCCGGCCGCGCATAGGCCACCTCCACGCGGATCGCCTCAGCGCTGGCCATGCAGCGCCTCCGCCCGGCGGCGGAAAGCCTCGATCAGTCCGTTGACCGCACGGTCCAGCCAGGGCGACAGCGTGCCCTCCAGGATGCGGCTGCCGAAATCCAGCGAGAGCTTCAGCGTCACCTTGCAGGCATCCTCGGCCAGCGGCAGGAACTCCCAGGTGCCGTCGAGCTGGCGGAACGGCCCGTCGACCAGCCGCATGCGGATGCTGCGGCCCGGCTGCAGGCGGTTCTCGGTGGCGAAGCTGTCCTTGAGCCCCTTGACGTTGAAGCCCAGGCGCGCCCTCACCAGTTCGTCCTCCCGATGCTCCACGGCGGCGGCGACACAGCCGGGAAGAAAGCCGGGGTAGGCCTCGATGTCGGCCACCAGCTCGTACATGGCGGCCGCGGGGAAGCGCAGCAGCGCGGATCGTTCCAGCGTCGCCATCAGCCCCAGAGTTCCGCGATCCAGTCGAGCAGGCCGGCCGAGTAGCCGAGGATGATGATCAGCGCCAGGCGCGTCGGGTAGCGCAGCAGCGTGCGCCAGAGGCTGAACAGCCAGCCCTCGCGCTCGCCGAAGGCCGAGCGCGCCATCTCTTCCGGCATGATCCGCGCCGTGAAGATGCAGATCAGCAGCGCCGTGGCCGGTGCGAACCAGTTGGCCGTGAGCCACTGCATCCAGCCGAAGAAATTGCGGCCCATCAGGGTCGCGTCCTGCAGCACGCCGAAGGACAGCAGGGTGCCCAGGCCCAGGAACCAGATCAGCAGCGAGCTGGAGGTGGCAGCGAATACGCGCGTGGTGCGGAAGCGGTCCATCAGGTAGCGCGTGGTGGTTTCCAGCAGCGCGCTGGCGGCCGTCAGCGTGACGATGAACAGCATGGTGTACAGCAGCAGCGCCACGACGATGCCGACCACGCCGGCCGGGAACGCCGCCGGCAGGGCCTGGAACAGCAGCGCCACGCCGCTGGCCGGCTCCACGCCCGCGCTGAAGATCAGCGCAAAGATCGCCAGGCCCGCCAGCAGGCTGAACAGCGTGTCGATCAGCACCACTCCCAGCGCCAGGCGCTTGAGCGGCGCACGCGCCGGCAGGTAGCTGCCCAGCGCCAGCATCGAGCCGATGCCCAGCGCCATCGTGAAGAAGGCCTGCTGCAGGGCCTCCAGCGCGCCGCGCCAGCCGAACTTCTGCCAGTCCGGGGTCAGCAGGAAGCGCAGCGCCTCGGCGGTGCTGCCGGTGAGCATGGTGTAGACACAGAGTCCGATCGCCACCAGGAAGGCCGTCGGCAGCAGGCGCAGGGCGGCGCGCTCGATGCCGTCACGGAAGCCGTGCGTCACGATGATGCAGGCCGTCACCATGAAGATCGTGTGCCAGGACAGCGCACGCTCCGGATCCTGGGCGAAGCTCAGGAAAGCCTCGCGCGCATGCTCCACGCCGATGCCGTCGAAGACCCCGCCGGCGGCGCGCACGGCATAGGCCAGGCTCCAGCCGGCGATGACGCTGTAGTAGGACAGTACCATCACCGCGCTGGCCAGCGACAGGTAGCCGATCACCACCCAGAAGCGCGAGGCGCCGGCCGCGTCCACCACGCGGCGGAAGCCGCTGATGACGTCATCGCGCATCCAGCGGCCCAGCACCCATTCCGTGGCCAGCAGCGGCAAGCCGACCAGCAGCAGGCACAGCAGGTAGAAGCCGAGGAAGACCGCGCCGCCGTGCTCGCCCATCAGGTACGGAAGGCGCGCCACGTTGCCGATGCCCACCGTGGCCCCGGCGGCAACCCACAGGAAGCTGCGCGACGACCCCCAATAGCCGTAACTGCTTTCGCGGATGTTCATGCGGATAGTCTAGCGGGAACCGGGCCATGCGCATGATCCTCTTGGATCGGCGGCGGACGCCCCCATTCAGGGCATGCCGGAACGCCGGACGCCCGCGCAGCCTATAATTCCCCGATGAGCAAGAAGGAAGACAGCAAGAAGGATGGCGAGCGCCGCATCGCGGAGAACCGCCGCGCGCGCCACGACTACTTCATCGAGGAAAGCCATGAGGCCGGCCTGATGCTGCAGGGCTGGGAGGTCAAGAGCCTGCGCGAGGGCCGTGCGCAGATCACCGAAGCCTACGTCGTCCTGAAGAACCGCGAAGCCTGGCTGATCGGCGCCCACTTCACGCCGGGCAAGCACACCTGCACCCACGAGATCGCCGACTCCACCCGCACCCGCAAGCTGCTGCTGCACGAGCGCGAGCTGTCCATGCTGATCGGCAAGGTCGAGCGCGCCGGCTACACCCTGGTGCCGCTGGACCTGCACTGGACCCGCGGCCGCGCCAAGCTGCAGGTGGGCCTGGCCAAGGGCAAGAAGCAGCACGACAAGCGCGCCGACATCAAGGAGCGCGATTGGCAAAGGGATAAGGAGCGGATCATGAGGAAGCGGGCCTAGCTCACCTGATCGGGCGCCGTCCGGCCAATCGCTGCGCCGACTTCGCCCGGGCGCTGCTTCGCGGCGCCGTGGCTCGCGTCGCTACGGCCAAGGGGCTTCCCGCCCTTGATTCCGGAACCCCCGCCCCCCACCTAGGGTCTGAGTGTTACAATACAGGTTCACAGGGGGTGACTTGGCTTCGACGCCGGTTGGAAACCCGAAGTGCATGCCGAGGTGTCATGTCCTCGTAAATCCCGTGGCAACCAAGCTAGTTGCGAACGACTCCAACTACGCCCTCGCCGCCTAATCCCGGCGAGCGTCCGACCAGACGGTGTTGATGCCCCTGAATCGGATGTCGACTCTCATCAACTCGCAGTGAAGCCCGCCCTTGGCCGATCTGCTAAACACTTAAGGGGATAAGCGACGGCGTTCCGTGCCCCTCCGGCAGCCGAAGACCAAAATCAATGAGAAGGCTACGCATGTAGATCCAAGGGCGGAAAGCTGACGGACAGGGGTTCGATTCCCCTCACCTCCACCAACAACAAACGCCACCACACGGTGGCGTTTTCACTGCACGACCCTGGCGGCGGGGCCTCACGCAGGGCTACCCGCTCCGGGAAGAGTTGCTGGCGCAGCTTGTTCCTGTATGGCATTCCAGCGGCCAGCGCGGCCTGGGCCTGGCGGCATTTCAGCCCCTCCGGCATCTGAGGCCGGGACGCCCGCCAGCCAAAATCCCGTCACCTCGTAGGGAAACCCCGACAGCTTCACCGACTGTGACGCCGGCCACAGCAGCAGCAACATGACGCGGCCAGAGTCCACCCATTCCGCCCGCCTCGGCGCGGATTTCTCCCTGGGTGGGCCCTGGCCCACCTACTCCCCAACCCCGCTCCCGCGGGGTTCTTTTTGCCCGCGAAAAAAGAGCGGCCCGCGCGAGGCGGGCCAATGGTTCCTTGGGAGAGGAGAGGTTCTGAGTCTGCTCCGGCGATTTGGTTCCGCCCGCCGGAGCACGATGGAATGCCAGCCGGGACCGCCGAACGGCCGCCCGGGCATTGATTTCCACCAATTGCAGCGAATGGCATTTACTGTAATATTACACATGTAGTCATTTTAATTTTCGTGAAGTAAGAATCGATCACCTGATTGCCGAGGGATCTCATGTCCGCTGATGCCCCCACCTCCACGCCCACCGAACTGCCCTCCGTCACGCGGCGTCGCCTACGCGCGCTGCTGTCTGCGGAAGAGCTCGCCGGACTCACGGCCCGCTCCGATGCGCGCGGCCTGCTGGCGGTCGCAGCCTGCTGGGGGCTGATCGCGGCGAGCTTCGCGATGGTCGCCCGGTGGCCGGGCGTGCTGACGGTGCTGTTGGCGCTGCCCCTGCTCGCCGGCAGGCAGCTGGCGCTGGCGATCCTGGAACACGAGGCCGCGCATGGCACGCTGTTCCGCACACGCCGGCTGAACGACTTCTTCGGCGACTGGTTCTGCGCCCGTCCGGTCTGGCAGAACCTGCACAAGTACCGTGCCCATCACCTGGTGCACCACACGCGCACCGGCAGCGACGAGGATCCGGACATCTCCCTGCATGCCGGCTATCCGACCACGCCGGCATCGCTGCGCCGCAAGATGCTGCGCGACCTCTCCGGATACACCGGCCTGAAGCTGATGCTGGGCTTGCTGCTGATGGATGCCGGCGTCCTGAAATGGACCGTGGCCAATGACGTGAAGAAGCTGCCTCAGGAAGGCCGGCGCTGGTGGAATTACCCGGAGGACTTCCTGCGCAATGCCGGAGGCATGCTGCTGACCAATGCCCTGCTGGCCGGCGTCCTGGCCGCCAGCGGCCACGCCTGGCTCTATCTGCTGTGGGTCCTGGCCTACATCACGCCCTTCCCGCTGTTCGTCCGCATCCGTTCGATCGCCGAGCACGGCATGCTGCCGCGCGTACCGGACATGTTCCAGAACACTCGGACCACGCGGGCCAGGGCTTGGCAGCGGCTGTTCTTCGCACCGATGAACGTGAACTACCATCAGGAACACCATGCGATGGCCTCGGTGCCGTTCTACCGGCTGCCGAAGCTGCATGCCCTGCTGCGCCAGCGCGGCGAGACCGCCGAGCCGCCCGGCTATGGCGAGGTGCTGCGCCTGGCCACCCGGCCGCGGAGCGCGGCCTGAAACAAAAAAAGCCCCGCCAAGGCGGGGCTTTTTGGGGCAAGCCTGAAGCTTACTGGCAGCCGTTGGCCTGCACCGCCACGCCCGCCGGCGTGTTCGGGCACTGGTCGGCGGTATCGTTGACGCCGTCGGCATCGCTGTCCACCGCGCAGTCCTTGCGGCCGGTGACCGGATCGACCACGGTGACGACGCATTCCTGCGCCGGGGCGGGGGTGAAGCCGCCCTCGGACAGGAAGTACAGCGGAATCTGCAGGCCGACATTGAGGCGGTAGTCGATCAGGAAGTCCTCGCCGTCCACCGACTTGTCGTTGAGCTGGAGCTGGGCGCGGGCCTCGGTGCGGACCGCCAGGCCGTGCCAGGGCAGCGGGAAGAACAGGCCGCCGCCGACGCTGCCGCCAAGGTGCATGTGGTCGTCGCCGCCCACGTCTTCCTGGATGGCGCCGACGCCGCCGAGCACGTAGGGCGTGAACTTGGGCACCGCCTGGATGCCGCCGTTGGTGGCCGCGTAGTGGTGCACCAGGTCGACGAAGAAGGCCGTCTGGTAGTCCTTGCCGCCATCCACGTCGCGCTTGCGGCCGGCGTCGTAGAGGCTCAGTTCGATGGCGTTGTTGGTGCCCCAGTCGATCGAGCTGCCGATGTTGATCTGCAGGCCGTCGGCGCCGTCGGAGTCACGGGAGCTATCGGGAATCTCGTAGCCGTAGAACACGCCGGCATACGGGATATCGTAGCCCTGGGTGGTGATGGCAAAGGCCGGCGCCGAAACCAGCATCGCCAGCGCGGCAGCATTCCGCATGTGCATGGACAACTCTCCCCTTTTTTGCCCCGGATCCGTCCGGGTGATTGTTCAACGCCAGTGGTGGTGTGGCGGCCGAAACCGTCCGACCGCAACGTTAGCGGCCCGACTTTACCCCAAGTTCATGACAATTCCACCGTCCGTTGCGGCCATGGAGGCGGAATTACCCCTGGCGCTCCCGGCGCCACACACTGGGGCTGCTGCCATAGGCCCGCTTGAAGGCCTGGCTGAAGGCCGTTTCGGAGGCATAACCGCTGGCCTCTGCGATGCGAGCGACGGACTGGCTGCCGGAGCGCAACTGCCAGGCCGCAAGGCGCATGCGGTGCTCGGTGAGGTAAGCCAGCGGCGGCTGGCCCAGCACCTGGGTGAAGCGCTCGGCAAAGGCGGAACGCGACAGGCAGGCGAGATCCGCCAGTTCCGGCACGGTCCAGGCGCGCTGCGGTTCGCGGTGCATGGCCGACAGCGCCGCCGACAGTGCCTGGTCGCGCAGGGCCAGCAGCCAGTTGCCGGACCCCTCGGGCAGGCTCTCCACGTGATGACGCAGGAACTCCATCAGCAGGATGTCGGCGATGCGGTTGACGATCGCCTGCCGCGCGGGCCGCGGCCGGCTGAATTCGTCGGCAATGAACTCCAGCCCAACGCGGAGCCAGACCGGCGGGCTGCTGCCGAGACTGCGCAGGTGCAGCAGCTGCGGCAGCGCGGCCATCAGCGGCCGCGCCAGCTCCACCTCGAAGCGGAAGTAGCCGGACAGCAGGCCGGTGCCGGCAGGCCCCTCGCCCACGCGCATGGCCTCATCGGAGGGGTTGTCCAGGTCCGGCAGCATGTTCCGCGCTGCGGCCCTGGATTCCGGGCCGTCCTGCACGCGGTGCTCGATTCCCCGGGGCAGCAGCACCAGGTCGCCGGCCTGCAGCAGCAGGGGCGCCTCGCCCTCGCGCAGCAGCCAGGCCTGGCTGCGGGTGACGATGTGGAAGCTGGACAGCCCGGGCGTTTCCAGGCGCATCGCCCAGGCCGGCGCGAGTTCGTAGTGCCGGAACACGGCGCCCTTCAGGCGGATGTCGTCGAGGATCAGGCTCAGCGTGTCCATGCCGGCGTTTCTAATAGGAATTCCGGAGTTCCGCGCCAGTGGCGGCGTCTGACAATGTTACAGCGGCGGATGGCGACTTCCCCCCTGCCTGCCGCAGGTTTGACTATAGCACCGCCCCGGGCGTAGAACCCGGAGAGCGGCTCACCGCGGCCTTTCGCGGGTGCAGGAGCTGGAGGCAACAATGAATACAACAACAGTGGCGACGCCCGATGCCACGCCCTGGGTAGACGGCAAGCGCGCACTCTGGCTGCTCAGCCCGATGATCCCGGTGCTGGGCACCCTCGCGGTGATCCTCTACCACCTGACCGGCTACGGCGCCTGGCTCTGGGGCGGCCCGATCCTGGTCTACGTCATCATCCCTGTGCTGGACTGGCTGGTGGGCGTGGACCGCAGCAACCCGCCCGAGAGCGCCGTGGCCCAGCTGGAGAACGACCGCTACTACCGCGCCATCGTGCTGGCCTACCTGCCCACGCAGTTCCTGCTGACGGCCTGGGGCGCCTGGCTGGCCACCACCGGTGGCCTGGCGGCCTGGGAGTGGATCGGCCTGATGTTCACGGTCGGCACCATCAACGGCATCGGCATCAATACCGCGCACGAGCTGGGGCACAAGACCAACGGTCTGGACCGCTGGATGGCCAAGCTGACGCTGGCGCCGGTGGCCTACGGCCACTTCTTCATCGAGCACAACAAGGGCCATCACAAGAACGTGGCGACCCCGGACGATCCGGCCAGCTCGAAGATGGGCGAGAGCTTCTGGGACTTCCTGCCGCGCACGATGATCGGCAGCCTGCGCTCGGCCTGGCATATCGAGAAGGAGCGCCTGGCCCGCAACGGCCAGCCGCTGTGGAGCCTGCACAACGAGAACCTGCAGGCCTGGGGCATGTCGGTGCTGCTGTTCGGCGCCCTCACCGCCTGGCTGGGCTGGCCGGCCCTGGCCTTCCTCCTGGCGCAGGCCTTCTACGGCGCCTCGCTGCTGGAGGTGATCAATTACATCGAGCACTACGGCCTGCTGCGCCAGAAGCTGCCCAGCGGCCGCTACGAGCGCTGCACGCCGGCGCATTCCTGGAACAGCAACAACGTGGTCACCAATCTGTTCCTGTACCAGCTGCAGCGGCACTCGGACCATCACGCCAACCCCACGCGCCGCTTCCAGGCCTTGCGTCATTTCGACGAATCGCCGCAGCTGCCGTCCGGCTACGCCTCGATGCTGATCCCCGCCTACATCCCCTGGCTGTGGTTCCGCCAGATGGACCCGCTGGTGGCCCGCCACTACCAGGGCGACCTGAGCCTGGCCAATCTCCATCCGCCGAAGCGGGCCGAGCTGATGGCGCGCTGGCACCGCAAGCCCCTGGACGATGGGCACCCGGAGACCTTCCCCGGGGAGCACGCCCCGGCCGCCTCCGCCGCGAACGCCGCGCGCTACCAGTGCAGCGATTGCGGGTACGTCTACGACGAGGCCATCGGCTGTCCGCACGAGGGTTTCCGGCCGGGCACCCCCTGGTCGCAGATTCCCGACAACTGGCCCTGCCCGGATTGCGCCGTCCGCGAGAAGCCGGATTTCATCCCGCTGGGCTGAAATGCCCACCGCAACGAAAAAGGGCTGCCATCCGGCAGCCCTTTTTCCTTTGCCGGCAGTCCTTCAGCGCTTGCCCTGCTGCAGCAGCGACGTGTCCGCTGCCGCGCCGGCCGCCTCGCGCCGGCCGGCACGGTAAAGCAGCAGCGCCACGATGAACAGGACCGGCATGGCCATCTCCATGCCCTCTTCGAAGGCGGCGATGAACTGGTTCACCGTGTACGAAAGATGGATGTCGAAGGCCTCCTTCAGCACGTTGGAGAAGCGGTCCAGGATTTTAGACAGCGGCAGCAGCAGCACCGGCAGGATCAGCACCTGGCCGACGGGTGTGCGCAGGCCGCCCTGGCGGAAGAAGAATTGCCAGCAGAGGCGGGCTAGGTGCAGGATCAGCGCGATCACCGCCAGGAACACCAGTCCGCCGATGATCTTCTGCAGGACCGGCACGTCGGGGCTGAGGTAGAACTTGATCTTCTCGATGCTCATTACCGTGAAGGCCTTGTGCAGGTCGGCCTCGCGGGCGGCGAAAACGAAAGACAGGGCCGCCAGGGCCAGGACTCTCGGCGAACGGGCGTCGTGGAACATCAGCATGGCGCCCAGCGCCACCCACAGCACGATGCTCATCTCCTCGAAGGGCCCCTGCTCCGAGAACAGCGGCTTGAAGATTTCCGGCGGGAGGCTGGACGCCAGCAGCACCAGGTAGCCCGAATAGATCAGCAATACCGCCAGGGCGACCCGTACCGCCGTCGAAAACTTGATCATCATGGTCCTCTAGCCTGTGGAGCCGCGCTCCGGGGGATCATTCCATTATGTCACCGCAGTGACATGGCATTGACGTATTCTCTCATGGAAATACCTAGCTAGCTAACAAACAACATTCCTGCTTGCGCTGCCGTGCAGCGGATAGTTAGAATGAGAAACATTCTCAACGAATCCGGCGGTTCCAGCCGGACCAGGGATTTCTCGATTTTTCGCCGCTGTCCGATCGCCTCCCCCGATGCTGGCCACCCTTTCCCAAGGTAACGAACGTCCGCTGAATCTCGGCAGCCTGGCCCTGGTGATCGGCGCACACGTGCTGGGGCTCTGGGGCATCCTGGCCCTGTCCGAGATCGCTCCCGAGCAGGTCGCGCCGGCACCGCTCTACGTCAGCTTCATCCAGCCCGAGGTGCCGGAGCCGGTCAAGCCGCCCGAACCGCTGCCGCCGCAGCCGCCGCCACCGCTGGAAAAGCCCAAGCCCAAGCCGCTGATCACCACCAAGGCCACCGAGCCGGCGCCGCAGGCCATCCAGGCGCCGCCGGAGCCGGTGGAGCCCGAGCCGCTGCCGCCGATCCAGGCCGCGCCGCCGCCGGCGCCCGGCCCCGAACCCGAACCGGTGGTCGAGCCGCCGAAGTTCGACGCGGCCTATCTCAACAATCCGATTCCGGCGTATCCCATGCGCTCCAGGCAACTGGGCGAGGAAGGGGTCGTCGAACTGACCGTCCTGGTGTCCGCGGACGGCCTGCCCAAGTCGATCAAGGTGAGCAAGTCCAGCGGCTTCAGTCGTCTCGACGACGCCGCCGTCAGCGGCGTGCGCCGCTGGAAATTCAAGCCGGGCACGAAGGGCGGCAAGCCGTTCGAACAGACCGTCACCTTCTCCATGCCTTTCACGCTGGCCAAATAACCGCTTTTCCGGAGTCCCATGGAAACCCAGACCCTCGGCTTTTCCCACTTCATCGGCCAGTCGGACGCGGTGGGCAAGTTCCTGCTTTTCGTGCTGCTGGTCATGAGCATCGCCTCCTGGTACCTGATCGTCGTCAAGGCGATCCGCGGCCATCTCGAGCGCAAGCGCAGCAAGGAATTCCTCGACTTCTTCTGGAACGCCAAGAGCCTGGACCAGGTGCACGACGCCGTCGCCGCGCACCGTGCCGAGGAGCCATTCTCGCATCTGGCGCACCACGCGATCACGGCGCGCGATCACCACGCCCGCTTCGGTGCCAGCCGCCTCGAGGAAGCCGGCACGGCCTCGGAGTTCCTGACCCGTACGATCCGCAAGGTCATCGACGAGGAAACCACCAAGATGGAATCCGGCCTCAGCGTGCTGGCTTCGGTGGGCTCCACCGCTCCCTTCGTGGGCCTGTTCGGCACCGTCTGGGGCGTCTATCACGCGCTGGTCAGCATCGGCATGTCCGGTGCCGGCACCCTGGACAAGGTGGCCGGCCCGGTCGGCGAGGCCCTGATCATGACCGGCGTGGGCCTGGCCGTCGCCATCCCGGCCGTGCTCGGCTACAACTACCTGGTGCGCAGCAACCGCGTCGTGCTGGGTGCCCTCGATGCCTTCGCGCACGACCTGTTCGCCTTCCTCACCACCGGCCAGCAGTTCGCCGGCGGCGGCAACAACGTCGTGAAGCTCAAGACCGGGGCCTGAGGCCATGGCATTCGGCGGCTTCGAACAGAAGGGCAACACCTCGCCGATGGCGGAGATCAACATGGTCCCGCTGATCGACGTCATGCTGGTGCTGCTGGTGATCTTCATCATCACGGCGCCGCTGCTGACGCACGCGGTGAAGATCGACCTGCCCCGCACCACGGCGGATTCCACGCCCCCCGCCCCGAACAAGATCGAGTTCTCGATCGACCAGGCCGGCGCGCTGTTCTGGAACGGCGAGCCGGTGGACAAGGCCACGGCCGTGACCCGCATGCAGGAAGCCAGTCAGCAGCAGCCGCAGCCGGAGCTGCACCTGCGTGCCGACCGCGACACCAAGTACCAGGTCATCGCCGAGGTGATGGCGGAAGCGGCCAAGGCCGGCCTGGGCAAGATCGGCTTCGTCTCGGATCCGAACGTGCAGGACGCCGCGGCCACGCCCCAGCGGTAGCTGTCGTCACAGGCTGCTGTCACACTGTGCCGGGCGCCTCCGGGGCCCGGCGCCGTCGTTTGCGGAACCCGCGGGGCCCTGTCCAGTCTGAAGGCGAATTCCGGAACCCATACCTGCCCCGCCATGTGGATCACCGACACCTCGGTCAAGCGCCCCGTCCTCGCCACGGTGATCAACCTGCTGCTGGTGGTCTTCGGCCTGTTCGGCCTGAGCTCGACCTCGGTCCGCGAGTACCCGGACATCGATCCGCCGATCGTCTCCATCAGCACGGCCTATACCGGGGCCTCGGCGGCCGTCGTGGAAACCCAGATCACGCAGCTGATCGAGGACCGCGTCGCCGGTATCGAGGGCATCCGCACCGTCACTTCGTCCTCCCGCGACGGCCGCTCGCAGATCAACGTGGAGTTCGAGCTGTCGCGCAACATCGACGACGCCGCCAACGACGTGCGCGACCGCGTCTCGGGCGTAGTAGGACGCCTGCCCGATCAGGTGGACCCGCCGGAGATCGCCAAGGCCGACGCGGACTCCAGTCCCATCCTCTGGTTCGTGCTCACCTCGGACCGCATGGATACCCTGCAGCTCACCGACTATGCGGAGCGCTACCTGGTCGACCGTTTCTCGACCATCGACGGTGTTTCGCAGGTGCGTTACGGCGGCGACCGCCGCTACGCCATGCGCGTCTGGCTGGACCGCGGCCGCCTGGCCGCGCGCGGGCTGACCGCCGAGGACATCGAGAACGCGCTGCGCCAGCAGAACATCGAGCGCCCCGCGGGGCGCATCGAGTCGGACGAGCGTGAGTTCGGCCTGCGCACCGCGCGGCCCTTCCGCAGCGCCGAGGACTTCAACAACCTGGTCGTATCCCGCGGCGCCGACGGCTTCCCGGTGCGCCTGTCCGACGTCGCCAAGGTGGAGCTGGGTCCGCAGAACCCGCGCGGCGCCTTCCGTGCGAACGGCGCCGGCGCGCTGGGCATCGGCATCGTCAAGACCTCCACGGCCAACACGCTGACCGTGGCGCAGCAGGCCAAGGAAATGGCCAGCGCCATCGGTCCGGATCTGCCCGAGGGCATGAAGCTGGAGGTCAACTACGACACCTCCAGCTTCATCGAAGCCTCGCTGCACGAGGTGGAGCTCACCCTGATCTATGCGGCGCTGTTCGTGATCCTGGTGATCTTCCTGTTCCTGGGCAATGCCCGCGCGACGCTGATCCCGGCGATCACGGTGCCGATCTCGCTGCTGGCCTCGTTCATCTTCCTGCATGCCTTCGGCTTCTCGATCAACATCCTCACGCTGCTCGCGCTGGTGCTGGCGATTGGCCTGGTGGTGGACGACGCCATCGTCATGGTGGAGAACATCCATCGCCGCATCGAGCTGGGGGAATCGCCGCTGCTGGCCTCCTACCGCGGCGCGCGCGAGGTGGGCTTTGCCATCGTCGCCGTCACCGCGGTGCTGGTGGCGGTATTCGTGCCGATCGGCTTCCTCGAGGGCAACGTCGGCCGCCTGTTCCGCGAATTCGCACTGGCCCTGGCCGGCAGCGTGATCTGCTCCGCCGTGGTGGCGCTGACGCTGTCGCCGGTGCTGAGCGCCGCGCTGCTGCGCAAGAACGACCACGGCAGCCGCTTTGTCGAGGGCATCGAGAACGGCTTCGAACGGCTGTCGCAGGCCTACGGCCGCACGCTCGGCGGCTTCGTCCGGCGCCCGGCCCTGGCCTGGGCCGCGCTGGCGGCGCTGGGGCTGGGCACCTGGCTGCTGTTCCGCATGGTGCCCCAGGAGTTCGCCCCGGCCGAGGACCGCGGCGGCTTCATCATCCAGGTGACCGCCCCGGAGGGTGCCAGCCTGGGCTACACCGGCCGCGAGATGGAGCGCATCGAGGCGCTGATCACGCCGCGCATCGGCCAGGGCGAGATCGAGCGGGTGATGCTGCGCATTCCCTCCATCGGCGGCGGCAACGACGACGTCAACAACGGCAACCTGTCCCTGTCCCTGGTGGACTGGAAGTCCCGCGAGCGCAGTTCCGCGGAGATCGGCGAGGAGTACAGCAAGGCCCTGCGCGACCTGCCCGGCGTGCGCGCGGTGGTCAACCAGCGCGCCGGCTTCGGCCAGCGCGGCGGCGCCAGCCAGCCGGTGCAGGTGGTGCTGGGCGGCAGCAACTATGCCGAGCTGGCCGAATGGCGCGACCGCATCCTGAGCCGCGCCGCCGAGAACCCGGGCCTGCAGCGCCTGGATTCCGACTACAAGGAAACCAAGCCGCAGATCGAACTGGACATGGACCTCGATAGGGCCGGCGACCGCGGCGTACCCGTTTCGGCCATCTCCACCGCACTGGAAACCTTCATGGGCGGCCGCGTGGTGACGCGCTTCGAACAGGCCGGCGAGGAGTACGACATCATCCTGCAGGCGCCCGACGAACAGCGCCGCGATCCGCAGGACCTTTCCGACATCTACGTGCGCTCGCAGACCGACGGCAGCCTGGTACCGCTGACCTCTCTGGTGACGCTGAAGGAGAAGGCGGCCGCCGCCACCTACAACCGCACCGACCGCCTGCGTTCGATCACGATCAGTGCCAGCCTGGCGCCCGGCTATACGCTGGGACAGGCGCTGGACTACATGGAGGACCTCATCCGCGAGGAACTGCCGCAGCAGGTCCGCCTGAGCTACAAGGGCGAGTCGCGCGACTTCAAGGAATCCAGCAGCGCACTGCTGTTCACCTTCGGCATGGCGCTGCTGATCGTCTACCTCGCCCTGGCGGCGCAGTTCGAGAGCTTTGTCCACCCCATCGTCATCATGACCACGGTACCGCTGGCGGTATTCGGCGCGCTGGGGGCGCTCTGGGCCCTGGGCATCACCCTCAATGTCTATGCCCAGATCGGCATCGTCATGCTGATCGGACTGGCGGCCAAGAACGGCATCCTGATCGTGGAGTTCGCCAACCAGCAGCGCGACGCCGGCAAGGGCTTCGAGGAAGCCCTGATGGAAGCCAGCCGCATCCGCCTGCGCCCGATCCTGATGACCTCGGTGGCCACCATGGCCGGCGCCGTGCCCCTGATCTTCTCCACCGGCGCCGGCCATGAGGCTCGCGCCATCCTGGGCATCGTGATCTTCTTCGGTGTGCTGTTCTCGACCGTCCTGACGCTGTACGTGGTCCCGGCCTTCTACTCCGCGCTGTGCCGCGGCACCGGATCGCCCGGACGCCACGCGGCCCGCCTGCAGCGGGAAGAGGCGGGATCCCCGGAGCTGCCGATCGCCTGAGACGCTGCCGGCATCCGCAGGCAGGGATGGGAAAATCCCTACGCCGGTGATTCAGCACGCGCCGCCGCCGCGTGCAAGAATTGGGGTGGAACGACCAATCGGGGGACGTCGTGGCGGATTCCGTCATCGCGGGGAGAACTGCGCTTGTCACAGGGGCTTCTTCGGGCCTCGGGGTGGACTTTGCCCGCGAGCTCGCCGCGCGCGGCTGCCGGCTGGTCATCGTGGCCCGCCGGGAGGATCGCCTGAAGCAGCTGCAGCAGGAACTCAAGGCCTCCCACGGCGCCGACGTGACCGTGGTGACCCTGGACCTGTCCCAGCCGGAAGCGCCCCGGGCCCTGCACGACCTGCTGCGCCAGCAGAAACGCGACGTGGACATCCTGGTCAACAATGCCGGCTTCGGCCTGTTCGGCCGCGACGTGGAGCTGCCGCCGCGGCGCAGCACCGAGATGCTGCAACTGGACGTGGTGGCCCTGACCCAGCTGACGCAGCTGTTCGCGCGCGACATGGTCAAGCGCGGTGCCGGCTACATCCTGCAGGTCGCGTCCACCGGGGCCTTCCAGCCCTCGCCCAGCTACGCCGCCTACGGCGCCGCGAAGTCCTACGTGCTCAACTACGGGCACGCCCTCAACTTCGAGCTGCGCGGCAGCGGCGTGTCCTGCACGGTGATCTGTCCCGGTGTCACCGCCACGGAATTCCTGGATGTCTCGGGACAGAAGCGCAACTGGTTCCACAACGCCACGATGATGAGCAGCCCGGCTGTCGCCAGGGCCGGCATCCGCGCCATGCTGGCGCGGCGCTACCTGATCGTGCCCGGACGGTTCAACGCCCTGTCGGCTTTCCTCACGCGTCTCACGCCGCGCCCCGTGCTGGCCTGGCTGGCGGCGCGCCTGATGCGGAATCCCTGATGCTGCGCCTGCCCGCCCTGCCGCCCGTCGTACCGGTGGAACTGCCGGGCCAGCTGCGCACGCGCACGCGCGACGGCGTCGCGCCCGCCCCGCAGACCCTGCTGGCCGACGAGGCCGAGGGCCGCGACAACCTGATCGCTCCCCGGTTGTTCGAGGAGCTCGCTGCACAGCCGCTGGTGGAGATCGACTGGTCGGGCTGGTATGGACCGCCGAACCGCTTCCCCATGGTCCACACCGACGTCAGCATGGTGTCGGCGGCGTTTGCCGTGCCGCTGGACAGCCTTCGACCGCTGCTGCCGCAGACCGCACGCCTGGCGCCGGCGCGCCTGACGCCCTGGCATGGCGTGCTGCTGGTATCGGCCTACCATTTCCACCGGGGCGGCCTGGGCCGCTACCAGGAACTGAACATCGCCACCCCGATGCTCCTCGATACACCGCGGCGCCTGCCGGCCTGGTCGCTGTTGCGCGAGGCGCTGCGCGGCGGGCAGGACCCGGCCCTGGGCCTGTTCACGCTGGCCTCCGCCGTGGATCGCGCGCGCCCGCGCGACGTGGGCGTGCAGCTGTACGGCCTGCCGCGCCTGCTGGCGCATGCCGAGTTCGCCCTGGGGAGCCAGACCGGCCTGGCGAGCATGGAGATCGACGGCCAGCGCATGATGGCACTGGAGGTTTCCGCACCGCGCAGCTACCTGCAGTGGCAAATGGACCTGAGCCATAACAGCTTCTCGATCCTGCAGGGCCAGGTCCTGCGCAGCCGCTGCACCGTGGTCGCCGAGGGTTACCGCGGGGCACGCGGCAGCGCCAAGGTGGAGTTCGGCGAGCATCCGCAGTACCGCCCCTTCCGCTCGCTGCCCCTGCTGGCCCGGCCGATGGAGACGCGCATCTGCGCGCGGCTCAACGCCATCCTCGGCACGCCGGAGCCGCTCGGCCCGGCCTGAGCGTTTCAGTCGGCCAGCCGCTTCAGGTCTTCGGGAACGGGACGTTCCGGCCACTGCCTGCGCCAGGCCGCCAAGGCCTGACGCGCTTGCTCCTCGTGGCCTTCGGCCAGCAGCCGCCGGATACGCTCGAGCCCGGTTGCTGCCGCCGCTTCGCTCTCCGCCTCCTCGCGCTCGAGCTTCGCGGCTCCCGCGAAGGCCGGCGGCGCGGCACGCTGCTGCAGCATCTCGGGAGTCCGCCTCGCCGCCTTCAGCTCATCCGGCTCCGCCTGGCGCGACTCCTCCGTCGCGGTTGGCGCGGCCGGCGGTGGCGCGGGCATCGCCATGGCGGCGGCTTCCGGCCCGGAAGGCGCATCCGCCGCGGCACGGTCCCGGAGGGCGTCCGCCGAACCGGCGGACATGGCCGAAGCCGGCGAAGAAGGCCGCGCGGGGAATGCCTGCGGCTTGGGCGCCGGGGCCGCCTCACGCACTGGCGCCGGCTGCGGCGGGGCCTCGACAGCGACCGGCGCCGCGGCTTCCGGCAGCACCACGGCTGCGGCCGGTGCCGCATCGGGCGCCGCCATCATCGCATCCTTGTGCGCCGCCGGATCCTGCACGATGGTCAGCAGCGTGCTGAAGCTGAGCACCAGCACCGCGGCCAGCGCGAAGGGCCAGCGGCGGTCCCGGAAGCGGTCGCGCGAGGGCGGCCGGGCCGCCGCCTCTTCGATCTCGCGGCGGGCCATGTCGAGAACCGCGCCCTCCATCTCCGGAGGCGCGGATTCACCGCGCATGGCCTCGCGCCAGGCGCGGCTCGCGGGACTGCGTCCGTCGAGGAAATCCTCGAGCAGCTTGTCGTCGGGCGCTTGGCGTTCAGGGCCAGACATCGCTCAGCTCCTGTCTCAGTTTGGCCAGCGCGTAGCGCAGCCGGCTCTTCACCGTCTCACGCCCTACGCCGGTCGCCTGGCCAATCTCCTCCAGGCTCAGTCCACCCTCTTCCTTGAGCAGGAAGGCTTCGCGCTGCTCATGCGGCAACTGCGCCAGGGTATCGAGCAGCCGCTGCCGCAGCTGAGCATTGCGCGCCGCCGCATCGGGCGATTCGTGCTCGGGGCCAGCCACATCCTCCGCCTCTTCCAGCGGTGCGGTGGCCAGGGTGCGCAGGCGGTAGTAGTCCACCAGCCGGTTGTGCGCCAGCGTATACAGCCAGGTGGTGAAGCGTGCGCGCGGCTCCCAGGAGGTCCGGCTGCGGACCACGCTGGCCCAGACGTCCTGGAACATCTCGTTGCAGGCCTCGCGATCCTCGGCACCGCGCAGCAGGTAGCGCCAGAGCGGATCCTTGTGGCGGCGGTAGAGCGTCTCGAACGCGGCCATGCTTCCGTTCCGGTACTGCAGCATCAGTTCCTCGTCGCCGGACGGGGCCGCCGCATCGGCGAACCCCGCCCCGCCCTCTGCCGCTTCCAGTCGCTACTCTCCTATCTGAGCCCGCGCCTGGCCGGTGGAAAGGCCCTGCGCAAGCTTGACCAGCTGCAGGAACTCGCCTGCATAGCCATGGCTGTCGCGGCCGCGGGCATCGCGCGCCAGCCGCTCGACCTGAGTGTAGCCGAAGCCGCCGGTGTACTGGCCGCCGCGCAGCAGCTGGCCGAAGGCCGCCACCGAGGCCGACAGGCGGAAGGCATCGCTGGTGCCCTCCAGGCTGTCGCGCACCTCGCGGCGCAGCAGGGGGTGCTCGATCAGCAGGCTGGCCGCCTCCATGCCGTCCCCGGGACGCTTGTAGCGCAGGCGCAGGAAGCCCAGTTCCTCGCCGGTGGCCTTCGCCTGCGCCTTGCCGCCGTAGCGCAGCGGTTCCACGCGCTCACCGCCCTCGCCCGCCAGCGCGATCTCGTACAGTGCCGTGACGCGGTGGCCGGCGCCGATCTCGCCGGCATCGACCTTGTCGTTGCTGAAGTCCTCGCGCTGCAGCTGGCGGTTCTCGTAGCCGATCAGGCGGTATTCGCTGACCAGGGCCGGATTGAACTCCAGCTGGATCTTCACGTCGCGGGCGATCGTGGTCAGCGTGGCGTCGCGCTGATCCACCAGGGCCTTCTGCGCTTCCGCCAGCGTGTCGATGTAGGCGTGGTTGCCGTTGCCGGCGTCGGCCAGCCGTTCCATCAGCTGGTCGTTGTAGTTGCCGCCGCCGAAGCCCAGCGTGGTCAGTGCCACGCCGCTCCTGCGCTTCTCCTCCACCAGGTCCACCAGCTGCTCGAAGCTGGTGGTGCCGACGTTGAAGTCGCCGTCGGTCGCCAGCAGTACGCGGTTGTTGCCGCCGGGGATGAAGGCACGCTGCGCCATCGCATAAGCCAGGCGGATGCCTTCGCCGCCATTGGTGGAGCCGCCCGCGCTGAGCCGGTCCAGCGCGCTCTCGATGGCATCACCGTCATCGCCCGGCGTCGGCTCCAGCACCACGCCGGAGGCTCCGGCATAGACCACCAGGCTGATGCGGTCCCGCTCCGTCAGCTGCCGTGTCAGCAGCTTCAGCGAGGATTTCACCAGTGGCAGCTTGCTCGGCTCGTTCATCGAGCCCGACACATCCACCAGGAACACCAGGTTGGACGCCGGGCGCGGCCCCGTCGGCTGCCAGCCGCGGATCGCCACGCGCAGCAGCTTCGTCTTCGCATTCCAGGGCGTCGGGGCGATCTCGGTGTGCAGGCTGAACGGCCGGCTGCGGTCCCGCGGCAGCGGATCGTCGTAGTCGAAGTAGTTGACCAGTTCCTCCACGCGCACCGCGTCCTGCGGCGGCAGGCTGCCGCCGTTGAGGAAGCGCCGCACGTTGCTGTAGCTGCCGGTGTCCACGTCGATGCTGAACGTGGACACCGGGCTTTCGGCCACGAGCGTCACCGGGTTGCTTTCGATCTTCGCGTAGTTCTCGCGGTCCTCCAACTGGGGCATCGGCGCCAGCAGGGCCGGCGCCGCCGGCGCGATCGCCAGGGCCTCGTAGGCCCTCTTCACCTGCGCGCCGCCCGCGGCCTGGGCCTGGACCCGCGCCTTGGCGGCGGCCCTGTCATGCGCCTCCCGGCGTGCCTCCAGTTCCGGCGGAGGCGGCGCCGAGGCCGCGCCGGTCGCCATGCCATCGTGGTAGCCCGAAGTGTTCGTGCAGGCGGCCAGCAGCACGAGGCTGGCACTGGAGAAACTCAACAGCAGGGGTTGCAGGCGCATCGCGAAGCTCCGTTTGCGGGGTGTTGATCCTGTAAACGGGGCCGCTACGGCAATGGGGTTAAAGCAAAAAAAACCGCAGCGCACCCCGGCCAGGGCCGGAAATGCGCTGCGGCGACTCCCCAGGACGTTCAGATCATCGGGTCGACCCGGATCCCTTTCTTCAGCACCAGCGCCGCATGCGTGGCCTTGGACACTTCACCCGGGCGCCGCGCGGCCGGGCCGGCAGCTTCCACCAGCACGTAGGGCCGCCCCTGGTGGACGATGTACGCCTGGTCGCTGCGCGGGGTGCGCGCCATCCCCAGCAGGTAGTGCTGCGGCACGTGCACGCCCACCAGCGGCGTGCTGGAAAGGTTCTGGAGGATCGCGGCCAGCAGGGCCGACTTGGTATCGCAGTCGCCGTAGCCACGCTCCAGGGCACGCAGCGGCGGATAGAAACCCAGGATCTTGCGCCCGCCGTCCCAGGTAGCCGGCTGGCGGTAAACCATGCCGCTCTGCACCAGGGCAATGGCGGCCTCCATCATCCACTCCGTGTCGCGGCCCTGCTGGGCCGCGAGGCGGCGCAGCGCCACCGCGACCGGTTTCACGCGGGCCCGGTTGCGCTCCACCACCCGCGGCACGTCCACGCGCAGCCTCGGCGCCTGGTCCGCCCGCTCCTGGCTCAGCGTCAGCGAGTGGTCGCGGTAGTAGCGCGTGGTGTGGCGGTTGAACTCTTCCTGGTCGCAGCCGCTGCGCGCGCGGCAGGCGGCCATCAGCGCATCCAGTTCCTCTACCGATACGCCGAATTCCCGGACCGATTCATGGCTGCTCTGCGGCGAGAAGCGGAAGGCGACGCTCAGCGGGTCGCCGGAGAAGCTGCGGAAGCTGGCGCGAACCTCGTAGTTGCCGTCGCGGTCGAGGCGTCGGGAATAGGTGGCGCCGCCTGCCCCCTCGCCGACCGCGATGCTTGCATCCTCTTCGTAGAGCAGCCCCTCGGAACCCCGCGCCGTACCCGCCGTCAGCGCCGCCGCGGCCATCAGCCCCAGGCCCAGCAGGATCCGCAGTTCACGGCGGAAGGTATGCAGCGAAGTCCGGCAGGTGGTGGTCATGGCGCTGGCGCAGCCCTTGGGGGTACGCCCGGTCACAAACAATCCACATGCGATGGGATGAAAGATCGTCAGGGTTCAGCTGTCAGGGTTCCAACGGGCTCCGAGGTCAATCGCCGCTGAACTTCAGCCGGCCAAGATGTAAGCCTTGGCTGATTTTATGTAATCCATTGCTTACAAGGCATGGATGAAACAGGAGTTTCCCCAAGGAACGACGTCCCCCGGCCGTCATCTGCGCCCAACAGGTCTCGCGGCAAGGGCAGCGATGCCCGCCCACGCGCCCCTACAGGCCGGAGCCGCCAGCGGCAGGAAATCCCCGACGGGCGGCGCGCGAGGGAAAACGCCGCGCCGCGGGAACGGATCCTGCCTTTGCCGGGATTCCGTCGCGGCCGTGACGGTTTTACGGCACCGGCGTCGCGGGACTTCCGGCGCGCCCTGCCCAGCCTGGAGCCGCCGCGGCCACGGGCTGTGAGGTTGCGTGAGGATTTGCGGCCCGCAGGCCCGGCTACATCGGCGACAGGCGCCAGCGCGAGAGCTGCCGCAGCGAGCGGTCGATGTTGCCGCGCGCCAGGCGTTCGCGGCGCTCGTAGAACCACTGCGTGTGGTAGATGCGTGGCCGGGCCAGGAAACCCTGCAGGATCTGGCGGCGCACCGCCTTGAAGGTTGGCGACGGCACGTGCTTGTATTCCTCGCGCACCTGCCGTTCGTATTCGTCGAAGCGCGAAGGACGGGCGCCGAGGATGGCCAGGTCGATGTCCGACAGCAGCTGCTGGTCGGCCGTCACGGGCTGGCCGTCATGACGCGTCACCATCACCAGGTCGTAGACGCGCGTGACCAGGGCGTCGTCGGCGCCGGCCTTGCGCAACGCGCGCTGCGCCCACTCGGCGCTGCGGACTTCGTTGTCGTGGCGCTTCACTTCATAGATGGCGTCATGGAACCACAGCGCCAGCTCGATCTCGGCGGGATGCTCGGCCAGGTCCCGTGTCTCGGCGAACAGTTCCAGGCACTCCATCAGGTGGTGCAGCGTGTGGTAGTGCCGCGAGGAGCTGGAATAGCGCAGGCGCAGGTCGGCATGCAGTTCCGGATCGGCCTTGAGGCCCAGCTCTTCCCAGACTTCCGACCAGCGCGCGAGGCTGCTCACGGGGAAAGCCTTGCCGCCAGCGCCGGCAGCACGTCGATGGCCCTCGCCCGCAGGCGCAGGTCCACCAGCTCCGACACTTCGCTGCGGCCCGGATTGATCTCGATGCTCGGCGCCCCGTGGCGGCGCGCCATCAGCACCGGGGCGGCGATGTAGGGAAACACGCTGGTGGTGCCGATGCTCAGCACCGCGTCCACGCCCTGCTCCAGCACATCCTGCAGGCGCCGCAGCGCGGCCTCCGGCAGCATTTCGTCGAACAGCACCACGCGCGGGCGTTCGATCCCGCCGCAGCGCCCGCAGCGCGGCGGCAGGTTCTCCACGGCGGAGAAGTCCGGGACCCCGCGCGAGGCTCCGCACTGCACGCAGTACAGCTCGCGCAGGTTGCCGTGGATCTCGATGACGTCGGCAGAGCCTGCATCGACATGGAAGCCGTCGATGTTCTGGGTCAGCACAGTGAACTGCGCAAATCCTTGCTGCAGCGCAGCAAGCGCGTCATGGGCGGCATTGTGCCGGGCCCCGCGGCAGTTGCGCTCCAGCTGGTGGATGTACTTCCAGCAGATCTCGGGACGCCGGCGGAACATGCTGCCGGACAGGGCTTCCTCGATCGGCAGTCCATCCTCGGTGGCGGCATCCTCGTACAGCCCGCCGACGCCGCGATAGGTCGGCAGCCCGGAGTCGGCGGAGATGCCGGCCCCGGTGATGGCCAGCACGCGCCGCGCGCCGCGCAGCAGGGCTGCCGCGCGGTCCAGGCTCTGCTCGAAACTGGGGTCGGTCGGGGACACAGGCAAAGAATAGCGGAATCGTTCAGAATTTCTTGATACTTACCATAAACATACCAGCCGCCCGATCCCCTGCCATGCCGCGCAAGCCCGCCCACGAACAGTTCGACACACTCAAGGTCATCGGCGACCGCGCCTTCGAACTGTTCGGCCGCTATGGCTACGAGGGAGTTTCCATCGGCGATATCGCCACCGCCGCCAAGCTCAGCAAGGGCGCCCTCTACTGGCATTTCCAGGGCAAGGAAGCCCTGTACCTGGACTGCCTCAAGCGCCTGCACACGATCTTCGACAGCTACATCTTCGACGTCATGCGGGCCGAGCCGGACCCGGTGAAAGCCGTGGTCGCCCTGTTCGGCGGCCTGTCGCGTCTGCTGCAGGACCCGCGCATTGAGAAGGGCATCGGCGGCTACTGGCTGATCCCGGACACCCCGGAGACGGTGCACATCATCACGGCCCAGCGCGCCTTCGAGTCCGCCGCCATCGCCGTGCTGCACGATGCCCTCAAGCGCGGCCAGCAACAGGGCAGCATGGACCTGGGCGGAGACCTCGACGACATGGCCCGTGCCATCATCTCGCTGGTGGAAGCCTGCGTGCTGCCGCTGCGCCACCTGACGCCCGACGAAGTCAACCGCCAGCTCGGCGTGCTGGCCCGCACCCTGTTCCGCGCCTATGCCAAGTCGCCGGAACTGGTGAAGCTGGTGGCGAAACTCGGCTAGTCGTCATGCCGGCGGAAGCCGGTATCCCGCTGCGCCCAGGGCCACTCCTGTCCGGTACTGGATGCCGGCTTTCGCGGCACGAGGAGTTTCCGGGGCAAGCTCCTCGGGAGGCGCGTCTTTATGCAACCTTGATGTCGCGGCCGCCGGTCTTCACCCCCAATTTATCCGGCTGTCCCTAAGGTGTGCGCCGGGGCGATCCGCCCCGTCACGGGTACTCCCCACATGGACAGCGCACTCTGCGTCGGCATCGACATCCAGCCGCACCAAGTACAGGTCGACCTGCGCCGCGAGGGCCGCCCCCTCGCCCGCCTCGCCTTCCGCAACGATCACGCCGGCCTCGCCGCCCTGTCCGAGTTCCTTTCCGCCTGGCAGGGTCCGGTGCGCCTGGCCATTGCCGCCCTCGGTGCCGGCGCCATCGCCGCCGGCCTGATCCTGGGCGCCGCCCCCGGACGGCAGGTCTACCTGGTGGCCCATGCCGCCGAGCCGGCGGCGCTGGCCCTGCAGGCCGAGCGCTTCATCTAGAGGCGCATCTTTATCTTTCCTTTATCTCCCGGCGGCCGGCCCTTCCTCGAATTCCTACGGGGCCGGCGCGCCTAATACCCGCGCCGCCATCATGGCGGCTCAGGAGCATCTCGATGGGTGACCTCATCTTTCTCGGACTGGGCGTGCTGGGCTTCGCACTGATGGTCCTCTATGCCAAGGGCGCGGGGAAACTCTGACCATGGCCTTCGACTACCTGCTGGGCGGCGGCGTCGCCGTGGGCACGCTGATCTACCTCGTCTACGCGCTGATCCGCGCCGAACGTTTCTAGCACCGGGAGCTCCTTCCATGACAGCCCTTGGCTGGCTGCAGATCCTCGTCTTCTGCGGCCTCATCATCCTGCTGGTCCGCCCGCTGGGCGGCTACATCCTTCGCGTGGTCGAGGGCCGGCGCCACGGACTGTCCGTGGTGCTGGGGCCGCTGGAGCGCCTGTTCTACCGGGCGGCCGGCGTCGATCCGCAGCGCGAGCAGTCCTGGCATGGCTACGCGCTGGCGATGCTGGCCTTCAACTTCGCCGGCTTCGCGCTGCTGTACCTGATCCTGCGCACCCAGCAATGGCTGCCCCTGAATCCGCAGGCCCTGCCGGCACTGAGCCCGCACCTGGCATTCAACACCGCGATCAGCTTCGTCACCAACACCAACTGGCAGTCCTACGGCGGCGAAGCCACCATGAGCTACCTCAGCCAGATGATCGGCCTGACGGTGCAGAACTTCGTCTCGGCCGCCACCGGCATCGCGCTGGCCATCGCGCTCAGCCGCGGCTTCGCCCGGCGCCAAGCCCAGGCCCTCGGCAACTTCTGGGCCGACCTCACGCGCGTGACGCTCTACATCCTGTTGCCGCTGTGCCTGCCCTACGCGCTGTTCCTGGTCTGGCAGGGCGTGCCGCAGAACCTGCTGCCCTACACCGAGGCCACCACGCTGGAGGGCGCGAAGCAGCTGATCGCCCAGGGCCCGATCGCCTCGCAGGAGGCGATCAAGATGCTCGGCACCAACGGCGGCGGCTTCCTCAACGCCAACTCCGCGCATCCCTTCGAGAATCCGACGGCCCTGAGCAACCTGGCGCAGATGCTGTCGATCTTCGCCATCGGCGCCGCGCTGACCAACGTCTTCGGCCGCATGGTCGGCGACGAGAAGCAGGGCTGGGCCCTCTTCGGCGCCATGGGAATCCTGTTCCTGGCGGGCGTGGCCGCGGCCTACTGGGCGGAGACCTCCGCCAACCCGCTGCTGCAGGCCGCCGGCGTCGATGCCAACCTGGAAGGCAAGGAGGTGCGCTTCGGCATCCCCGCCTCGGTGCTGTTCGCGGTCATCACCACGGCCGCCTCCTGCGGCGCGGTGAACGCCATGCACGACAGCCTGATGCCGCTGGCCGGCATGGTGCCGATGATCAACATGCAGCTCGGCGAAGTCGTCATCGGCGGCGTCGGCGCCGGCCTCTACGGCATGCTGCTGTTCGTGATCCTGGCGGTGTTCATCGCCGGACTGATGGTGGGCCGGACTCCGGAATACCTGGGCAAGAAGATCGAGGCGCGCGAGGTGAAGCTCACGGTGCTGGCAATTCTCGCCTCGCCGCTGTGCATCCTCGGCTTCACATCGCTGGCCGGCGTGCTCGACCTGGGCCTGGCCGGCCTGCAGGACCGGGGCCCGCACGGCTTCAGCGAGATCCTCTATGCCTACACCTCGGCGGCCGCCAACAACGGCAGCGCCTTCGCCGGGCTGACCGCGAACTCGCCGTTCTACGACACCACGCTGGGCATCGCCATGCTGCTGGGCCGCTTCGCGATCATCCTGCCGATGCTGGCCATCGCCGGCTCGCTGGGCGCAAAGAACACGGTGGCGCCCTCGGGGGGCACCTTCCCTACCAACAACGGCCTGTTCGTGGCGCTGCTGGTCGGCGTGGTGCTGATCGTCGGCGGGCTGACCTTCTTCCCGGCCCTGGCGCTGGGTCCCATCGCCGAGCAGTTCGCTCTGCTGCAGGGCAGCAGCTACTGAGGTTTCCCATGACGCAGAAAAGCAAATCCCTGTTCGACCGCGCCCTGCTGGCACCGGCAGCCCAGGATGCCTTGCGCAAGCTGTCGCCCGCCAAGCTGGCCCGCAATCCGGTGATCTTCATCACGGCGCTGGTTGCCGCCCTGTCCACGGTGCTGTTCCTGCGCGATGCCATCACCAGCGCCGGCGGCCTGCTGTTCTCGGGCCAGGTCATCGCCTGGCTGTGGTTCACGGTGCTGTTCGCCAATTTCGCCGAGGCGATCGCGGAGGGCCGCGGCAAGGCGCAGGCGGCAGAACTGCGCAAGACCCGTACCCAGACCCTGGCCAACCGCCTGCGCGACGGCCGCGTCGAGGCGGTCAATGCCACCGAACTGCGCGTGGGCGACCGGGTCCGGGTCAGCGCCGGCGAAACCATCCCGGGCGACGGCGACGTGGTGCTGGGCGTGGCTACCGTGGACGAATCCGCGATCACCGGTGAATCCGCGCCCGTGATCCGCGAGGCCGGCGGCGACCGCTCGGCCGTCACCGGCGGCACGCGCGTGCTGTCCGACACGATCGAGATACGGATCACCGCCGCCAGCGGCTCGAGCTTCCTGGATCGCATGATTTCGCTGGTGGAAGGCGCCGCGCGCCAGAAGACCCCCAACGAGATCGCGCTGAACGTGCTGCTGGCCGGCATGAGCCTGATCTTCGTGCTGGCGGTGGCGACGATCCCGGGCTTCGCCCGCTACGCCGGCGGCCAGGTCTCGGTGATCGTGCTGGCAGCGCTGTTCGTCACGCTGATCCCGACCACCATCGGCGCCCTGCTCTCCGCCATCGGCATCGCCGGCATGAACCGCCTGGTGCGATTCAACGTACTGGCCCTGTCGGGCCGCGCCGTGGAAGCCGCAGGTGACGTCGATACGCTGCTGCTGGACAAGACCGGCACCATCACGCTCGGCAATCGACAGGCCACCGCATTCCACCCGCTGCCCGGCGTCTACGAACACGAGATGGTCGATGCGGCGCAGCTCTCCAGCCTGTCGGACGAGACGCCCGAGGGCCGCAGCATCGTGATCCTGGCCAAGCAGAAGCACGGCCTGCGCGGCCGCGAAATGGCGCCGCTGCACGCGAAGTTCATCCCCTTCACGGCGCAGACCCGCATGTCCGGAGTGGACGTCGATGGCCAGGAGATCCGCAAGGGGGCCATCGACGCGGTGAAGGACTACGTCAAGGCACATCCGGCAGGCCACGCCATCCCGGCGGAACTGGACGAGATCGCCGCGCGCATCGCCAAGGGCGGCGGTACGCCGCTGGCGGTGGCGCGCGACGGCCGGGTGCTCGGCGTGGTGCAGCTCAAGGACATCGTCAAGGGCGGCATCCGCGAGCGCTTCGCCGAACTGCGCGAGATGGGCATTCGCACGGTGATGATCACCGGCGACAACCCGATGACCGCGGCCGCCATCGCGGCCGAGGCCGGCGTCGACGACTTCCTGGCCCAGGCCACGCCGGAGAAGAAGCTGGAGCTGATCCGCGCCGAGCAGGCCAAGGGCAAGCTCGTGGCGATGTGCGGCGACGGCACCAACGATGCCCCGGCACTGGCCCAGGCCGACGTCGGCGTGGCCATGCAGACCGGCACGGCGGCCGCGCGCGAGGCCGGCAACATGGTGGACCTGGACTCGGATCCCACCAAGCTGATCGAGATCGTCGGCATCGGCAAGCAGATGCTGATGACCCGCGGCGCCCTGACCACCTTCAGCATCGCCAACGACGTGGCCAAGTACTTCGCCATCATCCCGGCGCTGTTCATCGCCTTCTACCCGCAACTGGGCGCCCTGAATGTCATGGGCCTGGCCTCGCCGCAGTCAGCGATCCTGTCGGCGATCATCTTCAATGCCCTGATCATCCTGGCGCTGATCCCGCTGGCCCTGCGCGGCGTCGGCTACAGGCCAGCGCCCGCTGCGCGCCTGCTGTCCCGCAACCTGGCGATCTATGGCCTGGGCGGCCTGATCGTCCCCTTCATCGGCATCAAGCTGATCGACCTGCTGGTCGCGGCTGCCGGCCTGGCCTGAGGAGGCTGACCCATGCGTATCCACGTGCTCACCGACATGCACCCGGAACCGGGCATCCTGCGCCCAGCCATCGTCCTGCTCCTGCTGCTGACGCTGCTGCTGGGGCTGATCTACCCGCTGGCCGTCACCGGCATCGCGTCCGCCGTCTTCCCGCAGCAGGCTGGCGGCAGCCTGCTGCAGCGCGACGGCAAGGTCGTCGGCTCGGCGCTGCTGGGCCAGTCCTTCGCCGGCCCCGGCTACTTCCACGGCCGCCCGTCGGGCGCCGGTGCCGCCGGCTATGACGCGGCCTCGTCCAGCGGCTCCAACTACGGCCCGACCTCGAAGGCGCTGCTGGAACGCATCGCCGCCGACGCCGAACGCCTCGGCAAGGCCCAGCCCGGCCAGCCGATCCCGGCGGACCTGCTGACCGCGTCCGGCAGCGGCCTGGATCCGCACATCAGCCCCGCCGCGGCCGACTACCAGGCGGCCCGCGTGGCCGCCGCCCGCGGGCTGCCGGTGGACCGCGTGCGCCTGATGATCCGGGAACACACCCATGGCCGCGACCTGGGGTTCCTGGGCGAACCTGGGGTGAACGTGCTGGCCCTCAACCTGGCACTGGACGCGGAGGCGGGACGCCGGCGCGCGCCGGCAGGCATTCCCTGAGGACCTGGCCTGTCGTCGGCGCGCCCGCGGACCGCGGGCGCGCTTCTTTTTTTTTGAAGTGCATAGAATGAGGTCATGAACAGCACGGTCCCGTCCGAACCCCATCGCCCCTCGCCCGAGGCATTGCTGGAACGGGTACAGCGCGAGCAGCACGGCAAGCTGAAGGTTTTCCTGGGCGCCGCCCCGGGCGTCGGCAAGACCTACGAGATGCTGTCGTCGGCGCGCAAGAAGCAGCGCGACGGCGTGGACGTGGTGATCGGCATCGTCGAGACCCACGGGCGGCGCGAAACCATGGCGCTGGTCGAGGGCCTGCCGCTGATCCCACGCCGGCGGGTGCCCTACGAAGGACGAGAACTGGAGGAGATGGACCTCGACGCCATCCTGGCACGCCGGCCGCAGCTGGTGCTGGTGGACGAGCTGGCGCATACCAACGCGCCGGGCAGCCGCCATCCCAAGCGCTACCTGGACGTGCAGGAGCTGCTGGCGGCCGGCATCGACGTCTGGTCCACGATCAACATCCAGCACCTGGAAAGCCTCAACGACATCGTCGCCGGCATCACGCGGGTGCGCGTGCGCGAAACCGTGCCGGACGCGATCCTGGACCTCGCCGACGAGGTCGAGGTCATCGACATCACGCCGACCGAGCTGATCGAGCGCCTTCGCGAGGGCAAGGTCTACCAGGGCGAGGCCGGCGAACGCGCCCTGCAGGGCTACTTCAATACCGGCAATCTCACGGCCCTGCGCGAGCTGGCGCTGCGCCGCACCGCTGCCCAGGTGGACGAGCAGTTGCGCCATCATCGGCGGACCCATGGCATCGAGGAGGTCTGGCCGGCCGGCGATCGCGTGCTGGTCTGCGTCAACGAGTCTCCCGGCGCGCAGGCTCTGGTGCGTCACGCCAAGCGGCTCGCCGACCGGCTCGACGCACCGTGGACCGCGCTCTACCTGGAAACCGCCCGCAGCCTGCAGCTGGACGAAGCGCAGCGCGACCAGGTAGCGGAGAACCTGCGCCTGGCGGAGCGCCTGGATGGCAACGCGCTGTCGATCGCCGGCAGCAGCGACATCGCCGGCGACCTGCTGGCCTATGCGCGTGAACACAACATCAGCCATATCGTCACCGGCAAGTCTCAGCGCAGCCGCTGGTTCGAACTCCGGCACGGCTCGGTAGTCGATCAACTGGTCCGCCGCGCCCGCAACATCTCCATCCACGTGGTGGCGGATCCCCAGGCGGAGAGCCGCCGCCTGCCGCGGCGCGCGTTCGCGCGGCCGGGCGACTGGAACCTGGCGGCGATCCTGCCGGTGACGCTGCTGGTGGCGGCGGCCACCGGCCTGGGCTGGCTGCTGCATGCGGCCACCCAGGTCCACAATGTCGCCCTGATCTACCTGGCGGCGGTGATGATCAGCGCCACGCGCTATGGCATGGTGCCCAGCCTCTACGCGGCCCTGGCCAGTTCGGGGGCCTACAACTTCTTCTTCCTGGGCCCCCGCTACACCTTCACCGTCGCCGATCCCGCCAACGTGCTGTCGCTGGTGTTCTTCATCGCCGTCTCGGTCGTGGTCAGCCAGCTGATGGCACGGCTGCGCCAGCAGGCCCTGGCCACGCGCGAGCAGGCCTACGACAGCGCCGAGCTGCTCAACTTCACGCGCCGCCTCGCCGGCCTGCGAAAGCTGGAGGACCTGCAGGCTGTCACCACGGGCCAGGTGGCCCGCATCCTCGACCTGCAGGCCCTGCTGCTGCTGCCCGACGACGACGGCAAGCGCCTGAGCGCGGAGAGCGGCCTGGACGACAAGGACCTGGCGGCGGCGCAATGGAGCTTCGAGAAAGGCGAGGCCACCGGCCGCGGCGCCGACACCCTGCCCGGTGCCAGCCGCCTGTGGCTGCCGCTGCGCACGCCCTCGGGCATCGTCGGCGTGCTCGGGGCGCAGCGCGACGGCCGCGGAGCACTGCTCGAGCCCTCCGAGCGCCGCATGCTCGATACCATCGCCGATCTCGCCGCCATCACCATCGAACGCATCCGCCTGGCCAAGCAGATCGACCAGGCGCGCATGCTGGCCGAGACCGAGCAACTGCGCTCCGCGCTGCTGACCTCCATCTCGCACGACCTGCGCACGCCGCTGGCCAGCATCATGGGCTCGATCTCCTCCTTGCGGTCCTATGGCGCGATGTACGACGACGCACAGCGCGAGGAACTGCTGACCACCGCGCAGGACGAGACCGAGCGCATGCACCGCTTCGTCGGCAACCTGCTGGACATGACGCGGCTCGATGCCGGCGCCCTGCAGCCCAAGCGCGAAACCTGCGAGCTGCAGGAGATCGTGGGCTCGGCGCTCCAGCGTACCGCGCGCCTGCTCGAGCGCCACCAGGTCAGCACCGCCTACTCGCATGAGCTGCCGATGCTGACGCTGGACTTCGTGCTGATGGAACAGGTGCTGGTGAACCTGCTGGAGAATGCCGGCAAATATGCCCCCGAGGGCACGCGCATCGAGATTTCCGCTCAGCGGCACCGCTATGCCGTATCGATCGAGGTGCGCGACGAGGGCCCCGGGATTCCCGAGGCCGACCTGCAGCGCATCTTCGATCCCTTCTTCCGCATCCGCGGCGGCGACCGTCAGCGCGCCGGCATCGGCCTGGGCCTGGCGGTCTGCCGCGGCTTCGTCGATGCCATGGGCGGACGCATCCGCGCGCGCAACCGCCGCGAGCGCAGCGGCAGCATCTTCGAGATCGAACTGCCCTCCTCGCTGTTCGTGTCCCCCGCGGAGGCCGCCTGATGGATGCCGGCAGGATCCTGGTGGTGGACGACGAGGTGCCGATCCGGCGCCTGCTCCGCACGACGCTGGGCGCGCACCGCTTCGAGGTGCTGGAAGCCGGCAATGCCGCGCATGCCTTGCAGGCCGTGCGCGAGCGCGGTCCGGACCTGGTCCTGCTGGACCTGGGCCTGCCCGACCGCGACGGCCTGGACCTGCTGCGCGACATCCGTGCGCTTTCGCCCGTACCGGTGATCGTGCTCAGCAGCCGCGACGGCGAAGCCGGCAAGGTGCAGGCGCTGGACGAGGGGGCGGACGACTACGTCACCAAGCCCTTCGGCGCCGAGGAGCTGATGGCGCGCATCCGCGCCGCCCTGCGCCACCGCCTGCAGCAGCAGGGTGCGCGGCCGGTCTACCGCAACGGCCGCCTGGCCGTCGACCTGGTGCGCCGCCAGGTGCTGCTGGACGACGCGGAACTGCATCTTTCGCCCAAGGAATACGAAATCCTGCAGCAACTCGTGCTGCATGCCGGCAAGGTGCTGACCCACCGCCACCTGCTGCGGGCGGTCTGGGGCAGCGAGCTGGAAGCCGACGTGCAGTACCTGCGGGTCTACATCCGCCAGCTGCGGGCCAAGCTGGAGGCCGACCCGGAACGGCCGGCCCTGATCGTGACCGAGCCCGGTGTGGGCTATCGCCTGAAGGAATTGCAGCAAACCTCTTGGTAAGCTTGCAGGGTTCGCCGAACTTCGCGGCCTGCCGACACTCTGAGCCTCGCCCAGGGCCAAAAGACCAACCCAAGATGACCACCCGTCGCCTCCCGACGCTGCTGCTGCTGTCCTGCCTGACCCTGTCCTCCTGCGACAAGGCCGGCGGCGGCAAGGCCGATCCGGCCAAGGCCGGCACCGCCAAGCCCGCCGTCGCCGTGGAAATGGCGCCGGTCGCCACCGCTACGCTCTCCCGGCAGATCGTGGCCGTGGGCAGCGTGCGCTCGGACGAATCGGTCACGCTGAGCCCCGAGATTGCCGGCCGCATCGCCCGGATCGGCTTCGACGAAGGCCGTCCGGTCACTCGCGGCCAGGTGCTGTTCGAACTGGACGACGCCGTGCATCGCGCCCAGCTGGCGCAGGCTCACGCCGACCACGGCCTGGCGCAGCGCAATTACCAGCGCGGCCTGGAACTGTTCGAGCGCAAGCTGATCTCGCAGCAGGAGCGCGACACCCTGTCCTCGGCCCAGGACGCCGCGGCGGCGAGCCTGGCTCTGGCCCAGGCGCAACTGGCCAAGACCCGCATCACGGCGCCCTTTGCCGGCATCGCCGGCCTGCGCCAGGTCAGCCCGGGCGACTACGTCAACCCGGGCCAGGCCCTGGTCAACCTGGAAGCGGTCTCCAGCGTCAAGATCGACTTCCGCGTGCCGGAACTGGCCCTGTCGCAGCTGTCCGCGGGGCAGCCGCTGGACATCGAGTTCGACGCCTGGCCGGGCGAGCGCTTCCGCGGCGAGGTCTACGCCATCGAGCCGCGCGTGGCCGATACCACCCGCTCGGTGGGCCTGCGCGCCCGCCTGGCCAATCCCGAAGGACGCCTGCGGCCGGGGCTGTTCGCGCGCGTGCGCCTGCAGACCGGCGTCCGCGAGCAGGTGGTGGTGATCCCGGAGCAGGCGGTCTTCCCCCGCGGCGAACAGCAGTTCGTCTACGCCGTCAGCCAGGGCGTGGCCCGCGAACGCGAAATCCGCCTGGGGCAGCGTGAACCTGGCCGCGTCGAGGTTGCCGAGGGCCTCAAGCCCGGGGAAACGATCATCATCTCCGGCCTGCAGAAGGTCTCCAATGGGGCCAATGTGGTACCAGCCGCCGGCTCCGCGGAGAAAGCTCAGGCCAGCGAAAGCCGGCCTCCCGCCGCACCCCCCTGAGCGGCAGGGGTCTTCATCGAGGCCGGGCTCCGGCCTTCGCCCGGGAACGCTGCGGCTGTGGCGGAAGCGGGCGACCGCCGTAGTGCTTGAGCGCACCCGCGGCTCTGACCACAATAGGCTCCTGAATCCGGGACCGACCCGGACCCCGCCGCCAAGGCTTCCATAATCCGGCGGCACCTGCTCGTGGAGGAGCGCGGTGGCGGTCACTGCCGAATCGATACTGCGGTTCTTCATCGCCCTGGTGTACGGGCGGCGGCGCCTGACTTTCGCGGCGCTGATCGCGGTCACCGCCGGCATGGCGGTCTCCGCGATGCACCTGAAGCCCGACGCCGGCTTCGAGAAGCAGATTCCCCTGGAACACCCCTACATGAAGGTGTTCAAGCAGTATGAACAGGCCTTCGGCGGCGCCAACCTGATCTCCATCGCGCTGATCCGCCGCGACCGGACCGACGGCCAGGGCATCTACGAGCCGCGCTTCCTGGAACACCTGCGCCGCATCACCGACGACGTGTTCTTCCTGCCCGGCGTGGACCGCTCCCGCGTTTCCTCGCTGTTCACCCCGGGCGTGCGCTACATCGAGGTGGTCGAGGGCGGCTTCGGCTCCGGCGACGTGGTGCCGCGCAACTACCAGCCGACCCCGGAGATGCTGCAGCTGATCCGCGGCAACGTCGCCAAGGCCGGAGTGATCGGCCGGCTGGTGTCCGCCGACCAGAACGGCGCCATGATCGTGGGCGAACTGCTCGAGCACGACCCGGCCACCGGCGAAAAGCTGGACTACCGCTGGGTGGCGCGCGAACTGGAGCGCATCCGCGGCCGCTATGCCAGTCCGCAGCGCTGGCAGTGGGTGGCACGAGCCGACGTCGAGGGCTTCAAGGCCGGCGAGGTGGTGTCCACGCGCTACTCCGCCCCGCTGTGGGCACCGGGCTTCTTCCACGTCATGGCCGATCGCGAGCGCGCGGACGAGGCCCTGCGCCTGGTCAAGCGCAGCGAACTTGAACTGCGGCAGGACGCCAACCCTGACTACGACCCCAGCTTCACGATCCACATCATCGGTTTCGCCAAGGTGGTCGGCGACGTCACCGACGCCAGCCTGGAAGTGGTGGGCTTCTTCTTCGTCGCCCTGGTGCTGACCATGCTGCTGCTCTGGGCCTTCTGCGGCTCCTGGCGGCTGTCCCTGCTGCCCTTGTCGGCGGCGATCACCGCGGTCATCTGGGAACTGGGCCTGCTGCACCTCGCCGGATTCGGCCTGGACCCCTTCGCCATCCTGGTCCCCTTCCTGATCCTGTCGATCGGCGTGTCGCACGGCGTCCAGTACATCAACGGCTGGGGCAACGAGGTGGCGGTCAACCAGCGCAATCCGCTGGACGCGTCCATCGAGACCTTCCGCCGCCTGTTCATCCCGGGCACGGTCGCGATCCTGACCAACGTCATCGGCTTCGCCACGCTGGCCTTCATCAACATCGAGATCGTGCGCGAGATGGCGATCAATGCGGCGCTGGGCATGGCCGCGGTGATCGTCACCAACAAGGTCATGCTGCCGATCGTGCTGTCCTGGGTCTCGCTGCCCGACGTGGAGCAGTTCCGCCGCCGGCAGCAGCGCCGCGTGGAGCTGGGCGACCGGCTGTGGCGCCGGCTGGCGCGCTTCGCGGAGACAAGGTACGCCGTGCCCACCCTTGGCGTGGCCCTGCTCTCGCTGGCCTGGGCACTGTGGATGTATCCGCAGCTGACCATCGGCGACCAGCAGGTGGGCGTGCCCGAGCTCAAGCCCGACGGGCGCTACAACCGCGACTCGCAGGCCATCGTCTCCAACTTCGCCATCGGCGTGGACCTGCTCAAGGTGGTGGCGGTGGTCGGCGAATACGGCTGCGTGAAGCCGGAGAAGATGGAGGCCATCGACCGCTTTGCCTGGCACATGCAGAACACCGAGGGCGTCCAGTCGGTGCTGGCCCTGCCGCAGCTGGCGCGCGTGATCCGCGGCGCCTGGTTCGAGGACGCGCCCAAGTGGCGGGTGCTGCCGCGCAACGAGGAGGGCTTCGGCAACATCGCCGGCATGGTGCCGTCCTCGCTGGGCCTCAACAACCCGGACTGCAGCGTGATGCCGGTGCTGGTCTTCACGCGCGACCATCGCGCCGAAACCATCCAGCGCATCGTCGATGCCACCAAGGCCTTCGACGAGGCCAACCGCGACAGCGGCGTGGAGTTCCAGCTCGCCTCGGGCAACGTCGGCGTGATGGCCGCCACCAACGAGGAGATCCGCGCCCGCGAGATCGTGGTGATCGTCTGGGTGCACCTGACGCTGCTGATCTTCGTCTGGATCTCCTTCCGCTCGCTGGCCAGCGTGATCTGCATCATCGGCCCGCTGGTGCTGTGCTCGCTGCTGACCTACGGCGGCATGGCCACGATCGGCATCGGCATGAAGTCCGCGACCCTGCCGGTCGCTGCCTTCGGCGTCGGCATCGGCGTGGACGACGGCATCTACCTCTGGAGCGTGCTGGCGGCGATGCTGGCCGGCGGCCTGCCGCTGCGCCAGGCCTTCCTGGAGGCACTGCGGCACACCGGCAAGGCCGTGATCTTCACCTCGCTGTCGCTGATCATCGCCGTGGTCACCTGGCTGTTCTCCGACCTGCAGTTCCAGCACGACATGGGCCTGCTGCTGCTGTTCATGTTCACCACCAACCTGTTCGGTGCCATCCTGCTGCTGCCGGCCCTGGCCTGGGCCGTGCTGCGGCAGCGGGGGCCAGAACCTTCCGCCGGCGGCACAATCGAAACAGGACAACCGCCAGCGCAGGGCCGAGGAGGCCCGACGCCATGAAAAGACGCCCCATCATCGCCCTGGCCGCCCTGCTGGCGGCGCTCGCCCTGCCCGCCCAGGCCAAGGTCACCGCCGCCGAGGCCGCCAAGCTGGGCAAGGAACTGACGCCCATGGGCGCGGAGGCTGCCGGCAATGCCGCCGGCACGATCCCGGCCTGGGACGGCGGACTGCCGCAGAAGCCCATGCCCCGCGGCAGCAATCCCTATGCCGCCGACAAGCCGCTGTACGTCATCACGGCCAAGAACGTCGACCAGTACAAGGACCAGCTGACCGAGGGACACCGCCAGCTGTTCAAGACCTTCCCCTCCACCTACAAGATGCCGGTCTACCCGTCCCGGCGCAGCGCCAGCTACCCGGCCTGGTTCTATGAGGCGACCAAGAAGAACGCCACCACGGTGGAGCTGAACAACAACGGCTACGGTTTCTGCTGCACCACCCAGGGCTACCCGTTCCCGATCCCCAAGAACGGCACCGAGGTGATGTGGAACCACATCCTGCGCTACAACACCAAGGGTTTCCGCGGCTTCCTCAACATGGCCGCGACCAATGCCGACGGCTCCTACGTGGTGGAGCGCGACTACCTGGAGCTGAGCTTCGTCTACAACAACCCGAAGACGACGCTGGACACGCTCAAGGGCATGAACGTCTATGCGCTGACCAAGGTGGTGTCGCCGCCGAACAAGGCCGGCGAGGCGCACCTGCTGCACGTCCCGCTGGACCGCATCAAGGACCAGACCGGCGTGTGGGTCTACAACAACAGCGTCGGGCGCGCGCGCCGCATCGGCGAGGTAGGCTACGACAACCCGCTGTTCGACGGCCTGATGACGCACGACCAGATCGACATGTTCAACGGTCCGCTGGACCGCTACACGATCAAGCTCCTGGGCAAGAAGGAGATGATCATTCCCTACAACAGCTACAAGCTCTATGACCCGGCGGTGAAGTACAAGGACATCGTCGGCAAGGGCCATATCAACCAGGACCTCGCCCGCTACGAGCTGCACCGGGTCTGGGTGATCGAGGCCGAGGTGAAGGCCGGGTTCGCCCACCGCTACAAGAAGCGCACCTTCTACCTCGACGAGGATTCCTGGATCGTCCATGCCCAGGATATCTACGACGAGCGCAACCAGTTCTGGCGCACGGCGGAGTCGCACTCGATCTGCTTCGCCAACGTACCCGTGGTGGTCAACGGCGTGCAGGTGCACTACGACCTGCAGTCGCGGCGCTACGTCGCCACCAACCTGACCAACGAGGAAAGGAAGCTGATCGACTACGACTGGGAGGAAACCCCGGGCTACTTCTCGCCGGCGACGCTGAAGAAGTTCGCCACCACCTCCCAGAAATAACCGGAAACGACCGGATCGCGCTTCATTCAGCCCGCGTTCAGCCGTCTGAGTTAAGAGAGAATTCAGCTTTTGTTTCATAGGCTAGCGGTCGCCAGCCATGAACAAGATCCTCGCCCTACTGAGCCTCGCCTGCCTGCCGATGACCGTACTCCATGCCGCCGATGACCCGCGTCCCTACGCCGAGGTGATCAGCAGCCGGCCGGTCTACGGCGAGGTGCGCGTCGCCGAGCGCCATCGCCAGTGCGACGCGCCGGAGGATGTCGCCGGGACCCCGTCCTGCCGCACGGTGACGGCTTGGCGGATGGAACAGCGCGTGGAGGGCTACGACGTGCTCTACCACTACGACGGCCGCGTCTACGGCACCCGCCTGCCCTATGAGCCCGGCGAGCGCCTGCCAGTGCGCAACCGTGGCCGTAGCGGCGCGATGAGGCTACAGTAGGCCATGCGCGGCACGACTGCACTCCTGCTGATCCTGCTGGGCGGCCTTGTCGCAGGCCCGGCTGCGGCCGATCCGCGGCGGGATCTCGTCCCCCCCATGGAATTCCGGAGCGACCGGAACCCGGGGAGCCCCCAGGGGATGTCCATGCGGGATGCCGCCGATCGCGCGCAGCGCAAGCACGGCGGACGCGTGCTGGCGATCGACCAGGACGGCTTCGGCGGCTACCGCGTGAAGCTGCTCAAGGACGGCGAAGTCCGCACCGTCCACGTTTCCCCCGACTAGCCACTAGAACCACAACATGCGCGCACTGGTGATCGAAGACGACCCGGCCCTGCAGGCCCAGGTCGTCAACTTCCTCTCGGAAGAGGGTTTTGCCGTGGACGCCGCCTCCGACGGCGAGCAGGGCGGCTACATGGCCGAGGAGTACCCGGCCGACGTCGCCATCGTCGATCTCGGGCTGCCCAAGGGCAACGGCCTGGATATCATCCGCCGTGCCCGCGCGGCAGGCCGCAAATTCCCGATCCTGATCCTCACCGCCCGCGACGGCTGGCAGAGCAAGGTCGAGGGCCTGGAGGCCGGTGCCGACGACTACCTGGTCAAGCCTTTCCATCGCGAGGAACTGCTGGCCCGCGTGCGCGCCCTGCTGCGCCGCAGCGGCGGCTGGGCGCAGTCCAAGATGGAGTCCGGCCCCTACCAGCTCGACACCGCCGCCAAGTCGGTGTCTGCCGACGGCAAGCCGGTGGAACTGACCAGCTTCGAGTACCGCGTTCTGGAGTACCTGCTGACCCATGCCGGCAAGGTGATCTCCAAGTCCGAGCTGACCGAGCATCTCTACACCGAGGACGAGGAACGCGACAGCAACGTGATCGAGGTCTTCATCCGGCGCCTGCGCACCAAGCTCGATCCGGACAGCCAGTACAACCCGATCACCACGCTGCGTGGTGCCGGCTACCGCTGGGACCTGCCACGCGCCTGAACACCGCCCGCCTGCCGGTGCCGGGCGTGATCCGCAACTCCCTGCGCGGCCGCCTGCTGACGGCCTCCGCGCTGGTGCTGACGGCCTTCGTCGCGCTGACGGCCTACGCGCTCGACCAGGCGTTCCGCAGCAGCCTGCTGACGGCAGAGGAGGAGAAGCTCAAGGGCCTGGTCTACGCCCTGCTCGGCTCCGCCGCGCCGCGCGAGGACGGTGAGCTCAGCATCGCCCTGGATGCCGTGCCCGACCCGCGCCTGCGCCAGCCGCTGTCCGGCCTGGATGCCGCGCTGTTCGACGAGCGCGGACATGCCGTCTGGAGTTCCGCCGCCTTCCTGGACCTGCCGCCGCCGGCGCTCACCGAGGTCGGCCAGTGGCAGTTCGAGCGCCTGCGGAATCCGGACGTGTTCTCGCTGAGCTTCGGGCTGCGCTGGATCGACCTGGCGCGCGATCCGCGGCGCTACAACATCGTGGTGCTGGAAACGACCAAGGGCTACCGCGAACAGATGGCCAGTTTCCGGCGCACGCTCTGGGGCTGGCTGGGCGGCACCGCGATGGCGCTGACCGCCACCCTGCTGTTCCTGCAGCGCTGGAGCCTGGCGCCGCTGCTGCGCCTGGGCCGCGAACTGCAGGAGATCGAGTCCGGCATGCAGGACGAGATCACCGGACAGTACCCGGATGAAATCCGCCCGCTGACGCACGATCTCAACGCCATGATCGTCAACGAGCGCAACCAGCAGCTGCGCTACCGCAATGCCCTGGGCGACCTGGCCCACACGCTGAAGACGCCGCTGGCGGTGCTCTCCGGCATGTCGCAGGAGCGGGGGCTGGCGGCGGCGCAGCGCGAACAGCTGCAGGAGCAGGTCACGCGCATGCAGCGCATCGTGGACCACCAGCTGCGCCGCGCCGCCGCCGCCGGCACGCGCACGCTGAGCAAGCCGCTGCGCGTGCGCCCGCTGATCGAGAAGATCGCCGGGGCCCTGACCAAGGTCTACGCCGACAAGGACCCGCGCTTCGACCTGCAGCTGACCCCCAACCTGAAGCTGCGCGCCGACCAGGGCGACCTCTACGAGCTGCTCGGCAACCTGCTGGACAACGCCTGCAAGTACGGCGGCGGCCGCGTGCGCATTTCCAGCCGCGTGGCGGACAACCGCTGCAGCTTCGTCGTGGAGGACGACGGCCCCGGCTTTCCGGAGAATCCGGACCTGCTGCTGCAGCGCGGCGTGCGCGCCGACGACCAGACGCCCGGCCAGGGCATCGGCCTGGCCGCGGTGGCGGAACTGGTGAAGGCCTACGAGGGCCAGCTGGACCTGGGACGCTCCGAGACCCTGGGCGGCGGCAAGGTGACGGCGACCCTGCCGCTGCGCTAAAAGCAGTGCTGAGTGCTGAGGACTCAGTGCCAAGTGACAGAGGAATGTCCGCGTATAGTCCTGGCCTGTAGGAGCCAGCTTGCTGGCGATCCGTCGCCAGCAAGCTGGCTCCTGCACTCAGCACTCAGCACTCAGCACTCAGCACTCAGCACTCAGCACTCAGCACTCAGCACTCAGCACTCAGCACTCAGCACTCAGCACTCAGCACTCAGCACTCAGCACTCAGCACTCAGCACTCAGCACTCAGCACTCAGCACTCAGCACTCAGCACTCAGCACTCAGCACTCAGCACTCAGCACTCAGCACTCAGCACTCAGCACTCAGCACTCAGCACTCAGCACTCAGCACTCAGCACTCAGCACTCAGCACTCAGCACTCAGCACTCAGCACTCAGCACTCAGCACTCAGCACTCAGCACTCAGCACTCAGCACTCAGCACTCAGCACTCAGCACTCAGCACTCAGCACTCAGCACTCAGCACTCAGCACTCAGCACTCAGCACTCAGCACTCAGCACTCAGCACTCAGCACTCAGCACTCAGCACTCAGCACTCAGCACTCAGCACTCAGCACTCAGCACTCAGCACTCAGCACTCAGCACTCAGCACTCAGCACTCAGCACTCAGCACTCAGCACTCAGCACTCAGCACTCAGCACTCAGCACTCAGCACTCAGCACTCAGCACTCAGCACTCAGCACTGCTTTTCACAGCGGCAGCCGGTAGCTGGCGCCGATGAACAGCGTGCTCTCCCACTCCGAGTCCACCAGCGGGCTGTCCTCGATGTCGCTGCCGAGCCAGCGTCCGCCGAGCAGGCCGGTCAGGGTCCAGCGCGGCGTCAGCGGGTAGAAGGCACTGAGGCCCAGTTGCGGCACCACGACGTTGCCCGGCTCGTAGCCGGCGGCAAAACCCGCTTCGCCCGGCTTCAGGCCGTAGTAATACGCGGTGAAGTCCTCGCTGAGCAGGTTCAGGCCCAGGCTCGGCGCCAGCACGAAGTCGCCCAGGAGGGTCGGGCGCGAAACCCGCAAGCCCACCTCGTAGCCGCCGTGGCGGTCCAGCAGGTCCGCCAGCACGTGCGCATCGAGCAGCAGGCGCTCGGTCAGCGGCATGCTGATGCCCAACCCGCCCTCGAAGGTCTGCTTGCGTTCCTCGATGTCCAGCCGCGGATCGAGATCGCCGGACTCCAGGCTGTTGAGGCGGAAATTGCCCAGCAGCGACAGACGGTAGGCGTCCTGGCGCAGGAACGACCAGCCCAGGGTCAGGCCCTGCAGGAAGAAGTCTCCGTACTGGCCCTGTACGAACGGCAGCCCGGTGACCTCGGTATCGTTGCCGACGTAGACCTGGTCGAACACCAGCGCCCCGGCGCCGAAGCTGACGTAGTTGCCCTGCTGCGCCGCCGCCGGCAGGGCGGCAGCGGCCAGCAGCGATGCGGCGAGGAAGGGGCGGATGATCATGGGGACTCCGTGTCGTGCGGTTGCGCGGCGGCGATCAGGAAATGCTGGCGGTAGTAGCGCAGTTCCGCGATGGAATCGCGCACGTCGTCCAGCGCCAGATGGGTCGAGGACTTCACGAAGCCCTTGGAGATGGCGGGCGTCCAGCGCGAGCACAGCTCCTTGAGCGTGCTGACGTCGAGGTTGCGGTAGTGGAAATGCTTCTCCAGCCGCGGCATCCAGCGCGCCAGGAAACGGCGGTCCTGGCAGATCGAGTTGCCGCACATCGGCGACTTGCCGGCAGGTACCCACTGCGACAGGAACTCCAGGGTCATCGCCTCGGCCGCGGCATCGTCCACCCGGCTGTCGCGCACGCGCTGGGTCAGGCCGGAGCCGCCGTGCTGGCGCGTGTTCCAGTCGTCCATCGCGGCCAGCTCCTCGTCGCTCTGCTTCACCGCGATGACGGGGCCCTCGGCCAGCACCTTGAGGTTCTGGTCGGTGACGATGGTGGCGATCTCGATGATGCGATGGCGCTCGGGCACCAGGCCCGTCATCTCGAGGTCGATCCAGATCAGGTTGGAAGCATGGGCAGGCATGTGAGGGCGCAGTTTAGGCGATAATCCCGAATCTTAATCTACGGGAGCCCGGCCATGTCCGACCTCGCCTCCAAGCGCTGCGTGGCCTGCGAGGGTGACGCCAAGGCGCTGGACCTTGCAGCCTGCATGAAGCTCAAGGAGCAGTTGCCGGAGCGCTGGCGCCTGCTGCGCGAAGGCAGGATGCTCCGCGCGGAATTCACCTTCCGCACCTATTACCAGACCACCGCCTTCGTCAACGCCGTGGCCTGGATCGCGCATTCCGAGAATCACCACCCGGACATCGACTTCAGCTACAAAGTCGCCAAGGTCAGCTGGTGGACCCATGCGGTCAACGGCCTCACCGAGAACGACTTCATCTGCGCGGCGAAGGTGGAAAAGCTGCTGGCTGAATAGCCAAGCCCGTAGCAGCGGCCGTTGGCCGCGATCCTGAGTGTCGCGGCCAACGGCCGCTCCTACAAAAAGCGGGAATCAGACCGGCGTACGCCCGCTCAGCGCATGCGCCAGCGTGCCGCCGTCCACGTATTCCAGCTCGCCGCCCATGGGCACGCCGTGGGCGATGCGCGTCACCCGGACGCCCTGCCCGCGCGCCATCTCCGCCAGGTAATAGGCGGTGGCCTCCCCCTCCACGGTGGGATTGGTGGCGATGATCATTTCCTGCACCTCGCCCGCGGCCAGCTGCGCCTGCAGCCGGTCCAGGCCCAGTTCCTCCGGACCGATGCCGTCCAGGGGCGACAGGCGACCCATCAGCACGAAGTAGCGCCCGCGGTAGGAGGTGCCGCCCTCGATCGCCATCAGGTCGGCCGGCGACTCGACCACGCAGAGCTGGCCGGCGGCGGTGCGCGAGGACGAGCAGTAGCGGCAGTTCTCGCCCTCGTCGCAGAACATGCGGCAGCTGGGACAGCGCCCGATGCCGCCGAGGGCTTCCACCAGGGTCTCGCCCAGCAGCTGCGCCCCCTGGCGGTCGCGGTCCAGCAGGTGGAAAGCCATGCGCTGCGCCGACTTGGGACCGACGCCCGGGAGGCGGCGCAGGGCCTCGATCAGGCGGCTGAGACGGGGAGAATAGGCGGACATGGCGGGATTTTACCCCGCCATGCGCATCGCCAGCGCAACGGCGCTCAGGCCACCAGGGCCGGGGCGTCCGTCCTCGGTTCCGTCTGCCCGGCCGAGCTCAGGCGGTTGCTGCCGTCCTCCGTCGCGAAAGCCGTGCCGAAGCTTTCGTTCTCGCTGACCGCGTCGATGGTGTCCACGTACCAGAACTCGCCGGTCACCCTCTCCGGCACGATGTCCAGCAGCAGGTAGCCCTTGCGCGCCACGTCCACGTACTTCATGTGGGGGTTCAGCAGGCGCAGCGCCCCGGCGATCGGGTTCAGCGGCTCCAGTCCCGGGGAGGTCACCGAGGTGCAGACGAACTCCACCGCGCGCGAACCCTCGCCGGTCAGCCCGTTGTAGACCAACGGGTTGTTGGGGTCCTCGGAAATGTCCATGGCCCAGGAGCTGTGGATGTCGCCGGTCAGCACCACCACGTTGTCCAGGTCCAGGCCCGAGATCAGGTCGAGCACGCGCTGGCGCTCGGCGCGGTAGCCGTCCCACTGGTCGGTGTTGATGATCAGTCCGCCCGTGCTGACCAGGGGCAGGCCCTGCAGCAGGGCCCGCAACTGCTCGACCGGGATGTTGGTCACCAGCGACAGCTCCGGCAGGCCCACGCGCAGCTGGCCGAACATCACCTGCTGGCCCAGGAACTTCCACTTCACGCCGCCGGCCGCTGCCAGCGTGGTGGCCAGGAAATTGCGCTGCGGCTCGCCGATCAGCTGGCGCCCCTGGTCGTTGATGCTGCCGGCGTCCAGCATCGAGGCCTGCAGGTCGCGGCCGATCAGGCGCGTGTCCAGCATCGTGAACTCCGCGAGGTCACCGTAGCGGAAGCTGCGGTAGATGCGCTCCGGGTTGGCCAGGTCCGGCGTGCGGATCGGCATCCACTCGTGGTAGGCCTGGATCGCCCAGGCCTTGCGCAGGGCCCACTCGCCCTCCTCGCCCTCGGTGTGGTTGTTGGCGCCGTCGCGCCAGCTGTTGTCGGCGGTCTCGTGGTCGTCCCAGACCGCGATGAAGGGATGCTGCCGGTGCACCGCCTGCACATCCGCCTCGCGCTTGTAGTAGGCGTGGCGCGTGCGATAGTCGGCCAGCGTCAGGATCTCGTGGTCGGGCTCGTAGGGACGCGCGTCGCCGTACTCGCCGGTGCCGTATTCGTAGATGTAGTCGCCCAGATGCAGCACCACGTCCAGGTCGGGCCGCTGCGCCAGCTTGCGGTAGGCGTTGAAGTAGCCATGGGCATAGCTGGAGCAGGACACCACGCCCACGCGCAGGCGCTCCACCGCGCCCGAGGGCGCGGTGCGCGTGCGTCCCGATGGCGAAGTCTGCCCGCCGGCGCGGAAGCGATAGTAGTAGGTGGTGGCCGGCTGCAGGCCGGCGGCATCCACCTTGACGGTGTAGTCGCGCGCCGCGTCGGTGGTGAAGCTGCCGCGCTGGACGACATGCCGGAACTCCGGGTCGGAGGCCACGTCGTAGCTCACCGGCACGTGCTCCGCGGTCGAGGTGACGCGGGTCCACAGGATCACCCGGTCCGGCAGCGGATCACCGCTGGCGATGCCGTGCAGGAACTCGGCGTCGCCGCCGCCCCCGATGGGATCGGAGCTGCCGCAACCGGGCAGCAGGGGCAGCGCGCCGAAGGCGGCGGCACCGCCGGCGCGGCGCAGGAAGTCGCGGCGGCTCAGGCCGCTCTTGCGGCGGGTGGAACGACGACGTGGTCCGGACATGCGGTTTTTCCCCAGTACTCGAAATGCAGAATCAAAGAATTCAGGACAGGCGACGGGCCCCGCTCTCGCGGCGGATGCCCGGCAGATCAGGCGTTCCTGAAGAACGGCCCGGTGATCTCGAACGTCACCCCTCGGTTGCCCCCGCGCGAAGGACCACGCTGCGAGCTGAAGTATAGGCGCGAGCCATCCGGCGAGAAGGCGGGGCCGGCGATCTCGGAGTCGGCATGCTCGACCTGGCACAGCGGATAGGCCCGCTCCGGCGTCACCACCACCAACTCCATGTTGCCGCCGTCCTCGGCCACCAGCACGTCGCCGAACTGGCTCACGGTGATGTTGTCGACGCCGCTCAGCGGGCGCTCCGGATACCAGTCGTCGTCGTAGACCAGGTCCAGGGTGTCGGCGCGCAGGTCATGGCACCACACGCAGTTGTCGCCCTTGCTGGTGAAGTACATCAGTCCGGCGTGGTACCAGATGCCCTCGCCGCCGTTGAAGCGTGTGGCCGCCACCACCTGGTTGCGGGTCTCGGGATCCTGGAAGCTGCCGGAACGGTAGCGGGGCTGCGGCGTCGGCACGGCATGCCAGCGCAGGGCGCGGGTGCGCCTGGGATCGTCGCCGATGGCCTCCAGCACCTCCAGCACGCCGCCGGCACTCCAGTCCGGGCGTCCCGAGGCCGTGCCGGCGGGGCGGAAGCGGTAGAAGCAGCCGTCGCCGCGGTCCTCGGTCAGGTACAGGTAGCCGGTCTGCGGGTGCACCGCCACGGCCTCGTGGTTGAAGCGGCCCAGCACCGGCACGCGCTGCGCCTCGGCGGCGCCGCTGGGGTCGCATTCGTAGACCCAGCCGTCGACCACTTCCTCGCAGGACAGCCAGGTGCCCCAGGGCGTGAGGCCCCCGGCGCAGTTGTTGCGCGTGTTGCGCAGGATCGGATACGCCGAGTTCAGCGTACCGTCGGCGCCGAAGCGCAGGGCGCCGACCCCGCCGTTGCCGCCGGAGGGCGCCAGCAGGTTGAAGCCGGCTTCCTCGCTGTTGGAAACATAGACCCAGCCGCCGTCCGGCATCGCGAAGCAGGCGCCGCCATCCGGGTCCACGTGCCAGCGGTAGCTGCTGCCGGCCGCCGGCGGCTCGCCCTGCACCGCCACGATGCGGGAGCGGAACCCGGCCGGCAAGCGCACGCCATTGGCATCCGCCGCGCCCAGGGGGCCGATGCGGTCGAGGTTGCTGACGCGTCCCCCCACCGGGCCGGTGCTGCCGCCGCGGGCATTGCTGGAGCCGCCGCAGGCCGCCAGGAGCGGGCCCAGCGCCAGGGCGCCGGAGCCGAGGAACAGTTGCCGCAGGAAATCGCGCCGGTCCATGTCCAGGCTCCTCAGGGGCAAACGCCGCCGGGGCAGGCCGAGAACGGCAGGGTCACCTCGAAGGTGATGCCGCTGCCGGCACGCCCCAGGCGGCCGCTGCGCTGCGCGCTGAAATACAGGCGCCGGCCGTCCGGCGAGAAGGCCGGACCGGTGATCTCGGAGTCGGTGTCGGGCACGCCATCGGCATTGGTCACCTGCAGCAGCGGCAGCACACGGCGGTTCGGCAGGATCACACAGATCTGCATGTCGCCGCCATCCTCGGCCACCAGCACGTCGCCGTGCTCGCTGACCGTGAGGTTGTCGACGCCGCTGAGGATCTTGTCCTCCCCGGTGGCCTTGTTGAAGTCATAGATGGCCTCGAGCGTCCGGGCGCGGGTGTCGTAGCACCAGATGCGGTTGTCGCCCTTGGTCGAGAAGTACACCAGGCCCTTGAAGTACCAGAGGCCCTCTCCGCCCTTGAAGAGCGTGCCGGGGGCCGCGTCGCCAAGACGGCTGCGCACGCCGGACTGGGCCTCGCCCGGGTCCACCGCGTCCTCCCAGATCACCGCCCTCGGGCGGCTCAGGTCGAAACCCTCGGGCGGGTATTGGCTGGCACCCAGTTCGGAGAACCGCAGCACCTGCAGCCTGCCCTCCTGCAGCGCGGGACGCTCCGCCCCGGGCGGCCAGTCCGCCGCCGTCGGGACCACCCGGTAGAAGCGGCCGTCGCCGGTGTCCTCGGTGAGGAACAGCTGGCGGCGCTCCGGATCCACCGCCACCGCCTCGTGCTTGAAGATGCCCAGCACCGGCCGCGCCGTGCCGTTGCCGGATTTCTGGGGATCGCATTCATGGACCCGGCCGCTGTCGGTCTCCTCGCAGGACAGCCAGGTGCCCCAGGGGGTCTTGCCGCCGGCGCAGTTGGCGCTGGTGAAGTTGAGGATGCGGTAGGAATCGACGATCCCGCCCTGCGCATCGAACTTCACCGCGCCGACGCCGCCCAGCAGCGGGAACTCGGAATTGGAGGTGTAGACCCAGCCGCCGTCCGGCGTCGGGAAGGTGGCGCCGCCATCGGGGAAGACATGCCAGAGATTCAGGCTGCCGGAGACCGGCTGGCCGGATACCGCGATCACGCGGGAGCTGAAGCCGGCCGGCAGGCGCAGGCCGTTCTCGTCCGGGGCCCCCAGCGGGCCGATGCCGGCGAACCGGCTCTCGCCCGGGACTCCCCCGTCACCTGACGAATCGCTGCTGCCGCAGCCCGCCAGTCCCAGGGTCCCGGCGGCGCCGGCGGTCCAGAAGGCAGTGCGCAGGAACTCACGGCGCGACACCGGGCCAAGGGCGGGCGCGATCAGGCGGGTCATCGTGAAACTCTCCAGGAAACAGTGGCTTGGGGGAGGCTGCTGTCCCGCGGAGAGTATGTCAGCCGGATGACGGGCGAATGACAGGAAGCTGCTTTTGAGCTGTTTTTCCTAGAACGTCGGCTTACGCAGGTTCTTCTCCTGCATCACCATCGTGGCGATTTCCTCGATCGACATGTTGGCCGAGTTCAGGAACGGCACCTGGGCCCGGCGGTACAACTGCTCGGCCTGGCGCAGTTCGTAGGCGCACTGGGCCAGGGAGGCATACTTGGAGCCCGGCCGGCGTTCGCTGCGGATCTGCGACAGGCGCTCCGGTTCCGAAGTCAGGCCGAAACACTTGTTCTCCAGGCCGCGCAGGCTGCTGGGCAGCTTCTGCTGCTCCAGGTCGTCCTCGGTCAGCGGGAAATTGGTGGCGAACAGGCCGTGCTGCAGGGCCAGGTAGAGGCTGGTCGGGGTCTTGCCGCAGCGCGAGGGGGCAATCAGGATCACGTCCGCACGGGCCAGGTCGCGGGTGGACTGCCCGTCGTCGTGCTCCATGGCGTAATTCATCGCCGAAATGCGGGAATTGTACTTCTGCTGGTTGGCCATGCCGTGGGCGCGGCCCTGGGCATGGGTGGAGGCCACGCCCAGCTCCAGTTCGATGGTGTGGATCATCAGATCGAACAAATCCAGGAAAAGCGCGTCCGCGGTGCGTAAAATAGCGCGCACCTCGTCGTTGACCGTGGTGCTGAAGATCAGCGGCCGCAGGCCGGCGTCCTTGGCGATGAAGTTGATGAAGTCCAGCGTGCTGCGCGCCTTCTCGGGCGAATTCACGAAGGGCAGCGTGGTGGTCTTGAATTCCACCGCCTCGAACTGGGTCAGCAGGGTGTGGCCCAGGGTCTCGGCAGTGATGCCGGTGCCGTCGGAAACGAAGAATACGTGGCGCAGCGGCGTCATGTTGTTGAGTTTCAACAGTTTGTGTGGTTCTGCCACTTATAAACCATAACGTGCGGTCTCCGCACGCCCCCAGCTACGCAACAGGAAAGAACGTGAGCCAAAACGTCCTCTGGTACTCCGAACTCGGCATGCATGACGTCGAGATTGTTGGCGGCAAGAATGCCTCCCTCGGCGAAATGATCCGCAACCTGGCCGCCAGCGGCGTCAAGGTGCCCAACGGCTTCGCCACCACCGCCGCCGCCTATCGCGAGTTCCTGTCCCATGAAGGCCTGGCCGGCCGCATCAACGAGATGCTGGGCAAGCTGGACGTGGACGACGTGGTCGAACTGGCCCGGGTCGGCAAGGCGATCCGCGAGGCCTGCATCAAGGCGCCCTTCCCCGCCGCCCTGGAGAAGGAGATCCGCGACGCCTACGGCAAGCTGCTGGCCGAATCCACCGCCGAGATTTCGGTGGCCGTGCGCTCTTCCGCCACCGCCGAGGACCTGCCGGACGCCTCCTTCGCCGGCCAGCAGGAGACCTTCCTGAACGTCCAGGGCATCGACAACGTCCTGCACGCGATCAAGGAAGTCTTCGCCTCCCTGTTCAACGACCGCGCCATCGCCTACCGCGTGCACCACAACTTCGAGCATGCCGCCGTGGCCCTGTCCGCCGGCGTGCAGCGCATGGTGCGCTCCGACAAGGGCGCCTCGGGCGTGATGTTCACCATGGATACCGAGTCCGGCTTCCGTGAAGCGGTATTCATCACCTCTTCCTACGGGCTCGGCGAGGCCGTGGTCCAGGGCGCGGTCAACCCGGACGAGTTCTACGCCTACAAGCCCAACCTGCGCGCCGGCCGCCCGGCGGTGCTCAAGCGCGGCCTCGGCGAGAAGGCCAAGAAGATGGTCTACTCGGCCGACCGCAAGCTCGGCCGCACGGTCGAGTTCACGCCGGTATCCACCGAGGAACGCAACCGCTTCAGCCTGAATGACGCCGAGATCGAGGCGCTGGCCAGGCAGGCGCTGATCATCGAGGACCACTACGGCCGCCCGATGGACATCGAGTGGGGCAAGGACGGCATCGACGGCCAGCTCTACATCCTGCAGGCCCGGCCGGAGACCGTGCAGTCGCGCGCCGCCGCCAACACGCTGCGCCGCTACAAGCTCAAGGGCAAGGGCGAACTGCTCAGCAGCGGCCGCGCCATCGGCCAGAAGATCGGCGCCGGCAAGGTGCGCATCCTCAACTCCATCGCCGAGATGACCCGCGTGCAGCCGGGCGACGTGCTGGTCACCGACATGACCGATCCCGACTGGGAGCCGATCATGAAGCGCGCCAGCGCCATCGTGACCAACCGCGGCGGCCGCACCTGCCACGCCGCGATCATCGCGCGCGAGCTCGGCATTCCCGCCGTGGTCGGCTGCGGTGACGCCACCGAGAAGCTCAAGGACGGCACGGAAGTGACCGTGTCCTGCGCCGAGGGCGACACCGGCAACGTCTACGCCGGCCATATCGACTTCGCCGTCGACGAGATCGCGCTGGACAAGATGCCGGACATCCCGGTCAAGATCATGATGAACGTCGGCACGCCGGAGCAGGCCTTCGACTTCGCCTCGCTGCCGCACAAGGGCGTGGGCCTGGCCCGCCTGGAGTTCATCATCAACCGCCAGATCGGCATCCACCCCCAGGCCCTGCTGGAGCTCGACGCCCAGGCGCCGGAAGTGCGCCGCATCATCGATCCGATGATCGCGCCCTACGGCAACCCGGTGGACTACTTCGTCAAGCGCCTCGCCGAGGGCATCGCCACCATCGGTGCCGCCTTCGCCCCGGAACCGGTGATCGTGCGCCTGTCGGACTTCAAGTCCAACGAATACGCCAACCTCGTGGGCGGCCGCCGCTACGAGCCGCACGAAGAGAACCCGATGCTGGGCTTCCGCGGCGCCTCTCGCTACATCAGCGAGTCTTTCCGCCCCTGCTTCGAGCTGGAGTGCCAGGCGCTGAAGTACGTGCGCGACGAGATGGGCCTGACCAACATCAAGATCATGGTGCCCTTCGTTCGCACGCTGGACGAGGCCCGCCAGGTTGGCGAGATCCTCAAGGCCAACGGCCTGGAGCGCGGCAAGAACGGCCTGCAGCTGATCATGATGTGCGAGCTGCCGAGCAATGCCGTGCTGGCCGAGCAGTTCCTCGAGTACTTCGACGGCTTCTCCATCGGCTCCAACGACATGACCCAGCTGACCCTGGGCCTGGACCGCGACTCGGGCCTGATCGCCCACCTGTTCGACGAGCGCAACGAGGCGGTCAAGGCGATGCTGAGCATGGCCATCGCCGCCTGCCGCAAGAAGAACAAGTACATCGGCATCTGCGGCCAGGGCCCCTCGGACCACCCGGAGCTGGCGCAGTGGCTGCTCGACCAGAAGATCGAGTCCATGTCGCTCAACCCGGACACCGTGGTCGAGACCTGGCTGTATCTGGCCGGCCAGAAGGCCGCCTGATGCGGGCTCTTGCCAGCCTGCTGCTGGGCCTGTGCCTGGCGGTTTCGTCGTCGGCCTGCCGCGCGGAGGCGCCGCCTGCAAAGGCGGCCGCCCCGTTCGACTACTGGATCCTGGCGCTGTCGTGGTCGCCGGAGTACTGCGCCTCCGCCAAGGGCAACGGCGAGCAGCAATGCGAACGCTCCTACCAGTTCGTGGTGCACGGCCTCTGGCCGCAGTACGAGATCGGCTACCCGCGCGACTGCCAGCGCGTGGATCGCGTGCCGTCCAGCCTGGTCGAACGCATGCTGCCGCTGATGCCCAGCGAGCGCCTGATCGAGCATGAATGGCGCAAGCACGGCGCCTGCAGCGGCCTGGACGTGAAGGAGTATTTCCTGCAGACCGAACGGGCCCGCCGCCGCCTGGTGATCCCGGACGCCTATGCCTCGCCGCAGAAGCCGATCAGCACCAACGTGGCGGAGATCGAGCGCAACTTCATCAAGGCCAATCCCGGTCTGACCGCCGAAGGCATCGCGCTGGGCTGCAAGAGCCGCTGGCTCAGCGAAGTGCGCATCTGCCTGAACCAGGAGTTCGGCTTCCGCGACTGCGGCCGCGATGTCAGCGACCGCTGCCGCGGCAGCGTCAGCATCCGCCCGAGCAACCCGGGACGCCGCTGAGCTTCATCCTTCCGCCCGGGGTCGGCCCGGGCGGAAGCTTCATTTCAGCCAGCTCAGGCCCTGCCGCACCTGCTCGCGCGCATCGCGCTCGATGACCTCGCCATGCGCCAGCACCAGGCGCTCGAAGGGCCACTGCAGCAGGCGGTCGATGCAGGCGCGCGCCTTGCGGCGCTGGACGTAGACCATCCGCAGCAGCGGATGCCAGCCGACGTTGCCGAGCAGCCCGCCCAGCTTCAGGTACCAGCGCGTCGGCGCGTGGGCGGCGTCCTTGAAGTTCTCCACCAGGTCCGCGGCGATCAGCGTGCGCGTCGCCGGGTGGTAGAACACCGTCTCGCCCAGCAGGCAGCCCTCGATCGTCAGCAGCTCGAAATCCGCCGCCCAGTCGGCATGGGGCGTCGCGGTCAGCACCGCCTTGAACGGCAGGTCGGCGCGCTTGCGATGCAGCTTGGCCGGACCGTGCAGGATCGCCTGCGGCCAGGCCGCGGCCGCCTGGCCGGCATAGAGATGGTGGAACAGGTTGGGGCAGACGATGTGCCGCACCGGGCCCAGCACGTCGATCTCGGCGCGCAGTTCCGGCGTGACCGGGACCGGCGAGTGCAGCAGCAGCCCGCCGCCGGACAGGCGCACCACCGTCATGCGCGTGCCGATGTGGAAGGCGATGAAGGTCTGCGGGGCGGCAGCGCACCAGACGCCTTCCGCCACCGGGGTCAATAGGCTCACTCGTCTCTCCCCTGTCGTTTGCGGCAGCTTACGGCAAGAATGGCCTTTCTGATCGTCCGGGCCTACGCCGCCGGCCTGTCCAGCCAGACTTCCAGGCCCTGGGCATTGAGCTCGGTATCGAAGGCCAGCAGTTCGCGCACCCTGGCCTCCGGCATCGCGCTGCCGAGCTTCTTCAGCGCCGCCAGCGCGTCCTGGTTGAGGGCCTCCAGCAGCGCCCCGTGGCGCTGCGGCGCCGTCCGCAGCGGCGTCGCCAGGGCGACGTAGCGATGCAAGCCCTCGCGCAGGTCCGCGGCCAGCTTGGTGACGTTTTCCACCACGCTGAAATGCGTCAGGAACATGCGCTCGGGCTTGAAGGAAAGATAGCGGTCCAGCGTGCCGAACCAGGCCTCCGGCTCGAACTGCACCGGGGTGGTGGTCGGGAAAAGGTACGGGCCGCCGGGACCGTCGAAGTCGCGGTAGGACAGGCCGAAGGTATCGCCGGTGAAGAAGCCGCGGCTGCTCGCATCCCAGATGCTGAAATGGTGCCGCGCATGGCCCGGCGTATCGATGAAGCGCAGCTCGGACCGGCCCAGCGGCAGCACATGGCCATCACCCGCGACGATGACACGCTCTTCGGGGATCGCCGCGATCTCGCCGTACATCTGCGCCACCGCCGCCTTGCCGTAGACCGCTTCCGCCCCGGCGATCAGCTTGGAAGGATCGATCAGGTGGCGCGCCCCGCGCGGATGCGCCACCAGCCTCGCCGCCGGCAGTTCGCGCATCAGCACGCCGGCACCGCCGGCATGGTCCAGGTGCACGTGGGTGGGAATGACGTAGCGGACCTGCTCGCGCGCGATCCCGCGCTCCGCCAGCAAGGCCAGCAGGCGCGGCACGCCGTGGGCGGTGCCCGCTTCGACGAAGGCGTATTCGCCGTCGCGGCCGACCAGGTAGCAGCAGGCCAGGCCCGGACGTTCCTGGAGGGTGTCGATGCAGGTGATGCCCCAGCCCAGGTCCTGGGCCGGCGGAAGTGGCGAGGTGTTCATGGCTTCGTCCGGAGAGCTATTTCTCCGTATTGTCGCCGCCCTGCCCCTGCGTCTGCCAGCCGCCGCCCAGCGACCGGTACAGCTGCACCAGCGACAGCTGCGCATCCAGCCGCGCCGCATCATGCGACAGCTCGGCATTGAACAGGTCGCGGTCGGCGCTGATCACGTCGAAGTAGGACGAGTAGCCCTGCTTGTAGCGCGCCTTGGAGATGTCCACCGCGCGGCGCAGCGCATCCACCTGCTGCTGCTGCGCCTGCAGCACGGCCTGCGATTTCTCCCGCGCCACCAGGCTGTCCGCCACCTCGCGGAAGGCGTTGCGCACGGTCTTCTCGTAACCCAGCAGGGCCTCGCGCTTGCGTGCGTCCGCCAGGTCCACCTGGTAGAGATTGCGCTCGGCGTTGAGCAGCGGCTGCAGCAGGCCCACGCCCACCGACCAGTTCTCGGCACCGGAGCTGAACAGCTCGGAGACATCGCCGCTGAGCACGCCGTAGCTGCCGGTCAGGGACAGCGTCGGGAACAGCGCCGCCTTGGCCGCGCCGATGCGCGCATTGGCCGCGACCAGCGCCTGCTCGGACTGCAGGATGTCCGGTCGCCGCTCCAGCAGCCGCGAAGGCAGGCCAGCCGGGGTTTCCGGCACCGGCGCCGCCGTGGCGCCGGAGGCGCTGCGCGCGATACCTGCCGGGTTGCCGCCGAGCAGCAGCGACAGCTGGTTCTCGGTCTGCGCGACGCTGCGTTCCAGTGCCGGCAGGTTGGCCTGCGCGGTGGCGAGTTGCGCCTCGGCGGTGGACACGTCCAGCCCGCTGACCACGCCCCGCTCGTACTGCGCACGGGTCAGCTTGAGGAACTCCTCGCGCGTGGTGATGGTGCGGCGCGTGATGTCGAGCCGGCGGTCGTAGGACTGCAGGCTGAAGTATGCCGTCGCGATATCCGCGACCAGGCTGTTGGCGACGCCGCGCTGGGCGTACTCGCTGGCCAGCAGGTCGGCGCGTGCGGCCTCGTTGAGGCGGCGCAGGCGGCCCCAGAGATCCAGTTCCCAGGACAAGGCCACCGCGGCCGTCCCCTGCTCGCCCAGGCGTTCAGCGCCGGGAGCGACCGAGGACTCCGACAGCTTGCGCCGGGCTGCCGAGCCGCTGGCGTCGATCTGCGGCAACTGCTGCAGGCGGCTGACGCCGGCGGTGGCGCGCGCCTGCTCGACGCGGGCGGCAGCGATGCGCAGGTCCAGGTTGCGTTCCAGGCCCTGGCGCAGCAGTGTGTTCAGGGCCGGATCCTGGTAGATCTCCCACCAGCCGAGATCCCCGTAGGAAGCCTGCGTGGCCGCGGCGTCGCCCCGGATGCGCTCCGGGGTCTCGATGCCGGGACGCTGGTAGTCAGGGCCGAGGGCGCAGGCGCCCAGCAGCGCGGCGGCGGCCAGGCCGCCCAGGCGCAAGCCGGCATGGCGGAATACGGTCTTCATGCCGTCTCTCCTTCTTCATGTGCGCTCGGCGGCTCGGGCTTGCGCGGCCTGCCAAAACGCTCGGCCATGCCCTGCAGCAGCACATAGAACAGGGGCACCATGAAGATGCCCACCAGGGTCGCCGCCAGCATGCCGAACACCACCACGGTGCCCAGCACCATGCGCGCGCCGGCACCGGCGCCGGTGGCGACGACCAGCGGTACCGCGCCGAGGATGAAGGCGAACGAGGTCATCAGGATCGGCCGCAGTCGCAGGCGGGCCCCCTCGATGGCGGCCTCCACCAGCTCCATGCCGCGCTCGTGCGACAGCTTGGCGAACTCCACGATCAGGATCGCGTTCTTCGCCGCCAGGCCGATCAGCATCACCAGACCGATCTGCGCGTAGATGTCGTTGGACATGCCGCGCCAGGCCAGGGCCGCGAAAGCGCCGAACACGGCGAAGGGGATGCCCAGCAGCACCGCGAACGGCACGATCCAGCTTTCGTACTGCGCCGCCAGCACCAGGAACACGAAGATCATCGCCGCGGCGAAGATGTACGGCGCCTGGCCGCTGGACTTCTTCTCCTGGTAGGTGGCACCGCTCCACTCGAAGGCATAACCCGCCGGCAGGTCGGCCGCCAGCTCCTCCATCGCGCGGATCGCATCGCCCGAGCTGTAGCCCGGCGCCGCCGAGCCCTGGATGGTGACGGCACGAAACACGTTGAAGCGCTCGATGTAGTCCGGACCCGACTTGCCGCGGATCTGCACCACCGTCGACAGCGGCACCATCGCCCCCTGGTCGGTACGCACGTACAGATGGTTCACTGCATCGGGGGTGGCGCGCGCCAGCCCTTCGGCCTGCGCGGTGACGCGGTAGGTGCGCCCGAACAGGTTGAAGTCGTTGATGTAGCTGCCGCCCAGGAAGGTCTGCAGCGAGCCGAAGATGTCGGACAGCGGAACGCCCAGGGTCTTGGCCTGCTCGCGGTCCACCACGTACTCCACCTGCGGCGTGGTCGGATTGAAGTTGGTGAACACGCGCTGCAGGTCCGAACGCTGGTTGGCGCGCTCCAGGAAGTCCCGCATCACGCCGACGAAGCGCTCCATGCTGCCGCCGCTGCGATCCTCCAGGATGAACTCGAAGCCGCCGGCCTGGCCGATGCCCGGGATGGAGGGCGGATTCAGTACCAGGAAGTTCGCCTCGCGGATCGCCGTCGTTTCCTTCATCAGGCGTCCCAGGATCTCCTTGGCGCTCTCGCCCTTGCCGCGCTCATGCCAGGGCTTCAGCGCCACGAAGACGGTGGCGGCGGAGGATTGGGTGATGCCGGCCAGCAGGCTGAAGCCGCTGATCGCCACGGTGTTCTGGATGGCCGGGATCTGCGCGGTGATCTCGCGATACTTGCGGACCACCTCGTCGGTGCGCTGCAGCGAAGCCGCCGGCGGCAGCGAGATGGTGGTGATCAGGTAGCCCTGGTCCTCGTCCGGCAGGAAGCCGCCCGGGCGCTTGGCCACCAGGTAGGCCGCCGCCGCGACCAGCACGCCGAACACCAGCAGGCTCACCGCGCTGCGGCGTATCGCCCGGCGCACGGTGCCGGTGTAGCGCTGCGTGGCGCGCTCGAATCCGCGGTTGAAGGCGCCGAAGAAGCGGCCGACGGGCCCGCCCCAGTGCGACTCGGCGCTGGGCTTGAGCAGCAGCGCGCAGAGCGCCGGCGTGAAGGTCAGCGCCACGAGCGCCGAGATCACCACCGACACCGACAGCGTCAGCGCGAACTGCCGGTAGAACTGCCCGGTCAGGCCCGGCAGGAAGGACACCGGCACGAACACCGCGCTCAGCACCAGGGCGATCGCGATCACCGGTCCGGACACGTCGCGCATCGCCTGCCGCGTCGCCTCGCGCGCCGACAGCCCATGGGAGTCCATCTTCTCCATCACCGCCTCGACCACCACGATGGCGTCGTCCACCACCAGGCCGATCGCCAGCACCAGGGCCAGCAGGGTCAGGGTGTTGATCGAGAAGCCCATGGCAACGAAGGCGCTGAAGGCGCCGACGATCGACACCGGCACCGCCAGCATCGGGATCAGCGTCGCGCGCCAGCTCTCCAGGAACAGGAACACCACCGCCAGCACCAGGATCGCCGCCACCACCAGGGTGTGCTCCACCTCGTAGACCGACTCCGACACGAACAGCGTGGTGTCGAAGGGGATCGAGTACTCGATGCCCTCCGGGAAGCTGTGCGACAGCTCGTCCATGGTCTTGCGCACGCCCTTGGCCACATCGAGCGCGTTGGCGTCCGGCAACTGGTAGATGCCGATGTTGGCCACCGGCTCGCCGTTGAGGCGGCTGGAGCGGGTGTAGTCGGTAGCGGCCAGCTCGACGCGGGCGATGTCCTTGAGCTGCACGATCGAGCCGTCGTTGCGCGCGCGCACCACCACGTTCTCGTAGTCGGCGGGATCGCTGAGGCGGCCGCGCACGCTCACCGCGTACTGCTTCTCCTGCCCCGGCGGCGCCGGCTCGGCGCCCACGGTACCGGCCGGCGCCACCACGTTCTGCTCGTTCAGGACCCTGGACACGTCCTGCGTGGTCACGCCCAGGCGCGCCATCTTCTCCGGGTCCAGCCAGATGCGCATGCCGTAGTCGCGGCCGCCCAGCACCACCACCTGGCCGACGCCGGGGATGCGCGCCAGCGCGTCGTAGACATTGAGCGTGGCGTAGTTGCTGAGGAACAGGTAGTCGTACTTCGGGTCGGTGGCGCGGATCGCCACCAGCAGCAGGATCTGCGGCTGGCGCTTGGTCACGGTCACGCCCTGGCGCACCACCTCCTGCGGCAGCTGGCGCTGCGCGATGGCCACCTTGTTCTGCACCTCCACCGCCGCGATGTCCTGGTCGGTGCCGATGTCGAAGGTGATGTTCAGGCTGTAGGAACCGTCGTTGCCGCTCTTGGAGCTCATGTAGAGCATGTTCGGCACGCCGTTGACCTGCTGCTCGATCGGTGCGGCCACGGATTGCTCCACGGTCGCCGCGTCGGCGCCCGGGAAGCTGGTGCTGACCACGATCGACGGCGGCGTGATCTGCGGATAGCGCGCGATGGGCAGCTGCGTCAGCGCGATGGCGCCGGCGATCGTGATGATGATCGACAGTACCGTCGCGAAGATCGGACGACTGATGAAGAACTCGCTCACGGCTGCGCCCCGGCCTTGGCCGGTTCAGCGGCGGGTGCCTTGGCGGGCGCGCCCGCTTCGGCCGGCGGCGCTTCCAGCGGCTGCGGTGCCAGCAGCGTGCCCGGCTTGAGCTTCTGCGTGCCGTCCACCGCCACGGTCTCGCCCGGCTTCAGTCCTTCCGTCACGATCCAGTCGGTGCCGATGCGCGCACCCATGGTCACGTCGCGGGTCTCGGCCTTGTTGTCGGGACCGACGATCCACAGGGAGGTACGGCCCTGAAGTTCCTGCACCGCCCGCTGAGGCACCATCAACGCATTGGGCACCTGGTCGGCCAGCACCACGACACGGGCGAACATGCCGGCCAGCAGCTGGCGCTGGGGGTTTTCCACCTCGAGGCGGATCGGCAGCGTGCCGGTGCTTTCATCCACCGCTGCGTCGATGAAGTTGAGCTTGGCCTTCTGCGGATACTTCGAGCCGTCGGCCAGGATGATCTTGAAGACGCCGTCGGTGCGCACCGGATCGCCGGCATGCAGGTCCAGGCGGCGCTGCAGCTCGATCATGCGGCGCTCGCTGATGCTGAAGTTCACGTACATCGGGTCGGATGCATAGACCGTGGTCAGCAGCGAGGTATTGGCGCTGACCAGGCCGCCGACGCGGATCTGCACGCGCCCCATGATGCCGTCGATCGGCGAAGTGATGCGGGTGTAGTCGAGATTGAGCTCGGCCGTCTTCATCGCCGCGCGCGCGGCCTCCACGGCGGCCCGGTTGGCGCTGTTGCGCGCCACCACCGAGTCCAGCTCCTGCTGGCTGACGGCATCGATCTCGGCCAGCGGCTTGACGCGTGCCAGGTCGCGCTCCGACTGCTGCAGCCCCGCCTCGGCCTCCGACAGTGCCGCCTTGGCCTGCGCCAGGGCCGCCACGAAGGGTTGCGGGTCGATCTGGAACAGCACCTGCCCGCGCTTCACCAGCTGGCCTTCCAGGGCAGACTGCTTCTCCAGCAGCCCACCGACGCGCGCGCGGATTTCCACCGTGTTGGAGGCTTCCACCTTGGCGACGTACTCCGAGGTGATCGTCGCCGGCTGCGGCTTCACCTGGATCACGCCGACGGCGAGCGGCTTGGGGCCCGCTTCCTCCGGCTTCTTGCCGCAGCCGGAGAGCGCGGCGATCAACGCCAGGACGATCAGGGAGGGGTGCATTGCAGCCTTGGACATTGTTGTTCTCCTGCACGATCACAGCGCCGGAAGCCGCCATGGGCTTACGATATAGCGGCCGCAATGATTTGCGTGATGACAATTAAAGTAGCATGCTAACGATTAGCATGCAATAATGAAGCTGCGATGGCCGGAGGATGACATGAAGCCTGACGAGAGAATCTCCCCGTTGGTCCGCGACGTATTCTGGACGGTGCGCGGCCTCCTCGACTCGCGCCTGGAGCCCATCGGGCTGTCCCAGGCCCGCTGGCAGCCGATCCTGGCCCTGCATCGCGCCCAGAAGCCCCTGACGCAGTCGGCCCTGGCCGCCGAGCTGGGCATCGAATCCCCGACCCTGGTGCGCATGCTGGACCGCCTCAGCGCCGACGGCTGGCTGCAGCGCAAGTCCTGCCCCAATGACCGCCGCGCCTACCATGTGGTGCTGACCGACCGCGCCAAGGCCGCCTGCGCCGATATCGAGACCCAGGTCGCCATCCTGCGCCGCGAGCTCTACGGCGCCATCGACCCGCAGGACCTGGAAACCTGCGTCCGCGTCCTGGAACAGATCCGGGAACGCGCCGGCAGTCTCCAGCCCCGCGCCACCGCCGCCGCCTGACACAAGGCCGCAACGGCCACCGCGGGAAATCGAGCCAAATGTGACGCAGCCGTCATTCGCGGCACGATTCGTGCTCCATATCCCGGTAAGCGGGTGGCCGATCCATCACAGTGCAACCCGAAACGCTCTCCTCCAGAGAGGCGCCTGCCTCTCTCGCACCTTGCTCCCGCGCTCGCAAGACCGCGGGAGTTTTTTTGCCCGGAATTCGCACTGTCAGGGTGCCGGATCCTTCTGGCGCGTGGACCTCACGCCGGTCAGCAGGCCAATGCCCAGCATCACGATGCAGCCCACCACGATCCACTCCTGCGGCACATGCAGCAGGACTGCACCGTAAGCCAGGCCTCCGGTCAGGATCAGGAAGCCCACGATGTAGATGGCGAAAGACATGCTCCCTCCTTGGAACATCCGTCACGCCGGCAAAGCCGGCCAAGCCTGTGACTGCGGACGGGTTGCCGGGTTCCGGGGAGCAGAAACGACAAAGCCCGGCGGAGCCGGGCCTTGCTTGTCGAATGGCATCCCCATGGGGATTGTCCGGCCCATCCATGGGCTGGCCCCTCCGCCGGGCGAAGGGCGACACGTTCATCCACTCCCGTGGACCAACGAACCCCTCCGGGGTTCTCACCCCCGCAAACGACAAAGCCCAGCAGAGCTGGGCTTTGATAAATCTTGGCGTCCCCACGGGACTTCTCATTGAAACTGTAAAAATTTGATTTATATAAACATTAATAAACAACAACCAAGAATGACCCCCAAAGTGACCCCCAATGCATGCCCGCTCGGGCACATCTTTTAGCGTGCCGCAGGGGTACTGAGTTAAGGTCGCACTTGCGGCAGACTTATGAATGGGGACTTAGTCTGTGAATAAAGAAGAAGAGCAACAAGCTCGACTGAGTTTAGAGATTGCACAGCGCTGGTGCGCAGAGAGGGGGTACGAACTCCGAGATCAGGCCGGCCGTGGAGGCACAGCGCCTGTTTATTCCGTTCAAGGGTCCGACGAAGCCCTCTACGCCCTCAAGCTCTACGACAAGGAATACTCGACCGGAAAGCTCGGCGATATAGAAGCGGACCGAGTCGATGCACAAAAGGCTCTTGGCCGCCACGGGTGCCCCTCCCTTGTGGAGGTTTATGACGGAGGCCGATTCGAGGACAGACTATTCCTTCTGATGAACAGAGCCCCCGGGAAGGAATTAGAGACTGTTTTAGATAAGGTGCCGCGCGACAAGATCGGACATATTGTCTCAGAAGTCGCCAAGGCTGTGATATTCCTTTCAGAAAGTAATATTTGTCACCGGGATGTTAAAAGCGCCAATGTCTTTGTATCTGAAGACTGGAAGAAAGTTACTCTCCTAGACCTCTCTGTAACTCGCGACATTGATGATCCGGTCGGGCGAGGAACTGACCAGGACGGACGCCTGCCTGTAGTTGCAACCGCTCGCTACGCCCCTCCTGAGTATCTGTTCCGCCTCCTTGATCCCGGCCCTGAGCTATGGCACGCCGTTAACGTGTATCAACTCGGCGCTCTCCTATATGACCTCATTATGCGAGAACCCCTGTTCAAGACCGAGTTCGAAAAGGCCAAAGTTAACCGCTACCGATTTGCATGGATGGTGGCGACGGTTGATCCAGTTGTTCTGGCGGCCGACGCCGATCCGGCATTGGTTCTGCTTGCTCAGCGAGCTCTTGATAAGAATTGGGAACGTCGTTCAAAGATCAGCTTGGACGATTTCCTGGATAGTCCTGATAGCCAAAAGAAAAACGCCCTTCAAATGATCGGTATTGGCGCGGTGAAACCACGAGACACTTCCGGGGAAATTCGCCCTCCCTCGGCAGGCAATCAGCGATTCAGAGAGGTGTCCAAACATCTCAAAAATGGAATGGTTGAGTACCTCTCTTCCACCGGAATTACAGCGACGCACGAGGAGCACATTAACGCCGGTGATGCCGGTCGTACTGTGACGCTGAAGTGGAGACCTCGGGAACACAGTGACGATCTAGTTGAACTCGCCATAGTGCTAACTGGCGTCGTCACGCCTCAGGGGCCTGGCTATGGAATACACATGAAAATGGCAGCTCCCATAGCGGGTCTAGATAGGACTGCGGAGTTGGATTTGCCAGACATGGCCGACAGCGTTGATGTGGAATTGCTTCTTAAGTCCAAAGTCGAGACCGCGATCGCCACTCTCGCCCGGGACCTATCAATCGCACAAGACAAGGGGGAGTAGATGTCACTCTGGTGGGCAAAACGCGATGATCTGGACAAAAAACAGCTCCAACTGATTGATGACCTGCCGCTTACTCAAAACCACCTGGTTACTGGACCGCCGGGTAGTGGGAAGACAAACATTCTATTGAGGCGCGCGCAGTTTGTTCGCAGCCAGGATATGCCGCGAGTTCTGGTCTTAACTTTTACTCGCTCGCTCACGGAATTCGTGAAGACAGGGTGCTTTGATGCGGAGGGACGCGAGATTTTTCCGCAAGCCTCGGTAAGCACGTTAGAGTCTTGGATTCGCCGGCTGTATAAAACGCATGGAGTTTCGCTACCTCCGAGGCCGACCTCAAAACGCGACTACTCCATCTGGAAGCGACAACTTGCGCAAGGGGCGCTGGATTTCAAGAAACATTCCTCACAGCCCCCGTTCGATGCCATTTTCGTTGATGAAGTACAAGACCTTTACGATGAGGAGGTTCAACTCATTCGTCAATGGGCCAACACCCTCTTCTTTACGGGGGACGAACGCCAAAAGCTATTCGAAAACACTAATGGACTAGTGCCTGCACGGAAACTAGTCAGCGGCCATGAAACCGCCTTGGAATGGCACTACCGTGTCGCGCCTGAAATTTGCGAAATGGCTGATAGAATCCTCGTTGCTCCAGGAACGAAAGGGATGTCTGCAAATTGCCACTATAAAGGTCCCAAACCAGCAAGTATTGAGGTAGCAAGCCCTGCCTCAAAGGCCCAACAGCTTGAGGAATGCACCAAGCGACTGCGCGATCAAATTCGAGTCTATGAAGACCGACTGCGCCAAGGTGATAGGCTGGGTGTTATCGTCGCAAGAAAAGATGATCGTGACTTGGTATTCAGTCATCTTGAGAGAGACGAAGAGCTACAAGGAAAATCTAAAGTCATCCGCGCATGGGACCCCGATGAGGACGACGACTACTACAGTCCTGAGTTCGATGCGGATCGCCCCATTAACATTGTGACTGTCCAGGGGTGCAAGGGGCTTGAATTTCGCGCGGTTCATTGGCTCTTTGCAGATGACCTCATGAGGTACCACACTCCTGAGCATTACTACACTGTCGTGACCCGAGCAAAGACCAGTTTGGATATTCGCTTCACAAGCGTTGTGCCGCAGGAAATCGCTGGATCCTACTCAAAGAAAACGAAGCCGGACTGGTAGCCAATGAATTACACGTATCTCTTTCGAGTTGTCGATGATGACGAACTGAACGACGTCACCATCGGTCATGCCATTCCAGGCTCTCAATGGATAAAAAGAGAAGCCAACATTCGGATCGACGCGGGTAGGACTGGCGTCCTTTGGCGAGAAAATTCTCATCGAGAAGTTGCACAACCTCTTGCGGTAGTGGCACGACAAGAGGATTTGCGAAGGCTGTTCGGGCGCTTTGCTCAAACGCGCAATGAGCTATCTCCCCTTACATCTTGGTGCCACTACTTAACCGTTGAGCAGTTCCAAAAAACCACCCCTACGTCTCGCGAAGCCGATCTTGGGGGATTCGAGGCTGCTTGGTCTGGCTTGGTAATTGCAGAGGCGCTGCTGCTGGGCGAGCGTCCTCTGCGCACATTGAAATTGCCCGCTTGCTTGGGCACAAGAACTTTTGCCGTAGCGCGTACCGCAGCGCTATGGGGAAGAGTTTCGATTGAGGATGTTCTGGGGCGGTTTGACGCCGCGAACAGGCTGCTACGTCCTCGTGAGCCGGCAAGTCAGCGGCTCATTTCAGCACTTGCTCCTATATGGCAGGTGCTGATGGCGTTATCTCAAGAATCCAGCTCACCACGATCCCCGGAAACCTTCCGCGCCATTGATGCTTTAAGAGGCCTGGCACGAGGCCGATCGAATAACCGCGAATTTGAGGCGTTGGAATTCGCACAGCCGTTGATGGGGATGCTTCCGGAAGCTGACGAAATCGCGATACTTCATCAGTTGACAGCGGAAAGACGTCTCCGAATTTACGACAAGCTGCTCAAACAATTGGATGGCGAGGAAAATCTTTCGCAAAGAATGTTGCTTGCACTAGCGGCTGGTTATCTCTCGACGGTAGCCGCAGGTGGTGCGCCTAGCCTTAGCTTGGCCGAAAGAGAGGCTAGGCGGTGGCCGGAAATTCTTGCTTGGGCCTATACCATCGGCGGAATAGGCGAACAGGTGACATGGACTTCCGGATTCGACGGACTAGGAAGGCTAGTAGCGAGAGAATTAACTCGTACTTTGCGGTTAGACGAACCCCCAGCGGCAGACATTGCTGTAGACGAAGCTGTGGTGCTGGTGGATCCTGGACTTCGGGACCCTTTGGTTCATCTAAAGCTCAAGCAGCAGCGCATTGGAACGGTAGCCCTATATCCTGGGGTGAACATATCTATCGCCTTGGCTGATGCAGGCGACACCCGCACCGTGGAACATGATCAAAAGCCCGCCACGAAAGCATCCACCTCTCCGCCGGTGGACAATGCACTCGCGGCGACATTGGCGAATCTGCTATGGCCGCACATAGCAGAGCGAGTGCGCGCGGTTGCTGAAGAGAGCGCTTCCAGTTCAAGCAAAAAGAAGACGAGCTCCAGCAGCAAGGAGCAAAAGCGCCTCCTTGACTAGAGGCCGCTCTTCTCGATAACGCACCGCATGCTGCTAAATTTCAGCTTGCTTGATGATCTAGCACTTGCCCTATCAAAGGGCCGGGCTGTTGATCTTCGTAGCATGCGCTTTGAGGCAAATGAACTAGGGCCGCTAGTGGAGTTGGCGCTGATGAAGACCGGTGGCGTAGCGAGTTTACCCACCCTGGATTCCATTGCCCCGTGCCCCGCGAGGACAGCGGCAGCCCCTTTTTTTGAGAAGCATGCACGGGGGAAATTGATCACGGACCAAGTGGGGGCATACTTCGTTACGCCTCGCACTGATCCCTCTGCCGACCTAAAATGGACTGAGTTTCTTGTTTGGGCACAGCGAGCCGCAGAAAAGGCCGGTATACACAAAAGGGTGGCGCAGCAACTGGTAGGTGCAATAGGCGAGTTGGAAGACAACATTCATCTGCACAGCCAAGCGGTCGATACCGGCTACGTAGGGTACCGTGCAGGCAACAACGAGTTCGAGTTTGTGGTGGCCGATGCAGGCGTTGGCATTTTAAATAGCCTTAAAAGCTGCCCCGACTACGCCGACCTAAAGGATGCTGGAGATGCACTTCAGTTTGCTCTCCAAGACGGCGTATCGCGATATGGGCGCTCCGCCCAACGCGGCTGCGGATTCCGGCCCATCTTCGTGGGCCTTGCCAACTTGATGGGCATGCTGCGTTTCAGGAGTGGGGACCACGTCCTGGTAATCGATGGGCAGAGCCCGGACTTAGCCATGGCGAGGGTACAACAGCGGGCGAACCTGCCTGGATTCGTCACTTCGATAACTTGCAGGAACCCCGGGTAACGAGCCTTACTTCCTGCGCGTGCCTTGGAGCACGTCAAGCCGGCACTGGAAGATATTCAACGCCAGCAGGTCGTCAAGTTCCTGGCCGAAGGCCGTTGGCGCCGGCGTCCACTCCAACTTACCGCTTGCCGCGATTTCCCCCGCCTGGCGGTGCATTGCTTTCATGAAGGGGCGGCTGTCGATCATCTTAATATTGGCGTTACCAAACGCGGTCCTAAGCTCGCCCAGCACTTGAAGCCCGCCGCGCACGTAAAGTTCTAATGGCCTGGAAATGGACTGCGCCAGGCGGCAAAGCTGGTCGCGGTGCCAGCCTTCCCTAGACTGTGCCCCTGCACCCGTGCCGAATTCAAATGCCACGCCAGAGATTTCTGGGCGCGCCTCGATGAATTCGATCCAGCGATTCCAATCCTGATCGGTCCGTGCGTTCACGTGAAGTAGTGAATGCAAGCCGGCACTTTGAAATTGCTGCCAGCAGAGAGCGATCCTCTTCATGTTGTAGAGGTTGTCCCAACGCGGGACATCGTTGAACAAGCTGAAGTTGGGTGACGTGACAGCCGATACCCCCATATTCATGAGGGTTTTCGCGAAAGCCGCAGGGTCTTTCAGCCCCCAAACGCGCTCGATGCTTTTGTCCTCATCCGTGCCCGAAGCAATCACGGCGGTAAGATCATCGAGCATGAAATGATCATATAGCTCCGCACGGCTGCCGAAGCGGTGCGCCCCGCTCCGCCTGTCCAGCAGTTCAGCAAGGGGAACGGCCACCGCATCCAGCTTAAGCGGGGTTGATCTACGAGACCCATGCATGAGCATGGGGATGTAGCTGGGGGCCTTGATGGACGCTACAGCCTCACAGCGGGGCACATTCGCCAAGTCGAATCCAAAGACCTCGCTACGGCGCGCAACATAGTGCTCCGGTCGAGCTCTACATACCGTGTCGCATGCAGCGGGATCAGGGCACCGGCAGAAACTTCCGCAATCGAAGATTTTGTCGTTGATCTGCAAGCCGCCACACAGAGAGCTATCCGGGCAGGCCCCGCAGCCCATCGGCATCATTCCCTCATTCGCTACATGCCAAAGGCGGCGCTCTCGCCGCGGCGAACTCGGCTCGGAGTCAGGAAGCTGCCGGTTTACTACCTTAAGACGCATACGTCCGCCGTCCCGCTGAAGTGGTTGAGTTGGGTGATTTCACCGAGAGCTACGCCGCCGTTGCTCGCGATCGCCGACGCCAAGTCCGCTGGCGGCCGCGCGATTGCGCCGATTCGCGCGTGACCGCGGTACAGCAGCAACCTGCCGCCGGCGGCCTCCAGGACAACACGCTGGCCTACTGAGGCGCCACATTCATCGCCCAGGTCAGCGACAACCGTGCGCGACTGGCATTCCGGGTGGCGCGTGAGCAGGTCGTTCCTGGCGAGCTCCTCGCTTCCCCGCAGCCAGGCCTTCTTGAAACTACCCGCGCGCTTCCGAATGAAATCAAGGCCCATATGACATACCTCTCAGCACAGGACTGAACTGCATTGAACGCCCAGCCGGGCGGCAAACCAGCAGTGACTTGCGAGCGAGTGCCGTCAGTCTGTTATTCCAAGCCGTGGTACCCACTTTCACGTCCGCTCCCTGCTGGCGGGCAAGCGTGGGGGCGTCTGCAGCCCCAGCATTGATGACCAGTTGCAGCGCTTCTCTCTGCTTCTCTTCCAGGACTCCGATAACCCGCGCATTTTCCGCCAGCCCTTCCGGCCCTAAATCACATGCAGCCAGGGCATCGCCGCGCTGGGCCAAAAGCACCTTGAGTTCCTCTTCGATATCGCTGGAGAGGTTGGCGCAAACGGGGTACACCTCGGATGACCCCATCCGGCAGTAGTCTCGAAACGCAAGCACGCTTTCTCTAAGGTAGCTCGACGTAGCTACATCGATGCCGCTGAAGTCCAAGTGCATCACCACTGGCCCCGCAACTTCAGGACGTACAGCCACGAGTTGCGCAAGCAGAGCGGCGCCCGGCCCTGCACCCGCCAAGACCTCCTTACCGCCTACCAGTTGATGAATGGATAACTTCATGACACTAACCAATCTCACGTGAATGAAGTGAGATTACGCCCCTTGATCTGCGCTGTCCAGAGGTATTCAGGGGAAAGTTACGTGGCGAGATAACGCCGGCAAAACAGAAATCATCTGCATTACAACGAGTTAGAGTAATGCCTAATTCCGGCAAAACCTCTCAGATTTTCTCGGCAAAACTCCGCCGAGTCCGATCCAACCCGTCTTGAGGGTAAAAATCAGCGTGTCGGCACTGTTAGCGCAAACGGGCGTTACTTGGTCCGTCGCTTGGAAAGGGCGGCCAGCTCATCAAGCGCGGGGAACAACTCCCCAACTTCCACCTGAAGGGCCTGTGCCATCTTCATGAGATTGACCGCAGCAACATTGCGCTCGCCCCTTTCAATCCCACCGTAGTAGGCACGGTCAAGACCGACCTCAACCGAAAACCCTTCCTGGGAAAACCCCTTGTCCTCGCGGACGGCGCGGATTTTTCGTCCAAGAGCAATGAGGTCGGGCCGCTTCTGCATGCCCAGACCATAGGAATTTGCTTCCTAAGGAACCACGGGCTATGAGTATCATATGCACTAGGAGTTTTCAGCTTGCCGGGCCTAAGGAGATATTCGGATGCAGGCGACAGGAATTAACGTCTGGGCTGTCATGGTGCTGTGCGCGATCTTCCTAGGGATTGGCCTGCTCATTGGCGTCAACATCAAAGGCAACAACGCCGGCCATACCCAGCCCACTGTCACTCGTGATGAATTCGCTGCCCCGCTGATCGGCAAGACCTATGAAGAGGTCCTGTCTATCGCCGGAAGGCCTGACGCCACTACTACCGTGTCCGGCACGGACTACTGGAGGTATATGGGCCGCACCTACAACCCCATTACGGGAAAGGCGGAAACTGCCCGAGTCGTGTTTGAGGGCATCCGGGTTTCCGACGTTCTCTTTTCCGACTAGCGCGGGGGCCGGGTCACGCCGTCGGCTCTGTCTACTACGGCCTGCGGACGCTCTGCGCAGCAGGCGCCCGCGCCATTCACATCTCCGGGGGTAGTAAATGAAGAAGACAGGGACATTCGTCGCGGCGGGCGCGGTGATTGTTGGGATAGGCATGCTTGCGCTGACCCTGATAGAGGGCTCGCCCCGGCCACCCCCGCCAGCCCCTCAATCTGCCGCAGGGAGCGCTCCAATGCCCCCGCTGCTTGCCGCGGCATCGCCCCCCAGCGCCGCGACAATCAAGGCCCAGGATGAAGAAAATAACCGGCAGCGATGCGTGCAGATGATTGCCGTTGCTCAGGAGGCCGCGCGCGGCCGCAAGCAAGGCTACATGCCCGGCCATGTGCTGGATGCACTCTGGAAGGACATGGACGGCAACAAGGCCCGGTGGCCGAAACTAACCACCCGGGACATGGAGGCCGCCGTACTCGCCACTTTTGGTGCGAAGACAGCCGACGGGGCTCCCTTTGACGTGGCGGAGGAGTGCTTCAAAGAGGGGGGATATCTGTCGGTCGCCAACGTAGAGAAAATGCTCGGGGAACAGCCCGAAGAACAATTCTTCGCCGGCCAGTTCGGCGGCACCATCATCGCCGTCGCGGCGCACCCGAGAAATGGGGTTTATGTCTCCCTCAAGAACACCTCAAGTGCGACTTGGTCGGCGAACATCAAGGACCTGACCTTCAACCTTGTCGATAAAGCGATAGTGAATCCGTGCTGCGTCTACGATGACGTAGTTGTCCAACTGGGGCGTGCCGTAGGTGGCAAGGTCGAGGCCGCCCCCCAGGGCGCAGCCATGTACAAAATCACCCAAACTGAGGCGCAACTAGTCACTGGCGCCGTCTTCAAGATGCCCAGAAAGATCGAATTCGCCACATTCCGTGGAAAGCGTCTATGCACCCTCAAGACGCGAGCGGAGTTCAGCGACTTGGCCGCTGCGAACTCCCTCCCAACCTACTGCGAGTCCTACGCTGAGCAGGGCGGCGCGGCGGCACCGGCGCAGCCCCAGGCCGCACCCGTTATCGCCGGATCACCTGCGGCACCCCGAGACGAAGATGCAGTCCAGGTGACGACGCTGGAACCAGGCACAGGGTGCGCGCCAACGCCAACCAGCACCGTCAATGTTTCCTACACCCTGGTGCTCGATGATGGGTCAGTTGTTGAAACCGTCGATGCCGCGAATTCACGCCTAGCCGGACACCAATTGCGCGGCTGGGTCTCAGCCCTCCAGAAAATGCGCGAAGGTGGCAGCTATGAAGCCCGCATCCCCGCCGCACTGGCCTTCGGGTCACGGGGCGCGCTTCCCCGCATCCCACCCAATTCACCGCTAACGTACAAGGTCAAATTGAACAAGGTTTCCGGAGGCGCGGCGTGCCAAGGGTAAGTAAAAATCCGCAGAGCAGAGCCGCTGGGCTTCCTGCAAGGCTTTCGGGAAGGCTTCGGCCAAGTCTTTGGGCAAGCCTTCATGGCGCACACGGGAGAAAAAATGGTTGACCAAGCAAAATGCAAATCGAAGATGCCGAGCCCGGCTGAGCGTCCAGACCTCTACGATGGCTATGACTGCCGCCCTCCTCGTAAGTATTCCGAAGAAGAGCGCGCCTACTGGGATTCGGTGACACCTGAACACGTCAAAGAGGCGATAAAAAAGCGAAAGAGCACACCGACATCCAGCGCCTGATGGGCGGACGTGGTGGCGTGCATATCAGGTGGCGTGAACGGCGCCACCCAGTCCTGGAAGGGCTTTGAAGGGGCTTTAGAGGGGCTTTAGAGGGGCTTTAGAGGGGCTTACAGGGGCCTCCAACAAGGTTGGGCCAACCCTTTCGAAACCATTTCGAAACCCTCGCGTGGCCGCCACAGCACGGTCGCGACAGGAGCCAACGATTCCACCCGCACACTACGCAGGGAGTTGTCACTGAACACTCCGTGACTCCTACCGTATCCTTCCCATAGCTCAGAAGAACAAACGGGGGCTACATGCTGCTGCAAGACTGGCTATCCATTTTGGGCACCGTCGTCATTGTTGGTGGAACTTTTCTCCTTTTTTTAGCTGGGCGCGACATTTATCAATCACTACTGAAAACCCAAGAAGCACTATGCACACTTAGCGGGCACAACCCCTGCAGCGCAGAGCACCTTGAAAGCGGCGATGAAATGCAGGAGAAAATGAAAGGTGCGGTCGCAGTCATATACACCGAGTATGTGCAGAACAGCTTCTTCCAGCGGCATGTGAAGGAGCTAACGGTGGCGGGATTACTCTGCATCTTCGCCGGCTCCGCGATGCAGATTGTTGGCACAGTCGTCGCCAGGCTCTGGTGACCTCGACGCTGCGGCGCACAGGCGCCTACGGCTACCCGGATCCGCCGAAATCCTGGGTTTCAGACAGGACTACAGACAAGCGCGAGATAAATCTCGCACACGCGCTGTCCCGAAGCCCCCCCGCGTCTAGCGCTCGGGAGCTTGCGCCGACAGGGCGCGGGACTTACTTGGGAAACTTCTTCAGGTTGCGACTGAGCTCAACCTGCCCGTCTTGCGGCAGGGTTTTGCAGAGATAGCGAACGCAGCGCTCCGACGACCTGACAGGCCCAATTTGCGCGATACCCTGGTACTTGCGCCAAACGCGCTCAAGGTGGCGCGTGGCAAGGACAAGATCGCGTTCTGGGGCATCCAGGAGCGCATGGACATGCAGCAGCCCCTCGACACCTCGCTCCACCACCACCGCCCAGCGCAATAGCAGGTTCGGCTTCTTCCAGCATCGCGTGCCGTAGAGCTTGCGGTTCGTGAAGTCGATCATCTCCCGGAAACTGCGCAGCGCGGTCCGCTGGGTCACCGGTCGACGGAATGTTAGGGTGGCGAAAATCGGCAGGTCTGTATCGACCAGAAAGTCCACCCACGCGCGGAGCATCTGCGCTGAATAAACATTACCGGCAATTTCGTATGACAGCTTCGCCACGGGCCTTGCTGCAGCCGCTGTGGTTACTGGCTTACCCATGGCCGCGGCCGGCCATGCGAGCTCGGATCCATTCCTCCACCTCCTCTTTGCTCCAACCGACAGACCGGGTCGGAAGAAGGCGAATCGGAGTGGGAAACTCACCCCGGCCCACGAGGGCGTACAAGGTGGAGCGTGACAGGCTAGTGAGAACCTCTACCTCACGCCGGGAAAGAATCTGCAACTGACTGGTGGACATGCCTGCATCCTGGTGGCTGTAAGTGGATGCTCAGCAATATGTAGCCGCCCCATACCGGGGTCACCAGAGAAAAAACGCCTGATTTTTTGCTCTACTCTTCAACTTGAAGGTGTGCTAGAGGCCCTTTCCATGGCGGCGTACTCCCCCTCAATTTTTTTGGCGAGCTTTTCGATATGAATCTCTGCAGGTTCCATCGCCCTTCCGTCTGAAAGATGGCGCCGGAGAGAGAATACCGCGATCAGGCGCGCTACATCTGCGACCGTCATTTTGGGGACCTCTTTCGCGACGGGGGAATTGTCCGGTGGTGTCTGCGCCAACTCTCGCCAACCATCAAACCAATCCAGCCACTCCTGCGGAGTGAGACGGTCTTGTTGAAGGGGCTCAAGCAACCCCGGCGGCTTCTTCGGGCGACCGCGTTTACGCCGCAGAGCGGCCCGCTTCGCCTGGAGCGCCCGCCCTTCCCTCGCAGACAGCAGGAACTCGACAACCCGCCCCCAGACTTCTGCTGACCACTCGGTTCTAGCCGCGCCGAGCTCTGCTTCTATCTGGTCTATGAGAGCCTCATCCTCTGGTGGGAATCCAGAGCGCCGCCAGTCAGGCAGCATCCGCAGTCTCCTGGACCGGCGGCACCTCATTCGCGGCGTCCGGCTTAGGCCTTCGTTGAGCGAGTTGATCTACGCAGTCTGCCCAAGCTTGCATCATGCGCCGGCGCTCGTTGATGTATTCCGCGCGGTTATAGGCGTCCCGAACAGTGTCCCTTTCCGTATGAGAAAGTTGCCGCTCGATGGCGTCCCGATTCCAAGTGCCCTCCTCGTTGAGAAAGGTGCAGGCGATGGTTCTAAACCCGTGCCCGGTCATCTCGTCCTTGGTATACCCCAACGACCGCAGCGCCGCGTTGATGGTGTTTTCGGACATAGGGCGATCCTGGCCCCGAATCGATGGGAAGACATAACGCCCGCGCCCCGAAAATGGCTGAATTTCGCGCAGAATTGCCAGCGCTTGGAGCGACAGCGGAATGACGTAGCCATTCCTTTTCTTCATTTCGCCAGGCGGGATTCGCCAAACGGCTTCCTGTAAATCAATGTGCTTCCACTCGGCTTGGCGTAATTCCCCGGGCCGAACGAAAACGAGCGGCGCCAAGCGGAAAGCGGAGCGAACCACCGCTGTGCCGCGGTAACCGTCGATGTCGCGCAGAAGTTCGCCGAGCCTGATGGGGTCCAATATGGCGGGGTGGTGGCGCTCCTGAGGGGTTTTCAGCGTCCGTTTTAGTCGCTGGGCCGGGTTGTCGACGCAGCGATCCGTCCCCCTGCCGAACTCGAACACAGCATCGGCGTATTGCCTCAGCTTTTTCACCAGCACCAAGGTGCCGCGAGCCTCAACTTTCAGGAGTGCGGCGCGTAGCTCGGCCACCGAAATTTGAGCGATCGGCCGCGCGCCAAGGTCACCGAACAGGTTCTGCTCCAGGCGGGTTGTAACCGTCGAAGCCGTCTTGGGCGCCCAGTCGACGGTGCGGACCTCAATCCACTCCCTGGCTACAGCTTCGAAGGTGTTGGCGGCTGCAACCTGGCGCGCCAGCGCCTCGCGCCGCTTGTGCTGGCTGGGGGTTACACCCTCTTCGCGTAAGCGCCGGCGATGTTCTTCGCGAAGTATGCGAGCCCTCGCCAAGCTGGTTGAGGGGTATTCGCCGAGGGAAACTCTGGAGTCTTTCTTCCCCACCAGGAACTTGAGCCACCAGGCCTTGCGCCCGGACGGCCCCACCTCTAGGTAGAGGCCGCGCCCGTCGAACATCTTGTACAGCTTCTCCCGGGGGCGCGCTTCGCGGCACTCCCGGTCTGTTAACTCCCTAATCCGTCGCATGCTGACCCCTAAAACCTCCGCTGACCCCTATCTTGACCCCGAATAGGGGCCAGCAGTCAACGGTATGGCTAGGAACATCGTGGACGTTAGCGCAAACAAAAAGCCCGCAATTACGCGGGCTTAGGAGTCATCACGGCATGCCGTGGAACTAAATGTGGCGTCCCCACGGGGATTCGAACCCCGGTAATCACCGTGAAAGGGTGGTGTCCTAGGCCTCTAGACGATGGGGACGAGGCAGAAAACTTGAATGTCGCCAGGACATTCGCCGGTTCGTCAAAAACAACGCCCCGACAGTAAATTTGGTGGAGCTAGTCGGGATCGAACCGACGACCTCTTGCATGCCATGCAAGCGCTCTCCCAGCTGAGCTATAGCCCCGAATCACGAACAACCGCATTCGGTGAGGCGCGCATTATACAGACCGTTAAGGGTTTGGGAAGAGTTTTTTGCAGCTTTTTGATGCAGGAGGAAAATCCGCCGCATAACTGGTCATTTCATGCCCACGGGACTAGCCTTGAGACGGATGCAGTCGAGCCAAACCTTCCTGAAAAAGGACTCTCGCATGCGACATCTGCTGCTTCGCGGACGCGCCGCGGCCCTGATGCTCTCGCTGGGCGCGGCGATGGCCAGCCATCCGGCCGCGGTGCTGGCCTCCGCCAAGCACCATGGGCCGGGCAAGCGCCCTCATGGCGGCCGGCTCGAGCATGCCGTGCAGTACCCCCTGCCTCCCGGCAGCCCTGCCCCACTGCTCGACCAACTGGAAGCGCAGCGCGTGATGCTGGGAGCGATGTCGATGCTCGGCACCCGCTACAAGCTGGGCAGCCGCAAGAGCTCCGCCGTGGACTGCTCGCTGCTGGTGCAACGCATCTACGGCGCCGTCGGCATGGACCTGCCGCGGACCACCCGGGAGCAGATCCTGCTCGGCGAGCCGGTCGCACTCTCCGAGCTGCGCAAGGGCGACCTGCTGTTCTACCGCTGGCAGGGCCGCACCCTGCACGTGGCCATCTACATGGACAACGGCCACATCCTTCATGCCTCGCCCCGGGAGGGCAAGGTTGTGATGACGCCGCTCAATCCGAGCTGGAGCCGACGCCTGGTCGCCGCGCGGCGCATTCTCTGAGCACAAAAAAAGGCCCCGCAAGCGGGGCCTTTTTCCTGCTGCATCGGCAACGGTCAAGCCGCCGAATTCTTTGCTTCGCTGTTCTCGTAGACGATGAAGGGCTTGGCCTCGCCACGCACCACCGCGTCGTCGACCACCACCTTGCTGACGTTGGTCATCGACGGCAGGTCGTACATCACGTCGAGGAGGATGTTCTCCATGATCGTGCGCAGGCCGCGGGCACCGGTCTTGCGCTCCTTGGCGCGCCGGGAGATCGCCCGCAGGGCGTCCTCGCGGAACTCCAGGGTCACGCCTTCCATCTGGAACAGCTTGGAGTACTGCTTGACCAGGGCGTTCTTCGGCTCCTTGAGGATCGACATCAGGGCCTTCTCGTCCAGCTCCTCGAGCACCGCCAGGACCGGCAGGCGGCCGACGAACTCCGGGATCAGGCCGAAGCGGATCAGGTCGTCCGGCTCCACCTTGGAGTAGAGCTCGTTGATCGCCTTGGAATCGTCCTGGCTCTTGACCTCGGCCTGGAAGCCGATGCCCGCCTTGACGGTGCGGTTCTGGATCACCTTGTCCAGGCCGGCGAAGGCGCCGCCGCAGATGAACAGGATGCTGGCCGTGTTGACCTGCAGGAACTCCTGCTGCGGATGCTTGCGGCCGCCCTGCGGCGGCACGCTGGCGATGGTTCCTTCCACCAGCTTGAGCAGGGCCTGCTGCACGCCCTCGCCCGAGACGTCGCGGGTGATCGACGGGTTTTCCGACTTGCGCGAAATCTTGTCGATCTCGTCGATGTAGACGATGCCGCGCTGGGCCTTCTCGACGTCGTAGTCGCACTTCTGCAGCAGGCGCGCGATGATGTTCTCCACGTCCTCGCCGACATAGCCGGCTTCGGTCAGCGTGGTGGCATCGGCGATCGCGAAGGGCACGTCCAGCAGGCGTGCCAGGGTCTCGGCCAGCAGGGTCTTGCCCGAGCCGGTGGGGCCGATCAGCAGGATGTTGGACTTGGCGATTTCCACGCCGTCCTGCGAGCCCTTCACCGACAGGCGCTTGTAGTGGTTGTAGACGGCAACCGAGAGGATCTTCTTGGCCGTTTCCTGGCCGATCACGTACTCGTCCAGCACCGCCCGGATTTCCTGCGGCTTGGGCAGGCCCTTGGTGCTGGGCTTGGCGTGCACTTCCTCACGGATGATGTCGTTGCACAGGTCGACGCATTCGTCGCAGATGTACACCGACGGGCCGGCAATCAGCTTACGGACCTCGTGCTCGCTCTTGCCGCAGAAAGAGCAATAAAGGACCCGTCCGTTGTGTGCGCCGCTCCGTGTCTCGTTCGTCATCTCACTTCCTCTGCCGGGCTCGTGACGGCCCGGTGACACCTGTATAGCACAGTGCCTTTTAGCTGCAAAACCCGTGACAGACGCTGAACCGCTTAGCGGCCGATTTCGCCCCGCTGGGTGAAGATCTGGTCGATCAGGCCGTAGTCCTTCGCCTGCTCGGCGTTCAGGAAGTAGTCGCGCTCGACATCGCGGGCGATCTTCTCCAGCGGCTGGCCGGTGTGTTCAGCCATCAATTTGTTCAGTTTTTCGCGCAGATACAGGATCTCGCGGGCCTGGATCTCGATATCCGTGGCCTGGCCCTGGGCGCCGCCCGAGGGCTGGTGGATCATGACCCGTGCATTCGGCAATGCGAAACGCTTGCCCTTGGCGCCGGCCGACAACAGGAAGGCCCCCATGCTGGCCGCCTGGCCGATGCACATGGTGGCCACGTCCGGCTTGATGAAGCGCATGGTGTCGTAGATCGACAGGCCGGCGGTGACCACGCCGCCCGGCGAGTTGATGTACAGGTGGATGTCCTTGTCCGGGTTCTCGGACTCCAGGAACAGCAGCTGCGCCACGATCAGGTTCGCCATGTGGTCCTCGATCGGGCCCACGACGAACACGATGCGCTCCTTCAGCAGGCGCGAGTAGATGTCGAAGGCACGCTCACCCCGGGCGGTCTGCTCCACCACCATCGGGACAAGCTGGGCGAGGGTCTGGTTATCCATTGAACCTTCCTGAATCGTTTTGATTATCGAGGGCGCCGCCGGGGCGCGAAAGCCCCGGCGGCCTGGATGCTGCTTTCCTTAGCCTTGGGCCGGACGCTGCGGATTCAAGAGCTCGTCGAGAGAAAGCGTCTTGTCCGTAGGGGTGACGCCGGAAATCAGGGTATCCACCACCTGGTCTTCCAGCACCATGGCGCGCAGGCCCTGGAGCATCTCCGGACGGCTGCGGTAATAGGCCTTGACCTGCTCCGGCTGCTCGTAGTCGGCGGCCATCTCCTCCAGCGCCTGGTCGACGCGGGACGTGTCGAGCTGCACCTTCTGGGTCTTGATCACCTCGCCGATCAGCAGGCCCAGCGCCACGCGCTTCTGCGCCTGCTGTTCGAACAGCGCGTCCGGCAGCAGCTCGGCGTGCTTGTCCTTCGGCACGTTGGCCATGTTCATGCGCGACACCGCTTCCTCGCGCAGGCGAGGGATCTCCTGCGCGATCAGGGCCTGCGGAATCTCCACCGGGTTGGCGGCGAGCAGCTGCTCCAGGACCTGGCCCTTGAGCTGGTTGCGCACACCCTTGTCGCGCTCCTTCTCCAGCGCCGTGCGGCACTTGGCGCGCAGGCCGGCCTCGCCCGCACCCTCTTCCACCGAGTGCAGCTTGAGGAAGGCCTCGTCGATCGCCGGCAGCACCGGCTCCTTCACTTCCTTGAGCGTCACCGCGAACTGCGCGGTCTTGCCCTTGAGGTTCTCGGCGCGGTAGTCCTCCGGGAAGGCTACGTCGACCGAGAACTGCTCGCCGGCGGCATGCCCGACGATGCCGTTCTCCAGGTCCGGCAGGAACTGCGAGGAACCCAGCTCGATCGTCACGTCCTTGCCCTCGCCGCCCTGGAAGGCTTCGCCCTCGAGCGTGCCGAGGAAATCCAGCGTCGCGACGTCACCCTTGGCGGCCGGGCCGGTCTTGGTTTCCAGCGTGCGGCGCGCCTTGCGCAGGTTCTGCACCAGGCGCTCCACGTCGGCCTCGCCCACTTCCACCACCGGGCGCTCGATCTTCAGCTGCGACAGCGGGTTGAGGCTGATTTCCGGATAGACCTCGAAGTGCGCCACGTACTCCAGCGCCTCGCCGGACTTCTCGGCGGTGATGTCGATCTTGGGCGCGCCGGCCGGGTTGACGCCGGCCTGGTTCACGGCTTCCGGGTAGGTCTGGTTGACGATGTCGGAGATCGCATCGAGGCGCGCCGACTCGCCGTACTGCTGCTGGATGACCTTGAACGGCGCCTTGCCAGGGCGGAAGCCCGGCAGCTTGGCGCGGCTGGCGAAGCGCTTCAGGCGCTCGTCGACGGCCTTCGAGACGCGCTCGGCCGGAACGACCACACGCATTTCACGACGCAGACCGCTCGATGCCTCAACTTTAACTTCCATGGATATCGCTCTGATTGGAAATACTGTTTATTGATTTGATGGTGCGAAAGGCGAGACTCGAACTCGCACGCCTGACGGCGACAAGACCTAAACCTGTTGCGTCTACCAATTCCGCCACTCTCGCCCAAGCCCATAAGTATAGCAGTGGCCTGGAAAAATCCGGTGCCGGAAAAACGGCCAAGCGCCTGTGCAGAAGCTCATGCCAAAAACTTCTGGGCCGGGGCTTGACACGTTAATGCGAATCATTATCATTCGAATCACCGCTGACCAACGCCACGAGGTTTTCGCCATGCAGAGCCTGAACACGCTGAGCCTTCCCCTTCCCCGCCGCGCGCAGACCACCACGGTCGTGCGCAACGTCGTGCCCCGCCTGAAGAGCGAAGACCTGTTCCGCGGCACGCACGAGCTGGTGATCGAGCACCAGGGCCAGGAGTATCGCCTGCGCCTGACCCGCAACGACAAGCTGATCCTCAACAAATAACGACCCGCAGCGGGTCCGGGCCAAGGAAGCCCCGGCGCCCGCGTCTCCCTCTCGCCCTCACGGCGCCTGCGCCCCGCCCACCCCTCTCCCGGAGCTAAACGCAGGCGTCGTGAGCGGCGAACCTTTTTCCAAGCACCGCTTGGTGACGCCGGAAGGTTCGCCGCGCCGTCGATGGCGCGACCTCGGCGCCCCCGCGGGGCGACCGGTGATGCGCCGCAGGCGACGACATCGATCCATCGCCACGGCACGGCGGATCGCCTCTCCCGCAGCAGACGGGCCGGCAGAGCGCCGCCGCCAGCCCTCATCCGATATTCTTGCGGGATGCCATCGTCTCTCCCGCCGTGAAACGGCTCCCCCACCTTCCCCTCCTGCTGGCCCTGGGCCTGGCCTTGCTGCTGGCGGCCTGGATGGCGCTGGCCAACGGCCCCTTGCCGCTGCCGGCCTCCAAGATCCTGGCGGCCCTGGGCCTGCCCCTGGACGCGGATCTTCAGGACTACGAGGCCGCCACGGTGCTGCAGTTGCGCCTGCCGCGGCTGGTGCTGGCCCTGCTGGTGGGCAGCGCGCTGGCCTGCGCGGGGGCGACGATGCAGGGGCTGTTCCGCAATCCCCTGGCCGAACCCGGCCTGGCGGGCATCTCCGGCGGCGCGGCGCTGGGCGCCGTCGGCGTGATCGTGCTGGGCGCGAGCCTGCCGCTGCTGGCGGAACGCGCGAGCCTGGCCGCGCTGCCCCTGGCAGCGTTCCTCGGCGGCAGCCTGGCGGCCCTGCTGGTGGCCGGGCTGGCCCGCGTCGACGGCCATACCCGCATCGGCACCCTGCTGCTCGGCGGCCTGGCGGTGAACGCCGTGACCGGCGCCGGCATCGGCTTCCTGGCGCAGCTGGCGGATGACCTGGCGCTGCGCACGGCGATGTTCTGGATGTTCGGATCACTGGGTAAGGCCGGCTGGGACGAGATTGCCGTCGCCGCGCCGCTGCTGGTCGTCTCGGTCGCGCTGATGATCCGCGATGCTCGCGCGCTCGATGCGCTGCTGCTGGGCGAGGCCGAGGCCAGCCACCTGGGCGTGGACGTGGAAGCCCTGAAGCGCCGGCTGCTGCTGCTGGTGGTGCTGTCGGTGTCCGTGGCCGTCGCCGTGAGCGGCATCATCGGCTTCATCGGCCTGGTGACACCGCACCTGATCCGCCTCTGGGCCGGCCCCGGCCATCGCTTCCTGCTGCCCGCATCGGCCCTGCTCGGCGCCCTGTTGCTGACGCTGGCCGACGTGCTGGCGCGCACGCTGCTGGCACCGGCGGAACTGGCCATCGGCGTCATCACCACGCTGATCGGCGGCCCCTTCTTCCTGCTCCTGCTGCTGGGCCTGCGGCGGCGGGCGGAGTTGTTGTGAGCCTGCTCGCGACCGATGCGGGCTACGACAGCGCCGGCCGCGCCCTGCTGCGCCGGGCCTCGATCCGGATCGAGCCCGGTGAAGTGCATGCGATCCTGGGGCCCAACGGCGCCGGCAAATCCACGCTGCTGAAGCTGCTCGCCGGCGAACTGCGCGGCACGCGCGGCGAGCTGTCGCTCGACGGCAGGCCGCTGCCGCAATGGACGCCCGCCGCCCTGGCGCGCCGCCGCGCGGTGCTGCCGCAGGATGAGCAGCTCGGCTTCGGCTTCCTGGTGGAGGAGGTGGTGGCCCTGGGCCGCCTGCCCTGCCCGCGCCATGCGCCGCCACGCGAGCAGGAACTGCTGCGCGAGGCCCTGGCGGCCGCCGGCGTAGCCGCGCTCTGGGGGCGGCGCTACACCGGCCTGTCCGGCGGCGAACGCCGGCGCGTACAGCTGGCGCGCGTGCTTGCCCAGGTCTGGGAGCCGCAGGCCGAAGGGCCGCGCTACCTGCTGCTGGACGAACCCACCGCGAACCTGGACCTGGCGCACCAGCATGCCTGCCTGGACGCCGCCCGGCGCTTCGCCGGCCAGGGCAATGGCGTGGCCGTGGTACTGCACGACCCCAACCTGGCCCTGGCGCACGCCGACCGCGTCACCCTGCTCCACGACGGCGAAGTCGCCGCCTCGGGCCGGCCGGCGGATGTCCTGCAGCCGCAAACCCTGCATCGGGTCTTCGGCATCGACGCCGCGCTGCTGCAGCCGCCGGGCTGGCAGCATCCGGTCATCGCCACGCGCGGACAGCAGACCAGGGCATAAGGAAATTACGCGATATTCCTTTGAAGCATTAATGCAGCCGCCTAAGCTCCGCGCCTCTCACAGGGGCGGGCATGACGCTGCGTTTTCTCCCAATCGTTCGGTTCCTGGCGCCGGCCTGCGGCGGCCTCCTGCTCGCGGCCTGCGGCTCCTCCAGCACGCCCGACCCGGCCGCGGGGCGCCCGGACATCGTCGTGATCCTTGCCGACGACCTCGGCTACTCCGACATCGGCGCGTTCGGCAGCGAGATCCGCACGCCCAGCCTGGATGCGCTGGCACGCGAGGGCCAGGTGCTCGGCAACTTCCATGTCACGCAGCTCTGCTCCACCACGCGCGCCAACCTGCTCACCGGCGCCGATCACCACCTCGTCGGCGTGGGCAGCCTGGTCGACCTGAAGCTGCCCTACCAGAACGGCAAGCCCGGCTACGAAGGCGGCTTCAACGACAAGGCCCGGACCTTCGCGCAACTGCTGCGTGACGCCGGCTACCACACCTACATGGCCGGCAAGTGGCACCTGGGCACGCAGGGTCCCGAGCATTGGGGCTTCGAGCGCTCCTTCGCCCTCGACGGCCTGCTGGGCTACGCCAACAACTTCGGCCCGGTCGCCGGCAAGGAGAACTCCGCCGATCCGGTGGTGTTCGAGGATGGCCAGCCGGCCGCCATTCCGCCGGGCAAGTTCAGCACCGATCACTATGTCGACAAGCTGATCGAGTACGTCGATGCGCAACGGCGCGACGGCAAGCCCTTCCTGCTCTACCTGCCGGTACAGGCACCGCACTGGCCGGTGCAGGCGCCCGACGACTACCTGGAGCGCTACCGCGGCGCCTACGACGCCGGCTATGCCGCGGTCCGCGATGCCCGCATCGCCCGGCAGAAGGCGCTGGGGCTGATCCCGCAGGACTTCCAGGCACATCCGGGCAGTCCCGCCGGAACCCTGAGCTACGGCATTCCCGGGCCGATCATCCATCGGCCCTGGGAGTTGCTGCTGCCGCAGGAACGCCAGCAGGAGGCCCGCAACATGGAAGTGTTCGCCGGCATGGTGGAAAACCTGGACCACAACGTCGGCCGCCTGCTCGCCTACCTCCAGCGCATCGGCCGTTACGACAACACCCTGGTGGTATTCCTGTCGGACAACGGCGCCGACGGCAACGGCTATCCCACGCCTCCCGATGGCTTCCTCGACAACTCGCTGGAGAACTACGGCAAGCAGGGCTCCTTCCTGTATCACAGCGTCGGCTGGGGAGAGGTCGGCTCGGCACCGTTCCGCCAGTTCAAGGGCTTCACCGCCGAGGGCGGCATCTCCTCGCCCACGCTGCTGAAGCTGCCGCGCGAGCGCAACGGCAACCGCCAGGTGCATGCCCTGGCCTCGGCGCTGGACCTGGCGCCGACCATCCTTGAACTGGCCGGCATCGGCGATCCCGGTACGCAGTACGCCGGACGCGAGGTCGCGCCGCTGGAAGGACGCTCGCTGCTGCCGCTGCTCCGCGGCGAGGCGGCCGCGGCCCATGCGGCCGACACGGCCTTCGTCGGCGAGGTCTACAACCACCGCTATGTCCGCCGCGGCCCCTGGAAGATCACGCGCACCGATGCCCTGCCCTTTGCCGGCGGCCTGCTGGCCGACCAGGACTGGCTGCTGTTCAACGTCGAGCAGGATCGCGGCGAGACCACCGTGCTGGCGCGGCGCGGCGTCGGCAGCATCGCCATGCCTGCGCCCGCCGACGGGTACAGCGAGATCTTCGACGGCCTGCTGGCGGACTGGGACGCCTACGTCGAACGCGTGGGCGTGGCCCTGCCGCCGCTGCAGCGCTAGGAAAATCGGCCCTCGGCCGGCCCGGGGATGCCGGATCGCGACTTCCTGAAACAAGATGCCGCCATCCTGGATTCTTTGGATGGAAGCGGATATGCGCCGGTCCTTCGCAGCACTCACCGCGGCAGCCCTGCTGTCGCTGCTTTCGGCCTGTTCGGACAGCCGCGACGAGGCGCCCGCCGACCCCCCCGCCGGGCCGCGCCCCGGCACCTGGCTCAGCGGCGACCTGCACCTGCACTCGGACCACAGCGACGATGCCGCCGACAACCCGATGGCGGAGCTGGTGAATGTGGCCGAGGAGCGAGGCATGGGCTTCTTCACCGTCACCGACCACGACAACCATGTCGAAGGCCGGCTCACCACCTGGGACGATCCCGCCTTCCGGTCCGGCAAGATGGTGCTGCTCTACGGCGTCGAGTACACCACGGCCCGCGGCCACGCCAACATCTTCGGGACGAAACCCTTCGACCATCCGCGCCTCTATGCCCTGCGCGACCGCAGCGACGTCGGGGCCGGCCGCGCCATCGCCGCGGAGGCGCATGCCCAGGGCCTGCACCTGTCGGTGAACCATCCGGTCAATGGCGACCCCTGGGAATTCGGCTTCGACATGCCCTTCGACAGCATGGAAGTCTGGAACGCGCTCTACGCCTTCCCCACCGACAACAGCGGTGCGATCCGGCTGTGGGACGAGCTGATCGGCGGCGGCCGCCGCATCACCGGCCGCGGCGGCAGCGATTGCCACCACCAGACCGGCATCGAATCGCTGGGACTGAACGTGGGCAACCCGACCACCTGGGTCTATGCCGAGGCGCCGACCGCCGCCGCGGTGCTCGCGGCCCTGAAGGCCGGCCACGTCGCCGTGGGTTACGCCCCCACGGCGGAACGCCTGCGCCTGACCGCCGATGCCGACCACGACGGCGGCTACGAAGCCCTGATGGGCGACAGCCTGCCGGCGGCCGGCCGGCCGGTGGCTTTCCGCCTGGAGATCGACGGTGCCCGGCCGCTGGCGGTCTACAACGTCACGGTGCTGAAGAACGGCCAGCCCTTCCTGGAGCGGCGGCTGTTCGGCGAGCAGGCGCTGGACTTCGAGGACAGGCCGGCCGCGGGCCAGCGCAGCTGGTACCGCGTGGAAGTGCGCGGCAGCACCCCGGAGGCGCCCGCCGCCGCCGTGCTGGTGGGTTTCTACGGCGGCTTCGTCGGCCTGACCAACCCGATCTACTTCGGCTTCGAATAAACCGCGTGCCCCGAGGTTCAACCGGCGGAGCGATTGCTGTATCATTCCGCGCCCTCGCAGCGGCCCCGCCGCGGCGAGGCATGCCGGGGGTCGTTAGCTCAGCCGGTAGAGCAGCTGGCTTTTAACCAGTTGGTCGATGGTTCGAATCCATCACGACCCACCATCTTGCTGCACAATAGTCGTATCGGAGTGTGGCGCAGCCTGGTAGCGCACCTGCCTTGGGCGCAGGGGGTCGCAGGTTCGAATCCTGTCGCTCCGACCAAACCATGGAACAAAGCCCCTTGCGGGGCTTTTTTGCTTTCCCGGGTGGTTTTTCGATTCAAACCGAAAACAGGAATCCGTCATGCCGGCGAAAGCCGGCATGACGGCTAGCGATACGGCGTCGGATCGGGCACGCCCGCCGCGGCAAACCCCTCCCGGCGCAGCCGGCAGGAATCGCAGCGCCCGCAGGCCCGGCCGGCCTCGTCGGCCTGGTAGCAGGACACGGTCAGGCCGTAGTCCACGCCCAGCCTCAGGCCCTCGCGGATGATGTCGGCCTTGCTCAGCGTCAGCAGGGGCGCGTGGACCCTGAAGGGCCTGCCCTCCACGCCGGCCTTGGTCGCCACGCCGGCCAGCTTCTCGAAGGCCTCGATGAAGGCCGGGCGGCAGTCCGGGTAGCCGGAGTAGTCCACGGCATTGACGCCGATGAACAGGTCCTGCGCCTCCAGTACCTCGGCCCAGCCCAGCGCCATCGACAGGAACAAGGTGTTGCGTGCCGGCACGTAGGTGCTGGGAATGCCCGTGGTGGGCGTCTCCGGCACCGCCATGCTCGTGTCGGTCAGGGACGAGCCGCCGACCGCGTCCAGGTTCACATGCAGCGTCTGGTGGCCCGCGGCCCCCAGGGCCTTCACCACGCGCTCGGCGGCCCGCAGCTCCGCCACGTGGCGCTGCCCGTAGGACACCGACAGCGCGTAGCTCTCGTAGCCTTGCTCGCGGGCGATCGCCAGCACGGTGGCGGAATCCAGCCCCCCGGACAGCAGTACGACGGCTCTCTTCTTCATCTGCGGCCCTATCGTCCCGGCTCGCTGCCCCAGAGGGCCTTGTGCAACTGGGTCTGGAAGCGCACCGGCAGGCGGTCCGCCACGATCCAGTCCGCCAGCTCGCGCGCCCCCAGCTGGCCGTGCGCATGCGAGAACAGCACGCCGCAGCGCTCGGCCAGGCGGTGCTCGGCCAGCATGCCGCGGGCCCAGTCGTAGTCCGCCCGGGAGCAGAGCACGAACTTGAGTTCGTCCCGGGGCGTCAGCAGCTCGATGTTGGCCAGGCGGTTCCTGCCCTGCTCGCCGGAATCCGGGGTCTTCAGGTCCACCACCCGGATCACCCGCGGATCGACGCCGCCGATATCCAGCGCGCCGCTGGTCTCCAGCGACACGACATAGCCGGCATCGCAGAGCGCTTCCAGCAGCGGCAGGCAGCTCTTCTGCGCCAGGGGCTCGCCGCCGGTCACGCAGACGTGGCGCGCGCCATGGCCGGCCACTTCCTCCAGGACCTGCTCCAGGCTGCGGTACTGGCCGCCGTAGAACGAATACGTGGTGTCGCAGTACTGGCAGCGTAGCGGGCAGCCGGTCAGGCGCACGAACACCGTCGGCCAGCCGGCCAGGGAGGACTCCCCCTGCAGCGAGTGGAAAATCTCCGTGATCTTGAGCCGCACCGCTTCCGGTGATGACCCTGGAGCGGTGTTGCTCACAGCGTGGTGCCCCTTACTTCGGCGGGTTCAGCCGCTGCGCCGCGAGCTTGGCGGCATTGGAGTTGGGATAGGTCGAGATCACGCGCTGCAGCGTCGCGCGACCCTCGGCATCCGACTTCAGCTCCAGCTGGGTCAGGCCCACCTTCAGCATCGCGTCCGGCACCTTGGGGCTGGCCGGGAAGCGCTGCAGGATGGTCTGGAAATTGGTCAGCGCAGCCTTGTAGTCGCGCTTGATGGTGTACATCTCGCCCATCCAGAAATAGGCGTTGGGCGCATAGGTACCCTGCGGGTACGTCGCCACCATGGACTTGAAGCCGCGGATGGCGTTGTCGTACTTGCCGTTCTTGAATTCGTCGAAGGCCGCCAGGTACGCGGTCTCCTCTTCCACCGTGGCGCCGTTGCCGGAGGAGATCACCACCGGGGCGCCGGCGGCGGCCGGCACGCTGGTGCTGGGCGCAGCGGCGGTCGGAGGCAGGGCCGGCGACGACGGAACCACCGGGGGCGGCGGCGCCGTGAAGGTCCCCGGCGTGGCCGAAGGCACCGTGGTCGGGGCGCTGCCGGTGTTGATGATGCCCTGGGGGGCCTCGAAGCGCTGCAGGCGGCGGTCCAGGTCGGCCACCGTGGCGGCGCTGCGGCGCTGCTGCTGGTCGGCGTCGTAGCGCATGCGCTCCATCTCGCCGCGCAACTGGCGGATGTCGTCGCGCAGGCGCTGGTTCTCCTGGTCCATGCCGGCCAGGTTCACCGCGTCGAGGCGGCGCGACAGCTCGGCGACCTTGGTCTCCGTGCGCTGCAGGCGACGTTCCTCGGGGGACAGGGCATCTCCGCTGCCGCTGATGTTGCCGCCGAAATCGGAGCTGGCACAGCCGGCCAGCAGCGCGGCGGGAGCGACGAAAGCAGCAATCAGACGACGTGTGGACATGGACCTGTTCCCCCGGGGATTTCTTAGGTTGCGGCGTTACTGGCGGATGATCTGGACGCGGCGGTTCTGGGCCCAGCTCGCCTCGTCGTGGCCCGGCACGGCCGGACGCTCTTCACCGTAGGACAGCAGCGACAGCTGGTTGGCGTTCACGCCCTTGGCCAGCAGGGAGGCCTCCACGGCCTTGGCGCGGCGCTCGCCCAGGCCCAGGTTGTACTCCGGGGTGCCGCGCTCGTCGGCGTGGCCTTCCAGGCGCACGCGGGCGGCCGGATTGCCCTGCAGGTAGCTGGCATAGCGGTCGATGACCGACTCGCCTTCCGAGTTGATCACGGTGCTGTCGTACTCGAAGTACACGATGTTGTTGCTCAGGGCGCGCTCGGCGGTTTCCTGGGCGCTGGGGCCGCCGATCTGCGCGGGCGCGCCGCTGCCGTAGCCTTCGCTGCCGTAGGGCGTGGTGCTCTGGCCGTAGGGCTCGGCGGCCGGGGCCGCGGGCTTGACGTTCTTCTTGCCGGAGCAGCCGGCCACGGCCAGGGCGGCAACCAGGGCGCCGGCGATGATGAAGTTCTTGGTCATTGGGGTGACTCCTATGTTCTTGAGGTGCGGAAGCTTATCAGCAGGGAATGGCGGAATTTAACGGACCACCGGAGACCAGGCGGGCTCCTTGATGTCGGCCGCCTGGCGCAGGCGCGTGCGGATGCGCCCGTCGACGGATACGGTCGCAAGTTCCGCGCCGCCAGCGCGTCCCTGCGTTGCGTAGATGATCACGGCGCCGCCCGGCGCGAACTGCGGACCCTCGTCCTGGGGGCCGTCGCTGAGAATCTTCAGGCCGCCGCTGGCGAGATCCAGCAGCGCGATGCGCCAGCGGCCGCCGTCGGTGTTGACCAGGGCCAGCGACTTGCCGTCCGGCGAGTAGCTGGCGCGCGCGTTCTGGCTGCCCTCGAAGGTGACGCGGCGCGGATCGCCGCCCTCGGCGCCCATCTCGTAGATCTGCGGACGGCCGCCGCGGTCGGAGGTGAAGACCAGCTTGCTGCCGTCCGGCGACCAGGCCGGCTCGGTGTCGATGCCGTAGTGGTCGGTCAGGCGGCGGCGCTTGTTGCTGGCCACGTCGATGACGTAGATGTCCGGGTTGTTCTCGAACGACAGGCTGACGGCGATCTTGCTGCCGTCCGGCGACCAGGCCGGCGAGCTGTTGAGGCCCGGCTCCGACACCAGCGTGCGCACCTGCCCGGTGGCCAGGGTGTAGACCATCACCGCCGAGCGGCCGCGGTTGTAGCCCACGAAGGCGAGCTGCTTGCGGTCCGGCGCCCAGGCCGGCGACAGGATCGGCTCGCGCGAGGTGGCCAGCACGCGCGGCGCCTCGCCGTCGGAATCCGACACGATCAGCTGGAAGTTGCGCGCCGGGCCGTAGCCGCTGGCGGCCACGTAGGCAATCTTGGTGTTGAAGTAGCCCGGAATGCCGAGCAGCTTCTCGTAGATCATGTCGGCGATCATGTGCGCCACGGTGCGCATCTGCGCCACCGACTTGACCGAGAACTGGTGGCTCAGCAGCTGCTGGCCGCTGACGGTGTCGATCAGGAAGAAGCGGGCGTAGTAGCCGTCGGCGGACTTGCCGAGCTGGCCGATGACCAGGTTGTCGATGCCGGCCGCCTTCCAGCCGTCGGTGACCACCTGCTGCGGCGCGACCGGGGTCTGCGGCATCGCGCCGCGCGGCAGGGCCTTGAAGCGGCCGCTGCGCACCAGGTCGTTCTCCACCACCTGGGCCACGTCCAGCGGAACCTCCGGCGTCGGCTGGAACTGCACCAGGGCGATCGGCAGGGGCGCCACGTCGCCGCCGCTGACGGTGATTTCCAGGGCGGCCTGGGCCGGCACGGCAACCAGGACCAGCAGTACGGCAAGCAGTTTCTTGAACGTCATGGGCAACCTTGAATGGCGGCGCCGACCGGGCCGCGGACCATATTGTGATTCAAAAACCGGCCTTTACGCCAAAGTTCTTCCCCAAGTGACTCTGTCCGTGGGGAAAAAGTTCTGGCGCCGGGGCCAAGACCCTTGCGGCGGGGCGGCTAGCAGCCGCCCGCCGTGGGGCAGAACCTGATCTTGAGGGTGCGATCCGGCGGCATGGCGCGCGGATCCGGCGGCGGCGGCAGCGGGCTGGCCTTGACCACCGCCTGCTCCACCGAGCGGTCCAGGGCGGCGGTGCCGCAGCTGCGCACGACATGGGCGCTCACCACCGAGGCGTCCGGATTCATCTTCACTTCCACCACGCAGGTGAAGGTATCGGCGCTGGCCGGCGGGCGCTGCCAGAACTTGCGCACGCGGGCGGCGATCAGGTCGCCCCATTGCGCCTGGGCGGCACCGATGATGGCGGCATCGCGGGCCGCCTGCTCGGCGGCGGCGGCGGCGGCCAGGGCGTCACGGCGCGCCTTGTCCTCGGCAGCGCGCCGGGCACGGGCCTCCTCGATCGCCTTGCGCTCCTCCGCCTCCTGGCGCGCGAGATCGTCGGCGATGGCCTGCTTCTGGCGCTTTTCCTCTTCCTGCTTGCGCTTTTCCTCTTCCTTGCGGATGCGCTCTTCCTCGGCCTTCTTCTGCGCCTCTTCCTGCTTCTTCTTGATCTCTTCCTGGCGCTTGCGCTCGGCCTCTTCCTTGATGCGGGCCTGCTCCAGCTTGCGCTCCTCGTCCTGGATGCGCTGCTTTTCCTTGCGCTCCTCGGCGAGCTTGCGCTTCTCTTCTTCCTTGGCCTTTTCCTCGGCCTTCTTCACCGGATCCTCCTTGGGCGGCTCCGGCTGGGGCTTCGGGGGTTCGGGCGCTGGCGGCTCCGGCTCGGGCTTGGGAGCCGGCGGCAGCGGCTTGGGCTCCACCGGCTGGGGATTGGGCTGCTGCTTCCCGCCGCCCTGCACCAGGGCGGCCTCGATGATGCGCATCGGCTCCGGCTTGCGGTGGAACAGCGCGCCGAGGATCAGCGCCCCGAACACGAACACGTGCAGGGCGAGCGACGCAACCGCGTAGCGGGTTTGGGGCTTGTTCATCAACGGCGTGGTTTTTCGTCCGTCGGCTCATCCGTGACGAAGCCGATCTTCTTGGCCCCGGCGTCGCTGAGCAGGCCCATGGCCTTGGCGACGAACTCGTACGGGGTCTTCTTGTCGCCGTAGACCAGGATCATCTGCTCCGGCTTCTTGGCCAGCAGTTCCTGGGTCTGCGCCACGACCTCGTCGTCATCGACCGTGGCCTCCGGGTTGCCGGCCCAGCTGATGTGGTAGCCGCCCTTGGGATCCACGGACAGGGTGTGGTCCTCGTCCTGCTGGCTCATCGACTGGGCCTTGACGTCGGGCAGGTCCACCTCGATGCCCTGCGTCATCATCGGCGCAGTCACCATGAAGATCACCAGCAGCACCAGCATGACGTCGATGTACGGCACGACGTTCATGTCGGAGGAAAGCTTGCGGCGCGCCATGGCGGGCTCCTCAGGCCTGGCGGGCGTGACGCAGCCCGCGGTCGATGATGCCCAGCATCTCTTCGGCGAAGGTGTGGTAGCGGTTCTCCATGCTCTCCACGGAGCGGGTGAAGAAGTTGTAGGCGATCACCGCCGGGATGGCGGCGAACAGGCCCATGGCGGTGGCGATCAGGGCCTCGGCGATGCCGGGAGCCACGGTGGCCAGCGAGGCCTGCTTCTGGGCGCCGATGCTGATGAAGGCCGCCATGATGCCCCAGACCGTGCCGAACAGGCCGACGTAGGGGCTGGTGGAGCCGATGGTGGCCAGCATCGCCAGGCCGCCCTCCAGGCGCTCGACCTCGCGCACCTGGGCCACGCGCATCTGGCGCGACACGGCGGCCAGCTGGTCCTCGGGGGCGGCGCGCCCGGAGGTCTGCTGGCGGGTGTACTCCTCGTAGCCGGCGGTGAAGATCGCCGCCAGGCCTTCGGTCTCCTGGTTCTTGCGCACCGACTCGTAGAGGTCGGCCAGGTTGCCGCCGCTCCAGAAGCGGTCCTCGAACTTCTCGGCCGACGAGGCCATGCGCGAGAACAGCCCGCGCTTGGAGAAGATCACGTACCAGGACACTCCCGAGGCCGCCACCAGCAGCAGCAGGACGACCTTGGCAAGCAGGCTCGCCTTCAGGATCAGGTCGAGCATCGACAAATCGTTCATGGAATTATCCTTGTCCTTGGTCCGGACAGCCCCGGGGCCTGGCGGCCGGGGCCTTGTTAGTAAATGTCAACAAATGTTCTGGTTGATCGCAGAATAATAACAAAGAAATCCGCGATCCGTAGGAAATTCTAGCAGCGGAAGATGCCGTCAGATGATTCCGGGCGGCAGCGCTTTCGGACGAAAGGTCGCTGCGTCCACACAGGCGATGCGCACCCGGGCGGTGCTGAGCAGCTGGCCGTCGGCACGCAGCAGCGACTGTTCAAAGATCAGGCTGGCGCGCCGAAGTTCCGCGACGCGGGTCTGCACCTGCAGCTCGTCGTCCAGCCGGGCCGGCTTGCGGTACTCGATCTCGATGGTCGAGACGGTGAACGCCACCCCCTCCTCGAGCCGCAGCCGCTCCTGCCCGTAGCCCCTGGCCCGCAGCCACTCGGTGCGGGCCCGCTCGAACCAGCGCAGGTAATTGGCGTGGTAGGCCACCCCCGAGGCGTCGGTATCCTCGTAGTAGACGCGAACCGGGAAGCCGGCGACGGTTTCGTTCACGAAAACAGGTCCGGCGTGCCGAGGCGGTCCGGCATCTTCAGGCCGTAGTGCTGGTAGGCCAGCCTGCAGGCCACGCGGCCGCGCGGCGTGCGCATCAGGTAGCCCTGTTGGATCAGGTAGGGCTCGATCACGTCCTCGATGGTGTCGCGCGCCTCGCCGATGGCGGCGGCGAGGTTGTCCAGGCCCGCCGGGCCGCCGTCGAAGCGCTCGATCAGCGTCAGCAGCAGCTTGCGGTCCATCAGGTCGAAGCCGTTGGAATCGACGTCCAGCAGCTTCATCGCCGCCGCCGCGGTGGGCTCGGTGATGGTGCCGTCGCCGCGCACCTCGGCATAGTCGCGCACGCGGCGCAGCAGGCGGTTGGCGATGCGCGGGGTGCCGCGCGAGCGCCGCGCGATCTCCAGCGCCCCGCCGGGTTCGATGCCGGCCTTCAGGATCGCGGCGCTGCGCATGACGATGCGGGTCAGGTCCTCGATGCCGTAGAACTCCAGGCGCTGCACGATGCCGAAGCGGTCGCGCAGCGGGCTGGTCAGGGCGCCGGCGCGTGTCGTGGCGCCCACCAGCGTGAACGGCGGCAGGTCCAGGCGGATCGAACGCGCCGCCGGCCCCTCGCCGATCATGATGTCGAGCTGGTAGTCCTCCATCGCCGGGTAGAGCACCTCCTCCACCACCGGCGACAGGCGATGGATCTCGTCGACGAACAGCAGGTCGCGGGGCTCCAGGTTGGTCAGCAGCGCCGCCAGGTCGCCGGCGCGCTCCAGCACGGGGCCGGAAGTCTGGCGCAGGTTCACGCCCATCTCCTCGGCCAGGATATGCGCCAGCGTGGTCTTGCCCAGGCCGGGCGGGCCGAAGATCAGCACGTGGTCCAGGGCATCGCCGCGGCGGCGCGCCGCCTCGATGGCGATACCCAGTTGCTCCTTGACCGCCGGCTGGCCGACGTAGTCCTGCAGCCGGTGCGGGCGGATGGCGCGCTCGATGCGCTCCTCATCCGAGGACGCACCGGCGGAGATCAGGCGCGGGCTTTCGCTCATCGCACGGCGCGCTTGAGCGCCTCCTGGATGATCTGCTCGGTGGTCATGCCTTCCTTGTGCACGGCTTCGGTGAAGCGCTGGATCTCGGCCGGCTTGTAGCCCAGCGCGGCCAGCGCGGCGCGGGCCTCCTGCAGCGGCGCGGTGCCCACCACGGGAGCGGCCGACAGGCCTGCCGCCTCGGACACGCCGCCGGCCTTGTCGCGCATCTCCACCACCAGGCGCTCGGCGGTCTTGCGGCCGACGCCGGGGATCTTGGTCAGGCGCACGACGTCGCCGGCGCGCACGGTTTCCCAGAAGTCCTCGACGCTGACGCCGGACAGGATCGCCAGTCCCAGCTTGGGGCCGACGCCGGAGATCTTGATCAGTTCGCGGAACAGGCCCTTCTCGGTGGCGCTGGCGAAGGCGAACAGCAGGTGCGCGTCCTCGCGTACCGTCAGGTGCGTATGCAGGCTGACGCCCTCGCCCACCGACGGCAGCTTGTAGAAGGTGGACATCGGCGCCTCCAACTCGTAGCCGACGCCCCCGACGTCCACCAGCAGCAGCGGCGGCTGCTTCAGCACCAGCTTTCCGGTGATCCGGCCGATCATGTTGTCCTGCTATCCCCAGGCTTTGTTCAGGGTGAGTCCGCTGCGCATCTTAGTGGAACGCACATGCGCATGGGTCAGCGCCACCGCCAGGGCGTCGGAGGCATCGGCGGCCATGGCCTCGCGCAGGTTCAGCAGCACCTTGACCATGTGCTGCACCTGCAGCTTCTCGGCGCGGCCGTTGCCGACCAGGGCCAGCTTGACCTGGGTGGCGGCGTACTCCGCCAGCGGCAGCCCGGCCTGGGCGGCGGCGACAATGGCCACGCCACGGGCCTGGCCCAGCACCAGCGCGCTGGAGACGCTCTTGTTGACGAAGACCTCTTCCAGCGCGACTTCCGCGGGGCGGAACTCGGCGATGACCTCGCCGAGGCCCCGCAGGATCTTCAGCAGCCGCTCCGGCATCTCGCCCACGGTGGCGTTGATGCGCCCGCAGGCCAGATGGCGGCTCCTGCCGCCCGTCACCTCGATCACGCCGTACCCGGTGTAGCGCGAGCCGGGGTCGATGCCGAGGATGCGGGTGGCGGTCACGCGAACTCGGCGTTCGAGTAGACCTTCTGCACGTCGTCCAGATCTTCCAGCATGTCGATCAGCTTCTGCAGCGCGGCCGCTTGCTCGCCCGACACCGCGCTGGTGTTGCCCGGACGCATGGTGATGTCGGCCTGCACCGGCTTGAGTCCCTTGGCATCCAGCGCCGCCTTGACCGCCTCGAAGGCGTCCGGCGCCACCAGCACCTCGGTGACCTCGTCGTGGTTGACCACGTCGTCGGCGCCGGCCTCCAGGGCCTGCTCCAGGATCTTCTCCTCCAGCGCCGCGTCGCCGCCGGTTTCGAACAGGATCTGGCCGGTGCGGCTGAACTGGAAGGCCACCGAACCGCTGGTGCCCATGCTGCCGCCGCACTTGCTGAAGGCATGCCGGACTTCCGCCACGGTGCGGGTGGGGTTGTCGGTCATGCAATCGACCATGATGGCGACGCCGCCCGGGCCGTAGCCCTCGTAGCGGATTTCCTCGAACGCGTCGGCATTGCCCTCGCCGGAGCCGCGCTTGATGGCGCGCTCGATGGTGTCCTTGGTCATGTTCGCGGTCAGCGCCTTGTCGATGGCGATGCGCAGGCGCGAATTGGCCTTGGGATCGCCGCCGCCGGTGCGCGCGGCGACGGTGATCTCACGGATGAACTTGGTGAACAGCTTGCCGCGCGCCGCGTCGGTGGCGTTCTTGCGCGCTTCGATGCTTGGGCCCCGCCCCATATGGTCCCCGGTCCTCTTTAGAAATTGAGCCGCAGCCCGACATTGAAGCCGTCGTCGGCCTCGATCTCGCCGCCGCCGTCGATGTCGGCCTGCACCTTGCGCCAGCCCACATAGACCGACGCGTCCTTGATCACCTCGTAGCCCAGGCTGAGGCCGACATCGAAGTACTTGTCGGTGTCACCGAAGGTGGTGACGTCGGGGGCGCCATAGGCATAGGCGCCGAGCGCGACGCGCTCGAAGCCCGGCAGGCGCACGTCCACCTGGCCGCCGAGGGCGACGGCGCCGCCCTCGTTGTTCTCGCCGTCGATGTAGGCCAGGCGCACGCCCAGGCCGGCCGTGACCTTGGCATCACGGGCGCCAGTGTCTCCGGTCAGCAGCACGCCGACATGCGGCACGAAGGCATCGGCGCCGTTCTCGGAGCGCCACAGGGCGCCGAGGTCGTACTGGCCCTTGGCGCCGGAGAAGACCGACGACAGCTCGCCTTCCAGGCCCACGCGCACGGCTTCCTCGCCGATGCTGGCGTCGAAGGTCGCCGCGGCGGCCGGCAGCGTCGCCAGGGCCAGGGTCGCACCGATGATTGCCTTTGCTTTCACTCTTCTCGCTCCTCGTTCGTATCGTGGGGCGCCGCTCAGGCGCGCTTGGGCTTGTTGATCGCGTGCACCGCGCGGCCGTCGACGAGCAGGATCGCGTCGTGGAAGGTCTCCGACAGCGAGGGATGCGCATGCATGATCAGCGCGATGTCCTCGGTGGTGGCGGCGAACTCCAGTGCGACCACGGCTTCGGCGATGAGTTCGGACACGAACGGGCCCACGGCATGCACGCCGAGGATGCGGTCGGTCTTGGCGTCGGAGATCACCTTGATCGTGCCCGCGGCCTGCTCCATGGCCTTGGCGCGGCCGCTGGCCATGAAGGAGCCGCTGCCGGTCTTGACCTCGTGGCCGGCGGCCTTGGCCTGCTCTTCGGACAGGCCGACCCAGGCGATTTCCGGCGCGGTGTAGACCACGCTCGGCACGGCGTTGTAGTTGACCTGGGTATGGTGGCCGGCGAGCTGCTCGGCCAGGGCCACGCCCTCCTCGATGCCCTTGTGCGCCAGCATGGCGCCGCCGATGACGTCACCCACGGCGTAGATGCCCGGCACGCTGGTCTTGTAGTGCGCATCCACCTGCACGAAGCCGCGCTCGGTCAGCTTCACGCCCACGGCCTCGGCATTGAGGCCGTTGGTGTTGGGACGGCGCCCGACGGCGACGATCAGCTTGTCGAATTCCTCGGTCTGGGCCTTGCCGTCCTGCTCGAACTCGACGGTCACGGCCTTCTTGCCGGCCTTGGCGCCCGACACCTTGGCGCCGAAGCGGATGTCCAGCCCCTGCTTGGTCAGGTGGCGCAGGGCCTCCTTGGAGATCGCGGCGTCGACCATCGGCAGGAAGCCCGGCAGCGCCTCCAGGATGGTGACCTTGGCACCCAGGCGCGACCAGACGCTGCCCAGCTCCACGCCGATCACGCCGGCGCCGATCACGCCCAGGCGCTTGGGCACCTCGGTGAAGTCCAGCGCGCCCCAGGAATCGACGATGCGGTCGCCGTCGAAGGGAGCGATCTTGCTCAGGTTCACCGGCTCCGAGCCGGTGGCGATGACGATGTGCTTGGCGCTCAGCACCTGGGTCTGGCCGTCATGCGACTTGTATTCGACCTGGCCGTTGCCCAGCAGCTTGCCGGTGCCGAACAGGCCGGTGACCTTGCTGGCGGTGAACAGCTGCTTGATGCCGCCGGTGAGTGCCTTGGACACCTCGGTCTTGCGCGCCTGCATCTTCGCCAGGTCGACGCTGACGTCGCCCACGCCGATGCCATGCTTGGCGAACTCGTGCTGGGCACGGTGCACCAGCTCGGAGGATTCCAGCAGGGCCTTGGAGGGGATGCAGCCGGCATTGAGGCAGGTGCCGCCGAAGGCCGGGGTGCTGTCCTTGTTGATCCAGGCATCGATGCAGGCCGTCTTGAAGCCCAGCTGGGAGGCACGGATCGCGCAGGGGTAGCCGGCGGGACCGCCGCCGATGACAACGACGTCGTATTGTTCGCTCATGTTCTTTTCCTTGAGGGCGCGGCTATTTTAGAACGTTCGCGCGGCGCTGCGCGCCATACCGCGGCTTTCGTCCGGATGCAGGTGGAATCTCATAGTCCGGCCGGGCAGGCCGATGCCGCCCCCGGCGACAGCGCCATGGCGATCTGCCCGGCCAGGCGGCGCAGCAGGCGCTGATGGCCTGCCACCAGGCCGGCGGTGTCCGTGCCGACCGCCTCCTGGGCCGCGAAGGCGCAGGTCAGCGCCGCCTTGGCGCCGCCGGCGCCGCGCAGGCTCCAGACGCCTTCCCAGCGCACGGCCCGGCCCGGCATGGTCTCGAAGGCCTGCAGCTCCAGCTTGAGCCGGTACAGCGGCGTGTCGGGCGGCGGCGGCAGCGCATGGATGTCGCGCAGCCCTTGCGCGGCCAGGGCCGCCACCAGGGCGCCGCGGATCTCGGCGTCCAGGGGCGAAGCCCACTGCTGGCGTTCCAGCAGGGCCAGGCTGGCGTCGCCCTGGCGGACCACCAGCTGCGGCGTGTCGACCTGCAGCGGCACCGAGACGGCCTGCACGTCGATCCAGCGCGCCGCGCCCGCCGGCGCGGCGGCCGGCGGCGCCGACAGGGTGAAGTAGTTCGGCGCCGACATGGCGGCGCAGCCGGACAGCCACAGGGCGAGCAGGGTCAGCGGGAGGGCGTGCTTCACGGCGGGGTCTGCTCCAGTCCTTGTTGAGGCAGGGGCGACAGGCGCAGCAGCACCGGATCGTCCGGCTTGCCGCGCAGCAGCGACTGAGGATGGCGCTGCAGGCCCTCGGTCAGCGCGCGCAGCGAGCGCGCCGCGCGATCCACCGACTCCAGCGTGCCGCGCAGGTCCTGCTGCATCGGCCCGTCGGCCCCCAGCGCCTCCTCGGCGCTGCGCAGCGTCTGGCGCGCCTGCTCCAGGGTCTGCCGCATCTCCGGCGCCACCTGGCCGTCGAGCGTCTTCAGCAGCTGGTTGGCCTCGGCCAGGCTGTCGCGCAGCTGCAGGCCGATCTCGTCGAAGGGCACCTTCTCGATCTTGTCGACGATGTTGGCGATCTGCGACTGCAGCTGGTCGAAGCTGCCCGGCACGGTCGGCACCACCAGGGCGCCGGCCTGCGGCGGCGCCAGCGTGGGCTCGCCCTTGGGCAGGAAGTCCATGGCCACGTACTGCTGGCCGGTGAGCAGGTTGCCGCTGCGCAGTTGCGCGCGCAGGCTCTGTGCGATCAGCCGCTCGAACACCCGCCGCGGCGCCTCGCCGTCGGCCTGCCTCAGCTTGCTGCGCAGGGCCAGGTAGGCATTGCCCAGCCGCTCCGGATAGATCACTGCCCCCACGTCCGCCGCGAAGCGCTGGCGCGCCGCGTCGTACTCGAAGTCGATCCGCGTGACCTCGCCCAGCTGCAGGCCGTGGAAGTCCACCGGAGCACCGACCGCCAGGCCGCGCACCGACTGGTAGAAGCGCAGGCGCAGGGCCAGCAGGACCTTGTCCTGGGGCGCCATCGCCGCGGCCATGTCGTTGTAGAGGCGGAAGCGCAGGCCTTCGGCCGCCGGCGGCTCGCCGTTGTCCGGCGCCTGGAAGGCGACGCCGCCGGCGATGACGCTGACCAGGGACTGGGTGTTGAGCTTGAAGCCCTGCGGCCCGACATTGACGTCGACGCCGCTGGCGTTCCAGAAGCGGCTGGAGGGCGTCACGAAGCGGTCGTAGGGCGCATCGACGAAGACCTGCAGGCTGACGCCCCGGCCGTCCGGATCCAGCTCGTAGCCCACCACGCGCCCGACCGGGATGCGGCGGTAGTAGACCGGCGAGCCCAGGTTGAGCGAACCCAGGTCCGCGGCGGCCAGGCGGAAGCCGCGGCCCTGGCTGTCGTTGGTGACGGCCGGCGGCACTTCCAGCCCCTGGAAGGCGCGCTGGCTTTCCGCCGACTTGCCGATGTCCACGCCGATGTAGGCGCCGGACAGCAGCGTATTGAGGCCCGACACGCCGCCGAGGTCCGCCCGGGGGCGCACGATCCAGAAGCGCGAATCGGCCACGGCGGCCCTCGAGGCATCCTTGTTCAGGTCCACCGTCACCTTGACGCGCGTGAAGTCCTCGGCCAGTTCGATGCTGCGCACCTTGCCGATCACCACCTCCTTGAAGCGCAGCTGGGTCTTGCCCTCCTCCAGGCCCTCGGCGGTCTTGAACTCGATGGTGATCGTCGGCCCGGCCAGCATCCAGGTGCGGACCAGAAGCCCCAGGCCGACCAGGGCCGCCACCAGGGGCACCAGCCAGACCAGCGAGAACCGCCAGCGCGGCGGCCGGTGCACCACAGGCTCGGGAACTCCGTCGTCGTCGTCGGTCATGTCTTCTCGGGAGTATCCCAGATCAGGCGGGGGTCGAAGCTCAGCGAGGCCATCATCGTCAGCAGCACCACTCCGCCGAAGCAGATGGCCCCGCCGCCGGCCTCGACACGGCCGAACAGGTCGAAGCGCACCAGCGCCACCAGCAGGGCCACCACGAACACGTCCAGCATCGACCAGTGGCCGATCTTCTCGATGATGCGGTACAGGCGGGTACGGCCGACGCGGTCGCGCGAACTGCCGCGGTGCACGCTGACCAGCAGGGTCAACAGGGCGATGAACTTGCCGATGGGCACCATCACGCTGGCCACGAACACGATCACCGCCAGTTCCGGCGTACCGGCGGCCCAGAGGTAGATCACGCCGCTCATGATGGTGTCATCCGTCGAGTTGAACGGATTGATGGTCTTCATCATGGTCATCGTGTTCGCCGGGACGTACAGGATCATCGCGGCGATCAGGAAGGCCCAGCAGCGTTCCAGGCTCTGCGGCTTGCGCCAGCGCAGGCCGGCGCCGCAGCGCGCGCAGGAATTGCCTTCGACCGCCTGCGGGCGCTGCATCACATGGCCGCAGCGCCGGCAGCCGATCAGGCCCATCTCCGCGGCGGTGACGACGCGTCCGCTCACGCCGGCCTCCCCGCCTCGACATCCTCGGCGATATCCCACAGGTCCTGCAGGTCGTAGGACGTCAGCGCCGCCAGCAGCAGCGTCAGGATCGCGAAGCTCCACAGGCCGATGCCCGGGATCACCGTCATCACGCCGTGCAGCTTCACGATGGCGACCAGGATGCCGAGCATGAACACCTCGGCCATGCTCCAGGGCTGCATCAGGGACAGCGCATGCATGGCCTGGCGGAACTCCGCCGGCCGCCGGCCGCGGCGCAAGCCCAGCAGCACGTAGGCGAACAGGCAGATCTGCGACAGGGGGAAGAAGAAGACCAGCAGGGCCGAGATGAAGGCCACCGGCGCCACCCCCGACTCCCAGGTGGCGATCACCGCCCCCCAGATGGTGGCGGCGTTGTAGGCCCCCTGCGCATTGAGGGCGACCACCGGGTAAACGTTGGCCATCACGAACACGATCGCCGTGGCCAGGGTCAGCGCCAGCAGCCTCTCGAGGTCGAAGCGATGATGGCGGTAGAGGTGGTGGCCGCAGCGGGCACAGTCGGCGACCTCACCCGGCCGCAGCGGGCGCCGGGTGTAGACCGAATCGCATTGCTCGCATACCACCCACCGGTCCAGGCTCATCTACGGGGCTGAGTTCCTTGCGGTTTTTCCAGGCCGCAAGTCTAGCCGACATTCCTGCCCGGATTGGAGCGCCCGCCGGGAACCGGAGGAAAAATCCCCGGCGGGGCTTCACGGAATGCGGTCAATGCCACCCCGGCGCGGCGCCGGCGTGGGAGCTCGGCGACGCGGGCGATGCCATTCAGGCATCGCCGCAGCGCGGCGCTCACCCGGCGGCTACGACATCGCCCGCCCTGATGGGATCGCCGCTCTGGTCGTAGGCCGCGGTCCAGCGCCGGTAGATATCCATGTCGCCGTGCTTCCAGGGATGGAAGCCGGGGATGAAGTACAGCATGAAGTGCGGCAGCAGGCGCGGGTAGATGCCGCGCGGCCCATAGAGCCACCACAGGCCCCGCAGCCAGACGCGCCCGCGGTTCTGCACGCCGTCCACCTTGAACATGTGGTTCATGATCATGAAGACGTGCAGCGGGAAGGTCAGCGCCACCTGCAGCATCGACAGCACGCGCACCAGCCAGCTGCCCTTGGCCACCTTCTTGAAGACGTCGTAGGCCACCGCCTTGTGCTCGATCTCCTCGACCGCATGCCAGGCGTACATCGCGCGGATGCGGGGATCGGCATCCTTCATCAGGCCGGCGGAGAAGAAGCCGTGCGCCATCAGCGCGGTCATGTGCTCGGCCGCGGCGGTCTGGCCCAGGGTGTAGACCTTGGGCAGCCACTTGCGGAAGACGCCGAACATGATGCGCTTCTGCTCGTCGAGGATATGGTCCACCTCGATGCCCTGGGCCTTCAGGCGGTTGTTGAACTGGGTATGGACGATGCCGTGCTGGCCTTCCTGGTACATGAAGTCCTTGACCTGGGCCTTGAGCTCGGGATCCGTCACCTGGTCGCGGTAGTCGCGCACGCAGGCGATGAAGAACTTCTCGCCTTCGGGAAACAGCAGGGACATCGCGTCGAAGAAGCGTGTCTTGAAGGCATCGCCGCCGAACCAGTACCGGGGGATATCCCCTTCCAGCCCGAAGTCGGGTCCCTTGCGCGGCACGATGGCCTTGGCCGATCCGTCCATGTTCATCTCCTGAAGAGTCGTCGAGCCGACTTTAGGAGTCCGGACAAGGGGTTGACTATGACCTTGAACGACCGGAAGGGAACATTTCGCGACAGATGCGGAGGGGAGTTCCTCGGACGGCCATGGACGGCCATAGGGCGGTCCGAGCTCTCCGGACGCCCGGCCATGGAATGGTGGGTCAATCAGGGAACGGAGGTCCCGCCATGGATGGCCACCCCGCTTTTGCGCCCGCTTCAGCCCAACGGCGGCTTCCCGCCCCCTCGCCTGCGGAACTCGCTCGGCGAGGCCCCCGCCCAGCGCGTGAACGCCCGTGTGAAGCTGCGCCGGTCCGAGAAGCCCAGCCGCTCGCTGATCGTCTCCAGGTCCAGCTTCGGGTCTTCCAGGTCCTGCAGGGCCCGCCGGTAGCGCACCCGCCCCTGCAACTCGGCGAAGGCCTCGCCCTCTTCGTGCAGGCGCCGCTGCAGGGTGCGGGGGTGCAGGTCCAGCCGCTGCGCGACGCGCTCGATGCCCTGCCCCAGCAGCCGCGGCTCCTGGTCGAACACGGCCTCCACGGCCGCAATCAGGCCGCTGCGGCGCGGCATCTTGGCCAGGCGCTGACTGACGCGCTGCTCGGCCTGGCCGTGCAGCGAAGGGAAGCCTCCCGCCAGCGGCTGGTCGAGGCGGTTGCGCGGGAACTCCAGGGCATTGAGCGGCTGCGAGAAGCGTACCGGCAGGCGGAAGGAGCGCGCATAGACCGCGGCATAGGGCGGCTCGGCGAAGCGCAGCCGCAGCACGGCGTCGGCTTCCAGGTCGGCGGCGATGCTGCGACCGAACTTGATGATGGCGGCAAACAGCGACTCCACGAAGTAGGCGCCGATGCGCCCCTCCGGCTCCGCGGGGTCCTGCTCGCGCACCAGCACCAGGCGCGCGAGCTCGCCCTCCTCTTCCAGGCGCACATCGATCATCGGATTGATCAAGGTGCGCACCCAATCGAACACGCGCACGGCCTGCCGCAGCGTCGGGCTGGTGGCCACGAACGTGGCCAGGTCCGGCAGGTAGTCGAAGGCGAAGGTCTCGCCCAGCACGAAGGGAAAGTGCTGCTCGCGCGAGCGTTCGACGCAGGCCTCCATCACCTGCCCCATCAGCGGCAGGCTGATGGTGGCTTCCTCCAGGTTCACCAGGTTGGTCTGGATGCCCAGTTCATCGAAGATCGGGCGGATGTTGAAGCCGCAGTGCGCCGCCGCATTGACCCAGTTGGGCAGCGTGATGAAGGGCAGCGGGTCGTTGTGCAGCGGGGCGCTCATGCCCCCCGAGTATGCCGCAGCCCCGGCAAAAACAAACCGGCCCCCAGGAGGGGGCCGGTGTCGTTGCAGCCAACCCTCGCCTTAGAGCGAGAGCAGGATCTTGGCCGGATCCTCGAGGCATTCCTTGATCGTGCGCAGGCCCAGCACGGCTTCCTTGCCGTCGATGATGCGGTGATCGTAGGACAGCGCCAGGTACATCATCGGGCGGATCACGATCTCGCCGTTGACCACCATCGGACGCTCGGTGATGCCGTGCATGCCGAGGATGGCGGACTGCGGAGGATTCAGGATCGGCGTCGACATCATCGAGCCGAACACGCCGCCGTTGGTGATGGAGAACGTACCGCCGGTGAGGTCCTCCATCGTCAGCTTGTTGGCCTTGGCGCGGCTGCCGAAGTCGCCGATGGCCTTCTCGATCTCGGCCATGGAATGCTGGTCGGCATCGCGCAGGATCGGCACCACCAGGCCGCGCTCGGACGACACGGCCACGCCGATGTCGTAGTAGCCGTGGTAGATGATGTCCTGGCCGTCGACGGAGGCGTTCAGCACCGGGTACTTCTTCAGCGCCTCGATCGCCGCCTTGATGAAGAAGCTCATGAAGCCGAGCTTCACGCCATGGGATTTCTCGAACTGGTCCTTGTACCGGGCGCGCAGCTCGGACACGGCCTTCAGGTCCACCTCGTTGAAGGTGGTCAGCATGGCGGTGTTGTTCTTGGCCTCCAGCAGGCGCTCGGCGATGCGCTGGCGGATGCGCGTCATCGGCACGCGCTGCTCCTCGCGGGCACCGGCCACGCGCGGTGCCGGGGCGGCGGCGGGTGCCGCGGCCTTGGGTGCCGGAGCCTGCGGCTTGGCGGCATGGGCCTTCACGTCTTCCACGGTCAGGCGGCCGCCCTTGCCCGTGCCGCTGATCTGCGAGGCCGACAGGCCCAGCTCCGACAGCAGCTTGCGCACCGCGGGCGACTGGTCCTCGTTGCCGCCGGCCGGGGCCGCCGGAGCGGAGGCCGTCGCCGGCTTGGCCGCCTCCGCCTTGGCGGCCGGGGCCGCCGCTGCCGCGGCGCCCTCTTCCAGCAGTCCGAGCACGTCACCGGCCTGCACGGTGGCACCCGGCTGCACGCGGATCTCGGTGAGCACGCCGTCGGCGGTGGCCGGCACTTCCAGCACGACCTTGTCCGTTTCCAGGTCGACGAGGTTCTGCTCGCGCTTGACCGCGTCACCAGCCTTCAGGTGCCAGGTGGCGACGGTAGCGGAGGAGACCGATTCAGGCAGGTTGGGGACTTTGATTTCGATGGCCATTGTTCTTTTCCTGGAGCGATGTCTGTTTCGTTCTGTTCTGGGGTTGGCAGCCGACTAGTTGGGCTTGCCGGCAGTGAGGGCGGCGCGGACCAGCTCCTCCTGCTCCTTCTGGTGCACCTTGAGATAACCCACCGCGGTGCTCGACGAGCCCTGGCGGGTGACGTAGAGCAGGCGGTGCTGCGGCTGCACGTGCGCCGCGAGGCGGTGCTTGATCTGGTACCAGGCGCCCTGGTTCTCGGGCTCCTCCTGGCACCACACCACGTCCTTGGCGTTGGGATACTTCGCCAGCGCCTCCTCGAAGCCGTCGCGCGGGAACGGATACAGCTGTTCGATGCGCACCAGGGCGATGTTGTAGGCCTTGTCCTTCTCGCGCGCCTGGAACAGGTCGAAGTAGACCTTGCCCGAGCAGAACACGATGCGCGTCACCTTGGCGGCGTCGAGCTTCTCGGTCTCCTGGATCACGGTCTGGAAACGGCCCTTGGTCAGGTCGTCCAGCGTCGACACCGACAGCGGATGGCGCAGCAGGCTCTTGGGCGTCATCACGATCAGCGGCAGGCGGTAGTTGCGCTTCACCTGGCGACGCAGCATGTGGAACATCTGCGCCGGCGTCGAGGGCACGCAGACCTGCTGGTTGTTCTCGGCGCAGAGCTGCAGCCAGCGTTCGAGGCGGCCGGAGGAATGCTCCGGGCCCTGGCCCTCGTAGCCATGCGGCAGGAATACGCTCAGGCCGCAGAGACGGCCCCACTTGGAGAAGCCCGAGGCGATGAACTGGTCGAACAGCACCTGCGCGCCGTTGGCGAAGTCGCCGAACTGCGCTTCCCAGACCACCAGGGTTTCCGGGTCGGTGGTGGCATAGCCGTATTCGAAGCCGAGCACGCCTTCTTCCGACAGCAGCGTGTCGTTGACTGAGAAGCGGTGCTCGCCGGGAACCAGGTTCTTCAGCGGCGTGTAGCGCGCGCCGTTCTTGTAGTCGTGCACCGTGGCATGGCGGTGGAAGAAGGTGCCGCGCTGCACGTCCTGGCCGCAGAGGCGCACGTCGAAGCCTTCGTTGAGGTTCGCCGCGTAGGCCATGGTTTCGGCGAAGCCCCAGTCCATCGGCAGCTCGCCGGCCGCCATGCGGGCGCGGTCCTCGTAGATCTTCTGCACGCGCGGATGCAGCGTGAAGCCTTCCGGCAGCGTCAGCAGCTTGCCCGAGAGGGCCTGCACCTGGTCGCGGGTCACGGAGGTGTCGGTGGGGGTATCCCAGCCGCCCTCGCGATACTTGGCCCAGTTGACCGTGTGCTTGTTGCCCACCAGGCCCAGCGTGATGCGGGCGATGTTCTCGCCCTTGTCGAGGCCGGCGCGGTAGGCCTTGGTCAGGTCCTCGGCATCGCCGCGGGTGATGGCCCCCTCCTCCTCCAGCTTCTTGGCGTAGAGGGCCATGGTGGTCGGGTGCTTCTTGACCGCCTCGTACATCACCGGGCTGGTCACCGAAGGCTCGTCGGCCTCGTTGTGGCCCCAGCGGCGGTAGCAGCAGATGTCGACGATGACGTCCTTGTGGAACTCGTTGCGGAAGTCCATCGCCAGGCGGGTCACGAAGACCACGGCCTCCGGATCGTCGCCGTTCACGTGGAATACGGGAGCTTCCAGCATCTTGGCCAGGTCCGTGCAGTAGCGCGAGGTGCGCGCCTCGCGGCCCGGCTCGGCCTCGATCGGGTTCGGCGTGGTGAAGCCGATCTGGTTGTTGACGATCACGTGCAGCGTGCCGCCGGTGCTGTAGCCCTTGGAGTGCGACAGCTGCAGGGTCTCCATCACGACGCCCTGGCCCGCGAACGCGGCATCGCCGTGGATCAGGATCGGCACGACGCGCTGGCCGATCTCGTCGCCACGCGCCACCTGGCGCGCCTTGACGCTGCCCTCCACCACCGGGTTGACGATTTCCAGGTGCGAGGGATTGAAGGCCAGCACCAGGTGCAGGCGCTTGCCGGCCACCTCGACGTCGGTGGAGAAGCCCATGTGGTACTTCACGTCGCCGGCGCGGCTCAGCGATTCGGCGGAGTACTTGCCCTCGAACTCGGCGAACAGGTCCGCCGGCGACTTGCCCAGCAGGTTGACCAGCACGTTGAGGCGGCCGCGGTGGGCCATGCCGATCACGACTTCCTCGACGTCGCGCGCCGCACAGCCGTGCAGCACCTCGTCCAGCGCCGGGATCAGCGAGTCGCCGCCTTCCAGCGAGAAGCGCTTCTGGCCGACGTACTTGTTGTGCAGGTAGCGCTCCAGGCCCTCGGCGGCGACGAGCTGCTTGAAGACTTCCTTCTTGCGATCCGGCGTCAGCTTGGGCTGGAACGCCGTGGTCTCGAGGCGCTGCTGGATCCAGCGCTTCTGCGCCGTCTCCGTGATGTACATGTACTCGGCGCCGATGGTGTCGGTGTAGACCGCCTTCAGCAGCTTGATGATGTCCTTCAGCGGCAGGCGGTCGGGGCCGGCCAGAGAGCCGGTGTTGAACACCGTGTCGAAGTCCTCGGGACCCAGGCCGTGGAAGGCCGGATCGAGGTCGCGCACCACCTCGACCGGGGCCAGGCCCAGCGGGTCGAGCTTGGCCACCTGGTGGCCGCGTACGCGGTAGTAGTTGATCAGGCGCAGGACGCCGGCCTGCTTCTCGGCGGCGCGGGCATCGAAGCCCGCCTCGGCGGCGGCGACGCGGCGCGGCTCACGCGCCATGCGCTCGAAGCGCGCCAGCACCTCGCTGTGCGCGATCTCGCGCGGGGCGCTCTGGTCCTGCACGTTGCGGAAGTAGGCCCGCCAGCCCGGATCGACCGAATCCGGATCCTCGAGGAACTGCTCGTAGTACGCCTCGATATAGGGCGCGTTGGCACCCTGTATGGAGGAAGATTCGATGAAACTCTGATACTTGCTTGTCGCCATATCCTGTCCTTCGATGTGCCTTCCTCCGCGCAAAGGGCGTCGCGGGGTCAGCCTTGCTTCTTTTCCTTGGGCGCCAGGGAATTCAGGTCCCCGGACATTTCTTTGAGGTACTCGGTGAACTCGTCGCCGATGTCGGCGTGCTTCATGCCGTACTCGACGTTGGCCTTGAGGTAGCCCAGCTTCGAGCCGCAGTCGTAGCGCGTGCCTTCGAACTCGTAGGCCAGCACCGTCTGTTCCTGGATCATCATGCTGATCGCATCGGTCAGCTGGATCTCGCCGCCGGCGCCGCGCGGGGTACGCTCCAGCAGCTTGAAGATGCGCGGAGTCAGGATGTAGCGGCCGACCACCGCCAGATCGCTCGGGGCATCTTCCTTCTTCGGCTTCTCGACGATGCGGCGCACCTCGCCCATGCCCGGGGCCACCGGCTGGACCTCGACGACGCCATAGCTGGAGATTTCGTCCTTGGGCACCTTCTGCACCGCGATCACGCTGGTGCCGTATTCCTGGTAGACGCGCTGCATCTGCGCCAGGCAGGGACGCAGCTTGCCGTCGATCAGGTCGTCCGCCAGGATCACCGAGAAGTCCTCGTCGCCCACCGCGGGCCAGGCGCAGAGTACGGCGTGGCCCAGGCCCAGCGCCTCAGCCTGCCGGATGTAGATGCAGGTCACGCCCGGTGGTAAGACTTCCCGGACGATCTCCAGCAGCTTTTCCTTGCCGCGCTGCTCCAGCTCGGTTTCCAGCTCGTAGGCCTTGTCGAAGTGATCCATGATGGAATTCTTCGAGCGGCCGGTGATGAAGATCAGCTCCTCGGCACCGGCGCTGATCGCTTCCTGCACGGCATACTGGATCAGGGGCTTGTCGACGATCGGCAGCATTTCCTTGGCGATCGCCTTGGTGGCGGGCAGGAATCGGGTACCGAGGCCGGCAACAGGGAAGACAGCTTTGCGGATCCGCATGGAGGACTCCTGGAATCTCTTTGTGTTTTCGGTGCTTGAACGTTGATTTTAACGCAAGTCTCAGCGCAATGAGCCGCCCAGGTGGACCTTGTCGGAGCTGCGCGCCAGCAAGGCGAAGTCGAGCCCCGCCGCGTTGCGCTGGTATTTCACCGCCACCTTGGCGGGCAGGAACACCGGCTGCTTGAAGGACACGTCCAGCACCGTCGGCTCGCGGCCCAGCTCCGCCTGCAGCAGCGCGGCGCAGCGCGCCAGCGACCACATGCCATGGGCGATATGGCGCTTGAAGCCCAGCAGCTTGGCGGTGGGGGTGTAGAGATGGATCGGGTTGTAGTCGCCCGACACGGCGGCGTAGCGGCGGCCCTGGTTCTCCGGGATGTCCAGCGCCAGGTACTCGGCCAGCTGCGCCGGCGGCGCGGCGGGGCGGCTGCCCCCACCCTGCTTGGGACCCGGCATGCGATGCAGGACGCCCATGGTGCAGGTGTACAGCACCTCGCCCTCCAGGCTGAACTCGATCACCAGCTCGAACTCCAGGCCGGCCTTGACCCGGCGGCTGCCGCCGGTGCGCACGCTGACCGCGTAGGTCTCGTCGATGCGCAGCGCACGCTTCTGCTCGATGAGGTTGCGGACGTGGACGATGCCCAGCATCGGCAGCGGGAACTCCGGCTGCGACATCAGGTGCATGGCCAGCGGATTGGCCAGCACGGCCGGATAGGTGATCGGCAGCGTCTCGCCGGGCTCGAAGCCGCAGACCTGGCAGTAGGCCGCCAGCTTGGCGGCATCGGCGCGCAGGCTGGCGATGCCGGTGGACAGGGCGGGAATCTGGGGTTCGCGGCCGGGCTTGCGCCGGCCGGTGCCGGCGGCCTTCAGCAGCAGCGGCAGCGCGGAGGGGATCTGTTCAAGCATGGTATTGATCGGCAAGGGAAAATCTCTTCAGGGCACGACCCGGTCGATGGTCAGTGCGATCGGCTGTGCGGATTCTACTCTCGAAACCGCACGGCTTCCCTCCCAATCGCCGGATTCGGCCTTCACGCTGCCGCCGGCGGTGATGCGGGCGGTCACGGTCCAGCGGTCGAACTGCGACAATTTCAGCTGCGGCATCATCGCCATGCTGTCGTCCAGCACCACGTCCAGCGGCAGCTTCGCTCCCGGCAGGCGCTGCACCGCCAGCGGCATCGGCGGCCCCTGCTCGGCCTTGGCGAACACGAACAGCATGCTGCCCGGCGGCACCTTGGCTGCCAGTTCGGCGGAAAGGGCCACCCTGAGGCGCAGCTGCGGGCCTTCGGCCGCTGCCGGCACGGGCGCCGGCGCTTCGGGAGCGGCTTTCGCCGCCACGGCGACCGGCTCGCCCAGGGCCTGGGCCAGCTGGGCCAGTTGCCCTTCCAGCACCGTCCGCAGTTCCGGCGGCAGTTCCTGCTTGAGCAGGCGCTGCCAATGGTCGCGGGCGGCCGGCAGCTCGTTGGCCTGCGCCGCCGCCAGGCCGGCATACCACAGGCCCTTGCCGTTGTCCGGCTCCAGCTTCAGGGCCTGCCGGAACAGTTCCCGCGGCCGCCCCTGCAGGTCGCGGTCCCGCGCCAGGCCCAGGGACTCGCCCTCGGCCACCAGCAGGTCGGCCTCCGGCTGCGGCAGGCGCTTGTTGAGCTCGCCGTAGGCGCGGGCGGCGTCGGCGTAGTGCTCCATCATGAAATACGAGCGGCCGAGCATGGCCCAGCCCTCGAGATCGTCCGGATTCTGCTCCAGCTTGGCGGCCAGCCGCTCCACCATCTCGTTGATGGCCCCCTGCTGCGCCGCCCCCGGGTCGGCGGCCGCCAGCGCCACCAGTTCCTGGGTACGCCAGCTGCCCTGCTGCCAATAGAAGATGCCGGCGAAGGCCGCCAGCAGCAGGACCAGCACGGCGGTCGCCCCCCAGCGGCGGCGGTCGCTCTCGGCCGGCGCATCCGCCGGAAGCCCGGCGTCCTGCAGCAGGCGCGCCGCCAGTTCGTCCTTGAGCTGCGCCGCGGCGTCCGCTTCGATCACGCCGCTCTCCGCCTCGGCGTCGATCTCGGCCAGGCGCGAACGGTAGACGGCGACGTTGGCGGCCTTGCGGCGCAGCAGCGCCGCACCGGGGGCGCGCCAGTAGGGACGGGTCAGCCACAGGCAGGCCAGCAGCAGCAGGGCTGCCATGCCCAGGTACGCAGGTATCACGGACGGTCCTCGTCGAGCAGTTTCTGCAGGGCCTGCCGATCCGGCATGGCGGCGGGGGCGGCGGCCGCGTCACGGCGGCGCAGCAGCTGGCGCAGGGCGATCGCGAGCGCACCCAGCAGCAGCAGGAAGGGGCCGGCCCACAGGAAAACCGTGTTGCGCTGGACCGGCGGCTTGTACAGCACGAAGTCGCCGTAGCGGGCGGTCATGTAGTGACGGATCTCGTCGTCGCTGCGGCCTTCGGCGATCTGGCGCTCCACCTGCGAGCGCAGGTCCTGAGCCAGGGGCGCATTGGAATCGGCGATGGTCTGGTTCTGGCAGACCAGGCAGCGCAGTTCATGGACCAGGCGGCGATAGCGCTCCTGCTGCCCGGCATCCAGCGTCGCCTGGACGGTCTGGGGCGGCGCATCGGGCGGCTGCGCGGGAGCCAGGACCGGCAGCGCCAGCAGCAACGCCAGCCCCCAGTGCGCCAGCCTCACGACTTCGGCCCCTGCAGCAGGGGCCGGATCTTCTCGTTCCAGGCCTGCTCGGTCATCGGGCCGATCTGCTTGTAGACGATGGTGCCGTTGGCGTCGAGCACGAAGGTCTCCGGCACGCCGTAGACCCCCCAGTCCAGCCCGGCGGTGCCCTGGACGTCGGCGACGACGCGGCGGTAGGGATTGCCATGCCGCTGCAGCCACTGGCGGGCCGCCTCGTCGGTGTCCTTGTAATCCATGCCGACGATCTCGACGCCCTCGCCCGCCAGCTTCACCAGCAGCGGGTGCTCCACGCGGCAGCCGGCGCACCAGCTGGCCCAGAAGTTGACCAGCACGGGACGACCCTTGAGATCATCCTGGGTATAGCGCTGCGGCTCGCCGAGCAGCGCGAGGTCGAAGGCCGGGGCCGGCTTGCCGACCAGCGGCGACGGCACCTCGCGCGGATCACGCTTGAGGCCGATGCCGAGGAACACCAGCAGGACGACCAGCAGGGCCGCCGGGATCAGGAAGCGCATCAGGCCGTCACCTTGCCGTCGGCGGAGACCGGCGCCTGCGCCAGCTTCGCCAGGCGGTAGCGGCGGTCCGAGGCGGCCAGGATGCCGCCGAAGAACATGACGAAGCCGCCCCACCAGACCAGCTGCATCGCCGGCTTGTAGTACATGCGCAGGCTCCAGTCGCCGTTGTCGAAGGGCTCGCCCAGGGCCACGTAGAGATCGCGGAAGGGCGACTCGTCCACCGCCGCCTCGGTCATGACGTTCTGCTGCGCGCGGTAGAGACGCTTCTCGGGATGCAGGGTCGTGACGCTGGCGCCTTCGCGCGTCACCTCGACCGTGCCGCGGTCGGCGTCGTAGTTCGGGCCATGCACCGGATCCACGCCGCGCAGGAAGAACTCGTAGCCGTGCAGCTCGGCCGACTCGCCGGCCGCCAGGCGCACGTCGCGCTCCACGCTGTGCAGGCTGACGAAGGCCACGCCCAGCACCCACAGGCCCAGGCCGAGATGCGCCACCGTCATGCCCCAGACGCAGCGCGGCACGGCCGCAAGGCCCGCCAGCAGCGAGCGCTTGGCGCGTACGCGGCCCCAGAGGTCGTGCACCGAGGTCAGCAGTACCCAGGAGCCGAGCATCACGCCGGCGAACACCGCGAAGCCGCTGCTGCCCACCCACAGGAACGGCAGGCCGGCAGCCAACAGCAGCGCCAGCGCAGCCGGCCAGCGCAGCTGGCGGACCACTTCGGCGAACTTCGCACGCTTCCAGCCCACCGCCATGCCCAGGCCGAGGATCGCGGCCAGCGGCGCCGTCAGCGGGATGAACACGGCATTGAAGTAGGGCGGCCCCACCGAGATCTTGCCCATGCCCAGGGCGTCGACGAACAGCGGATAGAGCGTACCCAGCAGCACCGCCGCGGCGGCCACCACCAGGAAGACGTTGTTGAGCAGCAGCAGGCCCTCGCGCGAGAAGAACACCAGGTCGCCGTCGCTCTTGAGCTGCGGCGCGCGCCAGGCATAGAGCGAGAAGGCGCTGCCCAGCACCACCGCCAGGAAACCGAGGATGTAGACGCCGCGCGCCGGATCGGTGGCGAAGGCATGGACCGACACCAGCACGCCGGAGCGCACCAGGAAGGTGCCGAGCAGCGACAGCGAGAAGGCGATGATCGCCAGCAGCACGGTCCAGGACTTCAGCAGGCCGCGCTTCTCGGTCACCGCCAGCGAGTGGATCAGCGCCGTGCCGACCAGCCAGGGCATGAAGGAAGCGTTCTCGACCGGGTCCCAGAACCACCAGCCGCCCCAGCCCAGTTCATGGTAGGCCCACCAGGAGCCCAGGGTGATGCCCATGGTCAGGAACAGCCAGGCCGTGGTGGTCCAGGGACGCGTCCAGCGCGCCCAGGCGCCGTCAAGACGGCCGGAGACCAGGGCCGCGATGGCGAAGGCGAAGGCCACCGAGAAGCCGACGTAGCCCATGTAGAGCATCGGCGGGTGGATGATCAGCCCGGGGTCCTGCAGCAGCGGGTTGAGATCCTTGCCCTCGGCCGGCACCGGGAAATGGCGGTCGAACGGGTTGGAGGTCAGCAGCATGAAGGACAGGAAGCCGACGGCGATGGCGCCCAGCACCGCCAGGCAGGTCGCCGTGATGTCCGCTGGCAGGCGGCGGTTGAACACCGACACCGCGCAGGTCCAGCCCGACAGCATCAGCATCCACAGCAGCAGCGAGCCCTCGTGCGCTCCCCAGACCGCGCTGATGCGGTACATCAGCGGCAGTTCGGAATGCGAGTTGGCGGCGACGTAGGTGACCGAGAAGTCCTTCTGCACGAAGGCCCAGGTCAGGCAGAGGTAGGACAGGAACACCAGCGCGAATTGCACCTGCGCCGCGGACTGGCCGAAGGCCATCGCGCGGGCATCGCGCTTCCATACGCCCCAGGACGGGAGCAGGAACTGCAGGCCGGCGACGCCCAGGGCCAGGATCAGCAGGAAGTGGCCGATCTCCGGGATCATGCCTTGGCTCCCATCGACTTGAACTGCTCGCAGGAGTGCTTGCCGTCCGGCGTCACCAGCTTCTCGGCCAGCTCCGGCGGCATGTAGTTCTCGTCATGCTTGGCCAGCACCTCGTCGGCGACGAAGGTCCTGCCGTCCATGTGGCCGGTGGCGACGATACCCTGGCCCTCGCGGAACAGGTCCGGCAGGATGCCCTCGTAGCGCACCGGGAGCCTGGCCTCGCAGTCGGCCACGCTGAAGTTCACCAGCAACCCGTCGCCGCGCTGCACGCTGCCCTTCTCCACCAGGCCGCCCAGGCGGATCCGCGCGCCCTCCGGCAGCTTGCCGGCGGCGATGTCGCTGGGCGTCTGGAAGTACATCATGTTCTTGCTGAAGGCGGTGAAGCCCAGCACGGCGGCCACGGACAGGCCCACCAGCAGCAGGACGACTGCCGCCATTCGTTTCTGACGCTTGGTCATTCGGATTCCGTCATTTGGCGCATCAATGCACGTCGCGCCAGGCGGGGCGACAGCGCATTCCAGGCCAGCACGGCCAGGCCGCAGCCGAAGCTGCCCCAGACGTACAGGCCGTACCCCCCCATGGCCAAGGTCTCAGACACGGGACTTTCCCATCAGTTCACGCACCCAGGCGGTGCCGGCCTCGCGCTGCAGCAGTTCGTTCTGCAGCCGGCGCAGGATCACGTACCCGGCAAACAGATAGCTGCCGATCACCGAGGCGAACAGCGGCCAGGCCATGGCGGCCGTGATGCTGGGCTTGCCCATCTTCAGGATCGTGGAACCCTGGTGCAGGCTGTTCCACCAGTCCACCGAGTACTTCACGATCGGCACGTTGATCACGCCCACCACGGCCAGCAGGGCACAGGCACGGGCGGCGGCGCGGGGGTCCTCGAAGGCCTGCCACAGGCCGATCACGCCGAAGTAGAGGAACAGCAGCACCAGCTCCGAGGTCAGGCGCGCGTCCCAGACCCAGTAGGCGCCCCACATCGGCTTGCCCCAGAGCATGCCGGTGACCAGGGCCAGGGCGGTGAAGCTGGCGCCGACGGGCGCGATGGCGATGAGTGCCGATTCGGCCAGCTTCATGCGCCAGACCAGCGCCACGAAACCCGCCACCGCCATGCCGACGTAGAGCGACAGTGACAGGGCGGCGGCCGGCACGTGGACGTAGATGATGCGGTAGGCATCCTTCTGCTGGTAATCCTCTGGCGCAAAGAACAGGCCATTGATCCAGCCATAGGCCAGCAGGGCCAGGGCGATCCAGCCCAGCCAGGGCGCCAGGCGGTCCGCCAGGCGGAAGAAACTCGGCGGCGAAGCCAGCCGGTGAAACCAGGTCCAGGAGCTCATTCGAAGGCGTTGCGCAGGGCTGCGGCGGCGGCCCAGGGAACCAGGGTGATGCAGAGCACCAGCACCGCCGCGAGGAAGTATAGCGGAGCGGCCGCGTCGAGGCCGCCGAGGGCGGCACGGACCGCGCCGGCGCCGAAGATCAGCACCGGCGCCAGCAGCGGCAGCACCAGCAGGGGCAGCAGCAGCCCGGCGCGCGGCAGCGCCACCGTCAGCGCGGCGGCGAAACCGCCGACGAAGCTCAGCACGGGCGTGCCCAGGGCCAGGCCCAGCACCAGGGCCGGCAGGCCTGCGGCGGGAAGCTGCAGGGCCACCGCCAGCGGCGCGGCCAGCAGCACCAGCGGCAGGCCGGTCAGCAGCCAGTGGGCGGTGAGCTTGGCGGCCACGGTCAGGGTCAGCGGCGCCTCGGCCAGGCACAGCTGCTCCAGCGTGCCGTCCTCGTAGTCCGCACGGAACAGGCGGTCCAGGGTCAGCAGCATCGACAGCAGCGCGCCGACCCAGAGGATCGAGGGGGCGAAGCCCGCCAGCACCGGGTCGTTGGGGCGGGCACCGAGGCCGAACAGCATCACCACCATCACGAAGAACAGCAGCGGCAGCAGCCAGTCCATGCGCGAACGCAGGGCCAGCCGCAGCTCGCGGGTCAGGACGGCCAGGATCACGTTCACGGGTTCAACACCAGGATTCGCACACCGGCCAGGCCCGCCGGCAGCGGCTGGTGGCTGGTGACCAGGGCACCGCCGCCGCCGGCCGCATGCTCCGCCAGCAACTGCGCGAACAGCTCCAGCCCCTGCCGGTCGAGGCCGTCCAGGGGCTCGTCGAGCAGCCACAGGGGACGGCGCTGCGCCAGCAGCCGCGCCAGCGCGGCGCGGCGCTTCTGGCCGGCCGAGAGCGTGCGCACCAGGCGGTGGCGCAGCTTCCAGATGCCGACGCGCTCCAGCGCCGGCTGGCAGGCCGCGGCTCCGGCGCCATTGAGGCCGCACCAGAATTCGAGGTTTTCCAGCACCGACAGGTTCAGGTTCAGGCCGTTGCGGTGGCCCAGCCAGTGCAGCCCGCCCTCTTCCGGCAAGCCCCGCACCTGCCCCGCCGCGGGCCGGCGCAGGCCGGCCAGGGTCTCCAGCAGCGAGGTCTTGCCGGCACCGTTGGCGCCCTGCAGGTGCAGGATCTCGCCGCCGGACAGCGCGAAGCCCAGGCCTTCGAACAGCAGGCGCGGACCGCGCCGGACGGCGAGATCGCGGATTTCGAGCTGGAGGCTTGGTGGCGGCATGAAGCGCGGAATTCTAGCCGCATTGAGAGCCCGCCCGTGAATAAAGCGCGCCAGCGACGGCGTGCCATTTTCGTGTCCCGCTAACCCTATCGACCCGCGGTGTACTCGACGTACATGAGGGGTGATAGGGAACGCGGGGCGCGAAAATGGCCCCGTCCCGAAGGGTTGCGCCGGAAATCGCGCCACGCGGCGCCGACCGCTGCTTATTGGGGCCCACCCAACCGCGCATCGGCCGGCTGAGCTTGGCGCGATTTCTGGCTGCAACGCTGGCGTGCTTTATTCACGGGCGGGCTCTTAGAATGTGCGCCGATCATTACCCCTCTCCATTAGGGACATTCTCTTGCCCGCACAGCTCATTGACGGCAAAGCCGTCGCCCAGTCCGTCCGCGAGCGCGTGGGCGCCGCCGTCGCCGCCCGCCTCGCCGCCGGCCACCGTCCCCCTGCCCTGGCCACCGTGCTGGTCGGCGAGGACCCCGCCTCCCAGGTCTACGTGCGCAGCAAGCGCAAGAGTTGCGAGGACCTGGGCATCCGCTCGGTACCGGTGCATTTCGAGCCTTCCGTGACCCAGGAACAGCTGCTGGCCGAGGTCGACCGGCTCAACGCGGACGACAGCGTCGACGGCATCCTGGTGCAGATGCCCCTGCCCGGCCATATCGACGCCACCGCGGTGATCGAGCGTATCCGCCCGGACAAGGACGTGGACGGCTTCCACCCCTACAACCTCGGCCGCCTGGCCCAGCGCCTGCCGGTGCTGCGCCCCTGCACGCCCTACGGCGTGATCGAGCTGCTGAAGTCGGTGAACGAGCCCTTCAAGCGCCGCACCGCCGTGGTCGTCGGCGCCAGCAACCACGTCGGCCGGCCGATGATGCTGGAACTGATGCTGGCCGGTGCCACCGCCACCTGCTGCCACCGCTTCACCGCCGACGTCGCCGCCGAGGTGGCGCGCGCCGACATCGTGGTGGTGGCCGTGGGCAAGCCCGAGATGGTCAAGGGCTCCTGGATCAAGCCCGGCGCCACCGTGATCGACATCGGCATCAATCGCATGCCGGACGGCAAGCTCCGCGGCGACGTGGAGTTCGAAGCGGCGCGCGAGCGCGCCGCCTTCATCACCCCGGTCCCCGGCGGCGTCGGCCCGATGACCGTGGCGATGCTGATGCAGAACACCCTGGAAGCGGCCGCGCTGCGGGCGAAGTAGGCATGGACGGAAAAGCCCCGGTGACCGACCTGTTTGCCCCGATCTCCTTCGCGCACGGCCCGGCGATGAAGAATCGCCTGATGCTGTCGCCGCTGACCAACCTGCAGAGCCACGCGGACGGCAGCCTGTCGGACGACGAGTTCCACTGGTTGGTCAAGCGCGCCCAGGGCGGCTTCGGCATGACCATGACCTGCGCCGCCTTCGTGCAGATGCAGGGCCGCGGCTTTCCCGGCCAGCTCGGCATCTCCGACGACAGCCAGCTGCCCGGCCTGACACGGCTGGCCGCCGCCATCCGGCGGGAGGGCAGCCTGGCCACGGTGCAGCTGCACCATGCCGGCGTGCGCTCCCCCAAGGACTTGAACGACGGCCTGCAGCCGGTGGGCCCCTCGGACTTCGCCGAGACGGGCGCCCGCGCCCTGAGCCACGCCGAGGTCGAGCGGCTGATCGAGGACTTCATCGCCGCCGCCGTGCGTGCGCAGAAGGCCGGCTTCGACGGCGCGGAAGTGCATGGCGCCCATGGCTACGTGGTGGCGCAGTTCATCAGCGAGGAGTTCAACCAGCGCGAGGACGAGTTCGGCGGCTCGCTGGAGAACCGCAGCCGCCTGCTGTTCCGCATCCTCGACGGCATCCGCGAGCGCTGCGGCCCGGAGTTCAACCTCGGCGTGCGCCTGTCGCCCGAGCGCTTCGGCCAGAAGCTGTCCGAGATCCTCGAGATCAGCGAGCGCCTGTGCCGCGAAGGCCGCATCGACTACATCGACCTGTCGCTCTGGGACGCCTTCAAGGAGCCGAACGAGGAGGCCTACCACGGCAGCAGCCTGCTGTCCTGGTTCACCCGCCTCGACCGGCGCCAGGTGCGCATCGGCGCCGCCGGCAAGATCCGCGGCGCCAGGGAAGCCCTGGCCTGCCTGCAGGCCGGCGCCGACTTCGTCGCCATCGGCCGCTCCGCGATCCTGCACCACGACTTCCCCCAGCTCGTGCACGGCAACAGCGAGTTCCAGCCGGTCCGGACGCCGGTGACGGCCGACTACCTGCGCAGCGAGGGCCTCGGGGAAAAGTTCGTGGAGTACATGCGGACCTGGCCGAAGTTCGTGGCCGAGTAAAACCTGCCCCTCAACGATCCGTTCGCCCTGAGCCTGTCGAAGGGTGAACGGATCGGCGCGCGGACCGTTCCTGCTTCGACAGGCTCAGCACGAACGGCCAGGATAGCCAGGGGAAGCGGTCTGCCCATCCATGGCCGCCCGCCACCAGTACATGGATGGCATCCGGCCACTCATGTACTGGTAGCCCAGACCACCGCCTTCTTCTGCCTCAGCCAGCCATCGAAGTACTTCGCGTAGTTGCACTCGATCGCCGGCCGCTTCACCTTCAGCGTCGGCGTGATGAAGCCGTTCTCCACCGTCCACTGCTCGGTCACCACTGCCAGGCAGTCCATCTGCTCGTGCGGGTCCAGCTCCGCATTGATCTTCTCCAGGTGCTGGCCCAGCGAGGCCGCCAGCGCCTGGCGCTCCGCCGGGCTGCGGGCGTGGTTCACCGCGTCCTGCGACAGCATCACGATGCCCATCGGCTGCGGATAGTTGGCGCCCACCACGCAGCAGGCCTCGATGGTCGGGTGCGTCACCAGGCGATCCTCGATCGGCGACGGCGCCACGTACTTGCCCTTGGAGGTCTTGAACAGGTCCTTCACCCGGCCGGTGATGCGCAGGCGCCCCTCGGCGTCGATCTCACCCTTGTCGCCGGTGCGCAGGAAGCCATCCTCGGTCAGGGTCTCGCGGGTCTTCTCCGGCTCCTTGAAGTAGCCCGTCATCAGCGCCGGCGAGCGCATCTGCACCTCGCCCGCCTCGCCGATTCGGCACTCCACGCCGGGATAGGTCACGCCGACATAGCCCGGCTTGCCCTGCCCCGGCAGGTTGCTGTGGGAGCAGCCGAAGTTCTCGGTCATGCCGTAGCCCTCGAGCAGTTCCAGGCCCAGGCCGTGGTACCACTTCAGCAGGTCCGGCGGCATCGGCGCGGCGCCGCCGCCGGCAAAGCGGACCCGGTCCAGGCCCATGCCCGCGAGGATGCGGCGCTTCACCAGGGAGCCGATCAGCGGAATCTTCAGCAGGCGCTCCAGCTTCTCCTTGGGCATCTTCGCGTAGACCCCCTGCTGGAACTTCACCCACAGGCGCGGCACCGAGATGAACACGGTGGGCCTTGCGCGGCGCAGGTCCTGCGGGAAGGTCTCCAGCGATTCGGCGAAGAACACGCGGCTGCCGGCGTTGAGCGAGCCGGACTCCACCACCCAGCGCTCGGCGACGTGGGCCAGCGGCAGGTAGGACAGCATGCGGTCCTCCGGGCTGCTGCCGAAGCGCTGGCGCAGCGACTGCGCCGACCAGCCGATGCTGCTGAACAGGTGCATCACGCCCTTGGGCATGCCGGTCGTGCCGGAGGTGTAGACGATGGTGGCCAGTTCGTCGGCCCGGCGCAGCGGATTGCCCGGCAGCGGCGCCGTCTTCGCCACGATGTCGTCCCATTCCGGGAAATTCTCCTCGGGCGACAGCGGGTAGCGGATGCACTTCACCGCGCTGCCGACCACGCCGGCGCGCATCATGTTCCAGTCGTCCAGCTTGCCGACGAAGCAGGCGCGCGACTCGCTGTGCTGCAGGATCTGCTTCACCGAGTCGGAGGTCAGCGTCGGGTAGATCGGCACGCTGACGTAGCCGGCCATCCAGATGGCCAGATCCGACATGATCCACCACGCGCAGTTCTTGGAGAGGATCGCCACGCGCGAACCCGGCTCCCAGCCGAAGGACTTCAGGTAGGCCGCCATGCGCCGGGCCTCGTCGGCCACCTCGGCCCAGGTGTAGTCGCGCATCCTGCCGCCGCCGAGCGGCTGTGACAGGTAGACGGCCTGGGGTTGCGTCGCTTCCCAGTGGTAGACCCGGTTCAGCGGCAGCAGGGATTCGTCGATGACGGTCATGTCGACTCCTCTTGGTAATTATTGTTACCGAACGTCTCGCGGTTGCGCGCCGTCCGGGGCGGAGATTATGGTGCAGCCCTTGTCCTCCAGGGAACCGCCTCCGCGGTAATATTAATAACCATGAAGCATCCGTTCTACACCGAAGACCATGAAGCCTTCCGGCAGCAGCTGCGTCGCTTCGTCGAGAAGGAGATTGCTCCCAACATCGACAAATGGGAAGCCGCCGAGGAGCTGCCTCGAGAACTGCATCGCAAGGCGGCGGAGGCCGGCCTGCTGCAGATCGGCTTTCCCGAGGCCTGCGGCGGGGCCGAGGTGGACCCCTTCTACGGCATCGTCGTCACCGAGGAGCTGGCGCGCGCCGGCAGCGGCGGCCTGATCGCCAGCCTGATGAGCCACGGCATCGGCACCCCGCCGGTCGCCCATGTCGGCAATGCCGAGCAGAAGGAGCGCTTCGTGCGGCCGGTGCTGGCCGGCGAGAAGATCGCGGCGCTGGCCATCACCGAGCCGGGCGGCGGCTCCGACGTGGCCAACATCCGCACCCGGGCCGTGCGCGACGGCGACCACTACGTGGTCAACGGCTCCAAGACCTTCATCACCTCGGGCATGCGGGCCGACTTCATCACCACGGCCGTGCGCACCGGCGGCGACGGCATGGGCGGCGTCTCCCTGCTGGTGATCGAGGGAAACACCCCGGGACTGACGCGCTCGCCCCTGCACAAGATGGGCTGGTGGTGCTCGGACACGGCGACGCTCTACTTCGACAACTGCCGGGTGCCGGTGGCCAACCGCATCGGCCCGGAGAATGCCGGGTTCATGGCCATCATGATGAACTTCAACAACGAGCGCCTGATGCTGGCCGCCCAGGCCTGGGCCTTCGCGCAGGTCTGCTACGAGGAATCGCTGGCCTATGCCCGCGAGCGCCAGACCTTCGGCAAGCCGCTGATCCGCAACCAGGTCATCCGCCACAAGCTGGTGGACATGCGCACGCGCAACGAGGCCGTGAAGGCCAATCTCGACATGGCAGCCTGGCGCATCGGCCAGAAGCAGTTCCCGGTGGCGGAACTGAGCATGCTGAAGAACTTCGCCACCACCTCCCTGGAGTGGGTGGCCAACGAGGCGATGCAGATCTTCGGCGGAGCGGGCTACCTGCGCGGCGCCAAGGTGGAGCGCATCTACCGCGAGACCAAGGTGCTGACCATCGGCGGCGGTTCGCTGGAGATCATGAAGGACCTGGCGGCCAAGCAGATGGGATACTAGGGCCTGCGCCATGCCGTAGCGGTTACACTTTCCGTTTCCAGCAAGGAAGCCGAGATGACGGAACAGACCCGCAAGCTGATCGAACGCTATTACGCCGCCTTCAACGCCGGCGACATGGATGCCTTCCTCGGCATGCTGACCGAGGACGTGGTGCATGACGTCAACCAGGGCCTGCGCGAGCACGGCCGAGAGGCCTTCGCGGCCTTCATGCAGCGCATGAACCGCAGCTACCGTGAGCAGATCGCCGACCTGGTGGTGCTGGCGGAGCCCTCCGGGCGCCGCGCCGCGGCCGAGTTCACCGTGCTCGGCGAATACCTGGCCACCGATGCCGGCTTGCCCGAAGCCAACGGCCAGACCTATCGCCTGCCCGCCGGCGCCTTCTTCGAGCTGCGTGACGGCAAGGTGGCGCGCGTGACCAACTACTACAACCTGCAGGACTGGCTGGCGCAGGTGCAATGAGCGGCACGCTGACCGTCGATCTGCTGCGCGGCGGCGACATCGCGCGCCATGTGGATGCGCTGGCACGGCTGCGCATCCGCGTATTCCGCGAGTTCCCCTATCTCTACGACGGCAGCGCCGAGTACGAAGCGCACTACCTGCAGACCTACGTCGACAGCCCGCACAGCCTGATCGTGCTGGTGCGCGACGGCGCCGAGGCGGTAGGCGCTTCCACCAGCCTGCCGCTGGCCGAAGCCCACCAGGAGATGCGCGAGCCCTTCCTGGCCGCGGGACTGCCGCTGGAGCGATACCATTACTTCGGCGAATCGCTGCTGCTGCGCCCCTACCGGGGACGCGGCCTGGGCGTGCGCTTCTTCGAGGAGCGCGAGGCGCACGCGCGGCACCTCGGCCAGTCCTGGACCACGTTCTGTGCGGTCGAACGCCCCCCGGATCATCCGATGCGCCCGGCGGACTACGTGCCCAACGACGTCTTCTGGGGCCGGCGCGGCTACGTCCGCGAGCCGGGGCTGGAATGCCGGATGTCCTGGCTGGACCTCGGCGACAACGCGCCCAGCAACAAGACCCTGGGCTTCTGGCAGCGTCGGCTGGACCCGGCATGAGCAAAGGCTATCTCCTGGCGGCGGCGCAGTATCCGGTCGGCGAACTGGCGGACTGGGACGCCTTCGAGGACAAGCTGTCCAGCTGGTGCCGCGAGGCGGCGGCGCGGCAGGCCAAGCTGCTGGTGTTTCCCGAATACGCCAGCATGGAGCTGGCCTCGCTGCTGGGACCGGCGCTGCGCGCCGACCTGCACGGGCAGATCGCCGCGATGCAGGACCTGCTCCCGCGCTGGCGCGCCCTGCATGCCCGCCTGGCCCGGGAACTGGGGGCCTACATCCTGGCCGGCAGCTTCCCCGTGCGCGAGGACGGCGGCTACCGCAACCGCGCCTGGCTGTTCGGGCCGGAGGGCAGCGCCGATTTCCAGGACAAGCAGATGATGACCCGCTTCGAACGCGAGCAATGGGGCATCGGCGCCGGCAAGGGCCTGAAGCTCTTCGATACGGCGCTGGGCCGCATCGGCATCTGCACCTGCTACGACATCGAGTTCCCGCTGATCGCCCGCACCCTGGTCGAAGCCGGGGCCGAACTGCTGCTGGCGCCCAGCTGCACCGACACCCTGGCGGGCTACCACCGCGTGCGGATCGGCGCGCAGGCACGGGCACTGGAAAACCAGTGCTACGTGGTGCAGGCGCCGCTGGTGGGGGAAGCCCCCTGGTCCCCTGCGGTGGACGTGAACATCGGTGCCGCCGGCATCTATACCCCGGTGGACCGCGGCCACCCCGACGACGGCGTCCTGGCTTCCGGGCGGCTGGACGAGCCCGGTTGGGTCTATGCCCGGATCGACACCGCCAGCCTGGATGCCGTACGCCGCAGCGGCCAGGTCTTCAACCACCGGGACTGGCCTCTCCAGCCGCCCGCGGACACCCTGGTAAGCCGGATTTCCATGCCCTGACGCCGGGAACCCTGTCCCTGACATTGGGTAGTGACAAAATTCCTACTGCCGACACGGCGATAGCGTTGATACTTCATGCGCGAACGGGCTAAGATCGCGCGAGCGGTATACATCCAATTCCGGGGGCCACATGTTTAACAAGCGGTTGGGAGCGGCGCTGAAGGGCGCTGCCATGTCTGGAGCGATGGCGGCAGCGCTGCTTTCGACCTCCGCCAATGCCTACGAGCCGGGCTGGTATTTCGGCCTCAGCGGCGCGTACTCCTCCATCGAGGATTCGGATGGCAAGCTGAACACCAGCCTCACGTCCACGACTCCGCCGACCGAGGAGGAGATCGAGGAGTGCCTGCTGGCCGGCCTTCCGGTCCTGGGCCCCCTGCTGAACGGCGTCGTCGGCGGCCTCGGCGTGCAGGGCTGCCTTCTGACCCTGCTCGGCCCCGGCACCGTGACGCCCGGCACGCCCGGCGGCTCGACCACGCAGCGGCTCCCCGCCGCGCCCGCGCGGGTCACTTTCGATGGCGGCTACAGCATCGCCGGCAGCCTCGGATACCTCTTCGACGGCGGCTTCCGGCCGGAACTGTCGGTCGCGATCTCGGAAAACGACATTGACGTGGCGTCGGTCGAGACCACGGCCGGTTCGGGCCTGATCAGCGACGATGGCAAGGTGCGCACGCTGCGCGTGCTGGCCAATGCCTGGTACGACTTCGACTTCGGCTCCTCGATCGTTCCCTACCTGGGCGTCGGCGCGGGTTTCCAGCAGGCCGACCTCGACCTGGATGACGCCGGGCTCTCGGGCAAGGCTTCCGGCCTGGTCTATCAGGCCGGCGCCGGTGTCGGCTTCGTGCTGGGCGATGCCACCACCCTGTCCATCGACTACCGCTACATCGTGGGCGATGACATGGAGGCCTCGGGCCAGTCGCCTACGGCCCCCGATGGATCGTTCACCTCCTCCAAGCTCGAGAGCGAATACAAGTCGCAGACCGTGGGCGTGAGCCTGCGCCGCAGCTTCGGCGGCACCCCGACCGACAGCGATGGCGACGGCGTCCCCGACCGCAAGGACAAGTGCCCCAACACCCCCAAGGGCGTGACGGTGTACTCCGACGGCTGCCCGGTGGATACCGACGGCGACGGCGTACCCGACTACCTGGACAAGTGCCCCGGCACCCCCAAGGGCACCGCGGTTGACGCCAAGGGTTGCCCGGCCGACTCCGATGGCGACGGCGTGCCCGACTCGCTCGACAAGTGCCCCGGCACCCCGCGCGGCGTGATGGTGGGCCCGGACGGCTGCCCGATCGACAGCGACGGCGACGGCATCCCCGACGCCTACGACAAGTGCCCCAACACCCCCAAGGGCGTGATCGTCGGCCCGGATGGCTGCCCGGCGGCGGATGCCGATGGGGACGGCGTGCCCGACTTCATGGACAAGTGCCCGGAGACGCCGAAGGGCGTGGCCGTGGGCCCGGACGGCTGCCCGCTGGATTCCGACGGTGACGGCATTCCCGACTACCTCGACGAGTGCCCGCGCTCGCCGCCGGGCGCCAAGGTCCTGCCCAACGGGTGCGCCCTGACCGGCGACTGCCGCAAGCCCCGCCCGGGCGAGGCCGTGGACGCCAACGGCTGCGCGCTGGACAAGAACTTCATCCTGCGCGGCGTGAAGTTCGAGTTCGACTCCGACCGCCTGACCGAGCCGGCCAAGCTGATCCTCAACGAGGTGGCCGAGACGCTGAAGGCCTACCCGACGATCAAGGTCGACCTGGAAGGCCACACCGACAACGTCGGCACCGACGCCTACAACCTGGGCCTGTCGGAGCGCCGCGCCAATTCGGTGAAGACCTACCTGGCCGGCCGCGGCATCGAAGCCCCGCGCATGAACCCGGTGGGCTACGGCGAGTCCCGCCCGATCGACAGCAACGACACCGAAGAAGGCCGCGAGGAGAACCGCCGCGTGGAGCTGAAGGTGATTGAGTAAAGCAGCGAGCCGCGTGGAGGGCCCCTGGCGCCAGAGCGCCAGGGATCCTAGCGCAGCGAGTCTGCGGTTCAGATGACCGAACCCCGCCCTAACCCGGCGGGGTTTTCTTTGCGCGGCGCCCAAGCCTTGCGTGGAGATCCCCTGCGCTCTTGCGCTGGGGGCCCCTCCACGCTGTTCGCGGCTTTAGCGGAGTTCCCGGGGTTACAACCGCCGACTCACGACGCTGAGGATCCCCAGCGCTCTTGCGCTGGGGGCCCCTCCACGCTGTTCGCGGCTTTACCCCTAGCGCTGCGCGGGCTCCCCTGGTGGAGAGGAGCTGGCGGGCAGCAATACCGTATCGGGAAAGAGCACCGGCAGCAGGCTGCGACCCGGGGACTCGTTCGCAGATGCATGGCAGAGCCCTACTGGGTTAGCCCGGCAATCGTCCTGCTGCGGAAAAGCGGGGGAAGCCTCGAGGGCATGGGCCGGGTGGATGAGATCGATCCCGGTATGCCCGGAGCCCGGTCGTTGATTCCAACGTGGTGCTCAGCTCGATGGGAATAGTTTGCGCGCCGGCGCGCGGAACTCATAACGGAGTTCCGTATTCCTGGCGGCCGTGGAGGGCCGTCCCGGGGGGTTGATGCATGGGCGAAGATCCCGTCATGGATGGCTGCCCGAGCGCGTCGTCCTTCGGCAGGCTCGGGGCGAACGCTTGGGGTCGTCACCTCAGGTCCCCTCTCCCGCATTTCCCCGCATGAGGAGATGGACAAAAAAAGGGCGCCCGGAGGCGCCCTTCTTCGAAGCGGTCCTGCACCTACTCTTCCGTCACCTGCGCACGCGAGCAGGCGGTGTTGACGTTGACCGCCGCCAGCAGCGACAGCAGGCCGCCGCGGAAGGTCAGCTTCACGCCGTCGTAGTCCTGGGTCGTCGCGCCGGTGGTCAGCAGGAACTGCGGATCGTCCGGCAGGCGGATGCCCAGCAGGGTCAGGCGCAGCAGCTCGGAACTGGTAGCCGGATCGTCGTTGTCCACGAGCTCACCGCTGGCGTTGCGGCTCACCGTGCTCACTTCCAGGCTGCCCAGCAGCTGGGCGGCCAGGATGTTGTTGGTGGTGCGGCTCAGCAGGAAGCCCACCGGGTTGCCGGCCGGAATCGTCGGCTGGCCCGCCTTGTTCGCGACGGTGACCGAGACGTTGGACAGCAGCAGCAGGCCCAGCGGGATATTCATGTCCGCATAGGTCTCCAGGTTGCCGTCGATGATGTTCTCCTTGTTGTTGACCGAGCAGCCGATGCACAGCGATTCCGTCACCTCGGCCGTGGCGGCCAGGAACTCGGTCGCGCAGAACTCATTGGCCGCCGTGACGTTCAGCGTGGCATCGGCGGACGCCGGATTGGGCAGCGGCGTGACGCCGGCGGTGACCTCGCCGGTGATCACCGCCGAGCCTACGTCGTCGGTCCGGAAGCTACTGCTGGTCGACCCGGAATTCGCGGCCACCGTCGGCGTGTCGCTGCTCCACTCGAGCGTATGCGGAGGGGTGGCGATGCGATAGAGCTGCCCGTCGGAGAAGCGGCCGATGGCCTCGAAGCTGACGTCGATACCCGGGGTGCGGCTGTAGACATCGCTGTCGGGGCATGCGGGATTCGCCGTGGTGACCGGGCGGATGCACTCCACCGAGCCTCCGGCCAGGGTGGCGCTGGTCACGGTCACCGGCAGGGTGTCGGACTTGCCCTTGTAGCTGGCCGTCACCGTGGTACCGCCCACGGCCTTACCGGTGATGCGCCCGTTGCCGTCCACCGTGGCGTTCGTTTCGGACGAACTGCCCCAGCTGGCCTCGGTGGTCACATCCTGGTTCTCCAGCTTGACGACCAGCTTGCCGTCGATCTCCTGGGGAGCGGGACTGCCTTCATAACCGGGAGGCACCGTGGTGGTGATGGTGGCCAGGGCACGGACGTCCCGGGTGGTTCCCACCGGCAGGGACTGGGAGGCCAGCTCCGTGGTCGCCGGCGACGGCCCGGTGATGCGGAACTCCGAAACCGTGGTTTCCGGCTGGAAGTCGGGGCTCGAGGGCCCGCCGTTGCAGCCGGCCATCGCCAGCACGCTCGTCACCAGCAACCAACGCAATCCTTTCATCTCGAAACACTCCCTGTACGGATGGGGTCACCGGAAGCGTATGGCGTTTGCGCCCCGGGTTCATGGAAAATAGTATGCCATTGACCGGAACGGTTGAGTGTCCGCAAGTGGTTTTCTGACGACAGGTAGCAAACAGCAGCCCGAGCGTCGCCGGAAAAATTCGTCGCGGGGACTCCCGGCAAGGTACAGTCGCGTCCGCAGCTCTTTCAGGGATGGGAGATTAAGAATGTCTAAATTTGCATGGTTGGCCGCGGCGGGCCTGCTCTGGGGCGCCACGGTGTCCGCGCAGGACGCGGGCAAATACGACCAGCGGTGGTACGTATCGCCGTCGATCGGCGGCGTGTTCGCGGACAAGGAGAACCTGGACAACGGCGTTGCCGGGTCGGTGAGCGTGGGCCGCGCGCTGGGCCGGTACACGGGTTTCGAGCTGGAAGGCGGCTACAGCAGCCTGACGGTGTCGGACCTGCCGGCGGAGAACGACTACGAGCGGCTGACGCTGGGCGCCAACCTGCTGCAGTACTTCGCCAACGACAAGGCCGGGATCCGGCCGTTCGTGATCGGCAGCATCAACGCGCACCAGATCGACTTCCTGGGCGAGGAACTCAGCGGCGCCGGCGTCGGCCTGGGCCTGGGCTCGATGTTCCAGATGTCGCCGTGGTGGGACCTGCGCCTGCAG
>NZ_PSNW01000007.1 GCF_002930645.1 Solimonas fluminis | reverse complement strand
ATCACCGCCGGGCTGGCGTAGTTCTCCGAGGCGATCAGCTCGATGTGCGCTTCCTGCCGCCCCGCTTCCTTCTGGATCGCGGCGTGCAGCTCAGGGTCGTATTGGGCGAGGCTCGGGGCGTTGCCGTACATGCTCATTCTCCGCGCAGGCCACAGGCACAGTGTTCGCCGTGGCGATGGGTTTCGGGTGGGTCTTCTTCCGCCGGCTCCACGTAGGCGAAGCGCGCCAGCGGGTCCGCCTCCCGGAATGGCTCCCGGGAGGCGTCCTGCGCTTCATCGCGGCGCCTTCGCGCATAGCCGAAGGCCATCAGTTCAGCGCGGCCCGCGCTTCGCGGGCCGTCGCCACCATGATCTTCAGGGCCGCTTCCGTCTCCGGCCAGCCGCGGGTCTTGAGGCCGCAGTCCGGGTTCACCCACAGGCGCTCGGCCGGCACCACCTTCAGCGCGCGCTGAAGCAGCTCCTGCATCTCCGCCTGTGCCGGCACGCGGGGCGAGTGGATGTCGTAGAGCCCCGGGCCGATGTCGTTCGGATACCGGAACTCGGCGAAACCCTCCAGCAGCTTCATCCGCGCCCGCGAGGTCTCGATGGTGATCACGTCCGCATCCAGCGCCGCGATGGACGGCAGGATGTCGTTGAACTCCGAGTAGCACATGTGCGTGTGGATCTGCGTCTGGTTGCGCACGCCCGCGGCGGTGATTCGGAAGGCCCGCACCGCCCAGTCCAGGTATGCCGGCCACTCCGCCTTCTTCAGCGGCAGGCCCTCGCGGATCGTCGGCTCGTCGATCTGGATCAGCTTGATGCCGGCGGTTTCCAGGTCCACCACCTCGTCGCGCAGGGCCAGCGCCAGCTGCAGCGCCACCTCCTGCTTGGGCAGGTCGTCGCGCACGAAGCTCCAGAACAGCATCGTCAGCGGGCCGCTGAGCATGCCCTTCATCGGCTTGTCCGTCAGCGTCTGCGCATAGCGGGACCACTCCACCGTCATCGGCGCGGGGCGGGAGACGTCGCCATAGATCACTGGAGGCTTCACGCAGCGCGAACCGTAGCTCTGCACCCAGCCGAACTGGGTGAAGGCGTAGCCGTCGAGCTGCTCGCCGAAGTATTCCACCATGTCGTTGCGCTCGGCCTCGCCGTGCACCAGCACGTCGAGGCCCAACCGCTCCTGCTTTTCCACCGCATGGCGAATCTCGGCTTGCATCGCGGCGATGTACTGGTCCTCGCCGAGCCTGCCGGCCTTGAAGGCGGCGCGCGCGGCACGGATCTCCGCGGTCTGGGGGAAGGAGCCGATGGTGGTGGTCGGCAGCTTCGGCAGGTTCAGCACCGCCTGCTGGGCGGCGATGCGCTGCGCGAACGGCGCGGCACGCTCGGCATCCTCCGGCTTCAGCGCGGCGACGCGGGCGCGCACGGCGGCCACGTGGGTGCTCGGGGCCTTGCGGCGGCTCTGGATGGCCTGGGCCGCTGCCTGCAGCTCGCGCCACACGGCAGGCTCGCCCTGCTCCAGGGCGCGCTTCAGCACCGAGAGTTCATCCAGCTTCTGCACCGCGAAGGCCATCCAGCTCTTCAGCGCGGGGTCGAGCTTCTCTTCCAGGGAGAGATCGGTGGGCACATGCAGCAGCGAGCAGGACGGTGCGATCCACAGGCGCTCGCCCAGCAGGGCCCTGGCCGGGTGCAGCAAGGCCAGCACCCTGGCCAGGTCCGTGCGCCAGAGGTTGCGGCCGTCGATCACGCCCAGCGACAGCGCCTTGTCCTGCGGCCAGTCCGGCAGGAAGGCCTCGAGCTGGCGCGGCGCGCGCACCAGGTCCAGGTGCAGCGCGGCGACCGGCAGCGCTTTCAGCAGCGCCGCATGCACGGCCACGCTGCCGAAGTAGGTGGCCAGCAGGACCGGCGGCGCGACGGCCGCAATCGCGGCATGGGCGCGGGGAAAGGCGGCCAGCCATTCCTCCGGCAGGTCCAGCGACAGGATCGGCTCGTCCAGCTGCAGCCAAGCCACGCCCAGCGCGCGCAGTTCCGCCGCCAGTTCGGCGTATACCGGCAGCAGCGCCGGCAGCAGCGAGAGCTTGTCGAAGCCCGCCGGCGCGCTGGCCAGCCACAGCCAGGTGAGCGGGCCGGGCAGCACCACCTTGGCGCGGTAGCCGGCGGCCTGCGCACCCTGGAGTTCCGGCAGCAGCCAGTCGCGGTTGAGGCGGAAGCGGGTGCCGGCATCCACCTCCGGCACCAGGTAGTGATAGTTGGTATCGAACCACTTCTTCATCGCCAGCGCCGGCTGCTCCGGCGTGCCGCGCGCCATCGCAAAGTAGTCCGCCAGGTCCATGTGCCCGCCCAGGCCGAAGCGGGCCGGGCCCGCCGAGAACAGCGCCGTGGCGTTGTGCAGGTGGTCGTAGAAGGCGAAGTCGCCGACCGTCACGCAGTCCAGGCCGGCGGCCTGCTGCAGGGCCCAGTGGCGGCCGCGCAGCTCGCGGCCCACGGCCCGCAGGCCGGCTTCGTCCAGCTGGCCCTTCCAGTGGGCCTCCACGGCGGTCTTCAGCTCGCGCCGGGCGCCGATGCGGGGAAAGCCGAGGATATGAGCATGGGACATGGCTAGGTCCGTCAGATTGAAGGGTGCTCATGGTCCGCCGACGGCTAATATGATTCAATCTCGCTGTTTTAATGGTTTTGTTGAGAGAAATTCATGATCCAGTCTCCCCTGGAAATGCGCCACCTGCAGACCCTGGTGGCCCTGGCCGACACCGGCTCCCTGTCCCGGGCCGCCGAGCGGGTCTTCGTCACCCAGTCCGCCCTGTCGCACCAGCTCAAGCTGCTGGAAGGCCACTACGGCTCACCGCTGTTCGAGCGCGGCACCAAGCCCCTGCGCTTCACCCAGGCCGGCGCCCGCCTGCTGGCCCTGGCCCGGCAGGTGCGCGAGCTCACCGCGGAGGCCGAGCGCGAGGTGGCGCAGTGGGTCGGAGGGGGCGGCGGCCAGTTGCGCGTGGCGGTGGAATGCCACACCTGCTTCGACTGGCTGATGCCGGCGATGGACGCCTTCCGCGAACACTGGCCGCAGGTGGAGCTGGACCTGGTCAGCGGCTTCCAGGCCGAGCCGATCTCCCTGGTGGAAACCGGCGCGGCCGACTTCGCCGTGGTGCACGACCGCCCCGCGCCGCGCGCCGGCGTCGCCACCGCGCCGCTGTTCACCTACGAGACCGTCGCCATCCTGTCGCGCAAGCACCCGCTGGCGCAGAAGCCCTGGCTGTCGCCGCAGGATTTCGCCGGCGAAACGCTGATCTCCTACCCGGTGGAGGACGACATGCTCGACGTGGTGCGCCATTTCCTCGCGCCCGCCGGCGTGAAGCCCAAGCGGCGCAACGCGGAGCTGACAGTGGCGATCCTGCAACTCGTCGCCAGCGGCCGCGGCATCGCCGCGCTGCCGGCCTGGAGCGTGCAGGCGTATCTGGAGCGCGGCTACGTGGTGGCCAAGCCGCTGGGAGAATCGGGGCTGCGCTGCGAGCTGTACGCGGCAATGCCGGAGAGCCTGGCGGAGAAGCCCTACTTGCAGGATTTCGTGGCGAAGATTCGGGAGGGGGCTTGAGAGAGTGGGTCACCCAGAAAGCCGGACGAGCATGATGGTGGAGTTCTGCATGAAGGAGTATCGGCTCATGCTTGAGGAGAATATCGATGGCCTGGCGCAAATCATCTCAACTGCATCAAGTCACGCACTGATTCAGCGCGAGTCAAAGGCCCTCCTTCATTGGACGCAGGATGGATGGGGTGTTCTGTACATCTTCATCGCACTTGCTGTTGGTTTCGCCATTGGCCGATCCAAAGCCTTACGCCTCCCTTTGTTCCAGAATCGGGGAGAGGCGCTGCTATCCCGCGCCATGCTCACCCACTTCACCTCTCCCGATTATCATCTGATGAATCATGTCACTCTTCGCATGAAGGACGGCACAACTCAGATTGATCACATTCTTGTTTCGCGGTTCGGCGTTTTCGTCATTGAGAACAAGGAGTACAAGGGATGGATTTTTGCCAGCGCGAATCAAGCGAACTGGACTCAAGTTCTCTTCAGATGGAAGTTCAGGTTTCAGAACCCGATTCACCAGAATTTCCGGCATGTACGAGCGGTTCAAGACCTCTTGGATTTCTTGCCGCCTGAGGCCACCAAGTCGGTGGTTGTCTTTACTGGCGAAGCTGAGTTCATGACAGAGGTTCCTCAAGGTGTATTTAGTATTTCCGGGTTCATTGACCACCTGCGCAAGCAGACCGTCGAAGTCATGTCTGTTAATCGAGTGCAGTTCTGTGTGGGCCGACTCGAAACTGCGCGCCTTGCTATCACCGGGAAAACAGACGTCGAGCATGTTCAGAGTCTTGAGCGCAGACACGGCAAGAAAGCTTGATCCTGTTTCTCAAAAAAGGGGCGATCGCAGGGTTGAGCCAATGGCTTTGCAAGTTGGAAAGCAAGTGTAGGATGCAGTGAGCTTTGCGAAGCGCATCGTTCGCGATCGATGCGGTTCTTTACATTCCCCACATCCTGCGGGACGCCGATCCCGTGGACGGGTTTTCAGAGATGGCGAGGCCGATGATCGACGCACAGGAAATCATGGACGCGCGCCATGCGGGCGAAGTCCGTTGCATCCTCGTCTCCGATGCGGCGGGGGACCTGAACGCCGTCCTGGCCCAGGCGGGATTGCAGCCGGACAGCAGCCGGCTCGTGGAGCACCACCGGGCCACCGCGCATGCCATCCTCTCGGCCATCCTGCACAAGGACATGCCGTACCAGATGCCGCTCATGTCGAAGGCCGAGGCGGACGGCATGGCCGACATGATCCTGTCGTCCTGCGAGAAGCCCGGCAGCCGGTATTACTCGAACGGCAACTGGGATACGCGCGAGGCCTGGCATCCTCTGGGCGAATCCTCGTTCGACGCAGGCATCATCGTGTCCTGCGGCGAGGGCCGGTACTTCTGCGTCTGGTTCGAAGACAAGGATTGAGGCCGGGCACGCCCTGAGGCCAGCGGAGTGCCGCCTCTCCTACTCCCCGGCGGGTGCGGGCACGTCGGCTGCCTTGGGGAGCGGCGGCGCCGACAGCGCGGCGGCCAGGAACTCTGACAGCATGCGCCGCAGGCCCGGGTTCGGTGCGCCGGCCTCGCACTCCAGTTGCGCGGCTTCCAGCACCATCTGGCAGTAGACCCGGCCGATGGCATGCGAGTTGGGGCAGGCGAGCGACTTCAGCTCGATGCCCACCATCATGGCGGTGGTCTGGTTGCGCTTGTGGAAGTACTGGGCCATGCCCGGCAAGCGCCGGCGCGCTTCGCTCAGCAGCAGGCGCAGGGCGCGGTGCTCCAGGCAGATGTCCAGCTGCAGCTCGGTGGCGCGCTGCATGCGGGGCAGCCCCGGCGGCGTCTGGGATGCGGCCTGCACCAGCCGGTCGAGGATGTGGTCCAGGAACTGCCGGTTCAGCTCGGTGAAGTAGACGTCCAGGCTGCCGAACTGCGCGGCGAACTGCTCGCGCGTCAGGCCGGTGGTGTCGGCCAGGTTGTCCGGTGTCAGTTGTTCGAAGCCGTAGCGCGCCGCCAGGGCGGCCCCCGCCGCCAGCAGCCGCAAGGATGCCGGTCCGCTCATGAGTCTCCGCCCCCCAGCAGTTTCCCCATCCCTCCACTATAGGCGCCGGCGGGCCAGCGGACATTGACCTGGTTCACAGAGGGGGTGGGCAACGAAAAAGGGGCCCACAGGCCCCTTTTTTCGTCGCCGCATCCGCCGGTTCAGGCTTTCTTGGCGTCTTCCAGCTGGTAGTACTCCATCAGCACCTTGGCCACTTCCGGGCGCGAGAACTCGGGCGGCGGGGCGATGCCCTGGCCCAGCATCTGGCGCACCTTGGTGCCCGACAGCGCGATGAAGTCTTCCGGCGTGTGGTCCGGGGCTTCGCGCATCATCACCACGCGGCCCAGCTTCTTGCTGTAGGCGGTGTTGTCGGCGCGGAAAATCTCGATCTGCAGCGCGCCGGCCGGCACGCGGGTGTCGAAGATGGTCTGCGCGTCGAAGGGGCCGTAGTAGTCGCCCACGCCGGCATGGTCACGGCCCACGATCAGGTAGTTGGCGCCCATGTTCTGGCGGAACACGGCATGCAGCACGGCCTCGCGCGGGCCGGCGTAGAGCATGTCGAAGCCGTAGCCGGTGATCATCACCGTGTTCTTCGGGAAGTAGTGCTCCACCATCGTGCGGATGCAGGCGTCGCGCACCGGTGCCGGGATGTCGCCTTCCTTGAGCTTGCCCAGCAGCATGTGGATGACGATGCCGTCGGCCTGGAGGCGCTCCTGCGCCATGCGGCACAGCTCTTCGTGCGCGCGGTGCATCGGGTTGCGGGTCTGGAAGGCCACCACCTTCTGCCAGCCGCGTTCCTTGATCTCGTTGCGGATCTCCACGGCGGTGCGGAAGGTGTCCGGGAACTCGCCCTGGAAGTAGCTGAAGTTCAGCACCTCGATCGGGCCCGAGACCAGGGTGTTGCCCAGGTTCAGGAAGGTCTGCACGCCCGGGTGCTTGGCGTCGAGGTTGCCGAAGATTTCCTTGGCCATGAACTGCAGCTCGTCGTCGCTGACGCTTTCCACGGCCTGCACGTCCATCACCGCCAGGACCGGATGGCCTTCGACGTTGGGGTCGCGCAGCGCGATGCGGCTGCCGGCCTTGATGCCGGCCTCCTTGGTCAGGTTGACGATGGGCACCGGCCAGAACAGGCCGGCGGTGGTCTTCAGGTCCTTGGCCACGCCCAGCGCGTCGGCCTTGTTCATGTAGCCGGTCAGCGGGTTGAAGTAGCCGGCGCCGAGCATCACCGCGTTGGCGGCGGCGGCGGAGTTCAGCAGCAGGCTCGGCAGGCCCTCGGCTTCCTTCTGCAGGGCGGCGTGGCGCGCGGTGTCGTAGACGAAGCGCGGGTTCAGGGTGTCGGAGCCGTGGGGCTTGATCATGGTCGTTTCCAGCTGTGTGAGGGGCGGCGGGGACGGGTCCCGCGCCGGACCCGCATTTTAGGCACTCCCGCCGCCATCAATAAAATGCAATATATAGATGCCTTAGTTGACTTTTATTCATGGATCACCCGACATGAACCTGAACCATCTCGCCATCTTCCAGGCCGTGGCGGCCAGCGGCAGCGTCAGCGGCGGTGCGCGCGAGCTGCACATCAGCCAGTCGGCCGTGTCCAAGCAGCTCGCCGAGTTCGAGCGCGCCCTGGGCGTGGTGCTGCTGGACCGCCTGCCGCGCGGCGTGCGGCCGACCGAGGCGGGCCGGCTGCTGCTGGGTTATGCCAACCGCCTGTTCGCGATCGAGGCCGAGGCGGCCCAGGCGCTGGGCGACCTGCAGCAACTGGGGCGGGGGCGCCTGGCCATCGGCGCCAGCCGTACCATCGGCGGCTACATGCTGCCGGAGACCCTGGCGGCCTTCGCCCGCCGCCATCCCGGGGTGGAGCTGTCGCTGCAGGTGGAGAACACGCAGGCCATCGAGGCCAAGCTGCTGGCGGGCGAGATCGACATCGGCTTCGCCGAGGGCGTGGTCAGCAGCGACCAGCTGGACTACCGCGTCTACGCCGAGGACGAGCTGGTGCTGATCGCGGCGCCGCGCCATCCGGCGGCCGCGGCCGGGCCGCTGGCGCTGGCGGCGCTGGCGGAGCATCCGCTGCTGATGCACGAGCCCGGCTCGGGTACCCGCGCGGTCACCGAGCGTGCGCTGGCCGCCCGGGGCATCCGCCCGCGTCCGGCGATGACACTGGCCAGCACCGAGGCGATCAAGCACGCCGTGGCCGGCGGCGTGGCGCTGGCCTTCCTGTCGGCCCAGGCGATCCGCACCGAGCTGAAGGCCGGCATCCTGCGGGTGGTGGAGGTGAAGGGCCTGCGCATCCGGCGGCCGCTGTACCGCGTGCTGCTCAAGAGCGCCTGGCGCAGTCCGGCGCTGGAGGCGTTCCTGGAGGTGCTGAAGGCGCGCTAGCTGCGGTAGCGCTCGTAGTGCGAGCGCACCTTCTCGACGTAGGCCTGGGTTTCCCGGAACGGCGGTACGCCCTGGTGCTTTTCCACCGCGCCGGGACCGGCGTTGTAGGCGGCCAGGGCCAGCTTCTGGTTGTTGCCGAAGCGGTCCAGCATCAGGCGCAGGTAGGTGACGCCGCCGCGGATGTTCTGCGCCGGGTCGAAGCTGTCGCTCACGCCGAGGTCCGAGGCGGTGCCGGGCATCAGCTGCATCAGGCCGCGTGCGCCGACGCGCGACACGGCACGGTGGTCGAAGCAGGATTCGACGCGCATGACCGCCTTGACCAGGGCCGCTTCCACGCCCTGCTGGGCGGCGTACTTGTCGATCAGGTCCTCGTAGCTGCGCAGGCGCGCATCCAGGCCGGCGGCGCTGATGCCCCTGCAGGAGACGTAGGCGGTGGGGCGGCCGTACTTGGCGATGAACACGTAGGCGGGGTCGCGTACGCGCTGGTCGGTGAACAGGCGGGTGCCGGTGGGCTCGCGGTAGACATAGACCTCGGCGGCCTGGGCGCCGGCGGCGGCCAGCAGCAGGCCCAGCAGCAGCGCGCTGCCCCTGCGGCGGACTCCGCCCGCAACACCCGGCTCAAACCCCCGTTTACCCAAGACTTTTCTCGCGCGCGGCGGCAATCGCCGTCAGCGTGATTCTAGCCAATCAGCATCTTGAGCCCAACGCCGGTCAGCAGCAGCGCGAAACCGCGCTTCAGCTGCCGGGGCGGCAGGCGATGCGCCAGCCTGGCGCCCAGAGGGGCCAGCAGCACGCTGGCGACGGCCAGGCCCATGAAGCCATGCAGGCTGACGTAGCCCAGGTGCGGCGAGGGCAGGTCGCTGCGGTCCCAGCCGGACAGGATGAAGCCGAGGGCCCCGGCCCAGGCGATGGGGACGCCGCAGGCGGCCGAGGTGCCCACGGCCTTGCGGATGTCCACGCTGCGCCAGGACAGGAAGGGCACCGTCAGCGAGCCGCCCCCGATGCCGACCAGGGCCGACAGCAGGCCGATGATGCCGCCGGCGGCGCTCAGGCCGGCCGCGCCGGGCAGCGGCGCCGCGGCCTTCGGCTTGAGGTCGAAGAACATCTGCGCCGCCACCGCCAGCGCGCCGCAGCCCACGATCAGCGCCAGCGTGCGGCTGGCGAGCTGGTCGGCGACGAAGGCGCCGCCCACCGAGCCGGCGACCAGGCCGAGGGCCATCCAGCGGAACACCGGCCAGACCACGGCGCCGTGCTTCTGGTGGCTCAGCATCGAGGAGACGGAGGTGGCCGAGATCACCGCCAGCGAGGTGGCCACGGCCACCTGCAGGGTCACTTCCGGCGGCACGCCCTGGCCCGGCAGCACGAAGGCCAGTGCCGGCACCATCACCATGCCGCCGCCGATGCCGAACAGCCCGGCGAGCAATCCGGCCACGGCGCCGGTCAGAAGGTAGATGAGCAGGGACTCCATTCAGCGAATTCTCAGTCAGCCACGCACTACAATGAGGCGCGCATCCTACAACAGGCTCCCCCCACTGATGCTCCGTCTGCCCGCATTCCTTCTGTGCTTGTGCCTCAGCGGCACCGTCGCCGCCCAGGCCGCCAACGACGTGCTGCGCGTCGAGTTCCGCTCCGCCCTGAAGACCGTGGAGGCCGGCGGCGAGGCCGCCGAGAGCCCGGGCCTGCGCAGCTACATCCTCTATCCCTACCTGCAGGCGGCACGCCTGCGGCAGGCCATCAAGGCCCGCCCGGGCGAGGCCCTGGACGCCGAGATCGCCGGCTGGCTGCGCGCCAACGCCGGGCTGCCGGCCGCGCGTGCCCTGCAGCGCGACTGGCTGGGCAACCTCGCCGAGCGCCAGCAATGGACCACGCTGCTGGCCAACAGCGAGCCGGCGGCGGCCGACGACGCGCTGCGCTGCCATCGCTACAACGCCTGGCTGCAGACCGGCGGCGTCGAGGACAGCCTGCGCGACGAGATCCTGGGCGTGTGGATGACCGGCCAGCAGCTGCCGCAGGCCTGCGTGCCGCCGTTCCAGTGGCTGCAGCAGCGCGGCGCGCTGACGCCCGAGCGCCTGGAGCAGCGCGCCCGCCTGGCGCTGGAGGCCGGCAACACCGAGCTGGCCGACTGGCTGCTGCGCGGCGTGCCCGCCGCGCGGGCCGCGCCGCTCAAGCACTGGTCGCGCCTGCTGCGCGAGCCGCGTCCGGCCATCGAGGCGCTGATCGCCGCGCCGCAGGAGAAGGTGGAATGGGCTCCGCTCGAAGCGGCCTGGGCCAAGCTGGCGCGCGGCAAGCCGGACGAGCTTGCGCCGCTGCTGCCGAAGATGATCGAGCGCCGCCGCATCGACGCGCGGCAGATCGCGGAGCTGCGCCGCGACCTGGCCATGGGTTACGCGCTGGACCGCCGCGCCGAAGCGCTCTCGCTGTACAAGCTGGTGCCGGACGACGCCCTGGACGACAAGGCGCACGAATGGCGCGTGCGCGCGGCGCTGTGGCAGGGCCAGTGGGAGTTGGCCGCGCAATGGCTGCACGCCATGCCGCCGGCGCAGGCCGCCGAGCCGCGCTGGAGCTACTGGCGCGCCCGCGCGCTGGAGACGCTGGGCCGCCGCGCCCAGGCCGAGCCGATCTACAACACGCTGATGCAGGAAAACGGCTACTACGCCGTGCTCTCCGCCTGGCGCCTGCAGAAGAAGCTGGTGCCGGTCTCGCAGAAGCTGGTGGCGGACGAAGGCCTGCAGCAGCAACTGATGGCGCGCCCGGAGATGCAGCGTGCCCGCGAGCTGTTCCTGATCGAGCGCACCGACTTGGCCGGCGCCGAGTGGCGCGCGGCGCTGCAGGGTGCCGACGAGCTGACGCGCGTGCAGGCCGCGCGCCTGGCCTCGGCCTGGGGCTGGCACATCCAGACCGTCAGCATGCTCAACCAGATGAACCTGACGCGGGACCTGACGCTGCTGTATCCGCAGGCCTTCACCCGGGAGATCGAGGCGGGGGCCAAGTTCGCCGGTATCCCGGGGCCCTGGATCTACGGCGTGATGCGCCAGGAGAGCCTGTTCCTGCCCACCGCGGTGTCGCGCTCTCAGGCGCTGGGCCTGCTGCAGCTGCTGCTGCCCACCGCGCAGCAGGTGGCGCGCAAGTGGAAGCAGCCGGTGCCGACGCGCGAGTCGCTGTTCGACCCCGCGATCAACGTGCCGCTGGGCGCCGCCTACCTGCGCGACCAGACCGACCGCTTCGGCGGCCGCTTCATCCTGACGCTGGGCGCCTACAACGCCGGGCCCAACGCCGTGGCGCGCTGGCTGCCGCAAGAGCCCCGGGACGCCGACGTCTGGATCGAGAACGTGCCCTACAACGAGACCCGCGGCTACATCCAGAAGATCGTCTGGCACATCACCGCCGACGGCTGGCTGGCCAGCGGCGAGCCGCAGGACGCAAGCAACCTGCTGCTGCCGGTCTCGGTGCCGACGCCGGCCGCCGCGGCCTGCCTCAAGGGCAGCCCGGGCTGCGTGTGAAGGACCCGCGATGAAGCGCTATCTCGTAGGCGGCGCCGTCCGCGACGAACTGCTCGGGCTGCCGGTGCGCGAGCGCGACTGGGTCGTCGTCGGCGCCACGCCCGAGGAGATGGGGGCGGCGGGCTACCAGCCGGTGGGCAAGGACTTCCCGGTGTTCCTGCACCCGCAGACCAGGGAAGAGCACGCGCTGGCGCGCACCGAGCGCAAGACCGCGCCCGGCTACCGCGGCTTCAGCTTCCACACCGGGCCGGAAGTGACGCTGGAGGACGACCTGGTCCGCCGCGACCTGACCGTCAACGCCATCGCCCGCGGCGACGACGGAGTCCTGGTCGATCCCTACGGCGGCCGCCGCGATCTCGATGCGCGCCTGCTGCGCCATGTGTCCGAGGCCTTCTGCGAGGACCCGGTGCGCATCCTGCGCGTGGCCCGCTTCCATGCGCGTTTCGCGCCGCTGGGCTTCCGCGTGGCGGACGAGACCCTGGCGCTGATGCGCCGGATGGTGGACAGCGGCGAGGTCGACCACCTGGTGCCGGAGCGCGTCTGGCAGGAGACGAAGAAGGGCCTGATGACGGAGTCGCCGGGCACCTACTTTCGCACGCTCCAGGACTGCGGCGCGCTGGCGCGGATCATGCCGGAGCTGGCGGCGCTGCACGGCGTGCCGCAGCGTGCCGACTACCACCCCGAGGTGGATACGCTGGTGCACGTGCTGATGTGCCTGGACACTTCGGCGCGGCTGGGGCTGCCGCTGGAGGTGCGCTACGCCGTGCTGGTGCACGACCTCGGCAAGGGCGCCACCCCGCCGGAGGAGTGGCCCAGCCACCGCATGCACGACCTGCGCGGCGTGCCGCTGGTGGAGCGCTTCAGCGAGCGCCTGCGCGTGCCCTCCGCCTGCCGCGACCTGGCGCTGGTGCATACCCGGGAGCACCTGGTCATCCACCAGGCGCTGCAGCTGCGGCCGTCCACCCTGCTGGGCCTGCTGGAGCGCACCGGGGCCTTCGCCAAGGGCGAGCGCTTCGAGCAGGTGCTGCAGGCCAGCGTCTGCGATGCGCGCGGGCGCCTCGGCTTCGAGCACAGCCACTACGAGCAGGCCGACTACCTGCGCGCGGCGCGCGTCGCGGCCAGCGAGATCCAGGCGGCGCAGGTGATGGCCGACGGCATCAGCGGCGCGGCCATCGGCGAGGCCCTGAAGCAGCGGCGCGAGCGGCGGCTGAAGGAGTGGAAGGAACAGCCGCGGGAGCCATCCCCGTAGGAGCGGCCGTCGGCCGCGAGCGGCGGGAGATGCCGATGGCCGTCCTCGCGGCCAACGGCCGCTCCTACAGCATCACCAGCAGCAGCGTGCCCAGCCCCAGCCGGTACCAGGCGAAAGGCTCGAAGCTGTGGCCGGAGATGAACTTCATCAGCCATTTCACGGTGACGAAGCCCACCGCCGCGGACACGCCGAAAGCGATGCCCAGCTCGGTCCATGATTCCGCCTGCACGGCGGCCGGATTCCCCAGGGTCTTGTGCAGTTCGTAGCTGGTGGCGGCGAACATCGTCGGGATGCCCACCATGAAGGCGAACTCCGCCGCGCGCGGGCGGCAGGACAGGCCCATCAGCAGGGCGGCGAAGATCGCCGCGGCCGAGCGCGAGGCGCCGGGGAAGACCGCGGCCACCACCTGCGCGACGCCGACCGCGACAGCCACCTTCCAGGTCACCGCCTCCACGATGGGGCGCCCCCGGTTCCAGCGCTCCACGGCGAAGATCACGAAGGCGCCGACGATCAGGGCCCAGGCCACCGGGACCACGGTTTCCGGCAGTTCCGCGCCGAGCTTCTTGGCGATCAGCCCGCCCACCGCGGTGACGCCGAAGGCGGTGGCCAGCTTGGCCAGGTAGTCGCGCGTGCCCGGGTCGCGCCAGGTGGTGGCCAGGTCCAGCAGACGCAGGCGATAGACCAGCGTCACGGCCAGGATCGCGCCGGCCTGGATCGCCACGTTGAACAGGTCCGAGCGGCGCTCCAGCCAGTGCTGGGCGATCAGCAGGTGGCCGGTGCTGGAGATGGGCAGGAATTCGGTGACGCCTTCGATGACGCCGAGGAGGATCGCTTGGAGGATGCTGTCCACGGGACAGTTACACTTGGGGCTTGCGGAAAGTGCGGCAAGGATAAAGCAAAGGCAGGTCATGGGAATGTCACCGGTGGTGCTGGTCACGGGCGCGGCCCGGCGCGTGGGCGCGGCAACCGTGCGCGAACTGCATGCGGCGGGCTGGAACGTGGTGATCCACGCCAACCGCTCGCTGGGCGAGGCCGAGGTGCTGGCGGCGGGCCTGAATCAGGGCCGTCCGGACTCGGCCCGGGCCCTGCAGGCCGACCTGCTCGACCCCGCCGCGCTGGAGCACCTGGCGCAGTCGGCGCGGGACACCTGGGGGCGGCTGGATGCCCTGGTCAACAATGCCTCCACCTGGTACCCCACGCCGATCGGCCAGCTCACGGCCGAGGCCTTCGAGGACCTGGTGGGCAGCAACCTGCGCGCGCCGCTGCTGCTGACCCAGGCCTGCGCCGCGCGCATGGAGCGGGGCGCCGTGGTCAACATCCTCGACGTGCATGCGCGCCGCCCGCAGCGCGGCTACAGCGCCTACACCGCCGCCAAGGCCGGGCTCTGGGCGGTGACCGAGGCCCTGGCGCTGGAGCTGGCACCGCGTATCCGCGTCAATGGCGTGGCGCCCGGGCACATGATCTGGCCGGAGGCCGGCGGCCCCAACCTGCTGCAGCCGCAGGCCGAACTGGCGCGCGTGCCGCTGGCGCGCCTCGGCGGGGGCGAGGAGATCGCCCGCGCGGTGAAGTTCCTGCTGTCGCCGGAGGCGGCCTACGTCACCGGCGCCGTGCTGCCGGTGGACGGCGGGCTGCGGCTGGGCTGAACATGGACCTGCCGGCAGCGATCCGCGCCGCCACGCGCCGCGCGCTGGACAGCGGCGCACTGCAGCCGATCCCCACACGTCCGGAGGTGCTGCGCGACGAGGGGCTGGATTTCGTGCTGCGCGTCGGCGACCTGCGCCGCAAGAGCGACTCCGAACGGCGCCAGCATGCCGCGCCGCAGCCGGCGAATCCCTTCCTGCCCTACGACCCGGCGATGCTCGTCACCGAGCTGTCGGAGTCGCATGCGCTGCTGCTCAACAAGTTCCAGGTGCTGGAGGGCCACGTGCTGGTCGTGACCCGCGCCTTCGCCGAGCAGGAAGCCGCACTGCAGGAGGCGGATTTCGCCGCGGTGGCGCAGGTGCTGCGGCAGACCTCGGGACTGGCCTTCTTCAACGGCGGCGCGGCCGCCGGGGCCAGCCAGCGGCACCGCCACGTGCAACTGCTGCCCTGGCCGTTGATGCCGGCTGCGGCAGCGCAGCCTTTCGACCCGCGCGAATGGGCGCGCCGGGAAGCGGGCTGGCCTTTCGCGCACGCCCGGGCCGCGCTGGCGCCGGTGGACCTGGAGCAGCCGGCCCGGCTGCTCGGGCTCTACCGGGGCCTGCTGGCGGACATCGGGCTCGGCGGATCGAAGGGCTACAGCGGCTACAACCTGCTGCTGACCCCGGACTGGATGATGGCGGTGCGCCGCCGCTTCGGCGCGCACGAGGGCCTGGGCGTCAATGCGCTGGGCTTCGCCGGCACGCTGCTGCTGCGCGGCGAAGAGGAACTGCAGCGCCTGCGCGTGCTCGGGCCCCTGCGGCTGCTGCGGGCTGTCAGCGGTTAGCGACTTCCAGCTCCAGCAGCCGCTGCTTGCGCCACAGCCCGCCGCCGTAGCCGCCGAGCCCGCCGTTCTTGTTCACCAGCCGGTGGCAGGGCACCACGATGGCGAGGCGGTTGATGCCGTTGCAGGTGCCCACGGCGCGCACCGCGCCGGGGACGCCGAGCTGCGCCGCCATCTGCTCGTAGCTGCGCCGTGAGCCGAAGGGCAGTTGCGTCAGCGCCTGCCACAGCGACTGCTGCAGCGGCGTGCCGGGAAACACCAGCGGCACCTCGAAGCGGTGACGGCGGCCGTTGAAGTAGCCGGACAGCTCTCCCTCGAGCTGCCGCAGCCAGGGATGATCGGCGGCCACCCAGTCCTCGCCGAAATGCTTGCGCAGGGCCGCGCCTGCGCGGCGCAGGCGGGCCGCGTCGGCGAATTCCAGCAGCACGATGCCCTGCGCGGTCGCCCCGGCCAGCAGCGTCCCCAGCGGCGTGGGCATGCGGCGCAGCCAGACATCCGCGGCGCCGCTGCCCTGCGGCAGGCGGCCCAGCCATTGATCCAGCAGGTTCTCTTCCTGCTCCAGCCAGTCCATGGCGAGGCCCTAGGCGGCGAGCGCGAAGCGTTCCAGCGTCTCGCCGGAGGGCTGGCCGTCGGCGCCGTAGCGGCGCTCGCGGAAGGACAGCTGGCCGTCCTCGCAGATCAGCAGGCTGCTGCTGCGCGTGCCGTAGCTGGCGTCGCGGATGAAGGGCGGCGACAGGAAGCGCTCCATCTCCAGGCCGACGCCGGTATCCGGCAGCTCGGCGTCGTCCGCCACGCGGCGGTCGCCCAGCAGCTCGAATAGCGCGTCGCTGTCGGTGCGGTCGCGTGCCACCCAGGTGGACAGTCCGTCGCGGACCCGCCGCAGCTTGGGCCAGGGCGTGTCGAGCGTGGCGTTGCTGAGGCCGTGCACTCCGGGGCGCAGCACCTCCACGCGGTAGCTCGGCTGGTTGGTCACGTACAGCGCGCTGTCGCGGTCGATCAGCAGCAGGTTGAAGCCGGAGAACAGCGCCGCGCCGCCGGCGAGCTGCGCGGCATAGTCGGCGCAGCTCAGCCTGCCGCCGACGAAGTCGGACACCAGCACGCCGCGCGAGGGGGCATGCGGGTTCGGCGGGATCATGCGCCGCACGTTGGTGACGGCGGCGATGCGGCCGTCGCGCGAGGCGGCCAGCCAGCTGCCGTGCTGCGACAGGTCGCGGCCGCCGAACACGCCGGGGGCGTCCGGCCAGAACGCCGCCGCCGCGGTGGGGCGGTGATGGAACTCGTCGCGGTTCGCCGCCAGCACGAGCGGGTAGCGCGGATGGGACTGCCAGGCCAGGGCGATTAAACACATGGCGGCAGAATGTTGTCAGACTGCGGTGGACGTCAACCGGGTGCCGACATGACCGAGTACGAGCAGCTGCAGCTGGAAACCCTGCGCCGGTGGGAGCAGGAAGCGCCGGGCTGGGGTACGCGCCTGCTGGCCAAGCCGGGAGCGTCGGCCGCCACGGCGGTGAAGACCCTGGTGCCGGTCTCGGCCCTGCGTGCCGCCCTGAACGGACTGAACGACGTGGCCTTCCGCTATTCCGGCCGCGAGGCCCTGCTGAAGACCGCCGGGCTGGACGAGCCGCGCCAGCTGCGCGCGCTGCCGCTGGAAGTCTGCGACCAGCTCTCCAGGCAGGTGGAGCGCCGCGCCATGGCCATGGCCGGCGCCGGGGGCGCGGTGCTGGGCGTGGCCGGCGCGGCGGGCATGGTGGTCGACGTGCCGGCCCTCCTGGGACTGGCGCTGCGCACGATCCACCGCACCGCCATGTGCTACGGCGAGGAGGGCCTGCAGGCGCACAAGGCCATGGCCATCGGCATCTTCGCACTGGCCTCCGCCAACTCCATGGACGAGAAGCAGGCCGCGCTGGCGGCGCTGCGCCGCCGCGGCGACCTGCTGGACGCCGCCTGGCGCGACGGCGTGGAGCGCGTGGCCGAGCGCGAGATGGCCAAGGAGGCGGCGGTGTTCAGCATGCAGACCCTGGCCAGCCGCATCGGCGTGCAGCTCGGCCGGCGCAAGGTCATGGGCGTGGTGCCGGTGCTGGGCGCGGCGGTCGGCGCCTCCATGAACGCCTGGTACATCCACGATGTGTCGGGGGTGGCGCGGTATGTCTTCCAGGAGCGCTGGCTGCACGCCAAGTACCCGAAAAACAAGGCTTTATCGGCGCCGTTCAAGGTGTTGGCCGCGCCGGAATGAGGGGCTGTGGTAATCTTTGCCGCAGTGCAACATTACCATTAGAAGACCTCATGTCCCCGACCCCTGCCCAGCATCACGTCGTCATCGTCGGCGGCGGCTTCGCCGGCCTGCATGCGGCCAAGCGCCTCGGCCAGCGCGGCTACCGCGTCACCCTGCTCGACAAGCGCAACTTCCAGCTGTTCCAGCCGCTGCTGTACCAGGTGGCGACCGGCTCGCTGTCGACCGGCGACATCGCCATCCCGCAGCGCGTGGTGCTGCGCAAGTACCCGCAGGTGCGCTGCCTGGCGACCACCGCCTTCGACGTGGACCCGCAGGCCCGGGTGCTCAAGCACGAGTTCGGCGAGCTGAAGTACGACACGCTGATCGTGGCCACCGGCGTGAAGCACCACTACTTCGGCCGCGACGAGTGGCGCGAGTTCGCGCCCGGCCTGAAGACGCTGGAGCACGCCCTGGAAATGCGCCGCAAGATCTTCAGCGCCTTCGAGCGCGCGGAGCTGACCGACGACGAGGCCCTGCGCCGCGAGCTGCTGACCTTCGTCGTGGTCGGTGCCGGCCCCACCGGCGTCGAGCTGGCCGGCGCCATCGGCGAGCTGGCGCACAAGACCATGCGCCGCGATTTCCGCGGCATCGACCCGAGCCAGGCGCGCATCCTGCTGGTGGAAGGCGCCAAGGACGTGCTGCCGGTGTACCCGGAAGGCCTGCGCCAGGCCGCGCGCAAGCACCTCGAGCAGCTCGGCGTCACGGTGCTGACCGAGACCATGGTCGAGGACATCGGCGCCGACTACGTGCGCACGAAGAAGGGCGAGACCCGCGAGACCCTCCGCACCCAGACCATCCTCTGGGCGGCCGGCGTGCGCGCTTCGCTGTTCGGCGAGATCCTGGCGCAGCGCACCGGCGTGCAGCTGGACCGCGGCGGCCGCGTGAAGGTGGAGCCGGACTGCTCGCTGCCCGGCCATCCGGAAATCTTCGTGGTGGGCGACCTCGGCCGCCTGACCGACGCCACCGGGCGCGAAGTGCCGGGCCTGGCGCCCGCGGCGATGCAGCAGGGCCGCTACGTGGCCGACCTGCTGCATTCGCGCGTCACCGGCGCCAAGCCGCCCAGGCCCTTCGAGTACACCGACCGCGGCACCATGGCGGTGATCGGCATGAACAAGGCCGTGGGCGACCTGAAGTTCATGAAGGTCACCGGCTGGTTCGCCTGGCTGACCTGGGCCTTCGTGCACATCGCTGCGCTGGTCGACGGGGCGCAGCGCCTGCGCGTGTTCGTGCAGTGGACCTGGAAGTACTTCACGCGCCATATCGGCGACCGCCTGGTGACGGGCGCGCCGACGCAGACGCGCAAGCTGCGCGCGGAACGTTCCTGAGCGTGGGCGCTCCGGCTCAGGGGCGCTCGAACTCCCAGCCGAAGCTGGTGACGCTGATGCGGTCCTCGACGCCGCTGAGCCTGACGCTGGTGTGGCGCCGCCCGTCCAGGTAGAGCTGGATGAACTGCTGCGACTTCGGCGGCAGCGAATCCAGCCGTGCAAAGGTCGGTTCCGGAATCTCGATGCTGCCGACGAAGGCGCGCGGCTGCTGGTCCAGCCCGCGGCCGCGCTCGGTCTGGCGGATCGTGTCGGTGTGGTGCAGCAGCAGCTCCAGGTCCTCGGTGGGCGAGAAGCGGATGCGCAGCCGCGCCGGCGAGCAGTAGAAGTTGAAGTCCGGCAGTTCGCCCGCCCAGTCGGCATCGCCGGCGACCTGGGGGTGCGCCGCCAGCGACGGCAGCTGCGCGAGATTGCGCGCGTAATAGCGGTCCTCGCCGGGGCCGGCGTCGTCCAGGGAACTGTCGCGGGGGCGGTTGTCCAGCACCGTGCCGCGCAGCGGCTGGTCGGTGCGCACGAACTTCCAGGCCCGGGCGTCCAGTTCGCGGTAATCCTTCTCCCAGTAGCCGGTATGGCCCCGGGCATCGCGGCCCTCGACGCGCAGGCTGCGCGTCAGCATGTCGATGCCGCTCTTGTGCACGCTGATGTCGTGGGTGATCGTGCCAGGGATCTTCGGCTGGCGCTGCCATTCGAAGGTCGGCAGCTGGATCTTCGGGTTGGAGACCCCGCGCTGGTCCTCGTAGGCGTAGTCGAAGAACAGCGGGTCGGCGCCGCAGAGGTCGAAGTCGTAGTTGCGCGTGTAGAGATCGCCGTAGCGGTTGACGGTGAAGACCGTGGAGCCGCTGGCCGAGAGATTCACGCCGCGGTAGCGGCCGCGCAGCGGGCCGCACATCTCGTAGCTGTCGTCGCGCGGCAGCCAGGGATCGACGTAGGTGTAGCGCTGGCCGCCGCTGCGCAGCAGCCAGATGTGCGAGACCTTGCCGCTGCCGATGGTGTGCAGGTTGCCGGCCGGGTCGGTCCAGTGCTGGTCCTCGGCCGGCGAGATCACGCTCCAGGACCAGGCCAGGTAGTCCGCCGGGATGCGGTGACCGGTGCCGGTCCACAGCGGCGGTCCCCAGCGCGAGCTCCAGTTGAACAGCGCGTAGTCCTTGAAGGCGTTGTCCATGCCGTAGATCGCGCCATCGGCGCGGATCGCGGTGAGCTCGTCGTCGTCCACGGCGATGCCGATGACGGTGCCGGCGAGGCAGCCCGGCATCGCCAGCCGCGCCCAGGGCTGCTCGATGCCGGTCACGGCGGTGTTGGACTTGAACCAGATCGCCCCTTCGTCCAGCGCGAACTGGTAGCGGCGGTTGTAGGTCCCGCGGTCGTTGCGCAGCGCGAGCTGCGCGGGCAGCGCGGCCGGGGCCTCGCTGGCGGCATCGGCGGCCAGGCCGTTGCCGCGGTCCGGGATCGGCAGCGGGTCGACCACGAGGTCCGGCACGCCGATCGTGCCGGCCGGCAGGATGCAGAGCGGCAGCGACAGCGAGGGGTCGGCGATGGTCGCGAACGGCGCGTCGGGGCCCGGCTGGAAGGGCGGCGGCGTGCCGTGGCCGGCATCGGGGGCCGTGCTGCTGCCGCAGGCGGCGAGCAGCAGGGCGGCGGCGAACGCGGGAAGGCGGCGCACGTCAGATCCAGCCCAGCAGGGCGCCGAACAGCAGCAGGCTGCCGGCCACGATGCCGCCCAGCGTGCCGACCGCGCGCAGCTGCCGGCGCCTGTCCGGCAGGTCGTGCACCCAGTAGGCGACCAGGAAGAACGGCAGGTAGCCGATCAGCCAGATCAGCCAGGGCGCCGAGCCGTTCCACCAGCGGTATTCCCAGGTCAGTGCGCCGGCGTGGTTGAGCCAGCACTCCACGCCGACCGCCAGGACCGAGTTGAGCGCCGCGGCCAGCAGTCGGTTGTTGATGCCGAACAGCTTCAGCCTGGGGTCCGCCGGCAGCAGCAGGATCGCGGTGACGCCGAACACGGCGAACATCAGGCTGATCTCGATGTTGAGGCCGATCAGGATCAGGAAGGCGGTATCGCCCGGTGCACCCCAGACCGGCGCGAACTGCGTGAAGTGGAACACCAGCGCGTTCCAGATCTCGTTGATCCAGTCCATCAGCCAGAACGCCAGGCCGCCCAGCACCACCGGCCAGCGCCGCGCATGGACCTGCTGGGCATAGACATGGAGGGTGAGCAGCAGCAGCGGAATCACATACCATTTGAACTGCGCGGGATCGCGCAGGATGCCCAGGGCAAGGGCGGCGGACTCGGCATGCGGCATGGAGATTCTCGGGCTGGCGACGTACCGGCACGATTCTGGAGGGGTGGCGGCGCACAGTGGTAGCGACGGACGGCCAGGGTTTTGAGAAAGCCGGCCAGGGCGGGCTCGCCCTGGGCTCGGTATCGGCCGCCTATGTGCAGGCCCTGCTCGATGCGGCGGTGGCGCAGGGTGCCGGGCGCGAGCGCCTGCTGCAGCGTGCGGCCCTTCTGCCGGAGCGCCTGTCCGACCCGGCCTGGCGCCTCGACATCGCCGGGCTGCTGCGCCTGTTCGACCTGGCGCAGGAACTCAGCGGCGACGACTCCATCGGCCTGCACATGGGCATGCAGGTGCGGCCGCGGACCTTCAGCGCCCTGGGCTATGCCGCGATGAGCTGCAGCACCCTCGGCGAGGCGGTGGCGCTGATCCCCCGCTACGAAGGCCTGGTCTACGACGGCGGCAGCACGCGGGTGACGGTGCAGGGGCGGCAGGTGCGCCTGGCCTGGCAGTCCGGCGCCGCCGACGTGGCGCGCATGCGGCCGGTCAACGAGGCCATCGTCGCCGGCTGGCTCGCCTTCGGCCGCTGGATCAGCGGCATCCGCGGCGAACTGCTCGGCGCCTGCTTCCAGCATCCGCGTCCCGCCGGCCTGCAGCCCTACGAGCGCTTCTTCGGCTGCCCGCTGCGATTCGACGAGCCGGACAATGCATTGAGCTTCGACGTCGGCCTGTTCGCCACGCCGCTGGTGCAGCACGACGAGGAACTGCGCGGGCTGATGGAGCAGCAGGCGCGCGAGCGGCTGCGCGAGATCCGCGGGACGGGGCTGGCGCCGCGCGTGGCCGGCGCCATCCGCCAGCGCCTGCCGCATGGCAGCCCGTCCTCCGCCGAGGTGGCCGGCCTGCTGGGCCTGAGCGACCGCACGCTGCGGCGGCGGCTGGAGGCAGAGGGGCACTCCTACGCCGACCTGCTCGCGCAGCAGCGGCGCGAGCTGGCGCTGCAGTACCTTGCCGACCCCGGACTGGGGCTGGGCGACATCGCGATGCTGCTGGGCTACAGCGGCCAGAGCGCCTTCACCGCCGCGTTCAAGACTTGGACCGGCCTGCCGCCGGGCGAATACCGGCTGCGTGGCTAGGGCCAGCAGGCCCGCGGCTCAGCCCACCAGGAACTCCAGCACCGCTTTCGCCACCTCCGCCGGCCCCTGCTGCGGCAGCCGCCTGGCGCCCGAGGTCGTCAGCCGCCGCAGGCGCGCGCGGCCGGAATCCGGCGCCGGCGAGACCAGGTGAGGCTTATCGCCTCAGGCGGCCTTGTCGCCGCGCAGCGAGCGATACGCGATCAGGCCCATGATCAGCATCACCAGCACCACTCCCACGTAGAACAGGCCGAACACGATGTTGTTGCTGACGAGGTCACTGGCCGCCAGGCCGCGGCTGTTGGGGAACAGCGGCTTCATGGCCGAAGCGATGACGAAAGTCCAGGCGACGACGATCATGCCGTGGGCGGCACGCCGCTGGCCGGCGGGCGAGAACGGCAGCAGCGGCAGGATCGCGGCCATGATCCACATGATCGCGCCGTTGACCACCGCCTCCATGTGCGCCATGCGCCAGTCGTCATAGCTGCCGGGCAGCTTGATGTCGATCTCGCCGGGAATCGGCCAGAGCTTGATGCTGCCGATCAGGAAGAACAGGAAGCCGAAGCCGATCACGCCGGCGCAGAAGATCATCAGCGCACCGTGACCGACCAGTTGCTGGCGACAAGGCTTGAGTTCGTCGTGGCTGCTCATGTGGCTACTCCCCGAAAGTGGCTGTTACAAACGATGCACGGTCGTTGCCGCGCGCGGTGGTGACGGCAAGGGTTGGAACGGGACCGGCATCAGCGGATGCGTGGTATCGAGCAGCGGCGCGGTGTCGCGCGGATTCGCGGCATAGCCGGCGATCCAGTCCTGCACCCATTGTGGATCGGGCTCGCGGCGCGGATGGTGGCCCGGCAGCGTGGCGCGCAGCAGATACGGCGCCACGGTGCGCACGAAGGAACCCAGGTGCGCGGCCAGGCGCAGGCGCGAGCGCAGGCTGCGCCAAAGGCCATCCTTCTGCAGGATCGCCTTGTAGCCGCGCATGGAAAACCGCATCACGCTCAGCGAGCCGTGAAACACCCCCAGCATGCGCGCGAAATAGGCGCCGGGGCCGGAGCCGAAGGCTGCCCCATAGATGTCGTGCGCCACACATTTGTGCTCCGACTCCTCGACGAAATGCCACAGGATGAAGGACGCCACCCGCGTATCGCCGCCACCGAACAGGCGCACGCGGTTTTCCACCAGCCAGCGCGTCACCCCCAGGGTCATGGCTTCGAAACCGGCGGTGTAGGCCATGCGCGTGCGCAGGCTTTTGCGGGCCATGCGCGTGTAGTAGGCCTGCATGTCCTGCTCGATGCGGGCCAGCTCGGCGTAGCCCTTGGCCTTGAGCAGCTCATTGAAGCGGCGATGCGTCTGGAAGTGCTGCTGCTCCTGCTGATTGAAGGCGCTTGCGGACGCCTGCAGGAACGCGTCGTCGATGCCGGCACTGGCCTCGCGTACGGTGCGGATCAGGAACGGCTCCAGATACGGCATGCTCAGCGAAGCGCCGTTGACCATGGCGCAGAATTCCGGGTCGGACGCCTTCCAGCGCGGCTGCACATCGTCCGGGAACTGGAAGGGAACGCGCCTGGGCAGCGGCACGATCTTGCTGCGGTGCCCGGCGGATGGTTCGCTCTCAGCCACGAGATCTCTCCTTTGCTCCCGCTGCCTTGCTCATGGGCCTAGGCCTGGCGGTCGGTTTGAAATGGTCCATGCCCGTGCGCAGCGTCTGGATCAGCGCGGGCGCCAGCTGCTGCACCTCGCGACCCATCACGAACTGCCCGGCCACCTGCAGCGACACCAGGCCATGCGCGCCCATCCAGAACAGGTGCGCGGCGGTGAGCGGGTCGATGGTCCTGGGAAAATCACCATGCTGCTGTCCGGCCGCAATCACCCGCGTGCACACGTCCAGCGCATCGCGCTTGGCGGCTTCCAGCTCCGGAAAGTCGCGCAGCGTGGCGGCATCATTGAGGTTGAAGAACATCAGCGCGTAGCGATGCGGCCGCGCCAGGCCGGAGCGGATGTACGCGGCCGCCAAGGCTTCCAGCTGCTGTTCCGGATCGCGGATGCCGGCGATGGCATCCAGCATCTCGCGCTCGATCCAGCGGTAGGCGCGGGCGCGCAGCGCGTTGACCAGCGCCTCCTTGCTGGCGAAGTAGCGATACGGCGCGGAGTGGCTCAGGTCCATGCCGTCGGCCAGGCGCCGAAAGCTCAATGCGTCCAGGCCATCGGTCTCGAATACCGTCATGGCGACATCGAGGATTTCGTCACGCTTGCGCGCGCGCACCTCGTCCGGGAATTTCTTTCTGGCCATACATTAAGTTGACAGCATTAACTTAACATTGTCAACAAAATGGGGCTGCAGTTCCTCCCTGCAGGCTTCCCCAGGGGAAAAGCACGAACCCATGCGCCCCCGGCGCGGGCGCATGGCGCGGCCTCGGCCCGGCGGCAAGGCCGGGGCCATGGACACGATCCGCGCCATCCGGGTCCGGAAGAAGCGGGCGCGCGCCGTGATCCGCATGAAGGACGTGCCGGGCCCGCGCACCAGGCCCCCCACGCGATGCGCGCACGGGGGCGGCTACGCCGTTGGCGACCCCGATGCGCTGGATCGGGCTGGCGACGGCCCCGCGCCGATGAACCGCCGCAGGTTTCCGATGCGGTCCAGGCGGAGCTTCAGCGCCCGAATCGGCGGCCCGTCATCGCCGTTGCCGCCGGATTCCCACGCGCCATGCGCGAGTTGCCGGCTCAGGCCGCCAGGAACTCCAGTACCGCCTTCGCCACCTCGGCCGGCTTCTCTTCCTGCGGCAGCAGCTTCGCATCCGCGATCGTCACCATCCGCGCGTCGCGGAACTGCGGCAGCATCGCTTTCGCGCGCCGCAGCGGGAAGGTGGGATCGTCCTCGCCCCAGAGCAGCAGCACCGGCTCGCGGAACTCGGCGTGGCGCGTGGCGAAGGCATCCACCGTGGGCCAGTTGGCGCCGGTCAGGTAGTCGCGCAGGCCTTCCATGCGGCGCCGTCGGTCGATGCAGGGCTGCACGAACTCGCGGTGGAAGTCGCCGTCGATCAGGTCCAGGTTGCCGAAGCAGCCGCCGAAGGCCATGCCGGAGCGCAGGAAGCTCCGCGATTTCAGCAGCAGCCGGAACAGCGCCGGCGTGAAGGGCAGGCGCATCAGGGCCTGGTACTCCACGATCCACGGCGGACGGTGTCCGGGAATCTCGGTGTTGATCATCACCTGGCGCCGCGCGCGCGGCGGATCCATCAGAGCGAGGCAGCGCGTGACGGTGGCGCCCGTGTCCTGGGCGAGCAGGTCGTAGCGCGGCAGGCCGAGCTGGTCCACCAGCGCCTTCAGGCGGCGGGCGTGGCCCTCGAAGCTGAAGTCGGTCCCTTCGTCCCAGCGCGAGCCGCCGAGGCCGGCCAGGTCGACGAGATGGCAGCGGTGTCTTTGCGCGAGTCCCGGCAGCACGTGGCGCCAGGTGTAGCCGGACAGCGGAAAGCCGTGCACCAGCAGCAGGTCGGGGCCGCTGCCATGGCAGCGGTAGGGCAGGCTCGCATCGCCGAGCGCCAGCTCGCGCACCGGCAGGGAGCGGTACAGCGCGTCGGTGTCAGGCACGGATGCGTTCTCCGGCGGTCTGCGTCCGCTGCGCCAGCCAGTCGGCGCTGCGGCGCCACAGCGTGTCGCGATGCGCCTCGCGGAAGTAGCCGAAGTGCCCCACGCCGCGCGTGAACTCGTCGCCGCGTCGCTCGATGCGCGCCTGCGCGTAGCGGCGCAGCAAGGCCTCCACGGCGGCGCGCGGCGCATAGGGATCGTCGGGAAAGTTCCAGGCCAGGATCGGTGCCCGGACCCGGGCGTAGCCGGACAGGTCCAGGCCATGCTGCGGCGAGAACAGGTAATCGTGCGAGCGCGCCCAGCGAGCCCAGCCGGCGGCGGCGCCCACCGGCAGCGCGGGACCCTTGCCGAGGCCGAGCCTCGATGGCGCCACCGTATCGCGGCCGCGGGTGAACCCCGGCACCAGGCCGTACCACAGCAGGGCCAGCGCGGGACGCTGGCTCCAGGGGTAGTGGCGCAGATGGGGCGCGGTGCCGGCGACGAACACGGCGCCGGTGAGTCCTGCGCTGGCAGACGCCAGACCGGCAATCTGGCAGCCGATGCTGTGGCCGACGAGGAAATGGCGCGGGTTGAGCGAACGTGCGCGCTGCAGCAGCGCCTCCAGATCCTGGCGGCCCCAGTCGGCGAGATCGACGGCGCCGCCGCGCAGTGCCGCGGCCGAGTCGCCGAAGCCGCGGTTGTCGCAGGTGATGACGTGGTAGCCCTGGCCGGCGAGCCAGCCGGCGTAGGCCGCATAGAACTTCTGGGGGACGCCCAGCGCCGCAGAGATCACGACGGTGCCGGCGTCGCCGCCGGCGTATTCGCGGGCCGACAGGCTGATGCCGTCGGCGCAGCGCAGGGACAGCGACGTGGCCTGGATCAAGAGGAACCTCCGGTCGGTACCCAGGCGCGCAGGCCCAGGGCGATGAGCAGCAGCAGTGTAGCGATCAGGTCGGCCAGCGCCACGCGGCGCAGCGGCGCCGCCAGCTCGGCGGACTGCGCGGCCAGCAACAGGAAGCCGCCCATGCTGACCAGTGCGGCGATGATGGCGGCAGCCCGCAGTTCGCTGCGCAAGGCCCCGGCGATCAGCAGCGCGCCGAGCAGGCCGAACAGCAGGGCGCGGTGTCGCAGCAGCAGTTCCAGCGAGGGCTCACGCACCGGGATGCCGTAGAGCGCCTCGAGCCGGGCGGCGGACAGCAGCCCGGCCAGCGGCAGGAGATGCAGCACTCCGGCCGCGACCAGGCTGAAGCCCAGCAGGGCCTCAGGCCAGCGCATGCCGGGCCTTGGCGCCGCTGAACTGGCCCACCAGCAGGTACAGCAGCGGGCCGAAGGAGCCGGCGGCGGCGGTCAGCAGCAGGTAAGGCCAGGCGTTGCGGCCGCTGCGGCGGGCGTCACCCACCATCCAGACCATGATCAGCAGGCAGGCGATGCCGAGGTCGGCCAGCGCCTGCCAGCCGGCGGTGTTCTGGAACAGGTGGATGAAGATGCCGACATAACCGTGCTCGGCGATGGCCACCAGGCTCAGCGCGCCGAAGGCGGCGAAGAGGACGAGCAGCAGCAAGGTGTTGAGGTTCATCGCAGTCTCCTTGGGTTGGAGGCTGCAGCATCCCGCCGCCGTCGCGGCGTCTCAATTACCGCCCAGGTAATGACTCCGCCTTGCTGGCCAGCCGCAGGCGATAGTCGCGCGGGCTGCAGCCGGCGCGGCTGCGGAAGGCGCGGGTGAAGTTGGCCGTGTCGCGAAAGCCCAGCGAATAGGCGATCTCGGTGATGCTGAGCACGCCGGCCGCCAGGCGCTCGCAGGCCAGTTCATGCTGGATGCGGCCGGCCAGTTCGCGGTAGCTGGTGCCCTCGCGCTCCAGGTAGCGGTTGAGAGTGCGCGTCGACAGGTTGAGGGTGCTGGCGAGCTCGGCCAGCGAGGGCACGCCGTCGCCGACCTCCCTCAGGGTCATTGCCACCCAGTCGGCGAACTGGCGCACGTCGGTGACCTGCTGCACCAGTTCCCGGCAGCGCTCCTCCGCCACCTTCAGGGCATTGGCGTCCGCCATCGCGATGGGGTAGCGGCGGAAGTCGACGTTGAACAGCAGGCGCACGCTGGGCCCGCGATCGGTGCCGAAGGTGCAGAGCAGGTCGCGTATCTCGGTATAGCGCTGCAGGTGCGGCGGCTCGGCGATCGACAGGTACAGGCGGCAGGGAATGCGGCTGCCGACCATGTCGTGCACGTCGCGCAGCGCCGCCATCGCGATCGTCTCGATGTGGAAGGACAGGCACTGGTGTCCCATGGCCACGGTCGGCGTGAACAGCAGCTCGCCGTGGTCGGGCCCGCTGGCGTAGCGCATGCGGAAGCTCGGCAGCACCAGGCGGAAATAGCGCGCGACGAAATGCATCGCGTGCTCCACCGTCGGGCTGTTGACCATGCCGAAGCCGACGATGCTGTGGGAGCTCACCGTCAGCAGCTTGCCCAGTTCGAAACCGAGATCGCTGCGGCCGCTGGCCTGCACCGCGCGCGCGATGATCTGTTCCACCTGCGAGAAGTACAGCGTGGCATCCGGCTGTTCCAGGGCGGCCACCGGCAGCGACAGCTCGCGCAGCAGGTCGCGCACGTCGATGCCCTGGCGCCCCAGCACTTCCTGCAGGCGCATGTAGTAGCGCGCCGGCACCCTCAGTTCCTGCTTGGCCATGGGGCTCCCACCGAAAGTCCTGTCTCATTATGACAACAACATGGCGCAAAAAGACAAGAACGGGTGGGTAGGCAAGGCGCAGCATGCACGCCGTCTGGAGGAAGTCATAAAAATGAATACGCTGGAAGCGACGAGGGGAGAGGCCGCCGCATGGCGCGACGGCAAGCGCTGGTGGTGGCTGCTGAGCCCGGCGCTGCCCCTGCTGGGTGCCGTGTCGGTACTGGGAGTGATCCTGGGCGGCAATGGCCTGCTGCTGTGGCTGATGCCGTTGGTGTTCTACGGCCTGATTCCCTTGATGGACTGGCTGGTCGGCGAGGACGAGGTCAACGCGCCGGAATCCGCCGTCGCCGCGCTGGACCGCGACGCCTATTACCGCCGCATCGTCTATGCCTACATCCCCAGCCAGTACGCCGCGACGATCCTCGGGGCCTGGCTGGCCGTGAATGGCGGCCTGTCCGCCTGGGAACTGGCCGGCCTGGTGATCACCGTCGGCATGACCAACGGGGTCGGCATCAACACCGCGCACGAACTGGGGCACAAGACCAACGCCCTGGAGCGCTGGCTGGCCAAGATCACGCTGGCGCCGGTGGCCTATGGCCATTTCTGCATCGAGCACAACAAGGGCCACCACAAGAACGTCGCCACGCCGGAGGACCCCGCCAGCTCGCGCATGGGCGAGAGCTTCTGGGCCTTCCTGCCGCGCACGATGACCGGCAGCCTGCGCTCGGCCTGGGGCATCGAGGCCGCGCGCCTGGCGCGCAACGGCAAGGGCGCCTGGTCCGCCGGCAACGAGAACCTGCAGGCTTGGGCCATGACCGTGCTGCTGTTCGGCGCGCTGACGCTGTGGCTGGGCTGGCCGGCGCTGCTGTTCCTGCTGGTGCAGGCCTTCTACGGCGCTTCGCTGCTGGAAGTGGTGAACTACCTGGAGCACTACGGCCTGCTGCGGCTCAAGGACGCCAACGGCCGCCCCGAGCGCTGCCAGCCGCGCCATTCCTGGAACAGCAACCACGTCGTCACCAACCTGCTGCTCTACCAGCTGCAGCGGCACTCCGACCATCACGCCAATCCCACGCGGCGCTACCAGGGCCTGCGCCATTTCGACGACAGCCCGCAGCTGCCTTCGGGCTATGCCGCGATGGTGCTGGTGGCCTACTTCCCGCCGCTGTGGTTCCGCCTGATGGACCCGCGCGTGGTGGCCCACCACGGCGGCGACCTGACGCGCGCCAACCTGCAGCCCTCGCGCCGCTGGCAGCTGCTGGCGCGCTGGATGGGCCGCTCCGCGGCCGACCGTGACCGCGGCCCGCCGCTGGCCGGCACTGCCGCCGGCCCGCAGGGAGCGGTGACCGCGGCAGCCCGGCACCAGTGCCCCAACTGCCAGTTCATCTACGACGAAAGGCTCGGGTATCCGCCCGAGGGCTTCCCGCCGGGTACGCCCTGGGCGCGGCTGCCGGCGGACTGGAGCTGTCCGCACTGCGCCGTCCGCGACAAGCCGGATTTCGCGCCGGTCTGAGTCCGCCCGGGCGGCCTTGCCGCCGCCCCAAGACACCATCGAGGTTCATCCATGCACGATTCACGTAGCGCATTTGCGCAGGCCTTCGTTCGCCTGACGGAGCCGCTGATCTTCAGCCGCCGCCGCCTGACGCTGGCGGTCCTGGCGATCATCACCGTCTTCCTCGGCTGGCAGGCGACCCACCTGCGCGTCGAGACCGGCTTCGACAAGCAGCTGCCGCTGGGCCATCCCTACATCGGGGTCTACAAGCAGTACCAGAAGGAATTCGGCGGTGCCAACGTCACGCTGGTGGCGCTGCGCCAGAAAGAAGGCGACATCTACAATGCCTCCTTCATGCGCACGCTGCGCGCGCTGACCGACGCGGTGTACTTCACGCCGGGCATGGACCGCGCGCGCGTCAGCTCCATCTTCACGCCGGACGTGCGCTACCTGGAGGTGGTGGAGGGCGGCTTCGCCGGCGGCAACGTCGTGCCGGCTGACTTCCAGCCGACGCCGGAGTCGCTGCAGCGCGTCCGCGCCAACATCGACAAGGCCGGCATCGTCGGGCGCCTGATCGCCAACGACCATGGCGGCGCCATGGTGTTCTCCGAGCTGCTGGAGCGCGACCCCGTCACCGGCGTCAAGCTCGACTACATCGATACCGCCCATCGCCTCGAGGAGGTGCGCGGCCGCTTCACCAGCGCCCAGCGCTACGACTACGTCCTGAAGCAGGATGCGCCGCCGCTGAAGGCCGGCGCGGTGCTGCGCAGCGTCTACCACGATCCGCGCGGCCTGCTGTTCGCGCTGCGGAAGTTCGACGCGGCGCCCGACGAGACCGGCGCGGTGCGCAGCTTCCGCGGCTGGCAGGTCGAGGTGCGGGAGCAGGCCAACCCGGACTACAACCCGGACGTCGAGGTCCACATCATCGGCTTCACCAAGGCCGTGGGCGACATCGCCGACAGCGCCGTCGAGGTGTTCAGCTTCTTCGGCCTGACCGTGCTGCTGGTCTGGCTGCTGCTGTGGCGCTACTGCGGATCGCCCAAGGTCGCGCTGCTGCCGCTGGCCTGCGGCGTGCTCGCGGTGATCTGGGAACTGGGCCTGCTGCACATGGTGGGCCTGGCGCTGGACCCGTTCGCGGTCCTGATGCCCTTCATCGTGCTGGCCATCAGCACCTCGCACGGCATCCAGATCACCAGCTTCTGGCTCAACGAGGTGGCCGACAACGGCCTGCCGCCGCTGGAAGCCGCCGTCGCCACCTACCGCCGCCTGGTCATTCCCGGCCTGTCGGCGCTGGCGACCAATTTCATCGGCTTCGGCACCATCCTGCTGATCCCCATCGACATCATCCGCGAGATGGCGATCAACGCCATGCTCGGCCTGCTGGCGATCGTGCTGTGCAAGAAGATGCTGCTGCCCTGCCTGCTGACCTTCGCCACGGTGAAGGACCCGGTGAAGTTCCGCGCGCACCAGCAGGCGCGCGACCGGCAGTTCGCGCCGATCTGGCGGATGCTGTCGGGGTTGACGGCCAAGCCGGTGGCCGCGGCGGTGCTGGTGGCCGCCGCCCTGCTGTGGGGCTGGGGCGAATGGGTGGCGCGCGACCTGAAGATCGGCGAGCTGCATGCCGGCGTGCCGGAACTGCGCCCGGACTCGCGCTACAACCTCGACTCCGCCGCCGTGGTGCGCGACTTCTCGATCGGCGTGGACGTGCTCAAGGTCGTGGCGGAAGGCAAGACCGACGGCTGCATCGACCATTCCATCGTCTCGCTGATGGACCGCTTCGCCTGGCGCATGGAGAACACCCCGGGCGTGCAGTCCACGCTGTCGCTGCCCAAGCTGCAGCAGAAGGTGTTCAACAGCTACAGCGAGTCGAACCCCAAGTTCAACACGCTGCCACGCGAGAGCGGGGCGCTGGTCATCACCGTGCAGCCCTTCCCGAGCTCCACCGGCCTGCTCAACGAGGACTGCAGCGCCATGCCGGTGCTGGTCTTCACCCGCGACCACAAGGCCGAGACCATCGACACCATCGTGGCGGCGGTCAACCAGTTCGTCTCCGAGCTGCCGGAGGACGCGCCGGTGAAGTTCCGCCTGGCCACCGGCAACGTCGGCGTGATGGCCGCGGCCAACGACGTCATCAAGGACACCGAGTTCTCGGTGCTGCTGTGGCTGTTCGTGGGCATCGGCATCTGCGTGCTGGCTTCGTTCCGCAGCATCGCCGGCCTGGTCTGCGTGCTGGTGCCGCTGGCGCTGGTGCACGTGGCGTCCTACGCGGTGATGGTCTACCTGGAGATCGGCATCAAGATCTCCAACCTGGCGGTGGCGGCCTTCGCCGCCGGCATCGGCGTGGACTACGGCATCTACATCTACAGCGTGCTCGAGGAGAACGTGCTGCAGAAGCGCATGGCGCTGCGCCAGGCCTACGAGAACACCCTGCACCAGACCGGCAAGGCGGTGATCTTCACCGCGCTGACCCTGGCGGCCACGGTCTGCACCTGGCTGTTCTCGGGCCTGCAGTTCCAGGTCGACATGGGAATCCTGCTGACCATGATGTTCGTCGCCAATGCCGTGGCCGCCGTCGTGCTGCTGCCGGCCTTCGCCGCGTTCCTGCTGCGCCCTGCCGCCGCAGCCGCCGCCGATGCGGCGCCGTCGGCGGCAGCCGGCTCCCAGGTGACCTGAGTTGTTCCCCCCTTCTTTACTGACGTGACAGAGGAGAAATCGAGATGAAGATGCGAATGCTCGCCATCGTGGCGCTGGCGGCCGTGCTGCCCTCGGCGGCGCTGGCCAAGGTGTCCGCCGAGGAGGCCGCCAAGCTCGGCAAGGAGCTGACGCCGGTGGGCGCCGAACGCGCCGGCAACAAGGACGGCACCATTCCCGAATGGACGCCCGCCAAGCAGTCCGGCGCGCTGAAGGGGCAGTTCCCCTCCGACCCGTCGATCGAAGGCGAGAAGCCGCTGTTCACGATCGACGCCAAGAACCAGGCGAAGTACGCCGACAAGCTGACCGAGGGCCACAAGGAGTTGCTGAAGCGCTTCCCGGCCAGCTACAAGCTCAACGTCTATCCCAGCCACCGCAAGGTGAACTTCCCGGAGAAGGTGCTGGCGGAAACGGTCAAGAACGCCACCCGCGCCGAACTGGAAGGCGTGGACAACCCCAAGGGCGCCTACGTCGGCTTCCCGTTCCCGATCCCGCGTTCCGGCGCCGAGCCGATCTGGAACCACCGCGTGAAGTGGCGCGGCGACGCGCTGCGCCGCTACAACAACCAGATGATCGTGCAGCAGGACGGCAAGTTCACGCTGACCAAGATCGTCGAGGACGTGAAGTTCTACTACGCCAACGTCGGCAACGCGAACCCGCCGGAGCTGAAGCCGGGCGTGGATTTCCTGCGCTACCTGTCGGAGACGATCTCGCCGCCGCGCATCGCCGGCACCTTCATCCTGGTGCACGAGAAGGCCGGCTTCGGCACGGAAGGCCGCGCCGCCTGGCTCTACGCGCCGGTGCTCAAGCGCATCCGCCGCGCGCCCGCGGTCTGCTGCGACAACCCGTATGAAGGTACCGACGGCCACCAGTTCTACGACCAGGTGGACATGTACAACGGCGTGCTCGAGCGCTTCACCTGGAAGCTGGTGGGCAAGCGCGAGATGTACATCCCGTACAACGCCTACCGCATCGCCGGCAACAAGACCAAGTACGCCGACATCGCGCGTCCCAACCACATCAACCAGGACCTGCCGCGCTACGAGCTGCACCGCGTCTGGGTGGTCGAGGCCGACAACAAGCCGGACCAGCGCCACACCTTCAAGAAGCGCCGCATCTACCTGGATGAGGACAGCTGGAACATCGTGGCCATCGACGACTACGACCAGCAGGGCAAGCTGATGCAGTTCCAGGAAGGCCACCTGGTGCCGTACTTCAACATCCTGGCGGCGACGACCCAGCCGGAGGTGATCTATCACCTCAACTCCGGCCGCTACTTCGTCACCGCGATGATCAACGAAGACCAGCCCTACGACGCGACGGTGTCGTTCACCGACAGCACCTTCGAGGCCGAGACGGTGCAGAAGCGCACGTCCAAGTAAGCGATCCAGGGGGCGGCGGTCCGCCGCCGCCCCTCTTCTTCCCCCTTACATAAAGAAGCGTCCGTGCAGGAGATCACGAAGATGCCCATCCGAATCCTTCCGAGGGCGGCGCTGCTGTCCGCCTGCGGCCTCGCGTCCGTGGCGGCGCAGGCTGCCGAGTTCAACTTCAACATCGGCGACACCGCCTTCAGTGCGGTGCTCAACAATACCGTCACGCTGGGCGCGTCCTGGCGCATCGAGGAACGCTCCGACGATCTGGTCGGAAAGTCCAACCTGAACCCGGACGTCTGCAGCGGCGCCTTCCAGTCCTGCCAGGGCGTGCACCGCGCGCAGAGCTACCCGGCGCAACACCTGGCCGACGCGCCCGGCATGGCGTCGATGAACTTCGACGACGGCAACCTGAACTACGACAAGGGCGACATCACCCAGGCGCCGCTCAAGCTGTCCCAGGACCTGAACATCAAGTTCGGCAACTACGGCTTCTTCTTCCGCGGCATGGGCATCTACGACGACATCAACTACCGCGGCTTCAAGGAGACCTATCCCAACAAGATCACCGCGGAGAACTACCAGCAGGTCGGCATCACCGGCGATGCCGGCGTGGGCAACCGCTACTTCGCGCGCAGCTACGGTCCCGGCGCCTACGTGCGCTCGGAGCGCGACGAGGACGAGGCACGCGAGATCGGCATGCGCTACGACCTGCTCGACGCCAACTTCTACGGCGTCGTGCCCTACCTCGACGGCGAACGGGAGCTGATCTTCCGCGTCGGGCGCCAGACCGTGAACTGGGGACAGAGCACGGTGGCCGTCATCAACAGCGTCAACCAGGCGCAGCCGGTCAACGCCAACAGCCTCTACCGCCTCGGCTTCGGCCTGCTGGAGGAACTGTTCGTGCCAGTCGGCATGATCCGTGCCAGCACCGAGATCGCCGGCGGCGTCAGCATCGAGGGCTACTACCAGTTCGAGTGGCAGCCGATCGAGATCCCGACGCCCGGCAGCTACATGTCCTTCGTCGACATCGGCACCGACAACCTTCGCGATTCGGTCAACGCGGCCTTCGGCGGTTCCGCCGACGACCCCGACCATGTCGGCTTCCAGCTCAACAGCCCGCTGGCGCTGATCACGCCGACCACGCTGACCATCGACCGCCTCAAGGACAAGGAGGCCAGCGACCAGGGACAGTACGGCGTGTCGCTGAAGTACTACGCCGACTGGCTCAACGACGGCACCGAGCTGGGCCTGTACTTCATGAACTACCACTCGAAGCTGCCCTACGTCAGCTTCTATTCCACCGATGCCAGCTGCGCCCGCCGCGAAGGCAACTCGATGGGCATCGATGCCACCAACACGCTGGAATTCCTCAACGCCTGCCCGAACCTGCCGGTGGCGCAGCCGATGGCCTCCACCCAGATCCTCGGCGACATCACCGCGCTGGCGCTGCAGCGTCCGGGCATCCTCGGCGAGATCGGCCTGGGCCTGGACCTGGGCACCGCGCTCGGCGGCCTGACCAGCCTGCTGATCCCGCGCTCCGGCCCGCAGAGCGACGCCGTGCCGCTGGATACCGCCAAGCTGCGGATCGAGTACCCGGAGGACCTGAAGATGTACGGCTTCAGCTTCACCACCACGGCCGGCGACCTGTCCTTCCAGGGCGAGGTGTCCTACCGTCCCAACGTGCCCCTGCAGGTGGCGCTGATCGACCTGGCCTTCGCCTCCTTCGGTCCGACGCTGACGCGCTGCCACGACGAGTCGCTGGGCTGCGCCGGCGCCAGTGCCGGCATCGGCTTCAACGAGGCCGGCCAGTATGTCGTCTACGACCAGAACAACTTCGTCGACGCCAACGGCAACAACCCCTACCCGGACGCGGTCAACCTGATCGTCGGCGCGGCGCCGGGCTCGGCCCGCTCCTTCCCCAACTTCATCATTCCCTACCGCGGCGGCGTGGTCGGCGAGAACGCGCCCAACAGCTACATCAAGGGCTGGATCCCGGGCAAGGTGGCGCAGTACAACATTGGCGCCACGCAGGTGCTCGGCGCCTCGGAGAACTGGATCGGCGCGGACCAGGTGATCCTGCTCTATGAGCTGGCCGCCACGCACGTGCTGAACATGCCGGACTTCGATCGCCTGCAGATCGAAGGCCCGATGACCGCGACCACGCACGCCAGCGCCGGCGCCAACGGCAGCGGTGCCGACGGCTCGCGCCTGGCCTGCTCGACCAACCCGTCCTGCTCGATCGGCCCCGACGGCCTGCGCTTCAACCCTTTCCAGGCGCCGCGCAGCGCCTTCGCCGACGACTTCTCCTGGGGCTACCGCGTGGTCGGCCGCATCAGCTACGAGTCGGTGCTGCCGGGCATCAGCGTGCAGCCGCTGTTCATCTGGCAGCAGGACATCGACGGCAACTCGCCGGGCCCCGCCGGCAACTTCGTCGAGGGCCGCAAGTCGCTGAACTTCCTGCTGGAGACCCGCTACGAGAAGTCGATGGCCTTCACCATCGCCTACAACACCTTCTTCGGCGGCGGCAAGAACAACCTGTACGCCGATCGCGACAACCTCGGCTTTTTCGTCAAGTACCAGTTCTAGAGGAACGACCATGCTTCGTCCGATCCCCTTCACCCTCGTGCTGGCCACCGCGCTGGCGGCCGGCCAGCCGGCCTTCGCCGCGGAGGCTCCCAAGCCGCGCGCCGCCGAGATCGCGCCGATGTCGGCGCACAGCCTGCTGACGCGCATCGTGCCGGCCGGCCGCGGCCTGGTGGCGGTCGGCGGGCGCGGGCATATCCTGCGCTCCGAGGACGGCAGCGCCTGGACGCAGGTGCCGGCGCCGGTGGACGCGCTGCTGACCTCGGTGTTCTTCACCGACGCCCAGCACGGCTGGGCGGTGGGCCACGACGCCAGCATCCTGCACAGCGCCGACGGCGGCCGCAGCTGGAAGCTGCAGAACTTCCAGCCGGAACTGAACCTGGCGCTGCTGGACGTGCTGTTCCTGGACGCCCAGCACGGCCTGGCCGTGGGGGCCTACGGCCTGATGCTGGAAACCCGCGACGGCGGGGCCCACTGGACCCGGCTGGAGCTGCCGATCACCGAGGAGGGCCTGCATTTCAACGCCCTGACGCGCCTGGGCGACGGCTCGCTGCTGGTGGTGGGCGAGGAGGGCATGATGGCCCTGTCGCGCGACGCCGGCGCCAGCTGGGAGCGCCTGGCCTCGCCCTACGAGAGCTCGCTGTTCGCGGTGCTGGCCTCGGGTGCCTCGGGTGCCGTGGTCGCCGGCCTGCGCGGCAATGTCTTCCGCAGCGACGACGTCGCGGCCGGGGCCTGGCAGCGCCTGGACACCGGCAGCCAGCAGTCGGTCTTCGGGCTGGCCGCGATCCCGGGCGGCGGCGTGGGCCTGGCGGGACTCAACGGCTTCCTGGAAGTGGTGGGCCCCAGCGGCCGGATCGAGCCGCAGCACTGGCGCCGCGCCGGGGCGGGCCCGGCCGGAGCCGGGCACGAACTCGGCGCCTTCAGCCACCTGCTGGCCTGGCGCGGGGACCTGCTCACGGTGGGAGACAGCGGGGTCCAGCGCTGGTCCCCGGCCCAGCCCTGAGGCCTGTGCATTACTTCCGAGGTAATTGAATGACCGCCGTGGGCGACGGAAACTGCCCATGAACCCAACACTGCAGGAGGCAAGAGCGTCCGCGCCCCGCGCGGCCGCCGGAAACCGCTCATGGCTGGAGATCTCGCCGATGTCGTCGCCTTTCCCAACCTGCTGCGCGACTGCCGCCGCGGGCGCCGCCTGTCGCAGCTCGACCTGGCCGTGGAGGCCGAGGTCTCGCAGCGCCACCTGAGCTTCCTGGAATCCGGCCGGGCCAAGCCCAGCCGCGAGATGGTGCTGCAGCTGGCACAGGCCCTGGACCTGCCGCTGCGCGAGCGCAACCGCCTGCTGCAGTCGGCGGGCTATGCCGGCCTGTTCCCGCAGCGCCGGCTCGAGACCGGCGACATGGGGCCGGTGCGGCAGGCGCTGGAGCGCCTGCTGAAGCACCACGAACCCTATCCGGCCGTGGTGGTGGACCGCGCCTGGAACCTGTTCATGGCCAACGACGCGGTGACCCGCGTGTTCGGCCTGCTCGGCAACCTCGACGAGATCTACGCCCGCGTCTGCGGCGACGGCCCGCGCAACGTGCTGAAGCTGACCTTCCACCCGCAGGGCCTGCAGCCGTACATCGCCAACTTCGCCGAGGTGGCGGCGCCGCTGCTGGCGCGCACCGCCCGCGAGGCGCTGGAGCATCCCGAGGTGCAGGCGGTGCTGGACGAGGTGCTGTCCTATCCGGGCATCCCGGCGCGCTGGCGCGTGCAGGAGGTGCATCCGCTGGCCCTGCCGGTGCTGCCCACCGATTTCCGCGTCGGCCCGGTCAGCCTGAAGCTGTTCTCCATGCTCACCACCTTCGGCACGCCGCAGGACATCACCACCGACGAACTGCGCGTGGAAAGCTTCTACCCGGCCGACGCGGCCAGCGAGGCGCTGCTGCGGCAGCTGGGGAAGTAGACCGCCGGGGGCGGCGGCGCTACCCTCGGGCCATGCGCGAACTGGCCCTGCTGATCGTCCTGGCCCTGCCGCTGCCGCTGGCGGCGCAGGTCTACAAGTACACGGACGAAAAAGGTGTGATCCACTACACCGACAAGGCGCCCGGCAAGGGGGCCAAGCCGGTCACCCTGCCTCCGCTGCACACCTACAAGCCCCTGGCGCCGCCGGAGTCCGAGGGGGCCGCCGCGAGCGGCGCCGGCGGCAACGACGCCTCCGCGCCGCCGGCGGACAAGGGCAGGGCCGCCGGCGGCGGCGATTTCACGGTCAGCATCGTCTCGCCGGTTCCGGACCAGACCAACCGCGACGCCAGCGGCAACCTGGCCGTATCGGTCAAGGTCTCGCCGGAGATGCCGGAGGGCTACACCCTGGCCTATTACGTGGACGGCAGCCCCAGCGGCGAGCCCACGGCCAGCGCCAGCACCACCCTGAGCGGCATCGACCGGGGCCAGCACAGCATCTCGGTGGGCCTGCAGGACCCGGACGGCAACGAAGTGGCCCGCTCCGCCCCGGTGACCGTCTACCTGCGCCAGCCCACGATCAAGCGCGTGACGCCCGCTCCGCCCCGCCCTGCACCACGTTGATGCACTAAAACGGTGCAAACCGCCCCGGACTGCGCTAGTCTGGGGCTGCTGCCTTTTGGCGCGACTCTTGCTGTGTCCCGCGCATGAAATTCATTCCCCGCAGCTCATCGGTCCGCCCGGAGGACGTGCTGGACGGTCTGACGACCGCGGTCATCGGCCTGGATGAGCAGCTGTGCGTCACCTCCCTGAACTCGGCCTGTGAAAACCTGTTCGGCATTTCCCGCAAGCACGCTATTGGTGCACCGCTGGCCGAGGCCATCCCGCACCTGGCGCCGCATGAGCTGAGGCTGCGCCGGTCGCTGGACAACGCCACCGGGTTCATCGAGCGCGAGCTGCGGCTGCAGCGCATCGGCGACGAGGCCGTCACCGTGGACTGCACCGTCACCCCCTTCATCCTGGGCCGCAAGCCGGGCCTGCTGATGGAGGTGCTGGCGCTGGACCGGCACCTGCGCATCTCGCGCGACGAGCTGCTGCTGGCGCAGCACCAGGCCAGCCGCGAACTGATCCGCGGCATGGCCCACGAGATCAAGAACCCCCTGGGCGGCATCCGCGGCGCGGCCCAGCTGCTGGAGCGCGAGTTCCCGGATTCCGAGCACCGCGAATACACCCGCGTGATCATCCGCGAGGCGGACCGCCTGCAGAACCTGGTCAACCGCATGCTGGGCCCCAACCGCGCCCCGCAGAAGAACTGGCTCAACATCCACGAGGTGCTGGAGCACGTGCGCCAGCTGGTGCAGGCCGAGTCCTCCGGCGACGTCGCTTTCCTGCGCGACTACGACCCCAGCATCCCGGAGATCAGCGCCGACCGCGAGCAGATGATCCAGTCGGTGCTGAACATCGTCCGCAACGCCATGCAGGCGATCGGCGGCGAAGGCACCGTGACGCTGCGCTCGCGCACCCGCCGCCAGTTCACCATCGCCGCCGTGCGCCACAAGCTGGTCGTCCAGATCGACATCGAGGACGACGGCCCGGGCATTCCGCCGGCGATGCTGGAGAAGATTTTCTATCCGATGGTCACCACCCGCGCGGACGGCACCGGACTTGGCCTGCCGATTGCTCAGTATTTGATTCATGCGCACGGCGGCCTGGTCGAATGCAGGAGTCGACCGGGCTGCACCGTGTTCTCCCTGTACCTACCCCTGGAATCGACATGAACGCCCCTTCCCCCTGGGCCCCGCTGGACGAAGGATCGACCGGCCGCCGCCAACCGCTCTCCCGCGGAGCCGCGCCATGAGCCAAGCGCTGCGCGTCTGGGTGGTGGACGACGACGAGTCGATCCGCTGGGTTCTGGAACGCTCCCTGGCGCGCGAAGGCATGCGCGTGGAAAGCTATCCGGGCGCCGCGGAGCTGCTGGACGCGCTCAACGACGACACCCCGGACGTGCTGATCTCCGACATCCGCATGCCCGGTGTCAACGGACTGGAACTGATGCAGCGGGTGCACCACTCCAAGCCGGAACTCCCGGTCATCATCATGACCGCCCATTCCGACCTCGACGCCGCTGTCGCCAGCTACAAGGGCGGGGCCTTCGAATACCTGCCCAAGCCCTTCGACGTCGACGGCGTGGCCTCGCTGGTGCGCCGCGCCGCGCGCAAGCAGGATGCCCCCGTGGAACCGGCAGGCATCGAATCCAGCGCCGACATCATCGGCGAGGCGCCGGCGATGCAGGACGTGTTCCGCGCCATCGGGCGCCTGAGCCAGTCCAACATCACCGTGCTGGTCACCGGCGAGTCCGGCACCGGCAAGGAGCTGGTCGCCCGCGCGCTGCACGTCAACAGCCCGCGCGCCGCCAAGCCCTTCATCGCGATCAATACCGCGGCGATCCCCAAGGACCTGCTGGAGTCCGAGTTCTTCGGGCACGAGCGCGGCTCCTTCACCGGTGCCGCCACGCAGCGCAAGGGCCGCTTCGAGCAGGCCGACGGCGGCACGCTGTTCCTGGACGAGATCGGCGACATGCCGGCCGACCTGCAGACCCGCCTGCTGCGCGTGCTGCAGAACGGCGAGTTCTACCGCGTCGGCGGCGTGGCCCCGATCCGGGTCGACGTGCGCGTGGTGGCCGCGACCCACCAGGCGCTCGAGTCCCTGGTGAAGGACGGCCGTTTCCGCGAGGACCTCTATCATCGCCTCAACGTGATCCGGGTGCGCATCCCGGCCCTGCGCGAGCGCCCCGAGGACGTGCCGCAGCTCGCGCGCCACTTCCTGGGCCGCGCGGCCGAGGAGCTGAAGACCGAGCCCAAGCGCCTGCGTCCGGAGGTGATCGAGCGCCTGAAGGCCTTCGAGTGGCCGGGCAACGTGCGCCAGCTCGAGAACATCTGCCGCTGGCTGACGGTGATGGCGCCCGGCCAGGATATCCACCTGCAGGACCTGCCGCCCGAGGTGCGTCCGGCGAGCTACGCCGCGGGCCCGGCGCCGGCGGTCGCTGCCGCCGCGCCGCCGCCGGTCGCGCCGCCTCAGGCGATGCCGGCTCCCGCGCCCGCCGCACCGGCCTTCGCGCCGCCGCCAGCCGCTCCGTCCGCCGGCGTCGCCGCGGCGCCCTGGGACGAAGAGCTGCGCCAGTGGGCGAATGCCGCGCTGCAGGCCGGCAAGGACGACCTGCTGGGCGAAGCCACGCCGATGTTCGAGCGCGTGATGATCGAGGCGGCACTGAACGCCACCCGCGGCCAGCGCCAGGAAGCGGCGCGCCGCCTGGGCTGGGGCCGCAACACGCTCTCCCGCAAGATCAAGGAACTGGGGATGGGCGAAGACGAATAAATCTCCGGAGGAGATTTTTCGTCTTCGCGGGTGGCCACGGATGGCGCCCCGGATCGGTCCGGGGAGCCCGCTTGCGGGCGACTGGGCCAGCAGCCGCTATACCACCGGCGGCTTCTGCTGGCGCAGTACCAGTTCCAGCCGGTTGCGCACGCCGAAGACCGTCAGGATCGCGGTGACGTGTTCCTTCACCGTGTATTCGCTGATGCCGAGCGTGCGGGCGATCTGCTTGTTGGAGAAGCCGCCGAGCAGCGCCTCGTAGATGTGCCGCTGGCGCTCGGTCAGCGTCTCCTGCGGCGGGGCGCGCAGCCCGATCATCTCCTCGGCATCGACAAAGACCTTCTCGCCGGCCTGGATCCGGCGGAAACCGTCCAGCAGGTGATCGATGTCGGCGTTCTTCAGCAGCAGGCCGCAGACGCCGCGGCGGCGCGCCAGATCCACCGCCTCCGGCTCCGGGGCGGCAGAGATCAGGATCACGCGCGACAGGCGCGGCGCGAGGCGTTCCAGCGCGTCCTCGAAGCGCAGCCCCGGCAGGTGCATGTCGAGGAACAGGTAGTCCCAGCGCCCGGCCGAAGCTTCCGCGTCGAGCTGATGCCGTGTGTCGATGCGGGCCTGCGGGTAGCAGACCTGCAGCAGGCTGCGCAGGCCGGCGCAGGTCATGGGGTGATCGTCGACGATCAGCAGTTGCATGCGGGGAGATTACAGCAGGCCCGCGGCCTGCATCGCGGTGTCGATGGACAGGCAGCAGTTGGCGTAGACGATGCGCTGTCCGCGTGCCAGGCCGACGCTGCGATAGCGGCCGAGGTCGATGCGCTCCAGCTGCAGGACCGGCGTGCCATCCTCGGCATAGATGCGGAACAGCGCCGGCATGCCCGGCGGAATCTCGCCGTGGTGCCAGAAGCCGCGGAACAGCGCCGGCAGCCGCTCCCGCACCTGCTCGAACGCGGCGCGCAGCTCGGCGGCCTCGGTGCGGGTGTAGCCAGCGGAATGGGAGCCATCGGCCATGGATGCGAAAGCCTGGAGCGGGAAGGCCAGGCCATTAGACCTGCCGGGGCCGCCGCCGAGTACCCCTCCGTGGTGGGGGCGCCGTTCACGGCGCCAGGCCCGCCAGGGTGCGCAGCAGCAACTCCGGCGAAACCGGCTTGGTCAGCAGCAGCAGGCCTTCCTGCTCGGCGCGCTGATGCGTTTCCGGCGCCAGCTCGCCGGATACCAGCAGGCCGCGCGCATCCGGCCACTGCGCCAGCCAGTCGGTCAGCCAGTCGATGCCATCGCGGTCGCCGGGCAGGCGCACGTCGCAGAGGATCAGGTCGGGAGCCAGTGCGGATTCGACCTGGGAGGGGTCGCTGCGGTGGCTGATGCGCAGGCCCCATTCGCCGGCCCAGGTGGTCAGCGCCACCGCCGCCATCGGGTCGTCCTCCACCAGCAGCAGGTGACGGTCGCGCAGCCGCTGCAGCGGCACCGCATCGGCGAGGGCGCCCGGGGCCGGTGCAGGTTCCGGTGCCGCCGTCAGCGCCGCCGCGGGGAAGATCAGGGCGAAGCGGCTGCCTCGTCCGGGCTGCGAGCGCAGGCGCAGCCGGCCGCCCAGCAGCTGGGTGGCTTCCTGCACGATGCTCAGGCCCAGGCCGATGCCCTGGCTGCGGTCGCGGGTGGGATTGTGCAGCTGCACGTAGGGCTTGAAGACCTCGGTGAGCTGGTCGGCGGCGATGCCGATGCCCTGGTCCTGCACGGCCAGTTCAATCCCGCCGGCGCACCGGCGCAGCGACAGCAGCACGGCGCCGCCCGGCGCGGAGAACTTGATGGCGTTGTCGAGCAGGTTGTGCAGCACGCGGCCGAGCAGGACCGGATCGGTGTCGAGCGCGCGTTGCCGCAGGCGGCGGTCGATGCGCAGGCGCAGTTCGATCTGCTTGTAGCCGGCGGTCTGGCGATGCGCCGCGACGGCACGAGCCAGCAGTCCCTGCAGCGGCGCCGGCTGGCGGTTGAGGCGGTAGGCCCCGCCTTCCAGCTTCGACAGGTCCATCAGGCTGTTGAACTGTTCCGACAGCGCCTGTCCGGCTTCCAGCACGCGGTCCACCAGCTCGCGGTTCTCGGCGCCCGAAACGCGCAGGCGCAGGGTATGGCTGGTCAGCATCAGCGCATGCAGCGGCTGGCGCAGGTCGTGGCTGGCCGCGGCGAGGAAGGCGGACTTCTCGCGGTTGGCGCGCTGCGCGCTTTCCACGGCGGCACGCTGCTCCTCGATCAGGCGGTCCTTGTCCTTCTCCAGCATCAGGGTGCGGGCGTTGCCGCGGTGGCGCAGCACCACGGCCTGGATGATGGTGGCGTGGAAGAACAGGAACATGATCGCCAGCTGGATCCAGTTGTCGGCGAAGGTGTGGCGCAGCGGCGGCAGCAGCAGGACCAGCGACACCAGCGAGGCCGAGCAGACATGCGCCAGGCCGAAGGAGGCCATCGAGGAGGCCGAGACGCTGACGCCCATGTAGATCATCACGATCATCAGGTTGTGCCCGGCGGGCGCCGGCACCAGCAGGAAGCCCAGTGCGCCCCAGATGGCACCGAGCATCACGCCGCCGTGGAACAGCGCGACCCATTCACCCAGGCGCAGCGCCGCCAGCGACAGCTCGTGCACGCGGATCGCCTGGTAGTGGCGCCGCAGCACGATGCCCACCGCGCCGTTGACGGCGCTGACCGCGAACCAGCCCACCAGGAAGGCGCGGTCGTTCTGGCGCCAGCAAAGTCCGACCACGACCAGCACCGCCAGCGGCGACAGCCAGGGACGCAGGCTGTTCCAGCCCAGGGCCAGCATCTCGGTGGCCAGGGGCGGCGGGTAGGCCTGGTAGTTGAACAGCGCAAAGGGCAGGCGCGGGCGCATGGCGGCAACCGGTGATCCAGGGCGACACGGTAGCCGAGCCCCGGGTGAGGTGCGAACAGCCTAGGGGGGCGGAGGGAAGCTGCACACCCCTCCGGCGGGGGGCTTCAGCCGGGCCGGCGCCTGCGGGCGGCGGCGCGCGGCGCTTCCGGCGGGTTTTCGCGCAGCAGCAGGCCGATGGCGCGGCGCGCCTTGGCCGGCTGCGGATGGAAGCCGCCGATCAGGCCTGAATAGAGGAAGTGCTCGCCGACGCTGACCATCGCCTCCACCAGCGTCTCCAGGTCGGTGGGCGGGCGGTAGCGGCCGGCCTCGATCTCCTCGCGGATCAGGGCGATGTCGGCCTGCACCAGGCGGCCATGCACGCCGTCGGGATGGGTCACCAGCCGGTAGCCGGCCTGGCCCTCATGCTCGAGGAAACTGCGCAGCGGCGCGGCCGTGGCGATGACCTCGACCTGCTCGCCGAAGATGGCCTCCAGGCGCGCGGCCCCCGTGCCCCGGGCATTGGCGGCGGCGCGGTCCAGCGTTTGCCGGGTCAGCGACCAGATCACGTCCACCAGCAGGCGGTCGCGGTCGCCGATCCAGCGATACAGCGTGGCGCGGGCGATGCCCAGCTGCAGGGCCAGCTGGTTCATGTCGAGCTTTTCGCCGGCCAGGTAGATCTTGCGGGCCATGCGCAACATGTCCGCCGGCGTCGCCGGCGCGGCGCCGCTGCGCTGCAGTGCGGGGATCGGCGCGATCTGCGCCGGCTTGGGGTGGGCGGGAGTCATGGGCACAGCATAGGCCGGCCATGAGACACGAGCAACATCGTGTATTGACATTGAGACACTACAGGCATAGTGTCTCATTCCATGTCCGGGATGGACGGCCCATCGTGGGGTTCGGTCCGGCGCTCGCACGGCGCCGGGCCTTCTTTTTTGGGCGCCTGGAACGCGGTAGCGTTGGCGCGACAGGGAGGAGAGACCTTGGACGACCATCGCGCCATCGAGCGCCTGCTGTACCGTTATGCCGACCTGATCGACGCCGGCGACTTCGCCGGCGTCGGCGAACTGTTCGCCCGCGGCCGCATCCTGGCCGGCGGCCATGCCGTGGAAGGTGCGGCGGCGGTGCAGGCGATGTACGAGAGCTACACGCGCCGCTACGCCTGCGGCACGCCGCGCACGCAGCACCTGATGGGCAACCCGGTGATCGACGTCGACGCGGACGGCCGGGGCGCCAGCGCCAGGCTGCGCTTCACCGTGTTCCAGGCGCTGGAGGATTTCCCGCTGCAGGCGATCATCGCCGGGCGCTACCAGGACCGCTTTGCCCGCGACGGCTCCGGCTGGCACTTTGCCGAGCGGCGCATGCAGACGGAACTGATGGGTGACCTCAGCCGGCACCTGCTGCTGCCGGTGCCGCAGGAGAAGACCTGATGCGCTTCCAGTGCAAGACCGCGCTGGTCACCGGCGCCGCCTCCGGCATCGGCCGCGCCACCGCGTTGCGGCTTGCGGCGGAGGGGGCCTCGCTGATCCTGGCGGACGTCAACCTCGAGGGCCTGCGCAAGCTTGCCGCCGAGTTGCCCGGCCCGGCGCGTTGCCTGGCCTTCGACGCCGCCGATCCGGCGTCCTGCCGCGCATTGGTGGCCCAAGCCGCCGAGGCGGGTCCGCTGGACCTGCTGTGCAACATCGCCGGCGTGCTCGACTGGGCGCCCCTGGCGCAGTTCGACGAGGCGCGCTGGGACCGCGTGATCGCGATCAATCTCAGCGCGGTGTTCCATCTCTGCCGAGCGGCGATGCCGCATCTGCTCCCGCGCCGCGGCAACATCGTCAACATGGCTTCGGCCGGCGGCATGGTCGGCCTGCCCTATGGCACCGCCTACAGCGCCTCCAAGGCCGGGGTCATCTCGCTGACGAAGTCGCTGGCGGTGGAGTTCGCCGCGGCCGGCGTGCGCGTCAATGCGGTCTGTCCCACGGGCGTGGCCACGCCGATGCTGGCCGGCGGCTTCCCCGAGGGCGTGGACGTGGCGCTGCTGATGCGCAATGCCTCCAAGATGGACGGCGGCGCGCTGCTGGATCCGACGGAGGTGGCGGCGGCCGTGGCCTTCCTGGCCTCGGACGAGGCGGGCAAGGTCACCGGCGTCGCGTTTCCGGTGGACGGCGGGCAGACGGCTGGGTGAGGCGGACAAGCAAGCAGTCCGGTGGACTTTTTTCCCTCCGAACGGGCCGCCATGGACTGTCTGGCCCGGCTGAGGCAGGACTCGATGTCATGCCGAGGTAAGCCGAATACGCCCAGGGGCTCAATCAAGTGGCCGAGGTCGCGCCATGGATGGCCTCTCCAGACCCAGGCCTCAGCCCTTCCGGTAAACCGCCTTGCGCTTCTCCAGGAAGGCCGCCACGCCTTCCTCGAACTCGCCATAGTGCCCGCATTCGCCCTGAAGCCGGCGCTCGATCTTCAGCGATTCCTCCAGCGTGGCGCCATCGCCGGCATAGATCGCCTGCTTGATGCGTTCCAGCGCCGCGGCCGGACCGTTGGCGAGCTTGCGCGCCAGGGCCAGAGCGGTGGGGAGCAACTGCTCGTCGTCCACCACATCCCAGACCAGGCCCCAGGCCAGCGCCTTGTCCGAGGGCAGCTTCTCGCCGAGCATCGCCATGCCCATGGCGCGCTGCTGGCCGACCAGCCGCGGCAGCACCCAGGTGCCGCCGGCGTCCGGGATCAGGCCGATGTTGACGAAGGCCTGCAGGAAATACGCGGAGCGCGCGCAGAGCGTGAGATCCGCCATCAGGCCGAGATTGGCGCCGGCGCCGGCCGCGATGCCGTTGACGGCGGAGACGATCGGCTTGGGTAGCGCGCGCATCTTCAGGATCAGCGGATTGTAGAAATCCTCCAGCGCCTGGCCCGGGTCCAGCCGGCCCTGCGCATCGCGCGGCGTCATCGCCAGCGACGCGCCCAGGTCGGCACCGGAACAGAAGGCCTTGCCCTCGCCGGTGAGCAGGATCGCCCGCACCGCGGCATCGGCGGCGGCGCGGCCAAAGGCATCGTCCAGCTCGGTCAGCATCCGGCCGGTGATGGCGTTGTAGACCTTGGGGCGGTTGAAGCGGATGACGGCCACGCCGTCGTCCACGCCGTAGAGGATTTCCTGGTAGTCCACGCCGAGCTCCCGGGTTTCAGTCGAGCGTCGAGCGCGCGATGATTTCCTTCATGATCTCCGAGGTGCCGGCCAGGATGCGATGGATGCGCTCGTCCTGGTACATGCGGCAGATCGGATACTCATCCATGTAGCCGGCGCCGCCGTGCAGCTGCACGCCCTCGTCCACCATGCGGCCCTGCAGCTCGCTGGTGTAGAGCTTGGCGCGGGCGGCGTCGGTGGGGTCGAGCTTGCCGAGGTTGTGCTGCTCCACGCAGCGGTCGACGTAGACCTGGGCGATGTCCAGTTCGGCGTCCAGCGCGGCCAGCTTGAAGCGGGTGTTCTGCATCTTCGACAGCGGCTTGCCGAAGACCTTGCGGTTGCGCACGAACTCCTTGGTGACCTCGAGCGCGGCGCGCGCGCCGGAGACGTTGCCGGCGGCGGCGATCAGGCGCTCCTCGGCCAGGCCCTTCATCAGCTGGTAGAAGCCGGCGTGCGGCTGGCCCAGCACGTTGGCCTTGGGCACCTTCACGTCGCGGAAGAACAGCTCGGCGGTGTCCTGCGACTTCATGCCCATCTTCTTGAGCATGCGGCCACGCTCGAAGCCCTCCATGCCGCGCTCCACCAGGAACAGCGTCACGCCGTGCGGGTTCTCGGGGTGGGTCTTGGCGGCCACGATCACCAGGTCGGCCAGGATGCCGTTGGAGATGTAGGTCTTGGAGCCGTTGAGCAGCCAATGGTCGCCCTTGTCCTCGGCGCGGGCCTTCATGCCGGCGAGGTCGGAGCCGGCATCCGGCTCGGTCATGGCGATGGCCATGATCTTCTCGCCGCTCATGATGCCCGGGTAGAAGCGCTGCTTCTGCTCCTCGGTACCGAAGTGCTCCAGGTAGGGGGCCACCAGGCGGCTGTGCAGCGTGATGAAGTAGCCGCTGTCGCCGTGCAGCGCGTTCTCCTCGATCAGGATCTGCTCGTAGCGGAAGTCCTTCAGCCCCAGGCCGCCGTACTTCTCGTCGATCCACATGCACAGGTAGCCCGCCTCGCCGGCCTTGAGGAAGGCCTCGCGGTCGACGATGCCGGCCTCGCGCCAGCGTTCGCTATGGGGTCGGATCTCGGTCTGGAAGAACTTGCGGGCGGAATCGCGAAAGAGCTCCATTTCGGCATCGAGGGCGGGACGTTTCATAGTGACCTTGTTTTCCAGTTGAAAGGTGTGTGGCGATTCCGCGTCGACTCGCGACGCTAGGATCCCCGGCTCCGCCGGGGGGCCTCCACGCTGCTCGCGCCGCTATCCCTGAACAGCTCCATGTCGGAGTCGATGGCGGGGCGTTTCATATGCAGGACCTTATTTGCGGTTGATGATCTTCGAGACGGGGAAGGTCATGCGGAAGCGCGGCACTTCCACCGTCATGAGGGCCTTGGCGCGGCCGAGATTGGGGAACATAGCGGCATCGGCGCGGGCGCGCATCGTCCGCGCCGGCTTGATCCAGCCGCGGGCCGAGGGCGTGTAGACGAAGGTCTTGCTGTCGTAGTGCTGGCCCAGGGTGCGCAGGGACTTGGGGATCAGCGCGGTCAGGAAGGGAATCCAGAACGGGTAGCTTTTGAACTCCAGCTCGGCGAACACGCGGCCGTCCCGGGACAGGGTCACGCGGTCCACGCCCTGGTCGCCGTAGCGCACGTCGAAGTCGGCCAGCTCCTTGGGGATGCCCCAGTTGTTGCGGCCGTTGACGACGCTGTCCATGGTCGAGACGAAGATGCGGCTGATCGACAGGTGGCGCCGGCCGTCCTCGAAGGGGAAGCTGCCCGGGATGAACAGCAGCTCGTGGTAGGGACCCGCGTCCGAGCTCTGGTAGTCCACGAACATCAGCCAGCCGTAGGGCGAGCGTCCGCGCTTGCCGAGCAGCGTCTTGGGCAGGAACGTGTCCTGGACCTTGCTGTCCGGGGAGAAGCGCAGCATGGCGATGTAGCCGCGGCCGACCAGGTCCCAGGGGGCGGGGGCCTGCTTGACGGCGGGGGCGGAGAGGGGGGCATTCATGGGGAAACCTTGGTTCTATGTGTAAGTGGAGCGGGATGACAAGCGAAGCTGAAAGCAGGGTTGGGATCTTTGCGGAGCTTCTGCGCCAACCCCTTCGCTAGGATCCCCACGCCTTTTGGCGTGGGGCCCCTCCACGCGGTGGTTGGCTTTACTTGGGCGCCATGCGCAACGCGCCGTCCAGGCGGATCGTTTCGCCGTTGAGCATCACGTTCTCCACGATCTGCACGGCGAGCTGGGCGTACTCGGCGGGACGGCCGAGGCGCGGCGGGAAGGGCACCGACTTGCCCAGGGCTTCCTGCGCGGCCGGCGGCAGGCTGGCCATCATCGGGGTCTCGAACAGGCCCGGGGCGATGGTCAGCACGCGGATGCCGAAGCGGGCGAACTCGCGCGCCAGCGGCAGGGTCATGCCGACCACGCCGGCCTTGGAGGCGGCATAGGCGGGCTGGCCGATCTGGCCGTCGAAGGCGGCGACCGAGGCCGTGTTGATCACCACGCCGCGCTCGCCGTCGGCGTTCGGCGCCTGCTGGCTCATGGCCCAGGCGGCGAGGCGGATGACGTTGAAGCTGCCGGTGAGGTTGATGTTGATCACGCGCTGGAAGCTGGCCAGGGCTTGCGGGCCTTCCTTGCCCAGGGCCTTCTCCGGGGTGCCGATGCCGGCGCAGTTGATCACGCCGTGCACGCCGCCCATTTCCTTCACGGCCACGTCGACCGCTTCCTGTACCTGGGCCTCGTTGCTGACGTCCACGCGCACGAAGCGCGCGCCATTGCCCAGCTCGGCGGCCAGGGCCTTGCCGGCGGCTTCGTTGAGGTCGGCGATCAGCACCTTGCCGCCGCGCGCGGCCAGGGCCTGCGCGGTGGCTGCGCCGAGGCCGGAGGCGCCGCCGGTGATGATGAAGACGGAGTTCTCGATTTTCATGCGGTGGTCTCTTCGGTTGGGAGGTGGGCAGTGTCGCGTGAAGCCTGCCGGAAATGGTTCTTGCCCGCCCCGTGCGCGAGGACGAGGTCGGCGCCCTTCTCGCCGATCATGGTCGAGGGGGCGTTGGTGTTGGAGCCGTTGAGCGTCGGCATGATCGAGGCGTCGATCACGCGCAGGCCCTGCAGGCCGTGCACGCGCAGCTGCGGGTCCACCACGGCCAGCGGGTCGCGGCCCATCTTGCAGGTCCCCACCGGGTGGAAGTTGGAGCCGGCGTTGCGGCGCACCCAGTCCTCCAGCTCGGCGTCGCTCTGCACCGCGGGGCCGGGCGAGAGTTCCTCGCCGCGGTGCGTGTCGAAGGCGCGCTGCGCCAGGATCTGGCGCATGGCGCGTACGCCGGCCACCAGCCGCGCGACGTCGCGCCGCTCGCTGAGGAAGTTGCCGTCGATCCGCGGCGGCGCCAGCGGATCGGCGCTGGCCAGGCGCACGCTGCCGCGCGCCAGCGGGCGCAGGTCGCAGACGAAGGCGATGTAGCGGTAGTCCAGCATCGCCGACAGCCGGAAGCCGTTCTCGACATTGGCGGTGGGGGCGAAATGGCACTGGAGGTCGGGGATCGGCTCGGCCGGCGAGGACTTGAGGAAGCCGCCGGTCTCCACGACGTTGCTGCTGAGTTCGCCCCGGCGCAGGAACAGGTACTCGAACAGGCTGCGCAGCGAGCGCAGCAGCGAGCTCGGGTGCCAGGAGATCGGCGCGCGGCTCCGGGCCCGGGTCTCCACGATCACGTCGAGATGGTCCTGCAGGTTCTCGCCGACGCCGGGCAGTTCGTGGCGGACGGGAATGCCGTGCTTCTCCAGCTCGGCGCGCGGGCCGATGCCCGACAGCAGCAGGATCTGCGGCGACTGGAAGGCGCCGGCGGACAGGATCACCTCGTCCTGGGCGCGGATTTCCTCATCGCGGCCATCGCGGCGCAGCTTCACGCCCACCGCGCGCTTGCCTTCCAGCAGCACCTGCGTGACCTGGGCCCCGGTCAGGATCGTCAGGTTCGGGCGGTTGCGCACTTCGGGCGGCAGGTAGCCGCGCGCATTGCTGCAGCGTTCGCCGTCCTTCTGGAACACCTTGAACGTGCCGAAACCTTCCTGCGCCGCGCCGTTGAAGTCGTCGTTGCGGCGGTGGCCGCACTGCTGCGCGGCCTCGACGAAGGTTTCGCTCAGGGGGCTGGTGTAGCGCCGCTCCATGACGTTGAGCGGGCCGCCCTGGCCATGGAAGCGGCGATCGCCTTCGGCCAGCGGCGCCTGGTAGTTCTCGGAGCGGATGAAGTAGGGCAGCACGTCCTCGTAGGACCAGCCCTCGCAGCCCAGCTCGGCCCAGTGGTCATAGTCCCAGGCATGGCCGCGGGTGCAGACCGTGGCGTTGATGCTGCTGCTGCCGCCCAGCACCTTGCCGCGCGGCTGGTGGATGCGGCGCCCGGCGCAGTGCGGCTGCGGTTCGGTCCAGAAATTCCAGTTGGCGAACCAGCCGCGCACCAGCGCGACCACGCCCAGCGGCATGCGGATCAGCGGATTGCGGTCGTCCGGCCCGGCCTCGATCAGGCAGACGCGGCGCTGCCCGTCGGCGGACAGGCGGTTGGCGACCGCGCAGCCGGCGGAGCCGGCCCCGACAACGATGTAATCGTACTCGGCCACGGCTCTCTCCTGCGTTGCGCTGCGTGGACGCCGTCCTGGTATCAGGCGCCGCGCCGCGGGGCCGCGGCGCCGGCGGCCAGGGTTTCCCGGGCGAAGCTGCCGAGCTTGCCGATCGCATCGTCGGCTTCGTCCAGCACGCCGGCCTGCAGGTGGAAGTCATGCCACAGGCCCGGATAGACCTGCAGCGTGACCGGCACGCGGGCCTGCTGCAGCGCCTTCTCCAGGCGCAGCGTGTCGTCCAGCAGGATCTCGTCGCTGCCGGCCTGAAGGATCACCGGCGGCAGCCCCTTGAGGTCCGCGAACAGCGGCGAGCACAGCGGGTGGTCGGTGGGTACGCGGCCGACATAGGCCGCGGCCCAGCGCTGCAGGGCCGCCTGCGACAGCATGGGATCCGCGGCGGCGTTGCTCACCATGGTGGCGCCGCCGCAGCCCAGGTCGCCCCAGGGCGAGACCAGCAGCAATGCCGCGGGCGAGGGCAGGCCGGCGTCACGCAGGCTCAGCGCGGTGGCCAGCGCCAGGCCGCCGCCGGCGGAGTCGCCGGCCAGCACGATGCGTTCATGTCCCTCGTCCAGCAGGCTGCGGTAGGCGGACACCGCGTCGTTGAGGGCGGCGGGGTAGGGATGCTCCGGCGCCAGGCGGTAGTCCAGCGCGAACACCGTGAGGCCGCTGGCCTTGGCCAGCGTGGCGCTGAGCGGGCGGTGCGAGTCCAGCGAGCCGACGCAGTAGCCGCCGCCGTGCAGGAACAGGATCACTCCGTCCTGCGACACGGACGGCGGCTGCAGCACCTCGCCGGGGGCGCTGCCGATGGTGCGCGGCGTCACCTTCACGTCGCGCGGCACCATCGTGGCGAGGCCCAGCAGCTTGAGCAGGCGGCGTTGCGTGGGGATGGACGGCGTGGGGCCGAGCATCGGCTTGAGCGTCAGCCGGAGCGCGACGCGCAGGGTGTTGCGCAGCAGGTTGCCGGACATGGGGTTCTCCTCAGGCGGCCTGGGACAGCTTGGCGGCGGCTTGCTGCGGGGCGGTGCGGTAGGCGGCGAAATCCGGCTGGCGGGTGCGGCGGCTAAACTCCAGCATGGTGCCGACCCAGTTGTTGGTGTTGCGGCCCTCGGCCGTCTTGTACCAGCTCTGGCAGTTGCCGGAGTAGGTGGTCTCGGCGCTGCGGCGCTCGATCTCGGCGCGGTAGGCGGCCTGGGCTTCGTCGCGCAGCTCGGCGTAGCGCCAGCCACCGGCCTGCTGCGCCTGGATCATCTGCACGATGTAGCGCTGCTGGCATTCCAGCATGTAGATGATCGAGCCGGAGCCGACGTTGGTGTTGGGGCCGTACATCATGAAGAAGTTCGGGAAGCCGGGGACCGACATGCCCAGATAGGCCTCGGCACCCTTGCTCCAGGTCTGGCGCAGGTCGCGGCCGCCCAGGCCGCGCAGGCTCATCGGTGCCAGGAAATCGGTGGCGGTGAAGCCGGTGCCGTAGATCAGCGCGTCGACCTTGCGCAGCTTGCCGTCGGCGGTGACCACGCCGTCCTCGGTGATCTCGCGGACCGCGTCGCTGACCACCTCGACGTTGGGACGCGCCATCGTCGGTAGCCAGTCGTTGCTCAGCAGGATGCGCTTGCAGCCCACCGGGAAATCCGGCGTCAGTCGCTTGCGCAGTTCCGGGTCGCGCACCTGGATGCGCATGTGGGTCTTGGCCAGCAGCGTCACCAGGCCTTCGATCCACTTGCTGCCGTTGTAGGCGTTGGCCAGGGTCTCGGTGATGAAGAAGATGCGCCAGCGATCGATGTCGTGGATCACCGGGAAGGTCTTCAGCAGCCACCGCGTGAAGGGCCCGAAGGCCTTCTCGAACTTGGGGATGAACCAGCCCGGCGTACGCTGGCAGACGTAGAGCTGCTGCACCTGCTTGGCGATCTCCGGCACGAACTGCACGGCGCTGGCGCCGGTGCCGATCACCGCCACGGACTTGCCCTTCAGGTCGAAGTCATGGTCCCAGCGGGCGGAGTGGAAGGCCTTGCCCCTGAAGCGCTCCAGGCCGGGCAGCTTCGGGTAGGCGGGGCGGTGCAGCTGGCCGACGCCGCTGACCAGGTGCCGGGCCTGGATGCGCTCGCCGTTGGCGAGCTGCAGGGTCCACAGGCCGCTGGCTTCGTCGAACTCGGCGCCCGCGGCCTCGGCATTGAAGCGGATGTGGCGGCCCAGGCCGTACTTGCGCGTGACGAAGCGCTGGTACTCCAGGATCTCGGACTGCTTGCCGTAGCGGTAGGCCCAGGGGTAGTGCGGCTCGAAGGAGTACGAGTACAGGTGGGAGGGGATGTCGCAACCCGAGCCCGGGTAGGTATTCTCGCGCCAGGTGCCGCCCACCTCGTCCGCCTTCTCGAAGATGGTGAAGTTCTCGATCCCGGCCTTCTTCAGGTAATAGCCCAGGCCCAGCCCGCCGAAGCCGGCGCCGATGATGGCGACCTGCAGCGGTCCGTTGGTGGTGTTGGCCATGGTTCTCCTCGTTCTCGCTTGATTTCGATGTGGCGCATGATGGCCATGCAGGCTCCCCCCGTGGATGACGCACACGGCCATTCCATTGATAATTCCGGCCACCGCTTCCGGTCAAGCGGTTTCATGCACGGATGGGCCCGATGTCCTACGAGCAGGTTCGCCGCAGCATCGTCAGCGTCCAGCTGCAGGTCCAGCTGGCGGCCGAGTACGGCCTGCCGGCGGCGGCGGCCCTGGACGGCACCGGCATCCTGCCGGCCGTCCTGTCCGACCCGCAGCAGGAGATCAGCGCCGCGCAGGAACTGCGCGTGGCCTGCAACCTGGTGGAAGCCCTGGGCCATCTTCCGGCCCTGGGGCTGGAGGCCGGCCTGCGCTACCACCTGTCGACCTACGGCATCTGGGGTTTCGCGCTGCTGTCCAGCCCCACCTTCCGCAGCGCGGCCGAGCTGGCCCTGCGCTACCTGGACCTGTCCTATGCCTTCGTGCGCTTCGCCCTGCGCGAGCAGCGCGGCCAGCTGCACGTGTTGATCGAGGATCGCCACATTCCCGCTCCGGTGCGGCAGTTCCTGCTGGAGCGCGACTTCGCCGCGATGATCAACATGGTGCGCGAACTGCGGCCGGGCGGCCTGCCGATCCTGGGCGCGCAATTCGCCTTCCGCCGGCCCGCCTATGCGGCGCGCTTCGCCGAACTGATCGGTGCCGAGCCGCGCTTCGACGCGCCGGAGCACAGCGTCTGGCTGGACGCCGCCTACGTGGATGCGCCGCTGCCGCAGGGCAATACCCTGATGGCGCGCATGTGCCGGGAACAGTGCCAGCAGCTGCTGGCGCGGCGCCAGGTGCGCACGGGCGTGGCCGGCCGCGTGCGCGACCGCCTGCTGCAGAATCCGGGAGGCATGCCCGGCATCGAGGCCGTGGCGGCGGAGATGCACATGGCGGTGCGCAGCCTGCGCCGCCGGCTCGGCGACGAGGGCACCTCCTTCCGCGCCCTGGTGGACGAGGTGCGGCAGGCCCTGGCGGAGGAGCTGCTGACCACCGCCAAGCTCAAGCTGGAGGAGGTCGCGATGCGCCTGGGCTATTCCGAGCCCGCCGCCTTCGTGCATGCCTTCAAGCGCTGGAAGGGCATCTCGCCGATGGCCTACCGGGCGCAGCGCCTGGGCGGAGCGGATTGATGCTTCACGAAGAATGAAGTAGATACGCTGCAAAAATCCATCAAGGGAAAGATCATGGGAATCGCTGCGCGATCCTGCGCCGTCGCCGCCTGCCTGGCGGCCGCGGAGGCCACGGCTGGCGGTCTGCAGGCGGCTCCCGTGGAACTGGCGCCGGTGCCGGTCGGCGCGAGGGCCGATGCGCCGCGCAGCAGCGCCAGCGAGGGCACGGTGACGGCGGAGCAGCTGGCCAACCGGCCGCGGCTGCGGCCGGGCGAGCTGCTGGAGATCGTGCCGGGCCTGATCGTCACGCAGCACAGCGGCGACGGCAAGGCCAACCAGTATTTCCTGCGCGGCTTCAACCTGGACCACGGCACCGACTTCCGCACCACCGTCGCCGGCATGCCGGTCAACATGCCCACGCATGGCCATGGCCAGGGCTACACCGACCTGGGCTTCGTGATCCCGGAACTGGTTTCGTCCATCGAGTATCGCAAGGGCGCCTACTACGCCGAGGAAGGCGACTTCTCCGCCGCCGGCGCGGCGCACCTGGAACTGATGAGCCAGTTGCCCCGGCCGCTGGCGACGCTGGAAGTGGGCGAAGACGGCTATCGCCGCCTGCTCGGTGCCGGCTCCTCCAGCCTCGGCGGCGGCACCGTGCTGGCGGCCCTGGAAGCCAGCACGCAGGACGGCCCCTGGACCGTGCCCGAGGACACCGAGAAGTACAACGCGCTGCTGCGCTACGGCTGGCGCAACGACGCGGGCGCCTGGTCCCTGACCGGCATGGCCTACTCCAACCGCTGGACCGCCACCGACCAGATCCCGCAGCGGGCGGTGGACAGCGGCGCCATCGGCCGCTTCGACTCGCTGGACGATTCCACCGGCGGCGACAGCCACCGCTACAGCCTGTCGCTGGACTGGGTCCGCGGCAGCGAGCGCTCGGAGACGCGCGCCACCGCCTATTTCGTCGACTACGACCTGGACCTGTTCTCCAACTTCACCTACTTCCTCGACAACCCTGCCGATGGCGACCAGTTCGAGCAGGTGGACCGGCGCCGCTACGGCGGCCTGGGCCTGGTGCACGAGCGCCATGGCGAATGGCTGGGCCGGCACATGCACCAGCGCGTGGGCCTGGACCTGCGCTATGACGACATCGGCGAGGTGGGGCTGCATCGCACCGCCAGGCGGCAGCGCCTGTCCACGGTGCGCCAGGACGGCGTCGAGCAGCTCGGCACCGGGGCTTGGTACAGCAACGGCATCGAGTGGAGCAAGGGCTTCCGCAGCGTGCTGGGCCTGCGCGCCGATCACTACCGCGTGGACGTGGACTCCGACAACGCCGCCAACTCGGGCAAGGACGATGACGCCATCGTCTCGCCCAAGCTGTCGCTGATCTGGTTGCCCACGGCGAAGACCAACGTCTTCCTCAATGGCGGCTACGGCTTCCACAGCAACGACGCGCGCGGCGCCACCATCACGGTGGTGCCGGGCAGCAGCCCACCGGAGCCGGCCGACAAGGTGGACCTGCTGGTACGCGCCAAATCCTACGAACTCGGGCTGCAGGCACGCCTGCTGCCCGCGCTGCAGACCGCGCTGACGCTGTGGCAGCTGGACCTGGACTCGGAGCTGCTGTTCATCGGCGACGCCGGCAATACCGAGGCGACTCGTCCGAGCCGGCGCCAGGGCATCGAGTTCTCCAACTACTGGACCCCGCGCAAGGGCCTGATCGTCGACGCCGACCTGGCCTGGTCGCGGCCGCGCTTCCGCGACAGCGACGCGGCGGGCGATCGCATCCCCGGTGCCATCGAGCGGACGGCCTCGATCGGCGTCGTGCTGAACGACTGGCATGGATGGTTCGGCGGCGCGCGCCTGCGCTACCTAGGAAGCCGCCCGCTGATCGAGGACAATTCCGTGCGCGCCGGCTCCTCCACCCTGGTCAACCTGCGCGGCGGGTACGCCTTCTCGCCTCGCCTCAGGCTGGCGCTGGACGTGTTCAATGCCTTCGACCGTGCAGTCAACGACATCGAGTACTACTACGAGTCGAGGCTGCCGGCTGAAACGCCGGCCCAGGATCCGCCGGTCGGGGTGGAAGATCGCCATTTCCACCCTGCCGAGCCGCGCAGCGTCCGGCTGGGGCTGGCGGCCTACTGGTAACCGCGAACCGGCCTGGGGCCATGGAGGGCCGCCCAGGGGCTCAATGAGTTAACTGCCGTCCCGCCATGGATGGCGATCCGGACCTATCCGGGCCGCCAATAAGAAAGGCCCGCAGCCGGGGGAGGACTGCGGACCTTTGGGGGGTGCGGAGGTTTGGGGGAAACCTCCTGGGAGACCGAAGGGGGTGATCTCTTGGAAACAGAGTCTACGGATCGAATCCGAACGCTGGCTGAACGGGAATCTGCGTTCCGGATTGCGGATTGCACGGCCGCGAAAAGGCCGTTCCAGAATGAACCAACCCCCGCCCCCGACGCGGGGAAGGGGCGTCAGGGGCGGGAGCGGAAACCAGCATCAGGGGAAGAAGCCCCGACGGCGTCACTATCAGTGTCCGCTGTTACACCTGTCAATGGCGGAAGCGGACAGCCGTCTCAAGCTTGGCGCGGCGCTGCGGCCGGGGCTTCGGGCGCCCGCGGCGCCAGGTAGCGCCGCGACAGCAGCAGGCCCGCCGCCATGGCGGCGACGAACACCAGCACCGGCAGGCTGCCGCTGGAACCGACCACCAGGGCCGGGCCGGGGCAGAGGCCCGACAGGCCCCAGCCGACGCCGAACAGCGCGGTGCCGCCGACCAGGCGGGCATCGACCAGGGTCCGGTCCGGCAGGGTCAGCGGCGCGCCGGCCAGCGTGGTGCGGTGGCGCCGGGCCCAGGCGAAGGCCGGCAGGGCGGCCAGGATCGCGCCGCCCATGACGAAGGCCAGGGCCGGGTTCCACTGGCCGGTGATGTCGAGGAAGGCGCGGACCTTGGCGGGGTCGGTCATGCCCGACAGGATCAGGCCGAAGCCGAACAGCAGGCCGGCACCGGCGGCGGCGATTAGGGGCTTGGTCTGGCTCACGAGGTCACTCCGAATCCGAGGGCGACGGTGATCATCGCCACGCCCATGAAGGTAAGGACGGCGACCAGGCTGCGCAGCGAGAAGTTCGCCAGGCCGCAGACGCCGTGGCCGCTGGTGCAGCCGTTGCCCAGCTGGGTGCCGACGCCGACCAGCAGGCCGGCGCCGATCAGGGCGCCCCACTGCGGCGTGGCCAGCGCGCCGCCGAGTTCCAGCGGCTGCGCCAGCCGCCACAGCCAGGGCGTGGCCAGCAGCGCCAGCAGGAAGACGACGCGGACGCGGTCGCGGCCGGTGCTGAGGGCGTTGCCGAAGATGCCGCTGATGCCGGCGATGCGGCCGCTGCCCAGCAGCAGCAGCGAGGCCGAGGCACCGATCAGCAGGCCGCCGGCCAGCGAGGCCGCCGCATCCGGGGTACTGAAGACGATCGTGGTCATGTGACCTCCTTGCCTGTGCTGCCAGGCCTAGAAACTGAAGCTTTCCTTCTTGCCGCCGCTGACCTGGGCCAGCAGCTCCTCGATGGCGCCGGGGCTGCTCATCAGCTTGCCGAAGGTCACCATGGTCAGGTCAGGATGCCAGACCGCCATGCGGAAACGCATGTGCTGCGCCTTCACGCTCTTGCCGTCCACCAGCAGGGTGTAGGGCAGGTAGGCGGTGGTCTTGACGGTGAATTTCTGGTCCACGGTGTCCTGCAGGATGTGCTTGTCGTTGGCGCGCTGGTCGGTGACCTGGGCGCGCGAGACGCCGAACAGGGTGCGCTGGCCCGGCAGGTCCAGCCGGAAGACCTTGGCGGCGCCACCGACCTTCTTCTGCAGGTTGGCCTCCACGGCCTTGACCGCGGCCTCGTAGCTGGCGTGGCTGCCGAGGTCGTAGGTGTCCTCGAAGCTCTCCATGCCGACCATGTAGCGGTAGTCGCGCAGCTGCTCGGCGGTGCGGCCCTTGTCGGCGCCGAAGCTGTCCTGCGCGCCCAGGGCCTTGGCCAGGTTCTGCGCGACGCCGGCCAGGTCCACCGGCAGGCGATAGGCGGCGGCCTGGTAGCGCGGGTTCAGGTAGGCCACCTGCAGCTTGCCGTCGACCACGGTCAGGCCCACGTTGAGCACGGCGCCGAAGGCCGACAGCGCCGGCTTGGCGGCGGCGGCCTTCAGGTCCGCGCTGGTGAAGGAGACGACGTGCGCGTTCGGATAGGGGCTGTACTCGCCGACCACCTCGAAGCCGGCCGCGGCGAGCTTGCCCTTCACCGCGGCGATCTCGGCGCCGAGATCGGCGGTGCCGGTGTAGGCCAGCACGTAGGGCTTGAGCAGCTCGGCGGACCAGGCGGGGCCGGCGCTGAGCATCAGGCCGAGCACGGCGGCGGAGAGGACGGTGAGCGTGTCGCGCAGCAGGCGCGAGGAAAAGCGGAGGTTCATGGCGATTCCCTGATGGAGATCAGAAGCGGTAGCTGAAGCCCAGCGTGATTTCCCACTGGTGCATGTCCAGCGAGATGTCCTGGTCTTCCGGGTCGACGTCGAAGGCGTTTTCCAGCGCCGGGCTGCCGCCCGCCGCGCCGCCCGCCAGGATCTGGACCAGGTTGGCCTCGACGTTGCTCAGCGGGTTCTTGCCGCGCACGGGATTGCTCGGCGCATACATCGCGGAGAGGTCGAAGCCGATGCTCTTGGAGTACTGGTAGCTCAGGCCCGCGGTGTAGTGCTTCTCGATCACGGCGGGCGCCAGGATGTTGAACAGCACCTCGTCGCTGGGGATCGGCTGGCCGTCGTTGATGCTGTAGCCCGCGCGGAACTTGAAGGCGGCGAACTTGTACTGCACGCCGAACTTGTAGACCTGCACGTCCTGCCAGCCGAAGCCCGGGCCATGGTCGGCACCGAGGCAGGCGCTGCTCGGGGCATCGCTGCCCACGATCGGGATGATGCCGTTGAGCAGGCGCGGCAGGGCGCAGTCGTTGACGAAGCGGTTCGGGTCCAGCGGGTTGCCGACCGACGCGACCTCGCTGAAGTTGATGCGCTGGTAGTCGAACACCAGGCGCAGGTTGTCCGTCGGGTGGAGGGACAGCCCGACGTTCCAGGACGATGGGATGTCGAAGTCACCCTGTTCCGCGAACAGGCCCTCGTACTTCTCCAGCTCGGTCATGCGGACGCGGGTCTGGTAGGACGCGCCGATGCCCACGCCGGGGATGACGCCGGTCAGGAAGCCGATGCGGCCGCCGTAGCCATAGGAGATGTCGTAGCCGTTGCCCGTGACCTTGTCCGGCGAATTGGAGAAGGGCGCGAAGGCGCCGAGGCCGTCGGCACGGAAGCGCTGGCCGGCGATCAGCGGCGAGATGCCGATCGAGGTGCGCTCGCCGACCTTGAACGAGTAGGTCGGCGCGATGAACAGCTGGATCAGGTCCACGGCCGCGGCGGGCTTGCCGTTGCCGCAGAAGCCGATGGGATCGGCCCGGCCTTCCACCGGACGGCCGCCGCCAAAGGTGCCTTGGCACTGCGTGGCGAAGGTCGCCGGCCCCAGGCCGAAGCCCTGGCCGAACTGCGCGGTGTTGCCCTGGTACTCGGTGTTCATGCCGCCGTTGCCGTACACCGCGATGCCCCAGCTGGAGAAATCGTCGATGCGGCGGCTGAAGGCGAAGCCGGGGATGTAGAACAGGTCGTTGTCGCTCTTCACCGTCGCCGGGTCGATGGCGATGATGCCGATGTTGGCGTTCTCGCCGCGCTCGTAGGCGGTGTAGTCGCGCACCGGCGAGAACACGCTGAAGTTGACGTCGATACGGTTGCCCACCCAGACCAGGCCGGCCGGGTTGATGGTGGAAACCAGCGCATCCTCGGTCAGCGCCGTGCCGGCGCCGCCCAGGGCGCGCTGCGAGGCGCTGTAGCCGTGCGCGAAGTAGCCGTTGGTGGCGATCGCCGGCAGCGGCACCGACAGGGCCGCGACCAGCGCCAGGCGGCGCCAGTACGGCGAAGGTGAAGCGGATTCCCCAAACATTCTTGAATACCCCGGGCCTGACGATAGTTGTGCGGGCAAGGTATTCGGGGGAAACCCTGATGTAAAAGAATATCGGCTGATATTTATATGCCGCAGGCCCTGGTCATGGCGGCGAAAGCCGGCAAGCGCCGGATCGCCAGGCGTGCGGAGGATCGCCGCTTTTATATAACGCAAAGGAATTTAGACCTGAATTTATATTAGTTAGAGATTGCGTGGCGGCCGTCTAGGATGGCGTTCAACCAGTCCCGAATGGGACCGCCCAAGCAGAGAGGTCATCCCATGTCCGCCGTGATCCGTCCCCAGCCCGCCGCCACCGCCGCGATCCCGCCCGTCGTGGTCGGCGATCCCACGCACCCCACGCTGGTGGCGGCGCGCGGCCAGGCGCAGTCGGCCGGACTGAACTATGCCGGCGGCGTGACGCCGGCCGAAGCCTGGGAGCTTTACTCCTCCGGGCTGGCGGTGCTGGTGGATGTGCGCACCGCGGAGGAGCGCAAGTTCGTCGGCCACGTGCCGGGCAGCCTGCACGTGGCCTGGGCCACCGGCACCTCGCTGATCCGCAATCCGCGCTTCGTGCGCGAGCTGGAGGCCAAGGCGCCGAAGGGCGCGGTGCTGCTGCTGCTGTGCCGCAGCGGCCGCCGCTCGGTGCTGGCGGCGGAAGCGGCGACCAAGGCGGGCTTCACCAGCGTCTTCAACGTGCTCGAAGGCTTCGAGGGCGAGATCGACGAGCACAACCGCCGCGGCCAGCGTGGCGGCTGGCGCTCGCACGACCTGCCCTGGATCCAGGACTGAGGCCTCGCGGGTCCGGGGGAAGACGATGGCAATGCCAGCGGGGGACAGGTATGAGCCGGCATGACCTGGTCGTGGCGCCGCATGCGCCTGCGCAGCACTGGGACCTGGAGCGCATCGTCGCCGAGCTGCACGAGGCGCGGCGCCGCTGGCGCGAGGCCCGGCAGCGCAACCGCGAGTACGGCGGCCGTGAATTCCCCTCGCGGGATGCGCTCAAGGCCATCGCCGACGGCCTGCGCGGCGCGCTGTTCCCGATGCGCCTGGGGCCGGCGGACCTGCGCCAGGAGAGCGAGGATTTCTATGTCGGCCACACGTTGGACGCGGCCCTCAACGGCCTGCTGGACCAGGTGCGGCTGGAGCTGACCTACACCGCCCGGCACCAGCAGCTCGGCACCGCCGACGTGGAGCAGAAGGCGGTGACGATCGTGCGCGAGTTCGCCGCCGCGCTGCCCGGGCTGCGCGGCCTGCTGGACTCCGACGTCGAGGCGGCCTACCGCGGCGATCCGGCGGCACGCAGCGTCGACGAGGTGCTGCTCTGCTATCCCGGCATCCTGGCGATCATCCATCACCGCCTCGCGCACCAGCTCTACCGGCTCGGCGTGCCGCTGCTCGCGCGCATCCTGGCCGAGGTCGCCCATTCCGAGACCGGCATCGACATCCATCCCGGCGCGCAGGTCGGCAACAGCTTCTTCATCGACCATGGCACCGGCGTGGTGATCGGCGAGACCGCCGTCATCGGCGATCGCGTGCGCCTCTACCAGGCCGTGACCCTCGGCGCCAAGCGCTTCGAGACCGAGGAGGACGGCAGCCTGCAGAAGGGGGCGCCGCGCCACCCGGTGGTGGAGGACGACGTGGTGATCTACGCCGGCGCCACGATCCTCGGGCGCATCACCATCGGCCGCGGCTCCAGCATCGGGGGCAACGTCTGGCTGACCCGCAGCGTCCCGCCGGGCAGCCAGGTCACCCAGGCCCGGTCACAGCAGGAAAGTTCACGACAGGAATCGGCATCAGCCGGTTGAGACAGACAGGGAAAGAGCAATGAGCAGTCTGGAAACGCAGTTCGGCCAGGTCATCCGCGCCGCGCGCAAGCGCAACGCCTGGTCGCAGGAGCGTCTGGCGGAAGCCGCCGACCTCAACCGCAGCTACCTCGGCGAGATCGAGCGCGGCGTGGTCAGCCCGTCGCTGGCCACCATCCACAAGCTGGCGCTGGCACTGGGATCTTCGATCTCCGCGCTGATCGAACCCAGCGAACATGCGGTACTGCAACCGCCGCGCGCCTACGAGGCGCAGCTCAATGGCGGCGATAGCCTGTAGAAGCCGGGTTCATAACCGGCGAATCTGAGCTTATTCCAGAACGCTTCACAGGAGTGACCCCCATGGCTGAGTACACGGCCCCGCAGACTCTGGGCGACAATGCCGCGCGCCAGTTGGCCAATGCCACCAAGACGCCGGCCCAGTATTCCATCATCACGCCGCGCTGGCTGGTGCACCTGCTGCAGTGGCTGCCGGTGGAAGCCGGCATCTACCGCGTCAACAAGGTGGCCAACCCCGCCGACGTGCGCACGGCCTGCACCGCCAAGGAATCGGGCGAGCTGCCGGATTCCTTCGTCGACTACGATCCGAATCCGCGCGAGTACTTCCTCAACGCGCAGACCACCAAGCTCAACATCAACACCCGTGTCTCGGACCTCTATTCGAGCCCGCACGACCAGATCAAGGAACAGCTGCGCCTCACGATCGAGACGATCAAGGAGCACCAGGAGAGCGAGCTGATCAACAACCCGGACTATGGCCTGATCGCCAACGTCGCGGAGAGCCAGCGCATCTTCCCGCTGACCGGCGCCCCGACGCCGGACGACCTGGACGAACTGCTGACCAAGGTGTGGAAGGAGCCGGCCTTCTTCCTGACGCATCCGCTGGCGATCGCCGCCTTCGGCCGCGAGTGCACGCGCCGCGGCGTCCCGCCGCCGACCGTGAGCCTGTTCGGCGCCCAGTTCCTGACCTGGCGCGGCATCCCGCTGATCCCGTCCGACAAGGTCCCGGTGGCCGACGGCAAGAGCAAGATCCTGCTGCTGCGCGTGGGCGAGAAGCGCCAGGGCGTGGTCGGCCTGTTCCAGCCCGGCCTGCCGGGCGAGCAGAGCCCCGGCCTGTCGGTGCGCCTGATGGGCATCGACCGCTTCGCGATCGCCTCCTACCTGATCTCGCTGTACTGCTCGCTGGCGGTGCTGTCCGACGACGCGGTGGCGATCCTGGATGACGTGGAAGTGAACAAGTTCCATGACTACCCCGACACCTACAAGTGAGCTTGCAGGCCAGGGACCGGATGCAGGCGCAGGCGGACTCCCTGATCTCGGCGCGCTGACGCAGATCGCCAACGAGCTGTTCCGGGAACTGCCCAGCGGCGGCCAGTGGCCGACGGCGCCGTCGCGCCCGGCGGGCCTGGGCCTGCCGCAGCCGGGCGGTGCACCGCCGCTGCCGGCCAATCCCCTGCCGCTGGCTACCAGCCTGCAGGCCACGCCGCCGTTCCCGGCGTCGCAGCCGGCCGCCGCCGCGGCGGCCGCGCCGCCCTCGGCGATCACGCCGCGCGTGCTGCCGACGCAGGCGCAGTCGGCCGACCTGCATGGCTTCAACACCACCGTGGCGCCCGCGCTGCCGCATGGCGGCGGCCTGTCGCAGGGCGTGCCCGAGGCGCATGCCGCCGGCGCGCCGGTGGTGGCGCCGCTGCCGTTGCCCACCGACAGCGCCCTGCCGCCTGCGCCGGTGTCGCCGCCGTCGACGCCCTACTACTTCCTGGGCGAGGCCAGCGGCTGGCCCTCGTCCGCCGCCCAGCCGGCGCCGGTGCCGACGGTGCCCGACTTCGCCGTGCCCTCGGGCCTGGACGCCGGCAGCCGCCGCGAACCCACCGTCGCGGCAGCCCCGGCGCCGCAGTACTACTTCACCGAAACCGCCCAGCCGTCCGCGCGCGGCACGCCGGCGGTGCCGGAAGGCCGCCGCCATTTCGACGTGCAGGCCGTGCGCCGCGACTTCCCGATCCTGCAGGAGCGCGTCAACGGCCGGCCGCTGGTATGGCTGGACAACGCCGCCACCACGCAGAAGCCGCAGGCGGTGATCGACCGCCTGGCGTATTTCTACGCGCACGAGAACTCCAACATCCACCGCGCGGCGCACGAGCTGGCGGCACGCGCCACCGATGCCTACGAAGGCGCGCGCAACAAGGTGGCGCGCTTCCTCGGCGCGAGTTCGCCGGAGGAGATCGTCTTCGTCCGCGGCGCCACCGAGGCGATCAACCTGGTGGCGCAGAGCTGGGGGCGGCAGAACGTGCGCGAGGGCGACGAGATCATCGTGTCGCACCTGGAGCACCACGCCAACATCGTGCCCTGGCAGATGCTGGCGGCCGAGAAGGGCGCGAAGCTGCGCGTGATCCCGGTCGACGACAGCGGCCAGGTGCGCCTGGACGAATACCAGAAGCTGCTCAGCGACCGCACCAGGATCGTGTCCGTCACCCAGGTCTCCAATGCGCTGGGCACCATCGTGCCGGTACGCGAGATCGTGGAGATGGGCCATCGCGCCGGCGCCAAGGTGCTGATCGACGGTGCGCAGGCGGTGTCGCACCTGCGGGTCAACGTGCGCGCACTGGATGCCGACTTCTACGTGTTCTCGGGCCACAAGATCTTCGGGCCCACCGGCATCGGCGTGGTCTACGGCAAGCGCGAGGTGCTGGAGCAGACGCAGCCCTGGCAGGGCGGCGGCAACATGATCCAGGACGTCACCTTCGAGAAGACGGTCTACCACGGCGCCCCGGCGCGCTTCGAGGCCGGTACCGGCAACATCGCCGACGCCGTCGGCCTGGGTGCCGCACTGGACTACCTCGAACGCCTGGGCCTGGAGAACGTGGCCGCCTACGAGCACGACCTGCTGGAATACGCCACCAGCCTGCTGCGGCCGATCCCCGGCCTGCGCCTGATCGGCACGGCCAGTGAAAAGACCAGCGTGCTGTCCTTCGTGCTGCAGGGTTACCAGACCGAGGAAGTGGGCAAGGCGCTGAACCAGGAGGGCATCGCGGTGCGCTCCGGCCACCACTGCGCGCAGCCGATCCTGCGCCGCTTCGGCGTCGAGGCCACGGTGCGTCCCTCGCTGGCCTTCTACAACACCTGCGAGGAAGTGGAGCTGCTGGCCAAGGTCGTGAACCGGCTGGCCCGCGCCCGCAACTGAAGGCCGGGGCGGGGCGTCCGCGCCACGCTTTCGGACGAGGTGGGGCGCCCGGCGCCCCGGCGACACTGTCGCGGTTCCCCTCACCGGACCGCGACATGAGGCTGCCCGTTCCCGATACACCCGATCTGCTGCGCGGCCGCAGCGCCCTGGTCACCGGCGCTGCCGGCGGCCTGGGCTATGCCAGCGCCTCGCGCCTGCTGGGCCTGGGGGCCCGTGTGCTGCTGGCCGACATCAACGCGGCCGCCGGCGAACAGGCCGTGGCCACGCTGCGCGCGCGCCACCCGGGCGCGGAGCTGGAGTTCCTGGCGGCCGATCTTTCCGACATGGGCAGCGTGCGGGCGCTGGCCGCGGCCGTGGCGGCGCGCGGCGATCGCCTGGACCTGCTGCTGAACAATGCCGGCATCTATCCGCCGTCGCAGCGCATGCAGACCGCCCAGGGCTGGGAACTGAGCCTGGCCATCGCCCTGATCGGCCCGCATGCCCTGACGCTGCAACTGCTGCCGCTGCTGGAACGCAGCGAGGCCGGGCGCGTGGTGGCCGTCACCAGCCTGGTGCAGAGCCAGGGGCGCATGGATTTCGAGGATCCCTTCCTGCGGCTCCGCTACCGGCCGATCGATGCCTACCGCCAGAGCAAGCTGGCGGCGCTGGCCTTCGCGGTGGAGCTGCAGCGGCGCCTCGCCGCCACGGGCAGCCGCGTCAGCAGCGTCGCGGCGCATCCCGGGGTCTGCCGCACGCAGCTGGGGCAGAACCGCCGCCGCAACGCCAGCGACAGCTGGTGGCAGCGTGGCACGGCCGATTTCTTTGCCTATACGCAGCAGCGCTTCGGGCAGGAAGCCGAGCGGGCCGCCGACTCGATCCTGGCGGCGCTCTGCGCGCCCGGCCTGCCGGCGGGGGCGCTGGTGGGGCCTTCCGGCTGGCTGCAGATGGCAGGCCCGCCGGCGCTGCAGCGGCCGAACCCTTTGGCGCTGGACGCCGCTTTCGGCGCGCGGCTCTGGGCGCTGGCCGAGGACTGCAACGGCTGCCGCTGGCCGGCCTGAGGCGTCCCGGCGTGCGGCTCCCCGTACCGGCGGCTCCGTGCCCGGCGCGCTTGGCTGCCTCCGGCCCGCATCTGCAGCATTCGTGCATGCGTCGACGCCCCCTGCGGCGAACGGGTGGCGATCCCCGCCACATAGGGCGTTATGGAATATAAGTAAAACACCATATTCTTTTGATATATAACGCTGCTGCCCTAGATTGCTCGCCGGTTCGGAGAATCGGTTCTAAGGGTGGCGGCGATGCAACAGCAAGACAGGTCGGGGCGCAGGCCCTGGGCGGGAGTCCGTCCATGAAACTGCGACAGCTGCGGTACATCCACGAGGTCTCGCGCCGCGGGCTCAACGTCACGGCGGCGTCGATGGCACTGTTCACCTCCCAGCCCGGCGTCAGCAAGCAGATCCGCGTGCTGGAAGAGGAACTGGGCGTCGACATCTTCGAGCGCAGCGGCAAGCACCTGACCCAGGTGACGCCGGCAGGCCGGCGCATCCTCGAGCACACGCAGCGCGTGCTGACCGAGATCGAGAACATTTCGCGCATCGCCGGCGAGTACCGCGACACCGACGCCGGGGACCTGGCGATCGCCACCACGCATACGCAGGCGCGCTATGCGCTGCCCGGCGTGGTCAGCGCCTTCACCGGCAAGTACCCCAAGGTTTCGCTGCACCTCCACCAGGGCTCGCCGGTGCAGATCTCCAAGATCGCCGCGGAAGGGCAGGCGGATTTCGCCATCGCCACCGAGGCCATGGACCTCTACGACCAGCTGGTGATGCTGCCCTGCTACCGCTGGAACCGCTGCGTGCTGGTGAAGCCCGAGCATCCCCTGGCCCAGGCGCGCGAGCTGACGCTGGAGGACGTGGCCCAGTATCCGCTGGTGACCTACACCTTCGGCTTCAACGGCCGCTCGCAGCTGGATAAGGCCTTTGGCGCACGCGGGCTCAAGCCCAACCTGATGCTGACGGCGGTGGACGCCGACGTGATCAAGACCTACGTCCGTCTGGGGCTCGGCATCGGCATCGTGGCCGACATGGCCTACGACCCGCAGACGGACACCGACCTCGTGCGCCTGCCCGCCGGGCACCTGTTCGAGTCCAGCACCACGCACATCGGCTTCCGCCGCGGCATGTTCCTGCGCGGCTACATGTACGACTTCATCCAGCTGTTCGCCCCGCACCTGGGACGCGACATCGTCGACGAGATCGGCCGCCTGGCCGACCCCGAAGAGCGCCGCAACCGCGCGCGCGAACTGCTGCCGGTCCTGCGGACGCTATGAGCCGGCTGATCCTGCCGATCCTGGCCCTGGCGCTGGGACTGGCCGGCTGCACCCGCGCGCCGGAACTCGACGTGGAGATCGACATCAGCCACGTCGTCGGCAGCGAGCCGCTGCGCCTGGACGACGCGATCTACCGCAACGCGGCGGGCGAGGACTTTTCGGTCAGCCGGCTGCGCTACTACCTGAGCCTGCCGCGGCTGCGGCGCGCCGATGGCAGCTGGTTCGCGCCGCTGCATCCGGCGGAATCGGCCGAGGCCTATCACCTGGTGGACGAGGCCAGGGCCGACAGCCGGCGCCTGCGCATCGCCGGCGTGCCGGCGGGCGAGTACACCGGCGTCGAGTTCCTGGTCGGGGTCGACGAGGCGCGCAACCATGCCGGTGCGCAGACCGGCGCCCTGGATCCCGCGCGCGGCATGTTCTGGACCTGGAAGAGCGGCTACATCTTCCTGGTGCTGGAAGGGAAATCCCCGCAGTCGCCGGCCCCGGGCGGACGCTTCAGCTATCACCTGGGCGGCGGCGAGCCGTCGCTGGCGCGACGCGTCTATCTGCCGTTCGGCGAGCGTCCGGTCCGGGTCGAGGAGCGGCTGCGGCCGACCGTGCACCTGGCGGTGGACGTGGGCGCGCTGCTTTCCGCCGTGAACCCGGTGCGGATCGCGCAGTTGCCCGAAGCCATGGACCCGGTGTCGGCCAGGCCGCTGGCCGACAACGCGGCGGCGATGTTCCGCGTCGATCATCTGCACCACGAGCCGCGCCGGCGCGGTGGCGGATGAGGCGCCGCGCCTTGGCCCTGCTGCCGCTGCTGCTGGTCCTGCTGCTCGCCGCGAACGGCGTGCTGCGCCAGCGCCTGGCGGATTTCGTCGAGAGCTTTCCCACGCCTCGGGCCGCCGTGCCCGCGGGCTGGCCGGCGCCGCAGTACGACTTCTCCGGCAACCCGGTGACTGCCTCCGGCTTTGAACTGGGGCGGCGCCTGTTCCACGATCCGCGGCTGTCGCTGGACGGCAGCATTTCCTGCGCCAGCTGCCACCAGCAGTTCGCCGCCTTCGCGCACCTGGACCATCGCGTCAGCCATGGCCTGCACGGCGCCAACGGCACGCGCAACGCGCCGGCGCTGTTCAATCTCGCCTGGCAGCCGGCGCTGATGTGGGATGGCGCGATCCACAACCTGGAACTGCAGCCGCTGGCGCCCCTGGCCAATCCGGTGGAAATGGGCGAGACCCTGGAGGGCGTGCTGGTGAAGCTGCGCGCCGATGCGGGCTACCGCCGCCGCTTCGAGGCGGCTTTCGGTCCCGGCGAGATCGACAGTCGCCGCGTGCTGCTGGCGCTGACCCAGTTCATCGGCACGCTGCGCTCGGCAGACTCGCGCTACGATCGCGGCGAGCTGTCGGCACGGGAGCGGGAAGGGCTGGCGCTGTTCCGCCGCCACTGCGCCACCTGCCACCGGGAGCCGCTGTTCACCGACTACAGCTACCGCGGCAACGGACTCGACGCCGACAGTGCCGATGCCGGCCGCGGCGCCATCAGCGGCAAGGCCGCGGAGCGTGGCCGCTTCAAGGTGCCGTCGCTGCGCAACGTCGCGGTCACGGCCCCCTACATGCATGACGGCCGCTTCGACACGCTGTCGCAGGTGCTGCGCCACTATGCCTCGGGAATCCGCGACTCGGCGGCGCTGGATCCCGCGTTGCGCGGCGGCCTGGCGCTGGGGCCGGAGCAGCAGCAGGCGCTGGTGGCCTTCCTCGAGACGCTGACGGACGAAGCCTTCCTGCAGGATGCCCGCTACGCGGAGCCCCTGCCATGAAGCGGGTCGCCGCCCTCCTGCTGCTGGCATCGGCCTTCCTCGCCCAGGCCCACGAGGGCCATGAGCATGGCGATGCGGCCGAAGCCGCCGCCGCGCTGGAGCCGCGGGTGGAGTTCCACAGCGCGCGCATCGAGGGCGTCGTGGCGCGGGGCGCCGAGGCGCTGCTGGTCTATGCCGACGACTACGCCAGCAATGCGCCGCTGGAGAACCTTTCCGTGGCGGTGGCCGTGGCGGACCGCCGCATCGAGGCCCAGCCGCTGGGCGAGGGAATCTATCGCCTGCCGCTGGACCTGCTGCCGGAGGAGGAATCGCTGCAGCTGCAGCTGCGCGGCGAGGGCTGGCAGGAGAGCTTCGCGCTGCAGCTGCCGCCCGCGGCGCTGCAGGGGGAGGGAGCACCGCGCCCCCGGTGGCCCTGGGCGCTGGCCCTGGTGCTGGCGGTGTCGGCGGGCCTCGTCCTGCTGCGGCGCCGCCGGAGGCGGGCTTGAGCTTCGCCGGCATCCTGCGCTGGAGCCTGCACAACCGGGCGCTGGTGCTGCTGTTCTCGCTGGCCCTGCTGATCGCGGGACTGGCCAGCCTGCAGCGCCTGCCGGTGGACGTGCTGCCCGAACTGAACCGCCCGACCGTCACCGTGCACGTCGAGGCGGCCGGCCTGGCGACCGAGGACGTAGAGACCCTGGCCACCGTGCCGCTGGAGGCGGCCCTGCAGGGCATTCCCGGGCTGCAGCGCCTGCGCACGACCACCGCCCCGGGCCTGGCGCTGGCCTATGCCGAATTCGGCTGGGACATGGACCCCTACCGCGCCCGCCAGCTGGTGGCGGAGCGACTCGATCTCGCGCGGCTGCCGGAAGGCCTCAAGGCCCGGCTGGGGCCGATGACCTCGCTGATGGGCGAGATCCTGCTGCTATCGCTGCAATGGCGTGATCCGGGGACGGACGATGCCGCCGGCCTGCGCGACGCGGCCGACTGGACGCTGCGGCCGGCGCTGCTCGGGGTGCCGGGCGTCGCGCAGGTCAGCGTGATCGGCGGCGATGTGCGGCAGGTCGAGCTGCGGCCCGACCCGCAGCGCCTGCAGGCGCTGGGCGTGTCGCTGCAGCAGATCGAGCAGGCCCTGCGCGGGCACGGCCGCGCGGCCGGCGGCGGCTACGCCGAGGACCAGGGCCAGCAGATCGCGGTGGGGAGCCGCGCCGCGCCGGCGGACTTCGGCGAACTGGCGCAGGTCGCGGTGGACTGGCGTGGCGGTTCGCCGCTGCGCCTGGGCCAGGTCGCGGAGATCGGCCAGGGTCACGCGATCCGGCGCGGCGCCGCCGGCTATGGCGGGCGGGCCGCGGTGATCCTGGCGGTGCAGAAGCATCCGGGCGCGGACACCGTGGCCGTCACGGCCGCGGTGGAACGCCGCCTGGCGGAACTGGCGCCGCGGCTGCCGCCCGGCACCGAGGCCGCGGCCCTGTTCCGCCAGGCCGACTTCATCGGTCGCTCCATGGACAATCTCGGCGCCTCGCTGCTGCATGCCAGCGTGATCGTCGCGGCGACGCTGCTGGCGTTCTTCGCCGGCCTGCGGCCCAGCCTGATCGCGCTGGCGGCGATTCCGCTGTCGATGCTGTCGGCCGTGCTGGTCTTCCACGCGCTGGGCCTGTCGGTGAACACGATGACCCTGGGCGGGCTCGCCATCGCCGTGGGCGAACTGGTGGACGACGCCGTGGTCGGCGTCGAGAACGTGATGCGGCGCCTGCGCACCGGCGGCGGCGACGCCTTGGCCACGATCCTTGCCGCGACGGTCGAGGTGCGCTCCGGCATCCTTTACGCCACCTTCATCATCGTGCTGTCCTTCCTGCCGCTGTTCGCGCTGGGCGGCATCGAAGGACGGCTGTTCCTGCCGCTGGGCATCGCCTATGTCACCGCGATCCTGGCCAGCCTGCTGGTGGCGGTGACGCTGACGCCGGTGCTGTGCAGCCTGCTGCTGCGCGGCGGCACGCCGCGGCGGATCGGCGAGCGGCGCTGGCTGTCACGCCTGCGCGAGCGCTACGCGTTGCTGCTGGCGCGGAGCCTGCGGCATCCCCGCGCGGTGACGGCCATCACGCTGGCGGTGCTGGCGGTCGCCGCCGTCGCGGCCCTGCTGCTGCCGCGCAGCTTCCTGCCGCCGTTCAACGAGGGCACGCTGACCGTCAACCTGGTGCTGCAGCCCGGCATCTCCCTGGAGGAGTCCGACCGGCTGGGGCGCCTGGCGGAACGCCTGATCCTGCCGCTGCCGGGCGTCGAAGCGGTGGGCCGCCGCACCGGCCGCGCCGAACTCGACGAGCATGCCGAGGGCCTGCACTACTCGGAACTGGACGTGGCGCTGTCCGCGGATGCCCGGCGCGACGACCTGGTGGCGGCCTTGCGCCGCCGCCTGTCCGTGCTGCCGGGCGACATCGCCATCGGCCAGCCGATCTCGCACCGCATCGATCACCTGATGTCAGGCGTGCGCGCGCCGCTGGTGGTGAAGGTCTTCGGCGACGACCTGGCGACGCTGCAGCGGCTGGGCCTGCAGGTCCAGGCCAGCCTGCGGGAGCTGCCGGGCCTGGCGGACGTGCAGCTGGAGCGCCAGGACGCGGTGCCGCAGGCGCGCCTGCGCGTCGATACGCGGGCCGCCGCGCTCTACGGCCTCTCGCCGGCGGCCGTGCTGCGCCAGGTCGGCAACCTGACCGTGGGCCTGCCGCTGTCGGAGTTCGTCGACGGCGACCGGCGCCATGAACTGGTGCTGCGCCTGCCCGAGCGGCAGCGCAGCGTCGAGGCGCTGCGCGAGCTGCCGCTGGAATCGCCGGCAGGCCGTGTGCCGTTGTCCTGGATCGCGACCCTGGAGCTGGAGCCGGGCGCCTACCAGGTCGGCCGCGAGGGCTCGCGCAGGCGCATCGCGGTATCCGCCTTCCCCGCGGCCCGGGGGTTCGAGCGGGCCGGCGCCGCCGCGCGCGAACGCCTGAAGGCGCTGCCGCTGCCGCCCGGGTACGAACTGCGTTTCGAAGGACAGGCCGAGGAGCAGCGCCGTGCCGCGCAGCGCGTGCTGCTGCTGGCGGGCCTGTCGCTGCTGTTCATGCTGGTGCTGCTGCACGGCCGCTACCGCTCGCTGCGGCTGGCGCTGATCGTGCTGGGCAACGTGCCGCTGGCCTGCGCGGGCGGCGTGCTGCTGATGGCGATCACCGCCACGCCGCTGTCGGTGGCCAGCCTGGTGGGTTTCGTCACCCTGGCGGGTATCGCCGTCCGCAACGCCATCCTCAAGATCAGCCACTACATCCGGCTGGCGCGCGACGAAGGCGAGTCCTTCGGCGAGGCGCTGGTGGTCCGCGGTTCCGCGGAGCGCCTTGCTCCGGTGCTGATGACGGCGCTGATCGCGGCCCTGTCGCTGCTGCCGCTGGTCATCGCCGGCGGCACGCCGGGGCGCGAGATCCTGCATCCCGTGGCCCTGGTCGTGTTCGGCGGCCTGATCAGCAACACGCTGCTCGACAGCTTCGTCACGCCGGCGCTGTTCCTGCGCCATGGCGAAGCCCCTCTGCGCGTCCTTGCCGGAAAGTCATGAGCTTATGCCTTCGCCGACCATAACCGCGGAAAAACTATTCTATTTCAGAGAGGGTCTACGGCCTCTCCTGCGTGGCTATTCTGCGCTCCGAATGCCGTTCGTATCGCGGCACAAACAAGCGAAAGCCACAGGAGTGGACATGTACGAATTTTCCAAGGGAGTCCTGCGGTCGTTGCGGCGAGTTGCGCTCGCGGCGACGGCCAGCGGCGTGATCGCCGCGGCGGGAGCGGCACAGGCGTCCGCGCCTGCCGCCATCAACAAGTACACGGGGGAGATCATTCCCAACGGTTCGGTGCTGCTGGTCTGGACGGGCGACGGTTGCGCCCTGCCGGTGCCGGTGGGTACCTGCAGTCCCGACAGCGCGCAGGACTTCCTGGCGGTGGTCGACGTGGAGCCCAACTCCACCCGCTACGGCGACGTCATCTGGACCGCCGAGCTGCCGCGCGTGACGCTGTCCAACATCCTGCCGGGCGGCCTCATCGCCAACTCCGATGCGCACAACGACCCGCATCACATGCTGAGCTACACCTCGTACATCTCCGGCGGCGGCGACGGCCTGCAGAAGGGTCGCAAGTACACCTTCGGCGGCGGCGTGATCAGCAAGAACGTGTTCCGCTACGACATCACCAGCGTCCGCAACATCCAGAAGGCCGACCTGGTGGTCTGCGGCACGCAGCCCAAGCGCTCTTCGCTGACCGACGACTTCATCGTCATGCCGGCGCCGGGCGGCGACCACAAGATCATCTACACCTACATGGGCAGCTACGGCTACGGCGCCATGGGCACGGTCACCGAGATCGACCCGGGCCGCAATGCGCCGACGCTGGCCGGGTTGTGCACGCCGTCGGTTCCCGCGGTGGCGCCGCTGCTCGAGACCGTGGGCCTGCTGGGCTGCGTCGGCGGCACCGCGCCGGAAGACAGCGCCGAGCCGGGCCACAAGGGCATCACCGAGTACCCGGGCTGCGTCAGCGCCAACCAGCCGCGCAACCCGACGAACTACACCAGCTACCCGGACCAGCGCGAGTCACGCAAGCGCAACCAGGGTGTGTTCTTCCTGGGCAACGCCGACGCCGGCCACGAGTCTCAGCCGCACGGCATGGGCCTGACCTATGACGGCAAGTACCTGGCGACCTCGGACTACGCCGTGCCGGCCTCGATCGGCGCCGCCGCCATCAACGGCGCGCTGTCGGTGTTCTGCGCCAAGAACCAGAACATCAACGCCGGCCCGCTGGGCATCTGCGGCTCCACCTACGGCGCCTCGGTGCGCGTGTGGGAGACCAGCGGCGTGTACAACCTGGGCAAGACCCGCGACTCGCTGAAGGAAGCCAACGTCTATTCCGGCAACTCCTACATCCGCTCGGTCAGCGCCGTGCCGGATGGCCCGCGCCACGAGGAAGTGTTGTTCCACGAGGAGAACGAGGGCCTGATGGCTTTCGGCCTGGCGCACCAGTCGCATCACTGCTCGGGCCAGAAGGGCTGGGAGAACCTGGGCGATCCGTCCTACGACGCCGCCGTGACCAAGGCCGGTGTCGCGGCCAACGACGCCTCGAAGGTCAGCTCCTCCGACTGCAAGCCGGGCGATGCCGACTACGTGCCGCATGACGGTGCCTTCACCGCCAGCATGTGCGGCGGCGTGCTGTACTACTCGCCGGACATCACCATCCGCGGCGACCAGCCGAATGCCTACGGCGGCACGGGCCCCTACTGGCGCCCGGTGTACGACGTCGGTCCCTGCTCGGGCGTGTCGTACTTCACGCTGTCGGACGACGACCGCTTCCTGATCCAGCCGGTATCGGGCATCCAGAGCCCGCCCAGCATCGATCCCTCGGGCAGCGCCGTGTTCGACCGCGACTACCCGCGCCAGCACAGCCGCCGCGTGCTGACCGTGGACGTGCGTCCGCTGCTGGCCAAGGGCAAGGCCGACACCGCCGAGACCCGCATCCAGTGCGACTTCCCGCCGCCGGACGCGACCCGTCCCGCCAACACCTCGCTGGGCACCGCAGCCACGCGCAGCAACCGCTTTGCCGGCGCCAGCGGCAAGTTCAACGTGCTCAAGCACAACAACGAGGCGGACGATTGCCCGCGTATCCGTGGCGCCATCGGCCAGTTCGAGACCGGCCCGCACGGCAAGGGCCTGCCCACCACGGTGTCTTCCAACACCGACCAGGTCGGCACCGGCTACCTGCGCCTGGTGAGCGTGCTCGACAACGTGCTGAACCCCGGCACGCTGCTGAACAACATCACCGACGCCGCCGGCAACGTGCTGGACGGCAGCGCCATCCGCAACCTGCTGGAGCTGAACGTCGACGGCCTGGGCGTCCTCGATGGCCTGGACGTGGCCGGCATCATCCTCAACGGCCAGCAGACCGGCGGCGAGCCCTCGGGCGACGGCGGCACGCCGGGCAGCGGCAACCTCAACTCGCTGCAGAACCTGTACACGCACGGCGGCCCGCACTTCACGCTGTACGACCGCGTCGGTCACCAGCGCACGCCGAGCGGCGAGGGCGGCTACCTGGACCTGCGTCCGAAGGTGGTCAACGGCCTGGGCCTGCCGCGCGACCAGGTGGAAGGCCAGCCGGAAGCCTCGGGTTCCGCCCGCTTCGCCTTCATCCAGTACTTCGTGGAACTGCAGCACGTCCCGGGGCCGGGCACCGGCTCCGACGGCGACCGCACGATCTGCCTCGGCAAGTTCGACCGCAAGACCGGCGCGACGGTGCTCGACACCTCGTTCACCGACGAGCTGCTCGGCACGCCCTGCCTGGATTTCGACAGCAAGGCGCGCGACGGCTGGAACTGGCCGGGCGCCCGTGGCGCCAAGGGCGGCGCCAAGCCGCACGCGGCGGCCTTCGAGCGCGACGGCGCGGCGCTGTTCGGCCCGGGCTACTACCCGGCCAAGCCGATCGACGCGGATGGCTCGCAGTAAGACAAGGCCGACAAAGCGGCCGTGATGGAAACCGGACGCTGCCTGCGCAAGCAGGCAGCGTCCTTTCGGCTTCAACGGCCGTGCAACCGACCTTGATTCAACAGAGATGAACGACATGACTTACACCAAGAATCTCCTGGCCCTCGCGCTCTCGACCGTGCTGGGCTCCACCGCGGCGCTGGCCGCCCCGGCTTCGCAGGGCCTGGCCGCGGACGTACTGGTCAACGGCCAGCCCATCAGCCGCAACCACGTGCTGCTGATGAGCCAGGGCATCGACCCGGAGAACCAGTCGAAGCGCTCGGACAATGCCGACGCGCAGGCGGCGGCCCGCGCCGAGCTGATCACCCAGGAAGTGCTGGCGCAGGAAGCGAAGAAGCAGGGCCTGGACAAGGTGCCGGTGATCGCCGACCAGCTGGCCTTCCAGAATCGCGTGATCCTGTCGCGCGCCTACCTGGAGGACTACTTCGCCAAGGACCCGATTACCGATTCGGTCCTGAAGAAGAGCTACGACTTCAAGAAGGCCAACGGCAAGATCCAGGAGTACAAGATCCGCCACATCCTCGTGCAGACGTCCGGGCAGGCCCAGGACCTGATCGCCAAGCTCGGCAAGGGAGAGGACTTCACGGCGCTGGCCAAGCGCAGCACCCAGGATCCCGGGGGGCAGGCCAACGGCGGCGACCTGGGCTGGTTCCGCCCGGACATCTTCGTGGACCATCACTTCACCGACGCCGTCGAGGCGCTGAAGAAGGGCCAGTACACCAAGACCCCGGTGCGCACCCGCTTCGGCTGGCACGTGATCAAGCTCGAGGAGGCTCCGCGCCCGGTGGCCAACCCGGAGACCTTCGAGGCGCTGGACGACTCGGTCAAGGAGGCGCTGCGCCAGAAGGCCGCGCAGATCCGCATCGAGGAGCTGACCGCGCGCCTGACCGCCGGCGCCAAGATCAGCAATCCCGGCACCGTCGCCCGCCGCGAGCCGTAAGGAGCCGACATGAACCCCAACAAGATCGTCGTCGCCCTGCTGCCGCTGCTGCTGGCCGCCTGCGCCAGCACGCCCGGCTCGCCGGAAGCCGCCCAGCCTGCCGCCACCCCGGCCGCCGCCGCGCAGCCGGCGCTGACGCAGGAAGAGCGCGTCGCCTTCTTCGTCAACCATGCCCGCGCGGGCGAACTGCTCGACGTGGCGCGCGAACTCAAGGCCGGCCTCGACGTCAATGCCTTCGACTCGCTGGACCAGACGGCACTGATCGGCGCGGTCAGCCACAAGCAGATCCTGGCGGTGAAGCTGCTGCTCAACAGCGGCGCCAACCCTGGCCTGGCGGACCGTGCCGGCTGGACGCCGCTGATCCATGCGGTCTACGCGGGCGCCGATCCGGAGCTGCTGGGCCTGCTGCTGGAGGCGGGCGCCGACATCAATGGCCGCAATGACCGCGGCATCACGGCTCTCTATCTCGCCAGTGTCAGCGGGCGCGAGGAGCAGGTGAGCTACCTGCTGTCGCGCGGTGCCGATCCAACGCTGGCCTCCAAGGCCGGGTACACGCCGCTGAAGATCGCCCAGCTCAAGGGCCTGCAGAAGGTGGTTGCGCTGCTGAAGGATGCGCCGTCGCCCTCGACGGCCGCCCGCGCCACGCCCTGAGGAAAGCCCGATGCTGCGCGCCGCCGCCCTGCTGCTGTGCCTGCCGCTGCTGGCATGGGCGGCGCCGGGCGAGGGCGTGCTGCAGCTGGACAAGGCCGAACAGCGGCGGCTGCAGCTGCGGACCCAGCGGGCCGACGCGCCGCCGCCGCCGCTGCTGCTGCCGGCGCGCGTGGTGGTGGATCCGCGGCGCCACCTGCGCGTGACCAGCATCCAGGCCGGCACGCTGGAGCCGCCGCCGGCAGGTTTCGCGGTAGCGGGCGACGCGGTGGCGGCAGGCCAGCTGCTGGCCTGGCTGCGGCCGGCGCTGACGGCGCCGCAGCGGCGCGACCTGGAAGCCGAGCGCGTCGGCGTGGAGCGCGACCTGAAGCTGGGTCGCCTGCAGATCGACCGCTACTCGATCGACGAGGCGGAGAATCTCGACGTGCGCCTGCCGACGCCTTCGATCCAGATCCTGACCGACTACCGCATCGCCAAGGCCCGGCAGGTGGAACTGCGGCGCGCCCTCGACGGCCGCGTGGCGATCCGCGCGCCGGCCTCGGCCATCGTGCTGCGTTCCGCCCTGCGCGCCGGCCGCGTGGCCGGCGAGGGCGAGACGCTGCTGGAGCTGAACAGCAGCGGCGGCATGGCGGTGGAACTGCTGTTCGACGGCGAGGACTACGACAGCGCCCGGGCGGAATCCGCCTGGACGCTGCAGGGTGAAACACTGGCGCTGGGATTCCTCGGCGAAACCCTGGATCCGGCCTCGCGCTCGCGCCGCGCGCTGTACTCGGCCGGCGCCGCGGCCGCGCCGCTGGCCGTGGGACAGCCGCTGCGATTGGGCCTGCCGCGCAAGCCGCAGCCGGGCGGCCTGCTGCCGGCGCGCAGCATCCAGAACCGCGGCGGCCGCCAGTTCGTCTGGCTGCACGAGGCCGCGGAACGCTTCGTGAGGCGCGAGGTGACGGCCACCGTCCTGCCGGATGGCTGGGCGCGCATAAGCTCCGGCCTGGAGCCGGGCTCGCGCGTGGTGGTCGAAGGTGCGGCGGCACTGTCGGGGAGGGGGCCGTGAATCGCCTGCGCCATTCGCTGGCAGCCATGCTCCTGGCAATGGCCTGCGCCGGCCATGCCGCCGTGCTCCCTGCCGAGGGCGTGCAGCGCGTCGGCCCGGGCGAACTGCGGGTGCCCAAGAGCCTGCAGAGGCTGCTTGGCCTGCGCACGGCCGTCGCCGCAGAGGTGGATGCCCGCGAGTCGCTGCTGGCCGAAGTCGTGGCCGACCCGCGCTACTCCGGCGAACTGCGCGCCGCGCAGGCCGGTACGCTGGAGCCGGCGGAGCGCTGGGCCCTGCCGGGCGAGCAAGTGCGCAAGGGTGAATTGCTGGGCTGGCTGCGGCCGGCCATGCCGCAGGCCGAGGCGGCGCGGCGGCAGGCCGAGATCGCGCGCCTGGATGAAAGGCTGCGCATCGCGCGGATGAATTTCGAGCGCCTGCGCGTGCAGGCCGACGCCCTGGACAATCCCGAGGCCACGCAGAACAACGTCTACTACGAACAGGCCGAGCTCGACTGGCAGGCGCTGCAGCGCCAGCGCGAACTGGCGGCACTGGGCCTGGCGGTGCGCCAGCCGCTGCGCGCCCCGGCCGGCGGGACGCTGGCCAGCGCGCCGGTGCGTGAAGGCGAGAGGGTGGCCGCGGGCCAGCTGCTGTTCGAGATCGCCGATCCCTCGCGCCTGCAGCTCTCGGCGCTGAGCCATGACGCCACGCTGCCGGCACGCCTGCGCGGCGCCACGCTGCGGCTGCCGGACGCGGTCCTGTCCCTGCGCTACCGCGGCAGCGAGCCGCAGCGCGGCGCCACCGGCTGGAAGCTGTTGTTCGAGGCGCTGGAGCCGCCGCCGCGCCCGCTGCTGCCGGGCGAGCTTCACCGTATCGAACTGGCCGCCGCGCAGCCGGCGGGCGCGGCGCGCCAGGGCTGCCTGGCGCTGGGGCAGGGCGAGTCGGGGGTCTGGCTGCACAAGGCACCGGAGCGCTTCGTGCTCAAGCGCGGTGCCGCCTGCCCCGCCTGGACGACCGGCGAGCGCCGCGTGGTGCAGGGTGCCGCGCTGCTCGGGCAGTACCTGCGCTGATGCGGAATAACCATATGCCGCGCACCGGAAGAAGGCCGCACAAAAAGTTCCTTCTGGCATGCGGAACGCTTCACTAGAGTTCAGGAATATCAAGACACCGTGGGCCGCTGCGGTCCGCAGAAATCAGGGAGCGATGGGATTCATGGCAACGACGCACAAGGTTCAACAGATTCTCGGGTTCGCGCTGGCAGGCTCGCTGCTGACGCTGGCGGCCTGCAGCCGCAGCGACCAGGCCAGCGACGGCGCGGTCCTTCCGAGCCGCGGCACCAACACCAGCGCCGCGGCCCTGGGCTCCAAGGCCGATGCGCTGCGTGAACTGGGCGTGATCGGGGCACTGGCCAATCAGGTGGCCGGCGGCGCCTCCGCCTGGAACAGCGGCAACGCCGACGCGCAGCGCGTGCGCCCCTGGGCCTTCAACAATGCCGAGCGCGCGCAGTCCAGCGGAGCCGACAGCTCCAGCGGCAGTTGCCCGGGCGGCGGCAGCTTCACCAGCCAGGACAGCAGCGCCAGCCGCAGCTACACGCTGTTCGGCGGCCAGTCCGCGGAAACCGCGCAATCCAGGAGCAGCGAGGTCAACTGCAAGTCGGCCTTCCCGCAGCAGGGCGGCGTCACGCAGACGCTGTCGCTCAACGGCGTGCAGGAAAGCGGCGCGGCGCAGGGTCTCAGCTACGGCAGCGCCGGCAGCGGCAGCGAGCCCTACACCGAGCTGTACGAGAAGAAGGAGGGATCGCGCCTGGTGGACAGCATCAAGCTCAGCTACCAGGGCCTGTCGGAGGTCAAGTCGGCGCAGGGCAGCCCGCTCGACGCCCGGGCCGTCTATGCCTATCGCTATGCGCGCTCCAGCGGTGATTTCTTCAGTGCCGATGTCGGCAGTTCCGGCACGCCCTTCAAGGTCGTGCAGGGTGACCTGCTGAGCGTCAGCGGCCCGTACTCCTACAGCTCCAAGTCCTGCAACGGCGGCGCCGCCACGGTGACCACCACCGACGGCCTGGCCTTCGCCGGGGCCGGCGACCAGATCGTGGCCGGCACGCTGGAGCTGGCCTCCGGTTCGAACAAGGCGGTGTTCCGCTTCAAGCCGGACGGCAGCGCCGAGCTGGACCTGAACGGCAACACGCAGACGCTCAGCGCCGACGAACTGCGCGCCGCGATCAACCCGGCCAACCCCTGCTGAGGCAGGGGCAGCCCAACGACAACATTCGTGCGCCGGCAGGGATGCCGGCGCGCAGGGGGAAGCAATGAAGCTGAAGACCATGGCCCTGCTCGCAGGGCTCTGCACCGCGCCCGCCTTCGCGGTGACTACTGCCGGTTACGACATCCCGTACGCCGGCATCTACTACGGACACGAGATTTCCGACAGCGCCCGCGATTCCGATGACGGGCGCGGCCTGCAGGTCAATGTCGGCCTGCCGCTGGACTACGGCCGCAACAACGCGCTGGAAGTCAGCCTGTTCGACGTGGGCCGCGAGCGCGACGTGGACGGCCGCAAGGACTACCAGACCGCGCTGTTCGTGGATTGGGTGCATCACTACGCCTCGACCGACGCCGGCATCGCCGCGTTGCCGGCGTTCACGCCGCTGGTGCTCGGCGGCGTCGGCCTGATCAACGAGGATGTGGATGGCGACGAAGACCTGCACGTCGGTGCCAGTGCCGGCGCCGGCCTGCTGTTCCCGCTGCCCTGGTACGGCTTGGCCTTGCGCACGGAGGCGCGTGCCCAGCTGCAGGTCAACGACAAGTCTGTCAGCGGCGAGGACTGGCTGCTGGATTACCGCGTCAATGTCGGCCTGCAGGTGCCGCTGTATTTCCTGCGCGAGGGAGGCTTCGACACCGCCCCGGCCGCCGAATGCCCGGTGGCCGTGGTGGATCCGGCCGGCCAGCGCAGGGATTGCGGCGCGGACAGCGACAGCGATGGCGTCAAGGACGGCACCGACCAATGCCCGGCGACGCCGGCCGGCGTTGCGGTGGAGGGGAACGGTTGCCCCTGAGGCCGATGCGCTGGGCCCGGGCAGGGCTTTGCGCCTGCCTGGGCCTGCGGCGATCCGTCGGCGCTGTCCGGTGACAGTATCCTTCGCTCGCGGCTGAGCCACTCGCGTTACGGGTCGCGCCGGCTCGACCGGTCGTTGGTTTGGGCGTCGCGCTCGCGGCTGCCGCCTGCAGATAAGCGCTCTAATGCCGCCGCTCGCGCCGGCGTCTTTGGGGACGCCAATAGCGCTCCATCTCCAGGTAGGTAAAGGAAGCTGACCAGGTGATCATCACCAGGCCGGTCAGAGCCTCGCTGGCAAGAACCAACCGCAGCGGGCCGTGCGGCACCAGGTCGCCATAGCCCACGGTGGTATAGGTGATGGCCGAGAGATAGATCGTATCCAGCAGCTTCAGCGGCGGCAGATGCCGGGGTGCCTGCAGTCCCGGCATTCCGGAGAGGCCATGGATGCCGATGCCGAACATCCAGATCTCGACGCTATGCAGTCCGATGAGGAAGAACACCACGAGCACCATGCGCGCGCGGGTAGGCACGCGCCAGTTGCCAATTGAGCGGCTGAGGGCGTCCATGCCCTCGAAATGAAGCACCACGCTGAGAGCAACCAGCGTCACCGTCGCGACACCCGCCAGCCAATAGGACGAAGAGGCCAGGGCCTGGAACAGGTCCGGCGTGGCGGTTCCGATCATCGTGAAGGTCCCCTGACAGGCATGGGCCCTCAGGATGCGGTTTCCCCGAGGCCATTGGCCCTGATCCAGGTCAATGCCGGAGCAGGCGGATGAGCCTAGCCTCGCCGTAAAGGAGATCGCTCCATGATCACTACCCTGATGCCGCTGGCGGTACCCTTTGCCGGCTCACGCGCGGAGGGCTTCGATGCTTTCCTGCAGGCGATATACGCCACGCCACTGCTGGAAGGTGAGCGCGAAATGGAGCTGGCGAAGCGCGCGCAGGAGGATGATGCCGAGGCAGCTCAGCAGCTGGCTTTGTCAAACTTGCGGTACGTCGTCTGGCTGGCACGGCGCTACATCGGCTATGGCCTGCCCCTGCCCGATCTGGTGCAGGAGGGCACCGCCGGCCTGCTGAAGGCGATCCGCCGCTTTGATCCTGCTTGTGGGGTCCGTCTGATCAGTTATGCCACCCATTGGATCCGCTCGGAGATCCATGAATACATCCTGCGCCACTGGCAGATCGTGCGCCGCGCCACCACCAAGGCCCAGCGCAAGCTGTTCTTCAGGAGGCAGCAGCTGGCGACATTGGAGGGGGCCAGCGAGGAAGGACAGCAGGAAGCACTCGCCCGGAATCTGAATGTGTCGCTGGAGGAATTGCATGACATGCGTGAACGCCTGGCGGGGTCAGATGTGTCGCTCGACATCGACATGAAGGATGGATCCGGCTGGCATCCGGTGGATCGCCGCGATCCGCTCTGCCTCCTGGAGGAGGCGGAGTCGGAACGGAGGGACGCACCGCGGCTACGTGCGGCCATCGCCAGCCTCGATTCTCGTTCACGCGATATCCTGGTAAGCCGCTGGCTCAGCGAGCCGGCACTTAGCCTCGCCGCACTGGGTGCACGTTACGGCATCAGTGTCGAACGCGTCCGTCAGATTCAGAACCGAGCGATGGGTCGCGTCCGCGAGGCGCTGGAGCTGAACGACCGTCCTGTGCCGACCGGAGGGTCACGAATCCGGTCCATGGATGCGCGCGCCGGTGCTGCGCCAGGGGTGACGTGCAAGCGCCGACGGTCCCGCGGAGCTTGTGGAATTTCGAAGGCCAGGGAGCGCGCAGCGGCCAGCGTGGATCCGTTCTCGGCTCGCCCGTCGCCATAGCCATGGGCAGGTGGCGGTACGGCAGGGGGATTCCGACCAGGCCTCTGTGAGAAGCGCACCGGTATCGCGTCCCTCCGCCACGCTGGACCAGAACCGCGTATCAGCCAGAGCTTCGGGATGTTCCTCCGCCATCTGCCGGAGGCGGCCGCACGGATGAGTGACCCCGGCAGCCAGCGGATATTCGTGCTTCACCTTGGCCGGTCTGCGTGGCGCGCAATTGACCTGCATCAATGCCCGGGGAGGGCCCCGGAGCGAAACTGGGCTCCCGGCTCGATAGCCGGACAGCCAACGGAGATCGACATGCAACTGACCCAGTGGAACCCCTTCCGTGAGATGGAAGACCTGATGACCCGCCTTTCCCGCGGAATCGCACGCCCCCAGGGCAGCGATCTGGCCGAGTGGGCGCCGGTGGTGGATATCACCGAGAACGAACGCGAATACCTGGTCAAGGCGGAACTTCCCGGCCTGAAGAAGGAAGACATCAAGCTGGACCTGGCCAACGGCATGCTTACGCTTTCCGGCGAGCGCAGCAGTGAAAAGGAAAACAAAGGCGAGAAGTACCACCGCATCGAACGCTCCTACGGCCGATTCTCCCGCAGCTTCTCGGTGCCCGACGACGTGAAAGTGGACCAGATCAAGGCCGAGTGCAAGGACGGCGTGGTCTCCGTGCACCTCCCGCGTGCAGAGGCCAAGCCCGCCGCCGCCAAGAGCATCACGGTCGAGTAGGTCGGGCCGGGAGGGGCGCCGCCCCTGCGGTTCCCTTCCCGGCTCCGCAAAGGAGGCCTGCATGCCGTCGAGCTTTGACAGAATGAGGTTTCTGGAGGCTGAGCGCGGCCGCATGACCGATCAGCTGGCACGTCTTGAGTCCTTGCGTCAGCACCGCGAGGATCCGGTATCCCCGGACTTCTCGGAGCAGATTCAGCAGTGCCAGAACGATCCTGTGGTCGAGAAGCTTGAAGCGGCCGCAAGAGCGACGCTGGCGCAGCTGGACCGCGCCATCGAGCGCTTATCAAAGCAGCAGGGCGAGCTGTGCGAGGATTGCGGCCAGGCCATCGATGTGGCCCGGCTGAAGGTCTTGCCCGCGGCGACGCGCTGTCGCAACTGCGAGGAACATCGGCCCTCGCACTGAGTCCGCCCAGCCGCGAAGACCTGCCGGAACTGCCCATGATACGAACCTGCTCCCATTGCGGAACCCGCAACCGCATCCCTGCCCGGCATCTGGCGGATACCGGCCGCTGCGGCGCCTGCCGGCAACCTCTGCCGGCGCTGTCCGTGCCGATCGACGTGGACTCGGCTCTCTTCGATGACATCGCGAACGAGGCCCTGGTCCCCGTGCTGGTGGACTTCTGGGCCCCCTGGTGCGGCCCCTGCCGGACGGCGGCGCCAGAAGTTGCCAAAGCCGCCGGTCGCCTTGCGGGCCAGGCGATCGTTCTCAAGGTGGACACCGAAGCTCAGCCTGCCCTGGCGCAGCGCTACGGAATACGCAGCATTCCCAGCTTCGTTCTGTTCCGGAACGGTCGCCTGGTGCGGATGCAAGCCGGCGTCTTGAGCCATTCCGAACTGGAATGCCTGGCCCTGTCCGGGTGAAATGATGAACGCCGCGGTCCTGCAACGGATGGAAATTTCGCTTTCCAGTCTTGCCCAGCTGTTCAACTCCATGGACCCTGCTCCTTTCTACGAGCGTGATCTCGACCAGCATGCCGAGCACTATCTGGTCAGCTGGGCTCAGGAACTGCCCGAGAATTCACCCCTGGAGCTGATAATCCACCTGCGAGGTGAAGCCGCTACTCCGGCGGCCCAGGCATATGTGCGCGAAGGTTTGTCCCATTACTTTGGTGAGCGGAGCCGCCTCGCCGCCTTGCAACTGCGGGATTTGCTTCGTCAGGGGCGCGCCAGTCTGTTGATCGGCATCGGGTTCCTGTTTGTCTGCCTGGCCCTCGGCAGTTTCTTTGCGGCCGCACCCCGAGGCAGCATTGGCGAACTGCTGCACCAAAGCCTCACCATTGTCGGATGGGTGGCGATGTGGCGCCCTCTGGAGATTTATCTCTATGACTGGTGGCCGCTGCGCCGACAGATGCAGCTCTACAGACGGCTGCAGAACATGCCGGTCAGCTTGCGCGAAACCGAGCAACCTGCGCCCATGGTTTCAGCATCCGTTGCCAGGCGGCCAGATCCACAGGAGGCACCCGTGGCGTCCCAAGATCCGCTGCCCTGATCGTCAGCGCTTCGTGGCGCAGCTCGGAGAACAGCTCCTCTCGAACATGCATTTGTTCCAGGCCGGGCGCGGCCGCACGGCGGTCATGATGGGCGGACTCTAAATCTTTGATTTGGCAAGCGTGGCAGGATGACTCGGCTGTCCTGTCCCTCGGACTCCGGGGATCTGGCGAGACTGCAGCGCCCTGATCCATCCCCAGCCCAGGGTGGCTTACTTCGGCATGACATCGAGTCATGCCTTAGCCGGCCCAGCATTCCATGGCCGGGCATTCGCCGGCAGGAAGTGCATTCAAGGCTTTCCACGGCAAGCCCGACTCAACGCTTCGGCATCGCTGCCTTGCGGCAGCGATGCCACCCGCTGTGAGGGCAGTCGAACCTTTCCTTCGACTGGTCGCAGGCTCGGCTCCCGCCGGGGGCGGGTTTGGAGGGAGAAGCAGATTTGGCGCGCCCGGCAGGATTCGAACCTGCGACCTACGGTTTCGGAAACCGGCACTCTATCCAGCTGAGCTACGGGCGCGTGATATGGTCCCGATACCGCCCTGAAGGGAGCCGAGCCACGGGACGTGGGCGGGGGCGGGTGGGGCCGGCAAGGATACCCGTAAAAGCCGGCACCGGCTATACTCCCGCGCCGCAAAAGCCATATAGCCACGCCATTCAGGGAGTCGTCCGTGGAGCACAAGAACCACGATCAGGTGTTTTTCGTCAATTTCGGCAAGGTCATGGGTGGCCTGTTCCTGATCTTCTTCATCTGCATCGGCGCCGCCGCGCTGATCGACGACGGCGAGGGCCACGGTGACGCCACCGGCCTGGATCGCCTGAATGCCCGTATCGCCCCCGTGGGCACCGTGGTGACCGATCCTTCCGTGCTGCTGCAGCTGCAGCAGGCCAACAAGGTGCAGCGCGCCGCCTACACCGGCGAGGAAGTGGTGACCAAGATCTGCGCCGGCTGCCACGAGACCGGCGTCCAGGGCGCCCCGCACGACAAGGGTGCATGGTCGGCCCGCAAGGCCACCGAAGGCGGCCTGGACGGTCTGGTGGCCAAGGCCATTTCCGGCAAGGGCATGATGCCCCCCCGCGGCGGCGATCCCGACCTGTCCGATGACGAGGTCAAGGCGGCCGTCGAGACGCTGCTGAAGAAAGCCGGCGTCTGATTCCAGGCGCAGCGGCACCCAAAGGCCGGGCTCGATGCCCGGCCTTTTTCGTTTCCGGCGCCCAGGAACGGCCCTGTTTCATTTTCATGACAATTTTGTGAAGCCCTGTTAGAGTCGGACCGCTCTGCACCATCTGGGTGCTTGCGCGAGAGAGGGGATTCCGGCAGTGCGCACCAAAACCGCACGCCCGATTCACGAAAACTGATTCCAAAATGTGTGAAAGGAGCGTTATGAGCAAGTACGTTGGCTTGTTGACGGCGGCGGGTCTCGCCTGCCTTCCGATGATGTCTTCCGCTGCTGCACCGACCCTGACCGAAGTGCTGGGCGCTTCGGGCGTCACGCTGGATGGCTACATCTCCGGCAGCTACACCTACAGCTTCAATGATGACAATCCCGCCGGCGCGGACCTGCAGTTCCGCCAGTTCGACGGCAACTCCGACTCGTTCGACCTCAACCAGGCTGCCTTTACGCTGGCCAAGCTGCCGGCGCAGGGCGCGGGCGGTCTGGTCAACGTCATTGCCGGTGAAGATGCCAAGGCGCTGAGCGCCGCCTACGGCGACGGCGTGCAGAACATCAACGTCACCCAGGCCTACCTGCAGTACGCCACCGGTGGCCTGACCATCATGGGCGGCCGTTTCGTCACCCTCGCGGGTGCGGAAGTGATCAACGACACCCAGAACGCCAACATCTCCCGCGGCCTGCTGTTCACCAACGTGCAGACCCTGGTCCACACCGGCGTGCGTGCCAGCTACAAGCTGGGTTCCGCGACGATCTATGGCGGTCTTTCCAACGCCGGCTTCGGCGGTCTGGCCTTCGTCCCGCCCCCGGCGCCGGGCAACCTGCTGGGCCCGGATGCGGACACGCAGAAGACGGTTGAGCTGGGCTTCAGCATCGCTCCTTCCGCCAAGAGCAGCTTCTCGCTGGTGGGCTACCACTCCTCCGACAACACCATCCCGGTGGAGGAAACCCTGATCGATGCGGTGTTCAGCCTGCAGGCCACCGACGCATTCCAGTTCGTCCTGAATGCCGACTACCGCGTGTCCAAGCCGGACGCCGCCGGCGTCGACGACCAGAAGGTCATGGGCCTCGCCGCCTACGGCAACCTGAAGCTGAGCGACAAGACCCGCGGCTCGCTGCGCCTCGAGTACGTCGACATCAGCGACTCGTTTGTTCTGGGCGACGACACCAACGGCCAGAGCTACACGCTCACGCTGGGCCACATGGTCGCCAGCAACCTCGAGATCCTGGGCGAAGTGCGCTATGACACGTCCGACGACGACGTCTTCGTGGACGGCGCGTCGGTTGAAGACAACCAGGGCAACGTGGCGGTCAAGGCGATCTACAAGTTCTGATCGCTGCTTCAGTCACGAAAGAGGGCCGCGCAAGCGGCCCTTTTTTTGTTTGCCCCGAAAAAGGGCAGGATGGCCTCGGGCATGCACCGGATCGGCTGGCATGCTGCTTGCTCTTTCATGCCGGGGGTTCGGCCCGACACCAAGCGGCGCCGTTGCCTTGAACCAACTTAAATTTTGATTTTCCTCAGGAGAGGCGAAGCATGAAACTGAAGCACATTGCCGTTGCGGCTGCTTTGATGACCAGCGGTTCGGCGTTCGCGGGGGCGACGGGCAATGTCGCCGCGTTCAGCAACTACCTGTTCCGCGGCATCACGCAGACCGCTGACGATGCCGCTGTCCAGGGCGGCCTCGACTATTCGCATGCCAGCGGGTTCTACACGGGCGTGTGGACTTCCAACACGTCCTTCGGCTCCTACGAGACCGATCTGTACGCGGGTTTCGCCGGCAAGGCGGGCGAAGTGGCTTATGACGTCGGCTACATCTTCTACGGCTATCGCGATGCCACCAAGGCCAACTTCTCCGAAATCTACGGCGGCATCACCGTGGCCGGCCTGGGCCTGAAGCTCTACTACAGCCCCGAATTCGGCGCGTCCGAAGACGAAGCCTTCTACGTGACGGCGAACTATCCCTTCGCCCTGAGCGAGACGCTGTCGCTGACGCCGCAGATCGGCTACAGCTTCGGCGACGGCGTCGAAACGGGCATCACGCTCACCGATGGCGAAGACACCTACCTCGACTACAGCCTGACCCTGTCGAAGACGGTGGAAGGCGGCTACACCTTCAGCGCTGCCGTGGCTGCCAACTCCGAGGACGACATCCTCGGCAAGGAAGCCTTCTTCGTCGGCCTGAAGAAGGCTTTCGACCTGTAAGCGGTACCGGACGACTCCCAAGTCCCAGGAAGGGCCGCGCAAGCGGCCCTTTTTTCTTGCCCGGAGGTCCTGTCCCCGGCGGCTGGCGGGGGGCAGGCCCGCTCAGGCCTGGCCGCGGTCCAGTTCGCGGTAGCGCACGGCCTCCGCGACATGCGCCTTGCCGATGGTCGCGGCGGCATCCATGTCGGCCAGGCTGCGGGCGACCTTCAGCACGCGGTGGTAGGCGCGCGCGGACAGGGACAGGCGCGTCATCGCCGTCTCCAGCAGCGCCTGGGCGGCCGGCTCCGGCCGGCAATGCTGCTCCAGTTCCTTGGGGCCGAGCGCGGCGTTGGGCTTGCCCTGGCGATCCAGCTGGCGCTGGCGCGCGGCCACCACGCGGGCGCGCACCCGCGCGCTGGACTCGGCGGCCGGAGCCGCGGCGGCGGTCAGGGTCTCGCGCTCCACGCGCGGCACGAACAGCTGCAGGTCGATGCGATCCAGCAGCGGGCCGGAAATGCGCCCGCGGTAGCGCAGCACCTGGTCCGGCGTGCAGCGGCACTTGCCGCTGCTGTCGCCCAGATAGCCGCAGGGGCAGGGGTTCATGGCCGCCACCAGCTGGAAGCGCGCCGGGAAGTCGGACTGCCGGGCGGCGCGGGAGACGGTGATGCTGCCGCTCTCCAGGGGCTCGCGCAGCACCTCCAGCACCTTGCGGTCGAATTCGGGCAGCTCGTCCAGGAACAGCACGCCGTGGTGGGCCAGGGTGATCTCGCCGGGCCGCGGGCTGCTGCCGCCGCCAACCAGGGCCACCCCGGAGGCGGTGTGATGCGGGCTGCGGAAGGCGCGGATGCCCCATTTCCGTGCATCGAAGCCGCCGGGACCGATCGAAGAGATGGCGGCGGCCTCCAGGGCTTCCTCCTCGGTCATCGGCGGCAGCAGGGAGGGCAGGCGCTGGGCCAGCATGGACTTGCCGGAGCCCGGAGGCCCCATCATCAGCAGTGAATGTCCGCCAACGGCCGCGATCTCCAATGCCCGCTTCGCCTGGGCTTGGCCCCGGACCTCGGCCACGTCCGGCTGCGGCCCGCTGTCGGGGCGCTCCGGGCTGGTGCGTTGGACCTGGAGGTTGCCCTCATGCAGGGCGCCGCAGAGTGCACCAAGATGGTGCGAAACCAGGATTTCGGCCGACTGCGCCAAGCTGGCCTCGGCGAAGTTGCCCGCCGGCACCAGCAGGCGGTTGCCCGCCGCCGCCGCCTTGAGCGCGGCGGAAAGCACGCCCTGCACCGGCATGATCTCGCCGGAGAGCGACAGTTCTCCAAGAATTTCAAGGTTTTCCAGGCGCTGCGGCGGCACCTGGCCGGAGGCGGCCAGGATCCCGAGGGCAATCGCCAGGTCGAAGCGGCCGCCGTCCTTGGGGAGGTCGGCGGGGGCCAGGTTGCAGGTGATGCGGCGGTTGGGGAACTGGTAGCCGCAGTTGGCGATGGCCGCCCGGACGCGATCCTTGGATTCCCGCACGGCCGCTTCCGGCAGGCCGACGATGCTCAGGCCCGGCAGGCCGGCGGCCAGATGCACCTCGACCCGCACCGGGTCGGCCGCCAGACCGTTCTGCGCGCGGCTCAGGATCGTCGCCAGGCTCATGCTCAGGCGCCCGGCGCGTTCCTTTTTTCCAGTTCAATCAGGCGCTTCTCCAGGGCCGACAGGCGTGCCTGGGTGCGCGCCAGCAGTTCGGACTGGATGTCGAAGCGCTCGCGCGAAACCAGGTCCCATTTCTCCAGGTTGGCGCGCAGCACGGCCCGGAAGTTGTCCTCCAGTTCGCGCTTCATGCCGCGCAATCCGGGCGGGATCACGGCGCCGAGGCGGCTGGCGAGGTCTTCGAGCTGTCGGGGGTCGATCATCGGCAAATCTCCGGGGGCGACAGCAGTTTAGCGGCAGCCGGCGCCGGTTGGCACGCTCCGTGCTTTTTCGGGCATGACCGCTGGGGGCCTCGGTTTTGCTCCGGCGGAAACACAGTTTTCCGACCCAGGAGTCTTTTCATGAAACTAATCACGGCGATCATCAAGCCGTTCAAGCTGGACGAGGTGCGCGAAGCACTCTCGGATCTGGGCGTTGCCGGCATCACGGTAACGGAGGTCAAGGGATTTGGCCGCCAGAAGGGCCACACCGAGCTGTATCGCGGTGCCGAGTATGTCGTCGATTTCCTGCCGAAGGTGAAGATCGAAGTGGCGGTGGATGACGACAAGCTCGACGGCGCGATCGACGCCATCAGCAAGGCGGCTCATACCGGCAAGATCGGCGACGGCAAGATCTTCGTCTTCAGCCTCGACCAGGCCATCCGTATCCGCACGGGTGAGACTGGCAAGGACGCTCTCTAAGGGAATCATGACAATGATGCGTAAGACTCTAAGTGCATTGATGCTGGCCGCCATGTGCGGCCTCGCCGCGCCCGCCTGGGCGGAGGAAGCACCGGCGGCGGCTGCCGTCGAGGCCGCCGCGACGGCCGAGGCTGCGGCTCCCGCCGAAGCCGCTCCCGCTGAAGCGGCTCCGGCCGAGGCCGCCGCGGCCCCCGCCGAGGAAGCCAAGCCGACCCCGCCGGTCTTCAATGAAGGCAACGTGGCGTGGATGCTGGTTTCCACCGCGTTCGTGCTGCTGATGTCCCTGCCGGGTCTGGCCCTGTTCTACGGCGGCATGGTCCGCCAGAAGAACATGCTGTCGACCCTGACCCAGACCTTCGCCATCTTCTGCCTGATCGGCGTGTTGTGGTGTGTCTACGGCTACTCGGTCGCCTTCAGCGGCACCGGTCCGTTCTTCGGCACGCTCGACAAGATGTTCCTGAAGGGCGTGGTCTATGACGCCAACGGCTTCTTCACCGCGACCGCCACCTTCAGCAAGGGCGTGGTGATTCCGGAGCTGCTGTTCGCCGTGTTCCAGATGACCTTCGCCTGCATCACCGTGGCCCTGATCGCCGGCGCCTACGCCGAGCGCATGAAGTTCAAGGCCGTGCTGATCTTCTCGGTGGTCTGGTTCACCCTGTCCTACCTGCCGATGGCGCACATGGTCTGGTGGTGGGCGGGTCCGGATGCCTACACCAGCCTGGACCAGGTCGACAGCCTCAACGCCACCGCGGGCTACCTCTGGCAGCTGGGCGCGCTGGACTTCGCCGGCGGCACCGTGGTGCACATCAACGCCGGTGTCGCGGGCCTGGTGGCCGCCATCATCGTCGGCAAGCGCTCGGGCTACGGCAAGACCTCGATGGCTCCGCACAGCCTGACCATGTCGATGATCGGCGCCTCGCTGCTGTGGTTCGGCTGGTTCGGCTTCAACGCCGGCTCCAACCTCGAGGCCAACGGCTACGCGGTCCTGGCGTTCGCCAACACCGCCTTCGCCACCGCTGCCGCCGGTATCGCCTGGTTCTTCGCCGAGTGGATCCTGAAGGGCAAGCCCTCGCTGCTGGGCATCATCTCGGGCGCCATCGCGGGCCTGGTGGGCATCACCCCGGCTTGCGGTTTCGTCGGCATCAACGGCGCCCTGGTCATCGGCCTGGTCTGCGGCGTGGTCTGCTTCTTCTCGGTGGCCTACCTGAAGAAGGTCCTGGGCTATGACGACGCCCTCGACGCCTTCGGTGTCCACGCGGTGGGCGGCATCATCGGCGCCATCCTGACCGGCGTGTTCGTCGATCCGGCCAAGGGCGGCGTGGGCGTGTACAACAACTGGGTCGAACTGACCGCCGGCTACTCCTCGGCGCAGATCATGATCCAGGTGAAGGCCGTCCTGATCGCCATCGTCTGGAGCGCCGTGGTTTCCGCGGTGACCCTGCTGGCCCTGAAGTTCACCGTCGGCCTGCGCGTCACCGAAGAGCAGGAATCCGAGGGCCTGGACGTCGCCGAGCACGGCGAGAAGGCCTACAACTAAGCAGAACGACCCCCGCCGGCCTCCACCGGCGGGCTTCCAGGGGCGGGTGCCAAGGCACCCGCCCTTTTCTTTTTCGGCGGGGGGCGGTGGTAGACTTGCCGCTCCAAAAATTCCCGACGGACCCGCGGAGCCAGCCATGAAAATGCTCATCGCCATCATCAAGCCCTTCAAGCTCGACGCCGTGCGCGAGGCGCTGGCCGACATCGGGGTCCAGGGCATGACGGTGACCGAGGTGCGCGGTTTCGGCCGCCAGAAGGGCCACACCGAGCTGTACCGCGGCGCCGAGTACACGGTGGACCTGCTGCCCAAGATCAAGCTGGAAGTGGCCCTGGGCCCCGACATGATCGACAAGGCCGTGGAAGCCATCCAGAAGGCCGCCAAGACCGGCCAGATCGGAGACGGCAAGATCTTCGTCTACGACCTCGACCAGACCGTCCGCATCCGCACCGGCGAGTCCGGGGTCGAAGCGGTCTGAGTCCTGTAGAACAACATACCCCCGTCAACGGCGACGGGGGTTTTTTTATGCTCAAGGGGGAGCAAATGAGGAAACTGATCTGCGCGCTGATCGCGCTGATGCCCGTGGCGGCGTCGGCGCAGGAAGGCATCAATTCCGGCGACACCGCCTGGATGATGACATCGACGGCCCTGGTGCTGTTCATGAGCCTGCCGGGCCTGGCCCTGTTCTACGGCGGCCTGGTGCGGGCCAAGAACGTGCTGTCGGTGCTGGTGCAGTGCTTCGCCATCGTCTGCGTGGTGTCGGTGATCTGGCTGGTCTGCGGCTACAGCCTGGCCTTCGCCCCTGGCAACGGCTTCATCGGCGGCCTGTCCAAGGCCTTCCTCTACGGCGTGGGCGAGAACTCGGTGAACGGGACCATTCCCGAGACCGTGTTCGTGATGTACCAGCTGACCTTTGCCGCGATCACCCCGGCGCTGGTGGTGGGCGGCTTCGCCGAACGCATGAAGTTCTCGGCGATGCTGCTGTTCTCGGTGCTCTGGCTGCTGGCGGTCTACCTGCCGGTCTGCCACTGGGTCTGGGCGGCCGACGGCTGGCTGTTCAAGCGCGGCCTGCTGGACTTCGCCGGCGGCACCGTGGTCCATATCACCGCCGGCGTGGCCGCGCTGGTGGCCGCCATCGTGCTGGGCTCGCGCCGTGGCTTCATGCAGACGCCGATGATGCCGCACAACATGACCATGACCGTGACCGGTGCCGGCATGCTCTGGGTGGGCTGGTTCGGCTTCAACGGCGGCTCGGCCCTGTCGGCCGGCGGCAATGCCGGCATGGCGATCCTGGTCACCCACACCTCGGCCGCCGCCGGTGCGCTGATGTGGAGCGCCATCGAATGGGTCAAGTACGGCAAGCCCTCGGCACTGGGCATCGTCACCGGCATGGTGGCGGGCCTGGGCACGATCACGCCGGCCTCGGGCTACGTCGGCCCCGGCGGCGCGCTGGTGATCGGCCTGGTGGCCGGCTTCGTCTGCTTCTTCGCCACCCACGGACTGAAGCGCGTGCTGAGGATCGACGACTCGCTCGACGTGTTCCCGGTCCACGGGGTCGGCGGCATGCTCGGCACCTTCGCCGCCGGCATCTTCGCGTCCTCGGCGCTGGGGGTGTTCAGCGGCCAGGGCTATGCCGAAGGCATGGACATGGGCTCCCAGGTCGGCGTACAGCTGCTGGGCATCGGCGCCACCATTGCCTATACGGCGCTGCTGACCTGGGTGCTGCTGAAGCTGGTGGCTGCCGTCGCCGGCCTGCGCGTGAACGACGAAGAGGAGACGCTGGGCCTCGATACCACGCAGCACAACGAGCGTGGCTACGACCTGCAGTCGCTCTGATCCGGACGGGCGGCAACGGGAAAGGGCGGCCCTCGGGCCGCCCTTTCCCGTTCAGCTCCGCGGCAGCCGGTTGTGGCTGGCGTCGCAGAAGGGCGGATGCCGGGTGTGCTTGCAGCCGCAGAGCCAGTGCGTGCGCACGCGTCCGGGCTTGATCGTGAAGGGCAGGGGAGAAAAGCCGCTGCCCTCGTGCGAGCCGTCGCAGAACGGCTGGCGGCGCGAGCGGCCGCAGGCGCACCAAAGGTAGTCGCCGGGTTCGAGGTCGAGCGGACAGGCCGCTCTCATGGGGATTTCAGGCTGCATCCGGGGTTCGCTGACAGGCCGGCGGGCAGCGTAATACACTGGCTTCAAGGGGCGTACTGGAGCGAAGCATGCGGATGGCGAGGGTGGTGGTGCTGGGACTGGCGCTGGCGACGGTGCCGGCGATGGCGGCGGAAGTCTACAAGTGGGTGGACCCCAGTGGCCGCGTGCACTACGGCGACCAGCCCCAGCCCGGCTGGAAGCGGGTGGGGGTCAACGCGCCGCCGGCCTCCTCGCCCGGCACACCGGCGCCGGCCGCGGCGACCTATGGCGAGGTCGACAAGGCGGCCTGCGAGAAGAAGAAGCAGGAGCTGGAGTCCTACCAGAAGGCGGCGCGCGTGATCGAGCGCGATGCCCTGGGCCGGGAAAAGGAATACAGCCCCGAGGATCGCCAGAAGCTGATCGAGCTGGCCCGCAAGCAGGCCGACGACACCTGTTCCGGGCGCACGGTGCCTCCCGCCGCGGCGGCACCGCAGTGAATATCTATTGAATTAAATAAAGTTGGTTTACAAATAAAAACGGGCCGCATTGCGGCCCGTTTCTTTTCACCCGGACGTTTCAGAGGCCAGCCAGGGCCTTCTTCACATAGGTCGGCAGCGCAAAGGCCGCGCGGTGGGTATCGGCGTTGTAGAACTGCGTGTCCAGGGCGGCGATGGCTTTCTCGTCCAGGCGCTGGGCCAGGGGCCCGGCCTGCTTGCAGGCGATGGAGCCCGACCACCACCCGGAGGGGTAGATCACCTGCGGGAAGTGCAGCAGCGTGGTCTGGGCGAAGCCGGCCTCCCGCATGGCCTGGTGCATCTCCTTGATCAGTTCCAGGTGCAGCAGGGGCGACTCGGACTGCTGCACCAGCATGCCGTCCGGCTTCAGGGCCTTGATGCAGTCGAGGTAGAAGCGCTTGCCGAACAGGCCCTCGGCCGGGCCGACCGGGTCGGTGGAATCGATGATGATCAGGTCGATGGAGCCCGGGGCGGCGTCCTTCATCCACTGGATGCCGTCGCCGAAGAACAGGGTGGCGCGGGGGTCATTGTTCCGGTCGCAGAGCTCCGGGAAGTACTTCTCGGACAGGCGGGTGACGCGCTCGTCGATCTCCACCTGGGTGGCGGACTTCACCCCGGGGTGCTTGAGCACCTCGCGCAGGGTGCCGCAGTCGCCGCCGCCCACGATCACCACGTTCTGGGGGTTCGGGTGGGAGTTCAGGGCCGGGTGCGACATCATCTCGTGGTAGAGGAAATTGTCGCGGGTGGAGACCATGGTGCAGCCGTCGATGGTCATCAGGTAGCCGAAGGTCTCGGTCTGCCAGATCTCGATCTTCTGGTAGGGGGTCTGCTCCTCGTGGAGCTTCTTGCCCTTCAGGGAGAAGGCCGTGCCGGTGGCCTCCATGGGCTCGGTGAACCAGCTGGAATCAAGTGTCATGGGGATCGCTTCCTGAAGGGGGTAGAATTCGCGGCCGCGAGTATATCGGCCCGAGCCTTGCCAATGAATGACATGACCGCCCCCTGGACCCCTGCCCAGGCCCGCGACCTCTACAACATGCCCTGGTGGGGCGAGGGGTATTTCGACGTCAATGCCGCCGGCCACCTGACCGTCCGCCCCCAGCGGGAGGCTTCCCCGGTCGAGATCGACCTCTACGAGCTAGCCCGCAAGCTGCCGGCCGAGGGCCTGCAGCTGCCGGTCCTGGTGCGCTTCGCCAACATCCTGCACGACCGGGTGGACGCCCTGACCGGGGCCTTCGCCGGGGTCATCGGCGACCTGGGCTACGGCGGTCGCTACACCGCGGTCTACCCGATCAAGGTCAACCAGCAGCGCGAGGTGGTCGAGGAGATCGTCCGCCACGGCGGCGAGCGCGTGGGCCTGGAGGCCGGCTCCAAGCCGGAGCTGGCGGCGGTGCTGGGCGTGGCCCGCCCGGGCAGCGTGATCGTCTGCAACGGCTACAAGGACCGCGGCTACGTCCGCCGGGCCCTGATCGGCCAGAAGCTGGGCCACCAGGTCTACATCGTCGTCGAGAAGCCTTCCGAACTGCCGCTGGTGATCGAGGAATCGCGCCGGCTCGACGTGAAGCCGCTGATCGGCCTGCGCGTGCGCCTGGCCTCGATCTCGGCCGGCAAGTGGCAGAACACCGGCGGCGAGAAGTCCAAGTTCGGCCTGTCCACCAGCCAGGTGCTGGAGGCGCTGGAGCAGGTGCGTGCGGCCGGCTTCGTGGACTCCGTGCAGATGGTCCACTTCCACCTCGGCTCGCAGGTGGCCAACGTGCAGGACATCCAGCGCGGCATGCGCGAGGCCGCGCGCTTCTACGTGGAGCTGCGCAAGCTCGGCGCGCCGATCTCGGTGGTCGCCGTATCATTAAAAAANCAGATGGTCCACTTCCACCTCGGCTCGCAGGTGGCCAACGTGCAGGACATCCAGCGCGGCATGCGCGAGGCCGCGCGCTTCTACGTGGAGCTGCGCAAGCTCGGCGCGCCGATCTCGGTGGTCGACGTGGGCGGCGGCCTGGGCGTGGACTACGAGGGCACGCGCTCGCGCAGCTACTGCTCCATGAACTACTCGCAGCGCGAGTACGCCCGCAACATCGTGCGCACCCTGCAGGACGTCTGCGGCGAGGCCGGCGAGCCCGAGCCCGACATCATCTCCGAGTCCGGCCGCGCGCTGACGGCGCACCATGCCGTGCTGATCACCTCGGTGATCGACAAGGAACTGGCTCCCACCGGTACGCCGGGCGCCCCGGCCCCGGACGATCCGGCCATCCTGCACGAACTGCACGACCTGATCGCCGAGATCGCCACGCGCGGTCCCCTGGAATGCCTGCACGACGCCATCGCCTTCCTGGGCGAGGCGCAGGCGCAGTACACCCACGGCACGCTCACGCTGACGCAGCGCGCCTACGCCGAGCGCACCTACTTCGCGGTCTGCCGCGCCGTGGTGCCGCGCCTGGATCCGAGCATCCGCGTGCACCGCGAGGCGCTGGACGAACTGCGCGAGAAGCTGGTGGAGAAGTACTTCTGCAACTTCTCGGTGTTCCAGTCCGTGCCCGACGCCTGGGCCATCGAGCAGGTCTTCCCGATCCTGCCGATCCACCGCCTCGACGAGCGCCCGGACGTGCGCGCCGGCCTCTGCGACCTGACCTGCGACTCCGACGGCCGCATCGACGCCTACGTCGATCGCGGCGGCCTGGAGCCGACGCTGCCGCTGCATTCGCTGCGCGAGGGCGAGGACTACCTGATCGCCTTCTTCATGGTCGGCGCCTACCAGGAGATCCTGGGCGACATGCACAACCTGTTCGGCGACACCAACGCCGTCAACGTGGTGGTGGAGAACGGCGGCTGGAAGCTGCAGGACGCCGAGCAGGGCGACCGCACCGACGAGCTGCTGCGCTACGTGCACTACGCGCCGGAAGACCTGGCGCGCGCCTACCGAAAGAAGGTCGCCGCCAGCGACATCCCGGCGGCGCAGCGGGATGCGCTGCTGGCGGAGCTGGAGGCCGGCCTGACCGGCTACACCTACCTCTCGGGCTAGCGATGATCAGCCGCGACTGGTGCCGCCGCATGGCGCAGTACAACCGGTGGATGAACCGGAAGCTCTACGCCTGCGCCGCCCAGCTCAGCGACGAACAGCGGCTGGAAGACCGTGGCGCGTTCTTCAAGTCGCTGCAGGGCACGCTGGATCACCTGGTCTACGCCGACACCGCATGGTTGCGCCGCTTCGGTGGACGCGACCTCTCCGGGCTGGATCCGCGCCAGCCGCAGCGGCCGGATTTCGCCTCGCTGCGCGCCGAGCGCGAGCGGCTCGACGAGGAGATCCTGGCCTGGGCGGAGACGCTGGACCAGACCTGGCTGGCCACCACCTTCAGCTTCACCAGCCAGATGAGCGGCAAGACCTTCAGCAGCCCGAGCTGGCAGTTCGTGACGCACTTCTTCAACCACCAGACCCATCACCGCGGCCAGGCGACGACCCTGCTGATGCAGTTCGGCATCGATCCGGGCGTGACCGACCTGCCGGCGATGCCGGACGATGCTTAAGGTCTAACAATGTGGAGCTTAAGGGAAATAATCATCACCACAGGTCGTGTAGTGCGCCAGGAGTGGCTTTTGCTGTCTGCGTTTCTCATTCTCTTTGTCGGGAATGGGATTCACTTGCTGATTGGCGATCCATACTTTGAGCGTGCTCGACCGGAGACGTCGTCGGTTCGTCTTGGATGGATATTCGTTTCCATAGGGGTGGGAGCCATCTCCTTGATCTGGTGGGCCCATCACGAGAATCGAATGACCAAGAAGAAGATTGAGAAGTAGTCCCGGCGGCGGGATCGATCAGGGCGTGACGGACTGGCCGGCGATGCCGGATTAGACCTCCGCCGTCATGCCGGCGAAAGCCGGCATCCAGTCTTGGACAGGAGTGAGCAGGGGCGCGACTGGATACCGGCTTTCGCCGGTAGGACGATGAACAGGCAATGGCCGAGAAACGCGGCTTGCCCGCCTACAGTCTTCAATCCGCTCGCGGCGTCCGCATCGTCACGAACTCCTCCGCCGCGGTCGGGTGGATGCCCAGCGTCTCGTCGAACACCTGCTTGGTCGCGCCAGCGCGCAGCGCCACCGCCAGGCCCTGGATGATCTCGCCGGCGTCGGGCCCCACCATGTGACAGCCCAGCACGCGGTCGTCACTGGCATCCACCACCAGCTTCATCAGCGTCTTCTCGCCCTGTTCGCCCAGCGACAGGCGCAACGGGCGGAAGCGGCTCTCGAACACCTTCACCTCATGCCCGGCCTCGCGCGCGCCCTCCTCGCTGAGTCCCACGGTGCCGATGTTCGGCAGGCTGAACACGGCGGTGGGAATCAACCGGTAGTCGACCGGACGATACTCCTGCGGACGGAACAGCCGCCGCGCCACCGCCATGCCCTCGGCCAGGGCCACCGGCGTCAGCTGCACGCGGCCGATGACATCGCCGATGGCCAGCACCGAGGGCTCGGCGGTGGCGAAGTGCTCGTCCACCTGGATGTATCCCTTGTCGTCCAGCTTCGCCGCGCAGTTCTCCAGGCCCAGGCCCTCGGTCATCGCGCGGCGGCCGGTGGCGAAGAACACGCAATCGGATGCGATCTCACGGCCGTCCTTAAAGCTCGTGGCCAGGCTGCCGTCGCCGCGCCTCATGATCCTCGCCGGCTCGGCGTTGAACTCCAGCTTCAGGCCCTTGGAGAGCAACTCGCCGCGCAGATGTTCGCGCACGCCCTGGTCGAAGCCGCGCAGGAACAGTCCGCCGCGGTAGGCCAGCGTGGTTTCGGCGCCCAGGCCATTGAAGATGGAGGCGAACTCCACCGCGATGTAGCCGCCGCCCACGACCAGCACGCGGCGCGGCAGCTGCGGCAGGAAGAAGGCCTCGTTGGAGGTGATGCCCAGTTCCGCACCGGGGATATCCGGCTTCTGGGGCCAGCCCCCGGTGGCGACCAGGATGTGTTTCGCCTGCCAGAGTTCGCCGCCGGCTTCCACGGTATGCGGACCGAGGAGGCGGGCGTGGCTTTCAAGCAGCGTCACGCCGCTGCCCAGCAGCAGCGAGCGGTAGATGCCGTTGAGGCGCGCGATCTCGCGGTTCTTGTTGGCGATCAGTGTCGGCCAATCGAATCCGGGCTTGCCGGGGTCCCAGCCGTAGTCCGCGGCCAGCGCGAAGTCCTCGTGGAAATGCGCGCCGTAGGACAGCAGTTTCTTGGGCACGCAGCCGACATTGACGCAGGTGCCGCCGAGATAGCGCGATTCGGCGATCGCCACCCGGGCGCCGAAGCCGGCGGCAAAGCGCGCCGCTCGCACGCCGCCGGAGCCGGCGCCGATGACGAAGAGATCGACCTCGCGGCTCATGGCTGGTGATGGCCGACGAAGGCGAAGCGCGGCTGCGGCGCCTCGCCGGGATTCACCACCAGTTCTTCATTCCAGACGCGCAGCTTGCGCGTGCTCATCGGCAGGCCTTCGCGCGGGTAGAGGCGGGTGTAGACCACCACGGTCTCGTTGGTTTCGTCCTCGCGCGCCAGGCCCAGGGCCAGGTAGTAGTTGCCCTTGTAGTGGCGGTAGACGCCGGGGCGGAAGTCGTTTTCGTTCATGGCTGGCCTTTTTTGACGCCGGGGCGGGGGATGGCGTTCCATCTTAGTTAGAATCCGCGCCCTCATGGACAGTATCCTCAACATCGCCGCCTACAAGTTCGTCAGCCTCGACGACCGCGAGGCCCTGCGCGAGACGCTGCTGGCCAGGGCCGGTGAAGGTGGGCTGAGGGGCACGATCCTGCTGGCGCCAGAGGGGATCAACCTGTTCCTGGCGGGGGCGGCGGAGGCGGTGCGGGCATTCCTGACGCTACTGCGCGCCGACCCGCGCTTCGCCGATCTGGAGGCCAAGGAAAGCTGGTCAGCGGCGCAGCCCTTCGGCCGCATGCTGGTCAAGCTCAAGGCCGAGATCATCCGCATGGATCACCCGATGATCCGCCCCGAGGACGGCCGCGCGCCGGCGGTGGACGCGGCGACGCTGGCGCGCTGGCTGGACCAGGGGCATGACGACGAGGGGCGCCCGCTGGTGCTGCTCGACACCCGCAACGGCTTCGAGGTGGACCATGGAGCCTTCGAGAACGCGGTGGACTGGCGGCTCACGAAGTTCACCGAGTTCCCGCAGCGCCTGCGCGAGCATCGTGCCGAGCTCGAGGGGCACACGGTGGTGAGCTATTGCACCGGCGGCATCCGCTGCGAGAAGGCGGCGCTGCTGATGCGAGAGCAGGGCCTGGAGCAGGTCTACCAGCTCGACGGCGGCATCCTCAAGTATTTCGAGGAGGTCGGCGGTCGTCACTACCGCGGCCGCTGCTTCGTGTTCGACGAGCGCGAGGCGCTCGATGAGCGCCTCGCGCCGCCGTAGGCTTCACTCGCCGACCAGCTGCACCGCGTCGATCTCGTTCCAGCCGGGGACAGCGTTGGTGGCCAGCGTGATGCGCGCGCCCTTGGCTTTGTAGTCGGTCTTCTCGAAGCTGCGGACGAACCAGCTGGTGGTGCTCGGCGGGTACGCCGTATCGTCGGATCCTTCCCAGACCGCGTGCTTCGATCCGGCTTCGTCGATCAGCTCGATCTTGATGATGGCGCCGGGGTAGTAGCTCTGACGGATGCGCAGCCCCGTGGCGTTCACTGGCGTGGCAAAACCCAACTCCAGCCATTCGATGCCGGCGTCGGCCTTTTCGCTGGTCCAGGCGCTGCCGGAGTCGCCGTAGGATTCCACGTCGGGCTTGCCGGTGGCCTTCATCGCCGTGTACTCGAGGGTGGCGTCCGGGGCCTTCTCGTAGGAATAGGTGGAGCTGGCGGTGGCGCTCACCGCCCACTGGCCCTTGGCATCCTCGACGATCGACTGTTCCTGGAGGGCGCGTTCGATGGCGGCCTTCTTGTCGGCGGCCTGGCGCGCCGCCTCTTCCTGTGCGGGATCGGACGCGGCGGGAGCGGCGGCCGCCGGAGCCTCGGCGGCAGGTGCCGCGGCACTGGTGCCGGCCTCCTGCTTCTTGCCGCAGGCGGCGACGGTGGCGAGGCCCAGCAGCAGGCAGGGCAGGGCGGCGGTGCGCAGTTTCATCGGCAAGATCCTTTTGCAGAAGGGGCGCGCGGAGTATAGGGCGCTGATCTGCCGGCAAAGCCCTGGCCGTGGCTCCGGATGTGCGCTGCCTCACATCCGGGCCTTGGCCCGGGCGCTGCCGATCAAGCGACGGCTTTTTCCAGGCTGATCTCGGCGGCCGCTTCGCGCATCAGACGCTGCCGCAGGCGGCGGGCATAAGCGAAAATGCCGACCGTCACGGCCAGCAGGGTCAGGAAGCTGCGCCAAGGCGGCGGCGGGGCGTGGGCCTTGGACGGCTCGCCGCTTGCAACCGGCGCGGCGGCGCGGGACGGCTCCGGCGGCGGCAGTGCCGGAATGGATTCCGACTCCGATTCTGGCTCCGACCGTACCTCCGGCGCCTCGGTCGCGGCCGTTTCCGCTCCACCGCCGAACTCACGGCGCAGCCATGCGGTCGTCGCCGCGGCGATCACCACCTGCGCACCGCCCACCGAGCCGGCATAGCGTTCATCCAGCCGGAAGCGCGGAAGCGGAGTCTTGCCTGCCGCCGAAGCGGCGGGCGCGTCGACAGGGGCGGCAGAGGGAGATGGCGTGCGGCGAGCCGCAGGCGCCGCCCGCACGGGAGCCGCGGCCGGCAATGCGGGCTCCAGCGTCAGGCTGCTCAGCAAGGGCGAGACCGGCGGGGCCGCGGGCAGTGGCTCGGCATCCGGCATCGTGGCGGCCGGAGGGTCCACGAAGGTCGTGAACTCCCGGATCAGGCGCGTGTTGCCCTCGCGCACTTCCAACAGCAAGGTGAGGATCGGTTCTGAGACGCGGCTGGAGGAACGCACGCGAATCTGCTCGCGTCCTTCCTCGATCACTTCCCGCTCCACGGTCAGCTCGCCCATCTGCCGCGAAGGAGGGTCGATGCCCAGCCGTGCGTATTCGGCCGCCGGGGCCATGCTGATGCTGGGAGCCTCGCCCTTGGCATGCTGCAGTTCCATGCGCAGGTCCAAGCGCTGGCCGAGACGGGAGCGCAGTTGTGCATCGGAGAGGGACACGGCCTGTGCGCCGGTGGACATGCCGAGGCCCGTCACCAGCAGCAGTGCAGCAAGTCGGTGTGAAAATCCCATGCAGCCTTGCCCCGTCTGTTAGGCTTACATCATGTAGGACATTCTAGACGTACAGGGCCGCTCCTGCAGGTGTAGATAAAATCTCTAGGGGGAGGAAGGCGCGCCGAGCGTCGAACGCACATGACCGTATCCTTGAAGCCTTTCGGGCTGGGCGCCGGCCTGCGCCGCTGGCTGGATGGCCGCCGCCGGCGCTGGGGCGGAGCCCGCTACAACGTCTACGTCGGCCTCTTCACCTTCGGCCTGCTGCTGGAGGCCGCACTGCAACTCACCGTGCGTCTCACGATCCCGCAGGAAGCGCGCTTCCAGGCCGGCAACCTGCTGCTGAGCGGGGCGCAGCTGCAGCACTACATCCTGCTGCCGCTCAGCGGCGCGCTGCTCGTGACGATCGCGCTGATCTACCTGCACCTGGTGCGCATCCTGATCGTGCCGGCGGACGTGATGCAACTTCGTCTCAAGCAGGCGCGTTCGCCGCAAACGCCTCTCCAGGGCGAGGCGCAGCAGGAGTACTCCCGCGAGGAGATCGACCTGCTGGTGATGATGGCGCGCAACTACCAGGACCAGCTGGCCGAGGCGCGCGAGCGCCTGCAGGCGCAGCAGGACCAGGGCGAGGAACTGGCGCAGTCCCTGCGGCTGCAGTCCAACAAGGCTCAGGCGCTGTGGGACGCATCCTCGGAGCGGATCCTCGAGGTGGACGGCCAGGGCATCATCATCGCCGCCACTCCCGCCGTGGCGGACCTGCTCGCGGTTCCTCGGGCGGACCTGGTGGGCCAGCCCTTCGAAAGCGCGATGCAACTGCAGGAGCGCGGCGACAAGGAAGGGGGCGAGGAGCGCTCGCCGATGCCGGGGCTGCTCAATGCCCTGCGCTCCGATTCCGGCCTGCCCCGCATCGAACAGGCCGTGCTGGTGGCGCGCAACCAGGCACGCAGCGAGGTTTCGATCACGGTGCTGCCGCGCAGCCATGCCGACGGCACCCTCAGCAGCATCGTGCGGCTGGACACCCAGCAGCTGGCGGGCGCCGCCGCGCCGGTCTCCGCGTTGCTGGACCTCTCCTCGGGACTGCCGAACACCCAGGCCTTCCGCCAGCGCCTGCTGGAACTGATCCGGTCGGCGCAGCAGTTCGAGTTGCGCCACTACTGCGCGCTGATCGTCATCACCGGCATCCGCGACGAGGACGATCCTTCCGAGTACGTGCGCAACAACATCGCTTCGGCCGTGGGGCGGACCTTGCGCCGCAGCCTGGAGGGTGTCGGCGACGTCTACCGCATCGGCTCCGCCAGCTTCGCCATGCTGTCGGCGCGGGCCGGCATCAAGGAGCTGGAGGCGGCGATGGAAACCGCCCGGGCGCTGTCGCAGCTGGAGGTGGCACGCGTCACCAGCGACGCCGGCCGCGCGGTGGTGCGCTACGCCGCGGTGGAGGTGGACGGCGAGGCGCCGAGCCTGGATTCCGTGGTCAATGCCGCCACCGCCAAGCTGAGCACGCAGGCGATGATCGTCGGCGACGGTTTTGCCGGCGAAGGCAAGGGTGACGACGAGGCGCAGCGTGCGCAGTGGGTGTCGGAACAGCTCGGCTCCGAGCGCCTGCGCCTGATCTCGCAGTCGGTGCTGCCCACCGATCCGGCCTCCGGCCTGCAGCCCTGGCTGGAAGCCTTCGTCCGCATCGAGGACAGCGACGGTCACTGGATCGAGCCGCAGCATTTCCTCAAGGCGGTGGAGCGCGCCGGCGAAATCGACCGGCTCGATACCGAGGTGCTGCGCCGCATCCTGCGCGGCTACCGGGAGCATCCGGAGCTCTGGAGCCGCTACGCCGGCATCAGTGTCAACGTCAGTGCCATCAGCCTGGCCAGCGACCGCTACCTGCGCAGTTTTTCGTCCCTGCTGGCGGAGTACGGCGTGGAGGCGAGCCGCCTGGCAGTGGAGATCAGTTCCACCGAGGATCCGCAGAGGCTGTCGCAGGCGATTCCTGGCCTGGAGGCGCTGGGGTCGCTGGGCGTGAAGCTGGTGATCGACAGCTGCACCGATACGCGCCTGCTGCGCATGGCACGGCAGCTGCGGCCCTACATGGTGAAGCTGTCGCCGGAACTGCTGACCGCGGCGCAGCTGGACCCGCTGGCGGACGCGGAGCTGCAGGCATTGCTGACTTCGGCCAAGACGCTGGGCGCGGCCATCGGCGCCAAGAACGTGGATCGCAAGGGCGATGCGCAGCGCTTCAGCGCGATGGGCATCCGTTACTACCAGGGCCGTGGCGTGGAGGCGATGGGGCCCCTGATGACCTGAGCTTCTCCCCCTCTCCCCGCAGGCGGGGAGAGGGATGGGGCGAGGGGGTTCCCTCATCGAGCAGACAAAGCAGCGACGCCGGCGACATGAACGCTTCGGGACGCAGCTCCCCTCTCAGCCGCCCAACGCCTCCACCAGCAACATCCTCACCACCTTGTCCTGCAGCGTCTTCGGCTGTTCCAGCTTCAGCCGCGCCAGGTAGGGCTGCATCGCCGCCGACGGCTCCCCTGCCCTAAGCGCGCCCAGCAGCAGCTTCCACTTCGGCGTGGAAGCCGCCTTCGCCTTCACCTGCTTCAGCGCCGCCGCCAGCTTCAGTTCCTCCGGCGTGAAGTCGCTGCCCAGCGGGAAGGCGCCGAACAGTCCCTGCGCGCGCTGCGGCTTGAAGCGCCGATCCAGTGACGCTGGCGTGTTGTCGCGGCACTCCGCGGGAATCTGCCAGCCTGCCTCGATCTTCCCCGCCTTCACCGCCTGCTCCAGCAGGCCGGCCTGGAAGCGCGAGTCGGCAATGCAGATCAGGCGCTTGGCGACCTCGGCATCGCTCTGCGAGCGCAGGTCGGCCACGCCGTATTCGGTCACCACGATGTCGCGCAGGTGGCGCGGGATGGTGCAGTGACCGTAGTTGAAGACGACATTGGAGCTGGCGCCGCCGTCGGTCTCGCGCGCGGCACGGATCATGATGATGCTGCGGCCGCCGGGCAGCTGGTGCGCCATCGCCACGAAGTTGTACTGCCCGCCGACACCGGAGATCACCTTGCCGTTGTCGAGCCCGTCGGACACCACGGCGCCGGACAGCGTGACCATGATGCCGGTGTTGATGAAGCGCGCGTTGACGCGCTGGGCCTTGTACAGGCGCGGGTTGTGGTCGAGCTGGTTGACCTTGTAGACGCCGGTCATGCAGAAGCGGCCGCGCTCCTCGTCGCTCATGCCGCGCAGCCAGTCGTAGAAGCGGCGAGGGCCGAGGAAGAAGCCGCCGTGCACCACGATGCCGCGGCGCAGCGCCGTACCCAGGCACTTGCCGGCGATCACCCGGCGTGATTGCGGGTCGGCGACGTTGGCGAGCACGCGCTCGCCGTCGGGTGCCACGATGTGGCCCTGGTCGTAGCGGGTGGCATCGTTGAAGAAGCCGTGATGCTGCAGGATCTCGAAATCGGCGGTGCGGATCACGCGCAGCCCCAGCGCCTCCATGTGTTCCAGCACGACCGGGTCCAGCCGCCGCGGGTCGCAACGGCCGTCGTTGACCAGCTGCTGCAGGGCCCAGAAGTCGTAGACCTCGCGCTTGAGCACGCCGGCCTGGACCAGGTCCATGAAGCCGTCGACGAACATCTCGGTGGTCGCCGTATCATTAAAAANAGCCGCCGCGGGTCGCAACGGCCGTCGTTGACCAGCTGCTGCAGGGCCCAGAAGTCGTAGACCTCGCGCTTGAGCACGCCGGCCTGGACCAGGTCCATGAAGCCGTCGACGAACATCTCGGTGGCGCCGTACAGTCCGGTGGAGAACGGCGAGTCACCGCCGCAGCCTTCCAGCAGCGCGGCGCAGCGCGCCGGCATGTCCAGTGCCGCCAGCGCGGCACGGTAGGCCTCGTTGCTCTGCTGGCGCAGCTGCACCGCGTAGACCAGGGCGTCGCCCAGCGCGCCGATGCCCACCTGCAGGGTGCCGCCGTCGCGGATCAGCGCCGAGGCCTGCAGGCCGATGGCGTAGTCGGCGGTGGCCACCGGCTGCTTGGGCGTGGAGAACAGCGCGCTGGAGTAGCGCGGGTGGTCCACCACGAGGTCGAAGGTCTCGGGCGGGAACTCGGCATCGCGCGCCATGTAGGGCAGCTGCTGGTTGACCACCCCGACCACGGCGATGCGGCGCCGGCCGGCGGCTTCGGCCTCGCGCAGCAGCGCCACCAGCTCCGGTCCGGTGTCGGGATTGCAGGACAGGCTGTAGCGCAGGCCGGCGGCATCCTCGCGCTTGCAGATCATCTGCGCGGCGACGTTGCAGCCCTGGTTGAAGACGTCGCGCGCGGCGAAGGTGTAGTTGGTGCTGATGTAGTGCTGCTGCGCGTGGGCACTGCCCATCTGGCTGCCGGGGCGGAAGAAGAATTCCTTCACCTGCACGTTGGGCGGCAGGGCCTTGCGGCGCAGGTCGGCGGCGTAGTCCAGCTTCGGCACGCCCTCGAAGACGCGTTGCAGGAAGGGGCCGAGAAAGGCCCCTTCGACGCCGGCCGGAAGCTCCGGCTGTTCCAGCGACAGCGCCGTGAGGATCGTCAGCTGCAGCGCCGGGTCGGCCTTGGCGCGGGCGTACAGGGCATTGACCAGCTCCACCGGCTTGCCCAGGCCCAGCGGCAGGCCGATGCGGACATCGGGTCCGACACGATCGAGGATGGCGTCGACGCAGCGCTCGACGTCGTCGAGCATCAGGGGCTTGGCGATGGGCATGCAGGATTCCGTGCTGGGGAACCCGCAGGCTAGCCTAGTGGGCGGCGACTTGCTCGATGCTGTCGTCGAACAGCCCCAGCCGGGGCGAGAAGAGATGGGCCTTGTAGCTGGCCAGCAGGGCCTTGTCCGGGCAGTCCTCGAGCCGGCCGCCGCAAAGCCGGCGCATCGCCGACTGGGCGCGGAAGAAATCGTCCGGCTCCAGGCCCGCGCTGTCGGCGATCAGCGAGGGCAGCAGCGCGATGTCCAGCAGCGGCGGGGATTCCCGGAGCGCCGGTGCCAGGCTGCTGCGCAGGCGGTACTGCGTCAGCAGCTCCGGTGCCGGCAACGGGCTGCGATAGGGTGGGGAAGCTTCCTCGAAGTACGCCTGGTGGTCGCCGAAGTAGGCCCAAAGCGCCGGCCGCGGCCCGGCGGTCAGCTCGCGTTCCAGTGTCCGCAGGCCGCCATCCAGTACCTGGAGCTTGCCGACGTAGTCGGTGAGCTTGGCGGCCAGGCTCTTGCCCACGCCGCTGCGCTCCAGGCGGTACAGCGGCCGGGTGCGGCTCGAGTAGGGGGCGTGTTCCTTGATCGACAGCAGGTACAGGAACAGCGGCCGGTCCGGATGCGCCCGCCGGTGTTCGCGCAGCAGCTTGGCGGCCGCCTCGCCCAGGCGATCGCTGTCGGCGATGTCCCACTCGTCGCCCTTGACGTGATCGTACTCGGGGAAGTCGCGCAGCGTCAGGACGCGGTCGAAGCCGAGTCCCTCGTAGGTGCGGGCGGCGCCGTAGAAGCTCTTCATGGTCGGCATCAGCACCAGGCTGTCGTAGCCGTTGGCTTCGAAGCGGGTCACCAGGTTGCGCTGCATCTGCGGGGCCACGCTGTTGAACACCGTGGTGCGGCGGCCGCCGAAGTCCTCCGGCACCAGGCCGGTCAGCAGCGAGAACTCCGACAGCCAGGTCTTGCCGCCGAAGGTATGCACGCGCAACAGGCCGCCGGCGCGGTCGCGGGGGCTGCGACGGAACATGTCCAGCCGCGGCAGGCGCGCGCCGTTCAGGCGGTAGAGCGCCGGGTCCAGGGTGGATTCGTGCAGCCAGACCACCACGTCGGGGCGCACCTCCCAGGGCGCCGGCAACGGCGCCACGCCGGCGGCGGCGGCCTCGAAGCGCGCCGGGTCGCCGGAGGGCAGGGGCTCGGCGAACTCGAAGACGCTGTAGGAATACAGCAGGCGCGACATCACGCCGCAGGTCTTGATCGTGCCGCAGTCGGCATCGTCGCGGAAAACCTCCCAGGTATGGTGGTGGCGGCCGGCCCAGGCGCCGGCGCACCAGCCAGCGAGCACCAGCGCCGCCGCCAGCCGCGCCTTGGCGCCCCAGCGCTGCTGCCGGCGCTGCCGGGCGTGGAGGATCAGCACGGCGACCAGGGCGAGGTAGCCTGCCAGCATCCACTGCAGCCGCGGATAGCGCTGCACGATGCTCCAGTTGGCTCCCTCGGACAGGAAGTAGAAGTCGATCAGCGCCAGGCGATTGCCGAAGTAGCGCAGCTTCATCTCGCCCACCGCCCAGAGCAGCAACGCCAGCGCCGTGGCGGCGGCCAGGGCGATGGCCGGCCGCCCGGTCGCCGCACCCAGCAGCAGGAAGGGCAGCAGGAACAGCCCGGCGTTGATCAGCGCGCAGGCAGGGTCGTCGCTGAACTGCAGCGAGACCCAGACCGCGTAGATGGCGGCAGCGGCCTGCACGGCGGCCGGAGCCAGCGCGCCGAGGCGAAGGAAAGCGGGGGACATCCGCCCATTTTACCCCGGCGACGAACCCGCGGCTTTGTGGCATTGTCGGACCACGGAGACATCAGGGCTTCAAGGCGCTACCAGGAGAGGGGAAACGCATGAAAGTGGGATTCATCGGTCTCGGTGCGATGGGCTGGCACATGGCGGCGAACCTGGCCGGCAAGGGCTTCCTCCAGGCGGTCTACACCCGCCAGCGGCAACAGGCCGAGGACTTCGCCGGGCAGTACCACGTGCGCGCCGCCACCTCGGCCGTGCATCTCTGGGACGACTGCGATGTGGTGGCGATGTGCATCCCCGCCGACCGCGACGTCATGGAAACCGTCGAGGCCCTGGCAGTGCCGGCGGCCAAGGGACGGCTGGTGATCGACTCCTCCACCGTGGCCCGCGAGACCGCGATCGACGCGGCGGAACTGCTGGCCCGTACCGGTACCCGCTTCCTGGATGCGCCGATCACCGGCGGCACCGAGGGTGCGCGGCTGGCCCGGCTGACCTTCATGGTCGGCGGCCATCCGGAAGACTATGTCGCCGCCCTGCCGTTGTTCGAGGCCATGGGGCAGCGCCACATCCACATCGGTCCGCACGGCAGCGGCCAGGCCACCAAGGCGGTCAACCAGGTCATGGCCGCGGGCGTTGCCCAGGCGGTGACCGAGGGCCTGGCCTTTGCCGCGGCCCTGGGGCTGCCGCTGCACCTGGTGGTGGACGCAGTGGGCACCGGCGCCGCCGGCTCCTGGTTCGTGCAGAACCGCGGCCGCGGCATGATCAACGGCGAATATCCGCCGGGCTTCAAGGTCTCGCTGCACCACAAGGACCTGATGATCTGCCAGCAGATGGCCGCCCAGCTCGGCGGAGACCTGCCCTGCGTGGACACCACGCTGGCGCAGTACCAGACCCTGATGGCCGAGGGCCACGGCGACGAGGACATCTCCTCGCTTTACCGGCTCAACAAGCGGCTGTTCCCGCAGCACTAGGCCGCGCCGCGGCCCGGATCAGGACGGCCGGAGGCCGCCGGCTTCCACGGTGGACAGCGCCTGCTCGAGCGCACGACGGCCGATCTCCACGTGCAGGCGGCCGTGGCGCTGCGCCGCCTCGGCATCGCCGCGGCGGACGGCGGCGGCGATGCCGGCGAAGTTCTCCAGGTCGCGCAACTCGCCCTGCAGCACCGGCGCCAGCGCGTTGCGGATCGGGACGTAGGTCTGCGTCATGGAGTTGAAGGCCAGGCGGAAGGCGATGTTGCCGCCGTGCTCCACCAGCCGGCGCCAGAACGCCAGGGCATGTTCCTGCAGCGCGCCGAGCTGACCGGCGTCGCGGCGCATGCTGTCCAGCAGGGCGTCCAGCGTGTCGGCCAGCGCCACTCCCCCCTTTCGCGCGGCGGCGGCGGCGATGTCCGGCGCCAGTGCCGAGCGCATCGCCATGATCGAGCGCGCCACGCCGATGTCGAGCTGGCCCTTGCCGTCCACCAGCAGGCTCGGCAGCAGTTCCAGGCCGGCCTCGGCCAGGTAATCCAGCACCACGCTGTTGCCGCCCTGGCGCACCGCCACCAGCCGTGCCTGCTGCAGGCGCTTGATCGCCTCGCGCACGGCGCCGCGGTTCACGCCCAGCGCCTCGGACAGTTCGCGTTCGGCCGGCAAGGGCTCCCCGGGGGGCAGCTCCCCGCGCAGGATCTTGTCGGCCAGCTGGCGGTAGACGGAGTCCGACAGCGACTCCTTGCGGACGGCGGAGAAGGAGGAGCGGGCCATGGCTCAGGCCTCCTGTTCCAGCGTCCGCGGCGCGGGCGCCGGGTGCTCGATGCCCAGGGTCTCCGGCGGAGGCAGCCGCCGCGAGAGCCAGCCCGGCAGCCAGGGCAGCCCCAGCACATTGCTCTCGCGCGGGCTGCCCGCGGTGAACTCGCGCGTGCCCATCACGTAGTCGAACCAGGGGCGGGTCACGCACCAGTTGGCGCTGGGATTGCGGCCCATGTGATGGTCGTAGTGCCAGGGAATGCGCTGCTGGCCCCAGGCCGGGTCCAGGTGCGAGCGCTTGTGCACCCGGTAGTAGTTGGCTGCCGAGTACCACAGCGTGCCGACGAAGAACGGCGCCACCGGGAACAGCGGGGCCACGGCCACCCCGGCGCCGATCAGCGCCCAGGCTTCCTTGCCCTGGGCATGCAGGCCCAGCGGGAAGCGGTGGTAGTTGGGGTCGTGGTAGCCGTTCTGGCGCACCAGGCGATGATGCTCGTGGAAATGGAAGGACCAGAAGGTGCCGCGCGTGCGGCCCCAGCCGTGCAGTACATGCTTGTGCATGACCCACTCGACGGCGTTGGCCGTCACCAGGCCCAGGGGAATGCCGATCATCTGCAGGTGTCCTCGGCGGTTTTGGTCGTATGGTCAACTTATCATACCAGTTGAACGCGCACAAATCTGACAGCCGAGTCATGCAATTCGGGTAGGTGCCGGCAAAACGCAGGCTGCTAGGATCGCCGCCGGTCCGACAACTTAACCGGCGTTCAATGCTATGAAGCGTTCCCTCGTGGTGGTGCTGGCGCTGCTCCTGCTGCTGGTGGGGTTGCCGGCGGCGTATGTGGCCGCCAGCTGGGCACCGGACCGGCCGGTGGCGGAGTTGCGCGCGCGCTGGGCCAAGCCGCCCTCCTCCTTCATCCAGATCGCCGGGATGGACGTGCACGTGCGCGACGAGGGGCCGATCAACGACCGCGTCCCGGTGATCCTGCTGCATGGCACCTCGGCCTCGCTGCACACCTGGGACGGCTGGGCGGAGGTGCTCAAGGCGCAGCGCCGCGTGATCCGCGTGGACCTGCCGGGCTTCGGCCTGACCGGACCGGCGCCGGACGGGGACTACAGCATCGCCGCCTACATGCGCTTCATGGAGAAGCTGTTCGAGCACTACGGTGCCGAGGGCTACATCGTGGCGGGCAACTCCTTCGGCGGCCGCCTGGCCTGGGAGTCGGCGCTGGCGCTGCCGTCCTACGTGCAGAAGATCGTGCTGGTGGACGCGGCGGGCTACCCGCTGCCGCCGGATTCGGTGCCGCTGGGCTTCCGCATCGCCCAGATGCCCTGGCTGGCGCCATTGATGGACCGCACCATGCCGCGCAGCGTGATCGCCTCCAGCGTGCGCAACGTCTACGGCGATCCCTCCAAGGTCAGCGACGAACTGGTGGACCGCTACTACGAGCTGTCGCTGCGCGCCGGCAACCGCAAGGCGCTGCGAGAACGCTTCGCCCAGACCGGCGGCGACACCTCCAGCCGCATCCGCGTGCTCAAGCTGCCGACGCTGATCCTCTGGGGAGGCCGCGACCGCCTGATCCCGCCGGCCAGCGCCACGCGCTTCCATCGAGAGATTTCCGGCAGCCAACTGGTGATGTTCGACGACCTGGGACACGTGCCGCAGGAAGAGGACCCGAAGCGCACCGTGGAGCCGGTGCTCGGCTTCCTCGGGCCGGCGCTGCCGTTCGTGCGGGTGGAGGCCGCCGCCGAAACGGCGCCGGCGGCCGGGGGCGAGGCGCCCCCGGAGGCCGCGCCTGCTGCAGCGGAGGCGGCGCCCGCTCCGGCAACGCCCTGAGGCCCCCAACCGGCGCAACAAAAAAGCCCGCTCGCGCGGGCTTTTTTCGTTTGCGGCCGTGGCGGCTAGGCGCCGCGCGCGGCGCGGGCGCGGGCGATCGCCGCCCGCACCTGTGCCGGGGCGGTGGCGCCGTAGTGGTTGCGGGCGTTGAGCGAGCCTTCCAGCGTGATGCGCTCGTAGACATCCTTTTCCACCAGCGGCGAGAACTGGCGCAGTTCCTCCAGCGACAGCTCGGACAGGTCGCAGCCCTTCTGCGCGGCATAGCCCACCGCGCTGCCGACGGCATGGTGGGCGTCGCGGAAGGGCAGGCCCTTCTTCACCAGGTAGTCGGCCAGGTCGGTGGCGGTGGAGAAGCCCTTGGCGGCCGCGGCGCGGCAGTTGTCCCGCTTCACGGCGATGTGCGGCACCATCTCGGCATAGACCTGCAGGCACATCGACACCGTGTCCACGGTGTCGAACAGCGGAGGCTTGTCTTCCTGGTTGTCGCGGTTGTACGCCAGCGGCTGGCCCTTCATCAGCACCAGCAGGGCCTGCAGGTTGCCGATCACGCGGCCGGTCTTGCCGCGCACCAGTTCCGGCACGTCCGGGTTCTTCTTCTGCGGCATGATGCTGCTGCCGGTGCAGAAGCGGTCGGGCAGATCGACGAAGCCGAACATCGGCGTGGACCAGAGGATCAGCTCCTCGCTCCAGCGCGACAGGTGCACCAGGATCAGGCCGGCGGCCGCGCAGAATTCGATGGCGAAGTCGCGGTCGCTGACCGTGTCCAGGGAGTTCTCGGTGACGCCGTCGAAGCCCAGCAGCCCGGCCGTGTAGTGGCGGTCGATCGGGTAGACCGTGCCGGCCAGCGCGGCGGAGCCCAGCGGCAGCAGGTTCAGGCGCTTGCGGCAGTCGAGCAGGCGGCTGCGGTCGCGCAGGATCTGCTCGCGCCAGGCCAGCATGTGGTGGCCGAAGGTCACCGGCTGGGCGATCTGCAGGTGGGTGAAGCCGGGCATGACCGTGTCGGCCTCGCGCTCGGCCAGGTCCAGCAGGGCGCCTTCGAGGCGGCCGATCAGCTCGGCGAGGTCGTCGATCACGTCGCGCACGTAGAGGCGCAGGTCGGTGGCGACCTGGTCGTTGCGCGAGCGGCCGGTGTGCAGGCGCTTGCCGGCGTCGCCGATGTCCTCGGTCAGCCGGGCCTCGATGTTCATGTGCACGTCTTCGAGCTTCTCGCTCCACTCGAACTGGCCGGACTCGATGCGCTCCAGGATCGCATCCAGCCCGGCGACGATGCGCTCGGCATCCTCGGTGCCGAGCACGCCCACCTTGGCCAGCATGCGGGCATGGGCCTGGGAGCCGCGGATATCCTGGCGGTACAGGCGCGAATCGAAGCTGACCGACTCGGAAAATTTCTCGACCAGTGCGGAGGTGGACTCGGCGAAACGTCCGCCCCAGAGTTTTGCGTTGCCGGAGGACATGCTGTGGCTCGGTAAAAAGTGCGCGATTATAGGCGCGCGGGCGTTGCCCGTCCCGGCAGGCCGGTTACGATTAATCCATAGAAGACAATAAAGTTATATAAAAAGTCACGTGGAACGCATCACGCCCCAGCAATCGCTGCAGCTCACCAGCATGATTCCCAATTTCTGCCAGGGATCGTCGGTGCTGGCGCTGGCCTTCACCATGGAGCTGGTGGCCATCGTGCTCACCCTGGGACGCGGCAACGGCGGGGACGAGGCGCTGGAAACCTTCACCATGCTGTCGCTGTACCTGCAGTGGATCGCCCTGTGCTCCGCCGCCGTGCTCTGCTGGTCGCGGCGCTGGTTCCCCCTGGCGCGGCCGGGGGTGGTGTTCTTCTACTGCTGGGGCCTGCTGGTGGTGGTGGTCATGGCCGTGTCGGCGGTGGCGCACAAGGTCTTCACCGAGGTGCTGCGCTGGGACGGGCTGATGGCGCAGGAGCCCCGGGTCTACTTCGTGCTGCGCCATGTCGCCATCGCGGCGATCGTGGCCATGCTGCTGCTGCGCTACTTCTGGGTGCGCCACCAGTGGCGCCTGCAGGTCAAGGCGGAGGGCGAGTCGCGCTACCAAGCCCTGAACGCCCGCATCCGGCCGCATTTCCTGTTCAACAGCCTCAACAGCCTCGCCGCGCTGATCCATGTGCAGCCGGACGATGCCGAGTCGATGGTGGTGGACCTGTCCGACCTGTTCCGTGCCAGCCTGGAGAAGCGCGGCCAGATGGGGCCCCTGGCCGACGAGATCGGACTGTGCAACGCCTACCTGCGCATCGAGAAGCTGCGCCTGGGCGAGAAGCTGGAGATCGAATGGGACATTCCCGACCGGCTGCTGGAGTGGCCGGTGCCGATGCTGGTGGTGCAGCCCCTGGTGGAGAATGCGGTGCACCACGGCATTTCCAAGATGGCGGGGCGGGGCGAGGTGCGCATCGCCGGCCGCGAGATCTTCGGGCGGCTCGTGATCGAGGTCACCAATCCCATCCCGCAGGGCGAGTCCCTGCAGTCGCAAGGCAACCGCATTGCGGTGGACAATATTGCCCAGCGCCTCAACCTGATTTACGGTGACAGCGCGCGGCTGGAACTGGGCCGCGACCTGCGGCTGGAGGGCGGTGTGTTCAGGGCCCGCCTGGTGCTGCCGCGAGAACCGAAGAAAGAGCCGGAAGGAGACTGAAGCATGCGTGTCGTGATCGTCGATGATGAGCCGCTGGCCCGCGAGCGCCTGAAACGCCTGCTGTCGGAGTTCCCCGGCTACGAGGTGGTGGGCGAGGCCGGAGACGGCGAAAGCGCGCTCGACGTGATCGACGACGAGGAGCCGGACCTGGTCCTGCTGGACATCCGCATGGGCGGCATGGACGGCATCCAGGTGGCGCGCCAGCTCGCCGAGCTGGAGGTGCCCCCCGCGGTGATCTTCACCACGGCCTACTCGGAGCACGCGCTGTCGGCCTTCGACGCCGCCGCCCAGGCCTACCTGCTGAAGCCGATCCGCGTCGACAAGCTCAAGGAAGCGCTGATGCGCGTGCGCAAGCCGACCCGCGCGCACAAGCCGGCCGCCGTCGCCGTCCCGCTGCCGGGCGGCAAGCCCAAGCGGGAGTTCGTGCTGGCCACCAACCGCGACGGCCTGGTGCGCGTGCCGGCCGAGGACATCATTTATTTCCTGGCGGACCAGAAGTACACCACGGTGAAGCACCTGCACGGCGAGGTGCTGATCGAGGAATCCCTGAAGACCCTGGAGCAGGATTTCGCCCCCTGGTTCATCCGCATCCACCGCAAGGCGCTGGTGGCCACGCGCTTCATCGCCGGCCTGGAGCGCGACCGGCACGGCGACCAGCACCACTGGCTGCGCATGAAGCACGCCAACGACCCGCTGCCGGTGTCGCGGCGCCGGCTGGCGGAAGTGCGCAGGTTCCTGACGGAGGCCTGAGCGGGGGTTGGGTTGCTGAAGAAGGCCGGAGCGATCCGGCCTTCTTCTTTTGCCTGCTCCCCCATGCTTTCGCTCCCCCTCCCCGCTGGAAGGGGCTCCATCAAGGACAGACCCCTCTCCCGGCAGAAAAGCGGATAATCCCCGCCAACTCCCCCCGGAACGCCGCTCCACCATGCAACTCCGCATCGCCACCCGCGAATCTCCCCTGGCCCTCTGGCAGGCCGAGCACGTCAAGGCAAGGCTTGAGGAGGTCCATGCGGGGCTCGCGGTCGAGCTGGTGCCGATGACCACGGCCGGCGACCAGCTGCTGTCCAGCCCGCTGGCGAACATCGGCGGCAAGGGCCTGTTCGTGAAGGAGCTGGAGCAGGCGATGCTGGAGGGGCGCGCGGATATCGCGGTGCACTCCATGAAGGACGTGCCGGTGAAGCAGCCGGACGGGCTCTGCCTCAGCGCCTTCCTGGCCGGCGAGGATCCCTCGGATGCCTTCGTCTCCAACACCCATGCCTCGCTCGACGCGTTGCCGCAGGGCGCGGTGGTGGGCACCTCCAGCCTGCGCCGGCAGGCGCAGCTGCGTGCGCTGCGCCCGGACCTGGTGATCCGCGACCTGCGCGGCAATGTGGGCACGCGCCTGCGCAAGCTCGACGAAGGACAGTTCGAGGCGATCATGCTGGCCAGCGCGGGGCTGATCCGCCTGGGCCTGGCTCAGCGCATCCGCGAGCGCATGTCCGCGGACCGCTTCCTGCCGGCCATCGGCCAGGGCATCGTCGGCATCGAGTGCCGCGAGGACGACGAGCGGACCCGGCGCCTGCTGATGCCGCTGCACGACGCGCGCAGCTACACGCGCCTGATGGCGGAGCGGGCGATGAACGCGAAGCTCGGCGGCGCCTGCCAGGTGCCGGTGGCGGGCCATGCCGAGGTGCTGGGATCGGAAGTGCGCCTGCGCGGACTGGTCGGCGCCCCCGACGGCAGCCGCGTGGTCCGTGGCGAACTGCGCGGCGCCCAGGCGCGCGCCGAAGAACTCGGCGAGGAGCTGGCGCAGCGCCTGCTCGACCAGGGCGCGGGCGATATCCTGCGGCAGCTGGGGATTCCGGTGTGATGCAGGCGCCGCTGGCGGGGCTGGGCGTGATGGTGACGCGCCCCGCGGAGCAGGCCGAGCCGCTGTGCCGGCTGCTGCAGGAGCAGGGGGCCGAGGTGCGGCGGCTGCCGCTGCTGGCGATCGAGCCGGCGCGTCCCGCGCCGCAGCTCCTGGATCTTTTTGCGAATGCGCGCGATGCCGACGGCTGGATCTTCACCAGCCGCAATGCCGTGCGCTGCGCGCGGCGTCTCGACGGCGGCCGCTGGCCGCGGCGCCTTTACGCGGTGGGTGCCGCCACCGCGTCGGCGCTGGAGGAACTCGGCCTGCTGGCGGCGATCCCTCCGGCGGGCCTCTATTCCGGCGAGGGCCTGCTGGCCCATGCGGCCCTGCAGCAGGTCGAGGGCCAGCGCTTCCTGCTGGTGACCGGCGCCGAGGGGCTCGGCAGCATCGCCGCCGGCCTGCGGGCGCGCGGCGCCACGGTGGAGCTGGCCGAGGTCTATCGGCGCCAGCCGGTCGCCCATCCCCCGGCGCAGGTGGCCGAGGCCCTGCGCGCCTCGGCCGCGATCCTGCTCACCAGCGGCGAGGCCCTGCGGCAACTGCTGGCCCTGACCCCGGAGCCCCTGGGCGAATTGTTGCGCCGGCGCAAGCTGGTCCTGCCGTCGGCGCGTGTGGTAGAACAGGCCCTCGAGTCCGGGTTCGAGTCGCCGCTCATCCCCGAACAGGTTTCCGATGCTGCCTACCTGCGCTGCCTGGAGCGCTGGTGGGCCGAGCAACCGCCAGCATGACCACGCCGACCGAATCCGCGGAACCGACGTCCCCGCCTCCCGCCCTCCCGGCTCCCGCTGCTCCGCGCCGCCGCCGCGGCCTGGCGCTGTTGCTGCTGCTGATCGTGGTGGCCGCGGTGGCTGCCGCGGCTTTCTGGGTCTGGCAGCAGCAGCAGCGGCTGGTGAAGGACAATGCCCGGCACGAGGAACTGATCGGCCGCCTGTCGCGCAATCTCGCCCGGCTGGAATCCGAGGCCAAGGCCATGGACACCCGCCAGGCCGACCTGGCGGCGGTCATGCAGCGCAACAGCTCGGAGATCGCCGAGTTCGGACGCCGCATCGACGAGCACGACCAGGTCGTCGGCAACCTCAACGAGCAGGTGGCGGGCGGGCGCAACCGCTTCGTGATGGCCTCCATCGAGAACCTGCTGCTGCTGGCCAACGACCGCCTGCAGATCGCGCGCGACCCGGCTTCCGCGCTGGTGGCGCTGCTCGAGGCGGACCAGCGCATCGCCGGCATGCGCGACCCGCGGCTGTTCAACGTGCGCCAGGCCATCGGCGAAGAACGGGCGGCGCTGCTGGCCGTGCCGCAGCCGGACTACGCCGGCGCCGCGCTGGCGCTGTCGAGCCTGTCCAATCGCGCGGCACAGCTGCCGCTGCGCGCGCGGGCGCCGGACCACTATGAATCCGCCATGCGCGAGCCGGCTGCCGCCGTGGCCGACCGTACGCGCTGGGAGCGCTTCAAGGCTTCCGTCGCGCAGGCCCTGCGCGGCATGTTCACGCTGCGCCGCAACCAGGGGCCCGCGGCGCGACTGCTGGCGCCCCAGGACGAGGCATTGGTACACCGCGTGCTGATGCTGCGCCTGGAAGCGGCGCGCGTGGCGCTGCTGCGCGGCGACACCGTGTCCTTCCGCGATGCCTGCGCCGGCGCGGGGGACTGGCTGCGCCAGCATTTCCGCGCGGACGATCCGGCGGTGCAGGGTGCCCTGGCCGAGCTGGAGCGCCTGAAGCCGCTGGAGCTGTCGCCGCCGCTGCCCGAGATCACGCGCAGCCTGGCGCTGCTGCGCGCCCACATGGACGTGCCCGCAAGATGATCCGCTGGCTGCTGCTGGCCGTGCTGGCGCTGGCCCTGGGCAGCGCCGCTGCCTATCTGCTGCGCGCCGACACCGGCTACGTGATGATCACCCACGGACGCTGGGTGCTGGAGACCTCCCTGTTCGGCCTCGCCGGCGCGCTGTTCGTGATCGTCTGCGGCCTGTACTACGGCTACCAGCTGCTGGTGGCCGGTGCCGGCCTGCCCTGGCGCGTGCGCCGGGCGATGGAGCGCCGCCGCGCCGACCTGGCCCGCGACTCCTTCGAGGACGGCATGCTGCGCCTGATGGAAGGACACTGGCGCGAGGCGGAGATCGAGATGGTGCGCCGGGCGGCCGACCACCGGGCCTCGCACCTGAACTACCTGGCTGCGGCCAAGGCCGCCCAGCAGCTGGGTGCGGCCGACCGCCGCGAGCACTACCTGCGGCTGGCCGCGCAAGGTGACCCCGAGGCGCGCTTCGCGGCGTTGCTGACGCGCGCGGAGCTGCAGCGAGCCCGCGGGGACTACGCCCAGGCGCGCGACAGCGCGCTGCAGCTGCGCGAACAGGATCCGCGGCATCCTTATCCGCTGGAGCTGCTGGCCGAATGCCATTTCGCGCTGGCCGACTGGGACCGGCTGGCTGGTGTGCTCCAGCAGGCCGATGTCGCGGCGGCGCTGGCGCCCGCGCGCCTGCGGGAACTGTCCGCGGAAGCCTTGCGCCGCCGCCTGCAGGCGGCCGTGCAGGCCGCCAACCTCGACCAGCTCAAGACGCTGTGGGAGCAGGCCGGCCGCGAACTGCGCGAGGAGCCGTCGCTGCTGCGCGAGTATGCACGCGGCCTGGTGCGGCTCAATGCCGGTGCCGAGGCGCTGGTGCTGATCGCCGCGGCGCTGAACCGCGGCTGGGATGCCGAGCTGATGCGGCTCTATGGCGGCCTGCAGGCCGCCGACTCCCTCGGCCAGCTGGCCACGATCGAGCAGTGGCTGGGGCGCTACGGCGAGTATCCGGAAGTGCAGCTGGCGGCCGGCCAGGTCTGCCTGCGCAACAAGCTCTGGGGCAAGGCGCGCAGCTACCTGGAAGCGGCGATCCGCCAGCAGCCCAGCGCCACCGCCTATCTGGAACTGGCCCGTGTCTGCGAGGCCACGCAGCAGCGCGCCGAGGCCGAGAAGTACCATCGCCTGGGCCTGGAGCTGGCGGCGATGCTCTGAGGTGCGCCGCCTAGGGCCTGTTAACACTACGGCCGTCGCAGCGACGGCCGTAGTGTTAACAGGCCCTAGTTGTTCGCGGGCCAGGTCTCGAAGGCGTAGTCGAAGGAATCGTAGAACAGGTGGTCGGCGTCCAGGCCCGCCGCGATGAAGGCGTCCTTGCCGCTGCGCACCATCACCGGCGGGCCCGACATGTAGATCTCGTGACCGTCCAGGCGGGGGTAGGCGCGCAGGAGGGCCTCGTGCACGAAGCCGCGCTCGCCCTGCCAGTCCGCATCCGGGTCCGACAGCACCGGCGTGTAGCGCAGCCCTGCATGCTTCTGCGTCCACTGCTGCAACTGCGCGTCGAGGTAGAGGTCCTCGCGGCTGCGCACGCCCCAGAAGAGGTGCGCGGGACGCTGAAGGCCGCGGGCGAGCTGGCTTTCGAGCATCGCCTTGATGGGGGCCATCCCAGTGCCGCCGGCCATCAGCAGCATGGGGCGTGGCGAGTCCTCGCGCAGGTAGAAGGCGCCCAGCGGCCCCTCGATGCGCAGGATGGCGCGCTCCGGCATCTGGTCCCGCACCCAGTGGGCAAAGCGTCCGCCCGGGGCGATGCGCAGGTGCAGTTCCAGGGTTTCGCCGTTGGGCGCGTTGGCGATGGAGAAGCTGCGGCGCTTGCCGTCTTCCAGCAGGAAGTCGAGGTACTGGCCGGGCATGTAGTCGAAGCGCTCGCCCCGCGGCAGCTTGAGCGTCAGGCCGATGACGTCGTGCGACAAGGGCATACGCGCCTGGGCGCGCACCGGCAACTGGCGCGGGCGCAGCCGCTCCAGCCGTGCCGGCTGGTGCAGGTCCAGCACCAGGTCGCTGCGGGCCTCGGCCAGGCACATCAGGATGTAGCCGGCGTCGAGCTCCGCCTGCGACAGCGCCGGCGGCGGCAGCCGATGCTGCACCTCGCCCTGCAGGAGGCGCACGCGGCAGGAGGCACAGCCGCCGGACTTGCAGCCGAAGGGCAGGGTCAGGTGCTGGCGCAGCCCGGCTTCCAGCACGGTTTCCTCCGCGCCGGCAGCGAAGGAGTTGTCGCGTCCGGCCAGATAGACTTGATGCATGAAGACTCTCGAAGAAATCCTGCCGCGCCGGGCGGCCATCGTCGGCTGCGGCGACATCGGCCTGCGCGTGGCGCAGCGCCTGCGGGCGTTGGGCGGCGAGGTTACGGCAATCGTCCGCTCGCTGCCAGCCGCGCAGGCGCTGCACGCGCAAGGCCTGGCCGTGCAGCAAGCCGACCTGGACGCCCAGGCTCCCCCGTTGGACACGCCCCTGCTGTTCTGGTTTGCCCCGCCGCCGGCGGGCGGCGAGCAGGACACGCGGCTGCGGCGCTGGCTGGCCACGCGGCCGGCGCTGCGGCGGCTCGTCTATATCTCCACCTCCGGGGTCTATGGCGACTGCGGCGGGCGCTGGATCGACGAGGACGAGGCGCCGAGGCCGGTCAGCGCGCGTGCGCGCCGCCGGCTGGATGCCGAGACGGTCCTGGGAGAGTACGCCGCCGCTTCGGGGGCGGAGGTGGTGATCCTGCGCGTGCCCGGCATCTATGGCCCGGGCCGCTTGCCTCGCGAGCGCCTGGCGCAGGGACTGCCGGTGGTGCGCGAGGCCGAGTCGCCCTGCACCAACCGCATCCATGCCGAGGACCTGGCGCAGGCCGCCCTGCATGCGGCGGCCTGGGGGCGGCCGGGCGCCGCCTACAACGTCGCCGACGGCAATCCCACCACGATGTGCGACTACTTCACGCGCTGTGCCGTCTTGCTGGGACTGCCGCCGCCGCCGCAGGTTTCCCTGGAGGAGGCGAAGCAGGTCTTCACGCCGGCGATGTGGTCGTTCATGGAGGAGTCCAAGCGCCTGCGAACCGATCGCCTGCGCGAGGAGCTGCATTTCATGCCGAGTTATCCGGACCTGGCGGCGGGATTGCCGTCCTGTCTCTAGGGTCATGCTCACCGTCCGCTTTCGCCGCTACAATTGAGCCGCTGTTCAGACTGAAACATTCGCTGCTGACACCCAAGGACGAAGGACTTAAGGAGCCCCCATGAGCATGGTCAAGGAATTCCGCGAATTCGCGATGCGCGGCAACGTGGTCGACCTGGCGGTCGGTGTCGTGATCGGTGCCGCGTTCGGCAAGATCGTTTCCTCGCTGGTCGGCGATATCGTGATGCCGATACTGGGACTGCTCGTCGGCGGCGTGGACTTCACCAAGCTCGGGCTGGTGCTGCACGAGGCGGTGGGCGAGACGCCGGCGGTGGTGCTGGCCTACGGCAAGTTCATCCAGGCGGTGTTCGACTTCACGATCGTGGCCTTCGCGATCTTCATGCTGGTCAAGATCATCAACCGCTTCCGTCGCCAGGAAGCGGCTGCTCCCGCCGCGCCGCCGGCACCGAGCACCGAAGAGAAGCTGCTCACCGAGATCCGCGATCTGCTGAAGAAGTAGGGCAACGGATCGAGGGGAGGAGCGATGGCCCGCGGTGGCCTGGCCCGATGCCGGGCCGCCGCAAGCCATCGCCCGCCCGGCGTGGAGATTCCCGGCGTTGTGTGCGGCGGCGGCTCCGGTCCGCGAGTGATGCGCACGATGCTGGAGCCCTTGCCAAGGGCCTTGCGCGCCTGCCATTCGGCAGGCTTTTCACCCCTTCCGTCCCCGGTGGATAAAACCCCTACAGGCAGGCAGGGTCTGCTGCGCTAAGGTGACGGCCATCGGGCTGAAGCCAGGATGGCGGCAAGGTTTCTGGAGTGGCAGGTGAGCGTGGATGAGGATGTGATCGAGGCGGCGGTGCTGCAGATCTTTGCGGATCGGCAAGTGCCGGTCGGCGGCCATCTGTCGCTGGAGGTCCTGCGGGCCGAATGGCCGCAGACGCAGCTGCGGCGAGCGGACCTGGCGCAGGCCGTCCGCGGACTGGTGTTCGACGGCGAGCTCGAACTCGATGAGGAGTCCGAAGGGCCGGTCCTGATCCTGACGCCCCGCGGCCATCAGCGGCTGCGCGGAGGACTGAAGAAGGAAGAGCCTCCGCGGGGCATGCTGGCGACGCTGCTGTCGCCCTGGAAGCCGGCCCCCGCGCCCGCCGCGCCCGCGGCCGCGAGCCTGCGGCACACCCCCACGCCGGAACCCGGCTTCGGGCGGCGCAAGACGGATCTCTTCTAGGGCTCGTTGACGCTCCGCGCTCGCATCAGAAGGACGGCAGCGTCTCTCCCTGGGGCGAATTCAATGCGCGGGCGATGAACCGCGTGACATCGTCCAGCACCTCGGTCTCCGGCAACTGTCCCTGCCACAGGCAGTAGCGCAGCCCGAGGAAATGGGTGATGCCGATGATGGCCCAGGCGCGCACCTCAGCATCGCCGCCGCCGATGTAGCCGCGCTGCTGCGCCTCCATCAGGCCGGCGCGATAGCCCTGTTCCAGCAGATGGTAGTACTCGCGGTAGGTCGGCTCGTCGACGAACTGCGACTCCTGCACGATGCGGAACAGGCCCGGATGCTGCTGGGCAAAACCGAGGAAGGCGCTGATGCCGCCATGGGCGGCTTCTTCCAGGGTGGTGGAGGCGGTGACGGCGATCGCCATCCGCCGGCGCAGCTCGTGGCCGATTTCCCGGACCAGCATCGCGAAGATCTCTTCCTTGCTGCGGAAGTAGAGGTAGAAGGTGCCCTGGCCGACGCCCGCGCGGTGCGTGATGGAACTGACCGAGGCGGCGTGGAAACCCTTCTCGCCGAAGTCCTTTTCCGCTGCTTCCATCAGCTTGCGGCGGGTTGCTTCGCCGCGTGCCGTGGCCGGCACGATGGGTGCGGCGGCGTCCCGCACCGGTGAGACCGAAAGGTCCGTCATCTCCGCCCCCGTACCGCCTTTGTTCTTGCCTGCTGCGGCCATGCCGCGATTCATCCCTGGTCTGCAGGACCGCCCCCCAAGGCGGTACCCCGCTTTGATCCTAGCAGCGGGGTCTGCGGGATTCTGGGCCAAAAGTCTCGATTTTCACGGCCTCTTGCAGGACCGGCGGCGGAACGCCTGTCACTTTTCCGGCCATGGCGGCCGGGGGCTCAGCCGAAGGCCTGCAGCCTTGCCGACGGATGACGATCCTTCAGCAGCTTGAGGCAGTCCTCGAAGGCACGCGAGATGCGCGTCTGGTAGCGGATGCGTTCGATCTGGCGCCAGGTAGCGCGTTCGCCCTCGCGGATGTAGGACTGCAGGTCGTCCTGGCTGAGGTTGGCGAAGAGCTTGAGCAGGTGCCGGGGCGTGTGCCGCGGCAGGATGTTGATGTCGCCGCTGTAGCGCTGGCGCATCATCGCGTCGACCTTGTTGATGACCCGGCCGCTGCCGTAGGGGTCCAGGTGCTTGCGCGCCAGCTGCAGGGCGCCGCGGCTGCCTTGCGCGATCAGTTCCTTGGCCAGCGGGGCGATGCCGCGCTTGGGCTCGAGGATCTTCTCCGACATGAACGGCACGATGTGCGGATTGGTCTGGCTGACGATGTAGTGATTGACGTTGTGCAGGCGCGCCACGCGCAGCATCGGCAGGTCGTTGGACAGGGTGCCGTCGATCCAGCGCTTGGCCGGCATGTAGGGCACGACCTGGTCGTCGTAGTTGCGGGCTTCCAGCATCACCGGCGGGAACACGCCCGGCACCGCGCAGGAGGCCATCACCGCCTTGCGCATCAGCACGTGCGGCGCCGACAGGTAGTTGAGCAGGCGGCCCTGGTGGTGCGGATCGGCCGGCGAGATGGTGATGCCGACGATGCGCCGGGAGCGCTCGAAGGCTTCCAGGAAGCTGAGGTCGCCGATGTTGACGCCGACGCAGCGTTCGAGCTGGGCCGGGTCCATCAGGGCCTTGCCGCTCAGGGCGTTGCGCAGGCCGAAGCGCTGGAAGGCGGCGATGTCCAGGCCGCCGGGCTCGAACACGCGGCCCAGCTCGGCGTCGGTGCGCGAGCCGACCACGCTGGCGATGATCGAGCCGGCCGAGGAGCCGGAGATCACGCGCGGCAGCAGGCCCTGCTCGTGCAGCGCCTTGATGACGCCCAGGTGGAACATGCCCAGGGTGGCGCCGCCGGACAGCATCAGGGCGGACCGCCCGAACACCGTGCCGGTGCGCTTGAAGAAGACGATCTTGTCGTCGTGGCTGAAGTTGGCGAAGTCGCCGGCGCAGAGATAGTCCAGGCAGCGGGCCACCTCGTCCAGGTATTCCTCCACCAGGCGCTTGGTGCCGACGCGGGCCACCTGGTACAGCACCGGATTGGAGATGTTGCCGAGGTTGCCGTGCAGGCCCTCGTAGAGGTTGAAGGCCAGCTGCCGCGCGTCGCCCTGGCGGCGCAGTTCGCGCATGCCGGCCAGGCGCTCCTTGATCAGCAGGTGGTCGAAATCCTCGCAGGTATCGTCCTGGCGCCAGGCTTCGCCGCCCTCCAGGCGATCCAGCTCCTCCGCGATCTGCTTCCAGGCGGCATAGTCGGCGGCCCGGTCCAGGTCCTGGCGGAGGCGCTGGATCAGCTGCTCGGAATGGCGGGGCGGGTTGCGCATGGGGCGGCAGTCTAGGCGAGGCGGGCGGGTGGCGGCAGTCAACAAAACGTAAGGGGCCCGCGGTCCGTCGCCGCCCGGGCACAGTATCGCTTGAATCGCAGCCGGTCATACAAACCCTGTGCCCGCAGTGCCAGAATAACGGTCTTCGCCGGCCTGGCCGGTCCGATGACCGCCGTTCGCCCCATGTCCGCAAGGCCCGCCGCGCCCCCGCCGACCCCCGCCCCTCTCCCTGCCGAAGGACTCTGGCCGCGCCTGCGCGGCTGGCTGCCCGCCCTCGGCGCCCTGTTCCTGACCGTCCTGGTGCTGGCGGCCATCCGCCTGCTGCTGCGGGAGGTGAGCTATGCCGAACTGGCGGCGGTGGTGCGCGGCACCCCGGCCAGCCATATCGGCCTGGCCCTGCTGGCGACGGTCGCCAGCTACGTCGCCCTGATGGGCTACGACTGGTCCGGCCTGCGCTACGTCGGCGCCCGGGTGCCGGCGAGGGTCCTGGCCCTGGCCTCCTTCAGCGGCTATGCCCTGGGCAATACCGTGGGCCTGGGCGTGCTGACCGGCGGCGCGGTGCGCATGCGCCTGTATGCCGCTGCCGGCATCGACGCCGGCCGCATCGGCCAGCTGATCGCCTTCATCGCCCTGGCCTTCGGCGGCGGCATCGTCGCCGTGGGCGCCGCCGCCCTGCTCTGGGGCGCCGGCCAGATCGAGCCGATCGCGCGGATTCCCGCCGCCGGCCTGGAGCTCATCGCCGCCGCCATCCTGGTGCTGACCGCCGCCTTCATCGCGCTCTGCGCCTGGCGGCGCGAACTGAGCCTGTTCGACCGCTGGACCCTGCGCCTGCCGGGGCCGGGCCTGGCGGCGGCGCAGCTGCTGTTCTCGGCCCTGGACATCCTGGCCGCGGCGGCGGCGCTGTGGTTCCTGATGCCGCAGAGCGACGTCGGCTTCCCGGCGCTGACGGCGTTCTACGCCATCGCCATCACGCTGGGCGTGATCAGCCATGTCCCCGGCGGCCTCGGCGTGTTCGAGGCGGTGATCCTGCTGGCCTACCGCGGCCATGCCCCGCTGGAACAGGTGGCCGGCGCACTGGTGCTGTACCGGGCCATCTACTTCCTGCTGCCGCTGTTCGCGGCCGTCGGCCTGCTGGCCTGGAACGAACTGCGCGTGGGCGTGGCCCAGCGCGTGGGCCGCGCCGCGACGCAGCTGACGCCGCTGTTCCTGTCGACGCTGACCTTCGTGGTCGGCGTGATGCTGCTGGTGTCCGGCGTGACCCCGGCGACCGACGAAGCCACCGAACTGCTGGCGCTGAAGGTGCCGCTGGAGGTGGTGGAAGCGGCGCACTTCCTCGGCAGCATCGCCGGCCTGGCCCTGCTGTTCGTGGCACGCGGCCTGCTGCACCGCCTCGACGCCGCCTGGTGGACCGCGGTGCTGATCACCGGGCTCAATTTCTGGCTGGCGCTGCCCAAGGGCGTGGCGCTGAGCGAGATGGCGGTGCTGGGTTTCCTGCTGCTGGTGCTGCTGGCCAGCCGCCGCGAGTTCGACCGCCGGGCCTCGTTGTTTGCCGGCGTGCTGGGCTGGCCCTGGCTGGTGACGGTGGGCATCGTCGTGGCCGCGGTCTCCTGGCTGCTGTTCTTCGTCTATGACGACGTGCCCTACACCAGCCAGCTCTGGTGGCAGTTCCAGTTCGACGCGCATGCGCCGCGCGGCCTGCGCGCGCTGCTGGCCGTCGTGCTGGCGGGCCTGGGCTTCGCGCTGTGGCAGCTGTTCCGCCCGGCCTCCGGCCGCGTCGCCGCCCCCAGCGCTGCCGAACTGGAGCGCGCCGCGGCCGTGCTGCAGGCGCAGCCGGTGGTGTCCGCCTGCCTGGCACTGACCGGCGACAAGAGCTTCCTGTTCTCGGAGTCGGGCCGGAGCTTCATCATGTATGGCAAGCGCAACCGCAGCTGGGTGTCGCTGTACGATCCGGTCGGCGCGCAGGAGGAGTGGCCGGAGCTGGTGTGGCGCTTCATCGAGATGGCCGACGAGCATGGCGGGCGGGCCGTGTTCTACCAGGTGCCGCCGGAGCAGCTGTCGCTGTATCTCGACGCCGGCCTGCGGGCCTACAAGCTCGGCGAATACGCCAGCGTCGACCTCAGGACCTTCTCCACCAAGGGCCCGAAGCTGGCGCACCTGCGCCATGCGGTCAGCAAGGGCGAGCGCGACGGCCTGTCCTTCCAGCTGCTGTCGCCCGGCGAGGTGCCGGCGCTGCTGCCGCAGCTGCGCCAGATCTCCGATGCCTGGCTGGAGCACCACCAGACCCGCGAGAAATCCTTCTCCCTCGGCGCCTTCCTGCCCGAGTACCTGCAGCGCTCGCCGGTGGCGCTGGCGCTCAAGGACGGCAAGCCGGTGGCCTTCGCCAACCTGCTGGTCACCGGCCAGCGCGAGGAGATCGCGGTGGACCTGATGCGCTACGGCGCGGAGGCCCCGCGCGGCGCGATGGACTACCTGTTCGTGCGCATGCTGCTGCACTACCAGGCCGAGGGCTACGCCCGCTTCGGCCTGGGCATGGCCCCGCTGTCGGGCTTCGCCAAGCATCCGCTGGCGCCGCGCTGGCACCGTTTCGGCAGCCTGCTGTTCGGCCACGGCGAATCCTTCTACAACTTCCAGGGCCTGCGCGCCTTCAAGGAAAAGTTCGCCCCCGAGTGGGAGCCGCGCTACCTCTGCGCGCCGGGCGGCCTGCAACCGCTGCTGGCGCTGATGGACATCGCGGCCCTGGGCAGCGGCGGCCTGCGCGGAGTGATCTCGAAGTGAGGGCCGTGATCGCGTCGCTGCTGCTGGCCGTCACCCTGCTGCAGCCGGCCTCGGCCGGCGAGAAGCTGTCGCATGGCCGCTTCGACGACTTCACCCTGGAGCGTCCGCAGGGCGCGCCGCGCAGCTTCGCCTTCCTGTTCACGGCGGACGGCCGCGACCCGCGCGGCCTGGCGCAGGCGTTGACGCAGGAGGGGGCGCTGGTGGCGGTGATCGACACCGGCGCCTTCTTCCGCCGGATGGAAGCCGACGGCGGCGACTGCCAGTTCGCCAACGGCGACCTGGAAAACCTCAGCCGCCACATGCAGGGCTATGCCCAGGTCAACGGCTACTATCCGCCGATCCTGGTGGGCGAGGGCATCGGCGCGGGATTCACCTACGGCCTGCTGGGGCAGTCCGACGGCAGTACCTTCACCGCCGCGCTGGCGCTGGACTTCTGTCCCGAGCTGGCGATGAAGCAGCCGCTGTGCAAGGGCGACGGCGGACTGCGCTCCGCGCGCAACCGGCAAGGCTGGGCCTACCGGCCGGGTGCGCTGCGCGATCCCTTCGCCGTGCTGCAGCCGCCGGAGCCGGCCTGCGACGCTGCCGCGGTGCAGGGCTTCCTGAAGCGGGTGCCGCAGGCCGCGGTGCGCACATTGAAGGCTCCTGCCGGCCCCGTGGCGGTGCGCGCCGCCTATCGCAGCCTCGCCTCGGGCCTGCCGCCGCCGCCCGCGGCGCGGCCGGCGGATGTGGCCGACCTGCCGCTGCTGGAGATGCCGGCGAAGACGGCCGGCAAGGCCTTCGCCATCTTCCTGTCCGGGGACGGCGGCTGGGCGGGGCTGGACCAGGACGTGTCCGACGCCCTGGTGGCCAAGGGGATTTCCGTGGTCGGCTTCGACTCGCTGCGCTACTTCTGGAAGGCGCGCACGCCGGAAGGGCTGGCGGCCGACATCGGCCGCGTCATCCGCCACTACCAGGCCGCCTGGCAGCGCCCGGAGGTCTGGCTGGTGGGCTTCTCGCAGGGCGGCGACGTGCTGCCCTTCGCGCTCAACCGCCTGCCTGCGCCGATGCGCGGGCAGGTCAGGCTGGCCGTGCCGATGGCGCAGACCGAACAGGCGCATTTCGAGTTCCATCTCAGCAACTGGATCGGCGCCAGCGGCACGCATCCGATCCTGCCGGAGATGGACCGGCTGGCCGGCGATGCCGCGATGACCGTGATCTGCGCCAGGGAGGAGGACGAGAGCGTCTGCCGTCAACTCGATCCCAAGCGCCACCGCATCGTCTGGCTGCCGGGCGGGCATCACTTCAACGGCGACTACGCCAAGCTGGCGCAGGTGATCCTGCAGGCAGGGAAGAAATGACGGTCGTCATGCCGGCGAAAGCCGGTATCCAGTCGCGCCGCCGGTCACTCACGTCTCGACTGTGTGCCGGCTTTCGCCGGCATGACGGGTTGGCTTGAATGGACGCGACGCTCTCGCCCTGGCTCTGGATCGCCGTCTTCCTGCTGGTGGGCGTCGGCCTGGCCGGCACCGTCCTGCCGATCCTGCCCGGCGTGCCGATGATCTTCATCGGCCTGTGGCTGGCCGCCTGGATCGACGGCTACGAGCGCGTCGGCGGCTTCACGATGGGCCTGCTCGGCGTGCTGACCCTGCTGTCGGTGGCGATCGACTTCGCCGCCAGCGCGATGGGAGCAAAGCGCGTCGGTGCCAGCCCGCGGGCGATCTGGGGCGCCGCCATCGGCAGCATCGTCGGCCTGTTCTTCGGCATCCCGGGACTGCTGCTCGGGCCCTTCGCGGGAGCCGTGCTCGGCGAACTGTCGGCGCGCAAGGGCGCGGGGCAGGCCGCCAAGGTCGGCATCGCCACCTGGCTCGGCCTGCTGTTCGGCACGCTGGCGAAGATCGCGCTGTCCTTCGCGATGGTCGGAATCTTCGTGCTGGCCTATTTCCTCTGAGAAATCCGGGCCTCGGCGCCCAGGCGTCGGGCTTTCGCCTGGTAGTCCGCGAAGCGGGCGCCGGACAGGTGGCCCGAGCGGCGCACGTTGCGGCCGACGCCGAGACGGTAGAGCAGGGCCTGGGCGTGTTCCGCTACCTCCGGTTCAGGATCCTCCCTTGCGCTGGCCAGCAACAGGGTTTCGGCATCCGCCCGCTCCAGCAGGGCGATGAGGCCCAGGGCCTCCGCGCGCAGGGCCGGATCGTCCTGCTCGCGCGCCTCCTCGATCAGCAGGTCGTATTGCGCGGCGGCCATCGGCAGGGCCTCGTCCTGCGCGCGCAGGTAGTCGTCCGCCGAAGGCGCCTGTGCGATGCCGGACAGGAAGGGGACCAGGATCGAGTTCATGCCCGGCCGCGGGTCCTCGCGGCCAGCCGTGCTTCCACGATGCGCCGGATCAGGTCGCAGGGAACCGGCCGGTCCAGCGGGAACCGCAGGTTGCCCTTCGCTCCGGCATAAGGGGCGGCGTCGCGCAGCAGCTTCGCGTCGCCGCTCACGGGCGGATAGAGGCCGATGTGCTTCCGGAAGCCTCCGAAATAGGCCAGCACGCCATCCTGGAAGAAGGCGGGCATCTGGTAGCTGATCCTCTCGGTGGCCCGTGGCGCCGCCGCGCGGATCGTGGCGCGGACCTGCTGCAGGGCCTTCTGCACCTCGGGCGGGAAGCCGGCGATGTAGTCGTCGATGTCGCGGGCGGCCATGCGGCGGGTCTCCTGTCTGCTCCGCCGGCCTGCGGCGGACTTAGTTCGGCACCTTCAGCTTCTGCCCGGTCCTGATGACGCTGCTCTTCTTCAGGCCGTTGGCGGCGCGCAGTTCGGCGACGCTGACGTCGTAGCGTGCCGCGATGCTCGACAGGGTCTGTCCGCTGGTGACCTTGTGCACGCGGTACGGCGGCTTCTTCGATTTCTTGGAGGGCTTGGGCGTGGCGGCACGCTTCTCCGCCATGGCCTCGGCCTGCTTCTGCTCGCGCGTCTGCTGCGGCTTGGATTCGCCCAGCGCCACGGTGACCGGGCCCGGGCGGGACTCGGCATGCGGCGGCACCTTGACCACCTGGCCCAGGCGCAGCTTGCTGTTCTTCTTCAGGCCGTTGGCGCGGATGATCTCGCCCTGGCTGACGCCGTACTGCCTGGCGAGCTTGCCCAGCGTCTCGCCACGCTTCACGCGGTGCAGCAGGAACATCAGGCGCTGGTTGTCGAAGCGCTCGCCGGCATCGAGCCGGGAGTAGGCCACCTCGAAGGTCTTGGCGCTGCCGGCCGGCACGCGGATCAGGTGGCCCGGCGGCACGTAGAGCTTGCCTTCGATCACTTCCGGCCGGTAGGCCGGGTTGAGCTTGCGGAACAGTTCATCGTCGGCGCCGCAGAGGCGGCGCAGCGTCTCGTAGGGGACGTAGTGCTTGGTCTCGACCACGTCGAAGGCCATCGGCGTGTTGCGCGTGACTTCGCCGAAGTGCTTCTGGTGGTTGCGTTCGACGTCGGCCGCGGCCAGGAACTCGGCGTAGAAGTTCTTGGAGGCAAAGCCGAAGCTCTTGGCCTTGTAGTCGCGGATCAGGTCCGGCAGCACGGCGCCGCCGGTCTCGCGCAGTCCGCGGGCGATGCCGCCGCGGCCGTGGTTGTAGGCGGTGACGGCCAGCGGCCAGGCGCCGAGAGCGCGGTAGTCGTCGCGCAGGTGGCGAGCGGCGGCATCGGTGGAGGTCCAGGGGTCGCGCCGGTCGTCCACGAGATTGTCCAGGCGCATGTAGATCTTCGCGGACGAGGGCATGAACTGCCACAGGCCGGCGGCGCCCACCTTGGAATAGGCCTCCACGTTGAAGCTGGATTCCACCAGCGGCAGGCGCGTCAGCTTCACCGGCAGGCCATAGCCGCGGAAGATGCGCTCCATCTCCGGCAGATACTTGCCCGAGGTGGCCAGGGCGGCCTCGGTGCGCTCGTGCAGGCCGCGCTGGGCGCGGGTCGTGCCCATGGCCTTCTCGAAGCGGTCGTCGTCCTTGATATCGGCGTAGAGATCGTAGATGCGGCGCTCGTCGGCGTTCATCGTCTCGGGATTGCGGCGCTTCTCGTGCACCGACTTCAGCAGTCGCTCGACCTGCGCCTTGACGCGCTCCTCCTCGCTGCTGCGCCACTTGGCCAGCGCGAAGCGGTCCATGCGCACGGCGTCGCCGCGGAAGTCCAGCACGGCGTAGACCTTGTCGGTGTACTCGGCGGAGTGCACCACGCTCTGCAGTTCGGAGTACTGGCCGAAGACCTTGGTCCAGAACTCGACGCGCGGCTGCATCGAGGCGTAGCGCGGGAAGGGGGAGGCCGGGTCGTCCGCGACGGTGACCAGGGGCTTGGCGGCCATCGCCGGGATCGCGCTGGGCGGAGGAGGTACCGGGATCGCGGCCGGATTGGCCGCCGTGGGCGGCGTGGACGGCGCCGCGGCCGGACCGGCCTCGGCCGCGGTCGGCGGCAGCGACAGCGTGGGCGACAACTCCAGCGTTGCGGGAGGCTCCGCGAATGCGGCACCGCAGCAGAGAGCGGAAACGATTAAGATGCTGCCACGCGTTCTGGAATTTCTAGCCGACATTGCTGCTGGGAGTCCGGGCCGCGCGGTGCGCAGCCATCTCTGCGACGATGTTAATGCTCCGGTCCCGTGTGCGCCAAGGCGAAACCGGCGCGGACCGTGACGGCCTGCCGCATCGTCGCATGCGGCTGCCGTCGGTTGTTGTGAATATATATTATAACGCAAGTAATATTCAATACTTTATAACATCCGGCCTCCCGGAGGGATCCTGACGCATGACGCAGCCCTACCCCGCCATCGAGCCCTATCGCACGCAGCGCCTGCGGGTGTCGGCGCTGCACGAGATCTACGTCGAGGAATGCGGCAATCCGCAGGGACGGCCGGTGGTCTTCGTCCATGGGGGGCCCGGCGGCGGCAGCGAGCCCTGGCAGCGTCAGTTCTTCAATCCGCAGAAGTACCGCATCGTGCTGTTCGACCAGCGCGGCTGCGGCCGCTCGACGCCGCATGCGGAGCTGCGCGAGAACACCACCTGGGACCTGGTGGCCGACATGGAGAAGATCCGTGAGCTGCTCGGCATCGAGCGCTGGGTGGTGTTCGGCGGGTCCTGGGGATCGACGCTGGCGCTGTCCTACGCGGTGACGCATCCGCAGCGCTGCCTGGGCCTGGTGCTGCGCGGCATCTTCCTGCTGCGACGCGCCGAGATCGACTGGTTCTACCAGGAGGGGGCCAGCTGGATCTACCCGGATGCCTGGGAGCACTACGTCAGCGCCATCCCGCCGGCGGAGCGCGGCGACTTCGTCCGCGCCTACCACCAGCGCCTGACCAGCGAGGACCCGGCGGTGCGCCGCGCGGCGGCCAAGGCCTGGAGCATCTGGGAGGGAGCCACCAGCAAGCTGTTCCCGTCCACCGACCTGGTGGCGCGCTTCGGCGAGGACCGCTTCGCGGAGGCCTTTGCCCGCATCGAATGCCATTACTTCGTCAATGCCGGCTTCTTCGACAGCGACAACTGGCTGCTGGAGAACGTGCACCGGCTGCGCGACGTGCCCGGCGTGATCGTGCAGGGCCGCTACGACGTGGTCTGCCCGATGAAGTCGGCCTGGGACCTGCACCGCGCCTGGCCGCAGGCGGAATTCCATGTGGTGGCCGATGCCGGCCATGCCGCCAGCGAGCCCGGCATCCTGTCGCGGCTGGTGGAGGCCACCGACCGCTTTGCGGGCTGATGAATCGCGCCGGCACCACGATCGCGATCATCGGTGCCGGCTTCTGCGGCACCGCCCTGGCCGTGCAACTGCTGCGGCGCCCTCCGGTGCTGCCGCTGCAGCTGGTGCTGGTCAACCGCTCCGGCCTGATGGCGCGCGGCGTGGCCTACGGCACCCGCGTGGAGAACCACGTCCTGAACGTGCCGGCCGCGCGCATGGGCGTGCTGCCCGGCGAGGAAAGCGGCTTCCTGGAATTCGCGCAGCGCCACGATCCGCGCGTGACCGGCGGCAGCTTCGTGCCGCGCCGCCTGTACGGGGACTATCTCGAGACCCTGTTGACCGAGGCGGCGGTGAACGCGCCGGCAGGCTGCCACTTCCGCGCCGTGGTCGGCGAGGTGGAGCGCATCATGCCGGCCGGCGGCGGCGGCGAACTGTGGCTGGCCAACGGCGACCGCCTGCGGGCCGACCAGGTGGTGCTGGCGCTGGGCCACTACTCGCCGGCGGATCCGCCGGTGCCGGACGCGCAGCGGGGCTTCTACAGCAGCCCGCGCTACGTGCGCGATCCCTGGCGGCCCGACGCGCTCTGGGGCGTCAAGCCGGACCAGCCGGTGCTGCTGGTCGGCAGCGGGCTGACCATGCTCGACATCGTGCTGGACTTGCGCGCACGCGGCCACCAGGCGCCGATCCATGCGTTGTCGCGCCGCGGCCTGCTGCCGCTGGCGCACCGTGAACTGGAGCTGCCTCCGGTCTATGACGAGGCCCTGCCCCGGCACATGCTGGCGCGGCCCGGCGCGCGCCACTACCTGCACTGCCTGCGCGCCGCGGTGGCGGACGCCGCCGCGCAGGGCGGCGACTGGCGCGACGTGGTCGGTGCGCTGCGCGCGCCCACGCGCGATCTCTGGCGCGCCCTGCCTGCGGCCGAGCGCCGCCGCTTCCTGCGGCACCTGCGGCCGTACTGGGAGGTGCATCGCCATCGCTGCGCCCCGCCGCTGGGCCGGCGGCTGGAAGCCGAGCGGGCCGCGGGCGGCCTGCAGCTGCTGGCCGGGCGCATCCTCGGCTTCGACGAGCGGCCGGATCGCGTCGTGGTCGAGCTGCGGCGCCGCGGAGCGGCCGCGCCGGAGCGCCTGGAGGTCGGCGCCGTGGTCAACTGCAGCGGTCCCGAGGCCGACACGCGCCGTTCGCGCGAGCCGCTGCTGGCCGCGCTGCGCAGCGACGGGCTGGCGCTGCCCGACGAACTGGGCCTGGGCCTGGAGATCGACCTGGAGAGCTACGGCCTGCGGGACCGGCAGGGCGTCGCCTCGTCCTGGCTGCGCTATGTCGGTCCCTTCCTGCGCGCGCAGGACTGGGAAGCCACTGCGGTGCCGGAACTGCGCCAGCACGTCACCCGGCTGGCGGGCCGCCTGCGCGGCGATCTGGCGCAGCCGGAGCCGCAGCGCCTGCGCTACCTGCTCTAGGGAACCTCTGAAAAGGTCCGTTCGTGCTGAGCCTGTCGAAGCGCGGGCGGATTTTCCCACTGCCGGTCAACGAGTTGCCCCCCACCCTTCGACAGGCTCAGGGCGAACGGCAACTTTTTCAGAGCGTCGCTAACCGCGCTCGCTGCCGGAGCGCAGCACGCGGATGTTCTCCGCGTGCGCCAGGCGGTTCTCGCGGCGCAGCTGCGCCTCCTCGTAGCGCAGCTTCTCCACCGCGGTCTCCGGCTGCAGCGGCGCTACCGGGCGCGGCTTGCCGGCGCCGTCCAGCGCCACGAAGGTGAGATAGGCGGAGAGGATGTGGCGGCGGTTGCAGCCGTCGTAGCTCTGCGCGTCGACCTTCACGCCCACCTCCATCGAGGTGTTCCAGGCACGGTTGACCGAGGAGTTGAAGATCAGCACGTCGCCGCGCCGCGCCGGCGCCACGAAGTGCACCGCATCGACGCTGGCGGTGACGCAGACGCCGCCGGCGTGACGGTCGGCCACCACCGCCGCGAAACGGTCCATCTGCGCCATGATCAGGCCGCCGAAGACGGTGTCGTTGGCGTTGAGGTCGTTGGGGAACACCATGTAGACCTGCTCGCGCACGGCGGAGAAGGACACGGGGCGGGCGGGGAGGGCGAGGGACTGGTTCATGTCGATATCCTATCTCTCTGCTGAGCATACAGCCTTGAGAATCCGAGTCTTCAGATTTTGCTCCCTCTCCCCGCTTGCGGGGAGAGGGTTGGGCGAGGGCATGGATGCCCGAGGTAGGGCGACGCATGGAGCGGTTGCCGAGTGAGGGGCGGGCCTTCGCTCAGAAACCAAAGCGGTGATGCCGGCGACTACGCCGGTCAGGCATCCGTGCAACATGGGCCCGACCATCAAAAACATTCGCTTCCGCTCACCAAGATTCGGAAGAGTGATTCCAAACTAACCTGGGCTGATCTTTCCCAGATCAGAGAAAAGCTCTAAGCCCCTCTGCCCTGAGCCTGTCGAAGGGTGAACGCGTTCAGTTAGCCAGCCCAGCGCGCAAAGAAATACGGAACTCCGTTAGGAGCCCAGCCACCTCAAAACTAAAATATCTCCACGAGCCCAGGTGCACCTCGGGCTACAGGCGCAAGGCTCCGCGCCGACACAGGAGGTTCGGCAGACAACCGGGTAGGGCTCTGCCGCTGCAACCGCGAAAGGGTACTGGGACCGCCTGTCTCTTTTACAAGATAGACGTACTGCCCGCCGGGCCCGCAAGGGCCCGGTGCGGCAGCTTGTTCAGTGCGCGCCGCCCTCGGCACCCGGCGGTGCGCGCGGCTTTTCGATCAGCGGCAGCAGCAGCGCCAGGCTGGCCACCAGGATGGCCAGGATCAGCAGCAGGTCGTTGAAGGTCATCACCAGGGCCTGCTGCGCGACACGCCGGGCGAAGATGCCCACCGCGGCCGGCTGGGCATCGGTGCCCAGCATCGGCGACAGCGTGCCGGTGGCGGCGATGGCGGCCTCGCGCACCGGCGTGCGCGACAGGTTCACGGTCTCGGCCAGGTGCGACCAGTGCATGGACTGGAGCCGCGACAGCATCGTGTTGATCACCGCCAGGCCGATGGCGCCGCCGAGATTGCGCATCAGGTTGAACAGGCCGCTGCCGTTCTTGATGTCCTCCGGCGGCAGCGTGCCCAGGGCCAGGCCGGTCATCGACACCATGCAGAACATGAAGCCGTGGCCGCGCAGCAGTTGCGGCAGCAGGAACTGGTCGAGGCTGGACTGCGCCGTGAGGTTGGCATTGAGCCAGGTGCCCAGGGCCACCGCGAACAGCCCCCAGGCCAGCATGATGCGCAGGTCCAGGCGCTTCTGCGCCTGGCCCGCCAGCGGCGCGGTCAGGAACATGGCGATGCCGGTCACCATCATCACGTGGCCGATCTGCAGCGAGCTGTAGCCGCGCACGGTGCCGAAGAACAGCGGCACCAGGTAGACGATGCCGTAGAGCATCACGCCCACCACGAAGGCCACCACGGCGCCGGCGGCGAAGTTGCGGTTGCGGAACACCCGCAGGTCCACGATCGGTTCCTTGTGCGTCAGCGAGCGCCAGAAGAACAGCGCGCCGGCGACGATCGCCACGAAGAACAGCGGGCGCACCGTGTCGTCCTCCAGCCAGTCGTGGCGCGGGCCCTCGTCCAGCACGTATTCCAGGCTGCCGAGGAACATGGCCATCAGCGCCAGGCCGATAAAGTCGATGCGGCGTGCCAGGCTCCAGTCGGGCTGGTCGATGTGCACCAGGTTCCAGACCACCAGGGCCACCAGCAGTCCCGGGATGAGGTTCACCAGGAACAGCCAGTGCCAGGAGAAGGCGTCGGTGAGGTAGCCGCCGATGGTCGGGCCCAGGGCCGGCGCCAGCGTCGACACCAGGCCCAGCGACACCAGCGGCACGGTGCGCTTCTCCGGCGGGAACACCATGAACATCGCCGCGAAGGTGGTGGGGATCATGCCGCCGCCGAGGAAGCCCTGCAGCGCGCGGAACACCACCATGGACTCGATGTTCCAGGCGAAGGCGCAGGCCAGCGAGGCCAGCGTGAAGCCCAGCGCGCTCATCACGAAGTAGACGCGCGTGGACAGCAGGCGCGACAGGTAGCCCGACAGCGGGATCGCGATGACCTCGGCGATCAGGTAGCTGGTCTGCACCCAGGTCAGTTCCTCGGCGCTGGCCGACAGGCCGGCCTGGATCTGGTTGAGGCTGCTGGCGACGATCTGGATGTCCAGGATCGCCATGAAGTTGCCGAACACCATCGCCACGAAGCCGATCCAGGCGCGCAGCGCCAGCGCGCGCTGCTCCGGGCTGCCGGGCGGCGGGGCAGGAGTGTCGGCGACGGTGTTCACGGCGGTGCCGGAGCGGTCGGGGAGCGGCTACTGCGCGCTGGCGGTGCTGACGGCGTCCGGGCCGGTGCGGGTGTCCACCGATACCTCCACCGACATGCCCGGGCGCAGCAGGCCGGCGAGTTCGCCGGCATTGTCGAACACCAGCTTCACCGGCACGCGCTGCACGATCTTGTTGAAGTTGCCGGTGGCGTTGTCCGGCGGCAGCAGCGCGAACTCGGCGCCGCTGGCGGGCGAGACGCTGTCGATGCGCGCGGTCAGCGGCTTGTCCGGGAAGGCATCCACCTTGATCTCGGCGGACTGGCCCACGCGCATGCCGGTGAGCTGCGTCTCCTTGAAGTTGGCTTCCACGAACACCGCCTGCAGCGGCACCAGCGACAGCAGGCGCAGGCCGGCGTTGACGCGTTCGCCGACGCGGGCGGCGAGGTCGCCCACCACGCCGTCCACCGGGGCGCGCAGTTCGGTGGCGGCGAAGTCGATCTCGGCCAGCTTGAGCATGGCGCGGGCCGCTTCCAGTTCGGCTTCCTGCCGGGCGCGGTCGGCGTCCAGCGTCGCCGACTGCTGGCGCGCGGCGGCCACGCCGGCCTGCGCGCGTTCCACCTGGGCGCTGCCGGACTTGTAGGCGGCGCTGGCGGTGTCCAGGCGCGCCTGGTTGGCCACGCCCTCCTTCACCAGGCGGTCGGCGCGCTGCCAGTCCTTCTCCAGTCGCTGGCGGTCGGCGCTGGCGGCCACGGCGGCGGCCTCGGCCTCGCGGATCATCGCGGCCTGGTAGCTCTTCTGCTCGGCGTTGGCCTTGAGCGCGGCCTCGCGCACGGCGACGGCGGCGCGGGCGTTCTCCAGCTTGGCCTCGTAGTCGCGCGGGTCGATGCGGGCCAGCAGGTCGCCCTTCTTCACCGTCTGGTTGTTGCGGACCGCCACCTCGACGATCTCGCCGCTGATGCGCGGCGTGATCGCGGTGATGTCGGCGCGCACGTAGGCGTTGTCGGTGGACTCGATGAAGCGGCCATGCAGCCACCAGCGCGCGCCCAGGGCGATGGCACCGACCAGCAGCGTGCCCAGGATGATCAGGCGCAGGCCCCGGCGTTTTTCGGCAGTCATGGTGCAGCTCCTCGGTGTCTCGGTCCGCCGGGTGCCGGGCTGGGTACCGGGCTTGTCGGGGGGCGGGGTAGGGTGGTAATGTACTGAACGTTACAGTTCATTCTCTGCCTGCCCGTGCCGAAAGTCAAACCGCAAAAGACCCCCCCGATGCCGGCCACCCGGCGGGGCGAACTGCGCCGGGCGGCCCTGCTGGATGCCGCCCGCGATGTCTTCCTGGAGCAGGGCTATGCCCGCGCCAGCATCGACGAGGTGGTGCAGCGCGTGGGCGGGTCCAAGGCCACGGTCTACCAGTACTTCGGCAGCAAGGAGGGCCTGTTCGGCGAGATGATCGCCCACCAGTGCCAGCAGCTGATCGACAGCGCCGAGTTCCCGGGGCGCGGCAGTGCCCCGGGAGCGGACATCGAGCAGGTGCTGCTGCAGTTCGCGCGCCGCGTCGTGCAGCTGTTCCTGGCTCCGGGCCGCATCGCCATGCACCGCGCCATGATCGCCGAGGCGGGCCGTTTCCCCGAGTTGGCGGAGCGCTTCTACGATGCGGGCCCCAAGCGCGGCCTGGCACTGTTGTCCGGCTACCTGCGCGGCCAGCACGAGGCCGGCGTGCTGGACTGCCCCAAGCCCGACTGGTCGGCGGTGCAGTTCATGAACCTGGTCCGTACCTATCCGATGTTCCGCGCCCTCCACGGCATGCAGCCGATGCCCGAGGGCGACGATCTCGACGAATTCCTGCAGCACGCGGTGCGCCTGTTTCTCAATGGCTGCCGCATCCAAGGCTGAAGTTGTCCGGAGACAAGCGATGAAGCACCCTGTCCTGATTGCGCTGCTGCTGGCCGCTCCCGCGGCCCAGGCCCTGACCCTCAACGAGGCGGCGCAGGCCGCCCTGCGCAGCGATCCGCGTATCCAGGCGGCGGACGCCGATGTCGCGGCGGCGGCCGGCGGACTGGACCTGGCTCGCGCCGGCTACCGGCCGACCCTGGGCGCCTCGGCCGACATCGGCCGTTCCGATTTCCAGGTGGACTCGCCGTTTCCGCCCTCGGGCACGCGCACGCCCAATTCCGCGGGCGTGCAGCTGACGCAGCCGATCTATGCCGGCGGCCGCATCGACGCCGCCTACGATGCCGCGGCCAGCGACGCCGACGGTGCCGGCAGCCGCCAGGCCGCGACGCGCCAGCAGGTGCTGTTGGCCGCGGTCAATGCCTATCTCTCGGTGGCGCGCGACCGCGTGGTGATCGATCTGAACGAAGCGAACCTGCGCGCGCTGAGCACGGCCGGCGGCGACACGCAGAAGCGCTTCGACGCTGGCGAGGCCACGCGCACGGATGTCTCGCAGGCGCAGGCGCGCGTGGCCGGCGCGCAGGCCGAACTGGCCGGTGCCCGCGCCGCGCTGCGCGCCTCGGCGGCGAGCTTCGAGCGCGTCGTCGGCGCCGCGCCGGAGGCGCTGGCCGAAACCGCGGCGGAGCCGGCGCTGCCGGCAACGCTGGCGGAAGCACTGCAGCAGTCGCGCGGCTCGCCGCTGCTGCGCGAGGCGCAGGCGCAGCAGCGTGCCGCCAGGGCCGGCGTTGCCGGCGCGCGCGCGGCGGCGATGCCGACGCTGTCCTTCGACGCACAGGCCAGCACGGCCGACAACACCGACTTCGGCTACGAGCGCATCGACCGCTGGTCGGCGCTGGTCAAGCTGCAGGTTCCCCTCTACCAGGGCGGCGGCCTGCGTGCCCGCGTGCACGAGGCCGAGGCGCGCGAGACGCAGGCCGGCGCGCTGGCGGCCGACGCGCAGCGCGCGGTGGACGAATCCGTGATCCAGTCCTGGGAGGCGCTGCAGGCGGCGCGCGACCGCGTGCCGGCCTACGAGGCGCAGGTGCAGGCCGCGGAGTACGCGCTCGACGGCGTGCGCAAGGAACTGCAGGTCGGCAGCCGCACCACGCTGGACCTGCTCGACGCCGAGCGCGAGTTGCTCGCCGCGCAGGTGAACCTCGCCAACAGCCGCCGCGACCGCACGGCCGCGGCGTATCGCCTGCTCGCCGCTTGCGGACAGCTGGAGCTGGCGGCGATCCGGTAGCGCCTGCATGGGCAGTTGCCGTTCGCCCTGAAGACCGGAGCACGTCGAAGGATCGGAGGGGAAGGCGGCAAAGCGCCGGCAGGCTCAGTGCGAACGGACCTTCTCCTTCATGGGCGCCCCCGGCGTGCCTGCCGAACCCCGCTTCGCTTCCCCGGGGTGGCGCCCCGCGCCGCAATGGCGTAAGAATGCGGGGCAGGACCTGCCCACAGGGAGTGGCGGGCCATAAGAAGAAGGGGAGTCGAAACCGTCCGTCGCCGCCCGGCGACCGCAGGCCCGGACCTGCGCGCAGGGGCAGGGCAGCATGCCCATAGTGCGGACACACCTGCGCGGAAGTCGCGGGTTCTCCCAAGAAGGTTTGCCCGAAGGATTGCGACGACATGCCGCACGTGACGCTGCGCGATGGTGCGCGGATGCATTACTGGGACATCGGCCGGGGCCCGGCCTGTGTGCTTCTCCATGGTTTCGGCATGCACGGCTGGATGTGGCTGCCGCTGGTGGCGCCGCTGGCGCTGCGCAACCGCTTCATCCTGCCGGACCTGCGCGGCTTCGGCCGCTCGCACCTGCTGCCCATCCGCAAGTACAACGCGCTGGAGCAGCATGCCGATGACCTCGAGGACCTGCTGACCGCGCTGGACCTGAAGCAGCCGGCGCTGGCCGGCATGTCGATGGGCGCCTGCACCTCGCTGGAGTACCAGCGCCGCTACGGCTTCGACCGCGTCTCCGGCTATCTCAACATCGACAATCCGCCCTGCGTCACCGGCAAGCCCGGCTGGCCCTGGGGCCTGTTCGGCGAGCGCCACCTGGTGTTCCGCAACGAGCTGCGCGAGCTGATCGCCGACATGGGCGAGCATGCTCCCTACACGCGCTTCGAGGAGCTGCCGAAGACGCTGCGCGGCCGCATGTGGCAGCACCTGGCGCAGTTCGGCATGGACGCGGTGGAGAACCGCGGCCTGCAGCGCCTGTTCAGCCTCGGCCGCTTCGAGCCGCTGATCAAGCGCCTGGCGGGCACCGGCCAGTGGCGCGTGTATCTCGACATCATGCGCACCTATGCCGAGCTGGACCACGACTGGCGCGACTCGGTGGGCCGTACCCAGGGCAAGATTTTCCGCGTCTTTGCCGGCACGCATTCCAGGCTGTACCCCATCGAGGGCCAGATGGCCTTCGCCCGCTACGTGCCCGATGTGGAGATCGTGCGCTTCGAGGGCGCCGGCCACTGCGTGCAGTTCGACTCGCCGGCGCTGTTCACCCGCGAACTGGGCCGCTTCCTGGACGACGTGCACCGCCGTCCGCAGCGAGTGGCCGCAGAGCCACAGCGCCTGCGGGCCTGAACCGCTATTCTTTCCCGGTGCACAGGAGCGCTAAGCTCCTGTGGCCGGGAGAGAAGAGATGAACCGACTGCAGAAGGAGGCCCTGGACCAGGGCCTGAAGCTCCACGAGCGCATCGCGGCGATGGCGGACAACGCCTTCGACTGGCTGTTCCTGCGCGAGACCCTGATCAAGTCGGGGCTCACGCCTTTCGAGACGGTCTACGCCGGCGACCCGATGTCGCTGCGCTACTACCCGCCCCCGGCGGAATCGAGCATCGAGCTGGCCGACGGCAGCCGCATGGGCGTGCGCGAGCAGCGCCACCCCGTGCCGCTGGTCCTGGTGCCGCCGCTGGGCGTCACCACCGAGACCTTCGACCTGCTGCCGCAGCGCAGCCTGGTGCGCTATCTCTCCGCGCGCGGCTTCCATGTCTATCTGATCGACTGGGGCAAGCCCGCGAAGCGCCACGCCGGCCTTGGGCTGAAGGACTACGCCATCGACATGTTCGGCACCGCCCTGGCCGAAGTGCGCGCGCATTCCGGCGTCAAGGAGGTCTCGCTGATGGGCTGGTGCATGGGCGGCCTGCTGTGCCTGATGCACATGGGCTTCTCGCAGGACAAGCACATCCGCAACCTGATCACCATCGCCAGCCCCATCGACCTGCGCGGCGGCGGCATCGTCGCCCGCAGCGCCACGGTGCTGAACACGCCGGCCAAGCTGGTGCGCCGCTTCAGCTCGCTGCGCCTGCACATGCTGGACCCCATCCGCCTGCATGCGCCGGGCTGGCTGACCACGCTGGCCTTCAAGATGACCGATCCGGTCGGCGCCATCACCACCTACTGGGACCTGCTGGCGCGCCTCTGGGACCGCGACTTCGTCGAGAGCTATTCCACCACCGCGGACTACCTGAACAACATGCTGCTGTACCCCGGCGGCGTGATCCAGGACATGGTCGTGAAGATGGCCATCGACAACCAGCTCGCCGCCGGCCGCATCGAGGTGCGCGACCGCGTGGCGGACCTGACGAAGATCAAGGCCAACCTGCTGGTCTTCGCCGGCGACAGCGACATCCTGGTGCCGGCGCAGATTGCGCGCCGCAGCATCGACGTGGTGGCCTCCAAGGACAAGGAGTTCCGCGTGGCACCCGGCGGGCACATGGGCGTGATCCTGGGCAGCGGCGCGCCCCGGTCCGTGTGGGAGGCGAGCGCGCTGTGGCTGGACGAGCGCTCCGGCCTCGAGGAAGCGCCGACCCGGGAAACCGCCGCCACCGCCTCGCTGCGTCGGGCGCGGCGCTCCCGCATCGCCGACGATCCGACGCTGTAGCGGACGGAGGGCAGGGCGCCGCAGGGGCGGCCCTTGCCCGCGAGCGGCGGTCAGCATGATGGCCGGCCTTCGCGGCCAAGGGCCGCTCCTACGCTGTGCGTCGCTTCATGCTGCCCGCGCCAGCGCGTCTCCAGCAGCAGGCAGAGCGGGATCGCCGGCAGCAGGGGCAGCAGGAACCAGATCGCGCGCCAGGCCAGCAGCGCCGCCAGCACCTGGACCTCCGGATAGACCGGGCTGAGCAGGGCCAGGAACACGGCCTCCACCACGCCCAGCCCGCCGGGGACACGGATCACCAGCGTCGCCAGCGTGGCGAGGTAGTAGGCGCCCATCACGGTGGCCAGCGGCATCGGATCCGGCATCAGGGAGAACAGCGTGAGTGCGATCAGGCTCCAGCTCAATGCCGACAGTGCGACCTGCAGCAGGGCCATCGGCAGCGAGGGCAGCCGCAGGTGGAGCTTGCGGAAATGCCAGTCGCGGCGCCGGGCGAAGGCGCACATCGCCAGCCAGGCCGCCAGCAGGGCCAGCAGCAGCAGGCCGGCGCCGCGCAGCGCCAGGCCGTTCACGGGCCACCGCGCCGGCAGCTCCGGCGGCGCCAGCACGAACACGGTTCCGGCCACCAGCAGATAGCCGGTCCAGTTGGTCGCCAGGGCCAGCGCCAGCACGCGAAGGATCTGCCGTGTCCCCAGGCCTTGGCGCGAGTACAGGCGATAGCGGAAGCCCATGCCGCCGAGCATCGCGCCGAGGTTCAGGTTGAAGGCGTAGCTGACGCCGGCGATGGCCAGCACGCGGCGCGCGGGCAAGTGGTGTCCGGCGTAGCGCCGGCCGATCAGGTCATAGGCGCCGAAGACCAGATGTCCCAGCACGGTCAGCAGCAGCGCCTGCAGCAGGATCGGCAACTGGTAGCTGCGCAGGGCCAGGCCCACTGCCGACCAGTCGATGTTGCGTGCACGATCCGCCAGCAGCAGTGCGACTCCTGCAAAAAAGACGATGGCAATCAGGCGGCCTGCCTGCCGGCCCCAGTGCCGCTTCCTGTCCATGGAACGAAGGCTCCTTTTGGCTTATTGGAGCCTTGCGGGCTGCACGGGGTTCCCGGCGGGCTGCTTCAGCCGCTGTTCATCCGCCGGGGCCGACCATGGGCCACGGACTTGAGATGTGAGTGGAACATGGATGCTCCCGCACAACAGGCCCTTTCGTTCAGGATTCTTTCGCTGAACACGCATAAGGGGTTCACGGTATTCAACCGCCGCTTCGTGCTGCACGAACTGCGGGAAGCCGTGCGCGGCGTCGGTGCCGATATCGTCTTCCTGCAGGAGGTGATCGGCTCGCACCAGGAGCACTCCACCCGCTATGAGAACTGGCCCCGGGTATCGCAGTACGAATTCCTGGCCGACACCATATGGAAGGACTTCGCCTACGGCCGCAATGCAGTCTACCCCGGGGGGGACCATGGCAATGCGCTGCTGTCCAAGTTCCCGATCCTGAGCTACCGCAATCTCGACGTCTCCCAGCGAGGTCCGGAGCGGCGCGGCTTGCTCCATTGCGTGTTGAAGCATCCGGGCTCCGGCCAGGACATCCATTCCATCTGCGTGCACCTGGGCCTGCGCGAATCCCATCGCCGCGAGCAACTGCGCCTGATGTGCCGGCTGATCGACGAACTGCCGCCGGATGCCCCGCTGCTGGTGGCCGGCGACTTCAACGACTGGCGCCAGCGTGCGCATGACCTCCTGCATCGCTGCTCCAGCCTGCGCGAGGTCTTCATCGAGGCGATGGGCCGCGCGGCGCGCAGCTTCCCGGTGCGCTGGCCCCTGCTGTCGCTGGACCGCATCTACGTCCGCAATGTTCGCGTACTGCGTCCCGAGGTGCTGCATCGCAGGCCCTGGGCGCATCTGTCCGATCATGCCGCGCTGACGGCGGAGATCCAGGTATGACGGCCGAATGCTGGCGCGAGGGCAACAGTCTCCGGCTCCTGGAGAACGGCGAGGAATTCTTTCCCCGGGTGTTCGAGGCGATTCGCGCGGCGCGCAGCGAGGTGCTGGTGGAGACCTTCATCCTGTTCGACGATCCGGTGGGGCGCGACCTGCGCGCGGCGCTGATCGAGGCGGCGGGCAAGGGCGCGCGCGTCGAGATCCTGATGGACCACTACGGTTCGCCCGATCTCTCGGACGAGTTCGTCGGCGGCCTGACCGAGGCCGGCGTGAAGGTGCACTTCTTCGATCCCAAGCCCAAGCTCCTGGGCTATTTCCGGGTCAATCCCCTGCGTCGCCTGCATCGCAAGCTGGTGGTTATCGACCGGACCATCGGGTTCATCGGCGGCATCAATTACTCCTACGATCACCTGCGGGAGTACGGGCCCCAGGGCAAGCAGGACTACTCCGTGGAAGTGGCCGGCCCGGTCGTGGAGGACATGCGCGAATTGATGGAGGAGGCGCTGCAGTCTCCGGACCGGCAGTCGCGCCGGCGCCGTTTCTGGCGGCGCAGCCCTGCGCTGAAATCCTTTCCTCCAGGCACGGGCAAGGCGCGCGCCATGCTGATCGTGCGCGACAACGAGGAGCATCGCGACGATATCGAGCGCTACTACCGCGCCGCCATCCGCAGCGCACAGCGCGAGGTGATCATCGCCAATGCCTACTTCTTTCCCGGCGTGCGCCTGCTGCGCGAGATGCGCGCGGCCGCCCGCCGCGGCGTGCGCTTCGTGCTGATCCTGCAGGGCGCGCCGGACAAGGCGATCATGCGCTGGGCCGCAGTCACGCTCTACGACTACCTGCTGCGCTCCGGGGCCGTGATCTTCGAATACTGCGAGCGCCCGCTGCACGGCAAGGTCGCGGTGATCGACGACGATTGGGCGACCGTGGGCTCCAGCAACCTCGATCCCCTGAGCCTGGCGCTGAACCTGGAAGCGAACCTGCTGATCCGCGACCGCGACTTCGCCGCGCAGCTGCGTGAGCGCCTGCAGCATCTGATGGATCACAGCTGCCGCGAGGTGCCGCCGCCGGCCACGCCCAAGCCGCGCTGGTGGAGCCAGGCCTCGGCCTATCTCGTGTTCCGCCTGCTGCGCCGCTTCCCGCGCTGGGTCGAGGCACTGCCGCAGCACCGGCCCCAGGTGTCGGAGGCCGGCATCACGGAGGAGCGCAACGCGGCATAGCCGCGGCCGGCCTCGCCCCGGTGCCGGAGCCCTTCATCTGGCCATCCGGGAGGCGGGCGGTTAGGCTTGGCGCTCCGCACCCCTGAAAAGCGCCAGACGCATGAACCCCAGCGCCATCGAGGTCGCCGCGGCGATCATCTTCGCGATCGCCCTGCTGCACACCTTTACCGCCAAGCTGTTCGAGAGGCTGGCGCATCGGCATCCGCGCCACGCCGGCCTGCTGCACCTGCTCGGCGAGGTGGAGATCGTCTTCGGCTTCTGGGCCGCGGTGCTGATCGTGGTCATGGCCCTGACGGTCGGCGGCTCCCAAGCCGTGGACTATGCCGAAAGCCGGCACTACACCGAGCCGCTGTTCGTGTTCGTGGTGATGGTGGTTGCCGCCTCGCGGCCGGTGCTGGAGTCGGTGCGGCGCTTCGTGGCGGCGGTGGCGGGCTGGCTGCCGATCTCCACGCGGCTGGCCCAGGTCTGGCTCAGCCTGTCGCTGGTGCCGCTGCTGGGCTCGCTGATCACCGAGCCGGCGGCGATGACGCTGGCGGCGCTGATGCTGCTGCGCACGCTGTTCCTGACGTCCCTGCCGGAGCGGCTCAAGTACGCGGCCCTGGGCGTGCTGTTCGTCAACATCTCCATCGGCGGAACGCTCAGCTCCTTCGCCGCGCCGCCGGTGCTGATGGTGGCGGCCACCTGGCAATGGGATTCGATGTTCATGCTGACGCACTTCGGCTGGCGCGCGGCGATCGCGGTGATGATCAACGCGACCGTGATGTGCTGGTTCATGCGGCGGCACCTGGCCGAACCCCTGCAGGAAGAGGGCGCGGCCGCGCCGGTCCCCCTGCTGGTCAGCCTGATCCACTATGCCTTCCTGGCGGGTGTCGTGGTGTTCGCCCACCATCCGGTGATCTTCATGGGGCTGTTCCTGTTCTTCCTCGGCTACACCCAGGCCTACAACACGCACCAGAGCCCGCTGATCCTCAAGGAAGGCCTGCTGGTGGGTTTCTTCCTGGCCGGCCTGGTGGTGCTGGGCGGCATGCAGCAATGGTGGCTGCAGCCGATCATCTCCGGGCTGTCGCCGCTGGCGCTGTTCTTCGGCGCCACGGCCCTGACCGCGATCACCGACAACGCCGCGCTGACCTACCTGGGCTCGCTGATCACGGGGATTTCGGACGAGGCCAAGTACATGCTGGTGGCGGGCGCGGTGACCGGCGGCGGCCTCACGGTGATCGCCAACGCGCCGAATCCCGCCGGCGTCGCCCTGCTCAAGAACGGTTTCCGCGACGGTTCCATCGGCGCCGGCGGCCTGCTGACGGGAGCGCTGCCGCCGACGCTGGTGGCGCTGGCCTTGTTCCTGATCTGAGCGGCAGGCCGCCGGGCCGGCGGCGGAAATGCGGAAAATACAAGCCTTGTCAGATGCCGCCTGCCGGCCTATGGTTCGCCTCAGTTGGCGAGTAGCTTGATTCCCGGCTCGCGGTGATCTCCCAAGGGCGCCCCCGCCGGCTACCTCGCAACAGGAAGCTACTCGCCAACCCTTTCCCTCATCCCCAGACGGCGCCGCGCGGCCTCCGCCGCACGGCGACGACGAGCTTTTCGACCGCATGACCGCTACCGCAGAACGCATCCTCCGCACGATCTCCGCCGACATCGCCGCCCGTCCGCAGCAGGTTTCCGCGGCCGTGGCCCTGCTCGACGAGGGCGCCACCGTGCCCTTCATCGCGCGCTACCGCAAGGAAATCACCGGGGGGCTGGACGATACCCAGCTGCGCCTGCTGGAAGAGCGCCTGGGCTACCTGCGCGAGCTGGAGTCCCGCCGCGCCGCGGTGCTGGAGTCGATCCGCTCGCAGGGCAAGCTGAGCGAGGACCTGGAGGCCCGCATCGCCGGCGTGGAGACCAAGGCGGAGCTGGAAGACCTCTACCTGCCCTACAAGCCCAAGCGCCGCACCAAGGCCGAGATCGCGCGCGAGAAGGGCCTGGGCCCGCTGGCCGAGACGATCCTGGAGGACCGCGGCGTGGTGCCGGCCGAGCTGGCCGCGCAGTACCTCAATGCCGAGGTGGCGGACGTGAAGGCCGCGCTGGACGGCGCACGCGACATCGTCATGGAGCGCTTCGCCGAGAACGCCGACCTGCTGGGCCGCCTGCGCAGCTACATGAAGGAGCGCGCCGTGCTGCGGGCCAAGGTCTTCGAGGGCAAGGAGGAGGCGGGCGCCAAGTTCTCCGACTACTTCGCCCACCACGAGCGCTGGGCCACCGTGCCGGGCCATCGCGCGCTGGCGATGCTGCGCGGGCGCAACGAGGAAGTGCTGGCCCTGGAGATCGAGGTGGACGCGGAGGATGCTTCCACGTGGAAGCCGGTGGAACGCATGATCGCCGAGGCCTTCGCGGTGGACCCGGCCAAGGGCGCCGCCGACAGCTGGCTGATGGACGTGGTGCGATGGACCTGGCGCGTCAAGCTGTCGTTTTCGCTGTCGATGGACCTGATGACCGAGCTGCGCGAGCGCGCCGAGGAAGAGGCGATCCGCGTGTTCGCGCGCAACCTCAAGGACCTGCTGCTGGCCGCGCCGGCCGGCTCGCGCGCCACCATGGGCCTGGACCCCGGCATCCGCACCGGCGTGAAGGTGGCGGTGGTGGACGGCACCGGCAAGCTGCTGGAGACCGCCACGGTCTATCCCTTCCAGCCGCGCAACGACGTGCGCGGCGCGCAGGCCGAGCTGGCACGCCTGATCGCCAAGCACCAGGTGGAGCTGATCGCCATCGGCAACGGCACCGCCAGCCGCGAGACCGACAAGCTGGCCGGGGAGCTGCTGTCGGCGCTGCCGGCCGGCGCGCGGCCGACCAAGGTCACGGTCAGCGAGGCGGGCGCCTCGGTGTACTCGGCCTCCGCCGCCGCGGCGGCGGAATTCCCCGACCTGGACGTGTCGCTGCGCGGCGCGGTGTCGATCGCGCGGCGCCTGCAGGATCCGCTGGCGGAGCTGGTGAAGATCGAGCCCAAGTCCATCGGCGTGGGCCAGTACCAGCATGACGTGGACCAGTACCGCCTGGCGCGCGCCCTGGACGCGGTCGTGGAGGACGCGGTGAACGCCGTGGGCGTGGACCTCAACACCGCTTCGGCCTCGCTGCTGGCGCGCGTATCCGGCCTGGGCGGTTCGCTGGCCGAGGCCATCGTCCTGCACCGCAACAGCGTCGGCGCCTTCAAGTCGCGCCGCGAGCTGCTGGAGGTGTCGCGCCTGGGGCCCAAGACCTTCGAGCAGTGCGCCGGCTTCCTGCGCATACCCAACGGCACGGAGCCGCTGGATGCCTCCTCGGTGCACCCGGAGGCCTACGGCCTGGCGGAGCGCATCGTCGCCGCCTGCGGCCGCGACCTGCGCGCGCTGATGGGCGACAGCGCGACGCTGCGCAAGCTCGACCCGAAGCGCTTCGCCGACGAGCATTTCGGCCTGCCGACGGTGCGCGACATCATCGCCGAGCTGGAAAAGCCCGGCCGCGATCCACGCCCGGAATTCCGCACGGCGAACTTCGCCGACGGCATCGACGACATCAAGGACCTCAAGCCCGGCATGATGCTGGAGGGCACGGTGACCAACGTCGCCGCCTTCGGCGCCTTCGTCGATATCGGCGTCCACCAGGACGGCCTGGTGCATGTCTCGCAGCTGGCCGACAAGTTCGTCAAGGACCCGCACCAGGTGGTGAAGGCCGGCGACGTGGTCAAGGTGCGCGTGGTGGACGTGGATCCGAAGCGCAAGCGCATCGCGCTCAGCATGAAGAAGGACGATGCCGGCGCGCCGCGCGGCGGCAGCCCGTCCGAACGGCCTTCCGGCCCGCGCGACCGCATGCCGCCGCCGCGCCAGCAGGCGCCGGCCAAGCCGCAGCAGGGCTCGCTGGGCGCGGCGCTGATGGAGGCTCTGAAGAACAAGTAGGCAGGCACAAGAAAGCCGCGGTGCGCTGTGAGCGCATCGCGGCTTTTTTTGCCTGCCCGGATACCGGCTTTCGCCAGTATGACGGTCGAAAGGTGGCCCGGTTTTCGGGCAGCGAAGCCGGGAGCGTGCTTGGACGGTGCTTCCCGGCTCGCCTCTGGCAAACCGGGCTGCGGCTCTGATGGAAGCGCTGCAGAGCAAGTAAGGATCGAAGCCGTTCGCCCTGAGCCTGTCGAAGGGTGAACGGCCGCTGACCTTGGCGGCCGGCCCGTTCATGCTTCGACGGGCTCCGCACGAACGGGCTTCGCGGGCGGTCAGACGGCTTCCGCCACCGGAGCGACCAGCGGCGCTGCCTTGCCCGGCCGGCTCGGCAGCGCATGCCGCAGGATGCGCCAGATCACCTGGCCGAACTGGCTCCACATCGAGCCGGTGTTGTAGTTCTGGCCGTAGCGGGCGCAGATCGCGCGCACCTCCGGAGCCACCTGGGCATAGCGCCGCGCCGGCATGTCCGGATACAGGTGATGCTCGATCTGGTGGCTGAGGTTGCCGGTCATGATGTGCAGCAGCCTGCCGCCGCTGAGGTTGGACGAACCGCGCAGCTGGCGCAGGTACCAGTGGCCGCGGCTCTCGTTCTGCAGCACGCTCTTGGGGAAGGTCTCGGCGTCGGCGGTGAAGTGGCCGCAGAAGATCACCGCGTAGGTCCACAGGTTGCGCATGCCGTTGGCCACCAGGTTGCCCAGCAGCACCGGCAGGAAGAAGGGGCCGGCCAGCAGCGGGAACAGCACGTAGTCCTTCAGCAGCTGGCGGCGCATCTTGCGGCCCACCGGGCGGAACTCCTCGCGCAGCTCGGCCTTGGTCTTGCGGCCGCTGAAGACCTTGCCCAGCTCCAGGCGCTGGATCGCCACGCCCCACTGGAACAGCAGCGCGAAGATCACCGCGATCAGCGGCTGGAACAGGTAGAACGGACGCCAGCGCTGCTCGGGGAACAGGCGCAGCAGGCCGTAGCCGATGTCGTCGTCCATGCCGCGCACGTTGGTGTAGGTGTGGTGCTTGTAGTTGTGGGTGTAGCGCCAGTTGTCGCTGGTGCCGACGATGTCCCACTCGTAGGTCTTGCCGTGGAGGTGCGGGTCGCGCATCCAGTCGTACTGGCCGTGCATCACGTTGTGGCCCAGTTCCATGTTCTCCAGGATCTTGGACAGGCCCAGCAGCAGCGTGCCCAGCACCCAGGCCGGCGGCAAGGCGCCGAAGAACAGCAGGGCACGGCCGGCGGCCTCGGTGTAGCGCACGGTGGCTACGATGCGGCGGATGTAGCGCGCATCCTCGGCGCCGACCTGCGCCATGGTGCGGGCGCGCAGCGCGTCGAGCTCGGCGCCGAAGGCGTCCAGCTCGGCAACGGACAGGGGACGGTTGAGAGCGGCGGAGGTCATGATCAGAGGTCCAGGGTGAGGTCGCTGCGGGCGGCGCTGATGCAGATGCGCAGTTCGCTGCCCGGTTCGGCGATGGTTTCGCCGCTGTCGAGGTTCTGGCCCACGCCTTCGACGAGGCGGCAGGCGCAGGTGTTGCACAGCCCCATGCGGCAGCCCGAATCCGGTCGCAGGCCCTGGGCTTCCAGCGCCGGCAGCAGCGGGGTGCCGGCCGGCACTTCCAGCGTCTGGCCGCTGCGGCGCAGCTGCACGCGCACCGGCGCGCCGCCGCCGGCGGCTTCCGGCGGGGTGAAGGCCTCGCCGTGGAAGCGCTGCGCGCGGCCCTGGGCCAGCGCGCGGGCCTGTTCGACAAAGCCGCGCGGCCCGCAGGCGAAGACCTGCACAGCCGCCAGCTCCGGCGCCACCTCGTCCAGCAGCGCGGCGTCGAGCCGGCGTCCGAACTCCCCGGCCAGGCGCAGCGGTTCGCGCGTCAGCGCGAAGTGCAGGCGCAGCCGCGGCTGCCGTGCCGCCAGCGTGCGCAACTCCTCGGCGAAGCACAGCTCGTCGCGGTGCTGGGCCCAGTAGACCAGCGTGGCTTCGGCCTGCGGGTTCTGCTCCAGCGCCAGGCTCAGGGACATCAGCGGCGTGATGCCGCTGCCGGCGGCCAGGAACAGGTAGCGGCCCGGCCCCTGCGGCAGGGTCATCCCGCCGTAGGGTTCGCCCAGTTCCACCACGGCGCCGGGGCGCAGGGCGCACAGCGCGGTGCTCAGGCGGCCGCCCTGGACCTGCTTGACCGTGATGCGCAGGCGGCCGTCGGCGCGCGGCGGCTGCGTGAAACTGTAGCTGCGCGTCAGGCGCACGCCGTCCACCTCGGCGGTGAGGTTGACATGCTGGCCGGGGGCGAAGCCGCGGAAGCGGCGGTTGGGCTGCAGCGTCAGCGTCACCGCGCCGCGAGCTTCCTCGCGACGGCCGACGACGCGTGCCAGGCAGCGGTCCCAGGCCTGGATGCTGCCGAACTGGCGGCTCCAGAAATCGAACACGGGCGCCGTCACGGCGGCGCGCAGCAGGCGGTGGGGGGCAGGGCTCAAGGACATTCCTTCCGGAGGGCGGATGGACCCATCATACCATTAAAAGTACATTTGTCTATACAACTGTACTTTAATGATGCGCTATGATGTCGCCATGACTTCCGCCACCAAGACCCGCGCCGCCAGCCGCAGCCCCCGCCGCGGGCAGGCGCCCCAGGGACGCAAGCCGGTGATCACGCGGGAAGACCTGATCGCCGCCGCGCTCAAGCTGGTGGGGCCGCACCGCAGCGTCTCCACCCTGAGCCTGCGCGAGGTGGCGCGCGAGGCCGGCATCGCGCCCAACAGCTTCTACCGCCATTTCCGCGATGTGGACGAGCTGGCCATCGCCCTGATCGACCAGGCCGGCCGCTCGCTGCGCAAGATCATCGGCGAGGCGCGCCACCGCGCCGCCAGCGGCCGCAGCGTGGTGCGCAGCTCGGTGGAAACCTTCATGGAGCAGCTCAGCGCCGACGAGAAGTTGCTGCACATCGTGCTGCGCGAGGGCACGGTGGGCTCGGACGCCTTCAAGCAGGCGGTGGAGCGCGAGCTGCGCTCCTTCGAGGAAGAGCTCTGCGTGGACCTGATCCGCCTGGCGGAGCTCAACAAGCTGCCGATCTACGAGCCGCAGCTGGTGGCCAAGGCGATCACCCGCCTGGTGTTCAACATGGGCACCACGGCCATGGACCTGCCGCCCGAGCGGCACCCGGAACTGATCGAGCAGATGGTGAAGATCCTGCGCATGATCATGGTGGGCACGCAGACCATGGCCAAGGAAGGCATCGTCGGGGATTGAGCGGCGCGGGAGCGGCTGTCAGCCGCGAACGCCGGGTCACAGGATCGCGTGATCGCGGCTGACAGCCGCCCCTACGGGATTTTCAGGTTTTCGAAGTCCGCGCGCGTATCCACGTCCACCGCCGCCTCCGGCATCGCCACGCGCAGCAGTTCCTGCGGATGCCGCTCCAGCAGCCTGCGGGCGCCCTGCGGTCCCGTCCAGCGCGACAGCTCCTCGTACCAGCGCCGCGGGAACAGGCAGGGCGGCCCCAGCGCGTCGCCGTGCGCCGCCGCGGCCATGCACCGCGGGTCCAGGCGCCAGGCCTGGATCAGCTGCCGCAGCTGCGGGGCCTGTACGCGCGGCTGGTCCGCCAGGCATACCAGCGCTGCCTGCGAGCCGCCGCCGAGCAGGTGGCGGAAGCCGCAGCCCAGCGAGCCGCCCATGCCGTCCGCCCAGCCGGCGTTGTGCCGCAGCGTCAGCGGCAGGCCCTCCAGCGCGGCGGCCACCTCGTCCGCATAGGCCCCGGTGACCACCGTCAGCGGCAGGCCGGTGTCCAGCACCGCCAGGGCGGCGCGGCGCACCAGGGCCACGCCGTCCAGCGGCGCCAGCTGCTTGGCGCTGCCGAAGCGGCTGGCGTTGCCGGCCGCCAGCAGCAGGGCCTGGATCGCGGCCTCCGGCATCAGTGGATCGGACCGTCGTGCGCGCTCAGTACGCCGCCGCTGCGGCCGCTGCTCACGGCGAGGATTTCCGCGGCGATCGCCAGCGCGATCTCCTCCGGCGTTTCCGAGCCCAGGTCCAGGCCGGCGGGCGCGCGCAGGCGCGGCGGTTGCAGCCCGGTGGCCGCGCAGAGCTTTGCCGCGCGGCTGCGCGAGCCGATGGCCCCGAGATAGGCCAGCGGCAGCGTGGCCAGCGCGCGCAGGTAGTCGGCGTCGCGCTCGAGGTTGTGCGTCATCACCACGGCGGAATCGTACTGGCCCGGCTGCAGGCCCTGCAGCAGCGCCGCGGGGGCGGCCTGGAGCAGGCGCGTGCCCGGCGGCAGCGCCGAGCGGTCCACGTCATCACGGGAGTCCACCAGCGTCACGGCCCAGCCCAGGGTCTGGGCGAAGCGTGCCAGCGCCACCGCGCCCGCGGTGACGCCCACCAGCAGCAGGGCATGCGGCGGGCGCAGGCGCTCGATCAGCACCTCATAGCGGCCGCTGGCGGTGCCGATGGTCTGGACCACCGGAGCGCTGCCGGCGGCGGTACCCTGGGCGACCACGGCCTGCGCCAGTGCCGGGTCGGCCAGGCTGTCGCTGGCGACGCCGCCGGACCAGACCAGGCGCCGCGGGCGCGGCGAGAGGCAATGCCCGTCGCGCGTGTAGGCCGTGGCGAGGAATCCCTCGCGCCGGGCGCTCATGCAGTCTTCCACCGCGTCGATGAAATGCAGGTCCTCGCCGGAGGACAGCGGCTCGATCAGCACTTCCAGTTCGCCGCCGCAGCCCATCTCGATCATGGCGTCGAGCCCGTACTCGCGGTTGTAGCGCACGATCTCGGGCCGGCCGGCGGCGATCACGCCCCGGGCCCGCGCCACGATGTCGCGCTCCGGGCAGCCGCCGGAGAGTCCGCGCACGATCTGGCCGTCGCCGCAGACCAGCATGCGTGCGCCGGCGCGGCGGAAGGTGGAGCCGCGCGTACGCGTCAGCGTCGCCAGTGCGCCGCCGCCGGCGAAGCCGCTGGCCTGCAGGCGGCGCAGCCCGGCCAGCAGCGGGGCGAATTCCTGCGGTGTGTTCATCCGCCCATTCTGCCGCTATGGCCGGGGCCGGGTATCGCCCGCCGCATGCCGCCGGTTCAGGCCAGCCGCAGCGGCAGCTCGCGCAGCCGCTTCCCGGTGAGCGCCGCCACGGCATTGGCCACTGCCGGGGCGACCGGCGGGGTGCCCGGCTCGCCGACGCCGCCGGGCTTCTCGGTGCTGGGCACGATGTGCACGTCCACCTGCGGCATCTCGTCGAGCCGCAGCACGACGTAATCGTGGAAATTGGACTGCTGCACCCGGCCCTCGCGGAAGTCCAGCCGGCTGTGCAGCGCGGCCCCGAGCCCGAAGGCGACACCGGATTCCATCTGCGCGGCGATGCCGATGGGATTCACGGCGATGCCGCAGTCCACGGCGCAGGTGACGCGGTGCACGCGGATGCGGCCGTCCTGCGCCGAGACCTCGGCGACCTGCGCGATGATGCTGCCGAAGGACTCGTGCACCGCCACGCCGCGCGCGCGTCCCTTGGGCGGGGGCGTCGCCCAGCCGGCCTTCTCCGCCGCCAGGTTCAGCACGCCGAGATGGCGCGGATGATCCTTGAGCAGGGCGCGGCGGTACTCCACGGGATCCTGCTTCGCCGCCAGCGCCAGCTCATCGACCAGGCCCTCCATCACGAAGGCGGTGTGGCTGTGACCCACCGAGCGCCACCACAGCACCGGGATGCCGGTCTTCGGCGAATGGATTTCCACGCGGTGCGCGCCGATGCCCTTGAGATACGGAGAATCCACCACGCCCTCGACCGAGGTGGCGTCGACGCCGTCCTTGACCATCATCGGCTCCATCGGCGTGCCGACCAGGATCGACTGGCCGACCACCGCGTGCTGCCAGGCCAGCGGCAGCCCCTTGTCATCCACGCCGATGTGCACGCGGTGCAGGTAGGCCGGGCGGTAGTAGCCGCCGCGCACGTCGTCCTCGCGCGTCCATACGGTCTTCACCGGCTGGCCCGCGGCCTTGGCGACATGCACCGCCTCGCTGACGAAGTCCGAGGTCGGCGTGGCGCGACGGCCGAAGCCGCCGCCGAGGAAGGTGGTGTGGATCTGCACCTGCTCGGGCTTGAGGCCCGTGATCTGCGCCGCCACCATCTGGTCCAGGGTCTGGAACTGCGTGCCGGCCCAGATCTCGCAGCGGTCCGGGCCGATCCTCACCGTGGCGTTGAGCGGTTCCATCGGCGCATGGGCCAGGTAGGGCACGCTGTAGTCGGCCTGCAGCTGCCTCGCCGCCTGCTTCATGGCCTGCGCCGGATCGCCGGCCTTGGCGGCGGCCAGGCCCGGCGTATCGGCCAGGCGCTGGAACTCCGCCTGCAGCGCAGCGGTATCCAGTGCCGCGTTGGGACCCAGGTCCCACTCGACGGACAGCGCCTCGCGCCCCTGCCTGGCGGCCCAGAAATGATCGGCCACCACGGCGATGCCGCTGGGCACCTGCACCACGGAGCGGACGCCGGGGACGGCCTTCGCCTTCGCCGCGTCGTAGGACTTCACCGTGCCACCGAACACCGGCGGCCGTGCCACCACCGCGGTCAGCAGGCCGTCGAACTTCACGTCCATGCCGAAGGTGGCGCGGCCGGTGATCTTCTCCGGCGTGTCGAGGCGCTTGGTCGCCTTGCCGATCAGTTTCCAGTCCTTGGGCTCCTTCAACGCGACCTTGTCGGGCGCCGGCAATGCATTGGCGGCCTCCGCCAGCTCCCCGAAGCGGGCGCTGTGCGAGCCGCTGCTGACGATGCCGTTCTCGACGCGGCAGTCGGCCGGGTTCACGCCCCATTGCTTCGCCGCTGCCTGCACCAGCAGCGCGCGGGCCGTGGCGCCGGCCTGGCGGTAGCGCTCGAACTCCGACCAGGTGCTGCTGGAGCCGCCGGTCATCTGCATGCCGAACACGGTGTGCGCGTAGACCGGCGCGGCCGGCGCGTGCTCCACGCGCACGCGCGACCAGTCGGCGTCGAGTTCCTCGGCGATCAGCATCGGCAATGCCGTCCAGATGCCCTGGCCCATCTCGGAATGGGCGATCAGCACGGTGACGCTGTCGTCGCTGCCGACCCGCAGGAAGGCATTGGCGGCGGGTGCCGCGGCCGGGGCGGCGGGTGCGGCCTCGCCGCCGCCGGCGAAGCGCTTCGCCAGGGGGACGGTAAAGGCGATCACCAGGCCGCCGCCGACCACGGCGGCGCCGGCCTTCAGGAACCTGCGGCGCGAGGCATTGCTGAGATCGTTCATGGCAGTTTCCTCAGGCCTTCGACAGCTCGGCGGCGCGATGCACCGCGGCCCGGATGCGCTGGTAGGTGCCGCAGCGGCAGAGGTTGCCGGACAGCGCGGCGTCGATGTCCGCATCGCTGGGCTTGGCATTGGCGGCGAGCAGGGCCACCGCCGACATGATCTGCCCCGACTGGCAATAGCCGCATTGCACCACGTCCAACTCGGCCCAGGCCCGCTGCACCGGGTGGCTGCCGTCGGCCGACAGGCCCTCGATGGTGGTGACGGACCTGTCCGCCGCGGCCGCGGCCGGGGTGATGCAGGAGCGCATGGGCGTGCCGTCGAGGTGGACAGTGCACGCCCCGCATTGCGCCATGCCGCAGCCGAACTTGGTGCCGGTCAGCCCGATGAGGTCGCGCAGCACCCACAGCAGGGGCATGTCGGGCGGCGCGTCCACTTCATGCGCGGTTCCGTTGACGGTCAGCTTCATGGCTCCCTCGCGGCGGCTGGGTTGGAGTGCCGAGCCTACTCCTGCCGTGCCCCCGAATCCATCGCGCGCCGCCGGTTCCGCCTAGGGCAGAGACCGCTCCACCCAGCGCGTCGGCGGCGGCGCCACGTAGCCGTCAAACTGCTGCAACAGTCGCCGCGGGTCGTCGTCCACCATCATCATGGCGTGGTGCGCCGGCCGCACGAAGCCCTCGTCCCGCGCGTGGTCCAGGAAGCCGCCCAGGCGGTCGTAGTAGCCCGCCACGTTGAGCAGGCCGCAGGGCTTCTCGTGCAGGCTCAGCTGGGCCCAGGTCCAGATCTCCAGGATTTCCTCCAGTGTGCCGAGGCCGCCGGGCAGGGCAATGAACCCGTCCGACAGTTCCGCCATCAGCGCCTTGCGCTCGTGCATCGAGCGCGTGATGCGCAGCTCGCTGAGGCCGTTGTGGCCGGCCTCCTTTTCCACCAGCGCTTCCGGGATCACGCCGGTGACGCGGCCGCCCAGGCGCAGCACCTCGTCGGCCAGCACGCCCATCACCCCGAGGTTGGATCCGCCGTAGACCAGGCCGATGCCGCGCTCCACCAGTGCGGCGGCCAGCGCGCGTGCGCCTTCGGCATAGGCCGGCAGGCGCCCCGGACTGGATCCGCAGTAGACGCAGATGTTCTTCAGCATCGAGTCCTCAATGTGAATGGCGAACGCGGCTTGATTGCGTAACGGGCCAATCGACCGGTTATGGGGCAAAACCTAGCGCAAATGGCGGTCGGCTGAGAGTTGGTGGGCCCTGTGGGATTCGAACCCACAACCAAGGGATTATGAGTCCCCTGCTCTAACCGTTGAGCTAAAGGCCCGGCATCGCGGGCGCGCAAAATACCAAAAAAGGCGGAAGCCGGCTCAGGCCACGGCGCTGCCGGCCTGGGCGGAGTCGGCGATCACGGTGCGGTTGCGGCCCTGGCGCTTGGCGGCGTAGAGCACGGTGTCGGCCATGCGATAGGCCTCGGCCAGGGGCACGTCGGCGTGCACGCCGACGCCGCCGGCGCTGATGGTGACGTGGCCCCGCGCGGTGCCGGCATTGGCCAGATCCAGGGCCTCCACCTGCTGGCGCAGTTCCTCCAGCCGCCGCAGGCCGTCGGCGCGCGAGCAGTCGTAGAGCACCAGCGCGAATTCCTCGCCGCCGAGGCGCGCCGCCATGTCCAGCGGCCGGCGCGCGAAGTCGCTCAGCACCAGGCCGATCTCCACCAGCACGCCGTCGCCGTAGTCATGGCCGTGGTGATCGTTCAGGTTCTTGAAATGGTCCATGTCCACCAGGGCCACGAACAGGCGCTTGTACTCGCGCCGGGCGTGACGCGCCACGGACTCGTAGTGCTGCTCGAAGGCGCGACGATTGGGCAGCTTGGTCAGCGGGTCGACGTAGGCCAGTGACTTGAGCAATTGCTGGGCGGCCCAGTTGCGGCGGCTGTAGAGCTCGTTCCACATGGCGCCGCTGATGACCACGCCGATGAAGATGCCTTCCACCAGCCAGTCCACGGGGTTGCGCACGGGTGGGGCGCCGGCCTCCCGCACCCAGTCGGAGAACAGCATGAAGCCGAGGTACAGCGCGACGAAGGCGGCGGCCTCGCGCAGCGGTACGCGGCCGATCACGATGAAGCCCACCAGCACGCAGCTCGACAGGCTGGGGCTCAGGTGGAAGCCCATGGAGATGCCGCGGTGGCGCAACCATTCCAGGGTGACGGCCAGCACCAGGAAGCTGACCATGAACAGGGTCTCGCCGATGACGCTGCTGGGGCGGCGCCACAGCATCCAGGCGGACACCAGGCACAGCGGCACGATCAGGGCGAACTCGAAGGCCCGGATCAGCTCGATGAAGCCCGCGGGCGGGTGCATCAGCGGCTGGCCCCACAGCGGGGAGGTCACCAGCATCAGGGCCGGCAGCAGGCTGGTCAGCGCGCGGGCCTGGCCGAACTTGGCGCGCGCGTCCTCGCGGAAGCGCTTTTCATGTTCCGGCGGGAAGCGCTTGAGCGGGTTGGACGTGCGCGAGGCGGCGTCGAGCTGGCGGAGGAAATCCGCGCTGCGGCTGAGGTCTTCGTAATCCGTCAGAGGCGCCTGGCGGGAGGCGCCGTCCGAGCGGCTCTCCTGGCTGGGCGACATGGCAAAAGACTGATTGCTCTAGGAATGCATGATGACAGCCCCGGGGTCCGGGGGCATCGTGCGTTTGGGCCATACGTCCATGTATTCAGCCGCGTCCAGCGGCTTTCGGCGGCGTGCAACTTAACCGATTTCCTGCCGGAACAGGGACTTGGCCGTAGAGGGGCCAGGCCAGAGTGTGATGTGCGTCACATTTCCGGCAGGGCGCGCAGCCGCCGGAAGTGGCCGGGCCCCTGGCCATGGACACGCTTGAAGCTGCGCCGGAAAGCCGCCTCGGTCTGGTAGCCCAGGCGGCCGGCGATGGCCAGGACCGACAGGCGCGGCTCCTGCAGCAGGCGCAGGGCGGACATCATCCGCCACTGGGTCAGGTACTGGATGGGGGACTGGCCCATCAGCTGGGCGAACTCCTCGGCGAAGCGGCTGCGCGACATGGCCGCCACCTCCGCCAGGCTGGCCACCGACCAGTCGCGGCCGGGCTCGCCGTGCATGGCCTGCAGGGCCCGGCCCAGCTGGGGGTCGGCCAGGGCGGCCAGCAGGCCGCGGCGCTGCGGCGTACGCGCCAGGTAGCTGCGCACGCTCATCACGAACAGCGAGTCGGCCAGCTTGTCGACCACCGCCCGGCTGCCGAAGCTCTCCAGGTTGGCCTCCTCGCACATCAGCTGCGCCACCCGCCGCAGGGCCGAGCCGGCTTCGGCCTCGCGCACGATCAGGCAGTCCGGCAGGGCGTCCAGCAGCGGATTGCGGTGGCCGCAGACGAAGTCGAATTGGCCGCAGAGCATGGTGGTGAAGCCGTCGCCATCCAGGCGGTGGGCATGGCCGCGCGGGAAGATCACCAGGTCGCCGGCGGCCAGGGATTCGGCCGCGGCCAGGCCGGCGCCGCTGACCTGGCAGCTGCCGGAGCCGATCAGGTGGAAGATGCAGGCCTCGGCGGCCGGCTCCGCCTCGTGCCAGCGGCCGCAGTAGCTGGCGTTGTCGGTGACCCGGGCATGCAACTGGTAGGCCGCCAGGGCCGAATCGAGGACGCGGTCTTCCGGATTCTTGAGCATGAACGGCGGACTTCCGGGCACAGTCAGGGCTGGGGCAGGAGCCTAGCATTGCCAGCATCGAAACCGACATGGGGCCGGGACATGAAACTGCTGATCGCCGCGCAGGACCTGCTGGACCGCAGCCGCGCCGCCGAGGACCTGGCGCCGCTGCTGATGCGCCTCTACCTGGCGCCGGTGTTCTGGATGGCCGGCATGCAGAAGGCCATGAACTTCCCCGACACGGTGCAATGGTTCGGCGACATGATGTACGGCCTGGGGCTGCCTTTCCCCACACTGATGGCCTTCCTGGCCACGGCGACGGAGCTGGCCGGGGCCGTGGCCCTGGTCCTGGGCCTGGGCTTGCGCTGGATGTGCATTCCGTTGATGGTGACGATGCTGGTGGCGATCTTCACCGTGCACCTGCCGCATGGCTGGCTGGCCATCGCCGAGGGCATGGGGCCGTTCGCGACCGAGCGCACCATGCTGGCGCTGGAACGCCTGGCCGAGGCCAAGGCGATCCTGCGCGAGCACGGCGACTACGAACATTTGACCGAGTACGGCTCGCTGGTCATCCTCAACAACGGCATCGAGTTCGCTGCAACTTACTTCATCATGCTGCTGTCGCTGTTCTTCACCGGCGGTGGTCGCTATGTGAGCCTGGACGGGTGGCTGCGCCGCCGCATCCAGGGCAATCCGGCCCTCGTATCCGTACAGGCCACCAATTAATGGCCATTCCGGCCACTCATCAGGAGAAGCAACATGCGTCAGACCAAGAAACCCCTCGCCATCGCCCTGGGCGCCGCCTTCGCCATGACCGGCCTGTCGGCGCAGGCTTCGGTGTTCAAGACCACGGACCTGTCCGGCGGCTACATGCAGCTGGCCGACGCCAAGGCCGGTGAAGGCAAGTGCGGCGAGGGCAAGTGTGGCGAAGGCAAGTGCGGCGGCGCCAAGGCCGCCGAGAAGAAGGCCGAGGGCAAGTGCGGCGAAGGCAAGTGCGGTGGCGCCAAGCCCGAAGAGAAGAAGGCGCACGAAGGCAAGTGCGGCGAGGGCAAGTGCGGCGAGAAGAAGGCCAAGTGAGCCAGGGGTGCCCGCGCCGCCGGCCGATGCGCGCATGAGCGCCGTCACCGCCGCGGTGCGAGGCGCCGGACTCGGTCTGCGGCGGGCCCTGCTGGGCCCGCTCGCGGACCAGTCGCCCGGCGAGATCGGCTTCCTCGAGGCCACGCCTGAGAACTGGATGAACATCGGCGGCCGCTACGGCCGCGCGTTCCGCGAATACACGGAGCGCTTCCCCTTCGTCACCCACGGCCTGTCGCTGTCGATCGGCAGCCCCGCGCCGCTGGACGAGGATTTCCTTCGCCGCCTGAAGGCCTTTCTGGATCTTCACGGCATCGCCGACTACACCGAGCACCTGACGTACTGCTCGGACGACGGCCACCTCTATGACCTGATGCCGATTCCGTTCACCGAAGAGGCGGTGGAGTACGTCGCTGCGCGCGTCCGGCGCGTGCAGGACATCCTGGAGCGGCGCATCGCGCTGGAGAACGCGAGCTATTACCTGGCGCTGGGCACAAGTGCAGGCGACATCAGCGAGCTGGATTTCATCCGTGCCGTGCTGGACCGTGCCGGCTGCGACCTGCTGCTGGACGTCAACAACATCTACGTCAACAGCATCAACCATCGTTACGACCCCGCGGCCTTCCTCGACGGCCTGCCGGCCGCGCGCGTGCGCTACATCCACGTGGCCGGGCACTACGAGGAAGCCGAGGACCTGCGCGTGGATACCCACGGTGCCGACGTGATCGACCCGGTCTGGTCCCTGCTGGAGCGCGCCTATGCGCGCCTCGGCCCGGTGCCGACCCTGCTGGAGCGCGACTTCAACATCCCGCCGCTGCCGGAGCTGATGCGCGAGATCCGCCAGATCAATGCCCTGCAGCTGCGCCACGCCGCGCCGCGGAAGCGGGCCCATGGCTGAGGCGCCCTTCCAGCGCCTGCAGAGGCAGTTCGCCGCCCACCTGCGCGATCCGCAGGCCCAGGCCGCGCCGCCCGGCATCGAGGAACGGCGCCTGCAGATCTACCGCGATCTGTTCTACAACAACATCGAGGATTGCCTGGCCAGCGCCTTCCCGGTACTGCGCGCCATTTCGCCCGATGCCGCCTGGCATGCGCGCGTACGCGACTTCTATGCGCGCCATCGCTGCGAGTCGCCGCAGTTCCACCAGATCGCCGCGGAGTTCCTGCGCTATCTCGAGGAGGAGCGCGGCGAGCACCCGGACGATCCGCCCTTCCTGCGCGAGCTGGCGCACTACGAGTGGGTGGAGCTGGCGCTGGACGTGGCGGAGGAGGAGATCGGCGAGCCGGCCGCCTCCGCGGGAAGCGACGAACTGGCCGGCGCGCCCTGCCTGTCGCCCCTGGCCTGGTCCCTGGCCTATGACTGGCCGGTGCACCGGATTGCCGCGGACTTCCAGCCGCAGCAGCCGTCGGGGCAGCCGGTCTACCTGCTGGTGTGGCGCAACCGGGCCGACCAGGTCCGCTTCATGGAAACCAATGCCGTGACCGCGCGCCTGCTGCAGCTGATCGAGGAGCGGCCCGGCGTCGCGGCGCGCGAACTGCTGCTGCAGCTGGCCGGCGAAATGGGGCATCCGCAGCCGCAGGCGGTGGTGGAGCAGGGCGCGGCGATCCTGAGGGACCTGCGCGAGCGGGAAATCCTGCTCTGAGCGGACCTTTGCCCTCTGCTACGGGCGCGGGGGAGGAAGGCGGGGTCAGCTCTTCAGCAGCTGGTCGCGAACCGCCGTCAGCTTCTCCAGCGCGTGCTGGTAGCCGCGCTCCACCACCTGGTCCAGCTTCTTCCAGTCGAACAGCGCCACGCCGCTGACCGGCATGCGCACATAGGCGTCGGCGCGGGAGGCGCGCTGCGCCGTGCCGCTTTCGCTGGTCAGCGTGGCGGTGCGGAACACGATCGCGAACAGGCCCGGGCGCTCGTCTTCCTTCTTGAACTTGAACAGGGCCTCCGGATCCGGCCCGACCACGCCGGGTGCGGAGATACCGCCCTCGGTGCTGACGTCGGAGGCCACGATGGGGCCGCGGCCCCAGGCCTGCATCACGTCGGTGGGCAGGCTGTTGATCACCGAGCCGTCGGCCAGCAGGTCGCCGTTCCAGGCCACCGGCGGCGCCACGCCCGGCACGCACATGCTGGTGGCCACCCAGAGGTGCAGCGGACCATGGTCATGGACCATGGCGCGGCCGCGCGTCAGGTTGGTGCTGACGCAGAAGTAGGGCGTGCGCAGCGACTCGATGCGGCGCTCCTCGAACAGCTCGTGCAGGCGCCGCGAGAACTTGCGTCCGCGGATCAGCGCCACGCTGGGGAACAGGTAGTCGTTGAGGTAGTTGTGCTGCACGAAGGTCTCGCGCGCGATATGCAGCATCTCCTCGTGCGTGTAGCCGCAGGCGGTCAGCGCGGCGAAGAAGGCGCCCATGCTGGAGCCGCCGGCGGCGTCCACCGGGATGTCCAGTTCGCGCAGCGCGCGGATCAGGCCAATATGCGCGAAGCCTCGTGCGCCGCCGCCGCCCAGCACCACGCCGATGCCGCGGCCGCTGAGCTGGCGCGCCAGCGATTCGTAGTCGGAGCGGCTGCCGGGGCGCAGGTAGTAGTGGGCCCGGGCCTTGCACAGCTCGCGCCACTTGAGGATGTGCTCCGGGTCTTCGCCCTCGGGGCGCAGCATCACGATCTCCACCGGGGCGCGCGTGCCGCTCTGGCGCAGCTCGTCGAGCATGGCGCTCAGGTGCGGATAGGAGCGGCTGCTCACCACCATCAGGATGCGGTCGGCCTGCCGCATGCAGCGCTGCGCCCAGGCGTCGGCGTCGCGGTTGGCCAGGTACACCAGGTAGCGCTGCTCGCACTCGATGCGGTCGAGGAACTCGATCAGGCGGCCGTTGGTGTCCGGATCGTGCGACAGCGTGGCGCCCGGCCCCAGCTCGCCGTCGCAGAGCACCGAATCCACCAGGCGCACCGGGTAGTGGGCCGCCAGGGCATCGCGCAGGCCGGCGGCCACCGCGGCCGCGTCCGCGTCGCCCACGGCGGGCACCACGGCGAAGCTGCGCACGCTGCGCACGGCGGCCAGCTGCTGGGAGTGCTGGTTCTGGCGCAGGCGATGGATGATGACGCGCGTCATCTCGATCATCGCGCCAGGGTAGTTCTCGATCACCGCATAGAGGTCCTCGCGCGGGATGCGCAGCAGGATGCTGTCGCGGACGGCGTAGACCGAGACGCTGCGGGTCTCGCCGGAGATCACGCCGATCTCGCCGATCGGCTCATGGTGGCCGATGTCGCCCAGGACGGTGCCGTCCTTGTTCACCGCACGCAGGCGGCCGGTGCTGACGATGTAGACCGAATCCGCCGCCTCGCCCTGCTCGAACAGCAGGCTGCCGCTGCGGATGCCGAGCAGTTCGGTGTGCGCGGACAGCGCGTCCAGCGCCTCGGGCTGCAGCCTCGAGAACAAGGGTGTTTGCGCCAGGATGGTCCGGGTATCCATCGCTCCCCATGCTTCTTTTTTGGGAAGTCTATCGCTAACGACCGTCGCGCGGTGCGGTCGAAATCACGCCTGCCCGCGTGACATCATTCGCCCATGCGCCTGCCACGGCTGACGACATTGCTGCTTTTCTCCTCGCTATGGCCCGCCTGGGCGGCTGCCGCGGAGCTGAGCCTCGGCATCGGCCGCATCGAGGGCGCGGGCTGGAAGGCCGAGGGGCTGCGCGCGCGCCTGGACGCCACCGGGCAACTGTCCGCCAGCATCGCCCGGGCCCAGGGCAAGGCCCTGCCGCCGCTGGAAAAGCTGCAGGCTGCCTGCCGGGTGGGCCGGGGCGAGGGCGGCGCGCTGGCCTGCCGCGATGGCCGCCTGGCCCTGTCTTCCGCGAAGCTGGGCAGCCTGCAAGCCCGCTTCAACCTGTCCGCGCACAGTGCGGGCGACTGGCGCCTGCAACTGCCGCAGCTGCAGGGCGAGATCAGCGGGCAGGACGCCGCCGAGCGCTTCATCGCCGAAAAGCTCGCCTTCGCCGCCGATGCCGACCTGCGCATGCAGTCCGGCCGCCTGCAGGGCCAGACCGGGCTGAGGCTGACCGCGGGGCAGGGCTATGCCGATCCGGTGTATGCCGACTTCTCCTCCCATCCCCTGCAGGCGCAGGCGCGCTGGCAGTGGCAGGCCGCCGCCGGGCGGCTGGACCTGGAATCGCTGCAGCTGGAACAGCCCGGCATCGGCCGGCTGGGAATGAATGGCGTACTGCGGCTGCGCGAAGGCCGTGCCGGGCTGGACGCCGTGGCCGACATCGAGGCTCTGGATCTCGCGCCGGCCACGGAAATCTACGCCAAGCCCTTCCTGGCCGGTTCCCGCATGGCCGATGTCGTGGCCAGCGGGCAGATGCAGGGGCGCATCGAGTTGCGGGCGGGAGCGCCGCAGGCGCTGGCGCTGCGGCTGCGCGGTGCCGGGGTCGCCCTGGCCCGCCTGGGGCTGGCGGCCGAGGGCCTGGAGGGCGCGCTGGCCTGGACCGCGGACGCCGCCGCCGCGGCACCCGCCGCCCTGGGGTGGCAGGCCCTGCGGGTGGGCAAGCTCGCCAGCGCGCCCGGGCAGATGCAATACCAGGCCGGCGCGCGCGATTTCCGGCTATTGGCGCCGCTGCGCCTGGGCCTGCTGGGCGGCGCGCTCAACGTGCGCCAGCTGGACCTGCGCGGCGCCGGCCGGCCCGGCATGGCCGCCGCCTTCGACGCCGACATCGAGCCCATCGAGCTGGCGCGGCTGTGCCGCGCCTTCGGCTGGCCCGAGTTCAGCGGCACGCTGTCCGGCCGCCTGCCCGGCGTGAAGCTGGAGAACGACCTGCTGTCGCTGGACGGCGCGCTGACGGCCCGTGCCTTCGACGGCGACATCCGCATCGGCGACCTGCGCGTGATCCAGCCCTTCAGCGTGCTGCCGCGGGTGGCGGCGGACCTGCGCCTGCGCAACCTGGACCTGCAGCAGGTCACCAGCGCCTTCTCCTTCGGGCGCATCGAAGGCCGCCTCCACGGCGACATCAGCGGACTGCGCCTGCTGGGCTGGCGTCCGGTGGCGATGGACGCGCGCCTCTATACGCCGGCGGACGACCGCTCGCGCCACCGCATCTCGCAGCGCGCCATCGACAGCATCTCCCGCGCCGGCGGCGGGCCGGCCGGCCTGCTCAAGCGCAGCGCGCTGCGCGTGTTCGAGGACTTTGCCTACGACCGCATCGGCTGGAGCTGCCGGCTCGACAACGGCGTGTGCATCATGGATGGCCTGGAGCCCTCCCGGAACGGCGGCTATGTCCTGGTCAAGGGCCGCCTGCTGCCGCGCATCGACGTGGTCGGCTACTCGCGACGGGTCGGCTGGGACACCTTCCTGGCGCAGCTCAAGGCGGCGATGGCGGCCGAAAAGGCCGAAGTGCGTTGAGGCAGCCCGAGTCACGCCTTTTTCATCACCGGTTCAGTGGCCGGGCCTATACTTCGCGCAAAAGACACCCCTAGGAGACCTGACATGACCCGCTGGCTTTCCGCAACCCTGGCCACCGCCGCCCTCAGCTTGGCGGCCTGCGTCACGATCAACGTCTACTTCCCCGCCGCCGCGGCCGAGAAGGCCGCCGACCGCATCATCGACGACGTCTGGGGCCAGCAGCCCGCCGCTCCCGCCCCGGCGCCGGACTCCGCGCCCGCCCCCACCTCCAGCCTGGACCTGCCGCGCCTGCTGGTCGGCCTGCTGGACTTGGTGGTGCCGCCGGCCGCCGCGCAGGAGCCGAACATCGACGTGTCCTCGCCGGAGATCACGCATCTCAAGGCGCAGATGGAGAACCGTTTCGGCGAGCTCAAGCCCTTCCTGGATTCCGGCGCGATCGGCCTGACCAACGACGGCTTCCTGGCCGTGCGCGAGGTGCCGCTGGCGCAGCGCACCGCCGCGCGCAACCTGATCGGCAACGAGAACGCCGACCGCACGGCGCTGTACCGCGAGATCGCCACCGCCAACAAGCAGCCGCAGTGGGAGAAGGACATCCGCGCCGTGTTCGCGCAGCGCTGGATCGCCAAGGCCGCCCCCGGCTGGTGGTACCAGGACGCCAACGGGACCTGGAAGCAGCGCTAGGCACGGTCGCTCCACGAAAAAGGCCGCCCGCGGGCGGCCTTTTTCGTGGAGGCACGGCAAGGCGCTAGTCCTTGCCGCTGCCGATCAGCTTCTTCACGCCCGGCGTCGCCAGCAGCAGCAGGACCGCCGCGCCGCCCGCGAACAGCGTCACCTGCATGAAGCGCGCGGGCATCTGCGCCACGGCGTCCTCGCCGGACAGTTCGCCGGCCAGCAGGCCGGCGATGACGTAGCCCAGCGAAGCCGCCATGAACCATACGCCCATCATCTGGCCCAGGTAGCGCTTGGGCGCCAACTGCGTCACCGCCGACAGGCCCACCGGCGACAGGCAGAGCTCGCCGGCGGTGTGGAACAGGTAGGTCAGCAGCAGCCAGGTCGGCAGCACCTTCTCGCCGCGCACCACATAGAGCGAGGCGAAATACAGCACCAGGAAGCCGATGGCGAGCTGCGCCAATGCCAGCACGAACTTGGCCGGCACGGAAGGATTGAGATTGCGCCGCCCCAGGTTGATCCACAGCGCGGCGAAGAACGGCGTCAGCAGGATGATCAGCAGCGGGTTGAGCGACTGCAGCCAGGAGGCCGGGAACTCCCAGCCGAAGAACACGCGATCCGTATGCGCCTGGGCGAACAGGTTGAAGGACGAGCCGGCCTGCTCGAAGCCGGACCAGAACACCGCGGCGGCCACGAACAGGATGGCAATGGCGCCGACCCGGCGGCGCTCGCCCGAGTCCAGCCCGCCGAACAGCAGCACGCCGAGGATGAAGGCCACGGCGATGATGGTGATGGCCACGGCGGTGTACTGCGACAGGCGCACCGCGTCGACCGCCAACTGCCCGGCCAGGCCGAAGGCCACCACCACCGCGACCAGCGCCAGGCCGGCGAGCGCCAGGCCGGCGTCGCGCCGGCGGCGTGCGGCGTCCGCAGTACCGGGGGCGGCGCCCGCGCCTTCCAGCAGCGGCAGGCGCAGGCGGTACTGCACCAGGCCCAGCGTCATGAAAATGCCGGCGGCGCCGAAGCCCCAGTGCCAGCCGACCTTCTCGCCGAGGTAGCCGCAGACGATCTGGCCGATCAGCGCCCCCAGGTTGATGCCCATGTAGAACAGCGAGAAGCCGGCGTCGCGCCGGGCCGGGTCGCCGCTGTAGAGCGCGCCGACCATGGCGCTGATGTTGGGCTTGAGCAGCCCGGTGCCCAGCGCGATCAGCACCAGCCCCAGGAAGAAGGTCTGCGTGCCCGGCACCGCCATCGTGAAGTGGCCGGCGGCGATCACGATGCCGCCGTACCAGACCGCGCGCTGCGCGCCGAGAATGCGGTCGGCGATCCAGCCGCCGGGCAGCGAGGCGAGGTAGCCCGCGGCGGTGTACAGGCCGTAGATCGCCGTGGCCTGCCGCTCCTCGAAGCCCAGGCCGCCGGCGTCGGCACTGGCGACCATGGCGAAGACCAGGATCGCGCGCATGCCGTAGTAGCTGAAGCGTTCCCACATTTCGGTGAAGAACAGTACGGGCAGGCCGCGGGGGTGTTCCTTCCAGAGCGAGGCAAGCATCGGTGCGGGATTCCGGTGGGTTTACTCGTGGGGCAGGCGCAGGCCGACGTCGGTGATCTGGTCGCGGTCCATCCTGCGCACCACCAGGTCGATGTCGCCGAGGCGCAGGCGGTCGCCGACCACCGCATTGGGCAGGTACTTGGCGAACACGCCGCGCACGTCGAGGTCGTTGGCGCCGGACGGCGGCGGTACGCCGTAGGCATCGGCGATGTCCGCCATCTTTGCCGCCGGGTCCAGGTGGAACTCGCCGAAGTAGCGCTGCTCGGCCTCCCGGGCCGGGCGGCGCGCGCTGCGGAACACCTCGTCGAGCTGGGGCAGGTCGCGCTCCGCCGCCACCAGGGAGACGTAGTCTCCGGCGCGCAGCGCGCCCCAGTCGCGGTAGGCCTGCAGCCTTCCGGCGCGGGAGATGGCGATCACGCGCGAGACGTCCTGCAGCGGCAGCTCCTTGTGGCGCAGGCCGATCAGGCTGCTGTCATGGCCGATGCGGTAGCTGACGATCTCGTAGCCGCGCTGGCCCGGCAGGTCGAACTCGATGCGGTGCACCAGGGCCGAACTGGCCGGCATCTGCAGCCCAAGCAGCCGGGCCGCCGGGGCCACCGTCCAGCCCTGGATCAGCAGCGACACCAGCACGATGAAGAAGGCGATGTTGAAGAACAGCGCCGCGTTCTCCAGGTTCGCCAGCCAGGGATAGGTCGCCAGCACGATCGGCACCGAGCCGCGCAGACCCACCCAGCTGATGAAGACCTGCTCGCGTGCCGGGAAGCGGAAGGGCAGCAGCGCCAGCCAGACCGACAGCGGCCTCGCCACCAGGATCAGCACCAGGGCGATCAGCAGCGCCGGCCCGGCCACCGGCCACAGCTTGGACGGCGAGGCCAGCAGGCCCAGGATCACGAACATGCCGATCTGCGCCATCCAGGCGATGCCGTCGTGGAAGCGGCGGATGCTGGCGGCCGCGCGCAAGCGGCGGTTGGCCATGGTGATGCCGGCCAGGTATACCGCCAGGAAGCCGCTGCCATGCAGCACGGCGGTGAAGCCGAAGATCAGCAGGCCGCCGAACAGGGCGAGCAGCGGGTACAGCGAGTCGGACAGTTCCAGCCGGTTGATGGCCTTGACCAGCAGCCGCCCGCCGCCGATGCCCATGGCGGCGCCCAGGCCGCCCTGCAGCACCAGCATCCACAGGGTGTCGAGCGCGCCGAAGGCTTCCGGGTCCTGCAGGTAGGCGATCAGCACCAGGGTCATCAGGATGGCCATGGGATCGTTGCTGCCCGACTCGATCTCCAGCACCGAGGTGACGCGCTTGTTCAGGTGCACCGCGTTGTTGTGCAGCAGCGAGAACACCGCGGCGGCGTCGGTGGAGCCGACGATGGCGCCGATCAGCAGGCCCTCGGCCCATCCCAGGTCCAGCAGCCAGGCGGCGAACGCGCCGACCACCGCCGCCGTCACCAGCACGCCCAGGCTGGCCAGGCTGATCGCCGGTTTCAGGCCGACGCGGAAATCCTCCATGCGCGTGCGCATGCCGCCGTCGAACAGGATCACCGCCAGGGCCGCGGTGCCGGCCAGGTTCGCCAGGGGATAGTCGCTGAAATGGATGTTGCCCGGGCCGTCCTCCCCGGCCAGCAGGCCGATGATCAGGAACACGAGCAGCAGCGGCACACCCAGCCGCGGCGTGATGACGGTGGCGAGGATGCTGGCGAGGAACAGCACCGCCGCCAGCAGGATCATGTGGTTGGCGAATTCCATGGGCTACCAAGAGTAACCGCAGAAACGGGTCAGCAAGAACCCTGCCGCCGCATTGATCAGAAAATAGCCAGTCAGCGCAGCTGCAGCTTGAACAGCTCCTTGGAGCGGCGCCAGACGTAGGCCACGGTGAGCAGGGTGACGCCGCTGCCGAAGATCACCGACGGCACCACCCCCATCAGGCGGGCGGCCACGCCGGACTCGAAGGCTCCCAGCTCGTTGGAGGAGGCCACGAAGATGCTGTTCACCGACAGCACCCGTCCGCGCAGGTGGTCCGGCGGGACGGTCTGCAGCACCGTCCCGCGGATCACCACGCTGACGCTGTCGGCGGCACCGACGAAGAACAGGGCGCCCAGCGACAGCCACAGGTCGTCCGACAGGGCGAACACCAGCGTCCCCAGGCCGAAGCCCAGCACCGCCAGCAGCATGTTGCGCCAGGCATGGCGGGTCGGCGGGTACCAGGCCAGCAGCAGCACGGTCAGCATGGCGCCCACCGCGGGGGCGGCGCGCAGCAGGCCCAGGCCCTCCGGCCCCACCTTCAGGATGTCCTCGGCGAAGATCGGCAGGATCGCCACCACGCCGCCGAACAGCACCGAGAACATGTCCAGCGAGATCGAGTACAGGATGATCTTGCTGTTCCAGACGTAGCGCAGGCCCTCGCCCAGCGACTGCCACAGGCTCTCGCCTTCCTCGGCCACGTCGGCCGGGGGGCGGCGGCGGATCGTGAACAGCAGCAGGAAGTTGGCCGCGAACAGGGCGATGGCCACCAGCAGCGCGCCGGTCAGGCCCAGTCCGGCATAGAGGAAGCCGGCGGCCACGGGGCCGACGATGGCGCCGGCCTGCCAGAAGGTGCTGGACCAGGTGGCGGAGTTGGCATAGTGCTCGCGCGGCACCAGGAAGGCCTTCAGCGATGCGCTGGCGGGCGAGTAGAAGCCGCGGGCGAAGCCCACCACCATGAACATGGCGTAGATCACCAGCAGCATCGCCCATTGCGGCAGCTGCTCGCGTACGCCCTCGTGGCTGACCACGGTCAGCACCGTGGAGCCGGCGATGATCACCAGCAGCATGTACTGCATCACCCGGCGCTTGTCGTAGCGGTCCGCCACGTGGCCGCCGAACAGCGCCAGGCCGATGAAGGGGATCGCCTCCGCCAGCCCGATGAAGCCCAGCGTCAGCGGATCGCGCGTCAGCTTGTAGAGCTCGTAGGCCAGCGCCACTTCCTGCACCAGGATCGCCATCGTGGTGAGGAAGGCGCCGGTGATCAGGTTGCGGAACTCCGGGAAGCGGAGCGCGGCAAACGGGTCGTGCCTGGTCGAGGCCTCGGACAAGGGAGCGGGATCCTCAGCTGTTGTTGCCGTGCTCTCTGGTTTCCGAGAAGCGCACGTCCGGGAAGCGTTCCTTCGCCATGTTCAGGTTGACGTTGCTGGACGCCAGGTACACCAGGTCGCCGTAGTGGTCCTTGGCGATGCGGGTGTCGTTCTTCTCGACGAATTCCTTGAGCTTCTTCGGATCGGCGCAGTCGATCCAGCGCGCGGTATGCACCTGCACCGGCTCGAACACCGAGTCCACGCCGTATTCGTCCTTGAGGCGGTACTGCACCACGTCGAACTGCAGCACGCCCACCGCGCCGAGCACGATGTCGTTGTTGGCCACGGGGCGGTAGACCTGCGTGGCGCCCTCTTCGCAGAGCTGGTCCAGGCCCTTGTTGAGCTGCTTGGCCTTCATCGGGTCCTTCAGCACCACGCGGCGGAACAGTTCCGGCGCGAAGTTGGGGATGCCGGTGAAGCGCAGCTCCTCGCCCTCGGAGAAGGAATCTCCGATGGCGATGGTGCCGTAGTTGTGCAGGCCGATGATGTCGCCCGGGTAGGCTTCCTCCACCACGTCGCGGTCGGCCGCCATGAAGGTCAGGGCATGCGAGACGCGCACCGGTCCGCCGAGGCGCACCGAGTGCAGCGTCATGCCGCGCTTGTAGGCGCCGGAGCAGACGCGCAGGAAGGCCACGCGGTCGCGGTGCTTCGGGTCCATGTTCGCCTGGATCTTGAACACGAAGCCGGTGAACTTCTCCTCGGACGGCTCCACCTCGCGCACCGTGGAGGCGCGGCCCTGCGGCGGCGGCGCCCACTCGGTGAAGCCGTTGAGCAGCTCGCGGATGCCGAAGTTGTTGATCGCGGCGCCGAAGAACACCGGCGTCAGCTTCGCGGCCCGGTATTGCTCCAGGTCGAACTCGGTGCCGGCCATCTGCAGCAGCTCGATCTCGTCACGCAGCGTCTGGTAGACGCTGCCGTAGCGCTCCATCAGGACCGGGTTCATCAGGCCGTCGATGGTCTCGATCTCCGAGACGCGGTGCTTGTCGCCGGAGTAGAGGTAGAAGCGGTCTTCCAGCAGGTGGTACACGCCCTTGAAGTCGCGGCCCATGCCCAGCGGCCAGGTGATCGGCGTGCAGTGCAGGCCCAGCACCTTCTCGACCTCGTCCAGCAGCTCCAGCGGCGGACGGCCCTCGCGGTCCAGCTTGTTGACGAAGGTGATGATCGGCGTGTCGCGCAGGCGGCAGACCTCCATCAGCTTGATGGTGCGCGCTTCCACGCCCTTGGCGGCGTCGATCACCATCAGCGCCGAGTCCACCGCCGTCAGCGTGCGGTAGGTGTCCTCGGAGAAGTCCTCGTGGCCCGGCGTGTCGAGCAGGTTGACGATCTTGTCGTTGTACGGGAACTGCATCACCGAGGTGGTGATGGAGATGCCGCGCTGCTGTTCCAGGGCCATCCAGTCCGAGGTGGCATGGCGGCTGGCCTTGCGCCCCTTGACCGTGCCGGCCAGCTGGATCGCGCCTCCGAACAGCAGCAGCTTTTCCGTCAGCGTGGTCTTGCCCGCGTCCGGATGCGAAATGATGGCGAAGGTGCGGCGCCGTTGCGCCTGTTCGAGGATGCGGGACATAAGGGGCGCAAGTTTAAGGAAAGGGCACGGCCATTGCATGCCGGGCGCCAGTCCCGGACGTCGGCATGGACGCCAGGGTCATCGTTTTTCCGCTAGTCTCGGGCCACCGGACGGCATCCACAGGACAGGGAGACCCATGGAGTACGCGATCGGAGTAGTGCTGGCGCTGGCGGTGTCCCTGCTGGCCCGCTGGGTGGGGTTCGACCGCGACCGCTCCTTCTACCCGACGATCCTGATCGTGATCGCCTCCTATTACGTCCTGTTCGCGGTGATGGGCGGTTCACTGCAGGCCCTGCTGCCCGAGGCCGCGGTCTTCGGCGGCTTCCTGCTGCTGGCCATCGGCGGCTACAAGCTCAGTCCCTGGATCGTCGTGCTGGCCCTGCTGGGCCATGGCCTGTTCGACGGCTTCCACCCCTTCGACAACCCCGGCCTGCCGACCTGGTGGCCCGGCTTCTGCCTGGGCTACGACCTGGCCGCGGCCGGCTTCCTGTCCTGGAACATCCAGCAGGCGCGCGGCCGCCGGCTGCGCATGGAGTAGCCATGAAGATGCCCACCCGCCTGCTGTCTTCCCTGCTGCTGGCCGGCCTGACGGCCGCTGCGGTTGCCCAGGAGGCCGCGCCCCGGAGCGACGCGGAGATCCAGGGCGTCTTCGACCGCAACCGTGCGCCGCTGCAGCGCATCTTCATGAAGTACCAGCAGCGCATGCCGCTGGAACAGGTCCTGCGGCTGGAGCTGCGCTTCACGGTGGCGCCGGACGGGACGGTCGGCGAACCCGCCGTGCTGTCGTCCACCTACGGGGACCGGGAGCTGGAAGCCCTGGTGCGCAGCTGGCTGGGCGGCCTGCGCTTCGAGGCGCGGGACGGGCCCGCCGCCGTGGTGGAGCGCTATCCGCTGGTGTACCACCCGGCCCGCTGAGGCCGGGACTCACCAGAGCAGGGAAAACTTCCACTGCAGCAGGTCGTCGCTGAGGGTCTGCTCGCTGCCGACGCTGCGGGTGCGGCTGTAGTAGAGACCGGTCTGGGGGCTGCGGCCGGGCAGCAGGCCGCCGGCCCAGCGTGACAGGTCCAGGCCCAGGTTGAGCTGGTCGCTGCGCTCCGCCGCCTCGGGCAGGAACCAGGCCGGGTTCACGCCGCTGGAGACGCCGGCCGAGACACCGACCCCGCCCAGGCGCCGCTGCAGGCTCGCCTCCGAGGTCCAGCCCTGGGAGACGGCCGGGTTCTGCGCATCGGGCACGCGCTGCCAGGCCAGCCGGGCCTGGGTCGACCAGGAGCCCAGCTCCTGCTGCTGCGCCAGGCCCAGTTCATAGCCCGCGGCGGGATCCGCCAGTGCGGTGCCGGCCGAGGGTGCGGGGTCGATCGCCTGCAGGCGCAGCTGCGACCGCTGCTTCTCCTCGCCCCATTCCAGTGCGGCGGACCAGGTCCGGGCCTCCATGTCGGTGACCGTGGCGTCGGTGGCCACGACGCGACAGCTGCGCCCGCGCAGCCGCAGCGCCGCGGTCTCGGCCGGCAGCGGCATCCGCATGCTGCCCTCCACGGCACAATCCAGCGGCGCGGCCGGCGCGGTGGTGTTGGCCCACTTCAGGTTGAAGGCCGCCAGCGGCGGCGCCCAGCCGATGCTGACCGCCTGCCGCAGGTTCTGGGCTTCTCCTGCCAGGCTCCATTCCGAGTGCGCCTCCTGCGACATCCCCACGAGCAGCGGCGCGCCCGCCACCTCGCTGAGCCGCAGGTCCGCGTTCTGTCCCAGGGTCTGCATCGCCACCTGTTGCGAGGGGGCGTCGAAGTTGCGCGTTCCGGAGACGAACAGCTGGCCCGGCTGCACGCGGTAGCCCGCGCGGTAGAGCAGCAGGCCGTCGCCGCCGCCCAGGGTGAAGTCGCTGTTGACGCCCGGCAGCGGCGCTTGCGGCTGGGCCGCCATCTGCCCGTCCAGCTTGAGCTGCAGGGCCGGCGCCTCCTGCTGCGGAGCGGACGCGCAGGCGCCGAGCAGCAGCGCGCCCAGCGTCAGCAGGATGTTGCCGTTACTCCGCTTCACGTCCGTGTTCCCATCGGCGATCCGGTGTGGTCGCCGGAGCTTTGAATGGCGGCGGCCGCGGCGAGTTCCCGCGGCGCACAAAAAAGCCGGCGGCCTTGCGGCCGCCGGCTGGGTTCGCACCCGGTGCTTACTGCTTGATCACCTTGAACTCGACGCGGCGGTTCTGCGCACGGCCCTCGTCGGTCTTGTTGCTCGACACCGGCACCGACTCGCCCATGCCCTTGGCGGACAGGCGGCCGGCCTGCACGCCCTGGCTGACCAGGTAGTCGCGCACGGAGTTGGCGCGGGCCTTCGACAGCTTCAGGTTGTAGGCATCCGAGCCGATGCTGTCGGTGTGGCCCTCGATCTCGACTTCCATCGTCGGCTGGCCGCGCAGGCCGGCCGCGATGCCGTCGAGGATCGCACGGCCGTCGGCCGTCAGCGTCGCCTTGTTGAACTCGAAGTTGATGTTGCGCAGCACCAGGCGCTGGGCCTTCACGGCGCAGCCGCGCTCATCCACCCGCATGCCACGCGGGGTATCCGGGCACAGGTCGTTGGCGTTGAGCACGCCGTCGCCGTCGGCATCGGGCGGCGGAGGCGGCGGCAGGCCGCAGCCGTAGGCGTCCACCGCGATGCCTCGCGGGGTGCCCGGGCAGCGGTCGATGTTGTCGAGCACGCCGTCACCGTCGCTGTCGGCCACCGCCGGCTTGGGGGCCGGCGGGGGCGGGGCCGGCGGCGGGGGCGGCGCGGTCTCGCTCAGGTTGAACTGCACACCGGCGTTGACGCGCGTGTCCCACACGCGATCGCTGCCGCCGGCGGTACCGGGGATGTCGTCGCTGAAGATGGCGTAGCGCCGGCCTTCGATGCGCAGCGCCGCGTCGCGCGAGCCGCCGATCTTGAACAGCAGGCCGCCGCCCGCATTGGCGTAGCCCACCGTGCGGTTGCCGTCGCTCTTGCTGGCCGGAGGGTCGCCCAGGGCCTCCTCGTAGGTGGCGCCGCCGCCCAGCAGCAGATAGGGATTGATGCGGCTGCTCGGGGCCAGGCCGAGCTTCAGGTCCAGGCCGGCGCCGAAATTGGTGTCGTTCTGGCCGGTGACGTCGTTGTTGACCTTGTGGCCGAAGCCGTTCAGTTCCGCGGCGAGGTAGTCGTTGAACGGAAAGCCGAAGAGGAAGTGGGCGCCCATGCCGTCATCATCGGCCTGGCGACCGCTGTCAGGGTTGACCCAGCTGCCCATGAGGCCCAGGTACGGCTTGGATTCGGCTTGAGCCGTGCTCAGCACGCCTCCCAGGATCAGCAATGCAAGTGCTTTGGTTTTCATCTGATTTTTTTCCCTATCGCTGCTATGGCTGAATTGCACCGCGCCGATGCTCGTGCCGATGCGCTGAACCCTGGCTGAATACCCTGTCCTCACAAGGGCTTGAATTCGACCTCCGCGCCGCCGCCGGCCTGGCCGCTGGCCTTGAGCCGCGCGGTGGCGATGCCCAGGTCGCCGAGGAACGTGCGCACGGCCTGGGCGCGCGCCAGCGCCAGGCCGCCGGCCTCTCCCGCCGCGCTGTGGCCGATGACCTGCAACTGCAGGGCCGGCTGCGCGCGCAGCGCAGCGAGCACGCCGTCGAGCTGCTTGCGGGCCGCGCCATTGAGCCTGGCGGAGCTGGGGTCGAAGGGCACCGCGGCCAGGCTCGGGCTCGGCGGCGGAACGGCGGAGGGGGTGGCGGCCGGCAGCAGGGTCACGCCCGGCGGCAGGGCCACGGCGGGCGGGGTCCAGGGAACCGGGGCGGCGGGCTGCGGCACCGGCTCGTAGCTCGGGGCGGGCGCCGGCGGCGGGGGATCGTACGCGGCCACGGGGGACGGCTCCGCTGCGGACGGCTCCGCTGCGGCCGGTGCCGGTGCCGGCTCTGCGGCGGCCAGCGGTGCCGGGGCGGCCGCGGCAGCCGAAGCTTCCGGTGCCGGTGCCGGTGCCGGTGCCGGTGCCTGGGCTGCTGCCGCTTCGGCGGCGGCTTCGGGGAATTCGTCGGCCGGCAGCGGCGGAATCCTGGCCGCGCAGCCCTTGCGGTCCACCAGCGTGCCGGCGACGGTGCCCGGGCATTCGTCGAGCGTGTCGGCGGCGCCGTCGCCGTCGGCATCCGCCGGCTGCGCCCAAGCCGGGCCCTGCAGCAGGGCGGCCAGCGCGAACAGGGCCGCGGGAGCGGAATGCGAACGGTGTTTCATGTGGATCCCCGAATTAGTGTGTCCGGCCTTTTTCGCCGCGAAGGGCTTATAGCACGGCCACTTGCGAGGGATGAAGCGGCCGGCGCGACGTCCGTACGGGTGTTGCGACATACGCGTGCGTATGTCTAAACTGGTCCCATCAATACGCCACCGTATGTATGGACGGATCATGAAGCCCACGGCTGCCGCCGACAGTCGACAGAACCTCAGCGCCGACGACTGGGCCGAGGCCGCGCTGGATGCGATCGCGGTCGGCGGCCTGGACGCCGTCGCGGTGGAGCCGCTGGCGCGCGGGCTGGGCGTGACCAAGGGCAGCTTCTACTGGCATTTCGCCAACCGCGACGCCCTGCTGCGCGCCGCGCTGCAGCTCTGGGAGCGGCAGCAGATCGACTCCCTGCTGTCGAAGATCGACCCCTCGGCCACTCCCTACGAGCGCATCGTGCGCCTGTTCAAGGCCGCCAACATGAGCGTGCGCGACGGCCGCCTGTACCTGGCCATCGCCGCCGCCGCCGACAATCCGACCGTGCAGGCCTTCGTGCAGCGCCTGTCGGAACGCTGGATCAACTACCTCGACGAAAGCTACCGCGCCCTGGGCTACAGCGAGCCCCAGGCGCGGCAGTGGGCGCTGTTCGCGTTCGCCACCTTCATGGGCAACCTGCAGGTGCGCCGCGACACGCCGCAGATGATGCCCGAGGGCCAGGCTTTCAGCGATTACGTGAAACTGATGATCAAGACGCTCATTCCCCGGGAGGCGAGGGGACAGGGCGCGGAAGAAGAAGACGACCACCCGCACGTGGTGCCGATGCGCCGCCCGGGTCCCTGATTTTCCCCAAGGGTCGCAAGGCCCCCAAGGAGGTACCCCATGTCGATTCTTTCCGTGGTTGCCGTCGCGCTGCTGGCGGCCTGGCTCCTGGCCTATGCCGGAGCGCCCCTGCTGGCCTGGACCGCCGGCGCCGGCCTGCTGCTGCTGGCGCTGAAGCAGGCCGGCGCGCTCGGCGCCGCCGCCTTCGCGATCTCGGCGGCGCTGTTCCTGGCGCTGGCGGCCCTGCTCAACATCCGGCCGCTGCGGCGTGCCGTGCTGACCGGCCCCATCTTCGGCATGTTCAAGAAGGTGCTGCCCGAGATGTCCTCCACCGAGCGCGAGGCCCTGGAGGCCGGCGACACCTGGTGGGAAGCGGAGATGTTCCGCGGCCGCCCGGCCTGGAACAAGCTGCTGGAATTCCGCTACACCGCGCTGACCGCCGAGGAGCAGTCCTTCCTCGACCATGAGTGCGAGGAGCTCTGCAAGCTCTGCGACGACTGGAAGATCGAGTTCGAGGACAAGGACCTGCCGCCGGAGGTCTGGGCCTACATCCGCGAGAAGAAGTTCTTCTCGATGCTGATCAAGAAGGAGTACGGCGGCCTGGGCTTTTCCGCCAACGCGCAGTCCGCCGTGGTGACCAAGCTGGCGACCAAGTCGATCACCATGGCGGTGACGGTGATGGTGCCCAACTCGCTGGGCCCCGGCGAGTTGCTGATGCACTACGGCACCGACGAACAGAAGAAGCAGTGGCTGCCGGGCCTGGTGTCGGGCAAGGAGATTCCCTGCTTCGGCCTCACCGGCCCCGAGGTCGGCTCCGACGCCACCGCGATGCCGGATCTCGGCACCGTCTGCTACGGCCAGCACGAGGGCAAGAAGGTGCTAGGCATCCGCCTGGACTTCTCCAAGCGCTACATCACGCTGGCGCCGATCGCCACGGTGGTCGGCCTGGCCTTCAAGCTGCGCGACCCCGACGGCCTGCTGGGCGACAAGACCAGGACCGACTACGGCATCACCTGCGCCCTGGTCCCGGCCCGGCACGAGGGCATCGAGATCGGCCGGCGCCACTACCCGGGCGCCGCCTTCCACAACGGCACGATCCACGGGCGCGGCGTGTTCATCCCGGTGGACTGGATCATCGGCGGCCCCGCCATGGCGGGCAAGGGCTGGCGCATGCTGGTGGAATGCCTGTCCGCCGGCCGCGGCATCTCGCTGCCGGCGCTGGGCACGGCGGCCGGGCAGAGCGCCTACCGCATGACCGGCGTCTACGGCCGCTTCCGCCGCCAGTTCAAGGTGGCGGTCGGCAAGTTCGAGGGCGTGCAGGAGGCCACCGGCCGCATTGCCGGCCATGCCTACACGCTGGAGGCCCTGCGCGTGCTCACCGCCTCGGCCGTGGACCACTGCGCACCGTCGGTGGTCACCGCCATCGCCAAGTACCACATGACCGAGCTGATGCGGAAGATCATCGCCGACGGCATGGACGTGATGGCCGGCAAGGCGATCCAGCAGGGTCCGCGCAACTTCATGGCCACCGCCTACAAGGCCGCGCCGGTGGCGATCACGGTGGAAGGCGCCAACATCCTGACCCGCAACCTGATGATCTTCGGCCAGGGTGCCATCCGCTGCCACGAGTACGTCTTCCCGGAGATGGAGGCGGCGCGCGACGACGACCTGGCCAAGTTCGACCAGCTGCTGTTCGGGCACATCGGCTTCTCCATTAACCGCGCGGTGCGCGCCTTCACGCTGGGACTCACGGGCGGGCGCCTGGCCGCCTCGCCGGTGGCGGGCGAGATGGCGCCCTACTTCCGCCAGATGGAGCGGTTCTCGGCCAGCCTGGCGTTCTGCTCCGACCTGACGATGGGCGTGCTGGGGGGCAAGCTCAAGTTCATGGAGCGCCTGTCGGCGCGCCTGGGCGACGTGCTGAGCCAGCTCTACATCGCCTCCGCCGTCGCCAAGTTCTACCTGGAGGGCAGCAAGTCCGAGGCCGAGCTGGCGCATGCGCGCTGGGCGCTGGACCATGCGATGCACGAGATCGCCCGGGCCTTCGAGGGCTTCCTCGACAACTTCCCGGTGGCCTGGGCGCGCGGCGTGATGCGCACGGTGGTATTTCCCCTGGGCAACCGCATCAAGCCGGTCAGCGACCGACTCAATGCCCAGGTGGCCGACCTGATCCTGGAGCCCAGCGACGTGCGCGAGCGCCTGTCCTGGCTGGTGTTCAGGAACGGCGGCGTGCACGACCCGGTCGGCCGCATGGAGCATGCCTGGGAGGTGGCGCTGCGCTGCGAGCCGGCGTACCTGAAGTACTTCCGGCATGCCAACCGCGGCGAACTGGCCGGCGACACGGTGGCGGATCGCCTGAAGGATGCGGTGACGCGCAACCTGATGACGCGCCAGGAGGCCGACCAGGCCGCCGAGTACGACCGCGTGCGCTTCGACGTGATCCTGACCGACGACTTCAGCAAGGACTACATCGCCGGCAACCATGCCGCGGAGCGGGCGGAGGTCATCGAGCTGGCGGCGGCCCGCGCGCGGCTGGCCTGAGCCGCGGAGTTGCGCAAGAAGCCGGGCGCCGCCGCGTCCGGCTTTTCTTTTGTCATGCCGATTGGCGAAGATGAGCCATATCCCCATCGCGACCTGACCAGCCATGACCGACCCGATCCTGATCGGCAAGGGCGATACGCCCCAGTTCCTGCTGCCGGCCTATGCCAACCGCCACGGCCTGATCGCCGGCGCCACCGGCACCGGCAAGACCATCACCCTGCAGGGCCTGGCGGAGGGCTTCGCCGACATCGGCGTGCCGGTGTTCGCGGCCGACATCAAGGGCGATCTTTCCGGCATCGCCGCCGCCGGCGAGGCCAAGCCCAAGCTGGCCGAGCGCGCCGCGCAGATCGGCCTGGCCAACTACGCCCCGCAGAACTATCCCACCGTGTTCTGGGACGTCTTCGGCGTTTCCGGCCATCCGGTGCGTGCCACCATTTCCGACATGGGGCCGACGCTGCTGTCGCGCCTGCTGGACCTGTCCGACGTGCAGGAGGCCGTGCTATCGCTGGCCTTCAAGTACTGCGACGAGCAGGGCCTGCTGCTGCTGGACTTCAAGGACCTGCGCGCCGCACTGGTCCATGTCGCCGACAACGCCAAGGCGCTGGGCGCCGAATACGGCCTGGTCAGCAAGGCCTCGATCGGCGCCATCCAGCGCGCCCTGATCCAGCTGGAGCAGGACGGGGCCGAGGCCTTCTTCGGCGAGCCGGCCATGGACCTGAACGACTTCATGCGCACGGACCTGAGCGGCAAGGGCATCGTCAACGTGCTGGCCGCCGACCAGTTGTTCCAGAAGCCGCGCCTCTACGCCACCTTCCTGCTGTGGCTGCTGGCCGAGCTGTTCGAGCGCCTGCCCGAGGCCGGCGACCTCGACAAGCCCAAGCTGGTGTTCTTCTTCGACGAGGCGCACCTGCTGTTCAAGGATGCGCCCAAGGCGCTGGTGGAGAAGGTCGAGCAGGTGGTGCGGCTGATCCGCTCCAAGGGCGTCGGCGTCTACTTCATCACGCAGAACCCGCTGGACCTGCCGGAGAGCGTGCTGGGCCAGCTCGGCAACCGCGTGCAGCACGCGCTGCGTGCCTTCACGCCGCGCGACCAGAAGGCGGTCAAGGCCGCCGCCACCACCTTCCGCGCCAACCCGAAGATCGACGTCGCCACCGCCATCATGGAGCTGGGTGTCGGCGAGGCCCTGGTGTCCACGCTGCAGGACAAGGGCGTGCCGGGCATCGTCGAGCGCACCCTGATCCGCCCGCCGCGCTCGCGCATGGGCGCGCTGACGCCGGAGGAGCGCAAGGCCGTGATGTCGCGCAGCCCGGTGGCCGGCAAGTACGACACCGTGGTGGATCGCGAGTCGGCCTACGAGAAGCTGTCGCAGCGCGCGGCCGCGATGCCGCCCCCGGCCGCCGCGCCGTCGGCCCCGGCTCCCGGCCCGGCACCGAAGTCCGGCGGCGGAGGATGGTGGGACGAGGCCTCGGCCCAGCCGGTGCCCGGCAGCCGCCGCGCCGAGCCCGCCCCGCGCAAGCCCGCCGCCCGCCGCAGCGACACCGTGGCGGAGGCCGCCATCAAGAGTGCGACCCGCAGCATCGCCAACACCGTCGGCCGGGAAGTGGGGCGGACCCTGCTGCGCGGCATCCTGGGCTCGCTGAAGCGCTGAGCGGCCAAGGCCCCGGGGGACGCGCGGCGCTATACTGCGCGCCCTTCCGAGGTATCCGGCCCATCATGAGTTCCTCTCCTTCGCCCTACCGCCGTGCCCGCGATCCGCGCGCGCGGCTGGAGTCCGGGCTGGGCGCCATGGGCCTGGATACCGGGCTGGCCGACCCGCTGATGGCCTACCTGGACGAACTGCAGAAGTGGAACGCGGCCTACAACCTGACCGCGATCCGTGATCCGGACGAGATGGTCTCCAAGCACCTGCTGGACTCGCTGGCCCTGCTGCCCCATGTCGGGGGGCGCATGCTCGATGTCGGTGCGGGGGCGGGCCTGCCGGGCATCCCGCTGGCCATCGCCAACCCGGCGCTGGACGTGACGGTGCTGGACAGCAACGGCAAGAAGGTCCGCTTCATGCGCCATGCGGTCCGCACGCTGGGCCTGGCCAACGTCGCCGTGGCGGAGTCCCGGGTCGAGGCCTTCCGGCCTGAGTCGCCGTTCGGCATCATCACCAGCCGGGCCTTCGCCTCCCTGGCCGATTTCTTTACCGGCACCGAGGCCCTGCTGGCCCCGGGTGGCCAATGGGTAGCCATGAAGGGCAAACTAGACCCGGAAGAGCTGGCCTCCGTGCCGGCTCGATTCGTCATTGGGGGAACGCATCGCCTGCGGGTGCCGGGGCTGGATGAAGATCGCCATGCGGTCATCGCAGGAATGAAGTCATGAGTTACGTCATCGCCGTCGCCAACCAGAAGGGCGGGGTGGGCAAGACCACCACGTCCATCAACCTTGCTGCCTCGCTGGCGGCCACCAAGCGCCGCGTGCTGCTGGTGGACCTCGACGCGCAGGGCAATGCCACCATGGGCATCGGCGTGGACAAGAGCGCCGTCGGCAAGACCGCGCGCGACCTGCTGCTGGAGCAGGCCAAGCCCGGCGAGGTGATCCAGTACCTGCCGGAGATCGGGCTGTCGCTGATGCCGGCCAACGGCGACATGACCGAGGCCGAGATCAAGCTGCGCGACGTCGCCGCCGGCGACTTCGCGCTGAAGAGCGTGCTGGCCGAGGTGGCGGACCAGTTCGACTACGTGCTGCTCGATTGCCCGCCGGCCCTGTCCAAGCTGACGGTCAACGCCCTGGTGGCGGCCGACGGCGTGCTGATCCCGATGCAGTGCGAGTACTACGCCCTGGAAGGCCTCACCGCGCTGATGGATACCGTCAACAAGATCAAGCGAGTGATCAATCCCAAGCTGGAGATCGAGGGCCTGCTGCGCACCATGTTCGACCCGCGCAACAACCTCGCCAACGATGTCAGCAACCAGCTGACGCAGCACTTCGGCGACAAGGTCTACCGCACCATCATCCCGCGCAACGTGCGCCTGGCCGAGGCACCCAGCCACGGCCTGCCGGTGATGCTCTACGACGCACAATCCTCCGGCGCCAAGGCCTACCTGGCGCTGGCAGGCGAGGTACTGCGCCGCCACGACGGCGGGCAGATGAGGCTCAGCGCATGAACGCACAGAAGAAAAGAGGACTGGGCAGGGGTCTCGATGCCCTGCTCTCCAGCGCCACGCCGGTGAGTTCCACCGCCGAGCCCGGCGAGGAGCTGCGCGAGCTGCCGCTGGAGCGCCTCGGCCCCGGCAAGCACCAGCCGCGCCGCCAGTTCGACGAGGAGGCGCTGAACGCGCTGGCCGACTCGATCCGCGCCCAGGGCGTGGTGCAGCCGATCGTGGTGCGCCCGGCCGGTGCCGACCGCTACGAGATCATCGCCGGCGAGCGCCGCTGGCGCGCGGCGAAGCTGGCGGGCCTCAAGCAGATTCCGGCCGTGGTGCGCGCGCTCGACGAGCGCGGCGCGATGGCGGTAGCCCTGGTGGAGAACATCCAGCGCTCCGACCTCAATGCGCTGGAAGAGGCCGAGGCGCTGCACAAGCTGATCGAGGAGTGCGGCCTGACGCACGAGGCCTGCGCCGAGGCGGTGGGCAAGTCCCGCGCCGCGGTCAGCAACCTGCTGCGCCTGATGGAACTCAACGCCGACGTGCAGGACCTGGTGCGCGAGCGCCGCCTGTCCTTCGGCCACGCCAAGGTGCTGCTGGGCGTGCAGGGCGCGCGCCAGTCCTCGCTGGCGAAGATGGTCGCGGACCAGCACCTGTCGGTGCGCCAGACCGAGGCCCTGGTGCAGGCCCAGCCGCAGGCTCAGAAGCCCCGCGCCGCGCCGCCGCCGGCCATCGGCGAGATCGAGAAGGAAATCGCCGGCCGCATCGGCCTGGCGGTGAAGCTGCAACAGAACGACAAGGGACGCGGCAAGCTCACCGTGGCGTTCAAGAGCAACAGCGAGCTGCAGAAACTGCTGGCACTGCTGCGCTGAGGTCCTTGGACGCGTCCGGCCGGCGGCGCCCTGCGCCCTGGCCGCCGGGCTGTGCCGGTCGTCCCCGCAACGGAATGCGCGGGAGCGCGGGGGAGAGCAACATGTCCAGGACGTATCGCACCGCGCTGGTCACCGGCGCATCCAGCGGCATCGGCGCCATCTTCGCCGAACAGCTTGCCGCGCAGGGTTCCGACCTGATCCTGGTGGCACGCCGCCAGGACGAGCTGGAAAAGCTGGCGCAACGCCTGCGCGAGGCCCATGGCCGCCGTGTCGAGGTGATCGCCATGGACCTGGCCAAGCCGGATCCCGGCGAGCTGCTGGCCGAGGAAGTGAAGCGCCGCGGGCTCGAGGTGGACCTGCTGGTCAACAACGCCGGCTTCGGATCCTCCGCGAAGTTCCACGAGGATGGCTACGAGCGCGACCAGCGCATGGTCGCGGTCAACATCGGCGCATTGACCGAGCTGACGCATGCCTTCCTGCCGGCGATGGTCGAGGCCGGCCACGGCGCGGTGATCAACATCGCCTCCGCCGCTGCCTTCCAGCCCATGCCCTACATGAGCGTCTACGGCGCCACCAAGGCCTACGTGCTGTCGCTGACGCAGGGCCTGTGGGCCGAGTACCGCGGGCGCGGCGTGCGCTTCCTGGCGGTGTGCCCGGGGCCGGTGGATACGCCGTTCTTCGAGGCGGCCGAGAGCGGCAGCCTGCGCCAGGTGATCCCCAAGCCGATGATGATGACGGCCGAGGCCGTGGTTTCCGGCAGCCTGGCGGCACTGGCGCGCGATGCCTGCGTCTATGTGCCCGGGTTCATGACCCGGCTGGGCGGGGTGATGCCGCGGCTGCTGCCGCGACGGCTGCTGGCCGCGACCATGGGCCGCGTGATGAACCGCTGAGGCTATGGCCGACGGAACATGAGCGACGCCGCCGAACCGCGGACCGAGATCCTCAAGCGCTTGCTGCGCGCGGGCGAGTACGCCTCGGCGCTGCCGATCCTCGAGCAGAAGATCGCCGAGCGGCCCGGACAGGCGCCGCTGCATTGGCATCGCAGCCACTGCCTCGCGGCGCTGGGCCGCCAGGAAGAGGCGCTGGCCGCGGTGCTGCGGGTCATCGAGCTCAATCCTGATTTCGCCAAGGCCTGGCTGCGCCGCGCCGAGCTGACCGCGGCTTTGCGCGGCGACTACCCGGAACGCGAAGGCGACCTGCAGCTCGCGGTGGCGCTCGACGGCAGCCTGGCGGCGGCGCACCGCGCGCTGGCGCTGGTCCGCCACCAGCGCGGACGCCCGGAGGAGGCCATGGCCGCGCTGGACCGGGCGCTGGAACTCGATCCGGCCGACGGCGAGGGCTACGCGCTGCGCGCGCTGTGGGCGGGCAACGCCGCGCGCCATCCCGTGCCGGGGGAGCCGACCGTGCAGCCATCGCCGGGGGTGACGCTGTCCCGGCGCGGCCTCGAAGCCGCGGTGGCCGACCTGCGCCGCGCGCTGCCACTGGTGGCCGACGGCTCGCGCTATCGCCTGCAACTGGCGCGCCGCCTGCAGGACCTGGGAAGGCACGGCGAAGCGGTGGCGGAGTACGACGCCCTGCTCGCCGCCCTGCCGGCGGCGCACCTGCTGCGCAATGTCGCCGAGGAGATGCGCCGCCTCGCCCGGGAGCAGGGCGCCGACGGGCGTGCCGCCGCCCTGCCGGCGCCGACGCTGGCCGACTCCCTCGAGGCCGCCGCGCAGCCGGCGGAACATGCGGGCCGGCGCAGCGTCGAGGACGACCTGACGGCGTCGCTGCTGCGCAACGCCGCGCAGCAGATGCGCCAGGGCAAGGACCTGTCGGCGGTGCTGGAGCCGCTGGGCGACCCCGACACGCTGCTGGCCGTCGGCATTGCCGACAAGCTGTTCCAGCTGGGACACCTGCCGCGTTGCGACCTGCGGCCGGTGCCCGCCGAGATCTTCCCGGCGTTCATGCGCCGCCACGCCGCGGCCGCGCGGCAGCGGTTGTCGGCGCTCGGCTTCGGCTATCTCGGCGATTTCGATCCGCGCCACCTGGCGCCGGTGCTGGCCGAGAGCACCCTGCTGCGCTGCTATCGCTCCGGCGAAGGCACGGTGGCCTTCAGCTTCGCCCTGCGCCCGGTGTGGCCGGGCTGGTTCGGCTGGCTGCGCCTGCGCCTGGCCGGCCAGCCGCGCAGCGTGGCCGTGGTCGAGTTCGAGACCGGCTTCGACAACGGCGACTTCCTGGTCACCAACAACAGCGGCGAGGCCAACCCCTTCGGCCCGGGGCCGCAGGTCGACCTGCTGTCGCTGTCTCCGGCGACCTCGGTGGAGCGCCTGTTCGAGAGCCATGTCCGCCGCGTGGGCGACTACCTGCGCCAGCATGCAGGCACCGCTCCGATCGCCGTCGCGGGCATCGCCGAGCTGCTGGCGATGCAGGATCGCCTGGCGGAGGCCAAGAACGCCTACCGCCAGTCCATCGGCTATGTCACCGACGAGGAACTGCAGCGCCTGCTGGGCGCACGCCAGGACCTGGCCGAGCGGGTGCGCGAGCAGCTGGCACGCCTGGCGGCCGCCTGAGGCACCGCCGAGCGGTAGGCGGCGGCCGACGGAGAGCGGCTGCCGGTGACGCGGCGGTGACGCGTCCGTCCGCAGCATGGAACCTGCGCGAATCCCGCGTGACCCACTGGCCGCAGGTACCCAGATGCAGCGGAACATCCTTGCCCGACGCCTCGGCGCCGCCTGCCTGGCGGCCTCCCTGCTGGGAGCGGCACCGGCGCAGGCCGGCGATACGACCCAGACCCTGCACAACGTCGAGATGAGCGGGGACCTGCTGCAGTTCGGCGTACCCGTCGCCGGCCTGGCGCTGACCTGGCTGCTGAGCCGCGACCGCGACGCTCCGTCCTTCGATTTCTCCTCGCTCGGCGCGGCACCGCCGGACGAGGTTTCCAGCGATGGCCTGAACTGGCCCGGCCCCACGCTCAACGGTTCGCCGCGCCGCGATTTCGGGCTCGCCTTCCTGCGCATGGAAGTCGCCACCTACGGCCTCAAGTATGCGGTCGACGCCGAGCGGCCCAACGGCGGCCCTCGTTCCTTCCCGTCGGGGCACACCGCCTCGGCCTTCATGGGCGCCGAGTTCATCCGCAAGGAGTACGGCTGGGGCTGGGGCGTGCCGGCCTATCTCACCGCGAGCTGGGTGGGCTACAGCCGCGTCGAGACCGAGAACCACTACTGGCGCGACGTGATCGCCGGGGCGCTGATCGGCATCGCCTCCAATCACGACTTCAACGGCATCAAGCTGCGCCACGGCGAACTCAGCGTCGGTCCCACGATGATGATTCCGGACTCGGTCTCGCGCCCGCCCTCGGCGTCTTCCTGGGACGACGACAAGGAGTCCGGGCTGCTCGACAGCCACGTCGACTTCAGCCCCGGCCTGCAGGTCCGCTGGACCTTCTGAGCCGCGGTCGCCTCCCGCTCCGGGACCTTAATCTGGCATGGCCATTGCTACTTCTGACCTGAGGTCAACGCCGACCTCGTAGGTTCCGCGGTCAACGACGCCCGCTTCCTGTGCCGCATCTTTCAGGGGAGCATGTCATGTTGTTGATCGCACAAGGCAAAACCGCGCCGGTGCCCGCAAGGGGCCGCGGTTGGCTGGCGATCCTCCGCGGTGCATCCATACGGTGCATGTGGCTCGCGGCGCTGGTCGCGCTGCCGGTCCGCGCCGCCGAGACACCCGCCGCGCTCGCGTCCGCGGCACTGGAACTGGACCGCCAGGCGCAGTCGCTGCCGGCAGCGTCCGACACGCAACGGCTGACGCTCTATATCGGCAACCGCATCGAAGGCTCCCTGCTGCGCGAGGTCAGCGTGACGGTGGATGGCCGCGCCGCGGCGCGCCATCGCTACAGCGACCGCGAGGCGCTGGCGCTGCGCAGCGGCGGCCTGCATGCCATCACGCTGATGCCGCTGCCCGAGGGCAGCCACCGGCTGCGCGTGGATTTCATCGCCCGCGCCGAGGATGCGCAGCCGGGTGACGCCCGCCTGCACGCGCAGATCGAACAGGACTACAGCAAGGGCGCCGCCGCCGGCCGCGTCGAGCTGACCCTGGCCAGGCAGGGCCTGCGCAGCCGGCCGGCGCTGCAATGGCAGGACTGGGCACAACCGCAGGCGGCGTTGGAGGATCCGGAGCTGCGTGCCGCCGATTTCCTGCTGCGCACCGGCCGCGCCCTGCGTGCGGCCCTGCTGCTGGAGCGCCTGCAGGCCTCCGGACAACCTCTGGCCGCCTCCTTCGAGCGCCGCCGCGCCGACAGCCTGGCGGCACTGGAGCTGGCGCCGGCGGCCATGCCCGCCGGCTCGCCCCTGCTGGAGCGCTACGGCGGCGCGGTGGCGGCCCTGCGGCAGGGCGACGCCCAGGCGGCGGCGCGGCTGGAAGCGATGGGCAGTGCCGATGCGCCCGATGCCGAATCGCGCATGCTGCGCGACTACGCCAACCTCGAGCTGGGCTACCAGCTGCTGCGCCAGGGGCAGGGCGAGCAGGCCAAGCCGGTGTTCTCGCGCATCCGCAGCCCCGGCCCCTGTTCCAACGCCGCGCTGCTCGGATTCGGCTGGGCCTTCCTGGTGCCGGCGGGCGCCGAGGGCGGCTCGATGTTCGCCGCGCAGGCGCCGCTGTGGCCCGCGGGCCCGGAGGACGCCGCCCGGCTGCGCCGCAGCACGCCGTTCCGCTACCTGCACTCGGTGGCGGTCGCCGGGGAGCGCAAGCTCGATCTCCAGCGCGCCCTGGCGCCCTGGGTGGAACTGCTGGGCCGCGACGCCACCGACCCCGCCGTGCAGGAGGGCCTGCTCGCGGTGCCCTATGCGCTCGCCCACTTGGGCGCCTACGAACAGTCTCAGCAGTACCTGCGCCGTGCCGTGGGTGACCTGGAGCGCGCCCGGCAGGAGCTGGACGCCGCGATGCGCCATGTTTCCTCCGGCGAGCTGGCTGAGCGCCTGCGCGAACGCATGACCGACGAGGGCGACGGCTGGCGGCGCGAGCTGGCGGACCTGCCCTTTGCCGAGGCCACGGCCTATCTCAAGCCGCTGATGCTGGATTCCGCCTTCCTTGCCGCGCTGTCCGCGCAGCAGCGCCTGGCGGAGATCGACCAGGCCTTGCAGGCGCAGGCGCTGCGGCTCGACGGCAGCGCCCTGTCGGCGGAGATCGCCGGCCTGCGGCAGCGCGTCGCCGCCGCCGCGCAGCGCCAGGATGGCGAACTGCGCGAACTGGCGCTGGCGCAGCTGCGCCGCCAGCAGCAGCACACGCTGGCCTACCTGGCCGAAGCCCGGCTGGCGCTGGCGCGGGTGCATGACCGGCCGCTGGAGGAGGAAGCCTCGTGATCCGCCTTGCGCTGCTGCCGATCCTGCTCGCCGCCAGCCTGTCCGCGGCCGCCGCGGACGCGGTATCCACGGTGGGCTCGGTCACCGAGAACAATGGCCTGTCGAAGAACGGCTGGCTGCTGGTGCGTACGCCCAGCATCCTGCGCGTGACGGGCTCGGAGCAGGTCACCCCCGACCTGCGCCAGGCCCTGGAACAGTACGACCGCCTCCAGGAACTTCCGGACATCGACCCGGCGATCCGCGCGGAAGCCCTGCGCCGCTCGGCCGACCTGCGCATCCGCCTGGCCGAGTCGGGCTCCACGATGGACGCGGCGGAGCTGGGCAAGGCGGTGCAGGCGTATCGCCGCCTGCTGGCCGAGCAGCCGGACTATGTCCGCGCGGACCGCGTGCTCTACCAGCTGGCGCGCGCCAGCGAGATGCTCGGCGACGAGGCGCAGGCCATCGCCAGCCTGCGCCGGCTCGGACAGGAGCATCCGCAGTCGGTCCGCCGTGCCGACGCGCAGTTCCGCGCCGCCGAACTGCTGTACCGCGACCGCCGCTATGCCGAGGCGGAGACGCAGTACCGCGAGGTGGTGGCGCTGGGCACGAAGACTCCGCTGCTGGAGCCGGCGCAGTACAAGTACGCCTGGTCGCTGCTGCAGCAGTCCAAGCACGAGCAGGCCCTGCCGGTCTTCATCGCCGTGCTGGAGCGCGAACTGCCGCCGGGTGAACTGAGCGATCCCCGGGCAGCGCTGGCCGCCGTGCGCAGCGGCCGCGCCGAACTGGCCGGCGATGCGCTGCGCGGCGCCGGCCTCTCACTGGCGGCACTGGGCGGCGGGCCGGCGCTCAACCGCCAGTTCGCGCAGGCCGGCGAGCCCCGCTTCGCGGCCCTGCTGCATGCCGCGCTGGGCCAGCAGCTGATCGAGAAGCGCCGCTACACCGACGCCGCCGGCAGCTATCTCGCCTTCATCGAGCGCCATCCGCGCCATGCACTGGCCCCGGGCTTCCAGCGCCAGGCCATCGCCGCCTACGAGCGCGGTGGCTTCACCGAGCCCCTGGTGGCCGCCAAGGAAACCTACGTGCGCGACTACGCGCCGGGCAGCGCGTACTGGGCCGGAGCGGCGCCGCCGGCCGAGGTGCAGGCGCAGGTGCGTCGCGACATCGAGGAGTTGGGCCGCCATTACCAGGCCGGCGCACAGCGCGCCGCCGCCGGCCCCCTGCGCCAGGCGCAGTTCCTCAAGGCCGCCGACTGGTACGGGCGCTGGCTGGGGCTGTATCCGCAGGATGCCCAGGCGCCGGCGATCCACCTGATGATGGCCGACGCCCTGCTCGATGGCGGCCGCGCCGGCGAGGCGGCGGCGCAGTACGCCCGCATCGCCTACGACTACCCGCCGCATGCACGCAGCGGCGAGGCGGCCTACGCGGCGGTGCAGGCCTGGCAGCAGGCCGCGGCGAATCCGGCGGGGCGCAGCGCCGCGCTGCGCGAGTCGGTGGCGGCGAGCCTGCGGCTGGCCGAGCGCTATCCGCAGCATCCCCAGCGCTTCACCGTGCTGGCGCGCGCCGCGGGCGATCTCTACGAACTGGGCGATCATGCCCAGGCGGTGGCGCAGGCGCAGCGCGTGCTCGACGGCGCGTCGCAGCTGCCCCCGGAACTGGCGCGCAGCGTGCTGGGCATCGTGGCCGATGCGCGCTACGCGCAGAAGCAGTATGCCGATGCCGAGTCCGCCTATACCGCCCTGCTGCAGCGCATCCCGGCCGGCGATGCCGCGCGCCAGGCCACGGTCGAGCAGCTGGCCGCCTCGATCTACCGCCAGGCCGAGGCGGCACGCGCCGCCGGAGACCTGCGCGCGGCGGCCGCCGCCTTCCAGCGCGTGGGGCGCGCGGCCCCCGAGGCCGGCATCCGCGCCACCGCCGACTACGATGCCGCCGCCGCGCTGATGGCGCTGCAGGACTGGCCGCAGGCGCAGGCGGCCCTGGAGTCCTTCCGCCAGCGCTATCCGCAGCAGGCCCTGCTGCCGGAGGTGGACCACAAGCTGGCGGTGGCCTACCAGAAGGGCAACCGGCCGGCCCAGGCGGCCGACGTCTATGCCCGCATCGCCGCGCGGGCCGACGAAACCGCCGCCCTGCGGCGCGACGCCGCCTGGCTGGCCGCCGAACTCTATGGCGAGGCCCGCATGCCGCCGGCCAGCCAGCGCGCCTACGAAGACTACCTGGCGCGCTATCCGCAGCCCCTGGAAGCCGCGCAGCAGGCGCGCCGCCGCCTGGCCGACCTGGCCCGAGACGACGCGCCGCGCTACCAGCGCTGGCTCGGCGAACTGGTGGACGCCGATGCGCGCGGCGGCAGCGCGCGCACGCCGCAGACGCGACTGCTGGCGGCGCAGGCCAGCCTGGAGCTGGGCCGCATCGAGGCCGCCAGGGCGCGGGAGCTGGCGCTGCGCATGCCGGTGGAGAAGACCCTGCCGGCGCGCAAGGCTGCGACCGAGCGCGCCGTCGCCGGGCTCAACCGTGCCGCGAGCTACGGCTTCGCCGACGTCACCACGGCCGCCACCTACGACATCGGCGGCGTCTGGCGCGACTTCGGCCGCGCCCTGCTGGCTTCCGAGCGGCCGCGCGAGCTGCAGGGCGAGGCACGGGAAGAGTACGAACTGCTGCTGGAGGAACAGGCCTATCCCTTCGAGGAGAAGGCGATCCAGGCCCACGAGATGAACCTGCAGCGCCTGCGCCAGGGACTGTGGAACGAATCGATCCGCCGCAGCAGCTGGGCCCTGGCCGAGCTGGCGCCGGCGCGCTACGGCAAGCTGGACCAGAGGGAGACCAACTATGAAGCGCCGCTACGCTGAGGCCTGCACCTCGGCCTTACTGGCCCTGGGACTGGCGGCCTGTGCCGGCGGTCCGGCCCCGCGTCCGCAGCCGCCGGCTCCGCCGGTGCAGAAGGCGGCACCGGTGTCGGCACCCTCGCCGGGCAAGGCCGAGCAGCGCTACCAGGAAGCGCTGGCGCTGCTGAAGAACGGCCAGCGCAAGCCGGCGCAGGAACTGCTGCTGGCGCTGACGCGCGAGCATCCCGAGCTGTCCGGTCCCTGGACCACGCTGGGTATCACCCAGGCACAGGGCAAGCAGCGCGACGCCGCCATCGCCAGCTTCACGCGGGCGGTGGCTGCCAACCCGCGCAACGCCGCCGCGCACAACTGGCTCGGCAGCCTGCACCGCGAGTCCGGCAATTTCGCCGCCGCCGAGCAGGCCTACCTCAAGGCCCTGGCGGCGCAGCCCGACTATGCCGCCGCGCACCTGAACCTGGCGATCCTCTACGACGTGTCGCTGAAGCGTCCGCAGCAGGCGCTGTCGTACTACCGCAGCTACCAGCAGTTCAAGGGCGGCGAGAACCTGATCGTCAGTGCCTGGATCAAGGAACTGGAAGCCGCGCAGCCGCCGCCGGTCAGCGTGGCCGGGGTGCAGCCATGAAACGGGTGCTGCTGTGCCTGTGCCTGTTCTGCGCCGGTGCTGCCGCGCAGCCTCCCGCCGGGGAGGCTGGCACCACGATCGTCGGCGAACAGGAATCCTCGGTCGGCCTGTTCCTGACGCCCTGGCAGGACGAACGCGCCAGCGATCTCGACCGGCCGCCCTCGCGCCTGGCACCGGCCGCGCCGGATGCCGGCAGCTTCGCCAGCAGCGCCATGGCCTACGAGGCGCAGTGGGCCTATCGGCGCGAGCAACTGCAGCGCGTGCACTGATTCACTGGAGAACCCACATGGAAAGCTTCGAACCCCTGGCCCGCTTCTTCCATAACGGCGGCATCTTCATGTACCCGATCGCGATCACGCTGGCGCTGGCGCTGGCCGTTGCGGTGGAGCGCTTCCTGTTCCTGATGCGCTGGAAGCGCGAGAACCGCAAGCTCTGGGCCGAGGTCTCGCCGCTGCTGGCCCAGGGAGACCTGGCGGGCGCCGAACTGCTTACCGCCAGTTCCGATACCGCGGTGGCGAAGATCCTGTCCGGCGGCCTGGCGCAGTCGCGCATCGACAGCCGCCGCAGCGAACTGGAGATCGCCACCGAAGAGGGCCTGATGGAGGTGCTGCCCGCCATCGAGCGGCGCACGCACTACCTCGCCACCTTCTCCAACGTCGCCACCCTGCTGGGCCTGCTCGGCACCGTGCTCGGACTCATCGGTGCATTCGCCGCGCTGGGCAATGCCGACGCTTCCCAGAAAGCCGATCTGCTGTCCGCCGGCATCTCCGAGGCGATGAACTGCACGGCCTTCGGCCTGATGGTGGCGATTCCCTCGCTGCTGCTGCACTCCTGGCTGCAGAGCCGTACCGGCGAACTGGTCGACAGCCTGGAGTCGGTCTGCTCGCGCTTCGTCAGCAGCATCTGCAATCCGGCACGGGCTACCTACTGAGGCTGCCGCCATGAGCTGGTCCCTCGCCGAAGACGAACCCTCCCGCGCCAGCCGCCGCCGCGACCGGCGGCAGCAGCGCCTGCTGCGCCAGGGCGAACAGGAAGAACTGAACCTGGTGTCGATGATCGATGTGTTCGCGGTGCTGGTGTTCTTCCTGCTGGTGAGCGCCTCGGTCGGCGCGCTGAAGCTCAAGGTCTTCGGCATGGACCTGCCGGCACCCGGCGCGGTCGCCGCCGTGGCGCCGGCTCCCCCCATCGTGCGCCTGCTGCCGGACGCGCTGCAGGTGGAGGCCGCCCCTGCACCGCCGCGGCGCCTGCCGCGCACCGGCAAGGGGCATGACCTGGCGGCACTGTCCGCCCTGCTGGTGCAGGCGAAGCAGGCGGCTCCCGGCCAGCAGCAGGTGACGCTGCTGGTGGACGCCGAGGTTTCCTACGACGAGGTGGTGCAGGTCATGGAGACGCTGCGCCGCACGCCCGCCGCCGCCGTCCGCATCGGCCTGCCGGCGGAGCTGTTCCCGCAGATCGCCATCGGCGACGCGGAGCGGCACACATGAACGCGCGCCAGCGTCAGCGGCGCCAGTCCCGCGAACTGCGGGCCCGCTCGCGCCGCGCGGTGATCAACCTGGTGTCGATGATCGACGTGTTCGCGGTGCTGGTGTTCTTCCTGCTGGTCAATGCGCTGGTGGTGCAGGTGATTCCGACGCCGCCGGCACTTCAGCTGCCGGCGGCCGCGATCTCGCCGGAGCCGCGTCCGGCCCTGGCGATCACCGTCGGCACCGAGGAAGTGCGTCTGGGCGACCGGGTGGTGCAGGGCACCGCGCAACTGCTGCGCGGCGACAGTGCAGGCCTGCGCGCGGCCCTGGCCGAGATGCCGATGGCTACGGACCGGGATCGGGGCGAGGTCAACATCCTGGCCGACAGGCGTGTGTCCTACCGCGCGCTGCGCGAGGTGATGAATGCCTGCAGCGACAACCGCTATGCGCAGGTGTCCCTGGCGGTGGCGGAGCGCGAGCCCGGAGATGGGGCATGAGCGCGGCGATGACGCTGCGGCTGGGAGACCAGTGGGGCATCACCGCCGCGGCCGATCGCCGCTTCCGGAATCTGTCGCTGCTGTGCATCGCCATGGTGCTGGCCGCCATGCTGGTGCTGCAGCTCTGGGAGTTCGCCGGGACCCAGCCAGAGCCGGAACCGGTCCGTGTCACCCTGCTGCCGCCACCACCGCCACCGCCAGCTCCGCCGCCGCGCGTGGAGCGCACCGTTGCGGAGCGGCCCATCCCCAAGCCGCTGCCGAAGCCGGTGCAGAAGCCCGCCGAACTCGCAACGAAGCCGGCGGCCCCGGCGCCGCGCGAGCTCGCGGCGAAGTCGGGCCTGATGGCCATGCGCAGCCAGCTGGCCTCGATGCGCGACAGCACGCCGGTCGCCGGGCCGCAGGCGCTGCTGCGCGAGTCGGCAGTGTCCAGCAGCGACCGCCGCAGCGGTGAAACGCTCGCCGCCACGGCCGGAACCGGTAGCCGCGGCATCGGCGACGGCGGGCGCGGCGTCACCGCGGTGCAGGGCACGGGCTCGCTCGGTGCGCGGCGCACCGCGGAAGTACAAAGCACGCTGGGTGCGGGCAAGGCCGATTCCGGCAGCAGCGGAGAAGAAGCGGGCGGCTCGCGTTCGCTGAAGGAACTGCAGCTCGCCTTCGACCGGAACAAGTCCTCGCTGTTCTCGATCTTCAGCCGCGCGGCACGCGAGAGCGCCGACCTGGGATCCGGCAAGATCGTCGTCAGTCTCACGATCGCGCCCGACGGCTCGGTGACCCGCTGCGACCTGGTCTCCAGCAGTTTCGGCAATCCCGATCTGGAGCAGAAGATCCTGCAGCGCGTGCGCATGCTCAACTTCGGGGCGAAGAACGTGCCGCCCTACACCTACTCCAACTATCCGATCAACTTCCTGCCCTCGTGATGCAATGCATCATAAGTGGCATGGCGTTTGCTTGATTTGAAGCAGTGAGCCCACAGGGCTCGCAAACAGGGAGCGGACAGAGTCGCCCGCCCCGAACGGACAGAGACGTCCACGTTGTCGGCACCGCAGCCGGCCAACGTGGACGTTTTTTTTTGGGCGGTTGGGACGCCGGAACGATTCCGGCGGTACCACAAACAAGGAGTTTCAAAGATGAATGGGTCACAAGGGAGCAAGCTTCGCCTCTGGTCCTGCGCCGCGATCTTCGGCGCGGCCGCGGCCATGCACAGCGGGTTGGCGTCTGCCGGCTACAACGACGGCAAGGTATTCCTCACGGGCGGTGTGTTCACGGTGGACGGTGCGGGCGGCGGCGGTGCCGTGCCCTGGGCGACGATCACGGGCTATGAAACCCGCGATGGCATCAACGGCGGCATCGGCTACACCTATGCCAACCTGCCGGCGCTGCAGTTGAACGTGTTCGGCGGCGCGATCGGCTTCTACGACCGCTTCGAGCTGTCCTATGCCACGCACAAGCTGTCGCTGAACCTGTCCAACCTCGACACGGTGGCACTCGTGGCCGAGGCCCTGGGCGGCCTGGATCTGGGAACCGACCCCTGGAATTCCACGCTGCAGATGGACGTCTACGGCGCCAAGCTGCGCCTGTTCGGCGACGCGGTCTACACCTCGGACAGCTGGATTCCGCAGGTGGCGATCGGCGGCCTGTACAAGGAGAACAAGACCGGTGACCTGGTCCGCACGCTGGGTGCGAACAAGGCCAAGGACTGGGAAGCCTACCTGGCCGCCACCAAGGTGTTCTTCCCGCTCAGCACGCTGGTCAACTTCACCGTGCGCTACACCTCGGCCAACCAGATCGGCCTGACCGGTTTCGGCGAGTGCAGCGCCGACGGCTGCACCAACGACAAGGAGTTCCGCTTCGAGGCGTCCGTTGCCCATCTCCTGAGCAAGAACACCGCGATCGGCTTCGAGTACCAGCAGCACGGCGACAACCTCGACGGCAAGAGCGTCAGTCTCGCCGGCCTGCCGCTGGAGGGCCTGACCGGCCTGCTGGGCAACCTGCTGCCGGGTGTCGAAGATGCCCTGACCCAGGAAAAGGAAAGCGACTGGATGGACGTCTTCTTCGCCTATGCGCCGAACAAGAACCTGTCCTTCGTCATCGCCTACCTGATGCTCGGCAACATCTCGGTGGCGCAGGACCAGAACGGCTTCTACATGTCGATGCACGCCACGTTCTGACCGGACATCACACAGGAGACACATCATGAAGCTTTCTAAGATCGGCCTCAGCCTTGTCACCGGCGCGGCGCTGCTGGCGGCCTCCGCCCAGCCCGCCTTCGCCGGCGAGCAGAAGACCAAGCCCATCCTCGGCATTCCCAAGAGCGCGCTCGACGATTTCGGCGGCGCGGCCGGCGTGCATGCCTGGGTGGAGAGCCTGTTCTACTACATCATGCTCGACAACCGCATCAGCCACATCTTCCGCGAGTTCGGCAACGTGGAGCGCCAGATCGCGCTCAACACCCAGCTCGAGCAGATGGTGCTGGGCGGCGCGGTCGAGTACCAGGGTGCCAGCATGAGCGCGGCGCATGCCGACCTCGGCATCACCATGACGCAGTTCAACGCGGTGGTGGAAGCGGCCTACAACGCCTGCGAGCGCAACAACGTTCCGTACAAGACCTGCAATCACCTGATCGCGGCGCTGGCGCCGTTCACTCGGGTCATTGTCACCCGGTAGGATGCGGAGCCTCGACCGGCGCTCCTCTCCTCGTCCGGTTCAGGCCTCGCAAACTGAAGAACCCCGTTGGGCTGGCCAACGGGGTTCTTTTTTTCCAGCGATGCGGATGGGATCAGGCCGCGCGCAGCAGGCGCTGCAGGCGCACCAAAGTGGGGCCCTGCACCACGTCGGCGAGCGTGTACTTCTTCAGTTCGTCCAGGAAGCCGCGCTCGGCGGCATCCAGCGCGGACTTGAGCAGGCAGGCGCCGTTGAGCGAGCAGGGGCCGCGCTTGCAGTCGGCCAGCCGGCCGCTGCCTTCCATGGCCTCGACCACGTCGCCGATGCGCAGCTGGTCCATCGGCGTCAGCAGGCGCAGGCCGCCGAGGCGGCCGCTGACGGTCTCGACGTATCCCAGCTTGCGCAGGCCCTGTGCGACCTTGTGGAGATGGTGCGTGGAAACGCGCAGCTGCTCCGAGATGCGCGCCGTACCGACCGGTTTTCCGTCGGTATTGCCGCCGAGATAAACCAGCAGTCGCAGGGACAAATCGGTGTAGAGGGAGAGGCGCACGCCCGGCTCCGATGCAATCAGGTAGCCGGATTCTATCCGTAAAAAGCTTGTCAAGGGGGCAGGAGGTGATTCTTCCCTACAAACATCTGATGAACGTCGCTTTCTGGCTGAAAAGTGGCATCTGCCTTGCAACATATTTGGCGGGGATCGGGAGAAGGAACTACCCATGGTTTCGGAGCACACAAAACTACGTGTGATGCTGGTCGACGACGACCAGGAAAGGCTGGCCTTGCTGGAAAAGGCCTTGGAAACGGAAGGACACCTGGTCGTGGCCCGGCTGGACACGCATGCCGACCTGACCATGGCGGTGGCGCTGCACAAGCCCGAGGTGGTGTTCATCGACGTCGGCGCCCCGGGACGGGACATCCTGCAGTCCCTGGGCGAGATGTACCGCGAGCATCCGCGGCCCATCGTGCTCTGGGCGGAGCAGAGCGACGCCCAGACCACGCGGCGTGCGCTGGACGCCGGCGTCAGCGCCTATGTCGTGGACGACCTGCAGCATCGGCGCAATTTCAGTGCATTGCTGGATCTGGCGATCGCACGCTTCGAGATGCAGCAGGCGCTGCGGCAGGAGCTGGATCGGGCCAAGACGCGCCTGGCGGACCTGCGCGACATCGAGAAGGCCAAGGGCCTGTTGATGAAGCGGCGCAACCTCGACGAGGCCGCCGCCTACAACCTGCTGCGCCGCATGGCGATGGATCGCAAGCAGCGCATCGGTGACTTCGCGCGGACGCTGCTGAGCGCGGCGGATGTGTGGAGTGAGCTCGGGGGATGATCGCTGCCCCTCGGCGATGACCCGGCGTCATCGCCTGCGGCGGATCACGGGGGCCGGCGAACGCCGGCCCCCGCCGAGACCGGGCGCGAAACCGGGCCGACGCAGGCACCCAGGGTCATTCAGGAGTCCCCATGGACGGCGCCGCCGCGGGCCTCCCTCATCCCGCCCGCGGAAAAGTGCCGGGACGGGGGAGGCGCGAGAGGCAAAGCCTTCATGCCTGCCCATGAAGGCGGGTCAGGAGGGCGCCGGATGAGCGCCTGCCGGTCTCCCGGAACCCTTCGAGGCCCGCATGCCGAGACGGGTGCTCTCCTCGTCGGCGGGCCCTGCCATGGCGCAATCCCGCACCAGCACCGCGCGGCCGCGCCCATCCGCAGCGCGCCGAGCCGCCAAACCGATCCGCGCGTGCCGATGATTCCGCCCCGAAAAAGCACACCATGTCAGTCGCTTAAACATGGCATCCAAAATACTGGCATAGCGATTGCTACTTTTATCCCGCGGGCAGCGACGAGGCCGCCCGCATTCGAGGACACCGACGTCCACGTCACCGGCCAGAACCGGGGCGTGGACGTTTTTTTTGGCCTGCCCTCGGGACGCTTCGGCGTACGAGGCAGGCCGGTTCGCCCACCCATGAACGATCCGATAACGATGACGACTTCACCTGACAAGCTTGAAACTCCTGTCCATCCGGCGCCGGCAGTGGCGGCTTCGCGGCGCTCCTTCCTGGGTGGCGCGCTGGCGCTGCTGGCATTGCCGGTGACCCGGGTGGCCGGAGCCTTCGAGCTGTTCAAGACCTTCCAGACCCCCGAGGCCTTCCTGACCGAGGCGTTTGGCGCCACGGTGCCGCCAGCCTCGACGCTGGACCTGGACGATGCCAAGCAGTCGCAACTGTCCGCCGTCTACGGCCGCCGCTACCCGCAGGCCCGCCTGCGCTACTGGCGCGCGCCCAATGGACGCACGGCCTGGATCTTCGACGACATCGGCAAGGAAGGCTATGTCCCCACCACCTCCGGTTTCGTGGTGCAGAACGGAGCGGTGGAGTTCGGACGCGTGCTGATCTACCGCGAGTCGCGCGGCGAGCAGATCGCGGAGCGCTCCTTCCTGCAGCAGCTGGTCGGGGCCCGCGCCTCCGGCAACGGCATCGACAAGAAGGTCGATAACGTCTCCGGGGCGACCTACTCGGTGAAGATGATGCAGCGCATGGCGCGTACCGCATTGGCGCTCGATGCCCTGGCGAGGTGATTCCCATGTCCGAAACCCAGACCATCGCGGCGGAGGTGCCGCCGCCCTCCCATGGCGAGCATGGCGCCCGCTGGCAGCGCTGGCGCCAGCGTGTGCGCCTCGTCGCGGCGCGGACCCAGGCTCCGGCCAGGCCCAAGCGCAACCTCAACGTGATCCTGCGCGACTGGCACAAGCGCGCCGGCCTGTTCGCCTTCATCTTCATGATCTGGCTGGGGTTCAGTGGCTTCCTGATCAACCAGAGCGCCAGCTGGGGCTATGACACCAAGCGTGTCGACTGGGACTGGGTCATGCGGCTCTACAGCCTGCATCCGGAGCCGCCGCAGGCGGGCTTCCGCGCCGGCGACTACTGGCTGGCCTCCACCAGCGACTACACGCTGATCGATGCCCGGCCGCTCGAAACCCCGATCCGTGAGCTGCGCGGCTTCGTGCAGGGCGGCAGCGCCGAAAAGCCGCTGCTGTTCGTCGCGGCGGCGGAAAGCCTGCTGTTGCTGACGCCCAAGGGCGAGCGCATCGACGAACTGACGCCGCCGATCCTGCCGGTATCGACCATCCGCCGCATCGGCAGCGTGAAGGGTCACCCGGGCAGCATCGCGGTGCAGGACCTCGACGCGTTCCAGAGCCTGGACGAGGGCAACACCTGGACCTCCGTCGCGTCCACCGCGGTGGACTGGTCCGAGGTGCAGCCGCTGCCCGAGGCGGAGCGCTCGCGCCTGATGCCCTACTCCCGCCCCAGTGTTTCGCTGGAGCACGTGCTGGTCGATGCGCACAGCGGCCGCCTGTTCGGCAACTACGGGGCCTGGGTGATCAACTTCGTCGGCATCGCCGCGATGCTGCTGGCGATCAGCGGCATCTGGATGATGTACCGCACCAGCAGCGCGCGCCGGAAGAGGCAATAGGCTTCCTCCATCCGCCGTCCGGAGGCTTGGCATGATGATGGTGCGGCCGTTGCTGGTGCGCGGCCTGCGGTTGCAGACGCCGGCGATCGTGCGGCGGCGCTTCCTGGCCATGGGCACGGAGGTGCTGGTGACCGTGGCCTGTCGCGGGCGGCGCCACGATGCCGAGGCGGCGGTGCTGGCGGTGCGCCGCCTGATCGAGGACTTCGGCCGCGATTGGTGGGCCTGGGGTCCCGGTGCCCTGGGCGGCATCAACCGCCGCCTCGCGGACGGTGAGGCAGTGGCGATCCCCGAGGCGATGCGGCCGCTGTTCCGCCGTGCCTGGGACATCCACCTGCAGACCGGCGGCGCCTACGAGCCCCGCATCGGTGCACTGGTGCGGCTCTGGGGCTTCGACGACGTGGCGCGCATCCGCAGTGCGCCGCCGCCGCCCGGCGAGATCGCCGCGGCGCATGCCGCGCTGCGGGCCGCGCCGGGCTACGAGGAGAGCGACCGCTATGGACCCGCGCCCGGCATCAGCTGGGACTTCGGCGGTATCGCCAAGGGCTGGATCGTCGATGCGGCGCTGGACCTGCTGGCGCAGCACGGCTTTCCCGACGCCACGGTCGATGCCGGCGGCAATCTCGCGGTGCGCGGCCAGCGTCATGAGCGCGCCTGGCGCATCGGCATCCGCGACCCGCGCGGTCCCGCGGAGCAACCCGGCCTGCTGGCGACCCTGGATGCCCGGGGCGAGGCGGTCAACACGCATGGCGACGACCAGCGTTGGTTCGAATACCAGGGGCGCCGCTACTCCCACCTGCTGGACCCGCGCAGCGGCTGGCCGGCGCAGGGGCTGCGTGCCCTGACGGTCGTGCATCCCGACGGCAGCTGGGCCGAAGCCGCCGGCGCGGCGCTGTTCGTTTCGGGACCGCAGGGCTGGCAGCCGCTGGCGCGGCGCCTGGGCCTGGCGCAGGTGCTGGTGGTGCACGACGATGGCCGCGTGCAGGCCAGCGCCGCGCTGGCGGCCCGGCTCGAACCGGAACCCGGCGTGGAGATCGAGCCGCTGGACTAAAGGGGCGGGCCGCGGGCAAAAAAATCCCGCGGCGGAAGGGGAGGCATCCGCCGCGGGAAAGCACACCCCATTCGGTTCAGTTCACTTGACGATGACCTTGCCGGACATCGAGGCACCGTGGATCGAGCACTGGTAGGGATGCTCGCCCGGCGTGGTGAATACGCGGCTCCAGCTGGCGCCCTTGCGCAGGCGGCCGCTCTGCTGGTCGCTGAAGGCGACGTTGTGGTTGGAGCCGTCGTCGTTGAGCCAGGTCACCGTGCTGCCGGCCGTGACCGTGATCTCCTTGGGCTCGAACACCATCATGCCGATCGTGACCTGGGCATTGCCCCCCGCGGCGGCGGGGGCCGGCGGCGGTTCGGGGGCCAGCACGGTTTCCGGCACCGGCTCTTCCGCATGCGCGTGCGGTGCGGCAGCCGGCGCGGGTGCCGGTTCGGCGATCTGCACCTCGGTGCCGCCCTCCGGCGTCGGGGCGTAGGTCACCACGGCGGCGCCGTTGATCTCCACCACCTTGAGTTCGACGCGGCGATTGATCTCGCGACCCTCGTCGGTTTCGTTGGTGGTGATCGGCTTGCTCTCGCCGAAGCCCACGGTGGCCATGCGCGTCAGGTCCACGCCGCGGCTGCCGAGGTAGTCCTTCACCGACTGGGCACGGCGTTCCGAGAGCTTCTGGTTGTAGGCGTCCGAGCCCTTGGCGTCGGTATGGCCGTCGATCTCGACCTTGATGTCGGTGCGCGCCAGCAGGGCGTCCGCCACCATGTCGAGCAGCGTCTTGGCATTGACCGTGAGCTTGGACTTGTCGAACTCGAAGTTGACCCCCCGCAGCACGATCACGTCCCCGGCCTTGCAGCCTTCCAGCGTCATCGGCTGGCCGGGACCCGGCAGCTCGCAGGGCGGGGCGGGCGGCGGCACCGGCTCGGCCGCGGTCTCCACCGGCGGGACCACCTGCACCGGCTCGACGACCTCTTTCGGTGCGGCACGGCTGCCCAGGGGAATGTGCAGGCCCAGGTTGAACTGGGTTTCCTCGTAGTCGCCCTCGTCGCTGTGGAACAGCGCTTCGGCACGCAGGCCCCAGCCGCCGTCGCTGCCCCCCAGGTGCAGGCCCAGGCCGGCGTTCATCAGCGTGCTGTCGCCGCCCATGACGTCGCCATGGAGGTAGAGGTTGCGGGTCAGGAACAGGTTGGCGGCGGCGCCGACGGCGTAGATCTCCACGTCGTCCGGCTCCGGACAGTTCACCAGGCCGCAGAGTATTTCGCCCAGCGGCCCGCGCTCGACATCGTCTGCCTTGTACTTCAGGTAGTTGCCGCGCAGTTCCAGTTCGAAGCGCGGCGTGATGCGCTTGCCGATGCCCAGGGTCGCGCCGTAGCCGTCGTCGGTGTGGCGCGCATCGTCGGCCAGCACGTAGGACGCCATCGGCAGCAGGTAGTAGCGGTCGTCGTAGTCGTCGTCGTCCGCCTGCGCGGCGCCGCAGAACATCGCGGCGGCCAGCAGGGGGATCAGGCGGGGCTTCAAGCGGAGGTGGAGGTGGTGCATGGCATCCCTTTTGTTTGTGTACGGAACTGAAGGCAGGGCCTTCAGCGGACCGGCGTGCGCGGCCTGTCGCCCCGCAGCCGGCCGGCGGCCGAGCGAAGTCCCTGGGCAAAGCGCGGAAGCTGCAGCAGCAGCGTGAGGCCGAGGCCCAGCAGGGCGATGACCTCGATGGCGGATCCGATGAAGGGGAAGAGAACAGGCTCTGACATGGCGACTCCCTGGCGAACAGCTCGGAACAGTCGCGGACGTCATCGGCCGCACAACACGGGGGCAGCAGTGCCCGGACTTAAATGAGCAAACCGTATGCCAAGATTTTGACGCGAGCCTGCACCGCGGCGGTGCGCGGGGCGGGGGAGGCTTGCGGGGCCGGACGGTCGCCGCTAGTCTGCGCGCCGCCGCCGGAGGCCCCGGCCGTCGTAAGCGTTCACGTCCGCCCTGCGGCAGCCATGGCGCCCGGCTGACCGGATCACGGAGACTGCAATGAACGCTTCACCCCAAGATCACACCATCGCCTTCGGCGTTCCCAAGCTGCCGGCGCGCTACGCCAGCCTGGTCATGCCCCTGCTGCTGTCCGTGATCATGACCTGCATCGTGTCGCTGATCAGCACGCTGCGCGGCATCGGCCTGGCGCCGCATTTCCTGCAGCTGTGGATGAGCGCCTGGGCGCTGTCCTGGATCGTCGCCTTCCCGGTGCTGCTGATGGTGCTGCCGCTGGTGCGCCGCGCCACCGCGCGCCTGGTACGCACGGAACCCTGAATGCCCAGCGCGGACAAGGAACGGGCCTTCGGGCCCGTTCTGCGTTGCGGCGTTCAGAGCCTGTCGTTGAAGGCCGAGATGTGCGCCACCCGGAAGACTCCGGACAGCGACTGCAGCTGGGCGCGGTGCAGCGCCGCCAGCCGCTTCAGGCAGGCCTCGCCCTTGGTCGTGAGCCGCACCTGCACCTGGCGCCGGTCGACCTCGCTGCGCTCGCGCTGCACCAGCCCCGCGGTCTCGCAGCGCGTCACCAGCGCCACGGTACCGTGCTGCTGGATCTGCAGCCGCTCCGCCAGTTCTCCCACCAGTGCCCAGTCGCGCTCCGGATTGCCCTTGATGTGCAGCAGCAGCTGGTACTGCAGGCCGGTGAGGCCCTCGGCCTGCGCCGCCTCCTCGCTGAAGCGCAGGAAGCGGCGCAGCTGGTAGCGGAACTCGGACAGGGCCTGGTAGTCCTGCGGCGTCGGGGCGGTGGGGGAGGAGGGCATGGGCGGAACTCGGACGGTGGCGCCGATATATCACAACATGATGTAATGGGCGGCTCTTCATTGTCCCTGAATCCCCATGGAAAATCTGTTGCCGGGCTGGCTGCGGAGCCTGTTGCCCTCCGCCGCCACGGTCAGCCAGGCGGAGCGCCTGCGCTCCGGCGCCGGTGCCTTGCTGGGTGTGCTGATCGCCGGCCTGGGCAGCGCGGCCGTCCTCGGCGCCACTCCGGGCGTCGCCTGGCTGATCGCGCCGATGGGTGCGTCCGCGGTGCTGCTGTTCGCGCTGCCGGCCAGCCCGCTGGCGCAGCCCTGGGCCCTGCTCGGCGGCAACCTGATCGCCGGGCTGATCGGCGTGAGCTGCGCGCGCTACGTCCCGGACCCTGTGCTGGCGGCGGCCGCGGCGATCTTCCTGGCGATCGGCGCCATGTTCGCGCTGCACTGCCTGCATCCGCCCAGCGGGGCGGTGGCGCTGACCGCGGTCCTGGGCGGCAGCCAGGTGCAGGAACTGGGCTACGGCTTCGTACTGGCGCCGGTGATGCTGAACAGCCTGCTGCTGGTGGCGGCGGCGGTGACCTACAACCGCGCCGTCGGGCGCCGCTACCCCCACGCCCAGCAGCCTCCGGTGCCGCATCCGCACCACACCGCCGACGAGCTGCCGACCGCGCGCCTGGGCTTCACCGGTGCCGACCTGCAGGCGGTGCTGAAGGCCCATGACCAGGTGCTCGACATCAGTGCCGACGATCTGGAAGACCTGTTCCTGCGCACCGAGCGCCATGCCCACCGCCGCCGCTTCGGCGAGACGCGCTGTGCCGACATCATGGCGCGCGACATCGTCACCGTGGAGTTCGGCAGCAAGCTGGCCGAAGCCTGGTCGCTGATGCGCGAGCACGCCGTGCAGGCCTTGCCGGTGATCGATCGCGGGCGGCATGTGATCGGCATCGTCACGCGCTCCGATTTCCTGCGTCATGTCGATCCGCTGGAACTGCGCGGGCTGGGATCGCGGCTGCGGGCCTTCCTGACCTATACCGCGCACACCCATACCGACAAGCAGGAAGTGGTGGGGCAGATCATGACGGCGCGCGTGCAGAGCGTGCGCGAAGACACGCCCATCGTCGAGCTGGTGCCGCTGATGTCCGACGCCGGCCTGCACCACGTCCCGGTGGTGAACGCCGAGCGCAAGCTGGTGGGCATGATCACGCAGACCGACTTCGTGGCGGCGCTGTACGAGACGGGCCTGGCGGAACTGCAGGGCTGAGGCCTGGAGGAACCCCCTGAATGGGGCGTGCTCCCGGGCAAGCGTGCGCTGGCGCACAGCCGGTGGATATCGCGGGGATGATACTGGCCGCGTGATCGTGCGCCGCTTCCAGGGACGGGATGGGTCGCGACACATCCATCAACGGGTTCCCCGGGGAGAGCGAACGTGAGCAAGATCCTGCGTGGCCTGCTGCTGCTGGGCCTGGCCTCGGTCGCGGCCTGCAGCGACAAGGACGACGGCGGTCCGGACACCACTCCGCCGCCGGCCCCGACCAAGACCGTGAGCGGCGTCGCCGCGGTCGGCGCGGCGATCTCCGGCGGCCGCATCAGCGTGCGCTGCGCCGACGGCGGTGCCTATGGCGTGGATGCCGCGGCCAACGGCAGCTGGAATGTCGCCGCCGTGCCCGAGGCCTCGCTGCCCTGCGCGATACGGATCACCGGCGGCAGCGCCGGCGGCCTGCCCAACACCAGCACCTTCTACTCACTGGCCACGACACGCGAAGGCGTGATCATCGTCAACATCACGCCGCTGACCGACCTGGCGCTGGCGCGTGCCGTCGGTGGCAATCTCGATACCTGGTTCGACGGCAGCGGCGCCAGCCGGCTGACCGACGCCGCGGCGGCCCTGCCCGGGGCCATCGCGGCCCTACGTGCCGATCTGGCGGGAGCCGGATATGCCGTACCGGCTCCCGCCGCCAGCTTCGATCCGTTCCTGTCGCCCCTGGAGCCCGGCACACCGACCGATCCCTACGACGCCCTGCTGGACCGCCTCGGCGAGGCGCTGCGCGACGAGGGACGCAGCTACGCGCAGCTGCGCGCCGACTTCACCGGGCCTGTCGAAGGCAATGTCCTGCCGCCTCCGACGGAAGACCCGGAGCCCGAGCCGGCCGGCCCGCTGGCGCAGCAGATCGGCGCGGTCTTCGCCGGCGACTACGTGCTGTCCTGCCCCAGCGAGGGCGGGCCTGTCACGAAGACGGTGGCGATCGCCGCCGACGGCAGCAGCAGGCTGGACGGCGCGGTCGCGGTGGGCGCCGGGCAAGGCGGCACGATCGAACTCAGCGGCAGCAACTTCGTCGCACCGGCCATCGTCATCCGGCGTGCCGACGGCTTGTCCATCCGCCTGCAGTTCAATGCCGACGGCGACCTGGCCAGCGGGCAAGCCTCGACATCCGGGCAGGGTCCCGGCTGCACCGCCGTCAGCGGCGAAGCCAGCCTGGGCAGCCTCAGCGTGTCGGCGCTGATCGGCAGCCTGGCACGTACGCAGACGCTGAACTGCGGCGCCGCGGCGACGGGAACGCCGGTCCTGAACGGCGCCACCGGTTACACCCTGGCGGCCAACGGGGCGATGACGCTCGGCAGCCTGGCGATCTCGGAAGCGCAGTACCAGGACGGCGGCTACACCATCAAGGACGGCGCGAGCTTCCCGGGGGCCGCGCCGGGCAACGAGATCGAGCTCTTCAGCGCCAACTCCGGCCCGGGCGGCAGCGTCCTCTACATGACGCTCTTCACCGATGCGGACGGCGACACCGCCAAGGTCAGCTACCGCAACTTCGGGTCCGACCGCGGCGAGTGCCTGCCGCCGGCCTGAAGCGAGGGTGGGGAGCGGGCTTCGGTCCGTTCCCTGTCTTGCCGCAGCGCAAACGGATGAGGCGGCGTGCCGGGGCGCAGTGCTGCAATGTCCCCGGGATCCCTTCAGCGAGGAGCCGGCCCATGAGCAGCACCGCCAGCAGGCGCGAGGAACTCAGCCTCCGTATCCAGGCCTTCAGCGCCGAACTCCGGCAGGGCACGCAGCTGCGGCCGCGCCTGGTCGAGCTCCTGCGCCTGCGCATCGCCTTCCACAACCAGTGCCGGCCCTGCATGTCGATCCGCTACGGTGCCGCGCTGGACGACGGGCTCAGCGGGGCCGCAGTCTGTTCGCTGGAGAGGCCCGAGGAGGCTCCGGACCTGAGCGCCGCCGAAAAGGCCGTGCTCGCCTTCGCCGACCGCTTCGCCACCGATCACCTCTCCATCGACGCCACGCTGATCGACCGCCTGCGGGAACATCTGGGCGAGGCGGAGCTGGCCGAGCTCGGTGCGCTGGCCGCCTGCTTCGTGGGCTTCGGGCGCATGGGCGCGGTGTTCGACGGCGGCGAGGACTGGCCGGTGGGGCCGCGCAAGGCGGACGGCTCGCGGCTGGCTCCCTGGGAGGTCGCCGCCCCGCTGGTGCTGCGCTGAAGCTGTGCGGCGCGTCTCAGTGCACTGCAGAAGCGTGAGGCAGCGCACGGCACCCGGACGATGCCGGCGGAATACTTGCCGCCCACTGGGGTATTGCGGGGCGTCCATGAACAACAACAGCAGCATTCTTTGCCTGGCCCTGGCGCTGGGTTTCGGCGTCACGGCGGCGCAGGCGCAGAACGAGCCCGCACCCGGCGTCGTGGGCGAGGTGGGCCAGGTGGTGACGGAGAAGGCCGAGCGCCAGCAGAACCGCGTGGAGAACGCCGTGGACTACCGGATCGACCAGACCACGGACCGTGCCGTCGACAAGGTCCTGAACAAGGCGCTGGACAAGGTCTTCGGCCGCTGACGCCGGGGTCCATCCGCTAGACTGGGGGCTTGGCGGCTGACAGCGGGGCCCGACCCCGGAGCGGATGACTCTCTACAAGGCCTACGCCGAAGACCTGGCGGAGATGATCGAGCGCGGCGCCCTCAAGGCCGGGCAGCGCATGCCCTCCGTGCGCGAGGCTTCGCGCCACCGCGGCCTGAGCGTCGTCACCGTGCTGAAGGCCTATCACTGGCTCGAGGCCCGCGGCCTGATCGTGGCTCGCGAGCGTTCCGGCTACTACGTCGGCAGCCGGCCGCAGGCGTATCCGCCGCAGCCTGCGGCGTCGCGTTCCGCCACGGTGTCCACCGCGGTGAAGAAGGGCGACCTCATCTTCGAGGTGCTCGACGCCGTGCAGAAGCGCGTCGTCGTGCCCCTGGGGTCCGCCTTTCCCAGTCCGCTGCTGTTTCCCCTGCAGAGCCTGTACCGCTCGCTCAACCGCAGCGTGCGGCACCTGGACCCCTGGCGCACCGTGACCGACCTGGCCCCCGGCAACTGGGAGCTGCGCCGGCAGATCTCGCTGCGCTACCACATCGACGGCATGGAGATCGCCCCGGACGAACTGGTGATCACCGATGGCGCCATGGAGGGCCTGAACCTCTGCCTGCAGGCGGTGACGCGCCCGGGCGATGCCGTGGTGATCGAATCGCCGACCTTCTACGTCGCCCTGCAGGCGCTGGAGCGGCTGGGGCTGCGGGCCATCGAGGTGGCGACGCACCCGGGCGAGGGCATCGACCTGGCGGAACTCGAAGCCGTGCTGCGCCAGCAGCGCCCGGCGGCCTGCTGGCTGATGCCCAATTTCCAGAATCCCACCGGTGCCCTGATGCCGGATGCGCGCAAGGAGCAGCTGGTGTCGCTGCTGGAGCGCTACCGCGTGCCGATGATCGAGGACGACGTCTACGGCGAACTGTACTACGCCTCCACCCGGCCCAAGCCGGCCAAGGCCTTCGACCGCAGCGGCAACGTGCTGCATTGCTCCTCGTTCTCCAAGTGCCTGGCCCCCGGCTACCGCATCGGCTGGACCGCTCCGGGGCGCCATGCCGCCGCGGTGCGCCGGCTCAAGCTCGGCACCACGCTGTCCGCCGCCATTCCCTCGCAGCTGGCCCTGGCCAACTACCTGGAAGGGGCCGGCTACGACCGCCACCTGCGCCGCCTGCGCGATGCGCTGTTCGTGGAGCGCGATGCCATGATCAACGCCATCCGCGAATTCTTTCCACGGGGCACGCGCGTGACGCGCCCGGAGGGCGGTTACTTCCTCTGGGTGGAACTGCCGCGCGGCACCGACAGCCTGGAACTGCACCGCCGGGCGCTCCGGCAGGGCATCAGCATCGCCCCCGGAGCGATCTTCTCCGCGCGCGACCGCTACGCGCACTGCCTGCGCCTGAACTACGGCCACCCGCAGGACCGGCGCGTGCTGCGCGCGCTGAGGACCCTGGGCCAGCTCGCGCTGGACTGCGGGCCCTAGGGCCTGCCAGCGCTACCGCGATCGCAGCGATGGCGGCCGCGTCGACAGGCCCTAGGCCGCCAGCCGCAGCGCCAGCCGCACCGCGCCGTAGAAGATCAGCGCGACGATGCCGGTCATCACGAAGCCCAGCAGGATGAAATGCCAGGGGTTGCCGCGGGTGAAGTCACGCTCGCGGTTTCGCGAGCTCTGCACGCCGAAGAACGAGGCGGCGACGCTGGCGAAGGTCTGCATCAGCGTCGGTGCGGTGGCGGGGTCTTGCTTGCTCATGGGGTACTCCTTTGCGGGGAATGGGGGCGGCCTCGCGCTGCCAGGGCCTTGAGGGCTGCTTCCGGAACCTGCCCGGCGGCCAGGGCAAAGCTGTCGAAACCGCAGCGCCGCATCTGGCGCAACTGGCCGCACAGCACATCGCCCACCGCGCGCAATTCGCCGCCCCAGCCGTGCTGGCGGCGCAGCCGGTGGGCCACCGACAGGCCGCGCGCGTCGCGGAAGCTCGGGAAGCGCACGGCGACCAGCGCGGCCTCGTCGAGGCAGCCGGCTGCGGCTTCGACATCGTCGTCGGGCTCCATCCAGAGGCCGCAGGCGCGGCCGCGCGGCCGCAGTGCCCAGCTCGCCAGATGCAGGATCGGGTGCCGCGAGCCGGCGGAGGCTCCCGGCGCCAGCAGCTCCCAGTCGTCCGCCGCCAGGCAGGGCTGGCCGTCGACCAGCCGGATCAGGCGCCCGTCGGCGCGTGGGCGGTGAAGCTGGCGAGGCATGGGGTTCTCCGGCATGGCGCCAGAGTGACCTCCAGCACGCGGAGCGAACAGCACCAGATGCCCCGATAAAACGCATAACAGCCAGTAGAACAGTGGCCATCTGTTATAGGTTTTTTCTCCGCTTCTGCCGACTCATGCCTGGGCCCGGGCGCCCGACAATTCCGGCGGGCCCCACTGGGGTGAATGCGGGAGAGAAGGCAGATGAAGAACAGACACCGGGCGCGATGGCTGCCGGCACTGCTGCTGGCCTGTGCCGGTGCCGCCGGCGCAGCGACGGCGGACCCGATGGCCGAGCGCGTGCGGGCCTGCGCCGGCTGCCACGGCGAAGAGGGCCGCAGCGCCATTGAGTCCTACGCCCCCTCGATCGCCGGCAAGCCCGAAGGCTACCTGCTGCAGCAACTGACCGGCTTCCGCGACGGCCGCCGCTCGCACGCCGTGATGCAGCAGATGCTGGCCTGGCTTTCGGACGACTACCTGCGCGACATGGCGCGCTACTACAGCACACGCGAGCCGGCGAAGCTGCCGCGCCCGCCCCAGGCAGCGCCGGCCGTGCTGGCGCAGGGGCGGCGCCTGGTGGAACAGGGCGACGCCGCCCGCAAGCTGCCGGCCTGCGCGGCCTGTCATGGCCAGAGCCTGCTGGGCCTTCAGCCCGCGATCCCCGGCCTGCTCAACCTGCGTGCCGAATACCTCCAGGCCCAGCTCGGCGCCTGGCGCAGCGGTACCCGGCACGCTCCGGCGCCCGATTGCATGGCCGACATCGCGGGCCGTCTCAGCGGCGAGGAGATCGCCGCCATCACCGCCTGGATCGCGAGCCGCGAACTGCCGCGGGATCACCGGCCGGCGGTCCGACGTGAACAGCCCCTGCCGATCGATTGTGGAGGTGTGCCGTGAAGACCGCACTGAAGCTTCTGGTGCTGCTGCTGGTTCCCGCGCTCGCGGGCTTGCTCTGGCTGGCCTGGCCGGACCTGCGCGAGGCGCCCGTCGAGCAAAGCCGCGCGGCGCCCGCCGGCGCGGCACAGATCGAGCGCGGCGCCTACCTTGCCCGCGCCGGAAACTGCGTCGCCTGCCACACGCAGGCCGGACAGGCGCCCTATGCGGGCGGGCGGCCCATCGGGACGCCCTTCGGCGAGGTGTTCAGCACCAACCTGACCCCGGACCCCGAAACCGGACTCGGGAGCTGGACCCCGGGCGAGTTCTGGCGCGCGATGCACCACGGCCGCTCGCGCGACGGCCGCCTGCTGTATCCCGCCTTTCCCTACACCAGCTATACCCGGGTGAGCCGCCAGGACAGCGATGCGATCTTCGCCTACCTGCAATCGCTGGCGCCGGTGCAGGCGCCGCGGCGCGAGCCGGCCCTGCGCTTCCCCTACAACACGCAGTTCGCCCTGCGCGCCTGGCGCGCGCTGTACTTCCGTCCGGGCGAGTATCGCCAGGACACGCAGCGCACGCCGGAGTGGAACCGCGGGGCCTACCTGGTGGAGGGGCTGGGGCATTGCAATGCCTGCCACACCGCGCGCAATGCCCTGGGCGGTATCGAGCTGGACCGCAACTACGGCGGAGGGCCGATCCCGAGCCTGGGATGGGAGGCGCCGCCGCTGGCTCCTGCCGGGCTGATGTCGGACGCACAGGCGGCGGAGATGGTGGAACTGCTGCAGGCCGGCACCTCGCGCCACGGCGTCGCCACCGGCCCGATGGCCGAGGTGGTCCTCCATAGCCTGCAGCACCTGCAGACCACGGACCTCGCCGCCATGGTGAGCTACATCCGCTCGCTGCCGCCCGCGGCCGGGGCGCCGGCACCGCGCCGGCCGCGAGTGTCGGAAGCGCGGCGCCAGGAACTGATGCGCCAGGGCGAGACGGTCTACCGCGAGCATTGCGCCGACTGCCATGGCGACCGCGGACAAGGGCGCGACTACGTCTATCCGGCATTGGCCGGCAACCGGATGCTCACCGGCGCCTCGGCCGGCAATGCCATCCGCAGCGTGCTGATGGGCGGCTACGGCCCGAGCACCGCCACGCATCCACAGCCGCATGGCATGCCCTCGTTCGCGCAGCGGCTCACGCCGGAGGAGATCGCCGCGGTACTCACCTATGCGCGCGGCAGCTGGGGCAACCAGGCCACCGCGGTCTCGCCGGTGGAGGTGGAGCGGCGGTAGGAGACCCGGGGGCGGCAGTCGCGCGGGCACAGTTCAGGGCTGTTGAGACCTGACGGGGCTTGCGGCTGTTCGATTCGGGAATGCGGCAAGTCTCGGCCGTCCTCGATCGAGTGCTTCACGACGCAGTTGCTGCGGATAAATTCCTGAACTCCAGTTTCAAGCTGATCGTTGTCCTGGTGCATGAGTTTGATCAGAGTGCGGAGCAGCGTGTCGAGAACGCCTGGGAAAGCGGCATCACGGCTGTCCGGCAAATGCGGAGCTGCGCATGATTGACCATCGCGACCTGAATGCTTGACGAGGCAAATTGAGACGCATTCCATGGTGGTCGTCCAGTCGCGTCGATCCGCACGCGCTTACGCGATGACCAGTGGGGGATCCCCTAGAGGGCCGGGCACTGCCGCGCCTTCGAATCCCGTTTTCCAATCCGATCCTGAAAAACAAAAAAGCCGACATTGAGTCGGCTTTTCCGTTTTTGGCGGAGAGAGCGGGATTCGAACCCGCGATACGGTTATAAACCGTATACACGCTTTCCAGGCGTGCTCCTTCAACCACTCGGACACCTCTCCTGGTTGACGGATTCGCCGTGGCCGGGGCCGCGACGGGGCGCGCATTATACCGATTCCGGCCCGGATTTCTCAGTGAGACGGCAGCTTGCTGCCAAGGCCGTCCTTCTGGAGGCGCTCCTTGGTCATCTTCTTGCGCTCCTCCGCCTTGCTCGGCGGGGCGACCTCCACTTCCTTGCCCGGCTTGTCCAGGGCCACTTCGGGCATGGCGGGAGGGGTCTGCAGGCAGGTGCCTTCCGGCACCGGCTGGGCGCCGGCCGGGACGGGCGGGATGCGCAGGGCGGAGGCCGATTCCGGGATTTTCAGGCCGTCCACCGTGGCCGGCGGGGGCATGGAGACGGCCTGCTGGTATTCGGTGTCGCCCACGCAGGCATTGCGCGAGGCGCAGCCGGCCAGCAGGGCGGCGGCAAGGACGAGGACAAGGGTACGGCTCATGAAACGGCTCCTGCAGCGCGCAACGCGGCGCGCACGGTGTCCTCGGCGGCGCTCGACAGGGGCACCAGCGGCAGGCGCAGGCCTGCCGGGATGCGGCCCATCTGGACCAGCGCCCACTTGACCGGGATCGGGTTCGGTTCGACAAACAGATCGCGATGAAGTGCCGCCAGCGTTTCATCGATTCGCGCGGCGGTGTCGGCATCGCCGGCCAGCGCGGCTGCACACATGCGGTGCATGGCGCCCGGCGCGACGTTGGCCGTCACGGAGATGTCGCCGGCGCAGCCCAGCAGGATGGACTCGCGGGCGGTGGCGTCGTCGCCGGAATACAGGGCGAAGTCCTTCGGCACCAGGGCCAGCAGTTCGCGGATGCGCGACAGCTCGCCCTTGGCTTCCTTCAGGCCGACGATGTTCGGAATCTGCGCCAGGCGCGCCACGGTGGCGGGCAGCAGGTCCACGCCGGTACGGCCGGGGACGTTGTACAGGATGATCGGCAGGTCCACCGCCTCGGCCACCGCCTTGTAGTGGCGGTACATGCCTTCCTGCGGGGGCTTGTTGTAGTAGGGAGTGACCAGCAGGGCGGCATCGGCGCCCGCGGCCTTGGCGGCGGCGGTCAGCTCGATGGCTTCCTTGGTGGAGTTGGCCCCCGTCCCGGCGATCACCGGCACGCGCTTGGCGGCCAGCTTGACCACGCGGCGGATCACCTCGATGTGTTCGTCCACCTCCAGGGTGGCCGACTCGCCGGTGGTGCCCACGGCGACGATGGCGTCCGTGCCTTCCGAGATGTGCCACTGGACCAGCGCGTCCAGGCTGGTCCAGTCCACGGCGCCATCCGGCAGCATGGGCGTGATGATGGCAACGATGCTGCCCTTGATCATGCGAGGGATTTGGTTCGAAAAAAGAGCGGCGATTATATCGCCGGAGGCCGGAATTCCGACAGGGCGGGGCGCCGGGCGGGCGCCCCCGGCGCCCCGGCCGGGTTTGCGGGCGGGGGCGGGGGCATTAAACTCTGCGCCCTGAATGCGGTGCCCCCAATGATGCCTCCCAACGACAACCTCCTCACCATTTCCGTCATCGGCAAGCCCAAGGGCAACGTGCCGCTGGAGCTGTTCAAGGCCATCCGCGAGCGCGGGGGCGAGGTGGAGGACTGCCGGATCGCCCAGATCGGCGACCGGCTCAGCGCCAACCTGCTGGTGTCGGGCAACTGGAGCACCCTGGGCCGGCTGGAAACCGCCCTGCCGGGCATCGCCGAGAAGCTGGACCTCCAGGTGCGCTACGAGCGCTGCGAGGCACGGCCCTTCAATCCGGACTTCCGCCCCTATGCGGCGGAGGTCATCGCCCCGCAGGAGCCCAACCTGCTGGTCAACATCCTGGAGTTCTTCCAGCACCAGGACGTGGTGGTGATGGAAATCTCCACCCAGAAGTACGCATCCACCTATACCGGCGCCGAGATGGTGAGCGTGCAGATGGTGCTGCACGTGCCGGTCAGCCAGCATCCGCAGGCGCTGCGCGAGTCCTTCATGGACCTCTGCGACGACCTCAACGCCGACGGCATGCTCGATCCGATCAAGACCTGAGGGGCATCCGATGGCCTTCGCCGTGGGGGACAAGATTCCGGACCTGAAGCTGGCCGCCACCGGCGGCCGCGACGTGGCCCTGCGCGCCCTGCGCGGCAAGCCGCTGGTGGTCTACTTCTACCCCAAGGACAACACGCCGGGCTGCACGCAGGAGGGCCAGGATTTCCGCGACCTCTACGAGCAGTTCACGGCGCTGGGCGCCGAAGTGCTGGGCATCTCCAAGGACAGCGTGCGTTCGCACGAGAACTTCGCCGCCAAGTACGAGTTTCCCTTCCCCCTGCTGTCCGATCCGGACGAGGCGGCCTGCCAGGCCTTCGACGTGATCCGCGAAAAGAGCATGTACGGCCGCAAGTACCTGGGCGTGGACCGCAGCAGCTTCCTGTTCGACGCCAAGGGCGTGCTGCTGCGCGAATGGCGCAGCGTGAAGGTCAAGGGCCATGCCGCCGAGGTCCTGGCGGCGCTCCGGTCCGCCGTCGCCTGATCCCGCAAAACGCCCGGATCCGGCTTCGCCGCTCGGCTTTCGCCCACGGTTTTTTTGGGCTAGTCTCCGACACAGGTACATCGGCTCGGTCAGGAGTCGGTGGAGTGTCAAACCGTCAAACGGTAGTCACAAATTACGATAAATAATCACATCCATGAATGTGAACGGCCCCACGGGCCGGGGATTCTGACCGTCACCATTGGTTTCCCAGCCGTGGTTGCCCACGCTGTCGTCCTGCCCTGCTTTGCCGCGGTTCCCGCTGGCGCGCCCCGCGCGCCTACCTCTCCTGCTGCCCAAAAACAGGCCTAATGAGCAAGCGCAAGATCTTCGTTCTCGACACCAACGTGCTGATGCACGACCCGACCAGCCTGTTCCGCTTCGAGGAACATGACCTGTTCATTCCCATGGTCGTACTGGAGGAGCTGGACGGCCTGAAGAAAGGCACCACCGAAACCGCCCGCAGCGCGCGTCAGGTCAGCCGCATGTTCGACGACCTGGTCGCCGGCAAGAACCACGCGCAGATCGAGAAGGGCATTCCGGTGCCCAGCGCGCTGTCCAAGAAGAACGGCAACGGCGGCCGCCACAACCAGCCGGCCACCGGCAAGCTGTTCTTCCAGACCAAGCCCACCGAGGCCTCGCTGCCGGGCATCCTGCCGGGCAACAAGCCCGACAACAGCATCCTGCTCAGTGCACTGGCGGTGCAGGAGCAGAACGGCGCCCGCCAGGTCACCCTGGTGTCCAAGGACATCAACCTGCGCATCAAGGCCGCCATCGTCGGCGTCCATACCGAGGACTACCACAACGACCAGGTCCTGGACGACACCGACCTGCTCTACAGCGGCTACGTCGAGCTGCCGGCGGACTTCTGGGCCACCCATGGCGACAAGATGGAGAGCTGGCAGGACAGCGTCGGCCGCGCCTGCTACCGAATCAAGGGACCGCTGGTGACCAAGTGGCACGTCAACCAGTTCCTGTTCCTGCCCGACGGCGCGGAAAAGGGCCTGGAACTGATGGTGCAGAAGATCGAGGGCAACGTCGCCGAACTGCGCGTCGTGCGCGACTACCGCAGCGGCAAGTCCAGCGTCTGGGGCATCCATGCCAAGAACCGCGAGCAGAACTTCGCCCTCAACCTGCTGCTGGACCCGGACATCGATTTCGTCACCGTGCTCGGCACCGCCGGCACCGGCAAGACCCTGCTGACCCTGGCCGCGGGCCTGGCGCAGGTGCTGGACGAGCCGCGCTACCGCGAGATCATCATGACCCGCGTCACCGTGCCGCTGGGCGAGGACATCGGCTTCCTGCCCGGCACCGAAGAGGAAAAGATGACCCCCTGGATGGGCGCCATCATGGACAACCTCGAGGTACTCACGCAGAACGGCAATGCCGGCGACTGGGAGCGCGCCGCCACCAACGACCTGCTCAGCAAGCGCATCAAGATCCGCTCGCTCAACTTCATGCGCGGCCGGACTTTCCTCAACCGCCTGGTGATCATCGACGAGGCGCAGAACCTCACCGCCAAGCAGATGAAGACGCTGATCACGCGCTGCGGCCCCGGATCCAAGATGATCTGCCTGGGCAATCTCGCGCAGATCGACACGCCGTATCTCAGCGAGACCACCTCCGGCCTCACCTACGTCGTCGACCGCTTCCAGGGTTGGCCGCACGGCGGCCACGTGACCCTGGCGCGCGGCGAGCGTTCGCGCCTGGCGGCCCACGCCTCCGACATCCTGTGAGCCTGTATCCTGTGAGCCTGGCGGAGCACACATAGGAAAAGAAAGATGCTGGGAAGAATGAAGGCCGGCGCCGTCGCAATGGCCCTGAAGGCGTTCATCGGCGATCGCTTCAAGGAATACGGCGAAGTCGAAGACCTCACGGTCGATCTCGACGCGGCGCGACTGACCCTGCGCGCCATGCTGCGCGGCGAGCGGCAGTCGGTCACCGTGTCGGTGGAGCAGTATGAGCTGCAGCAGGAGGGCGGGGACGTCTTCATCGTCCTGCGCGGCTTCTCCAGCTCGCGCGAGTGGCTGACGCTGCTGCTGACCAAGCTGTTCCGCGACAAGCGCTACAAGATTCCCGCCGCGGCCGCCAAGCTGCTGAAGTAGGCCGGCGTCCCCGGGAGCCCGCTCGTGCCGAGCCTGTCGAAGCGCGGGCGGACTCTCCGGCGGGCAGCGGGCCCGTGGCCGCCCTGCGGCAGTCAGGGGACGGACGGGCTCCCCGCCGGGAATGCCTGAGATGCTGGAATACCTCCCCGACCTCACGCCGCAGCTGCTCGCCCTCTGCGCCTTCGCCCTGCTCGCCGGCTTCATCGACTCGGTGGTGGGCGGCGGCGGCCTGATCCAGGTGCCGGCGCTGTTCGTGCTGATGCCCGGCGTGCCTCCGGCCACGCTGCTGGGCACCAACAAGCTCTGCAGCATCTGGGGCACCTCCGCGGCGGCCTGGCAGTATCTCCGCCGCGTGCCGGTCGAATGGCGCGCCACGCTGCCGGCTTGCGCGCTCGCGTTCGCCTGCTCCCTGCTGGGGGCCCGCACCGCCACCCTGATCCCGCCGGGCCAGCTGCGGCCCCTGGTGCTGGTGCTCCTGCTGGCGGTGCTGGCCCATACCCTCTGGAAGAAGGACCTGGGCAGCCTGCATGCCCCGCGCCTCGCCGGCCGCCCCGAACTGGCCGCGGCACTGTCGCTGGGCGGCATCATCGGCTTCTACGACGGGTTCTTCGGTCCCGGCACCGGCAGCTTCCTGATCTTCGCCTTCGCCGGACTGTTCGGCTTCAGCTTCCTGGCCGCCTCGGCCTCGGCCAAGCTGGTCAACGTGGTCACCAACGCGGCGGCCGTGCTCTGGTTCGGCAGCGCCGGCCATATCCTCTATGGCGTGGCCCTGTGCATGGCCGTGTTCAACGTCGCCGGGGCCCTGGTCGGGGCCCGCATGGCCATCCGCCACGGCAGCGGATTCATTAGGACGCTATACATTGCCGTGGTCGGCTTGCTCATCCTGAAGTTCTGCGCAGACCTGCTGCAGGGGCGGGGGTAGGACAATCTGTCCAAGGGGCGCCGCCGCCCCGCGCCGCTATGCTGGGAGCATGGTGTCATCCGCCCATCACGAGCCTGCGCTAAACCCTGCCCATGGCCGGTTCCGTTGCCACTGAACGGGCCTTGCAAGGTTGCCCGGGGATTCCCGGAGCCGCTATACTCTCTGTGATTGATGCGGTGCATCATGAGTTCATAAGTCGGCCGACCATGAAAGTCGCCACGAGAATTGCACTGCTCCAATTACTGATCGCGGTCGCCGGGGCTGTCCTGTGGGGTTCTTTCCAGGGCTGGATGGCGGCAGCGGCAGGTTTCTGCGGCGGATTGATCTGCGCCGTACTGACGTACTACACGGCAGTCAAGGCCCTGGGGATGGAAACATCCGACCCCAGGACCATGGTCACCAATTTATACCGCGCCGAGTCGCGCAAGTGGGTGCTGGCGATCGTCCTGTTCGGATTCGCCATCATCGTGTTCAAGGGCGCCCTGGCGCCACTGGCCACCACTTTCGCTGCCGGGCACCTCGTCTACTGGTTTGCGTTGCTCTGGAAATAGCGAATGGCAGCTTCTCCTGCAGAATACGTCACGCACCATCTGAAGCACCTGTCTTCGGGTCACGATGACGCGTTCATCACGATGTCCGCCTGGCACATCGACACGCTGATCATCTCGACCCTGCTGGGCCTGGCCTTCCTGACCCTGTTCCGCATCGCCGCCGTGCGTGCCACCGAGGGCGTGCCGGGCAAGCTGCAGAACTTCGTCGAGATCCTGGTCGAGTTCGTCGACAACTCCGTCAAGGACAGCTTCCACGGCAACCGTGCGTTCATCGCCCCGCTGGCGCTGACGATCTTCTGCTGGGTGTTCCTCTGGAACTGCATGGACCTGCTGCCGGTGGACGGCATCCCGCTGCTCTGGGCGCAGATCTACGGCGCCATGGGCCACGATCCGGCCCACGCCTACATCCGCGTCGTTCCCTCCGCGGACATGAGCGCCACCTTCGCCCTGTCGATCTCGGTCTTCATCCTGATCTTCGTCTACAGCTTCAAGGGCAAGGGCGTCAAAGGCTTCACCGTCGAGTTCCTGACGCACCCGTTCGGCGCCAAGCTGCTCCCCGCCAACGTCATCCTCAACACCGTCGAATACCTCGCCAAGCCCATGTCGCTGGCGCTGCGACTGTTCGGCAACCTGTACGCCGGCGAGCTGATCTTCATCCTGATCGCCCTGCTGCCCTGGTGGGCCCAGATCATCCCGGGTCTCGGCTGGGCCATCTTCCATATCCTCGTGGTGACGCTGCAGTCGTTCATCTTCATGACGCTGACCATCGTCTACCTGAGCATGGCCTACGAGCATCACTGATTCAGTTTTAGCGGCACGCGGTACCTGTAAAAAAGTTTTGTAGAAGCAAGTTTTTTCAACCAACACATCGCACGGAGTTACATCATGGAGCTCATCGCTCAGATCCAGGCCAGCACCGCCCTGACCATCGGCCTCATCTTCGGCCTCGCTGCCCTCGGCACCGCCATCGGCTTCGGTCTGCTCGGCGGCAAGTTCCTGGAAGGCGCTGCCCGCCAGCCGGAAATGGCCAACATGCTGCAGACCAAGATGTTCATCATCGCCGGCCTGCTGGACGCCGTGTCGATCATCGGCGTCGCCATGGGCCTGCTGATGATGTTTGCCAACCCGCTGCTCGCGGCGCTGAAGTAAGCATCGTTCTTCCCACCCTGATCCGGAGCTAGCCATGCAGGCGAGCATTCCCTCCATCGTCGGCCAGATGATCGTGTTCATCGCGTTCGTCCTGTTCACGATGAAGTTCGTGTGGCCGCCGATCACGGCGGCAATGGAAGCCCGTCGCCAGCGCATCGCCGACGGCCTCGCGGCCGCCGAGCGCGGCGCCAAGGCGCTGCAGGACGCGTCGTCCAAGAGCGACCAGGCGCTGGCCGAGGCCCGTACGCAGGCCCAGGACATCCTGAGCGCCGCCAACAAGCAGGCTTCGCAGATCGTGGAGCAGGCCAAGGGCACCGCGCAGCAGGAGGCCGACCGCATCGTGGCCAAGGCGCAGGACGACGTCGGCCGTGAAGTGGCCCGTGCCCGCGAAGAGCTGCGCAAGCAGGTCGGCGAGCTGGCCGTCATCGGCGCCTCGAAGATCCTGAAGCGCGAGATCGACGCCAAGGCTCACGCCGACGTGCTGAGCGACCTGGCGGCCCGCGTCTAAGGATCCAGACCATGGCGGACATCACCACCCTGGCTCGTCCCTACGCCAAAGCGGTCTTCGAGCTTGCCCGCGACAGCGGCAAGTTCGCCGACTGGAGCGGCGTGCTCAAGACGATCGCCGACGCCGTTACCGCGCCGCAGGTTGCCGCGCTGCTGGGCCACCCGGCCCTGACCCGCGCCGACCTGGCCGCCGCGCTGACGCAGACCATCGGTCCCAAGCTGGGCGCCGAGGGCACCGCGCTGCTGAAGCTGCTGGTCGAGAACGGCCGCCTCGTGGCCGCCGCCTCGATCGCCCAGCAGTACGAGGCGCTGCGCGCCGAGGCCGAGTCCCGCGCCGATGTCGAGATCACCACCGCCGTGCCGGTGGCCGATTCTCAGCAGCAGCTGCTGGCCGGTGCGGTCAAGAAGCGTCTGGGCCGTGATGTCGTGATCGCCTGGGGTGTTGACGAGAAGCTGATCGCAGGGGCCGTGATCCGTGCCGGCGACCTGGTGATCGACGGCTCCGTCAAGAGCGAACTCGAGCGTCTGGAAACGGCGCTCGCGCATTGAAAGTAAAGGTCCGCGAAGTGCGCGCAAGCGAGCTTCGCGTGTTTTGCGGACAACCTAATTGTTAAAGAGACGAAGCAATGCAGCTTAATCCTTCGGAAATCAGCGACCTGATCAAGGCGCGCATCAAGAACTTCGACGGTGCCGCCGAAGCGCGCAACACCGGCACGATCGTGTCGCTGCAGGACGGTATCGTCCGCGTGCACGGCCTGTCCGACGCGCTGCAGGGCGAAATGCTCGAGTTCCCGGGCAACGTCTTCGGCCTGGCGCTGAACCTGGAGCGTGACTCCGTGGGCGCCGTGGTCCTGGGCGACTACAAGCACCTCGCCGAAGGCGACACGGTGAAGACCACCGGCCGCATTCTCGAAGTGCCCGTCGGCGAGGCCCTGCTGGGCCGCGTCGTCAACGCGCTGGGCCAGCCGATCGACGGCAAGGGCCCGATCGCCGCCGCCGCCACCTCGCCGATCGAGAAGGTCGCCCCGGGCGTCATCGCGCGCCAGTCGGTGAGCCAGCCGGTGCAGACCGGCTACAAGGCCGTCGACTCGATGGTTCCCATCGGCCGCGGCCAGCGCGAGCTGATCATCGGCGACCGCCAGACCGGCAAGACCGCGATGGCCATCGACGCCATCATCAACCAGAAGGGCACCGGCATTAAGTGCGTGTACGTCGCGATCGGCCAGAAGGCCTCCTCGATCGCCAACGTCGTGCGCAAGCTGGAAGAGAACGGCGCCATGGGTCACACCATCGTCGTCGCCGCTTCGGCCTCCGAGTCCGCCGCCCTGCAGTTCATCGCGCCGTACTCCGGCTGCTCGATGGGCGAATACTTCCGCGACAAGGGCGAAGACGCGCTGATCATCTATGACGACCTGTCCAAGCAGGCCGTTGCCTACCGCCAGGTGTCGCTGCTGCTGAAGCGCCCGCCGGGCCGCGAAGCCTACCCGGGCGACGTGTTCTATCTACACAGCCGCCTCCTCGAGCGCGCCGCCCGCGTCAACGCCGACTACGTCGAGAAGATGACCAACGGCGCGGTCAAGGGCAAGACCGGCTCGCTGACCGCGCTGCCGATCATCGAGACCCAGGCCGGCGACGTGTCCGCGTTCGTTCCGACCAACGTGATCTCGATCACCGACGGCCAGATCTTCCTCGAGACCGACCTGTTCAACGCCGGCATCCGTCCGGCCATGAACGCCGGCATCTCCGTGTCCCGCGTCGGCGGCGCCGCGCAGACCAAGGTGATCAAGAAGCTCTCCGGCGGCATCCGTATCGCCCTGGCGCAGTACCGCGAACTCGCGGCCTTCGCCCAGTTCGCCTCGGACCTGGACGAAGCCACCCGCAAGCAGCTCGAGCGCGGCCAGCGCGTCACCGAGCTGATGAAGCAGAAGCAGTACCAGCCGCTGTCGGTCGGCGCCATGGCCGGCACGCTGTACGCGGTGGAGAAGGGCTACATCGACGCCGTTCCGGTCAGCAAGATCCTGGCCTGGGAAGCCGGCCTGCACCAGTTCCTGGGCAACAGCCACGGCGAACTGCTGGGCAAGCTGAACACCGGTGACTGGAACGACGCGCTCGAGGCCGGCCTCAAGGCCGCGCTCGACGCCTACGTCAAGCAGTCCGCCATCTAAGTACCGACCAGGGACACGCCGTGCCGGGCTCCAAAGAAATCCGCACCAAGATCAAGAGCGTAAAGAATACGCAGAAGATCACGCGCGCGATGGAAAAGGTCGCCATGTCGAAAATGCGCAAGGCGCAGGATCGCATGGCCCAGGCCCGTCCGTACGCGGAGAAGATCCGCCGTACGCTGGGCCACATCGCGCAGGCCAACGCCGAGTACGTCCACCCGTTCATGGTGGAGCGTCCGGCCAAGCGCGTCGGTCTGATCATCGTCACCTCCGACCGCGGCCTGGCCGGCGGCCTCAACGTCAACACCTTCCGCGTCGCGCTCAAGGCGCTGCGCGAGTACAAGGAGAAGAACGTCGAGGTCGAGCTGGCCCTGATCGGCAACAAGGCGGTCTCGTACTTCAAGCGCCTGGGCGGCAACGTCACGGCCACGCAGACCCACCTCGGCGACCGTCCGCACCTGGACCAGCTGCTGGGCGTGATCAAGGTGATGACCGACGCCTACCGCGAAGGCCGCATCGACCGCCTGATGCTGGTGTCCAGCACCTTCGTCAACACCATGACCCAGCGTCCGCAGCTGCGCCAGCTGCTGCCGGTGGAGCCGGTGAAGGACGAGAAGCTGCTGGCCCATTGGGACTACATCTATGAGCCCAGCCCGGCGGGCCTGCTCGACTTCGTGCTGCAGCGCTACATCGAGTCGCAGGTCTACCAGGCGGTGATCGAGAACGCGGCCTGCGAACAGTCCGCGCGCATGGTGGCGATGAAGTCGGCGACGGATAACGCCGGCAAGATCATCACCAACCTGCAGCTGGTCTACAACAAGGCCCGCCAGGCAGCGATCACCAAGGAAATTTCTGAAATCGTCGGCGGCGCCGCCGCGGTTTAACGCAACAGTATTCGGTTAAAGGAAACTCAAATGAGCTCCGGCAAGATTGTTCAGGTCATCGGCGCGGTCGTCGACGTGGAATTCCCGCGTGACGCCATCCCCAAGGTCTACGACGCCCTCAAGATCGGCGGCACCGACCTGACCCTCGAAGTGCAGCAGCAGCTGGGTGACGGCACCGTCCGCACCATCGCCCTGGGCGCTTCCGAAGGCCTCAAGCGTGGCCTGACCGTGACCAACACCGGCGCGCCGATCTCCGTGCCCGTCGGCCCGGCGACCCTCGGCCGCATCATGAACGTGCTGGGCGAGCCGATCGACGAAGTCGGTCCGGTCGCGTCCAAGGACCTGTGGGCGATCCACCGCGCGGCCCCGACGTACGAAGACCAGGCGGGCTCCACCGAGCTGCTGGAAACCGGCATCAAGGTCATCGACCTGCTGTGCCCGTTCGCCAAGGGCGGCAAGGTCGGCCTGTTCGGCGGCGCCGGCGTGGGCAAGACCGTCAACATGATGGAGCTCATCAACAACATCGCCAAGGCGCACTCGGGCCTGTCCGTGTTCGCCGGCGTGGGTGAGCGTACCCGTGAAGGCAACGACTTCTATCACGAAATGATGGAATCGGGCGTCGTCGACGCCAAGAACCTCGGCAACTCCAAGGTGGCGATGGTGTACGGCCAGATGAACGAGCCGCCGGGCAACCGTCTGCGCGTCGCCCTGACCGGCCTGACCATGGCCGAGTACTTCCGCGACGAAGGCCGCGACGTGCTGTTCTTCGTCGACAACATCTATCGCTACACCCTGGCCGGCACCGAAGTGTCCGCGCTGCTCGGCCGTATGCCGTCGGCGGTGGGCTACCAGCCGACCCTGGCCGAGGAAATGGGCGTCCTGCAGGAGCGCATCACCTCCACGAAGAAGGGCTCGATCACGTCGATCCAGGCCGTCTACGTTCCGGCCGACGACCTCACCGACCCGTCCCCGGCGACCACCTTCGCGCATCTGGACTCCACCGTCGTGCTGTCGCGTGACATCGCCAGCCTGGGTATCTACCCGGCCGTCGACCCGCTGGACTCCACCAGCCGCCAGCTCGACCCGAACGTCATCGGCGCGGAGCACTACAACACCGCCCGCGACGTGCAGGGCGTGCTGCAGCGCTACAAGGAACTGAAGGACATCATCGCGATCCTGGGCATGGACGAACTGTCGGAAGACGACAAGCGCGCCGTGGCCCGCGCCCGCAAGATCCAGCGCTTCCTGTCGCAGCCGTTCCACGTGGCCGAAATCTTCACCGGCTCGCCGGGCAAGTACGTCTCGCTGAAGGAAACCATCCGCGGCTTCCGCGGCCTGGTGGACGGCGAGTTCGACCACATGCCGGAGCAGGCCTTCTACATGGTCGGCACGATCGACGAGGCCGTCGAGAAGGCCAAGAAGCTCTAAGCTTCGCGCACGGGACAGTCATGGCATCCATTCACGTTGACATCGTTTCCGCCGAAGGGCAGATCCATACGGGCGAAGCCCAGATGGTGTTCGCCCCGGCCGAGATGGGCGAGGTCGGCATCGCGCCGCGCCACACCCCGCTGCTGACCAAGCTGGTGCCGGGTGCGGTGCGCGTGCAGCAGGCCGACGGTTCCGAGCTGTCCTTCTTCGTCGGCGGCGGCATCCTCGAGGTGCAGCCGCACCTCGTGACGGTGCTGGCCGACAGCGCCCTGCGCGCCAAGGACGCGGACGAAGCCGCCGCCCTCAAGGCCAAGCAGGACGCCGAGGAGAAGCTGGCCGGCGCCAAGGGCGACATCGACCTGGCCAAGGCCCAGGCCGAGCTGATCGAGGCCGCCGCCCGCCTGCAGTTCGTGCAGAAGCTGAAGAACGCCTCCCACCGCTAAAAAAGCGGTGCCGGATGCGCGAGGAAGCCCGCCGATAGGCGGGTTTTTTCGTTTCCGGGCCCCCTGGCGCGGAAATGGGGGCTCAACGGCGCGGCGCCCGGCTCATGTAAAATCACGGCTCGTCTGTTGCGGATAGACCCTGCATGCAAGATTTGTCGGTAGTGGTGCTGGCGGCGGGCAAGGGCACGCGCATGAAGTCGCGCCTGCCCAAGGTCCTGCAGCCCCTGGCCGGGCGGCCCCTGCTGGCGCATGTCCTGGACGCGGCCGTGGCCCTGGAGGCCACCGGCGTCACGGTGGTCTATGGACATGGGGGCGAGGAGGTTCGCGCCCGCTTCGCCGCCGCCGCCGTGGAGTGGGTGGAACAGGCGGAGCAGCGGGGGACCGGCCATGCCGTTCAGGTCGCCCTGCCGCGGCTGCCTGCGCAGGGCCGCACCCTGATCCTCTACGGCGACGTGCCCCTGATCCGCCCGCAGACCCTGCGCCAGCTGGTGGACGTCGTCGGGGACGGCCGCAGCCTGGCGCTGCTGACCCTGGAACTGGCCGACCCCACGGGCTATGGCCGCATCCTGCGGGACGCGCGGGGCCGCGTGCAGCGCATCGTCGAGCAGAAGGACGGCAGCGCCGAGGAACTGGCGGTGCGGGAGGTCAACACCGGCATCTTCTGCGTCCCCAATGCGCTGCTGCATGAGTGGCTGCCGAAGCTGCGCAACGACAACAAGCAGGGCGAGTACTACCTGACCGACATCGTCGGCCTGGCCGCGGCCGAAGGCGTGGCGATCCACACCCTCGCCGTGCGGCAGGCCTGGGAAGTGGAAGGCGTCAACGACAAGCTCCAGCTGGCCGCGCTGGAGCGCCAGCACCAGCGCAACAACGCCGAGGCCCTGATGCGAGGCGGCGTGACCTTGCTGGATCCCGCCCGCTTCGACCTGCGCGGGACGCTGGAGCATGGGCAGGACGTGGAGATCGACATCAACGTCGTCATCGAAGGGCAGGTGCGCCTCGGGCACGGCGTGAAGATCGGTCCCAACGTGCTGCTGCGCAATGCCGTGCTCGGCGACGGCGTGGTGATCAAGGCCAACACCGTGATCGAGGACAGCGAGATCGGCGCCGGCTCCGACCTGGGGCCCTTCGCGCGCCTGCGCCCCGGCTCGGTCCTGGGCGAGGGCGTGCATGTCGGCAACTTCGTGGAGCTGAAGAAGGCACGCCTGGGCAAGGGCGCCAAGGCCGGCCACCTGGCCTATCTCGGCGACGCGGAGATCGGCGAGCGCGTCAATGTCTCGGCCGGCGTCATCACCTGCAACTACGACGGCGCCAACAAGCACGTCACCACCATCGGCGACGACGCCTTCATCGGCACCGATTCGCAGCTGGTGGCGCCGGTGACGATCGAGCGCGGCGCCTATGTCGCAGCCGGCTCGACCATCACCAGGACGGCCCCGGCCGACGCCCTGACGATCTGCCGTGCGCGCGACCAGAAGAGCATTCCGGGCTGGAAGCGCCCGGTGAAGAAAAAGTAGGGCGGGCACGGTTCGCCGAAGAAGGGGTTCCCATGTGCGGCATAGTCGGCGCGGTAGCGCAGCGTAACGTCACCCCCATCCTGATCGAGGGCCTGCGGCGCCTGGAGTACCGCGGCTACGACTCGGCCGGCGTCGCCGTGGTCGGCGCGCAGGGCGAACTGCAGCTGACCCGGGCGGTCGGCAAGGTGGCGCAGCTCGACGAAAGCCTGGAGCAGCAGCCCAACGAGGGCCGCACCGGCATCGCCCATACCCGCTGGGCCACGCATGGCGTGCCGGCCGAGCGCAACTCGCACCCGCATGTCTCCGGGGACATCGCGGTGGTGCACAACGGCATCATTGAGAACCACGAGGAACTGCGCGCGGAGTTGCAGGCCAAGGGCTATGTCTTTGCCTCGGAGACCGACACCGAGGTGGTGGCCCACCTGGTGTTCGAGCAGATGAAGGACGGCGCCGGCCTGCGCGCCGCGATGCTGGCCGTGCTGCCGCGCCTGCATGGTGCCTACGCGCTGGCCGTGGTCGCCGGCCGCGAGTCGCAGCGCATGCTGCTGGCGCGCAAGGGGAGCCCGCTGGTCATAGGCGTCGGCATCGGCGAGCACTTCGCCGCCTCCGACGCGCTGGCCCTGCTGCCGGTGACCAACCGCTTCGTGTATCTGGAAGAAGGCGACATCGCCGAGATCCGTACCGGGGGCTACCAGATCGTCGACGCCCAGGGCCAGGTCGCGCAGCGCCGCCTGCATGTTTCCAGCCTGAGCGCCGATGCGGTGGACAAGGGCACCTACCGGCACTTCATGCAGAAGGAAATCTTCGAGCAGCCGACCGCCCTGGCCAACACCCTGGAAGGCCGCCTGGCCGGCGAGCGGGTGCTGGAAGCCTGCCTGGGCCCCAAGGCCGCCGACCTGCTGGCGCGGGTCAAGCGCGTCCGCCTGGTCGCCTGCGGCACCTCCTCGCACGCCGGCATGGTGGCGCGCTACTGGTTCGAGCAGATCGCCAAGGTGCCCTGCCAGGTCGAGCTGGCCAGCGAGTTCCGCTACCGCGATCCGGTGATCGAGCCCGACACCCTGTTCATCACCATCTCCCAGTCCGGCGAGACCGCCGATACGCTGGAGGCACTGCGCCATGCCAAGGGCAAGGACATCGCCGCCTCCCTGGTGATCTGCAATGCGCCGGAGTCCTCGCTGGTGCGCGAGTCCGACATCGCGCTGATGACGCATGCCGGTCCCGAGCGCAGCGTGGCCAGCACCAAGGCCTTCACCACCCAGCTGATGGCCCTGGCCCTGGTGATGCTGCTGCTGGCGCGCCGCAACGGCCTGTCGGCCGAGGAAGAGCGCCGCCACGTGAAATCGCTGGAGTCCGTCGCGCGCGTGGTCGAGGCCGTGCTGCAGCAGGACCGCCAGTTGCAGAAGCTGGCCGAGCGCCTGATGCACAAGAACCATGCCCTGTTCCTGGGCCGCGGCGCCATGTCGCCGGTTGCCATGGAAGGCGCGCTCAAGCTCAAGGAAATCTCCTATATCCACGCCGAGGCCTATGCCGCCGGCGAGCTCAAGCACGGCCCGCTGGCGCTGGTCGACGAGCACATGCCGGTGATCGCGGTGGCGCCCAACGACGAGCTGCTCGAGAAGGTGAAATCCAACCTGCAGGAAGTCGCCGCGCGCGGCGGTGAACTCATCGTATTCGCCGATCGCGAGGCCGGTTTCAAGGACGCACCGGGCGTCACGGTCATCGGCATGCCGCACGCCGACGAACTGATCGACCCGATCGTCTACACCATCCCGATGCAGTTGCTGGCCTACCATGTCGCCGTGCTCAGGGGCACGGACGTGGACCAGCCGCGCAACCTGGCCAAGTCGGTCACCGTCGAGTAGCCGTGACGCCGATCCTGCTGCTGCTGGTCTGCCTGACGCTGGGGGTGCTGGTCGCACGCTTCGCGCACCCTCCGATGGGCCTGGCACAGGGGCTCAACTGGTGGGTGATCAACATCGCGCTGCCGGCGCTGGTGCTGGAGCTGATTCCGCGCCTGCATTTCGATCCGCAGCTGTGGTTCCTGGTGATCACCCAGTGGCTGGTGTTCATCGGCGCGGCAGTGGCCTTCCGCCTGCTGGGCAATGCCTGGGGCTGGAGCCGTGCGCGCATCGGCTGCATGACACTGATGGCCGGCCTCGGCAACACCTCCTTCGTCGGCTACCCGCTGCTGGAAGCCCTGCGCGGCCGCGAAGGCCTCGCGCTGGGCGTGGTGGCGGACCAGCTCGGCTGCTTCGTGGCGCTGGCGGTCGGCGGCGTGCTGGTGTCGGCGATCTACTCCGGCAAGACCCCCAGGCCGCGCGAGGTGGTGTTGCGGGTCATCACGTTCCCGGCCTTCATCGCGCTCGCCGCAGGAGCGATGGTGGGCGCGCTGGGCGGCTGGCCGGGGCCGGCGGAAGCGATCCTCGAACGCCTGGGCGCCACGCTGGTGCCGCTCGCCCTGTTCTCGGTGGGCCTGCGCCTGAAGCTGCAATTCGGCGGCGGCCAGGCCGCCCCGCTGGCCCTGGCGCTGGGCTGGAAGCTGCTGGCGGCGCCGCTGCTGATGCTCGGGCTGGGGCTGCTGGCCGGCGTCGGCGGCATGGTGCTGACCATCGGCGTGCTGCAGGCGGCCATGGCACCGATGATCTCGGCGGCCATCCTCTGCGACCAGCACCACCTGGAGCCGCCGCTGGCCAACACCATCCTCGGCAGCGGCATCCTGCTGTCGCTGGTCACCGTGCCGCTTTGGAGCTACATGCTCGGATAACCAGGAAGCCGCCTTCCTGCGGCGGCTTCCTGGTCTACAGCACCTCGGCGTTGAGGTCGTACTCGCTGGCCTGAATGACCCGCGCCGTGACGATCTGTCCCGCGCGCAGCGGCTGGTCGGTGGAGAGGTAGACCTTGCCGTCGATCTCCGGCGCATCGGCCTTGCTGCGGCCTACCATCACGCCGCTTTCCTCGTCGAGGCCGTCCACCAGCACCTCGATGTCGTCGCCGATCTTCTTGCGCAGCTTGGCGCGGCTGATCTTCTGCTGCAGCTCCATGAAGCGCGCATGGCGTTCACGCTTGACCTCGTCCGGCACCGCGCCGGGCAGGGCGTTGGCGGTGGCGCCTTCCACCGGCGAATACTCGAAGCAGCCCACGCGGTCGAGCTGCGCTTCCTTCAGCCAGGACAGCAGTTCCTCGAAGTCCTTCTCCGTCTCGCCCGGGAAGCCGACGATGAAGGTGCTGCGCACGGTCAGGTCCGGGCAGATCCTGCGCCAGGCGGCGAGGCGTTCCAGCGTGTCCTCGGCGGCGGCCGGGCGCTTCATCGCCTTGAGCACGCTGCGCGAGGCATGCTGGAAGGGAATGTCGAGGTAGGGGAGGATCCGGCCTTCCGCCATCAGCGGGATGATCTCGTCGACGTGCGGGTAGGGATAGACGTAGTGCAGGCGCGTCCACAGGCCCAGCTCGCCCAGGCCCTTGCACAGGTCCAGCAGCGAGGTCTGGTACGGCTTGCCGCGCCATTCCCCGCCGGCATACTTGCGGTCCACGCCGTAGGCGCTGGTGTCCTGCGAGATCACCAGCAGTTCCTTCACGCCGGCCTTGGCCAGCTTCTCGGCCTCCACCAGCACCTCGTTTACCGGCCGCGAGTTCAGGCGGCCGCGCATGGAGGGAATGATGCAGAAGCTGCACTTGTGGTTGCAGCCCTCGGAAATCTTCAGGTACGCATAGTGCCGCGGGGTCAGCTTGATGCCCTGCGGCGGCAGCAGGTCGAAGAAGGGGTCGTGCGCCGGCGGCACCGCGGCATGCACCGCCTTCATGACGCTGCCGTAATCCTGCGGGCCGCTGATGGACAGCAGGTCCGGGAAACGTTCCTTCACCATCTGGCCCTTGGGGCCCGTACCCATGCAGCCGGTGACGATCACCTTGCCGTTTTCCGCCATGGCCTCGCCGATGGCGTCCAGCGATTCCTCCACTGCCGAGTCGATGAAGCCGCAGGTGTTGACCACCACCACGTCGGCGGCGTCGTAGCTGGGGACGGTCTCGTAGCCCTCGGCCCGCAGCTGGGTCAGGATGCGCTCGGAATCGACCAGGGCCTTGGGGCAGCCCAGCGAGACGAAACCGACCTTGGGACTCTTTGCCTTCGCGCGGGCAGACGGACGCGGGGTGGACATGCGGACTGAAACTCCAATGAGCCCAATAGTTTAAGGTATCGGGCCGGTGGCGGGGGCACCGCGCGTCGGCGGGGCGGTCCAAGAGACTCCCCGGCGGGGCCTGGCCATAGGTTCAAACAATCGACATCATGCCGATAAACAATTTCCTTTATCGAGCCAGCCCCCCTAGGATGCTCGTCACCCCGGTACAGCCAAGCCTTACCCACTCCCAACAGAGGAAACAGAGATGTCCCTGATCAACACGACGGTGCAGCCCTTCAAGACCCAGGCCTTCCACAACGGCAAGTTCGTGGAAGTCTCCGACGCCAGCCTGAAGGGCAAGTGGTCGGTCCTGATCTTCATGCCGGCCGCCTTCACCTTCAACTGCCCGACCGAGGTCGAGGACGCCGCCAAGAACTACGCCGAGTTCCAGAAGGCCAACGCCGAGGTCTACATCGTCACCACCGACACGCATTTCTCGCACAAGGTGTGGCACGAGACCTCCCCGGCCGTGGGCCAGGCCAAGTTCCCGCTCGTCGGCGACCCCACCCACACGCTGACCCGCGCCTTCGGCGTGCACATCGACGAGGAAGGCCTGGCCCTGCGCGGCACCTTCATCATCAACCCGGAAGGCGTCATCAAGACGCTGGAAATCCACGACAACGCCATCGCGCGTGACGTGACGGAGACCCTGCGCAAGCTCAAGGCTGCCCAGTACGTCGCCGCCAACCCGGGCCAGGTCTGCCCGGCCAAGTGGAAGGAAGGCGAGAAGACCCTGAAGCCCTCGCTGGACCTGGTCGGCAAGATCTGACCTGCGGTCGCGGGCCGGCCCTGGCGCCGGCCCGCGACACCCCAAGAATCCGCATCACCCCGGCGCATGGGCGCCGGGCGGGGACCTGCGTCCCCAAGACAGGAGAAAGCCATGCTGGATACCGATCTGAAGGAACAATTGCAGACCTATCTCGAACGGGTCACGCGTCCCATCGAGATCGAGGCCAGCCTCGACGGCAGCGAGGCCTCGCAGGAAATGCGCGGCCTGCTGCAGGACCTCGCGGCGCTGTCGCCGCAGATCCGTGTCGACGAGAACGGCGATGACCCCCGCAAGCCCTCCTTCACCCTGGGCACGCCGGGGCAGGACATCTCGATCCGCTTCGCCGGCATCCCGCTGGGCCACGAGTTCACCTCGCTGGTGCTGGCCCTGCTGCAGGTCGGCGGCCACCCGTCGAAGCTGGCGCAGGACGTGATCGAGCAGGTCCGCGGCCTGGACGGCGATTTCCTGTTCGAGACCTACTTCTCCCTGTCCTGCCAGAACTGCCCGGACGTGGTCCAGGCGCTGAACCTGATGGCGGTGCTCAATCCGCGCATCCGGCACATCGCCATCGACGGCGCCCTGTTCCAGGACGAGGTCGAGTCGCGCCAGGTGATGTCGGTGCCCAAGATCTTCCTGAACGGCGAGGTCTTCAGCTCCGGCCGCATGGGCGTGGAAGAGATCCTGGCCAAGATCGACACCGGCGCCGCTGCGCGCGACGCCGAGAAGCTCAAGGCCAAGGCGCCCTACGAGGTGCTGGTGGTCGGCGGCGGACCCGCCGGCGCCGCCGCGGCGATCTACGCCGCGCGCAAGGGCATCCGCACGGGCGTTGCCGCCGAGCGCTTCGGCGGCCAGGTGCTGGACACCATGGGCATCGAGAACTTCATCTCGGTCAAGGAAACCGAGGGGCCCAAGCTGGCCGCCGCACTGGAGCAGCACGTCAAGGCCTACGAGGTCGACGTGATGAACCTGCAGCGCGCCGAGAAGCTGCTGCCCGCGGGCGCCGACGGACTGATCGAAGTGCAGCTCGCCAACGGCGCGGCGCTCAAGGCCAGGACCGTGGTGATCTCCACCGGCGCGCGCTGGAGGCAGATGAACGTGCCCGGCGAGAACGAGTACCGCAACAAGGGCGTGGCCTACTGCCCGCACTGCGACGGTCCGCTGTTCAAGGGCAAGCGCGTCGCCGTGATCGGCGGCGGCAACTCCGGCGTGGAGGCGGCCATCGACCTCGCCGGAATCGTCAGCCACGTCACGCTGATCGAGTTCGACGGCAAGCTGCGCGCCGACGAAGTGCTGCAGCGCAAGCTGCGCAGCCTGCCCAACGTCAAGGTCATCGTCTCCGCCCAGACCACCGAGGTCACCGGCGATGGCGCCAAGGTCAACGGCCTGGTCTATAAGGACCGCGGCACCGGCGAGACGCACACGGTCGAGCTGGAAGGCATCTTCGTGCAGATCGGCCTGCTGCCCAACAGCGAATGGCTCAAGGGCACCCTGGCGCTGTCGCCGCGCGGCGAGATCGAGGTGGACGCGCATGGACGCACCTCGCTGCCCGGCGTGTTCGCGGCGGGCGACGTCACCACCGTGCCCTACAAGCAGATCGTGATCGCCATGGGCGAGGGCTCCAAGGCCGCGCTCAGCGCCTTCGACCACCTGATCCGCACGTCCGCGCCGGCCGAGCAGCAGCAGGCGGCCTGAGGCGGCAGCGGAGGCCTGGGGCGCATCGGCGCCCCGGGCCTTCTAGTTCTCGCCGTCCTGCAGCTCGGACGGCGGCAGGATCTGCTCGCTCTCGCTGCCGGGCAGCGCCTGCACCTCGCGCAGCCGGCGCGTGATGGCGCGGCTGCGCACGCCGGTCTGCTCGATCTGCGTGCTGGCCTCGTCGAGCTTCTTCTTGACCTTGTCCAGCACCTCGCCGAACTTTCCGAATTCGGTCTTCACCGCGCCCAGCACCTGCCAGACCTCGCTGGAACGCTTCTCGATCGCCAGCGTGCGGAAGCCCATCTGCAGGCTGTTGAGCAGGGCCAGCAGCGTGGTGGGGCCGGCCAGCGTCACGCGATGCTCGCGCTGCAGGGCCTCGAACAGGCCCGGCCGCCGCAGCGCCTCGGCGTAGAGCCCCTCGGTGGGCAGGAACAGGATCGCGAAGTCGGTGGTGTGCGGCGGCTCCACGTACTTGGCGCTGATCGTCCTGGCTTCCTCGCGCAGCCGGCGCTCCAGTGCCAGGGCGGCGATCTCCGCCGCGGCGGGATCGGCGCGCTCCTGGGCCTCCAGCAGGCGCTCGTAGTCCTCGCGCGGGAACTTGGCATCCACCGGCAGCCACACCGGCTGGTCCTCGCTGCCGCGGCCGGGCAGGCGGATGGCGAACTCCACGCGTTCGCTGCTGGCCGGGCGGGTGGCGACGTTGGCCGCGTACTGGTCCACCGTCAGCACCTGCTCCAGCAGCGCCGCCAGCTGCGTCTCGCCGAAGATGCCGCGGGTCTTGACGTTGCTCAGCACGCGCTTGAGATCGCCCACGCCGGTGGCCAGGGTCTGCATCTCGCCCAGGCCCTTGTGGACCTGCTCCAGCCGGTCGCTGACCAGCTTGAAGGATTCGCCCAGGCGCTTCTCCAGCGTCTCGTGCAGCTTCTCGTCCACCGTGCGCCGCATCTGCTCCAGCTTCTCCGCGTTCTCGCTGCGCAGCGCCTGCAGGCCGGCTTCGACCACGCCCCGGAGGGTCTCGGCCTGGCGCGTCTGCGTCTCCACCAGCTGCGCCAGCGCCGCGCGCTGGGTCTCGCCGAAGCGCAGCAGCCCCTGGGCCTGCTCTTCGCGGGTGCTGCGGGCCTGCGCGATGAACTGCTGCTGCGCCTCGGCCAGGCGCTGGTTCTGCAGCCGCAGTTCCGCCGCGAAACCCTCCAGGCGCTCGGCAACGACGTTGCGCAGGCTGTCCTGCTGGGCGTGCAGCTGCTGGCCGAGTCCGCCCAGCAGGCCCGTGATCTCGCCGCGCTGCGCCCGCGCCAGTTCCGCGGCCTCGCGCCGGGTGCCGGCGGCTTCCTCGCGCACGGCGCGCTCGCTGCGCTCGAACAGGGGCTCCAGTGCGCCGCGGTCCTGTCCCGGGCGGCGGCGGGTCAGGAACACGGCCATGAAGGCGCCCAGGAGGGCGCCGGCGAGGCTCAGCAGGGGGATCAGCCAGGAATTCATCCTGGAATTCTAGCGATTGCAGCGAGGCCCAGGGCCGGCGCATGGCATCATATGCGCGCTTCCCAAGCCGGGACACGCGCCTGTAGCTCAGTTGGATAGAGCAACGGCCTTCTAAGCCGTGGGTCGGGGGTTCGACTCCCTCCAGGCGCGCCATATCCGATGAGCCTTTTCCTCTGGCGTCTTGCCGCCGCCCCCCATGGGCGAGGGTTGTTCGGCGGAGTCCTGGGCCCGCCTTTCGCGCGGGTAATGCTTGAACCCTTCCTGCGGAATTGTCGTTTCAATTAATCATTGAAAGTCAATGGCTTGTATGCTTCCAGCCGGCGGCGATTCATCGGCGGGCCCGCCCGGATCCCTGCTCTGCATTCAGTTCATGCCCGCCCGATCGGGTGGGGTGGCGGCAGGGTGGGTTGCCGACACTCGCGACGATAGAACAATCAGATGAGGAGATACATGACCACGACCCGGCGCTGGTACTTCAATCGCAAGCCGTCCCGAGACCTCGAAGCCGACACGCTGCAACTGCGCGAGGATCGCCTGCCGGAGCCGCAGCAGGGCGAGGTCCTGCTGCGCTCGATCTACCTGTCGATGGATGCGACCAACCGGCTGTGGCTGGGCGACTGGGACCTGTACATGGACCCGATCCGCGAGGGCGAGCCGATGAAGGGCTTCACCCTGGCGGAGGTCATGGTCTCGCGCCATCCCGGCTTCCCCAAGGGCAGCCTGGTGGCGGGGCTGCTGCCCTGGTCGGAGTTCGCCATCAGCGACGGCAGCGGCCTGTCGATCGTGCCGCGCATCCCCGGATTGAAGCTTGCGGACGCCTTCGGCGTGCTGGCCATCGCCGGCCCCACGGCGCTGGTCGGCCTGATGGAGATCGGCCGGCCCAAGGCCGGCGACACGGTGGTGGTCACGGCGGCGGCCGGCGCGGTCGGCATGCTGGTGGGGCAGATCGCCCGGATCCACGGCTGCAGGACGATCGGCATCGCGGGTGGTGCCGAGAAGTGCGGCTGGCTGACCAGCGAATTCGGCTACGACCATGCCATCGACTACAAGCGGGAGAACGTGGTGGAGCGGTTGCGCCAGCTCGCGCCGCAGGGCGTGGACGTGCACTTCGAGAACGTGGGCGGCGAGATGCTCGACGCAGGCCTTACCGTGATGAAGGACTTCGGCTCGGTGGTGATCTGCGGCCTGATCTCCACCTATAACAGCAATGCCGGCGACCGCATTCCGGGGCCTTACATGTTCCGCAACCTGATCATGCGCCGCCTGCGTGTGCAGGGCTTCGTGATCCTGGATTACGCCGAACGCTATCCGGAATACCAGCAGCAGCTCGCCCAGTGGATGCTCGAAGGGCGCCTCAACTTCCGCCTGGACGTGACACAGGGCATCGACACGGCGCTGGATGCGCTGAAGATGCTCTATACCGGCGCCAACAAGGGCAAGGTGCTGGTGCAGATCGGCGCCGATCCGTCCTGACCCGATTTCCTGCCCGCGCCGCCGTCTGGGTCGCGGCGCGGGCAGGGGAATGGCTCAGTCGAGACGGTACAGCGTGACGACGCAGGCGCCGCCGAGGCCCAGGTTGTGCTGCAGGCCCACGCGCGCGCCCTCGACCTGGCGCAGCCCGGCCTGGCCGCGCAGCTGGGTCACCAGCTCGGTGCATTGGGCCAGGCCGGTGGCGCCGAGCGGATGTCCCTTCGAGAGCAGGCCGCCGGATGGATTCGTCACGTGGCTGCCGCCGTAGGTGTTGTTGCCGTCCGCGACGAACTTCTCGGCCCCGCCGTCCTCGCACAGCCGGAGTGCCTCGTAGCTCAGCACCTCGTTCTGGGCGAAGCAGTCGTGCAGCTCCACCACGTCCACGTCCTCGGGACCGATGCCGGCCTCGGCGTAGACCTTGTCCGCTGCGGCGCGGGCCATGCCCGAGCCGACGAGCTTCATCATGCTGCGGTCGTCGAAGCTGTCCGGCGTGTCCGTGGTCATGGCCTGCGCGATGATCGAGACGCGTCGATCCAGCCCGCGCTTCCTGGCGAAATCCTCGGATACCAGCACCGCCGCGGCCGCGCCGCAGGTCGGCGGGCAGGCCATCAGGCGGGTCAGTTTCGCGGCCGGGAAGACGATGGGTGATTGCAGCACCTCCTCCTCGCTCACCACCTTGCGGAACAGCGCCATCGGGTTGTGCTCGGCGTGGCGGCTGGCCTTGGCGCGCACCTTGGCGAAAATCTCCGGGCCCACGCCGTAGGTGTCCATGTATTCCTTGCCAGCCCCGCCGAAGTAGCGCAGCGCCAGCGGCACCTCGGGGTAGGGGTTGATCTCGTCGCAGAGCGAGTCGAAGCGATGGAAGGGCGAAACCCGGTCGTCCCAGTGGGACTTCAGCGCGCCGGGCTGCATCTGCTCGAAACCCAGGGCCAGGACGCAGTCCGCCATGCCGGAGGCAACCATCTGGCGCGCCAGGAACAGCGCGGACGAGCCGGTCGAGCAGTTGTTGTTGACGTTGAAGATCGGGATGCCGCTCATGCCCGCCCGGTACAGGGCGGTCTGGCCGCTGGTGGAGTCGCCATAGACGTAGCCGGCAACCGCCTGCTGGATGTCACGATACGCAAGCCCGGCATCCTGCAGTGCCAGCAAGGTCGCTTCCGCACCCATCTCATCGTAGGACTTGCTGTTGCCCGGCTTGGCGAACGGGATCATGCCGACGCCGGCAACGATGACTTTCTGGCTCATGGGGTCTCCTGGGGATGTCGCGGGTACGTTAGCCCCGACCCTCACCGAAATCCCCACCCCCCAGGGTGGCTTTGCCGGCGGATTCCCGCCCAAAAGGGTGGGGCGGGCGGGTTCGCCGGGGCAAACACTCCCCCTCCAGCACGGCGGGGGCTAACATGCCTCCAACGCGACCGGGTGAGCCCCTGCGAGTCTCATGTCCGGCGAGGTAGTGGCAGCTTGCAGAGACAAGACAAGAAGCCGGCAATGAGCTCATGACTGCCACTCAGTTCCCCTCCCTCCGGACCAACTCGGTCGTGCTGCGCAAGCGTGTGTTGGCGCTGTTGCGGGAGTACGGCGACCGCAAGCTCGTGGTCCTCCAGGCTCCGGCGGGCTTCGGCAAGACCACCCTGCTGCGGCAGTACTGCGACCTCTGCTCGGCCCTGGGCGGACGGGTGGCCTGGGCCCGCATGGACGTACGCGCCGCGGATCCCTCCCAGTTCATCCGGACCTTCGTGGAAGCGGCCGGCGCTCTGGTGGATCACGTCGGCGACAGCAGTGCCGAGCGCCCCTTCCTGTCGATAGACGAAGTCGGCCAGATGCTGCAGGGGGTCAAGGCCCCGGCGGTCATCGTCGTCGACAATTTCGAGGTGGCGGCCGGGGGAGCGCTGGAGAGCATCTTCGGGCAGATCATCCGTCTGCTGCCCAACGGCGTGCAGCTCTGCGTGGGTAGCCGGGTCATCCCCACCTCGCGCCTCTCGCGCATGCTGATCGAGGAGATCAGCGTCGTTCTCTCCGAGCAGGACCTGCGCTTCACGCACAGTGAAACAGTGGAGTTCTTCCGGGAGTACTCCTGGCTCACGGCGAGCCAGATCCAGCTGCTGCATGAGCGTACCGACGGCTGGCCCGCCGCGCTGCAGTGCTTCCGCCTGCGCCTTCAGCGCAACCACTCGCACCAGGCCATGATCGGCCCGGGCGAGGGCATTACCCCGGAACTGATCGACTTCCTGGCTTCCGAGGTGTTCGAGGGCCTGGACGATGCGCTGCAGCAATTGCTGCTCAAACTGGGCTTGCCCGAAAAGCTGTCGTCGGAACTGGTTCAGCACATCACCGGGATCGAGGACGGTGCCGGCTGCCTGGCAGAGATCGAACGCAAGGGCCTGTTCCTGACGCCGGTCGATCTCGAGCGCAAGTGGTACCGCTTCCACAACCTGTTCCGGCATGTGCTGCTGGCGCGTGCGCGTTCCATCGAGTCGACCGGCGACATCCAGAAGAGGCACCTGCAGATCGCGAACTGGTACGTGTCCCGCGACATGCGCGAGGAAGCCATCCCGCATTTCATCGAGGCGGGAGATGTTGCCGCGGCAGCATCGGTCCTGAACGACGTCATAGAGCGCCTCATAGCGGACGAGCGGCTGGGCCTGGCGCAGCAGTACATCCAGCAGATTCCGCTGGCGACCATGCTCAAGTACGAAAGCCTGCTGCCGTCGGCCATCATCACCTATGGATTCCGGCGGGTCTTCGAGAAGGCCAACCGCCTGCTCGACGAGGGCTTCCGGCTCTACCAGGGCAATGCCCGGGTGCGTGCCGACCTGAACTACGCGAAGCTGTTCGTGCTGGCAGCGCAGGACAGCATCGAGGACATGGGGGCGGCAGCCCTCAGCGCCATGGATGAGTTGAGTCCGCGGGATGGCCACAAGTACGCGGTGGTCTGCAATGCGCGGGCGATGTTCCTCGTGGGTCACAGCCGCCATGACGAGGCGCGTGACCTGCTGCTGCGTGCGCGGCCGCTACATGACAAGGACGACCATCGCTTCGGTCAGGCTTACCAGGAAGCCATCTTCGGCATGGTGCTGAGCGAGCAGGGCCGGGTCGGGGATGCGCTGCGCAGCCTGTCTTCTGCCCTGCAGCGGACCGGCGGCGACATGGCGGGAAGCCTCACGGCGGGTTCCGTCATCGCAGCCTATCTGGCGGAAGCCCTGTATGAGCAGAACCGCATCTCGGACGCCGAGGCACTGATCCATGACTACCGGCAGCTGGCGGAGGACCAGGCGATCGTGGATCCGCTGGCCGTCATGCTGCTGACCATGGCGCGCATCGCCCATCTGCGAGGAGACGAGGGTGAGGCCGAGGAAGTCCTGGAAAGGATGCTGTATCTGGGCTACCGCCACTCCTTCCAGCGCCTGGTCTGCTACGCGAAAGCCGAGTTCGTTCGCCTGGCGACGCTGAGCGGGGATGCGGACAAGGCCGAAAGACGCTTCCGGGAGTTCGATCCGGAGAACGAAAGCGTCCTGCGCGAAGAGCTGATGTTCCACGCGGCGGAAAACGAGGCGCGCTCCATCACCGAGGCCCGGTACCTGATCCAGACGGGCCGTCATGCGGCGGCGCGCAACCTGCTGCAGGCCAAGCTGCGGGAGGCAAGAAGCAAGCGTCGCCGGCGCCGCGAAATGAAGCTGACCCTGATGCTGGCCCTGTCGTACCACGCCGAGGGACAGGTGGTCTCGGCGCGGCGCACCTGCCTGGAGGCGCTGCGCCTGGGCGGCGAGCAGGAGTTCATACGGTCGTTCCTGGATGAGAAGCACCAGGCCTTGCGCCTGCTGAAAGACCTGCGGATTTCGCTGCGGCAGACACCGGGAGAACAGGACGGCGACTCGATGAGTGCCTACGTGGACAGGCTGCTCAAGGAGGCAGGCGAAGCGCCGCTGAGCCAGCCCGCGGGAGAGGAGCGCGCCGTGATCCCGGCCGAGCTGGTGGAGCGCCTCACGGCCCGCGAGCGCGTGCTGCTTGGCCATGTGGCGCGCGGCATGTCCAACAAGGAGCTCGCCGAGCGGCTCGCCGTGTCGTCCAATACGGTGAAGTATCACCTGCGCAACATCTTCGACAAGCTGCAGATCCACAACCGCGTGCAAGCCGTGAGGGTTGCTCGCCAGCTCGGCCTGCTGGACTAGGCCCTGCCGACGTCCTCAAGGGACATCAGCGGGGCGGGACAACGCCCTGTGCCAGAACGGTCCCGCCCTCCGGTTGCCTCCGGGGTTTTCCGCCATGCCGGCCATCGGCCTGCTGCGAAGCGGCATTGAGTCGCTTCGCAGCCGTTGCCAATGGCTCGTCGGTTGCTTCGTCGCCGTAAGCATCCTCCTCGCGTCTGTGCTGCCGGAAAATCCGCAGTCATCACAGCGATGTCCATGGCATCGACAGGCCATGGCCCCGGCACGGATTCCTGCCTTCTGAAGCGTGGTCACGCTGCACGGCCTGGCTTCCGGCGCGCCTGCACGCTCTTTCCTTGAAACGCCGAGCCGCTCCGCGGACAGCATGGATCCGTGGGGCAAGCTCGTGTGCCCACCAGCCCTTTTGGGTGGGGACGATGTGCCGGGCATCCATAGACTTCTCCGAACCAATAGACGCGTCCCTGTCAGGCGCCCAGGTGAGGAGCGGCAGATGAAAGTCCTGATTACCGAAAACCTAAGAATCGATCTGGAGAAAGAGCTCTGGGAGTGCCGTCACTGCGCAGCTGCCCTGATCGGGGCTCGCGACAACTACAAGCGCGGCTTGCTGGTGTACGACCGCGATCCTCGGGAAATCCACAAGCCGCTGCTCGATCCCTCCAAGTACCCGTTCACCTACTCCCCCGATCCGCGGTGGTGCCGGATCCTGGAGTACTACTGCCCGCAGTGCGGCAGTATGATCGAGACCGAGTACCTGCCGCCGGGCCATCCGCCGGTGCGCGACATCGAACTGGACATCGACGCGCTGAAGGGGCAATGGAGCAGCCGCGATGAAGTGACCGAAGCGCCGGTGGGCACCGATCCTCCGCGCCGCCTGCACAGCCACGATCACGGTCATGGCCATGGGCATGGTCACGATCATGGCCGCGGAGCGCGGAAATGAAGCGCGTCTCCGTCGATATCGGTGGCACCTTCACGGATTGCTTCGTGGCCTGGGGCGATCGCTACATCGAGAGCAAGGCGCTCACGACGCATCACAACCTGGCGCTGGGCTTCAACGAGGCCCTGTCCAATGCCTGCCGCGAGCTGTGCATCACCGAGCGCGACCTGCTGTCGCAGCTGGACTCGGTGCGCTATGCCACCACCCTGGGCACCAATGCGCTGATCGAGCGCAAGGGACCGCGGGTGGCCCTGCTCACCACGGCGGGCTTCCGCTCCTCGGTGCCGCTGGCGCGCGCCAAGGGCTACGGCGTGGGGCTGGATCACAAGCGCCAGATGGACGTGCCCAACGCACAGCGCCCGGACCCCATCGTGCCGATCCCCATGATCGCCGAGGTGCGCGAGCGCATCGACTTCGACGGCGACATCGTGCTGGAGCTGGACGAGGCCGATCTCCGGCACAAGCTCCGCGACCTGGTCAATCGTGGCGCGGAGGCGATCGTCGTGGTCTGCGCCAACAGCGTGGTCAACCCGGTTCACGAACTGCGCATCCGCGAGATCTTCCTGGAGGACTATCCCTCCCACCTGCTGGGTGCCATTCCGATGCTGCTCAGCCACCAGGTGGCCGGGCGCAAGGGCGAGTACGTCCGCGCCATGTCCACCATCATCGACGCCTACCTCCACCAGGTGATGTACCACGGCTTGGGAACCCTGGAACTCAATCTGCGCGAGGCGGGCTACGACAAGCCGATGCTGGTGAACCACAACTCCGGCGGCATGGCCCAGCTCAACTCCACGGATGCGCTGCAGACCGTCCACTCCGGGCCGGTGTCCGGCATCGCCGCGAGCGAGCACCTGGCCCTGCAGGCGGAACTGGGCAACATCGTCGCCACCGACATGGGCGGCACCAGCTTCGACATCGGCATCGTCGTGGAAGGCGGAGTCAAGCATTACGACTTCAACCCGGTCATCGAGCGCTGGATGGTCTCCGTGCCGATGGTGCACCTGGTGACCCTGGGCGCCGGCGGCGGCTCCATCTGCCGCTACGACCGCATGTTCCGCACCGTCCAGGTCGGGCCGGAAAGCGCCGGTTCCGATCCGGGGCCTGCCTGCTACGACCGCGGCGGCCTCAAGCCCACGGTGACCGATGCCGACATGCTGCTGGGCTACCTGGACCCGGCCAACTACGCCGGGGGGCGCATCAGGCTCAATGCACGGCGTTCGAAGCAGGCCTTCGAGGACCATCTCTGCGATGAGCTGGGGATTTCGCCGATCGAGGCCGCCAAGCTGGTGAAGCAGACCGTCGACACCAACATGGCCAACGGTATCGCGCGCGAACTGCGCACGCGCGGATACGAGCCGGAGAACTTCACGACGCTGGCCTACGGCGGCAACGGCCCTCTGCACGCCTGCGGCATCGCCCGCGCGCTGGGCGTCAGGACCATCCTGGCGCCGCCGTTCGCCTCGGTGTTTTCGGCCGTGGGCGCAGGCAACATGAACCAGATGCACATCCACGAGATGAGCACCTGGACCCAGCTGTTCGACGCCAACCGCGCCAGCTTCCTCAGCGACTACGCGCGCTTCAACGGCATCGTCGGCGAACTGGAGCGCCGTGGCCGGGAGGATCTGCTGCGACAGGGCTTCGCCTCCGAGCAGATCGACTACCGGCTGGAACTGGACATGCGCTATGGGAACCAGCGCGTCGAAACCGCGGTCGTCGCAGACCTGAACCGCATCGACAGCCCGCAGGACGTGCTGCGGCTGATCGACCTGTTCCATACACGCTACGGCGAGCGCTTCGGCAAGGGCAGCCAGACGCCGGAGGCCGGTGTGCGCATCAACACCATCCGTGTCTGCTCCTACGTGAAGCACCCCGGCATCCGCTTCCGCGGCGTGCGCCCGGAAGGAGCCGCGCTGCCGCCGCCGCCGGCCACCGGCGAGCGCAGCTGCCACTTCGTGGGACACCCTCAGCCGATGCCGACGCCGATCTACGGCGAGGCGGCCCTGACGCCGGGGACCCAGATCGACGGGCCTGCCATCGTCGTCACGCGGGCCACCACCTACCTGATCGAACCCGGCTGGCGCTACCGGGCGGCGCAACAGAACGCCGTCTGGTTTACCCGTATCGACTGAGCGTCTCGCGCCAAGGACCCCAACATGAACGAAATGACCGTCACGCCCGAGCAGAAGGCCCTGCTGGACCGCTTCCTCGCCGACAACAAGCTGTTCTACGCCCCCGACCCCGAGATCATGGAGGATCACCGGATCGGCCCCCGCAGCGCCCAGGAGGAAGCCCTGCTGTCGCAACCGCAGGACCCGCACAAGATCAACGAGGTCCGCGGCCTGGTGGTGGCGGCGCTCGACGAGAGCAACACCATGATCGAGCAGATGGGTGCCGCCCCGGGCGCGAAGTGGGGCGACATGACCACGGCGATCTTCACCGCGGCGGGTGATCTTTCCATGATCGCGCCGCACGGCGTGGGGGGCTTCGCCGCCGCCGTGTTCTATCCCATCAAGTTCGTCATCAAGCACTGGACCGACGAGCCCACCGTGGGGATCCGCGACGGCGACGGCTTCATCCACAACGATGCCCGCTACGGCGGCATCCACAATACCGACCAGTCGATGATGATGCCGGTGTTCTGGAGGGGGCGGGTGGTCTGCTGGATATCGGCCACCATCCACGAGGGCGAGAACGGCTCCTGCGAGCCCGGCGGCATGCCGGCCGCGGCCGAAAGCAAGTTCGACGAGGGCCTGAAGATGCCGCCCTTCCGGGTGGTCGAGAACTTCGAGCTCAAGCGCGACCTGGTGACCTTCCTGCAGAACTCGGTACGCGACCCCAAGCTGCAACTGGAAGACATGAAGGTGCGCCTGCATTCAGTGCTGCGCCTGCGCGAACGCATCATTGCTGTGCTCGAGGAGCACGGCGAGGACGCGTTGGTCGTGACCCTGCGCCAGCATATCGAGGACGTGGTCCAGGAGGTTCACCGTCGTATCCGCGAACTGCCGGACGGCACCATGAGGACGGTGAGCTTCGCGGACTCCACGCTGCGCGAGAGCGCACTGCTCAAGCTGAACATGGCGCTGACGGTCAAGGGCGACCGCATGATCGTCGATATGCGCGGCAGCTCGCCGGAGCTGCTGAACCGTTCCATCAATGCCTGCCAGGCCTCGTTCAAGACCATGCTGTTCACCGGCTTCATGCAGAACATCTGGCCGGACCTGCCCTTCACCATGGCGGTGTTCACGCCGTTCGACTTCATCTTCGACAAGAATTCGCTGATCAACGGCTCCTTCGATACGCCGCAGGCCATGAGCCTGATCCCGCTGTTCAAGACCATGACCCTGGCCTGCATTCCCATGGCCAAGTTCAACTACGGCCTGCCGAACCGCTACACCGCCATCGTCGCTCCGCAGTACGACCAGCCGGCCACGCTGATCTACGGCGGCCTGACCCAGCACAGCGAGTACACCGGGAACTTCTGCGCCGACATCAACGGCATGGGCCAGGGCGGTCGCGCGCACCGCGACGGCGAGCACTCGGTATCGCCGCCCTTTGCCGCGCACTGCGACCTGGGCGAGATCGAGCTGATGGAGGAAGACCTGCCGATGGTGCGGCTCGGCGCCTTCACCCTGGCGCGGGATCGCGTCGGTTTCGGCAAGCACCGCAGCGGCCTGGGCTACGAGCAGATCCACACCTACCGGCGCTCCGGCCTGTGGGGCTTCATGACCGGCTGCTCCGGCTCGCTGTTCTCCTCCTCGCAGCCCCTGTTCGGCGGCTATGCCTCGCCGGCATACCCGCTGTGCAAGATCAAGAACATCAACATCTTCGACGAGCTGAAGAAGAACCCGGAGAAGTTCAGCTTCGACATGATCGAGCTGATGAACACGCAGCCTTTCGAGGGCGCCAGCTACTCCACGCACAGCATGGGCATGACCTTCGAGCTGGCGGCTCCGGGCGAGTTGTACATGATGTGCCAGGGGGCGGGTGGCGGTTATGGCGACGTACTGCAGCGCGACCCTGGCCTGGTGATCAAGGACCTGGAGGAGAATCTCATCTCCAACGACACGGCCCGCGACATCTACAAGGTCGTGTTCGATGCCGACACCCAGGTGGTGGACGAGGCAGCGACGCAGCGCCTGCGTGCCGAAGAGCGCGCCGCGCGCAAGGCGCGCGGCGTCCCCTACGATGACTTCGTGAAGACCTGGGTGACCGCGGAGCCGCCGGCCCATCTGCCCTACATGGGCTGCTGGGACAATGCAGAGGAGGTCTACGGGATCAACGCGGGGCAGCGGGTGAAGATGCCGGGCACGGCGCTCCAGAGCCAGTTCATGCTCAACCCCAAGGACCTGCGCATCGCCGAGCTGGAGGCCGAACTCGCCGCCTGCCGGAAGGCCCAGGCCTCCGGCCGGCAAGCCTGAGCGGACTGCGCCATGTCCGCCATATCCAGGGATGAATTCCGGCTGGAAGGAAAGGTGGCCTTGATCACCGGTGCCGCGCAGGGCATCGGCGCCGAGTGCGCGCGGGTCTTTGCCGCCGCCGGCGCCACCGTGATGCTCAGCGATCGCCAGGGTGACGCCGGACGCGCGATGACGGCGTCCATCACGGCGGCCGGAGGCAGGGCCGCCTACCGCGATCTCGATGTCACCCGCGAGCAGGACTGGATCGACACCATCGGCGCGACGGTCACGGCCTTCGGCGGGCTGGACATCCTGGTCAACAATGCCGGCATCGAGATCATGGGGCCGATCACGGACATCCCGCAGTCCGAGTTCCAGCGTCTTGCCGCCGTCAACATCGAGGGCGTCTTTCTCGGCTGCAAGCATGCGGTCATCGCGATGCGTCCCGGCGGCCCCGCCGGACGGGGCGGCTCCATCGTCAACCTGTCGTCCGTGGCGGGCTTGATCGGTGTTCCCTGGCTGTCCGCCTACGGTGCCAGCAAAGGCGCCGTTCGCCTGCTGACCAAGGACGTAGCCGTCGAGTGCGGCCGCCTCGGCTACGGCATCCGCTGCAACTCGATCCATCCGGGCGTGGTGGAGACGGAAATGGCCGACTCCTTCCTGCGCAAGAACCAGTTCCTGGCGAACGCCTCATCTATCGAAGAGATCCGGGCGGCCTTCCTCCAGGCTCACCCCATCGGCCGCCTGGGACGTCCGTCCGACGTGGCCAACGCGGCGCGCTTCCTGGCGTCCGATGCGGCGTCGTGGATCACAGGCGTCGAGTTGCCGGTGGACGGCGGTTGGACCGCGTCCTGATTCCGTCGAGCTGAGGCAGTAGACATTGCGAAGGTCTCCGCCGACAGGCGGAGCCTGGGGAGCGTGCGTCCGCATGACGCGCTGCATGAAAAGCCGAGAGCATTCGTCGCGGCATTAACCAGGCCTTGAAACTGCTCCTCGACTGCCCTTTTGGGTGGGGTTTTTCTTCCTCGGGAAACTAGGCTTGCTTGAACAAAAGCCGTGGCCTCAGCAGCGGCGCATAACGATCAGAGAGGAGAGTGAGATGGCAGTGTCGGTCATCAGACCCAGCACAGGTTCCCGCTTCCGGAGTGTCCATGGATAACCTGCGCTTCCGCATCGCCAAGGCCGTGATCCGCAACAGCGGCATCTCGTGGGCGATCTTCATCGCCATCACGGTGTTCTTCGCCATTGGCATGAAGGACATCGAGCTGAAGACGATCTTCTCGGACCTGCTGCCGAAGGACGATCCCTTCGTGCAGGTCTACAAGGACCACCCGAACTTCGGCAATCCGCTGACCGTGACGCTGATGGTCAAGCGCAAGGACGGCGACATCTACAACCCGGAGACGCTGCAGAAGGTCTGGGACCTGACGCGCGACATCGACCTGGCGCCGGGCGTGGACCACGACCAGATCCTGTCGATCTCCACCGAGAAGGCGCGGTATGCGGAGGCCACGCCCTACGGCATCGACGTCAAGCCGCTGATGGAAGACCACGTGCCCAAGACGCCGGAGGAGATCGCCGAGTTCCGCGGCCGCGTCGACAAGAGCCCGGCGGCGCGCAACTTCCTGATCTCCGGCGACCAGTCGGCCACGCTGATCAACGCCACCTTCATCGAGCAGCGCCTGGACTACGGCGAGGTGTTCAAGTACGCGCAGGGCCTGGTGGAGAAGGCGCGGGACGCCAACCACGAGGTCTACATGGCCGGCCAGCCGGCACTGACCGGCTGGGTCTACCAGTACCAGAAGCAGATGGTCTGGATCGCCGTCATGACCGTGGGCGCGCTGATCCTGTCGCTGGTGCTGTACATGCGCAACGTCGTGGGCGTGGTCACGCCCATCGTCACCAGCGCCGTGGCTGCGATCTGGGGCTTCGGCTTCGTCGGCTGGCTCAAGTCGCCGATCGAGCCGCTGCTGATGGTGGTG
>NZ_PSNW01000006.1 GCF_002930645.1 Solimonas fluminis | reverse complement strand
TCCATGCGCCTCATCCTCCGCTACGCTCCGGACCGCGCCTGCGGCGCGTCCAAATTTGTTCCCGACAAATTTGTCGAATCCTGTCGCCCCGACCAGTCAAGCTCACTCAAAAGCCCCTTTACCGGGACTTTTTTGTTGCCTTCATGCCGGAGCCAATCGCTCCCAGGCACGCTCCCGGCGTTTGTCGCGCTGCGCCGCCGCGACATCGAACAAGGCGCGGTCCCGCCGCCAGCGCACGGCAGCCTCATCCTCCCCTGTCGCCAGCCAGTACCGGTCCGCTTCGGCGACCCGTTGCGTCACGCCTGCAAGCGCCCCGGCCAGCGCGATATGCGTGGCGCTGGACAAGGGCGGCAGCCGGGCGATGGCTTCCAGCGACAGCAGTTGCGCGACGGCGCTTTCGATCCAGGCGCGAGGCCAGGCCAAGCGGCGGGCCTCGCGCACGAGATACGCCAGCACCGCGGCCTGCACATGCAGGTCCTCCACCGTGCGGAAGGGCTTCACGTAGCGCAGGTATCCGTCGCCGGGCAGCACCGCGGATTCCGCGACCTCCACATTCCCGAAGCGCAGGCTGGCATGCGGCACTTCCGGGACGAAGGGCGTCGGCGGCATGGGATCGACCTGCACACCGGGCTGCCCCGCGTGAACGCGCAGCACCCGCAAGGCCGGCACTTCGGACGGCACCGAGGCATCGCGCGCCACCACCAGGAACAGCTGCCCCTCCGGCCCCAATGTGGTCCAGCGCTTGCTGCCATTGAGCCGGCCGCCGCGCAGTTCGCTGCGGATCGCGCGGGGCGCGTTGCCTTCCTTCTCGGTGACGCAGAGCGCAGCGACGGTGTCGGCCGGCAGATCCGGCACCAGGGCGCGCAGCGCCGCCTGGTAGGCAGAGGCGAAGGCCCAGCCGACGCGGTCGGCGAAATGACCGCCGAGGATCGCCTGGGCCAGGGTGTCCGGCGTTTCCCGCGAACGGGCGAGATGGCGCGGCCACCAGTCGGCGGTACTCGCGCAATGCGGAACCTCGCAGGAGCCTGCGAGCAGCGTTTCGATCCAGTGCGTCATGCCGGCACTATAGCCGGCTGCCGTCAGCGCTTTTCGGGGTACTTGATCAGGGGGCCCAGGTTGTCTCGCACCTGGCGCGCGTCGAAGGCGTCGGCCGCTGTGTCCGGACGCTTGCCCTTGTACATGGTGACGTAGGCCTGGGCCTGGTATTCGGTCACCGGGTAGGCGGTGCTGACGCCGGTCCCCAAGCCGTAGTAGCGCGAGTACCAGCCGTAGCCGCCGAAGGCACTGACGGTCTGCTGGTAGCGCGTCTGCGCCTCGGTGTCGGTGCCGCTCATGACGAAGTAGTCGTAGCCCTGCTGCAGCGTCAGTTCCGCGGCACGGAACAGCAGGTAGTTCTCCACCGTCTCGCGCGGCGTCGTCGAGTTGCCGGCGAAGTTCACACGGTAGCGGTTGCTTTCGATGCGCTGGTCGCCGTAACCCTGGCCGTTCTGCATCGGCTGGTAGGGCGTCACGGTGGCGCAGCCTGCGGCCAGCAATGCCGCCGTCAGGGCAGCGAAGATCGGGGTGCGTCGATGTGCAGCCATGGCGGCCTCCGGATATGGCGTTGAGACAGATTACGCCATGCCCGGTTCCCTGGATGCCTTATCTACAAACATCAGCCCGATGAAGGGCTTGCGGAGGACTGCTGGCTTCACTCATCCTCCCTGTCATGGATTCCACTACCGTGCAGCCCCCCGATGACATCCGCCGGCTCGGCCAGTTCCTGGGCCTGGGGCAGCACTGGGGCTACGTGGATGTGAACTCGCAGGAAGCGGTGGAGATGGCCCTGGCGCGCTGGGCGCTGCTGCGCCAGCTGCGCGAGCTGCAGCCGCCGCCCGGGAAGGCGGGCGTCCCTTGAGCGCCCCCGGGGTCTACCTGGGAATCGCCGGACTGCCGCCGATGCTGGCGCAGATGTCGACCGGCCGCGTGTATGCCGCCGACGTGGCGCGCGAGCGCTGGGCGCTCTCCCTCGCGGCGGGCACGCTGGCCCGCTGCTTCGTGCAGAAGCGCGTGGCTGCCGTCGTTGCCGGCGACAGCCTGCCGGCGCTGCTGGACGCCCTGCAACAGCGCGACGTGGATCCCCAGCGCGCCCAGGCGCGCGGCCTGCTCTCCTTCTTCCGTGCCTTGCCCGGCTGGGCCGAGCGCCTGCAGCGGACCGGCGGCGCCCAGTTCCTCGATGAACTGGACCACTACGCCCTGGACGGCTGCAGCCTGCTGGTGATCGACGCGGCGGACGGCCTGTTCTCCTGGGGAGACCGCTCTGCCCTGAACCGCCAGGGCCTGCGGCTGCGCAGCTGGTGCGAATCGGCAGCTTGTACGGTGCTGCTGCTGTTCCGCGACGGCGTGGAGCCGGGGCGCGCCCAGCAGTTGCACCGCGCCAGCGGCGCACTGTCCGGCATGGCCAGCCTCGGCAACCGCGGCGGCACCCTGGCCTGGTCGATCAGTCACTGGCAGCTGGGCAAGCACCGAGGCGGCAGCTCGCGCCAGGCCCTGCGCAGCACCGAGTCCGGGGAGCTGGTCGCAGCCGGCTCGGACCAGTTCACGCAGCGGCAGGTGAAGGCCTGGCTGGACCAGGCCAGGGACCAGGAGCAGGTCTGGATCACCCGCGCCGCGGCGGAGCCGGGGCTGCCGGCGGCCTGGGGCCTGGTGTCCGACAACGCCGCCCTGCTGGCCGCGGCCGACAAGGCCATGGCCGCCACCTGCATCCTCGACTCTGGACGGCCGCAGGAATTCCGCCAGCTGACCCATACCGTGCACCAGCTGCGCAAGCGCCGCGGCCGGGCGCTGAAGATCGTGGTGCGCCAGCGGCATGCGCCGCTGCGCCACGGCCAGGAAAGCATCCTGCTCACCGCCGGCGCGAACCTCATCCTCGCCCCCGGCCTGGCTGCCGCCGACCTGCCGCAGGCCGTGGCGGGATTGCTGGGGCAGGTGCTGAGCCGCGACGTGCCGGACCAGCTCGAACAGGTGCTGGCCTCGGCCGCTCCGCCGGCGCGCAGCGGCTACCTGCCGCCCGCCGCCTTCTGCGCCGAAGCCCTGGGCGCCGCCGACCAGGCCCACACGGCCGGCATCGAATGCACCCTGGTGCGCCTGTTCCTGCTGCCGGAAGTCACCCCCCTGGAGGCCCTGCGCGCCTGCAAGCCGCTGAGGGCCGGCGACGTCTTCACCGCCGATGACCGCAGCGTCTACCTCTTCCTGTTCGCCTGCTGGGAGCAGGACGCCGACAAGGCGGTGGAACGGGTATTCCGGATGATGCTGGGCGAACTCTTCGAAGGACAGTTGCGCCTGCCGGGCCGCAGTGCCATCCAGGCCGAGGCCGGCGACCTGCAGTACCGGGCACAGGCCCAGGCACTGACTGACCACGGCCCGGAGCTGGCCAAAGAAGCCGCCTCCGGGACGATGGAGGCAAGCACGGCCCAGGCCGCCCCGGTTCAAGCCAACACCATCGGCGTGCCGCGCACCAGCCGGCCCTCGCCCCTGAACCTGCGCAGCGGGGTGCCGTCATGACGAACAGCTTCGCCGGATGGCTGCTGCTGGTGCTGTTCAGCGCCACCCTGAGCCTGGGCGCGCTGTCGCTGCTGCTGGCGCGCGGATGGAACCGCCGCCTGCGGCGACTGCGCAGGCGCCTGCTCGGCAGCGCCTGGAGGCCGGTCTTCATCGAACCTCATCGCCTGCCCGATCCCCCGCGACCGGCAGGTCACGGCAAGTAGCCAACAGGAGAACGCGCCGTTATCGCCATCAGCATCATCTCCGCGGCCGGCGGCAGTGGCCGCAGCACGCTGGTCGCCGGCCTGGCCGATGTCCTGCGCCGCCACGGCCGGCCGGTGCTGGCGGTCGACTTCGACCCGCAGAACTCGCTGGCGCTGAAGCTGGGCATCGTGCCGGCGCCGGCCGAGGGATTGGCCAGCCGCGGCCTGCTGGGCGGCGACTGGCAGGCCACCGCGCGCACCAACTCCGACCGCATCCAGTTCCTGCCCTTCGGGCGCCTGGACCGGGACGGCCTGCGGCGCTTCGAGGCCCTGCTGGCGGAACAGCCGCGCTGGCTGGCGCAGCGCCTCGGGGCGCTGGACCTGCCGGCGGACACGGCGGTGCTGATCGACACGCCGCGCCTGCCCTCGGTCTACGCCGACCAGGCCATCACCGCGGCAGGCCTGCAGCTGGCGATCCTGCGCGCCGATGCCGCCTCCTATGCGGCACTGCGCATGTTCGGCGCTCCCGGCAGCACACCGCTGCTCTACGTGCTCAACAAGGTGGAAGCCACTCACCGCCTGCAGAACGACGTGCGCGCCCTGCTGCGCCAGGACCTGGGCGAACGCCTGGCACCCTACCCGGTGCATCGCGACGAGTCGGTCCCGGAAGCGGAGGCCGCCAACCGCTCGCTGATCGACTACGCCGTGCACAGCCAGGCTGCCTACGACCTGCAGGGTCTCGGCAGCTGGCTGCATGCCGCATTGGCGAGGCTCGACTGATGCTGCGCCCGCTGCTGCTGCGACCGGCGCGCGCGCTCGGGGTGGAGAATCCCGGCGATCCCGGCCTGTGGCTCAAGCGCCTGTTCGTGCTGCCGCCCGCGGAGTCGCGGCCCTGGCCACGCTGGCTGCTGCGGATCCTGCAGCCCCTGATCGCCCTGATGGCGCGCGAACTGCAGGTGCGCGACCCGCGCAGGCTGGGCGACTGGCTGTATGCGCTGGTCCTGGTCGCCCCGCTGGCGCCGGACGCGCAGCGCCGGCCCTCGATCCTGATGGAGGTGGGGCGAAGCCTGCTCGGCCTGCCGCTGCGGCTCCTGCGCCTGCTGATGGCACCGCTGCGTCCCCTGCAGCGGCGATTCGAGCGCATCGACTTCTCCGCAGCCGGGCGGCGGGTGGACGCGGCCGCCAATGCCTTTGCCCTGGGCAGCCCTTTGATGACGCGGCTGGCGGTGATCGCCGCCGGCGTGCTGCTGCTGGTCACCGCGACCACGCCGCTGGGGCTGCACCAGCAGTTCATGATGTTCGGCATCATGTGGGCGGCGACGCTGCTGATCCGCCGCCTGCCTGGCAATGGCCCGACCCTGCTGATGCTGGCGTTCTCGCTGATCGCCTCCTCGCGCTACATCTGGTGGCGCCTGACGCAGACGCTGGACCTCGACCCCGGTGCCGACATGATCCTGGGCCTGGGCCTGATCGCGGCCGAGACCTACACCTGGCTGATCCTGGTGCTGGGCTACGTACAGAACGCCTGGCCGCTGAAGCGCCCGACCGTGCCCCTGCCCGCCGACACCTCGCTGTGGCCGACCGTGGATGTCTACATCCCGAGCTACAACGAACCGCTGAAGGTGGTGAAGCCGACGGTGCTGGCGGCCATGAGCATGGACTGGCCGCGCGACAAGCTGCGCATCCACCTGCTGGACGATGGCCGCCGCGACGAGTTCCGCCGCTTCGCCGCGCAGGCCGGCATCCACTACATCGTCCGGCCCGACAACGCGCATGCCAAGGCCGGCAACCTGAACCACGCCATGAAGGTCACCAACGGCGACTTCATCGCGATCTTCGACTGCGACCACATCCCGGTGCGGTCCTTCCTGCAGACGACGATGGGCTGGTTCCTGAAGGACCCGAAGTGCGCGATGCTGCAGACACCGCACCATTTCTTCTCGCCCGATCCCTTCGAGCGCAACCTCGGCACCTTCCGCCGCGTGCCCAACGAAGGAAGCCTGTTCTACGGCCTGGTGCAGGACGGCAACGACCTGTGGAATGCCGCCTTCTTCTGCGGTTCCTGCGCGATCCTGCGGCGCGGGCCGCTGATGGAAGTGGGCGGCATCGCGGTGGAAACGGTCACCGAGGATGCGCACACCGCCCTCAAGCTGCACCGGCGCGGCTACAACACCGCCTACATCAAGCTGACGCAGGCGGCGGGCCTGGCGACAGAGAGCCTGTCCAGCCACATCGGCCAGCGCATCCGCTGGGCGCGCGGCATGGCGCAGATCTTCCGCACCGACAACCCGCTGCTCGGCCGCGGGCTGAAGCTGTTCCAGCGCCTGTGCTACGCCAATGCGATGCTGCACTTCTTCTACGGCCTGCCGCGCCTGGTGTTCCTGACCGCGCCGCTGGGCTACCTGTACTTCGAACTGCACGTGATCAACGCCGCCGCCACCACGCTGGCGGCCTACGTGCTGCCGCACCTGGTGCAGTCGAGCCTCGCCAATTCGCGCATCCAGGGACAGTACCGGCACTCCTTCTGGGCCGAAGCCTACGAGTCGGTGCTGGCCTGGTACATCGCGCTGCCGACCACTATCGCCATGCTCAATCCCAAGGCCGGCAGCTTCAACGTCACCGCCAAGGGCGGCCTGATCGAGCGCGACTATTTCGACTGGAGCATCTCCCTGCCCTACGTGGCGCTGGTGGCCCTCAACCTCGGCGGCGTGGCGCTGGCGATCCCGCGGCTGCTGGTCTGGAACGCCCATGAGCCCGCCACGGTGCTGATGAACCTGGCCTGGGCGGTCTACAACCTGGTGATGCTGGGCGCAGCGCTGGGCGTGGCCGCGGAATCGCGCCAGGTCCGCGTGGCGCACCGCGTGCCGATGCGCGTGCCGGCCACCCTGTACCTGCCGGACGGACGCGTGGCCCGGACCGAGACCGAGGACTACTCGACCCAGGGCCTGGGCGTGGTGGTCGGCGCCGACCTGGGCCTGAGCCCCGGCGTCCACGTCCGGGTGGGCCTGAGCCGCGGCGACCAGGAGTGCAGCTTCCCGGCCCGGGTGGTGGTGGCGCGCGGCGGCCGGCTGGGCCTGCACTTCGACACCATGAGCCTGGAAGACGAGCGCAACCTGATCCAGTGCACCTTCGGCCGCGCCGATGCCTGGCTCGACTGGACCGAGGAGCAGCAGTCCGACCGGCCGCTGGTCAGCCTGGGCGAGGTGCTGAGCTTCGGCGCCAAGGGCTACCTGCGGCTTGCGCAGGACCTGTACACCCGCTTCGAATCACGCTGGCTGCGCCGCGGTCGGCGCGAAGCCGGCATCGCCAATTGAGAAGACCATGGGCTTCTGGAGCTATTACTTCTTCCTGAAACTGGCGCTGTTCTGGGGCCGCTTCATCGACTTCCACGTCATCCCCAACCTCGCCTTCGCGATCTTCACCGTGCTGCCGGTGAAGCAGAAGCGCTGGCGTATCGCCAAGCAGGCCGTGGCGATCCCCACCGGCATCGCGCTGCTGTACCACGATTCCTTCCTGCCGCCGCTGCAGCGCGCGCTGGCGCAGAAGGACCAGCTGGTCGACTTCAACCTGCCGTACGTGATCGAGCTGGCGGGCCGCTTCATCAACCCGCAGCTGCTGCTGGCGCTGGCGCTGATGCTGCTGGCCTGGCTGCTGCTGCGCCGCAAGCTGCGGATGGCCAGCTTCGCCTTCCTGGGCATCTTCGTGGTGGCGGCCACGCCGGTGGTGCAGGCCGTGGCGACGCGCCTGGTGCCGGCCCCGGCCGCCGTGGTGACGGCCGCGGAGGCGGCCGGTTCCGGCGCCATGGCCGAGGCCGACATCGGCAGCCTCAAGCCCGCGGAACTGGACCAGCGCCTCAAGGATTTCTACCAGGCGGAATCGCAGCGGCGCGTGGCCTTTCCCTCTCCCGGAGCCGAAGACCCGGCCTTCGACCTGATCTTCATCCACATCTGCTCGCTGGCCTGGGACGACCTGGACTACGTGGAGCGCCGCGAGCATGCCCTGCTGAAGCGCTTCGACGTGCTGTTCACGCGCTTCAGCTCCGCCGCCAGCTACAGCGGCCCGGCGGCGATCCGCTTGCTGCGCGCCGGCTGCGGCCAGCCGCATCACGAAGACCTGTACAAGCCGGCCGAGCCGGAGTGCTACCTCTACAACGAACTGGTGCGCGCCGGCTTCCAGCCCGAATGGGCCATGAACCACCTGGGCATCTTCGGCAACATGAGGGAAGACATCAAGGTGCGCGCCGGCTGGAACACCACGCCGATGCCGCTGGACGGCGTCCCCATCTCGATGAAGTCCTTCGACGGCGTGGAGAACGGCTACCACCGCGACTACGACGTGCTGGCGACGTGGTGGCAGCGGCGCCTGACGGAGCCGGCGGCCAAGGTGGCGCTGTACTACAACACCGGCACCATGCACGACGGCAACCGCTTCCTCGACGGCAGCAAGCCGAACACCCGTGACAGCTACCGCATCCGCACGGACATGCTGTTCGGCGACATCGGCCGCTTCATCGACCTGGTACAGGCCTCGGGCCGCCGCGCGGTGATCGTGATGGTGCCGGAGCATGGCGGAGCCGTGCGTGGCGACCGCATGCAGATCTCCGGCCTGCGCGAGATTCCCACCCCGGCGATCACGCAGGTGCCGGTGGGCATCAAGCTGATCAACGGCGGCGCCACCCTGGCCGGCTCGCCGCAGATCGTGGATACGCCGACCAGCTTCCTGGCGATGAGCGAGTTCCTGGCCCGCGTCATGGCCCACGATCCCTACGCGGCAGGCGCGCAGTCGCTGGCCGAACTGGCCCAGGGGCTGCCGCAGACCGCGGCCATCGCGGAGAACGAGGGGACGGTGATCATGAGCCAGGGCAGCCGCGCGATGATGCGCACGCCCGATGGCGAATGGAGCCGGTACGAGGCGCGCTGATGCCCTGACGGTAGTCCCGCCCGCTTCCGCGGGGCGCCGGGCGGCGCTCGCGCTCAGAACTCCGAGTAGGGCTTCGGCGGCCTCGGCGGCCAGTAGGGCTCGGTCTTCCTGCCGCCGAACAGGTGCCGGAAGTACAGGTTGAAGAAGTTGGGCTCGTAGTAGTCGGAGCGGTCGACGCCGGCGCGGCCGCCCAGCACCAGCCCATCGAACAGGCGGTATTCCACGACGCCGCGCAGCGAATAGCCGGAGCCGGAACCCGAACCGCCGCGATAGACCGGCGCGCTGTAGCCGCTGGGCAGGGGCGAGCCTGCGGCCTGGGCCTGCAGCGCCGGGTCGGTGGGATAGAACGGCGCCGGATCCTGGTCGCTGGCCGAGTAGGACATCGAAGCCCGAAGCTCGAAGGTCCAGCGGTCGCGCCGCCCCTGCCATTCCAGCGGCAGGGACAGGGTCAGGTAGGACTGCGGGCTGTAGTAGCCGCCGTGGCCGAAGGTGTAGAAGCGCTGGTTCTCCGAATACGCCGAGTAGTTCGCCGCAGCGCCGAGGTAGACACGGTCCCGCTCGCCGTCCAGCAGCTTCCAGTCCCCGGAGATCCGGCCGCCGTAGTAGTCGTTGTCCAGCACGTTGCGGCCTTCCAGGCGTGCCGCTTCCAGCGAGCCGCCGAAGCTGTAGCGCGGGCCGTAGTAGGCCAGCCGCGCCGCGACGGCATTCTTGCGCACGCCGCCCCAGGTCCGGCCGCTGACGGGGTCGCGCGCACCGGCGTAGGACAGCAGGCTGCTGGTGACCGGGCGGCGCGAAATGCCGATGCCGGCGTCGAGCCCTCCGATCTCCGGCGTCCACTCGGCCTCGCCCACCACGTCCTCCACCTCGAAGCCCAGCGGCGTGCTGCCGATGTCGGCATGCCAGCGCGGCGTCTCGTAGCCCACGGCCAGCGCCACGCCCTCCTGCGAAGTGCCGCGGCCATTGCCGAGCAGCGCCAGCGAGGCCGGGCCCGCGGCCTGGAACTGGCCGAACAGCGCCGCCGTGTCGTAGTCCGGCTTCAGGCGGCCGGTATCGACGAACACGCCGTCGGCATGGGCGATGAAGTGGCCGTCGTAGCGGTAGGGGAGGCGCAGTTCCAGCGGCGCCTCGATGGCAGCATAGCTGGAGACGCCGTCGTCACCCGGCTTGTCCTGGAAGTCGACGCTGCCGGTGATCCAGCCCTGCCGCCGGGCATCGATGCCCGCCAGCCCGCGGGCGGCAGCCTCGGCCATGCCCTGCTCCGGCGACAGCCCGGCGCCGCGGTAGAGTTCCGCGGCCTCGGCATAGCGCCCCTGGGCCTCGCGCAGGCGCGCCAGCTGCAGTTGCACGTCGCCCTTGTCCGGGAACTGCGCCTGCAGCGCCTGCAGCTCGCGCCCGGCCTGCTCGTACTGGCCCAGCGCGACACGGCGGCGCACCACGCCCAGCCTTGGCGACAAGGCGTCGGCGGGCGCGGCGGCCAGTACCTTCTCCAGCTCGGCCTCGGCGCCGGTGCGGTCGCCGGTCTCGGCCAGCGCGCGAGCGTAGGACAGGCGCAGTTCGAGATCGTCCGGCTGCCGCTGCAGCAGGGCAGCATAGCGCTCGCGCGCCTGTGCCCAGTCGCCGCGAGCGGCGTCGAGATCGGCCTGCGTCTCCAGCAGGCGCGGGTTCTGCGGATCGGCGGCCAGCAGCTCGGTGATGCGGCGCTGTGCGGCGGCATGGCGGCCGGAGGCCTGCAGCTCGCGTACTTCGCGCAGGTCCAGCCGCTGTTCCAGCGCGGCCAGTTCGCGTTGCTGCCCGGCCTCCAGCGGGCCGGTCTGGCGCAGGCGCTGCACGACCTTGCGCAGCTCGGCATCCTCGCGCGCCTGGTCCAGCACGTCGGCCCAGCCCAGCAGCGTGGGAGCGGAAGGTTTCTGGTCGGGCGCGGCGCGCAGCCGCAGCGGCGCCAGGGCACGCTCGCGGTCGCCCAGCGCCAGCCAGCCGGAGGCGATCTCGCCGAGCAGCCCCGGATCGTCGCCTGCCAGCGGTTCCACCGCGGCCAGCTCGCGGCCCGCCGCCTCGCGATCCCCCCGGGCCAGCGCCGCCTGCGCGCTGCTGCGCGCCTGGCCGATGCGCAGGCGCGATTCCAGCCGCTGCATGCCGGCGCTGCGCTGCGCCGGGGGCACGCCCTGCAGCGCCGCCAGCGCGTCCGCGCGGGCATCGATGCTGGACAGGTACAGGGCCTGCGCGTAGCGCATGTCGGCCTCCTGCGGCTGGCGCTGCAAGCCCTCGGCCATCAGCTCCCGGCCCTGCCGCGGCAGGCCCAACTGGGCATAGAGGCGCGCAAGGCTGTAGCGCAGCCAGGGGTCGTCCGGCCGCAGGGCCTGCGCGGTTTCCAGGTCACGCAGCGCCTCGCCGCGCCGGCCGGCCTGCAGCGCGGTCTCCGCGCGCCGCGACAAGACGTCGGCGCGCAGGCGCTGGCGCAGGGCCTCGCGGCCGCGTACGCGGTCGGCATCGAGCAGGGCCAGGGCCTGGTCGGGGCGGCCGTTGGCGGCCAGCCAGCGCGTGCGGCTGCGCAGCAGGTCTTCGTCGGCCGGCGCGATGCGTGCCAGGTCCTGCAGCAACTCGCCGGCGGCGGGGCTGGCGCCCTCAGCCGCCATGGCGTCGGCCTGGACCACGGCCGATCCGATGTCGTTGCGGTGCAGCGCCAGCGCGGCACGCTGGCTGCGCTCGGCCTGCTTCAGTTCACCGCGCTGGCGCGCGGCGCGCGACTCCGCGCTCCAGCGCTCGAACAGCACGGCACGCTCGATGCGCGCCGGCCGCGGCGGCGTGTCGCGCAGCAGCTCCCAGGCTTCGGAAGCGCGATTTTCCGAAAGCTTGAGCACGGCCAGCGCCTGCTTCGCCGCCGGCGGCGGCTGCGGCTGGGCCGCGGCCTGCTCGAGGCGCTGGCGCAGCAACTCGCGCTGCTGCGCCTGGAAGCCCGGCTCGATGCTGGCCAGCACCCGCTCTTCCCTCAGGCGCCGCGTCTCCGCCGCGCGCTGTCGCGCCGCGAGCTCGCCCTTGAGCGCTTCATCCTCGGGCTGGAACCTCAGCAGCGCCTCCAGCGCCGGCTGCGGCGCGCGCGCCAGGCCCACGGCATCGACTCCGCTCTTCAGGGCATTGCCGATGTCCTGGCCGCGCAGGTCCTCGCGCTGCGACAGCTCCGCCAGGCGGCGCAGGCCCTCGTTGCGCGTGGCGTCGCGGCCGGCCAGAAGCTGCGCCAGCGCCATCTCGTAGCGCGGCTCGTCCGGGTGTGCGGCAATCAGGCGCTCGTAACCCTTGCGCGCCGGCTCCCAGCCGCCCGGGGTCCGCGCCAGGAAGCGGTTGTATTCCAGGCCCAGGTCGCCATCCGGCGCCCCCTGCGGGAACAGCGCCTGCAGGGACCGCAGGGCCTCCTCGCCGCGGCCGGTTTCGATCAGGCGCTTGAGCGAGGCCATGCGCAGGCGATCGCGCGTGCCGAAACGATAGGCCTGGGCCAGCGTCGCCGCGGCCGGGGACTTGCCGTGCAGGCGCTGCAGGCGTTCCAGCGTCCTGGCGGCGCCGGCAGCGTCGCCGATGCGCAGCTGCAGCTCGCCCAGGCGGCGCAGGATGTCGGCATCGTCCGGCCGCGCCAGCGCCAGCTTTTCCAGGGCCAGCACGGCGAGGTCGCCGCGGTCGCGTGCTTCCCAGAGCCGCGCGCTGTAGAGCAGCTCGTCGTTCGGCGAGGGCAAGGGCAAGGCCGCGGCCGCCAGCGGCAGGCTGCCGGCGAACAGCAGCGCGGCGGCCAGCGCTATGCGGTGGCGGCGCATGCACGGCTCCAGTCGGGCACCAGGCGGCCGTCGCCATCGAAGCGGTAGCGCCGCTCCTGCCAGCCACGGCCGAACAGGGACAGGACCTCGCTGTAGTAGGCCGGCCCGCGGGCCTTGGCGGCCAGCGCGGCGGCGCGCGCCGACTGCAGCGCCGCGGCCTGCGGCATCTCCGAGGCTTCCAGCAAAGGCAGGAGCGCGGCGGAGAATCCATGGGGCCCGGCATCGGGCGCGATGCCGCTGGCGGTATCGATGCGTTCCGGCGGCTGGCCCTCGGCGGCGACGCGCTCGGCCATCGGCCGCAGGGCGCGCAGCAGCGGCGCACGCAGGGGCTCCTCCGGCGCCAGCATGCCGGCCCAGAGGTAGACGCGGATGGCGTTGTAGCTGCCCTCGCCCTTGGTTTCCGGGTCGGCGGCGAAGCCGCCCTGCCTGGTCCACAGTACCCATTCCGGCGCGTAGCCCTTCGGCGCGGTCTCCGTGATCAGGCGCCGCGAGGGCTCCAGCAGGCTTTCCCAGCCGGCCTCGGGGTTCTGCGCCTGCAGCCCGCGCAGCAACTGCAGCGGCACATAGCTCGGATTGAGCCGCCAGCCCTCGGGCTTCACGAAACCCACCGGCGCCGGCAGCAGGCTGCGGCCCAGCCCCGGGATATCGGCGGTCTCCTCGGCGAGGATGCGGTTGCCGAGCACCGCGCCCAGCACGCCGTAGTGGCGCTGGCGCCAGAGACGCCCGGCCTCGCCCAGGGTCCAAGCGATCCAGAGATCGGAGTCGGAAGCCGGATTGGCATCCAGCACGCCCCAGTTGCCGTCATCGCGGCGGCCCCAGAGCCAGGCCGGCAGCGCGGCGGTGAAGTCGCCGCGCGCCAGGTTGTTCTCGGTCCAGCGCAGCAGGCGCTCGAAGCGGGCGCGGTCATTGGCCACCAGCGCGAAGAACAATGCGTAGGACTGCCCCTCCGACGTGGTGATCTGCCGCTCGCTGCCGAGGTCGATCACGCGACCGTCCTCGCTGATGTACTCGCGGGCAAAGCGCTCCCAGGCCGGCCAGGCGCAGGCAGCCTGCACCGCCGGCGCGACCAGCGCGCCCGCGAGCAGCAGGCCCGCCCAGACCCTTGTCATGTCAGTCCTCGAGCCTTGCAGTGGCCGCGCGGCGCAGCGTGGCATAGAGCCACAGGGCCAGCAGCACGCCGGCGATCACGCCCAGCACCGTCAGCAGCAGCGGGTAGCGGGACAGGTGGAACCACAGCCGCATCCACCAGGACAGGTCGCCGACGTAGTACACCGGCTCGCCCTGGTAGCTGCGCACCTCGCCGCCCCGCACCACGGCCAGGTCGCCGCGGACATGGGGCACCTTGCCCTCATCCTCGAGCGTGTCCAGCACCGTGCCGGCGGCCGCGGGATCGGTGGCGGAGATCGCCACGACGCTGCGGCCCTTCTTCAGCGGCGACTCGAAACCGATCACCGCTCCCAGCGGCCCCTGCGTGACGAAACCCAACTCGCTCTCGCGGCGCGGCAGGTCGCCGCGGCGCAGCGGGTCGTCCTGGAACAGCCCGGCGAACTGCGGAGACAGGAACTGCCGCGAGCCCGGCTGCAGCAGCAGGCCCAGGTCGTGGCCCCAGCGCTCCAGCAGGTCATCCTTGGCGCCGCCGCCGATCAGCAGCAGGTCCACGTCGCCCAGCTTGGCGGCGTCCGCCGCGGCGGCCAGCCGGTAGCGCAGAGCCGGCACGCCGGTGGAGCGGCCCATGCGGCCCAGCAGGAAGAACAGCGCCTCGTAGTCCTTCGCCCCCGCTGCGGCGGGCAGCACCACGGCGGTCTCGGCCAGGTCGGCGAACTTGGTGAAGGGATAGCCGGCATTGGCGAACAGCGCCAGGTTCGGCATCGCCGTGTAATGCGGGAACGGCGTCAGGTCGATGCTGGACTCCGGATCGATCGCGGCACGGGTGATGTCGGTGAAAGTCCCGCTGCACAGGCCGCGCTTGTGGTACTCGATGGCGAACTGGAACTGCATCTGGTTGTTCGCGCCGATCTGGAAGGCCGGGATCAGGAAACCGCCCTTGTCCTGGATCGACTGGTCGGCCAGCAGCGGCACCAGCAGCTCGCTGGCGCTGCCCGAGGTCTGGTCGGGAGCCAGCTGGAAGGCCTTCACCAGTTGGTTGTTGATGGCCACGCTCAGCAGCGAGTTGTCGCGTTCGGCCGGCGCCGTGTAGCGATAGCGCAGGTCGATCGGCACGCCGGGACGGTTCCAGGTCAGCAGGTCCGGCGGGATGCGCAGATTGACGCGGATGGGTGCCGGCGCATGGCCGCTGACCTGCAGCTGGTCGAGGCTCTCGACCAGTTCGCCCAGCTTCACCGGCCGGTCGGTACGAAGCCAGCGCGGGGCGTCGTAGGCGGCGCGGCGCGGGCCGGGCTCCACCTTGGTCACGTTGGCCCAGGGACCGGACAGCACGGCCTGGCCCAGCACCAGGGCCTCCGCGGCCTGGCGCAGTTGGGCGTCGTCGGCACCGGCCACCAGCAGCAGCTTGATGTTGCGGTCGGCCGGGTGGTCGATCACGGCCAGGGTCGGCTGCTTGAACACCGTCGGGGCCAGGCCCTTGGGCTGCTGCCGGTTGGTGGCCAGCAACAGGGCATGGCGCTCCGGCAGCCGGTCCAGGGAAACCGGGAACCGGGCACTGCGGTAGTCCGCCAGCGCGCCGAACCAGGAGGCCAGCACGCCGGCGCTGCGGATCATGTCCAGGGACGCGCCGGCCGGCAGCACCACCGGCAGCTCCAGGCGGCGATTGTCACGGCGATCGAAGAACGGCGCCGGCAGCAGGGCCAGGTCCGGCTTCAGGTCCAGCGGCGCCGTGGTGAGTTCCAGTTCGCTGTGGTCGCTGATGCTGGCCCAGAGGCTGCTGTGCTGGGCGTCCTCGCATTCCAGGCTGTAGTGCCCGATCAGGTCGAAGCGCAGCTGGTTGTAGTCGGTGAAGTAGCGCGGATCCAGCACCACCTCGCGCACCACCTCCCTGCCGGCCTCCTCCTTGGGCAGCGGGATCGCCGCCAGGACCTGGCCGTTGAGTTGCACGCGGATATGCGAGAGCTCCGGCAGCATGGAGGGCGAGTAGGTCAGCCGCAGCCGCAGCTTGGCCGCGGTCACGACCTGGTCCAGGCGCACGCCCAGGGGCAGGCCCATGATCCCTTCCACGCCGCGCAGCTGCGCAGGACCGTAGAGGCCCAGGTCCTTGAAGCTCAGGACCTTGGTGACGCCCTGGGCCGGGGCAGCCGCGTCCGGCACCGCGGCGGCGGCGGGCGCAGGCTGGGCAGCGGCCGCTGCGGAGAACAGCAGCGCCAGCGGTACCAGGACCGGGATCCGCCAGAGGCGGTGAGGGCCAACCATGTTCATCGCTTTTTTCCTTGCGCCGGGGGATGGCCACCGGGAAACGCCGGGGTCCCTCCCGATTTCTTGAACGGGGCCAGTGTAGCGAATCAGGCTGGTGGTGCCTGCCCCCTTTTCAGTCGATATAACTTACCGAAAGCACTTCGAATTCCGCCTCTCCGCCAGGCAGGCGCACGCGCACGACCTCGCCCCCGGCCTTGCCCAGCAGCGCGCGGGCCATGGGGGAGTCGACGCTGATGCGGCCCTCGGCCGCGTCGGTCTCGTCGGCGCCGACGATGCGGTAGCGGCGCTCCTCGCCGTCCGGGTCTGCCACGTCCACCCAGGCCCCGAAGAACACGCGCGAGGGGTCGGCAGGGCGCCCGCCGGCCACCTTCACTTCATCCAGCCGCATGGTCAGGTACTTCAGCCTCGCGTCGATCTCGCGCAGCTCCTTCTTGCGGTACTGGTATTCGGCATTCTCGGAGCGGTCGCCCTCGGCGGCGGCGGCGGACAGGGCACGCACCACCTCCGGGCGGCGCTCGCGCCAGAGGTGCTCGAACTCCCCCTTGAGCCGGGCATGACCCTCGGCCGTGATGTAGGGAGAGGATTTCTCTGAAGGGGGACGCCAGCGGGACATGGATCGTCGGGCAAGAAAAAGGCCGGGGCTGCCATTGTAGCCCCGGCCCTGCCCCACGGCGCCTCAGACCGGCAGCGCGGGAGTATCGTCCGGCAGGAAGAAATCCGGCAGGAAGCGGGTGGTGCCCGGCACCGCGGCGTACTGCGAGAAATCGCGCACGCCGGCTTCGTACAGCACCAGGTCGTCGATGCAGAACTGGCCGGTGAACTCGCGCGAATTCCTCGTCAGGATCGCGTGGGCCGCATCCGCCATCACCTCGGGCGTGCGCGACTGCTTGAGGAAGGGATCGCCGCCGATCATCTTCACCGCCGCGGTGGCGATGGTGGTGCGCGGCCACAGCGAATTGGCGGCGATGCCCTCCTTCCTGAACTCCTCGGCCCAGCCCAGCGTGCACAGGCTCATGCCGTACTTGGCGATGGCATAGGCCAGGTTCGGGCCGAACCACTTGGGCTTCATGTCCAGCGGCGGAGACAGCGTCAGGATGTGCGGGTTGGCGGACTTCTTCAGGTACGGGATGCAGATGCGCCCGCTCATGTAGGTGCCGCGCGCGTTGATCCCGTTCATCAGGTCGTAGCGCTTCATGTCGGTCTGCAGCGTGCCGGTGAGCTGGATCGCGCTGGCATTGTTGACCAGGATGTCGATGCCGCCGAAGGTCTCCGCGGTCTTCTGCACGGCGTCGGCCAGCTGCTGCTCCTCGCGGATGTCGCAGAGGATCGGCAGCGCCTTGCCGCCGGCCTTCCCGATCTCCTCCGCCGCGGAATAGATCGTGCCGGGCAGCTTGGGATGCGGCTCGGCGGTCTTGGCCGCGATGGCCACGTTGGCGCCGTCGCGCGCCGCGCGAACGGCGATGGCCAGGCCGATGCCGCGCGAGCCGCCGGTGATGAACAGGGTCTTGCCCTTGAGACTCATGGGGATTCTCCAGTAACGATGATTTCCGGTCAGGCAATGCCTGCTGCGGACGATTCTAGCCAGACGCAGTGGAATGTATATCGTCCGTATGGAAGGCGGAGTTACCGATCAGATGCAAACAGCCACGGCCGAAGCCGTTCGTCCTGAGTCTGCCGAAGGGCGAGCGGCTATTGACCCGGACCTTCGGCAGGAATCCGTTCATGCTTCGACAGGCTCAGCATGAACGGACTTGCGAGGGGTCTGTTTACTGCAACATCGCCGTGGTGCGCGCGATGCGCTCGGCCTGTACGCGGTTGAGGTTGCGGAAGATGATCGCGGCGATGCGCGGATAGCGCAGCCTGAGGCGCTCGAGGTCCTGCGAGTCGAAGCGCAGCACGCGCGCCGGCGTCACGGCGTCGACGTTGGCGGTGCGCCGCTGGCCGAAGTAGCCGGCCTCGCCGATCACGGCGCCGCGGCCCAGCGTGGCCAGCGTCTTGCGCTCGCCGCCGCGGTCGATCCAGGCTTCCAGCGTGCCGTCCACCACCACGTAGATGTCGCGCGACAGGTCGCCGTGGCGGATCAGGCGTCCGCCCTCGTGCATCTTCTCCATCTTGGACATCAGCGCGAACACGCGGGCCTGGCGCAGGGACAGGCCCGACAGCAGCGGGATGGTGTGCTGCGGCGACTGGCCCAGGTCCAGGCGCAGCAGGTCCCAGAGGGTGACGATGCGCAGCTTGGAGCCCAGCGCCGGGGTCAGCAGGATGTCCGCGAACCAGGCGACGAACAGCGTGAACGAGGCCAGCACGCCGAACTGCACCTGGTTCTTCAGCTCGCTGCCGGTGAACACCAGGAAGCCGATGCACAGCGACAGCACGGTGAAGGTCACCGGGCGCAGGATGCTGGCCAGCGCGCTCTTGACCGCCGCGGTCTCGTTGCCCTTGGCGCGCGCGTCGGCGTTGAAGCGCGCCAGGAAGTGGATGGTGTCGTCCACCGCGATGCCCAGCACGATGCTGGCGATCATGCTGGTGGTGGGGTTCAGGCTGATGCCGCTGATGCCCAGGATGCCGAAGTACAGCAGCACCGGCAGCAGGTTGGGCAGCATCGCCAGCAGCGCCGCGCGCGGCGAGGTGAACATGAAGGACAGCATCACCCAGATCGCGAACGAGGCCAGCGCCAGCGACGAGATCTGGCCCGAGGTGATGGCGTTGACCGCGCGCGTCGCCAGTACCGGGCTGCCGGTGAGGCTGGCGTTGAGCGGCGGCTTGAGCTCATGCAGGCGCTCTTCCACGCGCTGGATCAGGTCCTGGATCTGCGCGGAGCTGTCGACGTTGATGCGCACCGTCAGCAGGGCGCTGCGGAAGCGCGAGTCGATCGCGCGCTTGATCTCGGAACTGCCGCCGAACACCAGCAGCTGCTTGACCGCGGCGGCCTCGCGCGGCACGGCGTAGTGGGCCGGGTCGCCCTCGTTGAGGCTCTGGTTGATCAGCTTCAGGTGGTCCACGTAGGACACCACGCTGCCGACCTCCGGCTGGCGCCGCAGCCAGTGCTGCAGCGATTCCACCTGGGCGATCAGTTCCGGATCGGTCAGGGCGTCGTTGACGTGGGTCTCGATCAGGATCGAGACGATGCTGGCGCCGTTGAAGGCCTGGTTGATCTGCTCGAAGTCGCGCCGGGCCTCGGCGTCCTCGTGGAAGCTCTTGATGTACTCGGTGCCGACATGGATGCGGCTGGCGAAGTACAGGTCGATGGGCACCGTCAGCAGGGCGATGCCGATGATCCAGTTGCGCCAGCGCAGGTCGAACACCGCCAGGCGCCGGGCCTGCATCAGGAAGAAGCGCTCGCCCAGCGGCCGGCGCACGGTGTTCTGCCGCTGCAGCCGCAGCGCCGAGGGCAGGAACACCAGGGTCAGCAGCATGCCGAAGGTCACGCCCAGGGCCGACAGGCCGGCGAACTGCTGGATCGCCGGCAGGGCCTGCGGCATCAGCGCCAGGAAGCCGGCCACCGTGGTGGCGCCGGACAGCACCAGGCCGGGGCCGACCTTGGACAGCACGTGCAGCACCCGCGCCTCGGCGCTCTGTTCCTTGACCGCGTAGTAGTCGGCCTGCAGGTGCACGGCGTAGGACAGCCCCAGGGTCAGCAGCAGCGGCGGCACGATGGCCGTGACCAGGTTGATGGGGATGTCCAGCAGCACGGCCGAGGCCATGGTCCACAGCAGCGAGATCAGCACCGTGGCGGCACCGGCCAGCATGCCGTAGACGCTGCGGCTGACCAGCAGCAGCATCAGCACGATCAGCACCAGCACGGCCGGCAGCGTGAAGGCCAGCGTATCGAGCAGGGCGTCGACCGTGGCCGCCTTGATCACCGGGCCGCCGGTGATCCAGATTTGCTCCGCGCCGCTGACCTCGCGGGCCAGTTGGCGGATCTTGCCCGTGTAATCCTGCTTGCGGAAATCCTCCTCGCTCAGATCGCCCAGCGAGATCGAGAAGGCCACCGTGCGGCCGTCCTTGGATACCAGCGCGTCGCGGTAGATGGGATTGGCCGCGATCTCGGCCGGGAATGCCTTCACCCGCTCCGGGTCCTCGCTGGCCTGCGCTCCGAAGGTGCTGATCTCCAGCATGTCGCCCTTGGCCAGGGGATTCGGTGCATTGGCCAGCGACGAGGCCTGGCGCACGCCGGGCAACTCGCCGAAGCGCCGGGTCAGCTCATCGATCCTGGCGATGCCTTCGGGCGTGAAGACGCCGTCCATCGCCACCGCCACCAGCACGGCGTCGCTGTCGCCGAAGGTTTCGCGGGCACGCTCGAACACCGCGCGGTCCTCGCCCTTCTCCGGCAGCAGGCGCTCGATCGTCGGGTCGATCTTCAGACGCAGCCGGCCGTCATGCAGGTCGTAGACCGTGACGAAGGCCAGCAGCGACAGCAGGGCCACCACCGCCATGCAGTACAGCGGATGTGCCGCGATCCAGCGGGTGAGCCTTTGCATGGGCCGGGCGTTCCGGAATCCCGACTCAGTTGCCGACGTAGAACGTCGAGGGGTTGAACAGGCGGTCGGCCAGGTCCTTGTCCGCCGCCACGCCGGTCACCTTGATGCGCGTCTGCGTGCCTTCCTTGAGGTCGGCCACCAGCATGTCGGAGAGGTACCAGTGCGGCCCGGCCTGGCGCAGGTCCTTCGCGCTGCCGGAAAAGCGCTTGCGCACGGTCTGGCCCTCGAAGAACTCCGCCTTCAGGGCCATGCAGCTCTTGGGCTCCACCCAGGCGCGGATCGAGCTGTAGCGCGAGGCCTGGTCCGGCTGGGGCGAGAACTGCAGGACCTGCACCGGCGTGCCGTCGAGCGTGGCCTTGCCCTCCAGCTTGGCGTTGGGATCGTAGAAGGCGTTCTGCACCTGCTTGAGATCGTTGTAGGACAGGTCGGTGCCCCACAGCGGACCGTCCATGCTGCCGCCGGTGACGCGGCGCACCTTGTTCAGGGCCGGCACGAAGACGTAGATCTCGTCGCTCTTGGTGCCCTCCTTCATCAGGTAGGCGGCGCCGGCCAGGTCGGGCGGCGAACCGATCTTGAGCATCGCCTTGATGCGGTCCTTGTCGTTGGTGGCATAGAGCCGGCCGCGCAGCTGGCGCTCCCCGCCGGTGCGGTCGCGGGCGATCAGCTCCACTTCCTTGACCTGCACCGAGGAGGGGATGTTGGCGCGCATGCACTCGACGATGGCCGCGGCGGAACCCGCGGCCGGAGCGCCCTGGGCCGGGGCCAGCAACGGCGCGGCCGCCAAGAGGATTCCCGCGAGGATTCTGGTCATGACGCGCTCCCAACCCCTGTTCTGGCGGCGCCAGGAGCGCAGCCGTTTGTTTCGGGACAGAATAATGCATCCGCGGCGCGGGTTTCGCGCGCTGCTTCGCAAAGGGCTGGCGGCACGCGGTTTTTCAGGCCGGCAGGACCTGCAGGGGCACTTCGCCGCGGCGCAGGCGCTCCGCGTGCGCATCCGCGCCGAGCGCCAGGAACCCGGCTTCCGCCGCGGCATGGTGGTGGCGGTGCTCGTCGCCGTCCGCAGCCCAATGGGCCTGCGCCAGGGCCAGCCAGGGCTCCAGGCCCCGGGCGCCGGTGGCATCGATCAGTTCGCGCAGCCGCGCCAGCGCCGCCTCCGGTTCCACCTGCGCACGAAACTCCGGCGGCAGGCGCAGCAGGGCCAGCAGCGCCTGGGACTCCCAGATGCGCGAACCCGAGCGCCGGCCGGAGGCGATACCCTCGCGCGCCATGCGCAGGCCGTCCAGCGGACGCCCGGCGCCGATGTAGGCGGTGGCCAGGGCGGCGCAGTGCCCGGCCTCGAACTGGTGTGCGTAGGCGCCGGGGCGCACCAGGGGCAGCAGGCGCTCCAGCGGCTCGATCGCCTCGTCGAAGCGGCGGTGCAGGCACAGCGCGAGGCCGGTGACGCGCGCCGCGATCTGCTCGAAGAAGGGGCTGCCGAACTGGCTGGAGCGCGCCGTGGCCTTGCCGGCCCAGGCCAGCACCTCGCGGTAGTCGCCGGTCAGCATGGCCAGGTCCACGCGGTTGGCGTGGATCCAGCTCGCGGTGCGGTCGTCGGTCTCGGCGAAGGTCGCCGCGGCGGCCAGCTCGCGCTCGGCCTCGCGGAACTGTCCCAGCCAGCCCAGCATCAGCGCATGGAAGGCGCGCGACATGAAGTTGTCGCCGTCGATGGGGCGCGTGCGCCATTCCACCCCGGCCTCGTCGAGCAGCGCGATGCCATCGCGCGGGCGGCCGGCGGCGGTATGGGTGAGCAGGATGCCCAGACGGAAGCGATTGACCAGCTGCGTCTCGCCGGCCTCCAGCGCCAGGCGCGCCGCGCCGCCCTGCAGCTGGGCGGCGGACTCGCAATCACCGCGGTGCAGCTGCTCGGTGCCGTAGGACATCATCAACTCGGCGATGGTGGCGACGTCGGCGCCCTCCTCCGCCATCAGCCGCGCCTCGTGATAGGCCTTCTCGACCTCGTCCTCCGGCACGTTGGCGAACTGCGCCATGCGGATCAGCCCGGAGCGGGCCAGGATGCGCAGCGGACGCAGGCCCTCGCCGTCCGCGGCGCGGTCCAGGTGCGCCTGCGCCAGCCGGAACTGCTCCAGCCCCAGGCGCATGTCGCGCGGCGAGGCCCAGCGGGCCGCCTGCAGGTTCCAGCGCCCGGCGCGCAGCCAGTCGCCGGCGTGCTGCCAGTGGTGCGCGATGCGCAGCGCCAGCTCGGTCGGCTCCGCGTTCTGCGGGTGCTGCGCTTCCAGCTCCGCCGCGAGCCGGCCGTGGGCGGCGGCGCGGCGCGACTCCAGCTGCGCCTGGTAGGCCACTTCCTGCATCAGCGGATGGCAGAAGGCGTATTCGGACACGTCGCGCTGGTGCACGAAGCCGGCCTCCTCCAGCAGGCCGAGCTGTTCCTCGAACTGCTCGTCCGGCCTCTCGGCCAGCGTCGCCAGCAGCGGCGCGCGGAACTCCTGCCCGATCACCGCGGCCGATTGCAGCAGGGTCTTGGCCTCGTCCGGCAAGCGATCGATGCGCGCCGCCAGCAGCGCATGCACGGTGTCGGGCACGGTCCACTGGCGGATCTCGCGGGCCAGCCGATAGGCGCCGCGCTCGCCTTCCAGCTCGCCGGATTCGGCCAGCGACAGCACCGCCTCCTCGACGAAGAAGGGATTGCCGCCGGCACGCTCGCGCAGCGTCTGCGGCAGGTTCCGCAGGCTGGGATCGTCGCCCAGCAGGTTGCGGGCGAGGCGCTCGATCTGCGCGTCGTCCAGCGCGGTCACCCGCACCTGCTCGTCCAGCCAGGGGATCAGGCTCTCGCTGACGTAGTCCGGCCGGTAGTTCAGCAGCAGCAGGGTCCTGCCGCCGCTGCGCACGCGGGCGCAGAGCTGCGCGACGAACTCCTCGCTGGCGGGATCGAGGAAATGCAGGTCCTCCAGCAGCAGCACCTGCGGCTGCTCGCCGTCGACGCAGGCCAGGTGCTCCGCCAGCAGGCCCATCAACCGGCTGCGTGCCTGCTCCGCCTGGTCCTCCGGCAGGGTGGCGCCGCCCGCGCCCAGGAAGTCGAACACCGCCGGCAGCAGCGGCGCCAGGCCCGGGTTCTGCAGCAGGAAGGTACCGGCCACCATGCGGCGCACCTCCTCGGCGCCGGCCTCGCCGCCCAGCCCCAGGCGGCTGCGCGCCAGCATGCGGATCGGCTGCATCGGCACGGCATTGCGGTAGGGCACGCCGGTGGCCCGGTGCACCGGCAGGCCCGCCACCGCGCAGGCACGCACGAATTCGTGGCACAGCCGCGACTTGCCGATGCCGGCATTGCCGATCACCGCCACCACCTGCCCGTCGCCGCCGCGCACGCGGTCCAGCGCCGACAGCAGCAGGCCCAGTTCGCGCTCGCGCCCGACGAAGGGCGAGCCGGCGCGCGCCAGGCTCAGGTCCAGGCGGGTGCGTCCGGCGTTCTGCCCCTCCAGCTCGTAGACCTCCACGGCATCCTCGACGCCGGAGACCTGCATCGGCCCCAGTTCGCGCAGGCGGAAATAGCCCTCGACCTGGCGTGCCGTAAGCCGCGTCAGGTAGATGCGCCCCGGTTCGCAGATGTGTTCCATGCGCGCCGCCAGGTTCACCGTATGGCCCTGGGCGGTGTAGTCCATGCGCAGGTCGTCGCCGATGCGGCCGACAATGACCTCGCCGGTGTTGAGGCCCACGCGCATCGACAGGTTGAGGCCCTTGCTCAGGCGCAGTTCGTCGGCGAAGCGCCGCACCTCGCGCTGCATCTCCAGGGCCGCGAAGCAGGCACGGCTGGCATGGTCCTCGTGCGCCACCGGGGCGCCGAACAGGGCCATGATGCCGTCGCCGGTGTACTGGTTGACGGTGCCTTCGTAGCGGTGCACCGCAGCCGACAGGATCGAGAAGAAGCGGTCCAGGATCGAGTGCCAGAGTTCCGCGCCGGCCTCCTGCGCCAGGCGCGTGGAGCCCTTCACGTCGGCGAACAGCACCGTGACGCGCTTGCGCTCACCCTGCAGCGCCGCGCGGTTGCGCAGCACCTGCTCGGCGAGATGGCGCGGCGTATAGCTGCGCGCCGCCGCCGGCGCGGCATCCAGCCGCTGGCCGCACTGGTTGCAGAAGCGTGCGCCGTCCGGATTGGGGCTGTTGCAGGAGAGGCATGTGGGCATGCCCCATCATAAGCCTCCGAGGCGGCCGGCAATCAATTACCTGCTGCTTCCGCTCTTGGGCCCGAGAAAGAACCACAGGATCACGCCCAGCAGGGGCAGCACCAGTACCAGCACGATCCACAGGGCCTTCCTGCCCGGCTCGGCGCCGCTCTGGGCGATGTTGATGATGGCGTAGACCACCGCCAGCAGCAGGAGCACGCCGAAGATGCCGCTGTATCCGTAGTTCATTTCCGTCTCCCTTCCATGAGTCCGCCCGACTATGGATCAGGCATTTTGAACGCCGCATGAACGGCACCCACCTCCGGCACGGTATCCTGCCGGCCATGCCGCCACCAACCTTGCCCCTGCACGAACTGTCCCTGGACCATGCCTACGCCGGCCTGGGCGACAGCTACCACGCCCGCGTGAGCCCCAGCCCCCTGCCCGGCGCCCGCCTGCTGCATTTCAACACGGAGGCGGCCACCCTGATCGGCCTGGATCCGGCGGCGGCGGACGACCCGCGCTTCCTGGAGGTGATGGCGGGCAACGCGGAATTGCCCGGCGGCGACTACCTGGCGAGCCTCTACGCCGGTCACCAGTTCGGCCAGTGGGTACCGCAGCTGGGCGACGGCCGCGCCCTGCTGGTCGGTGCCGTCGGCGCTCCCCGGGGCGGCAGCTGGGAGCTGCAGCTCAAGGGCGCCGGCCCCACGCCGTTCTCGCGCTTCGCCGACGGCCGGGCGGTGCTGCGCTCCAGCATCCGCGAGTACCTCTGCAGCGAGGCGATGCACCACCTGGGCATCCCCACCACCCGCGCACTCTGCCTGGTGGGCAGCACGGAACCGGTGCGGCGCGAGACCATCGAGACCGCCGCGGTGGTCTGCCGCATGGCGCCGAGTTTCGTCCGCTTCGGCCACTTCGAGGTGTTCTACTACCGCAACCAGCACTCCCGGCTGCAGCCGCTGGCGGATCATGTGATCCAGCGCCACTTTCCCGAACTATGGCAGCGGCCGGACCGCTACCGCGCCTGGCTGACCGAGGTCTGCGAGCGCACGGCACGCCTGATGGCGGCCTGGCAGACCGTGGGCTTCTGCCACGGCGTGATGAACACCGACAACATGTCGATCCTGGGCCTGACGCTGGACTACGGCCCCTACGGCTTCCTGGACGGCTTCGACGCCGGCCATATCTGCAACCACTCCGACGAGGGCGGCCGCTACGCCTACGACCAGCAGCCGCGCATCGGCCACTGGAACGTCTCGCGGCTGGTGCAGGCGACGCTGCCGCTGCTGCACGAGGAGCCGGAGGCGGCCGTGGAGATCGGCACGGCGATCCTCGAAGCCTACGGCCCGGCGTATGGCCAGGAGGTGGTGCAGCGCTGGCGCGCCAAGATCGGCCTGCGCGAGCACCGCGACGGCGACGAGCAGCTGATCAACCGCTTCCTGAGCCTGCTGCACCAGGGCCGCAGCGACTTCACCCGCAGCTTCCGCCACCTGTCGCGCCTCCGCGCCGGCGACCAGGGCCCGGCCGCCGGCGTGCGTGAGGAAATCCATGCCCAGGAGGCCTTCGATGCCTGGGTCACCGACTACCGTGCGCGCCTGCGGGCGGAACAGTCCGACGACGCCTCGCGCGCCGCGGCCATGGATGCGGTCAATCCCAAGTACGTGCTGCGCAACCACCTGGCGCAGCGCTGCATCGAGCAGGCCGAGGCCGGGGACTTCGGCGAGATCGACCGGCTGATGCGCCTGCTGGCCCGCCCCTTCGACGAGCAGCCGGAGTCCGGGGCCTACGCCGCGGAGCCGCCGCCGGAGGCCCGGCACATCAGCGTCAGCTGCTCCTCCTGAAGCGCTTCCGGGCCGTCATACCTTGATCGGATGAGGCAGTGTTCACTGCCTTGGCCGAAGCTGCCCCCACTAGAAGATCCGGGGGAGAGCCCATGACCATCCGACCTGCCACGCTTGCCGCATTCGCGGCGGCCCTGCTGCTGTCCGCCTGCACCGGCTCCGACGCCCCCGCCGGCGCCGACGCGGTGCCCGGCGAGCCCGCGCTGCAGACCGACCCGGCCAAGCTCGCGGCCGGGTTGGACTGCACCGGTTTCAGCCATCCCGACAAGCCCGCGGTGCTGCTGGTGCACGGCACCTTCACCGCCGGTTTCGAACAGTACGAATGGACCTACAAGCCGCTGCTGGTGGACCGCGGCTACGACGTCTGCACCGTCACCTACCCGGACCGCGGACTGGGCGACATGCAGGTCTCGGCCGAGTATGTGGTCTACGCGCTGCGCGAGATGCGCGCCCGCAGCGGCCGCAAGGTAGCGGTGATCGGCCACAGCCAGGGCGTGGCGGTGCCGCGCTGGGCGATCAAGTGGTGGCCCTCGGCGCGCAACGCGGTGGATGATTTCGTGATGCAGGCGGGGCCCAACTACGGCATCAGCATCGCCGCGCTCGGCCAGCTGCCGCTGCTTCCGGCCCTGGTCGGCCTGCCCGAGGTGTTCTACCAGTTCGACGGCAACTCGGCCTTCATGCAGGCCACCAACCGCGGCGACCAGACGCCGGGCGACATCTCCTACACCGCGATGTACAGCCAGTTCGACGAACTGGTGCGGCCGGTGGAGACCGCGGCGATCGAGCCCGGCCAGGACAACCCGAAGGTGACCAACATCCTGATCCAGGACATCTGCCCCGGCCGCATCGTGGAGCATGCCACCATCGGCCTGGTCGATGCCGTGGCCTTCGAGCTGGCGCTGGACGCCATCGCACACCCGGGCCCTGCCGATGTGGAGCGTGCCGGCGGTGCCTCGCTCTGCGGCCTGCTGCCGGTGGTGCCGAACCTGGTGATCCCCTCCCTGCCCGACCTGCTGACCGGCCTGATCACCATCGCGATGCGCGAGCCGGGCAATGGCCTGCCTGGCTTGCACCTGGCGCGCGCGGAGCCGGAACTGCGCGCCTACGCCCGGTAGTGCCGGCGCCCGGGCCGTCGCCACGACGGCCCGGGCTGCCCTCGGAACGGCCGGCACTGGATCGGCATTCAGGCTGCGGCACGCCGGATGCCGTAAAGTGGCACGGTCGAGAGTCCGTCCATGCCTGCCGAATCCCCCAAGGCCATCCTGCTGTTGGCGCAACACGATGCGTCCCGCATGGACGCGCTGCGCACCGCGCTGCAGGACCATTACACGCTGCTGTTCGCGGCCACCGGCGAGATGGCGCTGGCCTTTGCCCATGACGATCTCGCGCCAGCGCTGATCCTGCTGCCGGCGGCCCTGCCCGACATGGCCGGAACGGAAGCCTGCCGCCGCCTCAAGGCCGACTCGCGCACCCGCGACATCCCGGTGGTCTTCGTCGCCGCCGGCGAGGAGATCGACGACGAGGGATGCCTCGCCGCGGGCGCCGCGGACTGCCTGCCGGGCCCCTTGCGCCCGGCCCTGCTGCGCGTGCGCGTGGCGGCGCAGCTGGCATTGGCCGACCAGGAACACCACATGGCCGAGCTGGTCCGCAAGCGCACGCAAGACCTGGAGGAAAGCCGCCTGCAATTGATGCGGCGCCTCGGCCGCGCGGCGGAATGGCATGCCAATCCCGAGGGCGACACCGCCGACCATGCCGGCGCGCTGACCCTGCTGCTGGCGCGTGCCGCCGGGCTGGACGAGGACGCCGCGCAGAACCTCTCGCTGGCCGCGCTGCTGCGCGACGTCGGCAAGATCGGCGTGCCGGACAGCATCCTCTACAAGACCGAGGCCCTCACGCTGGACGACTGGGAGCTGATGCGCTGCCACCCGCTGATCGGCGCGCAGATCATCGGACGGCACCCGCACCCGCTGATGACGACGGCTCGCCTGGTGGCGCTGACCCACCACGAGCACTGGGACGGCCTGGGCTACCCGCAAGGCCTGGCCGGCGAAGCGATCCCGCTGGAGGGCCGCATCGTCGCCATCGCCGACACCTTCTGCGCCATCATCTCGCCGCGCAGCTACCGCGCGGCGCGCTCGCCGGCGCAGGCGGTGGCGCTGATCCAGGAGCGCGCGGGCAGCTACTACGATCCCGACCTGACCCGGCACCTGACGGCCCTGCTGCCGGAAATCGAAGCACTGCTGGCGCGCCCCGCCGCCCCCTGATCAGGGCTGATACCCCAAACGGCGGATGCAGGAGGCGGCGCCCCTGCCGGACACTGCGGCACGAACCAGAACCGCCGGCGGCACATGAGCGAGACCCCCCATCCCATCGTCATCGTCGGTGCCGGACAGGCCGGCGCCGAAACCGCCGTCGAGCTGCGCAAGATCGGCTACCCGGGCCGCGTCGTCATCGTCGGCGAGGAAGCCTACCTGCCCTACAAGCGCCCGCCGCTGTCCAAGGCCTACCTCGCCGGCAGCGTGACCGCCGAAAGCCTCTACGTGATGCAGCAGGCCAATCTCGATAAGGCCGGCATCGAGGTCCTGACCGGCCGCCGGGCCGAGAGCTTGGACCGCGCCGGCAAGACGCTCACGCTGTCCGATGGCGGCCGCCTGGCCTACTCGAAGCTGTGCCTGGCCACCGGCGGCCGTGCCCGCCTGCTGAGCCTGCCGGGCGCCGACAAGCCCAACGTCTACCCGCTGCGCTCGATCGCCGACGTCGAGGCGATCCGCGCACACTGCCAGCCCGGCAAGCGCGCGGTGATCGTCGGCGGCGGCTTCATCGGCCTGGAAGTGGCGGCGGTGGCGGTCAAGCTGGGCCTGGAGGTCACCGTGCTGGAAAGCCTGCCGCGCGTGCTGGCGCGCGTGACCGTGCCGGAGATCTCGGAGTTCTACGAGAAGGCGCACCGCGATGCCGGCGTGGACCTGCGCACCGGCGTGCAGATCAGCGCCCTTGAGGGCGCGGAACGCGTGACCCACGTCGTGCTGGGCGACGGCTCCCGCATCGAGGCGGACTTCGTCGTGGCCGGCATCGGCCTGATCGCCAATGTCGAGCTGGCCCAGGCCGCGGGCCTGGCGGTGGACAACGGCATCGTGGTGGACGAGTTCACCCAGACCTCGGACCCGGACATCGTCGCCGCCGGCGACTGCACCAATCACCCGAACATCCACTACGGTCGCCGTATGCGGCTGGAGTCGGTGCAGAACGCGATGGAACAGGGCCGCGCCGCCGCGCATGCGCTGGCCGGCCAGCCCAGGCGCTACGACATGGTGCCTTGGTTCTGGTCCGACCAGTACGACCTCAAGCTGCAGATGGTGGGCCTGTCCGCCGGCTTCGACCGCTTCGTGCTGCGCGGCGATCCCGCCACGCGCTCCTTCGCCGCCTTCTACCTGGGCGACGGCAGGCTGATCGCCGCCGATACCGTGAGCCGGCCGCAGGACTTCATGTTCGCCAAGAAGCTGGTGGCGCTGCGCGCCGAGATCGATCCGGCCGTGCTCGCCGACGAGTCGGTGCCGCTGAAATCGCTGATTCCCGCGTAAGCGGAAAAGCCAGGGCCAGGGGGGCCTCATGCTGATGTTCACGCGCCCAGGGCGCATCGCGGTACCGCGCAGCCTGCGCGCATTGACCACCATCGACCACGACGCGGAATGCCGGCCGCAGGATGTCGGCATGAGCGAGGACGGCGTGCGCCGCATCTGGCGCGCGGTGGAATCCCTGTACCGCGGCGGCCTGCAGCCGGCGATCACCCTGGTGATCCGCCGCCACGGCCGCGTCGTGATGAAACGGGCGCTGGGCGCCGTATCCGGCAACCTGCCGGAGGACGAAGGCCCGCTGGTGCCGCTGCAGCCCGACTCGCCGATCTGCCTGTTCTCCGCCTCCAAGGCGATCTCGGCGCTGCTGCTGCACAAGCTGATCGAGCAGGGCCGGCTGAAGCTCGAGGACCGCATCGCCGACTTCATCCCGGACTTCGCGCAATGCGGCAAGGGCCGCGTCACCGTGTGCCAGCTGCTGGGCCATCGCGCCGGCATCCCGGACATTCCGCATATCGACCCCAAGCCGGAGCTGCTGCTGGAATGGGACGAGATCGTGCGCCTGCTCTGCGAGGCCCAGCCCTTCGATCCGGACTTCGACAAGCAGGCCTACCACGCGCTGACCGCGGGCTTCATCGTCGGCGAACTGCTGCGCCGCATCACCGGGCGGGAGCTGCCGGAACTGCTGCGCGAGTGGATCGCCGAGCCGCTGGACTGCCGCTACATGACCTACGGCCTGGCACGCGAGCACCGCCACCTGTCGCCGCGCAACGCCTGCACCGGCATCCCGCCGGTCTGGCCGCTGACCCGCATGGCCAAGCAGGTGCTCGGCGTGCCCTTCAGTGCTGCGGTGGAAGCCTCCAACGCCGAAGCCTTCTACGACGCGGTGGTGCCGGCGGGAAACATCTGGGCCACGGCGGACGAGACCAGCCGCGTATTCCAGATGCTGCTCAACGGCGGCCACTACAACGGCCGGCAGCTGTTCAAGCCCGAAACCGTGCGCGGGATGACCGCCCGCGTCGGCCGCAGCTGGCAGTTCGACCGCACCCTGGGCCTGCCCATGCCGTTTTCCGCCGGCTTCATGCTGGGCAGCGACCCGGTGGGGCTCTACGGCCCCGGCAGCGGCCAGGCCTACGGCCACATCGGCTTCATGACCGTGATCTGCTGGGCCGACCCGGCGCGCGATATCTCGGTGGCGCTGCTCAACACCGGCAAGTCGCTGTCGCCTTCCGCCCTGCTCGGCGCCGTGCGGGTGGTGGGAGCGATCGGGCAGGCCTGTCCGAAGATCGGAGCCTAGGGCGTTCTGGGTTTCGGCCTTTACGGAACAGGCATAGTCGTTTCATCAAGGACCGTCATACCGGCGAAAGCCGGTATCCCGTCATACCATGGCCACTCCCGTCCGGGACTGGATGCCGGCTTTCGTGTTTCCCATGGAACCGAAAAGACTCCAGGGCCGGCCTCGCGCAGGACCAGGGCACCATCGCCGACAGCCCCGGCACGAGCATTCCCCGCCCGGCAGACATTTCAATGATCGTTGACACGTCATTATCATTTCAATAATCATTGAAAAATGAAGATCGATACCGCCGTATCCCTGCTGGGCGCCCTGGCACAGGGCTCCCGCCTGGCCTTGTTCCGGCTGCTGGTCCAGCAGGGGCCGGACGGCATGGCGGCGGGCGAGATCGCGGAACGCCTGGGGATTGCACCGAATGCCCTGTCCTTCCACCTGAAGGAACTGAGCCGCGTAGGCCTGCTGAAGTCCCGGCAGGAGGGGCGCTTCATCTACTACGCGCCGGACTTCAAGGTGATGGGCGGGCTCGTCGCCTACCTGACCGAAAACTGCTGTGCCGGCAGCAAGGCCGCCGACCCCTGCTGCCCGCCCCGATGAGCGCCAATTTCTCCCGCCGCCTCGCCGCCGAGGCCCTGGGCACGTCGCTGCTGCTCGCCGCCGTCGTCGGCTCCGGCATCATGGCCGAGCGCCTTTCCGGAGGTAACGTGGCGCTCGCGCTGCTGGCCAACACGCTGGCCACCGGCGCCGCCCTGATCGCCTTGATCCTGAGCCTGGGCCCGGTCTCGGGCGCACACTTCAACCCCGCCGTGACGCTGGCGGCGGCCTGGCAGCGCGACCTGCCCTGGCGCGAGGTACCGGGCTACATCGTCATGCAGGCCCTGGGAGCTTTCGCCGGGGTGGCGGCCGCGCACCTCATGTTCGGGGAGCCCCTGTTCTCCGCCTCCACCAAGGTCCGGGCCGGAGTCCCGCAACTGTTCAGCGAGTTCGTTGCGACCTTTGGACTGCTTGCCGTCATCCTGGGCTGTTCGCGCCGCCGCGCGGAATCGGTGCCCTACGCGGTGGCGGCCTACATCGTCGCCGCCTACTGGTTCACCGCCTCCACCTCTTTTGCCAATCCCGCCGTCACGCTGGCGCGAGCCGCCACCGACAGCTTCGCCGGCATCCGGCCCGCCGATGCGCCAGGGTTCGTCCTGGCGCAGTTGATCGGTGCTTGCTGTGCCACGGTGCTGTTCCGCTGGCTGGCGCCGGCCCCGCCCCGCAACGAACCCGTCCGATCATGAAGACCGTCATCTTCGCCTGCGTGCACAACGCCGGCCGTTCGCAGATGTCCGCCGCCTTCTTCAACCAGCTGGCCGATCCCGCCAAGGCCCGCGCCCTCTCGGCCGGGACCCACCCCGCCGAGCGCGTCCATCCGGAAGTGCTGGAGGCCATGCGGGAGATCGGCATCGACCTCTCCGCCGCCCGCCCGGCAAAGCTGACCGCGGAATTTGCCCAGGGCGCCACCCTGCTGGTGACGATGGGCTGCGGCGACGAGTGTCCTTATGTCCCCGGCCTGCGCCGTGACGACTGGCCCCTGCAGGACCCCAAGGGCGGTTCGGCGGATCAGGTGCGCGGTATCCGCGACGACATCCGCCGGCGGGTTGTCTCGCTGGTCGAAGCGAACGGCTGGATGCGCGCGAAAGGCTGAAGCCCGTCCTTTGCACCAGGGCGGGCAGTCCCTGACACCGCTCATGCCCCGGAACATGCCACCGATCGAAGGCTGAGAGACGTCAAGCCTATTTTTCCCGCGCCCCAACAACAAGGCCCGCAGAAGCGGGCCTTGTTGTTGGGGCAGCACTCCCTGGGAGCGCCGGCGGCTACTTCACCTTGTCGCAGGCTCCGACATAGCGGCCGGTCATCTCCTGCGTCATCTTGACCTTGCCCATGTCCTTGTCGTCGATGTTCGAGGTCATGGTGGAGGTCATGGTGGTTTCCGTGTAGGTCGCCGTGCCCTGGCCCAGGGCCTTGCCCTTGGGCGTGTTGCAGGTGGCGGCCCAGGTCACCGTGTTGCCCTTGCGGTCGAACTTGTCGACGGTGCACTCGCCGTTCTTGTCCTTGGGTACCAGGTCGTCCTTGGTCAGGCAGCTGCTGTGCTTCATGGTCATGCCCTTGGGGCCGAACTGCGGCATCTGCACGCCCGGCGGCAGCTTCACCCCGGGCGGCAGCTGGGGCTGCTGGGGCATCGCAGGGCCGCCATCCATCTTCATGGTGCTGGTGTACTCCCACTTGCCCTCGCGGGGCTCGCCGGCCACCGCGGCGGCGCTCGCCGCCAGGGCCAGTACCGCCATCGTCCACTTGCGCATGACGCTCTCCCTATGTGTGATGAGCCCGATGTTGCGGACCGCAGATTGCGCCAGGACGCCAGGGCCGTCTGGGCAGCAGTTCTCAGATGGGCCTTCAGCCGGCCGGGACCACCGCCAGGGTGCAGCGCGACAGGCAGACCAGCTTGCCCTGCTCGTCGCTGATGCGGATTTCCCAGACATGGGTCTTGCGGCCGACATGCACGGGTGTCGCCACCGCCGTGACCACGCCGTCGCGCTTGCCGCGCAGGTGATTGGCATTGATCTCCAGGCCGACCACGCCTTCCTTCTCGCGGTCCACGTTCATCCAGCCGCCGATGGAAGCCACCGTCTCGGCCAGCGCCACGGAAGCGCCGCCGTGGAGCAGGCCGAAGGGTTGGTGCACCTTGGGGCCCACCGGCATGCGCGCCACGACCCGCTCCCGGGTCATCTCGATGATCTCCATGTCCAGGGTGGAGGCCAGGGTCTGGCGCGTGGGGGCCTTCAGTTCGTCATTGTTGCTCATGCCGCATCCTCGATAGGGGTTGCGGCATTGTAGGCGGCAGCGCCCGGAAGGCGCTGGCGGCCCGGCCGGGTCAGCGGCTGCGGGGCGAGGGACCGGGCCGCCGCGCCAGGTCCGCCATGGCGGCGGCGAAGCCGCAGAACGGCTGCAGCGCTTCGGGGGAGGCGGCGGGGGCCGGCATGGCACGAGAGCGGCGTGCCCGGATCGGGGCGACGGTGCGGCTCTGCGACGGTTCGGCTGGGGACATGTGGGGTTCTTCCAGGGACTACGATACGACCTTAGCAAGCGCTAGCTGAACCCACCTCGAACAAGCGGACTCGCCCATTCGGATGAACGGCAGATGAAGAGCGCGCAAATGGCCCGCAAAGGCCGCAAAACCGCTCTGCTATGCTCCGAACGTCCCTCTTCCGCCCCCGCACGACGTGAGCAAGGCCCTGCAGTGGTACGAGATTCCCGCCCGCTTCCTGTCGGAAAAGGGGGTGATCCGCCTGCGCGAACCGCCCGGCGCGGACATCCCTTACCTCAAGCGCCAGTTGCTGGATGACGAGTACGGCAAGCCCTTCCTGTTCGACGACGGCGACTCCCGCCGCCTGCATTTCAACCTGCGCTACGTGCAGAGCCAGATCGACCTGCGTACGCCCGACACGCTGGCCTTCGCCTATACGCGCAAGATGATGGGCTTCCTGCTGTGGCTGCCGCAGCCTCGGCACGTGGTGATCGTCGGCCTGGGCGGCGGCTCGCTGACGCGCTACTGCCACCGCCACCTGCCGCAGACGCGGATCACCACGCTGGAGATCGACGAGGACGTGATCGCCTTCGGCGAGTGGTTCCAGCTGCCGCCGCAGGACGAACGCACGCGCATCGTCCATGCCGACGCCGTGGACTGGTTCGCCTCCACCCGCGAGAGGGCCGACGTGGTGCTGATCGACGGTTGCGACCACACCGGCACGGTGGAAACGCTCTGCGACGAAGGCTTCTATCGCAGCCTGCAGGCGCGCCTGCAGCGCGAGGCGATCGTCGCCGTGAACCTGCTGGGCCCGGCCACGCGCGTCAACGCGGTGCAGCGCATGCTCGGCGAGGTGTTCGGCGCGGTCATGTCGGTGGAGATCAAGGGCCTGGGCAACCGCGTGGTCTTCGCTGCCAACAACCCGCCGCGCGCGCCGGACTGGCTGGCGATCCGCGAGCGGGCCGAGCGCCTGGCGCGCGACCACGAGCTGGACCTGCCGGCCCTGTCGCGGCAGCTGCAGTACAGCTACCGCCACCACCGCTCGCCCGGCCGCTGAGCCGCCCCCGGTCGGCCCGACTTGCCGATTCGCCACCCCGCCCCTACACTGCGCGCCTCATGAACAGCTTCCAGCAGAGCATTGCCCTCCTCGTAGCGGTCGTCGTTACCGACGCGCCGTAGGGGACTCTGCACGTAAAACAGACCCCCGCCGGCGCGATACCGGCGGGGGTTTTCTGCTTTTAGCGCCGGTATCACGTCGTCGGGTTCCACCACAGGACCGAACGACATGGACATCACAGGCGCACAACTGATCACCCGCTTCCTGGAACGCCAGGGCGTGGCGCTGGTGCCGGGCATCCCCGGCGGCGCGCTGCTGCCACTGTACCGGGCGCTGGCGGATTCGACGCTGACCCATATCCTGGCGCGCCACGAGCAGGGCGCCGCCTTCATCGCGCATGGCCTGGCGCGGGTCACCGGCCGCGCCGGCGTGGTGCTGGCCACCTCCGGCCCCGGCGTGACCAACGTGGTGACGGCCCTGGCCGACGCGAAGATGGATTCCGTGCCGCTGGTGTGCATCGCCGGGCAGGTGCCGCGCAAGATGATCGGCACGGATGCCTTCCAGGAGGTGGCGGCGGTACCGATGGCGCGGCCGCTGACCAAGGCCGCCTTCCACGTGGGCGCCGCCAGCGAGCTGCTGGAGCTGCTGCCGGAAGCCTTCCGCCTGGCCGAGAGCGGCCGCCCCGGCCCGGTGCTGCTGGACATCCCCAAGGACGTGCAGACCGAGGTGATCCACGGCGCCTGGATACCGGAGGCGGTGCAGCCGGTCCGCGCACGCCGGCCCGACCCGGCGCTGATCGCCCAGGCCGCGGAGATGATCGCCGCGGCGAGGCGCCCCGTGCTGTACCTGGGCGGCGGCGTGACCCAGGCGCGCGCGCAGGCCGCGGCGCAGCGCCTGGCCGAGCGCGCCAGCCTGCCGGCCACCACCACGCTGATGGCCCTGGGCACGCTGCCGCCGGAGCATCCGCTGGCACTGGGGATGCTCGGCATGCACGGGGCGCGCTACACCAACCAGGCGATCGAGGAATGCGACCTGCTGATCGCGATCGGCGCACGCTTCGACGACCGCGCCACCGGCCGCAGCGACCGTTTTGCCCCGGGGGCGCGCGTGATCCATATCGACGCCGACCCGCGCGAGATGCACAAGATCCGCCGCGCGGATCTGGCGATCTGCGCCGATGCCGGCTACGCGCTGGAGGCCCTGGAACAGGCGGTGCCGCCGGTGCTGCGCACCGAATGGCTGGAGCGCGTGGGCGAACTGCGCCGCGAGCGGCCGCTGCTGCTGCCGGGTGCGGACGATCCGCGCCGCCCCTACGGCCTGATCCAGGCCGTGGGCCGCATCGCGGGACCGGATGCCGCGATCACCACCGACGTGGGACAGCACCAGATGTGGGTGGCGCAGAGCTATCCCTTCGCGCGGCCTGAAAGGTGGCTGACCTCCGGCGGCCTGGGCACCATGGGCTTCGGCCTGCCGGCCGCCATCGGTGCCGCGCTGGCGCTGCCGCGCACGCCGGTGGTGTGCTTCACCGGCGACGGCAGCCTGATGATGAACATCCAGGAGCTGGCGACGCTGGCCGAGCTGCAGCTGGACGTGAAGATCGTGGTGATGGACAACGCTGCGCTGGGCATGGTGCGCCAGCAGCAGCAGCTGTTCTACCAGTCGCGCTTCAGCGGCTCGCTGTACGCGCAGCCCCCGTCCCTGACTGCCATCGCCGAAGCCTTCGGCGTGCCGGCCTACGACCTGGCCATCGCCCACGATCCCGAGCGGGCGCTGCGCGCCGCCTTCGCCCGCCCCGGCCCGGTGCTGATCCGCGCACCGATCCAGGCCGAGGAACTGGTGCTGCCGATGGTGGCGCCGGGAGCGGCGAACACGGAGGTGATCCATTGAACCATCCGACCCCATCACCCATCCGTTCATGCCGGGCCGCGTCGCCGCAGGCGCAGCGTATCGAGGCATGCGCAGCACGCCTGGATACGCTGCGCTCCTCGGCATGAACGTTCCGTTTACGAATCCCATTGAACCCGAGAACCGCCATGACACTCGCCGAGCCCGAGCTTGAACCCCGCCTCCCCCGCGCCGCCCTCCCCCTCAACTGGCCCGAGCCCGAGGCCCTGGGTTTCGGCCAGGTGCTGGCGCCCTATCTCATCGTCAGCGATCACGACGGCGAAGGCTGGAGCCCGGCACAGGTCCTGGAGCGCGACGACGCGCGCCTGGCCATCGCCAGCGGCACCGTGCAGTACGGACTGTCGGTGTTCGAGGGCATGAAGGCCTACCGCTCGCCGGACGGCGGCGTGCACCTGTTCCGCCCGGAGATGCACCTGCGCCGGCTCAATGCCAGCGCCAGGCGCCTGCACCTGCCGGAACTGGACGAGACCCTGTTCCTGCGCAGCTGCGTGCAGGCCGTGCAGGTGCACGAGGCGATGCTGCCGCCCGCCGGCCGCGGCTCGCTGTACCTGCGGCCGACGATCCATGCCGACGAGGAAGCCCTGGGCCTGAAGCAGGCGGCACGCCACCGCTACAGCGTGACGGTGACGCCCAGCAGCGATCCGCCGCCGAAGTCCTTGCGCATGTGGGCGGAAACCGAGCTGATCCGCGCCGCGCCCGGGGGACTCGGCGCCGCCAAGACCGGCGCCAACTATGCCGCCGGCCTCTCCGGCCTGCTGCGCGCCCGCGAACGCGGCTACGACGACGTGATCTGGCTGGATGCCGCCACGCACCGCTGGCTCGGCGAGGCCGGCACCATGAACCTGTTCGTGCAGATCGGCGGCCGCCTGCTGACGCCGCCGCTGGATGGCACCATCCTGGCCGGCGTGACGCGCGACTCGCTGCTGCAGCTGGCGCGCGAAACCGGGCTCGATGCCGCGGAGCAGGCCGTCGGCCTGGACCAGCTGCGCGAGGCCGCTGCGAGCGGCAAGCTGGGCTGCGCCTTCGGCTGCGGCACGGCCTCGCGCATCGTGCGCATCGCCGCCATCGGCACGGCGCAGGGCGATATCGCGGTGCCCGACAATGGCCTGCCCGCGAGCCTGGGTGCGCGGCTCAAGACGGTGCAGGAAGGCGCCGTGGCAGACTACCCGTCCTGGCGGGTGAGGATCTGAAAATCCCACAGACATAGCCCGGTTTTCCGAAGGCAAGCCGGGATGCACACTTTGACCTGCACTCCCGGCTTCTGCACGGAACCGGGCTACGTGCCGGCGAGTGCGGATATGACATCGGCATCGTAGGAGCGGCCGTTGGCCACGAGGCATCCGTCGCGGCCAATGGCCGCTCCTACAAGGAAACAAGGATTCGCTCATGGTGCAGCACATCATCGACACCGCAGGCCAGCCCTACGCACCGGAGAAATGGCCGCGCAAGCCGGACTGCGGCAGCGAGGGCTTCCTGGCGCTGGACTTGCGCGTGGGCACGGTGCTGAGCGCCGAGCCTTTTGCCAAGGCACGCAAGCCGGCCTGGCAGCTGCGCGTGGACTTCGGCCCCGCGGTGGGCGTGCTGCAGACCAGCGCGCAGGTCACCAATTACCCGGCGGAGTCCCTGGTGGGCCGCCGCGTGGTCGGCGCGATCAATCTCGGCGAGAAGCGCATCGCCGGCTTCACCAGCCAGTTCCTGGTGCTGGGTGCGCTGCTGCCCGACGGCACGGTGAACCTGCTGGCGCCGGACGGCGAGCCGCCGGACGGGGCGCTGGTGGCCTGAAATCTCCTGTAGGAGCCGGCTTGCCGGCGACTTCCGGAACGCCATCCATGGCGAAACAGCGGCTCGCCCATCCAAGCCCTGCCCGGCCATCCATGGCCGGGCGTTCGGCGACGCAGGCGATGCCCTTTAGGCATCGCCTAAACGCGTCGCCTCACCCATCGCCGGATCGCTGACCGAATGCCGCCCGGTCTCCACGCGCCCCGCGACGCGGCGCAGGAAGCTGCCGTCTCCCTCCACCGTGACGCTGAAGTCGTACCAGGCACCGCTGCCGGCCAGTGACCAGAACTGCTCGGTCTCCTGCCCCGGCTCCACCCTGAAGGTCCAGGGGCCATCGCTGCGGTAGGCATTGGGCGTCACCACGAAGCTGCAGGCCGCCGTGCCCTCGTTGCGCAGCTTGAGGCTGATGTCGCCGTTGGCGATGTCGTAGCAGACCCGGACCTCGGGGCTGGCGGCCGAGGACAGCGCGCCGGCGCTCCTGAAGCGGCGGTGGAAGCCGTTGGGCCCCAGCACCCAGAGATCGTGGTTGCCGGACAGGCCCGGCGTCCAACGGTGGCTGAGCTGCTTGCCCGGCTCCACGGCGTAGCGGTGCGGCACGCCGTCGAGGTCGTTGAGGTTGTAGACGTGGAACACGGCCCCGGCGCTGCCGGTGTTGCTGAAGAACAATTCCAGCCCCAGTGCCCCGTGGCGCGGTTCCACGTGCAGCTCGTAGGGCAGCGCGCGCGAGTAGCGTACGCCCGGCTCCTGCACCGGCAGCGTGCCGGCATCGCCGGTGGGCGCCGGGATCTGCGGCAACTGCTCCTGCGCCTGGCGCAGCGCGTCGGCCTGCTCGCGCGTGCCATAGGGCAGCGCGGGGAAGGCTTGCTCGTTGGGGCTGGCGAAGTTGAAGCAGGACGTGAGGTCGCCCATGAAGGCACGGCGGTAGGGCGTGATGTTGGGCTCCATCACGCCGAAGCGCGCCTCCAGGAAGCGGATGATCGAGGTGTGGTCGAAGGCCTGCGAGTTGACCCAGCCGCCGCGGCTCCAGGGGGAGACCACGTACATCGGCACGCGCGGGCCGGGGCCGAAGCAGCTGCCGGCGAACGTCGGATCGCGGGAATTGGCGTTGGTGGCGTAGCGCTCGGCGCTGTCGTCGACGGTGCTGGCGCCGGCCAGCGCGCCGGTGATCTGCCCGCCCGCCAGCAGCGAGGGTGCCGCGGGCGGCGGCACATGGTCGAAGAAGCCGTCGTTCTCGTCGAACATCACCAGCAGCACGGTCTTGCTCCAGACCGCGGGGTCGGCGATCAGCGCGCGCAGCACCTCCTGGATGAACCAGCCGCCCTGCACCGGGCTGGAGGGGCCGGTGTGCTCCGAGTAGCCGGCGGGGCCGACGACATAGGACACCTGTGGCAGGCGCCCGGCGAGCACATCGTTGCGCAGGCCGTCGAAAGTGCCGGCCTTCATCGTGGTGCTGAGCCCCTTCAGAAGCAGCGGGTTGCCGGGCTCGGCCTCGCGGTTCTCGTACGCGAGGCGGAAATTGCGGAAGCCTTCCAGCGAGTTGTCGGTGAAGTTGTCGTCCATGTCCTGGTAGACCTTCCAGGACACGCCGGCCGCCTCCAGGCGTTCGGCGTAGGTGGTCCAGGTGAAGCCCTCGCCCGAGGGCCCGAGATCGTCGTTGTCGTTGTACAGGCGCGGCCCGCCGCCGCTGCCCAGGGGATCGTTCCAGCCGGTGAACATGAACAGCCGGTTGGGATTGGTGTTGCCGTGGTAGGCGCAGTGGTAGGCGTCGCAGATCGTGAAGGCGTCGGCGAGCGCGAACTGGAATGGCAGCTCGGCCTCGCGGTAATAGCCCATCGACTGGTTTTCCTTGAACGTGGGCCAGCGTCCGAAGCGCCCCTTGTTCCAGGCCGGGATCGAGTCGGCCCAGCCGTGCGGCGTGCCGGACACGCGCTGCGCATTGCCGGCGCTGCCGTCGAGGTGGTACGGCCGGATCACCTGCCCGGCCAGGTTGCGCTGGTCCCAGACCGTGCGCCCGCCGCTCTGCGGCACCGTGAAGCGGTCGCCGAAGCCGCGTACGCCGGCCATGGTGCCGAAGTAGTGATCGAAGCTGCGGTTCTCCTGCATCAGGATCACCACGTGTCCCACGTCGTGGATCGTGCCGCTGCGCTTGGCGGCGGGGATCGACAGCGCTTCCGCCAGCACCTGCGGGAACAGCGAGCCCAGCGCGGTGCCGCCTGCAAGCTGCAGGAAGCGGCGACGGCCCAGGCCGCTCATGAACGCGCCCCGGCGCCGGCGCAGCGGCCATCCTGCTGCACCGCCACGTCCTGCGCGCCGGGCGCCGGCGGGCAGCGCATCACGCGCGGGGCCGGCTCCTCCGGGCCGGGGCCCGGCGTGGCGGCGGCAGGAGCTTCCGAGCGGCTGCAAGCACTCAGGACGGCGGCCAGCAGCAGGCCGGCCAGCAGGGGTGAACGGGGCATGGGCGTCTTTCCGGGTCAGTCGGTAAAACGATCAGCCTAGGCAGCGATGTGGTCAGGACGATGAAAGGCCAGCCCTTGCCGCAGGTAAATCCATACCGGAATCAAAGGCTCGGCGTGCTCCGCAAGGGTTTTTCCGGCACCTGCCTTGATGCCTGACGCCTGTCAGGTATATCGTGCCTGCCATGCACAAGCTCCCCGCCAGACAGCAGGACCTGATGGACTTCATCCTGCGCCGCGCGCGGGAATCCGGCCTGCCGCCGACGCGCGGCGACATCGCCGCAGCGCTGGGCATCACGCGCCAGACCGCGGACCAGCACCTGCGTGCCCTCGCCGCCAAGGGCTTGATCGAGCTGCTGCCCGACACCTCGCGCGGCATCCGCATCCTGGACGCCGACGCGCTGGCCGCCAACGATCCCTGGCGCCTGCCCCTGGTAGGCCGCATCGCTGCCGGCTCGCCGGTGCTGGCGCCGGATCACATCGAGGAACAGCTGCGGGTGGACCCTGCCTTGTTCCAGCCCCGCGCCGACTTCCTCTACCGCGTGCAGGGCCGCTCGATGGAGCGCGCCCACATCCTGCCGGGAGACCTGGTGGGCATCCACCAGCAGGCCACTGCGCGCAGCAACCAGATCGTTGCCGTCGCCATCGAGGACCGCCTCACCGGCGAACCCACGCTGACGCTCAAGCGCTACCGCCAGCAGGGCCAGATGATCACCCTGCTGTCCGAGAACGACGACCAGCAGACCTACGCGCCGATCGTGATCGACCTAGGCCGCCAGCGCTGCGAGATCGTCGGCCTGTTCGCCGGGCTGATCCGCCTCAACCGCGACACGCCGGAGTCCTGATGAACCCGCGCCTGGATCCCCTGCGGCAGGTCCGCGGCGTCTGGGTCGGCGTCGAAAACGCCCCCGTGCCCGCCGTGGCCAGCGGCCACCTGGCGCTGGACCGCCAGCTGCCCGGCCATGGCTGGCCGCGCGGCAGCCTGGTGGAGATTCTCACCGCCGCACCGGGCATCGGCGAGGTCTCGCTGCTGCTGCCGGCACTGCGCCGCCTGGCCCAGGAGAAGCGCGTGGCCTTCGTACAGCCGCCCTTCGTGCCCTATGCGCCCTCGCTGGCGCAGAGCGGCCTGCCGCTGGAGCGCGTCGCCTGGATCGACGCCGCCGGGGACGAAGCGCAGTGGGCCGCCGAGCAGAGCCTGCGCAGCGGCGCGGTCAGCGCGGTGCTGTACTGGGGCGCCAGCGTGGATCCGCTGGATCTGCGCCGCCTGCAGCTCGCGGCCGAGGCCAGCCAGGCGCTGCTGTTCCTGTTCCGCCCCATGTCCGCCCTCGCCGCGCCCAGCACGGCGGCGGTGCGCATGGCGCTCAACCCGCAGAACGGAAAACTGCGGATCGATTTGCTGAAGGCGCGCGGCGGACGGCCGGGCGTGTTGCAGGTGGACCCATTCCGGCGAACGGCTCCTCCACGGGCGTCGGACTTCCTGGCACCTGCAACCTCCCCCGTCCGTCGTGCAGCCCTCACATAGACCCCAGGGCCATCCGCCATGCTATGGCTCTGCCTGCACCTGCCCGCCCTGCCGCTGGAAGCGCTGGGCCCGCCCCCCGAGACGCCGCTCGCCGTCCATGAGCGGCGTGGCGGCAAGCGCATCCTGCTGGCCGTCAACGAGGCGGCGGTGCGCCAGCGCATCGGGCCCGGCATGACCGTCGCCGCCGCGCAGGGCCTGCTGCCCGGCCTGCGCGTGGTGGAGCGCCAGCCGCGCGCCGAGAAGCAGGCGCTGCAGCACCTGGCCGACTGGGCCTGCCAGTTCGGCAGCGAGCTGTTCTTCGATGCGCCCCGCCGGCTGCTGTGGCTGGAGATCGGCTCCAGCCTGAAATACTTCGGCGGCCTGGAGTCGCTGCTGCCGCGCCTGCAGACCTCGCTGCAGGGGCTGGGCTACAGCGCCGGCCTCGGCGTGGCGCCCACGCCGGAGGCCGCGGCCTGGAACGCGCAGGCCGAGGACGGGCCCATCCTGAAGGCGCGCGACCTGCAGGAGCGCCTGGGCTACTACCCGCTGGGCTGGCTGCCCTTTCCCGAGGCGGTGGAGGGCCTGGCCAGCAGCGGCGTGAAGACGCTGGCGGAACTGCTGCGCCTGCCGGCCGACGGCCTGGCGCGGCGCTTCGGCCCCGCGTTGCCGGATTACCTGCAGCGCCTGCTGGGCCAGCGGCCCGACGCGCGCGAGCGCTACCAGCCGCCCAAGGTCTACCGCCGCCGCATGGAATTCCTCGGCGCCATCGAAAGCACCGAGGGCCTGCTGTTCCCGATCCGCCGAGCGCTGACCGAATTCCAGGGCTACCTGCGCGCCCGCGACAGCGCCGTGCAGCACTTCACCTTCGAGTTCGAGCACGAGGGCCATCCGCGCACGCGCATGGAGTTGCGCCTGACCGCGCCCGCGCGCGACGCCGCGCATTTCCTGGTGGTCGTGCGCGAGCGGCTGGAGCGCCTGGCGCTGCCCGCCCCCTCGCTGGCGCTGACCCTGCGCGCCGAGCGCTTCCTGGTGCCCGACCTGCACCAGGGCGACCTGTTCGACCAGCGCCTGCAGCAGGACGGCGAGTGGCTGGGCCTGCTGGAAAAGCTGCAGGCGCGTCTGGGCGCCGACGCGATCCGCTTCCTTGGGCTGCGCGCCGAGCACCTGCCCGAGCGCAGCTGGCATGCCGCGCGCCAGCCGCAGCCCGGCCAGGCGGCCTTCCCGCCCCGTCCCTTCTGGCTGCTGGCACGTCCGCAGCCCCTGCAGCAGCCGCCGCGCCTGCGCGGCCGCCCCGAGCGCATCGAGGGCGGCTGGTGGGACGGCGCCGATGCGCAGCGCGATTACTTCCTCGCCGAATCCGACAGCGGCTCGCAGCTCTGGGTGTACCGCGACGCGCTGAACGGCAACTGGTTCATGCACGGACTCTGGGCCTGACGATGAACGATCTTCCCGGCACTTCCGGATATCCCGCTCCCCGCTTCCAGTCCTGGGACGACCAGGCACTGCAGCAACTGCTCTGGAACACGCGGGTACTGCGCCCGCCCGAAGAGCCGGTGAAGCTCTCCGAGGCCCTGGAGCAGGTGCTGGCGAAACTGTTCCAGCCTCGCCCCGACATCTCCGGAGCCCTGCCCATGAAACCCCGCATCAGCATGATCACCCTGGCCGTGCGCGACATGGCGGAGTCGGTGCGCTTCTACGAGCAGGGCCTGGGCCTGCCGCGCATGAACTCGGACCCGAACGTCGCCTTCTTTCGCCTCAACGGCAGCTGGCTGGGCCTGTACGGCCGCGAGGCGCTGGCGGAAGACGTCGGCATCCCCGCTGCAGGCAACGGTTTCTCCGGCTTCACGCTGGCGCACAACCTGGAGTCCGAGGATGAGGTCGATGCCATGATGGCGCAGGCCCTGGAGGCGGGCGCCCGCCTGGTGAAGCCGGCGCAGAAGGTGTTCTGGGGCGGCTACTCCGGCTACTTCAGCGACCCCGACGGCCATCTCTGGGAGGTGGCCCACAATCCGCATTTCTGGATCGGCCCGCGCGACGGGTGAGCCATGGACCTCGCGTCATGCCGGCGAAAGCCGGCATGACGTTTCCTGCCGCCTGAACCCACCTCGCGCCGATCTCGCCATGAGCTACGCCGAGCTGCACTGCCTCAGCAACTTCTCCTTCCAGCGCGGCGCCTCGCATGCGAAGGAACTGGTGGACCGCGCGCAGGCGCTGGGCTATGCAGCCCTGGCGATCACCGATGAATGCTCCCTGGCCGGCATCGTGCGCGCGCACGATGCCGCGCAGGAGGCCGGGCTCAAGCTGTTGGTGGGCTCGGAGTTCCGCCTGCCCGATGGCCTGCAGCTGGTCTTGCTGGCACCGGACCATGATGCCTATTCGCAGCTCTGCCGCCTGATCACCCTGGCACGCCGCCAGGCGGACAAGGGCAGCTACCGCCTGGAGCGCGCCGACCTGCAGCAGGGACTGGACCGTTGCCTCGCCATCTGGATTCCAGGTAGCGTGATCCGCGGGAGCGACGCCCATTGGCTGCGTGAGCATTTCCCATCGCGTGGCTGGATCGGCATCACGCAGCTGCTGCAGGCCGATGACGCGGAGCGGATGGATACCCTGCTCGTCCTGGGACGCGAAGCCGGCCTTCCCTGCGCGGCCACGGGTGGCGTGCACTATCACGTGCGCGAGCGGCGGCGGCTGCACGACGTGATGACGGCGATCCGCCTGCGCTGCAGCGTCGCGGAGGCCGGGCACGAGCTGTTTCCCAATGGCGAGCGCCATCTGCGGCCACTGGAGACGCTAAGAAAGTTGTATCCGCGGGAGCTGCTGGCGGAGACCTTGCGGATCGCAGAGCGATGCACGTTCAAGCTCACCGAGTTGCGCTACCGCTATCCCCGTGAGGTGGTTCCGCCTGGATATACCCCCATCGGATACCTTCGCCACCTGGTGCAGGAAGGCAGCATCAGGCGCTGGCCAGGAGGCACCCTTCCCAAGGTCGGAAAACAGTTGGATCAGGAACTGCAGCTGATCGAGGAGTTGGGATACGAGCATTATTTCCTGACGGTAGCCGACATCGTGCGCGAGGCGCGCGAAATGGGGATTCTGTGCCAGGGCCGCGGCTCCGCCGCCAACTCGGCCGTCTGCTATGCCCTGCACGTCACCGAGATGGACCCCGCCATCAGCAACCTGCTGTTCGGCCGGTTCCTGTCGCGCGAGCGCGGCGAGCCGCCGGACATCGACGTGGACTTCGAGCACCAGCGGCGCGAGGAGGTGATGCAGTACGTCTACCGGCGCTATGGACGCGAGCGCGCCGCGCTGGCGGCCACCGTGATCCGCTACCAACCGCGCAGCGCGTTGCGGGACGTGGGGCGCGCCCTGGGCTTCAGTCCCGACCACATCGACGCGCTGGCCAAGTCGATGTACTGGTTCGACGACGCCGCGAAGATGGTGGAGCGCTTCGGGCAACTGGGCATCGACCCGGAAGCGCCGATGTCGAGGAACCTCCTGGCCTTCGTGCAGGAACTGCTGGAGTTCCCGCGCCACCTGTCGCAGCACGTCGGCGGCTTCGTCATCTCCGAGGCGCCGCTGCATACGCTGGTGCCAGTGGAGAACGCGGCGATGGAGGACCGCACGATCATCCAGTGGGACAAGGACGACCTGGAATCGCTCAAGCTGCTGAAGGTGGATTGCCTGGCCCTGGGCATGCTCAGCGCGCTGCGGCGCTGCTTCGACCTGCTCGCGCCCCTTCCCGGCGCGCCCCGGCGCATGCAGGACATCGCCGACGGCGACCACGCCACCTACGACATGCTCGGCAAGGCCGATTCTGTCGGCGTGTTCCAGGTGGAGTCTCGCGCGCAGATGTCGATGCTGCCGCGATTGAAGCCTGCGTCGCATTACGACCTGACGATCCAGGTGGCCATCGTGCGTCCGGGCCCGATCCAGGGCGACATGGTGCATCCCTACCTTCGGCGCCGCTCCGGCAAGGAGAAGGTCGACTATCCCAGTGAAGCCCTGGAAAAGGTTCTCAAACGAACCCTGGGCGTCCCCCTGTTCCAGGAGCAGGTCATGGAGATCGCCATGGTTGCCGCCAGCTTCACGCCGGGCGAGGCCGACAACCTGCGCCGCTCCATGGCGGCCTGGAAGCGCCGTGGTGGCCTGGAACACCTGCAGGGGAAGTTGATCGGCGGCATGCTGAAGAACGGCTACACGCAGGAGTTCGCCGAGCGCATCTACCAGCAGATCCTCGGCTTCGGCGATTACGGCTTCCCCGAATCCCATGCGGCCGGCTTCGCCAAGCTGGCCTACGTCTCGGCATGGCTCAAGTGCCACCACCCCGCCGCCTTCTGCGCCGCGCTGATCAACAGCTGGCCGATGGGCTTCTACGCGCCGGCGCAGCTGATGGCCGATGCCCGCCGCCACGGCGTGGAATTCCGGCCGGTGGACGTCCTGCACAGCGACTGGGATTGCACGCTGGAACCGCCCGCTGCAAGGCACCCGGCCGTACGCCTGGGCCTGCGCATGGTTTCTGGCTTCTCCGAGGAAGACGGCCTGGCGCTGATGCAGGCACGCCGCGGGCGCCCCTTCTCCAGCGTGGACGACCTGGCGCACCGCCTGAAGCTCTCGCGCAAGTCGCTGGATGCCCTGGCACGCGCCGACGCGCTGGCCGCGCTTGGCGGGCATCGCCACCGCGCACGCTGGGCCACGCTGGGCAGCGAACGCCTGCCGGGCATGCTCGCCGGCCATGCCGCCGTGGAGGCTCCCGTGGAATTGCGCACCCCCACGGAAGGACAGGACATCGTCGCCGACTACCGCAGCACCGGCCTGACGCTGCGGCGCCACCCGCTGGCGGTGCTGCGCCCGAAACTCGACCGCCTGCGCGTGCGCCGAGCCGCCGAGCTGCCGGGCCTGCGCAGCGGCCAGACCGTGCGCGTCGCCGGCATCGTCACCCACCGCCAGCGCCCCGGCACGGCCTCGGGCGTGATCTTCATGTCGATCGAGGACGAAACGGGCGTGGCCAACCTGATCGTCTGGCCGCGGACGCAGGAGGAACTGCGCCACGAGATCATCGGCTCCACGCTGGTCGTGGTCAGCGGCAAGCTGCAGGCCGCCGACGGCGTCATCAACGTGGTGATGGAAAAGGCGCGGGACTACAGCCGCTGGCTGGGCGGCATGACGCTGGAGTCGCGCGACTTCCGTTAGGGAAGCTCTGAAAAAGTCCGTTCGTGCTGAAGTCCTGAGCCTGTCGAAGGATCGAAGCACGGGCGGACTTTTCCCACCGTTGCTCACCGGTTTACCGTCCACCCTCCGACGGGCTCAGGGCGAACGGCAACTTCTTCAGAGTTTCCCTAGGACGCATTGCCCGGCGGCACGAGCGTCTGCTCCAGACGATCCAGGGACTGGTCCGCGATGCTGTACAGGCAGTACAGGAAGAAGCCGGCCGCGGCGAGGCTCAGCACGGCAATGGCCGCCAGGCGGAAGCGGTGCCACCGCTGCATCTCGATCAGCTTCTGCTTGGCGTAACGCATGGATTCCCCGGTTCGCATCCACGCAAGGGCCATCCCTGGCGGCGGAGGCATTCTGGGCCGGGCCGGCCGGCCTGTTGCGGCGCAGCGGATACACGGCAGGCGCGGGCCGACAAGGACCTCTGGTCCGGGCACGTCACCCGGACTAGGCTTTGCGGCACCATAGGAGTGTGTCCGCGATGCCCCTCATGCAGCGACTGTCCGCCAACGGGATACTGGCCCTGCTGCTGGCCATGCTCGTCCTGGCCGGGGAAGAGGCCCATGCCCGAGCCGGGGGCGGTGGCGGAGGACGGGGCGGCGGCGGGTTGGTCGTGATCCTCTATCCGCTCCTGCTGGTCTATGCCGGCATCGTCACCTGGCTGCTGCGGCGCAAGAGCCGTGAAGCCAGGGCTGCGCTGGCGCTGGCGGCCCGGGACAAGGCCTGGGACCCGGACGAGCTCAAGGCGCGCATCGAGCAGGTATTCTTCAAGGTGCAGAACGCCTGGACCCTGCGCAACCAGGACTTGGCGCGGGACTGCATGAGCGAGCGCCTCTACCGCAAGCACAAGCTGCAGACCGACCAGATGATCCAGGACGGCACCCGCAACATCCTGGAATGCGTCAACCTGTCCAAGGCCACGATCGTCGAGATCGCCGATTTCCGCGACAACGCGAAGGATCGCCTCTGGGCCTGCATGGAAGGATCGATGATCGACTATCACATCCGCCTCTCCACCGGAGCCGTGGCCAAGGGCAGCAAGGACAAGCCGGAAGATTTCAGCGAGCTGTGGAAATTCATCCGCACCCCGCAGGGCTGGGTCCTGGACGAGATCGACCAGAGCGTGGACCTCAGCGACCTGATGGGCTTCAAGTCCATCGTGGAATAGCCGGGGCCTGTCCAGCCATTGGACACGGACTGGGGATATCCTTGGGGAAGTCCCCTTTCGCCATCGCCATGTTCAGCCTGACCGTTTCCCCGCGCTTCTACGAAACCGACGCCTTCGGGCACATCAACAACACCGTCATGACCGGCTGGTTCGAGACGGCGCGCGAGCCGGTGCTGCGCATCTTCTCCCCGGCCTTCCCGATCCGCGGCCTGACCCTGATCCTGGCGCGCATCGAGGTGGATTTCGTCGCGCAGACCTATTACGGCGCCGAAGTCACGATCCGGACCTCCATCGAGAAGCTCGGCACCAAGTCCTTCACCGTGCTGCACGAGGCCTGGCAGAAGGACCGCGTGGTGGCCCGCGGCAAGGCGGTGATGGTGGCCTTCGACTTCGACGCGCAGCAGTCGGCGCCGGTGCCCGAAGCCCAGCGCGCCGAACTGCAGAAGCACCTGGCGGTGCCGGCGTGAACATCCCCGGGGTCCTGGTCGCCGCCGGCGCACTCATCATGCTGGCCCTGGGCACCGCCCATCTCGTGTTCACCTTCTTCGGGCCCAAGCTGCTGCCGCGCGACCCCTCGCTGATCGAGCACATGAAGGCGGTCTCGCCCGTGATCACGCGCGAGACCACGATCTGGCGCGCCTGGATCGGCTTCAACGCCACCCACAGCTACAGCGCCATGCTGTTCGGCCTGGTCTGGGGCTACCTGGGGCTGGCCTGGCCGGAACTGCTGTTCGGCTCGGCCTTCCTCAGCGGCCTGGGCCTGGTCACGCTGCTGGCCTATATCCCGCTGGGCCGGCTGTACTTCTTCAGCCTGCCGTTCCGCGGCATCCTGCTGGCCAACGCCCTCTACGTCTCCGGCCTGGTGCTCGCCCACACCTGACTCATGCGCCATACCCTCGCCACCATCGGTCTCGGCCCGCTGCTCCTGCTGCAGGGCCGCCACGTACGGCGCGTGACCCCCCGCCTGCCGGAGGCGGACGGGGAGCGCGAGGGAGAGATCGGCCAGGGACCGCCGCTGCGGCTGCTGATCGCCGGCGACTCGGCGGCGGCCGGGGTCGGCGCGAAACAACAGGCGGAGGCGCTTTCGGGCCGGCTGGCAACCCTGCTGGCGCCGGACTTCCGCGTCCGCTGGAAGCTGGTGGCCACGACCGGGCACACCACGGCCCAGGCGCTGCAGCAACTGCGCGAATTGCCGCGCGCGGCCTACGACGTGGTGGTCACCTCGCTGGGTGTCAACGACGTCACCGGCCTCACCCCCACCCGGCTGTGGCTGCAACAGCAGAGGCAGCTGGTGAACCTGCTGCGCGAACAGTTCCAGGCGCGGCATATCCTGCTGTCGGCGCTACCGCCGATGCATGTCTTCCCGGCGCTGCCGCAGCCCTTGCGCTGGTACCTGGGATCGCAGGCCCGGCGCTACAACCTGGGCCTGCGGGACTGGGCCAGCCAGCATGCGGACTGCGAGTTCCTGGCGGCCGAGTTCCCCGGCGACCTGGAGCTGATGGCCAGCGACGGATTCCATCCGGGGCCCGGTGCCTATGCGCTCTGGGCCGAGCAGTTGGCCGCCCGGATCCGCCAGCGCTGGAGCACGCGATGACCGAGGTCACCGGCATCGACCACATCTACCTCGCCGTCTCCGACCTGGCGGCCTCGGAAGCCTTCTACGACCGCGCGATGACGGCGCTGGGCTTCCGCAAGAACCGCTTCGCGATCGGCGGCGATCCGCATGTGCAGTACTACAACCGCCTGTTCGGCTTCGTGCTGCGGCCCGCGCGCGGCGGGCACCACGACTCCTATGCGCCGGGCCTGCACCACCTCTGCCTGCGCGTGGACACGGAAGCCGCCGTGGACAGCGCCGCCGCGGCACTGCGTGCGGCAGGCGTGGATGTCAGCGAGCCGAAGCGCTACCCGGAATATGCCCCCGACTACCGCGCGATCTTCTTCCAGGACCCGGACGGCATCCGCCTGGAGGTCACCAACTACCGGCAGGAGCGGCGCGAGCGGCATGACCGTTGGGATACGCCAGCCTAACCATGCGAATGTCAGAACCCGACTGTTGTGAAAAGGAAAAGCCCACCAAATAGCGGGCTTTTCCTTTCATCGCCGAGAAACGGCTTTCACCTGCGTTGGCTCAGGTCAGCGAATCAACGTAGCAAACTGTGGGTCTGACACGACTTTCTTGATCAAATCCTGAACCGCAGGCCCAAGAGCCTGGGCGGTCTGATTGCAGGCGGTGATAGCATCAAAACCGCTCCTGAATCCATACGAACTTTCCGCCATCATGGAGCGTCCGTTGCTGGATTTCAGCGTCAACCCTAAGTCCCAGGTTCCGTTGACCAAGCCCGAAGTGGAAGAGAAGCTAATCTTGGTCAGAGAGCCATCCAGCTTGATGCCTGAACCTGAATGAATGCCGGCAAACTTGAATTCATCGTTGAACGCTTTCTGCACAAACTCCGGTATGGACATGCCATCTGCCGCTTCAATTGGCCCCATGAGCCGGCAATTGGCATTGTAGGAGTCTGCGGCAGTCATCGTAGCTACTTCTACCGTAGCACCAGCGTACTGCTTCAAGACCACATTGTTATCGACCGAAATCGAGTAGCGCGCTGGCGTCATGGTGGAGCAACCAGTTGCCAGCAAAACAGCCATCGCAAGGAATGCGAACTTTTTCATGAATACTCTCTAAGTGTATTAGTGCGTCGGATTCTGAAACGGTCAGAGCTTTCTGACGGCAAGCTTTCGCGACCTTACTCAGGCATCAGGTGAATATTTCTTTTCGATCTCGCGACGGCGCAGCACATACTGTTCCTCGCTGAGGCTGCCCATGGCTTTCTCATCAGCCAAGGCCTGTAGTTCCTTGTTCATTGATTTTCCAACTACCGCTTTCGTCTCACGGTAGTTGATAGCTTCGGCCCCCTGATAGCCACTGAACGGATCCCAGAGCACGGAGAGCGGCCACATCAGCAGATTGACAACTCCGAGCCAAGGCTCCTGTGCATAGAAGGACCCACCGCCTGGAAGAATTCCAAGTACCGCTCCCGTCGAAGGAGTTTTTTCCTGGACCATCAGCCCCTTGGCTTCGTAACCTCGCAGTTCGCTTTTCTGCGTCGAAGTCAATGCCGTCGCGCAACCGGAAAGAGCAACCACGGCACTTAGCGTGCCAGCCACCGCGGTGATTCGAACAAACTTCATAATCCCCCCAATTGACCAAACAATCTGCTGGTACTTTTTTGAATGTCGATGCCTGCCCTTCCCCCGAAGGACACTTCAGCTGGTGAAATGATACGGGTGCCGCATGAGAAAATGAGTCACGCGAAGCAAGCAACAAGGACAAAAGTCACACTTTTCCAGTGCTTTCGATCCATCGAACGTGAGACCCATCAACGAAAAAGCCCGCCGGTTGGCGGGCTTTTTCGTTGATGCGGTGACGCTCAGCCGAGCGAGATCACGCTGTTGAGCAGCATGCGCACCAGCATGGTCTGGCGCGTCACGCCGGTCTTGCAGAAGATCGAGCGCAGGTGCGTGCGGGCGGTGTTGCGGCGCACGTTGAGCTTCTCGGCGGCCTCGTCCAGCGTCAGGCCCTCGGCCAGCAGCAGGGCCAGGGCGGCCTCCATGCGGGTCAGGCCGAACAGGCGGCGCACCACTTCCTGCGAAGGCTGGGTGCCGCTGGACTCCGGGTCGCGCAGGAACACGGCGGCGGCCGGGCGCTGCTTGGCGCCGGTGAACTCGCCCAGCGGGATCGTGCGCACCACGATGCCGAGCTTGGCGCGGCCCGAGGGACGCGTCACCGACATGGCCTCGACCACCGAGGGGCCTTCCACCGGCTCCTCGACCGGGCCACCGGTCAGGGCCTGGCGGATCATGCGCTGCAGGTCGCGGTTCTCGTGGTTGCTGGACAGGGCGATGCCGGTACCGCTGCGGACGATGCCGTCCTTCTCGGCCAGGATGCGCTGGGCTTCCTGGTTCAGTTCCAGGATCGAGCCGTCCTGGGCGAAGGTGACCATGCCCACCAGCATGCGGTTGACGGCGCCGGCGAAGAGCTGGCGGTCGCACTCGAGGTAGTCGAGCTTGGCGTGCAGGCGGATGGAGCGCTTCAGGTGCGGCAGCAGCAGCTTGACCAGCGCCTTGTCCTCGGCGGAGAAGGCCTCGGCGTCATCGGAGCGGGTGATGCGCAGGCGGCACTCGATGCCTTCCTTGGTGTAGATGTCGGCGCCCAGCAGGTGCCGGATGTCCAGGGGCTTGAGGTATTCCTGGTACATGGCGCTCTTGAGCCACTGCTGGGAGCCGATCAGCTCCTCGGCGGTGACCACCTCGCCTTCGGGCAGGCGCACGAAGGGGTCCAGCGCGAAGAAATGGGTTTCGTAGGACTCGACGCCCTGCGAGGTCACCTGGCCGGTGTTGATCATCACGCCATGGGACTCGGAGGACGGCGGGCGCAGCATCAGCGTCACATGGGCGGCGCTGAGCGCCTCGCGCATTTGCTGCAGTGCAGTATTCCAGGGGGGCGATTCGGTGGGGCCGTCGTAGATGGCCCCCAGCAGGCGATCCAGCCTGTCCACCTCGATCATCTGGGTTGCGGCGACAGCCCTCGTGGGAGCCACGCTGTTCTCCTGCCGGGCCCGGAAACGGGCGGCACTCGCATTCGCCAAAGCTACCATCAAACTCTCCTCGTCGTACGCTTCCGGCTGGCTTTTTCTTGGTTTTCTTGTCGCCAGGGGCGACCGGAAGCTGGCCTCTGCAAGGGTCACCGGACTGCGGTCCAGGTGCCTCATCCATATGGATGATCCATCTTCCAAAGCCTGCCGATCAAGATGTAAATGCAACCCATCCGCTGCCCGGCGGGCGCGCTCACGCGCCCGCCCTACCCGCGCGGCGCCACCAGCCCTACCGATCCGACAGACCCAATGACCAGCGAAACGCAGATGCGCCAGGCGATGCAGGCCTATATCGATGCCTTCAACGTCTCCGATCCCCAGGCCATCGCCGACCTCTATGCCGACGACGCCACGGTGGAAGACCCGGTGGGCTCGGCGGTCAAGAGCGGCAAGGCCGAGATCCTCAAGTTCTACAAGATGGCCGTGGCCACCGGTGCCAAGCTGGCCCTGGCCGCCCCCATCCGCACCTCCCACGGCAACTCGGCGGCCATGGCCTTCGACGTGAAGCTGAACATGCCCGAGGGCAAGGCCCACATCCAGGTGATCGACGTCATGACGTTCAACGACGCCGGCAAGTTCACCTCGATGCGCGCCTTCTGGGGCAAGAGCGACATGGTGATGACGCCATGACCCTCTCCCTGCAGCAAATGTCCGACCGGATCGAGCTGCAGGATCTGGTCACCCGCTATGCCAACGCCATCGACGCGCGGGCCTTCGACCGGCTGGACACGGTGTTCACGCCGGACGCCTACATCGACTACCGCGCGATGGGTGGCATCGATGGCCCCTACCCCAAGGTCAAGGCCTGGCTGCCGGAGGCGCTGAAGCATTTTCCGTCCTTCATGCATTTCGTCGGAAATTTCGATTTCCAGGTCGACGGCGACGGCGGCAGCGGCCGCATCGCCTGCTTCAATCCCATGGTGGTGCCCAAGCCGGACGGTGGCACCGAGACCATGTTCCTGGGGCTCTGGTACATCGACCGCTATCGCCGCACGCCGGAGGGCTGGCGCATCGTGGAACGCTCGGAGCAGCACTGCTACGACCACGGCATGCCGGACTGGATGAAGAAAGCGCTGAAGATGACCTGAGGACTCAGCATGGCCCGCATCGACGTGCAGGACGATCTTGGCAGCTGGATGCAGCTGCAGCCCGACATGGGCGCGGGCCTGGTGGCCTACAGCGAGGCGGTCTACGGCAAGGCACGGCTGCCGCTGCGCGTGCGCGAGATCGCACGCATGCGCATTGCGCAGATCAACGAATGCGAGGTCTGCCGCAACGCGCGCCAGGAGCAGGGCCCCGGCCAGGGCGTGGACGAGGCGCTGTATGCCGGCGTCGCCGGCTGGCGCAACGCCCCCGGGTACTCGGAGCGGGAGAAGCTGGCCGCCGAGTTCGCCGAACGCTTTGCGCTGGACCACGTGGCCATGCGCGCCGACGATGCCTTCTGGCAGCGCTTCCGCGCCGCCTACAGCGACGCCGAGATCGTGGAGCTGACCATGTCCGTGGCCCTGTGGCTGGGCGCCGGGCGCGCCATGCGCGTGCTGGACGTGGGCCAGGCCTGCGCGCTGACCTTGCAGTCGCCTGCGCCGTAGGCCCGGCGTCATAATCCGTTCGCGCTGAGCCTGCCGAAGCGTGAACGGATCGGTAACCGCGCGGTCAACGAGTCGCCATCCCCCTTTCGGCAAGCTCAGGGCGAACGGCAACAATCCACCTCCGACCGCCCATGACCGACGAGTCCACCCTCCCCACCCCGCTCCAGGTTGCCCGCCGCATCCGGCCGCTGGACTGGGTCATGCTGGTGCTGGCGCTGCTGTCCATCGGCCTGCTCAGCTGGGAGACCTGGGGCCCGGTCACCGAGGCGCAGCGGCAGTGGATCCTGCGCACCGACTACCTGATCTGCGCGATCTTCGCCGCCGAGTTCCTGTGGCGCTGGCGCGAGGACGGTTGGAAGCGCGGCTACCTGGGGCGCAACTGGTACGAGATCCTGGGCATGATCCCGATCTCCTCGCCGGCGCTGCGCGGCTTCCGCTTGTTCCGCGTGATCCGCATCCTGATCCTGCTGGGCCGCTTCGGCATGGCCGCCGACCGGGCGCTGGGCGACGAGTTCACCTACCGCCTGGTCAAGCGCTTCAAGAAGGCCATCGTCGATTCGATCAGCGGCGCCGTCACCGTGGCGGTCCTGGACGAGGTGGCGGCCGTGATGGCCCGCGGCACCTACACCCGCAACATCTCCCGCGCGCTGGAGGAAAACCAGAGCGAACTGCGCGCGATGATCCTGGAGAAGCTGCGCGAGGACGAGCAGGCCGGGCGGCTCAAGCGCCTGCCGTTCTACAACGACATCGTGGAGAGCGTGATCGACGCCGCCATGCGCGTCATCGAGCAGGTTCTGAAGGACCCGCGCACCGACGAGCTGGTGTCGGACATGCTGCGCGAGAACCTGACGCAGCTGCGCACCGCGATCGAGCAGAAGGACCGCGAAGAGCACCGCTAGCCGGGTTCAGGCCGCCGTCAACGCATAGACCGGCGTCGGGTCGTCGAAGCCCTTGAACTGCTCCGGCTCGCGGGCCTGGGCCGGGAATTCCGGCAGCTCCCGCAGCGCCTCGTGGGTTCGGCGGTCGCAGAGCACCTCTCCCGCCTCGGCACGCTGGCAGAGCCGTGCGGCCAGGTTCACCGCATTGCCCACCGCCACGTATTCCAGGCGGCCCGCGCCCTGGATCGCGCCCACGGTGAGATGACCCGTGGCCACGCCGATGCCCAGGCCCAGCTCGCCCTCGCGCCGCAGCAGCGGCTGCGCCTCGCGCATCAGTTCCAGTGCCAGCCGCACCGCGGCCTGCGCATGGTCCGCCACCGGCAGCGGCGCCCCCACCAGCACCAGCAGGCCGTCGCCGGCGTGGTCCTTCACCGTGCCACCGTGCCGCGACGCCACCTCGCCGGCCAGCTGGTAGAAGCGCTGCAGCAGGTCCATCACCTCGTCCGAGACGCGCTCGGCGGCAAAGCGCGTGAAGCCGCGCAGGTCGCAGACCACCACGCTGATCTGGCGCCGCTCGCGGCGCATCACCTGGCTCATGCCCTGCAGGTTCACCACCCGCGCCACCTGCGGCGACAGGAACTGGCGCATGAACTCGCCGCGCTGCGCCTGCACGATGTAGTAGCGCACCGATCCGCCGAGGAACACCAGCAGGCCCACCGCGATGGACACAGGCACGTAGCGCTCCGCCAGCACCAGGCCGCCGAGCAGGAAGGGAGCGGAAATGACCAGCGCGCGCAGGCGGCCGCACTCGGCGGGGTCGGCACTCACCAGCAGCAGCAGGACGATGGCGATGCCGGCCAGCAGGATGCTGCTGCCCAGCACCGGCGTGAATACCGCCCACTCCAGGCCGCTCAGGCGCATCAGCCCGGGCGCGTCCTGCAGCGCCGCCTCGGGCGCGATGGCGATGTAGCCCAGCGTCATCGCGCCATAGATCAGGCCCAGCAGCTGGGAGACGCGGAACAGCACCTGGATCGTGCGCTGCAGCCGCGCCGCCGACAGCACGGCGATGCGCCGCGCCCACTCGATGCCCACCAGGATGTTGGCGGCCTCCAGCAGGCGCGCCATCGCCGCCGCCTGGAGCTGCCAGGCGGTGTCGCCGGCATGCTCGAACAGGCTCAGTCCCAGGCGCAGGCCGAGCAGCAGCATGGCCATCGCCAGCGCCCGGCTGGCGCCGCTGCGCGGATCGCTCATCAGCACGATCACGCCCATGCCGGCGGCGATGATGCCGACGACGAGATAGGCGGTATGGACGGAACTCATGGTGCGAAGACTAGTGCATTCAGCGGGCGTACAGCATTGGCTGCCGGGGTCAGCCGCGCTGTCAACGCCGGCAGCGGGCGGCCGTTGTACCGGATGTCTCCCCCAAGGACTGAACCCGATGAACCTGAAGACCCTCACGGCCGCACTGGCACTCGGCCTGGCCTCCCTGAGCCTGCCGGCCCTCGCCGCCACGCCCGACCAGCCGCCCGTGCCCGGCACCGCCGCGGCGCAGTCCTGGCAGCAGAAGCTGCAGGAGAAATGCGACGCCGACCCGCAGAAGTGCGAGGAGATCAAGCAGCGGCACGAGGCACGCAAGGCCGAGTGCGCAGCCGATCCGGCGAAATGCAGGAAGGAACGCCGCGCCCACCGCAAGGAGCGCCACGAGAAGTGCATGGCCGATGCCGACTGCAAGGCGAAGCTGGAACAGCACAAGTCCCAGCGCGAAGCCCGCAAGGCCGAATGCGCCAAGAATCCCACGCAGTGCAAGGCCGAGCGCCAGAAGCACCGCGAAGCCCTCAAGGCGCGCTGCGAGGCCGATGCCGGCTGCAAGGCGAAGATGGAAAAGCGCCGGGCCGCCCGTGAAGAGCGCTGCGCCAAGGACCCGTCCGCCTGCGAGCCGCCGCGCCAGCCCTGGGACGGCACCGGCACGGCACCTTCGGCGCCGCGCTGAAGCCCTTGTCCCCCTTTCCCGCCAGGCGGAAGAGGGAACTCAAACTCCCATCACCCCCTGCACCCTTTTGCAGGGGGTTCTTTTTTGGGTTCTCCAATCTGCGGAAGCCCTTGCCTGGCCCGCTTTCCGTCCGGGAGAGGGGTTGGTAAGGAACACCGGTCGCATCCGGCGGCGCCCCTCACCCGGCGCCAAACGCCGACCTCTCCCGGCGGGAGAGGCACCACGGCAGGCGAGACGAAGGGGCCCAGCAGATCGGCGAAGAGGGCTTTGAGAGCACCTTTCAGCCCTTCAGTCCCGCCTTCCTCCGGTACTCCCCCGGGCTCACCCCCGTCCACTGTCGGAAGGCGCGGTGGAAGGCGCTGGGCTCGGCGAAGCCCAGCGCCTGGGCCACGTCCAGCACGCTGCGCCGCGGATCGGCCAGGTATTCCAGCGCCAGGTCGCGGCGGCGGGCGCTCTTCTCGATGCGGTAGGAGGAACCTTCCTCCTCCAGGCGGCGGCGCAGCGTGGTGGGGTGCCGCCGCAGTTGCCGCGCCAGTCCGTCGAAGTCCGGCCACTGCTCCGGCGGAATCTCGCGCAGCAGGCGGCGCACGCGGTGCGCCACGCTCTGCGGGTCCTTGTACTTGAGCAGGAAGTTGTGCGGCGCGCCGCGCAGGAATTCGCGGGCGCTGGCCTCGGTCTGAACCACCGGGGCATCCAGGTCCGCGGCGCTGAAGGCGAAGCGGGTCACCGGGCGCCCGAAATGCAGGGTCTCCCCCATGATCAGCAGGTACTCGTCGCGCCACTCCGGCGGCGGATAGGAGAACCCGGCCTCGTGGATCACGATGCGGCGGCGCACCAGCCAGCACATCAGGCCGTGCAGCATCACGAACAGGGTTTCATGGGCGAAGACCTGCGCCTGCCGGGCGCGGGTGCCCTGCTCCACGAAGCACAGCGCCGCCTCCGGCCCTTCCAACTCCAGTTCCACCCGGGTATCGGCCAGCAGCAGGTTGACCAGCCGAGCCCCCCGGACGAGGGCCGTGCGCAGGTCCGGCGTATGGAGCATCAGATGGCACAAAGTGGCAAAACTGCCCACCCGCATCGGGCGGGAATCCAGGCCGAACAGTTCGTCGTCCAGCAGTTCGGCGATGCCCAGCCAGAGGCTGCCGAAGACCGCCGGGCCGACCCGGCCCCGGTCGTCCGCCAGCAGGTCCGGCGCCAGGCCGGCTTTTTCGAGCGCCAGCGCCGGATCCAGGCCGCGCCGGGCGACGGCCTGCAAAGCCTGCCGGACGAAGGCCACGGCAATGGTGCCGCGGGATTCAGCGGGCCGGGCCATGGGCAGGGGTACGGGGATGTCGGACAGGATTCATATGGCAAATTCTGTCACTAAACAAGATGCTTTTGGGCATCGCCCCGGACGCCGCGCTGGCTTAACGTTCCGGAGTTTCCCGATTGCCAGGATCTGCCATGACCGCCCAGCCCGCTTCCGCCACCCGCCAGACCGAGACCAGCGAGGCCACGCCGCTGCGCTTCGTCACCGCCGCCAGCCTGTTCGACGGCCACGATGCCGCGATCAACGTCATGCGCCGCCTGATCCAGGGCAAGGGCGCCGAGGTGATCCATCTGGGCCACAACCGGTCGGTGGAGGACATCGTCCGCGCCGCGCTGCAGGAGGATGCCGACGGCATCGCGCTGTCGAGCTACCAGGGCGGCCACAATGAATTCTTCAAGTACATGGTGGACATGCTCGCCGAGCGCGGCGCCCCGCACATCCGCGTGTTCGGCGGCGGCGGCGGCACCATCACGCCGGAGGAGATCGCGGTGCTGCACTCCCAGGGCGTGGAGTACATCTACCACCCCAACGACGGCGCCAAGCTGGGCCTCACCGGCATGATCGACGACCTGGTCGAGCGCGCCCACAAGCACCGCCTGGACACGCGCGTGCCGGCCAAGGTCTCGGCCGACGACGAGATCAGCATCGGCCAGATGCTCTCGACCATCGAGGAAGGCGTGCTGCCGGAGTCCGAGCTCGCCCGCCTGCGAAAGGAATGGCAGCTGGCCGGCGCCAAGACGCCGGTGATCGGCTTCACCGGCACCGGCGGCGCGGGCAAGTCCTCCGTGGTGGACGAGCTGCTGCTGCGCTTCCTGCAGGCCTTCCCGCAGATGCGCATCGCCGTGCTGGCCGTGGACCCCACCCGCCGCCGCTCCGGCGGCGCCCTGCTGGGCGACCGCATCCGCATGAACTCGCTGCGCAGCAAGCGCCTGTTCATGCGCTCCATGGCCACGCGCCGCCAGCATGCCGCCACCAACACCGTGCTGAAGGACTGCGTCGCCTTCCTGCGCGGCCAGGCCTATGACCTGGTGATCGTGGAGACCGCCGGCATCGGCCAGAGCGATTCCGAGATCGTGGACCTGGTGGACTTCCCGGTCTACGTGATGACCAGCGAATACGGTGCCGCCAGCCAGCTCGAGAAGATCGACATGATCGACTTCGCCGAGCTGGTGGTGCTGAACAAGTTCGACCGCAAGGGTGCCGAGGACGCGCTGCGCGACGTGCGCAAGCAGTGGAAGCGCAACCGCGTGAAGTTCGAGCTGAAGGACGACGAGGTGCCGGTCTACCCGACCATTGCCAGCCAGTTCAACGATCCGGGCGTGACCTGGATGTTCAGCAATCTCTGCCGCCTGCTGCGCACCAGGCTCGGCCTGCCGGAGGACAAGTGGACGCCGGACCTCGACACCTCGCTGAAGGAGCCGCGCGCCACGATCCTGATCCCGGGCAGCCGCGTGCGCTACCTGGCCGAGATCGCCGAGCAGGGCCGCGGCATCAACAAGGACGCCGAGCGCCAGGACGAGGCCGCCAACCGCGCCCAGAACCTCTGGGAGTCGCTCAAGGAGCTGGGTGACGAAAAGCTGCCCAAGGCCCTGGACTTCTACGCCAACGAGGACCTGACTAGCGGCGGCGACAAGACCCTGCTGACGCTGCGCCAGCGCTACAACGAGGCGCTGAAGTCTCTGGAGCCCTCCTCCGTGGACCTGCTGCGCGCCTGGCCGGAGCGCCTCAAGGGCGTGACCGACGCGCAGTACACCTACGAGGTGCGCGGCAAGCCGGTCAAGGGCGACAACTATATCGAGTCGCTGAGCCACCAGAAGATTCCGAAGGTGGCCGCGCCGCACTACGAAAGCTGGGGCGAGCTGCTGCGCTTCCTGCTGAAGGAGAACCTGCCCGGCGGCTACCCCTACACCGCCGGCATCTACCCCTACCGCCGCGTCGGCGAGGACCCGATCCGCATGTTCGCCGGCGAAGGCACGCCGGAGCGCACCAACCGCCGCTTCCACTACCTGAGCCAGCCCGGCGCGCCGACGCGGCTGTCCACTGCCTTCGACTCGGTGACGCTCTACGGCGAGGATCCGCACACCCGCCCGGACATCTACGGCAAGATCGGCAACTCCGGCGTCAGCATCGCCACGCTGGACGACATGAAGAAGCTCTACTCCGGCTTCGACCTCTGCGCGCCCAGCACCTCGGTCTCCATGACCATCAACGGCCCGGCGCCGATGATCCTGGCCATGTTCATGAACACCGCCATCGACCAGCAGGTGGAGAAGTACCTGAAGGCCGACCCGGCGCGCTGGGCCGCGGCCGAGAAGAAGATCGCCGAGCTGTTCCAGGGCAAGACCCGCCCGACCTACTCCGGCGAGCTGCCGCCCACCAACAACGGCCTGGGCCTGGCCCTGCTGGGCGTGACCGGCGACCAGCTGCTGGACGCGGAGACCTACGCCAGGATCAAGTCCGAGACCATGTCCACCGTGCGCGGCACCGTGCAGGCGGACATCCTCAAGGAAGACCAGGCGCAGAACACCTGCATCTTCAGCACCGAGTTCGCGCTGCGCATGATGGGCGACATCCAGCAGTCCTTCGTCGAGCGCAAGGTCCGCAATTTCTACTCGGTGTCGATCTCGGGCTACCACATCGCCGAGGCCGGCGCGAACCCGATCAGCCAGCTCGCCTTCACCCTGGCCAACGGCTTCACCTTCGTGGAGTACTACCTGGCCCGCGGCATGAAGATCGACGACTTCGCGCCCAACCTGTCGTTCTTCTTCAGCAACGGCATGGACCCGGAGTATTCCGTCATCGGCCGCGTGGCTCGCCGCATCTGGGCGCGCGCGATGAAGGAGCGCTATGGCGGCAACGAACGCAGCCAGATGCTGAAGTACCACATCCAGACCTCCGGCCGCTCGCTGCACGCCCAGGAAATCCAGTTCAACGACATCCGCACGACGCTGCAGGCGCTGTACGCGCTGTTCGACAACTGCAACTCGCTGCACACCAACGCCTACGACGAGGCCATCACCACGCCGACGGAGGAATCCGTGCGCCGTGCGGTGGCGATCCAGCTCATCATCAATCGCGAACTGGGCCTGAACTTCTGCGAGAACCCCTGGCAGGGCAGCTTCATCATCGACCAGCTCACCGACCTGGTCGAGGAGGCCGTGTACAAGGAGTTCGAGAGCATCTCCGAGCGCGGCGGCGTGCTGGGCGCCATGGACACCATGTACCAGCGCGGCAAGATCCAGGAAGAGAGCCTGTACTACGAACACAAGAAGTACGACGGCTCGCTGCCCCTGATCGGCGTCAACACCTTCCTGCCCAAGGACCACGGCGGCGAGATCGCGACCACGATCGAGCTGATCCGCTCCACCGAGGAGGAGAAGGGCCAGCAGATCGGCAACGTCGAGGCCTACCGCCGCAACCGCAACGCCTACGGCCCGGACAGCCTGAAGAACCTGCAGCGCACCGCGCGCGACCGCAAGAACATCTTCGAGTCGCTGCTGGAGGCGGTGAAGTACAACAGCCTGGGCCAGATCAGCCACGCGCTGTACGACGTGGGCGGCGAGTACCGCCGCAACATGTAGGCCTGCCTCTGCGGAAAGTCCAAGGGCGGATCGGACGATCCGCCCTTTTTTGTTGTTCGTAGGGTGGGCAAACGTCTTCTCGTTTGCCCACGCGGTTGGCTCCCTGACGCGTGGGCAAACGAAAATATGTTTGCCCACCCTACCGACTGGACAGTACCGCAACCGGCCGGCAGGCTGCCTCCATGACTTCCGTTCCTGCACTTATCGCCCGCCAGGACCCGGCGCTGATCGCGCGGCTCAGCCGCGTGACGCCACTCTCCGGTGTCCGCGCCGGCTCCGGCCTGCTCGCCGTAGGCCCTCGCCTGCTGGCGTTGCAGGACGATGCACGCGCCGTCGCCTGGATTGAGCCCCGGACCCTGCAGGTCCGCCTGCAGGTGCTGGAAGGCCATGGTGGCGCTCTACCGAAGAAGGAGAAGCCGGACTACGAGGCGCTGCTGCGCACGCCCGACGGCACGATCTGGCTGCTGGGCTCCGGATCAAGGCCCAACCGGCGCCGAACGGCGCAACTGCGCGCCGACGGCAGCGTACGGCTGCGCGAAGACCATGCGCTGTACGAGTTCATGGAGGCGGCCCTGGGCGGCCGGCCGAACATCGAGGGCGCGCTTTACATCGGGGATCGCCTGCGGCTGTTTCACCGTGGCACGGCCGCCGAGTCCGATGCCTGGCTGGATCTGCCGGCAACCGTGCTCGCGGGCGCAGCGCCGAAGCTGCTGGAACTGCGCCGGCTGGACCTGGGCGAGATCGGCGGCGTGAGGCTGCATCTCACGGACGCCGCGCTGATCGAAGGGGGATGCATCCTTTACCTGGCCGCAGCGGAACACACCAACGACGCGGTGGCGGACGGCCCGATCAGCGGCGCAGCGCTGGGCATCATCGATGCCGATGGCGCGCGCTGGGCACCGCTGCAGGACCCCTCCGGGGAACTGAGCCTGCGCAAGGTGGAAGGCATCGCCGCGCTGGACGATTGGCACGGCGGCTGGCTGATCACCGATGCCGACGACGCCTCGCGGCCGGCGGAACTCTGCCGCTACGAGCTCGGCGGCCCCTGGTGAGCTCAGGCCTGCGCGGATTTGCCGCGCACGCGACCGACGACGCCCTTCACGGCGTTGACGCCCAGCAGCACCACGCCGCCGATCACCACGCCCGCCAGCAGGTTCAGCAGCGTCGGCACCCCGGGAACGCCGTGGCCGAGGTGCTCGATGGCGTGATGCAGGGCCGGGACGCCGTGCACGACGATGCCGCCGCCGACCATGAACATCGCCGCCGTACCGACGACGGAGAGGAACTTCATCAGCTTGGGAGCCAGCGCCAGCAGGCCGCGGCCCAGGGCCTTGGCGCCGGCATTGGCACGCTGGCTCAGGTACAGGCCGGCGTCGTCGAGCTTGACGATGCCGGCGACCAGGCCGTAGACGCCCACCGTCATCAGGACCGAGATCAGCACCAGCACGGTGACCTGCTTGCTGAAGGCGGCGGTCGCCACGGTGCCCAGGGAGATCACGATGATTTCCGCCGACAGGATGAAGTCGGTGCGCACGGCGCCCTTCACCTTCTCCTTCTCGAAGGCCACGATGTCCACCGCCGGATCGGCCACGGCTTCCACCAGTTCCTTGTGGTGCTGCCGGTCCTCTTCCTTGCTGTGGAGGAACTTGTGCGCCAGCTTCTCGAAGCCCTCGAAGCAGAGGAAGGCACCGCCGAGCATCAGCAGCGGCATGATGGCCCAGTTGGCCAGCGCGCTGATCGCCAGCGCGGCCGGCACCAGGATCAGCTTGTTCACCGCCGAGCCCTTGGCCACCGCCCAGACTACCGGCAGCTCGCGGTCGGCCTTCACGCCGGTGACCTGCTGCGCATTCAGCGCCAGGTCGTCGCCGAGCACCCCGGCGGTCTTCTTGGCGGCCACCTTGGTCATCACCGACACGTCGTCGAGGATGGTGGCGATGTCGTCGATCAGGGCTAGAAGGCTGCTGCCGGCCATGGCGGGGGCGCTCGTATGGAGGAATGCGGTTGCCGGATTATGCCAGCACCGCGTGAAACCTCAGTCCACGCCGCGCCGGCGCCATGGACCGGATGTGACCGGTTCCGCGGATAGGGCACCGGCCGCCTCGGCCGGCAGCTCGCGCCGCCGGAACAGCATCAGCGAGAACGCCGCCCCGGTTTCCAGGCCCTCGCTGGCCTCCAGGGCCGCCCGGCGCTCGGGCTTCGCCTTCCAGGCATAGGGCGTCATCCGCAGCAACTGGCCCAGGCCGGGCTGCGCCAGGCTCAGCGGGAACTGCAGTTCCTGGCGCGAGCGCAGCTCGAAACGCCCCTCGAAGGCCGCCAGGAACTTGTCCGGGTCATGGGGGCGCAGCTCGTCGAACAGGCGCTCGCGCAGGCTGCGCAGGTGCCCGGCGGCGGGTGTCACCACCAGCACATGGCCTTCGGGCCGCAGCACCCGGTGCATCTCCGCCAGATGCATCTGCGTGAAGATGTTGCAGACCAGGTCCACCGACCCGTCGGCGACGGGCAACTGGGCACCGCTGCCGACCAGCCAGGTCACCCCGGGATGGCGCTTGGCGGCGGCACGGACCGCGGCCCGCGCGATGTCGATGCCCGTGGCCTGCGCCGACACCCCGGCCAGCGCGCCGGTGTAGTAGCCCTCGCCGCAGCCGATGTCGAGCAGGTCCCGGGGCTGCAGCGGCGCGGCCAGCGCCAGCAGGGCATCGAGCAGCGGCCGGTAATGGCCGGCCTGCAGGAACTCGCGGCGCGCCATCACCATCTGCGGATCGTCGCCGGGGTCGCGGCTGTTCTTGTGCTGCACCGGCAGCAGGTTCACGTAACCCTCGCGGGCCACGTCGAAGCTGTGCCCCTTCAGGCAGCGCCAGGTCTTGTCCTGGCGCTGCAGCGGCTCGCGGCACAGCGGGCAGAGGATCGCGGCCATGCCGCGCTCAGGCCGCGGCGGGCCTGGACAGCAGGCTCAGCGCCAGGGCCTCGGCCACGCGCAGGCCGTCGATGCCCGCGGACATGATGCCGCCGGCATAGCCCGCGCCCTCGCCCGCCGGATACAGGCCGCGGGTGTTGAGGCTCTGGTAGTCCTCGCCGCGGGTGATGCGCAGCGGCGAGGAGGTGCGGGTCTCCACGCCGGTGAGGACCGCGTCCGGCATGGCGAAGCCCTTGATCTGCCTGTCGAAGGCCGGCAGGGCCTCGCGGATCGCCGCGATGGCATATTCCGGCAGCGACGGGGCGAGATCGCCTAAGCGCACGCCGGGCTTGTAGCTGGGCTCCACGCCGCCCAGGGCGGTGGAGGGCTTGCCGGCGATGAAGTCGCCCACCAGCTGCGCCGGCGCCTGGTAGTTGCTGCCACCCAGCAGGTAGGCCCGCGATTCCAGCTCCTCCTGCAGCGCGATGCCGGCCAGCGGCCCCGCGGCGACGCCGCCCGGATAGTCCTCCGGCGAGATGCCGACGACGATGCCGGCGTTGGCGTTGCGCTCGTTGCGCGAGTACTGGCTCATGCCGTTGGTGACGACGCGGTTCGGCTCCGAAGTGGCCGCCACCACGGTACCGCCGGGGCACATGCAGAAGCTGTAGACCGAGCGGCCGTTGGCGGCGTGGTGCACCAGCTTGTAGTCGGCCGCGCCGAGCAGCGGGTGCCCGGCGTAGCGGCCCAGGCGCGCGCGGTCGATCACCGGCTGCGGATGCTCGATGCGGAAGCCCACCGAGAACGGCTTGGCTTCCATGAAGACCTTGCGGGCATGCAGCATGCGGAAGGTCTCGCGGGCGCTGTGGCCCAGCGCCAGGATCACGTGGTCGGCACGCAGGGTCTCGCCGCCGGCCAGCGTCACGCCGCGGAGTTGTCCGTCCTCGATCAGCAGGTCGGTGACCTGCTGCCCGAAGCGCACCTCGCCGCCCAGGGACTCGATCTCCTCGCGCATGCGGGTGACCACGCCCGTGAGGCGGAAGGTGCCGATATGCGGCTTGCTGACATAGAGGATCTCCTCCGGCGCGCCGGCCTTCACGAACTCCTGCAGCACCTTGCGTCCGTGGAACTTCGGGTCCTTGACCTGGCTGTAGAGCTTGCCGTCGCTGAACAGGCCCGCCCCGCCCTCGCCGAACTGCACGTTGGAGGCCGGGTTGAGCACGCTCTTGCGCCACAGCCCCCAGGTGTCCTGGGTGCGCAGGCGCACCGGCTTGCCGCGCTCCAGCACGATCGGGCGGAAACCCATCTGCGCCAGCGCCAGGGCCGCGAAGATGCCGCAGGGGCCGAAGCCGATCACCAGCGGGCGGTTGGCATGGCCCGCCGGGGCCGCCGCCACCGGCTTGTACGAGGTATCGGGCGCCGGGCCGACATTCCGGTCGTCCTTGAACTTGGCCAGGATCGCGGCCTCGTCGCGCAGCTCGCAGTCCAGCGTGTAGACGAAGCAAAGCTCCGACTTCTTGCGCGCGTCGTAGCTGCGCTTGAACACCGTGAAGCCCAGCAGGGCGCCGTCCGGCAGGCGCAGGCGCTTCTGGATGGCGGGGGCCAGGGCTTCCGGCGGGTGCTCGATCGGCAGCGTGAGTTCGGTGAGTCTTAACATCGGTATCGGGTTCGGAGGGCGGACCGGCCTGGCGCGCATTGTCCCATGATTGCCGCGCGAGCCGGGAGCCGGGCGAGCCGCCCGGGGCCCGGAGGGCGACTCCACGCCCCGGGGCTGCTATTTTCCGTGGCGGACTTCCCCATCACCGGTGCTGCCCCGTGAACCTTCACAAGAGCCTGATCCCCGCCCTGCTGCTGGCCCTCTCTGGCTGCGCCCATCAGCCGGAGGCCCCGCCGGCCGCCTTCGGCAGCACCCAGACCCTAGCCGTGGGCCAGACCGTGCGCTTCGACGACGGCCTGAGCCTGGAACTGGACCGCGTGGAGGACTCCCGCTGCCGCCAGGGCCTGCAGTGCGTCTGGGCCGGGGAACTGGCGCCGATCCTGGAGTTGCGCGGCGGCTTCATCGGCGCCAAGGCCGTGGAACTGCGCCTGGCCACCGGCAGCGCTCCGAAGAAGCAGCTGGGCCGCTACGGCTTCGTACTGCGCCAGGCGACCCCCGAGGCGGCCACGGTCACCGTCACGCGGCAGTAGCACCCCGCTTCTAGTCCGTTCCGGGGGTGCGCCGCCCCCGGACGGGCCGCAGTCTTGGTCCTCGGAAAAACCTGTCCCGGGGGAGCCATGAGCATCGAGCAGCGCAACAGGCAGGCGGCGCAAGCCTTCTTCGACATCCTCAACCGCGGCGACGTGCCGGCCCTGATCCAGGCCTACGCCGACGACGGCCGTTGCGTGACCATGGGCAACACGCTGATCTCCGGCACCTACAGCCGCGACCAGATCGCCGCCGCGGCGGGCGGCATCTACCAGGTCTTCCCGCAGGGCATCCGCTTCACCATCAAGGCCATGACCGCCGAGGGCGAACGCGTGGCGGTGGAAGCCGAGTCCGAGGGCGCCCACGTCTCCGGCCAGACCTACACCAACCAGTACCACTTCCTGATGCGCTTCCGCGACGGCAAGGTCGTGGAGTTCAAGGAATACATGGACACCGAGCGGGTGACGGACATCCTTTGTGGCGGCCAGAAGCGGCCGGCGTAGCGTTCATCTTCCTTCTCCCCTCGGGAGAAGGTGCCGCATAGCGGCGGATGAGGGACGCACTCCGCTGGCGGCAGCGGTTCTCTGATCAACCCGCGCCCCTCACCCCTACCCCTCTCCCGGAGGGAGAGGGGTTCAAAGAAGCTTGGGGAAAAGACCAATGAAGATTCTCGTCCTTGGCGGCACCGGCCTGATCGGCGGCCACGCCGCCCTGCACCTCGCCAACCTCGGCCACACGGTCACCCTCGCCGCACGAAAGCCGGCGGCGGTGACGGCAGGCTCGCCGCTGTCGAAGCTGCCCTTCATCCCGATCGACTATCTCGCGGAGAGCGACGACCAGGCCCTGACCGGCTTCGACGCCATGGTCTTCGCCGCCGGCAACGACATCCGCCATGTGCCGCCCGGCACCGACGAGTCCGCGCACTGGCAGCGCGCCAACGTGGAAGGCGTGCCGCGTTACTTCGAGCGGGCGCGCAAGGCCGGCATCCGGCGCGCGGTCTACATCGGCAGCTTCTACCCGCAGGCGCAGCCGGACCTGGTGGAGAAGATCAGCTACGTGCGCGGCCGCAAGCTGGCCTGCGACGGCGCCCGCGCCCAGGCCAGTGACCGCTTCCATGTCTGCAGCGTCAACGCACCCTTCGTGGTCGGCCATATCCCGGGACTCGCGGTGCCGGCGCTGGCCGCGCACGCCGCCTATGCCCTGGGCCGCATCCCGCAGGTGCCGGCGTTCGCGATGCCCGGTGGCGTCAACTTCATCTCCACCACCAGCCTGTCGGAAGCCGTGGCCAGCGCGCTGTTCCACGGCGAGAACGGCAAGGCCTACCTGGTGGGCGACGAGAACCTGAGTTTCCAGGACTACTTCGGCGAATTCTTCCGCGCCGCCGGCCGCAGCGGCCAGTTGGAGGTGATCGACCGGGAACACCCGATGCTGCCCGACATGGTGCTCTACGCCGGGCGCGGCGGCACCATTTACTACGAGCCGGATGCGGCGGAGACGAAGCTGCTGGGGTATCGGCGCAATGATGTGAAGCGGACGCTGCGCGAGATCGTGGAGGGTGCCGGTAATCGATGAGGCACGAAGTCAAAATTCGCTGCCCCCCCCAGAATATGCAAGACTTACTGCACACATACACCTAGTTCGAATGTGAAAATGAGCACTGGCAAACCGCATAAATCTCGGAAGGCAAATTTCCCCGCCGTGTCCGGAGAAGTGACGAAATTAATTAACGCACTTCGCGTCAAAGGTACGCGTTCGGTCTGCTTCTTCAACAACAAGGGAGGCGTTGGAAAAACAACCCTTGTTGCCAATTTGGCGGCTCAGTTGTCCTTAGTATGGGGACTGAAGATTCTAGTGGTCGATGCCGATCCTCAATGTAATTTGACCCAATACGTCTTAAGCGACGAGGATTTCATTGAGACCTATCGAGATTCTGACGCGATAAAAAGTATTTTTAGTGTCATTCATCCCCTTTCCATAGGAAAAGGTTATTCCGCCACTTTACCCGTTAGAAAAATCCCGAGCTTTGGATTCGATGTTGTCATAGGGGACCCTCGGCTAGCACTAAAAGAAGACCTTCTAGCCCAGGATTGGCGAGACGCTAAATCAGGGGGCACACGCGGCCTTCGCACAACCTTCGTGTTCTCGGATCTCATTAAGAAGGCGACAAACTACGATATTGTCTTCTTCGATATGGGCCCGTCTCTAGGAGCCATCAACCGCTCGGTACTTCTAGCGGCCAACCATTTCGTTGTTCCCATGTCCATTGACATTTTCTCGATCTGGGCAATCAAGAACATTGGTGATGCCTTAAAGATTTGGCAGCGCGATCTAGATAATGGCCTAAAACTGGCAGAGGACCCCTCGGAACTCCCGAAGGTTACAACTGGCAGCAGGCCATCGTTCCTCGGGTATGTCACGCAGCAACACAAAGAACGACTTGAGAAAGATGGAACTCGTATAGTCGAAGCATACAACGCTATCAGCAAGACCATTCCAGAACAGGTAAAGCAAAATTTGAATCACCTGTCGATCAAGAATAGTGATCCTCATTTGGGTGACATCAAGCATCTGGCCAGCTTGGCGCCGAAATCGCAGACCCTTCATACGCCAATGATCACCGTTACCTTGAAGGGTAGCTATACAGGCCTTCGCAAGCAGGCACGTACCCTATATCAAAACATCGGGACCCACTTTCTCAAGAATCTTGTTGCCGGCGCCCGCTAGAAAGTACTGTGGTGAGTAGCAAGATCATGGACTTCAATGCCGACCTTGTCGACGATCTAGCACGACAAAAGGTCGTGCTATTCCTTGGGTCAGGGGTTTCAGCCAGCTGCAAAACTCGCGCCGGACAGCAGATTCGCCAATGGGAGCCTTTCCTTCAGTTCGCTGCTGGAAAAATCAAAGACAAATCGCTGAAGTCCCTTGTGAAGCAATCGCTGGAACAACGGGACTATCTAATGGCCTGCGATCTTATTCGCGAGGCTCTCGGAACCGAGTGGACCGATCTACTTAAGCAGGAGTATCAGCAGGTGGGAGAACCATCGGCTCTCCATAAGGCGCTGGTCAAGTTAGAGCAACGCATCGTAGTTACAACAAATTTCGACAAATTATTGGAAAGCGCCTGGGAGCAATTTTCCGGAAGTGCTACCCACTTTCCCCAGGTCACTACAAAGATTGATCATAAGGCGTTCGCTGCACTGCGGGACGTGAAGGGAAAATTTTTAATTAAGCTGCATGGCTCGATCGATGATCCTGACAGCATGGTATTCACGAAGTCAGACTATGCAGACCGAGCATTCGGCAATTGGGCATATAACGAATTTCTACGGGTCCTATTGCTCACTCACACCTTTCTTTTCGTCGGATTCTCCATGACGGACCCGGCTATTAGCTTACTGGTGGAACAGTATGCGCAAAGCTTTCCAACTGCACGGCCGCACTACATGCTAGTTGGCGGGAAAGTCCATGACCGCCTAATAGAGTGGAATAAGAAGCTTAGGCGACTCTATGTACTGCCATACAAGAGTGACAATAATCACGCTGAACTGCCAAGGCTACTGACCGCACTAGGAAAGAAAGCATCAGAGCGACGCCGTGAGTTGTTGGCAGCCAGCAATCAAGCTTAGTTCGTTCATGCTTGCAGCCGTTATATAAGCCTAGAAAGTCCTAGCTTTTCCGCCGTCCCTTCACCCGCACCTTGAAGCTCATCGCCGGCCCCGGCGTCGGCGCGGTCTTGGTCTTCAGCACGTAGCCTGGGCTCGGCAGCTCCAGGTCGAAGCGGTGGAACAGCTGCGCCATGGTCATGGCCAGCAACACCTCGGCCAGGCTCTTGCCCAGGCAGGTGTGGTGGCCGCGGCCGTAGGGCGAATAGGCGCCCACCTGCATGTGCTCGGCGCGCTCCTTGGTATAGCGCTCGATGTCGAACTTCTCGGCATCCGGATAGAACTGGTCCTGGTAGTGCGGCACGGCGGTACCCAGGTAGATCAGCTCGCCCTCGTTGATGCGGTGCCCGCCGAAGACGAAGTCCTTGTTGGCGGTGCGGATCTGCGCCACGGCGATCGGGAACAGCCGCATGGTTTCCATGATGGCGCCGTTGAGCAGCGGCAGGCTCTTCATGAACTCGTCCTCGTTCACCGGCCCCTTGGCGAAGAACGCATCCACCTCCGCCTGGATGCGCGGCAGCACGCCGGGATGCTTGAGCACGGTGTAGACGATGGCCGAGGTGGTGTTGGCCACGGTGTCCAGGCCGGCCACGTAGGGGCCGGTCATCAGCATGATGAGGTCACCTTCCGGCACCAGTTCCGGATCGCGCGCGTGGGCGTCCATCACGTCGTCGATGAGGGTCTTGTACTCCTCCGGCGTGGGGCTCTTTTTGGCGCGGTAGTCCGCGATCATCTGCCGGCCCAGCTCGAACATGCGTGCCTTGGCGCGCTTGTACTCCGGGAACTTCATCATGAACTGCGGGCGCTGGCGCGTGACCAGCACGTTGAGGATGTAGAGGATCGTGGTGCGGATGTCCTTGACGTACTCGCGCGGCGTCTTGCCGGTGAGCACCATGCCGAGCTGGTCCACGACGAGATACTGCATGGCCTCCACCACGGGCACCATGGAGCCGACCTTCCAGTCGCGGTCCAGGCTGTTGGCGGTGATGTCCAGCACCTCCTGGTAGCGACCCTTGATCGATTCCTTGGAGAAGCCGCGCTTCATGATGGCGCGCAACTGCTTGTGCAGCTCGCCGTCGGTGGCGGACAGCATCTTGGAGGCGCCGAACTCCTTGACCAGCGGCTCCCAGGCTTCGCGCGAGCGCAGGCAGTCCTTGCCCTCGCGCGTGCCCATGAAGTTGGCCGCCTCGGCGCCGGCGATCACCGTGAGGTGGTTGCCGAAGACGTTGACGCGGAACGCGGAGCCGTACTCCTGATAACACTTCACGAAGAAGCGCGCGGGGTCCGCCGCCATCTCCAGCGTGCTGCCGATCAGCGGCAGGCCGCGTACCATCGGCGGCGGGGTGGCATCGGCAAGGGAGACGGCGGCTTCGGGCGTGGACATGGGCGTGCCTGGCGAAGTGGGCGATTCCCCAGTCTGCTCAGGCCACCGGCGCCCCACATCGCCCTTTTGGAGGGGGATTGGTGACCTGCCGATGACGAATCAGTCGTTCGGCCGAACCCTCATTCCGGAAGCTGTTTCGCCAGGAATTCCAGCTGGTTGCCGCCCATGATGCGGGCGATCTCGGGTTCGCCGAAGCCGGCTTCGACCAGCGCCTGCGTCACCAACACAAGGCCGGTGGCATCGAAGGGCACGGCCACCGCGCCGTCGAAGTCCGAGCCCAGGGCGACGTGCTGCAGGCCGACGGTCGAGACCACGTGACGGATCGCGCGTGCCACCGCCTGGGCATCGCGGCCGCAGACCGCGGTCTCCCAGTAGCCGATGCCGACCAGCCCGCCGTTGGCGGCGATGCGACGCAATTGCGCGTCGCTGAGATTGCGGCGGTTGTCGCAGGTGCCCTTGACGCCGCCATGGGACACCACCACCGGCCGCGTGGCCATGGCCAGGACCTCGTCGATGGTCCTGGGAGAGGCATGTGCCAGGTCCACGATCATGCGGCGCTGCTCCATGCGCCGGATCATCTCGCGGCCCTTGTCGGTCAACCCGCCCTTCTCCACGCCGTGCGCGGAGCCGGCCATCTCGTCGTCGAAGAAATGCGTCGGCGACATCATGCGGAAGCCGGCATCGAACAGCGCGTCGACATTGGCGGGATCGCCCTCCAGCACCTGTGCGCCCTCGATGGCCAGCACGCCGGCGACCAGGCCGCGGTCCTGCGCGCGACGGGCCAGGAAATCCCGCAGCTCGCCCTGCGTACCCACCACCGCGAAGCGGCCCTGCGAGCGCGCCGCCATGCCGTGCAGGCGCCGGGCCTGGTACAGCGCGCGCTGCTGGAGGCTGCCCCAGGTCCGCGGCGGCCAGCCCTGCACGATGGCCAGCGGCAGGATGTTGTCGCTGCGGTCATCGTTGCGCTCGATGTTGAGCCCGCGCGGCGTCTTGCTGACCACGGCGAAGACCTGCAGCGCGACGCCGCCCTCGGCCAGCCGCGGGATATCGGTCTGGCCGCGGTTGCTGCGCTTCAGCAGATCACGCCCCCACAGCAGCGGGTCCGCATGCAGGTCCGCGACCGCCAGGCGCGCGTGCAGGGCCTGCGCCTGCGGCGTGGCACGGTAAGGCGGCGGCTGCAGCACCTGGTTCATGCCGCCCTCGACGATCCCCGGCACAACCCGATGGATCACAAAGGCCAGCGCCAGCAGCACCGCCAGCAGTACGCCGCCCCGCTTCAGCCAGACCTGCATGCTCCGCTCCGTGGAATCCCGGCCGACAGTGTACGAAGATGCGGGCGGCGCCGTGCTCGGGCAGACTTCCGGCCGATGAGGCTCCGGATCGCGGAGCCGCCCGATGGACAACGGATGGAACCGACCCTGGCTGTGCTGAACCTGCTGCTGATCTGCCTGGGCGCCTGGCTGGGAATCCAGCTGCTGTTCTTCCTGGTCATGCTGGTGCAGATGCTGCGGCTGTCGCTGCATCCGCAGCGGCTGCGGTTCGGCGAACTGCCGGAAGACCTCCCGCCCGACCAGCAGGCTGCGATCGACGAGGTGCGGGCCCTGGGCTTCCGTCCCATCGCGTCCGGCCTGGTGGAGAACGGACCGCGGAGCCACCCCGCCCTGCTGCTGCGCCACCAGTCCGAGCCGGCCTATGCCAGCCTGCTGCTGATGCCGGCCAGCTTCGCCGGCTATCCCCTCAGCTTCCTCAGCCAGGCCGAGGACGGAAGCCTTCTGCTGACGGTGAACCGCATCGGCTGGCTGACGCTGGCCCAGCCGCCCGGGCAGAAGCTGGTGGATGCCTGGGCCGCCAGCCCGACCGCGCATTGGCAGGTCCACCAGGCCCGGATCGCCGGCGTCGCCATGGCGGACCTGCCGGAGGAGGAAATCTGCCGCCGGTATGCAGCCTCCTACGGCGACTATGTCCCGATGCTGCTCCGCCAGGGGCTGCTGCAGGAGTCCGGCGGCGTCCTGCATCCGCGCCTGCGCGCGGCCGCAGGACTGGCTTGGCGCTGGATGGGCGTACGCCGCAAGCTGGCGGTGCCCTACGTCTCCGCCGCCACCGAGGGCAGCCACCAGCCGGACTATGCGACGCAGAGCTACATCCAGGCCGAGGCGGAACTGGCCCGGCGCGCCTCGCGCCATAGCCTCAAGGCCAGCGTCCTGGTCCTGAGTGCAGCGCTGTCGCTGCTGCTCTGGGGCTGGGCCTTCAGCTGGCAGAGTGCGTTGGCCGTGCTGGCCATCCTGCTGCTGCACGAGGGCGGGCATGCGCTGGCCATGCGGGCCTTCGGCTACCGCGACATGAGCATGTTCTTCATCCCCTTCCTGGGAGCGATGGTGACGGGAAGGCCGCGCGACATCCCGGCCTGGAAGCAGGCCCTGGTGCTGCTGGCCGGCCCCGTGCCCGGGCTGCTGCTCGGCGCCGCACTGCTGTGGTGGTGGGGCGGCGCCATCCCCTCGGCCGGCGGCTTCGACTGGCAGATGGCGGCCTGGATGGCCGTGCTGATCAACCTGTTCAACCTGCTGCCGCTGACGCCGCTGGACGGCGGCCAGCTGGTGGAACTGTCGCTGTTCAGCCGCTGGCCGCGCTCGCGCCTGCTGTTCTCGGCCCTCAGCGTCGCCGCCATGGCGGCCCTCGCGCTATGGCTGGAGAGCGCAGTGTTTGCCGTCTTCGTCCTGCTGCTGGGCGTGGGCCTGCTCCAGCAGTGGCGTGTCTCGCGCCTGGAATCCCGCTGGCAGGACGGACTTCCGCATGAAGAACAGCTGCGGCAACTGTTCGGGCGGGCGCAGGAACTGTTCGGCCCGCTGGGCTTCCTGCGCCAGTACCCCCTGGTCAAGGCGGTGATGGAACGCCGCCGGATCCGCCGCCCTCGCGCCTGGGAATCGGCCCTGGTACTGGGTCTGCTGCTGGCACTCTGGGGTAGCGGCGGCTATGCCGCCTACGGCCATCTTGCCGCGCCGCCGCAGCCCGAGGATGACGGCCGCAGCGCACAGCAGCGCCTGTTCGATGAACGTTATGCCCGCTATGGCGAGGACGAGGACGCCGGGCCGGACGAACTGAAGGCCTTGCAGGCCGCCGCCGCGGCGCTGCCGCCCGAGGACCCACGCCGGGTGGACCTGCGCTCGCTGCTCGCCTGGGACGCCGAGGGCGAGGAACAGGCCCGGCAACTGGAAAGCCTGGTGGCGGAGGGCCGGGAGGGATTCCAGAATGACCTGGAGAGCCTGCAGCGCCGCTGGCTGCGCAGCGTCCAGGACCTGCATCCGGATGCGCCGCTGCCGCAGCGCATCGCGGCCTTGCAGGCCGCCCTGCAGCGCGCGGAATCGCTGATGCCGAAGCAGCCGGCCGGCCGTATCGAGGCGCGGCTGCGCCTCGCCGAATGGGTGGACCTGAACGGCGATCCCCAGGCCGCAGAGACCCTGCTGGCGGAAACGCGCTATCTGGCCGAGCGCTCCGACGACTGCCGCTGCGAACTGCGCCGGGTGCTGCGCGCGCAGGCCTGGTACTTCATGCACCATGGCCGCCCGGCCGATGCCGTCACCGTGATCGAAGCCTCGCCGGTGGGCCGCAGCCTGCGGCAGTCCACCCACGAGCTGTCGCGCACCTATGCCTGGGCGCTGCTGGAGGCGGGCCGCATCGACCAGGGCACCGAGCAGATGCGCATGGCAGTCTACTCGCGCCTCCCTCCGCGATCCTGGCTGCAACGCCTCGGCTTCGGCGGGGCCAGACGCAGCCACCTGCTGTATCCCCTCGAGATGGCTCATGCCTTGCGGCAGGGCCCGCAGCCCGCCGAAGCGCGGGGCGTGATGCCGCCGGAACAGCACTGGAGCTGCTTCCCGTACACCAGCGAGGACATGGCGGAGACGGTGGCCCCCTACGTCGATCCCTGGGAACAGCTGCGCGAACAGCGCCTGCGGGTTACCGCCAAGGCCGTCTGCCCGCCCGCGCCCGGCAAGACCGGCGCCACTGCAAAGATGAACCCGCCGGGTTAGGCTGCGCGTCCCGCGTGCCCCGCGGATGGAGAGAATCATGTCCCAGCGTCTGTTCACCCCCCTGGCCTGCCTGCTGCTGGCCCTGCCCCTGCTCGCCATGGCGGGCAAGAAGCCCGAGAAGGCCGAACTGGCCTGCATCGACGGCGAGAAGCCCGCCGAGCCCTTCAGCGAGCACGACAAGTGGGGCATGGAGCGCTACGAATCGGAGCTGGCGCGCTACAAGCGCGACCACGAGCGCTACCTGCGCTGCCTGGACCGGAAGGAGAAGGCTTCGCCGGACTCGCTGGGCCGCAAGCTGGACGATGCCATGGCCCACCCCGGCCAGATGCCGCCGGCCCCGCCGTCGGCCGAAGCTCCGGCGGAGCCGCCGCGCTAAGGCCTGTCGATGCCATGGACGCTGCTGCGACGTCCGTAGCGTCAAACGGCCCTAATCGTCGGCTTCGGCCGCCTCGCGCCCGCGCTGGCGCGCCTCCGCCTCGGCGCGCGCCTCGGCGATCTGGTGCAGCACGCCCTCGACGTCGGCAGCGGTGTCGTCATGGACATAGCGCCCGGTCAGGGGGCTGTCCGGCTTGAGCTCGGCGTCCTGGTAGAGCTTCCATATCTCGAAGGCGTACTCGGTATCGAGCAGCTCCGGAGCAAAACGGCCGCAGTAGGCGGTCACGTTGTCGACGTCGCGGCGCAGCATGCGGAAGGCGTTGTTGTTGCCGGAAGCATCCACCGCCTGCGGCAGGTCGATGATCACCGGGCCATCCTCCGCCAGCAGCACGTTGAACTCGGAGAGATCGCCGTGGATCAGGCCGGCGCAGAGCATGCGCACGATCTGGCGCACCAGGAAGGCATGCCAGGCGCGCGCCACGTCCGGCTCGGGGGCGACATCGTTGAGACGCGGCGCCACCTCGCCGTCGGCTCCGCGCACCACTTCCATCAGCAGCACGCCCTCGTAGTAGCCATGGGGCTGGGGTACCCGCACGCCGGCGGCGGCCAGACGATACAGGGCCTCTACCTCGGCGTTCTTCCAGGCGGCTTCCTGCTCCCGGCGGCCGTGGCGGCTGCCCTTGCCCATGGCGCGTGCATCGCGGCTGCCACGGGCACGCCGACCTTCCTGGTACTCGGCCAGCTTGTGGAAACCGCGGTGCTCGGCTTCCTTGTAGACCTTGGCGCAACGGACGGCACCGCCGCAGGACACCAGGAAAACGGAAGCTTCCTTGCCGCTCTTGAGTTGTCGCAGCACCGCGTCGACGATGCCGTCATCGATCAGCGGCTGCAGGGCTTTGGGGGATTTCATGCGGTATTGTGAACGATCCGGCAGGGGAAAGCCGGGGCACAGCCGTTTAGAATGGCCTGATCCACCCGGCAGCACGAGACCCGCCTCCCATGAATGAGATCGAATCCGCCGTGCGTCAATGGCTGGACCGGGTCGTCATCGGCCTCAACCTCTGCCCCTTCGCGGCCCGGCCGGTGCGCGCCGGACAGCTTCGCGTGTTCGTCAGCGCCGCGACCACCGAACTGGACCTGCTGACCGACCTGCAGCTGGAACTCGCGCGCCTGGACGAGACGCCGCCGGAGCAACTGGAAACCACCCTCGTGGTCGCCCCGCAGATGCTGGCGGATTTCCTCGACTACAACGACTTCCTGGACCGCGCCGACGAGCTGCTGCAGAGCTTCGAGTGGGACGGCACCTACCAGGTGGCCAGCTTCCACCCGCAGTACCAGTTCGCCGGCACCGGACCGGACGATCCGGAGAACCTCAGCAACCGCTCGCCCTACCCGATGCTGCACCTGCTGCGGGAAGACAGCGTGGAGGCGGCGGTGGACGCGCACCCGGACATCGATGGCATCCCCGAGGCCAACATCCGCCGGCTGCGCGAGCTGACGCCGGAGCAGCGCAAGGAGCTGTTCGGGCCGTGACGCCGGGGTCGGTCATCCGCTTCCCGATCGTTGCGGCCGGGAAGCGGATGACAGCCCCCATCTTTGACCGCCGGCCCTGGCGGCGCGATGCTCGGCGCCTGATGACGGGAGACGGCTAATGAGACATCCCCTTGGCGCCCAGACGGACCGCGGCATGCGCCTCGTGCTGCTGGCCATCTCCCTGCCCTGCCTGCTCGGCGCCGCCTGGCTGCTGGGCCGCGCGCTGTGGGACCGGCAGTTCGCCCAGGAAGCGGTGGGCAGGGTGGTGGAGATCCGCGGCGACGTGCCGGCGTTGGTGGTGGAATTCGATGCCGGCGGCGGCGTGAAGCGCCGCGTGGAAAGCGCGGGCTCCGACCTGCACAGGAACTACCGCGAGGGCGACCGCATCCGCGTCTGGTTCAACCCGGACCGTCCGCAGGACGCCCGCCTGGACATCTTCATCGACAACTGGCTGTTCCCTCTGCTGCTGGGCGTGTTCGGCGGCTTCTTCGCGCTGCCGCTGCTGTTCATGGGCGGCTGGGGCGGCAGGCGCGGCGGAAGCGACCGGCTGGACAGCGGCGGCTCGCGCATCATGGCGGAGCTGGTCGAACTGCGGCCGGAGGTGCTGCTGGAGGCACTGCCGCGCGGCGTCGGCAACTTCTCGCTGGAAAGCCAGGACGGGAAATACACCCTGACGCACAATGGCCAGGTCCGCGATCCCTTCGACTCCATGGTGCAGCGCGAGCTGGGCCTGCACTACGTGCTGCGTGCGAAGTGGAAGGACACGCGCAGCGGCATCGAGTACTTCTACGAGAGCGAGCCGCTGGCGGAAGACCCGCAGAAGCTCAGGCGAATGCGCCAGGTGCCGGTGTTCATCGACCCGGAGAAGCCGCAGCGCTATCGCGTGGATACCTCCTTCATGCCGGCACCGGTGGCGGCGCAACGCGAAAGCGCGGTGCAATAGCCTTCACGGCCCCGGCACCTCGGCAAAGCCCGTCACATACTCGCGGATCACCGCCTGGTACTCGGCCAGCGGCAGCGACCAGGGATCCTGGTCCAGCAGTGGCAGCAGCAGCCCCTCGCGCAGGCGGTTGAACTCCGCCGACAGGCGCGTGCCCTGCAGGGGATCGCTGCGCAGCGAGGGTGCGCGGCGGTGATGGGTGGCCTGCTCGTAGTCGTAGGCGACGCCGATGGCGGTGGGCTCGTCCCACTTGCGCGCCAGCACCTCGATACCCTTGGGAACGCCGTCCGCGGTCATGCCCACCGGCACCACCACCGAGGGATTCTGCGTGGTGGACCCGAAGTCGCAGGTGCGCGGACTCGAGCCCGGCCGGATCAGCAGCGCGTCGAGGCGCACCTCGCCGCCGCCTGGCAGCGGATAGTGATCCATGAGCTGCTGCACGTAATCGCGGGTCAGGCGATGCTGTTCCAGCTTGGCCGGGTCCGGCCCCTGGCGCGAGTCCTCCAGCGCCGAGGACGCCACCGCCACCAGCGCCACCGGGCTGACCAGGCCGGTCTCTAGGATGCCGTCCACCGCCAGCAGCGAGCAGGTATTGTCCCCGGGGTTCAGCGCCGTCAGGCAGCGCCGCGGCGCGGCACGGCCGTTCTCGGCCTCGAACTGGCGGAAGTATTCGTTCCACTCGTAGTGCATGGCCGAAGCCGCCACCGAGACGAAGTCCGGGAACTCCACGTCGTAGACCTCCGCTCCCAGGGCGCGCATCTGCGCGATGGCCGCCTCGATCAACGCCAGGTGCTCGCCGCTGCCGGCCGAATCCAGCGAGCCGAAGCTCCGCACGAAGCCCAGCTTGCGGCCCTTGAGGCCGTACTGCGCGCGGTCCAGGAAGCGGGTGTAGTCGGAGGGGCGCTGCGGGAAGGCGGGATTCTCGTACTCCAGGGTCTTGGGATCGCGCAGGTCGGGACCGGCCATGGCATTGAGCGCCAGCACCGCGTCGTGCAGCGTGCGCGCCATCGGCCCCGGCGCATCGCGCGAGTGCGTCAGCGGAAACACGCCGTGCTGCGACACCAGGCCCACGCTGGGGCGGATGCCGGCCAGGCCGTTGACCGAGGAGGGGAAGCGGATCGACATGCAGGTGTCGGTGCCGGTGCCAATGGCGGCGAAGTTGGACGCGATGGCGGCGCCCGTGCCGGAGCTGGAACCGCCCGGACTCTGGCGGGTGTCGTAGGGATTGCGCGTCAAGGGGCCGCGGCCGCTGGTGCCGCCGACCGTGAAGGCGAATTCGTCCTGGTTGGCCTTGCCCAGGATCAGTGCGCCAGCGGCGCGCAGTCCCGCCACGGAATGGGCGTCCACCGAGGACTGGTGTCCCAGCATCGAGTACGAGCCCGAGCTGGAGGGGTGGTCGTAGGTGTCGTAGTTGTCCTTCAGCAGCATCGGCACGCAATGCAGCGGGCGCTTGCCGACGCCGTGATCGTGTTCGTAGAGCGCATCCAGCGCCGCCGCCTCCGCCCTGGCGGCCGGGTTGATGCGCAGCACCGACTGCACCGGCAGGCCGCCAGCCTGGGGCGTGTCGTCGATCGCCAGGATGCGGGCGACGTAGAGGTCATGCAGCGCCACGCAGCTCAGGCGCGAGCCGTCGGCCAGCCTGCGGCGGCCGGCGAAGGCCTCATGGATATCGGCGACGGTCGCCTCTTCCAGCACGAAAGGCTCGGTGCCGGGATCGGCGGAAGAGGAAGGCGTGGAGGAATTGCAGGCGCACAGCAGTGTGGCCGCACAGACGGGGAACAGCAGGCGAGGCAGCACAAGAGGATTCCGGTCGGGTGACGCGGAATCCCCTGCACAGGTCGTGCCGGCCCGGCCGGGCCGGCGTTCAGGCCGCTCTCAGCGCTGGTAGCCCTTCACGAAGTTCCAGATCTCATCGGTGGCCTGCATGTCATTGCTGGTCTTGCCGATCAGGTTCACCGGCAGGTACTGCGTACCGCCCGGCCAGGTATGGCCGCCGTTGTTGACGCGGTACAGCCGCACTTCCTTCGTGCCGCAGCCGTAGCGGAACAGGTCGATGCTGGTGCCGTCGTTGGCGCTGTCCAGCGTCTGCTGGGCCGGGTTGAGGCCGCAGCCCAGCTTGGCGGTCCACAGGCCCACCGCGCTGTCCACCGACTGCAGGGCCAGGGAGCTGTTGCCGGCCCAGGGGACGATGGGATCGCTGGTGCCGTGCACGAACATCACCGGCCGCGCCACTGCCGGCGCGCAGGCGTTGTAGAGGCCGCGGGTGATGCTGGTGGCGACGAAGCCGAAGGCCGCGATGCGATCCGGCAACTCGCAGGCCAGGCGCTGCGCCATGAAGCCGCCGTTGGAGAAACCGGCGGCGTAGGTTCGGGCCGCGCTGACGCCGAAGTCTTCCTGCATGATGTCGAGGATGCGGCGAACGAAGCCGACGTCGTCCAGGCCCGGGTTGAGGCCGGGATTGTCGTCCCAGGTGTTGTCGTAGTACTGCGGCAGCACCGCCCAGTAGCCCTGCGCGGCGACTGACTTGGAGAGGTTGGTGATGGTGGCCTGGCCCTCGGCATTGCCGCCGCGGCCGTGCAGCACCAGCATCATCGGGCTGCCGGCCACCGCCGGCTCGGGACGCACCACCGTGAACGTGCGGACCAGGCCGTTGTGCTCCAGCGTCACGTCGAAGGCCGCGGTCTTGGCCGCCAGCACGAGGTTGTTGCCGTGGATCTTCACCACGGTGCCGATGGTCTTCGGCGCCATCAGGGTCGGCCCCACCGTGTAGTTGCCGTCGGTGGCTGCCGCCGTCGCGCTCATCGTCAAGGCCAGCAGCGCGCATGCCCAGGTTGCCGATTTCATCCCGTGACTCTCCTCTTGCCGGTGATGTAGATCATTCATACTGGGTATCAGTGGACAACCTACGGCCAAAGTAGAGTATTTCTTACGTCTATGCGGCAAGCCCGGACCGATTGGCGTCGTACTCAGCCAGATAATCGGCGAGCTCCAGCACCGAGAGATCCGGCGAGAGGTCCACGCGCGTGAACGCGGAAACGGCGTGCCGGTCGATGCGCGCCAGCGAGGGGTCGTGCGCGCCCTGCAGCTGCAGCACCGCCACGATCACCACGTCCAGGTAGTCCGCGGGGCCGGTGTGGGTGCGGTAGATGTCCTCCTGGTAGTAGGGCACGTCGATCAGCGCCTCGGGGAAGTTCCAGGCCTGCAGCACCAGGCGGCCGACGCGCGCCGAGAGGCGGCGCAGCACGGAGTCCAGCGCGGCCGGCGACTCGCTCAGCTCCGCCTGCGACTCGGCCAGCCGCAAGATCGGCAGCACGCCAATCTCGTGCACCAGGCCGGCCAGCATCGCGATCTCGGGCTTGAGCACGGTGCAGTTCTTGGCCAGCACCTGCGCCAGCGCGGCCACCTCGGTGCTGCGCGTCCAGCTGCGGCGCAGGCGCTGCTGCAGCCAGGGCGACTTGGACACGAACAAGTGCTCCACCGCCAGGCCCGTCACCAGCAGCCGCGTCATCTGCAGGCCGAGGCGCGTCACCGCCTGGGCGAGGTTGTCGATGCGCCGGCCGCCGGCCTGGGCGATGGCGCTGTTGGCCACGCGCAGCAGGCGCACGGCCATCGCCGGATCCTTGGCGATTTCCGCCGCCAGGAGATTGACGGACACATCCTCGCGCCGGCTCATGTCGCTGATGCGCAGCGCCACCTCGGGCAGCGTCGGCAGCGTCAGGCGGTCATGCGTGAGGGCATCGACGACACTGCGGTAGAAACGGTCTTCGGCGGACATGGGCGGTTCCCGGTTGATAGGAGATCGCCCGCTTATCGGCGCCTGCGCATGCGCCTTGAGTGCCGCGTGTGCGGCCGGTCACATTGCCACGACGAATGGCGGGCGAACGCCCGCCAGCCGGGTTCAGGCCGCCAGCGGTGCCGCCTGCCGGGCTTCGTGCTCGCGGTCGAGCAGCACGCGTCCCAGACGCTCGCGGCCGTGCAGATCGGTATAGGCGCCGTCGCGCCAGGCCATGCGGCCGCCGATCATCACATGGCTGACCACGCCGTCGGAGCGGTTGACCAGCTGGTTGGCCTCGAAGATGTCCCGCCAGATGTAGCGCACACCCGCGTCGGAGTCGTAGGCGCGCAGTGCTTCCGGGTCCATCACGACGATATCCGCCTGCGCGCCGGGCTTGAGCGTGCCCACGTCCAGGCCGAAGAACGCGGCCGGCTCCTGCGTCAGCCGGTGCACGGCGTAGGCGACCTTGTCGATGCCGTCCTCCTGCGCGAACTTCAGCATGCGCAGGTTGCCGTCGTAGAACGCCATGTTGGTCAGGTGCGCGCCGCTGTCGTTGAAGCCCGGCAGCAGCTTGGGATTGAACAGCAGCGCCTTGGTGACCTCGCGGTCGCGGTTGGCCGTGATCGTCCACCAGCGCAGCGCCGTGTCGAAGCGGCGCAACAGGTGCAGCAGGAAATCGCAGTCGTCGCCGGCCGGCTTCGGGAAGCTGGCGAAGGTCTCGCGCTCGGCCTCGCCGCGGGCGCCCTCGCCCGTGGCCTGCCAGCGCTGCAGGCGCTCGTAGACCTGCTGCAGCGTTTCGCCGCTCCACTCCGGGACCGGGCAGGTTTCCACGTTCATGTCCGACAGCTCGCGCGTCAGCACGTTGTCGTCCATGCGCAGGCGGCGCTTGAGGCGGGCCAGGCTGAAGCCGGTCTTGCCGTGGGTCCACATGCGGCGGAATTCCTGTTGCCAGGCCGGGTCCGACATGATCTGCAGGCGCCCCTCGCGGTCGCCGAGATCACGCTCGTTGAGCCGGCGCAGCACGGGAATCTCCTCGGCGATCGGCGTGATCACGCCGTCGCTCCAGAGCTTGAACGGTGCCGCCAGCGCCTGGAAGCGGAAATGGCCGTTGATGAAGCGCGAATTGAGGATGCGCGACAGCAGCAGGCCCATGCGCAGCAGCGACTTGTTGGTGACCAGGTCGATGGCCGCCACCGCGGTGACCTTGAGCGGCTTGCCGAAGAAGCGGCCCGAGGTCAGCAGGAAATTGCGCAGCACGCCGATCTTGCTGTCCTTGGGGGGAGTGGCCTGCCAGATGCGCCCCCAGCGCCGTACCAGGTTGGTCAGGTACTTCAGTTCGCCGTAGCGGGCGAACTGCGTCGGGATCTGCTTCTGGGTATTGGGCTGGTTGGCCAGGAAATGGAAAGGCAGCGCGTCCGTGGAAAACCCGACATAGCCCTCGCGCAACCCCTTCTCCACCAGCTGGCTCATGCGCGCCAGTTCCTGCGCGGTGGGCTCGCGCGTGATGCTGGCCTGCAGGCCCATGACCTCGATGCGCAGCATCGAATGCGGGATCATCGGCACCACGTTGGGACCCAGCGGCAGGTCGCGGAAGTGCTCCAGGTAGGCGAGCGAGTCGTTCCAGTGGACCCGGTCGCCGACCTTGCGCAGCACGTGCTTGGGCACGTTCTCGACGCGGGCGAAGCAGTCGACGATCGGATCGGCGCCGTCGCGGCGCTGCGCTCCGTAGGCCAGGCCCAGGCTGCAGTTGGCCACCACCACGGTGGTGGTGCCGTGGCGCACGGCCTCCGGCAGGCCCGGCTCCAGCTCCACCTCCAGATCGAAATGCGTGTGGATGTCCAGCAGGCCCGGCATCAGCCAGCGGCCGCCCACCTCCACCGTCTCGCGGGCCTGCTGCGCCGGCAGCCCGCTGCCGATCGCGGCAATGCTGCCGTCCCGCACCGCCACGTCCTGCAACTGCGGCCTGGCGCCGCTGCCGTCGAACACCAGCGCATTCCGGAACAGCACATCCCACCGCATCCCGCCGCCATCCATGTACCGACTCCTGCCAAATCCTTTCGACCGGGATCATAAGCAGGACTTTCACATTGGCGGATGGGAAATTCGGCTCTCCTGCCAGTAGGGGATTCACCCGTCGCGCAGGGCCCTCGCCCAATCCTCGGACCAGCGCTGCAGGGGCCCGAACAGCTCGAGCAGCTCGCGGCCGCGGGCGCTGAGCGCATAGCCATCCCCGCCGGCCTCGACGATCTGCGCCTCCCGCAGTTCCGCCAGGCGCTGGTTGAGCACCGAGGGCGACATGCCCGAGCAGGCCGCCTGCAGCGCCCGGAAAGACAGCGCGCCGCCGCGCAGTTCCCAGATGACGCGCAGCGTCCAGCGCCTGCCGAGCAGGTCCAGCAGCGCCATGATGGGGCGGCCGGAATCGGAGCCGCGGACGGGACGGTCGATGATGCTCATGTTGCGCTACTAATTCAGAAGCAATACGCTTCGATTATCGTAGCATTCCGGAGACGCCCATGTCCGACCCTGCCCCGGCCCGCATCGAAGCCCTGCCCCTGCCGCTGGCCCCGGAACTGGAGTCCGCCCTGTCGGAACTGATGCGCGGCGCCCCGCCGCTGCTGATCTTCCGCACCGTGGCGCACAACCCCCGCGTGCTGGCGCGCATGCTGGCCGGCGGCCTGCTGGACCGCGGCAGCATCCCGCTGCGCCTGCGCGAGCTGATGATCCTGCGCAGCACGGCGCGCTGCGGCGCCGAGTACGAATGGGGCGTGCATGCGGCGATCTACGGCGGCAAGGCCGGCTTCACGCCGGCACAGTTGCGGGCTTCGGTGCACGACCCCGCCGACGCGCCTGAATGGGCCCCGCCGGAACGGCTGGTGCTGCGCCTGGCCGATGCCCTGCATGAACGCCACGGCGTGGACGATGCCCTGTGGGCGGAACTGCGCGCCGCCTTCGCCGGGGACCAGCTGATCGAACTGACCATGCTGGCGGGGCTGTACCACGCCGTGTCGTACCTGGTGAACGTTACGCGCGTGCCGCGCGAGGCTTTTGCGCCGGGATTTCCCGCCGCAACCTGAGGGCGCGGGAGCCAGCTTGCCGGAAACCCCGGGCGGGAAGTCGCCAGCAAGCTGGCTCCTACATCCGTGTCCTTGAGGTATCGCCCTGCAGGAACGAAAAAAGCCCCGGCATCCGCCGGGGCTTTTTCGATGGAACCGCCCGCCACTCAGACGTGGCTGAGCCACTGCGGGTAGGCGCTGCTCTCGCCCTTCACCAGCGCGAGATACTGCTTCTGCAGCTTCTCGGTGATGGGACCGCGCGAGCCGATGCCGATCGGGCGGTTGTCCACCTCGCGGATCGGGGTCACTTCGGCGGCGGTGCCGGTGAAGAAGGCCTCGTCGGCCACGTAGACTTCGTCGCGCGTGATGCGGCGCTCCACCACCTTCAGGCCGTTGTCCTCGGCCAGCTGGATGATGGTGCGGCGGGTGATGCCGTCGAGGCAGGCGGTGAGGTCCGGGGTGTGCAGTTCCCCGCGGATCACCAGGAAGATGTTCTCGGCGCTGCCCTCGGCGATGTAGCCCTGGGTATCCAGGGTCAGCGCTTCGTCGTAGCCGTCGCGCAGCACTTCGTTCAGCGCCATCATCGAGTTGATGTAGTTGCCGTTGGCCTTGGCGCGCAGCGTGGCGGCGTTCGGATGGTGGCGGTTGAACGAGCTGGTCTTGACGCGGATGCCGCGCTCCATGTTCTCGGCGCCCAGGTACGCGCCCCAGGTCCAGGCCGCCACGATCACGTGGGTCTTGAGGTTGTCGGCACGCAGGCCCATGCCCTCCGCTCCGTAGAACACCATCGGGCGCAGGTAGGCGGAATCCAGCTTGTTGGCACGCAGCACCTCCAGCTGGGCCTCGTTCAGCACGTCCTCCGACCAGGGCATCTTCATGCCCAGGATCTTGGCGGAGTTGAACAGGCGGCGGGTGTGCTCCTGCAGGCGGAAGATGGCCGTGCCCTTGGGGGTCTTGTAGGCGCGCACGCCCTCGAAACAGCCGACGCCGTAATGCAGCGAGTAGGTCAGCACATGGGTGGTGCACTCGCGCCAGGGCTTGAGTTCGCCGTCATACCAGATGAAGCCGTCGCGGTCGGCCATCGTGCTCATGGATCGTTTACCTGTCAGGAATCTTGTCGGGTTAGCCGCGTTGGGCGGCCGAAGCCCTCTATTATAGGCAGTCCCGGAGCCAAAGAGCCCGCCCTACCCCAAGTAATGGCCCTGACCGATTCCCTGCCCGTCCGCGGCCCGCAGCCGCGCATCCTGATCGTGCGCCTCTCGGCGCTGGGTGACATCGTCTTCGCCACCAGCCTGCTGGACGGGCTGCGCAGCCGCTACCCCCAGGCCCACATCGCCTGGCTGGCCCAGTCCGGGTTCGCCGGGGTCCTGGAGGGCGACCCGCGCATCGACCAACTGCTCAGGATTCCCAAGGAAAGCCTCAAGTCGCCGGCCGCCCTGCTGGCGCTGCGCCGCGAGTTGACGGAACAGGCCTATGACTGGGTGCTCGACTGCCAGGGCCTGCTCAAGTCGCGGATGCTGGCGCGCCTGGCCGGGGGCGCCACGCGGATCGGCTTCACCTCCAAGGAGCCGGGCAAGGCACTGATGCACCATCTGCTGCCCAAGGGCGGCGAGCCGGCCGACATCAGTTCCGAGTACCGCTACATGGCCGAGCAGCTGACGGGGATTCCCGCCGGCCCGCCCCGCCTGGTGGTCACCGCGGAAGGGTCCGGGCGCATCGCCGAGGCCATGGCGGCCCTGGGCCTGGCCCCCGGCTTCGTGGCGCTCTGCCCTTTCACCACCCGGCCGCAGAAGCACTGGCGGGAGGAATACTGGCCGCAACTGGCGCGGCAGCTGGCCTCCCAGGGGCTGGGGCCCTTCGTGATCTTCGGCGGCCCCGCCGACCGGCCGGCCGCCGAACGCATCCACGCCCAACTGCCGCCGGGCAGCCTCAACCTTGCCGGCGAAACCCGGCTTCCCGACCTGGGAGGCTGGCTGTCTCCGGCCCGGCTGGTGATCGGCGTGGATACCGGCCTGACGCATATCGGCATCGCCATGCGGCGCCCCACGCTGGCGCTGTTCGGCTCCACCTGCCCCTATACCCGCGGCGCGGACTCCCCCTTGGCCGTCATGTACGACGGCCTGCCCTGCGCCCCCTGCCGGCGCCACCCGACTTGCGGCGGCGACTGGACCTGCATGAAGCAGCTGACGCCAGCGCGCGTCGCCGCGCAGGCCGTCACATTACTGGGGCTCGCATGAAGATCGTCCACGTCGAAACCGGCATGCATCTGTACGGCGGCGCGCAGCAGGTGGCCTACCTGCTGGCCGGCCTGTCGCGGCACGGTGTCGAGAACGTGCTGGTCTGCCCGCCGGGCGCGGCCATCGGGCAGCACTTCGCCGGCAGCCCCGTGAAGGTCATCGAGACCCCGTGCGGCGGCGACCTGGACCTCGGCTTCATCGGCCGGCTCAAGCGTATCCTGCGCGCCGAACGGCCGGCGCTGGTGCACCTGCACAGCCGGCGCGGCGCCGACGTGCTCGGCGGGCTGGCCGCGGGCCAGGCCGGAGTGCCGGCGGTCCTTTCGCGGCGCGTCGACAATCCCGAGTCGCGGCTGGCGGTGAAACTCAAGTACCGCCTCTACGATCGCGTCGTCTGCATCTCGCAGGGCATCGCCGACGTGCTGCTGTCCGAGGGCGTGCCCGCGGACAAGGTCCGCGTGGTGCGCAGCGCGGTCGATGCCGCGCCCTGGGCCCGGCCGGAGCCGCGCGCCGCGTTCTGCGCCGAGTTCGGCCTGCCGCAGGAGCCCCCCCTTCTCGGCGTCGTCGCCCAGCTGATCGAACGCAAGGGCCATCGCTACCTGTTCGAGGCGCTGGCGGCGCTGAAGCCCCGCCATGCCTTCAGCCTCGTGGTGTTCGGACAGGGACCGCTGCGCGAGGAACTCGAGGCACTGGCGCGCCATCTCGGCCTGGAAGGACAGGTCCGCTTCGCAGGCTTCCGCAAGGACCTGCCGCGCTGGCTCGGCTGCCTGGACCTGCTGGTCCACCCGGCGCTGATGGAGGGCCTGGGCGTGTCGCTGCTGCAGGCTTCGGCCGCCGGCGTCCCGATCATCGCCTGCCGCGCCGGCGGCATGCCGGAGGCCGTCGCCGACGGCATCTCCGGCCTGATCGTGCCGCCCGGCGACACGCCGGCCCTGCAGTTGGCCCTGGAACGCCTGCTGGCGGCGCCCGACGAGCGCCGCCGCCTGGGCCTGGCGGGCCAGCAGCGGGTGATCGACGAATTCTCCGCCCAGGTGATGGCGGACGGGAACCTGCGGGTGTACCGGGAGCTGGCGGCATCGACAGCGGGTTGAACGCCCGGGCGGGCCGCTGCGAATTTCCCTTCTGATACATTGGAGGCCGGGAGCCTGTGGCGGCACCAGGCGCAGAGCTTGACCCCACCGGCGCGGCAGGCCCCCGACGCCTTCACCCGAGAAACCCGAGGCAACCGATGCGGCCTGCCGAGTTAGCTGTCGTCTGCCTTGCCGTCGGCGATGCCTATGGCGACGAGTACATTGAACGCCTGCAGGTCATGCTGCAGCGGCATTGCCCTGTCCCCTTCACCTTGCACTGCTATTCCGACCGCCCGCGCACGGTCCCCCAAGCGGTCAACCTGGTGCTGCCGGAAGACTGGCGGCGCTATGAGCGCCCCGGCATGCGCCAGACCACCAAGAAGCTGCGCCTGTTCGGCAAGGCACTCTTGCCCTCGCCGGAATTCCTGTATCTCGACCTGACGCTGGTGATACGGCAGGACATGGGTTCCCTGCTGGACTTCGCCTTCGGTGCGCCGCAGGACCTCGTGATCATCGACGACTGGCACAACCCCGGCTACAACTCCTCGGTCATGCGCATCCGCACCGGAGCCCTGTCGATCGTCGAGGAGGCCTTCCTTGCCGGGGAGCAGTATCCGCAACAGGTGCCGGGCGACCAGGACTTCCTCCATGCCTGCCTGCAGGCCAAGGGTCTTGCCGACCGCGTGGCCCTCTTTCCCGAGGGCCAGATCATCAGCTTCAAGCGCGCCGCCAAGCTGAATCGCAATGAGCCCGCAAAGGCCGAAGCCATGCTGAAGCAGGCCACCATCGTGAAGTTCCATGGCGATCCCAAGCCGCACGAGGTGTTGGGGTCCCTATGGGACAACCTGCGCATGAGGCTGCGGCGCAGCGGTCGCTTCGGCTTGCGCGACATGCAGCCGCACTGGCGCCTGGAAGCCAACGAGCCATCTTGGCTGGAGCGCCGCCGCGACCTTCCCGCGGGCGGCGGGATACGGCCGATCGGCCAGGCCGAATACCGGCTGCGTTCGCTGCGCTACAGGCTGCTGAATTCCGTCCTGCGCCTGCGTCACATCGTTTCCACTTCGCGCTTCTATGGGCTGCGCTTCCGCGCGATCGCAGGCGACCGTCATGCATGCCTCATTGCCCAGGCCGGTGCCACCGAGGCCCCCATCACCATGGCCCTGCTCGGACTGGTACCGGGGCTTCCCGGCAGCGTGATGCTCGACATCGGGGCGAATCTCGGCTGGTATTCCTGCGTCTTCAGCCGCGCCATGCCGGAACTCAGGATTCACGCCTTCGAACCCGATCCGGTCATGCATGGACTCCTGCGGGACAACCTGGCACTGAACGAGCTGACCGGCATCGTGCCGGTGCAAGCCGCTGTCTCCAACCGCCAGGGCAGCGCAACCCTGTACCAGGACAGCACGCCGAACCGCGGCGAGAGTTCCCTGCTGCCGGTCGGCGAACAGGCCAGCGACGTCATCGTCACGGCGCCGACGCTGGTGCTGGACTCGTATCTCGCCGAGGCCGGCCTGGACGATGAGCCGATCCGATTCATCAGGCTCGACGTCGAGGGCCAGGGGTACGAAGCGCTTCGGGGGGCGCCGCAAGCGCTGCGCCGCTGCCATTGCCTGCTGATGGAATACTCGCCGCAGTCCCTCACCCGCTCCGGTGATGACGGCCAGGGCCTGCTCCAACTGCTGGTCGACGCCGGGCTCAAACCCAACGTCATCGACCAGTTCGGCATCCGGCCCACCTCGGTGGACAAGCTGTTGTCCGCAAGCCGGCAGGTCAACATGGTCTGGACGCGCTAGGCAGTGCAGCGCGCTCCGCCGCCGGCTGCCTCAGTCCAGCGGCGTGATGTCGAGGGAGGCGTAGATGTCGATCGTGGCGGTATCGGTGCAGTTGCGGGGAACGATGCTGCGCACTTCGATTCTCTGCCCGAGCTGCATGAGCGACACCAGGGCGGTGGTCAACGTTCCCACGACCGTCATGTCGGACAGCATCGGCGCCAGCATCTCCACCGGCAGGCGCCGGGGAATCTCGAAACACTGCGGCGCCGGCAGGTCGATCGGCAGGCCCCGCGAGCGGGGATGGCATTTGTAGGCTACCCGCCCGCCCTGGCGCACGTGGCTTTGAGCGAGCTCCTGCAGGCGCGTGCGGATGTCCGGCCACTGCTCCAGGAAACAGGGATGCGGCAACACGATGAGCAACTGCGTGTCGGCCAGGCACCCCGGCTCCAGGCCCGCGCCGCGCAGCACGCGCGAACAGATGTCCCTGACGTCCGGCCGGGCGAACCAGGAGGCCTCGATCTGCCGCACCTGCTTGGATGCCAGGCCGGAGTGGACGCGATCGGGCATCAGCACCCAGGCCTCGCGCACCGCCCGGGAGCCACCAACCATCCGGGGCTCTTCGACGGCCATGCCGCAGCGCTCGCTGCGTCGGCGTTGCTTCAGTTCCGCCCACCAGCGCTGGACGGCGTTCCGGTGCGGCTTCTTCGCCGCCATGTAGCTGAACAAGCCGTCCTCGACATAGGCTGGCACGGCGCGGGGACAACCGCTGAGAGCGGCGTAGAACTCCAGGCGGCGGTCGTTGCCGACCGCGATGTAGCCGGGGTCGAAGTCATGGGCCAGTGCCCGTATCGAATCGAGCACTCCTCCCGGCGCCACCTGTCTGCGTGCGGCACCCCTCTGGATTTCCGGAAAGCTTACGACGCGACAGAAGGGCCCATCCTTCTCCTCCGCCAGAAGCTCGGCCAGCAGATCCCGCGCGCCGGGCGGCTGGTCGATCAGCGCCAGCATGCAGTCGCGATCCGCGAACGGCCCATGGGCCAGGCCGAGGTACCAGAACGTGTGCAGTGGGGTGGACGACAGGAACAGGGCGCGACCGGACGCCGCCGCGTTGCGCGGCGCTCCATCGACAGCACTGTCGTAGGAGTGAGGACCGAGATCCATCTGGCTTCCATGCCATACCGTGACAAGTCCGGCCACCGTCCATGGGGCCTGACGCGCCGTCCCCGGTATAGCCTGAAAGGGTAGCGGCTGCGCGCTTTTATCATGGCGGCCTTGCAGCCGTCATCTGAATGGACTGTCAGGTTTTCCCGGGGTTCCGCAGCACCTCGAACTGTCGCCGGAGAGCGACACCGCCGCCGTCCGCCGCGTGAATTCAACCTCTGCCGGGCGGCAGGGCCTGCAGCTTCTCCAGCACCATCCCGACGGTGATTGCCGCCATGCCGTCGCCGCGGACGCCATGCAGCAGGGGATCCTCCAGTGCCGGCGGGGTGGCGCCGAACAGACCCAGGCTGGGCCTGTCGCAGGCCACCGCCAGATTGAGCGCGCCGGTATCGTTGCCGACGCAGTAGTCGCAATTGCGCAGCGCACCGGCCGTCACCATGATCGAGGGCTGCGCCAGCACATGGATGCTCGCCCTCAACCCGGCCGGCACCCTGCCGATGATGCGATGCCCGGAGTCGGCCTCGGCCGGCCCTCCCAGCAGAACCACGCCGGCGCCCTCGGCGGCCAATGCCTCGGCCAGTGCGGCGAAGCGCTCCTCGGGCCAGAGCTTGGACGCCAGCGAAGCGCCGATCGCAAAGGCGTAGCGCGGCCGCGGCAGATGCCGTAGTTGGCCTTCCATCTCCTCCGCCACCGCGGCCGGCACTGCCAGGCGCGGCGGCAAGGGGCCGTCGGCCAGCCCCTGGGCGACGGCGAACTGCGTGGCTTCCGGATACACCCAGTTGCCCGCCCCTTCATGACGCCGGATGTACGGCGGCCGGTTGAGGAACAGGCGCTGTCCGGCGGAGAACCCATAGCCGGCACGCTCGCGGATTCCCGCCAGCAGGGCCAGCACGGCGTAGCGCGTCCTGCCGGAGAAGATGAAGATCCGCTGGATACCCAACTCGCGCAGCTGGCGGGCAAAGGCGAACTGGCTGCCCGCCCCGTCATGGCGCCCGCTCCGGCGCTCGCTCTTGCGCGGCTTGCGGTCGAACTCGATCACCCGTTCCACGCAGGTCTCCGCGGACAGCAGGTCCGGCGCCTTGCAGGAAGGACGCGCGATGACGGTTACGCGGCCGCCACGGCTCTGCGCCGCGACGGCGCGGATGTAGGGAACATGGCAGATCAGGTCGCCGATCCCGCTGTGGTGGTGCACCACCGCGGTAGAGGGGCGCGAATCCTGCGCAGCGGAAGCCGTCACACGGCCCCCTCCAGGGGAACGATGCCGGCCGCGGCATAGACCGCCGCGGAGGCCGGCTGCGCCGACAGCTGCGTCAGCGAGCGCACCTCGATCTGCATGCCCAGGTGCTTGAGAGAGAGAAGGCCGGTCGTCAGCGCCCCCACCACCAGCGTCCCCTGCAACAGCGGCGCCAGTATCTCCACCGGCAGGCGGCGTGAAATCTCCATGCAACCCTCCGGCAGCAGGCCGGTGTCGGTGCTCGTGGAGCGTGGGTGGCGCTTGAAGCCGACACTCTGGCCGCGCGCCAGGGCAGCCCGTGCCAGGTCGCCGATATGCCTCGCCAACTCCGGATGCTGGCGCAGGAAGGATTCATGCGGCAACAGCAGCAGCAGGCGCAGGCTGCGCACCAGGGCGGGATCGACGCCGGCGCGGGCCACGGCATCGGCGCAGATCTGCTGCACGCCCTCCTCCTGGAACCAGGACGGCTCGATGCGATTGACGCTCTTGGCGCGCAGGCCCTCGTGCACCAGGTCCGGCAGCATCACCCAGGCCTCGCGCGTCACGCGCGCGCCGCCGACGAAGCGCGGGTGCTCCACGGGCAAGCCGTAGAGTTGCCGCCGCAGGCCGCCCGAAACCGCCTCCAGCCAGGGCGACGTCTTGCCCCTCGGCATCGGCATGTAGCTGAACATGCCGTCATCGATATAGCCGCCGACCGCCTCTGGCGCCTGCGACAGCGCCGCATAGAACTCGGCGCGCCGGTCATTGCCCACGACCACCCGGGACGGCTGCAGGCGGCGCGACGCCTCCGCCACCTGCGCCAGCACGGACCGCGCGCCGCGGATCTTGGCCAATGGGCTCTTGCCGATACGGGGGAATCTCAGGACCTCGCGGATCGGCCCGAGGCCGCGCTCCGCCACCGCTTCGGCAATGAAATCCCGGTCGCCCTCGCGCTGGTCGATCATGGCCAGCACGCAGTCATGCCGCCGCAGTGGGCCATGGGCCAGGCCCAGCGCCCAGAAGCTGTGCAGCGGGGTGGATGCGAGCAGCAGTGCGACCGGCGGTGCTGCAAGACGCGGGGCGCCGGCCACCGACGGCCGCGCAGGGAAAGCCGGTGCGCGATTGCCGAAGACAAAGCTTGAAGCGTCGAACGCGAAATCCGGACGCAGCGCGCGGGTTGCGGGGTTTTCCACGGCGTGTGCTCCTTTGGTTACGGATCGCACCCGACCGCGCGGCCTTCCGGCGGCGCTTGCCCCAGCCAAATGCCCGGCAGGCTCCTGCCACCCATCAACGCCACACGGTGGGATACGGCATCCCATGGCTAGGACAAGGATGGCGGGCCAATGTTGCGTGCCGATGTAATGCAGATTGCAACGGCAAGTCATCGCCCGAGCGTACCCCTGCCTATTGCGGCGGGATTCGACTCCTTTATAATCAGTCGCTTACGCAAAGAACCCCGATTCAGGCAGCTCTCTCCGCAGGGCTCCGTCATGCCATTGCCATACGAGACGCCGCACATGCAGGTCGCGTTCTACGCCGAACAGCTCTACTACCTGCCGCAATACCTGCCGGTCATCCAAGCCTTGCGCGCCCGGGGACACCAGGTGGAGGTGATGCTGCGCTTTGACGCGACCGTCCAGACCCTGTTCCCGGATCGTCGCATCCCCGGACTGCCGGAGGTGCGGCTGGTCGACAGCACCGTCGACGCCTACGCGCAACTGCGGCGGCTGGCTCCGGACTGGGCCGTGTTCGGCAGCTACCTGGACGAGAAGGAAAACCTGGCGCCCGGCACGCGTACCGCGCTGGTGTATCACGGCATCGGCGTGAAGAACGTGCTGTTCGATCCGCGGCTCGACCGCTTCGACCTGCGCTTCGTGGAATCCCAGCGCGTGCTGGATGAATTGCTGGAGCGGAATCCGGCGCTGAGGCCGAAACTGGCGCTGGTGGGTTTCGCCAAGCTCGATCCGCTGTTTTCCCGGGAAGCCTCGCCGGCGAGTCGGGGAGAGGGGCCTACCGTGCTGTATGCACCGACCTTCTACCCCTCGTCGCTGGAACTGATGCCGCGGCAGCTCTCCACGCTGCTGCCGGGGGCCCGATGGATCGTGAAGCCGCACTTTTTCAGCTGGACCATCGACAAGTATGCCGCCCAGCGCCGTCGCCTGCGGGCATGGGCAGAGCAGCCGAACGTGGAAGTCCTGGGGGCGCAGCACTACAACCTGGTCCCGCTGATGGCTCGCGCCGACGTCCTGGTCAGCGATGCGTCCAGCGCGCTGTTCGAATTCGCCGCGCTGCGCCGGCCGGTGGTGTGGTGCCGGTTCCAGAAGCTGCGCTGGAATTATCGCGGCCTTTTCAGCTGGCGGCTCAAGGACCGGATCGATCCCCAGACCCATCGCTACGAGGCGATCGCGAGCTGCATCGACCGCGCCAGCCAGCTGCCCGGTGCGCTCGAAGCCCTGCTGCGCCAGCCCTACCACCCCAGCGAGGAACGCGAGGACCTTGTCGAGTACCTGATCGGCCAGCGCGACGGGCGCGTGTCGGAACGGATCGTGGACCAACTCGAACAGCGCAGCGGCTGACCCTTGCCTGCAGCCCGGCGCAATCCGGGTACCGTTACGACGGCGACGGCGAACCCTGGCTGATCGCCTGGTCGTCCCGGCGGAAGTCCCAGACCTTCACCGGCGTCCGCCACTCCCCGTAGCGGGCCCCGAGATAGGCCTCGGTCTCCGCCGGAACCGTGTATTCGACGCCCCTGAAGGTCAGCTGGCCGAGCGACCGGTAGAAGCGACCGTCCACCGATTTGTGGACCGCATTCTTTTCACCCACGATCCACTCGTAGCGATCGCCGGAAGCGTACTTGATGAAAAGGTCCATCAGCAGATCGCCGCGCCAGAAGAGATACTTGCGGCTGCGGATCTTGATCAGCCGGACCGCCCCGGCCGGGATGACGCCCATGGCACTGCGGGCCCTCTTCACGGAGACCTTGTACCCGGCCAGGCGGAAGCGATAGAGCCTTGCTTCCAGGCGGGGCAGCTGATCCTCGGTCACGACCAGGTCCATGTCGTCGTCCCAGGGCAGCAGGCGATCCTCCCGCACGATCCCGAGCAGGGTGCCACCGTCGAGGCCGTAGCGAATGCCGATCTTGCCGAGCAACCGCGTCACGTCGGCCAGCATCGCCTCGGCATCCCGGGCGACCTTCCCCTCCAGCTTGATGCTACCGCCCATCTGCCTGCTCGAATCGGTCAAGGATGCCGCGCAGCTTCGAGCTCGAGGTATGCGTGGTGTAGGGCAGATAGACGATATCCACGCCGACCTCCTGGAACTTCGCCTCCAACCCGTTCCAGCGCGCGCTGTTCCTCCAGTCGTCGCCGACGAACATCACGTTGAACTTGAAGTTGTTCCAGGCTTCCCACTTGTCGTAGTTGACCTGCGGGACAACGCTGTCGACCCAGCGCAGGCCCTCGATGATCGAGAGCCGCTCGGCAAAGGGGATGATCGGCGTCCTTCCCTTGCCTGCTTCGGACAGCTCGTCGGTGGTCACGCCGACGATCAGATAATCGCATTCCAGCCGCGCCCGGCGCAGCAAGTTGAGGTGACCGACATGGAACAGGTCCCAGACCCCCGTCGTGTAGCCGACTTTCTTCACTTTCCCCGATGCCCCCTGACGCATTCCGCATGCCATCGGCCTGAACGGCCGTCAAGTGGAACAGCCGCCTCTTTCCACCTGCGATGCATGCCCCCCGGCCCGGCGCTGCGACAGCCAGCGCCAAGCCGCCCCCTCCAGCAATGCCGATCCCCCGACCGGCAGAGCAATTGTAGCGGCTGCGGCGCTTGGAAACCGTGCACTAGCGCGCTATTGTTCCGGCTGCCAAACGGCAGCCACGCCCCTTGCAGGCCAGCCTCCACGCATGCCGCGGCTCGAGGACAGTCCCCGCCGGCAGCGGTCCTGCCGAGTGGAGAGCGCCGACGAAGGCATGGCGCCAATACACAAAAAAACCAGGACACCCGGGCAATCCCCGACTACAGGTACACGGATGCGGCGAGTCATTACCTTCGGCACCTTCGACGTCCTCCACGTCGGCCACATCCTGATCCTGGAGCGCGCGCGCGCGCTCGGCGACCACCTCACGGTGGGCGTGTCCTCCGATGAGCTGAACTACAGCAAGAAGCAGCGCTATCCGATCTACCGGCAGGCCGACCGGATTCGCATCATCGAGTCCCTGCGCAGCGTCGATCAGGTGTTCGTCGAGGAATCGCTGGAACTGAAGGCGGACTACATCCGGCAGTACGATGCGCAGGTGCTGGTGATGGGCGACGACTGGAAGGGTCGTTTCGATCACCTCATGCCGCTCTGCGAGGTGATCTACCTGCCGCGCACCCCGTCGGTCTCGACGACCGAGATCATCGAGATCGTACGGCGCGGCAACTAGGAACCGGCGGGGCGAATCCCGCCAGGCTACAGGTCGCCGACCACGGTTCCCTCGTTCACCGCACAGTTCCACTGCCTGACCGGAGTCCGCCAGTCGCCGTACTTCAGCGACAGGTACTCTTCATGGGCCAGCGGGATTGCCAGCTTCCTGTCGTGGAAGCTGATCCAGCCGCAGCCTTGATAGAACCGGGCCGGGGCGCGCATGACTTTCTTCTTTGCCGTCCAGAATACGTCCTGGCCCACCTGATACTTCGGGAAGACGTCCAGGCAAAGGCTGCCGCGCAGGAAGATCCAGCGGCGGTTGCGGATCTTGATGATGCGGATCTGGCCGCTCTTCCAGCCCACGCCGTCCCGTTCGAACCGATGCACGCTGACCCGCCAGCCGCGCAGCCGCAGCGGCCATGCCGCGCGCTTCACGAAGGCCTCGGCCAGCTCCGAGGACAGCGAGATATCCAGGTCATCGTCCCAGGGAATCAGGTCGCCGTCCCGCACCAGGCCCAGCAGGGTCCCCCCCTCCAGGTGATACTGCATGCCCAGCGCCTCCAGCTGTGCCGTCACGTCCGACAGCAGCTTCCTGGCCCGCAGATAACGCTTTCCCTCGATCGGCATGCCGAAATCCCTGATTGCTGATTGTGATCGTTAGTTGTCTTTCCGGCAGCGCCACCGCCCCGCCGCTTCCCGCTCGAACCAGCCGGAGCCTCCATCCGCGAACCGCCCCGCAGCTTCCGGTCAATCCCGCACATCGACCAGCAACTGCCTCCAGATCGCCCGGACCGCCTCCCGTTCCGCCGCGAAGCGGTCGGCCGGTGCCTGTGCCGGCTGGTTCTGCAGCGAGCGGACATGGACAAAGCCACGGTAGGCGCGGTAGCAGTCGATCAACGCCTGCTTGCTGCCGGTGCTGATGCTGCCGGCCCGCTCCAGCGCATCCAGCTGGCGCCAATTGTCGCTGTATTCAACCACGCCCGCATCGCGGCTGGCATCGCGCAGCACCAGGTACTGGGTGACGAATTCGATGTCGATGAGCCCCCCCTCGCCCTGCTTGATGTCCCAGGACTCGGCGCTGGACTTGTCCAGGCTGCCGCGCATCCTGGCGCGCATCTCCACGACCTGGCCACGCAGCGTGGCGACATCGCGCGGGCGGCAGAGGATTTCCTGTCGCACCGCCTCGAAGGCCTCCCCCATCGCTTCCGGACCGGCGATGTAGCGCGCCCGCGTGAGGGCCTGGTGCTCCCAGGTCCAGGCGGAGCTGCGCTGGTAGTCGGCAAAGCCGTCCAGGCTGGTCACCAGCAGGCCGGAGGCGCCGCTGGGCCGCAGCTGCATGTCCACTTCGTAGGCGCGGCCGGCCGGCGTCTGGGTGGCCAGGCTGTTGATCAGGCGCTGGGCCAGGCGGGCATACCAGGCGCCGTTGTTGAGCGGCCGCGCACCACCCTGGCTGTCCTCATCCAGCGCATCGCAGTCGTGCACGAAGACCAGGTCGAGGTCCGAGCCGTAGCCCAGCTCGATGCCGCCAAACTTGCCATAGGCGATCACGCCGAAACCGAAGGGGCTGCCGTCGCGGCGCCGCGGCTCGCCGTACTGGGCCGCCATCTCGGCCCAGGTGAAGCGCAGCGCCTGGGCGACGATGGCCTCCGCCAGCCAGGTCAGCCGGTCGCTGACCTTGACCAGGGGCAGCGCATGCATCAGGTCCGCCGCGGCGATGCGCAGGGTCATCTCCTTCTGGTAGCGGCGCAGCAGGTCCATGGCCGCCTCGGTACCCTGCCCTTCGATCTCCTGCGCGCGCCGGCGCAGGTCCTCGAACAGTTCCTCCTTCTCCGGCGGCGCGTACAGGGTGCGCGGGTCGAGCAGGCTGTCGAGCAGCACCGGCGACTGGGCGATGAAATCGGTGAGCCAGGGGCTGGCGGCGCAGAGCCCGAGCAGTTGCTGGCGCGTGCCGTCGCTCTCGCGCAGCAGCGTCAGGTAGGTGGAGCGGCCGACCACCGCCTGGATGATGCGCAGGGCGCGCTTGAGCGCCACCGCTGGCTGCGGCTGCTGCAGGGCTTCCTCCAGCAGTTGGGCCAGCAGCTGCTGGAGCTTCAGCAGGGTTTCCTCGCGCATGGCTCTTACCAGGCGCAATCCCTTCAGCGTCTCCAGGTCATCGACCAGTTCCTTGGGCGACTGCTGGTACCCTGCCCCGTAGAGGCCGTCGGCGGCATCGCCCGGATCGAGCTGGCCGCTCCAGAGGCCCGCCACCAGCCGCGCCAGCGGCCCTTCGTCACGCCCCTTCTGCGACTCGGCGAACACACGGCCGAACTGTTGCTGCACGAAGCCGCGCACCGCGTCCAGCTCCTCCAGCAGGCCGCACCAGTCGGCGTTGCCCATGGCCGCGCAGAGCGCGGCGCGGCGCGCCTCGTCCGCCGGCAGCGCATGGGCCTGCTCGTCGCCGTACATCTGGATCGCGTTCTCCAGCCGGCGCAGGTAGACATAGCACTCGTCCAGCCGCATCGCCGTCTGCGATGGCAGGTGGCCGGCCTCGCCGAGGTAGCGCAGCACCGGCCGCAGCCGTGCATCGCGCAATGGGGTTTCGTTGCCGCCGCGCACCAGCTGGAAGGACTGCACGATGAACTCCAGCTCGCGGATACCGCCCGGGCCGAGCTTGACGTTGTCGTCCATGCCCTTGCGCTTGACGTCGTCCTCGATCAACCGCTTGAGTTCGCGCAGGCTGCCGATGGCGTTGTAGTCCAGGTAGCGGCGGTAGACGAAGGGCCGCAGCGTGCGCAGCAATGCCTGGCCAGCCTCGATGTCTCCGGCCACCGGCCGCGCCTTGATCAGCGCGTAGCGCTCCCATTCGCGGCCGTGCACCTGGTAGTACTCCTCCATCGCGGCGAAGGACGCCGCCAGCGCCCCGGCCGAACCGAAAGGCCGCAGCATCGTGTCCACCCGGAACACGAAACCGTCCTCGGTGCGGGCCGACAGCAGCTTGCCGGTCTCCTGCGTCAGCCGGCCGAAGTACTCGCCGTTGCTCAGCGGCCGCGCGCCGTCGGTCTCGCCTCCCTGCGTGTAGCAGAAGATCAGGTCGATGTCGGAGGAGAAGTTCAGCTCGCGCCCGCCGAGCTTGCCCATGCCCAGCACCACCGGGCGGCTTTCCCCGCCGCGTTCGTCCAGCGGCCGTCCGTGGCGGCCCTGCAGCCGGCGCTCGGCAAAGCGCAGGGCCGCCTCGCAGCAGGCGTCGGCGAGGTCGGAGAGATCGCCCAGCGTCTCGTCCAGCGGCGCCCAGCCGGCCAGGTCGCGGAAGGCGATGCGCGCCATGTCCTCGCGCCGCAGCCGGCGCAGCGCCCGCTGCATGTCGGCCTCCTCGGCCAGCTCCCGCGTCGCCTCCCGGATGCGCCCGGCCGTCTGCCCCGGCTCGCGGACGCGGCGCAGCTCCTCCAGGGCCATGCCCCGGTCCAGCATCCAGGCCAGCGCCTCCGCCACGAAGGGACTGGCGGCGCAGGCGCGAACCGCCGCCTCGGCGAGCGCGGCATCCTGGGCCCGGAGACGGGCCAGCAGCTCCGCCGTGCCGCTCACAACGAGGGCACGCGGCCGAACCAGGGCAGCGCGCGCTCCAGCTGCGCCGCCAGGCGCAGCAAGCGCCCCTCCTCGCCGAATGGCGCCACGAACTGCAGTCCCAGCGGCAGCCCCTCCGCGGTCTGGTACAGCGGCACCGACATCGACGGCGTCCCGGTGAGGTTCGACAACTGCGTGAACGGCACCTTGGCCAGGCTCTCGGTGGCGATCTGCTCCACCATGCCGCTGCGCAGCAGCAGGCCGCCGCCGCGCAGCCCCAGCACCAGCTTCTGCGCCGCGCGCAGCGCCGCCGGCTGGTCCAGCTCGCCGATGCGCACCGGCGGGCAGGCCAGCGTCGGCGTCAGGTACAGGTCATGGCTCTGGAAGAAGCGGCCGAGGGCGCGGGCGAAGTCGTTCCACAGGCGGCGCCGGCGCACGTACTCCCCGGCATCCAGGGCGCGGCCGGCCTGGGCGAAGACGCGGGTGTCCGGCTCGAATTCGCTCTCGGCGCAGCCGGTCAGCGCGCGGATCTCGGCGACGCTGGCCGCGACATTGCCCATGTACATGGTGATGAAGCAGCGCGCCAGCAGCGGTCCATCCACCTGCGGCTCCGCCTCCTCGACATGGTGGCCCAGCGACTCCAGCAGCTTCGCGGCCCGCCGCACCGCCTCGACATGCTGCGGGTCCACCGGCGTGCCCAGCGGCGAGCGGGTGCAGAAGGCCACCCGCAGCCGGCCCGGCTCGCGCTGCAGCTCGTCCAGGTACGGCCTCTCCGGCGCGCGGATCTCGAAGGGCGAGCCGACATCCGGACCCTGCAGCGCATCCAGCATCGCGGCGCTGTCGCGCACGCTGCGCGACACCACCAGGTCGCTGTTGGCTCCTTCCCAGGCCTCCCCCATGCGCGGCCCCAGGGGCACGCGGCCGCGCGAGGGACGCAGGCCAAACAGTCCGCAGCAAGCGGCGGGGATGCGGATCGAGCCGCCGCCGTCATTGGCACCCGCCATCGGCACGATGCCGGCCGCCACCGCCGCCGCCGCGCCGCCGGAAGAGCCGCCCGGCGTGTGGTCCAGGTTCCAGGGATTGCGCGTGATACCCCAGGCGCGCGATTCGGTGATGCCCTTCAGCGCCAGTTCCGGCGTGGCCGTCTTGCCGAAGATCACCAGGCCGGCGTCGAGGAAACGCTGCGTGATCGCGGCATGGGAGGGCGCTTTCCAGTCGCGCAGCGGCGTGCAGCCGGAACTGGCCGGAACGCCGCCGTAGTCCTGCACGATGTCCTTGATCAGGAAGGGCACGCCGGCGAACGGCCCCTGCAGCGCCTCGCGCGCCCGGGCGCGGCCGATCTCGTGCATCGGGATGTTGATGGCGTTGATCCTCGGATTGACCTCCGCGGCACGCGCCAGGGCGGCTTCCAGCAGTTCCGCCGCCGTGGTCTCGCCCCGGGCCACCAGCCCGGCCAGGCCCAGTGCGTCATGGCCTGCGTAATCCGCTGCGGAAATCATCGTTCTCCTCCATCCTGAAGTTTTCTGCGCATAGAGTAGCGGCGATCCGCGCCGGCCTTACAATCGCCAGACCGGATTCATCGCCGGATTCATAGAACGACCATGACACGCCCGACCGCCCTGCTCGCCCTGCTGCTGGCCGCCTGCGCCAGCGGACCTACCAAGGAACAACTGCTCACCTTCACGCCGGGCCAGGCCGTGCCGGTGGACCTGGCCGCCCCCCAGCTGGCGAATCAGGTCGGCAAGCGCATCACGCTGTCGGGCCTGCCGCGCCAGCGCGAGGGCAGCTGCCTGGGCGCACCGCCGGTTTCGAACAACGACTGGATGCTGACCGGCGAGACCGAATGCGTCTGGGTCAACGGGCGTGCCGCGGGCGCCTCGATCATGGATATGCGAAACAGCAGCAGCAAGGTGCCGCTGGCGGTGTCCGGCAAGCTGGTCAGGACCAAGGAGGGCGTGCTGGTGCTGATGGCGGAGCGCAACCCGCCGCCCGCTTCCCCGCAGCCGGCGCCCATCCAGCGGCCCCCGGCCGCTCCCGTGCCGGCGGCAGACCCGGCCCCCACGCCGCCGATCCCGGCGCCGCCGCCGGCCGAAGCCGCTCCCGCACCATGGCCGGAGCCGCCTCCGCCACCTTCCGGGGACTACCCGCCCCCGGGCTACTGACCGTCTAGTGGCTGTGGGCCAGCCAGCCCGCGCGGCCGGCGCCGGCCGCTTCCTGCTCGCCGCGGCGCTTCCAGACCTTTTCGTGGAAGTGGTAGGCGACGGTATTGATGCAAGGCTCCACCAGGGCGACCAGGCCGCCGGTCATCCAGCTGCCGGTCATGGCCCACACGACCAGGAACGCGACGCTGATGTGCATCGCACCGAAGCTCAGGGTCTTGATCATGGCGGTTCTCCTGGTTGACTGGATAAAGATGATAATGATTATCAATATTGACGCCATTGATTTGTTCCTATGGCTTCGATTGCCGGGGCCAATCGTCCCGGGCAGGCTCCCGTGACGCTCCCCGAGGCCGCCCTGCTGGCCGGCGCCGCCTTCCTGGCCGGTGGCCTGAATGCCTTGGCCGGCGGCGGCAGCTTCCTGACCCTGCCGGCCCTGATGGCGGCCGGCGTCCCCCCGGTGGCAGCCAACGCCACCGGCACCGCCGCCCTGTTGCCGGGCTACCTCAGCGCCGCCTGGGCCTCGCGGCGCGACCTGCAGGCGCCGGCCGGCCTGGGCCTGCCTTCCCTGCTGGGCCTGGCCCTGCTCGGAGGCAGTGCCGGTGCCGCCCTGCTGCTGCTCACCCCGGACCGCCTGTTCGCCGGCGTCGCGCCGCTGCTGCTGCTGGCGGCGACCCTGCTGTTCGCGCTGCAGCCGGGCCTGCAGCGGGCCCCGGCCGCCGTGCCCCAGGCCATCGCCGCCGCGGTGATACTGGCCGTCTGCGTCTACGGCGGCTACTTCAACGGCGGCCTGGGCATCCTCCTGCTGGCCGCGCTGTCCCTGCTGGGGCTGCGCGAACTCCACCGCGCCAATGCGCTCAAGAACCTCGTGTCCGGCGTGCTCACCGCCATCGCCGTGGTCCTGTACGCCGCCGGTGAGGCCCTGCGCTGGGGCCCGGCGCTGTGGATGATGCTGTTCGCCACCGCCGGCGGCTATGCCGGAGCGCGCTGGGCAAGCCGCATCCCGCCGGCGCGGCTGCGTGCCTTCATCGTGCTGACGGGGCTGGTCATGGCCGCCCTGATCGCCCTGCGCCTGCGGCAGGCCGTGGCGGCATGACCATTGGGAATGCCGGCGCAAATCAAGGATGATGGGCGCCGGTCCGCGCCATGGTCAGGAGATCAGTCTTTTGAGGGACGAAGTGCATTACTTGCAGGACACCATCGCGCGGCGGTGGCCGCAGACCAAGGTCCTGATCCTGGGTGACGTCATCCTGGACAAGTACGTCTACGGCCACGTCGAGCGCATCTCCCCCGAGGCGCCCGTGCCGGTGGTGCGTGCCGACCGCAGCAGCGAACAGCCGGGCGGCGCGGCCAACGTCGCCATGAACGTCGTCGCCATGGGGGCCCGGGCCACGCTGGTCGGATTCACCGGACGCGATGCGGACCGCGAACTGCTGGAGCGGCAACTGGCCGCCGCTGGAGTGGACAGCGCCCTGGTTGCGGTGGACGGTACGCCCACCACCGCCAAGCTGCGCGTGCTGGCCGGCCAGCACCAGGTCGTGCGGCTGGACCATGAATCCACCGCCGAGCGCCCCGCCCCGGCCTACGAGGAACTGCTGCAGCGCTTCGAGGCCGCGCTGGCCTCGGCCCAGGTCGTGATCCTCTCCGACTACGCCAAGGGCGTGCTGACCAAGACCGTGTGCCAGCGCGCCATCGCCCTGGCCCGCAAGGCCGGGGTGCCGGTGCTGGTGGACCCCAAGACCCGCGACTTCTCGCGCTACGCCGGTGCCACCACCATCTGCCCCAACCGCGGCGAACTGGCGCTGGCCACCGGCGTCCACGGCGATGTCGAGGAAGAGCTGAACCACGGCCAGCGCTACGTCGAGCAGCTGGGCCTGTCGCATCTCACGGTCACCATGAGCGAGAAGGGCATCTGCCTGCTGTGGCCGGACCGCCGCCACCATGCGCCGGCCGTCGCCCGCCAGGTCTTCGATGTGTCGGGTGCCGGCGATACCGTGATCGCCACGCTGGCGCTCTGCGCCGCCAGCGGCGTGCCGCCGGAGCAGGCCGCCAGCCTCGCCAACCTCGCCGCCGGCATCGTCGTGGCCAAGGTCGGCACCGTGCCGGCCTCGGCCGGCGAGCTGCTGTCGGAACTGCGCGCCCGGAACAAGGACGGCTCGGACCTCAAGGCCATGAGCCTGCCCGAGCTGGCCGAGAAGGTCGCCGCCTGGCAGGCCGCGGGCGACAAGGTCGTGTTCACCAATGGCTGCTTCGACCTGGTCCATGTCGGCCACGTCACCCTGCTGGAACAGTGCCGCGAATTCGGCACCCGGCTGGTGGTGGGCATCAACAGCGACGCCTCGGTCTCCCGGCTCAAGGGGCCCACCCGCCCGATCATCGGCGAACAGCAGCGCGCCCGCCTGCTGTCGGCGCTGGCGGCGACCGACGCCGTCGTGATCTTCGACGAGCCCACGCCGATCGACGTGATCAAGGCCATCCGGCCCGACGTGCTGGTCAAGGGCGGAGACTACACCGAGGCCACCGTCGTCGGCGCGCCGGAAGTCCGCAGCTGGGGCGGCCGCGTCGAGCTGGTGCCGCTGGTGGAGGGCTTCAGCACCAGCGACATCGTGCGCCGCATCGGCGCGCAGGCCAAGGCCTGATCCACACGTCCGGAGCATTCCCCTGAAGGCCGCATTCCTCGACCGCGATGGCGTGGTCAATGTCGACAAGGGCTATGTCTACCGCTGGGAGGATTTCGAGTTCCTGCCCGGCGCCGTCGGTGCCATGCGGCGGCTATCGGCCGCCGGCTACGCGCTGGTGATCGTCACCAACCAGTCCGGCATCGCCCGCGGCATGTACACCGAGCCGCAGTACGAACAGCTGACGGCCCGCCTGCAGCAGGCGCTGGAGGCAGACGGCGTGCGCCTGGCCGCCGTCTACCATTGCCCGCACCTGCCCGGCGGCAAGGTCGCGGCCTACGCGCGCGACTGCGACTGCCGCAAGCCCGCGCCGGGCATGCTGCGGCGCGCCCAGCAGGACCTGGGCATCGACATGGCCGCCTCGCTGATGGTGGGCGACAAGCCCTCCGACATCGAGGCCGCCCGCGCCGCCGGCGTCGGCCGCGCCTATCTCGTCGGTGACGCCCGGGCGCCCGCCGACGGACGCTTCGACAGCCTGGCCGGTTGCGTCGACGCCCTGCTCGCGGAACCGGCATGAACTCCGGCACGACAGCGGAGCAGACGCAGGCCCGCCTGCGCGAGGCAGCCGACTGGTCGCGCTGGTGGCTGTTCGACGCCGCCCTGCCGCTGTGGTGGGAGGCCGGGGCCGACCACGCTGGCGGCGGCTTCCATGAAAAGCTCGACCTGCACGGCCGCCCCGTGGGCTTTCCGACGCGCGTACGCGTGCAGTCTCGGCAGGTCTACGCCTACGCCGAGGCTGGGCGCCTCGGCTGGCAGGGCCCCTGGCGCGAGGCGATGCAGCACGCCCTGTCCTTCATGCTGCGCGAGTACCCGCGCGGCGACGGCCTGTTCCGCAGCAACCGCGGCGGCGGCGAAGCCGACCTGGACCTCTACGACCAGGCCTTCGTGCTGTTCGCCCTGGCCCATGCCTATGACATGGAGGGCCAGCCGCCGGAACTGCTGGCCACGGCGCGCGCATTGCTGGCGCGCATGGACAGCCTGCTTGCCCATCCGCTGGGCGGCTACGAGGAAGCCCGGCCGCGCCGCCTGCCATTGCGCTCCAATCCGCACATGCACCTGCTGGAGGCCCTGCTGGCCTGGGTGGAACTGGGCGTGGACGCGCCATTCCGCGAACGCGCGGCGCAGGTCCTGGAACTGTGCCGCCGGTACATGATCGATCCCGCCAGCGGCGCCGTGGGCGAGTTCTTCGACGGCGACTGGCGCTTCGCCGCCGGTGCCGAAGGCGGACTGCGCGAACCTGGCCACCAGTTCGAGTGGGCCTTCCTGCTGGATCTGTCGCGGCGCCTGCTGGGCGCCGACTGCGAGGAGCAGGGTCATGCGCTGATGGCCTTCGGCCTGCGCCATGGCATCCACGCCGGGCGCGGCGTCACCCTGGCCGGGCTCGACGCCGCCGGAACCGTCACCGACGGCCGCGCCCGCCTCTGGGCGCAGACCGAACGCCTGCGCGCCAGCCTGGTCCTGGCGGAGGCGCCGGGCGCCGACGCCCCGGTGCTCCACCAAGACGCGCTGGCGGCGTTCGCCACGCTGCAGCATTTCCTTGCCACGCCGCGGCGTGGGCTGTGGTGGGAGTGGATGGACGCGCAGGGCGAATTCATCCGCGACCCGTCGCCCGCCACCTCGCTCTACCATGTCGTCACGGCGATGTCGGAACTGTGCCGGCGGTATCCGCCCTACCCTTGATCCGTCATGCCGGTGGTGCCTGTCCCTAGCTGCGGAAGATGAAGTACACCGCACCGCACATGCAGAGCCCCGCCCACAGGTAGTCCAGCTTGATCGGCTGCTTCATGTACAGCACCACGAACGGCACGAACACGCTCAGCGTGATGACTTCCTGCAGGATCTTCAGCTGCGGCAGCGTCAGCGCGGTATAGCCGATGCGATTGGCAGGCACCTGCAGCAGGTATTCGAACAGGGCAATGCCCCAACTCAGCAGCGCCGCGATGATCCAGGGCTTGTCGCGCAGGTCCTTCAGGTGCGCGTACCAGGCCACGGTCATGAAGATGTTGGACAGGATCAGCAGGCCGGTCGTCTGGCCAATGACGGTCCAGTTCATCGTTACTCCCCGAAAAGACAGAGGCGGCAGGAGCGCCATCCATGGCGGGGCCCCGCCCCAAAGGAAAAAGCCCCGCGATGCGGGGCTTTTTTATACCTCATTACCTCAGTCGTCGTTGGCGACGCCGAGGATGTGCAGCAGGCTGGTGAACAGGTTGTAGATCGATACATACAGCGTGGTGGTGGCCAGGATGTAGTTGGTCTCGCCGCCGTTCACGATCTCGCCGGTCTGGTACAGGATGATGCCGCAGGCGAACAGGGCGAACAGGGCCGACAACGCCAGGTGCAGCGGCTGCAGGTAGAAGCCGAACAGCGAGGCACCCAGCATCACCAGGCTTGCCACCAGCAGCAGGATCATGCCGCTGAACAGGAAGGCGCGCATGAAGCTGAAGTCGCGCCTGGTCTTCACCGCATAGGCCGACAGGCCGACGAAGATCGCGCCGGTCATGCCCAGGGCCAGCATGACGTTCTGCGCACCGTTGGCCATGCCCAGGTAGCGGTTGATGATCGGCCCCAGGCCGAAGCCGAGCAGGCCGGTGACGGCGAACACCACCCAGATGCCGGCGGAGGAATTGGCGGTGCGCGGCACCACGAACCACAGCAGGCCCAGCGACACCAGCGAGCACAGCAGGCTGATGCCGTAGCCGACGCCCACCGCCATCGACACGCCGGCCATCAGCGCGCTGAACAGCAGCGTCATCGACAGCAGCAGGTAAGTATTGCGCAGCACCTTGTTGGCGGCGTCGGTGCCGGTATCGCGCACCAGCGGCGTGCCGCGCGGCTGCGCGCCGCTGCTCACCGGGACGGGACGGAGTTCATTGTTCCAGCTCATGGCGGTCTCCTTGGGATCGCGAGAGTTCAGGGGGACGGGATCAGAACGGTATCACGGAGGGCTTGCGCGTGTAATGCAGGTAGCCGACGTTGGCACCGGCGCGCAGGCCCACGCCGGTGCGCATCGGCGCCAGCACGATGTTGCCGCTCTGCTGGTAGTTCACGCCGATGCCGGCGGCCAGGTAGAGGCTGCCCTCCACGCCCGGGAAGCGCTGGAACAACTGCGCCGTGTTTCGCAGGTTGTAGACCAGCGTCACCGTCTTGGAGGCGTTGCCGCCCCAGTCCCAGCCCACCGAAGGGCCCTGCCAGTACACCGGCATGCTGTCGCCACCTTTGTACTGCAGCGTGCCGCGGCCATAGCGCGCGCCGACCACCACGGCGGCGGAACCCTCCTCGCCGATGATGTAGGCATTGGGGCGGCCATAGCGGGCAAAGACCTTCTCCACCGCCTGCGCCACATCGCCGGAGGCCTTGCCGAAGAACTTCGAGGCCTCGGCCACGATCTCCTCGCTGGAATAGGTTTCCTGGCTGACCTGGGCGTCCGCCGGCGTCGCCTCCGGCGGCACCGTGGTTTCCGGCACCGGCGCGGGCTCGGCCTGGGACGGCGGGGTTGCGGCCTGGCTGGAACTGATCGGCTCCATGCCCTGGCAGGCGGCGAGCAGCAGCACGGCGGGCAGCAGGATGAGGGATCGCATGCGGTGAGGCTCCTGGTCTGGGGCGATGTCGCTGAATTCTGCGTCAAGCAGACCCTGCAGGCCAGCGGAAAGTTCCGCCGATACCACCGCAAGTAGCTGAAAACACTATGACAAGAATTTTCCAGGGGCAGTGTCCCTACGGCAATAGCCATTGTCGGCGCCGCTTTCGATAATTCTCCTTGTCCAGACCTTTTCCTCTAGGAGTACCCTCATGAAGTACGGCCGCCGCGTTGCCATCATCGGTGGTTCGCGCATCCCCTTCGCGCGTTCCAACACCGCCTACTCCACCAAGTCCAACCAGGACATGCTGACCGCCGCCCTCAAGGGCCTGGTCGACAAGTACCAACTCCATGGCGAGCGCATCGGTGAAGTGCAGGCCGGCGCCGTGCTCAAGCACTCGCGCGACTTCAACCTGACCCGCGAATCCGTGCTGTCGTCCGGCCTGGCGCCCGAGACCGCCGCCGCCGACGTGCAGATGGCCTGCGGCACGGGCCTGGCCGCCGCCATCAACATCGCCAACAAGATCGCCCTGGGCCAGATCGAGTCCGGCATCGCCGGCGGCGTGGACACCACCTCCGACGCGCCGATCGCCGTGGGGGAGAAGCTGCGCAAGATCCTGCTCGAGGTGAACCGCGCCAAGACCGGCGGCCAGCGCCTGGCCGCGCTCGCCAAGTTCCGCCCGGCCATGCTGGCCCCGGCGATCCCGACCAACGGCGAGCCGCGCACGCGCATGAGCATGGGCGAGCACTGCGAAGTCATGGTCAAGGAATGGAAGATCCCGCGGGAGGCGCAGGACCAGCTGGCCTTCGAATCGCACCAGAAGGCGGCCCGTGCCTGGGAGTCCGGCTTCTACGCCGACCTCGTGGTGCCCTTCGCCGGCCTGGAGCGCGACAACAACCTGCGCCCGGACATCTCGATCGAGAAGATCTCCACGCTCGGCCCCGCCTTCGACCGCAAGTCCGGCCAGGGCACGCTGACCGCCGCCAACTCCACCCCGCTGACCGACGGCGCCTCCGCCGTGCTGCTGGCCTCCGAGGACTGGGCCAAGGCCCACGGCTTCGAGCCGCAGGCCTATCTGACCCACGTCGAAACCGCCGCGGTGGACTTCGTCAACAAGAAGGAAGGCCTGCTGATGGCCCCGGCCTACGCCGTGCCGCGCATGCTGGAGCGCGCCGGCATCAGCCTGCAGGACTTCGACTTCTACGAGATCCACGAAGCCTTCGCCGGCCAGGTGCTCTGCACCCTCAAGGCCTGGGAAGACCCCAAGTTCTGCAAGGAGCGCCTGGGCCTGTCCAAGCCGCTGGGTTCCATCGACCGTTCGCGCATGAACATCAAGGGCTCCAGCCTCGCGGCCGGCCACCCCTTCGCCGCGACCGGCGGCCGCATCCTGGCCACGCTGGCCAAGATCATCGCCGAGAACGGCCACAAGGGCCGCGGCCTGATCTCCATCTGCGCCGCCGGCGGCCAGGGCGTGGTGGCGATCGTCGAAGGAAAGTAAGCCTCTCGCAGGATTCAGCGAGAAAGGCCCGCTCCGGCGGGCCTTTCTCGTTCAGCGCGACAAGCCGGTCCGCAATGCGTCGAACACGATGGCGGAACGCTCCAGGCGTTCCATGTCGCTGCCGTCCGATCCGATGCCCGCAAGCAGTGCGGCGATTCCGGCCGTTTCATCGCGGCCATATTTGCCGTCCTTCAGGTCGAGGTCGTGGATGATCTCGCCGATGGCCAGCAGGGCCGGCTCCTCAAGGCCGAAACGCTGCAGCAGGGTCTCGAAACTGCAGCGGTCGCCCTCGTGGGTGAATTCGGCCGAGGCCATGTCGAATCCAAGCTCCCCTTCCTCGGGCCGGTAGTCCGCCTCCTCCACGAAGCGGAAGCGTGCCTGCGGATCGATGGCACGCCGGATCAGCCAGGCGCAGGCCATGCGATCGACGCGGATATCGCGGCGGGTGACCCAGGTGCGCTCCCGATACTGATCGAGCCGCCCGCCCGCCGCAGGGGCGGTGCCGTCGGCCAGCGCCGCCTCCAGTCGCCGCAGCAACGATGTCACCGCTGCCCGGCCCTGCGCCCCGAAATAGTCCAGCGCCTCGACCTGCGCCAGCCGCTTCTGCAGCCGCCGCAGCGAATGGCGCAGTTCATCGCGCCGCTCCGGCGCGGCCGGCAGTTCCAGCAGTTCCCTCGCTTCGTCGGCAATCTGGACATAGTCGCTATCGCGGGCGGCCCGGAACAACCCGTGAAGCTGCTCATCGCTGAGCCCGTCGACAAAGCGCGCCTCGCACACGGTCGCCTCGCCACCCAGGCTCTCGATCTCCTTCTGCAGCCACTGGAAATCCTCGCGGGTCTGCTCGTTGCCCGGCAGCACATAGACGGAATTCTTGATGGCGACGGCACCCAGGGCCTGCAGGCGGCGCCAGACCTTCACGCGCGAGTAGTCGGGTTTGGGGGGTAGCTGATGGATCAGCAGCAGCCATTTTTCTGAAGTCATGATTCAACAGTATCATTAATTTTGATACAGTTGATTCAATCCATCTGCCTTGAACCCATGGCCGCCCCTTCCGCTCCCGCCCCCAGCTTCCGCGAGGCCTTCCTGGTCTGGCTCAAGATCGGCTTCCTCAGCTTCGGCGGCCCCGCCGGCCAGATCGCGCTGATGCACCGCATGCTGGTGGACGAGCGCAAGTGGATCTCCGAGACCCGGTTCCTGCACGCGCTCAACTACTGCATGCTGCTGCCCGGCCCCGAGGCCCAGCAGCTCGCCACCTATGTCGGCTGGCTGCTGCACAAGACCTGGGGCGGCATCGTCGCCGGCCTGCTGTTCGTGCTCCCGGGATTCGTCCTGATGGTGGCCATCGCCGCGGTCTACGTGATCTACGGCGAGCTGGGCTGGGTGCAGGGCCTGCTCTACGGCATGCAGGCGGCGACGCTGGCCATCGTCATCGAGGCCGTGATCCGCGTCGGCAAGAAGGCACTGAAGACCCGCGCCCTGTGGTGGCTGGCCGGCATCGCCTTCCTGGCGATCTTCGCCCTGCACATCCCTTTCCCGCTGATCGTCCTCGGAGCGGCCATGGCCGGCCTGGCTGCTGCGCGGTGGGCCCCTCGATGGATGCCGGCACCGCCCAGGGCCGGCGACGAGGACCACGATCCGGTGCCGGCGCACGCGCATCCCTCGCAACCGGCGTGGACGCTGAAGCTGCTGCTGGCCGGCGCCGCGCTCTGGGGCCTGCCGCTGCTGCTCCTGCTGCTGGTCCTCGGCGCGCAGCACGTCTTCACGCAGGAGGCCGTGTTCTTCAGCAAGATGGCCGTGGTCACCTTCGGCGGTGCCTACGCCGTGCTGGCCTACATGACGCAGCAGGCGGTGGACCGCTACGGCTGGCTGGCGCCCGGCGAGATGGTGCAGGGCCTGGCACTGGCGGAGACCACGCCGGGCCCGCTGATCCTGGTGCTGACCTACGTCGGCTTCCTGGGCGCCTACCGCGATCCCGGCAGCCTTGATCCCCTGCTGTCCGGCGTGCTCGGCGCCACGCTCTCCACCTGGGTCACCTTCGTCCCCTGCTTCCTGTGGATCTTCCTGGGCGCCCCCTACATCGAGCGCCTGCGCGGCAACCCGCAGCTCAACGCCGCGCTCACCGGCATCACCGCCGCCGTGGTCGGCGTGATCCTGAACCTGTCGATCTGGTTCGCCCTGCACGTGCTGTTCCGCCAGGTCGGCAGCTGGCAGGCCGGCCCGCTGCGCCTGCCCGCCCCCGAGCTTGCCTCCCTGGACCTGCCCGCGCTGCTGCTCGGCGCCGGCGCCATGCTGGCGATGCTGCGTTTCCGTGTGGGGCTGCTCAAGGCACTGGCGGCCTGCGCGGCCTTGGGCCTGGCACTGAAGCTGACGGGGCTGGCCTAGGCTGCAGTCCATGCGGAACTTTCCCGCGCGACTTGACTCTGCAGCCCACTCCGGGTGTTCAATATCCGCCGTATGCGCCGTTTCCGCTCGCCACCGCTGACGCTGGTCCTGCTGCTGGGCTTCGCCCTGCTGCTGACGCGCGTGGTCGGCACGCACCTGCACTTCTGCTTCGACGGACAGGAAGCCCCGGTCGCGGTGCACATCGCGGACGGCGAATCGCACCATGACGGGCACCAGGGCGGCGATATCGACATCGACGATGCCTCCGCCGCAAGCAAGCCCTCGCAGCAGTCGCTGGCCAGCCTGGCGCTGTTCATTGCCGCCGCCTTCCTCTGGCTCGCGCTGGTCCCGCGCCCTGCCGCTCCCGTCTTCGTTGCCGTGGCCCCGCCACGGCGCAAACTGCCTCACGTCCTGCGGCCACCCCTGCGCGGCCCGCCCCGTTTCGCCTCCCTCGCCTGACGTCGTTCCCGCGTCGCCGCGCCTGCGGCGCGCATTCCATTGCCCCGGGAGGCAATCATGTCCCGCTTTCCGTCACGAGTGCCGCCGGCACTCGTGCTGTTCCTGCCGCTGGCGCTCTGCGCCGGCACCACTTCTGCCGCCGATGAACTGACGCTGGCCGCCGCGCTGGCGCGGGCCGAGGCACAACACCCTTCGCTGGAAGCGCAGCGCGCCCTGGCCCGCGTGGCCGAAAGCCAGGTCCTGCAGGCCGGCCTGCGACCGGCGCCGGAACTGCGGCTGGACGCCGAAAACCTGCTCGGCAGCGGCCCCTACGGCAGCGTCGACCGCCTGGAAACCACGCTGGGCTTCAGCCAGCTGATCGAGCGCGGCGACCTGCTCGCGCGTCGCGTCGACAGCGCCCGCGCACAGCAGGCGCTGCAGGCCGACGACTCCGCCATCGCCCGGCTCGAGGTCCGCGCCGAGGTCGCGCGGCGCTTCGCGCACTTGCTTTCCGACCAGGCCAAGCTCGCCATCACCCGCGAGACCACCGCACTGGCCGAGGACACGCAGCGCGAGGTGGAGCGCCGTGTCAGCGCCGCGCGCAGCCCGGTGGCCGAGCGCTGGCGTGCGCGCATCGCACTGGAACGCGCCAGGCTGGACGAAGAGCATGCCGAACACGAGCTGCTCGCCTCGCGCCGCCATCTCGCCGCCGCCATGGGCCAGGCCGAGGCGGACTTCGGCGAGGCCCGCGGCGATCTGCAGCGCCTGCCCGAAGTGGCACCGGTGGAGGAGCTGCTGGCCCGGCTGGAATCCGCGCCGGAAGCCCTGCGCTACGCCAGCGAAGTCCGCCTGCGCGAGTCCGAGTGGCGCCTGGCCCGCTCGAAGGCCAAGGCCGGCGTCACCCTTGGCACCGGCCTGCGCCGCTTCGAGGACGGCGGCGATACCGCCCTGACCTTCTCCGCCTCGCTGCCGCTGTGGCAGGGCTCGCGCCAGCGCGGCGCCATCGCCGAAGCCGAGGCGCGCCGCGACCAGGGCCAGTCCGAGCGCAGCGCCGCGCTGTTGCGCGCCCAGGCCCAGCTCTACGCGCTGTACCAGGAGATGAACCATGCACGCGTCGAATTCGAGGCGCAGCGCGATCGCGTGGTGCCCGCCGCGCAACAGGCGCTGGAGCAGACCCGCTACGCCTGGGAACGCGGCCGCTACTCGCTGCTGGAACTGCGCGATGCCCAGGCCGAATGGACGGCGCAGCGCAGTCGGCTGATCGAGGCCGCCGCCGAGTACCAGTCGCAGCTGATCGAAATCCAGCGTCTCACCGGGCAACTCACCCTGCCCAGCCAGGCCGGCGCCGCCGCGCCCTGAACCGGAATACCCATGAACAAGACTCTCATCCTGCTGCTGGCCCTGTCGCTGGCAGCCTGCAAGCCCCAGCCCGGAGCCGCCGACGAGCATGGCCACGGCCATGACGAAGCGCAGGGCCACGCCGCAACCACGGAAGCCAGGGGACCCCATGGCGGCCGCCTGCTCACCGACGGCGACTTAGAGCTCGAGATCGCGATCTTCGAGGACGGCGTGCCGCCCGAATTCCACGTCTACGCCCGCCATGGCGGCAAGCCGCTGGCGCCGTCCGGGCTGAGCCTGACGGTCGAACTGACGCGGCTCGATGGCGAAAGGAGCCTGTTCCGCTTCACGCCGGAGCAGGACTACCTCAAGGGCAGCGGCATGGTCGCCGAACCGCACTCCTTCGACGTGCGCGTCGAGGCCGTGCATGACGGAAGGAAGCACGCCTGGACCTACGACTCGTACGAGGGGCGAACCCGCATCGGGGCCGAGATGGCGCGCAGCATGGGCATCCGCACCGCCGTCGCCGGCCCCGGCAGCCTGCGCGAGCGCCTGCCGCTCTACGGCAGCATCCGCCCCAACGCCGAACGGGTGCGTGAAGTCGCCGCGCGCTTCCCCGGCGTGGTGCGCAGCGTTTCGGCACGGCTCGGCGAGCCGGTGAAGGCCGGCCAGCTGCTGGCCACAGTGGAGAGCAACGAAAGCCTGCAGACCTATGCCGTCACCGCGCCCATCTCGGGCCTGGTCACGCAGCGCGCCGCCAACCCCGGCGAGGCCACCGGAGAACGCGCGTTGTTCGTGATCTCCGACTACGCCAGCGTCTGGGCCGAACTGACCGTGTTCCCTCGCGACCGCGCACGTCTGCAGGCCGGCCAGGCGGTGAAGATCACCGCGGCCGATGCCCATCAGTCCGGCGAGGGCCGCATCGGCGCCATCGCCTCGGCGGAAGGCGGCGGTCCCATGCTGGTCGCGCGTGTCCCGCTGGACAATGCCCAGGGCCAGTGGACGCCCGGGCAGTTCGTGACGGCCGAGGTGGTGATTGGCGAAAGCCCGGTGCCCCTGGCCATAGTCAACACCGCCCTGCAGCCCTTCCGCGACTTCACGGTGGTGTTCGCCCAGGTCGGCGAAACCTACGAGGCGCGCATGCTGGAACTGGGCCGCAGCGACGGCGAGATGACCGAGGTGCTCGGCGGGATCAAGCCGGGCACGCGCTACGTCAGCGCCAACAGCTACCTGGTCAAGGCCGACATCGAGAAGTCGGGCGCGAGCCACGACCACTAGGATGAGCGCCTGACCATGCTCGAAAGAATCATTGAGTCATCCATCAGGCACCGCTGGCTGGTGCTGATCGCCGTCGCGGCCATGGCCGCACTGGGTGCCTGGAACTACTTCCGCCTGCCGATCGACGCGGTGCCGGACATCACCAATGTCCAGGTCCAGATCAACACCGAGGCGCCCGGCTATTCGCCGCTGGAGGCGGAGCAGCGCATCAGCTTCGCCATCGAGAATGCCATGGCGGGCCTGCCGCGGCTGGAGTACACCCGCTCGCTGTCGCGCTACGGCCTGTCGCAGGTCACGGTGGTGTTCAAGGACGGCACCGACATCTACTTTGCCCGGCAACTCGTGGCGGAGCGCCTGCTGGAGGCACGCTCCTCGTTGCCGCCCGGCGCCGAACCGGCCATGGGCCCCATCGCCACCGGCCTGGGCGAAATCTTCATGTTCACGGTCAAGCCGAAGGCCGGTGCCCTGCGGCCCGACGGCCAGCCCTGGGATGGCATGGACCTGCACACGGTGATGGACTGGATCGTGCAGCCGCAGCTGGCCAAGGTGCCCGGCGTCACCGAGATCAACAACGTCGGCGGCCACGAGCGCGAATACCTGGTGGCGCCCCTGCCTGGCCGGCTGATGGCCTACGGACTGGGCCTGCGCGACCTGGTGCAGGCGCTGGCCGCCAACAACGCCAGCGTCGGTGCCGGCTACATCGAGCGCAACGGCTCTCAGTACCTGATCCGCTCGCCGGGCCAGGTCCAGGGGCTGCAGGACATCCGGCGCATCGTGGTGGGCCAGCGTGACGGCGCCCCGGTCCGCATCGGCGACGTCGCCGAGGTGTCCATCGGGCACAACCTGCGCACCGGTGCCGCCACGATGGATGGCGAGGAGGTGGTGCTGGGCACCGTGTTCATGCTGATCGGCGAGAACAGTCGCGAGGTCTCGCGCCGCACGGCAGCCAAGCTGGAGGAGATCAACCGGTCGCTGCCGGACGGCCTGGTGGCGGAGGCGGTCTACGATCGCACCGTCCTGGTCGACAAGACCATCGACACCGTGAAGAAGAACCTGTTCGAGGGCGCCGTTCTGGTGGTGGCGGTGCTGTTCGCCCTGCTGGGCAACCTGCGCGCCGCCGTGGTCACGGCGCTGATCATCCCGCTGGCGATGCTGTTCACGATCAGCGGCATGGTGGCCAACCGCATCAGCGGCAACCTGATGAGCCTGGGCGCGCTCGACTTCGGCCTGATCGTCGACGGCGCGGTGATCATCGTGGAGAACTGCCTGCGGCGGCTGGCCGAGGAGCAGCGCCGCCGCGGCGGGCTGCTGGACCTGGCCGAGCGCCTGCAGGCGGTACGCGCCGCCACGGCGGAGGTTGTGCGCCCCAGCCTGTTCGGCGTCTTCATCATCCTGGTGGTCTACCTGCCGATCTTCACGCTCACCGGCGTGGAGGGAAAGATGTTCCACCCCATGGCCTTCACCGTGGCGCTGGCGCTGACCGGCGCACTGATCCTGTCGGTGACCTTCGTGCCGGCGGCGGTGGCGCTGTTCGTCACCGGCAAGGTGGAGGAGCACGACAACCGCGTCATGCGCGCCGCCCGCCGCGCCTACGAACCGGCCCTGCGCCTGGCACTGGCACGGCGGTGGCCGATGGTCGGCGGCGCCGCCCTGCTGGTGCTGCTCTCCGGCTGGCTGGCCACGCGCATGGGCTCCGAGTTCCTGCCGACGCTGGACGAGGGCGACATCGCCATGCATGCCATGCGCATTCCCGGCACCGGACTGGAGCAGGCCATCGCCATGCAGAAGCGCGTGGAGGAAGTGATCCGCCAGTTCCCCGAGGTGGATCGCGTGGTGGCCAAGCTGGGGACCGCCGACATCGCCACCGACCCGATGCCGCCCAGCGTCGCCGACACCTTCATCATGCTCAAGCCCCGCAAGCAATGGCCTGATCCGGACAAGCCCAAGGCGGCGCTGGTGCGCGAACTGGAGGCCGCCGTCTCGCGCGTACCCGGCAACAACTACGAGTTCACCCAGCCGATCCAGATGCGCTTCAACGAGCTGATCTCCGGCGTGCGCTCCGACCTGGCGGTGAAGATCTACGGCGACGATCTGGCGGTGCTGGAACAGCAGGGCGAGCGCATCGAGGCGTTGCTGAAGGAGCTGCCCGGTGCCGCCGACGTGCGCCTGGAACAGGTCACCGGCCTGCCTGTGATGACCATCCGCCCGCGGCGCGAGCTGCTGTTCCGCTACGGACTCAACGTGGCCGACGTGCAGGAGGTCGTGTCGATCGCCCTGGGAGGACAGGTGGCCGGCGAAGTCTTCGAGGGTGACCGCCGCTTCGAGCTGGTGGTGCGCCTGCCGGAGTCCCTGCGCAACCAGCCGGCGGCGATCGAAAACCTGCCGGTGCCCTTGCCCGGGGGTGGCTACGCACCGCTGCGGGAGCTGGCTGAAATCAGCATCGCGCCGGGTCCCAACCAGGTCAATCGCGAGAACGGCAAGCGCCGCGTGGTGGTCACCGCCAACGTCCGCGGGCGCGACCTGGGCAGCTTCGTCGCGGAAGCGCAGCAGCAGCTCGGCACATCGGTGAAGCTGCCGGCCGGCTACTGGATCGGCTACGGCGGTACCTTCGAGCAGCTGATCTCGGCGACACAGCGCCTGCGGCTGGTGGTGCCGATGGCCCTGCTCCTGATCCTGGGCTTGCTCTACCTGGCCTTCGGCTCCTGGAAGGACTCCCTGCTGGTCTTTTCCGGCGTGCCGCTGGCCCTGACCGGCGGCGTGCTGGCGCTAGGGCTGACCGGGATTCCCCTGTCGATCTCCGCCGGCGTCGGATTCATCGCGCTCTCCGGGGTTGCCGTGCTCAACGGCCTGGTCATGGTGTCCTTCATCGGCCAGCTGCGCCGCGGCGGCGCGGCGCTGGACACGGCGATCTTCGAGGGTGCCGCCACCCGCCTGCGGCCGGTGCTGATGACGGCCCTGGTGGCCGGCCTCGGCTTCCTGCCGATGGCGCTGAACGTCGGCACCGGCGCTGAGGTGCAGCGCCCGCTGGCCACGGTGGTGATCGGCGGCATCGTCTCCTCGACCCTTCTGACATTGCTGGTGTTGCCTGCGCTGTACCGGCTGGCCTACCGCAAGGAGGCCGCCTGAGGAGACTTGAAGTCAGGTCCGGGGTCCGGGCTCAGGCTGGCGCCTTCTCAAGGGAGAATCCGCCATGGAGCACCTGAAGCAAGCCATCGAGAGCGAACTGCGGCTGGGCCGCCGGCTGCTCGCCCGGAACGCCGCCGACGCGGCGTTCCGGCACTTCGAGCGTGCCCATATCCTGTCGCAGCGCCGTACCGGGGACCATGTCCGCAGCCATGCCTGGATGTGGCGTGCCGGCTGGCGGCGCAGGGATGCGCGCGAGGTCCTCGGGCAGACCCTGCGGATGCTGGCGGCGCTGCTGTTCTCGCGCATCTGGGTGCCGGAGGGCAATACCGGAGGAGCGAACGTCAGCGCCTTCCGGCCGATGCCGCTACCGGAGGATCTGGCGGCGATCCTGCGGAGCCGCTGATCCGCAGCCCCCGGCGTGTACGAATGTATGTTCGCCGCATGCCGGCATGGCCCCGCCTGAGAGCGCCGTGATTTCCCGGCCCGAGGCGCTGCGGGCGCTGAGGTCGATCACGATTGTTTTCATGACGGATGAATCAGTCCTGTGCACTACTTTGGGACTGCGCCGAGCGGATACAAACGGGCGACAAACGGACCGGCCGGTCATATAGCTTGGCCACTAGACTCCCGGAGGGGGTCCGCCTCCTGGCAGCGGCACCCGTCGATCGGCGGGCTCCTGCCCTGAGCGGACGAAATCCGCTGTGCCACGGATAGCCTTCAGATGACCACGCAAGCCAAGGATCTGGCAGAGAACATCAATCGCTTCTACGACGCGTCGATGTTCAGCGAACGCCTGATCAACTACTACGGCGGAAGCCACTACACCAACTTCGGTTACTGGACGGACGCAACGCCGGACGCCAAGTCGGCCTGCGACGCCCTGATGGCCCAGCTCCTGGGCTTCATCCCGGAAAAGAAGGGGCGGATTCTCGACGTCGCCTGCGGCAAGGGCGAAACCTCCCGCTATCTCTCCTCCTTCTATCCGGCGCAGCAGATCACCGCGATCAACATTTCCGAGCGCCAGCTGGCCCGGGGCCGCGAGCTGGTGCCGGGCGCGACCTTCCTGCTGATGGACGCCACCGCGCTGGATTTCCCGGACGCTTCCTTCGACGCCGTGATCTGCGTCGAGGCCGCCTTCCACTTCAACACCCGCGAGAAGTTCCTGCGCGAAGCCGCGCGCGTGCTCAAGCCGGGCGGCCATCTGGTGCTGAGCGACATCCTGACGACGCAGCGCGCCGACGACAGCCACGAGCGCCGCATCAGCGACAACCACGTCGCCAGCCTGGACGAATACCGCGCGCTGTACCAGCGCTGCGGCTTCCTGCCCGGCGCCATGGTGGATGCCACGGAGAACTGCTGGCGGGGGCACTACCGGCACATGGTGAACTACGCCCACGAAGCGCTGCTGCGCCGGCAGGTCACGCGCGCCCAGCTGCAGCAGTCGCTCGACATCTACTACGAGCGCGCACAATACATCGAGCACTACATGCTGGTGAGCGCCGTCCGCGCCTGAGCGCGGCGCCTCAGGCTGCGCGGCGCAGCATGCGCAGCGTGGCGATGCCCTGCTCGATACGGTCGTCGCGCATGCCCGACATGGCCATGCGTTGGGTCAGGCGCAGCATCAGCGCAGCCCATTCCTCGTCCTCGCCGAAGCCCTGCAGCTCCGACTGCTCCACGAGCTGGTCCACCAGGTCCAGGTCCTGGCGCCAGCGCGGGTCGCCGGGGCCGTGGTCCAGCAGTCCCTTCATCAGCAGCGGCCCCCAGCAGCGGTGCAGGAAATCCTGGACCGCGGCCGGAACCTCGCGCCCGAAGGTGGACAACCTCAGTTCCTCCGTCACCCGCCGCTGCACCGCGTGCAGTACCGACTGGCGCCGCTCCTGGGCGCGCGCCCGCTTGGCCTCCAGGAACTTCTCGACCTGGGCTTCGTCGATCGGCTGTTGGGTCAGGATCGCCTGGCGCACGAAATCCGGCGCCAGCTCGAACTGCACCAGCAGCTGCTCCAGGCGCTCCGCCGCGCGTTTCTCCTCCTCGTCGCCGGTGACGCGGGCGGTAGCCGCCTTGAGCATCATCTCGTCCACCAGGCTGCTGACCGGGTGGTGCGGCGAGGTGAACAGCGTGGCGTCGGCCAGCGCCGTCTTGACCAGCGGCAGGCGCACCGCGTCCTGGCGCTGGCGCAGTTCGCGCGGCAGCAGCGGGTCCGCCACCGCCTCGCTGAAGAACTGGCCCGCCACGCTCATGCGCTGCAGCGGGGCATGGCGCTGTTCGTCGGCCATGTCGGGCATGGACTGCTTCTCGGCCAGCGCCAGGAGGTCGGCCGCCAGCGAGCGGTCGTCGTAGTAGCGCTCGTCGGCCGCGGCGGCGTAGTGGCGCAGCATGGACAGCGTGCCCTCGTCCACCTTGGGTTCGCGCGGCGGCGGCGCCTGCGCCGGCAGCGAGGAAAGCTGCGCGTCCAGTTGCTGGGCCGTGCTGCCGATGGCACGCAGCGCCACCATCAGGCCGCGGTAGAGCTCGCCCAGGCGCAGCAGCACGTCCTCGCCGAAGCGGGCGAACAGGAATTTCATGTGCCCCGCCGGCCAACCCAGCTGCTGCGCGGTGTCCTGCAGCGCGCGTGACAGGCCGGCCGGCGCCAGGGCGCGGACGTTCACCGGAACGTAGAGCGTGCGGCGGATCAGCTGCAGGCGGTCGTCGAGCTCGCAGAGCAGGCGGGCGTACTTCTCCTCCGCCTGCAGCTCGGTGCGCCCGGACAGCAGCTCGTCGCCCGGCTGCGCCTCGTCCAGGCCGGCACCGCTGCCGATCAGGCGCGCATCCACTGCATAGATGAAGGTGTCCACCCAGCGCTCGGAGATGACGCCGAACAGCCCGCGCAGCTCGCGGATCGCCTCGCGTCGCACCGGATCGGCGGCGCGGCTTTCATACTCGGCCAGGGCCTGGGGCAGGTGATGCATGAATGGCGCCAGCAGCCAGGCCAGCTCGCCGCGCACGGTACGGCGCAGGGACTCGGCCGCCGCCGATCCCAGCCGCTGCCGGTAGAAGGCCTGGTCCGAGGCGTGGCCGTCGGCCAGCGGGCGCTGCAGGAGCGGCATCATGCCGCGGCCCCGGGCCGCGGCACGGCGACGGTGCAACCGATCCTGGCGGCGCCCTCTGCCGGGGCGCCTGCGCTGATGGACGTCATTACTGCCTGATCCCCGAAGAACCGCAAGAAAACCAATGCGTGAATCTTAAGGCGGCCACCCGCGGAACTGGCCCCGCGGGCGGACGAATCCCGCCAGTAAATCCTGCCTACGCGCCCGAGGCGGAAGGCCCTGCCCTTTGCACAGCAACAGGCATGCCCGCGGCGCAGCGCCCGTCTGGGGCTTGCCAGGATTGGGCGCACGCATGCCCCCAGATACCCGTCATGCCGGCGAGAGCCGGCATGACGGAATCATGTCCTCGCTTGAATCGGATAGGCCATGCCCCAGGGTGCCGGTGCGGCCGCCTCGGCCGGCGTGCTCGGCTCCGCGGCGCTGCGCAGCCGGTTCTCGCCGCTGCGCGTGTACAGCGCCGCGCCGAACCGCTCCGGCGAATCCTTCTGCAGGATCGTATCGACGTACCACCATTCACCCTGGGTGCGTTCCGGCGTGATGTCGAGCAGCACATAGCCGTGGCGCTCGCCGTCGAAGTACTTGATGTGCGGGTCGATCAGGCCGAAGGCGGTGCGCAGCAGCGGCGTGGTGCCCGCCGGCAGGCCGCTGGACGTGACCGAGGGCGACACGAATTCCACGCCATGCGCCTTGATCAGTCCCAGGTCCAGCGGATCGCCCACGATGTTGTCGAGCAGCGTCAGCAGCTCGCCCGGGTCGCGGTACAGCTCGTTGCCCCAGGAGCTGTGGATGTCGCCGGTCAGCACCACCAGGTTTTCCACCGAGCCGCGCTCCACCGCGTCGAATACGCGGTCGCGCGCCGCCGGGTAGCCGTCCCACTGGTCGCCGTTGAGCGCCAGCAGTTCCTCGGCCAGCGTCAGGCCCAGCAGCGACAGGTCCGGCAGCGAGGCCAGGCGCAGCTGGCCGAACATCACCTGCTGGCCCAGCAGCTTCCACTTCGCGCTGGACGCGGTCAGCCGCTCCACCAGCCAGTTCTCCTGGCGCAGGCCCAGCAGCTGGCGCGCGGGATCGTTCAGCTCCGGCCCGCCCGGCAGGATGCCCAGCGGCTCCTCGCGGCCGTAGAGGCGCGTATCGAGCATGATCAGGTCCACCAGGTCGCCGAACACGAATTGCCGCCAGATGCGCTGCGGGTCCTCCGGATCCGCCATGCGGATCGGCAGCCACTCGAAGTAGGCCATGATCGAGGCCGCCTTGCGGAACTCCCAGGCGCCCTCGTCGCCCTCGGTGTGGTTCTGGGCGCCATCCCGGTAGGAGTCGTTGGTGGATTCGTGGTCGTCCCAGACCACGATCATCGGGTGCTGGCGCGTCATCGCCTGCAGGTCCGGGTCCGTCCGGTACTGGGCGTGGCGGTCGCGGTAGTCGTCCAGCGTGACCATCTCGCGGCCGTTGCTGTGGTCACGCCCGTCCAGGCCGGTGGAGCCGGACTCGTAGATGTAGTCGCCCAGGTGGAACACCGCGTCCAGGTCCAGGCGCTCCGCGATGCGGCCGTAGACCCCGAAATAGCCGGCCGGGTAGTTGGAGCAGGAGGTAAAGGCGAAGCGTAGCCGGTCCACCGCTCCCACCGGCAGGGTCTTGGTGCGCCCCACCGGCGACACCGCCCCACCCGCCTCGAAGCGGTACCAGTAGTGCATGCCGGCAGCCAGGCCCGCCGGGTCCACCTTCACCGTATAGTCCCGCGCACGGTCCGTCATCACGGTCTCGGAGGCCACCAGGTCCTTCATCTCCGGGTCCCGCGCCACGAGGTAGCGCACCCGCACCGGTCCATCGCGCTCCGGCGTCACACGGGTCCACAGGATCACCCGGTCCTGCAGCGGGTCGCCGCTGGCCACGCCATGATCGAAGCGGACCTTGCCCGCCGCGTCCTCCACCGGATCGCTGCTACCGCAGCCCGGCAACAGGGCCGCCCCGGACAAGCCACCCAGACCCTGCAGGAACCTGCGACGCCGCATCATCGGGGACTCCCCTCGGAAAAGCGGCAGTCTGAGGCCCCAAGATCACCAGCCGATGAAGAGGCGCCGTTCACTGCCCTTCATCCTGGCAAGGGCCCGCGTTTCACCCTCGAACTGCTCTAGCATGGCCAGACCATGCTCAAGACCACCCTGCTGTTCTTCGCCACCGCCCTGGCCGAGATCATCGGCTGCTACCTGCCCTGGCTCTGGCTGCGCCAGGGCCGGTCCGCCTGGCTGCTGCTGCCCGCGGCGGCCAGCCTGGCTCTCTTCGTCTGGCTGCTGACCCTGCACCCCGCCGCCAGCGGCCGGGTCTACGCCGCCTATGGCGGGGTCTACGTGGCCACCGCCCTGGTCTGGCTGCGGCTGGTGGACGGGGTGCGGCTGAGCCCCTGGGACTGGGCCGGCGCCGGGATCGCCCTGGCGGGCATGGCCATCATCGCGGCCGGCTGGCAGCGGCCATAAATACCGGCGGTAGTCCCTGCGGGTGAGGCGCCGCATCAAGCTTAACCTGACAATTCCGCCCGGTTTTTTATTCCCGGACGCACTTTTTTCAGACGATTGGAAGCCGGGCCGCCACCGCCGGCAGGATTTTGTCTTAAGATTGCGCCCCATTTTGCACTGCACCATGGATTGAAATGGCCAAGTTCGCCCCCGAGCGTGTCCTGAGCGTTCACCACTGGAACGACTCGCTGTTCAGTTTCAAGACGACCCGCGGTCCGGGCCTGCGCTTCCGCAACGGCCAGTTCGTCATGATTGGCCTGGAGGTCAACGGCCGCCCGCTGATGCGCGCCTATTCCATCGCCAGCGCCAACTACGAGGAACATCTCGAGTTCTTCAGCATCAAGGTGCAGAACGGCCCCCTGACCTCGCGGCTGCAGCACCTGAAGGAAGGCGACGAGCTGCTGGTCAGCACCAAGCCGACCGGCACCCTGGTGCTGGACGACCTGAACCCGGGCAAGAACCTGTACTACTTCAGCACCGGCACCGGACTGGCCCCCTTCATGTGCCTGGTCAAGGACCCCGAGGCCTACGAGCGCTTCGAGAAGATCGTGCTGATCCATGGCGTGCGCAATGTCAACGACCTGGCCTACAAGGACTACCTGGAAGGCCTGCCCCAGGACGAGATCCTGGGCGAGCTGGTGCGTGACAAGCTGATCTACTACCCGCTGGTCACCCGCGAGCCCTTCCGCAACCAGGGCCGCCTGACCGACGTGATCCGCAGCGGCAAGCTGGCCGCCGACATCGGCCTGCCGGACCTGAACCCGGTGACCGACCGCGTGATGATCTGCGGCAGCCCGCAGATGCTGAAGGACTCCTGCGAGATCCTCGACAGCCGCGGCTTCCAGATCTCCCCGCACATCGGCACCCCGGGCGACTACGTCATCGAGCGCGCCTTCGTGGAGAAGTAAGCGTCACGGCTGTACACCGGAGTTGCACACCGAAGGCCCGCACATGCGGGCCTTCTGCTGTCAACACCCCTGCAACTTCCGACAAAAAATTCAGCGCTTTGCCACCTCGCCGGTCTATAATCCGTTCGGACGGCATGCAGGCCGCCACCCCTGGGGAAGTTTTAGCCACGTCGCCCGGACTTCAGGCATGTCCGTTGCGGCCGCCCATGGTGCCCTGCCCACGACAAGACAGACGAGCGACCGTACGAGGCCACGAATGACCGATTTCGCCAGTGTTCCGGAATCGCCCGAGTTCTGGGGTACCGCCCTCTACATCGTCGGCGTGTTCGGCCTCTGTGCCCTGATGCTGGTCCTCTCCTGGCTGCTCGGCGGCCGTTCCGCCGCCCGCGCCCGCAACGAACCCTTCGAGTCGGGCGTGGTGTCCGGCTCCCCCGAAAAGCTGCGCCTCTCCGCCAAGTTCTACCTGGTGGCCGTGTTCTTCGTGATCTTCGACGTGGAGGCCCTGTTCCTCTACGCCTGGGCCGTGTCGCTGCGGGAAGCCGGCTGGATGGGCTTCATCGAGGCCTTCATCTTCATCTCCATCCTGGGCGCCAGCCTGGTCTACCTCGTCCGCGTCGGCGCCCTCGACTGGTCGCCGCAGGCGCGCAAGGCGCGCCGCCAGCGCGAAGAAAAGCAGACCTGATCGGCCCTCCCCCGGCAAGCGCGAGCCAGCCCCCATGCCTCAATACACCCTTACCCGAATCGACCCGAACCGTCCGACCGGCGTGTCGCCCTTCGCCAAGCCGGCGGAAGAGACGTTCACCGAGGAGCAGGTCCGCCGCAACGTGCTGACGGCCAAGCTCTCGGACCTGGTCCAGTGGGGCCGCAAGCACTCGATCTGGCCGTACAACTTCGGCCTGTCCTGCTGCTACGTGGAAATGGCCACGGCCTTCACGCCGACCCATGACCTGGCCCGCTTCGGCGCCGAGGTCATCCGCGCCTCGCCGCGCCAGGCGGACCTCATGGTCATCGCCGGCACCTGCTTCATCAAGATGGCGCCGGTGGTCCAGCGCCTGTACGAGCAGTTGCTGGAGCCCAAGTGGGTCATCAGCATGGGCTCCTGCGCCAACTCCGGCGGCATGTACGACATCTATTCCGTGGTGCAGGGCGTGGACAAGTTCCTGCCGGTGGACCTCTACGTGCCGGGCTGCCCGCCCCGCCCCGAGGCCTTCCTGCAGGGCCTGATGATGCTGCAGGACTCCATCGGCAAGGAGCAGCGCCCGCTGTCCTGGGTCGTGGGCGACCAGGGCATCTACAAGGCCAAGATGCCGTCGCAGCGCGACCTCAAGGCCGAGGAGCGCCGCGCGCAGACCATCCTCCGCACGCCGGACTCGGTGTAGAGAGCCTCCCCATGAGCAATACGCACACGCGTTGCTGCCAGAAATCGCGCCCGGCAAGTCGGTCGATGCGCGGTTTGGTGGTTCCAAATAAGCAGTGGCCGGCGCAGCATGGCGCGATTTCCGGCGCAACCCGGAGGGACGGGGCCGTTTTCGCGCCCCGCGGCCCGTATCGCCCCTTATGTACTCGTGTACACCGCGGGTCGATAGGGTTAGCGGAACGCCAAAACGACCTCCGTCGCGTGCGCGTATTGCTCATGGGAAAGCTCTAATGGCCGCCGACGGAGCCCCCGCCCTGCCCGAAGTCGTCCGCGAACTGTACGCGCGCTTCGGCGAGAACCTCTTCACGCTGCAGGCCACGGTCGACCAGGTGCCCACCCTGTGGTTGCCCGCCAACCGCCTGCACGAGGTGCTGCGCTACCTCAAGAACGAGGCGCCCAAGCCCTACAAGATGCTGTACGACCTGACGGCGATGGACGAGCGGCTGCGCAAGCACCGCCACGGCCTGCCGGCAGCCGACTTCACGGTGATCTACCACCTGCTGTCGATCGACCGCGACATCGCCACCCGCGGCAAGGGTGACGTGCGCCTGAAGGTGGCGCTGCAGGGCGAGAGCCCCTCCCTGCCGACCATCACCAATGTCTACCTCAACGCCAACTGGTACGAGCGTGAGGCCTGGGACATGTTCGGCATCGTCTTCGAGGGCCATCCGGGACTGCGGCGCATCCTGCTGCCGCCGACCTGGACCGGCCACCCGCTGCGCAAGGACTACCCGGCGCGCGCCACCGAGTTCGATCCCTTCTACCTGGACTCCCTGAAGCAGGACATGGAGCAGGAGGCGCTGCGCTTCGTCCCCGAGGATTGGGGCATGAAGCGTGGCACCGCCGACCACGACTTCATGTACCTCAACTTCGGCCCCAACCACCCGGCGGCGCATGGCGCCTTCCGCGTGGTGCTGCAGCTCGACGGCGAGGAAGTCGTGGATTGCGTGCCGGACATCGGCTACCACCACCGCGGCGCCGAGAAGATGGGCGAGCGCCAGTCCTGGCACAGCTACATCCCGTACACCGACCGCATCGACTACCTCGGCGGCGTGATGAACAACCTGCCCTACGTGCTGGCGCTGGAAAAGCTCGCCGGCATCAAGGTGCCGGAGCGCGTCCAGACCATCCGCGTGATGATGGCGGAGTTCTTCCGCATCACCTCGCACCTGCTGTTCTACGGCACCTACGCCCAGGACGTCGGCGCCATGTCGCCGGTGTTCTTCATGTTCGTGGACCGCCAGAAGGCCTACGACGTGATCGAGGCGGTGACCGGCTTCCGCATGCACCCGGCCTGGTTTCGCATCGGCGGCGTGGCGCATGACCTGCCGCAGGGCTGGGACAAGAAGGTCCGCGAGTTCCTGGACTGGATGCCCAAGCGCCTCGACGAGTACAAGAAGGCCGCGGTCGAGAACGCCATCTTCAAGTCGCGTTCGCGCGACGTGGCCGCCTACGACACCGCCTGCGCGCTGGAATGGGGCGTCACCGGCCCCGGCCTGCGCGCCACCGGCTGCAACTACGACCTGCGCAAGGTCCGCCCCTACTCCGGCTACGAGAACTTCGACTTCGAGGTGCCGGTGTTCCACAAGGGCGACTGCTACGACCGCACCCTGGCGCGCGAAGAAGAGATCCGCCAGTCGCTGCGCATCATCGAGCAGTGCCTCAACAACATGCCTTCCGGCCCGTACAAGGCGGATCACCCGCTGACCTGCCCGCCGCCGAAGGAGCGCACGCTGCGCGACATCGAAACGCTGATCACGCACTTCCTCGACGTGTCCTGGGGGCCGGTGATGCCGGCCGGCGAGACCAGCCAGCTGATCGAGGCGACCAAGGGCATCAACAGCTACTACCTCACCAGCGACGCGAGCACGATGAGCTACCGCACGCGCATCCGCACGCCGAGCTTCGCGCACCTGCAGCAGATTCCGGCGGCGATCAACGGGCAGATGGTGCCCGACCTGATCGCCTATATCGCCAGCATTGACTTCGTGATGGCCGATGTCGACAGATAAAGTCGTCAAACTCGCCGACCTCAACAAGCCCTCCTTCGTCCTCAGCGACGAGGAGCGCCACGAGATCGAGCACGCCCTGACCCACTACCCCGACGGCCGCGCGGCCAGCATCGACGCGCTCAAGGCGGTGCAGAAGCACCGCGGCTGGGTGCCGGACGACGCGATCCCGGTGATCGCCGCCGCCATCGGCATCAGCGCCGCCGACCTCGAGGGCGTGGCCACCTTCTACAGCCTGATCTTCCGCCGCCCGGTGGGCCGCCACGTGATCAAGGTCTGCGACAGCATCTCCTGCCATCTCACCGGCTACGACGAGCTGCGCGACGAGCTGGAGAAGCAGCTCGGCATCCGCTATGGCCAGACCACCAAGGACGGCCGCTATACGCTGCTGCCGATCTGCTGCCTGGGCGCCTGCGACCGCGGCGCCACGATGATGATCGACGACGACCTGCACGGGCCGGTGGAGCCCAAGGACGTCGCCGCGATCCTGGGGGGTTATCAGTGAGCCTGCGCAGCGCGAAGGACCCGAACTACCAGAAGCCGCTGACGCGCCTGATCGACACGGCCGCCGGTCCCCTGGACCTGAAGGGCCACGAGGCGGAGGGCGGCTATGCCGCCCTGCGCAAGGCGATCAAGGACCTCAAGCCGCAGGACGTGCAGGCCAAGGTCAAGGAAGCCAACCTGCGCGGCCGCGGCGGCGCCGGCTTCCCCACCGGCATCAAGTGGTCGCTGATTCCCATGGGGCCGGATGCCGGCGCCAAGTACCTCGTCTGCAATGCCGACGAGATGGAGCCCGGCACCTTCAAGGACCGCCTGCTGATGGAGCAGGCCCCGCACCAGCTGGTGGAAGCCATGGCGGTGGCGGCCTACGCCATCCAGGCTCAGACCGGCTACATCTTCCTGCGCGGCGAGTACGTCGTCGCCGCCGAGCGCCTGAACAAGGCCATCGCCGAGGCCCGCGCCGCGGGCCTGCTGGGCCAGAACATCCTCGGCGGTCCTTGGAGCTTCGAGCTCTACGTGCACACCGGCGCCGGCCGCTACATCTGCGGCGAGGAAACCGCGCTGATCAACTCGCTGGAAGGACGCCGCGCCAACCCGCGCGCCAAGCCGCCCTTCCCGCAGATCGCCGGCCTCTGGGGCCGTCCGACGATCGTCAACAACGTCGAGACGCTGTCCAACGTACCGCACATCCTGCTCAACGGCCCCACCTGGTTCAAGGAGCTGAACCAGGGCAAGACCAGCGACGCCGGCACCAAGATGTACGGCGTCTCGGGCCGGGCCAACCAGCCGGGCTGCTGGGAGCTGCCGATGGGCACCACCGCCCGCGAGCTGCTGGAAGTGCATGCCGGCGGCATGCGCGGCGGCAAGAAGCTCAAGGCCTGGCTGCCGGGCGGCGCGTCCACCGACTTCCTGCTGCCCGAGCACCTGGACCTGCCGATGGACTTCGACACCATCGCCCGCGCCGGTTCGCGCATGGGCACCGGCCTGATCACGGTCGTGGCCGAGGACCAGAGCATCGTCTCGGCGGTGCGCAACCTGGAAGAGTTCTTCGCCCGCGAGTCCTGCGGCTGGTGCACGCCCTGCCGCGACGGCCTGCCCTGGACGGTCAAGATCCTGCGCGCCATCGAGAACGGCCAGGGCAAGACCGGCGACATCGAGCAGCTCTCCAAGATGACGCGCTGGCTCGGCCCGGGCCGCACCTTCTGCGCCCACGCGCCGGGTGCGATGGAGCCGCTGCAGTCGGCGATCAAGTATTTCCGCGACGAATTCGAGATCGGCATCGTCTGCGACATCGACTCGGCCAAGCCCGACGTCTGCATCCTTCCCGCGGGTCTGCCGGACATCACGACGGACCGCGACCTCGCCCAGAAGAAAGCGAGCTGATTCATGGCAATCATTCACGTTGACGGCAAGCAGTACGAGGTCAAGGGCGGCGAGAACCTGCTGCAGACCTGCCTCTCGCTGGGCCTGGACATTCCCTACTTCTGCTGGCACCCGGCGCTGGATTCCGTCGGCGCCTGCCGCCAATGCGCCGTCAAGCAGTACAAGGACGGCGACGACAAGCAGGGCCGCATCGTCATGTCCTGCATGACGCCGACCACGGACAACACCTGGATCTCGATCGACGACGAGGAATCCAAGGAGTTCCGCGAGACCATCATCTCCTTCCTGATGACCAACCACCCGCACGACTGCCCGGTCTGCGAGGAAGGCGGCCACTGTCATCTGCAGGACATGACGGTGATGACGGGTCATCACAACCGCGAGTACCGCTTCACCAAGCGCACCCACCGCAACCAGGAGCTGGGCCCGTTCATCGCGCACGAGATGAACCGCTGCATCTCCTGCTACCGCTGCGTGCGCTTCTACAACGACTACGCCGGCGGCACCGACCTGGGCGTCTACGGCTCCGCCGCCAACGTCTACTTCGGCCGCGAGAAGGACGGCACGCTGGAGAGCGAGTTCTCCGGCAACCTCACCGAGGTCTGCCCCACCGGCGTTTTCACCGACAAGACCCACTCCGAGCGCTACACGCGCAAGTGGGACATGCAGTTCTCGCCCAGCATCTGCGCCAGCTGCTCGGTGGGCTGCAACATCTCCCCGGGCGAACGCTATGGCGAGGTGCGCCGCATCGAAAACCGCTACCACGGCGAGCTCAACGGCTACTTCCTCTGCGACCGCGGCCGCTTCGGCTACGGCCACGTCAACCGCAAGGACCGCCCGCGCCAGCTGCTGGTGAGCAAGGACGGCCGCCGCGAGGCGATGGATGCCGGCGATACGCTGGACTTCATCCGCCAACAGCTCCAGGCCGGCAAGCCGGTGCTGGGCATCGGTTCGCCCCGCGCCTCGATCGAATCCAACTACGCCCTGCGCGAGCTGGTCGGCACCGCCCACTTCAGCAACGGCCAGACCGCACTGGATGCCGCCCTGACCCGCCTCTGCCTGGACGTGCTGCGCCAGGGGCCGGCCAAGTGCGCCACTCCGTCCTCGATCGAGGACGCCGACGCCGTGCTGGTGCTGGGCGAGGACGTGCTGGCGACCGCGCCGCGCATCGCCCTGGCCCTGCGCCAAGCCGCCAAGGGCAAGGCCGACACGATGTGCGCCGAGAAGAAGGTGCCGGACTGGCAGGCCGCTTCGGCCAAGGACATCGCGCAGCGCCTGCTGAACCCGGTATTCGTCGCCACCCCGGCGGCCACCCGCTTCGATGACATCGCCGCGGCCACGCACCGCGCGGCCGCGCCGGACCTGGCCCGCCTGGGCTATGCCATCGCCCACGCGCTGGATGCGTCCAGCCCGGCGGTCGAAGGTCTCGACACGAAGACCGCCGAGCTGGCGCAGCGCATCGCCGCCGCGCTCAAGGCCGCCAAGCGGCCGCTGGTGATCTCCGGCACCGGCTGCGGCGATGCCGCCGTGATCCAGGCCGCCGCCAACATCGCCTGGGCCCTGCAGGCCAGCCACCCGGCCGCCGAAATCTGCCTGGCGGTGCCCGAGTCCAACAGCATCGGCCTGGCCCTGTTCGAGGCCGTGGACCTGGAAGCCGCGCTGGCCCGCGCGGCCGCCCAGCCCAGCGTGCTGGTGGTGGTGGAGAATGACCTCTATGCGCGCCTGCCGGCCGCCCAGGTCGACGCCGCCCTGGCCCGCTCCACGCTGATCGTGCTGGATCACCAGGACACCCGCACCGCGCAGCGCGCCCAGGCCCTGCTGCCGGCGGCAAGCTTCGCCGAGGGTGACGGCACGCTGATCAACTACGAAGGCCGCGCCCAGCGCTACTTCCAGAACTTCGACCCCGCCTACTACGACCGCTCGGTCGCCGTCGCCGAATCCTGGCGCTGGCTCGACCGCCTCCAGAACGGCGATGCGGCCCGGGAGAACCTGGACGAGGTCCTGGCCCAGGCCGAGGCCGCCCTGCCCGCGCTCAAGGGCATCGCCGCCGCCGCCCCCAATGCCAGCTTCCGCATCAAGGGCATGAAGATCGCGCGCGCGCCGCAGCGCCAGTCCGGCCGCACCGCAGCCCGCGCCAACATCTTCGTGCACGAGCCGCGCTCCACGCAGGACGCCGACTCCGCCCTGGCCTTCTCGATGGAAGGCGTCAACGGCGCCTCCGGCGTCGACCGCCCGCCGGAGCTGCTGCCTTTCGCCTGGGCGCCGGGCTGGAACAGCCCGCAGGCCTGGAACAAGTTCCAGGCCGAGGTCGGCGGCGCGCTGCGCGGCGGCGACCCCGGCGTGCACCTGGTGAAGGCCGCCGCCTCGCGCCCCGCCTACTACTCGGCGGTGCCCGCGGCCCTCAAGCCCAACGGCGCCCTGCGCGTGGAGCCGCTGTACCAGCATTTCGGCAGCGAGGAGCTGTCGTCGCTGGCGGCCCCGATCCAGCAGCGCATCCCGGCCAGCTATGCCGCCCTCAGCGTCGGCGACGCCGCGCGCCTGGGCGTGAACCACGCCGAGCGCATCAGCATCACGCTCGACGGCCAGACCTTCAGCCTGCCCGCCCGCGTCCGCCCGGACCTGCCGGCCGGCGTGCTGGGCCTGCCCGTGGGCCTGGCCGGCGTCCCGCCCCTCAAGGCCGGCAGCGCCGCCACCGTCGCCAAGGGAGCCTGAGCGCATGTCCGCCTTCGTGGATTGGCTGAGCTCGCCGGTGGTCCTCGCCGCGATCTGGGCGATGGTCAAGGCCGTGATCATCCTGCTGGGCCTGGTGCTGTCGGCCGCCTGGATGATCTGGCTGGAACGCCGCCTGCTGGCGCTGTGGCAGGACCGCTACGGCCCCAACCGCATCGGTCCCTTCGGCCTCGGCCAGGTGATCGCGGACATGATCAAGATCTTCTTCAAGGAAGACTGGACGCCGCCCTTCGTCGACAAGGCCACCTTCATCCTGGCGCCCCTGATCGCGATGAGCATGATGATGCTGGGCTTCCTGTTCGTGCCGATCACGCCGACCTGGGGCGTCTCGTCGGCCGATCTCGGCATGCTGTTCTTCTTCGCCATCGGCGGCCTGGCCGTGTACGCGGTGATGCTCGGCGGCTGGGCCTCCAACAGCAAGTACTCGCTGCTGGGCGGCCTGCGCTCCACCGCGCAGACCATCTCCTATGAAGTGTTCATGGGCCTGTCGCTGATGGGCGTGGTGATGCAGGCCGGCACGTTCAACCTGCGCGAGATCGTCGAGTACCAGCAGCAGAACGTCTGGTTCATCGTCCCGCAGTTCATCGGCTTCTGCGTCTGGTCGCTGGCCGCGGTGGCGGTGACGCACCGCACGCCCTTCGACCTGCCGGAAGCGGAGTCGGAGCTGGCGGCCGGCTACCACACCGAATACTCGGGCATGAAGTTCGGCATGTTCTTCGTCGGCGAGTACGTCGGCATCGTCATGGTCTCGGGCCTGACGGTGGCGCTGTTCTTCGGCGGCTGGGAGGGCCCCTTCTGGACCGAGAAGATTCCCTTCGTCTGGTTCGCGATCAAGTGCCTGTTCTTCATGTCCAGCTTCATCCTGCTGCGCGCCGCGCTGCCGCGCCCGCGCTACGACCACATGATGTCCGCGGCCTGGAAGGTCTGCCTGCCCTTGTCGCTGATCAACCTCCTCGTCACCGGCGCGATCGTGCTGTGGAACCACGGAGCCTGACATGAGCCAGTTCAAGGCCGTGATGCACGGCATCTACACCCAGCTGCGCAGCATCGGGATGATCTTCTCCCACAGCTGGCGTCCGCGCGATACCATCAGCTACCCTGAGGTGAAGCCCTACGTGCCGCCGCGCTACCGCGGCCGCATCGTGCTGACCCGCGACCCGGACGGCGAGGAGCGCTGCGTCGCCTGCAACCTCTGCGCGGTAGCCTGCCCGGTGGGCTGCATCTCGCTGCAGAAGGGCGAGAAGGAAGATGGCCGCTGGTACCCGGAGTTCTTCCGCATCAACTTCTCGCGCTGCATCTTCTGCGGCCTCTGTGAGGAGGCCTGCCCGACCAACGCGATCCAGCTGACGCCGGACTACGAGATGGGCGAGTACAACCGCCAGAACCTGGTGTACGAGAAGGAGCACCTGCTGATCAGCGGTCCCGGCAAGTACCCGGACTACAACTTCTACCGGGTGGCCGGCATGGCCATCAAGGGCAAGGACAAGGGCGAGGCTCTCAACGAGGAAGCCCCGGTCGACATCAAGAGCCTGCTGCCCTAAAGGACCCGAGACCATGGAACTCCTGTTCTACGTCGCCGCCGCCATCGCCCTGCTTTCGACCGCACTGGTCGTGACCAGCCCGAACCCGGTGCACGCCCTGCTCTACCTGGTGCTGTCGCTGCTGGCGGTGGCCACCACCTTCTTCACGCTGGGCGCGCCGTTTGCCGGCGTGCTGCAGGTGATCGTCTATGCCGGCGCCATCCTGGTGCTGTTCGTGTTCGTGGTGATGATGCTCAACCTCGGGCGCCGTACCACCGAGCAGGAGCGCATCTGGCTGTCGCCCGTGGCCGCCGCCGGCCCCGCGATCCTGGCCACCGTGCTGCTGTTCATGCTCGGACGCGTGATCATGCCGGACACCACCCTGACCGCCGCCGGCCTCAAGACCATCACCGCCAAGGACGTCGGCATCATCCTCTACGGCCCCTACCTGCTCGCCGTCGAACTGGCCTCGATGCTGCTGCTCGCCGGCCTGGTCGCGGCCTACCACCTGGGCAAGTCCGAACAATGACGCCCCACGCCATCCCCATGGAGCATGCGCTCCTGCTCGCCGCGATCCTGTTCGCGATGGGCCTCTGCGGCCTGGTCCTGCGCCGCAACATCATCTTCATGCTGATGTCGATCGAAGTGATGATGAACGCCACCGGCCTGGCCTTCGTCACCGCCGGCAGCCGCTGGCTGCAGGCCGACGGCCAGGTGATGTTCATCTTCGTGCTGACGCTGGCCGCCGCCGAGGCCTGCGTGGGCCTGGCCCTGGTGATCCAGCTGTACAAGCGCTTCGGCACGCTGGACATCGACGCCGCCAGCCAGATGAAGGGATGAAAGGATGATGAATTACCTGCCCCTCGTCTTCGTCGCCCCCCTGCTCGGCTTCCTGGTGCTGGCGCTGTCGCGCAGCCGCATGTCCGAGAACCTGGCCGCCGCCATCGGCGTCGGCAGCGTCGGCATCTCCGCGCTGACCACCGCCGCCGCCATCTGGCAGTTCTCCTCGGCACCGCCGGAAGGCGGCTTCGTCTCGGTCCACCTGTGGACCTGGATGAAGGTGGGCAACTTCGCCCCGACCTTCACGCTGCACGTGGACGCCCTGTCGTTGACCATGATGTCGGTCATCACCGGCGTCGGCTTCTTCATCCACCTGTTCGCGTCCTGGTACATGCGCGGCGACGATGCCTACCCGCGCTTCTTCTCCTACATGAACCTGTTCGTGGCCAGCATGCTGTTCCTGGTGCTGGGCGACAACCTGCTGTTCCTGTACTTCGGCTGGGAAGGCGTGGGCCTGGCGTCCTACCTGCTGATCGGCTTCTGGTACAAGGACCCGGCCAACGGCGCCGCGGCGCGCAAGGCCTTCGTCATCACCCGCGTGGGCGATACGCTGATGGCCATCGCCCTGTTCATCCTCTACCGTGAGTTCGGCACGCTGAACATCAAGGAGCTGGCGGTCATCGCCCCCACGCAGTGGGCGGTGGGCTCGACCCTGGCCACGGCCACCTGCCTGCTGCTGCTCGGCGGCGCGGTAGGCAAGTCGGCGCAGCTGCCGCTGCAGACCTGGCTGCCGGACGCCATGGCCGGCCCCACCCCGGTCTCCGCGCTGATCCATGCCGCGACCATGGTGACCGCGGGCGTCTACCTGATCGCCCGCATGAACGACCTGTTCGCGCTGTCGCCGTTCGCGCTGCACATGGTGGGCGTCATCGGCGCCATCACCCTGCTGCTGGCCGGGTTCACCGCGCTGATGCAGACCGACATCAAGAAGATCCTGGCCTACTCGACCATGAGCCAGATCGGCTACATGTTCCTGGCCGAGGGCGTGGGGGCCTACCAGCCCGCCGTGTTCCACCTGATGACGCACGCCTTCTTCAAGGCGCTGCTGTTCCTCTCGGCGGGCTCGGTGATCCTGGCCATGCACCACGAGCAGGACATCTTCAAGATGGGCGGCCTGCGCAAGCACATCCCCTTCGTATTCGCCTGCATGCTGATCGGCACCCTGGCGCTGACTGCCTTCCCGTTCACCTCGGGCTATTACTCGAAGGACGAGATCCTGCACCAGGCCTACCTGACCGGGAACCACGACCTCTGGCTGGCCGGCCTGTTCGGCGCCTTCCTGACCGCGGTCTACAGCTTCCGCCTGATCTTCATCACCTTCTACGGTCCCGAGCGCTTCGACGCCAAGCATCACGCGCCGCATGGCGCGCACAGCATGGACCACCATATCCCGCTGGCGGTGCTGCTGGTCCTGTCGATCGTCGGCGGCTTCATCCACCTGCCGCTGGACGCGGTGCTGCCGCATGCCCCGATCCCCGAGGGCGAGCACCACGGCGGCATCGTCCCGCACCTGCCGCTGTTCGTGTCGCTGGCCGGCATCGCGGTGTCCTGGTTCCTGTTCCTCAAGCGCCCGCAGATTCCGGCGGCGCTGGCCTCGGGCGGCCTCGCTCCCATCGGCAAGCTGTGGAAGAGCGCCTGGGGCTTCGACTGGCTCTACGACCGCCTGTTCGTGAAGCCCTTCGTCTGGGCTGCCGAGACCAACAAGAACGATGTCGTCGACTCGATCATCAACGTGGTCCCGGCCAGCCTGCGCGGCCTCAACGCCGCCCTGGTGCGCACCCAGACCGGCAGCCTGCGCTGGTACGCGGCGGTGGCCGGTGCCGGCACCTGCCTGCTGATCGCCCTCGTGGCCTTCCACTGATCCGAACATAGGGAACGACCACAATGGTTCTGGTCTGGCTGATCCTGATCCCCTTCATCGGCGGCCTGCTGAGCTGGCAGTCCGAGCGCTGGTCGCTCGGCGTCCCGCGCTGGATCGCCTTCTTCACGATGCTGCTCTCGCTGGTGATCTCGCTGTGGCTGTGGGCCACCGGCGACTACTCCGTCACCGGCACCGGCTTCCAGGCCGCGGCCGGCGCCGCACCGCAATGGGCCGTGGAATTCCGCGCCGCGTGGATTCCCAGCCTCGGCATCAGCCTGCACCTGGGCCTGGACGGCCTGTCGCTGCTGCTGGTGGTGCTGACCAACCTGCTGGGCCTGATGGCGGTGATCTGCTCCTGGCGTGAAATCGACAAATACGTCGGCTTCTTCCATCTCAACCTGCTGTGGAACCTGGGCGGCGTGGTCGGCGTGTTCCTGGCGCTGGACATGTTCCTGTTCTTCTTCTTCTGGGAAATGATGCTGGTGCCGATGTTCTTCCTGATCGCGCTCTGGGGACACAACATCCCCGGCGGCAAGGGTCGGGTCTACGCGGCGGTGAAGTTCTTCATCTTCACCCAGGCTTCCGGCTTCCTGATGCTGCTGGCGATCCTGGCGATGGTGTTCCTGCACCACAAGGCCACCGGCGTGATCAGCTTCGACTACCACGACCTGCTCAACACGCCGATGAGCAAGGAGATCGCCTGGCTGCTGATGCTCGGCTTCTTCGTCGCCTTCGCCGTGAAGACCCCGCTGGTACCGCTGCACACCTGGCTGCCGGACGCGCACTCGCAGGCTCCCACGGCCGGCTCGGTGGACCTGGCGGGCATCCTGCTGAAGACGGCGGCCTACGGCCTGCTGCGCTTCGGCATCCCCTTCTTCCCCGAAGCCTCGCGCGAGTTCGCCCCGATCGCGATGTGGCTGGGCGTGTTCACCGTGGTCTATGGCGCGGTGGTGGCCTTCTCGCAGACCGACATCAAGCGCCTGATCGCCTACACCAGCGTCTCGCACATGGGCTTCGTGATCATCGGCATCTACGCCGGCACCGAGCAGGCCCTGCAGGGCGTGGTGGTGCAGATGATCGCGCACGGCCTGTCGGCGGGCGCGCTGTTCATCCTCTGCGGCGAGTTGTACGAGCGCCTGCACACCCGCGACCTGCGCCAGATGGGCGGCCTGTGGGCCCGCTTCCCCTACCTGCCGCCGATCATGCTGTTCTTCTCGGCCGCCTCGCTGGGCCTGCCGGGCCTGGGCAACTTCGTGGGCGAGTTCCTGATCCTGGTCGGCAGCTTCCCGGTCGCCCCGCTGGTCACCATCCTGGCGTCATCGGGACTGATCCTGGCGGCGGTGTACTCGCTGATCGTGGTGCAGAAGGCCTTCCACGGCGCACCGCGAGAGGAAGGCATGCTGGAAGACCTCAATCACCGTGAGCTGGCGATGATGCTGGTCCTGATGCTGCTGATGTTGGGCCTGGGCCTCTACCCGCAGCCGGTGATCGACGCCGCGCATGCCCCGATCCAGGCCCTGCACCACATCTACTCCGGCGCCGCCGCCAGCGGAGCGACCACGCCATGACCGCACAACAACTCACCGCGCTGCTGCCCTTCTTCGTCATCTCCGCCACCATCGTGGCGGTCATGCTGGCGATCTCGGTCCGCCGCCATCACCGCCTGACCGCCTTCCTGTCGGTGGTCGGCCTCAACCTGACCCTGCTGTCGCTGCTGCCGACCTGGCTGGCCGGTACCGGCCCGGTGCAGGTGACGCCGCTGATGGTGGTGGACGGGCTGGCCAGCTTCTACATGGCGCTGGTGCTGGTCGCGACGCTGGGCGTGATGACGCTGTGCCACGCCTATTTCGAGGGCTACAGGAGCGACCGCGAGGAAATCTACCTGCTGATCCTGCTCGGCGCGCTCGGCGGCCTGACCCTGGCCTGCGCCAACCATGCCGCCACACTGCTGATCGGCCTGGAACTGCTGAGCCTGCCGATGGTGGCCGGCGTGGCCTACGCCACCTCCGACCGCCGCGCGGTCGAGGGCGGCGCCAAGTACCTGGTGCTGTCGGCCGGCGCCTCCGCCACCCTGCTGTTCGGCCTGGCCCTGATCTATGCCGCCACCGGCGCCCTGGACCTGAAGGCCCTGGCCGCCATCCTGGTCAACGCCAACCTCGGCCAGCCGCTGGTGCTGGCGGGCGCGGCGATGGTGCTGGCCGGCCTGGCCTTCAAGCTGTCCATCGTGCCCTTCCACCAGTGGACGCCGGACGTCTACGAGGCCGCCCCGGCCCCGGTGACGGCCTACCTGGCCACCGTGGTCAAGGCCGGCGTGCTGGCCGCCGCCCTGCGCCTGTTCCACGCCGCGGGCGCCCCGCCCTCGCCGCTGGTGGTCAAGGCGCTGACCATCCTGGCCCTGGCCTCGATGATCGTCGGCAGCCTGCTGGCCCTGCGCCAGGACAACCTCAAGCGTCTGCTGGCCTACTCGTCCATCGCCCACTTCGGCTTCCTGCTGATCGTGCTGGTGGCCCCGGGCAGCCGCTCCCTGGAGACGGCGGGCGTCTACATGGCCACCTACCTGATCACCTCCCTGGGCGTGTTCGGCGTGATCGCGCTGGTGTCCAGCCCGGCCGGCGAGCGCGACCGCGAGAAGCTCTCCGAGTACCAGGGCCTGTTCTGGCAGCGCCCCTACGTGGTGTCGATCTTCACCGCCATGATGCTGTCGCTGGCCGGCATCCCGCTGACGGCCGGCTTCATCGGCAAGTTCGCGGCCATCGCCGTGGGTGTCGAGTCCGACCTCTGGCTGCTGGTCAGCGGCATCGTGCTGGGCAGCGCCATTGGCATCTACTACTACCTGCGCGTCATCAGCGCCCTGTTCGTGCCGATGCCCGGCTACGAGCGCGTCAGCGAGTCCATGAGCTGGGCCCAGTCGGCCGGCGGCGTCATGCTGCTGCTGTCGATGCTGCTGATGCTGGCCATGGGCGTCTACCCGGAGCCGCTGTTCCTGCTGGCCCGTCCGTAGTAGCGTTCGCGCATGCGTACCTCCTGCCCGAAGCTCATTCCCGAGCCGGCTGGCCCCTGATCATCAGCGGGCCGCCGGCCCGGAACTTGCGTTGGGAAACTCCATGAGTCTGTTCAGAACCAAGCACATCGTTCCCACCGCCGATACCGGCCTGAAGCGCTGCCTCAGCGCCACCGACCTGATGCTGCTGGGCATCGGCTGCATCATCGGCACCGGCATCTTCGTGCTGACCGGCATCACCGCCGCCACCACCAGCGGCCCGGCGATCATCCTGTCCTTCATCGTCTCGGGCCTGGCCTGCGCCTTCGCCGCCCTGTCCTACTCCGAGCTGGCCGCCAGCTACGGCGGCTGCGGCAGCGCCTACGGCTACGCCTACGCCTCGCTGGGCGAGTTCATCGCCTGGATCATCGGCTGGGACCTGGTGCTGGAATACGCCCTGGCCACCGCCACCGTCGCGGTGGGCTGGTCGCGCTACTTCGGCCGCGGCATGGAGATCGTCGGCATCAACCTGCCCGAGACCCTGATGAAGGCCCCGGCCGACGGCGGCTTGGTGAACCTGCCGGCGGTGCTGATCGTGATGGTGCTGTCGATCCTGCTGGCGGTAGGCGTCAAGGAAAGCGCCCGCTTCAATTCCGGCATCGTGTTCCTGAAGCTGTTCACCCTGCTGGTGTTCATCGTGGTGGCGGCAGGCAAGGTCGACACCGCCAACTGGACGCCCTTCATGCCTTTCGGCTGGAACGGCGTGATGACCGGCGCCGCCGTGATCTTCTTCGCCTACATCGGCTTCGACGCGGTCTCCACGGCCGCCGAGGAGGCGCGCAACCCGCAGCGCGACATCCCCATCGGCATCCTCGGCAGCCTGGCGATCTGCACCGTGCTGTACATCATCGTCGCGGCGCTGCTGACCGGCATCGTCCCCTACGCCAGCCTCAACACCGCCTCGCCGATGGCCGACGCCCTGCGCGCCCACGGCATCGGCTGGGGCCTGAAGCTGGTCACCGCCGGCGCCATCGCCGGCCTCACCACGGTGATGCTGGTGCTGTACTTCGGCCTGACCCGCGTGTTCCTGGCCATGTCGCGCGACGGCCTGCTGCCGCCGGTGTTCTCCACCGTCAACGCCAAGACCCAGACCCCGGTGCGCATCATCATGATCAGCGGCGTGCTGATCGCCCTGACCGCCGGCTTCACCCCGATCAACGAGCTGGCGGAACTGGTCAACATCGGCACGCTGGGCGCCTTCGTGCTGGTCTGCGCCGGCGTGATCGTGCTGCGCAAGCGCCTGCCGGACCTGCCGCGCCCCTTCAAGGTGCCGTTCGGCCCGGTCATCCCGGTGCTGGGCATCGTGTTCTGCATCTACCTGATGCTGAGCCTGCCGGCGGTGACCTGGGTCCGCTTCGGCAGCTGGCTGCTGGTGGGCATCGCGGTCTACTTCCTCTATTCGCGCCGCCACAGCCACCTCGCCCGCACGGCCTGAGATGAGCCTGCCGGAACACATCCATAGCCGCTCGCCGCGGCGCGGCGTTCTGCTGGTGAACCTCGGCACGCCCGACGCGCCCACGGCGCCGGCCATCCGCCGCTACCTGCGCGAATTCCTCAGCGACCGGCGCGTGGTGGAGTTCAGCCGCTTGTTCTGGCTGCCGGTGCTGCACCTGTTCATCCTGCCCTTCCGGCCGCTGAAGCTGAAGCACGCCTACGAGTCGGTCTGGACGCCGCAGGGCTCGCCGCTGCTGGCGATCTCCAAGCGCCAGCGGGCGGCCCTGCAGGCGGCGCTGGGCCCGGAGGTACCGGTGGCCCTGGCGATGCGCTATGGCAATCCCTCGATCGCCGATGCGCTGGACGAGCTGGGGCGCCAGGACGTGCGCCGCCTCGTGGTGCTGCCGCTGTACCCGCAGTACTCCGCCACCACCACCGCCACGGTGCTGGACCAGCTGTTCGGGCTGCTGCGCCGCTGGCGCTGGCTGCCGGAGCTGCGCACCGTCAACCAGTACCACGACGACGCCGGCTACATCGATGCGCTGGCCCGCAGCGTGGAGGCGCACTGGCAGGCGCAGGGCCGCGGCGAGCACCTGCTGATGTCCTTCCACTCGATCCCGCTGGCCTATTTCCAGGCCGGCGATCCCTACTTCTGCCATTGCCACAAGACGGCACGCCTGCTGGCCGGGCGCCTGGGCCTGGCGCAGGGCCAGTGGTCGGTGAGCTTCCAGAGCCGCCTGGGCCGCACGCCCTGGCTGCAGCCCTATACCGAGCCCCAGGTGCAGGCGATGGCGAGGCAGGGCCTGCGCAAGCTCGACGTGATCTGTCCCGGCTTCTCGGCGGACTGCCTGGAAACCCTGGAGGAGATCGCGCTGCGCTACGGCCAGAGCTTCCGCCAGGCCGGCGGCGAAGCCCTGCGCTACATCCCCGCCCTGAACGACGAGCCGGCCCACATCGCCGCCCTGGAGGCCCTGGTGCGCCGCGAGCTGCAGGGCTGGGACTACCCCGCCGAAGGCGCAGCGGAGCGGCAGGCTCGGGTGGAGCGCGCCGAGCGGATCGGCCCCCTGGACTGAAACGCGGAGGCGCAAACGGAAAAGGCCGGCGAATGCCGGCCTCTTCCGTTCAGGCGGAACAATCACCCGGCGCTCTGCAATCCCGCCAGGTGAAGCAATCCGTCATGCCGGCGCGAGCCGGCATCCAGTCGCCGACGGGAGTGATCATTGATCGACTGGATACCGGCCTTCGCCGGTATGACGGTCGTGATGAAACCACCTTTGCTGCTGCCCCCCCGCGGGTGAGCATGGCGGTTCGAAACCAGAAAGGCCGGCGATCGCCGGCCTTTCTGGTTGGGGTCAGTCGCCCGTCTAGCGGTTCACCGTCCGCTCCCAGGTCTGCAGGTAGGCCTCGGCGGAGTTGTACAGGTCCGTCACCGCCTGCTGGCCTCCCTCCAGCCGCACTTCCTCGACCCAGTCGGCGATCATGCCGTACTGCGCCAGGCCCTCGGCGTTGATGTCGAAGCTGCGGTTGCCCTCGGGCACCTTCGACTGGTCGAACACCACCGGCTGTACGCGCGCGAACTGCGGGCCCCAGCCCGGACCGCGGAACAGCGTGAAGGGATAGCGCACCGGCTCGGCGTCGGCGCCACGCGGGCTCGACTGCGCCGCCAGCCCGTTGGTGTCGGCACCGTAGCCCATCGCGAACAGGTAGCGGTCGTCCTTCAGCGGGCGCAGCTTGTCGAGCTGGCTGACATACTGCCGGCCGTTGCCCTTGGAGGGATACAGCAGGCCGCCGCCCTTCAGCAGGCGGTGTGCCTGGGTCATGCTGATGCCGCCGTGGCCGCCGTGGGTGGACACCAGCGGGTAGACCGGCGAGCGTTCGTCGGCCATGTCCAGCAGCTCGCTCTTCATCTTCAGCTCGAGGTGATCCACCTCGATGATGACCTTCTTGTCCATCATGCGCTCGAAGGCGTAGTGGCCCAGCTCGGTCATGCTGCGCGCATTGCATTGCGGCTTGGACGGATACAGCGGCAGCAGTCCCTGCGTGAGGTTGTGCAGCAGGTTGCTCAGCGGATCCAGCGGTGCCGGCAGCGAGGTGGTCATGTGCGCGCCGGCACCGTAGAAGTACTCGTCTTCGGGGCAATCGTAGGTGGCCCAGAAGCTGCCGGTGTCCAGGAAGTTGCCCAGGTTCAGGATCAGACCGTCGAAGATGCCGTTGCCGCCCAGGCCGTTGTCGAATTCGTGGAGCGGGAACATCTGGCGCACGCCCAGGTCCGTCAGGCGGTTGAGCTGGGTGTCGATCTCCTCGTTGTCGCAGCTGGCGACCTCGAACAGCCCGCCGGGCTGCAGGACCTTGCAGTTGAACAGGTGAGAGATCTCGATGCCGAGCACCACCGCCAGCTTGCCGTCGTTGATCACCTGGCGGGCTTCCTGCGGCGAGGTGACGATGCGGAACCAGCCCTTGCCGGGCCCGCCTTCCTGGGCGTCGATGTAGTCCTGCAGGTCCCGCATGAACTGCACCTGCTTCACCGCGCTTTCCATCTCGTTGCAGTACTGCGGAGAGGGAATCTCGCTGACCTCCTGCACCAGGTCGCCGATATCCAGGTTCAGCACGTTGGCGGTGTTCACCAGCGATTGCAGGCGGCACAGCACCTCGTTCTCGACCAGGTCGTTGACCATGATGCGCATGCCGGCCAGCCAGGCGCGCTCGATCCACTTGTAGTACATCGCCTCGTGCATCAGCGAATCGCGCGCCGGCCAGTCGATGAAGGTCGGCCAACCCTGCGTGTCATGCGTGGCGAGCGGACTGCCGGCGCCCCCCATCAGGTTGCCGACCAGGTCCAGCGCACCGTTGGGACCGTGCTGCGTCGCGCAGTTGCCCAGGGCCTGGGTGACGCCGAAGCGGTGGAACGGACGGCCGTAATGGCCGCCGCCGAGGAAATGCGTGGCACTGACGTGCGCATGCACCTCGGCGAAGCCCAGCACCGGCTTGTCGACGCCCTGGCCCTTGAAGGTGGCGCCCTCGGCGTCGGTGCGGATTTCCGGGAAGGGTTTGCAGCCGCGGGCCGGCACGAAGTCGAACTTCGCAGGCGCCGAGGCCAGCGTGAGCGCGCCGCTGGCGGTGTCCAGGGCCAGGAAGCGTTCGGCACTGGAGGAGTACACGGTGAAATCGCCGGCCGAGTCGGTGTCGATGGTCCAGTCCGCGCTCTCGCCGGGCTGCGCGACGCTGCCGACAGCCCCGCCGGCGGCCGCCATCATCGATTCGTCCTCGGCGAAGAACAGGTACTTGCCCAGGGCGGTGGGCTTCATGAAGAAGGGCGTGGCCTCGGCGGCGCCCGCGGTGGCGGCGTAGCGGCCGTCGCCGTCGCGCAGCGCATGGCGCCCGGTTTCCACCGCCTTGAGGACGTAGCAGGCGTTGGCCATGTCATAGCGCGTCACCGGCGCCCCGCGCGGCGTGGCGGACCCGCCATCCACCGGCTTGCTCGATCCGCAGGCTGTCAGCCCCAGCATGGCCGCCAGCGCCATGACTCCGAGAATGCGCTGCCGCATGCCCCTCTCCCTGTCGTTATTGTCGAACGCGCGAAGCTAACCAAACCGGAGCCCTCTGTGACGCCGGGCCTGTAGTAAAAATGGCCCGTGCCGGCCGGCACCATCGCCGGCTATGCTGGACGGCATGAACCGCTCAGCCCTCGTCTTCATCGCCCTCGGCATTGCCGTCCTGGCCGGCCTCTTCCTGCTGCTGCGCCCTGAAGCCGGGCCCCCCGGCGCGGCGCCCGCCGCGCCGCCGGAGGCCGCCATCAAGCCCCCGCCGGGTGCCCTCCCCGGCGAGCCCGGCCCGGTACCGCCGGGCTCGGAGCCCCTGCCCGACGCGCCGGCCATGACGGCGGAATGGGTGGTGCGCCAAGGGCGGCGCGAGTCGGGCCCCGCCGTGGTGGTGCTGCAGGCCGGGGACGAGGTGGAACTGCGCGTGACCAGCGACCATGACGACGAGCTGCACCTGCACGGCTATGACCTGTCGATGCCGCTGCGGGCCGGGCAGACCGGCAGCCTGCGCTTCCGCGCCGGCCACAGCGGCCGCTTCGAGCTGGAACTGCATCATCACCACCTGGAGTTGGCGGCGCTGGAAGTACGCCCGCAGTAGTGCCCCCGGGTCTCCGCCGGCGGCCGGAGGGTCTACAATGCGCGCCCCGATGGACCGCTCCGTGTCACCGCCTGCTTCCCCCGGCCTGCCGGCCCTGGAAACCCCGCTCGCCCGCGAAGGCCATGTCTTCCTGCAGGGCGAGCCGATGCGCGCGCTGCTGGAAGCTGCCGGCAGCCTGTCGGACTGGGACAGCTTTGCCGCGAGCTGGAACGGCCTGGAGCTGGACCGCCACATGGCGGATGGCGGCCGCTATCGCCGGCGCCGGCACGCGGTCTATGCCGCAGGGCGCGACGGCCCGGTCGAGCGCCAGCCGCACCAGCCGCATTACCAGAGCCGGGACTACAACCGCCTCAACGGCGGCGTGGCGCGCTGGTTCGAGCCGATCCTGCCGGAAATCGGTAGCGGCGCCAGCCTGGACACGCTGCTGCGCTTCTGCCGCGGCCTGTTCGGCCGCCTCTCGCCGCAGGTGGCGAACTGGCACATCGAGGCGCACCAGTTCCGCATCGAGGCGCGGGCCGGCGAGGCCGGGCAGCCGACCCCGGAAGGCGTGCACCGCGACGGCGTGGACTGGGTGCTGGTGCTGCTGGTCCGCCGACAGAACATCGCCAGCGGCGTCACCACGATCCATCGCCCGGACGGCAGCCCGCTGGGCAGCTTCACGCTGACCGCTCCCTGCGATGCCACGCTGATCGACGACAGCCGCGTGTACCACGGCGTCACCGCCGTGCAGCCGCTGGATCCGGCGCAGCCGGCCTATCGCGACGTGCTGGTGCTGACCTTCAGGAGCGAAGCGGCTGCCTCGTAGGAGCCGGCTTGCCGGCGACCCATCCGCCCGGAAGTCCCCGGCAAGCCGGCTCCTACAGGGCAGCCGTCACCCGTTCCACCAGCAGCGCCCGCATCGCCGCCGGGTCCAGTCCCAGCGCCTCGGCCTCGTCCTCCGCCATCGCGTCGGCGCTGCGCTCCAGCGTGAACAGCAGCAGGGCGTCCTGCTCGCGCGGCCGCGGCGGATCACCGGCCGCGGCGCGCAGCCGCGCCAGCAGCTCGAACTGGCGGCGGCGCTGCCCGCGGTAGAACTCGCGGACCACCGGATCGGCCGCGGTCAGCATGCGCAGGCTGGCGCGCAGGCCGCTCCAGCGTCGGTGATGGGCCAGCAGCAGGTCGACGATGCACCCGGCGCGCCGGGTCACCTCGCCACCCAGGTCCAGCGCCGCACTGACCTCTTCCCACTCGCGGTCCACCCATTCGGCATAGGCCGCCAGGAAGATCTCGCGCTTGTCGCGGAAGTGCTTGTAGAAGGTGCCCGGGGCATAGCCCGCCGCGCGGGCCAGGCGGTTGGAATCGGTGCCCTCGTAGCCCAGGCGATTGAACTCTTCCGCCGCGGCCGCCACCAGGCGGCGGCGCGTCTCCTCCGGCGCGCCGCGTCGCGGCCGCGCCTCCTGCTTCGGCCGGCGGGCGGCAGCACTCATGCCGGCAGGCCCTCGAGGAAGGGCAGCAGCTCGCGCAGGAAGGCCGGCGGGTCCTCGGCAAAGGGCATGTGGCCGGTGTCGAACTCGACGTAGCGCGCGCCGGCGATGGCCTCGCGGGCGCAGCGCCCCTCCACGCCGCGGCGCGAGACCGGATCGTGCCGCCCCCAGGCCAGCAAGGTCGGGCAGCGGATGCCGCGCGCCTGCTCGATGACGCTGCTGGCGTCCTCGGCGAAGCTGCGCCACAGCGCCGCGTGGGCGGCCAGCGTCGCCGGACGCGCGTGCGTGGCGTCGAAGCGCTGCAGGATCGCCGCGGTGTGGCTGTTGCGGCGCCGCAGGTAGGCGCGTGCGAACCAGCGGCCGGTATGCCGGCGCACCCACTCGCGCCCCTGCACCCGGCAGAAGGCGCGGGTCACCGCGTTCATCGGCGTGAAGCCGCCGGACGATACCAGCACCAGGCCGCGCACGCGCTGCGGCTGCCGGGCCGCCAGCCTCGCCGCCGCCATGCCGCCGACGCTGTTGCCCAGGAACACGGCCCGCTCAAGCCCCAGGGCGGCCACCGCGTCCTCCAGCACCTCGCCCACCAGGCTGGCGCTGAGGGAGGCCGGCGGCTGCGGCGCGGGGGACTCGCCGAAGCCTGGCCAATCCAGCGCGATGACGCGATGGCGTTCGGCCAGCGACGGCAGGATGGCGTCGAAGTCATGGTGGTCGTGTCCCGCCGAATGCAGCAGCACCAGCGGCAGGCCGCTGCCCTGCTCGGCATAGGCCAGAGGGCCGACGCGGGTCTGGACTTGCTTCATCGGGGCTCCGGGCCATTACTATTAGTGATATTACTATCATCAAAAGGGCAGAACGGCAAGGTCCAGCGGGATTTCCAACCGCTGGGAGCGGCCTGGGCCGCGATCTTCCGCATGCAAGGATCACCGCGGCGGCGGGCGCCGAGCGACGACCCGATATCAGCCCGCAACAACCCGCCCCCCGCAGGTAGTGGACGAACCCAGCCGCAGGGGCGGGCCGGCCGCGGCAACTCCGCGGCGTAGTCACCGGCTCGTCGCGGCCCACGGCCGCCAACCCAGGTGTATCAGGCCGCGGCGGCGGGCGGCGGAGCGCCGGCGAACAGCGCCTTGAGGGCGCCGTCGGTGTAGTCCAGGGCCAGGGTCGAGGTGGCGATGAACTTCGTGCTGCCGATCTTCCAGACGCCGCCTTCCTTGCGGTATTCATCCTCGTAGTAGCCGGCGAGCTGGGTCAGGCTCTTGGCCTGGGTGTTGACCAGGAAGTAGTGCAGGCTCCAGGTGCCGCGGGCACGCGCGGCGTCCAGCACCTCGACCTGCGGGTTGGCGCCGTGGTGCATCTCGACCATGTGGGGATGGCAGCCGACATCCTTGAACAGTTGCACCAGGGCGTCGGCATTGTCGAAGGTACCGACCACGCCGTAGTCGATGTGGACCTTGCCGTCGACGAAGCAGGCCCGCATCGCCGCGGTGTCCTTGCGGTCGCAGGCGAACAGGTAGCGCGCCTTCAGCGTGCGGATCGCTTCGGCATCTTCCAGCTTCTGCAGGCGGCGTTCGAGGGCCTGGGTATCCATGACTGCTCCTGGTGCGGTGAATGCGCCGCAGTTCATCGCAGTCCCCGCGCGGGCGAATCCTCCGTTTGGCCGAGGGGCAGGTGGATGTCCGATCGACATCCACCCGTCCGAAGGCCCGGCCATGGAGCGTTTGCCCTGCCGCCGGGCCTGACTCATGCCACGCCCCACGTCGAAACACCGGCGGGAGCCCGCTCCAGGAACGAGGTTTCGCCATGGACGGCATCCCCCGGCCTGCCCGAATCCGTCCGCACCGTCGTGGACGAACCCGGGCTTTCGACTTTTCTCAGTGGGTTCTCGGCAGGGTCTGCGAATGCAGGCTGCTGTCGCGGGAGATGTCGCCCAGCGCGCAGCCGAGGTTCTCGCGGTCCGTGGCGGAGCAGGCCAGGTCGGCCAGGGCGACGATGCCGACCAGGCGCTTGTCGCGGTTGAGGACCGGCAGGCGGCGCACCTGGATATCGCCCATGTTGCGCGCCACATGCTCGGCATCCTCGTCCTCGTAGCAGTATTTCACCTCGGTGCTCATCGCCTGGTTGACACGTGCGTCCGGCCCCAGCCCGGCGGCGATCCCGCGTATTGCAATGTCGCGGTCGGTGATCATGCCGACCAGTCGGTCACCCTGGCGCACCGGCAGGGCTCCTGCATCGATGTCGGCCATCAGGGTCGCGGCATCCCGCAGGCTCATGTCGGGCATGGCCACGCAGACATCGGGGCTCATGCATTGGCTCACTTTCATGGTCTTCTGCTCCGGTTGGCGGTCGGCACTTCCCTGCCCCCGACCAGGATGCCGTCCATGAACGGCCCCGCCGCCAGGACGGCGGCGGGCGATCTCCCCTGCAGGATAGGAACCGCTCGGCAACCTGGAGTTCCCTTGGGCAGCCGGGCTCTAGTCCGAACAGGGGAAGCCCCCCCGATGGACGAACCTCTAGTGTTCCAGCCAAAGTTCCGTGATGGGGCGGCCCCCGGCATTGCCGGAAGGCCGCAGGAAGGGCGGAACAAACGGCCGCACCCCGCTACAAACCGGCGCCATGTCCGGAGGGCGGAGGCAGGCGGCACCCAGTCTGATGTGGGGGAGACGGGATGAAGAAGCTCAGGCAAGTGTTCTTTGCACTGCTCGCCGTGGCGGCCATCGGCGTGCTGGTCTTCCTGCTGCGCATGACGCAGAGCGTGGACGCGGACCTGCACCGCGCGCGCCTGGAACGCATCCAGGTGGTCGGCAACCTCGACGTGCTGCTCAACCGCCAGTTCACCGGCTCGCGCGTGTCCTCGCTGGCCGATTCCGTCACCGACCGCTCCGGCACCACCGGCCAGCTCGACACCGCGCTGAACGCGCTGGACAAGGACGCCGGCGCCCTGCGCGGCCTGACGCCCGAGATCGACAAGGCCCTGGACACCTTCCTGGATACCATCGAAAGCAAGTTCGAGCTGGCCTTCGACTCCGAGGCGCGCAACACCCTGCTGACGCAGCGCCTGATCAACAGCATGGACGCCGTGCCGACCTACGCCGACGCCGTGACCGCCGCGGCGACCGATGCGCAGCGCGAGGAGGTCCGCAACCTGACGATGCAGGTCAAGACCGAGATCGTGAACTTCGGCGTGACGCCGACGCCGCCGGCGGCCGCCGCCGGCAACATCCGCGCGCTGCTGGAGCAACTGCAGGCGATGGCCCCGCCCACCCCGCCGCCGGCACCGGTGGCCGAGGGCGAGCCGCAGTTCGAACCGGAAGACCCGCCCTTCACCAAGGCCGTGAAGGGCCTGCGCGACCGCTCCGAGGAAGTGATCGCCGACAAGACCGAGCTGGTGGCCAAGCTGCGCGACTTCCTCGACCGCCCCACCGGCCCGCAGCTGCAGGCCCTGGAACAGGCCTACATGAGCTGGCATGAAGGCCAGGTCGCCGTCGCCAACCAGTACCGGACCTACCTCGCCGCCTATGCCGCGGCGCTGCTGCTGGTGCTGGCCTTCCTCGGTTTCAGGCTGGCCCGCTCCTTCCGCGAGATCGACCGCGCCAATGCCGAACTGTCGCATGCCAACGAACACCTGGAAGAACAGGTGACCGCCCGCACCAAGGACCTCAGCACCGCGCTGCAGGACCTGCGCGCCTCGCAGGCGCAGCTGGTGCAGTCGGAGAAGATGGCCTCGCTGGGTACGATGGTGGCCGGCGTCGCCCACGAGATCAACACGCCGCTGGGCTATGCCCGCAGCAACACCGAGATCGTGCGCAACTCGCTGGACGACCTGCGCGGGCTGATCACCGCCCAGGATCGCGCGCTGACGCTGATGACGGCGCAGAACGCCTCCGACGAGGAAGTGGCCACCGCCCTGACCGAGGCCGAGGGCCTGCGCGCCACCCTGAACCCCGCCGAGACCATGGAGGACCTGGGCAACCTGCTGAAGGACACCGACTTCGGCCTGGTGCAGATCGCCGACCTGGTGTCCTCGCTGAAGGACTTCTCGCGCGTGGACCGCTCGCGCACCGACCTGTTCGACATCAACTCCGGCATCGACTCGGCGCTGAAGATCGCCAACAACCTGCTGAAGACCCGCATCGAGGTGGTGCGGCAGTTCGGCCCGCTGCCGCAAGTCGAGTGCTCGCCCTCTCAGCTGAACCAGGTATTCCTGAACCTGTTCACCAATGCCGCCCAGGCCATCGAGGGCGAAGGCAAGATCTACATCCACACCAGCGCGGAGGCCGAGGGCGTCATCGTCCGCATCCTGGACACCGGCTGCGGCATGACCGAGGAGGTGCGCGCCCGCATCTTCGAGCCGTTCTTCACCACCAAGGCGGTCGGCAAGGGCACGGGCCTGGGCCTGTCCATCGTCTTCCGCATCATCGAGGAGCACGGCGGCCGCATCGACGTGCGTTCCACCGTGGGCAAGGGCAGTGAATTTGTAATCCGTTTGCCATTGAAGCAGAAGCGCCAGAGCGGCGACACTGCGGTGAGCGCGGCACCGGAACTCGCCGCCGCATGAATCGAGCCAGGGACCTGGCCTGAAGCAGTCCGAGGAGTCAGTTTTCGATGGATGATGTAGCCCCGACCCAGAAAGCCCGCGTGCTGTTCGTGGACGACGAACCCCGCGTCCTGACGACCATGCGGATGCTGTTCCGCAGCCGCTACGAGGTGTTCTTCGCGGAAAGCGGCCAGGCGGCCCTGGACCTGCTCAAGACCCAGCCGGTGGATGTGATCGTCAGCGACCAGCGCATGCCGGGCATGACCGGCATCGAGATGCTGCGCGCGGCGCGGGACCTGAACCCCAACGCGATGCGCATCCTGCTGACCGGCTACTCCGACCTCAACGCCATCATCGGCTCGATCAACGAAGGCGAGATCTTCCGCTTCGTCAACAAGCCGTGGATGAACGATGACCTCAGCACCACGGTGGCCCGCGCCGTGGCCGCCGCCAAGGCCAGCATGGCCGCCGCGGCCGCCGCCCCCGCCGAGACCGCCGACAGCCCCGCCGTGCAGCCCGTGGCCGGTGCCGCCGGCGTGCTGGTGATGGACGACGACCCCCGCGTGCCGCCGCAGATCCAGACCATCCTGGGCCCCAGTTTCAAGGTCTACGGCGCCAGCTCGATGAACGAGGCGGTTGAGCAGCTGGAAAAGAACCAGATCGGCGTGGTGATCTCCGACACCCGCGTGCAGGACCACCCGGTGGTGAGCCTGATCGGCACGCTCAAGCAGCACCACCCGGAACTGGTATCGGTGATCCTCACCGACCGCGCCGACGCCGGCAGCGCCATCGAGCTGATCAACCAGGGCCAGATCTACCGTTTCATCACCAAGCCGATCCACGACAGCCAGTGCAAGATCGCGGTGAACTCCGCCGTGCGCCAGCACCAGCGCCTGGCCGCCAGCCCGACGCTGCACCAGCGCTACGAGGTGGAGGCGCCCGCCGCCCCGCCGCCGGTCGCCGCCGGCGGCACGGGCCTGCTGGACCGCGTGAAGTCGCTGCGGAGCTGGGTGCGGCGGCTGGGCAGCTGAGTCTTTCGGGATGGATCGAGACCCCTTCGCTGGAGACGGCGGAGGGGTTTTTGTTTGGGCGCTGGATCGCTCGGCCCGCTGAGCGGGGCGCTTCGTGTCCTGGATGTCCTCCCGAGGGCGTTCACCCTTCGACAGGCTCAGGGCGAACGGTCGGGTCAGCCGCTTCACGCTCCTCATTTTTCCGGCGAGGGCTTGATGCGGGGAGAACAAAAAAGCCCCGGCATGCCGGGGCTTTTTCCTTGAAACCGCTTACTTCTTGAACTTGCCCACCACATTCACCACGCCGCTGATCAGCTTGACCATGGCCGGCGGGACCGGCTTGCCTTCGATCAGCTGGGTGAGCTGCTTCTTGTACTTGTCCGTCAGCGGCGGGAACACGTCGCGCGGGTCCATCAGGGCCGGGCCCTCTTCCATCACGGCACGCTGGTTGGAACACTCCAGGAAGGTGGCGTGGCCGACCATGCGGCCGATGCCGCTGCTGTTGACGCCGCCGAAGGAGATGTAGGGGTTGGTGCCGGACTGCACCACGTTGTGGTTCAGCACCGTGCTGCCCGAAGTGGTGTTGTTGCGGAAGAACTCCCAGGCGGCCTTGTCCTTGGCGAAGACGTAGAGCGCCAGCGGCTTGTCGCGGCCGCGGATCTCCTTGATGACCTCGTCGCGGTTCTTCCAGGGCTTGACCACGATCACGGGGCCGAAGATCTCTTCCTGCATGATCTTCATGTCCTCGGTCACGTTCATCACCACGGTGGGGGCGATGTAGCGGTCCTCGGCGCGGTACTCGCCGCCCATGACGATCTTGGCGCCCTTGGCCTTGGCGTCCTCCACCAGGGCCTTGATGCGCTCGAAATGGCGGGCATTGATGATGCGCGGGAACTCGGGATTCTTGTCGAAGCCCTTGCCGTCCGGGTTGTACATGGCGGTGATTTCCTTCACCAGGGCACCGGTGAAGCGCTCGATGACGGACTCGTGCGCCAGGATGTAGTCCGGCGCGATGCAGGCCTGGCCGGCGTTGCACATGCGGCCCCAGGAAGTCTTCAGGGCGGCGTCCTCGACGTCGGCGCTGGCATCGACGATCGACGGATTCTTGCCGCCCATCTCCAGCGTGACCGAGGCGAAGTGGTCGGCGGCGGCCTTCATGACGATGCGGCCGACGGTGTTGTTGCCGATGTAGAAGATATGGTTGAACGGACAGGCCAGCAGGGCCTGTGAGACCTCGACGCCGCCCTCTACGACGGTGACGTCGCCGTCCGGGAAGGCCTCCTTGACGATCTTGGCGATCAGGGCCGAGGAATGCGGGGCCAGTTCGGAGGGCTTGAGCATCACGGCATTGCCGGCGCCCAGGGCGCCCAGGGTCGGCAGCAGGCCGATGACGTAGGGCGCGTTCCAGCTCGGCAGCACCAGGGCCATGCCCTTGGCCTCGTAGTGCATGTAGCACTTCTTGCCCAGGGTCATCAGCGAGGGGCCTTCGGCCGGCTTGGGCTCCATCCACTTGGCGAGGTTGCGCTCGATGAACTCGGCTTCGAACTTGAGCATGACCAGCTCGCCGTCCATGTCCGGCGGCGTCAGGCCGCGCTCGAGCTTGCCGGTTTCGTAGATTTCCTGGCGGTACTTCAGCACCGTAGCCATGAGGCGCCTGATCTTCTCGATGCGCTGGGCGGCGGTCGTGAGGTTGTAGTCCGGCGCCTTGGCGGCGAGGCGGTCGAAGAGGGGGCGGACGTGGGCGGCCTGGCCGGAGCGGATGTCGACGACAGAACTCATGGCGGTGTCTCGATTCGAGGAATAGGGGTGCGGGATGCCAAGGGGGAAAAGGCCCCCGAAAAACGCACAATGACCGCTTTGGCGGTCATTGTGGTCGTCCGGATGGGCTAGATGCCGCTCAGTGCCCCGCTCTGGCGGCGGCCTCGGGGGTGAACATGCCCGGGGTCATGGGGGTATTGACGCGCCACCAGTCCTCGGGCTTGCGCTCGTTGAGCAGGTTGGTGGCCTCGTAGACGCCGGCCGTCAGGTCGTGGAACAGCTGCACGCCGCGGTGGTGGGCCGAGGATTCCTGCGAGTAGAAGTACAGGATCACGGCGATGCGCCAGAGTTGGTCGCGGCCGTCGTAGTGGTCGGCCCAGAGCACCTGCCAGCTGTCCTCGTCGACATAGATGCGGCGCGTCTTGTACTGGTGGCGCAGGCCCTCGATCAGGTTGGCCTCGATCACCCAGACGCGGCGCAGTTCGTAGCGGACGTACTTGGGATTGATGGTGTTGGGGGTGATCAGTTCCTTGTACTTGATCGCCGGGTCGTTGATCCGGAAGTTGTGGAACGGCAGGTAGATCTCCTGCTTGCCCAGCAGCTTCCAGTTGTAGCGCTCCGGCGAGCCGTTGAAGCCGTAGTCCTCGTCGGTGGTGTGCAGGCCGGCCGGCGGCACCGGGTAGTCGTAGCCGACTTCCGGGGCCTGGCGCACGCGGCGCGTGCCGGGCAGGTACTGCCAGGCTTGCGTGGCGTCCTTGCTGTAGTTGTTGGGCTGGAAGCCCACCGCGACCAGGCCCTTGTCGCGCTCGGGCAGCAGGTAGCCGGTGTAGAAGTAGCTGTTGATGCGCTCGGTCAGCGGCCGGCGCGTCTTGGGGTCGTTCATCACGTTCATGGTGAAGAACTTGTTGCGGCCCCAGCCGATGGTGCCGTTGCCGTAGACGTTGGCGATGTCGAGCACGCCCTTCTCGGTCCAGGCGCGGAAGGCCGTCTTCACCGACCAGATCGCCTCGAGGCCGCTCTTGGGAATCGGGAAGGCCGGCCCGCCGCCGGTGCCGGTCACGCCCTTGCCGCCGTCGGTCATCTCCGACTCCAGGGCGTTCTTCTTGGTGACGTCGCAGGCCCACTGCGGATTGCCGAAGTCACGATGCGTCGGGTAGACGATCATGCTGTAGTTCTCGGGATACTTCTTGAACAGTTCCTTCTGCCCCGCGGTCAGCTTGGCGGCGTACTTGCCGTGGTTCTGCGCGGTGATCGTGAACAGCGGCTTCTCCGCTGCGTAGGGACCGGGCTCGTAGCCGTGGGGGTTCTTCATGCCGGGCCACTTGCCGACCCACTGGCCGCCCCACTTGGGAATGCTGCCGTCGCTGTTGCCGGCGCGCGTGCCGCCCATGCAGTTCAGCTCAGGACCGTCGAGCTTCGCCGCTTCCGCGGGCGTGAGCTTGGCGCTGGCCGTGGCAGGAGCGAGGGCCAGAACGACCGTCGCGCTGAAGAATGCCGTGCAAATCCTGGAACGCATCACTGTCTCCTCCGACTGATGGTTGCCCTGCCCCCGCGCCCTCTTCGGGTCTTGCGAGTGGATTGCAGTGTCGGCGAGCGGCCAAAGCGGCCGCCTCACCCAAAAACAGTACATTTTCTGCCCGCTTGGCGGGCACTTCGCAATTCGCTTGCGGCATGTTACATTGCAGTTGCAATGTTTTTTTGACACAAGCGGCGGCCATGTCCCGCCGCCGCAGGAGGAGGAAGCATGCTAGCCACCGAACCCCGTGTCCGCGCCGCCGCAGGCCTGCCGCGCCGCGCCCCGCCCCGCACCCCCATGGACGCCGAGCCGCGCCAGGTGGGCGACCTGCTGGGAGCCCTCTACGAAGGTGCACTGGAACAGCCGCCCTGGCACCACGCGCTGCGCCTGCTGCAGCAGCGCCTGCAGGCGGCTCACGTGTCGCTGATCCTGCGCCCGCCCACCGCCGAGAATGCCGGCGTGATGATCAACGTGGGCGAGAACCACGACGCCCGGCTGTCCTACGAGAAGCAGTACTTCGCCGTGGACCCCTTCGTCAGCCTCAAGGAAGGCGAGGTCATGACGCCGGAGGAACTGATCGGCCAGCAGTGGCTGGACGGCCCCATGTACCAGGAATACCTGCGCCCGCAGGATGTGCGCTACGTGCTGGGCGCGGACGTCTACACCGCCGACGGGGTGGAATGCCGCCTGCGCGCCACGCGCCGCCATGACTCGATGCCTTTCGGCGAGACCGACAAGGCGCTGTTCCGCTTCGTGCTGCCGCACCTGAAGCGCTCCATCCAGATCCAGTCGCGCATCGACTCCCTGGAGTGCGAACGGCAGATGCTGGCCGGCACGGTCAACCGCATGCTGCTGGGGGTGATCTCGCTGGCGCAAGGCGGCGAGATCCTGGAGATCAACGACGAGGCGCGGCGCATCCTGGCGGAGCGCGACGGCATCTGGCGCGGGCCCAACGGGCTGCAGGCCGACAACCCGGATGACAAGCGCGAACTGCAGCGCCTGGTCCAGCGTGCGCTGGGCCATGGCAGCGGCAACGCCGGCGGCGGAATGGTGGAGGCCATGCCGATCTCGCGGCCCTCGGGCCGCGCGCGGCTGTCGGTGGTGGTCAAGGCGGTGCCGGCCGGAGACTGGTGCGATACGCGCAAGCGCCCGGCGGCGGTGATCTTCCTGCGCGATCCGGACTGCAACACCGCCCCGCCCTCGCTGGACCTGGTGCGGCGCCTGCTGGGCCTGACGCGCGTGGAATCGCGCATGGCCCTGCTGCTGACCGAGGGCTACACGCTGGACGAGGCGGCGGAGATGATGAACATCCGCCGCAACACGGCGCGCACCCACCTGCGCTCGATCTTCTGCAAGACGGGGGTCACGCGGCAGACGATGCTGGTGAGGCTGTTGCTGAGGAGTGTCTTCAGTCTCGGATGAAACACACTGCTGGAAGCCGTTCGCCCTGAAGTCCTGAGCCTGTCGAAGGATCGAAGGGTGAACGGCCGTCGGCCGTGGCCAACGGTCCGCCCCTGCTTCGACAGGCTCAGCACGAACGGACTGAATCTTCCAGGAAACCAAAAAGCCCCGCATTCGCGGGGCTTTTTTTGGTTGAAGCAACCAAGCTTACACGTTATCGAACGCGTGCTTCAGCTCCGGCTTCTTCTCCAGGCCCTTGTCGATCTCGATCAGGCGCTTGTTGCGCAGCTCGGCCGGCACGGTGGCGGCGTCCATGTAGAACTGATCGTACCACTGGCGGTTCTGGTAGACCGGACCGTCGCCGTCGCAAAGCAGCGGGTTGTCGATGCGGATCTTGTTGTGCCAGATCTCGACGTCCTCGCCGAAGGCCTTGTTGGTCAGGTCGACGTACTGCTTGACCATGGCGTCGCAGGCCTCCTGGGTCATGCCCGGGAACTTCTTCACCAGCACGCCGAAGCGCAGCTCGAAGCTGTGCTGGTCGATCGGGGTGTGCGAGTTCAGCAGGATCGACTCCACCGGGTAGCCGCCCATGGAGCCGAACATGTGGGTGATCTGGTAGGCCGGGCCGTAGTAGCTGGCGATGGTCGTCAGGTACTCGTCGGCGCCGCCGAGCTTGCGGTTGAGGCCCACCATGACCTGCGTGGCCTTGTGGTTCTCGAACAGGTTGGCGAAGTAGACGACGTTGTCGGAGCCGTGCACGGACACGAAATGGGCCATGTCGGCGATGTTGTCGACCAGCTCGCGGCAGTTGACCTTGATGGTCCACTGCACGATGGACCAGTCGGACCACTCCTCGGAGAACACCGGGTCGATGCGCGGGATCGCCACGTCCGGCGTCGGGCCGTTGCCTTCCGGGTCGTTCCAGACGAAGAGCATCTTGTTCTCTTCGCAGGTCGGCCAGGACTTCACGCGGGCCTTGGGCGGGATGCGCTTGGCATAGGGAATCTCGGTGCACACGCCGTCGCCGCCCCAGGCCCAGCCGTGGAACTTGCAGACCACGGACTCGCCCTTGACGCAGCCGATGGCGAGGTCCGCGCCCATGTGCGGGCACCAGGCGTCGATCACGCTGAGCTTGCCGCTCTCGCCCTTGAAGATCACCAGGCGGGTGCCGAAGATGTTGATGCCGTGCGGCTTGCCGTCCTTGTACTGTTCTGCCAGGCCCAGGCAGTGCCAGCCGCGCGCATAGCGGTCGGGCGGGGCCTCGGCCTCGATCTTGTGCATCGGCGTCTTGATAACGGCAGCCATGGGGTTTGCTCCTAGGGGCTAATGGGCGCAGTGTCTCCGTGGTACCGGGGTGCCGCATCATCCATTTGAGTGAATCCCCCGTGCAGCCTTGCATCGTTTCATAGACGCACACCACACGAGCGGCGGGCCATCCGGGCACCGCCGCCGGTCCGGAGGAGAAGCCGTGCGTAATACCCTGATTCGTGGGGCGCTTGCCGCCCTGGCCCTGGCCCTGGCCGGCTGCCAGTCATCCACCCCCTCGGCCGGCAGCCCGCCTCCCGGCGGCAGCGAGGCGCCGCAGCTGCGTCGCGAGGGTCGCTGGCTGGTGGACCCGGAGGGGCGCGTGGTGCTGCTGCACGGCGTCAACATGGTCTGGAAGGAGGCCCCCTTCTACCCGCCGGCCACGGCCGAGGGTTTCCTGGCCCAGGATGCCGACTGGCTGGCCCGGCACGGTTTCAACAACGCCCGCATCGGGACGCTGTGGGTCGGCGTGGCGCCGGAGCGGGGCACGGTGGACCAGGACTACCTGGCGCAGTGGGATCGCACGATCCAGCTGCTGGCCTCGCGCAGGATCTGGATGCTGTTCGATTTCCACCAGGACCTGCTGGGGCCGGCCTACCAGGGCGAAGGCGTGCCGGACTGGGCGGTGGAAGAGGCCAAGGGGCCGCTGACCACCCTGCTGGGCGCCCCGTCCTTCGGATTCCCCTTCAACTACTTCATGCCGCAGCTGTCGGAGGCCTTCGACCGCTTCTGGGCCAGCGAGGACATCCGCGACGGCTTCGCCGAGGCCTGGGCGGCGGTGGCGCGGCGCTGGAAGAACCAGCCCTACTCCATGGGCTACGACCTGATGAACGAACCCTGGGCCGGCCTGGACTACCCGACCTGCCTGATTCCCCTGACCGGCTGCCCCTGGCATGACAGCGGCTCGCTGCAGCCCTTCTTCGACCACGCCCGCCGGGCGATCCGCGCCGAGGACCCGCACAACATCGTCTGGTTCCAGTCGCAGCCCCTGACCAGCACCGGCGCACCCACCGGCTTCACCGCGATCCCGGGCGAGGAACAGCTGGGCTTCTCTTTCCACTACTACTGTCCGCTCAACACCCTCGGCAACGCCCTGCAGCTGGGCATCCTGGACGCCCTGCCGGTGGGCCTGGACGATACCTGCCAGGCCTTCGGCCCCCGGGTCTTCGACCAGGCCCGGGCCCAGGCGGACCGCATGGATGCGGTGGAGCTGCTGACCGAGTTCGGCGCCACCGAGGACATGCAGGTGCTGCTGGACGTGACCTCGGACGCCGACGAGCGCCTGGTGGGCTGGCAATACTGGCAGTACAAGAACTGGCGCGACCCGACCACCGAGTCCCAGGGCAGCGGCGACCAGAGCCTGTTCACCGACGACGCCGACCTGTCCACGGCCAAGACCGCCAAGCTGAAGGTGCTGGTGCGGACCTATCCGCAGGCCACCGCCGGCATCCCGCAGTCCCTGTCCTTCGACCCGGACACCGCCGCCTTCGAGTACCGCTACACGCCCCGCGCGGCGCGCGGCCCCACCGAGATCTACGTGCCCCTGGCCATGCACTATCCCTCGGGCTATACGCTGGAAGTGACCGGTGCGCGCAGCCTGTCGCCGGCCAATGCCGGGCTGCTGAGGCTGGAGAACCTGGCGGGGGCGGCCGAGGTGGTGGTGAGGATCGCGAAGCGCTGAGAGGCGGCGGAAACATCGTAGGGGCGGCCGTTGGCCGCGACAGGTTCGGTCGATGACCGGACCCGTCGCGGCCAACGGCCGCTCCTACAACGGCAGGCCTGCTCCTAGGCCGCCTTCGCTTCCAGCCAGCCTTCCGCGCGCAGGAACTCCAGCGCATCGCGCAGCGATTCGCGCGGCGGGCGCGGATCGAAGCCCAGCTCCCGGCGGGCCTTGTCGTGGCTGACCACGCGGTTCAGCACGGCCTGGCGCAGCACGCCCGCGTTGAACTTGGGCGGCTGGCCGCTGAGGCGGGCGGCGGCCAGGGCCAGGGGCAAGGAAGCCCAGCCGACCCACAGCGGCAGCACGGTGCGCGGCATCGGCACGCCGCTGACCTCTTCCCACACGGCCAGGAACTGGCGCATGTCCAGCACCTCGCCGGTCAGCAGGTAGCGCTCGCCGCGGCGTCCGCGGGTGGCGGCAGCCGCGAAGCCGGCGGCCACGTCGCGCGCGTCGACGTAGTCGCTGATCACTTCCATCATCACCGGGATGCGGCGGTGGTAGAGATCCAGCAGCGCGCGCCCGAAGATCGAGGGCTCGTAGTCCTCGGGGCCGATCATGTTGCCGGGCATGCAGACCACGGCGTCGAGCCCGCGCTCCTGCACCAGGCGCTGGACCAGGGTCTCGCCCTGCGCCTTGGTGCGCGAGTAGTCGGAACGGCCCTTCATGTTCAGCGGCCGCGTTTCGTCCAGCGGCAGCGCCAGGGGGCGGTGCTCCAGCGCGGAATGCGAGGAGCAGTGCACCAGGCGGACACCTCGCGCCGCGCAGGCCTCCGCCACGATGCGCGTGCCCTCGACGTTGACCCGCTGCATGCTGCCGTCGCGGTCGGGCTCGATGCTGACCTTGGCGGCCAGGTGGAACACGCAGTCCACGCCCTCCAGCAGGCGCGCCACATCCCCGGCCGACAGCACCGAGCCATGGACCATCTCCACGTCCAGCCCCTGCAGGGAGCGCGGCATGCCGCGCCCCGGCGGCTCCAGCACGCGCACGGCGTGGCCCTGGGCCAGCAGCACGCGCACCAGGGCGCAGCCCAGCCGCCCGCCTCCGCCGGTGACGGCGGCCTTCATCAGGGATGCTTCACGCCATGCTTGGCCAGGTAGTGGGCGGTGATGTTGGGCGGCTCGGTGAAGGGCGTGACGATCTCGAAGATGCGCGAGTAGGTGGCGCGCTTGATCAGCCACTTGCCGTCCACCTTGACGTAGGTGTCGCGGTACAACGAGGAGCCGTCGGTATAGATCTTGTTCTTCAGGTCGCAGAACCAGTCCTTGAGGTACCAGGTGCCGGTGGCCTCGGTGGGCGACTGGAAGTCGATCTCCGGATGGTTGACGTGGTGCAGGGCGATGGCATCGGCGTGGAAGGCGTAGCCGATGGCTTCCAGGATCTTGTCGCGGCCCTGGGCCTCGAACAGGTAGCTGCCGCCCTCGTAGCGGACGCTGGCATCCTCGGTGAAGAGCGTCTTGAGCTCGGCGAGATTGGCCGTGTCGATGCAGCGGCAGTAGGCGTACTTCAGGCGCTTGATCAGCTCCAGGTCTTCCAGCGGCAAGGCCATGGCGTTCTCCTCGTGATGAATGGAATTCTTCGAATCCCAGTATCGGAACGGCCGGGGCGGCCGGGCTTCACCCATTAGGACGAAAGCGCCTGCAGGTTCGGCCTTAACCGGCCGTCCCGAACGATCCCGTCCGCGGCCCGATCCGCTATCCTCGGCCCATCCTCCTTACCCTGTGGAATGCCCTCAATGGACCTGGAAGTCGCCAAGAAAGCCCTGGAAACCGGCATCAAGTTCGTCGCCAACTGCGGCCTGAAGGTCGTGGAACTGCGCCGCGGCTACGTCAAGTGCTCGGTGCCTTTCGCCGGCAACGGCAACCATATCGGCACGATGTACGCGGGGGCGCTGTTCACCGTGGCCGAGATCCCGGGTGGCGCGCTGTTCCTGTCGTCCTTCGACATGACGCGCTATGCGCCCATCGTCAAGGAAATGAACCTGCGCTTCCTCAAGCCCGCCAAGGGCGACGTGACCATCGAGATCGGCCTGAGCGAGGAGCAGATCGCGGCGATCAGCGGCGAGGCCGATGCCAAGGGCAAGGCCGAATTCACGCTGGACGGCGAGATCAAGACCGCCGATGGCACCGTGGTGGCGATCAGCCACGGCATCTACCAGATTCGCTCGCTGCAGCGGCTCTGATTGCGGATGCGGACGAAGAAGGGGCGGCCTCCTGGGCCGCCCCTTCTTCGTTGCAGCGCCGGAGGTCAGTGACCCGAGCGCTTGGCCGCCGACTCGGAGAACATCTCCGGCGTCAGGCCGCCCTGGTTCAGCAGCCACCACTGCTTGGACTGGTTGACCAGGCGATCCGCGAAATAGGCTCCCGCGGTGAGGTCGTGGTAGACCGCGACGCCGGCCTGGAAGCCGCCGATCTCCGGCGCCCAGAAGTAGTTCACCATGCTGGCACGCCAGAGGTTGCCGCGGCCGTCATAGTTGTCCACCCAGAGGGCATGCCAGCTGTCCTCGTCGATGTAGAACGTGCGGCGGGCATAGGCGTGGCGGTAGCCGGACTTCACCGTGGCCTCCAGCACCCAGACGCGGTGCAGCTCGTAGCGCTGGTAGTCGGGGTTCAGCGTGTTGGGGGTCAGCAGCGTGTCGTAGCTGACGGAGGTGTCGTTCTGGCGGAAGGCGTTGTACGGAACGTAGATCTCCTTCTTGCCGACCAGCTTCCAGTCGTAGCGCTCCGGCGAGCCGTTGAACAGGCGGTCGTCATCCACGGTGCGGAAGCCGCCCGCGCCCTGCGGCGTGTCGAAGCCGAACTCCGGCGCCTGGCGCACGCGGCGGGTGCCCGGGCTGTAGAAGTAGGTCTGGCGATCGTCGTTGTGGTAGTCGTTCGGGTTCCAGCCGATGAACAGTTCGCCGTTCTGGCGTTCCGGCAACAGGGTGCGCACCTTGAAGTAGGAGTCGATCTGGTCCTGCGAGCTGCGCGTCTGCTTGGGGTCGTTGCTCAGCGACAGGATCTTGTAGTCGACCCGGCCCCAGGACTTGTTGCCGTTGGGGTAGACCACGGCGGAGTCCGACACCACCAGCTCGGTCCAGGCGCGGTGCGGCGTCACCATGCTCCAGTGCGCCTCGATGCCGCTCTTGGGGAACGGGATGGCCGGCGCGCCGCTGACCGCCTGCACGCCCATGCCGTCGTTCACCACTTCGCCGCTGGCGGCGTTCTTCCTGAGCGCCTCGCAGACCTTGGCCGAGTAGGCGAAGTCGCGGTGGCTCGGATACACCGGCATGCGGAAGGACTGCGGGTAGCGCTTGAGCAGTTCCTTCTGCCCCGCCGTCAGCTTCGCCTCGTACTGCGCGGCGTTCTGCGCGGTGATGGTGAACAGCGGCTTCTCGTCGGCGTAGGGGCCGGGGCTGTACTTGCCGGGGCCGTTGTAGCCGGGATAGCTGTCGCTCCACTTGCCGGTCCAGGCGGCGACGGAGCCGTCGGCATTGCCGGCGCGCTCGGCGCCGACGCAGGTGAGCTTGCCGCCGAGGGCGGCGATCTCCTCGGGGGTGCCCTTGGCATGGGCCATGGGAAGGGCGGTGGCGATCAGGCCGGCCGCCAGGAATCGGGACAGGGTCCGATTCATCTTGATGTGATCCATCTGGAATCTCCTCGCAATCAATAGGCGTACTTGACGTTGAACGCGACGTAGTCGCGGTCCGCGTAGGGGCGTTCGGCCAGCGTGGCCGAGCCCAGGTAGGCGTTGTAGCTGACGCCCACCTGCAGGTTCTGCAGGTAGGTGAAGTTGCCGGCGACGCTGAGGCGGCGGTCGCCCTGGCCGTAGAGGCTGCCGAAGGAGCCGGCCATGGCCGGGTTGCCCTCGGGCAGGTGCGCCCAGGTGATCGGCACCGCCAGGTCCCAGCCCTGGAACACGTTGCGGTAGTTCAGGGTGGCGATCAGCGAGTAGCCCCAGGCCATCTTGTCGTTGGTCAGCGTGCCCGGCCCGCCGGCGACCTTGTCGAAGTCCTCGACATGGATGTAGCCGGCCTCGCCCACCAGGCCGATCTCCTGCGACAGGAAGTTGGGCGGCACGGTGTACAGCGAGGACAGCAGGACCTGCGCCAGGTCGCCGCGGCTGGACGTGGGGCCCAGCGGGCCGTCGACCAGCACGTTGATGCCCTCGCGGTAGCTCACCTCGCCCGCGACGTTGGCCGGACCCAGGCGCGTGGAGAAGCTCAGCGCCGTCATGTCGATGCCATCGAAGTAGCCGATGTTGTAGGACACCGGGGCGAAGACGCCGGGCGCGACCTCGGCGATGTTCAGCGACAAGGCCGGATTGGTGTCGTGGTAGCGCAGGCGGTAGAGGCCGACATTGGTCGAGCCGCTGACCTGCACCTTGACGCCGACGCCGTACTGGCCGTTGTCGCTGGGCTCGATGTCTCCGGCGTAGGGCGCGGCGAAGCCAGGGCCCAGCGTCAGGAACTCGCGGCCCGGGCCGGTCACGTCGGAGATCGAGAAGTAGCTACCGACCGGGTCCAGCTCGGTGGGCTTGTACTCCAGGTGATAGTAGGCCATCAGGCTGGTGCGCGAGCCGATGTCGAGCTGGCCGGAGACCTGCGCCACCGGCAGCAGGATGTTCTTGATCTCGGCGCCCGGCACGTTGGCCTTGGTGGCGTCGGCGGGGCCCTGGGCGCCGGCGATGCCGGAGAAGAACAGGCTTTCGCCCCAGGCCACCACCTGTCGGCCACCGCGCAGGTTCAGCTGCACGCTGTCCGACAGCGACCAGTCGCCATAGACATAGGCGTCGAGCACGCGGGCGCGGCCGCCGCTGTACTTGCGGGCGTCGTCGGTGAACTCATCGTTGTCGCCGGCCTTGTTGACCGTGCCGGGCGAGTCGTTGTCGTTGCGGCGGTGGTAGACGTCGTCGTAGAAGGCGTCGCCGCGCAGCACCGCGCCGTAGCCGCCGCGCGAGAGATAGAATTCCGCGAGCAGGCTGGCGCGGTTGTTGATCAGGCTGCCGGAATCGAAGTTCCGGTCGCCGTCGTCGGCGTTGACCGCCGCCGGGCCGGTCAGCGCGCTGTCGGGACTTTCCGTACGCATGGCGGCGGCATAGCCCAGCGTCAGGTTGTACTTCGCATCGAAACCGCCGCCGACATCCAGCGAGCCGGCGACGGCCGTTCCCTGCGCTCCCGCCGCGCCGATCAGCGCGGCACCCAGAACACCGCGGCGTACGGCGAGCCGGCGGACCTTACCTTTGCTTCTCATGTTTTCTCCTCCTTGACGGATGACGCACCCTACCCCCGTCAGGAGGCTCCGCCTTCCACGCTTTGGTTACATCAAAACGGACTAGGTCCGGCGGGAAGGCGCTGTCTCGCAGGAGAAACGCCGGGCTCCTCAGCCTCCGGCCATGGCGGCGAAGTCGATCACCGCGGGCTCGCCGCCGCCGTCCCAGGCGGCCGACGCGGCGACCCCCTGCGCGATCATGTCCCGCATCTGGGCCGTGTTCTCGAGGAATTCGACGTAGACCTGCGGGCCCAGTTCCGGCGACTGCAGGTAGACGTAGCGGCCGCCGGCCGGCATGCGGATGTCGCAGACCACCCGCAGCCCCTGCGCTTGCGCCTTGCGCAGGTCGGCCTCGATGTCGTCGCAGACGAAGGCCATGTGGTGCAGGCCGGGGTGCGCGGCATCGCGGTAGGGCGAGGCCGCGTCGTTGCGCTGCTGGATCAGCTCGATCTGCAGGTCGCCGCGATAGGACAGCGCGATGTCGATCAGCGGCGTGCTGGGCTGGCCGAGGTAGACGCTGTGCAGGGGAATGTTGCGGATCAGCAGCCAGGGACCGACGCCCAGCTGGCGGGTCCAGGCGTCGACCGCCGCGTCGAGGTCTTCCACCACGTAGCCCAGCTGCCGCACCGGGCCGAAACTGCCCGGCTGTGCCTGTTTGGTCTGCATCTGTCGCGCTCTCCTCAGGGTGTCTTCACGAGCCAGTCTCGTACAGGCAGCGTGACCCGGGCTAGTCCCCGCCACTACATCAACCCGGACGAAGAAGGCCGCCCGGGGCCGTCCTAGGCTGGATCGCATGACAGGATCACTGCGAGGTGCGAGATGAAGATTCACACGCTGCTGTACCCGGTCGACCGGCTCGAGCCGGCGATCGCCTTCTTCCGGGATACGCTGGGCCTGCCGCTGAAGTTCCGCGACGGCGAGCGCTATGCCGCGCTGGATGCCGGCAGCCTGACGCTGGGCCTGGCGGCCGGCGAGGAGCGCATCGTCGACCGACCGGCGCTGGCCCTGCGCGTGGACGATCTCGAGGGCGCCCTGGAAGGCCTGCTCGCGGCCGGCGCCAGCCTGCTCCGGCCCGCCGAGGAAGGCCCGCACGAAACCCGCGCCGTGCTGCAGGCACCCGGCGGGCAGCCGCTGGTGCTGAGCGCAAAGCGTTGAGGAGACCGGCATGAACCAGACCACCGCCTTCGACCCACGCGAATTCCGCGCCACGCTGGGCACCTTCACCACCGGCGTCACCATCATCACCGCGCGCGGTGCCGACAGGCAGCCCGTGGGTGTCACCGCCAACAGCTTCAATTCGGTTTCGCTGGATCCGCCGATGGTGCTGTGGAGCCTGGCGAAGAGCTCGCGCAGCCTGGAGGCCTTCCAGCAGTCCGGCCACTTCGCCGTGCATATCCTGGCCGCCGGCCAGGAGGAACTCTCGAACCGCTTCGCCAGGAGCGGCGCGGACAAGTTCAGCGGTGTCGATGTCGGCGAGGCCGCCGGCGGCGCGCCGCTGCTGCCGCACTGCAGCGCGCGCCTGCAATGCCGCACGTCCTTCGTCTACGAGGGCGGCGATCACCTGATCTTCGTCGGCGAGGTGGTGGCCTTCGACCGCAGCGGCCTGCCGCCGCTGGTGTTCCAGGCCGGCAAGTACGCCGTGGCCACGCGCAAGGTCACGGCGCTGGCACCGGCCGGCGGGCTCGACGCGAACTGGAGCGAGGATCACCTGCCCTACCTGCTGGGACGGGCCTACTTCCAGGTGTACTTCCGCATCCGCGAGCAGGTGCGGGCCGACGGCCTCAACGACGACGAGTACTTCATCCTCAGCACGCTGGCGGTGCGTGACGGCCTGACCCAGGGCGAGATCGAGGCTGGCCTGTCGCATGCCGGCTGCAACTGCGGCTTCCCGGTGCTGGCCGGCCTGCGCCAGCGCGGCCTGCTGCGAGGCGAGGATGGCCCGGGCGACCTGCGCTGGTTCCTCAGCGACGAGGGACGCCGCCGCACGCTGCACCTGATCGCCGCCGCCAAGGATATCGAATCCTCGGTGCTGGACGTCCTGGGCGAGTGGGATGCCGTGGCGCTGAAGAACCTGCTGAAGCAACTGGTGCTGAGCACCGACCCCGGGCTGCCTGACCTGTGGAATCCGTCCTCTCCCCGATCCGCGACTGCCGGAGCCTGAACGATGAACGAAATGCTGAAATTCCAGGGCGGCGTGGCCGTGATCACGGGTGCGGCCAGCGGCATCGGCAGCGGGCTGGTGCGCCAGGCCCTCGCGGAGGGCATGCGCGTGGTGGCGGCCGACGTGCAGGCCGAGCGCCTGCGGGAGTTCACGGCGACACTGTCCGGCGAGGTGCTGGCGGTGCCGACCGACGTCAGCGACCCGGAGTCGGTGGAAGCGCTGGCGCGGCGCGCCTGGCAGGCCTACGGCGGCGTGGACCTGCTGTTCAACAATGCCGGCATCATGGCCACCGGCTTCTCCTGGCAGGTGGAGCCGGCACGCTGGCGCCGCAGCTTCGAGGTCAACGTGCATGGCATCCACCACGCTCTGCGCGCCTTCGTGCCGCGCCTGCTGGAGCAGGGACGCCCGGCGCAGATCGTCAACACCGCCTCGGTCGGCGGCTTCCTGGCCAGCCCGCTGATGTCACCCTACTCCGCCACCAAGTTCGCGGTGGTGGCGCTGACCGAGGCGCTGCGCGGCGAACTGGAGATGCTGGGCAGCCCGGTGGGCGTTTCGCTGCTGGCGCCAGGGCCGGTGATCAGCGGCATCTTCGACGATCCCTTCGGTCCGCAGGCGCAGCAGGAGCCGGCGGTGCAGCAGTTCGTGGAGCTGATGCGCAGCATGCTGCAGCAGAACGGCCTGACGCCGGAGGCCTTCGCCCGGCGCGTGTTCGACGGCCTGCGCCAGCGCCAGTTCTGGCTGATCCCGCAGCCCGAGGCCTTCGACGAACTGTTCCGCCAGAAGGCCGCGGACGTGCTGGCGCGGCGCAACCCGGTGCTGCCGCGCTTCTAGCTCCCCCGGGAGGACAGGGGAACACGGAATCGAATCCCCGTCATGCCGGCTTTCGCCGGCATGACGGGTTCGTGTTTCCGCTGGTCTCGAGAAGGCTCTAGAGACCCGACAGCGGCGCGAACTCGAAGGATGGGTTGGCGGTGGCGCCGGACTCGCTGTAGTAGCCCAGCATGCGCAGCTTCCAGCGCGCGCCGTTGGCAGCCACGACGATGTAGACCACGTCGCGCGGCGAGATGTGGTGGATGCCTTCGCCGTCGTCGCAGAAGCCGGAATAGTAGTACCAGCCATGGTCGCCGTTGATGCCGCCGCAGGCCGGCCGCGACGGCGTTTCCGACAGCGGGTAGGTGGTGAAGGCCAGCGCGCTGGCGGTGTCGGTGTGGAAGTCCGCCGCCAGGGGCACGCTGGTGCGGGAATCCCAGTCGTCGCGCAGGATGCCGTGGATCTCGACGATGCCGGCCCCGGAGCTGCCGCCATTCACCTTGATGTCGGAACGGCGCAGGGCGATGTCCCAGCCCCCGGCGTCGTTGGACGGGTCCACCGGGACCACCTGCTGCCTGCCGGAGAACTGGATATGCACCCAGGCTTCCTCGTCGCTGGCATCGACCCTGGCGATGCTGCTGCCGCCGCTGCCGGCGGTGAACGTGGCGCGGCCCAGCGGCGCCACCGGCGCCGACCCGCCGCCGGAGCAGTTGCCCGCGGCAGTGATGCGCTGGACGTCGAAGCTGGGACGGCGATCGCCATAGCCGGTCATGCGCAGCTTGTAGTAGCGGCACTCCACCGTGCTGATGACATAGCCGACATTGGACCGGGCGGTGGTCACGCCGGCGGAGCGGCGGTACCAGCCATGGTCGAGCAGGGCCCGGTCGGCGGCCGGCGTGCTGGTCATGGCCAGCTTCGGGCCGCCCAGGAAGCCGGACTCGTCGCTGACGTAGGCCACGGCATTGCGCGGCGGTGCGCTGGTGACGGGCTCGAAGGGCCAGGTCGTGCCCTCCTCCACCTTCTCGCCGTAGGCGCTCACCGGATCGCCGCCCGGCGGCGTGCCGGAGACGCCGCCGTTGAGCTTGATGTCCTGGGCCTTGAAGGCGATGTCCCAGGCATCGCTGGCGGAGGGATCGGCGGGCGTCACCTGCGCCTGCGTCTCGAGGTCGATGTAGACCCAGTCGTCGCCGCTGGCGTCGATGCTGGCCTGGTAGTAGCCGGCGGAGTGCCGGCTGAAGGAGGCCTGCGCTCCGCCCGGCCCCGGCAGTTCAGCGTCGCCGTCGGGGTTGGAGGGCGAGATGTCGCCGGTGCAGCCGGCGAGCAGCAATACGACGGCCGCCAGCGCGGCGCGCATCAGCGGAAGTTCCATGTCAGCTCCAGGTAAGCGGCGCGAGGCGCGATCGGCAGGTACTGCGGATCGCCCTCGTCGAGCAGGTTGTCCATGCCGATGGCCAGATCCAGCTGCTCCCAGCGCAGCCATTCGGCACGCAGGTCGAACAGGGCATAGGACCCGGCCTTTCCGGCCGGCGTCGGCGTGCCGCCGGTGTCCAGGTCCACCGCGAAGCGGCGCGAGCCGATCCAGACGCCGCGCAGCTGCAGTGCGCAGTCGTTCTGCTCGTAGCGCAGCGCGGCATTGGCGCGGTGCTCCGGACGGCCGCTGAGCTGATCGCCGGTATCGTCGTCGCGGCTGCGCAGCCAGCCATAGCCGAGTTGCAGCTCCAGCGGCTGCCAGGGCCGCAGGCGCGCCTGTGCGTCCAGGCCGGTGAGCGTGGCCGAGGCCACGTTGCGGTAGGAGAAGACGATCGGCGGACCGGCCTCGGTCTGGATCACGTCGATCAGGTCGCGGACGCGGTTGTGGTAGGCGCCGAAGGACAGGCTGGCACGGTCGCCGGCCAGCCAGGTGGCGCCGAGGTTGACGCCGGTGCTGCGCTCGGGCTTGAGATCCGGGTTGCCTTCCACGCGGTAGCCGACGCCCGGGTTCTCGAACAGCAGCAGCAACTGCTTGAAGTCCGGCGCGCGGTAGCCGCGGCCATAGCCGGCGCGCAGCACCCAGGCGTCCGACAGCGCGTAGCGCAGCGCCAGCTTGGGCGAGAACTGGTCGCCGAACTGCGAGTCGCGGTCATAGCGCAGGCCCGGCACGACGGTGAGCCGGCCCTCGCGCCATTCCGGCACCCACTCGTCCTGGGCGTAGACCGCCTGGCGGTCACGCTCGCCGGTATGGTCGAGGCGGTCCGCTTCCAGGCGCTCGAACTGCGCCTCCAGGCCACCGATCAGGCGGTGCTCACCGCGGCGGTGCTCCAGTTGCACGGTGCCCACGGCGATCTCGTCCACGGTCTCCTCGTCCAGCGAGACGCTGCCGTCGGCGCGGCTGGTCTGCAGGAACTGGTCGAAGTAGCGGTTGTAGTAGAGGTCGCCGCTGATGCCGGTGCTGGCATCCAGCGCGTAGCGCGGCGCCGCGCCGACGCGCACTTCCTCGACGCGCTTGTGGGTGTCGAAGTAGCGGTTGGCGCTGCCGCCGTCGATGCGTTTGCCGTCGTCCAGCGTGTAGGAGCCGGACAGGCCGAGGCTGGCGTGCTCGTCGATCTGCCAGTCGGCGTTGGTGGAGAGGAACCGGCTGTCGCCGTCGCCGCCATCGTTGGACGGCGTGCCGGCATCCAGGTCATAGGACTCCAGCCGCGAGAGGCCGGAGGCGCTGCTGCCCTGTACCGGCCCCAGCGCCCAGCCGGCATGGCCGTGCAGGTCGAGGTTCCGGTCCTCGTCGATGCGCGCGGTGACGGCGCCGCCGCTGTCGCGGCCGCCGCGGCGGGTGATGATGTTGATCACGCCGCCGAGCGCGTCGGCACCGTAGAGCGCCGAACTGGGTCCCTTGACGATCTCGATGCGCTCGACGTCGCCGGTCGGCAGGCGCGACAGGTCGATGGCGCCGTTGATGCGGCCGATCAGGCGGCGGCCGTCCACCAGCACCAGCACGTGCTCGGACGACAGGCCCTGCAGCTCGATGCGGCTGCCGCGGCCGGCGGAGCGGCTGGCATAGACGCCGCCCTCGCGCTCCAGCAGCTCGGCGACATCGCGGGCGCCGCTGCGGCGGATGTCCTCGGCATCGATCAGCTGCACTTCCACCGGGCTTTCGTCGAGGCTGTGGGCCGTGCGGGTGCCGGTGACGACCACCGGCTGCAGCCTCACGGCCCTGGGCGTGGCGGGAGCCAGCACGGGCACCGGCGCCGGCGCGTCCGGCAAGGCAATGGTCGGGGTATCCGGAGCCGGGGCCGCCGGCTCCTGCGCCGATGCCATCCAAGGCCCGAAGGCCAGGAACATCCCCATCGCGGCCGGCCGGAGGCGGCGCGCGTACTTGTCGTTGCTGGTCACCCGAAACTCCCGCGGCGTGGCCGGAAAGGCCCGATCTCGCCCAAAGATTGAAAATGCGAAGCATTCTCAAATGAGAGTTTGCGGGATGCGAATCGTTCTCGTCAACGGAAAGCGGGGCCAGGGCTCCGGCAGCGCGACCGGCGATGTCCCGCCTCAGTCCAGCAGGTCGACGCGGACCTGGATGCTGTTCTGGCTGCTGCGGCTGCCCTCGCCCCGCCCCAGCAGGCTGCTGCCGGCATACGAGGATTGCTGGACCGCGCCACCGATCTCGAACCACTCGCCCAGCGGGCCGCTGACGACACTGCCGGCGCTGCGCGAGTCGACGGTCCCGCCGCGCCCCGGCATTTGCTGCTGCGCCTGGATTTCCAGCTGCACGCGATCGCCCTGCACGCGCGGCAGCACGGTGAAGCCGGAACCGCTGTCGACGTACTCGCTGCGCTGCACGACCGCACCGTGGGGCAGACGCTCGCGCACCACGTGGGGCGTGGAACTGCCCAGGAAGATGCGCGCCTCGCGCCCCTCCTCCACGCGAACCTGCTGGCGGATGCCGCTGTCGTCGCGCCGCTGGCGCTCGCCGGCCTGCAGCTCGACGTCGCGCGGTACGCGCCCGTCCGGGCCCGGCACGACGATGCTGCCGTCGCCGCGACGATAGACGCCCGCGAAGCCCACGCCCTGGTCGCGACGCTCCGCGACGCCGCCCTGGCGTACCGAGATCATCAGCTGCCGCGCCGCACGGTCGAGCTGGTCCAGCAGCTGGCGCATCTCGGCCAGCTGCGAAGGCGTGGCGCGCACGATCAGCTTGTTGTCGTAGACATTCACGCTGCCAGGTCCTCCGACGGACTCGAGCAGTGGCACCAGTTCCAGCGCGGCCCGGTGGCGCGGCTCGATCACTTCGGTGGCCACCTGGGCCAGCGCGGCAGCCGGCAGCAGGGCGGACAGCAACAGCAGGACACGCGGGATCATGGCGGCTCCGGAGGCGGGATCGACGCGGCGATCTTGCCCGAAGCTGCGGCGGCGCGGCTGTGAACCGGTCGGCGGGTCAGCCAGCTCAGGTAGCCTGCGGCGGCCTGCTCGGCCTCGGCTTCCACGGCGCGGTAGTCGCGGACATAGCGCTCGGCGAAGCCGCCGACGCCCCAGCGCCCGAACTGCTCCACATGCCAGAGCTCGTGCGCCCACAGGGCGGCATCGCCGAGGGCATCCGGCTCGCGCGCGAACACCACCACCTCGTTCAGCGTGATCGCGGCACGGTCGCCGTACTGGATCGCATGGAGCTGCAGGGAAATCTCGCTGCCGCCGCCGCTGCGCCAGCGCACGCGGTCCAGCAGATCGTCGCGGTAGTAGCCGCGCAGCCGCTCGCGCATGGCCGGAGGAATCGGCTGCGTCCCCGCCGACAGGGCCTCCTGGCGCGAGCGCAGGATGGCGTCGCGCAGCAGGGGCGCGGCATAGGCCTCCGCCTGCTGGCGGAACCGCCCCAGCGCCTCCGGATCGAGCTCGAAGCCCCAGTCCGCCGCCGGTACCGCAGACGGCCTCAGGCCGGCCGCCAAGAGGCCGGCCACCAGCAGGAAGATCCTCGTCACGTTCATACCCGGTAGACCGCGGTCAGGCAGCCGGGTTCTGCCGCGCGCGTGGGCGGGCTTGTTTCTGCGGTCAATGCCGCCCCGGACGCCTTGGCCGATACTCGGGGAAAACACTCATGGAGGAGACCATGGACCTTCGGGGCAAGACCATCGTGCTGACCGGCGCGTCCGGCGGCATCGGCGAGGAAGCCGCCCGACAGCTGGCGCAGGCCGGTGCCCGGCTCTGCCTGGTGGCGCGGCGCGAGGAGGAACTGCAGCGCGTGCAGCAGGCCATCGAAGCCGGAGGCGGCTGGGCGCGAAGCTACGCCTGCGACCTCTCGGACCCGGCGGACCTGGACCGCTGCGCCGACCGCCTGCTGGCGGAGAACCCGCGCATCGACGTGCTGGTGAACAACGCGGCGCGCTCGATCCGACGGCCGATCCGCGAGGCGCTGGACCGTGTGCACGACTACGAGCGCACCATGCAGCTCAACTACTTCGGCGCCCTGCGCCTGACGCTGCGGCTGCTGCCGCGCTTCCTGGAGCAGGGCGCCGGGCATGTGGTGAACATCTCCACGATGTCCTCGCAGGTGCCGATCCCGCTGTTTTCCGCCTACCTCGCCAGCAAGAGCGCGCTGGAGTCCTTCTCTCGCTCGCTCAATGCCGAGCTGGCGCACAAGGGCGTGAGCTGCACGGTGGTGTATTTCCCGATGGTGCGCACGCCCATGTCCTCGAAGACGGCGATCTACAAGCACATGCCGATGATGGACAGCGCGAAGGCGGCCGGCTGGATCGTGGAAGCCGCGGCGAAGCGCCCGGCCCGCGTCAGCAGCCCGTTGGGCACGCTCGGCGGACTGGCGATGGCAGCGCTGCCGGGCGTGGTCACGCGCCTGAGCCAGCCGCTGTTCCGTCAGATGGACCGGCAGCTGAAGAAGAAGCTCGAGAGGGACTGAAGACCCGCCGTGACCCCGCCGTTGCCCGAAAGCCGCCGCCAGACGGCCGGGGCCACGAAAAAAGGCGGCCGCTGACGCGGCCGCCTTTTGTTCCTGCCTGTGGCTTATTCCGCCGCGGGATTGGCGCGACGCTCGAAGGTCTGCTCGCCCTTGATCGTGCCGCGCGTGGCGGTGACCGTGACATCCTGGGCGAAGGTCGGCGAACGGGCCGGGCTGACCTGGCCGTTCTTGCCGGCTTCATTGCTGACCGTCACCGTGTTGCTCGAGACCGTCCAGGTCACGTTGCGGGTGATGTTCAGCGTGATGTCGCCCGTGAAGCTGCCGGTGGCCACGAACTGGACCGGCGCGCTGGCATTGACGATCACCACGTCCGCCGGCGTCACCGTGATCGCCGTGAGCGTCGCAGCGACCACCTTGACCTGGATGGAGTCGGTCTTGCCGCCCAGGGACGCCGCCACCGCGGCAATGGTGTCTCGCGCCGCGGTGATGACGCCCTTGGTGGGCGAGTCATTGCTGACGGTGACCACCGAGCTGTCGGTGGAGCTCCAGGTGACCTCCGTGGTCACGTTGCGCACCACGCCGTCGGAGTAGCTCGCGCAGGCGATCAGGCCGGTGCTGAACGGCAGCGGCAGGTCGATCGAATCGTCCTCGCCCGGGGCCGGCGACGCGCAGCTCTGGGTATCGGGCCTGACGATCAGGGTCTCGACCGCCGGGTTGGTCACCTGGACCGTCGCGGTGTCGGACAGGCTGTCCTTCTGCGCGGTCACCACCACGGAGGTGCTGAGCGCCTTGGCCACGGCCTGGCCCTTGGTGCCGCCCGCGTTGCTGATGCTCAGCACGTTGGTATCGGCGGAGGTCCAGGTGACCTGCTCCGTGATGTCCATGGTCGAGTCGTCGCTGAAGCTGCCGGTGGCCACGAAGGCCTGGCCCAGGCCCAGCGGCAGGGTCAGCGTCGCCGGCGTCACCGAGATGGACTCGAGCACGGCATCGGTCACGATGACACGCGTCGTGTCGCTGACCACCACGTCGTTGGGCAGGCGCTTGGTGGCCGTGATGGTGGCCTGGCCGGCCGAGCCGCCGCGGACCACGCCCTTGGTGGTCGTGACATTGCTGATGGTGGCGATGCTGGAGCTGGAGGAGCTCCAGGTCACCTCGCCGGTGACGTCCTTGACGCTGCCGTCGCTGTAGCTGCCGGTGGCCTTCAGGGCACGCGTAAAGGTCTTGGGCAGGACCGAGTCATCCGGGCTGATCACGATGGACAGCAGCGCCGCATCGGTGACGGTGAGGTCGGTGCTGCCCTCCACGTCGCCGAACTTCGCGGTGATGGTGGCCGGCGTGTCGCTGATGCTCTGCGTCATCGCCAGGCCCTTGCTGTCGGCAGCGTTGCTGATGGTGGCGATGGCCTCGGCGTCGGAGCTCCAGGTCACCTTCTTGGTGAGATCCTGCGAGGGCAGCCCGCCGCCGAAGATGCCGGTGGCGGTGAACTGCTGGGTCTGGCCCAGGCCCACCTCGGCGCTGGCCGGCGTCACCTCGATGCTCTCCAGGGTGTCGTCGGTGACTTCCAGGGCGAAGTCCGCGCTGGTCACCGTGCCCACCTTGGCGGTGATGTTGGTGTCGCCCGCATTCGCCGTGCTGGTGGCAATGCCCTTGGTGGCGTCGGCGTTGCTGATGGTGGCGATGCTTTCGTCGGACGAGGTCCACAGCGCCTGGCTGGTCAGGTCGCGGGTGGTGGTGTCGCTGAAGATGCCGGTGGCGATGAACTTGCGCTCGAAGCCGCCCTTGGGCAACTGGCCGCTTCCGGCAGGCACCGTTTCCACCTGGATCGACTGCAGGGTGGCATCGACCACGGTCACGACCACGGAGCGGCTGCCCTTGGCGGTGGTGGCGGTGATGGTGGCCGTGCCCGGCTCCAGACCCGTCACCAGGCCGCGCTCGGCGCCCTCGCTGTCCACCGTGGCGATCGCCGCGTTGGACGTGGTCCAGGTGGCGGTGTTGGTGACGACCGTCGGGGTACCGTTGGTCAGCAGTTCGGTGGCCGACAGCTGCTGCGTGAGGCCCTTGGGGATCGACGGCGCGGCCGGCTCCACCTGGATTTCCTTGAACTGGGCCGAGATGACCTCGAAGTCCACCAGCGGAGCGGTGGCGGCGGCGACGACTGCTTGGATCTTGGCCTTGCCGATGCGGTTGGTCGTGCCCTGGCCGTTGCCGGTGATGGTCACGACGTCGCTGGCCGCGGTGCCTGCTTCATTGAGCACGCTCCAGGTGGCCAGGCCGCTGACGTCCGGAGTGCTGCCGTCGGTCATCGTGGCTGTCGCGGTGAACTTCTGCGTCGCGCCCAGGCCGACCTTGGCGTTGCTCGGCGTCACCGCCAGGCTGACGATGCGGGCAGCCGTCACCGAAACCTGGATGGACTGCTGCACACCGTCGAAGCTGGCGCGGATTTCGGCGGTGCCGACCGCCAGGCCGGTCACCTTGCCCTTGAAGACGCTGGCCACGCCCGGCGTCAGCGAGGTCCAGGTCGCTTCAGCGGTGACATCGTCGGTGCGGCTGTTGTCGCGAATGGCCGTCGCCGTGAGGTCCACGGTCAGGCCCTTGGCGACCGTCGGCGAAGCCGGGCCGAGCTGGAGGCGCACCACCGCCGCGGAGCCGCCGCCACCGCCGCCGCAGGCCGTGACCAGCGCCAGCAGCATGCTGATGATGAGAGCCCGAAGGCCGAAACCGGTCGCGGCACGCTTGTCCATCAGATGACTCCCCGAATCCTGTTGCGCGGCATGGCCGCCGGTTTGCGGTACCGCGGGTCTGTCCCGCTGGCCCACCACCTCACCCCGTTGATATGACGGACCCGCCAGGGTCCGCACTTGATCATCCCGGTCGCCGGAAGCGGCGCCGCTCATGGAGACGGACGCAGAAACGGCGCTGGAATACTGCCGGAAGAGTAGTACAGCGCGAGGAGGAATATCAACGGCCTCTCAAGGGTTTGCGCGAATCGCACGGTAGTAATTCCGCGCCCGGGGGGAGCCGTGGCTAGGGCAATGGCCCGGCACCGCGCATGACGACTGAATCAGGTCCAATCCGGACCTCGCTGTCCCACAGCCAGGAGAGGTGCGGATGCGGGCTGCGCAGGATTTCCAGGGCCGCCGGGTCACGCCGCAGATGCCAGTCCATCCAGGCCAGGGAATAGCGCCCGGCCAGTTCCAGCCCCCAGCTCGCGGTCGGCAGCAGGGCGTAGTTGGTGTGCTGGGCATGGGTGGAGGCATCGGCGACGATGAAGGCGCGGTCGCCCTGCAGCTTGTCGTAGACCGGCCTCACCACCGCCGGGTTGACCACCGGGATCGGCGCCACCGGCCCGTCGTGGTCGCCGGTCTGGATCATCACCGGCACCGGGTTGGCGTCGAAGGGGGCCGAGGATTCGCTGATCGGTGCCGCCGCCACCGCGGCGTGGATGCGCGGCTCCACCGCCTGCAGGCCGAGGCTGGCGATGGCGCCCATGCTGTGACCGACCACGCCGATGCGGCGGCGGTCCACCGCGCCGGCCACCGGAGAGCGCTCCAGCAGGTAGTCCAGCGCATCCTGGGCGTCGTGCACGTTGTCGCCGGGGTCGCCCTCGGCCTCGTCCTCCGAGTGCCCCTGCCCGCTGAAGTCGAAGGCGAACACGAGATAGCCGGCATCGGCATAGAGCTGGTGCCACCAGCGGTACATCGCCAGGTTGGTGTTCTGCCCTTCCAGCACCAGGATCGCCGGGAACGGACCGTCGGAGGGGGGAACCTGGCCCCGCCGCGGCAGCACGATCTCGCCGTACAGGCTCGTGCCGTGGCGGTTCTGGAAATGCACGGGGACCTGGGCCACGGCGTGGTTGTAGTCCGGGTGGCCGTACCAGTGGAAGATCTCGGCCGGCTTGGGGCCCAGCAGCTGGGCCAGGGTGGCCCGCACGGTGAAGGCGACCAGGGCCGGGTCGGTCAGGTCGCGCACCGTGACGCCGGTGATCAGCGGATCGAACAGCGTGGTGGCCACGGCCGGCGGCAGCAGGGCCGGCAGCAGGTCCAGGCGGCCCATCAGGGCCTCGACCACGGGCGGCGCCGGCGGCGGATCCTCGCCGGGGCCGGAGGCCGGCCAGGCCTTGGGCAGCACCCCGGCCCCGCCGGGGGCCTGGCTGCCGCCGCCGCAGGCGGCCAGCCACAGGGCCAGCAGCAGTGCCGCGATCCGCTTCATGTCCGCTCTCTCCTCATGGGGCGCAAAGCCTCCCACAAGCGGGAGCCGGCCGCACCCGGCTAAAATGACCCATTGCTTTCCTTCCGTCCGATCATGCGCCGCCGCAAAGACCCCGATTTCAATCCCGACGAGTTCTACGCCGGCCCCAGCAAGTCGCAGGTGAAGCGCGACATGCTGGGCCTGCAGGAGATGGGCACCGCGCTGGGCGAGTTGCCGCAGGAGCGACTCGACGCGCTGGAGATGGACGAGCGCCTGCGCGAGGCCTTCGTCGAACTCAAGCGCCTGAAGAACGGCGAGGCGCGCCGGCGCCACATGCAGTTCATCGGCAAGCTGCTGCGCGACGAGGATCCCGAGCCCTTCCAGCGTGCGCTGGCCGACTACAAGCAGGGCCAGACGCGTGCGGTGCAGACCCTGCAGGAACTGGAGCGCTGGCGCCAGCGCCTGCTGGCCGACGACAAGGGCCTGGCGGCCTGGCTGGAAGCCTACCCTGCCAGCGACACGCCGGCCTTCCGCAAGCTGGTCGAACGCGCGCGCCATGAACTGGCGGACGACGAGGAGCATGGCCGCGGCGGCAGCAAGGGCCCGTACTACCGCGAGCTGTTCCAGGCGGTCCGCGAAGTCCTGCAGAAGAAAGACGGCTAGCGCATTGCCCGCGGGAGCGGTCTCGCAATCCTTTGCCGCTGCAAGCCGAAGATCGCGGGAGCCCGCTCCCGCATGGGCTGCTTTCGTTTCCTTCGGGCAAAAAGAAGGGACGGCGACCCGCAGGCACCGTCCCCAAGGGCTGACTATTGTTGGCGGCTGTTATCAGCCGACATACACCTCGAACGCCGACTTCGGCGAACCGCACTCCGGACACATCCAGTCCTCCGGCAGATCCTCGAAGCGGGTACCTGCCGCGATGCCGGCATCGGGCATGCCGACCGCCGGGTCATAGATGTAGCCGCAAATCACGCAGATCCACTTTTCCATGCGATGCCTTCAAAAAATGGTGACGCCGTCCAAGGCGCGACCGTGGCCATCTGAATAAGCCCCTGCCCGGCCATCCAGGGCCTGGCATTCGGCCCCGCAGGCGATGACATTTAGTCATCGCCTGCGAGGCCTCACCCACTTTTCCGTGCGGGATCAGGCCGCCTTGCGTGCCGCTTCGACGTTGGTCTTCACCAGCAGGCGGTTGATGCGCCGCGCGTTGTGGTGGTTGTAGTCGTACTCCACGTCGCCGTTGCCGTTGACCAGTTCGGCGTTGGGGAAGCGCTTCATCAGCTCCTGGATCATCAGGCCGCCCTGCACTCGCACCAGGTAGGTGCCGATGCAGAAGTGGGCGCCGGCACCGAACACCAGATTGCCGTCGAGGCGGCGCTGGATGTCGAGCTTGCGCGGGTTCTCCCACTTGGAATCGTCCATCCAGGCGGCCGTGAGGTTGATCAGCACCGACTGGCCCTTCTTGAACTGCTGGCCGCGCCACTCCAGGTCTTCGGAGACGAAGCGGAACTGCGGGGTCTTGCCGAAGGCGCCGTAGCGCAGCAACTCGATGATGGCGTTCTCCATCAGCTCCGGCTTCTGCCGCAGCAGCTGGTACTGGTCGGGATTCGACAGCAGGCCCTGGATGGCATAGGTGTGCAGGTCGGTGGCGGTGTCGGAGCCGGCCACGATCACGGCCTGGATCACCGAGACGATCTGGTAGTCGTTGAGCGAATCGCCGTTGTCGGAGGCCGCCACCAGCTGGCCGACGAAATCCTCGCCCGGGTGCGGCAGCGCGCGGCGTTCCTTGATCAGGTCCAGGAAGTACTGGAAGCCCGGCAGGGTGTCCTGCATCGCCTTCTCGCGCTCCTTGAGCGGCAGGTTGATGCGGGTGGACTTGACCACATTGACGGCAAAGTCATGGAAGAAGCTTTCCATGTTGGTCGGCACGCCGACCATGCGCGCGATGGAGCGCACCGGCAGCTTCTCCGCGATCATGCTGAAGGCGTCGAACTGGTCGGGGGTGCCGATCTCGTCGAAGCACTGCGTGATCAGGTCGCGGATCTTGGCGTCGATCTTGCCCATCACCGGCTTGGAGAAAGCCGGCATGGTGAGCTTGCGCAGGCGCAGGTGCTGCAGCGGGTCCACCGCGAACAGGCCGGCGTCGATGGCGCGCTCGAAGTGGTTCTGCTGCTCCACCGGCTTGGGCGGCGGCGCGAATTCCCAGTGCTTGTAGTTGGTGGAGAAGCGGTTGTCCTTGAGCATGTCCATCAGCGCATCGTGGCTGCTGACGACCCACATGCTGAGGTCCTTGTGCCAGGCCACCGGGAATTCCTTCACCAGCCGGTCCCAGGTGGCCCAGGGCGAGCGGATGAAGTCGCGGGAATAGGGGTTGAAGATCTTGCCGTCGATCTCGATGCGGGCTGGCGTGTTGCTGGCGCTCATGTCGAATCTCCTCGTGTGATCAGGGCTTGCCGCTGCCCTTGCGCGTGATGGACACGGCTCTGTCGGCCGTTGGTGTCGAAAGCAGGTCTGCCGGCAGCACCTCGCCGCGCCCGGCGGCCACGCCGGCCAGCAGGCTGCGGATGGTGAACTGCCATTGCGCGGTGCCCGGGTCGATGAACTGCGGATAGGCGCGGCGCACCAGGGGCAGCTCGTCGTCGTCGCGCGCGCCGAGCACGCGGCGCGTCTCCAGTTTCCAGGATTCCCCGGCCGCCTCGGCGGCGCGGTTGCCGGTCATGCCGGTGGCGGTGCCCACCACCACGGTGCCGATGGCGTGGAACAGGCGCACGCCCTCGTCGATGCTGAAGCCATGCCGCGTGATGACGCCCAGGAACTTCTCCAGCAGGTCCACCTCGACATGCGGGCCGAGGCGGCCGCGCTGCAGTTCGGTGATCAGCTGCGGCTCGGCGATGAAGGATTGCAGCAGGGTTTCGGCGTACTGCAGCGCCACCTCGGACCAGTGGGCGGACTCCGCCGCCGGCGCCTGGCGGCGCAGCATCAGCTCGAAGCTGGCCAGGCGCAACAGTTCGTCGCGCGTGCCGACGTGGCGGTATAGCGTCGCCAGCCCGATGCCGAGCCGGTCCGCCAGCTGCTTGAGCGACAGGTTGTCCAGGCCCAATTCCAGCGCCACGGCCACGATCTGGGGCACGGTGACGCTGGGCGGCCGGCCGACGCGCGGCGCCGCTGCCTGTCCCCTGCCCGCCTTGATCGCTGCGCCGCTCATGTCCCGGGTTTCGCCTCAATACGAGAACTGTTTTGCGAATATATTCTCGAAATTAGCCAAAAACAACAGGGCCGGGTTTCCCCGGCCCTGCTCTCCCATTGAATCATCGGCTTAGACGATGGGTCCGTAGACCCAGGCGAACAGGTCCAGCAGGAACAGGATCACCATGCTGACGGCCGAGGCCTCCATGGCGGCGCGGTAGACGCTCCAGCGCTCGCCGCCCGCCTCCTCGTCCAGGCGGTAGACATTGGGGAAGCTCACGAGGAAATAGAGCATGTAGCAGACCGAGCCGATGCTGAGCATGCGCGTCATGTCCACGTACCAGACATGCTGCTTGATGCCCTCGGTGACGTAGAAGAAGGTCTCGGCCCAGGCGAAGAAGAAGGCGGTGACGGCCACCGTCAGGCACCACAGCAGCTTGCGCAGCAGCGGCGAGGCATTCGGCGTGAGGCTGCGCACGCGGCGCATGATCACCACCGAGCAGGTGTGATAGACCACGAAGAAGGCGATGGCATTGAGGTACATGCTCGGCGGGACCTTCTGGAAGGTCTCGCGCGCCGTCGCTTCGGCCGGCCCCAGCAGGGCGGAATCGAAGTACAGCGTCACCTCGGGGAAGCGATAGCGGATGCCCAGCACCGAGAAGAAGTATTCGGTATGGAAGTACGTGCACCAGAACACGTAGACCGCCATGTAGACGTTGAACTTGAACCAATAGCTCTGCGTGGCCGGGACGCCGCTGTTGCGGCGCAGCCACCAGGGCAGCAGCAGGCAGTAGGGCACCCACATCAGGAAGTTCTGCGTGATGTTCCAGAAGTTGCCGGTGTCGAGCCAGCCCATCTGTTGCACCACGCCGTTGAACACCAGGAACACCGGCAGGAAGCTCAGGAAGAACTTCTCGCCCCAGGCCTTGTCGGGGTTCTGCGAGAACCAGTAGCCGGGAATGCGCCCGGAAGAAGCCGCGGAAGCGGTAGCGGTGGTCATGGGGTCCCTTGCTTCTGTTGCGCTTCGGCCTTGACGCCATTGCAGACCTGGAACAGCTGCGAACCCTTGGGATAACCGACGTACTGCGTCAGGAACACCGCGACGGCATCGAGCTGTTCCGGCGTCAGTTCGCCGCGCAGCAGCGCGGAGCGCAACTGGATCGCCAGTGTGCTGGCCTCGCCCTGCGCGGCGATGGCGCCGATCAGCAGCAGGCGCCGGTCGCGGATGGACAGGGTGCCGTCGGCCCAGAGCGTGCCGAACAGGGTTTCCAGCATGTAGTCGATGAACGGACTCTGGCCCTCCCCGGCCGGCAGCGGCACCTTGCCGCAGTAGACCTCGTTGAACAGCTCCACACCCTTCTTGCGGTCGTAGCGACTCATGGTTTTCTCCTCCGGCCGGCGCCCCTCAGGTTTCCTGTTCGGCGAGCACGGCCTGCATGTTGTCGCGCAGGTCGTGCACGGTCCACTTCCGGTTGCTGTTGTGGAACAGGCGGGTGTCGACCTCGGCGCGGTCGGTGTAGAACTGCGAGTACCAGCGGCGCAGCTTGGCGATCGGTCCGTCGGATGCGCAGAGCGTCGGCTCCGGGCGGAACAGCTTGCGCTCCCAGATGTAGACGTCCTCCATGAAGGCCTGGTACGAGGCCTCGCAATAGCCCTGGGCGGCGGCTTCCAGGTGCTCGGGCGGGAACTGGTTGGAGTTGGCCTTCACGATCACGCCGAACCAGTACTCGATGGTGTATTCGTCGATCGGACACCAGGCGGTGAGGATCGCGGAGTCGAACATCTTGGAATCCTGCGTCTGCCAGGTGTACTGGTAGGCCGGCCCGAAGGTCAGCGAGCGCACATAGAGCTTGTCGTCCTGCGCGTCAGCCGCCAGGCGCGTGTGCTTGCCCCACATCAGCTCGCCGGTCATGTGGCCGTCCCAGACCGGCAGCCAGGTGTCCACGTCGTAGCCGTGGATCGGCAGCAGGTGGCCCTTGTCGACGGTGTTTTCGATCACCTCGCGCGGATGCGTCTTGATGGTGATCTGGAAGCGGCGCCAGCCTTGGGTCCAGCCCTTGGCGCGGTAGTCCTCCAGCGGCAGGATGTCGTAGTCCGGCTCGCCGCCCTCGGGATCGAACCAGATCAGCACGGTGTCGTTGATCTCCAGCGTCCTGAAGGCACGGGTCTTGGCGCGGGCCGGGATGCTGGCGCAGTACGGGATCTTCACGCACTTGCCGGTGTCGCCGTGGTACTGCCAGTTGTGGAACGGGCACTGCAGCTCGTTGCCCAGGACCTTGCCGGCGGAGAGGTCGGCGCCCAGGTGAGGGCAGAAGGCGTCCAGGCAGCGGACCTTGCCGTCCTCGCCGCGGAAGAAGGCCAGGCGCATGCCGAAGTAGTCGCGGGGCACCGGCTCCCCCTGGGGGAACTCGTCGCTCCAGCCGACCATGTGCCAGCCGCGCGCGTAGCGCGGCGAGCCGTCCGCATGGCGCGGGATGGTCAGGAGGTTGCGCTGCGCCGTGGCGGCGGAACTGCGCCGCAGGGTCTCGGCCTTGGCATTCAGGTCTCCGCCCTTCCGGTTGTCGGTATCCATCTGTCTTGTCCCCTCTCTCGGTGCGCCGCGGCCGGCGGCTCTCTCATGGATGCGATTCTTGTACAGAAACATTTCTATAACAATGTTTTTGAAGCATGGGCCCGGCACCCCGCCCGGTTCATCCCCCGACTGCGGTAGAAATGACCGGCGGCAGGCCTTAGATTGGCTTGTCGCGCCCTCCGGAGTTCCCCCATGCCCGTCCCTCTCCGCGCCCTGACGCTGCTGCTCGGCCTGGCCTGCCTGCCGGCGCTGGCGGCCACGCCTGCGAACTGCACCGAGACCGTCAAGCAGGGCCGCTCCGGCGGCTTCATCAGCTTCAGGTCCGAGGCACATGCCCGCGAGTTGCTGGAGACGGAGGCCGGGCGCTACTGCCGCGACCTGGGCGACCCCGCGATCACGGACATCCGCTGCGGCCATGACGCGCCGCGCGAGCAGGCCGTGGTGTCCGCCGAGGGTGGCAAGCCGCTGGTACTGGAACGCCGCGAACGCTGGTACTGCTCGGGCGATATCCGCTGCGCGCTGCCGGAGAGGCATTGCGGACCCGCCGCACCAGCACAGTGATACTGCCTTCAGGGTAGAACCCGGCCGGCGGACGCGGGTTAGGATTCGGCATGCACTACCGTTCCCTGCGCCCCCTGCTGGCCCTCGGCCTGCTGCCCCTGCCCCTGTCCTCCGCCCTCGCCGAAGAAGCAGCGGTGCCCCTGCCGCCGGTGGTGGTCAGCGGCCTGCCCTCGCCGCGTCCCGAACTGGAGGCGCCCGCCGCGATCGGCCGCGTCGATGCCGAGGACCTGGCCTGGACGCAGCCCGGCATCGGACTTTCCGAAAGCCTGGTGCGCGTGCCGGGCCTGACCGTGCGCAACCGCCAGAACTATGCGCAGGACCTGCAGATCCAGAGCCGCGGCTTCGGCGCGCGCTCCAGCTTCGGCGTGCGCGGCATCCAGCTGCGGCTGGACGGCATCCCGCTGACGGCGCCGGATGGCCAGGGCCAGCCCTCCAGCCTGTCGGTAACCTCGCTGGATCACGTGGAGGTGCTGCGCGGCCCCCTGGCCTACCCCTACGGCAACGCCTCGGGCGGCGTGATCGCCGCCTTCTCGGCACCGCCGCCGGCCGCGCTGAGCTTCGGCAGCCGGCTGGTGATGGGCAGCGACGAAACCTGGCGCGCCTCGGCCTCGGCGGCCGGGCAGGCTCTGGACGGCAAGCTGGGCTACCGCATCGAGGGCCTGCGCTTCATGACCGACGGCTACCGCGAGCACAGCGCAGCCAGGCGCGACCAGGTGGCGGCGACCGCCAGCTGGCAGATCGACGAAACCAGGCGCCTGGGCCTGGTGTTCAACAGCCTGTCGCAGCCCGACGCGCAGGACCCGCTGGGCCTCACCCGGGCGCAGTACGAAGCCGACCCGCGCCAGGCGGATGCGGCGGCGACCACCTTCAATACGCGCAAGAGCCTCAACGACCGCATCGGCGGCCTGCGCTACGAGCAGCAGCTGGCCGGCGGCGACAGCCTGGAACTGGTGGCCTACGGCAGCTCGCGCGCCGTGCAGCAGTTCCAGTCGATCCCGGTCAGCGTGCAGCAGACGCAGCCGCAGAACTCCGGCGGCGTGATCGACCTGGAGCGCGAGGGCTATGGCGGCGACGGCCGCTACAACTGGAAGCTGCCGCACGGCACGCTCAGCGCCGGCCTGCAATTCCAGTCGCTGAAGGAGAACCGCAAGGGCTACGAGAACTTCGTCGGCGCCACCACCGGCGTGCTCGGCGCGCTGCGCCGCGACGAGGACAACCAGGTCGACAGCTTCGACCAGTTCCTGTCCGCGGACTGGGCCCTGTCGGAACGATGGAGCGTACTGGGCGCGCTGCGCCGCAGCGAGGTGGCGTTCGAGTCGGACGACCATTACGTCGTCGGCGCCAACATCGACGACAGCGGCGACAAGCGCTACAGCGCCACCACGCCGGCGCTGGCGCTACGCTACGCCTGGAGTGCGGCCAGCAGCGTCTACGGCAGCTGGGGCCGCGGCTTCGAGACGCCGACCTTCACCGAACTGTCCTACAAGCCGGACGGCAGCAGCGGCCTCAATCTCGGCCTGCGTGCCGCCCGCAGCCAGACCTTCGAGCTGGGCTGGAAACGCGCCCTGCCGCGCGGCGGCCTGTTCACGCTGGCGCTGTTCGACACCGGCGCCGAGGACGACATCGTGCCGGCACGCAACAGCGGCGGACGCGCCAGCTTCCAGAACGCGGATACGCAGCGGCGCGGCGCCGAGGCCGGGCTGGCGCTGAAGCTCGCCGGCGACTGGTCGCTGCAGCTGGCGGCCGACTACATCGATGCCGAGTTCGACGAGGACTTCGAGTACTTCGCAGGAGGGGCGACGAACCCGGTGAGCAAGGGCAACCGCGTGCCCGGCATCGCACGCCACAACGCCTGGGCCGAACTGGCCTGGCGCCGCGCCCTGCCCGGCTGGTCGGCCGCGGTGGACGTCCGCCATGCCGGCAGCATTGCGGTCAATGACCGCAATGACGACCAGACCGAGTCCTATCGCGTGGTCAATGCACGCCTGGCCTGGATGCGGCCCCACGGCCGCGGCAGCTTCGGCACCTTCGTACGCGTGGACAACCTGCTGGACAAGACCTACGCCGGTTCGGTGATCGTCAACGAGGGCAACAACCGCTTCTTCGAGCCGGCACCGGACCGCAGCTGGTTCGCGGGCGTGGAGATGAATTTCACGCCGTAGAGAGTCACGCGCGGCTTTCTGCAGGAGCCGGCTTGCCGGCTCCTGCAAGAGACGCCCCCTCAGGCAGCCGAGGCCGGCTGCTTCCGCTTCGGCGCCGCCTTGAGGTCCTGGATGCGCCGCCAGGGCTGCGCCTCCTCCAGCGCGTAAGCCAGTTCCAGCAGCGTGCGTTCGTCGCCATGCGCGGCCGAGAGCTGAACGCCGATCGGCAGGCCCTCGGAGCTGGTGCCCATCGGCAGCGAGACAGCGGGGCTGCCGCTGGCATTGTTCAGCGGCGTGAAGGCGACATAGCGCAGCAGGTTCTGGAACAGGGGCTCGAATTCCTGCTTCGGCGACAGGTGCCCCAGCCTGGGCGTCACGTGCGCCAGCACCGGCGACAGCACGGCGTCGTACTGCTTCATCACGCGGGCGTAATCATCCCAGGATTTGCGCAGGCGATAGAGCATCAGCGGCGTGCGGTGGATCTGGCGGCGGAACATGCCGGCCAGGCCGCGGCTGAGGTTGTCGACCTGCGAGGCGTCGAAGCCCGGCGCGATCAGCTTGTGCCCGAAACGGGTGACCGAGAAGGCCAGCATGCCCCAGTAGAGGCTGAAGTCGCCGGCGAAGGACGGCTTCACCGGCAGCGGCATCTCCTCCACGCGGTGGCCGAGGCTCTCCAGCAGCCTTGCGGTGGCATTCACGGCGGCACGCGTCTGCTCGTCCGTGGCATGTCCGCTGATGGAGTCGAGCACCAAACCGATGCGCAGGCCGCGCCTGCCCGGACCTTCCACCAGGCCGACGGGCTTGAGCTTGCCGTTGCGCCAGGTGCCTTCCATGCCCGCGAAGAAGTGGGCGGTATCGCGCACGCTGCGCGTGACCACGCCCTCGGAGACGATATTCACCGGCAGGCTGCGGGCCTGCTCGCCATCGATGAAGCGGCCGCGCGTGGGCTTGAGGCCCACCAGGCCGCAGCAGGCGGCGGGAATGCGGATGGACCCGCCGCCATCGTTGGCATGGGCGATGGGCACCACCCCCGCCGCCACCAGGGCGGCCGCGCCGCCGGAGGAAGCGCCGCTGGAATACTCCGTGTGCCAGGGGTTGCGCGTAGGCTCCCGGCGCAGGAACTCGGTGCTGGCGCTGAAGCCGAACTCCGGCAGCCGGCTCTTGCCCAGCAAGGTGAAGCCCTGCGCCAGGTACTGCTTCGCGAAAGCGCCGTCGGCCGTTGCCGGCCGCGGGGGCACGGCGTCCGAGCCATGCCGCGTGGGCATGCCGGCGACGTCGGTATTGTCCTTGACGAAGGTGGGCACGCCGCCGAAGACGCCGGCCCGCGGCACCCGCTTCAGGGCCAGTTCGTAGGCCTCGTATTCCACGGCATTGAGCGCGCCCACCGCCTGCGCGCGGGCGATGGCGGCCGCCGTCACCTCGCGCGCGTCCAGTTCGCCGCGGCGGATCAGGCGCGCCAGCGCCACCGCGTCATGGTCGGCCAGGAGGTCGTCGCGGAAGGCGTGCAGGGTCGTCGGGTTCTTGGCGGGCATGCGGGGCAGCCGGGTGATGGAAAGGCGGCACTATAGCCGGGGCCCTGCCGCTCGTCCGCCGGGACTGAAGTTCCGCTCACCCTGGCCGATAGATGGGCCACCATGGGCCAGACAATCGGCAAGTTCGAGGTTCGGCGCCTGCTCGGGCAGGGTGCGCAAAGCCGTGTCTACCTGGCCTGGGACCCGGACCTGCAGCGGGAGGTCGCCATCAAGCGTCTGCTGCCTTCGCGCGGCGGGCCGGCGGCCCGGCCGCAGGCCGAGGCGCGCCACGTCAGCCGCCTGCGCCACCCCAATATCGTGCCGATCTTCGACATGGGCGAGCAGGACGGCCAGCCGCACCTGGTGTTCGAATACGTGGCGGGCCAGACCCTGCAGCAGCAGCTGGCGCAGGGCGCCCTGCCGGCCCGACGGGCGGCGGAACTGATGGTGGGCGTGCTGGAGGCACTGGAACAGGCCCATGCGCAGGGTATCGTCCACCGCGATCTCAAGCCCAGCAACATCCTGGTGGAGCCGGACGGCAAGCCGCGGGTGATGGACTTCGGCATCGCCAGCCGCGCAGCGGGCGGCACCGACGAGGGCCTGGTGGGGACGCCGGCCTACATGGCGCCCGAGTACGTGCACACGCGCCAGGCGGGCCCGCAGTACGACATCTTCGCCGCCGGACTGGTGCTCTACGAGATGCTCAGCGGACGTCGCGCCGTGCAGGGCGACGGTGCGCTCCAGGCGATCCACCAGCTGGCCAACATGCCGCTGCAGTTCCCGGCGGAGCCGGCGGTGGACCCACGGCTGCAGGACATCGTCGCCAAGGCCGCGGCACGGGAGCCGGCGCTGCGCTACGCCAGCGCCGCGCAGATGCGCGAAGCGCTGCAGGCCTACCTGAAGCCGGCCGTGGCGGATGCCGGCGACGGCGGCCGGCAGAGCACGCTGGAGTTCCTGCTGCGGCGCATGAAGGTCAAGAGCGACTTCCCCGCCATGTCCAGTGCCATCAACGCGATCCAGCGACTGGCCGCGTCGGACAAGGCGGATGTCCAGAAGCTGTCCAATGCGATCCTCAAGGACTTCGCGCTGACCAACAAGATGCTGAGGCTGGTCAACTCGGCCTACTACCCGAACCGTTCCGGCGAGCGCATCCGCACCGTCTCGCGCGCCATCGTGATGCTGGGCTTCGATACCGTGCGCAGCCTGGCCATCTCGCTGATGCTGTTCGAGCACATCGGCGACCGCAAGCAGGCGGCGGTGCTGCGCGAGGAGTTCCTGCGCAGCAACCTGGGCGGCATGCTGGCGCGCGAACTGGGCGCCTGCCTGCTGCCGGGCCGTGCCGAGGAGGCCTTCATCTGCGCCCTGTTCCACGACCTGGGCCGGCTGCTGGCGCACTATTATTTCTGGGAAGAGGCCGAGACCATCGGCAAGCTGGTGGCGGCCGAAGGCTGCACCCCGGATGCCGCCGCGCTGCGCGTGCTGGGCATCAGCTACCAGGACCTCGGCATCGGCGTGGCGCGCAGCTGGGGGTTCCCCGAGCCGATCATCCACAGCATGCAGCGCCTGCCGGAGGGCAAGCCGGCGGCGGCACGCTCCGCGGAGGAGCAGTTGCGCCTGCTCAGCGCCTGCGCCGGCGAGGCCTGCGCGATGCTCGACGCGGGCGGCGACCGCGGCAGCACGATGACGGCCCTGGCGGCGCGCTTCCACAGCAGCCTGGGCCTGGGCGAGCGCGAACTGGGCGAGGCCTTCCGGCGTGCCGCCCTGGGACTGGCGGACCTGTCCGGCACGCTGGGCATCGACCTTGCGCGCAGCCGCATCGGCCAGAAGCTTTCGGATGCGCCGCCGTCCGCGGCGATCCCGCCGGCGACCTGCGAGCTGCGCGTGGACGACACGGCGGCCGCCGCGCTGGAAGCCGCGGGCGACGCCGAGGCCATCCTCGCCTCCGGCATCCAGGACATCAGCAAGGCCTTGCTGGAGGACCTGCCGCTGGCGGACCTGCTGCGGATCGTCGCCGAGACGGTGTACCGCGCGACGCGGGTGCGGCGCGTGCTGATGTGCCTGCGCGACGAGCACCGCCCGATCATGCGCGGACGCTTCGGCTTCGGCAGCGGCTGCGACGAACTGGCCCGGCGCTTCGAGTTCACGCTCGGGGGGCAGGACCTGTTCAACCTGATCCTGGCCAAGGATTCCGACGTGCTGATCCGCGACGCCGGCGAAGCCAAGGTGCGCACGCGCCTGCCGCCCTGGTACCTGGAACAGGTGGACGCGCCCAGCTTCCTGGTATTCCCGATGAGCGTGCGCGGCAGCCCGGCCGCGATGATCTATGCCGATGCCGACCGGCCGGGCGCCATCGCCGTCTCCGACAAGGCGCTGTCGCTGCTGCACACGCTGCGCAACCAGGCGGTGCTGGCGATCCGGCAGGCGCGCTAGCTCCCCGGCACAGCACCCCCTCGAGCGGTATAAGATCGGCCTCCCCCATCCGGAGCCGTTCATGGCCCATGTCCTGCTGATCATCGAGCAACCCGGCTGGCGCAGCAGCCGCAGCGCGGAGCAGAAGCAACGCCACCAGCAGCTGATGGAAAGCTTCGGCGGCGAACTGCAGGCACGCGGCGTTTTGAAGGCCTGCGAATCGCTGCTGCCCACGCACCGGCAGGCCCTGCGCATCGAGACCCGGGATGGCCAGCGCCGCCAGTTCGACGGCCCTTTCGCGGAGGCCAAGGAAATGGTCGGCGGCTTCTTCCTGCTGGACTGCAGCCGCGACCAGGCCCTGGCCATCGCCCAGGCCTGCCCGGCGGTCGAATGGGCTACGGTGGAACTGCGCGAGACCGGGGTCTGCTCCGAGAGCTGACCCCTCCGGCGGGGGGCATCTGGATTTACCAGTCCCCCGGGATGCGCCCGGTCCTATGATCCCCGGCGAGAGGGGATCACATGAAAACCATATCCAGGGCCTCAGGCCTGGTGGCTGCCGCCCTGCTGGCAGCCTGCGGCAGCAGCGACGGCGGCGGGGACAGCCCGGGCGCGGACGGCCTGCCGCGGGATGCCTACGCCGTGGACGACGACGCCTGCCCGGCGCCGCGCTGCTTCGAGTTCGCCGTGCCTCTGCCGGAGGGCGTGACCGTCACCGACAACCGCGTGCGCGTGATCGTCCCCGAGAGCTACGCCGTTTCCGGCAAGCGCTACCCCCTGCTCTACCTGCTGCACGACGCGCCGGGCGACTACACATCCTGGACGCGCCGGGGCCGGGCGATGGAATACCTGAAGGACCTGGAGGTGATCGCGGTCATGCCGGATGGCGGCGGCGGCCATGCCGGATGGTACTCCGACTGGCAGGACGGCTCCTTCCAGTGGGAGACCTACCACATCGGCGTGGTGATGCCCTTCGTCGAGCAGCGACTGCGAGGGCTGGGTGACGGGCATCGCGCCATCGCCGGACCCTCCATGGGCGGCTACGGCTCGATGATCTACTCGGCCAGGCACCCGGGCCTGTTCGAGGCGGCCGCATCCTTCTCCTCGCCGGTGGACTTCCTGCACCTGGACCGGGTCAGCGCGCTCTACAGCTTCCTCGGCAATCCCGTCGCCGGCACGCCCGACGGCCCGATCTGGGGCGACCCGCTGACGAACTGGTCCCGCTGGCAGGAGCAGGACCCCGGCACGAATGTCGCCGGGATGGCCGGCATGCGCATCCTGATCAGCAGCGGCAATGGCCTGCCCGGCGGGCCGCATGGCGCGGTTGCGCCGCCCTACTACCTGATCGAGCCGCTGGTGCTGCTGCAGAGCATGAGCCTGGCACAGGCCACGCAGGCGGCCGGCGTGGACACGCGCACGCTGTTCTACGGTCCGGGCTACCACGACTGGCCCTGCTTCCTCGACGGCTTCGAGTGGGCGCTGCCGCAGATGATGGAGAAGATCGCGCCCTAGGCGATACGATGGCGGCACCATGACCCAGACCCCGGACTCCGGTGCCCGCGCCGCCTGGCTGCTGATGATCGTCGCCGCGACGATCCTGACGCTGACCATGGGCGTGCGGCAGTCGCTGGGGCTTTTCGTGATGCCGATCCATGACAGCAGCGGGCTGTCGATCGTCTCGATCAGCTTTGCCCTCGCCGTGGGCCAGCTCATGTGGGGCGTGGCCCAGCCGCTGTTCGGCATGTATGCCGACCGCCGCGGCTCGGTGGGCGTGGTGCAGCTCGGCGGCCTGATGCTGGCCGGCGGACTGGTGCTGGCGCCCTTGCTGCCCGGGCAATGGGGCCTGCTGCTCTCGCTGGGCCTGCTGTCCGCGGCCGGCGCGGGCGCCGGCAGCTTCTCGATCCTGATCGGCGCCACCTCGCGCCTGCTGCCGCCGCAGCGCCGACCCTTCGCCGCCGGTTTCATCAATGCCGGGGGATCCTTCGGCCAGTTCCTGTTCGCACCGATCACGCAGGCGGTGATCGCCTTCGCCGGCTGGGCGGCGGCCATGTTCACGCTGGCGGCCGGCGCCCTGCTGACGCTGCCGCTGGCGCGCTACCTGCGCGCGCCGCCCGCGCCCGCCGATGCGGCGCCCGCTCCGGCGGAAACCGACCCCGGCCTGGGCCGCGCGGTGCGCGCGGCCTTCGCCGACCGCAGCTACTGGTGCCTGCACCTGGGCTTCTTCACCTGCGGGCTGCACATCGCCTTCCTGGTGACGCACCTGCCCGGCGAGGTCGCGCTCTGCGGCCTGCCGGCCAGCGTGTCGGCCGTGTCCCTGGCGCTGATCGGCCTGTTCAACATCGCCGGCAGCCTGACGGCCGGTGCCCTGGGCCAGCGCTACCGCATGAAATGGCTGCTGGCCGCGATCTACGCCAGCCGTGCCCTGATGATCGCGGTCTACCTGCTGTCGCCTCGCACGGCGCTGACCTTCTACGTCTTCGCCGCCGCGCTGGGCTTCACCTGGCTGGCCACGGTGCCGCCGACCGCGGGCCTGGTCGGCAAGCTGTTCGGCACCCGGTACCTCGCCACCCTGTTCGGCCTGACCCTGCTGTCGCACCAGATCGGCGGCTTCTTCGGGGCCTGGCTGGGCGGTCTCACGATCACGCGCTTCGGCGACTACAACTGGATGTGGACCGCCGACATCGCCTTCGCCCTGCTGGCCGCGGCGGCCAACCTGCCGATCCGCGAGGCACGCCCTCTTCCACAGGCCGCAAGCGCCTGAACACAAAGGGAAAATCCTGCTTCGCGGGGCATCTCGCACAAACGGGTGAGGCAGACTCACCAAGGCCTGCCTAACCTTGCCGGAAATGCCGGGGTGGGCTGCCCGGGCGGCCTGTCCGCCTAGGATTGAGGCGGACTCATCCCGAAACATCCCCTGGAGAAGCTCATGTCTGAACCCGTCCTTGTCGAACGCCGCGGCGCGGTGCTGTGGATCACCATCAACCGCGAGGAGCGCCGCAACGCCCTCAACGAGCAGGTCGTGCGGACCATCGACAAGGCCATCGCCGACGCCCAGAGCGGCGGCGAGGTGAAGGCCATCGTGCTGACCGGTGCCGGCGACAAGGCCTTCTGCGCCGGCGCGGACCTGGCCAAGAACGCCAAGGGCTTCGCCTTCGCCGTCGACTTCTCGCGCCCCAAGCACTACATCGTGGACCTGTTCAAGCGCCTGCAGGAATGCACCCTGCCGGTGATCGCCCGCGTCAATGGCCACGTCATGGCCGGCGGCTTCGGCATCCTCTGCGCCTGCGACATGGCGATCGCCGCCGACGATATCCGCATCGGCACCACGGAATCCAAGATCGGCGTCACGCCGATGATGATCCTGCCCTACATGCTGCGCATCCTGCCGCCGCGTAAGCTGCAGGAGATGTGCATCACCGGCGAGCAGTTCAGCGCCCAGGATGCGCTGGACTGGGGCGTGGTGAACTACGTGGTGCCCCGTGCCGAACTGGACGCCAAGCTGGACTGGCTGCTGGCCCGCGTCACCGACAAATCGCCCACGGCGATCCGCCTGGGCAAGCAGGCCTACAACGCGATGCGCGACATGAGCCTGCGCGAGTCCCTGGAGTTCGCCCAGGCCATGGTGCCGGTGATGTCCAGCACCGAAGACGCCAAGGAAGGCATGGCGGCCTTCCAGGAGAAGCGTCCGGCGAATTTCACGGGTAACTGATTCAGCCCGCAAACCCTTCGACAGGCTCAGGGCGAACGGACACAGAGAGTCCGTGGAGACATCAAGATGAAAAAAGAAGTACGCATTGGTTGCGGCGCTGGCTTCTGGGGCGATTCCGCGGAAGGCCCGAAGCAGTTGGTCGATTCCGGCGAGATCGACTACCTGGTGCTGGACTACCTGGCCGAGATCACCATGAGCCTGCTGGCGCGCGCCCGCGCCAAGGACCCCAATACCGGCTATGCCACGGACTTTCCCTCGGTGGTCGCCTCGCTGGCGCCCAGGCTCAAGGAAAAGGGCATCCGCGTGGTCACCAATGCCGGCGGCGTCAATCCGCAGGCCTGCAAGGCGGCGATCGAGGAAAAGCTCAAGGCCCTGGGCATCGAATTGAAGGTGGCCATCGTCACGGGTGACGACCTGCTGCCGCGCGCCGCGGAGTTCGCGGGTGTCAAGGAGATGTTCAGCGGCACGGCGATGCCGCCGAAGCTCTGGAGCATGAACGCCTACCTGGGGGCCTTCCCCATCGCGGCCGCCCTGGATGGCGGCGCCGACATCGTGCTGACCGGCCGCTGCGTCGACAGCGCCGTGGTGCTGGGCGCGCTGATCCACGAGTTCCAGTGGAAGGCCGACGAGTTCGACAAGCTCTCCGCCGGCAGCCTCGCCGGCCATGTGGTGGAATGCGGCGCGCAGGCCACCGGCGGCGTCAGCACCGACTGGGACAAGGTCGCCGGCGACTGGGACCGCATGGGCTTCCCCATCGCCATCTGCCGGCCGGACGGCTCCTTCATCGCCACCAAGCCGGCCAACACCGGCGGCCGAGTGGTGCCGGAGACGGTGGCCGAGCAGATCGTCTACGAGATCGGCGACCCCTCCGCCTACCTGCTGCCGGACGTGACCTGCGACTGGCGCCACCTCCGGCTGACCCAGGTCGGCGAGAACCGCGTGGAAGTCAGCGGCGCCAAGGGCCGCGCGCCGACCTCGCAGTACAAGGTCTCCGCCACCTACCAGGACGGCTTCCGCACCACCGGCACGATGATGATCGGCGGCGTGGATGCGGTGAAGAAGGCCGAGGCGGTGGCGGCAGCCATCCTCAAGCGTACCCGTGCCATGTTCGCCAGGCGCGGCCTGGCCGACTACGACCGCACGGACGTCGAGGTGCTGGGCGCCGAATCCAACTGGGGCGCCAACAGCCGCCGCCGCGACGCGCGCGAGGTGATCCTGAAGCTCGCCGTGCAGCATGCCGACAAGAACGCGCTGGAGATCTTCGGCCGCGAGTTCATCCCGCCGGCCACGGCCATGGCGCAGGGCATCACCGGCTTCTCCGGCGGGCGTCCCTCGCCGACGCCGCTGGTGCGCCTGTTCTCCTGCCTGGTACCAAAGGACCAGTTGCCGATCGAGGTCGACGGCAAGCCTTTTGCCGCCCCGCCCGTGGCCTATGGCGACGGCGCCGCCCTGCCCGCCCCGGCCTCTGCCGGCGCTGCCCCTGCGGGCCCGACGAAGAAGGTCCCGCTGATCAAGCTGGCCTACGGCCGCTCGGGCGACAAGGGCGATGCCGCCAACATCGGCATCCTGGCGCGCAAGCCGGAGTACCTGCCCTGGCTGGCGCGGCAGCTCACCGCCGACGCGGTGAAGCAGTACTTTGCCCACTTCGTGGAGGGCAAGGTCGAGCGCTTCGAGATTCCGGGGCTCAACGGCTTCAACTTCCTGATGCACAGCGCGCTGGGCGGCGGCGGCATGGCCAGCCTGCGCTACGACCCGCAGGGCAAGATGCTGGCGCAGGTGCTGATGGACTTCGAGATCGACGTGCCGGCGGACCTGGCGGTCTGATGCTCATGATGACCTTGGTACGCGCTACGCGCGAGGCTTCCACAGGCGCAGCCCGAACGGACTGTCCTCCCAGCCCGTTCGCCCTGAGCCTGTCGAAGGGTGAACGGGCGAGCGCCGAGGCTTAGCCGATGACTCGCACCGTCGCCAAGAAGCCGGTGGTCCGCCTCGCGCGCGAACAGCGCGTGGACGAGATCCTGCGGGCGGCGCGCGATGTCTTCTGCGAGAAGGGCTACGAGGCCGCCGCGGTGGCCGAGATCGCCGCCCGCATGGGCGTGGTCGAAGGCACCATCTACAAGTACTTCGCCAGCAAGCGCGAGCTGCTGCTCAAGGTGCTGGAGCACTGGTACGAGGAGATGTTCGGCGACTACGCCCGCGACCTCGCCGGGGTCAGCGATGCGCGCGGCCGCCTGCGCCTGCTCGTCTGGCGCCACCTGCGCTCGATCCGCGACTACCCGCTGCTCTGCCGCCTGATGTTCCGAGAGGTGCGCTCCGAGCAGGACTATCACGGCTCGGACCTGCACGACATGAACCGCCGCTACACGCAGTTCCTGCTCGAGGTTGTCGAGGAAGGCATGCGCAGCGGCGAATTCCGCGCCGACCTGCCGGCCACGCTGCTGCGCGACCTGGTCTACGGCGGCATCGAGCATGGCACCTGGAACTACATCTGCGGCCGCGGCGGACTGGATATCGACGCCCTGGCCGAACAGCTCACCGCGCTGCTCTGCGAGGGCATCGCCAGGCCGTCCGGTCCCGGCCTGAAGCAGGAAATGGAGCGGCTGTCCCAGATCGCCAGCCGCATCGAGAAGGCATTGCCGAAGAAGTGAACCCATGACAACAGCCCAACCCGATGTTTCGAAGTGGCCCTTCCAGTCCGTCCTCGTCGCCAACCGCGGCGAGATCGCCGTGCGCGTGCTGCGCACCGTGCAGAAACTGGGACTCAAGGGCATCGTCGTCTACCACGCCGCCGACCGCGGCACCGCGGCGGTGAAGATGGCCGACCAGGCCATCGAGATCACCGGCCCGACGCCGGTGGCCAGCTACCTGGACGGCGCGCAGATCATCGCCGCGGCCCAGGCCAGCGGCGCCGGCGCGATCCACCCGGGCTACGGCTTCCTGTCCGAGAACAAGGGCTTCTGCGCCGCCGTGGAAGCGGCGGGCATCCGCTTCATCGGTCCCACGCCGGAGCAGATCGACCTGATGGGCGACAAGGTGCGCGCGCGCAACTTCGTCGAGAAGGCCGGCTTCCCGGTCGCCCCCTCGGCGATCGAGGACGACGACCCCAAGACCTTCGTCGAGCGCTCGCGCAAGGTCGGCGCGCCGCTGCTGATCAAGCCCAGCGCGGGCGGCGGCGGCAAGGGCATGCGCATCGTGCGCGACCTGACCCTGCTGGAGCAGGAGATCGAGCGCGGCCGCTCCGAAGGCCAGCGATACTTCGGCGACGGTCGCCTGTACTGCGAGCGCTATATCGAGAACCCGCGCCATATCGAGGTGCAGGTGCTGGGCGACGGCCAGGGCAGCGTGGTGCACGTGTTCGAACGCGAGTGCTCGGTGCAGCGCCGCTTCCAGAAGATCGTCGAGGAGACGCCCTCCCCGGCGCTGGACGCCGCGCTGCGCGAGAAGATCTGCGAAACCGCGGCCGGCATCGCCCGCTCGCTGAACTACCGCAACGCCGGCACCGTGGAATTCATCTTCGGCCAGGGCGGCGAGTTCTACTTCCTGGAGATGAACACGCGCCTGCAGGTGGAACATCCGGTCACCGAGGAAATCACCGGCATCGACCTGGTGCTGCAGCAACTGCGCGTCGCCGCCGGCGAGAAGCTGGGCTATGGCCAGGCCGACGTGAAGTCCTCCGGCCACTCCATCGAGTTCCGCATCTACGCCGAGGACGCGGCGCGCGGCTACACGCCGACCACCGGCCCGATCCTGGTGCTGCACCCGCCGCAGGGCGAAGGCGTGCGCTGGGACAGCGGCGTGCTGCAGGGCGGCGAAGTGACCTCCGCCTTCGACCCGATGATCGCCAAGCTGATCATCCGCGGCAGCGACCGCAACGACGCCATTGCCCGCGCCGACAAGGCGCTGCGCGAGACCGTGCTGCTGGGCTGCAAGACCAACACCGCCTTCCTGCGCCGCCTGCTGCAGCACCCGGCCTTCGTCGCCGGCGACGTGCACACCGGCTTCCTGGACGCCAACCCGCAGATCGCGGCCGAGCCGGAAATGCCGGCGGAAACGCTGCAGGCCCTGCTGGGCGCCGCGGCGCTGAGCACGCGTCCGATGCGCGACGTCGCCGACGCCGTACCCGACATGCATGCCGCCATGGGCGGCTGGCGCAACTAAGGAGCGCATCGACATGCATCACGCATTCAAGCTCGGCGATGCCGAGCACAACCTGGAACTCTCGCGCTCCGCCAGCGCCTACCGCCTGCACCTGGGCGAGCAGGTGGTGGACGTGGACCTGAAGACCGGCGCCGACGGCCGCGCCTGGCTGACGCTGGGCGAGCGCCACATCGAGGTCGTCATCGCCACCCGCGGCGACGACGTTTTCGTGCACCTGGACGGCGAGGCCTACCAGCTGCGCTATCAGCATCCGCTGGACCGCCTGGCCGCGCAGGCCGGCGGCAGCGCCGAGGACCACATCCGCGCGCCGATGCCGGGCAGCATCGTCAGCGTCTCGGTCAAGGCCGGCGACGCCGTGGCCAAGGGGCAGACCCTGCTGGTGATGGAGAGCATGAAGATGGAAACCACCATCGCCGCGCCGCGCGACGGCACGGTGGCGGCCGTCACCTACGAAAAGGGCCAGACCTTTGACCGCGACGCCCTGCTGCTGAGCCTGGAACCGATGGAGAAGAAGTCGTGAAGCGTATCGAGTCCAAACTGAACACGGCCTCCGCCGCTTTCCAGGCCAATGCCGCGCACAACCGCAAGCTGGCCGAGGAATTCAAGGAAAAGCAGCGCGCGGTGCGCCATGATCGCCCGCAGCGCGACATCGACCGCCTGCGCCAGCAGAACAAGCTGCTGGTGCGCGAGCGCATCAAGCTGCTTCTAGACCCGGGCACGCCGTTCCTGGAGTTCTCCTCTCTGGCGGCCAACGAGGCCTATGACGGCGAGGTGCCGGGCGCGGCCTGCGTCACCGGCATCGGCATCGTCTCCGGCCGCGAGGTGGTGATCAACGCCGGCGACGCCTCGGTCAAGGGCGGCGCCTGGTACCCCCTGACGGTGAAGAAGACCGTCCGCGCGCTGGACATCGCGATCGAGAACCGCCTGCCGGTGGTGCATCTCTGCGACTCCGCCGGCGGCTTCCTGCCGCTGCAGGCCGACCTGTTCGCCGACAAGTACATGGCGGGCCGCATCTTCCGCAACCAGTGCATGCTCTCCAAGATGGGCATCCAGCAGGTCTCGGTGGTGCTGGGCCATTGCACCGCGGGTGGGGCCTACGTGCCGGGCCTGTCGGACTACAACGTGATCGTGCGCGGCACCGGCGCGATCTTCCTCGCCGGCCCGCCGCTGGTGAAGGCCGCCACCGGTGAAGAAGTCAGCGTCGACGACCTCGGCGGCTGCGACATGCACACCAGCGTCTCCGGCACCGCCGACTACCCGGCCTCCTCGGAAGAGGAAGCCATCGCCATCGCGCGTGACATCGTGGCGCAGTTCAAGCGGCCGCAGAAGGCCCATACCGAATGGCAGCCTCCCGAGGAGCCGCACTACGACCCGAGCGAGCTCTACGGCGTGCTGCCGCAGGACATCAAGCAGGGCTTCGACATGCACGAGATCATCGCGCGCATCGTCGATGGCTCGCGCTTCCACGAGTACCAGCCCAACTACGGCAAGACCCTGATCTGCGGCTATGCCCACATCTGGGGCTACAAGGTCGGCATCCTCGCCAACAACGGCGTGCTGTTCAACGACAGCTCGCTCAAGGGCGCGCACTTCATCGAACTGTGCAACCAGGGCCGCACGCCGATCGTCTTCCTGCAGAACATCACCGGCTTCATGGTGGGCAAGGAGTACGAACGCCGCGGCATCACCAAGGACGGCGCCAAGATGATCATGGCGGTATCCAACAGCGAGGTTCCCAAGTTCACCGTGATGTGCCATGGCTCCTTCGGCGCCGGCAACTACGGCATGAGCGGCCGCGCCTTCGACAGCCGTTTCACGTTCAGCTGGCCCCAGTCGCAGATCTCGGTGATGGGCGCCGAGCAGGCCGCCAACACCCTGGCCGACGTGAAGATCCGCCAGCTTGCCCGTACCGGCAAGAAGTTGTCCCAGGAGGAAATCGACGCGATCCGCGACCCGGTGCTGGGGGAGTTCAAGCGCAAGCAGAGCGCCTACTGGTCCACCTCGGAGATCTGGGATGACGGCATCCTCGATCCGGTGGACACGCGCAACGCCCTGGGCATCTCGCTGTCGGCCGCGCTGAACACCCCGATCGGCGATCCCCGCTACGGCGTGTTCCGGATGTAAGCTGTAGGCCCTAGAACGCCCCTAGCCGCAGGCCATGAACGCCCCGAACGCCGCCGTCCCCGCCTCCCGCCAGCCCCTGCTGCCGGCTTCCGTCGAAAGCTGCGTGGTCTACCGGCCCATGGCCATCAGCCTGCGCAGCCGCATCATCGTGTGGCTGCTCCGGCACACCCTGCGCCCATGGCTGGCGCGCATGATCCGCGGCTCGGACGAGAAGGTCGCGAAGATGCAGCTGCTGACCACGCACATGCGCTGTCCCAACACGCATGGGCTGACGGAGGAGTACACCATCGTCGGCCGGGTGCCGGGCCATGTCTATGGCAACCTGGCCGACACCGACAAGCCGGTGCTGCTGTGGCTGCACGGCGGCGCCTTCATCCTGCCGGCGGCGCCCTCGGCGCACCTGGAGATGGTGGCCTGGTTCGCCTCGAAGATGGGAGGCTCGGGCTTCCTGCCGGACTACCGCCTGGCCCCGCGCAACAAGTTCCCGGCACAGCTCGACGATTGCGAGCGCGCCTACCGCGCGCTGCTGGACCTGGGGCATGCGCCTTCGCGCATCGTCCTGGGCGGCGACTCGGCGGGCGGACACCTGACCATCGGCCTGCTCCAGCGCATCCGCAGGAACGGCTGGCCGATGCCGGCCTGCGTGATCCCGGTTTCTCCGGCGACGGAGATGGGCCGCATCCATGGCCCTCCCTCGCGCACCTGGAAGCGCCATGCCGACCCGATCCTGCCGATCGCGGCGCTGCAGCGCGTGGACGAGATGTTCGCCGGCGACTGGGATGCATCGGACCCGGAACTCTCGCCGCTCTATGCAGACTGCACCGGCTTCCCGCCGATGCTGATGCTGGCCACCAACAACGAAGTGCTGACCGACGACACGGTGCTGCTGGCGCGCCGCGCCAAGGCCGCCGGCGTCGACGTGAAGTGCGAGATCTGGCCGCTGCTGCCGCATGCCTTCCCGCTGTTCTCGGCGCTCTTCCCCGAGGTGAAGCTGGTGCGCAAGGAGATGCTGGAATACATCAAGAGCCGTTTGGCAACTGCCTAACCCTCAACGGACCGCTCACCCCGAGTAGCGCCGCGCAGCGTCGCGTATCGAGGGACCGTGGCGAACGTGGCGCGATACGCACGCTCGCTGCGCTCACGAGGCTACTCGCCATGAGCGGACCGTCGTCGCCCACCAGGAGAAAGCGATGAGCCGCTACCAGACCGAATACCGCCGTTCCCTGGCCGAGCCCGAGGCCTTCTGGGCCGAGCAGGCCGAGAAGCTGCATTGGCACCAGCGCTGGGGCAAGGTGCTGGACGACAGCAACGCCCCGCTCTACCGCTGGTTCGCCGGCGGCCGATTCAACACCTGCTACAACGCGCTGGACCGCCATGTGGAGAACGGCCGCGCCGACCAGGCCGCGCTGATCTACGACAGCCCGGTGACCGGCACGGTGCGCCACTACAGCTACCGCGAACTGCGAGACACGGTGGCACGCTTCGCCGGCGCGCTGCGCGCCCAGGGCGTCAGGCAGGGTGACCGCGTCGTGATCTACATGCCGATGGTGCCGGAGGCGGCCGTGGCCATGCTGGCCTGCGCGCGCATCGGTGCGATCCATTCCGTGGTGTTCGGCGGCTTTGCCGCGCCGGAACTGGCCAAGCGCATCGACGACGCCCAGCCGGTGCTGGTGGTGTCCGCCAGCTGCGGCGTGGAGGCCGGGCGCATCATCGAGTACAAGCCACTGCTGGACCAGGCACTGGAACTGTCCTCCCACAAGGTCCCGCACTGCATCGTCCTGCAGCGCCCGCAGGCCGTGGCCAGTCTGCAGGCACCGCGCGACGTCGACTGGCAGGAGGCGGCCACCGCCGCCGCGCCGGCGGACTGCGTACCGGTGGCGGCCACCGATCCGCTCTACGTGCTCTATACCTCGGGCACCACCGGCAAGCCCAAGGGCGTGGTGCGCGACCACGGCGGCCACGCGGTGGCGATGCGCTACTCCATGGAGGCAGTCTACGACGTGAAGCCCGGCGAGGTGTTCTGGGCCGCGTCCGACGTGGGCTGGGTGGTGGGCCACTCCTACATCGTCTACGCGCCGCTGCTGCAGGGCTGCACGACGATCCTCTACGAGGGCAAGCCGGTGGGCACGCCGGATGCCGGCGCCTTCTGGCGGGTGATCTCGCAGCACCGCGTCAGCACCTTCTTCACCGCGCCCACCGCCTTCCGCGCGATCAAGAAGGAAGACCCGCGCGGCGAACTGCTGAAGAAGTACGACCTCTCCTGCCTGCGCACCCTGTTCCTGGCCGGCGAGCGCTCCGATCCGGACACCATCCAGTGGGCGCAGCAGATGCTGCAGGTGCCGGTGGTGGACCACTGGTGGCAGACCGAACTGGGCTGGCCGGCCATCGCCAACTGCCAGGGCATCGAGCCGATGCCGGTGAAGCCGGGCTCCTCCACGGTGCCGGTGCCGGGCTTCGAGCTCTGCGCGCTGGACGCCGACGGCAAGCGCCTGGGTGCCGACGAGATCGGCAACCTGGTGTTGAAGCTGCCGCTGCCGCCGGGCACGCTGTCCACCATGTGGAACAACGAACAGGGCTACCGCGACAATTACCTGGCGCGCTACCCCGGCTGGTATCTCACCGGCGATGCCGGCTATGTCGATGGCGACGGCTACGGCTGGATCATGTCCCGCATCGACGACATCATCAACGTGGCCGGCCACCGCCTGTCCACCGGGGCCATGGAGGAAGTGCTGGCCGGGCACCCGGACGTGGCCGAATGCGCCGTGATCGGCGCCGCCGATACGCTCAAGGGCCAGCTGCCCGTGGGCCTGGTGGTGCTGAAGGCCGGCGTCGGGCGGCCGCAGGACGAGATCCTGCGCGAACTGGTGGAACGCGTGCGCTCGCAGATCGGCGCCGTGGCCTGCTTCAAGCAGGCGGCCATTGTCGCGCGCCTGCCCAAGACCCGGTCCGGCAAGGTGCTGCGCGCCACGATGCGCTCCCTCGCCGACGGCAAGCCCTACACCGTGCCGGCCACCATCGACGACCCGAAGATCCTCGACGAGGTGGCGGGCGCCCTGAAGGGCCTGGGCTACCCCGCCGCGTAAGCGGCTGTAGGAACTTTCCCATTCGTGACTGAATGCCGCTTCTGCCCTGTCGGCAGGGGCGTATAGTCCCTGGCGCGCAGTCCGCGCAAACCAGGGAGCGGAATCATGAACAGGATGTTCAAGGCGGCCCTCGCGGGCCTGTGCCTCGTCGCCGGCGGTGCCGGCGCGGCGGAATTCGGCGACGTCTCGGTGCTGTCGCAGGTGCCGGTGCCCAACGGCTTCCCCGAGGGCATCGTGGTGAAGGGCAACCGCTTCTACGTCGGCGGCCCCGCCACCTTCGGCACCTCGCTCAACAACAAGCCCTCGAGGGTCTTCGAGTTCGACCTCGGCAGCGGCGAACTGACGCGGACCTTCCTGACGCAGGGCGAGAAGGTCTTCGGCTCGGAGCACGCCAACTCCTGCCTGGCCTTCGACGGTGCCGGCCGGCTCTACGTGCTGAACAACCAGATCGGCACCTGGCGCCTGGACCTGCAGACCGAGGTGCAGACCGGCTATTCGGAGCCCTTTCCCAACCTGCCGACCTGCGCGCTGGGCTTGGGCAAGAAGCCCTGCTCGCCCACGCCGCTGAACCTGCCCAGCCTGCCCAACGACATCGTCTTCGACGACGAAGGCAACGCCTATGTCTCCGACTCCATGCAGGCGACGATCTGGCGCATCCCGCCGGGCGGCGGCGCGCCGGAAGTCTGGTTCCAGGACAGCCGCTTCGCCTCGCCCTACATCGGCGTCAACGGCCTGCGCCTGTCGCCCGATCGCACGAAGGTGTTCATCGGCGTGACAGTGGACCTGCTGGGTCGCGGCTCGATCTACACGCTGCCGCTGGTGGCGCAGCCGCAGAAGGAGGACCTGCAGGTATTCCACCGCTACCTCGCCGGCGGGCCGGACGGCTTCGCCTTCGGCAAGTCCGGCAAGCTCTACGTGACGCTGGCCCTGCCGGGCTCCTCGGGCATCTCGGTACTGGAGCCGGACGGCACGGAGTCGGCACGCCTGAAGAACCCGCTGCTGAGCCCCTTCAGGCCCTACGACTCGCCCGCCAACGTCGCCTTCGACGGCCAGGGCAACCTGCTGGTCACCAACCACGCCTTCGCTACCGGCATCCTGCTGCCGGGACAGTTCCAGGTGCTGAAGGTCTTCGTGGACGACACGGAGTCGCCGCTGGCCCAGCCGCTGGTGCCCTAGGGCCTGCAGGAGACCGGCCAGGGGAAACCCGCATTCCCCGCAGCAGCGGCGGTAAACTGCGGGCATGACCACGACAACCCTGGCCGGCCGTAACGGCCTGCCGCTGGCCGCCGACATCGGCGGCTCTCCCGACCGCCCTGCCGTCGTGCTGCTGCACGGCGGCGGGCAGACCCGCCATGCCTGGTCCAAGGCCTTCAAGCGCCTGGTGGCGGAGGGTTATCACGCCATTTCCTACGACGCCCGTGGCCACGGCGGCAGCGGCTGGGCCGAGGACGGCGACTACTCCACCGACGCGATGGTGGCGGACCTGAAGGCGGTGATCGCCACGCTGCGGGCGCCGCCGGCCCTGGTCGGCGCATCGATGGGCGGCATCACCTCCCTGACGACGATCGGCGAGAGCGCATTCCCCTTGGCGACCGCGCTGGTGCTGGTGGACGTGGCACCGACCATCGAGCGCAAGGGCGTCGAGGCGATCCGCCGCTTCATGACGGCCAATCCCGGCGGCTTTGCCAGCCTGGAGGAGGCCGCCGACGCGGTGGCCGCCTACAACCCCGGCCGGCCGCGGCCCAGGGACCCGTCGGGCCTGATGAAGAACCTGCGCCGCGGCGATGACGGCCGGCTCTACTGGCACTGGGACCCGCGCATCATCGCGGTGAGCCAGGAGGAGCATGTCGCCTACCTGGATGCCTACGAGGCCCGCATGAGCGGCGCCGCGCGGAACGTGAAGGTTCCCACCCTGCTGGTGCGCGGCAGCCAGAGCGACGTGGTGAGCCTGGAAGGCGCGCAGCGCCTGCGCGAACTGATCCCGCAGGCCGAGATCGCGGACATCGCCGGCGCGGGACACATGGTGGCCGGCGACCGCAACGACGCCTTCAATGATGCCGTGGTGGATTTCCTGGCGCGGCACCTGAAGCAATAGACCGGAGTACCACGGCCGATGAACGAACCGGCGAACCTCGCCCCGCCCAGTCCGCAGCCGCTGCGCATCGAACAGGGCGCGGCGCACCTGGACATCCTGGTGCGCCAGACGCGCATCCATCACATGACGCTCAGCATCACCGCCGATACCAAGGCGAACATGCTGATGATCGCCGCCTCGGTGGTGCTGACCCTGGCGGCGCGCGAGGCCAATGGCGGCGACAGCCTGCCGGCCCTGATCCTGACCGTCTTCAGCCTGGCCTCGGTCTGCCTGGCGATCATCGCCGCCATGCCCAAGCTGGGCAGCGGCGCCAAGGCCACGCCCAGCCGCAACCTGCTGTTCTTTGCCCATTTCACCACGCTGAGCTACGAGCAGTACCTGCGCGAGATGGAAGAGGTCATGAGCTCGCCGGCCAAGACCTACGAGATGCAGCTTCGCGAGATCTACGAGATGGGCCAGTACCTGAAGCGCTACAAGTTCAGGTATGTGCAGGCCGGCTACATGGTGTTCCTGATCGGCCTGTTCGCGGCGGGCTGCGCCTGGATCGTGCAGGCCTTGACCTAGGAGGCAGGCAGAATCCCCAGTGCCGCTGTCGGGAGAGGCGGACCAGAGGGCGGGCGATGCCGTTCAGGCATCGCCCAGGACGCGTCAGCCCACCCGCTCGAACGTCAGGCCGGCGTGCGCCACCAGCCGCTGCACCAGCGCATCGCCCAGCGCCGTGGCCGGCGTCCAGAAACCACCCGCAAGCTGGTCCTTCGGCTTGTCCAGCGCCAGGCAGGCACCGGCCTCGCCCAGCATCTTGCCGGTGGAACCGTAGCCCGGATCGCGGTCGCCGGTGACCTTCACCACCAGCTTGCGGCCCGAGGCGGTTTCGCCGAAGACGCGGTGGTCGAAACGGCCCTTCTCCTGCTGCTCCGGCGTGGGGCCCTCGCCCGGCTGGGGCACCACGTATTTCTCCAGCAGCCGGCGGGTGGGCCCGACCGCGGTCGCCGCAATGAAGCCGCCCAGGCCCAGGGCGGTGCCGGAAGCGACCAGCCGGCCCTTGAGGCCCGGACCGGTCATCACGGCCTCGTCGTAGCGGAAGTCGGCGCCGTAGGAGCGGCCGGTCAACGCATTGGAGCGGTGCACCACGCGCGTGTTGATGGCGGCCATCACGAAGGGCGACAGCCAGCTGCGTGCGTCCTCGTCGTACTCGGCGAAGGTCACGTTGGGCTGGCGCGGGCCCTGGCTGAATTCCGGCGGGCAGATGCCGTAGGGATCGCCCATCATGCGACGCACCGCCGGATCGCGGGCGCTTTCCGCCACCGCGTTCATCAGGCTGGCTGCGGTGCCGCCGGAGAAGCCGCCGCGCAGGGTCTTCACGCGCATCTTGACCCGCGTGCAGGGCTCCCCGAACTCGCGCAGCGACTCCTTCTGCAGGAAGTGCACGCCGAGGTCGGAGGGAATCGAGTCGTAGCCGCAGCAGTGGACGATGCGCGCGCCGCTGCGCCGGGCGGTGTCCTCGTGCGCCGCGATCATGCGCCAGATCCACTGCACCTCGCCGGTCAGGTCGCAGTAGTCGGTGCCGGTCTCGGCGCAGGCCTGCACCAGCGGCGAGCCATAGAGTGCGTAGGGGCCGACGGTGGAGATCACCACGTCGGCGGACTCGCAGAGCTTGCGCAGGGCCGCAGTGTCGGCCGCGTCGGCGATGACCAGCGGCAGCGCCGCGGCATCGGCGCCCAGGCTGTCGCGCAGCTGCTCCAGCTTGCCGCGGGAGCGCCCGGCCAGGGCCCAGCGGAAGCTGCCATTCGCACCATGGCGCTGGAACAGGTAGCGCGCCAGGATCTGGCCGACGAAGCTGGTGGCGCCGAAGACGACGGCTTGGTACTGGCTCATTGCGGGGCTCCCCTGGATTTGCGGTGGCCGAGGATAGCCGTTGACGCCGGCCCCTGCACCGTCCAGGCGCGGTGTGCCCCGGCCGCGGCGCTGCCCCAGAATGGCGGCAAGGTCCCTTGCCGGAGCAGAAGCCGTGAGTTCGCTGGAGCAGTTCCTGCCGTACGTGGTCGATCACCCCTTGCACCGCGCCATGGGCGTTGAGCGCATCGAAGCCGCCGGCGGGCGTTCGCGCATCGAGATCGACGTGGGCGGAGACATGGTCAACGCCGCCGGCATGTTCCTGGGCGGCAACGTCTACACGATCTGCGACATGGCCTGCTACGCCGCCCTGCTGAGCGAGTTGCCGGAGGGGCACAACGCCGTCACCCACGACATCCATGTCTCGCTGATGCGGGGCGCCAGGGCCGGCGACCGCGTGGTCTTCAGCGGCCGCGTGATCCGCCGCGGGCGTTCGGTGGCCTTCATGGAGGCCGAGGCACGCGTCGGCGAGGACGTGGTGGCCCGCGCCACCGTCACCAAGAGCATCCTGGCGCCGCGCTAGCGGAAACTGTCCGCGCGCCGCGCGCCGCCCCCCCGGAAAGCCAGGCCGACGAGGCTCGTCAGCAGCCAGGCCAGCAGCAGGCCGGCCAGCGCATAGGCGCCCGCCTCCAGCGTCAGTGGCAGGCCCGGCTCGAAGCGCGCAGCGGCATGGATGGCCGGGTCGAAGTTGCGCGCCAGCACCAGTGGGCGCTCCCAGGCCGGGGCGCTGCGCAGCGCCTCCTGCATGGCGCTGTAGCGCCGGTAGCGCTCCAGGGTACTGCGGTGGATGCGCCCGGAGGCCTGGAACACCGCGTCGGCGTTCTCCTCGTGGCGCCGCACGAAATCCTCCACGCCCAGGTGCAGCGTGGCCGCCTCGGCCAGCAGTTCGCGGTAGCGCGCCTCGGCCTCCATCTGCGCGCCGGCCAGGGTGTTGCCGTAGGCCAGGAAGTAGACCGGGAACTGCGCGGCCGCGACCGCGAGGACCACGGCGGCGATCCGCTCGGAGACGCCACCCAGGAAGCGGGCAAGGAGGTTCATGGGCCTGAGGATAGGTTCACCGGCTTCCGACCGCCAGCCGGTCCCGCAGGTTCCGGCCCGCCCTACTCCGCCAAGACGAGGTTGCCCCTGGATGGCGGCGTCATAGTGGTCAAAATAAACGCAGCACCGATCCCGGAGGGGGGATACAGGATGGCCAGCAAGTCGGATTTCGCGCCGATCGTGGTGTCGTATGTCATCTGCACCGGCCTGGCCTTGGCCGTGATGCTGGGCTTGGGACTGCCACAGCCCTATGACGCGCTGGCGGGCGACATCGCCGCCACCATCGTGATCTTCGCTTTCAGCCGCAAGTACCGCAACTCCAGTTTCTACGACGCCTACTGGAGCGTGATCCCGCCCCTGCTGGCGGTGTACTGGTGCTGGCTCAACGCCGACGCCGGCGCCAACCCGGCGCGCATCGCGCTGGTCGTGGGACTGGTCTGGCTCTGGGGCATCCGCCTCACGGCCAACTGGGCCACCTTCTGGGGCGGCCTGCACCACGAGGACTGGCGCTATCCGCTGGTCCGCCAGCGCGCCGGCAAGGCCGAGCTCCTGGCCGACTTCTTCGGCATCCACCTGTTTCCCACCTTCCAGGTATTCCTGGGCTGCCTGCCGGTCTACGCGGTGATCCGCTATGGCCAGGGCGAACTGGGCTGGCTCGACGCGCTGGCCTTCATCGTGACGCTGGGCGCCATCACCATCGAGACCGTGGCGGACCTGCAGCTGCATGCCTACATCGCGAAAAAGAAAAAGCCGGGCGAGTTCATCACCAGCGGCCTCTGGGGCTGGTCGCGCCACCCCAATTACTTCGGCGAGCTGAGCTTCTGGTGGGGCCTGATGCTGTTCGGCCTGGCCGCCGCGCCGCAGTACTGGGCCTGGCTGATCCCGGGAGCCCTGGCGATGACGGCGATGTTTGTCTTCGCCAGCATCCCGCTGATGGACCAGCGCAGCGTCGAGCGCCGTCCGGCCTACGCGGACCACATGAAGAAGGTTTCCGCGCTGGTGCCGCTGCCGCCGCGGCGCTAGGGAAACTCCGGAGCCTTGCCGTTCGCCCTGAGCTTGCCGAGGGGCTGGACGGAAACTCGCGGGCCAGCAGCGGGGAGGTCCTCCCGCGCTTCGGCAGGCTCAGCACGAACGGGCTCTTCCAGAGCTTTCGCTAGGGCCTGTTGACACTACGGCCGTCGGTGCGACGGCCGTAGTGTCAACAGGCCCTAGCCCTTCAGGTAGCGCAGCAGCACCGTCTTCAGTTCCCCGGCCACCGCGGGCCGGAGCTTGCGCGCCGGCGGCTCCAGCACCAGCCGGTGCGTGAAGTGCTCCAGCATCTGGATCACGAACCAGGCCTGCAGCTCGGCGTCGTCGCGCCGCACCTCGGGATGCCGGGCCAGCACCTGGGCCAGTTCCTCGCCATAGCGCCGCTCCAGCTGCCGCAGGCGCTCGCGCGTCTGTTCCGGCAGCAGCCCTCCCTCGTACAGCAGGCGGTGCAGGCCGGGGTGCTGCTGGTGCAGGGCCAGGAACGCGGCCACCAGCGCCTCCAGCAGCAGCTCCAGCGGCCATCGGTCGCCTCCGGCCGCCGCATCGAGCAGGCGGCGCGCCTGCGCCTCGGCGTCGTCCAGATGCCGCTCGGCCAGGGCCACCAGGATCGCGTCCTTGTTGGGGAAGTACTGGTACAGCGAGCCTACCGAGATGCCGGCACGGTCGGCGATGCGCGCCGTGGTGCCTGCGGCATGCCCATGCTCCTCGAAAACCTGAACAGCGGCTTCCAGGATCGCCGCCACGGTGAACCGCGAACGCTCCTGAACGGGTTGTTTCAGCTGGGGATTCGGGCGCTTGCGGCGCGACGCGGCAGGCATGGGCGGATGCGAATCGACAATGTGACGGATTATTCGCATTCTGTGCCTGCCCGCGGCGGGCTGCAAACCGCCGCGGAAGATCCCTCCCGAGCAGGCTCCGCACCGATGAACGCTTCCGCCCCCGCAGCACCCTACTGGCACCGCTACTACAGCACCGCGGAGATCGAGCGGATCCGCCGCGTGCTGCAGGTGCGGCAGTTGCCGTCCACCGGCGTGACGCTGCATCTGGACATCTACCCTCAGCCGCGGCGTGGCGCACCGCTGCTGGTGCTGAATCATGGCGGGGGCGGCTACGGCGGGCTTTTCGTGAAGCTGGCCATGGCTTGCCATGCGCTCGGCTATACCGTGGTGCTGCCCGACCAGAAGGGCCAGGGCCGCTCGGGCGGCGCGATGGGCGACTTCACCATCGACGAGGCCGTGCAGAACATCGTGGACGTGGCGCGCTGGGCCCGGCAGGAGTATGGCGGCACTCTCTACCTCGGCGGCGGCAGCGTCGGCAGCGGGCTCACCTACTTCGCGGCGGCGGCCATGGCGCGCGACGGCGATCCGCCCGCCGCGGTGCTCTGCCACAACCTCTACGATTTCGGCGATCCCCGCACCGCCCTGGAGTTCACGCGCTTTGCCGTGCTGGCACGGCTGCCGCTGCTGCCGCCGCTGTTCCGCGCACTGATGCGCGGCCTGGCCCGGCTGGCTCCCGGCCTGCGGCTGCCGTACCGGCCGCTGGCGAAGTTCCGCGAGATGCTCGACCGGCGCGACTGGGACGGCGGCTTCCACGAGCTCTGGCGCCGCGATCCGCATATCCTGACCACGGTCACGGCGCGCTACTTCGCCAGCGTGCTCGGCACGCCGGCAGCGATCCCCTTCGAGCAGAACCAAGCGGTGCCGGTGCTGGTCACCAACCCCACGCGCGACCGCATGGTGCGGCCGGAGGTGACGCGGCAGAGCTTCCTGCGCCTGGCAGGACCCCGGCGCTATGCCGAACTCGACTTCGGCCACTTCTCCCTGCAGCCCGAGTTCACGCAGCAGCTGGCCCGGCTGGCCGACGCCTGGTTCAAGGAGCACGGTGCCGGCGGGTGAAGCCGCCGGGCTTTCGCTACACTCCGGCGCCATGGCACAGACCGCTACCCTGCATCACTTCGCGATCCAGCTCGCCGACATGGACCGCGGCGTCTACGAGAACCTGGAACTGCGCGTGGCACGCCAGCCCTCGGAGACCGCCGAGTTCATGCTGATCCGCGTGCTGGCCTACTGCCTGGAATACCAGGACGGCATCCTGCTGACCGAGGGCATTGCCGCCGTGGACGAGCCGGCCGTGATGGTGCGCGACCTCACCGGACGCGTGACGGCCTGGATCGAGGTGGGCGCACCCGACCCGGAGCGCCTGCACCGCGGCAGCAAGCTGGCGGGACGCGCCGCGGTCTACACGCACCGCGACCCGGAACAACTGCTGGCGCAGTACACCGGGCAGCGCATCCACCGCGCCGCCGACATCCCGGTCTACAGCTTCGACCGTCCGCTGATCACCGCCATCGCCGGGAGGCTGGAACGGCGCAACAGCCTGTCGGTCACGGTCACCGAGCGGCAGCTCTATCTCGACCTCGGCGGCGAGAACCACATGCTCGCCATCACGGAACGGCGGGCCGGCTGAAATGACCACGGACTGGCAGGGCGCGAGGTATCGCCGCGGACAGTCCGCCGGACACTACGAAAGCTGGTTCCTGCGCGCGAACCATCCGCAGCGCGCCGAGGCCTTCTGGCTGCGCTATACGATCTTCGCGCCGCAGGGCCGGCCGCAGGATGCGATCGGCGAACTGTGGGCGGTGTACTTCCACCGCGAGCAAGGGCGGCTCTGCGCGGCGAAGTCGGAAATCCCGATGGGTGACTGCGTCTTTTCCGGCCAGGGCCTGGACCTGCGGATCGGCGCGGCGACGCTGCAGCACGGCAGGGCGCAGGGCCAGGCCGTCGGTCCGCATCGCATCGGCTGGGACCTGCGCCATGGCGGCGGCGGCCCGCCGCTGCTGTTCCTGCCCACCGCGCTCTACGACGGGGGCTTCCCCAAGGCCAAGGCGGTGACGCCGCGGCCACTGGTGCGCTTCTCCGGCCAGCTGGAGGTGGACGGCCGGTGCATCGCCGTCGACGACTGGCTGGGCAGCGAGAACCACAACTGGGGCAGCAAGCACACGGACCGCTACGCCTGGGGACAGGTCGCCGGCTTCGACGATGCACCAGAGGCGTTCTTCGAGGCGATCTCGGCGCAGCTGAAGATCGGGCCGCTGCAGACGCCGCGGTTGACGATGATGGTGCTGCGACTGGACGGCGAGGAGTACCGCCTCAATACGCCGCTGCAGGCGCTGCGCGCCAGCGGCGACTGGCGGTTCTTCGAGTGGCATTTCGACAGCCGCAGGCGCGGCCTGCGCATCCACGGGCGCATGCATGCCGCGCGCGAGGATTTCGTGGGGTTGCGCTACATGAACCCGCCGGGCGGCGACCATACCTGCCTGAACTCGAAGATCGCCGCCTGCGAGGTGACTCTGGAGCGCGCGGGAATGCCGTCGCGGACGCTGCGCACGGACAGCCGCGCCGCCTTCGAGATCCTCACCGACGAGACCTCGCACGGCGTCAGCATCGTTGCTTGAAGTGAAGCGTTGACTGGCCCTAGTTGCGCCTTTTCAGCCGGTGACCGACGTCGACGATCGCCGCGATGGCCGGCCGCAGCTCGGCGCCCAGTTCGCTGAGCGCATACTCCACGGTGGGCGGTGAACTCGCGACCTCGCGGCGGATCACCACGCCGTCGCGCTCCAGCTGGCGCAGGCGCGCCGTCAGCACCTTGGCCGAGACGCCCTTGATGTCGGCGCGCAGCTCGCCGAAGCGGCGCGGACCGTCGCGCAGATACCAGATGACATGCGGCGACCAGGCGCCGCTGATCAGGCTCATGCATTCGCCGAGGGGACAGACCTCCGGCGGCGGCTCGACGCGGCTTCTTCGGAGCTTGACCATGCCTGACCTCCGGTTACCTGCGGGTAACGTGATTATTTCCGGAAACGGGTTACCAAGGGTAACCAGCGCAGTATAGTGCCGCCACCTCGAACCAGGAGCCTTCGCATGTGGCAGGACACCGCGGTGAGCCGGAAGCTGGGTTTGCGCTATCCCATCGTGCAGGGGCCCTTCGGCGGCGGCCTGTCCTCGGTCGACCTGCTGGCGGCGGTATCGGAGGCGGGCGGACTCGGGTCTTTCGGCGTGCACCACCTGGAACCGGCACAGATCCGTGACCTGGACGCGACGATCCGCGCACGGACGAACAAGCCCTATGCGCTGAACCTGTGGGTCTCGAATCACGACCAGGGCGGCCTGTCGCTGACGCCGGAAGTCTTCGCCGCCGGCATCGAGCGCTTCCGCCCCTACTACGAAGAACTGGGCGTGGAGCCGCCGCCGATGCCGGCGCGCTACGGCCAGAGCTTCGATGAACAGGTCGAGGCGGTGCTGGAAGCACGTCCACCAGCCTTCAGCTTCGTCTTCGGAATCCCCTCGCCGCGCATCCTCGAGGAATGCCGCCGACGCGGCATCGTCACCATCGGCGCCATCACCACGGTCGACGAGGCGGTGGCGATGGAGGCGGCCGGCGTGGACCTGATCGTGGCCACCGGCTTCGAGGCCGGCGGGCATCGGGTGTCGTTCCTGGCTCCGGCCGAGGATTCGCTGACCGGCAGTTTCGCGCTGATCCCGACGGTCGCGGACCGCGTGAAGACGCCGGTGATCGCCGCCGGGGGCATCGCCGACGGCCGCGGTATCGCGGCCGCGCTGACGCTCGGGGCACAAGGCGTGCAGATCGGCACGGCCTTCCTGGCCTGCCGGCAGTCCTCGGCCAGCACGCCCCACCGGCGCATGCTGTTCGACGAACGCAATCGCTACACCGCGCTGACGCGGGTGTTCAGCGGGCGCCTGGCGCGCGGCATCCGCAATCGCTTCCTGGAAGAGATGAGCGCTTCGGGGGTCCCGCCCTTTCCCTACCCCATCCAGAACTGGTTCACGGGGAGTTTCCGCAAGGCCGCCGGCGCACAGGACCGGCCCGACCTGATGTCGCTCTGGGCCGGCCAGGCAGCGCCCCTGATGCGCCACCATGACGCAACGGCGCTGTTTGCCGAACTGGTCCGCGACGCCTCGGCAAGGCTGGGGCCGCGGGCGGGGTAGTCCCGGGGATGACCGGGTAGAATGCGCGACCTTCATCGTCGCGGTGCCCCGATGTCCATCCTCTTCCACGTTCTGGCATGGCTGCCCCTGGCCGTGCTGCAGGGCCTTGGCGCCTTCGCCGGCTGGCTGCTGTGGGTCACCTCGTCCTCGCGCAAGCGCGTGGCGCTGCGCAACATCGGCCGGTGCATGCCGGAGCTGTCCGAAGCCGAGCAGCGGCGCATCGCTCGGGCCTCCCTCGGCCATGAGATGAAGACCTACATCGAGACCGCGCGCGTCTGGCTCGGCCCCGGCGGACCGGTAAAGAACGCGGTCAAGGAGTGGCGCGGCATCGAGGTGCTGGAGCGCGCCTTCGCCCAGGGCAAGGGCGTGATCCTGCTGACGCTGCACCAGGGCGCCTTCGAGGCCGTGGCCATCCCGATGTCGGCCAACTTCCCGTTCTACGGTCTCTACAAGCCGCAGAAGGGCGCGCTCAATGCGCTTTCATTGAAGGGACGCTGCCGCTTTGGCGGCCGCATGGTCGCGGCCGAGGCCGGCGTGCGCAAGGCAGCGCTGCCGCTGCTGGCCCAGGGGCTGGGCGTCTACTACATGCCGGACCACGATCCCCCGCCGGGACGCGGCGTGTTCGTTCCCTTCATGGGCGTGCCGGCACACACCCCGACGCTGATCGCGCGCCTGGCGCAGGAATCGGGCTCGCCGGTGGTGTTCATGTTCGGCGAGCGCCTGCCCTGGGCAGGCGGCTACGTCGCCCACTACGTCGAGGCGCCCGCCGGCATCCACGACCCCGACGTGGAGAAAGCGACCGCCGCGATGAACCAGGGCCTGGAACAGTGCGTCAGGGACTGCCCCGAGCAGTACTGGTGGGGCTACAAGCGCTTCCGCCGCCAGCCGCCGGGCGCGCCCGACTTCTACCGCGGCGCCTGAGCCGGATTGAACCCGGCCGCGTTTGTGGCAGTCTGAGCGGCACGACCATCGGCCGCCCGACCATGACCCTGCCCCGCAGCGACGGACCGCTGTTCATCGTCATCAATGCCGGATCCGGTGCCCGGCACGCCAGCGAGATCCAGCCGAAGATCGCGGCGCTGCTGGGCGCCGCGGACCGCGCACACCGTTTCCTGCCTGCCCACGGCGGTGGCGTGGTGGCCGCGGCGCGGCAGGCCGTGGCCCTGGCGCGAGAACAGCAGGGCGTCGTGGTCGCCGCCGGCGGCGACGGCACCATCAATGCCGTGGCCCAGGCCGTCATCGGGGCGGGCCTTCCCTTTGCGGTGCTGCCGCAGGGCACGTTCAACTACTTCGGCCGGACGCACGGCATCCCGCAGGAAACCGAAGCCGCCGTGCGGGCGCTGCTCTCCGCCGAACTGCGGCCGGTGCAGGCCGGCCTGGTCAACGATCGCCTGTTCCTGGTCAATGCGAGCCTGGGCCTGTACCCGACACTGCTGGAGGACCGCGAAGCCTACAAGCGCCAGCTCGGCCGCAGCCGCCCGGTGGCGCTGCTGGCCGGCCTGGTGACGCTGCTGCGTGAACGGCGCCAGCTGGACCTGTGCATCGAACTGGAAGGCGAAACCGTGTGCCTGCGCACACCGACGCTGTTCGTCGGCAACAACCGCCTGCAGCTCGATCAGATCGGCATTGCCGAAGCGCCGGCGCTGGAAGCCGGCCGGCTGGTCGCGATCATGCTCCGGCCGATCCGCGGGCTGAGCATGCTGGGCCTGCTGCTGCGCGGCGCGCTCGGCCGCCTGGGCGAGGCCGAAACGGTGACCAGCTTCTGCCTGCGCCAGCTCACGGTGCGCACGCCGCGGCAGCGCCGCATCAAGGTGGCGGCCGACGGCGAGGTCTTCCATCTGCGGAGCCCGCTGCAGTTCCGCGTGGCGCCGCAGCCGCTGCTGCTGATGGTGCCGCGCCCGGACCAGCGCGTGGAGCCGGCATGACGCTGCTGCTCCAGGTTTCCGATCCCCATTTCGGCACGGAGCGGCCGCCGGTGATGCAGGCGCTGCAGGCGCTCGCGGAGGCCGAGCGGCCGCAGGTCCTGATCGTCTCCGGCGACATCACCCAGCGCGGCAGCCCCGGGCAGTTCGACGCGGCCCGGCGCTATCTCGACGGCTTGGGCATACCGGCGATGCTGGCCGTGCCCGGCAACCACGACATCCCGCTGCTGCAGCCCCTGGCGCGCTGGCTGCGGCCCTATGCCGCCTTCCACCGGGCCTTCGGTCCCGAATTGGAGCCGGTGCTGGAAATGCCGGAGCTGCTGGCCATCGGGGTCAACACGACGCGGCCGCGGCGCCACAAGGACGGCGAGGTTTCCGCGGCGCAGGTCGCACGTGTCGCGCAGCGGCTGCGCCGCGCCACGCCGCGGCAACTGCGCATCGTGGTGACGCACCAGCCGGTGCACGTGGTGCGGCCGCGCGACGAACACAACCTGCTGCATGGAGCCGGGCCGGCCGTGCGGGCCTGGGCCGAAGCCGGTGCCGACCTGGTGCTGGGCGGCCATATCCATTTTCCCTCGGTCGGCCTGCTGTCCGACCGCTATCCCGGCCTGCCGCGCCGCGCCTGGGGCGTACAGGCCGGCACCGCGGTGTCGCACCGCATCCGCTCCGAGGTGGACAATTCCGTCAACCTGCTGCGCTACGAAGCCGCCGACGGCCGCTGCCTGGTGGAACGCTGGGACTACCTGCCGGAGTCGCGGCGCTTTGGCCTGGCCCGCCGCAGCGAGCTGGCCCTGGACCGCGGGACGTGATTCCGCTCGCCGGCTTCGTCGCCGCCCAGCCGCTGGCGACGTTCGCGGTGCTCTGTTCCGCCCTGCTGGGCCTGGCGGCGCTGTCCTGGGCGCTGATCCGCCACCTGCGCCGCAGCCACTTCTTCAACCGGCGCGAATGGCTGTGGTATCTGTGCTTCAGCTTCGCCACGCTGCTGGCGACGCTGTCGCTGTTCCTGCAGCTGGCCGACGACATCGGCCTGGATCGGTCGCTGGGCCGCTTCGACGAGGACCTGGCGGGCGAACTGGCCCGGCGCCTGCAGCCTGGCACGCTGCGCGCCTTTGCGCTGCTCACCCATCTCGGCGATGCCTGGACGCTGACCGCGCTCTGCATGGTCGTGGCGCTGCTGCTGCTGCGCCGCGGCGAGCGCCGGCTGGCAGTGGCCTGGGTCATCGCCCTGGCCGGCAACGGCCTGCTCAACCGCGCCCTGAAGGAACTGTTCCAGCGCAGCCGTCCCCTCCATGAGCATGGCTGGACCTACGCCGAGGGCTGGAGCTTTCCCAGCGGCCACTCTTCCGGCTCGCTGGTGGCCTACGGCATGCTGGCCTGGCTGCTGATGCGCTTCACCCCGCGCGCGGCACACCTGCCCCTGATGCTGGCCGCCATCGGGCTGGCGCTGCTGGTCGGCTACAGCCGCATCGTGCTGCAGGTGCACTGGTTCAGCGACGTGCTGGCAGGCTTTGCGCTGGGCGCCTCCTGGCTCGCGATCTGCATCACCGGTGCCGAGCTGGCTCGCCTGCGCGCAGGCCCTGAGCCCTAAACGAAAAGCCCGCCGTGAAGGCGGGCTTTTCGTTGCTGCCGGACCGTAAGGATCAGGCGGCTTCGGCCGGGGCCGGGTTCGCCACGTTGGGCGAGAACGTCGGGGCCTCGACGTAGAACTGCTTGAACCACTGGCGGAACTGGATGACCGGGCCGTCGCCGTCGCAGAGCAGCGGGTTCGGACGGTACTTCTTGTTGTTCCAGACGATGAAGTCGACGCTCTCGAAGCCCGCGCTCTCCTCGCCCTCGGCGGCGCCGATCATGTGGTCGATGATCTTCTTGGAGACGTACAGCTCCTTGGTGCCTTCCGGGTAGGCCACGTGGCGGAAGGACATGTTCATCTGCGTCTTGTCCTTGGTGATGGGCACCGTGTAGGACATCATCGTCGCGGTCACGCCTTCCTGCGTGAAGCGCAGGACGTTCAGGCCCGGGCCGTAGGACTTGCCCACGATGTAGCCCTGGCCGATGTTCAGGGTCATCACCGGACCGTCATAGCTGGCCTCGACCGGCGGGATGATCGGCGCGTTGTGCAGGAACTTCAGATGCGCGGTATCGACGCCGTTCTCGGCGATCTCCTGCACGCAGGTGTTGGCCGTCCAGCTGCCGCGGCGGTTGCCGGCGAAGCCGGTGGCGTCTTCCATTTCCGGGATGTAGGGCAGCTCCCAGGTCGGCGCCTCGCAGGCCGGGTGGTGCCAGCACCAGATCATGCCGTACTTCTCCACCACGGGCAGGGTGCGCAGGATCGGCTGCAGGTTGGTGATGGGCGGCTTGCGCTTGCCGTAGGGCACGGACTTGCACCAGCCCTCGGTGTTGTACTCCCAGTGATGGAAGGGGCAGCGCAGATGCTCGCCGCAGACCTTGCCGCCGTGGCCCATGTGGGCGCCCAGGTGCGGGCAGTAGGGGTCGCTCAGGCCGGCCGTGCCGCCCTCGGTACGGAACAGCACCCACTCCTGGCCGAGCAGTTCGACATTGCGCAGCTCGCCGGGCTTGAGGGTGTCGGAAAAGTCGACGAAGAACCAGCCGACCGGAATCGGGAACGGCGCGCGTTCCAGGTTCTTGGATTCCAGCAGAATCTTGAGGTTGATGGGTTTGCTCACGGTAATCTCCTGCAGCTTCTTACGCGCCGGGGCGCACCTGATGATTTCCCTGTGTCGCCGAGTAAAAAGGAAACAGTGGGGTGATTCTGAGGATGCTACGAAACACCCTTCCGGGCCTTCTTAGAATGCATCTTGCGCTTTTGCGAAATTTAGGGCATGCATTCCGGCCCGGAGTTCCCCGGGCGGCCTTTCGCCCCCTGCTCCTTCCTCCCAAGGGAATCGACCGATGCGCAAGCTTGCTGCCTGGATCGTGTGCCTGACCGCCGCCCTCGGCATGCTGTACTGGTGGTATGCCGTCGATGGCCGCATGCCCGCCGATGCCGATTTTCCGCTGGATATCGCGGAGTTGCGGCGCCTGTCCGGCAGCCTGCCGGGCGACCTGCCGCGCGAGGTCCGCTACGAGAAGGTCACCGCGTTCGCCTTTCCCGGGGCGATGATCGCCGCCGGCGACGGCTGGGCCACCCAGGAAATGCCGGTCTACGCCTACCAGCTGATCTATCCGGACCGCACCGGGATGATCGACTCGGCCATGACCCGGGACCTGGCCAAGCCCGACTTCATGGTGCCCTACTTCGACAGCGCCGCTCAGGGGCGCGTCGCGGCGGCGCTGGAACGGGCGTCCTTCATCCTGATCACCCACGAGCACAGCGACCATAGCGGCGGCGTGCTGCAGCATCCGCGGCTGAGGGCCCTGCTGCCCGCGCTGCGGCTGACCCGGGTGCAGATGGACCATCCCCACTACATGGAGCCGGCGGCGGCCCCTGAAGGATCGTTCGCCGGCTACCGGCCGCTGAGCTACGAGCGCGCCGCCGCCATTGCCCCGGGCGTGGTCGCGGTGGCCGCGCCGGGACATACGCCGGGCAGCCAGATGGTCTACGTGCGCCTGGCCGACGGGCGCGAGCTGCTGTTCCTCGGCGATGTGTCATGGAAACATGGCAACATCGAGCGGCAGCGAGAGCGCCCCCGCTTCGTTACCGACTGGCTGATCGGGGAGGATCGTCATGCGGTCTTCGGCCAGCTCAGGACGCTGCACCAGCTTGCGCAGCGGGAGCCCGCCATCCGGCAGGTTCCGGGTCACGACGGCGATGTCGTCGCCGAGCTCACGGCTGCAGGATTTCTGACACCGGGATTCATACGAATAGGCAATCAATGAGCAGAACCGTACTCATCACCGGAGGCAACAGCGGCATCGGCTATGAAATGGCCCTGGCACTGGCCAAGGGCGGCGACCGCGTGATCATCGCCGCGCGCGACGAGGCCAAGTCGGCCGCCGCGGTCGAGAGCATCAAGGCTGCCAGTCCGGGCGCCCGGATCGCGGCGCTGAAGCTCGACCTCTCGGATTTCGGCCAGGTCGACCGCTTCGCCGACTACCTGCTCAAGCGCGTGCCGACCATCGACGTGCTGATCCTCAACGCGGGCGTCTACACCGCCAAGCTGCACACGCTTCCCAACGGCTACGAAGCGATGATCGGCGTCATGCATTTCGGCCATTTCCGGCTGACGCAGCGCCTGCTGGATGCGGTCGTGGCGGCGCCGCAGGGCCGCATCATCGTCACCAGTTCGGTCATGCACAAGATTGCCCGGATCGACGCCCGCAGCTTCACCGATCCGCGCCGGCATCCCACCGGGCTGCACGCCTACGGCCAGGCCAAGCTGGCCAACCTGCTCTTCGTGCGGGAACTGGCGCGGCGCCTGAAGAACACCCGCGTGACCGTCAACGCCTTCCATCCCGGGGCCGTGGCCACCGACATCTATCGCCAGCTCCCCGCGCCGCTGGCGCGGCTGATGAAAGCCTTCATGCTCACTCCGCAGCAGGGCGCCGACACCGCGGTCTGGATGGCCACGGACGACAAATTCAAGGGCGTCAGCGGCAAGTACTACGTCAGCCGCCACCGGCGGCGCGGCAGCGCCAACAGCCGCGACATGGACCTGGCGGCCCGCCTCTGGCGGCTCAGCGAAAAGGCCATGGGCGCCGCGTGACTCCCAGGAAGCACGCGCCGGAGCCCTGCTCGCCGGGGCGCCGATACGCAGCGGCCTAGGGCTCGGCGGGACCGCGCTTGATGCGGCTCAGCGATTCCGGCGTCACGCCGAGGTAGGACGCGATGTGCATCACCGGCGTCTCCGCGACGATCCGCGGCTCCATCGTGCGGCGGAAGTATTCCCAGCGCTGCGCCGCCGACTTGTACTGGATCGTCAGCAGGCGCCGCTCCATCGAGAGGTAGTGCCGCTCGGCCAGCACGCGCCGCAGCGTCTCCCAGGCCGGCGCCGTTTCCGGTCGCAGCATGGCTTCCAGCGGCAGCCACCAGCCCTCGGCATCGGACAGGCACTGCATGTACTCCTGGGACGGCTGCTGCGTGATCAGGCTGGTCAGCGGCAGCACGGCGCTGCCGTCGCAGATCAGGCGCAGGTTCACCTCCTTGTCGTCGAACAGGTAGTAGCTGCGCACCAGGCCGCGCGTCATGAAGAACAGCCGGCGGCAGATCTCGGGCGGGCGGAACAGATGCTCGCCGCGCGCCACGCGCGCCGGCCGCGCCATCCGCCGCAGCTCGGCGGCCTGCACGTCGTCCAGCGGCAGGTAGCGGCGCAGCGCGGCGGCTAGGTCAGCCGTATCATCCGCCGCCATGGATCAGGACCTGGAACACATCGCCGCGCTGCTGGAGCGCTTCCTCGACGAGGACGACCGCGCCGCGCTGGAAGCCGCCTGCACGGCGGCGGCGGCACGCCGCAGCGACATCGACGCGCCGCTGCGCTGGCTGCAGTCACGCCGCGCGCCCGCCGGCCGCAAGGACCTGGCGACGCGGCGCCTGCGCGCCGCCCTGAGGCTCCCGGCGATGCCGGGGCCGCCCTGCCGGCCCGATCCGTACTGAGCGCGCGCCTTCAAGGCTCCACCTTCCAGAGCAGCTTGCCGTCGCGGTCGATATAGCCCCAGCGGCCGTCGCGGCCGGTGACCTGGCTGAACCAGACACGCGCCAGGCCGCCCTGGAAAGGCTCCACCTGGGTCACGCCCTCCAGCGGGCCGATGACCAGTTCGCCCGCCGTGTCGACATAGCCGTAGCCGGCTCGCGGCACCAGCACCGCGGCACGGCCCTCGGAAAAGGGCTCGGCCTGCTGGAAGCGCGCGGCACCCGCCGGCTTGCCGGCAGCGTCGATGTAGCCCCACTGGTGGTTGCGGAAATCGCCCACCGCCACGGCGGCACGGCCTTCGCTGAATTCCCGGGCGCTGAAGAACTGCGGCGCTACGGCGAAGCCACCCTGCGGGTCGAGGTAGCCCCAGCCCTGGTCGCCCGCGCGCGCCGGAGCGCGGGCGTCGCTGTAGTCGGCAGCGATGCGGTAGTCCTTCGACGGCCCGACGACGACCTTGCCCTGGCGGTCGATGTAGCCGAAGCCGTCGCGGAGCTGCACGCGGGCACGGCCGCCGGAGAAGTTGTAGGCGTAGTTGTACTGCGCCGGGATCACGAACTGTCCCTTGCGGTCGATGTAGCCGAAACCCTTGCCGGATACCAGCACCACCGCCAGTCCTTCCCGGAAGCGGAAGGGCTTGTCGAACTGCGGCTCGATCACCCACTTGCCGCCACGGTCGATGCTGCCCCAGCGCCCGGCCTGGGCCACCAGCGCCTGTCCTTCGGCGAAAGGCTCCACCTGGTCGAACTGCGGCGGCACCACCACCGCGCCGCTGCGGTCGAGGTAGCCCAGCTTGCGGCCCATGCGGAAGGGCGCCAGGCCCTCGGCGAAATCGCCGGCGATCAGCGAGGCCAGGCTCACCTCCTGGGCGAACTCGCCGCTGCCGATGCCGACCTTGGCCTGCGGCGAGATCACGAGCTTGCCGTCGAGGTCGATCACCCCGACCTTGCTCCCCACCGCCGCCACGGCCAGCCCGTCCGCGAAGCGCAGCTCGGCATCGTACTGCGGCTCGATCACCACCCTGCCGCCGGCATCGATGGCGCCGTAGCGATCACCCTGGCGGATCGAAAAGCGTGCCGGCGCCTCCGCCGCCCAGGCCGGCAGCAGCAGGCCAGGCAGCAGGGCGGCCAGCAGGCCCCAGGCAGACTTCGGCATCGTCACTCCCCCTTCGGCGTCTCGAGCGCCACAGGCCGCCAGCATAAGCCGTTGTCGCCGTCCGCCGCTGCGGCTAGGCTATGTACGGACGGATCGGCCCCAAGGGCGTGGCCGCGCTTCCGTCACCAGCCTGACCCCAGCGGACAACGGCGTCCCCCCATCGGGCATCGCCATGTCTTCAACATCCGCTCGGAGAATCACCATGTTTCGCTGCAATACCCTGTTCGCCGCCCTGGCCCTGGTCACCGTCACCGCCTCCGCCCATGCCGACCGCCCCCTGCCCGGCGCCGACATGATGGCGCCCGGCAGCAATGTCGTCGGCACGCCGGACTACGGCAAGGACGTCAAGGTGCTGGGAGCCGCCGAACGCCCCTCGCCCGACAAGAACGGCGACGGATTCCTCGACAGCTCCGAGCTGGAGCCGGGCTCGCAGCTGGCCAAGCGCCTGGCCACCCGCGACACCAATGGCGACGGCAAGCTGTCGCGCGACGAGTACTTCTTCAAGTGATCCGCGGCCGGGACGGAGCCGGCGCCGCTCCGTCCCGCCGTCGGCGGCGCAGGGGTAAGATCGGCGGATGACCCCGCTCGATCTCGATTTCGTCCGCGCCCAGTTTCCCGCCTTCGCCGAGCCCTCGCTGCAGGGCCAGGCCTTCTTCGAGAATGCCGGCGGCTCCCATGCCTGCCGCCAGGTGATCGACCGCCTGGGCGAGTACTACCGGCGCCTGAAGGTCCAGCCCTACTATCCCTATCCTGCCTCCACCGAGGCCGGCGCCTGGATGGATGCCTCGCACGAGCGCCTGGCGGCGTATCTCGGCGTCACCGCCGGGGAGCTGCACTTCGGCCCCTCCACGTCCCAGAACAGCTACGTGCTGGCACAGGCTTTCCGCGGCCTGCTGCGGCCGGGCGACGAGATCGTGGTGACCGACCAGGACCACGAGGCCAACAGCGGCGTCTGGCGCCGCCTGGAGGCCGAGGGCGTCGTGGTCCGCGAGTGGCGGGTCGACCCCGCCAGCGGCGCACTGGATCCTGCCGCGCTGGACCCCCTGCTCGGCGAACGCACGCGCCTGGTGGTGTTTCCGCAGTGCTCCAACATCGTCGCCCAGATCAATCCGGTGGCGCAGATCACCGCGAAGGTCCGCGCCGCCGGCGCGCTGTCGCTGGTGGACGGCGTCTCCTACGCCCCGCACGGCCTGCCGGACCTGCGCCAGCTCGGCGCCGACATCTACCTGTTCTCGCTCTACAAGACCTACGGGCCGCACCAGGGCCTGATGGTGCTGGAACGCGGCCTGCTGGAACGGCTGGCCAACCAGGGGCACTTCTTCAACGCTGCGCTGCCGCGCAAGCGCCTGACCCCGGCCGGCCCCGACCATGCGCAGGTCGCGGCGGCGCAGGGCATCGCCGACTACTTCGACGCGCTGGACATCCATCATCACCCGGGGCTCCCTGCAGGCGGCCGTGCGCAGCGCGTGCGCAGCCTGCTGCACCAGGCCGAGCAACCGCTGCTGGCCCGCCTGCTCGAAGGGCTCGGCCGCCTGCGCGGCCTGCGCATCCTGGGCCCCGCCGACGCGGCGCAGCGGGCCGCCACGGTGGCGGTCCTGCCCCTGGGGCAATCGCCTGCCGCCCTGGTCCCGGCGCTGGCGCAGCGCGGCATCCTGGCGGCGGCCGGGCATTTCTACGCGTTGCGCCTGCTGCAGGCGATGGGCCTGGATCCGCAGCAAGGCGTGCTGCGCCTGTCCTTCGTGCACTACAACTCGGCGCGGGACATCGAGCGCCTGCTGACGGCACTGGACGAAGTCCTGGCGGCCTGACGTTCAGCCGCCGTTCTGCCGGCAATGGCAGAATGCGCACCGCATACCATCAATCTCCAGGGAGGGGGTTTTCACATGCGTCTGAAAGTCATTGCCATGCTGGCCGGTCTGGGCCTGGCGTCCACGGCCAGCCTGGCCGCCGACACCGGGGCGATCCTCGGCGGAGCCATCGGCGGCGGTGCCGGCGCCGCGGTCGGCGACAGCATCGGCGGCCGAGACGGCGCCATCATCGGCGGCGCCATCGGCGGCGCGGCGGGCGCGGCGATCGGCTCGCAGTCCGAGCCGGCCAGGAAAGTCGTGGTGCACGAGCACTATCACGGCGACAACGGCAAGCACCGCGGCCACCGCAAGCACAAGAAGCACCACAAGCACGACGACTGACCGTCTTGCAGCGTTCCGAAAAGCGCCGGCCTGCCGGCGCTTTTTTCGTTCCGGCCTGCAAAACGCGCGGCGGCGTCCTGCTGCCCCTGCAATCCGCAGCCGTGCCCCGGCATTCCCCCTTGATTCCACGAGGTTTTGCCCCCGGCCCGCTCCTTGCGCTGGCGCTTGCGGCCGCGCTGGCGGCTACCCCTTGGTCGACCCACATTCACTTGGAGGCACCATGAACAAGGCACAGCTGAAGGAACTGCTGATCCAGGCACTGGAACACGAGCGCGGCGGCGTGGAGGTCTACACCACCGCGGTGGAGTGCGCCGTCAACGAAGACTTGAAGGAAGAGTGGCAGAAATACCTCGGAGAGACGCGCCGCCACGTGGAGGTACTGACCGGCGTGTTCGAATCCCTGGGCCTGGACATCGAGGAGGATTCCCCTGGCCGCCGCATCGTCCACGATCTCGGCCAGTCGCTGGTCGCCGCGATGCAGGCCGCCCTGCAGGCCGGCCAGCCCGAGGCAGCGGAACTGGTGGCCTGCGAATGCGTGGTGCTGGCCGAGACCAAGGACCACCTGAACTGGGAATTGCTGGGGCGCTGCGCCGACAAGCTCCGGGGCGCCGAAGCCAAGATCCTCCAGAGCGCCGCCGAAGAAGTCGAGGACCAGGAGGACGAGCATCTCTATCACACGCGCGGCTGGTGCCGCGAACTGTGGATCGCCTCGCTGGGCATGAAGGCCGTGCTGCCTCCGCCCGAGGAGAAGAAGCAGGTCAAGACCGCCATCGGCGCCTCGCGAGCCGAGCACAGCCGCGATCAGATGCTGAAGCACTGACGGCCGCGTGCAGGGGCGCCCCGGGGGCGCCCCTGCCTTCCGGGCGCCAAGGGCTCCGGGTTAGGCTGGCGCAACGCCCGCCGGAGCCCCCATGACCCCACACCCGATCCCGCCCCGCACCGTCCGCTTCTGGGCCGGTCTCGATGCCGGCATCGCCTGGATGGCGATCCCGCCGCTGGCGCCGAAGTTCCTGGCGATGATCTACTGGCTCAACGGCCTGCTCGGCGGCGATGCCGCCGCCCCGCCGCTGGACCAGCCCATGCACCTGCTGTTCGTCTGCCTGACCGGCGCCCTGGTGGGCACCTGGGCACTGGCGCGGCTGCTGCACCCGGTCGGCCTGCTGGGCGTCATCGACGGCTGGGCACGCCTGTACGTGGCGGCCGTGCTGGCCTGGGTGATCCTGGGGCTGGACGGCCCGCCGATCCTCTGGCTGTTCGTGCTGACCGAAACCGCCGGCACCCTGAGCCAGTTGCGCGCCGCCTATGCCAGGCCCGACGCATGAAGGAACTGCCACCCTGGAAGCGGGGCAAGCCGCCGGGCAAGGGCCAGTCGTTGACGCCGGAGCAGAAGGCGGCTGCCAAGGCCCGCGCCGAACGTGCCGGACGCCGCTATCCCAACCTCGTCGACAACATGTGGGCTGCCCGTCAGGGCAAGGCCGGCAAGACACGATGAAGGAAGGAACCAGCAGGGGCAGCGCGGCAGCCGAGCAGCCCACCGCGGAGCGTTGCGACATCGCCGAACTGTCCAACACGGCGGACGACCCGGAGCTGTCGGTGGCTCGCGCGCGCGTCGCCCCGGGGATCACCACGCGCTGGCACCGCCTGCACGGGATTGCGGAGCGCTACGTGATCCTGGAAGGGCGCGGCCGCGCCGAGGTCGGCGGCCTGCCGCCGCAGGACCTGCTGCCGGGCGACGTGCTGCGCATCGCCCCGGACCAGCCGCAGCGCATCACCAATACCGGCTCGGCAGACCTGGTGTTCCTGGCGCTGTGCACGCCGCGCTTCCGCTGGGACGCCTACGAGGACATCGACGAGGCGATGGCCGGCCGGACCTAGGGCAGCGCTCCGGACCGCAGCGGCGGCTCGTTGGAAGCCAGCGCGGCCCCGGCGGCATCGGGCGGCTCGTGGCCGGACACCAGGGGACACTGCGCATAGCCGCTGGCACCGGCCCAGTGCGGGTCCGGGTACCAGGCGAAGAGGAACTGGCCGTCCTTGAGCGTGTCGATCAGCTTCTGCGCCACCGCCGGCCGCACGGCCGGGCAACCCCAGCTGCGTCCGAGCCGTCCCTGCTTGCCGGCCTGCCTGGCGTCCACGTACTGCGCGCCGTGGATCACCAGGGCGCGCGCATAGGCACGGTCGTTGATCCCGGGTTCCAGGCCGGCCATGCGCAGGGAATAACCGTTGCGCCCGTCATAGGCCTCCAGCGTGCGGAACGGGCCGAGGCTGGAGGTGAGGCTTTCGGGATCGTTGGAGAAGCGCGTGGCGAGGTTCTCGCCCGAGTTCTTCCCGTGCGCCACCAGCTCGCGGAACAGCAGCTTGCGCCGCTGCAGGTCGAATACCCAGAGGCGCCGCTGCGTCGATGGCAGGGAGTAGTCGATCACCCCGAGGTGCCGGGCCGGCGCCATGCCGGCCGCTTCGGCACAGGCCAGGGCGGACAGCGCCGCCTTCAGCGCCACCGGGTTGAGATCCGGCGCGACGCGGCGCAGGGCCTCGGCCGGTGGCGCGGCGGCGGCGGTTCCGGCCGCCAGCAGGGCAAGGGCGGCCATCAGACGCCGCCTGACAAGGGCATACGACATGGCGCCATGGTAGCCGGGCCGGCGGACAGGGCAAAATCGCCCCGACCAGCGGGCATCCGAACCCGCACGACTGACAGGGAGCGTCATGAGCACATCCATACTCCGCCGCGGCCTCGCGGCCCTGCTGCTGGCCGGCTCCTGCATCCTGCCCGCCCAGGCCCAGGGCCTGGACGAGGCGATCCGGGAGCGCGTCGAGCAGTTGCGCGACGCCGGTCCCTCCGGCCCGAAGCTGGAGGGCGTCTCCCTGAGCGAGGGCATCGCGCGCTTCTACGAGCGCCGCGACTTCGCGCCGGCCTGGAATGACCGCGCCAGGCAGGAAGCGCTGATCGGCGCGCTGCGCGGCGTCGCCGGCGACGGCCTGGATCCACGCGACTATGCGCCGGAAGCGGTCGAGAAGGGTCCGGCCTCGGCCGATCCGCCGAGCATCGCGGCCTACGACCTGGCCACCACCCGCTCCTACCTGCTGGCCCTGGCGCACCTGTTCCGCGGCAAGGTGAACCCCGCCAGCCTCGACGCGCAGTGGAACTTCGCCGCGCGCACCATGACCCCGGACGAGGCCCTGGGCTACATGGTGGACGCGGTGCGCAGCGGCAACATCGCCGGCGTGTTCGATGGCGCCCGGCCGGCCCACCCGGCCTATGCGCGGCTGCGCGCGGCGCTGGCGCGGCTGCGCGCGGTGGAAGCCGCCGGCGGCTGGGTCGCGATCCCGGCGGGGGCCACGCTCAAGCCCGGCATGGACGATCCTCGCGTGGTGCTGCTGCGCAAGCGGCTGGCCGCCACCGGCGACATCGCGGCCGCGGAGGACAACGGCGCCACCCTGTACGACGCCACGCTGGAGGCCGCGGTGAAACGCTTCCAGCAGGAGCAGTACCTGGACGCCGACGGCGCCATCGGCCCCGGCACCCGCACGGCGCTGAACGTGCCGGTGGCCCGGCGCATCGACCAGGTCCGGGCCAACCTCGAACGCGGACGCTGGCTGCTGCACGAACTGCACGACGACTTCGTGCTGGTGGACGTGGCCGGTTTCCAGATCAACCTGTTCCGCAAGGGCGCATCGGTGTGGTCCTCCCGCGTGCAGGTGGGCAAGCCGTTCCGCAGCACGCCGATCTTCAAGTCCGAGGTCACCTACCTGACGCTGAACCCGACCTGGACCGTGCCGCCGACGATCCTGCGCGAGGACGTGCTGCCCAAGGTCCGCCGAGACCCGGGCTACCTGGCGCGCAACCGCATCCGCGTGTTCGACTCCTCCGGGCAGGAGCTGGATCCGAAGAAGGTGAACTGGGCCAAGCCGGGAGCCATCACGCTGCGCCAGGATGCCGGCGAGGGCAATTCGCTGGGCCGTGCCGTGATCCGCTTCCCCAACCCCTACGCCGTGTACCTGCACGACACGCCGCACCGGGAGCTGTTCGGTGCCAGCCAGCGTGCCTTCAGTTCCGGCTGCATCCGCGTGGAGAACGTGCTGGAGCTGGTGCGCCTGCTGCTCGACGACCCGGCCTGGGACCAGGCTGGGCTGGACAAGGCGCTGGCCGAACCCATCACCCGCAGCGTGAAGCTGGGCAAGCCCCTGCCGATCCTGCTGGCCTACTGGACCATCGACGTACCCGAAAGCGGCCGCGTCGGCTTCAAGGCCGACATCTACGACCGCGACCCCGCCCTGGTACGCGCGCTGGCCGAGCGGCCAAGGCCCTGAGCCGGCATCCACCGCCATACTCCGCGCCATGAGCACCGATTGCACCATCTACCGCTGCGGCCGCCAGGACGAGATGTACCTCTACCTGCGCGCCGACCTGACGCCCGAGCAGCTGCCCGAGGCGCTGCGGCGCCTGACCGGCAAGCTGACCGAGGCCATGCGCCTGAGCCTGACGCCGGAGCGGCGGCTGGCGCGGGTGGACGTGGCGCTGGTACTGGAGAAGCTGGTGGCGCAGGGCTACTACATCCAGATGCCGCCGGACGGCCTGCTCAAGGCCAACCTGCATTTCGGCGACTAGACCTCTCGACGCGCGCTAGTCCTCCGCGTCCTCGGCGCGGCGCAGCTGCTGCTTGCCCTTGGCGATCAGCTCGCGCGCCAGCCGCTTGGGCAGGTGCATCTTTTCCGGACGCGGCAGCGCGGTGGAATCGTCGATCAGCGCCTTGATCGCCAGCAGCCGGTAGACCATCTCCTGCTCGGCCGCGGCCTTGAGTTCCTGTCCCGGCTGCAGCACGGTGGAAAACACATTGGCGCCGGCGCCGTGGTTGCTGACTTCCCGTCCAGTTGCGGTGTCGTAGATCGCGATCCAGCGCTGCTCCGGCACCGGGCCGCCCTCACCCAGCGAGCCGGCCGTGCCGGCGGCCAGGGTGATCGCCACCGGCCAGGGCGTGTAGTTGGCGTAGATCGGCGTCTTCGGCGCCTTGGGCTGCCAGGTGCGCTGCAGCGTGGCTTCCTGAGTGCACAGATCGATCGTCGACAGGGTCATCCGCAGGCTCCGGGTCGCGGCCGCTGCCGCATCGGGCGAATGATAGACCGCACGGGCCGCGCGCGGGATATTCCGCTGCGAGCCGCGCCGGGTTAGGCTGCGCGGGTCCACCGCAAACCCGTCCCAGGAAGCGCGACATGGCGACCCAGGTGCTGATCGACAACCCCTACGTCACGCTGTGGTTCCACACGGACAGCAAGATCGTGCATCACCAGATGCACAAGTTCATCATCGAGTCCGTGTTCCGTGATTTCCTGGAAGCCGGCATGCAGGCCATGAAGCAGAACGGCGCCTGCAAGTGGCTCTCCGACGACCGCAAGAACCCGGTGCTGGCGCAGACCCTGCATGACTGGGCCCGCAATTCCTGGTTTCCGAGGACCCGCGATGCCGGGTGGAAGTACTGGGCCATCGTGGCGCCGGAGGAAGAGCTCGGGCAGTGGACCATGCAGCGCGCGGTGGACGACTACCGCGCACAGGGCATCACCGCCCGCTACTTCAAGGACCCGCAGGAAGCCATGCAGTGGCTGGAAGCTGTCGACGCGATCGAGCCCGCCGCATGACGGCGCCGCGCCCCAGCATCTTCCTGACCGGCGGCTCCGGCTTCCTCGGCCGCCGCCTGATCGTCGACCTGATCGCCGCCGGCTATGGCGTACGCGCGCTCGCCCGCTCGGAGCGCGCCGCCGCAACCGTCCGCGCGCTGGGTGCCGAGCCGGTGCCGGGCGACCTCGGCGATCTGCCGTCGATGCGCGACGGCATGGCCGGCTGCGCGGCGGCGATCCATTCCGCCGCCAAGGTCGAGCAGTGGGGACGCTGGGAGGATTTCCTGCGCGACACCGTGCAGGGGACCGAGCAAGTGATCGCCGCCGCGCGCGCCGCCGGGCTGCCGCGCCTGCTGCACATCAGCACCGAGGCCGTGCTGGCTGACGGCCATCCGATCGTCGATGCCGACGAAACGCGGCCGCTGCCGCCGCAGCCCAACGGCTTCTATCCGCGCTCCAAGGGGCTGGCCGAGCAGCGCGTGCTGGCCGCTAACGGCAGCGACCTGGAAACGCTCGTGGTGCGGCCGCGCTTCATCTGGGGCAAGGGCGACACCACGCTGGCGCCCAAGCTGGCACAGGCCGCGAGGGCAGGCTGGGTATGGTTCGGCGGGGGGCGGCATCGCATCTCGACCTGCCACGTGCGCAACGTCTCGCACGGCGTGCTGCTGGCGCTGGAGCGCGGGCGCGCCGGGGAGATCTATTTCCTGACCGACGGCGCACCGGTGGCCTTCCGCGACTTCATCGGCCGCCTGATCCGCAGCCAGGGCGTGGAGCCCGGCGAGCGCACCGCGCCGCTGTGGATCGCCGACGCCCTCGCCGCCCTCGGCGAAGCCGCCTGGACGCTGCTGCCGCTCCGCGGCGAGCCGCCCCTGACCCGCAGCGCCCTGAACCTGTTCTTCCGCGAGGTGACCGTGCGCGACGACAAGGCGCGCCGCGAAATCGGCTACCGCCCCGTGGTCAGCGTCGAGGAAGGCCTGCGGGAACTGGCGCCCCCCGCAAGCTGACCATCGCCCGGCCCGACCTCGGCCGAGAGTCGTGGAGAAACCGCCGCGAGTACCCCGGGGGGGCGGCGATGCTCAGCCCATGAAGAAGACGTTGAGCTTGTTCCCGTCCGGATCGCGGAAGTACGCCGCGTAGAAGGTATCGCCGCGCGCACCGGGCTTGCCCTCGTCGGTCCCGCCCAGCTCCATGGCCTTGGCGTAGAACTTGTCGACGTTGGCCTTGCTGCCGGCGGACAGCGCCACCATGACGCCGTTGCCCACGGTCGCGGAGTTGCCGTCGAAAGGCTTCACCACGGCCAGCGCCGCGGCACCCGGCTTGCCCCAGAGGACGAAGCCGTCGAACTCCATCATGCGCTTGACGCCCATCTCGCCGAACAGCGCATCGTAGAAGCGCGTGGCCCGCCCCATGTCGTTGGTGCCGACGCAGACATAACCGATCATGACCTTCTCCCCCGCAGGGTTCTTCTGGAATGGCGGGCAAGCTAGTCGGGCGCCCACGCGGCGGTCAAGTCGCGCGAAAGGACGCGGCACGGCCGCCGGCGGTCCTGTCCTTGCGCCGCCCGATGGCGGACACTGCCGCGAAACAGGGGAGGAGAAGCCATGGCGCTGTACGCATACCTGCTGGTCACCGGCCTGATCTTCGCGCTGCTGGGCTTCTACACGCTGGCCGATCCGCAGGGAGCGATGGATGCCGGGCAACTGGGCCTGACGCTGGACTCGGCCGCCGCCTTCAGCCAGATGCGCGGGGCCGGCGGCGGCACGACGCTGGCGGTGGGACTGTTGCTGCTGGCCTCGATGCTGCGGCCGGCGCTGCGGCGTCCCGCGCTGTGGACGGTGGTGGTGGTCCTGGGCGGCCTGGAGGCCGGCCGCGTGGTCAGCCTGCTGGTCGATGCCCCTCCGCCGCCCGGCGTCGTGGCCAGCATGGTGATCGAGAACCTCGGCCTGTGGCAGGCGCTGTACTGGCTGCAGCACGAAGCCGTCCCGGCCTGAGCGGGTGGCCCCGCGTGACGGCCGATGATGGGATAATCCGGCCCCGACACCGCAAACACAGAGAAAACCAGGGAATGTCACACGGGGGGATGGGCTGATGGCGCCGCTCGGGCCAAGGGTGCCGCAGCGCGGCAATGCGTTTTCGCGCGGGCTGGGCCGGCTGGTGCTGCGGCTGATGGGCTGGCGTGTCGTCGGCAGCGTTCCGGACGTGCCCAAGATGGTGCTGGTGGGCGCCCCGCATACCACCAACCTGGACGGCGTGATCGCCTTCGCGATCCTGATCGGCCTGGGCCTGCGCGCCAGCACCATGATCAAGGACAGCGCCTTCCGCGGCTTCGGCGGCGTGGTGCTGCGCTGGCTGGGAGCGGTGCCGGTCAACCGCAAGAGCCCCAAGGGCATCGTCGAACAGACCGTCGATGCCTTCCACCAGAACGAGCAGTTCGTGCTGCTGCTGGCGCCGGAAGGCACGCGCACCGCCGCCAAGGCCTGGAAGCGCGGCTTCCATCACGTGGCCCTGGGTGCCGGCGTGCCGATCGTGGCGGCCGCCATCGACTACCAGCGCAAGCAGGTCAGCTTCAACCAGCCGCTGCAGCCCTGCAGCGACTACGAGGCCGATCTCGGCCGGCTGCTGGATTTCGTCGCCGCTCATTCCGCCCCGCGCCACGCCGACCGTCTCTCGAAGCCTATCGCCGAGCGCCAGGGCCGCCCCTGGCGGGGCGAGGACGCCGGCCCGGACTGAACCGCCTCGCATGGAGCCGCAGATGAGCATCGAGATTCCCGGATTCGAACACGGCCCGCTGGAACTGGAGGGCGAGCGCCGCGACGTCTATCGCCGAGGCCAGGGGCGCGCGGTGATCGTGATGTCGGAGGTGCCGGGCATCACGCCGCAGGTGGCGCGCTTCGCCACGCGCGTGGCCGATGCCGGCTTCTCGGTATGGATGCCGCAACTGTTCGGCACGCCGCTGGAACCGCTGACGCCCGCCACTGCCGCGCGCACCATCGCCAGGGTCTGCATCAGCCGCGAGTTCCGCGTGCTGGCGGCCCACCGTTCCAGCCCCATCGTCGACTGGCTGCGTGCCCTGGCACGCCACGCTCATGCCCAATGCGGCGGCCCGGGCGTCGGGGCGGTCGGCATGTGCCTGACCGGCAATTTCGGCCTGGCCATGATGCTCGACGCGCCGGTGATCGCGCCGGTGCTGGCGCAACCCTCCCTGCCCGGCGGCATCACCCATGCCCAGCGCTCCGGCCTGCACGCCTCGCCGGAGGAGATCGCCGCGGCGCACCGGCGCATCGACCGGGAGGGCGCCCGCATCCTCGGCCTGCGCTTCAGCGGCGACCCGATGTGCCGGGCCGAGCGCTTCGAGCGCCTGCAGGCCGAGTTCGGTCCCGCCTTCGAAGCCATCGTGGTGCCGTCACGCAACGCCAATCCGGACGCCCTGCCCCCGGCGCACAGTGTCATGACCACGCACCTGATCGACCGCGAGGGCGAACCGACTCGCGCGGCGCTGGACCGCACGCTGGCTTTCCTGCACGAACAGCTGAACCGCGCCTGAGCGGGGCCGGGCCCGCGTTCAGACGGCGTTCACCGCCCCCTTCCATCATGGACCGGCGGCCAGGAAGGCCGCTTGATCTCGGAAGGATCGTGCCATGGATACGACACTGGCTCAGGACGAGGCCCGCCGGGCCGCCCAGCATCATGCCCTGAAGTCCCGACTCGAAACCCGGGTGGATTCGCAGATCGCGGCGCAGGCCCAGGACGGCCTGCAGAACGAGCAGCAGCGGATCGACGCCGTCGCGGCGGACCTGCAGCGGCGCCTGATCGACGAGGTTTCCGACCGCGAGCGCGAAGTCATCCAGCTGCGCGCCATTGCCCGCGCCGGCCAGGTCGTGGACTACGTCTTCTGGGTGCTCTACGCCCTGCTGGGCTTGCGTTTCACGCTGGCGCTGATCGGCGCCCGCGAGGGCGCCGGCTTCGTGCGCTTCGTCAAGGGCATCACCGAGCCGCTGTTCCTGCCGTTCAAGGGCATCGTCGCCAGCCCGGCCCTGGAAACCGGCGGCACCCTGGTCCTGCCGCTGCTGCTGGCCATCGGCATCTACGCGCTCGTGCACCTGGCCATCAAGGGCCTGCTGCGCCTCTGGGCCCAGCGCCGCACCGACATCTGATATCCCGCCCCGGATGGGCGGCTTGTCTACATGACGCTGCCGCCCATCTGTGCTTTGATGACGGACGAACCCTTGCCGCAGAGGACTGCCATGGTCACCGTCCACCATCTCAACAACTCCCGCTCGCAGCGCGTGCTCTGGCTTCTGGAGGAACTGGGCGTGGAGTACCAGGTGAAGCGCTACGAGCGCAACGCCAGGACCATGCTGGCACCGCCGGAACTCAAGGCGGTCCATCCCCTGGGCAAGTCCCCGGTGATCACCGATGGCGGCAACACCGTGGCCGAATCCGGCGCCATTTTGGAGTACCTGGTGGGCCGCTACGGCCAGGGCCGGCTGGTCCCGGCCGAGGGCAGCCCGGAGCGGCTGCAGTACAGCTACTGGCTGCACTATGCCGAGGGCTCGATCATGCCCCTGCTGGTGATGAAGCTGGTCCTCAGCCAGGTGCCCAAGGGCACGCCGGCACTGGTGCGGCCGGTGGCGCGCGGCATCGTCGGGGGCGTGGACAAGATGTTCCTCGGCCCCAACCTGCGCACCCATGTCGCTTTCATCGAGAACGAGCTGGGCAAGACCGGCTGGTTCGCCGGCAGGGAGTTCAGCGCGGCCGACATCCAGATGAGCTTCCCGGCCGAGGCGCTGGCGGCGCGAGGCGGCGACGTGCCGCCCAACCTGGCCGGCTTCCTCCAGCGCATCCACGCACGCCCTGCCTATCAGCGGGCCTTGCAGAAGGGCGGCCCCTACGAACTGCTGCGCTGACGCGGCCACGCATGTTCCTCGGGGGACGGACGCACCACCTCTCGATCACCGCCAAGCTGGCGGCGATCGTGGTGGTATTCGTGGCGATCGTGTTCTCCCTGGTGGCCGTGGTCACGCTCAGCCTGCGCCTGGCCAGCGGTGCGCGGGCCTACGTCGGCGGCGAGGGCCTCTGGTCCAAGGGACAGAAGGACGCGGTCTACTACCTGAGCCGCTACGCCCAGTACGGCCGCACCGACGACTACCGGCTCTACCGGGAAGCCATCGCGATCCCGCTGGGCGACCGCGAGGCCCGCCTGGAAATGGAGCGGCGCTCCTACAACGAGGCTACCGTCCGCCGCGGCTTCGTCGCCGGCGGCAATGCCGAGCAGGACGTGCCGGACATGATCTTCCTGTTCCGCCATTTCCGCTGGATCGACGAACTCGACACCGCGGTGCAGGTCTGGCGCGAGGCGGAGCGCCGCCTGCTGGAGCTGGAAGTCATCGCCGACGAGCTGAAGCGCTCGCATGCCGCCGGATCACTGACGCCGGAACGGCGTGAACATCTGCTGCAACGCATCGCCACGATCAACGCCGCCGTGGCACCGCTGGAACGCCGCTTCTCCGTGGCCATCGGTTCCGCCGCACGCTGGATGCAGCACGGCCTGCCGCTGCTGATCGCGCTGTTCGCCGCCGTGCTGCTGGCGGCGGGCCTGCTGGTGTCCTGGGTGGTTTCGCAGGACCTGCGGCGCAGCATCCTGGCGCTGCGCGAGGGGGCCCTGCGGGTCTCCCAGGGCCACCTGACGCATCGCATCGAGGTGCGCTCCGGGGATGAACTGGGCGAGCTGGCCACCGTGTTCAACGAGATGATCGTGCGGCGGCGCCTGGCGGAGGAGGGACTGCGGGAAACCACCGAGTTCCGCAACAAGGTCATGCAGAGCGCCACCAATGCGATCTTCGCCTTCGACCTGCAGGGGCGATTCACGCTGGTCAACCGGCAGACCTGCGTGATCACCGGCCACGAGGAGCAGGAACTGCTGGGCCGCAGCTTCCTGCCGCTGATCCCGCTGGAGCAGCGGCCGCTGGTGCAGGCCCTGTTCGACGCGGCGGCCAGCGGCCGCGGTGCCGCCAACAACGTCGAGACGCCGATCCAGCGCAAGGATGGCAGCCTGACCACGATCGTGTTCAGCAACGCCCCGCTGATGAAGGGCGGCACGGTGATCGGCGTCGCCGGCACGGCAGAGGACATCACCGAGCGCAAGCGCGCCACCGCCGAGCTGGCCGAACGCGCCGAGGAACTGGCGCGCTCCAATACCGAGCTGGAACACTTCGCCTACGTCGCCTCGCATGACCTGCAGGAGCCGCTGCGCACCGTAGCCAGCTTCACGCAGCTGCTGGCGCGCCGCTTCAGCGGACGCGATCCGGACGCCAACGAATTCGTCGGCTACATCACCGACGAGGTGCAGCGCATGCGCCAGCTGATCGAGGGCCTGCTCACCTACTCGCGCGTGACCCGCGAGAAGCAGCAGCCGGAGCCCACCTCGCTGGACCGGCTGCTCGACGCCGCGCTCGCCAACCTGCGCACGACCATCGCCGAGAGCGGTGCGGTGATCCGGCGCCAGCCGCTGCCGACGCTGCCCGTGCAGGGCCAGCTGATCACCCAGCTGTTCCAGAACCTGGTCGGCAACGCCATCAAGTTCCGCGGCCAGGAAGCGCCGCAGATCGACATCGACGTCCAGCCGGATGCGGACTTCTGGCAGTTCTCGGTGCGCGACAACGGCATCGGCATCGATCCGCTCTATGCGGAGCGCGTCTTCGTGCTGTTCCAGCGGCTGCATACCCGCGAGGTCTATCCGGGCAGCGGCATCGGCCTGGCCATCTGCCGCAAGATCGTCGAGCGCCACGGCGGGCGCATCTGGGTGGAACCGGGCTATCCGGGATCCGTGTTCCGCTTCACCCTTCCGGTCTAGGGAATTATCCCGGCGGCCTGCGGTCCCATCCTTGAGGGAGCCGTAAGCCCGCCCGCAGATTGCAAAGGAGAATCCCATGCCAAGGATGGCGAACAGAAACGGCGCCGAAGCGCCGCGCAAACCCGAAACCGCCCGCGATCCCAATGACGCGATCCTGGGCGCCCTGAACGCCGATCGCGCCACGCCCGACCACGGCGCGGACGCGCGCGGCCCGTCGGCACGCCAGGCGGACCGCCTGGAGCGCCGCCCTGCCGAGAAGCCCGCGCGCCCGAGTTCCGCGCTCTAGGAGGCCGCATGTCCGCACCGATCCCGCGCCAGGGTGCCTCCCTGGTGATCGCGGCCGATGCCGCCCGTGCGCGCATCCTGGCGGCGGTGACGCCCGACTCGCCCCTGAGGGACTACGCCAGCCTGGCCAATCCGGAAGCGCGCCTGCACGAGGGCGACCTGGTTGCCGACGATGGCGGCCGGCGCAATCACCGCCCCACCGAAGGCGGTCATTCCGCCTTCGGCGGAGGCTCGATGAAGCAGCATCGCATCGAGGAGTTCGCCGCCTCGGTCTGCCAGGGCGTGGAAGCCGCCTTGCGCGACACGCAGGCCGAGCGCCTCTACGTGGTGGCGGAGCCTAGCTTCCTCGGCTTGCTGCGCCGGCGCATGGATGGACAACTGGAGCGGCGCATCGCCGGCACGATCCCCAAGTCGCTGGCGGGAGAGACTGCCGAGCGCATCCGCGCGGCCCTGCCCAGCCGGCTTTGAGCGAAGCCGCGGCCTTCGTGGGAAGATGGAGGCATCTTCTCCCGGAGACGGCGGCGATGACCACCCCGACCACGATCATCGGCAGCTACCTGTCGCCCTATGTGCGCAAGGTGCTGGCGGTGTTGCACCTGAAGGGCATCGCCTACCGCATCGACCCGATCGTTCCCTTCACCGGCGATGAGCGCTTCAGCGCGATCAGCCCGATCCGCCGCGTGCCGGTGCTGATCGACGACCAGGTGACGCTGAGCGATTCCTCGGTGATCTGCCAGTACCTGGAGGACCGCTACCCCTCTCCCGCACTCTACCCCGCCGGCATCGCCGACCGGGCCCGCGCGCGCTGGCTGGAGGAATACGCCGACACGCGCATGGGCGACGTGATCATCTGGCAGCTGTACAACGAGGTCGCCATCAATCCCCATGTCTGGGGCAAGCCCACCGACCCTGTGCGGCTGCAGAAGACCCTGGAAGAGGATCTGCCCCGGGTGATGGACTACCTGGAGACGCAGATGCCGTCGCAGGGCTGGATCTTCGGCGAGCTGTCCATTGCGGACATCGCCGTGGCGGCATTCTTCCGCAACGCCGGCTTCGCCCGCTGGCAGCCGGACCCCGTACGCTGGCCGCGAAGCTCCGCGCTGGTGGAGCGTGCGCTGGCGCTGGACGCCTTCGAACGGCTCAAGGCCTACGAGCACAAGACGCTGCGCACACCGATCCCCCAGCACCGGGCGGTCCTGGGGGATCTGGGCGCACCGCTGACGGCCGAGACCTTCGGCACCGCCGCGCCGAGACGCGGCGTGATGGCGACCTGAGACCCGGCTCCCGGCCTTACTGGCCGGCCGGCGGCGGGTCCTGCTTCAACTCGTCGGCCTTCTGCTCGACGGCGTCGCCGGCATTCTCCATGGCCGACTTGGCGTCCTCGCCAGCATCCTTGAGCTGCTCGTTGGGACGGGCGTCGAAGGCGTCCTTGACGTTCTCCTCGGCCTTCTCCATGGGCGTGGGCTCTTCCTTCTTGCAGGCGGCGACGCCGAATCCGAGACCCAGGGCGCTGGCCAGCAGCAGGGCGCGCAGCGTGATATTACGGGTGTTCATGAGAGACGCTCCTTGTCGATGAATGAACGCACTGCAGCATACCGGGGCTTGCTGAATGCCCGCTAAACGCGGGATTCTCCGCGCGAAAACAAGGAATTCCGCATGAACGACGCGCGCAACGACACTCACAGCCTCCTGGTCGGCTACCTCACCTGGATCTTCGGCTTCATCGGCGCACACCGCTTCTACTACGGCCGCCAGATCACCGGCACCCTCTGGTTCTTCACGCTGGGGCTGCTGTTCATCGGCTGGATCATCGACCTGTTCCTGATTCCGTCGATGGAGCGCAGCGCGGAACGCCGCTACCGCGCCGGCCCCAAGAGCTACACCGTGTCCTGGCTGCTGCTGACCTTCCTCGGCGTGCTCGGCATCCACCGCTTCTACCTCGGCAAGTGGGTCACCGGCCTGCTCTGGCTCTGCACCGTGGGACTGTTCGGCCTGGGCCTGCTCTACGACCTGTGGACGCTGAACGGCCAGGTGGATGCCATCAACCGCGAGGGCGCTCCGGCCTGAAGGGTTCGAGCAGCTGCGCCAGGTAGCCGTCCGGGTAGTCCCCACGGTCCGCCAGGCCCACCTCGGCCGTGCTCCGCGGCGCCCGGCCGGGCTCGTAGCGGAAGCTGCCGGCCAGGTGATCCCAGAGCGTGGTGAACAGGCCGAAGTTGACGTCACCCTCGCCCGGCCGGTTGACGTGGTGGAAGCGGTGAACCTCGGCATTGGCGAAGACATACTTCAGCGGACCGCTGCGGTAGTCGGCGTTGGAATGCTGCAGCAGCAACTGGATCGCCACGCAGAAAGTCGCCGCCGTCGCCACCGGCTGCGGAATGCCCAGCAGCAGCAGCGGCGCGATACCGGCCAAGGCTTCCACCGACTGGTGCACCGGGTGTTTCATCAGGCCATTGAAGCCGTAGAGGCGGCGGATGCTGTGATGCACGGCATGGAAGCGCCACAGCCAGTTCCAGCGATGGCTGGCGTGGTGCGCTGCCGAGACGCCGAGGTCCAGCACCAGCAGGGCCGCCACCACCTGCAGCCAGAACGGCCAGCCGGAGGGCCACAGGCCGGCCGGCGCCAGCCCCGCGAGCAGCGGCAGCAGCAGGATGCCGAGATGGTAGGACGCCGTGTTGACCAGGGCATGCGCCACATCGCGCCAGCCGTCCTGCTGGGGACGGTTCCAATCCCGTTGCCAGGGGATGATCCGCTCGATCGCCATCATCAGCAGCACCGCGGCCGACAGCGCCGCCAGCGGCTGCCACAGCGGCGCCCCGGCGGCGACCAGCCCGATCATCACGGCATTGCCGCCCAGCAGGAACAGCGGAAAACTCAGGTAGCGCAGCAGGGTCCGCAACAGGTTCATGGAAGCCTCCTCGATGGCGGCCATCTTCCGGCTCCCGCCCGCGGCCCGGCTTGAACAAACCTGCGGACCTGCACCAACCTAGCGGGATGACCATCCTGTTCCGCCTCTTCGCCTGGCCGCAGCGCCTGCTGCTGATCGGCCCCGGCGTCGGCACCGACAATCACCGCCACCATGCCGCGCAGCTCTGCCTGGGCCTGGAGGCGCCGCTGCGCATGCGCGCGGCGGAGGACCAGGCCTGGCAGCAGGCGCCCGGCTTCTTCGTGACCGCCGACCAGCCCCACCAGCTCGATGCCGGTACCCGGCCCACGGCCTTCCTCTACCTGGAGGCCGACAGCGGGGAATGCCGGCGCCTGGCACAGCACCATGCCGGCGGCATCTCGCCGCTGGGCAGGCCGGGCTACCTGCCGCTGCTGCAGGCGCTCGCCGCAGACGGCCGTCCCGACCAGGCCGAGGCCGCGCTGGCGGCGATGCTGGGCGACGATGCGCCGGGCACGCCGGCGCCGCTGGACCCCCGCATCGCCCGGTCACTGGCCTGGATCGGCGAACACCTCGGAATGCCGGTCCGCATCGCGGACGTGGCGCAGGCCGTGCACCTGTCGGAAAGCCACTTCGCCCACTTGTTCAGCGAGCAGGTCGGCGTGCCACTGCGGCGCTACGTCCTGTGGCGGCGCCTGCGCGAGGCCCTGGGCTGCGCCATGCGCGGCGGCAGCCTGACCGCCGCCGCGCATGGCGCCGGCTTCGCCGATTCGGCGCACCTTTCGCGCGCCTTCCGCGACCACTTCGGCGTGGCCCCGTCCTTCCTGTTCGAGCAGCGGGCCCGCATCGCCTACACCGCCTTCAACTAGGGCCCATCGCCCTGGGGAACCGCCTTGCGCCGGAACAGGCTCAGGTGGTCCAGCGGCAGGCTCTGGTCCGCCAGCACGCCGGTCTCGGTGACCAGGATGTCGGTGGGCTCGAACATCGGCGGGCGCCCCAGGCGCACCGAGGACGGGAACGTGAACGTGCCCGGTGCCGTCGCCTGCAGGATCTCGCCATCCTTGGAGATCAGCGTGATGCGGCCGGTCAGGAAGTTCGCCAGCAGCAGGCCGTCCCCGGCGATGCCCAGGTCGTCGTGGATGTCCGCCTCGAACAGGATCGGCGTGACCTCGCCGGCCGTTCCGTCAGGCAGCAAGTCCACCGAGAAGATACTGCCGCCGTCGGTGCCGTAGAAGCGGTTGCCCTCGGCCTGCAGGCCGTTGGGAAAGCGCAGCAGGTTGCCGATGCCTACCGACAGCAGCCCCAGCGCGCTGCCCTGGACGAACACTTCCTCGTCGGTCACTTTCAGCGGATCGGCCGGATCGATCGTGAGGCGCTTGATCTTGGGGTCCGGCACGCAGACGTTGAGCGGCTCGTCGACCACGTAGATGCGGCCGTCGGCGCCCAGCGCCGTGCCGTTGGCGATGCACATGCCGCTCATGGTGTGGATCAGGCGCAACCGCGGCGCGGCATCGAGACGCGCGGCCCAGAAGCGGCCATCGCCGCAGGAGGCGTACAGATGGTCGCCGCGGATCGCCAGTCCGGTGTAGCCGCAGCTTTCCGGGGAGATGCTGTCGGCACGGAAGCTGCCGTCGGCGTTCTTGTGGATCTCGAACACCCCGGAGCCGCTGCTGACGAACAGGCGGCCCTGCCGCGAGAAGATCAGGTTCTCGGCGCCGGGAATGTCGAGCAGCACGGTGCGTTCGCCGCACTGCGAGTTGACGCAGAGGTCCTCCAGTTCCACGCGCGGCACCGCGTCTTCGCTTCCGCCGCCGTCGCCGCCGCAAGCGGCCAGCAGCAGAGCCCCCATCAGCACCGCCGATCGAATCCGCATGGTCTCTCCCCGGTAATCGTTTTTATGACCGCAGCATGCACGCAAACCACAGCCGGAGCACGCCCCATTTGAGCCTGCGCGGAGGGACCGCTAGGCTAGCGGCGAACTTGCCCGCCTGAGCGCCCATGGGTTTCTACGACCGCCACATCCTGCCCCATCTGATCGAATGCGCCTGCGGCATGGGCGACGTGATGAAGGCCCGTTCGCAAATCGTGCCGCGCGCGCGGGGCCGTGTCCTGGAGATCGGTATCGGCACCGGGCTCAACCTGTCGTTCTACGACGCGTCCAAGGTGCAGCACATCTGCGGCGTCGATCCGGCGGCACAGATGCATCCGCTGGCCCAGCGCCGCGCGCAGGCGATCGCGATTCCCGTCGAAACCCTGCCGCTGGTGATCGAGCAGATCGGCGCCGAGACGGCCAGCTTCGATACCGTGGTCACCACCTTCACCCTGTGCACGATTCCCGATCCGGTGTCGGCGCTGGAGGAGATGCGGCGCGTGCTCAAGCCGGGCGGCGAACTGCTGTTCTGCGAACACGGCACCGCGCCGGACGCCGGCCCGCGCCGCTGGCAGGAGCGCCTGACGCCGCTGTGGAAGCCCATTGCCGGCGGCTGCCATCTCAACCGCGACATCCCGTCCCTGATCGCCGCCGGCGGCTTCCGCGTGCAGGAACTGCATGCGCGCTACCTGCCCGGCCCGCGCGCCTTCACCTACGTCTACTCGGGCACCGCGGTTCACGGCTGAAGGCCGTTCAGTCGCCGTTCAAGCGATACCGGACCGCGGCTGAACGGCCACGGAACCCTCACGGCGGGGCGGCGTCAAATGTGGCGAATCGGCTGCATGGCCGCTTCCGGGACAGGGATTGTTCCGCCATTCATGACAAAAGAGGAATCAAGGATGAAGACCTCACTGAAATGCGGCCTGGCGGCGACCCTGCTGGGCCTGAGCTGCATGGTGTCCGCCCAGGTGCCGGGCGGCGGCGACAGCGGCAGCAACGTGAACGAGCGCATCGACCAGCGCCAGGACCGCGCTGCCGACCGCCAGGATGCCCGCCAGGATCGCCGGGAGAACCGGGCCGAGAAACGCCAGGATCGCGCCGATGATCGCCGCGAGGCCCTGCGCAACGCCGAGGATCGCGTGCAGGATCGCCGCCAGGACACGGTGGACGCGCTCCAGGACGCCAACAATGACGCCAAGGAGCGCCGCCAGGACCGCCGCGAGGCCGCCGCCGACCGCCGCGAGGACCGTCAGCAGCGCCGGGAGGAACGGCGTGAGAACTCCGTCAACTGACATCGCGGGCTGATCGCGTAAGCTGGAGGGGCGGAGTGCCTGGCACTCCGCCCCTTGCCATGACCGGAGCCTGTCCATGCGGAAGCTGTCCGTCCTGCTGCTGGCGTTCATGCTGGGCGGTTGCAGCATGAACCGCGCCCACCACCCGCCCCTGGCCACCGTGGCCTCGGTGGATCTGCAGCGCTTCATGGGCGACTGGTATGTGATCGCCAACATCCCGCCCTGGATCGAGAAGGACGCGGTCAACTCGGTGGAGAACTACCGCCTCGACGCGGACGGCAACATTCCCACCACCTTCACCTACCGCAAGAAAACCTTCGACGGTCCGCGCAAGACCATGACGTCCAAGGCCTTCGTGGTGAACCGGCAGACCAACGCCGAATGGGGCGTGCAGTTCATCTGGCCGATCAAGGCGGAGTACCTGATCGCCTGGCTGGCCGAGGACTATTCCGTGGTGATCGTGGCGCGCAGCAAGCGCGACTACCTCTGGCTGATGGCGCGGCAACCGCAGATTCCCGAAGCGCAGCTGCGCGAGCTGAAGCAGCGCATCATCGCCATGGGCTACGACATCTCGAAACTGCGCCTGGTCCCGCAACGCTGGCCGGAAGTCCCCGAAAAGCCCTGAGCAACGACATCCCGGAGGGAGCACGCCCATGGCGATCCTGAGCGTCGAGCACAAGACGCTGTACCGCTATGCGAAACCGGTCGCCTTCAACGACCACCGCCTGATGTGCCGTCCGCGCGACAGCCACGACCTGCGCCTGCTGGAGACGGGTCTGTCGATCACGCCGGCAGCCAGCGTGCGCTGGCTGCACGACGTCTTCGGCAACTCCATTGCCATCGCCAGCTTCCAGGAGCCGGCACAGGAACTGTGCTTCCTGTCCACGTTCCGCGCGGAGCACTACCCGGCCGTGCCGCAGGACATCCTGATCGAGGAATACGCCCGCAAGCTGCCTTTCAGCTACCCGGCCGAGGAAGTGGCGGACCTGGGGCGCACCAAGGAGCGCCACTACCCCGATCCCGACCACCGCATCGACGCCTGGGCCAAGCGCTTCGTCGGCCGCAAGACCGGCTCCGGCACGCTCAACGCGCTGGTGGCGATGACCAAGGCCATCAAGAAGGAATTCCAGTACGCCCGCCGCGAGGAGATGGGGGTGCAGGCGCCTGTGGAGACCCTGCAGCTGGGCAGCGGCAGCTGCCGCGACTTCGCGCTGTTCCAGATGGAGGCGGCACGCAGCCTGGGCTTGGCGGCACGCTTCGTCTCCGGCTACCTCTACGACGAGCAACTGGTGGACGCGGGCGATGGCCTGGTCGGTGGCGGCGCCACCCACGCCTGGGCGGAGATCTTCCTGCCGGGTGCCGGCTGGATCGAGTTCGACCCCACCAATGCCCTGGTCGGCGGGCGCAACCTGATCCGCGTGGCCGTGGCCCGCGACGCCGGGCAGGCGGTGCCCCTCAGCGGCAGCTACACCGGCCTGCCGGAGGACTACCTGGGCATGACCGTCGAGGTGAAAGTGACGGCCGGCTGATGCAAACGGCTGAGTCGGCGCCGCCCCGGCTCTGCTGCAATGCCCGGACACCTTGGGGGGACCCCACATGGCTTCGCAGTGGACGCTTCGCGACATTCCCGATCTGTCCGGCCGTCTGGCGCTGGTCACCGGCGCCAACCGCGGCCTGGGACTGGAGATCGCCGCGGGCCTGGCCGGCGCCGGCGCCCGCGTGGTTCTGGCCTGCCGCAACCTGGCACGGGCCGAGGGCGCCGTGGCGGAAATCCAGCGGCGCGCGCCCGGTGCCCGGGCCGAGATCATGGCCCTGGACCTGGCCGACCTGTCCTCGATCCGCGACTTCGCCGCCGGCTTCGCGGCCCGTCACTCCCGGCTGGACCTGCTGGTCAACAACGGCGCCGCGATCATGGCGCCGCGGGGCCGGACGGGCGACGGCTTCGAGACCCATATCGGCACCAATCACCTGGGTCCCTTCCTGCTGACCGGACTGCTGCTGGAGCGGCTGGCGGCGGCACCGGGCTCGCGCATCCTCAACACCGCCAGCCTCGCCCACAACCTCACCGCCGGCGTGGACCTGGACGACCCCTTCTACGAGCGGCGGGCCTACAAGGAAATGGACGCCTACGGCGCCAGCAAGCTGGCGACGCTGCAGTTCACCTTCGGCCTGGACCGCCGCCTGCGCCGCGCCGGCCTGCCGGTGACCGCCGTGGCGGCCCACCCGGGCTATACCGCCACCAACCTCGACATCGGCAATGTCTTCATGCGCCTGGCCACCCGCCTGTTCGCGCAGGCGCCGGCCATGGGCGCCCTGCCCGCGCTGTACGCGGCCACGGCGCCGGGCGTCGCCGGCGGCGACTACTGGGGCCCTGGCGGCTACAAGGAACTGACCGGCTACCCCAAGAAGGCCGCCTGCCGCCCCGAGGCCCGCGACCCCTCCGCGGCCGACCGCCTTTGGGCCTGGTCGGAGCGCATGACCGGACTGCACTTTCTCGACGCCTGAGGGTCAATGCAGGGCGGGGGCGGCCATGGCACCATGCCGGCCTCAAGCACGACAACAAGACCCTGCCATGACCGAAATCTCCAAGACCGCCCCCGTGCTGGTCACCGGCGCCAGCGGCTACATCGCCGGCTGGATCGTCAAATACCTGCTGGAAGCCGGCCATACCGTGCACGGCACGGTGCGAGATCCGGCCAAGCCCAAGGGCCTGGAGCATCTCAAGGCGCTGTCCGACGCCCATCCCGGCCAGCTGAAGCTGTTCAAGGCCGACCTGCTGACGCCCGGTGCCTACGACGCCGCCATGCAGGGCTGCGAGCTGGTGATGCATACCGCCTCGCCCTTCATCATCACCGGCTTCACCGACGCCAACCAGGCCCTGGTGCGCCCCGCCGTGGAGGGCACGCGCAACGTGCTGGAAGCCTGCAACCGCGTATCCAGTGTCAAGCGCGTCGTGCTGACCAGCAGCGTTGCCGGCATCTTCGGCGACAACGCCGACCTGAAGGCGGTCCCCGGCGGCGTGTTCACCGAGGAGCACTGGAACACCAGCAGCAGCGTCAGCCACCAGCCCTACTCCTACTCCAAGGTCGCCGCGGAGCGCGAGGCCTGGAAGATCCAGAAGGCGCAGTCGCGCTGGGACCTGGTCACGATCAACCCGGCCCTGGTGCTGGGCCCCTCGCTGGCCCGCAGCAGCGCCTCCACCAGCATCAGCACCATGAAGCAGCTGGGCAACGGCACCATGCGCGCCGGCGCGCCCAAGCTGGTGATGGGCGTGGTGGACGTGCGCGACGTGGCCCAGGCCCACATCCTGGCCGGCTACAACCCCGCCGCCGAAGGCCGCCATATCGTCTGTGCCGGCGAGCGCAGCCTGCTGCAACTCGGCACCGTGCTGCGCGGCAAATTCCCTCAATACCCCTTCCCGCGCAAGGAAACGCCCACCTTCCTGGTCTGGCTGGTGGCGCCGCTAGCGCGCCTGCAGCGCAGCTTCGTCAGGCAGAACGTCGGCCTGCCGCTGCGCATCGACAACCGCCGCAGCCGCGAGAAGCTGGGCCTGAGCTACCGCCCGATCGACCAGACCGTGGTCGAGCATTTCCAGCAGATGATCGACGACGGCCTGATGCGCCGCCGCTGAACCGGAATCCCGACATGAAAAAATTCGTCCCGCTCGTCCTGCCGCTGGCCCTGCTAGCCGGCTGCGCCACCGCCCCCGGGCAGACCACCGTCTCCTCCGCCTGCCAAGGCAACTGCAGCAGCCACGAAGACGGCTACCAGTGGGCCCAGCGCGCCAACTTGGTGGACGCCACCCCCTGCAACGGCCAGTATCCGGAGGCCTTCATCGACGGCTGCCGCGACGGCGTCGAGGACCTCTACCAGCTGCGCCGCGCCACCCGCCCGCTCTGAGAATCCCCATGGATCGCGACCTGCTGCGCAAGATCGGCCTGGGCATCGTCTTCTGCTGGTTCTTCTTCGGCGGAATCGGGCATTTCGTCATCACCGACTTTTTCGCCGGCATCGTGCCGCCCTGGATTCCCGCGGACCCGCGCCTGCTGGTCTACCTCAGCGGCGCCTTCGAGATCCTGGGCGCGGTGGGCATCCTGATCCCGCAGGTCCGGCAATGGGCCGGCAACGGCCTGTTCCTGCTGACGCTCTGCGTGACGCCGGCCAACGTCCACATGACGCTGAACCCGGAGCTGTACCCGGACTTCCCGCCGGCAGCCTTGTGGGCACGCCTGGTGATCCAGGTGGCGCTGCTGGCCTGCATCTGGTGGAGCACGCGGGAGCCGCGCTCCGCCGCTCCGGCCTACGCCGCGAACAGCGCCGCTTGAGCAGGAGCCTCATCAGATTCACGAGCTTGTGGCGTGGGAATGGAGGATTCGTAGCTTCAGCCGGCGCAGCAGCGGGCGGCTTCCGGATTGGCATCCGTTGCCAGCGGCCGGCCACCAAGTGCCAGAAGCGGCAGGTCGCGAACGTCAGCTCCTGGGCTGTTCAACGTCCAGCTCCAGGGGCAGCCTCGCTGAAGGCGAGGACGTCCCACTGCAAGCATTTTCTGACTCCAAGCATCACGACATATCCATGTGAGCCTTTAGAGCTTTGCAGCCCGGACATCGAAAGACGTAGCAGTAAGAACCCTCACCAAGATCATTACGGTCCCACACCATGAGCGCGTCCTCAGACATCACCTGTGCGAACAGGGCCCTGCCAGCTCCGTCCTGGGCGGCGTTGTTGAAGTCTGCTTTGCTCCACTCGCCAATGAAGGACATTGGAGCACCGCAGCAGAATTGCCATACATCGCCCTGCCAAGTGACGTAACTCGGCGTCCGCAGCAGTTCAAGCATGAGTTCTTTGGGCAGCCTTACTCCATACCAATCATCGCCCTTATCAATGAGTTCGTAACCTTGGGCTTCTAGCTCAGGAGCGCCGTGCGTGACACCCTCCATAGCCTGCTGCCAAGAAATCATTCCGAACGCAGAATCCTTTCCGATGGCAGCTCTACCTTGGCGCAGACACGAGTAACAGGTAGTGATATTCCCCTCTGCCTTTGGAAATGGCACGGTCACGCCACACTCCGGACAAGTACCGGATACTCGATCGTCAGCATCCAAACCCACGGCTGTATTGCAGTGTGAGCACGGCACTACTACGAAACAGCCGATGCCGAGGCGAAAACAGTGCTCAGCTGAGGAGTTGCAGACTGTGCATTGGCCCTGGTTGATGTACCCCCTTGCTTGGGTGACTGGAGCCGCGAACAGAGGAAACGGTATGCCAAGCGCCTCAAAAGTTTTAGTCATAGCTGCCAGTTCTTTTGGTCCCAATGCGTAGTAGCGGAAATTAACCGCTGCAGTTCGGCGGCTTTTGTCAGCGGAGCCATCCGCAAGGCCCTGATTTCTTATGCTTGTGTCTGCACTATCGCCGGGCCAATCCGCAAGTTCAACGTCCGCTTCTGGGAAGGTAAATCGTGAGTGCCGACTGGCGGCATTGGGCTGGAAGCAGACATCTCCGTCACTCCAGCACGAAGGCCGCCTGTTGATCGGCAGGCTCCTGCTCCCGGAAGTTCGACAGCCCAACACCCACCAGCCGGTACAGGGTCTTCTCCTCGCCAGTGACGCGCTCGCGCAGCGACAGCGCGATGCTCGTCAGCTCCTCGGCCGATGACGGCGGCGACGCCGGTGTGTGGCTGCGCGTGAGGATGCGGAAGTCCGCGGTCTTGAGCTTCAGGACCACCGTGCGGCCGACGCGCTGCGTCTTGCGCGTACCGGCCCAGGTCTTTTCCGCCAGCCGCCGGATCGCGGCTTCGGTCTCCGCCAGCGACACGTCGCGCTCGAAGGTGTCCTCCGCCGAGATCGATTGCAGAGGCCGGTCGGGCACCACCGGCTCCTCGTCGACGCCGCGCGCCAGTTCATACAACCGCTGTCCGTAGCGCCCGAACTGCTGCACCAGCTGCCCCAGGGTCAACTCGCGCAACTGCGCGATGCTGCGTACGCCGATCTGCTCCAGGCGCCTGTCGGTCACCTTGCCGATGCCGGGGATGCGCGCCGCCGGCAGCGGCGGCAGCACGGTATCGATATCGGCCGGACGGATCACGAACAGGCCGTCGGGCTTGCGCATGTCCGAAGCGAGCTTGGCCAGGAACTTGTTGGGCGCCACGCCGGCCGAGGCGGTGAGCTGCAGTTCCTCGCGGATCGCCTCGCGGATCGCCTTGGCCACGTCGGTGGCGCTGGGCAGGCCCTGCTTGTTGACGGTGACGTCCAGGTAGGCCTCATCCAGCGACAGCGGCTCCACCAGGTCCGTATGCCGGCGCATGATCTCGCGCACCTGGCGCGACACAGTGCGGTAGCGCGTGAAGTCCGGCGGCACGAAGACCGCGTCCGGGCACAGGCGCTCGGCGCGCACCGCCGGCATCGCGGAACGCACGCCGAACTTGCGGGCCTCGTAGGAGGCGGCGCAGACCACGGAACGGTTGCCGCGCCAAGCCACGACCACGGGCCGGCCGCGCAGCGAGGCATCGTCGCGCTGCTCCACCGAGGCGTAGAACGCGTCCATGTCGACGTGAATGATCTTGCGCACGGCGCTCAGGCTAAGATCGGTCCGGCCGATGCGCAAATCCAGGAGAATCCGATGAGCCGTAACCTCTACCAGGCGCTGCTGTGGGTGTTCGGCCTCGGCTTCGCCGTCGCCTTCAACCTCGTCGTGATGCCGGCCCTGCTGCGCGACGGCGACATCCTGGGCGGGTTCGCCGCCGGCTTCGTCAATCCCTATGCATCGGGCTATGCGCTGGACGCGATCCTGTGCTGGTGCGTGCTGGCCAGCTGGGTCGCCTGGGAGCGCAGCACGCTCGGCATCCGCCACGGCTGGATCGCGCTGCTGCTGGGCATTGCCCCCGGGGTAGCCACCGGCTTCGCCTTCTACCTGCTGCTGCGGCTCCGGCAGCAGCCCGGCGCGGCTCCGGGCAGCCCTCCTACTTGAGGTAGGAGCCGATGATCCCGACGAGCTGCTCCATCTCGTCGGCGTCCGTTCCCTCCACCGGCGCGAAATGCTCGCGCAGGTGATCCTCCAGCACCTTGGCCATCAGCCCGTTCACCGCGCCGCGGACGGCGGCGATCTGCTGCAGCACGGCCACGCAGTCGGCATCTCCCGCCAGGGCCTCCTCGAGGCTGCCCAGCTGCCCCCTGATGCGCCGGATGCGCGCCGTCAGCGCCTTGGCATCACGCGCGATATGCGCCATGACCCGATCCTCCTATATACTAGGGGGGAGTATACAAGAGATTGCCCGATGAATGCCCCCGCCCATTCCCATGCCTTCAACGACAGCCACCGGGGAGCGGAAAGCCGCACGCTGTGGGCCACGGTGCTGACCGCCACGGCCATGGTCGTGGAGATCGCGGCCGGCTGGCGCTTCAATTCGATGGCCCTGCTGGCGGATGGCTGGCACATGAGTTCGCATGCGCTGGCGCTGGGATTGTCGGTGTTCGCCTACGTCATGGCGCGGCGCCTGGCGCGCGACTCGCGCTTCGCCTTCGGAACCTGGAAGATCGAAGTACTGGCCGGCTATACCAGCGCCGTGCTCCTGCTGCTGGTGGCCGTTTCCATGGCTTGGCAGTCCCTTGCGCGCTTCATCGAACCGGCTCCCATCCGCTACGACGAGGCGATCCCCATCGCCGTCGCCGGCCTGCTGGTGAACCTGGCCTGCGCCTGGCTGCTGCGCGACAGCCATGACCACCACCATCACGGCCATGACCACGGACATGGACATGGGCGTGAGCACGGCCACCACCATCACGATATCAATCTGCGTGCGGCCTACCTGCACGTGGTGGCCGACGCCGCCACCTCGGTGCTGGCCATCGCGGCCCTGCTGGGCGGCAAATACTGGGCCTGGGGCTGGCTGGACCCGGCGATGGGCCTGGTCGGCGCGGCGCTGGTGTCGGTCTGGGCCGCGGGCCTGTTGCGCGAGTCGGGCCGCGCCCTGCTCGATGCGGAGATGGACGCACCGGTGGTCGAGGAAATCCGCGAGGCCGTGCGCGACAGCCCGATCCCGGCGGAGATCAGCGACCTGCACGTCTGGCGCGTGGGCCGCGACAGGTTCGCCTGCATCCTCGGCGTGACTACCGCCTCGCCGGCGCTGCCCGAGGATTTCCGCCGCCAGCTCGCCATACACGAGGAGCTGGTCCACGTGACCGTCGAGGTCAACCCGGCCCGCTAGGCAATCACCGCCGCCGCGGTAGCACCGGCAGGCCTAGTCGCTCTCGGGCGCATCCTCTTCCAGGGCCGGCAGTCCGGCCCAGGCCCGGATCATCGCGGCATTCTCCTCGACCAGGCGGCGCCCCTCGGCGATGGCCTGGCCGGCGCGGTGGAAGTCCATCAGCGCGTAGTCGTCGAGCGCGGGTGCCAGCGTGATCTCCGCCGGGTCGCCGGCCATGCGGCTGCGCGTGATGCGGTCCTGCATGATGTTGACGCTGGCGCCCACCACATCGAAGAAGCTCGGGTTCTCGCCGTCCCCGCTGGAGAGGTAGGTCACCGCGCGCTGCCACAGCGTGCGCTCGACCTTGGCCGGTGTTTCCACCTCGGGCTCCTCCGGCGGCGGACGCGCCAGGTGCGCGCCGACCAGCTGGGCGTTGAGGTTCACCGCGATCACCACGTCGGCGCCGAGCGCGCGCGCCGCGGATACCGGTACCGGGTTGACCAGGCCGCCATCGAGCATCCAGCGCCCGTCGAACTTCACCGGCGGGAACACGCCGGGCAGCGCGCAGGACGCACGCGCCGCCGGCAGGATCGGGCCATGGGTGATCCAGACCTCGCGCCCGCTCTTCATCTCGGTGGCGACGCTGACGTAGCGCTGCTCCAGCGACTTGATCTCGGGATTCTTGTGCCTCTCCTCGAAGAAGCCGAACAGGCGCTCGCCCTTGACCACGCCGCCGGACAGCGTGAAGTCCATCAGGTTGAAGACGTCGCGGGCGCTGAGCGTCTGCACCCACTCGGCGAACTCGTCGAGCTGGCCCGAGACGTAGACCGCGCCGACCAAGGCGCCGATGGAGGTGCCGGCCACTACCTGGGGCCGCACGCCGATGGCCTCAAGACCCTGCAGCACGCCGATATGCGCCCAGCCGCGCGCGGAGCCGCTGCCCAGCGCCACGCCGACCACGTTGGGAATGCCGTCTTCTCGCATGTCGATGCTCCGCGGCTAGCCGAAGACCACGACGCTCTGGCGGCTCAGGCCGAGCAGGCGCTTCGCCGGACTCCAGACCGTGGTGCTGTGGCTGATGTAGCCGTTGGCGGCGCTCACTACCTCGGCATCCACCAGGAAGGGATCGGCGGCGCTGCCGTCGTACTCCTCGCTGAAGAGTTCCAGCGTCCAGGTCAGCGAGCTGGCCGGGGCCGGCTTCTTCAGCAGCGACAGGCCCGGGCTCGGGATGATGTCGGCCAGTCCGATCAGCAGCAACTCGTCGCAGGAAGGCTCGTCGCGCAGGCTGACGTAGATCTGCGTCCGGGGCACGGTGGAACCCTGGAACGGAAAGGTGCCGCTGGCCCAGCGCATGCGCACATTCCGGGTGAACACCGGCGTGGCACCGGGGATGAAGGGGATCTCGCGGGCGCCGTCGAAATCCTTCGGCACCTCCGGATAGGGCAGCTCGACATGGACTGCCGACTCGCGCGAACTGCCGAAGATGCCCAATGCATGGCAGGCCACCTGTTCTCCGTCGTAGAGCCGCGCCTCCACCTGCGTGGCGGACTTGCCGCTGCGCAGCACGCGCGCCTCGGCGCGGAAGCTGCCCGCGCCCAGCGGCGCGATGAAGCTGGTCTGCAAGGTGCGCAGGGGCAAGCCTGCCGGCACCAGGCCGCGCATCGCCTTCACCGCGATCGCTGCCTGCAGGCCGCCGAACACGGTGCGCCCCTGCAGCCACTCTTCGCCGACGCTCGCGGTCCACGCACCGCCGCTGCCGGCCATGGCCTGCAGGATTTCCGAAAATCGCATACAAAGCTCCCGAGGAGAAAAGCATGAATAAAAAGCTGATGCGGGATTGTCAGCGATTGCCTGGCGGCTGGCGAGCCGCCCGAGGAACCGGAAGCCCCGGGCCACGGTCATTGCGATGGACCGATTGGACAACCCAGGGAAGGGGTCGATGAATACCGTCCGGAGCCCGCGCGGGCGAAGCTGCCCGCGCCCCGCATTCCTGCTGCTGGCCTTTGGCGCCATGACGGGCTGCGCCGGCAATCCGCAGAAGCCGGCCGAAGCGCCGCCGCCCCTGGCTGCCGCGTCCGCCACCATCGACAAGATCGCGCCCGCCACGGCGCCGCAACCGCCCGAGCGCGTCTTCACCAGCGACCCGGTGCTGCCGGGCTCGGGCGGCACCGCGCCGGACGTGGTGGTCGGCAAGGACGAGGTGAAGCCCAACACCGCCTGCGACCAGGAGCCGCCGGAGGACGAGGTGCGTGTGGATCTCGCACGCCGGCGCCTGGAGGAAATGACCTGCGCCACCGCGATGTGGATCGACGGACTGTTCGGCGACGAGTACCACGTCGGGACCGCGCGCCAGGCCAACGGCCGGCTGCAGCTGTCGCACGACTGGTCGGAGTTCTACGGCAACAAGACGCGCGTGCGCCTCAACGTGCGCGCCGACTTTCCCAACATCAAGCACGGACTCTCGGGCTTCTTCGGGCGCGACGACAGCGACGCCTTCCTGCGCGACCGCACGGAGCGCTTCGGCCTGCGCTCGCAGTTCCCCAGCCTGGAGGGCGACGACGCCTGGCTGGCCGGCCTGGGCTACTCGCTGCCGGGCAACCGCAACTTCCGCTCGGACTTCCGCGTCGGCGTGCGCGGCCTGGGATCACCGATGCTGTTCGTGCAGAACCGCGTGGGCTACATCCCCTGGTCCAATGACGAACACCTGCTGTACCTGCGCGCCACGCCCTTCTGGAACACCGACGACGGCTTCGGCTTCACCACCGGCTTCGACTTCAGCAAGGTGCTGAGCGATACCCGCCTGCTGCGCTGGGCCAACGTCTCCACCGTCACGCAGGAATCCGAGGGCGTGGACTGGCACAGCGCGCTGATCCACTACAAGGCGCTGGAGAAGCGGCGCGCCATCGCCTACGAGGGCTTCGTCCGCGGCTCCACCGGAGCGGAGGTCCCGCTGAAGGAGTACGGCGTCCAGACCATCCTGCGCCACCCCATCATGCACGAGCGCCTCTGGGGCGAATGGGTGCTGGGCTACACCTTCCCGCGCGAACTTCGCTCGCAGGAGCGCGAGGGCTCCTTCGGCATCGGCTTCGGGCTGGAACTGCCCTTCGGCGAACGCTACGACTGAGCCGGGAGGAGCCACCCGCGGCGAACGGGCGGCCTCCTCCCGGCCCCGCCGGACTTACGACCCGGACTTCAGGCGCAGATCGTTCTTGACGTCCTTGACGCCGGTCACCGACTTGGCGACCTTCTCGGCGCGATCCTGCTGGTCCTTGGTATCGACGAAGCCCGACAGCTGGACCGTGCCGTTCTGGGTCTCGACGTTGACGTCCATCGCGCTCAGGTCCTTCTCGCGGATCAGCGCTGCCTTGACCTTGCCGGTGATGCTGGCGTCGCTGGCGTAGCGCTGCGTATCGGCCTTCACTTCCTTGGCCGTGCTGGAGGCATTGGACTCGGCCATGGCGGCCAGAGGGAGGCCGGTCAGACCGATGGTGGCGGCCACAATGGCGGCTTTCAGCTTCATGGTTCACTCTCCGTGTGGTGGGAAACTCGCCGGGCTCCTGCCCGGTCATACCATCATCATGGATGAGCCCTTAACCCATACTGAATCAGCCACTTACGCTACAGTGGCGACCGCCCACGGATTTTTCTGACGATGCCCCTGCTCCTGCTGCTGGCCTGGACCTTCCTCGAGACCCTGTTGCTGCTGCGCCTGGGCCGCGGCCTTGGCGGCGGCTGGCTGCTGCTCTACCTGCTGGCCAGCGCGGCCGCCGGCGTCCTGGTGATGCGCCGCCATGGCCTGGCCGCGATGCAGCAGGTGCGGGCCGCCCTGTCGCGCGGCGAACTGCCCGCCATCGCCATGATGGAGGGCCTGCTGGGCTTTGCCGCCGGCCTGCTGCTGATCCTGCCCGGCCTGCTGTCCGACGGACTGGCGCTGCTGCTGCTGGCCCTGCGCCGCCGCCTGGCGCGGCAGATCGACCGCCGCATGGCGGCCGCCCGCCCGGACCTGCGCCGCCCGGTGGTCATCGAAGGCGAATACCGCGAAACCACCCGCCCGCCCCCAGCCCTGCCGCCGGAGCGCTGATCCCGCAGGGCACAGAACCAGGGCACAGATGGAGCATCTGTGCATTGCCAGGAGCACAGGCGGGGCAGAGAATGGTCCGGCCGACCGTTTCCTGGGCGGTTTTCGGGGGCACACATGGCCAGCCTCGACAGCGACACCCCTACAGCCCCGTCCGCGGAAGCCCATGGAGGCGATCCGCTCTACGAAACCGTGGCGCGCCGCCTGCTGGCGCAGATCGACGTCGGCGCCCTGCGGCCGGGTGACCGCGTTCCCTCGGTACGCGAACTCAGCCGCAAGACCGGCTACAGCATCACCACGGCGCTGAAAGCCTACGAGCACCTGGAAGCCCTGGGCGCGATCGAGTCGCGGCCGCGCTCGGGCTACTTCGTACGGCTGGAGCCGGCCAGGGCCCAGGCCCTGCCGCAGACCCTGGAGATCCCGCCCGGACCTGCCAGCCTGATCTCGGCCGACGTGATTTCCAGCGTGCTGGAGACCGTCAGCCGCCCGGGCCTGGTGCCGCTGGCGCATGCCTCCCCGGCTCCGGAACTGCTGCCGGTGGCGCAGTTGCATCACCTGACGCGCCGCCTGCTGCGCGAGGATCCCGACACCGCCGCGGGCTACCTGATGCCGCCCGGCCATGCCGGCCTGCGCCAGCAGATCGCGCGGCGGCTGGCAGGGCATCGCTGCGAGGTCTCGCCGGACGACATCGTCATCACCACCGGCAGCCTGGAGGCGATCAATCTCTGCCTGCGGCTGCTGTGCTGTGCCGGCGACACCATCCTGATGGAATCGCCCACCTACTCGGGCCTGCTGCAGGTGGCCGAGGAGATGCGCCTGCGCGTGGTGGAATTGCCCAATCACCCCCAGCACGGCATCGACCCGGACGACCTGCGCCGCGCGATCCGCCGCCACCGCGTGGCGGCGGCGCTGTTCGTGCAGAACTTCAACAACCCCACCGGCTCGCTGCTGCCCGAGGAGGCCAAGCGCGACATCGTGCAGACCCTCAACGGCCACGGCGTGCCGCTGATCGAGGACGACATCTACGGCGAGCTGGGCTACGCCTGCGGCCGCGCCACGCCGCTGAAGGCCTACGACGAGGCCGACATGGTGCTGCACTGCTCCTCGCTGTCCAAGACGCTGTCGCCGGGCCTGCGCGTGGGCTGGGTCGCCAGCCACCGCTGGCGCCGCGAGCTCATCCGGCACAAGTTCACCCTGTCCACCGCCACCAATTCGCTGTCGCAGATGATCGCGGGGGCATTCCTGGAATCCAGTGCCTACGACCGCCACCTGCGCACGCTGCGCGCCACGCTGGCGCGCTCGGTGGCGCGGTTCTCGGAAGCGGTGCTGCGGCACTTCCCGCCGCAGACCGCGGTGTCGCGGCCGCAGGGCGGTTTCGTGCTGTGGATCGAGTTGCCTCGCAACGTGGACGGCCTGGAGCTGTTCCAGCGCGCCGCGCGCGAGCGCATCTCGGTCAATCCCGGCGTGATCTTCTCCGCCAACGGCAGCTACCAGAACTACCTGCGCATCAACTGCGCCCTGCCCTGGTCCGCCGAGATCGAGCAGGCCATCGCCACCCTGGGCCGCATCGCCAGCTGGCAGGCGCGGCGCGCCTGAGACCCGCCGGCACCACCTGTATGGGGGGCGCGGTGGGCGAAGCGACCCGCTAGTCTGACTCGACCGGGGTCCTCTAGCCCCGGCGACTCGCAGCGTTTTTTGAACGACGGCGCAGCCTGGCGGTGACCAGCGGAATCCTGACGCAGGCGTGGGGGCGCAGCGAGGGAGTCCGCGGAACCCCAGGCCCGCGAACTCCCCAAGGCCGCCTCCGGGCGGCCCATTTTTTTGGGCTCAGCCCAACCCCTCCCTGCCGCCGCCGAACCAGTCGAACCGGCGGGTGAGATACATGGCCAGCGCCAGCCCCAGGAACAGCGCCACCGCCCCGCCCAGCAGGGCGTAGTCCTCGGCCCGCAGGATCATGTACAGGTACCCGTAGAGCCCCGCCAGCACGGCACCCACCGCCAGTGCCCGCCAGCCCCCCAGCAGGCTGCGGCTGTACAGGGTCACCATCAGCGTCACCGCCAGCGCCGCGACCACATAGGCGAAGCTGAAGCCGAAATGCTCGGCGACCGACAGCTGCAGCAGGCCGAACAGGCAGAGGCCGGCGCCGACGAAACCGTACTGGATCGCATGCACGCGGCGGCCCGACAGTAGCTCGGTCAGCCAGATCACCGCGAAGCTGCAGACCAGGGTCAGCAGCGCATACTTGCTGATGCGCTCGGCCAGCATGTAGGGATCCACCGGCACCTCCAGGCCCACGCCGAAGCCCGCCTGCAACCGCGCGTCATCCACGGCGTCCGTCCCGCGCCAGAGCTGCGGATAGTCGCGGCCGAGCCAGGAAACCGACCAGTCCGCGCTGGAACCCGAGCCGCCGACCTGCCGGCTCGACGGCAGCCAATCCCCCTGGAAGCTGGGATGGGGCCAGTCGGAGCGCAGGTTCACCGTGGTCTCCTCCGCCGTGGGCGCAAAGAACAGCTGCTGTGCGCCGCGGGCCTTGAGGGCGATCGTGAAGGCGGCCTCACCCTTGGCGAACAGGCCGGGAGCGGCCTCGCCCAGCGAGGCATGGATGCCGGGAAGCTTGCCGATGCGGCCGCTGCCGGTGGACGGGCGGAAGCGCAGGACCTTGCCGTTCCACTCCAGCGCGGCATCGGCCTGCAGTGCGCGCGGTTCGCTCAGGCTGACGATCAGCTCGGCTGCGCGCCAATCGATGTCCTGCGGCTGGACGTTCCAGCGCGACAGGTCCGGCTCGACGAAGTGCCCGCGCAGCACGAGGCCGGCCTGGTAGACCGGCACCTCGAACATGCCGCGGCGCAGCAACTGGGTGCCGAGCTCGGCCTCGATCTTCAGGTCGCGCGGCAGCAGGTAGGCCGCGTCCTCGTGGAAGTTCACGACCGGCCGGCCCTTGGCATCGGTGCCCGGCTCGCGCCACTTGAAGGGTACGCGCAGCACCGGTCCCAGCAGCCGCTGGGCACCGCCCCAGGAGGCGACGATGCCCGCGGCCGCCTCGTCGCGCCGCGCCGCCCGCTCCTGCACCACGTCGCGGATCATCTGCACCGGGATCATCAGCAGGAACAGCAGCAGCCCGATCAGGGCGAGGCGGCCGCCGGGACTCCGGAACAGTCCGGCGACCAGGGAGGGGCGTGCCGGTGGCGCCGGCGGCGAAGGGACTTCGTTATCCATGGAAAGCTCCTGGGTAGGGGAGCCTCCCAGCCTAGGCCGCGATCCCGCAGCCGCTGCGCAGCATTCGTGCAAAAGCTGCGGAACCGTGTGCAGCCGCGGTGCAGGCCCTAGCCTTCCCGGTTCCGCATCCAGTCCGCCGTGCCGGACAGGCTGCCGAGCAGCTGGCGCTGCAGCGGCTCGGGAATCCCGCTGTCGACCAGCGCCCTCGCCATGCAGCTCAGCCACTGGTCGCGCTCGGACACGCCGATGGGAAACGGCAGGTGCCGCGCCCGCAGGCGCGGATGCCCGAAGCGCTCGATGTAGTAGTTGGGACCGCCGCTCCAGCCGCAGAGGAACCAGAAGGTCTTGTCCCGCGAGCCCGTGAGCTGCGGGGGGTGCAGGGCGCGGATGCCGGCGTAGGCCGGATCGCTGTCCATGTGGTCGTAGAAGCGGTCCACCAGGCGGCGGATCACGGCCTCGCCGCCGAGCTGCTCGTAGAAACTGGGAAGTACGGCGTTCATGCGGCGCGCATCTTACCCCTGCACGGCCGTGCCCGCTCCCTCCGCGCCCTGCGGCGATGCCGGCACGGCGGCAGGCGGCGGGGCCAGCCAACGCCCGCCGATGCTGATCGCCAGCGCCAGCAGCGTCGGGCCGATGAAGACGCCCATGAAGCCGAAGCTCAGCACGCCGCCGATCACGCCCATCAGCGTCAGGGCGAACGGCAGGTGGCTGGAACGCGAGATCAGGTAGGGCTTGATGACGTTGTCCACGGCGCTGATCGCGAATAGGCCGTAGACCACCATGAACACCGCCCAGCCCGGCTGCCCCTGGTTGAACAGCCAGATCGCCGCGCCGCCCCAGACCAGCGGCGGACCCACCGGCACCATCGACAGCACGAAGGTCAGCGTGGCCAGCAGGATCGCTCCCGGCACGCCGGCGACGAGGAAGCCCAGCGCCGCCACCATGGCCTGCGCCAGTGCCGTGCCGAGCACGCCGATCATGACGCCGACGATGGTGTTCTGGCCGGTCTCCACCAGCTCCATCGCCGGCGGGCCGGCGATGCGCTGCGCGGCGGTCTGGAGCCAGCCGCCCAGGCGCTCGCCATCGCGGTACATGAAGAACAGCAGGAAGATGGCGAAGCCGATCTGCAGCAGCCCCGCCCCGAAGACCTTGCCGGCGCTCACCGCGAAATGCCGCAGCGGCTCGAAGTAGCGCGCCAGGAGTTGCTGCAGCTCGCCGGTGTTGCTGGCCAGGCGGCGCCAGGTCGCCTGCAGGTCGTCGCCGAACCAGGGGATGCGCAGCAGCCATTCCGGCGGCGGCGGCGGACCGTTGGCGAACCAGCCGCGCGCGGCGTCGGACAGCCAGGCCACGCCCTGGACCCCCGACAGCGACAGCAGAACGGCCGGACCGATGATCAGCAGCGTCACGGCCAGGCAGCCGACCAGGGCTGCCGGCACGGCGCCGCGCAGCTTGCCCTTGAGCCAGCGGTAGTACGGCCAGGTGGAGATCGCGATCACCATCGAGAACAGGATCGCGGTGAAGAACGGCAGCAGGATGGTCAGGCAGCCGGCGACCAGGGCCAGCATGAAGACGTACTGGAAGAAGCGCTCGAAACGGCGCTCCGGAGGCTGGTCGGGAATCTGCTGCTCGGGGAGTTCGGCCACGGCGCTGTGGTCTCCTGGGCGGGACCTTGAGGTTAAGGCGGCGGCGCCAGCGCCGCCAGCACCTTTCTAGGGCTTCTCGATCTTCAGGCGCAATTCGTTCTTGACCTCGCGCACGCCGCGAACCTTGCGCGCCACGTCGATGGCCTGGCTGATCTGCGCCGAAGTGCCTGCAAACCCCGAGAGCTGCACCACGCCCTTGCGGGTACTGACCTTGATCTCCAGGGCATCGAGGTTCTTCTGCTCGATCAGGGCACGCTTGACGTCGGCGGTGACGGCGGCGTCGCTCAGGTATTGGTCGGCGTCGGCGTCGGAGACCGGGATTTCGGCCTGGACGCTGGCGGCGGCCGCCCCGGACAGGGCGACGGCGGCAGCCAGCAGCAGGTTTCTGGCCAGCATGATGCAATCCTTGCGAGACGGAAACGGACGGTTATCCTGCCTGCATGGCGCTGAATCCACCATGAATCCGCCGCCGGTCCGGCTCAGGCCGGCTGTGCCTGCGGCGCCAGCGCGTCGCGCTTGCGCGCCACCGCCGCCAGCAACTGGTCGTGCGCATCCACGAACAGCTTGACGCCCTCGGCCACCAGCCGCGTGGTGATCGCATCCAGCGGCAGATCCAGGCGCGCCACCGCGGCGATCACCGCGGCAGCCTCGGCCGTGCCCTCGTCGAGGCTGCGGCGCGGCCGGCCATGGTCGCGGAAGGCATCCATGGTGGCGGGCGGGATGGTGTCCACCGTGTCCGGGCCGATCAGCTCCTCGACATAGAGCACGTCGCGGTAGGCAGGGTTCTTGGTGCCGGTGCTGGCCCAGAGCAGGCGTTGCGGACGCGCGCCCTGCGCCGCCAGGGCCTGCCAGCGCGGGCTAGCGCTCAGCGCCCGGTAGTCCTCGTAGGCCAGCTTGGCGTTGGCGATGGCGACCTTGCCGGTCAGCGCCAGCGCCTCGCCGCCGCGGGCGGCGATCTCGGCGTCCATCGCCGTGTCGATGCGGCTGATGAAGAAGCTGGCGACGCTGGCGATGCGTTCGATGGGCCCGCCGGCCGCCCGGCGCGCCTCCAGCCCGGCGAGATAGGCCTCGGCCACCGCCCGGTAGGCCGGACGGGAGAACAGCAGGGTGACGTTGACGTTGAGGCCCTCGGCGATCAGCTGGCGGATCGCCGCGGCGCCCTCGGCCGTGCCCGGCACCTTGATCATCAGGTTGGGGCGTCCGACCGCGGCCCAGAGGCGGCGGGCGTCGGCCAGGGTTCCGGCCGTGTCGTAAGCCAGTCCCGGGGCCACTTCCAGGCTGACGTAGCCGTCCACGCCGCCGCTGGCCTCCCAGACCGGGCGGAAGATGTCTGCCGCCTGCTGGATGTCCTCGATCGCCAGGCGCTCGAACAGGGCCGCCGGGTCGCGCAGGCCGCCGGCCACCAGGGCCTGCAGCGCCCGGTCGTAGTCGGCGCTGCCGCCGATGGCCTTCTCGAAGATGGCCGGGTTGGAGGTCAGCCCGAGCAGGCCGTCCTCGACGATCAGCTTGCGCAGGCCGCCGGACTCCAGCAGGTCGCGGCGGATGTAGTCGAGCCAGACCGACTGGCCGTATTCGCTGATTGCCTTGAGCGCGCTCATGGGATTCGCAGGGTTGGAGAAGCCGGGAGTATCGCCCGGAACGCGGCCGAAGGCATCCACCCGGGCCGGACCGGGCACCGTTGATCCGCGCGCCATCCCGTTTTGTCGGCGGACAGGTGACCGGGGCATCCCCGACCGCCTAGCCTTGCGGTAGTGTGATACCCCACCGCCCCCACCCTGCGAGCGCTCCATGTTCAACATCAAGAAGAAGCCTGCTGCGATCCCCACCCTGGACCGCATTCCCCCGGCCTTCCTGACCGTGTTCGTCCCGCAGGACCTGCTGCACCAGGCGGAGCAGCTGGATGCCCTGCATGCCTGCGTCCCGGAGGGACGGCGCTGCGAGATCCAGCCGGCCTCGGCGGCGGCCGGCGTCTCGCCGGAAAGCGAATTCCTGCTGAGCCTGTTCCCCAACCCGGCCGACCTGGACCCCCTGGCCGACCTGGTGCTGGCGCAGCGCAGCGCGGGCCGCGCCATGACGCTGGTGATCGCCATCACCGGCGACCGCCTGGTGGCGCTGGGCCAGTGGCTGGAGCGGCGCGCGGTACAGAACCGCCTGGGCGGCATCCGCCTGATGCTGGAAGAGACGGTGGCGGACGTCGCGCGGCGCCTGCCCCAGCGCCTGCAGCACACCGAGGGTGACAACGTCATCCGCACGCCGACCTCCACCGAGGTGGAGAACAGCCCGATGCGCAACCTGTTCGTCATCAGCCCCGAGACGCACCAGCTGGTGCACCGCATCCGCGGCTTCGCCCAGAACGGCGTCAGCCGCGCCTGCCTGCTCGGCGGCCCGGGCAGCGGCAAGACCTCGATGGCCTACTACTACTACCTGGTACGCGGCCTCGGCAACTTCGTCTCGGTCAACTTGCTGGCCGAGAACACCCGCGACAAGGCCGCCATCAAGTCGCTGCTCTGCGGCCACGTGGCCGGCGCCTTCCCCGGAGCCTCCGCGCGCACCGGCGCCTTCACCCAGGCCCGCGATGGCGTCACCTTCATCGACGAGAGCCACGACATCTCCGGCCCGGTGATGGAGGTGCTGATGGAGGCGCTGGACAACGGGCAGTACCTGCCCTACGGCGCCACCGCCAAGCGCCAGATCGATTGCGCGGTGCTGTTCGCCACCAACCGCAGCTGGACCTACCTGCAGAACGCCGTGAACCTGGACGAGTTCACCCGCATGGGCGCCGCCGTGCTCCAGGTACCGGAGCTGTCCGCGCGCGAAGAGGACATGATCGCGATCATGGGCACCGTGCTGGCCAAGCTGGGCTCCAAGTGCACCAGCTGGAAGGCGCCGACGGGCCTGAGCGGCCCGGCCTGGGAACTGATCCGCAACTGCCGCTGGCACGGCAACGTGCGCGGCCTGGTGCGCGTGCTGGAAGCGGCGTTCGTGGATACCACCACGGGACCCGCCGGACAGGTGATCGCGGCGGAGGAAGTCCAGCGCGGCATCGAGCTGTGGGAACCCAAGACCCACCACAGCCACCAGCTCTACGCACCGACCGCGGCCTGAGGGCTGCGGCGGACTCAGTACAGCTCGTCGATCGCGCGCAGGATGTCGGAGCGGGAGATCTGCCCGACCAGCTTGCCGTTCTCCAGCACCGGGAAGCGCTTGAACGGCGCGTCGATGAAGCGGTTGGCGATGTCGAGCAGGCCGTCATCCACATCCACGGTGGAGGCGTTGCGCGACATGAAGTCCTCCACCAGCCCGGCGGGGACGCCCTCGGCGCCCGCCACCAGGGCGACCTTGAGGCAGTCCTTCTCCGACAGCATGCCCACCAGCTTGCCGTCGCGGTCCACCACCGGCGCCCCGGAGATGCGGTGCTTGACGATCTGGTGGATGGCGCTGAGCACCTCGGTGTCCGGCGTGAAGGTCACCAGGTTGCGCGCCATGTAATCGCGGACACGCTTGGAATCCAGCTGCTGCGACATGTTCCCCTCCCAGGGCTTTTGCCGATTATGCACCCGTTGGCGCCGCTGTGAAGTGACGCTCTGCTCGCCCGGGCCCGCTGTTGTAATCTGCCCGTCAGACAACACCCTTTGCCGGAGAGAACCATGTCCCCCCGCTTCCTCGCCGCCCTGGCCCTGGCTACCTTGGTGCTGGCGGCCTGCTCCCGGGTCACCCCGGAAAACTACGAGCGCGTCGAGGCCGGCATGAAGCGCGAGGACGTCCACGCCATCCTCGGGCAGCCCGACGAGGTGTCCGGGGGCGGCTTCGGCGGCCTTTCCGTTTCCACCGAAACCTGGAAGGGCCGCAAGCACGTGGTCCAGGTCAGCTACGGCGGCGACACCGTGGTGATCAAGCACATCGACGCGGTACAGCCCTGATGTCGAGGATCCTCGATGCCGTGACCGCCGTGCTGGTCCATGACGGCGAGGTGCTGCTGATGCGGCGGCAGCCCTGGCTGTCCGCCTTCCCGGGGTTCAATGCCTTTCCCGGCGGCAAGATCGACAAGACCGACGGCCAGAATGCGCCAGGCTGCCGCTCGCTGGCCGGCGTCGAACCGCGCCAGGCCGAGGCGCTGGCGCGCGAACTGGCCGAGGAACTGGGCTGGGACCTGCCGGCGGCCTGCGACGCCGGCCTGGTCGCGGGCGCCAGCCTGCTGGGCACGGCGCTGACGCCGCCGGTGTTCCCGGTGCGCTTCAACACGCATTTCTACCGTGTGGACCTGCGCGAACGTCCGGCACTCACCATCGACCACAACGAGGTGGCGGAAGCCTTCTGGGCGCCGCCGGCCGAACTGGTGCGGCGCTACGAGGCCGGCGAGATGCTGATCGCCCCGCCCTCGCTGGAAACCCTCAAGGCCCTGGCCGCCGACATCGGGGCCCGGCAGGTGGCGCGCCTGCACTTCGAATTCCGCAGCGACGACGAACTGCCGATGATCGAACAGGTCTGCGGCCTGCGGCATGTCTGGGTGCGCTCGCACACCATCCCTCCGGCGCAGCACACCAATGCCTTCATCCTGGGCGACATGCAGTCGCACCGGGTGCTGGTGGACCCGTCCCCGGCCGACGACGCCGAGATGGAGAAGCTGCTGGCGATGGCGCAGCGCTACGGCGTGCACGAGATCTTCCTGACCCATCACCACCACGACCACCGCGAGCGCGCCGACGTGATGGCGCGGCGCCTGCAGATCCCCATCGGCATGTCGGACGACACGCGGGGGCGCATCTGGGACCGCACCGAGGGACGCTTCTTCGAGGGCCTGCCGACCGTCAACCTCTACCGCGAAGGCGACGTGCTGTGCCGCTGGATGGGCCAGCCGGTGCGGGTGCTGGAGGTGCCGGGACACGACCAGGGGCAACTGGCGCTGATGCCGGACAGCCGCGCCTGGTGCCTGGTGGGCGACCTGATCCAGGGCCTGGGCACGGTGGTGATCGCCAAGCCGGAGGGACACATGGGCCGCTACTTCGAGTCCCTGCGGCGCATCATCGCGCTGGATCCGAAGGTCATCGTGCCCTCGCACGGCACGTCGCTGGGCACCGTCTACCGGCTGTCGGAGACGCTGAAGCACCGCCAGGCCCGCGAACTGCAGATCCTCGGCCTGCACCAGCAGGGACGCAGCGTCGACGAGATGCTGCCGATCGTCTACGAGGGCGTCGACCAGTCACTGTGGCCGCTGGCGCGCATGAACATCGAGGGACACCTCGACAAGCTGCGCGAGGAAGGCCGGCTGGCGGCGGCGCCTACTGGGCGTTGATCTGCTCGTCCAGCTGCGACTTGCGCGCGTCGCTGGCGTCGAGCGCGCCATCCACCTTGTCGGCGATGGCGCCGCCGGAGTAGCCGATCGCCTCGGTGTTGCGGATGCCGCGCGTTTCCTCGCGGCCTTCCGGCTTGCGGTCGGCCACCGGTTCCTCGGGCTTGCTGCAGCCCGCCAGCAGGACAGCCAGTACCAGCGCGGTGGTCAGTGCGTTCTTCATGTCGCCCCCTTATTTCCGGAGCAGCATCTGCAGCTTGAGTTCGCCGTCGTCGATCTGCTGCACCTTCACCGGAATATAGCCGCGTTCCGGGGAAACCCAGAAGCGCAGGGAGTCTCCGGGCTTGTCGACACGCTCCACCAGCAGGGTGTCGAAGGTCCCGGCCGGCGTCTGCAGCTTCTCCCGCCCGGCCATGACGAAGCGGTAGGCCTTGATGCGCCGGTGATCCACGACCTTCACCTCCAGCGGCGGCACGCTGTCCTTGCCGGCGTTCTGGATCACCCACTGGCGCACGGCCAGCTGGATGAGGAAGCGGTCGTAGGTGCCGTCGGGCAGCTCGCGCAGGCTGACCTCGCCGCCCTTGATGGTCTTGACCTGGTGCGCCGCCCAGTCGAAATCCAGCGTGAAGCCGTCCTTGGCACGCTTGTCGTTGGCGTAGACGAAGCGCTTGGGCACGATGCGGCCGTCCACCACGCAGAACTCGCTGGTTTCCTTCGGGGAGCCATAGGTCCAGCGCACGATCGCCATCGGATGGGTGGCCGACTCGTAGCGGTAGCAATTGCCCTGCAGCGGCGACAGCGAGATCGTCCCGTCGCCCAGGCCGATGGAGCCCCAGGACACGTCGTACTGGTCCGAGCGCGGCGCGAACACCGTGGGAGCCGCCTGCGCGGACAGCGCAGCGGCCAGCAGTACCAGCCCTGCCAGAAGCTTGTTCATCGGAACTCCGTCTCCAGATCGTCGAGCCCCCGCGGCGCGGCCAGCGGCCTGCCGTCGGACCAGACCCGGCCGTCGCGCAGGCCGATGCGGCCGCGCGCCATCCAGGCCACCGCCTGAGGATAGATCTTCAGCTCGACATCCTGCATGACACGCTCGGCGAGGGTCTCCGGCGTATCTTGGGCCGTCACACTGAATTGGCCCTGAATGATCGCCGGGCCGCCGTCCAGTTCCTCGGTGACGAAATGCACCGTGGCGCCGTGCTCCCGGTCGCCCGCCTCCACCACCTTCTGGTGGGTCTTCAGGCCCGGGTGGCGCGGCAGCAGCGAGGGGTGGATGTTGATCATGCGGCCCAGGAAGCGCCGCACGAAGGCGGCGCCCACCACGCGCATGAACCCGGCCATCACGACGATGTCGGGACGGTAGCCCTCGATGAGCTCCGCCAGGGCGGCGTCGAAGGCCTCGCGGCTGGGGAAATCCGCGTGCGGCAGCACCTGGGCCGGCACGCCGGCACGGCGTGCACGTTCCAGTCCGTAGGCATCGGCCCGGTTGCTGACGACCGCGACGATGTGCGCGCCCAGGCGCCCGTCGGCGCCGGCGTCCAGCAATGCCTGCAGGTTGCGCCCGCCGCCCGAGATCAGGACGACGACGCGTTTCACGCGAAGCGCACGTCCTGGTTGCCGCGGACGATCTCGCCCATCAGGAAGGGCTTGAGCCGGTCGCGGCGCAGCTGCGCCAGGGCCTTGTCGGCCTGCAGGCGCGGCACCACCATCACGAAGCCGACGCCGCAGTTGAACACGCGCCACATCTCGTCCTGCTCGACCTTGCCCTGGGCCTGCAGCCAGTCGAAGACCTCCGGACGCGTCCAGCTCTGGGTATCGACCACCGCGGCGGTCTTCTTGGGGAAGCAGCGCGGCAGGTTGCCGACGATGCCGCCGCCGGTGATGTGCGCCATGCCGCGCACGTCGATGCCGGCCGCCAGCAGCTTGAGCACCGGCTTGACGTAGATGCTGGTGGGCGCCATCAGCGCGTCGACCAGCGTGCCCTTGCCCAGCGGCTGGTCCAGCTTGGCCTTGCTCACCGCCAGGATCTTGCGCACCAGCGAGTAGCCGTTGGAGTGCGGACCCGAGGACGGCAGGCCGATCAGCACGTCGCCGGGCTTGATCTTGCTGCCGTCGATGATCTTCTTCTTCTCGACCACGGCCACGGTGAAGCCGGCCAGGTCGAAGTCGCCGCCGGCATAGAGGCCCGGCATCTCGGCGGTCTCGCCGCCCACCAGGGCGCAGCCGGCCAGCTTGCAGCCCTGGGCGATGCCCTTGATGACCTGCGCCGCGACGCGGTTGTCGAGCTTGCCGGTGGCGTAGTAGTCGAGGAAGAACAGCGGCTCGGCGCCGTTGACCAGCACGTCGTTGACGCACATGCCGACCAGGTCCTGGCCCAGGCCCTGCACGCGGCCGGTCTCGATGCCGAGCTTGAGCTTGGTGCCCACGCCGTCGGTGCCGCTGACCAGCACCGGGTTCTTGTACTTCTTGGGGATCGACACCAGGGCGCCGAAACCGCCGACGCCGCCCAGCACTTCGGGGCGATGGGTCGATTTGACAATTTTCTTGATGTCATCCACCAGCGCGTCGCCGGCGTCGATGTCCACACCGGCGTCGCGGTAGGTCAGCGGGGTCTTGGCAGCCATAAAGCCTTGGAAATCTCGGAAGAGTGCGGGAACGGCTGCTATTCTACCTTTACGGCTCCCTCCATGCCCCCCTGCGATCCACCCATGCGCCTGTTTCTGCTCGTATTGATGCTGCTGCCGACCCTGGTCCTGGCCCAGGCGCCCGCCGACGGCTACCTCGGCCGCGTGGCCGTGGCGGACCAGTCGGAGGCCGCCCGCACGGCCGCCCTGGGCGAGGCCCTGACGCAGGTGCTGGAGCGTGCCGGAGGACAGCCCCTGGCCAGCCAGCCCCGGCTGCAGCCCACGCTGGCGAGGGCGCCGCGGCTGTTGCAGCGGTTCAGCTACGAGCGCGACCCCGCCAGCGGCCAGCTGATGCTGGTGGCCGGCTTCGATCGCCGCGCGGTGGATGCCGCCCTGTCCAGCGCCGGCCTGCCGGTCTGGGGCCAGGTGCCGGCGGTGACCGAGGACCTGCCCCTGAGCATCGATGGCCTGCAGGGCATCGGCGACTACAGCCGCGCGCTGGTGGCGCTGCGCAGCCTGCCGGGCGTGCGCGGCATCGCGGTGCTGGGCGCCGACGGCAGCCGCCTGCTGCTGCGCGCCCGCGTCGAGGGCGGAGCGGCCACGCTGACCGGCGCCAGCAGTCCCCTGCTGCAGCGCCAGGCCGACGCCGGCGGCGCCTTCGTCTACAGCCTCGCCCCCGCCGCGACGGCTCCGGCCGCGACGCCATGAACACCGATCCCGTACCCGGCACGGCCGAGGACTACGTCCGCTTCCATCTGCGTGAGCACTGGCCCTGGCTGCTGGTGGGCGCCGGCCTGCTGCTGCTGGCGGTGATGCTCGGCCCGATCCTGATGCCCTTCGTGGTGGGCGCTGGCCTGGCGTATGTCGGCGATCCCATCGTGGACCGCCTGCAGCGCCTGCGCCTGTCGCGCACCGCCGCGGTCTGCGTGGTCTTCACGGCGCTGACGCTGGCGGGCCTTGCGGCGCTGCTGCTGCTGGCGCCGATGGTCTATCACCAGTTCCTGGCCCTGCTGCGCAACATCCCGGACTGGCTGGTCTGGCTGCAAACCCAGGCGTTGCCGCGGCTGGGCGTCGCGCTGCCGGCCGGCGTGCAACTGGATGCTGAGGGTCTCAAGGCCATCGTCACCCAGCACTGGTCCGAAGCGGGCGGCTTCGTGCAGGCGGCCTGGGAACGCGTCTCGCAGTCCGGCAAGCTGCTGCTGATCACGGTCGCCAACCTGCTGCTGATCCCGGTGGTCAGCTTCTACCTGCTGCGCGACTGGGACGACCTGATCGCCTGGATCCGCGGCGTGATCCCGCCGCGCTACCTGCCCAAGGTCGGCGAACTCGCCGGCGAGGCGGACGGGGTGCTGGGCGCCTTCATCCGCGGCCAGCTCTCGGTCATGGCGGCCCTGGCCCTGTACTACGCCGTGGCGCTGTGGGCGGCCGGGCTGGACCTGGCGCTGGTGGTGGGCCTGATCGTCGGCCTGATCAGCTTCATCCCCTATCTCGGCAGCATCGTCGGCGTGCTGATCGCCGTGATCGCGATGCTGGTGCAGACGCAGGACCCCACCTCCCTGATCTGGATCGCGGTGGTGTTCGGCATCGGCCAGTTCCTGGAAGGCAATGTGCTCACGCCCTGGCTGGTGGGCGACCGCATCGGCCTGCACCCGGTGGCGGTGATCTTCGCGGTGATGGCGGGCGGCCAGCTGTTCGGCTTCGTCGGCGTGCTGCTGGCCCTGCCGGTGGCCGCGGTGCTGGCGGTGATGATGCGCCACACCAAGCGGCAATGGCTGCTGAGCCCGCTGTACCGCGCCGGCACGCCGCAGTCCTTGCCTGCCGCACCGGCCCAGCCTCCGGCCTCCGACGAGCCGACCAGCCCGCTGCCATGATCGGCGCGCAACTGCCGCTGGCCGTGCAATTGCGCGAATCGGCCAGCTTCGAGAGCTATTACCCCGGCCCCAACGGCGATGCCGTGCAGGCCCTGCAGTCCCTGGCGGTGCCCGTGCTGCTCTACGGCCCTCGCGGCAGCGGCCGCACGCACCTGCTGCAGGCGGCCGCCAGGCATCACCGCGCCGCCTACCTGCCGCTGGCGGAGCTGTCGGCGCATGGTCCTTCCCTGCTCGAAGGACTGGAAGGCGCGCCCGCCGTCTGCATCGACGACCTGGAGCAGGTCGCGGCGCAGCGAGAGTGGTGCATCGCCCTGCTGCGCCTGGCCGACCAGCTGCGCGCCCGCGGAGCCGGCTACGCCTTCGCCGCCGACGCGCCGCCCGAACGCCTGGACCTCGCCCTGCCCGACCTGCGCACGCGCCTGGGCGCCTGCAGCCGCTTCGGCCTGAAGCCCCTCAGCGACGAGGAGCGCCGCGAACTGCTGCGCGAACGGGCCAGGGCGCGCGGCCTGGACCTGCCGGACGACGTGGGGCGCTGGATCATCAACCACCGCGCCCGCGACATCCCGAGCCTGCTGGAAGCCCTGGAGCGGCTGGATCGCGCGGCGCTGGCGGCGAAGCGGCGGCTGACGCTGCCGTTCGTGCAGTCCGTGCTCGAAGGCTGAGCCCTCAGGCCGCGGCGGCGACCCGGCGTTCGCGTGCGCGAAGCCGCACGAACAGCAGGTTGGCGGTGAACTCCAGCGCGGCCAGCGTCGCCAGCACGAACCACAGCGTCCGCATCTCCGCGCCGGACGAGTACGCGTTGGATGCGAACGCCGCGCAGTAGAACGAGATCATCATGCTGTTCCAGGCATGGGTGCGCTCGCGGCCGCGCAGCAGGCCCGGCAGCGGCAGGAACAGCAGCAGGCCGAACAGCAGGGACAGCCGCCCTTCACCGAAGTGCAGCAGGCCGGCGGTCAGCGCGAGGTGGCAGGCGACGGCCAGCGCGTGCATCGGGACGCTGGGCTTCACTGCTGCGCCCCCTGCTCCTGCGGCTTCGGACAGGTCGCCACTTCGGCCAGGTCCAGGGTCTCGCGGCGCAAGGAGCCCGTGCCGCTGAAATACTGCTTGCGGAGCACCACCTCGCAACGACCGCTGGCGGTCTCGAGCTGCAGCTCGTAGTGCGCTCCCGCCACCGCGCAGATCGTGATCTGCGGATCGCAGGCCAGTGCCGGCAGCTCACCCACCGCCGGGCCCTGGTAGCGCAGGCGGAACGTCACCGGCTGGCCCGCCAGGATGTGGGTGTCGGCCTCGCTCATGTCGTTGAAGAAGGAGCCGGCTCCGGCCCGATGCTCGCTGGCGCGGCGCTTCATCAGCTTCCACTTCTCGTCCTCGAGGAATTCGACGCCGTAGGAGCCGCGATCCAGGGACAGGAAGACCACCCGTGCCAGCGGCACGGCGGCGGGAGGAAAGTATTCCTTGCTGCTCAGGCAGGCGCCGAGCAGGAGCGTGGCCGACAGCGCAAGGATCAGCCGGGCGGATCGGATCATGGTTTTCCTACTGCAGTTTCAGGGCGATGCTGGCCACGCGGCGGCCCAGGGCCTGGCACAGCGCCTCTTCCTCGCGCGTCAGCGCGCGCGGCTGCGTGCCGGTGCCGGCATGATGCGAGGCACCGTAGGGCGTCCCGCCCGCCTGCGTGGTGTTGAGCTCGGGCTCGGTGTACGGCAGGCCGACCAGCAGCATGCCGTGGTGCAGCAGCGGCAGCGCCATCGTCAGCAGCGTGGTCTCCTGTCCGCCGTGGAGGCTGGCGGTGGAGGTGAACACCGCGGCCGGCTTTCCGGCCAGGGCGCCGGACAGCCACAGCCCGGAGGTGCCGTCGAGGAAGTACTTCATCGGTGCCGCCATGTTGCCGAAGCGCGTCGGGCTGCCCAGGATCAGCCCGGAGCATTCCTTCAGGTCGCGCGCCTCGGCATACGGCGCGCCGCTGTCGGGCACGTCGGGGCCGGTCTTCTCGCAGTCGGCGGACACCGGCGGCACGGTGCGCAGGCGCGCGGTGGCACCGCTCACCGACTCGACGCCGCGGGCGATCTGGCGCGCCATCCTGGCCACCGAGCCGTGGCGCGAGTAATACAGGATCAGGATTTCGCTCACGGGGGACTCAGCTCGCTCACTTGGGATTCAGTACGAGGTTGTGCACCGGACCGCCCGGCAGGAAGGGCATGGCGTCGCCGCGTTCCCAGGCTTCGTGGCCGGCGCGGTAGAACGGCGACAGCGGATGGCCCGACTGCCCGCCGGGCATGTGGAAGTAGCCCTGCTCCTCGCGCCCCGGCGAGACCGCGAAGCGCTCGGAGGCGCCGAAGGCCGGAGACTGCACGCGCGGCAGGTCGATGTCGCCCGGCAGCGGCCGGCGCGACATGTCCAGCAGCGGCGCCAGCCAGGGCAAGGCCTGCGACAGCGGATGGCGGATGCTGGCGGTGTTGCGCTCGCCCCAGGTGCTGCGGTCGGCAACGACCTCGGCGGCCACGGCCTGCAGGAAGGCCTCGGCGCTGGCGTACTGCGGGTCGATCAGGTGCGGGGCGTCGCCCTCGACGATCTGCAGCAGCGGCCGCTCGAACTGCCGCAGGTAGATGCGCTTGAAGGAAGGATCGGCCTTGCGCACCGCCGCGGTCAGAGCGTCGAAGACCCGCTGGCTGACGGTGTCGTGGAACTGGCGCACCATGCGGTAGCCGACCGATCCGGTTGCGGCATGGCCGCCCCAGTCGCGCACCGCGGCCAGCGCAGCCGGGTCACCCTGCCCGGCCTGCTCCAGGCCCTCGAGGCTGCGCAGCAGCAGGGCCTGCCAGCGCGACAGGAACAGCGCGCGATCATCCAGCTGGATCTGCAGCATGTCGCCGGGCGTGGCCTCCGGCAGCGCCAGCAGCGTGCCGCGGATCTGCAGCGCGCGGGCGCCGAGGTCATAGCCGCCGTCGCCGATGCGCTGCAGGGCCTCGCCGTCCACCAGCCGCTGGTTGGCGGTCCAGATGCGGCCCGACGGCGGATTGACCAGCCGCGGATAGTCGGCAGCCGTCAGCCAGCCGCTCCATCCGCCCTGTTCGTAGCCGCCCACCGGCGGTGCATCGGGCGGCAGCGGATTGCGCAGGGGCAGGTGCCCGGCGATGGTCCAGCCAATGTCGCCAGCGCGGTCGGCCACCACGAAGTTCTGCGGCGGGATGCCGGCGCCATTGACCACTGCCAGGGCTTCTTCCACCGTCTGCGCCTGCTCCAGCCAGGCCATGCGCAGGTTGGTGGCGCCGGGCTGCGCGCCCAGCCAGCGCACCGCCAGGTCCCGCCCGGCCGCATCCTTGCCGACCACCGGCCCCCAGATCGTGCTGCGGATGTTGAAGGTGACATCGTGATCGCCCCGCACCACGATGGTCTCGGCCGCCAGTTCGAAGGGCTTGTAGCCTTCGGCGGTGAGATAGCGGCTGCGGTCCCGCGGAGCCGGCTGGAGCTGGACCAGATCGCTCCAGTCGCCGTAGCTGTTGGTGAGCCCCCAGGCGATGTGCCGGTTGCTGCCGGCGACGATGAAGGGCGCGCCCGGCAGGCTGACGCCGGTGACGTCGAGATCGCGGTCGCCCTGCAGCTGCAGCCGCATGCGGTACCAGGTGTTGGGCACCGGCAGGTTCAGGTGCATGTCGTCCGCCACCAGCGCGCCGCCGTCCGCGGTATGGGCGCCGGCCACCGCCCAGGCATTGCTGCCGACGGCGGATTCGCCCTCCCCCGCCGACCAGCGATAGTCGTCGCGGCGGAACCGGGTCTTCTTCAGCCCACGCAGGTCATAGATCTCCGGCCCCGGGATCGGCAATTCCGGCGCCGCCGCAGCGCCCTCCAGCGGCGCATCCCAGGCCGTGCCGGACTGGGTGATGAACGCATAGAGCGGCGGCGGCAGGGCCTGGTGCAGGGCATGCAGCATGGCGTCGCGCTCGGCCGCCTCGTCGGTCAGCATCAGCCACATCGCCAGCACGCAGAGGATGCTGTCCTCGGGCAGCCAGGGCCGCGGCGGCTCCATCAGCAGCAGGTATTCGAAAGGCCGGACCGACAGGGCCGACAGGCCGGCATTGACGCCCTCGGCGTAGGCCGCCAGCAGCGCACGCTCGGGATCGCTGGCGTCCTTTGCCACCTGCCGCGCCACGGCGCGCAGGCGGTGGATGCGGGCGGCGCGGTCGCGCGGCAGCGCGGCAGGGCCGACCAGGGCCGAGAGTTCGCCGGCCGCGGCGCGGCGCGTCAGGTCCATCTGGAAGAAGCGCGACTGCGCGTGCAGGTAGCCGGTGGCACGCGCGAGGTCCAGGCGGTTGGAAGCCTGCACTGTGGGAATGCCCATCAGGTCGTGCTCGACATGCACCGGGGCCACCAGGCCGGGGAGCACATCCTCGCCGTCGAGCGTCGCCAGGCTTCCGCCCAGCAGCAGCCAGGCGGCAGCCAGCAGCAGCAGGACCAGCATCAGCAAGCCAATGAGGAAGCGCTTGAGCATGACGGCGTAGCGAAGCCCGGAACGGCTACATGGTAGAGCAAACGGCAGCCGCGGGTGATCCTGCGAAGGGGAGCGCCCGCTGCCCGCATTTCAGCGCAGCTTCTCCAGCACCGCCTCGGCGGTGGCCGGAATCATCTCGGCACTGGCGGCGCGGCGGTGCTTGTACTCGAACTGCGCGTTCGCCAGGCCCTTGTCGCCGATGACCACGCGGTGCGGGATGCCGATCAGGTCGGCGTCGGCGAACATGGCGCCCGGACGCTGGCCGCGATCGTCCAGCGCCGCCTCGATGCCGGCCTGCGTCAGCGCCGCGTAGAGCGACTCCGCCGCCTCCTTCACCGCCGCCGACTTGTCCATGCCGATCGGGCAGATCAGCACGCGGAACGGCGCGATGGCGTCCGGCCAGATGATGCCGTTGGCGTCATGCGACTGCTCGATCACCGCGGCCGCCATGCGCGACACGCCGATGCCGTAGCAGCCCATCTCCGGCGTCACCGCCTGTCCCTGCGCGTCGAGCACCGACAGGCTCATCGCCTTGGTGTACTTCTGGCCCAGCTGGAAGATATGGCCGCCCTCGATGCCGCGGTAGAACTTGATGACGCCCTTGCCGTCCGGGCTCGGGTCGCCCTCGCAGACCTGGCGCAGGTCGGCAGTCTCGGGCTCGGCGCAGTCGCGGCCCCAGTTGGCGCCCTTGTAGTGATGGTCGTTGTCGTTGGCGCCGCAGACGAAGTCGGCGAACTCCACCGCCGCATGGTCGGCGATCACCGGGATCGGGCAGCCCACGGGGCCCAGGTAGCCGACCTCGCAGCCGAAGGCCTTCTGCACGTCCTCCGGCTTGGCCATCTCGAAGGGGCTGGCGATCTTCGGGTGCTTGGCGGCCTTGATCTCGTTGAGCTCGTGGTCGCCGCGCAGCGCGATGCCGATCAGGCCGCCGCCGGCGGCCTTCACCACCAGCAGCTTGACCTTGCCGGTCAGCGGCACGTTCATGAATTTCGACACCTGCTCGCAGGTCTTCTGGCCGGGCGTGGAAACCTTCTCCAGCGCGGCGGAGGCCGCGGCGCGCGGCTGGCCGGAGGGACGGGTCTCGGCCGCCTCGACGTTGGCGGCGTAGGTGCCGCCCTCGGCCACGGCCAGCAGGTCTTCGCCGGACCCCGCCAGGATATGGAACTCCTCGGACATGGCGCCGCCGATGTTGCCGCTGTCGGCCTTGACCACGCGGAAGTCGGCGCCGATGCGGGTGAAGATGCGCGTGTAGGCGCCGCGCATGTTGTAGTACTCGCGCTCCAGGTCCGCCGTATCCAGGTGGAAGGAGTAGGCATCCTTCATCAGGAACTCGCGGGCGCGCATCACGCCGAAGCGCGGGCGGCGCTCGTCGCGGAACTTGGTCTGGATCTGGTAGAAGTTGACCGGCAGCTGCTTGTAGCTGCGGAAGTCCTGCTTGACGTGGTGGCAGATGACTTCCTCGTGCGTGGGGCCGTAGCAGAAGTCGTTCTTGTGACGGTCCTTGAAGCGCAGCATCTCGTCGCCCATCACGCCCCAGCGGCCCGATTCCTGCCACAGCTCGGCCGGCTGCACCGCCGGCATCAGCAGTTCCAGCGCGCCCGCCGCGTTCATTTCCTCGCGCACGATCTGGGAGATCTTGCCCAGGGTGCGCAGCCCCAGCGGCAGCCAGCTGTAGAGACCGGCGCCCAGCTTGCGGATGTAGCCGGCGCGCAGCATCAGCTGGTGCGAGACGACTTCGGCGTCGGCCGGGGTTTCCTTGGCCGTGTGCAGGGGGAACTTGGAAAGGCGCATGGGGTTCGATTTCTCTGGTGAGCCGCGGATTGTAGTCGCTGGCGCGGCACAAGGCTGCATTCTGGCTGTCATCCAGCCCTTCTAGACTCCGCCAAGGGCCCGGAAACTGCCGGATACCCTGCGATTCTCCTACAGCCTGCCCCCGGCCATGCAACCTAGAATTCCCGCGAAGTCCGACCGCTGCCCGCCGAACCGGGGCTAAACCTCAAGAGTACGGACCGGGGGAAAACCAATGAAGCGCACCATATACGGCCTGTTCCTGGGCCTGGGCCTGCTCCTGGCCGGCTGCAGCCGCAGCGACCCGCAGGGCGCCGCCCATCCGTCCGAGCCACCCGAGCCCGAACAGCCGCCCGCCGCGCCGGCCGGCCTCTGGCTGGCCGGCGACATGCACGTCCACGACGACCATTCCTCCGACGGCAGCCTGCTGCGCCAGCTCGGCGACGACAAGGGACCCGGCAACGTTTCCGTGTCCGACCAGATCGCCCAGGCCGTGCGCATGGGCCTGGAATTCCTGCCGCTGACCGACCACCGCACCTACGACCAGCATTACGACCCCGGCTGGGAGTCCGCCGACCTGCTGCTGGTCCCCGGCGAGGAAGCCAACGGCAGCCCCCACTCCACCGTGCACGGCGCCACCGACACCATCGTGCAGGGCGCGCAGCCCGAGGGACAGCCCGACTTCGTGCCGCTGCAGTGGAGCATCTGGGACGCCCATAGCCAGGGTGCCGTCTGGGTGATCGCGCACCCCGATGACGGCGTGTTCGACGACGGCCAGCCCAATGCACGCGCCAGCGCCCAGGGCGTGGATTCGATCGAGGCCTGGAACCGCGCCAGCAGCCCGGACACCGAGATCGACTACGGAGAGAACCGCTGGAACGCCGGCTTCCGCTTCGGCGTCAACGGCGGCAGCGACAATCATTTCCGCGAGCTGTGGTTGCTGGCCGGCCCCGGCCAGCCGATCACTTCCGTGTTTGCCGCCGACCGCAGCGAGCGAGCGCTGCTGCAGGCGCTGTGGGGCGGCCGCACGCGCATCACCGAGTCGGCGCTGGCACCGGAGCTGACGCTGGAAGCGGACCTGCAGGACGACGGCATCTTCGAGGCCATCGCCGGCGACGAGGTCTTCGCCCCCGCCGGACGCAAGGGCAAGCTGCGCATCGGCATCCGCAACGCCCTGGGCACGCAGGTGCTGCTGTACCGCTCGCCGGGCCGCAGCGCCGGACCGCTGCAGACCTTCCGCCCCGGCCTGTTCGACGAACAGCACACGGTGGAGATCGAGGTGGGCGCGGAGCCGGCCTGGTACCGCCTGGAAGCGCGCGGTGCCGGCATCCCGGCCGGCATCAACCTGGCCGAACTGCTGCCCGGGGGCCTGCTCCCCTTCCTGGCCGAAATCCCGGACACCCTGCGGGCCGCCACCTCCCCGATCTTCGTCTCCACCGCACCGGTGGAGGCGCAGCCGGAGATTGCGCTGCCGGCCGACGCCGGCGGCGACGACGGCGCCCTGCTGGCGCTGGGCGCGCCGGGACAGTTCGGCGGGTTCCCGGACCTGGCCCTCAGCGAGGGCGCGACGCATCTGGTGGCGGAATTGCACGAGCCGGCCGCGACGCGCGTGGTCTACCGCCGCCGCAGCGGCAGCCGCTGGAGCGAGCCGGTGAGCCTGGCCCCGGACTCCGCCAGCGCGCGCTTCCCGCGCGTGGCAGCCCGCGGCAAGGACGTCTGGGTCGCCTGGCAGGACGAAATCGCCGGCCAGCAACCGCGGCGGCCGGCGATCCGCCTGCGCCACTCCAGCGATGGCGGCACCACCTGGCAGGCCGCTCAGACGCTGCGCGCCGTCGAGGGCCGCGCCGAGCGGCCGGACCTCGCGCTCGACCCGCAGGGCCGCCCGCTGGTGGCCTGGCAGGAAATCCGCGCGCAGCAGCCCTTCGACATCTGGGCGCAATGGGTCGGCGTGGATGCCGAGCCGCGCAACCTGACGCGCGAGGGCAAGACCGTGCGCGCCGCGCTGCTGGTGGACAGCCGCTCGGCGCGCTACCCGGCCTCGGTGCGGCCGCGCGTCGCCGTGCGCGGCGACGGCCTGATGGCGGTGAGCTGGCAGGACAACCGCACGGATGAGGACCCGCTGTGGACCGGCGAGACCGGCCGCGGCGAAGGCACCGACCCGGACAACTGGCAGATCCAGGTAGCCACCCGCCCCGCCGGCGGCGACTGGGGCACGGCGCTGAGCGTCGGCGCCGACGACCGTGCCGACCGGCATCCCGCGCTGGCCTTCGATGGCGCAGGCCGCCTCGTGCTGGCCTGGGACAGCAAGGAACTGCGTTCCTCCGGCGTCAACACCGAGGTGCTGGCGGCGATCTCCGATGCGGATCTCAAGACCTTCGGCGCGCCCGCCCCGATCGCCGCGGGCCCGGCGATGAGCCAGTACCCGGAACTGGGCGCAGCGGCCGACGGCAGCCTGCGCGCCGTCTGGTATGACTCGCGCTCGGCCGACTGGCGCTGGCGCGTGATGACGGCGCGCTGGGTATCCGGGGCCTGGCAGGACGCGAAGCTGCTCAACTCGCGCGGCGTGAACACCTGGCCGGCGACCGACGGCGGCGCCATCGTGTTCGCCAGCACGCGCCACGCGCAGCGGATGCAGCGGGACCGGACGCAGCAGGTGTTCTTGCTTCAGTCGCCCTGAGTTTTTGTTCCCGAATCGGAGAAAGCAGCCCCTCACCCCTACCCTCTCCCCGCAGGCGGGCAGAGGGGGCAGGATGGCATGGGCAAAAAACAATGGTGTGAAGACTCGCCTCGATAGCTCCCTCTCCCCGCCTGCGGGGAGAGGGTGGGGGTGAGGGGCAGCGCCCTCAAACGAGATGCCGCAGGATTTCCTCCAGCACCGCATCGGTCTCAAGCAACACCTGATCATTCCAGAAGCGCAGCACGGTGAATCCCTGATCTCGCAGATAGGCGCTCCGCTCCGCATCCTGCTCGAACCGATCCGCATGCTGCCCGCCATCCAATTCGACGACCAGCCGCTTCTCGGGGCAGGCAAAGTCAGCGAAATGGGGACCTAGAGAAAACTGGCGACGGAACTTGCAGCCGGCCAGTCTGCGATCTCGCAAGGCGTGCCAGAGACGCATCTCGGCATCCGTTTGATTGCGCCGCAGGGATCGAGAGCGTGTGGTGGTCTTGGCGTCCGGGCCACGCATGGCCTTGCCTCAGTTTGGCGCGCTACCCCTCACCCCTCTCCCCGCTTGCGGGGAGAGGCTTTGCTGGCTAGCGCCCCTTGAAGTTCGCCTCGCGCCGCTCGACAAACGAAGCCACGCCTTCCTTCGCGTCCTCGCTGCCCATGATCGGCTGCAGGTCCGGCATCAGCGCCGCCACGGCCTGGGCGAAACCCTTTTCCAGGGTGATGCGCGAGGACTTGAGGCTGGCGTAGACGCCCAGCGGCGCCTGCTTGGCGATGCGCTGCGCGATCTCCAGTGCGCGGTCGAACTGCTGCCCCGCCGGCACCACCTCCTGCGCCAGGCCGATGCGATGCGCCTCGGCGGCGTTGAATTCGTCGCCGGTCAGCAGGTAGCGCTGGGCATTGCCCCAGCCGAATTCCTGCACCATGCGCACCGTGGCACCGAACACCGGGTAGATGCCGCGCTTGATCTCGATCTGCCCGAAGCGGGCGTCGTCGCCGACGACGCGGATGTCGGCAGCCAGCGCCAGTTCGATACCCGAGGTGAAGCAGATGCCGTGGATCGCCATGACGATCGGCTTGTTGAGGCGACGGTCCGGCGTCAGCCCGCAGGGATCGCACTGGTGCGGCGCGAAGTCCAGCCACTTGCCGGCGGAGAAGGTATTGCCCCAGGTGGGCAGTTCCAGGCCGGCATGGAAATGCTTGCCGTTGCCGTGCACCAGACCGACGCGCAGATCCGGATCGGCGTTGAGCTGGCCGTAGGCATCGGCCAGCTGCATGAACATCTCGAGATCGAAGGCGTTGTACTTCTGCGGGCGGTTGAAGCCGATCAGCAGCACATGGCCGCGCTTCTCGGTGACGATCTTCTGCTCGGACATCGGGGGTCTCCTCCGGATTGTAGTTGTAGGAGCCAGCTTGCTGGCGACAGGTCCCTGCGGGTCGCCAGCAGGCTGGCTACTGTAGGGCAAACGGACTCAGTCCTTGATCTTCAGCACGCACTCGTGCGGCTCGGTGCCCAGCCGCCTCCAGGCACGCATTTCCAGGACGCCCTTGGTGGACAGCGAGATCACAAGGTGCAGCGCATCCGGGTACGGGCTGTTGCGGAAATCCTCGGCCTTGGGTTCGGCGGCGCTGGCCGGGTACGAGACCACATAGGCCCAGAGGCCCAGGCCGCGGCCGTCCAGGCCGAAGCGGGCCGCCTGGATGTCGCCGCTGGCATGCACCAGCTGCGTCTCCGGCTGCGGCGCACCGTTGCGCAACTGCATGAAGGCCACCGGACCGTCGGCGTCATGGCCGACGACGCCCCCCATGCGGTTCGGCGCCGAATTCTGGGCGGCGGCAAGAATGCGCAGGACCAGGCGGCGAGGCAGGATCAGGGCGGCTTCAGTGACCATCTTGTTGTGCTCCACATACGGGGCAATTGGGATCGCGCGTCATCTTATGCGAACGCCACCGCATCTGGCGCGCGTCCCACACCTGGAGACGCCCCGCCTCGCCGATGCCCAGCAGCAGCTGCAGCGCCGCCAGGGCCTGCATGGCCCCGACGGAGCCCACCACCGGGCCGAGGATGCCGGCCTCCTCGCAGGTCTCTGCGGCCTCGCCGTGGTCCGGATAGAGGCAGGCATAGCAGGGGCCGCCGCGGCGCAGGTCGAACACGGCGAGCTGCCCTTCCATGCGGATGGCGGCACCGGATACCAGCGGCTTGCGTGCGGCGACGCAGGCACGGTTGATCGCGAAGCGCGCGGGAAAGTTGTCGGTGCAGTCGAGCACCAGGTCCACGGCGGGGACCGCCTGCGGCCAGGTCCCGGCGTCGCGGAGTTCGATCTCCACCTCGGGGTTCAGCGCGGCGAGCTGGGCTCGCGCGGCCTCGGTCTTGGCGCGGCCGATATCGGCCTGGCGGTACAGCAGCTGGCGCTGCAGGTTGCTGGCCTCGACGCGGTCGCGGTCGGCCAGCACCAGGCGGCCCAGCCCGGCGCCGGCAAGGTAGGCGGCGGCGATGGAGCCCAGGCCGCCCAGGCCCACGACCAGGGCGCTGGAGTCGCGCAGCAGCTGCTGGCCGTTGACGCCGACCTCCGGCAGGATCACCTGCCGGGCATAGCGGGCGAAGTTGCTCAAGGCTGGCGCCCTCCGGTGGCGCGTTCCTGGCCGCCGAGGTCACGGCGGGTGGCGATATCGGCCAGCCCGGCCTGCCGCAGCAGTCCGCGCACGGCCTCGCCCTGATCATAGCCGTGTTCCAGCAGCAGCCAGCCACCCGGCCGCAGCAGGACCGGCGCCGTGGCCGCGATCTCGCGCAGGCATTGCAGGCCGTCGGCGCCGTCGGTGAGCGCGGACAGCGGCTCGTGCCGCAGTGCCGGCAGGTGCTCGTCGGCGGCGCGGATGTAGGGCGGGTTGGAGACGATCAGGTCGAAGCGCCCGCCCTCCAGCGGGGCGCACCAATGGCCGCAGCGGAACTGCACGCGCTCCAGGCCCAGGTCGGCGGCGTTGCCGCGGGCCACGGCCAGGGCCTCGGCCGATGCATCGGTGGCGATCACGGCCGCCTCCGGGCGTTCGCTGGCCAGCGCCAGCGCGATGGCGCCGCTGCCGGTCCCGAGATCGGCCACCTGGGGCAGCTCGCAGGCCTGCAGGCATTCCAGCCCCCACTCCACCAGCAGCTCGGTCTCCGGCCGAGGCACCAGCACGGCCGGCGTGACCTTCAGCAGCAGTGTCCAGAAACCCTTCTCGCCGGTGAGATAGGCCACCGGCAATTGGCGCGCGCGGCGCGCCACCAGATCCTCGAAGGCCTCGGCGTCGGCGGCCCGCAGCGGCTCGCGCAGGCGCGTGAACAACTGGCCGCGGCTCAGGCCCAGCTGGTGGGCCAGCAGGATCTCGGCGTCCTGGCGCGGGCTGTCGCTGGCGGCGCCGATGCGCTGCGTCGCCCAGGCCAGCGCCTCGGTCAGGGTCACTCGCCGATCTCGGCCAGCATCTCGGCCTGGTGCTCCGCCAGCAGCGGCTGGATCACCGGATCCAGATCGCCCTGGATCACCCGCTCGAGCTGGTACAGCGTCAGGTTGATGCGGTGGTCGGTGACGCGGCCCTGCGGGAAGTTGTAGGTGCGGATGCGCTCGGAACGGTCGCCGCTGCCGACCAGCTTCTTGCGTTCGGCCGCCATGTCGGCGGACTGCTTGGCCCGCTCGGCGTCGATCAGGCGCGCCGACAGCAGGGCCATGGCCTTGGCGCGGTTCTTGTGCTGGGAGCGCTCTTCCTGGCACTCCACCACCACGCCGGTGGGCACGTGGGTGATGCGGATCGCGGACTCGGTCTTGTTGACGTGCTGGCCGCCGGCGCCGCCGGAGCGGAAGGTGTCGATCTTCAGGTCCGCCGGGTTGATCGTGATCTGGCTTTCCTCGATCTCCGGCAGCACGGCGACGGTGGCGGCGGAAGTGTGGATGCGCCCCTGCGCCTCGGTCTCGGGCACGCGCTGCACGCGATGCGCGCCGGACTCGAACTTCATCTGCGAGTAGGCGCCGAACCCGGCCACGCGCGAGATGATCTCCTTGAATCCGCCGTGCTCGCCCTCGCTCTGCGACAGCACCTCCACGGTCCAGCCGCGTCCCTCGGCCCAGCGCGAGTACATGCGGAACAGGTCGCCGGCGAAGATCGCCGCCTCATCGCCGCCGGTGCCGGCACGGATTTCGAGGAAGACGTTGTTGTTGTCCAGCGGGTCCTTGGGCACCAGATAGCCCTGCAGGGTCTTCTCCAGCGCCGCCAGGCGTTCCTCGGCCGCCGGCAGCTCGAGTTCGGCCATCTCGCGCAATTCGCGGTCCGACTCGTTGCGCATGTCGATCAGGCCCGCGATTTCCTTCTGCGTGTCGCGGTAGCCGGCGAAGGCCTCGGCCAGGGGGCCGAGCTGCGCGTACTCCTGCGACAGGCGGCGGAACTTCTCGACGTTGCCGATCACGTCGGGGTCGGACAGCTCCCCCGCAATCTCCTCGCGGCGCTCAGCGAGTCCTTCCAGCTTGGTCAGTAGTGAGGCTTTCATGTGCGGATCAACGGGAATGGCGACCGGCCGGCGCTTGCCGGCACGGCCGCAGGGCCGCTAGGCCTGGTCGTCGGGAAGGTCGAACAGCTTGCGCGCCGCGTTCAGCAGCAGCGCCTGTTCGACGGCGTCGGCGCGCTTGAGCGCGCTGGACGGGGCATGCAGCAGCTTGTTGGCCAGCGTGTCGGCGATGAAGGCCATCACCTCTTCCGGCTTCTCGCCGGAAGCGAGCTTGCGGTGGGCCTTGTCCAGAACCTCGTCGCGCACGCTGCGGGCACGGGCACGGATCTGCTGGATGGTGGCGCCGGCATCGCGCGTCTCCAGCCAGCGGCCGAATTCCAGTGCCTGCGACTGGATCAGCACCTCGGCCTGCTTGGCGGCCTCCTCGCGCAGCTTGAGGTTCTCCGCCACCACGGCGCGCAGGTCGTCCACCGTGTAGAGATAGATGTCCTCGAGGTCGGCGATGCGCGGGTCGATGTCGCGCGGCACGGCGAGGTCGATCATGAACACCGGCTTGCGGCGGCGGCTCTTGACCGCGCGCTGCATCACTTCCTTGTGCAGGATGGTGCCGCGCGCGGCGGTGCAGGACACGATCAGGTCGGCATCCGCCAGGTAGTTCGGCAGGTCGTTGAGGCTGATGGCGTAGCCGTGGACCTCGCGCGCCAGTTTCTCGGCGCGCTCCAGGCTGCGGTTGGCCACCACGATGCGGCCGACGCCATGCTGCTGCAGGTGGCGGGCCAGCAGTTGGGTCATCTCGCCGGCGCCGATCAGCAGCACGGTCTGGCCGGACAGGTCGGCGAAGATGCGCCGCGCCATCTGCACGGCGGCGTAGGCCACGGACACCGGATGGGCGCCGACCTGGGTCTGGCTGCGCACCAGCTTGGCAACGGCGAAGGCGTGCTGGAACAGGCGCCCCAGCACCGGGCCCAGGGACTTGATCTCGCTGGCCAGGGCGAAGGATTGCTTCATCTGGCCCAGGATCTGGGGCTCGCCCAGCACCATGGAATCGAGCCCGGAGGCGACCCGCAGGCTGTGCGTGACGCTGCCCAGGTCGCGGTGCGAATACAGGTACTTCTCGACGTAGCCCTCGGGGGCCTGGCGCTCGCGGCGCCACCACTCCAGCAGGCGCGACTCCTCCCCCAGTTCGGCCACCGCCATGATCTCGGTGCGGTTGCAGGTGGACAGGATGGCGGCCTCGGCCACGCCCGGCAGGGCACGCAGGCGCGTCAGGGCCGCCGGCAGGTCGGCTTCTGCAAAGGCCATGCGTTCGCGCGCCTCGACCGGCGCGAGATGGTGGCTGAGACCCAGTGTGATTAAGGCCATGGGGCTACCGGAAACAATTCAGCAATTTTAACGGGTTCGCGAATCTGCTGCCTGCCTGGCTACCGACCTCACGAACTGAACCCCGGCGGGGTGATAATGTCTGTGATCCATCGCCCGCGCCGGTTTTCCCCGTGATTTCCAGAACTTTCCCGATGCAACTCCTGGGCCTGAGCGCCCTCCTGCTGGTTTCCGTCCAGACCCTGGCGGCCGAGCAAGCCAGGACCGCGCAGACGGCTCCCTTCGCCTCCCAGGAGGCCAACGCCCAGTTCCACGTCATGGCCGGCGAGATGGCGGCCAACCGCCAGCAGCCCGCCGTGGCGGCCCAGGAATTCCTCAAGGCCCTGGCCATCACCCCCGATCCGGACCTGGCCCAGCGCGCCACCCAGCTGGCGCTGCTGGCCAAGGACGCGGGGCTGGCGATGCAGGCCGCGCAGCGCTGGCTGGTGGTGGAACCCAATGCCCTGGAGGCCCGCGAGGTCATCGCCCGGCTGGCCCTGGAAGCCGGCGACAAGGCCGAGGTGCAGCGCCAGGCCGAGGCCATCGTGGAGGGCCACGCCGGCGGCCGGGACGACGGCTACCGCCACGTGGCCCTGTTGCTGGCCCAGGCCGGAAACGAGCAGGGCCCCGCCGTGCTGGAGGTCATGAAGCCCCTGGCCGGGCGCGAGCCCCAGCGTGCCGGCGCCCAGCACGCGCTGGCCCTGGTGGCCCTGCGCTATGAAGACCTGCCGCTGGCCGAGACCTCGGCGCGCAAGGCCGTGGAGCTGTCCAAGGGGGCCGAGGAAGAGACCCTGCTGCTGGCCGGCGTGCTGGTGCGCCAGAAGAAGCTGGACGAGGCCACGGCCCTGATAGACAAGCTGGCCGCCGGAACCAAGGGCGCCACCATCCGCTACGCCTACGCCCGCCTGCTGCTGGAAGCCGAGCAGCGCGACGCCGCGCGCAGCCAGCTGCAGAAGACGCTGGCCGCCAATCCGAAGATGGACGAGGCCCGCTTCGCGCTGGGCGTGCTGGCCGTCAGCGACCAGCAGTACGCCGAGGCGGAGAAGTACCTGCAGCCGCTGATGCAGGGCGAGCGCGTCCAGGAGGCCGCCCTGCAGCTCGGCCGCATGGAGGAATCGCGCAAGAACTGGGCTCAGGCCCTGGCTTACTACGCCAAGGTCACCACCGGCATGCCGGCGGTGGAGGCGCTGATGCGCCGCGCCTCCGTGCTGGCGGAGAACGGCCAGATGGCCGCCGCCCGCTCGCTGCTGGCGCAGGCACGGGACCAGTTGCCGCCGCTGGGGCCGCGCTTCTACCGCGCCGAGGCCGAGATCCTGATCGACGCCAATGAGAATGCCGAGGCCCTGAAGCTGCTCGACGAAGCGGTGGGCGACTATCCGGAGGATGGCGACCTGGTCTACAGCCGCTCCCTGGTGCACGAGCGCCTGGGCCAGCTGCCGCTGGCGGAGAAGGACCTGCGCAGCCTGCTGGCGGAGAACCCGGACGACGCCCGCGCGCTCAACGGACTGGGCTACATGCTGCTGGTCCACACCAAGCGCCTGGACGAAGCCACCGAGATGATCCGGCGCGCGCATACGCTGGAGCCCGAGGATGCCGCGATCATCGACAGCCTGGGCTGGGCCGAGTACAAGCGCGGCCGTACCCGGGAGGCGCTCACCTGGCTGCAACAGGCCTACGATAAATTCCCCGACCCCGAAGTCGCCGCCCACCTGGGCGAGGTGCTGTGGGCCCTGGGCGAGAAGGATCGTGCCCGCGACATCTGGGACAAGGCCCTCGCCGACGATCCCGACCACCGTGTGCTGAAGGAAACGGTGCAGCGGCTCGCCCGATGAGGCTCGCATGGTGCGGCGTTGCCGCCGCCAGCCTGCTGGCGGGCTGCGCCCTGTTCAAGGGTCCGGACATGCCGCAGCCCCCCTCCGAAGCACGCTGGCAGGAGCGCAAGGCGGCGCTGGAGCGGATCGACCGCTTCAGCCTGCAAGCCCGCGTCGCCAGCAGCGGCAGCCTGGGCATGAAGGGCGAACTGCGCTGGCAGCAGAACCCGGATGACAGCTTCGACCTGCGCCTGGCGGGCCCCTTCGGCGTCGGCGCACTGAGCATCGCCGGCAATCCCTCGGTGGTGGAGGTGCGCAGCCGCGAAGGCAGCCAGGTCACGGCGGACCCGGAAGCCTGGCTGCGGCGCAAGCTGGGCTGGACCCTGCCGATCGCCGGGCTGCGCTACTGGGCCCTGGGCCTGCCCGCCCCCGCCTCGCCCGCCCGGATCGAGCTGGACGCCGAGGGCGAGATCGCTGCCCTGGAGCAGGATGGCTGGCGCCTGGAATACGACGAATACCAGCCGGCAGGCCCGGTGACGCTGCCGCGGCGCTTCCAGCTGGCCAGCCCGGACGTGACGATCAAGCTGGTGGCCGACCGCTGGGAAGGCCTGCCGGGCGCCGAAGCGCCGGACGCTCCCCCGGTACAATAACGAGAACGGCCGGAGACGGACCTCCCGCCCTGCCCATCAACAAGACCAATGACCCTCGCTCCCTTCACCAACGAATTCCCCTGGCCGGCTCCGGCCAAGCTGAACCTGTTCCTGCACGTCACCGGCCGCCGCAAGGACGGCTACCACGAGCTGCAGACCCTGTTCCAGTTCCTGGACCACGGCGACAGCCTGTTCTTCGTCCCGCGCGGCGACGGCCAGGTGGTCCGCCAGAACGCCCTGCCGGGCATCGACCCGGAGCAGGACCTGGCGGTGCGGGCCGCCCGGCTGCTGGGCCGGCTCAGCGGCGCCGGCCTCGGCGCGGACATCCGCATCGAGAAGCGCCTGCCCATCGGCGGCGGGCTCGGCGGCGGCTCCAGCAATGCCGCCACCACCCTGGTGGCGCTGAACCGGCTGTGGAACACCGGGTTCACCACCGCCGAACTGGCCGAGATCGGCCTGCAGCTGGGCGCCGACGTCCCGGTGTTCGTCCGCGGGCTGGCCAGCTGGGCCGAGGGCGTGGGCGAGCGGCTGGCCCCGGTGGAGATGCCGGAGCCCTGGTACCTGGTGGTGGTGCCCGACGTCTCGGTCAGCACCCAGGAGATCTTCCAGGCGCCCGAGCTGAAGCGCGACTGCCCCCGCGTCACGCTGGACGACTACCTCGCCGGCCGCACCGGCAACGTCTGCGAGCCGGTCACCACCGCCCGCTATCCCCAGGTCAAGGCCGCCCTGGACTGGGCCCGCGGCCAGGGCCCGGCGCAGATGTCCGGCACCGGCGCCTCGGTCTTCGTCAGCTTTGCCGAACGCGCGCTCGCCAGCGCCGCCCAGAAGCAGGTTCCGGCCGCGTGGAAGAGTTTTGTTGCGCGCGGGCTGAATCACTCACCGCTCACCGGTATAATGCGCGGCCTGTGATGTTGGGGCGTCGCCAAGCGGTAAGGCAGCGGGTTTTGATCCCGCCATTCGGTGGTTCGAATCCATCCGCCCCAGCCACAGTTTCGAATGGCCGGCAGCTGGCAACCGAACGATCCCGATCATCGGGGCGAGGTTCGAATCCATCCGCCCCAGCCGTTTCTTACTTCCTTTCTTTCTAGCCAGGATCGACGGGGCGCTGCATGAACTCCTATTCCGACAGCGCCACCGCAGAGGCGAACGTTTACATGGCCGACTCCAAGCTGATGCTGTTCTCGGGTAATGCGAATCCCAAGCTTTCGCAGGACATTGCCAATTACCTGAAGCAGCCGCTGGGCCAGGCGGTGATCTCGCAGTTCTCCGACGGCGAGATCCAGATCGAGATCCAGGAGAACGTGCGCGGCAAGGACGTGTTCGTGATCCAGCCGACCTGCGCGCCGACCAATGACAACGTGATGGAGCTGCTGCTGATGCTGGACGCGCTCAAGCGCGCCTCGGCCGGCCGCATCACGGCGGTGATCCCCTACTTCGGCTACGCCCGCCAGGACCGCCGCCCGCGCTCCACGCGCGTGCCGATCTCGGCCAAGGTGGTGGCCGACATGATCGGCGAGTGCGGCGCCAACCGCGTGCTGACGGTGGACCTCCACGCCGACCAGATCCAGGGCTTCTTCGACATCGCCGTGGACAACGTCTACGCCAGCCCCGTGCTGCTGGGCGAGATCTGGCGCCAGAAGTACGAGAACCTGATCGTGGTGGCCCCGGACGTCGGCGGCGTGGTGCGCGCCCGCGCCGTGGCCAAGCGCCTGGACGACGCGGACCTCGCGATCATCGACAAGCGCCGGCCCAAGCCCAACGAATCGCGCGTGATGAACATCATCGGCGACGTCACCGGCCGCACCTGCGTGCTGGTGGACGACCTCGCCGACACCGCCGGCACCCTCTGCAAGGCCGCCGAGGCCCTGAAGGAAGCCGGCGCGATCAAGGTGGTGGCCTACATCACCCACCCGGTACTCTCGGGCCCGGCGATCAGCAACATCAGCAAGTCGGTGCTGGACGAGCTGGTGGTGACCGACACCATCCCCCTCTCCGACGCCGCCAAGGCCTGCCCCAAGATCCGCCAGCTGTCCATCGGCGGCCTGCTGGCCGAGACCATCCGCCGCATCAGCGCGGAGGAGTCGGTGAGCTCGCTGTACGTGGATTGAGCCGCGGCGGGTTTCAAGCGAAAGCCCCTCCCTGCGAGGGGCTTTCTGCTTTCCGGGGATACAGGGGTATTCATGCAGGAGCCAGCTTGCCGGCGACCTCTCGCACCCGGTCGCCAGCAAGCTGGCTGCTGCATGGCACGCCGTGTCATGTCACAACCTGCGCAGCCGGCTCGTCTTGTCCGTGAACCCCCTCACCGGAGCACACGAGCGATGCGAAACCCGATCCTGGCCGTCCTGGGCCTCGGCCTGCTGGCCAACGGCCTGTTCATGCTGCTGGCGCCAGCGTCCTGGTATCCGGCGGTGCCCGGCGTCAGCGCCACCGGGCCCTACAACCCCCACTTCATCCGCGACATCGGTGCCGCCTACAGCGTCTCCGGTGCCGGCCTGCTCGCCCTGCTGCGCTGGCCCCAGGCCTGGCCGGCCGCCATCGCCGGCAGCGCGTTCCAGCTGCTGCATGCCCTGATCCATGTCTTCGACGCCCTGCAGGGCCGCGTCGCCGCGGGCCACCTGCTCAATGACGCCCTGCTGGTCGTGGTCCCCGCCCTGGCGGCGCTGGCCCTGTCCTGGCCGCGCAAGGCCGCCCCCGCCGCCCGTTACGCCTGAGGAACCGCCGCCATGATCAAGCCCCTCATCAACAGCCAGATCTCGAAGTTCGAGCGCGCGTACGATTACGACATGTCCTACGCCCGCGAACTGCTCGCCGCCGACCTGAAGGCCGTGCTGCTCTTCAACAAGGTCATGCCCCTGGCGAAATACCACCGCGACATCCCGGTAGATGCCTGGTTCACCGCCAAGATCGTCGGCGGCCTGCACGAGGACTGCGGTCCCTGCACGCAACTGGTGGTGCGCATGGCCGAGCAGGCCGGCGTGCCGGCCGAAACCCTGCGTGCCGTGGTCGGCCGCAGGCCGGAGCAGCTGCCGCCCGATGCCCGGCTGGCCTACCGCTTCGCCGAGGCCTCGCTGGCCCGCAGCCCGGAGGCCGATCCGCTGCGCGAGCAGGTCCTGCAGCGATGGGGCCGGCGCGCGCTGGTGTCGATCGCCTTCGCCCTGGTGGCGGCACGCATCTTCCCGACGCTGAAGTACGCCCTGGGCTACGGCAAGACCTGCCTGCGCGTGGAAGTGGGCGGGCGGCCGCAGGCCGTGACGCAGACGGCCTGACCCGCGCGCCATGTCCGCCAGCGCCCAGCCCGATCCGGCCGCCAGCTTCGAGCCCCACCGGGGCTCCCTGCTGGGCCTGGCCTACCGCATGCTCGGCTCGCGAGCGGAGGCCGAGGACGCGGTGCAGGACGCCTACCTGCGCTGGCACGCGGCGGACCGCGCGGCGGTGGAGCAGCCGCGCGCCTTTCTCGCCCGCACGGTGACGCGGCTGTGCCTGGACCAGCTCAAGTCGGCGCGGCTGCAGCGCGAGGAGTACATCGGCCCCTGGCTGCCGGAGCCGCTGCTCGACGACGCGGCCCTGGCGCCGGACGCCGCCAGCGAGTACGCGGATGACCTGTCGGTGGCGCTGCTGCTGACCCTGGAGCGCCTGTCGCCCCTGGAACGCGCCGCCTTCCTGATGCACGACGTCTTCGACCTGGACTACCCCGAGGTGGCACGCACCCTGCGCCGCAGCGAGGAGGCCTGCCGCCAGCTGGCCTCGCGCGCCCGCAGCCAGGTGCGGCGCGAGCGGCCGCGCTTCCGCCCCTCCGCCGAGGAGTCGGCGCGGCTGACGCAGGCCTTCGTGATGGCCCTGGGCGGCGGCGACATCGAGGGCCTGAAGCAGGTGCTGGCGGACGACGCCGTGTTCTACTCCGACGGCGGCGGCAAGGTGCCCGCGGCGCTCAAGCCGGTGCGGGGTGCCGAGCGCATCGCGCGCTTCCTGACCGGGCTGGTGCGCAAGCCGAAGATCGCCCGGCGCCTGGTCTCCGGCCCCCTGAACCTGCGGCTGGCCAGCATCAACGGCATGCCGGGCATCCTGCTGTACATGGCCGGGCGCCTGGCCCAGACCTATGCGCTGGACATCCGCGACGGCCGCATCGCGGCGGTCTACGTGACGCGCAATCCCGAGAAACTGGCCCGGCTGCAGCCCGCCGGGCAGGCCTGAACTCGCGGCGCGGGGCCGGTTCCAGTACAATTTGCGCCCTTCCGTCTGGTCGCGGGCGGAAGCCCATTGATTTTTCGAGAGATTTCCATGAAACAGAACTTTACCGTCATCGCCGAAACCCGCGCGGACGAAGGCAAAGGTGCGAGCCGCCGCCTCCGTCGCGAGGGCAAGGTTCCCGCCGTCCTCTATGGTGGCAAGGACAAGGCCCAGAGCATCGCCGTCTCGCACAACGAGATGTGGAAGAGCCTGAAGGTTGAAGCCTTCTACTCGCACATCCTGACCCTGACGCTCGACGGCCAGTCGCAGCAGGTGGTGCTCAAGGCCCTCCAGCGTCACCCGGTCGACGAGACCCTGATCCACATCGACTTCCAGCGCATCCTGGCCGACCAGATCCTGCGTCGCGCCGTGCCGCTGCACTTCAAGGGCGCCGACGTGGCCCCGGGCGTGAAGATCGGCGGCGGCATCGTCGAGCATCACCTCAACCAGGTGGATGTCGAGTGCCTGCCGAAGGACCTGCCGGAGTTCCTGGAGATCGACCTCTCGGGCCTGGAACTGAACGACGTGGTGCACCTGTCGCAGATCAAGCTGCCGGAAGGCGTCTCCCTGGCCGAGCTGAAGCATGGCAACGACCAGAGCGTGGTCGTGATCCATCTGCCGCGCGCCGCCAAGGAAGAAGAGGTCGCCGCCGCCCCTGCCGCCGCCGAAGTCCCGGCTGCGAACCAGAAGGCTCCGGATGCCAAGGCCGCCGCCGCCGCTCCGAAGGCTGCTGCCCCGAAAAAGAAGTAAGGCCGTCTGGACTGAACAGACCCGTCCGTCCGCTTTGGCCGGACGGGTTTTTTGTTGAACCGCCATGTCCTCTCCCGCCCTTCGCGCCATCGTCGGTCTCGGCAATCCCGGGCCGGACTACGCGCGCACGCGCCACAACGCCGGCTTCTGGTTCGTCGACGAACTGGCGCGCCGCCATGGCGGTACGTTCCGGGTGGAGTCGAAGTTCCACGGCGAACTGGCGCGCGTGAAGATCGCCGGGCAGGACACGCTGCTGCTCAAGCCGTCCACCTACATGAACCGCAGCGGCCAGGCGGCCCAGGCGCTGGCGCAGTTCTACAAGCTGCAGCCGGCCGACATCCTCGCCGCGCATGACGAACTGGACCTGCCGGTGGGCACGATGAAGCTCAAGTCCGGCGGCGGCCATGGCGGCCACAACGGGCTGCGCGACCTGCACAAGGTGTTCGGCGAGGGCTACCAGCGCCTGCGCGTCGGCATCGGTCATCCGGGCGACAAGAGCCTGGTGCACAACTACGTCCTCAACCGCGCCTCCAAGGCGGACGAGGATGCCATCCTCAACGGGATCAGCCTCGCCGCGGACGCGATCGAGACCTGGTTCACCAAGGGTTGGGAGCGGGCGCTGACCCAGCTCCACACCGCAACGAAATAAGCGAAGCAAAGGACACCATGGGCATCAAGTGCGGCATCGTCGGTCTCCCCAACGTCGGCAAGTCCACCCTGTTCAACGCGCTGACCAAGGCGGGGATCGCGGCGGAGAACTACCCGTTCTGCACCATCGACCCCAACGTCGGCATCGTTCCGGTGCCGGACAAGCGCCTCGACGCGCTGTCCGTCATCGTCAAGCCGCAGCGCGTCGTGCCCACCACGGTGGAGTTCGTGGACATCGCCGGCCTGGTCGCGGGCGCCTCCAAGGGTGAGGGCCTGGGCAACCAGTTCCTCGGCCACATCCGCGAGACCGACGCCATCGCCCACGTCACGCGCTGCTTCGACAACGACGACGTGATCCACGTGGCCGGCAAGCCCGATCCGATCCGCGACATCGAGATCATCAACACCGAGCTGGCGCTGGCGGACCTCGACAGCGTCACCAAGGCGGTGGAGCGCATCGCCAAGACCGCCAAGGCCGGCATCAAGGAAGCAGTGGCCAAGCACGACCTGCTCAAGCGCGTGCAGGCCCACCTGAACGACGGCAAGCCGGTGCGCTCGCTGGCGCTGGAGCCGGAAGAGAAGGTGCAGCTGCGCGAGTTCTCCTTCATCACCGCCAAGCCGGCGCTGTACATCGCCAACGTCGACGAGGCCGGCCTGCAGAATGGAAACGATTACCTCAAGCGCGTGAAGGAATACGCCGCCGCCGAGGGCTCCGAGGTGGTGCCGGTCTGCGCCGCGATCGAGGCCGAGATCGCGCAGCTGGACGACGCCGACAAGCTCGCCTTCCTCGCCGACCTGGGCCTGGAGGAAGCCGGCCTGGACCGCGTGATCCGCGGCGCCTACCACCTGCTGGGCCTGCAGACCTACTTCACCGCCGGCGTGCAGGAAGTGCGCGCCTGGACCGTGAAGCTGGGCGCCACCGCGCCGCAGGCCGCCGGCGTGATCCACACCGACTTCGAGAAGGGCTTCATCCGCGCCGAGGTGATCGGCTACGGCGACTACATCCAGTACAAAGGGGAGGCCGGAGCCAAGGAAGCCGGCAAATGGCGCCTGGAAGGAAAAGAGTACATCGTGAACGAAGGCGACGTGATGCACTTCCGCTTCAATGTCTGAACCGGTCAACGTGTAGGAAAAAGGGCCCGCGCAAGCGGGCCTTTTTCGTTTCCAGGCATCCGTCTATTGCCCTTTGCGTCAAAACCGGCAAGGATTTCAGCAATACCCGCGCCCAGACGCGGGGCTCAGCCACCCGTCTTTTGTCACGTTTGAGGAGAATACGATGTCGTCCGTGCTCATGGGCCAGATGATGGACCGCCCCCTGCTGATCTCGTCGCTGCTGCTGCACGCCGAGCGTTTCCATGGCGACACCGAGATCGTCTCGCGCACGGTCGAGGGCCCCATCCATCGCTACACCTGGGTCGAGGCGGCGCGCCGCGCGCGCCAGGCCGCCAAGGCACTGGAACGGCTCGGCGTCCGCCAGGGCGACCGCGTGGCCACGCTGGCCTGGAACGGCTACCGCCACCTGGAGCTGTACTACGCCATCTCCGGCACCGGCGCGGTGATGCACACCATCAATCCGCGCCTGTTCCCCGAGCAGGTCGCCTGGATCGCCGACCATGCCGAGGACCAGGTGCTGTTCTTCGACATCACCTTCGCGCCGCTGGTGGACGCGGTGGCCGCCAAGTGCAAGACCGTGAAGACCTGGGTGGCGCTGACCGACCGCGCGCACCTGCCGGAGATGAAGAACGTCAAGCCGCTGTCCTACGAGGACCTGATCGGCGCCGAGGATGACCGCTACGTGTGGCCCGAGTTCGACGAGCGCGCCGCCGCCTGCCTCTGCTACACCTCCGGCACCACGGGCAACCCCAAGGGCGTGCTGTACTCGCACCGCTCCACCCTGCTGCACACCTTCGCGGTGCCGCTGCCCGACGTGATGAACCTTTCGGCACGCGACGTGATCCTGCCGGTGGTGCCGATGTTCCACGTCAACGCCTGGGCGCTGACCTATGTCGGCGCGATGATCGGCGCCAAGCTGGTGTTCCCCGGCGCGGCGCTGGACGGCGCCAGCATCTGCGAACTGTTCGAGAACGAGAAGGTGACCTTCAGCGCCGGCGTGCCCACCGTGTGGCTCGGCGCCCTGCAGCACCTCAAGCAGACCGGCAAGAAGCTCTCGACGGTGAAGCGCATGGTGGTGGGCGGCTCGGCCTGCCCGCCGGCGCTGATGGAGGCCTTCGAGCGCGACTACGGCATCAAGCTGATCCATGCCTGGGGCATGACGGAAATGTCGCCGCTGGGCACGGTCTGCACGATGAAGAACCGTCACCTGGAACTGTCGAAGGAAGAGCAGTTCAAGGTCGAGCTCAAGCAGGGCCGGCCGCCCTTCGGCGTGGACCTGAAGATCGTGGACGAGGACGGCAAGGAACTGCCGCGCGACGGCCAGACCTCCGGCGACCTGCTGGTGCGCGGCTACTGGATCGTGGACCAGTACTACAAGGGCGACAAGAGCCCGCTGCAGGGCGGCTGGTTCCCCACCGGCGACCGCGGCACGCTGGATTCCGACGGCTACCTGACCATCACCGACCGCAGCAAGGACGTGATCAAGTCCGGCGGCGAGTGGATCGGCTCCATCGACCTGGAGAACATCGCCATGGCGCATCCGGCGGTGGCCATGGCCGCCGTGATCGCGGCCAAGCACGCCAAATGGGACGAGCGCCCGCTGCTGGTCGTGGTGAAGAAGCCCGGCGCGGAAGTGAGCCGCGACGAGATGCTGAAGTTCTACGAGGGCAAGATCGCCAAGTGGTGGACGCCGGACGACGTGGTCTTCGTCGACGCCCTGCCCCTGGGCGCCACCGGCAAGGTGCAGAAGAACAAGCTGCGCGACGAGTTCGGCGAGCGCCTGCTGACGGCCTGAGGTCCACCGGGGCCGGCCTTGGCGGGCTGGCCCCGGTTTGGCATTTACGTGGGGTTTCCAACCACTTACAATGCGCGCCCCCGGTGATGTAGCTCAGACGGTTAGAGCGCGGCACTCATAATGCTGAGGTCGGTGGTTCGATTCCACTCATCACCACCAAATCCCGATCCCAAGATGTCCAGGGTATCCGTAACCCAGCGTAATTGCTGGGTTTTTTGTTTCCGGTGCCCTATCCCCCGCTACCGCGGCCCGCCGAGATCCTCCAGGATCGGACAATCCGGCCGGTGATCGCCGTGGCAGGCGTCGATCAGGTGCACCAGGGTGTCGCGCATGCCCTGCATTTCCGCGATCCGCGCATCCAGTTCCTCCACGTGCTGCGCGGCCAGGCGGCGCACCTCGGCGCTGCGCCGCCGGCTGTTCTGCCACAGGCCCAGCAGGGCCTCGATCTCCTTCATCGAGAAGCCCAGGCCGCGGCCGCGCCGGATGAAGCGCAGGATGTGCAGGTCGCGTTCGGTGTAGATGCGGTAGTTGGACAGCGTGCGCTCCACGCGGCTCAGCAGGCCGAGCGACTCGTAGTGCCGGATCATCTTGGCCGTCACGCCGGTCGCCTCCGCGGCCTGGCCGATGTTGTGGTAGCCGCTGCTGCGGGCTTCGGCGTTCTCCAGGCTTGGCTTAGCGCGGGGCATCCGGGTCTCCTCCTTTCAACTGTTCCACAGGGCGCCACCGGGACAGCGTCAGCGCGTTGGTGACGACGCTCACGCTGCTCAGGGCCATGGCCGCACCGGCCACCATCGGGCTCAGCAGACCCAGCGCCGCCAGCGGGATGCCCGCCACGTTGTACAGGAAGGCCCAGAACAGGTTCTGGCGGATCTTGGCGTAGGTGCGGCGCGAGATGTCGATGGCGGCCGGCACCAGGGCCGGATCACCCCGCATCAGCGTGATGCCGGCGGTGTGCATCGCCACGTCGGTACCGGTGGCCATGGCGATGCCGACGTCGGCCGTCGCCAGCGCGGGTGCATCGTTGATGCCGTCGCCCACCATGGCGACGCGGCGGCCCTGCTCCTTCAGCAGTTGCACTTCATGCGCCTTGGCCGCCGGCAGGACCTCGGCGCGGACCTGGTCAAGGCCCAGCTGCTGGCCCACCGACCGCGCGCTGCCCCAGTTGTCGCCGGTCAGCAGGACCGTGCGCACGCCCTGTCGTTGCAGCACTTCCACCGCGGACCGCGCCGTCGGCTTCAGGGAATCGCCAAAGGCCAGCAGCGCCAGCAGCCGCGGCGCTGCGGAGATGTCGGCGACCCAGGAGATGGTTCGGCCCTGGGCCTGCAAGGCCGCGCTGCGCTCCTGCAACTGCGATTCCTGCAGGCCCAGCTCGATCATCAGCCGCGTGCTGCCCAGCACCAGCCTGCGCCCGCCCACGACCCCCTCCAGTCCCCGCCCCGGCAAGGCGCGGAACCCGCTGACCGTAGCGGGAGCCAGGTGGCGCTGCTCCGCCGCCGCAATGACGGCGCGCGCCAGCGGATGCTCGCTGCCGGACTGCAGGGCCGCCGCAACCGACAGGCTGTCCGCCTCCTCCCCTTCCAGGGCTTCCAGCGCAACGAGCTCGGGCTGGCCGGCGGTCAGGGTCCCGGTCTTGTCGAAGACCACGGTATCCACCCGGTGCCCCTGCTCCAGTGCCTCGGCGTCCTTGATGAGGATGCCGAACCGCGCCGCCACGCCAGTGCCGGACATGATGGCCGTCGGCGTCGCCAGGCCCAACGCGCAGGGACAGGCGATCACCAGTACCGCCACGGCATGCAGGATCGCCGCCTCCCAGTCGCCCGCGGCCAGGCCCCAGCCCAGCAAGGTCGCCGCGGCAATCGCCAGCACCACCGGCACGAAGACCGCGCTGACGCGATCCACCAGTTTCTGGATCGGCGCCTTGCGGGCCTGTGCCGACTCCACCATGCGGATGACACGCGACAGGGTGGACTCGGCCCCCACGGCGACGGTTTCGGCCACCATCAGCCCCTCGCCGTTGACCGATCCGCCCGTCAGGCGGCTCTGCGGCTCCTTGGCCACCGGCATGCTCTCGCCGGTGATCAGCGACTCGTCGACATGGCTGCGGCCTTCCAGCAGCTTCGAATCCACCGGGATGCGTTCACCGGGACGGATCACGACCAGGTCACCGATCTTCACCTGGGCGAGCGGCACCTCGCGGTCCTCGCCGTTGCGGCGCACGCGCGCGGTCTCCGGGCGCAGCGCCTGCAGGGCGCGGATCGCCTCCGTGGTCTGCCGCTTGGCCCGGGCTTCCAGCCACTTGCCGAGCAGCACCAGCGTGATCACCACCGCCGAGGCCTCGAAGTAGAGCGTTTCGGCCGGCCGCCCCATCAATACCTGGTACACCGACAGGCCATAGGCCGCGCTGGTCCCGATCGCCACCAGCAGGTCCATGTTGCCGACGCCGGCCCTGAGCGCCTTCCAGGCAGCGCGATAGAAGCGCGCGCCAAGCAGGAACTGCACCGGCGTCGCCAGGGCCCATTGCAGCCAGGCCGGCAGCATCCAGTGATGGCCGGACAGCATGCCGATCATGGGCAGCAGCAGGGGCGCCGACAGCAGTGCCGCGGCGGCGACCGGCGCCCAGCCGGGCCGGCCGCGCGACGCCTGCGCGGCCGGCGCGGAATCCCTGACGGGGCGCGCGACATAGCCCGCGCGCTCCACCGCCGCGCCGAGCGCAGCCGCGGCCGCTTCACCGCTGACCCTCACCGTCGCGCGCTCGGTCGCCAGGTTGACGGAGGCTTCCAGCACGCCCGGCACCTGCTGCAGCGCCTTCTCGACCCGCCCGGCGCAGGACGCACAGGTCATGCCCTCGATCGCAAGCTCCACCGTGCTTTCCACGATGCCGTATCCCGCCCCGCGGACGGCTTCCTGCAGCGATTCGAGCCGGGTACCGTGATCCACGCTCACGGTGGCGTTCTCCATCGCCAGGTTGACCGTGGCCTCGCGCACGCCCGGCACCTTGGCCAGGGCCTTCTCGACACGGGACACGCAGGAGGCACAGGTCATGCCCTCGATCTGGAACTGCCAGAGTTCGGCTGCAGCAGGGTTGTTCATCGGGAATCTCGACTGGATGGGGACACTCTAGGGACTGCAGGCTGGGGCTTGCCATGATGGGAAGGTCAAGGCGCCAGGGGATTGCGTCCCGCAGGCGCCCCGCCCGCCGCGCTTCATCGCGCCGGGTAGCCGGCCTCGCTCAGCGCCTGACGCAGGCTCGCATCGGAAGCCGTGGACTCCACGCTCAGCGTCTTGCCGGCCAGGTCGATCTGCACCCGCGCACGCGGGTCGGCGGATTGCACCGCCCGGGTCACGCGGGCCACGCAGTGGCCGCAGGTCATCGTGGGAACATGGAACTGGTACATGGTGCTTCTCCGTCTCGGGTCCGGCATTGGACGGGGATACTCTCCACCTTCCCATGATGGCAAGGTCAAGCGATACCCTCGTCGAGGCTCCTATAACCCCGGAGCCGGCTCCAGGCTCAAGCCTTTTTCCTGGGTGCAGCTGGTGAACTTTCTCCCCTTGCCAGCGCCTAAGCGCAAGGAAGAAACTACGCATATGCCCCTGCTCAAGCCCCTGCTCGCCCTGCTGCTCGCCTGGACGTTCTCGTTCCAGGCTATGGCCGGCGTCGTGGGTTCGTCCTGCCGGCATCCCGCGGGGCCGCAGCAGCCGCAGGCGCTCGAAGCGATGCCCGCCGGCCATGCCGGCATGCATCACGACCACGCTGCCATGCAGCAGGGCGAGCACGCCGGCCACGTCATGGCCCAGGCCGCGGACGATGCCTCCGGCACGGCCCCGGCACCCGGCTGCGACTGCGGCTGTGACTGCGCCATGATCGGCTGCAGCGGCAGCGGCCCCGGCATGGCCGCCGGTCTTTCCCTGTCCGCTCTCGTTCCTCCTGCCGAAAGCCTGCGCGCCTTCCCGGCGCCCGCCGCCACCTCCGGCGCCTACATCCTCGACCTGATCCGCCCGCCCAGTATGTCCTGAGTCGAAGCCGCGTCTGCGGCGCAGGTGAACCCTGCCCGCATGCCCGCGGCCCCGCCGTGGCCCGAGCGCCGCGGCCCTTCGCTCATGGATTCCTGGGAGGCTTTGTGGTTCCCCGAAAATTTCTGTTGGTACCGGCGCTGTGCGCAGCGCTGCTGAGCGGCTGTGCGAGCATCCCGTCGGACTGGGGGCGCTCGCAGGTCGCCGATCTCGCGCGTTCGCATGGCCGCCCGATGCCGGCCGGCGACGACGCGGCCGCCTTCACTCGCCAGGCGCTGCAGCGCCCCCTCACCGCGGAAACCGCGGTGCAGCTGGCGCTGCTCCACAACCCCGGCCTGCGCCGCGACACCGCCGGGCTCGGCTTTGCCGCCGCGCAGGTCTACGACGCCGGGCGCCTGGCCAATCCCGTGCTCAGCGCGGCGCGGATTTCGCCCGGCGATCCCGCGGCGGCCAATCCCCAACTGACGCTCGGCATCGCCATCAACTTCGTCAACCTGCTGTTCCTGCCGGCCAACTCGCGCTTCGCCGGCGCGCAGTTCGAGAGCGCCAAGCTGTCCCTGGCCCACAGGACCCTGGAACTGGCCGGCGAGGTCGAGGCGGCGTACTACCAGGCCATCGGCGCCGAGCAGCGCGCCCAGATGCGCGAGGCCGTGGCCCGCGCGGCGGATGCCTCGGCCCGCCTGGGCCAGCGCTACTTCGATGCCGGCAACATCAACCGGCGCGAGCTGGCCCTGGAGCAGGCTTCGTCCAGCCAGGCCGGACTCGATGCGCTCTCCGCCCGGCTCCAGGCGGTCGAGGCCCGCAGCCGCCTGCAGCGCCTGATGGGCCTGCCCGCGGCCCAGGACGGCTGGACGCTGGAAGCACGCCTGGCCGAGCCGCTGCATCACGAGGACGAGCTCGACACGCTGCTCCAGCTCGCGGCCGGCTCGCGCCTGGACGTGGCCAGCGCGCGCAGCAACGCCGAGTCCCTGTCGGCGCGCTACGGCCTGGAACGCCGCACGCGCTGGATCGACGGCATCCAGCTGGGCGTGGAACGGGAGAAGGACTTCGACGGCAGCATCAACGTGGGACCCACGCTGGAGCTGGAACTGCCGCTGTTCAACTGGGGCGGCGGACGCGTCGCCGCCGCGCGGGCCTCGCTGGCCCAGGCCGAGGCCGATCTCGACGCCGCGGTACTCGACAGCGGCAACGAGGTGAAGCTGGCCCATGCCCGGCTGCTGTCGGCCAGGAGCCGCGCCGCACGCTACCGCGACGAGCTGATCCCTCAGCGCGAGGCCGTGGTGGCCCGCATGCAGGAAGAGGTCAACTACATGCTGGTCGGCGTCTTCGAGCTGCTGGTCGCCAGGCAGCAGGAGTACGAGGCCTACGCCGGCTATCTCGAAGCGGTGCAGGACTACTGGGTTGCCCGCGCCGTGCTCACGCAAGCCGTGGGACGCCGCCTGCCCAGCAGCGACCAGCCCGCCGCGGCGACGCTCGATCCGGCGGAGCTGACACGGCCCCGGGACGAGCCCGCCGGCCACTCCGGGCACGCCATGCCCGGCATGGACCACTCGCAGCACGGCGCTCCGGAGCACTCCGGCCATGGCATGCATCACGCCGCGCCGGCCTCCGCCGGCCAGGAGCCGCCGCATGTCCACTGACACCCTATCCCCCGACGCCCCCCGGCGTCAGACGCACTGGAGTCACACGATGAACACGAGCCTCCGCAGCGCCCTCGCGGCCGCCGCCATGCTTTTCGCCCAGGGCGCCTGGTCCCACGATCCGGCAGAGCACGCCAGGGAAGCGGCGGCGGCCAAGGCCGGGCCTGACTGCGCCTCGATGAAGCGCATGGACCTGTCGGAGATGGACCCGAACGACCCCGTGACGAAGGCCCTGCACGAGCGCTGCAGGGGCCACGGGAAGCCGGACGGCGCCAAGCCCTCCTCCACCGAACACGGAGGCCACTGATGGTCACGCGACGCGATCTGCTGCAGATGATGGGCGCCGGCGGCGCCGGCCTGCTGGCCGCCGCGCCGGCCCTCGCCCAGCACGAAGGACACGACATGGCGGGCATGGATCATGCCGCGGCCGCACCGCCTCGCGCAGCGCCGGCGCCCGCGCCGGCCACGCTCAAGCGCCATCCCCAGGGCTACCTGCCGGTGCGCACGCTCAACGGCTGGACGCTGCCCTACACGCTCAAGGGCGGCGTGAAGGAGTTCCATCTCGTGGCCGAGGAGATCGAGCACGAATTCGCGCCTGGCTCCCGCGCGAAATGCTGGGGCTACAACGGCACCACGCCGGGCCCGACCCTCGAGGCGGTGGAGGGCGACCGCGTGCGCATCTTCGTCACCAACCGCCTGGGCGAGCCCACCACCGTGCACTGGCACGGCATCGACCTGCCCAACGGCTTCGACGGCGTCGGCGGCCTGAACCAGCCGCACATCCAGCCGGGCGAGACCTACGTCTACGAGTTCACCCTCAGGCAGCACGGCTCGCACATGTACCACCCGCATGCCGACGAGATGACGCAGATGGCCTTCGGCATGATGGGCATGTTCATCATCCATCCCCAGGCGGGCGAGGACGTGCCCATCGACCGTGACTACAGCTTCCTGCTGCACAACTGGGCGCTGCACCCCGGCACCTACCGGCCCGATCCCAGCGTGATGCAGGACTTCGACCTGTGGACGTTCAACAGCAAGACCTTCCCGGCGATCGAGAACCTGGTGATGCGCACCGGCGAACGCGCCCGCATCCGCGTGGCCAACCTGTCGATGTGGAACCACCCGATCCACCTGCACAGCAATCCCTTCTGGGTGACCGGCTCGGACGGCGGACGCTGGCCTCGCTCCCAGTGGCGCCGCGAGGTCACCGAGATCGTCGGCGTCGGCCAGATCCGCGATCTCGAATTCGTCGCCACCGAGCCCGGCGACTGGGCCCTGCATTGCCACATGGCCCATCACACCATGGGCCCGATGGGGCATGGCATCCCCAACCCGGTGGGCGTCGACCAGAGCGGCGTCGAAGCCGACATCCGCAAGCTATTGCCCGGCTACGGCGCCATGGGCCGCCACGGCATGGCCGAGCATGGCGCCCATGTCGCCATGGGACTCAAGGGCCCGGAGAACACGTTGCCGATGATGGCCGGGCAAGGGCTCTACGGCCCGATCGAGATGGGCGGCATGTTCACCCTGCTCAAGGTGCGCGACGACCAGGCACCGGGCGACTACCGGGACCCAGGCTGGTACCGCAATCCGCCGGACAGGATCGCGCGCCGCGTTTCCAGCGACCCGGATTTCGGCAACCCGCCGCGGCGCGATCCCTACGGGCCGCGCCCGGAACCCGCGGCGGCGCCGGCCACGCCGCCGGCGGACCATTCCCGGCACGGCGGCTGATGCCCGCAGGACATGAAACTCCTCAAGAGGGTCCGGCGCCTATCCGATGGCGGCCGGCGACACCCATCGAAGGACGGTCACGATCGCGGCGGCGGCGTGGCCGCTGCCTTGAGGCGCGCGGCACGCGCGCGCAGCTGCCCGCAGCCGCCCTCGACATCCTGGCCAGCCGACTGGCGCAGCTTGGTCAACACGCCGCGCCCGTGCAGGTCGCGCGCGATCGCGCGGGCACGCTCCCAGCTCGGGCGCCTGAAGGGCAGATCGTCGACCGCGTTGTAGGGAATCAGGTTGAGTACGGCATAGCGGCCCCGCAGCAGGCGCACGATGCCGTCGAGTTCCGCCGGGCTGTCGTTGATCCCGTCGAGCAGGGTCCACTGGTACTGGATCGGGTAGCCGGTGCGGCGCGCGTAATCCTCGCCCAGGGCCACCAGTTCCTGCGGCGCCATGCGCGGCGCGCGCGGCAGCAGCTGTTCGCGCAGGGCCGCGTCGGTGGTGTGCAGCGACAGCGCCAGCGCGGGCTTCACCGGTCCCCGCGGCAGGCGCTCGAACACGCGCGGATCGCCCACCGTGGAGAACACCAGGTTCTTGTGGCCGATCGCGCCGCCCGTGCCGAGCAGTTCGATCGCCTCCAGCACCGCATCGAGGTTGTGCGCCGGCTCGCCCATGCCCATGAACACCACCTTCCGGACCGGCCGGCGCTGGCGCGCGAGCACCACCTGGGCCACGATCTCGGCGCTGCCGATCTGGCGGATCAGCCCGGTGCGTCCGGTCATGCAGAAGACGCAACCCACCGCGCAGCCCACCTGGGTGGACACGCACAGCCCCTCGCGGGGCAGCAGCACGCTCTCGATGGTTTGGCCGTCGCGCAGCCCGAGCAGCAGGCGTTCCGAACCGTCCTCGCTCGGGTGGACCGAGCGCAGCGCCGCCAGGGCGGCCAGGTCGGCCTGCAGCGCCGGGAGCGCCTCGCGAAGGCTGCGCGGCAGGAAGTCCTCTGGATTGCGCTTGCGGGTCTGCGCCGCTCCCTGCACCCACTGGCGCAGCACATGCCGCTCGTGGATCGGCGCGGCGCCGGCCTGTCGCAGCCGTTCGCGAATCTGTGCGATCTGCATGCTACTCATGCCCCGCCGTGATCGCCGTCGTGATCCGCGCGCTGGGCCGGTGCGCGGCCAGGCAGGACAGCACCGAGGCCAGCACCAGGCCGACGGCCAGGGACTCCAGCAGCGTCGGCCCCCGCTGTTCCCAGAGAAAGCCGTACAGCAGCGCGAACAGGGTCTCGAACAGGATCATCTGGCCCACCATCGTCAGCGGCAGCAGCCGCGACGCCTGGTTCCACAGGCCGTTGCCGACGATCGAGGACAGCAGGGCGAGGCCGGCGCAGACCGCGCCGTAGCGCAGCCAGTCGGCCTGCGTGTGGGCCCCTGTCTCCAGCAGCAGGGCCGGCAGCAGCAGGAGCAGGCCCTGCACGCCGGTCACCACACCGATCAGCAGGCTCCAGTCATGCGAGGAGATGCGGTCCAGCCGGGCGAGCTGGCGGCTGTTGCCGACCGCGAAGCTGGTCCAGGACGCCAGCGCCCCGAAGGCGCAGAGCAGACCCAGCAACCGCTGCCCTCCCCCGGACTCCGCGCCGGCCTTGCCGAGCGTCTCGGCGCCGATGCAGAGCACGCCGGCCGCGCTGAGCAGCAGCGACGGCGCCAGGCGGCGCAGCGGCACCGCGCCCTGGTCGCGGCTGCCGATGATCGTCACCGCCACCGGCAGGAAGCCGATCACCAGCGAGGTCATCGCCACCCCGCCGAGCTGGACGGCGTTGGCCAACAGCACGTAGTAGAGCGTGTTGCCGAGCAGGCTGAGCCAGGCCAGCGTCAGCCAGTCGCGCGGAGCCAGCCCGGCGGCGAGGCGGCGCCAGGCCGGCAGGATCAGCGCGACGGCGAACAACCCGTAGGTCAGGTAGCGGCCCGCCGCCAGCATCATCGGGCTGAAGCTGCTGGCCACCTCGGGGGCCACGAACACCAGGCCCCACAGCGCGCCGGCCGCGATACCGCAGGCAATGCCCAGGAATGTGTTGCTGCGAGCGGAAATGGATCGGCTCCTCGTCGGGCGGCAATTATGGAGGAAAAGCCCGGCTCACTCGTTTGCGCGAGGCCGGCCGCCGCAGGGGGTGCAAGGCTCGGTACCGGACGGAGCAGGCCCCTGCGGCAGCGGGACCGGACTCCGGGGGAGAAGCGCGGAGGAGGCTTGCGATGTCGATTCGTGAATGGCTGTACGGACTCCTGGCCCTCGCGGCCACGGTGATCGGCTGGTACTACAACCTGCAGTACCTGCAGCAGCCGGATCCCGGCTGGATCGACTGGATCCGCCAGTGCCTGGTGAATCCGGCCACCACCTCCGCGCTCGCGGACCTCAGCTTCACCTACGCCATCGTCGGCATCTGGATCGTCGCCGAATCGCGGCGGCTGGGAATGCGCCGGGCCTGGCTCTTCGTGCCGGTGACGGTCTTCGTCAGCCTCGCCCTGGGCCTGTTCCTGGTCCTCCGCGAGCGCCGCCTGCGCCAGTTGCCGGCCGCGGCCATCCCGGGCTGATCCCCCGCCAGGCGGGGTGGTGTGCAGGGCGCCGGGCTTGCCTCAGGATGCGGCCGGATTCCACCCTCCGGACAACCGATGAATGCCCTCCTGCGATCCTGTACCCTCGCCCTGCTGCTGCTCGCCACGGCAGCAGGCGCCGCGCCGCCCGCGAATGCCGACGAGGTGCTGGACCGCTACATCGAAGCGCTCGGCGGCCATGAAAAGCTGGGACGCATCCAGTCGCGCGTCATGGAGTCGAAAATCTCGCTGGGCTGGCTGAGCCTCGGCCTGACATCGCGCATCCTCCACCCCAACCGCTTCGAGGAACAAGCCTCCATCCTCGGCCAGGGCGGCGGCAGCGGCTACGACGGCAAGACCGGCTGGACCCGCCGGGGCAGCAAGGTCACCGTCGTGCAGGGCAAGGAACTCACGCGCATGCTGCGCGGCCACAGCCTCGACTGGTACCGCCATTTCGCGCAGTGGTATCCCACCCGCCGGCTGCTGCCGGACACCCAGGTGGACGGCGTGAAGCTGCACGTGGTGGAAATGATCTCCGACATCGGCGACCGCCAGGTCTGGCGCTTCGATGCAGACACCGGCCTGCTCAGGCAGATGGAAGGCAGCCAGCAGGAAGACCCGAAGAAGCCGCCCGTGACGGTGATCTCCAATGTCGGCGACTACCGTGAAGTGGACGGCATCCTGCTGGCCTTCAGGGTGACCGGCACCGAGGGCAGCCGGAAGTTCAGCCTGACGGTGGAGTCGGTGCAGCACAACCTGCCGCAGGAGCCGATCCGCTTCCCGGGCGAGAAGAAGTAGCCTGCTGGCGGCACACCGGAGCGGACCGCCTGGAGCCCAAGGCAAGACCATACGCCCATCCCAGGACAAACCCGCGAGTCCTGGCGCCCTCCCTCCGGGAGAGGGCTGGGGTGAAGGGCGCGGGGACGGCGTGGTTGACGTTATTGAAGATCAGCCCGAAGCGGAAGTTGATATTCAAAGACTGATCGCCGAGTAGCAGACATTCAGCTCAGGCTCGGCATCGCCTCTAACGGCAGTCGTGTATGCGCGAAGCAGACCCTTGTAGAAAAGGCGCAGCCCCGCGAACTACCCTTGCGCCAACAGAACTTCCCCGGAGGCGCGAATGCCCGATTGCAGGGCGCCATCCAGATAGCCCGCCCACTCGTTCGCCGTTTCCGATCCCGCCCAGTGAATGCGGCCACAGGGCTCGCGCAGCGCGCTGCCGTACGTGGTCATCACGCCCGGTGGCATATGCGCGACGTAGCCGCCCAGGCTCCAGCGGTCTTGCGTCCAGTCCTGGTCCACATATGCCAGTGGCTGTGCGGCTTCCGCGCCGAAGTACTTCACCAGGTCGGACACTGCCTGCGTGCGCCTGGCTTCTTCCCCGTGGGCGCTCATCTCCACGGCATGTGCGGCATCCATGAATCCCACCAAGATGCCCAGGCTTTCGTCGGGTGGTGATTGATCGAAGACCGCGCTGAAATGAAGGTCGTTGCTGAACGCCATGCCGCTCAATCCTCGCCTGCGCCAGAACGGCGACTCGTAGGCGACATGGATCTTGATCACGGAACCCATTGGCATCCGCTGCAACAGTCCGAGACGACGCGTACTCAACGGCCTGGCATAGTGGACCTGCGCCGCCAGCGCGGGCGGAACCGTCATGACCAAGCGCCTGGCCGTGTAGCGAGCCTCGGGTGTGGTGACGCGGACATGATCCTCGTGCTGTTCGATCTCCTGCACCGGAGAATCGAAGATGATGCTCCCACACAGGCGCTCCGCCATGCGCCGGGGAATCTGCCAAGCACCGCCCACGAACTTGTCCTGCTGCGCTCCGCCCTCGACGCCGGTGGCCACCTCCAGACCATGGGCCTGCCGCATGAACTCCAGCAGGCAGAGATAGGACACTTGGGATGCCTCTGCGCAGAACAATGTCCGCGTGATGGCGCGCAGCAGTTCACGCGCCGCGTGCGTGCGCACGTTCTTCAGTATCCAGCTCTCCACCGACTGCGCGTCCCACTCCCTCGCGCGCGGCGCAGACCAAGGCGCGTCCGTCGGGAGCGTGCGGGATTCCCGCTTCCAGCGCTGCTCCAACAGTCCCACCTCAAGCAAAGAGAACAAGGGCAGCTTGGGGATGGTGGTTCTGGATTCCGTCAGCTTGCCGTCGAGCCGCATCAGGGCTTTGCCTCGGATGTACTGGGAATAAGTCTTCACGCCCAGCTCCTCGGCCTGTTTCAGCAGCGACTTCTGCCCCGGCCCCACCCATTGGCCGCCCAGGTCGATCACCTGGCCACAGATCTCACCCGGCTTGGAACGGCCGCCGACGCGGTCCCGGGCTTCCAGCACCAACACCTTGCGACCCGCAGCGCTGAGTTCGATGGCGGTCTTCAGTCCTGCGAGACCCGCACCTACTACAATCACATCCCAGGTCGAATTCAGATGATCCATGCGTTTATCTTCGGTAAAACTGTTGGATTTATAATAATGAACGCGTTCACTATATTCAAGAGACAATGAAGACCGGCACACCAAAAACAAGGCGCGGCCGGCCCGCGCGCAGCGATCAGCAGGCCGCGGCCAGCCGCAGCCTGATCGTGGAATCCGCCCGCAAGCTGTTTGCGGAGGAAGGGTATGAGGGCGTGTCCATGCGGAAGATCGCTGCGATCGCCCAATGCTCGCCGGCCGCGCTCTACACCCTGTTCCCCAACAAGCGCCAACTGCTGCGCGGCATCTGGGAAGAACTGTTCTCCGAGTTACTGGTGCAGTTGGAAAGTGCCTACGCGACCAGTGGCACGCAGTATCGTGTGGAAGCGGTCTGCTTGGCCTTCGTCGATTTCTGGCTGCAGCGGCCTGATGAATTCCGTGCGATCTTCATGATTGAGGACCGACTGCAAGGCGAGCAGGATCGCTACTTCGTCGACAGCGCCCAAGTGCTGCCGCGTATGGCCGTCCTTCGTCGCGGCATTACAGAAGCACAGTCGCGCGGCGAACTGCGCGCCGGAGACCCTGAGGAAATCCAGAACGTGCTGTTATGCGGTGTGCAGGGCATCGCGGTCAGCTTGATCGCGATGCCGGAATTTCCCTGGGGGGATCCTGACAAACTCAAGCGCGCGACGATCCGCGCATTAGTCATCGGGTTGCGCTGAACACCCGGAAAGCAAGCGATGCGCGAGCGCAATTTAAGGTCTGCTCCTGGAACTGTTTGGATTCGCCGCCGCAAAGCGGTTCCTCACGAGGGACTGGAAGTGGCACTTGGCGGTCAATGCACAACGACAAGAATCTCCAAGCGAGGCCTGGGCCGGACAAAGAAAAAACCCCGCCGGTCAGGGCGGGGTTCGGTCCATCAAACCGCAGATCTCTTCGCCAGGATCCCCGGCGCTCTGGCGCCGGGGCCCCTCCACGCGGAGATTTGCTTTACTCGAGCACCTTGAGCTCCACGCGGCGGTTCTCCTCGCGGCCGGCCTCGGTGTCGTTGCTGTCGATCGGGCGGGTCTCGCCGTAGCCCACCGGGTTCATCCGGTTGGCCGGGATGCCGCGGCCGCCCAGGTAGGTCTTCACCGCGTTGGCACGGCGCTCCGACAGGCCCAGGTTGTAGTTGTCCGAGCCCACGGAGTCGGTGTGGCCTTCCAGGTCGACCCGGATGCTCGGGTAGGCCTTCAGGGTTTCGCCCACTTCGTTGAGGATCAGCTTGGCCGGCTCGGTCAGGCGGTCGGAGTCGAACTCGAACTTCACGCCGCGCAGGATGAAGTTCTTGTCCAGCGCGCAGC
>NZ_PSNW01000005.1 GCF_002930645.1 Solimonas fluminis | reverse complement strand
GGCCGGATCGTCCTTCAGGCGCCCATAGGCCTCGGAGAGCTGCCGCAGCGGCTCCATCAGGGTCTCGGCGACGAACTGGCCGCCATAGGGGCCAAAATGGCCCTTCGCATCGGGAAAGTCGTAGGCCATCGTGTTGCCCGGCGAGCGGCAAAGGCTCAGGACTCGCCGGCACTGGCGGGCAGGAAGCGGAGCAGCTGGTTGCGCAGGCTCTCGTCCTGCTGGAATTTCCCGCGCAGGCTGCTGGTCAGCATGGAGGCTGCCTGCTTCTCGACGCCGCGCATCAGCATGCACATGTGCCGGGCCTCCACGATCACCGCAACACCCCGCGCCAGGGTGACCTGCTCGATGCACTGGGCGATCTGCTCCGTGAGGTTCTCCTGGATCTGCAGGCGGCGGGCGAACACATCGACGATCCTGGGAATCTTGGAAAGCCCGATGACCTTGCCGGCAGGCAGATACGCCACATGCACCTTGCCGAAGAACGGCAGGATGTGATGCTCGCAGAGCGAGTAGAACTCGATATTCCTCACCAGCACCATGTCCTGGCTCGTGGACTGGAAGACCGCACCGTTCACCAGCGACTCGATGTCTTCGCGATAGCCCCGGGTCAGGAATTCGAAAGCCTTGGCAGCCCGGTTGGGGGTGCCCACCAGCCCTTCGCGCCTAACATCCTCGCCGATGCCTCGCATCAGTTCCCGGTACAGGCCCGCCAGGCGATGCTCCTGGGGGGCATCGACCTCGCCCTCCGGTCCGGCGGTTTCGAATTCCTTGGATTCGGTCGAAAAGGGGTGAAGGTCGTCCACGGCGGTTTCCTATACAATAGATGAACAGTGGCGATGCTACATCGCTTCCTCTTCAATAGCTATACAAAAGAGATCTGCGCCGTCTCGAGGGTGAGCCTCCAATGAAAAGCACCGACCCCCAACCCGCCGCCGCCCGTGAGGATGCCTATCGCATCGCGGCGGTTTCGAGGCTGACCGGGATGCCGATTCCGACGATCCGCATGTGGGAGCGCCGCTACGGGGTGGTGGCCCCCGCCCGCAGCACCGGCAACGGTCGCCTGTACTCGCGGAGCGACATCGACCGGCTGGTGTTGCTAAAGGCGGCGGTGGACGCCGGGCATGCGATCGGCACCATTGCCTCCTTGAGTGACGACCAGATTCGCGCCCGCCTCGGCGGCGCGATGCACCGGCTGCCGCCCCAGGCGCGCTCGAGTTGCCGCATCGGCGTGGAAGGCGCGGCCCTGCTGGATCGCCTCCGCCAGGCTTGGAGCGCGCGCACGGACATCCAGCTCTCGGCGGCGTCAGCATCGCCCGACAGCCCGGGCGAGGAGGGGCTGGATGCCTTGATCGTCGAGATCGCCACGCTCGCGCCGCCCGCGCTGAAAGCCCTGAGGCAGCTCCGGTCCGCAGTGCGGCCGGGCCTGACCGTCGTGGTCTACGGATTCGGCACCCGCCAGGCACTGGCGCGCCTCGATGAGGAAGGCGTGCTGGCCGTGGGAATGCCGGCCGATCCTGCCCACCTGGCGAGAATCTGCCTGCTGGGGGTTGCCTACGCGGAGTCTCCCAGGGGCGGCATCGAGCAGATGCTGCTCCAGCCGGCCGGCCCTCGGCGCTACGACGCGCAGTTTCTCGCCGCCATCGCACGCCGGCCGGGCGCCATGCGCTGCGAATGTCCCAGCCATCTTTCGGATCTGCTCGTAAAGCTCAATGCCTTCGAGCAATACAGCCTGGAATGCGAAAGCGCTGAATTGGCGGACGCCTCGGTGCACGCGCTGCTCTACTCTGCGGCGGCTCATTGCCGCGAAGTGCTGGAGCATGCCCTCGAGCGCGTGCTGGCGCACGAAGGCGTGCAGCCGCCCCCGGCGCCGTTGCGGCAGGGCGGCGCCGATCCGGCATGACGCCGATCCGGAGGCCCTCGAAAAAAAGAGGCCGGCAGAGTCGGCCAGGGCGATTGATCGTCGGGGGGCGCTTGGGAATGAGCAGGAGAGCGCCGGATCAATCAGGCTTCAGGATAGGCGACGCGTTCGGTATTGTAAAGCTTTAGTTAAGTTTTACTTAAAAATAAGTATACAAAAGATTTTCAAGTAGATAGAGTCTCGGTCGTCAGGATTGTTCTGGGACTGCCGATGAGCTACTTGCTGATAACGGGCGCGAGCGGAGGGATCGGCCAAGCCGTGGCCCGCCTGGGTGCCTCGCGAGGCTTCGACCCCATTTGCGTCGGCCGTTCGGACGAACGCCTGGCGGATCTGTTTCCCGGCTTCCGCCGCCTCAGGGCCGACGTCAGCACGGAGGAGGGCGTGGAGGCCGTTTTTTCCGCCCTGGAGGCGGCGGATATCGTCCCGCAGGCCTTGGTGCACTGCGTGGGTTCCGCTCGGGCCGGCTCGCTGGAGCGGGCCCGGCTCGAAGATCTGGCCGAGGCCCTGCGGATCAACCTTCACTCCGCGTTCCTGATGAGCCGGCAGTACGCCGCCTTGCTGCGCCGGCGGGTGCTTCCCGGCAGCGTCGTGCTGTTTTCCTCCGTGGTGGCCCGTATCGGAGTGGCCCAGCATGAACTGATCGCCGCGGCGAAGGCGGGCGTGGAGGGCTTTGCGCTTTCTGCGGCGGCCAGCCATGCCGAGCAGGGAGTGCGGTTCAACGTGGTTGCGCCGGGCCTCACCGAGACGCCGCTGACACAGAAGATCCTGGCCGGCGGCGCGGCGCGTGCCGCCGCCGAGCGGCAGTATCCCCTGCGGGGGGTCAATCAACCGGGCGATGTCGCCGAGGCGGCGCTCTGGCTGGCCTCGCCGCAGTCGAGCCGCGTGACGGGCCAGGTGATCGGCGTCGATGGCGGCTTTTCCCGAATCCGTCCCCTGGTGCGCTAGACGCCATGTACGAGACGCTTCTCAACGAGCATGTCGATGTGCGGCGACCCTTGCAGGATTGCTTTCGCTACCTGCTCGATTTTTCGACGGCGGAGCAATGGGACCCCGGGGTGTACCGGGCGGAAAAGCTGACGCCCGGACCGGTGCGCCTGGGTTCGGAGTTCCGGCTGGTTCTCGCCGGCCTCGGCCGCGGCACGGTGATGCAGTATCGCCTGACCGGCTTGCGCCACGGAGAGTCCTTGCACCTGACGGGGGTGGGCGACGGCGTGCAGGCCGAGGACTCCATCCGCTTCCTGCCGCTGGCGGCAGGCCGGACGCGCATCAGCTACGCCGCGCGACTCCGGCTGCCAGGGTTCGGCGGCCTGTCCGGGCCCATCCTGCAGCCGCTCCTGACGCGGCTCGGCCGCCGTGCCGTCGCCGGTCTCGGGGCGGCGCTCGAAGAAACGCGGCCCGGCATTTCCGGCCCGCGATCGCCCACCCTGTCGCAGCGCCTGCTGCTGCCCGCCGCGATCGGATTCACCGAGCGCGGCTACCTGGCGATGCCGCGCAAGGCGCTCAGCCGCTTCATGGACGGGAAGACCGTGCTGATCACCGGGCCCACGAGCGGAATCGGGCTGGCGGCGGCTTGCGAGATCGCCCGGCTCGGGGCGAGATTGATCCTGGTGGGCAGGCACTCGCGCAGGCTCGAGGCTGCCGCGGAGGTCATCGAGGACTTTGCGGGAACGCCGAGCGGCCTGCGGCTGATCGAGGCCGACCTCTCGGAGCGGGAGCAGCTGCAGCGGGCGGCCGGCGAAGTCCTGGCCCTCGAATCGCGCCTTGACGTTCTGGTCAACAACGCCGGCGTGCTGCTCGACCGGCGCGAACTGACGGCCGAGGGGCAGGAACGATCCCTGGCGACCAATCTCCTGGCGCCGCTGCGCCTGGCGCGCGCGCTCATGCCCCTGCTGGCGCGCTCGCAGGGACGCGTCATCAACGTCTCGTCGGGAGGGCAGTACCTGCAGGCGCTGGGTCGCGATTACCCGGCGGGGAACGATGGCCGCTTCAACGGCATCAGGGCCTATGCCGAGGCCAAGCGAGCGCTGGTCTCTGCCAGTGCCAGCCTGGCGGCCCGGCATCCCGATGTCGCCTTCCATGCGATGCACCCGGGGTGGGTTGCGACGCCTGGAGTGAACCGCTCGCTGCCGCGATTCGAGCGTGCGATGAAGCGATGGCTGCGCGACGCCCGCATGGGTGCGGACACGATCGTATGGCTGGCGTCGGAAGATGCCGCATTGCTCGGCACCGGCAACTTCTGGCTGGACCGCCGCGTGCAGCCCAGGGATGTGCTGCCGACCACCGTCATGCTTCCTGAAAGGGAGCGCCAGTTGATGCTGGCCCTGGATTCCCTCTCGTAAGGCGGGCGCGCGAGGTCGCCGTGCGGAACGGCGAGGTGGGCGAACCGGGCGCGTGCACGCCCAGTGCCGATGATCAGAGGAAGAAATCCTGGTTCTCTCCGCCCAGGAGGGCGCTGCCGAAATTGCGGGCGAAAGGAACCGGATGATTGGCGATGTGGGCGCGGGCGACGTGCAGGTCCAGGAAGCGCTGCTGGATTTCACTGCCGCTGTATACAGAGCGGCCGCCGGCGACCGAGAACAGGCTGTCGACCACCGACAGGCATTTCTCGATCACGACGGACGCCTGGTACCGGAACTTGATCCGATCCAGCATCGAAACGTCCTCCCCCGCGGCTGCCCGGTCCATGAGGTGTCCGAGGTTGCGGTACATCACGACCTCGATCTCGTCCAGGCAATGGGCGGCCTCCGCGATGCGTCGCTGCGTGTCGACATCCGCCGCCAGCTTCGTGGGGTCGTTTGACGAGGGGCCCTTCACGCCGGCGATGTGGAGCTCCAAGGCGGCCTTGGCGGCTCCGATGGCGGCGCAGGAGACGGTGCGTACGAAGAGCTGCCCCCAGGGTATGCGATACATCGGATGGCTGTCGGGAGTCACGCCCGGATTGGTGAGCCGGAAGCCGTCCGACTGACGGTGAGTGCGGTGATGGGGCACGAACGCGTCCTGCACCACGATGTCGTTGCTGCCGGTGCCCTGGAGGCCCATGGAATGCCAGGTGTCCTCGACGCGATAGTCCGACCTCGGCACCAGGAAGGTCCGGTATCCGTCGCCGGGAACGATGGCGCCAAGCAGTGCCCAGCTGCAGTGGTCGCTGCCGCTGGACCAGGCCCAGCGCCCGCTCAGGCGAAAGCCGCCTTCCACGGCGGACACCCGGCCGACCGGGGCATACGCCGACGAAACCAGGGTGTCCGGATCGCTGCCGAAGACATCGTCCTGCGCCCGGCGATCCATCAGCGCGATCTGGAATGGGTGTACCGCGATGATGCCGCCCGCCCAGGCGGTCGACATGCAGGCCTCGCCCAGCATGACCTGCAGGCGGAAGAATTCGGCGGGCGGCAGTTCCATGCCGCCGAACTGCCGGGGAAGAAGGGCGCGGAAGAATCCGCAGGCCTTGAGGTCCGCAATGGTCTGGTCGGGAAGGCGCCGCAGGGACTTGGCTTGCGGCGCGCGCGCCCTCAATGCGGGCAGCAGGGCCCGAACCTGCTGATGAAGTCCTGGCGCGGCGTCCGTCGCGGACGACGGCGGGGTCAAGGGGATCATGGGCCCGGCTCCGAAAAAGGTCTTGCAGTCAATGAATCTTGTCGGCGGGTGTCAGTGTCTCGATGCGAAGCTGCTCCAGCCCGCGCCGCACCCAGGATTTGATGGTGCCGAGGGGCGCGCCAAGAATGCGGGCCCCCTCCGCATGGGAATGTCCGGCGTAGCAGGTCAGCAGGATGCTGTCCCGGACGGTAGCGGGCAGCGCAGCAAGCGGTGCCGCGAGGCGGCGAAGCGCCAGGGCCACGTCGGTTTCCCGTTCCAGATCGACACCGTCGTCCGCCTGCGCGGCCGCGATGGATTCGAGCTCATCGAAGCATTCCTCCGGAACCTTCTTCCGCAGTGCATCGATGCCCTGGTTGCGCGCCACCGCCGCCAGCCAGGCCATGGCCGATCCCCGCGAGGGATCGTAGGTCGAGGCCTTCTGCCAGATTCTCAGGAAGCACTCCTGCAGCACGTCCTCGGCCATGTCGCGGCGCCCCAGTCTGCGGATGAGAAGGCCCAGCAGAATGGGACTTGCGGCCTCGTAGAGCCGCCGGAAGGCCCGGTCATTGCCCTGTCCCGTGGCGACGATGAGGTCGGCCAGGAAATCAGGCTCCTTGGCGCCCTCAGGCATGGGGCTGCCCGCCCGGGGTGGAGGCTGCGACGCGCGGGGCAAACCGGCAACTGCGCCTGGTGTCAAGGATTTGTCCATGTATCGAGTGCGGGGATCGCCGCGGTCCGCGGCTTCCGCGGCGGAGGACGTGGGAGGCCCGGAATCCCCACGGACCGGTGATCTCGACTGGACGGCGGCGCAGGTCTGAGCGGTTTGTCACGGCAGGGCCCCCATGGGATTTGGCGTTTATATTATGTATATTTTTTACCATACACAATATTTATATCCGAGCGGTGCTCAGCCTCACGAGGCGAGGCTGGCCAGCCCAAGCGCGACCGGGGAAGCTGCCGGCTGCAGTCCGGCTCCAATGAATGCCCCGGTCAGGGAGCCGCCTCCGGCCAATGCTGGGGAATACGGACCAGCTTCGAGGTGTCGTATCCCCAGCTGGCGATCAGGGCGGCGTAGCGGGCGTAGTCGTCGTCCGACATGTCCGGGCTGCGGCTCATGAGCCAGACGAAGTCGCGGCGGCTGCGGCCGATGATCGTCACCGAATAGTCCGGCTCCAGGTGCGAGATGCGGAACTCCAGCCCGAGGGGAAGCCAGCGAATGAAGCGCATGGCCCATAACGCGTTGCCGCTGCCCTCCTGGACGTGCCCTATGGGCCGGGAGATTTTTTCCGGGGCCTCAAAGCTGCCGGGCCTGCGGCGATAGGTGGTGCTGACGCGTCCATTTTCGAGCACGTAGCTTTCCACGGCGTTGTGTGCGTCGCGGTCGATGCCGGGAGGGATGTGGGCGATGACATACCAGTCGCCCATGAAGCGGGGAAGATCCACTTCGGGTGCCAGCGGAACGGCGGCGGATGCGCCGCCCAAGGCTGCGGTGCTCCAGGCCAGCAGTGATGCCAACAGGAATGCGCCCAGGTGTCTTCTCATGCCGTGCCTCCGGCCTTGCGTTTTCCTTTCCTACGCAAAATGCACGGCGATGGATGACGGGAGCGACCGTTCCGTCGCTGGGGCTCACCAGCCGCGGAGCGTCATGCCGATCAGCGGGGCGCCGGAATCCAGCGCTGGCGCTGCGACGGCGAAGGCTGAAGGCGCCGCCAAGCCCTGCCTCTCCCTGCGGGCAGAGGACGATGGGCCCACGCAGGATCGAGCCGGCGGCTCATGCTTTTCGGCGAGCCGGATCAGCAGGCTGGATCGACAGGAATCCGTCCGACCGGCGGGAGCAGGGACGCCGCGGCGTCCCTGCTCCCTCGACCGGGGTCAGGCCGCTTGCTCGATGGACACGACGTTGGCGCCCGCCACCGGCTTGGGTTCTGCGTTGACGGTGATGCGGCGCGGCTTTGCTTCTTCCGGCAGGCGGCGAACCAGGTCGACATGCAGGAGGCCGTTCTTCAGCGTGGCGCCCTGAACCTCGATGTAGTCGTCGAGCCGGAAGGACAGCTTGAAGGCGCGCTGCGCGATTCCCTGGTACAGGTACTGCGCATCTTCCTGGGCCGGCTCGCGGCGGGCGCTGCTGATGGTCAGCACGTTGCGGACGACCTGGATGTCCAGATCCGCTTCCTCCATGCCGGCAGCCGCCACCACGATGCGATAGGCATCGTCGCCGCGCTTTTCGACGTTGTAAGGGGGGTAGGAAGCAGCCTGGGTCGTCAGGGCGGTCTCGAAGAAGTCGCTCAAGCGATCGAAGCCGATGGAGGAGCGGAACAGCGGGGTCAGCGACATCGTATTCATAACAACCTCCTAGGTATTAGCGAAGTCAGGTCGAAGCCCGTACGGCGGCGCCTCGACGAGGCCGATGTAGGTGCCCACCCGGGATTTTCAAGGGGGCGCCAGGGTCAGCCCAGACCGCTCGAATGGGGCTCGGACCCCCCCTCCCGTCGCCGGTGGATGACCCCCTCATGAGGCCATGGTGGGAACCTTTTGCCCGGCGGCGCCGTTCTCCCACCCGCAGGCCGGGGCTTGAGGTTTTGCGGACTCGCCCCCAAGGGCTTGAACAGCGGGAAGCCGATCCGCGGGAGCATCCGAAGGTGGGAAATGACGTTTCGTCCATGGCATCGCCAATCTGATCCGTCCGTATCGTCCAGCGCTCGCGGAGGATCGAACCTGCTGCTGCTCGCCCTGGTCGCTGCGGTCGCCTGGCTCTATGTCAGGCCGCCGGCGGCAGTGCCTTCAGGGGAGCCTCGCGTCGTCGCCGCCCGCGGCGCCTTGGCGCCGGACGAGCAGGCGACGACGGCCCTGTTCGAGGCGGTGAGTCCATCGGTCGTCTTCATCAGCACGACGGGAAGTGCCGTCGATTTCTGGACGCGCAATGAGTTCGAGGTTCCGCGTGGTACCGGAACGGGCTTCGTCTGGGATGAAGCCGGCCATATCGTGACCAATTATCACGTCATCGCCGGAGCCACGAGTGCGGAGGTGCGTCTGGCGGATCAGCGCAGGTTTTCGGCGAGACTGGTCGGCGCGAGCCCTGACCACGATCTGGCGGTGCTGAGCATCGAGGTGCCTGACAAGGCTCCGCCGAAAATCGCCCTGGGGACGAGCCGAGACCTCAAGGTCGGCCAAAGCGTTTTCGCCATCGGCAATCCATTCGGCCTGGACCAGTCGCTGACCACAGGCATCATCTCCGCCCTGGATCGCAGCATTCCCGGTGAAGGGGGGCGCGAAATTCATCATCTCATCCAGACGGACGCTGCAATCAATCCCGGGAACTCGGGAGGGCCGCTCACCGACAGCGCGGGCCGGCTGATCGGTGTCAATACCGCAATATTCTCACCCTCCGGTGCCTATGCCGGCGTGGGTTTCGCGGTGCCGGCGGATACGGTCAACCGGGTGGTTCCTCAACTCATTGCGAAGGGCCGGTACTTCCGGCCGGCGCTCGGCATTACCGCCAATGACGAATTGTCCGCGAGGGTGGGTGCGGCCATGCAGATCACGGGCCTGCTCGTGCTGGAGGTGCAGCCAGGTTCGCCGGCCGAGCGTGCCGGCCTGCGCGGATCGCAATTCCAGCCGGAGGGAGGCTTGATCCCGGGCGACTTCATCACGGCCGTGGACGGCAGGACGATCGAAACGCTTGATGATCTTCTGGCGATCATCGACGAGAAAAAGGGCGGCGAGCAGGTTCGGCTTGCGATAAGCCGCAAGGGAAAAGCCGGCGTCCTCACGGCGCGGCTCGAGAGCGACGCTGCGCCTTAGCCAAGGGCAATGCCGCGGGAACCGGGTACTGACCGCTTCTGCAGAGGCTTCTCATCCGGAGGCGGGAGGCGCGGAGCCGGCAGGGAGATGGCCTTGAACCCTCCGCGCCTGACGGCGAATGGGCGTTGGTGGCTCTAACGCTAACGCCGGATATGTGGCTTGCAAAACGCCACATTTCCCTTCCCGCCGCTTTGCGAGTAGGTTAAGCACTCGCCCGCCGGGCGAAATCAACAAGATGCGGAGGGCACATGGATTGTGGCCGTAAGGTCGGACCTTCAGGTCCGGCATCTCGCGAGGGCTATGTCCCCGCGCAGCCGGGCTCCAAGCCACGGACCCCGGCACATTCGGATCGGCAAGACCCCGTCGTCGTAGCCGACGGACCTGCTGCCGTTCTCTTCCGGTTCACCGATCGCCTTTACCGCGCCTCGAACATCCGCGAGGTCTACCCGGCGGCGCTGGAAGCCATCATGTCCGCGATGGGCTGCTCCCGCGCTGCCATTCTGCTCTCGGATCAGGACAGCGTCATGCGCTTTGTGGCCTGGAACGGGCTGAGCGATGGCTATCGTGCCGCCGTGGAGGGCCACTCCCCCTGGCGATTGGACGATCCCAACCCGCAGCCGGTCTACATCCCCGACGTTGCGAGTGCGGATCTTGGCGGAGCGCTGAAGTCGGCCGTGCTGGATGAGCGCATATTGAGCGTCTGCTTCATGCCTCTCGTGGCCGAAGGCAGGCTCGTGGGGAAGTTCATGGCCTACCATGACGCGCCCCATGGCTTTGGCAAGGACCAGATCTCGCTGGGGGTTGTCGTGGCCCGGCAGCTTGCATTCACGATCGAGCGGCAGCGCAGCGCGCAGCAGGCCCGGGAGGCCGAAGCGTCCTTGCGGGAGGCGGACCGCCGCAAGGAGGAGTTTCTTGCCATCATCGCCCACGAACTCCGCAATCCCCTGGGGACGATGGCGCTGGCACTGGATGTTCTCGAGAGCTGCCGTGCGGATGCGCAAGCACAGAGCAATGCGCGCCAGGCCATCCGGCGCCAGAAGGATCTTCTCGCCCGGCTCGTGAACGATCTGCTCGACATCGCGCGAGTGACGCAGGGAAAGCTGGAATTGCGTAAAGGCCCTGTCATGGCCGCCGATGTCCTGAAGATGGCGATCGAGATCTGCCAGCCATTGCTGGACCAGAAGCATCAGCGCCTGGAAATCGCAGGCCTCGATCAAGGCCTTGCCCTGAATGTGGACCCGGCTCGCGTGGCCCAGGTGCTGTCCAATCTCATCGGCAATGCTTCGAAATTCAGCAACGAAATGGCCACCATATGGCTGGAAATCCAGGCCATGCCCATGGCGGTGGAGATTGCCGTGCGGGATGAAGGCATGGGGATTCCCGCGGAGTTCCTGCCGCATATTTTCGAGATGTATTCGCAGGATGATCGCACCAGGCCCCGCTCCATCGGCGGCCTGGGCATAGGGCTGCACCTGGTGAAGCGCCTGGTCGATCTCCATGGAGGCAGCGTGGAAGCGACGAGCCCCGGCCCCGGAAGAGGCAGCATCTTTACTGTCCGCCTTCCCAGGCCCGGCTGACCGCGCATCGCGCAGGCCGTGGCGGCCCGCCAACCCGCGGCGCCAGACGTGTCGCTGAACCCATGCATACTGCACTCACGCCGAGGTATCGATGCCGCATGCGGCAGGCGTCCGGTCTCCGGGCGAGCCGCCCTGGAAGACCCGTCGGGAGGGCTGGCGGCCTGGCGCCGGCCGGTGTCGCCCATGGAGCCCCGCGCCCCGCATTCTCCCCGGGCTTCCCGCTTGCTGCAGGAATGCAGGCAAACCCTTATCCCCGCCAGCGTTCGAGCAACCCGCATGCTAGATCCTCCGATTGGCCCTGAGCGCTTGAGCCGGCCCCTGGGCGCAAGACCCATTCGCGCCGAGGATTTCCAGAGCATGGTGGAGGCGATAGGGGACTACGCCATCTTCCTCCTCGATATCAATGGCGCCATTCGCAGCTGGAACGTCGGGGCGAAGAAGCTCAAGGGCTGGAGTTTCCCGGAGGTCGAGGGAAAGCACTTCTCCATTTTCTACCCCCAGGAGATGGTGGAACGGCAGTGGCCGCAGCACGAGCTGCAGCAGGCCCTCTTGATCGGACGATTCGAAGACGAGGGCTGGAGAGTCCGCAAGGACGGCAGTCGTTTCTGGGCCAATGTGATCATCACGCGACTCGACGACGAAAATGGAGTTCCCTGGGGCTTCACCAAGGTAACGCGCGATCTGACCGAGCGAAGAGAACAGGAAATCCTGCTTCGGACCAGCGAGGAGCGGTTCAGGCTGCTGGTGGAGAACGTGAAGGACTATGCGATCTTCATGCTCGACCCTGCCGGTTTCGTCGTGAGCTGGAACGCCGGGGCGGAAAAGAACACGGGCTACTCCAGCCGTGAAGTCATCGGCCAGCACTTCGGCATTTTCTATCCCGCGGCGCAGGCCGCATCTGGCGCGCTGGAGCGCGAGATGGCCGGGGCGCTGGAGACGGGCCGCTTCGTCGATGAGGGGTGGAGGCTCCGCAAAGATGGCACTCGCTACTGGGCGGGGGTGGTCTTGACGCCGGTATTCGACGAGCGTGGCAAGCACCGCGGCTTCGCCAAGGTCATGCGAGACCTCACGGACGCACGCCGTATCGCCACGCTGGAGTCCGAAAGCCGGCAGGTCTCTTCATACCTGGCGATGCTGGGGCATGAGTTGCGCAATCCCTTGGCCCCCGTAGTGAATGCCGTGGCCATACTGAAGCAAGTCCCCTGCGACTCGGAGATGGCGCGGGCAGCCAGTGAAGTGATCGATCGCCAGATCAGCCATCTCACGCGCCTGATCGATGATCTGCTGGATGTGAGCAGGATCACCAGCGGGAAAATCCGGCTCGACCGAAAGCCTGTCCCGATCGCGGACGTGATCGACCAGGCGATCGAGTCGGTGCAGCCCGCCATGAAGCAGAAGGAGCATACGCTGACGGTCACTGCGAGGTCCCCGGCGTGGGTGAGCGGTGACCGCGTCCGCCTGGTCCAGATCGTCACCAACCTCCTCGCCAACGCCGCCAAGTACTGCCCGCGGCACGGGCGCATCGACATTTCCACCGTGGTGGTGGGGGAGAGCGTGGAGATCCGGGTGAAGGATGACGGCGTAGGAATCCCGGCGGAACTGCAGGATTCTGTTTTCGATCTCTTTGTCCAGGGCGAGCAGGATATCGACCGGCCGGAAGGAGGCCTGGGGATAGGCTTGGCGCTTTGCCGGCAGCTGGCTCACCTTCACGGTGGAAGCATCCATCTGTTCAGCGCCGGCGAGCCCGGCAAGGGCAGCGAGTTCGTCGTGGAGCTTCCCGTCATCGTCAGGCCGGAAAGCCGCCTTGCACGCGACCAGCGGCAGAAACTGGTCTTGGTCGTGGATGACAATCAGGATGCGGCGAACATGCTGTCGATGCTGGTGGCATCGCTGGGCTACCGGGCAGAGACGGCATACGACGGCCTCGCCGCCCTGGAGGCCATAAAGCGGCTCGGACCCGAGGTCGTCCTGCTCGACATAGGCCTTCCGGTCATGAATGGACGCGAGGTGGCCAGGAGGATCGCCGCCGAGATCATCGATCCCCCGAAGCTCATCGCGATCTCCGGTTACGGGCAGGACAGCGACCGCGCGGCGAGCATAGAGGCCGGCTTCCAGGCCCACCTCACCAAGCCGGTCGAAGCAGGCCGGATTGCGTCCATGCTGAAGACCTTGCTGGTGGAGCCCTAGACGGCGTCGGCCGGACAACCCGGCCCGGAGGGTCGGCGCCGAGATTCCGCGCGCCAAAGCTGGATTCGTAATGGTGGCCGGGGGCGGAATCGACAATGGCGCTGGAGCGCCATTGCGCGTAGCCCGAGCGCGAGCGAGGGGACGGCACGAGGACGTGCCGGACAACCCCGACCCGGAGGGGCGGCGGCGAGATTCCGCGCGCCAAAGCTGGATTCGTCATGGTGGCGGGGGACGGAATCGACAATGGCGCAGGAGCGCCATTGCGCGTAGCCCGAGCGTGAGCGAGGGGACGGCACAAGGATGTGCCGGACAACCCCGACCCGAAGGGTCGGCGGTGAGATTCCGCGCGCCAAAGCTGGATTCGTAATGGTGGCCGGGGACGGAATCGAACCGCCGACACGGGGATTTTCAATCCCCTGCTCTACCGACTGAGCTACCCGGCCAAACTGCGATTTGCTGCTTGAAACCCTGCCGCATTGCGCGGCGAGGGCGCGTATTAAAGCGGGGCGAGGGAGGGGAGTCAAGGAAAACGGCGTTTTCCCTGGGACTTCCCCGCGCGTTGATCAAAATTTAACCGATCTGTCCTCGCTTTTTTCCTGCCGCAAGCGTCGGCTATCGAAGCGCCGGCGTGGGGACTTTCAATCCCCGGCCTTCGGCGGCGGGGTGAAGCCGGTCTGCGCCAGGTCGCCGCCGAAGAAAAACTTCTCCATTTCTTCGGCCAGGAACTTGCGGGCCTGGGCATCGGCCAGGGCCAGGCGGTATTCGTTGATCAGGCGGGTCTGGTGGGCCAGCCAGTCGTTCCAGGCCTGCTTGGACACGCTGTCGTAGATGCGCTTGCCCAGGGGGCCGGGGTAGGGGGGGCGGTCCAGGCCTTCGGCTTCGGTGCCGAGCTTTACGCAGTGGATGGTTCGGGGCATGTCTCGTCGTTCTCGAAGGGGCCGGCTTTCCGGCGCGCGTCCAGCAGCTTGCGGATCGGCGCGGGCAGGCCTTTGTTGGGGTCGCCCATTTTAGTCCAGGCCAGCTCCGCGGTTTCGCGGACGGTGCTGGCCGGCTTGGCCCGCATCCGCAGCGGACGCAGTTCCAGGTCGAAATGGCTGAAGGCGTGGTGCAGCGGCGGCAGTGCCTGCGCGGGGCCGGGTTCCAGGGCGTAGCGCTCGCGGCAGGCGGCGGCGGGGTCTGCCCCCTCGTCCACCAGCGGCGGGCACCACAGGCCGCCCCAGATGCCCGCGGGCGGGCGGCGCTCCAGCAGCAGTTCGCCGCGCTCGTTCTCGATCAGCAGCACCTGCGTGGCCCGCTCCGGTCGCTGCTGCCTCGGCTTGGGCTTGGCGCCGGGGATCTGCGCGGTGCGGCCGGCGATGCGGGCGCCGCAGTCCTGCGTCAGCGGGCAGAGGGCGCAGGCCGGCTTGCGCGTGCTGCAGACGCTGGCGCCCAGGTCCATGATGGCCTGCGTATAGTCGGCCATGCGCACCTGCGGCAGCAGGCTTTCGGAGACCGTCCACAGCTGTTTCTGCACGCCCGGCGCGCCGGGCCAGCCCTCGATGGCGGCATGGCGCGAGAGCACGCGCCGCACGTTGCCGTCGAGGATCGCATGGCGGTCGCCATGCGCCTGGCTGAGGATCGCCCCGGCGGTGCTGCGGCCGATGCCGGGCAGCGCCTGCAGTGCCTCGATGTCGCGCGGGAATTCGCCGCCGTGTGCGTTCACCACGGCCTGCGCGCAGCGGTGCAGGTTGCGGGCCCGGGCGTAGTAGCCCAGCCCCGCCCACAGCGCCAGCACGTCGTCCACCGGAGCGGCGGCCAGAGAAGCGACATCGGGGAAGCGCTGCAGGAAGCGCTCGAAGTAGGGGATGACCGTAGCCACCTGCGTCTGCTGCAGCATGATCTCCGACAGCCACACGCGGTAGGGCGTGCGCGGATGCTGCCAGGGCAGGTCGTGGCGGCCGTGGACGTCGAACCAGGCGAGCAGGCGGTCGGAGAAGGACGCGAGCGCAGCGGTTCTCTTAGCGGGCGGCATGAGACGGCCCCCGTTCGCGCCGAGCCTGTCGAAGTGCGGGCGGTTTCAGGTAACGGCCGGCGCGGGAAATCCGTTCATGCTTCGACAGGCTCGGCATGAACGGATTTCTGGGACCTTGCTGGGGATGGCCTGGCAGGAAGCTCACTTGGCCGGCGCAGCCTCCGCGGGCTTCTGCTCGGCGGGGGCGGCCGGTTCGGCAGGGGCCGGTGCGGGCGCGGGCGCCGCTTCCTGCTTTTTCTTCTTGCCGAACAGGAGGTCGCCGAGCTTGTTGTTGAGCTCCTGCTTCAACTCCTGCTTGTCCAGCGGCTTGCCGTCCTTCTCGGTGGGGATGCCCAGCTTCTCGCCGAGCTTGGCCTTGAGCTTGTCTTCCTCGCCCTTGAGGTTCTCGCGCAGCTTCTCGGTGGCCTGCTGCTGCAGCGCGGCCTTGAGGTCCAGCGAGACCTTGGGCTTGTACATGTTCCCGCTGAGGCGGATGGGAATCATGATGCCCTTGAGCTGCTCCAGGCCCTTGCCTTCCTGGCCGGTGATCGTGTTCACGATCGTCGGCTTGGCCAGGTAGTTGATGGTCTCGTTCACCAGGTCCACCTGGCCTTCGCCAGCCACGCGGAACAGGGGGCTGGCGGCATCCAGCAGGTCGCTCTTGAGCACGCCGTTGATGATCTTGGCGGTGGCGGTGAACACGGTGAAGTCGGTGACGGGCTGCTCGGTCTCGGTGTAGTTCATGTTGCCGGCCAGCGTTGCCTTGGCCTTGCGCACGGTCTGCGCCAGGTTGAAGCCTTTCACCGCACCGTTCTCGATGCGAAAGGACAGGTCTCCGTTGAGGGCCTTCTTGAATTCGCCGTAGGTGTTGCCGCGGCTGTTCAGGCTCACGTCAAAGTTCCCCAGGCCGCTGACCGGGTCCTTGCCGATCAGGTCCTTCAGGAACGGCGCGGCCTGCAGCGCGCTGAGCTGCGTCCTGATGGCGTAGCCCGGCTCCTTTCCCGGCGTCATGGCGTTGCTCAGGGACACCTTGCCGCCGTAGAGCTGCGCGGAGATGTTCTGCGCCTGGGTGGCACCGGGCGCGCCGCTGAGCTTGAGGCTGACGTTGCTCAGCTTCAGGCCGTTGATGGTCAGCTTGCCGATGTCCAGCGTGCCGTTGGCGTTGAGCTTCTGCAGGGCCTCGGTCGGCAGCGGCTGGTCGTCGAACTTCTTGTCGCCGGCGGCGGCCACCGGCTTTTCCTGGCCCGGCTTCTTCGGCGGCAGGTAGCGGTCGGCATTGATCTCGTCGATCTTCAGCGCCATCTCCATCGCCTTGGCCTTGAAGTCGCGCAGGCCGAACATGCCCTGCATCGTGGTCTGGTCCAGCTTGAAGTTCATCTGCTCGAAGCGCGCGGAGCTGAAGGTGCCGGAGTAGTTCGCGGCCAGGCTCACGCTCTTCAGCGCCTCGGGGTCCGCCGTCTCCAGCTTGATGCCCAGCTGGTTCATCAGCGGCCGCGGGTTGAAGGGCGCGATGCTGATGGGTCCGTGCAGGCGCGGCGTGCCGCCTTCGCCCAGGCCTTCGCCGCGGATCGTGGTCTTCAGGTCCAGCCCGGCCACCGCCAGCGCGCCTTTCTCGAAGGCCATGGCGCCCTTGGCGCCGTCGTAGGAGAAGTCGCCGCTGAGCTTGAGCGGCTGCTTGCCGCCCGGTACGCCCTGGCCCGCTACCGTGCCGGTGAAGACCAGGCCCTTGGCGTTGTAGAGCTTCTGGCCGTAGTCGGCCAGGACCTGCGCCGCCAGCTCGGTGTCGGCGTCCAGGCCCATGCCCTGGCCCTTGAGCTTGAGCTTGAGGTTCTCGGTGCCCACCCGCTTCCTGGCCATGTCCACGGTGGCGGCGCCGCTCAGCTCCAGGTCGGCGTTGGCGTCCTTGCCGCCGGCCACCTGCTTGCCGGCCGCCTTGAGCTTCAGGGCCAGGTCGCTGAGCTTCAGCAGCGAGGTCTCGGCCTGGTAGTCCACGGTGGTCTTCAGGTCCAGGTCGGCGCTGGCGGCCGGCGCGCTGGCGATGGCGGTGAGGCCCAGCGCCACGTCGAAGGGCTTGCCCGGCGACAGCGCGCCGGTCTCCAGGCGCAGCTTGTCGATCTGGTAGCTCTTGCCGCTGCGGGCGTCGCTGTACTTGGCGGAGGAGTCGCTGATCTCGACGCCACTGATGTCCAGCGACTTCATGTCGAAGCCGCCCGCCTTGTCCTCCTTCTTCTCTTCCTCGGGCTTGTCCTTGGCCAGGTCCGCCCAGTTGTTCCTGCCGTCCTTGTCCACCTGCAGATTCAGGCGCAGGCCCGAGAGCTTCACCGTGCTGACCTCCACCTTGCGGTCGAACAGCAGCGGGAAGAGCTTCACGCCGACGTCGGCCTCGCCGACCTGGGCGAAGGGTTCGCTGCCGAAGTCCGGTGCATTGCCGAGCACCACGCCCCTGGCGCTGGCCTTGAGCCAGGGGAAGACCTTGAGTCCGATCTCGCCCAGCTGGAGATCACGGCCGGTCTGTTCCTTGACCTTGGCCGCGATGGTGTCGCGGTAGTCGTTGGGGTCGAACAGCGTCGCGGCGGCGGCCAGGGCGCCCGCCAGCAGCAGGATCACCACGCCAACGCCGATGAGCAGGTACTTCAGGGGCTTGTTCATGGGATCCGTCCGTGATTATTTATTTAACTTTTGTTGTTTATGCAAACAAAAATCTCGATCAGCCGCCGCCGATGGCCTGCACGATCTCCAGCTGGTCGCCGTCGGCCAGCCAGGTCTGGGCATAGGTGGAGCGGGGCACGATATCGCCGTTGCGCTCCACCGCCAGGCGCTTGCCCGCGAGCTGCAGGCGCTCCACCAGCTGTGCCACCGAGCAGGGCTCGGCCTGATGTTGGACTTCACCGTTGATCTGTAGGTTCATGCCCGGATTCTATCGCGCTGGCCTTGCAGACCAGAGTCCCTGCGCGGCCAGGGTGGTGACTCGGCGAGGCGATGGCTTAAACTGGCGGTCCTGCGCGGGTGTAGTTCAATGGTAGAACTGCAGCTTCCCAAGCGTGCGACGCGAGTCGCGTAGGTAGTTAGCCTAGTCACCACGGGGCCGAAAGGTCGCAGAGTGATAAAACTAGCAGCATCACAAGTGGTAACCCATGGGTGTCGCCGCGGTATACGGCCCCATGTCTACGCGGCGTAAGCCGCATAAGTAATTGTCTGACCGGAGTTTCGGATCAGACCAGGGTTTCTGCACCCTGTAGCCTAAGAGCGGTGCGGGTCTGGTAACGGGCCTGTGCTGAGCGCTCTGAGAATGTAGCTCCCTTCAGGGGGACAGTACCCCCGTGAGGGGGATTGTGCACGCGAGAAACGCACTCGCGGCGGCGCTAGGCTGGGTTGCAGGACTAACGCAAGTGAACTGTCGTTGAACCGTCGTCAAGCTAAACGGACGCATGGCGTTTGACGCGTCCGGCTCGCAAGAGCACGTGGTCGGATGTGCTGCTGCTTGGTCAGCGCACGCAGACAACGGGACCACCGGCGGAAAGACAGAGTCCTCGCAACACCTGTTACTTATGTGGAACGCGGTAAGCCCGTCGGGGCGTCCGGTGATCGAGCAAGGGCAGTTACATCAGCCTCCAATCGAGATCGGACAAGGTAGGCCGCAAGGTCTGCTGATGCTCAGGCGGGTAAAGGATGTCGGAAAAAGCGAATGGCAGCCTATAATGGGCTGTATAGGGGATGAAATGATCGCCCCGACGCGAAAGCGTGCTGACTTCCGGCAGGTGGCTTATCGCTAGATAAGTCTTGTAGCCACTCCGCCCCAAAGGGGAACGCAAATCCCCTGCGGGGGATACGTGCGTCTCTCCGATGGGTTTTTCCTCGGTGCGGGTGTAGCTCAATGGTAGAGCGGCGGCTTCCCAAGCCGTTGACGTGGGTTCGATTCCCATCACCCGCTCCACTGTATCAATCTGCGGACTTCCGCAGAAGTCCAAGAGAGTCTGCAAGTCGTTGCCGCACAAAGACTTTTCCTCTCTTTGACGGTCTGCCGTAGTCCACTGCGATCCGCCTACAGCCGGGACTTTTAAGTCCACAAACAAGTCCATTTTTGTGGGCGCGGCTGATTCCGGATTGTTGATGGAGGGGCGAGGTCGACGTGACCAGCATCTGGTTCCTGACTCATGTTCAGGAGCAAGAGCATGGCACTCTCAGACCTGGCCGTTCGACAGGCCAAGGCAACTGGCAAGGCATACACCCTCCCTGACTTGGATGGCCTCTCCCTGGCCGTCACGGCTGCAGGGGGCAGGACTTGGCACTTCCGCTACTACTGGGCGGGCAAGCAGAAGCGGATGTCGCTCGGCACCTACCCGGAGGTGACGCTTCGCGAGGCCCGCAGCCTGCGCGACGAAGCGCGCGCCCTGCTGGCCAAAGGCACCAATCCTCGCGTTCACCGCAAGCAGAAGCGCACCGCTGTCCGGCTCGCCGACGAAAACACCTTCGAGGCGGTGTATCGCAAGTGGCTCAAGCATCGCGGGCTCAGCCTCAAGGAAGGCCGGCAGACGACCCTCTCGATACTTCCGCGCATCTTCGACAAGGATGTGCTGCCCGCCTTGGGCAAGCGGTCGGTCTATGAGATCAAGCGTCCCGACCTCTTGGAGGTGATCGCCAAGATCGAGAAGCGCAAGGCGCTCTCCGTCGCCGAGAAAGTCAGGACGTGGTTCAACCAACTGTTCCGCTACGCGCTGGTGATCGTGCCGGGCCTGGAACAGAACCCCGCCTCCGATCTCGATGTGGTGGCGCTGCCGCTGCCACCCGTCAACCACAACCCGTTCCTGCGCATGGCCGAACTGCCGAAGCTGTTGCAGCGGCTACGCAGCTATCGCGGCAGGCGGCAGACCCAGCTCGGGCTGCGGCTATTGCTGCTGACCGGCGTGCGAACCGGAGAGCTGCGACAGGCGACGCCGGATCAATTCGATCTGGACCGTGGGCTGTGGATCATCCCGCCCGACGTCGTGAAGCAACTCCAATTGGATATGCGCAAGAAGCGGCAGCAGCCAAAGGACATCCCGCCCTACATCGTGCCGCTGTCGATTCAGGCCATGGAGATCGTCCGGCACCTGCTGGATGAGTTCAAGCCGGCCCAGCGCCACCTGTTCCGGCACGACAGCGACTTGAAGAAGCGCATCAGCGAGAACACGCTCAATGGTGCGCTCAAGCGCATGGGCTATCAGGAACGCCTGACCGGACACGGCATCCGCGGCACGATGTCCACTGCGCTCAACGAGATCGGCTACCCGAAGGTCTGGGTGGATGCACAGCTCTCGCATGTCGATCCCAACAAGGTCAGCGCGACCTACAACCATGCCGAGTACGTGGAGCAGCGTCGCCGCATGATGCAGGACTGGGCCGATCGGCTCGACCTCTTCGAGCAGAACCAGGTCGAGGCAGCCAGCATGCCGCTCACCGTGCATCTGGAAGGCGTGCCCGCGTTCCCGAGTGAGCAAACCGCAAGCGCGCCCTCCACGCCGGTTGCCGCTTCGCCAATCCTGCTGGTGACGAAGCCGGGTGACGCCATGCCGTTGGTTTCTGCCGCCGCACATCGGCTGCCGGCGGTTCCGCCCCCTCGATCGGCCGCGCCGCTGGTGCCTTCGGACATTCAGCGCGAGAGGATGGAACTGTTCGATGTCTTCGAGGCGCCGCACAACCTTCCCGTCGCTGCGTTTGCCAAGATGGCAGGCAAATCCCGCAGGTGGATCAGCTACGAGATCAAGGCGGGCAACTTGCTGGCGTTGAACGTAGGCAACCGCGGCCAGCGCGTGCCGGACTGGCACCTCGACCCACTCAAGCACGAGCTGATCCAGTCCGTCCTGAAGCTGACCAGGGGTGCGGATCCTTGGCAGATCTACCATGCACTGCTGCAACCGCGCTCGATGCTGCGGGGGCATTCGGCACTGGAGGGCGTGACGGCCAGCAATCTCGACAAGCTCGTCATGGCAGTGAGCGCAGCCGTGAAGGAAAGCGAATGGACCCCGCTGCGAGTCGGAGTCGCCTAGCAGCAGGAATGCGGGATCGTGGCGAAACCCCGATCCCCGCGCCTCTGTCAGGACACCAAGCGCGCGCGGCGGGCGAATCTGGCCTGGGTGTCCGACAAGGAAGCGTCGCGGCGGAGCAGGTAAGCCATCACGATCGTTGGTGCGCCGGCCAGCGGCCGCACGGCGATGCCTCGGCGTAAGTAGCTCGCCAGTCTCGCGGCAGGTGCAATGGCGATCCCGTACCCGGCGGCAACCAGCGTCATCGCCACATCGAATGTCTCCACCGTTTGCTCTCGCTCTTGCAGCGCGTTTTCGAACACACGCTGCACGGTCATGCGCCATGGTTCATCGGCCGTGGACTGCGAGCAGATCAAGCGCTGCTTGAGCACTTCACCGCACGGCACTTCACGGTAGGCCAGCAGGTGGGAGCGCTTGGCCACGGCGACCGCCAGCGTGTCATGCCACAGCGGTTCGCATACCCAGCCAGGCCACTGCCGGGAAACCGCAGACAAGGCGAAGTCGAAGCCGTCGTCCGGCAGCTCCGCGCCTCGACCGGGATCTGTCCAGCCGGCCAGGACGGCATGAGTCTCCGGCTCTTCGGCACGCTGCAGGGCGAGCACGTCGGCGAGCTGGGGAGGCACCCATTCGCCGAGGACGGCCATGCGAATTTCGGCGGTGATGTCACTCGATTCCACGTCCAGCTCCCCCCAGGCGGTGAACTCGTGGCAACTGATCTCGAAGCCGTTGAATGAGTTAAGTTTAACGTGGTTTAAATCGTGACCGTGTTCGACGCTCTTGGCAATGCCAAAGCGTTCGATCCAAAGGGGCCGCCCCACCGGCACCACTACCTACGAAGCGGAACCAGCCATCGCGTTTGGGGCTGCCGTGCGGGAAGAAAGAACCAACCAGGGCATCGCTCAGGAAACGCTGGCCCACATGGCCGGCATCGAACGGTCGCACATGGGCAAGATCGAGCGCGGCGAGCATGTCCCCACGCTCCCTCTCATCCTCAAGATTGCCCGTGCGCTGAAATGCAGTTCCGCCCACTTGATGACTCTGACCGAAGCCAAGCTGGCAGAGTCGGCCCCATCCGCGGATTGAAGCCGGCCCGCACAGCGGCCGCATGCCTACGCCTGATCGTCGTCCTTGCCCCCAAGGGCTGAATCTTCGCGCTTTGCGGCCTCGTTGACGAGCCGCAGGTATGGGTTGTCTGGCGGCGTCTCCTGGAACAGCGTATCCGGGCTGACGAGCAGGTAGCCGTGCAGCCGGCGCGACTTGCGCGGCCCCGTGACTTCGCAGGTCCAGATGTTCAGCCCGCTCGGCTGCTTGCGGTGCTGTCCCAACTTCTCGAAGCGCTTCTGCACCCACTGCCACCCCTCCAGCTTCTCCTGCTTGGCCAGCGCGGCGACTTGAAGGTACTCCTGCGCGTAGCGCTGGAACACGCCGGGGCTGACGAGATAGGTCGTACCGGCGACGGTATGCACCAGGGCCTTGGCGTCGTTGATGATGAGCTTGCGCGTCTGGATGCTCTGACGCAGCCAGGCCATGAAGTGCGCCCCGGAGGGCTCCGCGCGATCCTGGGAAGGCGCGAGGCTCATCTGCGGCGGGGGCACGGTCGAAGGGGCCGGCTCGGCCTCGGCGATCTCCGGCGCTGTGGATGGAGCAGTGTCGCCCAGCAGGTCGAGCAGCGCGGCCACGCCGATGTCCGTGGCTGCGGATGCGATCGGCGCCGTGCTCGCGGGTGCAGCTTCGGTGCCTTCCACGCGCGGCCCATCGGCCACCGCCGGCGCCAGCGGCGGCGGCTCCGCCTGTTCCTCTTCGACCTGCACACGGCCTGCGAACGGCGCCGGCCGGTCGACGGCATCCCAGATCATCGCCGGCGAGAGTTTCAGGAAGGTAAAGGCGTGCGACCAGCCGGCCTCGCTGGTGACGGTAGCCTTCCAGATCGCCTTGCCATCCGGCGTCGGTTGCACGATGCCGTGATCCTGCAGCACGTTGAACACCGCCGTGTTGCTCGCCGGGATGCCGTCGATGCCCTGCGACAGCAGATGTGCGCGCAGCTTGTCGGAGACGGTCTTGCTCACCAGCCACAGGGCGTCTTGGGTCAGCCAACCGTCCGCCGGGCCGGCCTGGTTCAACTTGAATTCTTCCTTGAGCAGGTAGCGCAAGCCGTCGAGCAATTTGCGTTGCAGCGCATGCTTGGGCGCCGCCAGCGCCTTGCTGGGATCGCCGCCGAGCTCCTGGGCGACCGATGCCTGGTCGGCCTGCACGACCAGCTCGCCGAGCGTGCCGGCGTGCTCGTACTGGCCGGCCAGCACGTACAGCAGCGCGGCCCAGAGGTCGGGATAGCCGCTGAGCCAGTCGAAGATGTCCCGATCGAGAAGGCGCGCGTAGAGCAGCCCGGTGGCGGCGCTATGCAGGCGGTACTCGCGCTCCTTTCGGTAACGGAAGCGGTAGGGCTTTCGCAGCGGGCCGTGCCAGGGATGCCAGACGCTGCCGTCGGCATGCTCGACGTGCAGATCGACCGCAATCTTGCCGATGTCGTGCAGCAGGGCCGCGTAGGCCGTGCCTGCGGTCCAGGCTTCGGCCTGGGCCGCCTGTGCCTCCGGCGTGACGCCCGCAGGCAGCAGGTATGACTGCCGCAATTTCAGCGCATAGGCGACGATCTCCAGGCCGTGGTCCAGCATGCCGCCCGGATAGGCGTGGTGGTGGTTCTCGGAGGCCGGGAACTGCTGGACCAGCTCGGCGTAGCGCTCCAGTGGGGCGAGGTAGAGCGTGGCGAACTGCCGGCGCGAGAGCGAGGTGCGCTGCCAGATGTGTTCCAGCAGTTTCTGCCGACGCGGCGTGGCCAGCAGCGATGCGGCCGACTCCGGCCGCGTCAACCCTTTCGGAGTTTCGATGGCGGAGGTGGGCGGTGTGCCGGCGGTGGGTGGCACCCGTTTGCGCTGGAACAGCGAGAGCATGGCGAACCCCGGATGACGGGCTGCTCGGGGCGCCTTTTGGCCTTTTCAGGATAGGGCCTTTCCCCTTGGCGCCCTTCCTTTGCCCCTTCCCAGCCCTTTGGCCTTTGTCGGAAGCCTTTGGGTATAGGGCCGCTGCTTCGCGGCTGCCACGATGAATGCGGCATGGGGCAACCCCGGCAAGTGGGGCGCTGCGGGACGTTCGTCAGCTCTGGCCCAAGCCGGTGTCGAGGGCGGCGGATTGCGCTGCGAAGTCGTCGGGACGGCGCTTGCGGAATGTTTCGAGATTGGCGAGCTTCCAGCGCAGTGCCGGCAGTTGCGCGGCGTGCCGGCACTGCACCAGCGACCAGTCCGGTTCTGCGCGCGCCAGCCCGCTCAGAAACTGCCTGTGCGCGGTGCTCAGTCGCTGTGGCAGCTCGCGCCGCATCCTGGCGCGAGCGTCGAGCAGTGTCTCCAGGGAGCAGTCCACTTCGGTCATGCCGACAAAGGCCCGCTCGTACTCGCCGGCGATGTCCTTGTCGTTGCCGAACAGCACTTCGTGGGGCGGCCGGTTGTGGCCCGCCAGATAGATCACGAAGCACTCGACCATGCCGTCGCTGATGTCGCCCGATTCGTAGAGCTGCCACACGTCGAATAGGTCGCGGGGGTGCTGCCGATCCAGCGCAGCCACCAGCTTGCTGGCGTACAGCTCGTCCGGTGCCAGAACCGGCAGCTCGAACTCGACGCCGAACAGATCGCTGGTCTTGGCATTCAGCGGCCGCCGCTCCACGGGCAGCACGCTGCCTCGGAACACGACGTTGACCTCGATCTTCACCTGGTTGGCGTCGTTCTCGACGATCAGCTTGGTGTCCCCCAGATCCTTGGCGCGAACCAGGCGTGTCTGCACGCCCAGTGGTGCAACGCGCGTGGCGATGGCGGCCAGCTCCTGGTTGATGGCTTGCAGCGCTTCGTCGCGCGGCGTCTGCCACGGGAGGTACACCACGTCGATGTCCACCGACAGGCGCGGCATGTCCCGCACGAAGAGGTTGATGGCCGTGCCGCCCTTCATAGCGAAGATGTCGTTGGCGAACACGTCGGGCGCGACGGCCAACAGCAGGCGAACGGTGTCCGCGTAGGTCTTATCCATGAGGTCTCAGGCTCAGCAAGGTGCCGTCATCGAGCCGGCTCATCCAGCGCGTGTTGCTGCCGGTGCGAACCGGGTACTGCTCCAGCAGGGCATCGACATCCACGAGGCTGGTCTCGCGCGCCCAGGTGAGGAACAGGCGCACGGCCTTCACGCTGGTGCAGCAGGACAGCAGTTGCCCGAGCAAGTCCTTGCGGGGGGAACGCAGTCCATCGAAGAGGTTGCGGGCCTCTTCGAGGCTCTGCTTGACGCCGGCTTCGTACAGCAGCTCCAGCACGGCACGTTCGGGGGCTGCCACCCGCAGATCCTCGGGCAGGCCAGGCGGCGTGGTCAGGGTCTTGCCGGCCAGCGCCGTGTCCGGCCAGTCGAACAGGCGGGCGTGGACGTAGCGGGCCGGAAAGCGCGAAGTGAACCAGACCGGCAACGCAAAGCGACCGTCGCCCCACAGCACCAGCGCCTCCCGGCTGCCCAGGTTGTGCCGCACACCCTGCAGGGCCAGGGCGCTCTTGCCGCCGACGTGCAGGCCGGGCACGCGCTGTTGCAGGAACTTCAGCGCACCGTAGACCCCGAATTCATCGTTCGGGAAGGCATAGACGCCATGGGCCAAGCGCACGAGCCACCCGCCGTCGGCATAGTGGGCGGCGAGCTGGGGCGACACCCCGAACTGGCTCAGGGTGGCAAGGTCGAACGGCGCCCCGCGGGGGAGTCCCGCCTGCAGCCGCTTGATTACCTGATGCCTAGAATTTCCATCCATGCTGTAAAAATAGCACGGAATCCAATCAGTCACTAGAGCCATTGCAAGAACGTGCATGGAAAGTAGCATAGAGTTTGAGTTATCGTGCAGAATCTAATCGACCTGCGACCCGAGCCAACCCGACTCTGCTAGCCGCAACCCGCCCTCCTGATCGCGGTCTATGCTGGAGGGCAGGCCACGACCGGCCACTCCGCGAGGTGAGGCACCACTGAAGCCGAGGCATATGAGCATGACCACCAACACGCACAACGGGCGCTGGAGCCACCGGCTGGGCCGGGGGGCTGGCCGTGCCTGGCGTGGATACCTGCGCCGCGAGCAGCGTGTCGCCGGCTGGCTGGTGACGCGCGGGGTGCCCGCGAGCGCGGCGACGGCGGTGCTCTGGATCGTGAAGCTGGCCGTGCTTGGTGTGCTGCTCTACTCCGCGTTCTGGCTGGCGCTGCTGCTGGCCTTTGCAGGGATCGCTGCCTGGATGGTACGCAACGTCGATGCCGACGAAAGCAGTGATGATGACGAGCCTCAATGGCGAAACGGCCTGGACGGATACGGTCTCTACCGGGGCGAGGTACGCATTGACGGCGGCAGCGCGGACGACGAGTAGCTCGCCACTCTCGGCGCTACTTCGCCTTCGCTGCTTTGATTGCAAGGTCAGCGCCTTTGCCTCCCGCAGATTTGGCGCCATCGGTGGCTGCTGAGAGCATCTGCGAAATGTTGCCTACGCGGACACCAACCCACGCGAGCGCAGCTACCCAGAAACCCGGTAGCACGATGAACATCATCGCCATGACGAAGTTAAGGAGCATGTCGCCAAAGGCGTTGTTCAAACCGATCAACGGATCGAAGTTCGTGTGCGGCCTGTCCGCGCCAAACCCCCAGCCGTAGAGCGCGTCCAGGATCGTGCTGTCGATCCAGCGCGCGAGCTGGAACCAGAAGTCCACGAAGAACAGCGCGAACTGGACGCAGCTCACCGTCACCACCGTCTTCAGGTCGTAGGTGCCGATCAGCAGCACCAGCGGGATGCAGATGACGAGCGCCATCTTGAGCATCGTCAGCACCATCGGCAGCGCCTGGCGCACCACGTCCATCGCGGGAAAGAAGGCCAGCGAGCCGACGGTCAACCCCAGGTCGCTTGCGCCGCGCGTGACAACGTTCGGCAGCGTCTTGTCGATCTGGCCACCGTAGTCGGTGTAGACGGCGCCCTGGTTCATCTTCTGCTGTCGCGGTGAGACCACGGCGCGGATCACCGAGTCATTGACCTCGCTCTGCGACAGGAAGCCCGCCCAGCGCCCGATGCGGGTCAGTAGGTCCGGGTCGACCTGTGCCAGCAGCCGGCTGCGCAGTCCCTGGCCGCCATCGGCCCACCACTGCCGGCAGGACGGATAGCCGCCGCCGCTGTCCACCTGTGCCAACCCTGCATCGCGGGTCGCGTCGTAGGGCCAGGCCGTGCGTGGGGTCTTGGCGCGATAGGTGTCATAGAAGCCGGGCGTGTCGAGGAAGTAACTCGACCCGATCCAGGTGACGTCGTTCATTTGCTCGTCGGAGAGCGTCGGCCGGTTCATGAACAGCTTGGCGCGCGACGGCCCGTAGCAGTCGTGCGTGAAGTCGGCGACCTCCTGTGCCAGCACCGGATCGTCGATGCGCGTGGCATCCACATCCATGCGAATCTGACGCAGGTCCGTGCCGCAGGGAATCGCCGCCACCGCGGAGCCCGTCACGGCTTTCGACAGCGCGTGCATGAAGAACCACCACACCGGCACCAGCGCGCTCTGGTCGTTGAGCGCCGTGTAGACGTTGGACCAGCCCGTGTCGTTGGGCAGCGGGACACTGACCTGGCATTGCGCGGAGCGCGTGGTGTCGAACCTGATCGTGGCGAGATCCACCGGGATGAACGGGATGCCGGCGAACATGATGACCACGATCGCCACCCACACCCGGTTCTCGATGCGCATCGACGACAGCACGCCCTTGTTGCCCTCGTCCGCACCTTCGCTGCGGGCCTTGAGCCATTCCTGGATCACGATGGCCACGAACGGCAGCGCGAACACGCCGCTGGCCACGAGGATGCTCCAGATGCCGTTGTTGACCACCCAAGCCACCAGGGTCAGGTAATACTCCAAGTAGTCCGTGGTGTAGAGCGTCATGCCTGCCTCCCGGTCTCAGCCGTGCCGCAGCAGCTGGCTGGCTTCCAGCGCGACCACGGCGATGACGGCCGCGATCTCCGTGCGCAGCAGGCGCTGATGCGTCTCGCGGGACGGCTCCCGCCGCAACAGGCGCCGACGCATCCACCACCAGCCGTAAGCCGTCGCTCCGTAGAGGCACAGACGCCACACGAAGAAGTGGCCGGCGTGCGCCTGCAGCCAGTGCTGCCAGCCCTCGACGCCGCCGACCACGTGGATGCCGGCGATGTTCACCGCCACCGCGGCGGCGACCACCAGCAAGGTCCACAGCAGCGCCACGCCGACGCGGCGGTTGAACAGCCATGGCAGCCGCAGCCAGGCGAGCCGGCTCATGGCGTACCGCTCCGCGGCTTCTGGACTTCCCGCAGACGGTCGCGCGTGGTGTCGCCCTCGAAGACGCCGCGCGAGCCGGCAGCGCGGGTACTGTGGCGCTGGATGATCGCCATCGCCGAGTTGCCGGCCAGCGTGCGGCGCAGCTCCAGCTCGGTCTTGAGGTTGTTGATCTCCTGCTCCAGCGCGCTGTTCTCCTGGTCCACCGCCTGCACGGCGAGCTCGTTGGCGGCGACGTTCGGCTCCTTCTTGCCGGTCAGCAACGTGCGTTGCAGCAGCAGGGCCTTCTCCAGCACGCTGGACAGCGCAGCCTCGGACGCGAGGCGCCGGCCCAGCACGTCCTGGTCGGGCTCGTCACGCAGGGCCTCGATCACGCCGCGGGTGATCGGCAGCGAGCTGCTGCCGGCCGCGTCGAGATTGGCCAGTGTCGTCGGCCGGGCGCCCGTCACCAGTTCCTGCAACACCTGCAGCTTGGTCTCGTACTCTTCCTGGATCACTGGCGTGAGCCCGACGCCAGGCGTGGTCTGGGTCTTCGTGCAGTTTTCGCAGGTGCGTTGCTCGCGTTCGCCCAGCACGCGGTTCGCAAAGGCCGCGGCCGCGCCAGGCGACGACCAGGTCTGGCAGGTCAGGCGGTTGCCGCAGGCGCTGCGCGCGATCGACGAGGTATCGGTGGCGCTGCGCCCGTTGAGCAGGTTGTAGCCCGCGCGCGTCACGTCGCCGACCACCTTGATCGAACTCTGACCAGAGCCGCCCGCGTTGCCGCCGCCGACCCAGGGCACGCCGTTGTTCCCTTTGTTGGACTCGGCCTGCTCGATAGCGGAGACGGCATCGGTGCTGCTGACCGCATCCCGCAGCGCCATCCCTTCGGCGAGCTGGTCCCAGCCGGCCTGGCCGCCGGCCATGTCCGCCATGCGATTGGCGATGGCACGGCAGGTCATCTTCGAGCGGTCGAAGTCCAGGCGCGCCTGGAGGATGCCGTTGGTGAGCAGGTTGTACAGGCCCGGGTCGGCGCGCTGGATGATGAGCGCCGGGAGTGACGCCACCGCGGCAGTGGCGTTCTGGATCACGTTGCTCATGATCGTCTGGAAGCCGTTGGTGATGCCGTTGAGCTGGTTCTGCAGCGTCGTGGTGATGCTCATGTCGCCGCAGATCAGGTTGCTGTTCCAGCCGACGCCGACGCCGATGCTCTGCATGTTGCCGGCACCACCCATCGACACGGCCCGGCCGCCGCCGATGCTGTAGAGCACGTCGTCGCCGATCACGCTGCCGCTGACGTTCACGCCATTGGGGTCGATGCGGGTCTGCGCCCAGGCGACGCCGACGACCAGCGTGATGGCCGCCACGAGCAGCGTGGCCCGCAAGGGCGATTTCGCGCGGCGCAGAAAGTCAGGGAGGGAGGCGTTCATCGTGGGTTCCTCACATGAAATCGACGCTGCCGAGGAAGACCTGGCCACGGCGCCGGCAGCAGGAGTACGGCCGCCACAAGGCCCAGGCGTAGTCGCCCTGCTGGGCCTGCACGCGGGTGCGGCTGTGCGGGAAGACCACGCAACTGTTCGAGAGCGTGGGCGTCAGCTCCTGCCACTTGCCCGTCGAGGCGCCGGTCTCCATCAGCGCGCCGGCCGGCCAGTAGCCGTCGCGGGCGTTGGCCAGCAGAGGCTGGTACACGTGAATCTGGTTGCGGCGCGTCACGATGTCGCCCGCGCGCTGCGCGACCACGGCGCCGCTCTTGTGGTCGTCGGTCTGGTGCAGGAAGCCACCGCGGGGATACACGTTGCCCCAGAGGTTCAGGCCGGTGCGCGTACCGATTTCGCGCCGGCCGGGGATGAGCGCTTCGGGGTAGAACGCTTCCGGGATGTTGTAGCGCCAGGCCATCGTGTCGAGCGTGCTCAGCAGATACGGCATGAAGGCCGTGCCAGCGCCTTCGCAGGTGTAGCCGGAGGCGCTGGCGAACTGGCTGAACACCGTCCCGGCCGGATGGCCGATGACATCGGCGTTCTTGAACTTGGCGAGGTTGTTCTCGTTGTCGTGATTGGTCGTGCCGTCACCGCCAGCCTTCGCGGTCGGGTTGGGCATGCTCATCGCCCTGACTTCCAGCCACGGGTTTTCGCCGGTGTTCGAGTAGCTCGACACCACCGCATCGGGGACGTAGTGGCGCACCTTGACGGAGGTGCGAACCGAGCAGCCGAAGGGCGTGCAGTACAGCCAGTAGCAAATACCTGCGACGCGGTACTCCAGGCAGTCGGGGGACAGCGCAGACGAGACGATGGTGGCGGTGTCCAGGGCGAACGTCGATGTGGCCGCGCCCAGCAGCAGCGAGGCGGCGGTGGCGCGCAGACGCCGGGACGCCAGCAGGAGGCTCATGGATGCGTGCTCCGGTAGGCGTTGATGCGCGCGACGGCGCGGGACACGTCGGGCTCGCCGTAGACCACGTAGCGTCGATCGACCACCACGGCGGGAATCTTGGCGATGCCCAGTCCCCAGGCATCCGCGACACCTTGGTAGGCGTGGCCGATGCGGCGTTGAAGGGCCTCGCCGCCGTCATGCAACCGCTGCCGCACCAGGGCTGCAGCCTGTTGCGGGTCGGCCGGCAGGTGCGCGGCGAGTTCGACCTCGATGCGCGTGGCCTGGTCCAGCTCGATGACCCGCACGCCGGCCGGGGCCTGCACCGGATGACGGCTGTCGGTGACGACGAGCACATCGGCGGCCGCAGCCTGGGTGAACATGAACAGCACTACCCACAGTCCGGGGGCAATGCGGATGGTCGGCAGCCGGGGCGAAGCCTTGAAGAAGGGGGGCGGCATATCGGGCGTCCTTGGAGTCGATCAAGGTCACAGTCGACTTCAAGTGCCGATCTGACGCGACAAGGAAACCGCATTCGGCCCCTGCCGGTTTCATGCGCTACGCCGCTGTGGGCGTTGTGTTTGCCCCCTGTCGGAGGCGGAGGTCAGGTGCGTGGCTCTGAGGTGCCCGCGAACCCAAGAAACGCGATGCAAGCGAATCGGCATCGACGGCTGGGAGCGTTTGCATTCGATGCCTTGAATTGACGCTTCAGCTTCAATTGAGTTTTAATTATAACGCGATGTAGAATCTATTACATTCATCACTGCTTGCTGACCAAGGAGCCCGTGCTTGAGCTTTATTGCCCTATTCGTCAGCCTGCCCACCAAGGCATCGACCGGCCGCATGCGCGTCTGGCGCTCCGTCAAGGCGCTGGGCTGCGCGACGCTGCGCGATGGGGTCTACCTGCTGCCTGACTCGGCCGACAGTGCGGCGGCGCTGGACGAAGTGGCGGCGCAGGCGGTGGAAGTCGGGGGCAGCGGCGAGGTCTATCGACTCTCGGGGTGTGAGGAAGCCCAGGAGGGCGCGCTGCGCGCCCTGTTCGACCGGGGCGAGGAGTACGCCGGCATCGCCGAGGAGATCAAGGAACTCGGGCGGAGCTTGGCATCCCTGGATGGCGCTGCCGCCGCGCGCAAGCTCCAGCCGCTCGTGCGCCGCTTCGAGCAGGTGGTGCGCATCGATTTCTTTCCCGGTGAGGCGCAGCGGCAGACCCTGAGCCTACTGGACGACCTGCGCGACGCGATCACCCGCCGCATGTCTCCCGACGAGCCGACCGCCCGGCAAGCGGATGTTCCGCGGCTGGACCGCGCCGACTATCAGGGCCGGACCTGGGCCACGCGGGCGCGACCATGGGTGGACCGACTCGCTTCGGCCTGGCTGATCCGGCGGTTCATCGACCCAAGCGCTCGCATCGTCTGGCTGGCGAGTCCCGCCGACTGCCGCAATGGCTGGCTCGGCTTCGATTTCGACGGCGCGGCCTTCAGCCACGTAGGCACCAAGGTCACCTTCGAGACGCTGCTGGCAAGTTTCGGACTTGATTCCGCCCCTGCACTGGTACGTCTGGGCGAACTCGTGCATTGCCTGGATGTTGGGGGACTCCCGGTCGCGGAAGCGCTGGGCATCGAATCGCTGCTCGCCGGCCTGCGGGCATCCGAACCCGACGACGACGCGCTGCTTGCCCGCGCATGCGAAGTCTTTGACTGGCTATTGAAGAGTTACGAGGAAAAAACAACGTGAACGCCCCGACCAGTCCTCAGACCGCTGCCACGACTGAAGCGGTCCCTCCAGCGATGAGCTACCTGCAGCTCTTCGCGCGCTTCCTCAAGTTCGGCTTGCTCGCATGGGGCGGGCCTGTGGCTCAGATCGGCATGTTGCGCCGCGAGCTCGTGGACGAGGAACGCTGGATCTCCAGCAGACGCTTCAACAAGCTGCTTGCGGTGATGCAGGTGCTGCCCGGACCCGAAGCGCACGAAATATGCGTTCATTTGGGCATCCGGGCGAAGGGGCGGCTGGGGGGCGTACTGGCGGGACTCGGGTTCATGCTTCCCGGGTTCTTGCTGATGTTCGCGCTGTCCTGGCTGTACTTCCAGATCGAATTCGTTGGCACCTCGCTGGGCGCGGCGTTCCTTGGCATCCAGGCGGCCGTGATCGCCCTGATTGTGCGCGCCGTGCACCGTATCGGCGAGCACATCCTGCTCGATCGCTGGTTGTGGGCCATTGCCATCGTTTGCGCGCTGGCCGCCATGGCTCGTGTCGACTTCTGGATCACCCTGCCGGCGAGCGGCCTGGTGTACGCGCTGCTCGTGCTGAAGCATCGGGCCTTGGCGCTCTTGGTGACACTGGGCGCGGTGGCGCTGGCTGCCGCCGTGGCTTGGTGGGATGCGCCGGCGGCGAAGCTGGTGGAAACGGTCGTTCAGGGCCAAGCCTCGGTGCTGCTCATCTTCGCCTCGGGCCTGAAGGCCGGCTTGCTCACCTTCGGTGGTGCCTACACGGCGATCCCGTTCGTTCGCAATGACGCCGTCGGGCGCGGATGGATGACGGATGGGCAGTTCCTGGACGGCCTAGCGCTGTCCGGTGTGCTGCCGGCACCCCTCATCATCTTCGCCACGTTCGTCGGCTATGTGGCAGGGGGGCCGATCGGGGCGGTGGCCATGACGGTGGGTGTCTTTCTTCCGGCCTTTGCGTTCTCGTTGATTTTCTACGACCGGCTGGAGGCTGTCGTGGAGAACAAACGGCTGCACGCGTTCCTGGACGGCGTCGCGGCCGGCGTAGTCGGCCTGATCGGCGCAACTACCCTCGACTTGGCGCAGGTCACGGCTGAACGTGTCCCATCGCTGGCGATGGGCATGTCGATCTTCGCCGCAGGCTTGGCGTTCCTTTATGCCTGGAAGAACAAGCTCAACGTCGTCGTCGTGATCCTCGCGGCGGGATTGGCGGGCTGGCTGGTGTTTCCGAACCAAGGCTGAACCTGATCGAGTCAGCCTTCGTCGCGCCGTTTCCGATCCACCTTGCTGAGGAAGCCAAGATGCCTTACGAACTGAAGCCCCTTTCGTGCGATCCAGCCAAGCTCACCGGCCTGTCCGAGAAGCTCATCGTCAGCCACTGGGAGAACAACTACGGCGGCGCGGTCAAGCGTCTCAACGCCATCGAGCAACAGCTGGCGCAATTGAACTGGGGAGCGGCGCCGGTGTTCGAGATCAACGGCCTCAAGCGCGAGGAGATGATCGCCAGCGGTTCCATGATCCTGCACGAGGTGTACTTCGATTCCCTCGGCGGCACGGGGGGCGACCCCGACGGCGCGCTGAAGGCGGCCATCGAGCGGGACTTCGGCTCCGCGGATGCCTGGCGCACCGAATTCACGGCCATGGGCAAGGCCCAGGGCGGCGGCTCCGGCTGGACCCTGCTGGTATGGAGCCCGCGCCGCGAGCGTCTCGTGAACACCTGGGCCGCCGACCACGCCCACAACCTGGCCGGGGCCACGCCGCTCGTCGCCCTCGACATGTACGAGCACAGCTACCACATGGACTTCGGCGCCAAGTCCGCAGCCTATGTGGACGCCTTCATGCAGAACCTGTCCTGGACCGTCGCCGAGGCGGCTTTCACCCGGCTTGGCGCCTGAACATGGACCGCGCCATCAAACCCGAAACCGTGAGATCCAATCAAGGAGGCAGCATGTCCCGTAAAACCCGAGTCCTTTTCGCCGCAGCGACAGCGGTCTGCATGCAAATGGCCGTTGCGGCCGGACCGACGGTAGATACCGCAGCGATCGAGTCCGTGACGGGACTCAAGGGCGACTACAACAAGGCCGAGAACGTCTTCAAGATCAGCAAGCCGCGCGATGACGTGACGATCAGCGTGGATCGCTGGACGATGCCCCCCTTCATGGGCCTGACTTCGTGGGCCGCGTTCACTCCGATGGCTGGCAGCACGATGATGATGGGCGACACGGTGCTGTTCGAGGACGAGGTCAATCCGGCCATGAGCGCCGCTCTTGAGGCCGGCCTGGAAGTGACGGCGCTGCATAACCACTTCTTCTTCGACCGACCCAAGGTCTACTTCATGCACATCGGCGGGATGGGCGATGCGCGTCATCTCGCCACTGGGGTCAAGGCTGTGTATGACCGGGTCGCGCAGGTGCGCGCCAGCCAACCCAAACCCGCAGATGCCTTTGGCGGCACCATTGCCACACCCAGCAGCCTCACCGCGGCGCGCATCGAGGAAGTCCTCGGCGCCAAGGCGCAGGTGAAGGACGGCATGGTCAAGGTGAGCTTCGGGCGCGAGGCGAAGATGCATGGCACGCCCGTCGGCAATGCCATGGGCGTCAACACCTGGGCTGCGTTTGCAGGGACCGACGAGCAGGCCGTGGTGGACGGCGACTTCGCGATGCGTGAGGACGAACTCCAGACGGTGCTCAAGGTGCTGCGGCGAGAAGGCATCAACATCGTGGCGATCCACAACCACATGACGCACGAGGAGCCGCGCTACGTCTTTCTGCACTTCTGGGGCAAAGGCAAAGCAGCGGCGCTGGCGCAGTCGTTGAAAAGGACTTTGGACGCGCAGAAAGCCGTGAAATGACGCCTCGTAGTGCCTTTTCCGTTTTCTGAGACGCCCCCCTTTATGACCTCAAGGTCGAAGAACCGCGACATGTTCCGAAACGGCAACAGGAGATCATCATGCAATGGATCACCCGTGAACGCCCGAAAATCGACCGCATCGCCTGCCCCTGGTTGATCGCCCGCTTCATCGACGAGAACCCGGAGTTCCTCTACGTGCCTTCGGGCGAGGTCCTGAAGGTCGCCGCCGACACCGGCGCGATTCCCTATGACGTGCCGAATGTCGAGCTCGGCCACCATGGCGACCGCTGCAGCTTCGATGCCTTCATCGCGCAGTACAAACTCGACGACCCGGCCTTGAACACGCTGGCGCTGATCGTACGCGCCGCCGACTGCGCCCAGCCGCAACTGGCGAAGGAAGCGGCCGGCCTGCTCGCCATCTCGAAAGGGCTGTCGCTCAACTTCGCCGACGACCACGAGATGCTCCGGCACGGCATGGTGATGTACGACGCGCTCTACGCCTGGTGCGCCGACACGCCACTGAAGAAGGTTGCCCGCCTGCTTGGCTTGAAGTGATGCTGCTGCCCGCCGGAGCCGCGCCCGATGCACGTCTGCTGCTGATCGGCCGGGCACTGCGAGCCTTCACCGACGGCTTTGTCGCCATTCTGCTACCGGTTTACCTGCTCACGCTCGGGCTCGGCAAGTGGGAAGTCGGCTTGATCAGCACCGCCACCCTGCTCGGATCGGCGCTGGCGACCGTGGCGGTCGGGCAGTGGGGACATCGCTTCCCGCAGCGCCGGCTACTCCTCGCCGCCGCCTGGCTGATGGCCGCCACCGGTCTTCTGCTGGCCGGCCTGGGCGGCATCGGCGCCTTCTGGCCGCTGCTGATCGTCGCCTTCGTCGGTACGATGAACCCCAGCTCCGGCGACGTCAGCGTATTCCTGCCGCTGGAGCATGCGCGGCTGGCCGAATCGGCGCACGGCGAGGCGCGCACTTTCCTGTTCGCGCGCTACACCTTCGTCGGCGCCTTGTGTGCCGCGACCGGTTCGCTGGCGACGGCCATCCCGCAAGTGCTGACGGATGCCGGCCTGGCCCAGCTCGACGCGTTGCGCCTGATGTTCGTCGCCTACGGGCTGACCGGCGTCTTGATCTTCGTCCTGTATCGCGCCTTGCCGGACCACCGTATGCACGAGCAGGCAGCGTCGCCCGAACCGCTGGGGCCTTCGCGCGGCATCGTGATCAAACTGGCGGCGCTGTTCTCGGTCGATGCCTTCGCTGGCGGGTTGATCGTCAATACCTTGCTCGCGCTCTGGCTGTTCGAGCGTTTCGACCTCTCGCTCGCCGCTGCCGGCCAGTTCTTTTTCTGGGCCGGGCTGCTGTCGGCCGGCTCCCAGCTCGCCGCCCCCTGGGTAGCGCGCCATATTGGCCTGATCAACACGATGGTGTTCACCCACATCCCGTCGAGCGTCTGTCTGGTCCTCGCCGCCTTCGCCGACAGCCTGCCGGTGGCGCTCGCGCTGCTGTTCCTGCGCAGCGCCCTGTCGCAGATGGACGTGCCGACGCGATCGGCCTTCGTCATGGCGGTGGTGACGCCGGCCGAGCGCGCCGCGGCGGCGAGCTTCACCGCCGTTCCCAGGAGCCTCGCCGCCGCAGCGAGCCCCGCCATCGGCGGCGCCCTATTCGCCGCTGGCTGGCTGGCGCTGCCGCTAGTGGCCTGCGGCCTGCTCAAGATCGCGTATGACGTTGCACTTTGGCGCGCGTTTCGGAAGTACGAGGAACCCTCCTCTTGAGAGCGCTCGCGCGCAAGCACATGGCGCGCTTCCGAAAATCGTGACCATCAGACAGAGCGCATCGCGAACGTGGCAACCGGAACTTTCCATGGCAGTTCTTGTGGAGAGGGGCAAGAGGCACAGGCGCCCCCCGGAAGGGACGCCTGCGGTGCGGACTACAACAAGCCGGCTTCCGCGAACGAGTACGGGCTGCCCTTGCCGACGATGAAGTGATCCAGCACCCGGACATCGACGGTGGCCAGGGCGCTCTTCAGCCGCTCGGTGATCGCACGATCAGCGGCCGAGGGCTCGGTGTTCCCCGAGGGATGCTGATGCGCCAGGATCAGCGCCGAAGCGTTGAGCGCCAGCGCACGCTGGACCACCACCCTCGGATACACCGAAGTCTGGTCGACCGTGCCCTGGAACAGCGGTTCGTAGGCGAGCACCTGGTGCTGGTTGTCGAGAAACACGACGGCGAAGATTTCGTTCGGCTCCGCGACCAGTTTCAGGCGCAGGTAGTCGCGCACGGCGGCGGGACTGCCCAGCGCCGGACCGGCCTTGAATACGCGGTTCTCCAGCAGGGTGATGGCCTGCCGGATGATCCAGTCTTCGTGCTGGGCGGCGATCAGGGTGAGCGACTCCGGGCGGGAGTCGGCGATGACAAGAGACATGGCGAACCTCCAATGGATGAGATCGGAGGGCGCCTGCCCCTGGAGGGCAAACCCTCCTGGGGACGTTGGGGATGGAACAGGTGACGAGCGGGCATCCGCCACCGCGGATGCGGTGGCTGTTCGCGTCAAGGGATGCGATGCGAACGGGTTTCGATCAACGCGGACGAGCCGCGCCGCAGCCTTGAAGATCGATGGCTACCTGGGCATGTCACCGGCAACGCCGGCGGGCATGTCTGGGGGATGGGCGGGTTCGGCCACGGTCGTGTTGCCGGCGGCGAGCAGGTCGATGGCCGACAGCAAGGCATCGCCTTCGACGGGACCGTGCAGCAGGAGGGTCTTGCCGGACTCGCGGTCGCGCAGTTGCAGGGCCGGCGTGGCCGCGATGCCCTGCTGTGCTGCTTCCACCGCCTGGGCACGGATGACCGCATCGGGGCGCTCGCTGTCGAGACAACCCTGCATGGTTGGTGTGAGGTCGGGATAGCGCAGGCCCTCCGGCAGGCCGTGGCCGTCGCCGCGGGTGTTCGAGTAGAGCCACGCCACGGCCTGCCAGAACGTGGCATGTCCGCCCGTCTCGCCCGCGCACTCGGCCAGGCGTGCCTCGGCAGTCGCGGCCGGCTCGTGCATGGACAGCGGCAGGTGGTGCCACTGCCAGTTCACCTCGGGATGGGCGTCGATCCAGCGCTTGAGCGCGGGGAAGTAGGCCCGGCAGTACGGACACTCCAGGTCGGCGTACCCGACCACCGTGAAGCGCGCATCGGCACGGCCATACAGCCAGGGCGGGCCGGCCGGTTTCGACGCTTCGGACCCGGCGGCGGCCAAAGACATGGGCTCGGTTGCCGGATGCGGCGCGCGCAGCAGCATCCACGAGGCCACCGCAATCGTCGCCACGATCAGCAGACCGATCCAGGGATGACGGCGGGCGAATGAAGGCAGGCGCATCGTGTCGCTCCCGTCAGGCCAGCGTGTCCAGCGCCAGGGGTTCGATGCCCCGCGCACGGTCGATCTTCTCGGCCACGCGGAAGGCGGCATCCAGCTCGCTGATGCCGTGCTGCTGCATCAACTGGAAGCGTTCGGCCTTCTCCTCGGGCTCGGTCATCGCCATCGCCAGGTAGAGGCTGGGCGGCACGGCGCGGAACAGCACTTCCATCGACTTGGACAGGATGACGCCCTCGCTGAACTTGCCGGCCTCCTTGCGTGCCGAGAGCATCAGCGCCTTCTGCGAAGCGTTGAGTTCGCGGAAGCGCGCGATCTTCTCGACTTCATCGGGCGGCATCGACAGGCAGATCCACCACTCGATCATGTTGAGCATGGGCTCGGCCGCTTTCGGCAGGTCGTCCAGGTTCTGCGTGGCGAGCCAGAACCAGGCGCCGAGCTTGCGCCACATCTTGGTGATCTTGACCACGTAGGGCGCGAGCAGCGGGTTCTTGGTGATGATGTGGCCTTCGTCCGTCACGTTGATGATCGGGCGGCCCAGGAACTGGTCGCGCTCGGCGATGTTGTTGACGGTGTTGATGAGCGAGATGTAGGCGATCGAGAGTTGGGCGTTGTAGCCCTCGCGCGCGAAGGTGGCCAGGTCCACGATGGTGATGTCCGCCTCGGGCCACGGCGTGCCGGACCGGTCGAACATCTCGCCGTCCACGCCCTGGCAGAACATGTCCATGGCGTCGGCCATCTCCAGCAGCCGTGCGCGCCGCATCTCGGGCAGCGTGGCGTCGCGGGCGCGCTCGCGCAGCGCGTCGCGCACATCGCGCGTGAGCACCGTGCGTCTGTCCGTCACGCAATGCTGGGCCGCATCGAGAATGCACTGGCGGATCAGGCTGCGGTCGGCGCGCGTCATGCGCGCTTCTTCCTTGTCCTCGCCGCCGGTGATCATCAGTCGTGCAGTGATCTCCAGCTCGCCGAGCACGTCGCGCTGCTCGTCGCCTTCCACGGCCATGCCGGCATCGGTCTGGTCCTCGTCGAGCGCGTCGGCGTCCAGCGTCTGTACCTGGCTCGGCGTATCGACCAGGCGCCAGGCGTCGGCGAACGGAGCCAGACTGACGCCCGCGCCAGGCGCGAGCTTCACGCGATGCACGGTGAGGCCCAACCGTGCCGCGAAGTCGCCGAACAGGCCGAAGCTGTTGCCCGCCTCGACGATGAACAGGCGCGGCCGATAGATCGCCGTCACCTGATTCAGGATATTGTTGAGCGTCGCGCTCTTGCCCGAACCCGTGGGGCCGAACAGGAACAGATGCGCGTTCATCTGCCGGTCGAGGCGGTTCAACGGATCGAAGGTGATCGGACCGCCGCCGCGGTTGAAGAACGTGATGCCCGGATGCCCCGTGCCCTGGCTGCGGCCCCAGACCGGCGCCAGGTTCGCCGCGTGTTGCGCGAACATGAGCTGGGTGTACCACTGGCGCTTGTCGGCCGCCGGATCGAATACGCACGGCAGCCAGCGCAGATAGCTGTTCAGCGGCGCCACCTCGTCCTCTTCGCGTACCGGTTGCAGGCCGGCGTTGAGCATCACGTTGACGAGCTGCAGGCCGCGCGCATCGAGCTGGGCCAGGTCGCGGCCGCGCAGGTAGAACGCCAGCGCGCCGCGGTAGAGCTTGTGCGCGCTGCCGATCAGGCCGCGCGCCTGCTGCACGTCCTGCCGGGTCTGCTCCGAAGCCAGGGTCTCGCCGACGGCCTTTCTGGCGAGGTGGTTGAGGTGCGCCTCCAGTACGTCCTGGGGTGTGGCGACCAGCGTCAGGCACATCACCGTGTCCTCGGGCATCTGGTCGAACAGCGCGTTCATGGCATCGCCGCCTTTGCGCGTCTCGCCCGTCAGATGGCCCGTCACGGGTGGCGTGCGCAGGCGATCCATCACGATCACCCGGTGCGGCATGCCGTCGAAGAACCACAGGCCGTTGGGCACGTCCGAGCGGGGTTGGCCGAAGAACAGCCGTTGTGCGAAGTCGGTGCCGCTGGCGAGTTCGATCTCACCTTCCTCCCGTTCTTCCGGGTAGCGGGTCAGCGCGTAGAAGCGTTCCCGATCTTCGGCAGTGGCGCCGAGCAGGGTCGGATTCGGGTTGAACCAGCGCAGCAGCCAGGCGTGGATGTCCGCCGCGCCGAGACGTCGGGCTCTCACACCGGCATTGGCCAGCCCGCCGACGAGGCGGTCGCAGATCGTGGTCAGCGCCTGCTCGGGCGCCTGGCCGCGCCGTGGGGTCGGCGCCGCGGACGTGCGGCGGTAGACCACCATGCGCACGCGCCGGACTTGGCCGCGCCACGGCAGGCGCGTCACCGTGGTGTCCTCGAACAGGCCACCCGGCTTGGCGATGGCCCGCAGGTGATGGGCGAAGAAGCGCAGGTAGAAGTCGCTGAACGCGCTGCCCTGCGCACGCGGCTGCAGATAGTTCGCCAGGGAGCGCAGGTAGTTGTCCCAGTCGGCCTCGTCCTGGGCGTAGAGCTGCACCACCCAGGGGTTGTCGTCCAACTCGTCGAAGGAGTCCTGCAGGGCGTTCTCCAGCGCATCGCGCGCCTGCCATAGCCAGGCCATCTCGCGGCCCTCGGTGCCGACCGGCGCCAGCTCGAAGAAGGCCGCCACCGACTGGCCGTCTTCCAGCAACATGCACTTGGTGTCGGGCAGGTACTCGACCCAGGGCAGCAAGTCAGCGAACGACGGCGCGACGCCATAGAGCGCATCGTGGTCGGCCTGAGTGGCCGGCCTGCGCCGGCCCCGGCGGAGCGCGCTGCCCGGCTCGGCGACACCCTGTGCCGCCAGGGCCGTCACGTGCCGTGCCCAGGCATCATCGGCCGCATCCACGGCGGCAGCAGGCGATGCGCCGGGCTTGCGTGACCACGGCAGCGACCAGGCCATCAGTAGTCCTCCACGCGCTCGCCCGGCATCGCGTACTGCACGCGCTGGTAGAGCGGGAACACCGTGCTGTAGCCGGGCACCGGCACCGGGTCGGTGCCCGCCAGGTGCGGGAACACGTACATCACCAGGTCGGGGTTCGGCAGGCGGTGGAACTGGCGGTAAATCTCGTTCTGCGCGGTGCGGGTGTAGCGTGCCTGCACGCCGGGCGCCGCCTGCACATCGGCATCGGCCAGCGGCCGGCGCAGGCCCTGGCGCGCATCGAGCAGTTGCCGCGCGGCCTGGCCGCCGCCCGCGCTGCCGCCGGTCTCCTGATGCCAGATGTCGAGCATGGTGCTGTCGCCGTGCGGCAGCAGCTTCTCCTTGCTGGTGGCGCAGCCGCCGAGCAGGGCGGCCGCCAGCAGCACGGCGGCCGCGTCAATCCAGATCTGAGGCATGGGCTTCTCCGGTGCGGTGGTGGACCCGACGCCCCTTGGCGTCGTAGTCGATGTCGAGCGGCTGCTCCAGATGCACGGCCACCTTGGCGCCGGGCTGCACGTAGACCGCCGCGAAGGCCTGGCCGTAGAGCTTGTTGACCCAGTCGGCCATGTCGCGCACGCCGCCCGCGAGGATGCGGCCCATCGCTTCGTTGCCGCTGATGCCGACGGTGCCCAGCGAGCCGTTGTTGTTGGCGACCACGGCCACGCTGCCGTTGTCGGACTTGATGAGCGAGGCCGCGCCGGCGCCGGCTGCGGTGATGAGCGCCTGGCTGCCCAGGTACTGCTGGGCGTTGCTGCGCCGCTCGCCGCTGACGCAGGGAATGCCGTAAGGGTCGCTGATCCAGCCCAGGCCGCCCTGGATGCTGGCGCCGTTGTGACCCGAGTTGCCGCCGCTGCTGCCGCCCTTGCTGCTGTCCTCCGGCACCGTGCGGATGGTGCCGTCCTGGAACACGAACGTGACCGAGCGGATTTGCCCGCGCACGCACGAGAGCGTCCAGTCGCCCGAGGCCGTGCCGCTGACCACGGCGCCGGCCACGTCGGGGATGTCGATGCCGTTGGCCGTGAGGTTGTCCGGGCCGATCAGCACCTTGAACGGATAGGGATCGTTGACGGTTCCATCGATCGGCACGCGCCCGATCAGCGCCGTCATGGCAATCGACCCCATGAGCGTCGAGTTCGACGGCACGGTGTAGACAGCCTTCGTGGATGCGCCCACCGCGCGGCTGCCGACGTCGGCGACGGATTCCACTGCGGCCGACAGGCTTTTCTGGGCCGGCCCGAAGCTCAGGGGAAAGCTCGGCTCCTTGCTGCTGTTCTTGGCGTCGACCTTGGCATCGTCGGGCTCGACCCACTGCGTGCTAGCGACGCCGCGGTTGAAGCGCTGGCCGTCACCCTCTTCGAGCCCCAGCCCGACGGGCAGATCGGACGGGCCACCCTTGCCGGAAAGGCCGTCCAGTTGCCGCTGCAGATCCTGCAGCAGCCCCTGGGTCTGCTGCCTGTCGCTGGCCACCTGATTGCGCTCCTGCTCCAGGCGGCTGCGCTCGCCTTCCAGCGCGCTCTGGATGCGTTGGTCGATCGCGCTTTCCCGCGCGCGCAGGCGCTCGTTCTCGGCCTTGTGCTGCTTGTTGTCGCCCAGCGCGCTCTGCAGCTCGGTGCGCAACTGCTTCACCTGGGCCACCAGCGTGGCGACGGTATCGCGCGGCGTGTCGCCAGCGATGCCCAGGGCTTTCATCTCCTCGGGCGTGAGCGTACTGGCCGCGCCCTTGGGAGCGGGCTGGCCGCCGGGCGCGCCGGAGAACAGCTTGATGCCGACGAACACCAGCAGCAGCGCCATCGGGATCAGCAGCCACTTGAGCAACGGATTACTTTTCATCGCGCGCTCCTCCGGTCGAGCCGGCCGCGGCGGCCGGCGGCAGGTTCACGCTGGCGTCGATCGGGCTCAGCGCCGGCAGCAGCGACTCGGCCAGGCCGTGGCCGCGCGTGACCAGGTAGAGCACCGTGGTGTCGGACGCGGTGCCGGCCGGCCCCAGGTTCGGATGCTGGAAGGTCGCCGCCACGAAGTTCCCCTGCAGGGCGCGCGGGTCGAGGTCGAGCCAGCGCGCCGAGGTATTGGTGAGTCGCACGGCCGTCACCCACTGGTCTTCCAGGCGCCACGCGGCCAGTGCCCGCGCGTGCACCGGCAACGTCGGCAGTAAGGTGTCCAGCGCGAGGCCGCGGCGCAGGTTCACGCGCCCGATGCCGGCGACCGGCTCGACGGTGCGCAGCGGCGCGTACAGGCTCTGCGCGGCATGGCGCGTCAGCACGACCGGTACCGGCGTTTCGCGCCGGAGAAGGGGTTTGTCCGCGGGCGCATCGGCCTGCTCGTCCGCGCCGCTTGCTGCACCGCCGCCGTAGCGCTTCGCGGGGGCTTCCGCTTCCACGATGCGCACCGGCTCCAGCGGCGCCTGGCCGTCCTTCGCCGGCTCGGCGGCGATGTCGAGCAGGATCAGCGCGCCGGATTCCACGTCCTGCAGTTGCAGCCGCGTGGGCGGAATCGGCTCGCTCGCCCGCAGGTAGATCGCGCCGCCCGCACTCTGCACGCGCAGGTGGTCGCCGACGCTGGCCGGCACGCCGACGCGCACATTGCGGTCGATGAAGACCACGCGCTCCTGGCCGACCACCAGCGGCACCGGCAGGGGCAGGCGCTCCCAACGCAGGATTTCCACGGCCTGGCTGGCCGGCACGAAACCGAGGATCAGCAGGACGCCGGCCAGGGCCGACCAGTTAACGGGCTTCATGGGGAGTCTCCCTGCAGATGGCCGGAGGCATTGGCGGGCACGCCGGCCTGGGTCGGCGTCGGCGACGGTTCGATGCGCTGGGGTGCGCTGGCGTAGCAGTCCAGCGCCAGGCCGAAGGGGTTGTGCTCGGGGTCGATGTCCAGCCGGACGACCTTGATGGGGTAGCGCACCAGGGCGCGCTTGACCTGCTCGGAGCCGTAGTATTCGTCCGCGCTCACGTCGAGCGTGACGATCCAATCGCGGTCGGAAACCACCTTGACGCGCGTGGCCGGATCATCGCCGTAGCCGCGGCCGGGAATCTCGTAGATGCCGCGCACGCGCTGACGCAGCTCGCCACTGGCACGCCGGTACTCGTAGTCCTGCTGCAGGAAGGCCCGGCAGCTCGGCGTCAGGTAGGCCGACAGCGCGCGCAGGTTGCGCGGGTAGTCTTCTTCGCCGTTCGTGGGCCAGCGCTGTACCTGCTGCCAGATGTAGAAGGAGAAGGCATACACGCTCTCGGGCGGCACGTCCCACCACTTGCGCGTGCTGCCCGAGCGCAAGTCCGGCGGCACATGGATGGTCAGACTCTTCGGCGCACTCCACCAACCGAAGCCGAGCAGCAGCGCCACCACGAACAACGCGCCGGCCCCCAGACGCAACGTCTTCACGTGCGCCTGCAGGTGCGCAACCTCGTTCTTGAAACGGCTCATGGCGTACCTCGATCGGCATTGCGCCGGGTAGTCCAGTAGCCCGAGCGGGTGATGAGGCGCTGGCCGCCCAGGAGCGCTGCCAGCGCCGGGTGCCGCAATGCCAGCCGCCACAGGAGCTGCCGGTAGAGCCAGGTGTCGGGCCGGCCGCGCTTCTGCGCGCGCAGGAAGCCGCCACCGACGAAGACGCCCAGCGCGATACCGGCGACGATCAGCGTGGGCACCACGGCGATGCTGTGCGTGAGCCAGGCCAGCGGCAGGCCGAGCGCGAACCCGGCGGCGGCCGACAGGCCGGCGCAGATCCACAACTCGTCGGCGGTCAGCCCGCGCACGACCACCGGCTGGCGGTTCAGCCGATGCGGCAGGAAGGTCACCAGCGTGTCTTGCGGGGTCTCCGAAGGGACGGCCATCGCTTGCCGCCCTCACAGCACGCCGGTGGCCTTGGTGAGCAGCCAGATGCCGACCACCAGGAGGATCGCGCCCACGGCGACCGTCAGGCCGAACTGTCCCCAGGTGGCGCGGCCGGTGTGGATCTCCGAGTAGCGCGTGTAGGCGTGATAGCAGACGCCGACGAACATTGAGGCGACCACGAGCAGCGCGATCAGCAGCACGATGTCGTAGCCGTAGTTCTGCAAGGTCTGCAGGATGCCGCTGCCCTGGCCGCGCGATGGGTCTTCCATGGTCGGCAGGCCCTGCGCGAAGGCCGACAGCGGCAGGCCCGCGAGCGCCAGCGGCAGCAGCGGAGCGGCGATGCGGGACGGAATGCGATGGGATGTCGTTGGAGTGTTCATGGCGTATGGCCCTTCGTGACGGTCAGGAGAGGAGAAAGAAGGTCAGCACCAGGTACATCGCCACGAAGCGCACGACGACGGCGAGGAACTGACGTTCAGTGATGCGGTGCTCGGCCCAGCCGACGTAGGCGGTGCGCATGGCCCACACGCCCCACAGCAGCAACACGGCGAACACGAAAGCGAGCACCACGGCAGAGACGGCCGAAGGCGCAAAGCCGCCGTTGGCCTGGAAGGCGGCGACCTGATCGGCAGAGGGCGTCATGGCGACGGCTCCTCGTCGTCGGCGCGGTCGCGGCGGACGTAATCGCCGGCCAGCGGGACGGGATCGCGCGGCTGGGCGCGCTGGGGCACGAGGTAGTCCTGCAGGCCGGCGCGAACGCGCTTCAGGTCGGCACGCAATCGGGCGTAGTCGAAGTGGTAGCGGGCGCGTTCCTGCGGAGCGGTACCGGCGGCGTGCTCGGCGAGGCGGTCGATCAGGTCGAGCTGGCGGGCGAGCACGGCGAGCTGCTCACGCTCCATGGCGACGCCGTCGGCGGCGACGGCAGGCTGCAGCGCCGAGAACGACACAGCCAACACCATGGCAAGCGCAGGCCATGCTGATGTGCGGTGGTTGGTCTGTCCCATCGTGCCATTCCCCGTTAAAGCGGATTGCCAGATGCTGTGGCGCGCTCTCGCTTTGCGCCTCAGGGAATGGGAACTACGGCATGACCGGATTTGTTGGTCGCGCTGGCCGACATTCGCGCAATGCCTAGTGGATTTCTTGCTGGCTAGCGCCTACCACCCTTTGGTAGAATTGGGCAAACCTGGCAATCCAAAGTCACGAAAGACCAAACCAGATGGTTTTCAGATGAATGAAGTCGAAAGCGAGATCCTCACACTGGAGGAAGTCGCGGCCTACCTCAAAGCCGGCAAACGGACGGTCTATCGCCTTGCCCAGAAAGGAGAGATTCCGGCGTTCAAGCTTGGGGGAACCTGGCGCTTTCGCCGCTCGGAGCTGGATCGGTGGATCGCCGAAAGCATCAACAAGAAGAAGCCGGAGGCCGAGTGAGCGCGGACCATGCCAGCCGCCGAATCACGCTCGGGGAAGAACTAAGGGGAGGATCGCCGTTGACGACACAGCAGCTTCTGACGCCGCACCAGAGCCAGTACTTTGCTTGGCTGCTGACCAGGCGTGCAGCAGGCGACTCCGTGGAGTCGCTGGCTTCGACTTTGGTCGATTCGCAGGTCGATCTGAATCCCCATCAGGTCGAGGCCGCGCTCTTCGCTTGCCGCAACCCCCTCTCACGCGGCGTGATCCTCGCCGACGAGGTTGGTCTAGGCAAGACCATCGAAGCCGGCTTGGTCATCTCCCAACGCTGGGCGGAACGGCGGCGGAAGGTGCTCATCATCGTTCCAGCGAACCTGCGCAAGCAATGGCACCAAGAGCTGCAGGACAAGTTCGGCCTGCAAGGGCTGATCCTCGAAGCCAAAAGCTACAACGCGATCCGCAAACAGGAGCAGCGGAACCCGTTCCTGTTCGCCTCCGGTCCGATCATCTGTTCCTACCAGTTCGCGAAGGCCAAGGCTGACGATGTCAAGGGCATCGACTGGGACTTGGTCGTCCTCGACGAAGCGCATCGCCTGCGCAACGTCTACAAAACCAGCAACGTCATCGCCAAGACCCTCAAGGAGGCGTTGTCGCGCGTTCACTCCAAGGCGCTCCTGACCGCGACGCCGTTGCAGAACTCGCTGCTCGAACTCTATGGGCTGGTCAGCTTCATCGATGACCGCGTGTTCGGAGACCTTGATAGCTTCCGCTCGCAGTTCACCGGCAGAGAGCAATCCTTCAGCAGCCTGCGTGACCGGCTGGCGCCCATCTGCAAGCGCACCCTGCGCAAACAGGTTCAGCCCTACGTTTCGTACACAGCACGCAGGGCCATCGTCGAGGAGTTCACGCCATCGAGTGAAGAGCAGGAACTTTCCAGGCTCGTCGCCGATTATCTGCGCCGCCCCAACCTCAAGGCCCTGCCCGACGGGCAGCGCCAACTGATTTCACTCGTGCTGTGGAAGCTGCTTGCCTCCAGCACGCACGCGATTGCGGGTGCGCTGGAGACAATGGCCAAGCGCCTCCAGGGTGTGCTCGACAAAACCACCGAGGTTCCCGATCTGGCCGAGGAACTCGATGAGGACTACGAGTCGCTCGACGAAACCGCCGATGAGTGGAACGACCAAGGCTCAGACGTCGCAGCACCGAGCCGCTTGGAACGCGATGCCATCGCGGAGGAGATCGAGGAGCTTCGCCACTTCAAAACGCTGGCAACCAACATCCGGGACAACGCGAAGGGCAAGGCACTGTTCACCGCGCTGGATCGAGCCTTCGCCGAACTGGATCGGCTAGGCGCGCCCAGGAAGGCCATCATCTTCACCGAGTCCAAGCGCACGCAGGAATACCTCCTCAACTTGCTGGCCGACACGCCATACGGCGACGGCATCGTGCTCTTCAACGGCACCAATAGCGACCAGCGTGCGCAGGCGATTTACAAGGACTGGCTGAAGCGCCACGAAGGCACCGACCGCATCACCGGCTCCAAGACTGCCGACACCCGTGCGGCACTGGTCGAGCACTTCAAGGAGCGTGGCAAGGTCATGATTGCCACCGAGGCCGGAGCCGAAGGCATCAACCTCCAGTTCTGCTCGCTCGTCATCAACTACGACCTGCCGTGGAACCCGCAGCGCATCGAGCAGCGCATCGGGCGCTGCCACCGCTACGGTCAGAAGCACGACGTGGTGGTGGTCAACTTCGTCGACCGCAGCAATGAGGCCGATGCACGGGTGTACGAGCTGCTGTCGCAGAAGTTCCAGCTCTTCGAGGGCGTGTTTGGGGCTAGCGACGAAGTGCTGGGTGCCATCGGCTCCGGTGTCGATTTCGAGCGGCGTATCGCCGAGATCTACCAGAACTGCCGAGAGCCCGAGGAAATCAAGTCCAGCTTCGAGCAACTCCAGCTCGACCTCTCCGGCGAAATCAACGAGGCGATGGTCAAGACGCGCCAGGTACTGCTTGAGAACTTCGATGAGGAGGTGCAGGAGAAGCTGCGCATGCGGGCCGACGACAGCCGCAACGCGCGCAACCGCTTCGAGCGCATGCTGATGGACTTGACCCGCGCCGAACTGGTCCATTGCGCCGCGTTCGATGACGACGGCTTCGATCTCCGCCACATACCGACTGGAGTCGAGCACGGCGGCCTCGCGGGCATCGAGCTGGGGCGCTACGAATTGCCCCGCCGCTCCGGCGACGCGCATCTATACCGCATCAATCATCCGCTGGCGCGATGGGGCATCGAGCAGGCCAAGGCTCGCGCACTCAACGGGGCTCGTCTTGTGTTCGACTACAACGCCCACGGTGCAAAGATCAGCACGCTTGAAGCCTGGCGCGGCAAGGCCGGATGGCTCACCGTGAAGCTAATCTCGGTCGAGACACTCGGCAACCAGGAGCAACATCTGCTGGTTGCGGCGGGCACGACCGACGGCGTCGTGCTCGCGGAAGAAGACCCGGAAAAACTGCTGCGCCTGCCCGCGACCACGCAGGCGGCCAGTCTGTTCAACGCCCCTGATGCCACCCTGCTGGCCGACGTGGAAGCCCGCAAGACCGCACTCCTGCGCGACGTCAACGAGCGCAACCTCGGCTACTTCGAGCAGGAAGTCCAGAAGCTGGATGCCTGGGCGGACGACCTGAAGCTCGGTCTGGAGCAGGAGATCAAGGAGATCGACCGCGAGATCAAGGAGGTGCGCCGAACCGCCGCGACCTCGCCGACGCTGGAAGAAAAGTTGTCATGGCAGAAGAAGCAGCGCGAACTGGAGAGTAAGCGCAGCAAGCTGCGCCGCGAGTTGTTTGCCCGGCAGGACGAAGTCGAAGCGCAGCGCAATGACTTGATCAGCCAGCTTGAAGTGCAACTCCAACAGCAGGTCGAGGAGCGCACGCTGTTCACTGTCGAGTGGGAGCTGGTGTAATGACTAATCAAGTAGCACCGTTAGACCTGCGCATGACCAGGCCGCGGTTGAAGCGTGCCAAGAATTGAGGAGAGCGAGATATGGCTAGCGGAAAATTACTGCGGCAACTCATCAAATCGGGAACGCAAGGCGATGCTTCGGGCTTTCGCGCGGCGTCCGAGGCAGTGATCAAAGAGGAGCGCGAGAAGAACCATCATCTGCTCGCAAATGACCTTGAGCGTTTACTTTACGGCGATCAGGCAACGGTCGGGAAGAGTGCGCGGAAGCTGCAAAGTTTGCCCAGCGTGCCGACAAATAAAGACAACGGCCTTGCGCTACTAGAAGAGCGTGCCGTGATTCGAGAGGAGAAAGACATCATTCTCTCGGATGCTTCGCAGTCGGCACTCGATGAAATCCTGATGGAGCACAACCGGACGGACGTGCTTCGATCCTATGGCCTGCAACCCGCGCAGAAGCTGTTGTTTTGCGGGCCTCCCGGCTGCGGCAAGACGCTGGCCGCCGAAGTCATCGCGCATTCCCTGTCCATGCCGCTCATCCTCGTTCGGCTGGACTCGGTCATCTCGTCGTTTCTGGGAGAGACGGCCGCCAATTTGCGCAAAGTGTTCGATTACGTCGCAACGCATCCCGTGGTCGCATTGTTCGATGAATTCGACGCCCTGACCAAGGATCGTGGCGACAGCGCCGATCATGGTGAGCTCAAACGCTCCGTAAATGCCGTCTTGCAGATGATGGACGGTTATCGAGGCGAGAGCATCCTGATCGCCACCACCAACTACGAAACCTTATTGGACAAGGCGGTTTGGCGACGCTTCGATGAGGTTGTGCGCTTCGAGATGCCGAATCTGGAGCAGATCAAACGCTTGTTAGCTCTGAAACTCTCCGGTGTCCGCCGCAATTTCGAGCCCGACGATGGCCAGGTGGCATCCGTGTTCAAGGGCATGTCGCACGCCGACATCGAGCGGGTTCTTCGGCGCTCCGTCAAGGAAATGATCCTGTCCGGCCGGGAGTTCCTGGAGAAAAGCCACCTCGATACCGCGCTTGCCCGTGAGTATCGTCATAAGAGTTAAGGGATGGAGGGGGAGGCATGGCCTATGAACACTTGCGCTTGGAGCGAGAAGCGCCCTCAACGGAGCGCCATCCGAGGCGTCATCCGGGAATTCGCCCTCCTGCCGATCCGAGAGCGCATGGTGCCGCGTTAGCCGGGCGGCTCGACCAAGCGCGGCAACGTGCGATGGCAGAGGACGTCGGCGGGTTCGACGACCGTAAGCTGCTCAAGATTCGGCTGCGCGCGGGCGACAAGAGCGTGCCCGCCTTCGATGCCATTCCTGGCGTGGAGATTGTCAGCCAGGAAGATGAATCCATCGTGCTGGCATTCGCCACTGATGACGGCTTGAGCGAGTTCGAGAGCCGCCTGGCCACCCTTGCACGTGATGGCGTTGTTACACGCAAGGAACTGTTCTACGTCATCGAAGACTTCGACCACTGGACACCCCAGGACCGTACCGGCGCGGCCTTGCTTGAGCAAGGATTTCCAGCCGCGCCAACCTTCATGCTCGATGTCGAACTATGGCCCCAGGAGCGACAGGACAAGCGCCAGCAAATGGTGCGTGCCTTTCTCGACTGGTTGCATGCACAAGGCATTGAGCGGCTGGACGACATCCAGCAACCCTCGCTCGTCATGGTCCGTGTGCGCTGCAACGGTGCGCAGGCCGAGCAGATCTTGCACCATCGCGATGTGCGCACTGCCGACCTGCCGCCCCGCTTGGGTGTGGCCGTACAACTGCTTCATACCGACATCAACCAATTTCCTCCGATCGATCCCCCTTCTGACGATGCTCCGTCCATTGCCGTGCTGGATTCAGGCTTGACGCGCGGACATTCGTTGCTCGGCGCAGCGGTCGGCGACGCGCAGGGCTACCTCGCACCGCATCGCAGTGCGGATGACACCGATCCCCACTGGCACGGCACCTTCGTCGGCGGGCTTGCGTTGTACGGCGATGTCCATAGCGCTATTCAGCAAGGGCAGTTCGTCCCGCAGCTTCGCCTGTTCTCCGGCAAAGTGTTCGAAGACGACGGACAAGACCAAACTGAGTTCGTCGAAAAGGCGGTCGAGGAAGCCGTGCGCGAACTGCATGCGCAATACGGCTGCCGGGTCTTCAACCTAAGCTATGGCGACCTGAACAAGGTCTACGATGGCCGTCATGTGCGCGGGCTCGCCTACACGCTGGATCGGCTGACGCGTGAGCTGGGAGTCCTGTTCGTAGTACCAGCGGGCAATTTGTTGTCATCCCAGTTGCCAGCCGATACACGCGCGAGTTACCCGGACTACCTGTTCGAAGGCCACGCCCGCCTGCTGGACCCCGCCACATCGCTCAACGCGCTGACCGTTGGCGGCTTGAGCCTGAATGAGGCCACACGCAATGCACAGCGCCATCCCAACACGATTGAAGACCACGTGTTGGCACGGGCGGAGCAGCCGTTTCCATTGACTCGCAGCGGCCCTTCTGCCAGCGGCGCCATCAAGCCCGACGTGGTCGCGCATGCCGGCAACATCGCCTTGCGGCGCACTGGAGGTGGCACAGACCATGCCGGTCTGGGAGTGGTGTCGCTCAACGGCGGCTTTGCCTTGGGGCCGGCGTTCAAGGAAGACATCGGCACTAGCTACGCCGCCCCCCAAGTCGCCCACCAAGCCGCGCGGCTACTGGCCGAAGTGCCCGACGCTTCGCCCAGCCTGCTGCGCGCACTGATCGGCGCCCATGCCCGCTGGCCGCAAGCCTGCGAAGCGCTGTTGAACCCCGGCAACAATGCTGAAGGCCGCGACAAACTCCTGCGCCTCGTCGGGTATGGGCGCGTGGACGATGCGGCGCTGTTCCGCTCGCTTGATCACACCGTCACCCTGCTGGCCGAAGAGCGCGTCGGAAACGACCAGCACCACTTCTTCGAATTACCTCTACCAGACAGCTTCTGGGACGGTGGCCGCCGCACGCGTGAGGTGACCGTCGCGCTCGCCTACAGCCCTGCCGTGCGCACCACGCGGCTGGACTACCGAAGAGCCAAACTGTGGTTCCACCTGGTGACGGCTGGCAGCCTGGATGAGATCACCCAAGCCTACCGGCGCAATCGGGAAGAAGGCATGGGCGAACGCGCCAACGGCCGCTGGCTACCCAACGACACCCGCAAGAACGGCACGTTGCAGGTCTCTCGATGGCGCTTCAAACAGGCGCTGGCCAACGGTCACAAGGTGTTCGTCGTGGTGACCCGGCAAGACAGCCTTTGGTCCGATGGGCGCGATGGGGACGAGCCCTATGCCGTCGCCGTGGTGCTGGCGGATCGGGAGCAGGCCAACGCTCAGCTCTACGCCCAGGTGCAAGCAGCGCTGCAAGCGCGTGCCCAGGCACGTGCGCGCGCTCGGATTGGCGGGAGGGCCTGATGCCGGCGCTCGAACCTCAGTGCTTGGCCATCTTGAAGCAGGTGCTCGCCGCCCGCTTCGTGCCGTTCCTGCCGCCATTGCTCGGCAACGTCAATCCCGCCGATCACGCGGCGAAACAGCTTTCGCGGGCCTTCAGCGCCTTCGTCCTCCACAAACTGCTCGACATTACGCCGCAGGTGGCGGCCGCCTCGGTCGTGGATGATTTCAACGACAAGGGCATCGACGCGATCCACTACCACGCGCCGTCGGAGACTCTGTACCTGCTGCAAACCAAGTTGAAGGAGTCCGAGCAGTTCAAGCAGGAGGATGCGCTGCCGTTCTGCGAGGGCATTCGCCTGTTGCTCAAACAGGACTTCGCCGCGTTCAACGGGAATGTCCAGAATCGGAAGACCGACATCGAGGGCGCACTCGATGTGTGCAGCCACATCAAGCTGGTCGTGCCCTACACGGGCGATGGTGTATCGCAAACGGCTCGCGACGCCTTGCAGGCGCTGCTCGATGACGAAGACCTCGACGAAGAGCGGCTGGCCAAGCAGGTGGAGTATTACACGGCAACCGAGATCGTCTGCGATCTGCTGGCGGAACAAGCCTACCAACCCGTGCACACGGATATCGCGTTGCACAAGCACGCGAAAGTCGAAAGCCCGCGAGCCACGTACTACGGTGTCGCGCGGCTGGCGGACTTGGTGACCCTACACCAGATGCACGGCAAGGCCCTGTACGAACGCAACATCCGCTACTTCCTCGGCAGCAGCAAGTCTGATGTTAACAAGGCCATCAAGACGACCTTGCATGACGCCCCGCTGGACTTCTTCTATCTCAACAACGGCGTCACGGCCGTCTGCGACCTGATCGAGCCGAAGGCTAACAAGAATGGCGTCAAGAAGTTCAAGGTGCGCGGCTTGTCCATCATCAACGGCGCGCAGACGGTGGCGTCGGCTGCCGAGTTCGTGCGCCAGCATCCGGGCAAGAGCATCGATGACGCCAAGGTGATGCTCACTTTGATTAAGGCATCGGCGGACGGCCAGTTTGGGAAGAGCGTGACCAAGGCTCGCAACCACCAGAACCCGGTGCAGACCGCGAACTTCGCCTCGCTGGACGAGAACCAGGAGCGGCTACGGCAGGAGATCGCCCACCTCAGCTTCGATTACCACTATCGCCCCGAGGCCCTCGCGACCGGCCCCAAGGCCATCACGCTCGATGAGGCTCTGCGGGCAATGGCCTCGCAACAGAACGACCCACGCTACGCCGTATGGCTCAAGAGCGAACCGGTGCGGCTCGCCAACCCCGACTCCACCGAGTACCAGGCGCTGTTCACTGCCGCGCTACCAGGCGTGACGCTGATCAATGCGGTCCTGTGCCACCGCGCCATCCGCGCCCTGGTGGTGGATTACGAGCAGAAGGCTCCAGCGCGCAGCCAGGAACGTCTGATCTACCGTCACGGCGTACACGTCATCACAGCCGTCATGATGAAGCGCCTGCGCAGCCGCATTGGCACGGCGGCCGTCATCGACCCGGCAGCGATTCCCGCGCTGATCAGCCAGCCGCTCGATCAGCTCCGGCAGCAGGCTTTCGACCTCGGCCAGCAACGACTCATTCTTGAGGGGCCACTGGCTTACTTCCGCAACCAGGGCAACGTCGTGAACTTCCTGGCCGACCTGATGGAGGCACACTTTGCGCTGGGTGCCGATCCGGCCATAGCGCCACTACGCAATATTCAGAATGCAGCGGACGCGTATCCGCGCAAGCGCCTGATCGACTACTTGTCGAGCCGCGCGCCACAACTATGAGAGTGATGTCATGAGCAAACAAAAACTAGAACTTGCCTGGATCGGGAAGGAGAAGCGGCCCAAGCTGGAGCCGCGCATCCTGCTCGAAGATCCAGAGAAGTCATATCACGCCAAGCATCGCGTGTCGGACAACGACATCTTCGACAACCGGCTGATCTTCGGTGACAACCTGCTTGCGCTGAAAGCATTGGAGCAAGAGTTCTCCGGCAAGGTGAAGTGCGTGTTCATCGACCCACCGTATAACACCGGCAGCGCCTTCACGCACTACGATGACGGGCTAGAGCACTCGATCTGGCTTGGCTTGATGCGCGACCGACTGGAACTTATCAAGCGGTTGCTGGCGGAGGATGGGTCGCTGTGGATCACCATTGATGACAACGAAGCGCATTACCTCAAGGTTCTGTGCGATGAGGTCTTTGGGCGGGCCAACTTTGTCTCGACTGTGATTTGGCAGAAGAAGTACGCACCAAAGTCCGACTCTAAGTACTTTTCTGCGTCCCATGACTTCATTCTTGTCATGGCAAAAAACCTCGATAAGTTCAACTTGGGTCGACTGCCGAAGACAGAAAAGCAAACGGGGAGATATACCAATAGAGACAACGACCCACGCGGCCCATGGAAAGCAAGTGACGTTCTGCGAAATGAAGCGCGGGACTATGCGATTTTTCCAGTGCGTCTCCCTTCAGGTCGCGAGGTACTCCCCCCCGCGGGAACGAGTTGGCGGTATACGAAAGAGAAGTTTGCTGAGCTCATTGCAGACAACAGGATATGGTTTGGTGTTGATGGTGACGCGCGACCAGCGTACAAGCGCTTTCTGTCTGAGGTCACCGACACGATTCCGGCTACAACCATTTGGCCTTATGACGAAGTCGGCCATAACGATGAGTCAAAAAAGGAAATGCGTTCTCTGTTCGGCGAGAACTTATTTGACACACCGAAACCGGAGCGGCTTCTTCAGCGGATATTGACGCTGGCAACCACTGCCGGCGATCTTGTCCTTGATTCATTTTCGGGTTCCGGCACCACCGGCGCGGTCGCGCACAAGATGGGCCGTCGCTGGATCATGGTCGAGTTGGGCGAGCACTGCCACACCCACATCATCCCCCGCCTGCAGAAGGTGATCGACGGTGAAGACAAGGGCGGAATTTCTGAAGCCGTCGGCTGGCAAGGCGGTGGCGGGTTCCGCTACTACCGCGTCGCTCCCAGCCTGATCGTCAACGATCGCTGGGGCAACCAAGTCATCAATCCAGAGTACAACGCGGCAATGCTGGCCGAGGCCTTGGCGAAGCTTGAAGGCTTTACCTACGCGCCCTCGGAGACGCGCTGGTGGCAGCACGGCCACTCCAGCGAGCGCGATTTCATCTGCGTCACGACCCAGAACCTGTCCGCCGAGCAGTTACAGGCGCTGTCCGGTGAAGTCGGCCCGGAGCAGAGCCTGCTGGTGTGCTGCGCCGCTTTCCACGGAGTCACGGCGGCCAAAGCGGCAGAGCGCTGGCCGAACCTGACGCTGAAGAAGATCCCGAAGATGGTGCTGGCCCGCTGCCATTGGGGCCGTGACGACTACAGCCTGAATGTGACCAACCTGCCAATGGCGGAGATTGAGAAGGCCGAGCCTGCGGCCTCTGGCAATGGCGCCAAGAACATCAAGAGCAGAAAAGCGGCCCTCGCTAACGCGGGACAGAGCGGCCTGTTTGGGGAGAACGAATAATGAACGCCCGCGTCCTGCACGCCGTCACCGGTCGCCTGTCCCTTCGTCCGCCCCAGGCGGAATCGCTCATCAAGCTGGTTCGCGCGCTCGATGCCGCGCCCGAACTCTTGGGCCACGAGCGCGATGTCTCGGCGATTCTCTCCACGCTGAAGGCCGAGTTCAGCACGCTGGAGGACTTCGAGCGCGAATTTCCGTCGCTGTGCTTCGCGCTGGCCACGGGCGTGGGCAAGACGCGCCTGATGGGAGCCTTCATCGCCTACCTGCATCTGGCGCACGGCATCAACAACTTCTTCGTTCTCGCGCCCAACCTGACGATCTACAACAAGCTCATCACGGACTTCACGCGCAACACGCCGAAGTACGTGTTCAAGGGCATCGCCGAATTCGCGCAGCAACCGCCGCTGATCATCACCGGCGACAACTACGACCAGACCGGTGCGGCGGTAGATGAGCAGTCAATGGGCTTCGCCCACGACGTGCGCATCAACATCTTCAACATCTCCAAGATCAACTCCGAGGTACGCGGAGGCAAGGAGCCGCGCATCAAGCGGATGAAGGAAGTGCTGGGCGACAGCTACTTCAACCATCTGGCGAACCTGACTGACCTCGTGCTGCTGATGGACGAATCGCACCGTTACCGGGCCAGCGCCGGGGTGCGCTCTATCAACGAGCTCAAGCCACTATTCGGTCTGGAAGTGACGGCGACGCCGTTCGTCGAGTCCAGCCGCGGGCCGGTGCCGTTCAAGAACGTGGTGATGGACTACCCGCTGGCTCGGGCGATGGAGGATGGCTTCGTCAAGGAGCCTGCCGTGGTCACCCAGCGCAACTTCGACGCCAAGGCGCACACGCCCGAGGAGATCGAGAAGACCAAGCTGGAAGACGGCGTGCGCCTGCACGAGACGACCAAGGTCGAATTGCTCACCTACGCCCGAGAGAACGGCGTCAAGCCGGTCAAGCCCTTCATGCTCGTCATCGCCCGCGATACCACGCACGCGGGGCAACTCTTGGCGCTTCTGGAGTCGGAAGCCTTCTACGAGGGGCGTTACCAGGGCAAGGTGATCCAGGTCGATTCCAGCCGTACCGGCGCGGAGGAAGAAGAGATGATCACGCGCCTGCTAGCCGTGGAGAGCGTGGACGAGCCGACCGAGATCGTGATTCACGTCAACATGCTCAAGGAGGGCTGGGACGTAACCAACCTCTATACCATCGTGCCGCTGCGCGCCGCCAATGCCCGCACGTTGATCGAACAGTCCATCGGGCGTGGCCTGCGACTGCCCTACGGCAAACGCACGGGCGTCGCGTCGGTGGATCGCTTGAACATCGTCGCGCACGACAAGTTCCAGGAGATCATCGACGAGGCCAACCGCGGCGACTCGCCGATTCGCCTGAAGCAGGTCATCCTCGATGCGCCGAGCGCCGACGACAAGAAGGTCAGCGTGCAGGTCGAGTCCGGGGCAGCGGCGCGTCTCGGTTTGACGGAAGCACCGGTCGTGATCACAGGGGTTTCAGCCACTGACAGTGGAGCGGAAGTCCCCGCGCCCAAACCGGTGTTCACCACGGAGGCGGAGAAGCAGGCCGCGCGCGTGGTCATGGACGTCATCGGCAAGTACGAGGTCAAGCGCGATCTGGTGCCCACCAGCAGCGCGCTGCTGAAACCAGAAGTGCAGAAGGAAATCCTCGCGGAAGTGGCAGAGCGGCTGAAGCCGCTGCAAGGCGAATTGCTGGCGGACGTGGATGAATCAGTCCCCGCACTTGACTTGTCCGCCGTGGTGGCGAAGACCACCGAGATCGTGGTGCAGCAGACCATCGACATCCCACGCATTGCGGTGGTGCCGACTGGCGAGATCACAACGGGCTTCCACGCCTTCAAGCTGGATGTGAGCCAGCTCCATCTCCAGCCTGGCCAGCGCGAGATCGTCGGTCAGATGCTGCGCACGAACGAGCAGTTCACCCTGGCCGCCGAAGTCGGGCTCAAGGAGCAGCGCCCGGAGGATTACATCGTCCACGCCCTGGTGGACTTCGACGACATCGACTACTTCACCCACGCCGAGCTGCTCTACGACCTCGCGGGCCAGATGGTGCAGCACCTGCGCGGCTATCTGTCCGAGGACGAGGCCATCAGCGTGCTGGATCGTGACCGCCGCCTGATCGCACGGGAAATCCACGCGCAGATGATGGCCCACTTCTGGGAGGAGGCGACCGAGTACGAGGTGCAGGTCAGTCGCGGCTTCACCGAACTCAAGCCGTGCAACTACACCGCCACGGCAGGCCAGACGGCCCACCACTTCCGGGAGACCGTGACCGAGACCAGTCGCATCAAGCAGATGCTCTTCGGTGGCTTCGCGCGTTGTCTGTATCCGCTGCAGAAGTTCGACTCGGATACCGAGCGGCGCTTCGCCATCATCCTGGAGCGCGACGCGACGAAGTGGCTCAAGCCCGCGAAGGGGCAGTTCCAGATCTACTACAAGCTCGGCACCGAGCAGCCGGAATACATCCCCGACTTCGTGGCCGAGACGGACGCGACCATCTTCATGGTGGAAACGAAGGCACGTGCCGACATCAACACGCAGGAGGTTCAGGCCAAGGCCGCTGCCGCCATGCGCTGGTGCAAGCACGCTTCCGATCACGCGGCGAACGTAGGCGCCAAGCCCTGGAAGTACCTCCTGGTGCCCCATGACGAAATCAACGAGTCGAAACGGCTCGCGGACTACCTGCGCTTTGAGGTCAAGGCGTAATTGAGTTCCCGCTGTTGCCAGATGGAGATTCCGATATGAGCCGTGCTCATCTGCGCTTCCAGGTCGATTCCCGTCTCGCGACGTTGTTGAGTCAGGAGTACTCCTCGTCCGAGCGAGCGCTGAAGGAACTCGTGGACAACGCATGGGATGCCGACGCGGAGCGGGTAGCCATCGCGCTCCCGAAACCCCTGAGCGGTGACCCTATAGTCATCCAGGATGACGGCACCGGCATGACGGAGGAGGAGCTGCGCCGTCACTACTTGTCCATCGCATCAGACCGGCGTTCGCGGCGCGGCGACCGCACAAGCGGAAAGAATCGTTTGGTCAAGGGGCGCAAGGGTATCGGCAAGTTCGCCGGGCTCATGGCCGCAGCGGTGATGACGCTTGAAACCCGTGCGCGCGGTCGATTGTGCCGTATCACCTTGCGGCTGGACGATCTGTCCCAAGTCGAAGACATTGAACAGTTGAATATTGGCCTGCAGAGCGAGCCTTGTGGGCCGGAACTGCATGGCACGACAATTACGCTGAGCGATCTGCATCAGGGCCTGGCTTATCCGGATGCCAATCGGCTGCGCCAGATCCTTTTGCAGGACTACGGGCGACAGGATGACTTTGCAATCACGATCGACGGCAAGCGGCTCGACGTCGATGATGTATCCGGTAGCTACTCGGAGCAGGAAGAGGAGCTTCCAAGTGCCGGCAAGGTAAAGCTGCGTTTCTCCATCAGCGACGGCAAGTCCGGGTTGCGTCAGCCAGGCATCACTCTGCGTGTGGACGGCAAGGCCGTTGGGCGGCCTGGGTTCTTCGGCCTGGATCAACGAGATGACTTTCCATCCAAGCTGCTGCGAAAGCTCTACGGCGAGATCGAAGCAGATGGACTGCGCGACCACATCACGGCAGGCTGGGATGCGGCGGTCGAGAACAGTGAGCTTCTGAAAGAGGTTGAAGGCTACGTCCAGCCCATCTTGCGAGAAGCCTATGAGCAGCAGTACCGGCGCGAAATTCAGTTGGCGCAGGCTCGCTTGCAGAGAGCGATCCTCACGCGCTTGTCGGCTCTGCCAGAGCACAAGCGCGTATTCGCCGACCGCGCGATCAAGAAGATTCTCGACAAGTATTACGGCGAGCCGGAGAGCAAAGTCGAACCGGTCGTAAATGTACTGTTGGAAGCGATGGAGCGTTCCGACTACCGTATCCTCCTGGAGCATATCGCGGAAGCAACGCCGGGCGATGTCGCAGGGGTAGCTGAGCGCCTGGATGAATTTGGCTTGGCGGAGATGGCCTTCCTTGTACAGCAAGCGACGGCTCGTCAGGTCTTCCTTGATCAACTGGACGCCCTCGCCCGTGATGCCGCCACGACGGAAGCCGTCTTGCACAAAGCTCTGGAGCGAAACTTGTGGGTATTTGGCCCCGAATACTCGCTATTCAGCTCGAACAGTACGTTGCGGCGACAAGTGGGAGATGTCCTCGGCAAGACCTACACAGGTGACAAGGCCGACAAGCGCCCCGACCTGCTTCTCAACGAGAACCTCGGCGGACAGTACCTGTTGATCGAGTTCAAACGGCCTAGCCATGCACTGAATCATGATGATTATGTGCAGGCGATTGGCTACAGGCACGAACTGGCAAAGTATCTCGGTTCTCCGATTCAGGTCCTGCTCGTCGGCGGCAGTCGATCTCCCGACTTTCCTACAGACAATCGTGAACCGCATGTCGAGGCTCGGATTTTTGGTCAAGTCATTTCCACTGCGCGGCGGCAGATTGAGTGGCTGCTACGCACAGCAGAGACATGTTCAAACTGATCCACATGTCGCTACGCACTTGACGGCGCATACTCAATCGCAACCAAGTACCCAGGTCACAGATACTTCTTGAACGTCGCCGCCGCGATGCACACCGCCACGCCGAGCAGTGCGGCGCTGGGCAGCAGGATCAGCAGCGGGTTCACGCTGACCGGCAGTGCCAGGTAAGTCACCCACGGCACCACGGCCAGCGGGATCAGGCTGGCCCTGGCGCGGTGATAGATGAACCCCGACTCGCGTCCCGCGCCGAAGCGGCGGATGTCCCGGCGCACCAGGCCGTCCACCAGCCCGACGAAGGCGGCCATCAGGAATAGCGGCAGGGTCAGGCACAGCACCAGCAGCCGCACGAGAAAGACCAGCGTCGTGTAGGCCGCCGCGATCAGGTAGCTCTCCACGTTCACGTAGACCAAGCCGATGTAGTAGCGGAAATCCTTGGTCGGGCGGTGGCTGCCGGCGCTGGCCTGCGCTGAGGCGTCGCGTATCCAGTCCAGCAGACCGCTTTTCACGAACAGCCAGTCGTAGCCCTGCTCGACCAGCCGGTGCGCCGTGCGCCCCGGCTCCTGCACGAGTGCGCTGCGCGTGAAATGCGTGGAGAGCTGATCCAGCTCATAGTGCAGCATGCCCTGCGCGTGGCGCCAGCCCTGATCGGGCCAGAAGAAGTGCATGCCGACGCACTCGATCAGGATGCACAGCAGCAGCGCGCCGCAGAGCACGCCGAAGAAGCGGAACGGCAGCGTGACCAGGCCGGCGATCAGGCCTTGCTGTAGTTGCTGCTGGCGTTGGGCCGCGACGGCCGGGTCGCTCATGCTTCGGCCTCTTCAGCGGCGGCCATCTGCTTGAAGTCGTCCAGCAGGTCGTCGGGCAGCGCCTTGTCCTGCAGGCCGGGGATGCCTTGGTTCTCCCACCAGTCTCCTGCCTCGACGTAGTGCTGCCGCATGTAGCCGGCCAGCTCCTGCAGATCCTTCGGCATGGCTTCGTCGGGATCGGGTGCCGGCAGCGGCATGCGGACTTTCCAGAGGTTGCCGCCCTCGATCAGCGCGAAGCATTGCCCCTTGGGCAGCGCCACCACATGCGCGGGCTCGATCAATGGCACGCTGGTCGTGCTGATGCGGTCCTGGGTGTTGGACGTGAACGCGGTATTGCCGTGCGGGTCGGAGCTGTCGGTGGCGCCGCTCATCAGTGCCGTGGCATAGACCTCGACCTTGGGCAGTTGCCGCGTCAGCAGCTCGGCGGTGGCGGTCTCGCGCACGCGCAGCATGAACAGGTTGTTGAAGTTGCCGACCACCTGACCGGCCTTGGCACGATTGCCGATGCGCGCCTCGATGTCGCTCAAGGTCTGCGTGTAGGCCGTCACCTGCACGCCGGCACCGCCGCCCTTGTTGACCATCGGAATGAACTCGTCGCCCATGAGTTCGTTGAATTCGTCGGCGTGGACGTTGATCGGAATCTTGGCGCCCGCCGCGGCGCCGGGCAGCCCGTCGTCGACGCCGAACTTGTAGATGTGGCCGGCGACCGAGACCAGATCGCTGAACATCGAGTTGCCCACCGCCGCCGCGACTTCGGCGTCGGACAGCGCATCCAGCCCCACGTAGACCACCGCGCGTTTGCGGATGACCTGCATCCAGTCGAAGATCGGTCGCGGGTCGGACAGGTCGGAATAGTTCGGTGCGAGCAGTTGCGCGATCTTGCCGGTGGTGAGCTTCTCCAGCAGCGGCAGCAGCGAAGCGACGATCTTGTCGAAGTACGTCCGGTCGTAGCGCACGGCGCTGCGCAGACCGTCGAGCACGGGGTCATAGACGCGCACTTGGGACAGGTACTGTTCGAGGGCCACCACGCGCTTCTCGCGCCCGATCATGTTGCGCGGGATGTTCTTGTCGTTCAGCTTGGCTTCGAGCTGGACGATGACCTCCCAGGCCTTCGGCTCGTTCTTGGCGAAGTAGTGCTGGGCGTACTCGATGAACAGCGCGTCGATGTTGATGACGTGGCGCTGGATCAGCAGGTAGTCCGGCCGCTGTCCCAGTTCCACCAGGGCGCGCGCGATGATGTTGACGAAGCGCCAGGCGAATTCGCGGAACGCGGCGCTGTTGCCTTCGCCGGAGAGCTGCCCGGCGATGCGCGTGGCCACCTCGGAGATCCGTCCGAACCGGCCCACGGCGTTGTAGCGCGCCGAGATGTCCGGCCAGCCCAGATGGAACACGTAGAACTCGCCTTCGCGCCCGGCGCGCTTGGCCTCGACGTACATGCGCTTCAACAGGTCCGCATCGCCCTTGGGGTCGAAGACGATCACTACCTCGTGCTCGCCGCGGACCTTGCGGCGGATGTCCTGGGTGATGAACAGCTCGGCCAGCCGCGTCTTGCCCACGCGCGTGGTGCCCAGCACCAGGGAGTGGCCGACGCGCTCGCCCAGCGGCAGCGTGACGTCGACCTCGTGCGGCTCGATGCCATGCAGGCGTGGCAGTCCGCCGACCGGCGGCAGCGGTCGCGCCGGGTTGAGCGGGCTGTCCCAGGCCAGCGCGCGCGCCAGTGTCGAGACGGGAAACGGCGCGAACTCAAGCCGCTCCTCCAGCCGCCGGGCGGCCCGGTAGATCGCCGTCGGCTCGACATAGCGGCGGAACCCCGGCCGGTAGGTCTGCATCAGCCGGTGCGTGTGCCGCTGCTCCCAGCGAAAGCCTCGGCCGACGAACAGCCGCTGTTGGCTCACCGGCACGTCGCGGCTGGTCATCACGTAGCGCGGCAGGCGGCGGATGTTGCGGCGATAGCGCAGGATCGCCCAGGCATCGCGCAGGCGAATCGCGCCGAAGATCAGGAAGGCCAGTGCCGAGCCCAGGCCGAGCAGCGGGTTCAGCGCGAGCGACCACGGTGCCACCAGGCACAGAATCGCGGCGCCGGTGCAGACCGCCACGGTATGAAGCTCCACCGCTGGCCGCAGCAGAACCTCGACCGCATGCGGTTGGGCCATTTGCGCACCTACTGCTCGACGCCGGTGGACGTGATGAGCACCGGGTAGTGGCGCAGGCCCAGGCGCTGGGCCAGGTCGTCGCCGGAGGCCGGCGAGAGGCTCAGGCCGGGAGCCAGGCTGCGCAGCGCCGTCAGCGCGGCCATCGACTCCACGTTGACCACCAGGCCCACGGCCTGCAGCTCGCGCAGCGCGGTCTGCCGCTGCCGCAGCCAGGCGCGCGAACGCTCGTCGTCGCCGATCAGGAACAGCGCCGTCAGGCCCGGCGCCCGGTTGACGCGGCGCTGCACCTCGCCCGGCGACAGTTGCGTCGAGCGCACCGGCAGCATGGCGGCTTCGACGTCGGCCGCATTGCCCACGCGAGGGGCCGGCATCGGGGCCGGCGGTGTGGCCTGATCCGGCTGAGGATTCAGCGACTGGTAGTACGGCAGCGCGGAGTCGCCGCCGCGGTCTTCGACGACGATCAGCGGCCCGGAGACGGTCTGGGCGAAGATGGTGGTCGTGGACAGCAGCCCGATGGCGGCGATGAGGACGGTGTGGTTCATGGCGTGGTGGCCTGGAGAGTTGGAACGGGAACGCCGGGGTCGAGTACGCGGGTCAGGTGCCGATGCACACTGCGCCGGTATCGCGCCGCGGGTGCCCCGCCGGCGGGCCGGTGGTAGCGGCCGATGGCAAGCAGCCAGTCCTCGCCCGGCGTGTGCTGTTCGCGCAGGATTTCCGCAGCGATGGCGAGGTTGCGGTACGGGTCCAGCAGCTCGCAGGGCTGCGTGTAGCGATGCGTGTGGTAGCCGAGATTGACCTGGCCGAGGCCGGCGTCGATGCGATTGGCCGGCGTGTGGGCGAGCGCACGGTGCAGCCCCGCGCAGGCCTCGACGCGGGTGGCGTAGCGCTGTGGCGAGCCAGCGACGTTGAGCGTCCACGGCCAGGGGATCAGGCGCCCGCGCAGCATGGCGCCGCTCTCCTGCAAGGCCACCGCGTACAGCACGGCCGCCGGCACGTCTGCACGATGCGCCGCCAGTTGATAGGCCGGCGGCGGCACTTCCCGCGCCAGGGCGGCCAGCGCCCAGCCGACGGTGGTGAGCAGCAGCGCGGCGCTGGTGCAGCGGATGGCGACGCGGGACGGCCGGTGCTCCCGGCCCGGAGCACCTATTGCCGCTGCCATTGGCCGTTCACCTCGCGCACCACGGCCGGCAGATCGCCGGGCAGGCCGAGCGACAGCCAGCGTCCCGCATCGTGGTTGAGCGTGATGGTGCGGGCGCGCACCCTGGCCGGGTCGATGCCCGCCTGGGTGGCCCACTGCCGGATGCGCGCGTCGTCCTGACGGCTGCCGACCATGTAGAGATCGAAGGCCGTGCCGGCCGCCTGCAACTGCTGCACGCGCTGCGCGCACGGTGCGCAGTCGGCCTTGATGAAGACGGCTAGGCGCCCCGAGCCGGTGTTGCCGGCACCCTGCGCCTTGGCGCCGGGCAGGCTCACGCGCGGCTGGCCGGGAAACAGGCGCTGCCACGCCGCGTCGTAGGCCCGCTGGTAGGCCAGCGTCTTGCCGACGCGCCGGGCCTCGGCCTGCACCTGCAACTCCGCGTAGCGCCTGCGCTCCTCCTCGCTGCGGGCCTCGATGCCCAGCGCCGTGAGCGGATCGAGCTGGGGCGAATAGACCCCGAGCGGCCCCTGCATCAGTTGCCGGTAACGCGCCCACTCCTCGGGGTGAAGCCCCCACTCCCGCGCCTGCCTCTCGTCGAGCGCGGCATCAGCGCCCGGCTGCACCTGGGCGGGCACCATGCGCGAGTTCGTCACCGGGGCCGGCTGGGCGGATGCGCCGAAAGCGGCGAACAGAACGACAGCAACGAGCAACGACCGCAGGTTCATGGCGACCTCCTACGGCACCGCGACGCGCTGCGTCTGGCCGTTCACCTGAAACACGCCCGCCTGCGCCTCGATGGACTGCAGTTGCCAGCCGCCCTCGGCATCGCCCTCGCGCAGCAGCCGGGCGCCCGCGAGCGAGGCCGCGGCGGTGGAGGTGATCGACAGAAAGCGCTCGCCTCCCCGCAGCTCCACGCCGAGCACCCGGAACGGCGGCTCCGGCACCTTGGGCTTCGTCGCAACCGGAGCGCGCGGGCGAGCGGCGGATGCCACCTGCCGGGTCTTCTCCAGACGGGTCTCGATTCCGTTCACGCGCGCCTGCAGCGTCTGCAGGTCGATCGCCAAGGCCCTCGCCTCATCGGCCTCTTCAAGGCGCGTCATCCGCTCGTCCAGCGCCTGCCGCGCGGTGGCGAATTCGGGCTGGCTGACCGGCACCGGCCGGCGCTTGTCCGCATCGGCCTGTTGTTCGAGATCGGCCACGCGCAGGCCCAGCGCCTTGACCTGCGCATCCTGTGCGCTGCTCTGGGTCTGTTCGGCGAGCCGCGACAGGCCGACGCTGTTGATGAGTGCCACGGCACTGATGAGCAGCAGCCAGAAGGCTGCGGCGACCTTGAGCCAACGCGTGCGGGAATTGCGCTCGGATGGCGCTTGGGGAAAGGTCATGGCTGCATCTCCTCGGGCCGGTCTGCGTCCGGCACGGACGTGGCGGTGCCGGGCGGGTTGGCGGAAAGGAAGGCGGAAGCACCGTGCCGGCTGAAGCAGACCTGGCGGGTCAAGTCATCGACCGACAGCTCCCAGGCGGGGCCGGCAAGGGTCAGCAAGGCATCACGCAGCATCAGCGGACCCAGGCGCAGGTGTGCGGCGGGCAGCGGCAGCGCGTAGAGCGCGGCGGCCTCGGCCGCATCGCAGAGCCGATAGCCGGAGCGCAGCAACACATGGCGCATGGCATCGCCCACGCTGGCATCGAGCGTGGGCGGAATAGAGACCTCCACCGCCTGCTGCAAGAGATCACGCTGCGCAGGTTCCGGCACCAGCTCGACCAGCGTGTAGCGGCCGTAGCGGGCCACCGGAACGAAATCCGGCTCCGGCGCGACGGCGGTCGGCGATGCGGCCGGCACCGCTGGCGCAGACGGCGCGGCGGTCGTGGCGCAGCCGGCGGCCAACAGGCTGCCGGCAAGCAAGCCAGCGGCGAGGGCCAGGCGGTGAACAGCGCGGATGGATGGTTGCATGGAGGGCGCTTCCCTGGAACACGGAGCGCTCACCATCGCCGCCGCTTGGCCTGCGGGCAGCAAACAAAACGCACTGACGCCCGCCCGAATACATGGCGGGCGGCGCCATGGACTGTCTCATACGGCCAAGAAAAACGGCCCCGAAGGGCCGTGGAAAGAAGCCGGCGACCCCGAGGGGCCGCCGGCATGAGCACATGGATCAGACCGTGACAAGCTGCCGTGCCAGTGCCACCTCCACCGAGTCGCCGTCCTGGTTCAGGACATCGAGTCCGGACTCGGGCACGTCGCCCGACGTGCTCTGCGACACCATGATCTTCCGGGCCATCAACCCCAGGCAGGTCATCTGCGAGGAGTTGGCGTAGCCGAGGTAGATCACGCGCACCGGCTGCTTCTGGCCGATGCGCCATGAGCGCCGGGCGGCCTGCTGCAGCGAATACACGTTGTAGCCCGACTGGAGGAACACGATGGTCGGGAACTCCAGCAGGTCCAGGCCGGTTTTCACCAGCTCGGGATTGGTGATGAGCACGTCGATGCCACGGTCCAACTGCTCGGCGATCCAGTCTTCCCGGCGGGAGGCATCCACGCTCGCGCGCAGTACCGCCACCTTGAAGCCCTCCTGCTCCAGCAGCACCTTCAGGCGCGACGTGGTGTCGCGCGTGCCGGTGTAGACCGAATAGACCAGGGTCTTGCGACCTTCCGCCTTCTCCTGCTTGCAGATCTCGATCAGCTCGCGTTCCTTGGGCATCACCTCCAGCTCGTTGAACTGAGCCGGCACGAACGCCAAGGTGTTGCGTGTGCGCGGATGCACCACCGTTTCCGACCGGAAGCAGCAGTCCGGCCAGGCCAGCAGCACATTGAGGACTACACCGAGCAGCGTCGTGTCGCGCTTCGCCAGGGCCTGCTTCAGCTCCTGGGTCAGCCGACCCGCCAGATCGCGGTAGGCTGCGGCCTGCGCCGTGTCCATCGCGACTTCGCGGAACTCCTCGTCATAGGGCGGCAGCACATTGCCGCCGATGTCCTTCAACTTGAGGAAGACCGTGAACGGCAGAACGCAACGCAGCACGCCCTTCGGGCCGAAGCCCGGCGCCTTGACCGTGCGCACCGATACCTTGGTGCCCTTGGCCGTCTTGTGCGCCGTGCCGGTGCTCTCGGAGTAGATGTCCTTCAAGACACCGTGATCGCGCATGAACGCCATCGCGGCCGACGTCATGCTGCCACTCTTCGTCGGCCGGTAGCCGTCTTCGATCATCCGCCCGGGAAGGGCTCGGAACAGCAGGTGGAACAGGTCGTCGCCGTAGCCGCCCATCAGTGTGCCGGTGAGCAGCAGCGTCTTGCGCGCCTTGGCCGCCAACACTCCCATGGCCTGGCCCTGTGCGGAGCCGCCGTTCTTGTACTCGTGCGCCTCGTCGGCGATGAGCAGGTCGAACGTGCCTTGGGGAAGCTGCCGCTTGATGAACTCGGACGGCTGGTAGCCGCCTTCGCCCAAGCCGAACTCCATGTTGGCCATCGCGCGTTCCATCCGGTGGGCTTGCCGATCCGAGAAGACCAGCTCGCCGTTGCCATCCATCAGGTTGATGAACTCGTGGATGTTGTCCCCGAGCATCGACGCGAGGAAGGCGTCACCGAACTTCTGCATCAGCTTCTGCGCGGTGACTTCCCCGATGGTTGGAATACGCTTCAGTGCCTTGAGCACGGTCGAGGACTGGTCGCTGGCGGACAGGCCTCTGGGACGGATCAACGACCACAGCGGTGCACGGCAGTGGCTGCACTTGCGGCGGTACTCCTCGGCTTCCAGCTCGACCGGGTTGATCGGCTCGCCGTCGAGGTCGGTGATGACATGCCCGCAATCCGGGCAGGCGCCCACGTCGCCGTGTGGCGTGCGCCGCCGGGTGAAGACGGGCTTCCAGTGGAACCCCATCCGCATCCGTACGCGGCCCAGGACGAAGAACTCCTGGCCCTGGGCCGGCACGCCCAACTGCTCGCGCAGTTTCAGCAGCTTGACCAGCGTGTCCGGGCCATTGAGCACCCAGACCTTGGCACCGGCCACCGTCTCCTGGATCTCGCGCCGCCACTTGTAGACCAGATGCGGCGGAGACAGAACCAGGGTACGGCGGTAGCCTTCGGCGTTGAGCACGGCGGCGGTGGCAATACCCACCGTCGTCTTGCCGCAGCCCATCTCGCCATTGACGATCGCGGCGCGTTCGCCGCGATCGACCAACAGCTCGGTGACGGCGTGGACCACATCGGCTTGCGCCGGGAACAGCTTGCGCTTGAGCGCGGCGAGGATCAGTTGCCGATGCACCCGCACCTGGCCGGTGTAGACCGGTGGATTGGCGCGGTTGAGCGAGTCGAGCAGCTCGTCGCCGAACTCCGATACGAAGTCCTGCAGGCTGAGCGTGAGAGGTGAAGCGGCCGCTTCGAGCAGGTCGCCCTGCACAGCGGTTTCGGGAACGGTTTCGAGATCGAGGGACATGGTGATGCTCCAAGGAGATGGGGCATGCACCTCCCCCACGGGGCGGTGACATGCCCCTGGGTGGGAAGAAAGAAGCGGCGCGAGGCCGCTGGATGCGGTTCAGTATTCGCTGGGCAACAGCAGCGTGGTGACGCTGCGATCCCACTCGGTGATGATCCATAGCTTCAGGTCGCGCGTGACCTGGTAGGACGAGAACAGACGATCCTCGCCGGACTTCAGCGCGGCATCGTTCTGCCGCCGATCGCTGTCGTCCAGGTCGCCCCAATCGCCATGAAGATGGCGGCGCAGGTACGGCGTGGGGTTGAGCCGACCCTGTCGGACCAGCTCATCGACGCCGGCGGTCATGACCACCTGCCCGGGCGAAAAGCGTGCTTGTGACGCGAGGTTGAGGACTGCGAGTGCCATGGTGGTTTCTCCTTCTGGAAGAAGGGGCCACGGCACCCCCATCGGGGCGACGTGACCCCGGTGGGTGGATGAAAGCGACGGCGAACCGTCAGGGAAAAGCGATCAGCGGATGGTCAGCACTTCGCCCCACGTGGGCGAGCCCAGCGTCAAGTCCCATGCACGAATGACCGGCACGAACTTGTCGGTGAGGATGCGCGTCTCGGCCACGGAGCCGTCGTCGCGCTCGGTGTATTCCGTCTGGAGGGTCTTCTCCTTGTGGGTGTCGCCTTTGACGACAAGCACGCGACCGGTCCTGGACTTCACCACGCCGGAGATCGCGCCTGCGGCCAAGGCCAGGGCGAGATGCCAGTGCGACAAGGCCCGCGCGGGCGGACGCAGCGATTGCTGCGCGGCGCCCAGGTGAGTATCGAGCGCCGGCCAGAGTCCTTGCAGCCGGCCGACTTCATCGGCGAACTGCTCGGGCTCCATCGTCACGCGATAGAAGTGCTCCGGCTCGGCCGGGCTGGCAGGGACGGTGTACGGCAGGAACGGCCATTCGAGCGGCAGTTCCTCGGCTTCGGCGTCACCCTGTCCGATCTGCAGCAGCAGACCGCGCACGGCTTTGACCGACTCCGATGCCTGGTCGCGCTGGCGAACCCGGCGACCGAAGATCACCACCTGCTTGAACTGCGTTTCCACCGCACGGTAGATGCGCAGGTCGGCGAAGTGGCGCGTCAGCCATCCGACCAGCTCGGCGTCGAGCACGTAGGACGGCACGATGAAGATCAGCACGCCGCCGTACTGCAGCAGCGGCAGCGCACGCTGATAGAACAGCTTTTCCAGCCGCGCACGGCCCTGGCCCTGATAGCCGATGTTGCCGTTCACGTCCTTGCTCAGGTCGCCATACGGCGGGTTCAGCCACAGCAGCCCGAAGGACTGGCGCGAGATCAGCGTGTCCATCAGGTCACCGTGGATGCAGCGATCGACCAGTTTCCGTGCGTGGCGGGCACGCTCGGCGTCGTACTCGACGGCGAAGGCCTGGACCTGCTCGCGCCCGAGGGCGTGGGCGGCTTCGGCGATCGCCACGCCTTCGCCGGCGCAGGGATCGAGGATGGACATGGCGCCGGGAGACGGCGCCAGCGCGGACAAGGCCCGCTCCAGCGTCGGCTCGTCGGTGGGGAAGTAGCCGTTACGAATGAAATTGCGCGCCAGGCGCGGAAACATGAGTGCCATGGATTTCTCCTGGTGATGGATGAGGGAAGGCGGGCACGCGCGGCGCGCATGCCCGTGGGGATGGCTCACGCCACACGCCGAAGCGGTGCGTTCGCGGCCAGTTCGTACTGCGTAGCGCCGAGGGTGCCGTTGCGGATCAGCTCGCCCAACTCCTTCGTCAGCGCCGGGACATCGAGGGCCAGCCGATGGCCTTCCAGCGGCCCGAGGGCCAAGGGAAGACCGGTCAGCATCCGCTGTGTCTGCAACAGCTCCAGCACGGTGTCGCGCCAGTGGTCGAGCAGTGGCAGCGGGCAGGTGTCCTGCACCAGCGTCCACAGCCGGTCGAGCCGGTGAGCGGAATCCCTGGGCAGAAGCGCCAGCGCGCTGGCGTTGGCCTTGTCTGGCTTCACGCAGCGACGATCGAACAGCCACACGTTCGTCAGCGAACCGAACCGCGTTCGCCGGTAGGCGCGTGTGATGCGCTTTTCCAGGTTCTCGACGTTGCCGACGAAGACCGGGATGGATGCGCCCTGATCGGTGATGACGTGGAACTGGTCCAGCCCCTGTTCATCCCGGCTGAGGGTCAGGCGGGCGAGGAACTCCTGAACGGCGGTGTCGCGCGCCCAGATCGAGAGAAAGACGAGATTGCCCTGCTCGTCGCCGACGCAACCGTCGGCCATGAGGTCGGGGCATTCGTCGATGCGGTACAGCGGTTTCGCGGAAGAAGGTGCAGGCATGGTGATGTCCTCTTGGAAATGAAGGAGCAACCACAGCCCGCGGGGCAGTGCTCGCCCCGGTTGGGTGAAGGAAGATGCGTGCCGCTAGACAGCGCGCCCTGCGTGGAAGCGGTGAACCCGCTCGCGCCACTCGGGGCTTTGCACCGGCGCCATGTCGAGATAGCGCAGCGGGCACGAGTAGTAGTACGGATGCACGGACTCATCGAGTGACTTGTAGCCCCACTCAAAGCCCGCGCTTTCCAGCAGATGGCAGCCGACGTAGCAGACGGACTCACCGGCCGCGAGGCCCATGACGCCCGCCTGCTTGGCGGTGACGCGAACCACGGTCCACAGAACGTCGCCGTCCAGAGTGTGGTCGATGACTTCGCAGCAAGCGCGTTCGGACGCCTGCGGAGCGAGCAGCTCGCGGATCAACTGATCGCGTTTCTGACGAACGAAGGTCCAGCCCATGAGGGTCTCCTTGAAGAAAAGGCCGGAGCCCTCCCCGTCGGGGGAGAACCCCGGCGGGTGGCGGAATGCCGCGCGAGGCGGCGGATGGATCAGGCAGCTTTGAGATGCCAGTCCTGGGACAACGGAGCGAACTCGTAGCCCAGCTTGTCGAGACGGTCGCGCTGCTGACGCAGCACACGACGATCCACGGTCGCATCGAGCTTCACGGTCTCGCCCAGGGGCCACAAGGAGCCGAACAGCGCCGCGTCGTCTGCCTCGGCCGAGGCCGCAGCGGACACGGGAGCCGGTTCGCTGCCGAACGGCGTGGTATCGACCAGGGGATCGCGCGGACTGCGCGGCTTCGCCTTCGGCTTGGCCGGGGGCGATGCCGGCGCGGGCGCCTGCGCTTCCTCGTCGATCGGATCGACTTCCTGCGGACTCAGCCGGCGGGCTTCGTCACGGCTCAGGGCGTCGATGTTGGACAGCGTCATCCCGCCCAGATGGGCGCGGATCTCGATGACCATGCGGCCGTTGGCGTTGTACGTGGAGGGGCGAATCTCGACGATGACGAAATCACCGTCGTACTTGCCCTCGCGGTACTGATCGAGTTCGGCGTTCTTCACGACGAACTCGCCGATCGAGGTCGCCAGGCGGCCGACGTTGAAGTCGCCGTTCCTGCCGTGGATGGTCTTGATGGCCAGTTGGCCGGGAATGGTGATCATGAAGGTCTCCTGCGGACGAAGAGAAGACAAGGCCCCGGGGATGGGGCCTTGCGGATCAGAACGACTCGGCAACGGCCAATGCGGGGGCATCGGCAGCGTCGTCGGCAGCATCGGCGACGGGCCTGGAAGGCTCCGGTGCCGAGGCTTGCTGCGCGGCGGGCGCGTCGGACATCACAGGGACTTCCGGGTCGCGCTCGTCGGTCTCGGTCGGCTTGGGTTCGGCCTTGTAGACGAGCTTGCCGTCGACCTTGATCCAACTGACGAACAGCAGGCGGGCCTTGAGGCTCACCCCCTGCTCGCCGGCACGCTTGCCCTTGGAGTAGGTGAAGGTGTCGGTCCACAGGTCGCCCAGGCGGAAGCCGATCATCACCTTCTTCTCGGCGTCGACCGCCTGAATGCAGCGGCGCACCAGGTGCTGCGCTTCCGATCCCGATACGCGCGTGTCGAAACGCACGTACGAGACGTCATCGCTGGGACCGTTCAGGGCCGCGATGTCGCAGGCCAGGAACGCATCGCCTTTCTTGGGCTTCACTTCGCGGATGCGATTGAGATACCCGAGGCCGGTGATGTGCAGATCGAAGTAGGACTTGTCGGTGGAAGTGGTCATGGGGAATCTCCTGAGAACAATGAGGCGGAGACACACCCGACCCAGGCGGGGAAGGTGTGGAACCCCCGCGTGGGTTGAAGGAACAGCTTGGTGGCATCGCCATCGAGAACCGATGGCCGTTCGCGCATGGATGCCGGTGCGAACTGGGGTGATCTACACGGTCGGAACCGCGTCGCAGCCTTGAAGATCGTGGCTGCCTGGGCATGTCGCTGACGGACGTCAGCGGAACATGGCCGGAAGCGTCGCGCCGGGACGGCGCGCAGGCGAGCGGCAATCGGCACTCGCGGCTGTCCGCATTGCCGGGAAGAAAGAGGCCCCCGGAGCGGGGGCCAGGGATGGGCGGTCAGTTACCGCTGGGCGTGGGAGGAACCGCCTGCAGCGATAGGTGTGTCGCGGAGGCGGACACGTCGAGGTCGTCCTCGCTGCGCAGGATGCGCGCAAACACGCCCTCCTGCGGATCGAAGAACTCGCCGAAGTCGTCGCCACCGAACTCGGCGCGCGCCAGCTCCCACCAGTCATCGAAGGCATCGACATCCGGGTTGCAGCCAGCGGCATAGGCGATGGTCTTCTGGCGACCATCGGGTCGGCGCTCGCCGCACTCGGCCAGGAAGTACACGCCCTGATCCTTGACCAGGATGACGCGGCATTGATTCGCCACCGCTTCGGCGAGCACGGGCCGCAGCTCCGTGCCTTTGAATCGAACAGTCATGGGTGTGATCTCCAGGGGGCAGGAAAAGAGGCTTCCCGCCGCGAGGGCGGGAAGCTGCTGTGAGATCAGTGCCGGATAGCCTTACGACACGACAGGCACTGCACGCGGATGCGCCGCCAACTCCCGTCGTCGATCAGCCGTTCCAGCGTCTCGCCGAGGGTGTCGAAGAACACCTCATCGACCCGTTCGACCAGCTCGCCGTCGCGGTGCAGCTCCACCGCGTAGAGGTCGAGGCCACGCTCATACAGCACGGTGACGCGACCCTGGAACTTCGTCGTGGCGACGGTGAAGCCGATGGCCGGCGGCGTGCGGATGATGTCGGCGGGCAGCGGATCGACCCAGGTGATGTCCCGCGCGCCGGCATCCACCAGCATGTGGGTGACGCGCCGGAAACCGTCGGGAGCGGGCAACTGCTCCAGTTGGTCGACCAGTTCCTGCAGCTCGGGGCAGCGCGGCTCGGGGATCGGCAGCTTCGCCGGTGCGGACCCGAGCACGAACCGCTTCACCGTGTAGGGCTGGCCGTCGGCGGTGAACTCGGTCTGCTCCTCGGGCGTGTCCGCCCGCTGACCGTCGAAGCGGCGTCTGACATAGGGTTCGACCTGCACCTTGGCGCCCTCGTCGGGCACTTCGGTCACGAGCGTGCGATCGAGCACCGCGAACTCGGCTCGTCCCGTCTTGACGACGATGGCCTCGTCGGTGGTGGCGATGACCTTGCCCTCGAAAGGCTTCGGGTCGATGTGAAAGCCCAGCGTCGAAACCTTGGGCTGGCCGTCGAAGATGTTGAATTTGAACGAACGGACGTTGGAAGGCACATGACCGACAACGAGCGTCGGCATCTGTGCGCGGATGGCTTGGGTATCCATGGGGAGACTCCTTGTGGCAACCAAGGGACTCCCGCCCGCAAGGGAGGTCTGTCCCTTGAGGGTGAGGTGGATGGACGCGGGTGCGCCCGGAGAACGAAGCAACCAGCACGGCGAACCGCGCCGCAGTCTTGAAGGTCTCGACTGCCTGGGCATGCTGCCGGCAACGCCAGCGAACATGCGGCCAGCGTGCGGCACATGGCGGCGACCGTCCGTTGGGAATCGGCAATGCGCCGGCACCGCGTTCCGCGAAAAAGAAGAGCCCCGACGTGGGGGCTCGAATGGGTTGCGGGTTACTCGTCGTCGTAGAGCGTCAGCCCGTCCAGCACTGGCGCGTCGGCATCGAACACCAACATGCGAACGTCGGCGAGCGCAGCCAGGTGCAACACTTCCACGAGGGACTCCGGCACGCCCTTGGCCCGGTGCTCCTGCCGCAGCTCTTCGGCGGTGATGCCCTCGACATGCTGCAGGTTCGCATCCGTCCAGGGCGTGGCGATCAGCTTCACGCCGATCGCGGGGCTGTAGGGAATGCGGAAGGCCACGAACAGAAAACCGCTCGGCGTGGCGATGTCCGCCAGTTCGGCGAGGAAGCGACCGGCCTCCTCGGTGATGTGCGCCGAACTGATTTCCCAGGCACGGCTGTAGAACCCGGTCTCGAAGCGCAGGCGGAGTACCACCTCGCGCGCGGCTTCCTCGGAGTAGGTATCGCCGACGTGCAGCGGCTGGCCGGCTTCTTCTGCCATGACGGCGTAGACGAGGTTTCGGGCGATACCGTGGCTGGGGCACTGCGCGTCCAGCTCGGGCGGCACGTTCTGGCCCTCGGTGATCAGCGCGAAGTCGTCGCAGAAGACGCAGGCATGGCGCTCGACCTGGCTGTCCGGCAGGTGCGACTGCGAGACGTGCAGCGGCAGGTAGCTCAGCGGGCAGTCGTCGTCGTAGGAAATCGCCAGCAGCCGCTGCACGGACAGGCCATCGTAGCCGCGGGCGAAGGGATTGTTGGAATGGGACATGGGATTCCTCCAGCAGAGGATGGCCGAGGCAATCCCCTGCCGGGGATTGAACCCCAGCGAGTGGATGAAGTGGCAACCGGTCAGCCGGCCGCGGCGTCGGGCCGCCCTGGTGGCGGGCGGTGCAGGTCAGTGGAAGATGGTGATTCGGGACATGGCCGCTCCTGCGAAAAGAAGGAGGGACATGGCCCCGAACGAGGACGCATGTCCCTCGTGGGGTGGGATGAAAAGACGGTGGGTTGCCAGGCGCGGCTCACCAGCCGTTGTAGTGCAGCGTGAGGTCAGCGATGACCTGGCGCCGTTCCAGATCGAGGCCGCCGAAGTCGGACAGCCCCTCGAAGCCGCAACGCTTGAGCATCGCGCCGCCCTCGCGGGAGTTGTAGAAGCTCACCATCGCGGACAGGAACATGCGTTGACCGCTGCTCAGCACGCCCAGGGCGTCGTTGAGCATCAGCATGTTGGGCCGCAGGTCCCACTTGGTGGTGGCACGCTGCAGACCTTCGCGTGTGCCGTCGCCGAACCACTCGTGGCCGGCGATCTGCGCGCCGCGCTTCCAGGCCTCGAAGAAGGCCTGCGGTGCAGCGTCGAAGTGCGCCTGTTCCAGCGCCATCTGATCGAGCACGTCTTCGGGTAAAGACAGATTCATGAGAGAACTCCTTGAAGGGTGGGAATCAGGGGTGAGCGCGCTGTGTCCAGGCATGGGTATCCAGGGCGCGCTGTGCTGCGAGGTGGGTCGGGAAATACTCGACGGACTCCCGCGATACCGGTCCTTCGTCGTCTTGTGTGCCGATGTAGTGGCCGGCCGCGCTGCGCAGCACCTGTAGCGGCAAACGCTTGCCGGTCCAGGTCAGCGCCAGCGCACCACTGCGCACTGCGGTTGCAGAGGAAGATGCGGAAGGTTCAGACATGCCGTGCTCCTTGGTGGGTCGGGGAGCACGCATCCCGCAGGGGATGGGGTTCCCCTCGGGTGGTTGAGAAAAGTGCATCGTCGCCAGGCCGGCGAGCGTCCGCGGTGGGCGATGCGAAGCGGACTGGATCGGTCGACGCGGCGAACCGCGTTGCAGTCTTGAAGACCGAGACTGCCAGGGCATGCCGCTGACGACTGTCAGCAACGCATGGCGTGAGGATGGGCGCGAAGCATGGCTGCCGTCGCAGGGAAAACCGAATCGCGGACGGCCCGCTTTAGGGCAATGGCCCGCGTCACGGGACAAGGCAAAGACCAGGGCGCCGAAGGCCACACGGGCCTTCGGCTGAAGAGAATGGAAAACCACCTGTGGGCTGCGTCAGCGCAGGCCGTCGTCAAAGCCGTTCGCTGCGTCAGCAATCGCACCCGGCCCGTTTCGTGGCTGGGGCCGGAAACCTCTGGCGTGCATCCACACACAAAGGGAGCCCGATGTTTCGCCGGCGGGCACCGGCACGGAATACCCTCGGCCCAAGGGGCCTCCTCACGGCTCGCGCGGCGGCAAGGCGTCAGGAAGCCCCTCGTGACCGAGGCAAGGCACACCGATCAAGGGAATGGCGGCGGGCGCGATTCGTGGAGCAATGACCTTCTCGCCCCGTCGCCCGACGGCGGGCAGACGGGGCGCGCACACCGTTGCAGAAGGAGACGCGCGCTTTGGAGTCCCGCGCGGTGCGGGACGTTTGCCTCGCCGCCAGTGAAGTGGCCGGCGCGGCAGGGGGAAGCGAGGATCAGGACGCCTTGGAGGCAGCGCGCCGCTTGCGCGGTGCGCTGCGCCGGCCCGTCGGGGACTCGATCGGCAACGTGCCCTTGCAGTCCGGGTAGCGCGAACAGGACCAGAACGCGCCGCTCTTGCCCGTGCGCTGCTGCATCGGTGCGCCGCACTGCGGGCAGGCCGGCGCCGGCGGCAGCTTGAGCGAGAGCGTTGCGCCGCGGTACTGCTGCACGAGCTGGCCGACCCACACGGACTGCTTCTCGATGAAGGTGTCCAGCGCCATCTGGCCGGCCTCGATCATGTCCAGCGCCTGCTCCCACACCGCCGTGGTGCCGGGGTCGGCGATGGCCGAGGGCACCGCGTCGATGAGCGTGAATGCCGCGTCGGAAGCGCGGACGGCGCGGCCTTTCTTGACCAGGTAGCCGCGACCGATCAGACCGTTGATGATGTTGGCGCGTGTCGCCTCGGTGCCGATGCCTGTGGTATCTCGCAGCTTCTGTTTCAGCCGCGGGTCGGTCACGAACTTGGCGACAGTCTTCATGGCCTTGATCAGCTCGCCCTGCGTGTAGGGCTTGGGCGGCAGCGTCTTCAGCGCCTTGAGATCCACCTTGCCGACCGGGCAGGACAGGCCCGCATGCAGCGCCGGCAGCACCTGGCTGCGCTGCGCATCCTCGCCGTCGGCATCGTCCGGCCCCGGCGTCGCCAGCACCTCGCGCCAGCCGGTGACGGCGATCTGCTTGCCCACGGCCGCCAGCGACTGACTGCCGCACGAGAACTGCGCTACCGTCCGGTCGAACTCATGGTGCGGGAGGAACTGCGCGAGGTAATGAGCGCGGATCAGCCGGTAGACGGCCAGTTCCTTCTCGTTCATGGCCGACAGGTTGGCGGGCTCCAGCGTCGGGATGATGCCGTGGTGAGCCGACACCTTGCCGTCGTTCCAGGCGCGCGAACGCTGGTTGCGGTCGAGCTGGCCGATCAAGGGCCGCAGGCTGGGATCGGTGGCGAGCAGTGCATCGAGCACCGCCGGCACTTCCGCGAGCATGCTTTCGGGCAGATATCCCGAGTCGCTGCGCGGATAGGTCGTCGCCTTGTGCGTCTCGTACAGCGCCTGCGCGATGTCCAGCGTCTCCTGCACATCGAGGCCGAGCTGACGCGAACACACTTCCTGCAAGGTGCCCAGATCGAATGGCAGCGGCGGTGCCTCGCGCACGCGCTCGGTGTCCACCGACACGACCTGCGCATCGCGTGCCGCGCGAATGCGATCCGCAGCCTGCTGCGCCACCGGCTGCTGAAGGCAGCGACCCGCTGCATCCGTGCTGCCTTCGGGCGGTATCCAGCTCGCGGTGAAGGACCGGCCGGCATGGGATAGCAGCACATCCACGGCCCAATACGGCATGGAGACGAATCGCGCGATCTCGCGATCACGATCCACGACCAACTTCAGCGTCGGCGTCTGCACGCGCCCCACCGACAGCACGCCGGTGTAGCCGGCCTGCCGACCTAGAAGCGTAAACAGCCGGCTCAGGTTCATGCCGATCAGCCAGTCGGCGCGCGATCGGGCGAGTGCGGAGAAATACAGCGGCAGCGTCTCGGCGGACGGCTTGAGCGCACCCAGCGCTTTGCGGATCGACGCATCGTTGAGCGCCGACAGCCACAGGCGCTGAATCGGCCCGCGGTAGCCGCACAGGTCGATGATCTCGCGGGCGATCATCTCGCCCTCGCGGTCGGCGTCGGTCGCTATCACCAGCTCGCCCGCCTTGGCGACGAGCTGCTGCACGACCTTGAATTGCGCCGCGGTCGCCGCCTTGGGCTCGACACGCCAACGCTCAGGAAGAATGGGCAGTTGCTCGATGGCCCAGCGCTTGTATTGCTCGCCGTAGCCTTCGGGCGGAACCGCCTCTACCAGATGACCGATGCACCAGGTCACGACGACACCCGCGCCGCTGTAGCAGCCGTTGCCGCGTTGACCGGCACCCAGCACACGGGCGATGTCCTTGCCCTGGGACGGCTTCTCGCACAGGAAAAGGCGCATGAAGCCTCCTTGGAAATGTGCGGTTCATCGGATGGGCGTCAGCTTGGCGGGGCCAGGAGATGCCGGCAGCAAGGAAGTCGATTGATGCAGACACCGCTTTGTGATCGGCAGGCGGTTCGTTGCCGCAGCGGTGTGCATAGATCGTAGGAGCTGGCACAGCAAGAGCGTCGTTTCGGGAGGGCGGCTGGAACTCCGTGGACGACCTTGGATCTATCCCCTTGGGATAGCTCGCTGGTGCATCGCGGGCGTATGACGGTTGCTACAGTCGCCCTCGGGGGAACGGCGATGGGCGAATTACTGTCCGCCGGCCGGCTTGGTGCTGAGCGCCACCGAATCGATGCGGTACGGCAGGATGCCCACGCGCCGCGCCTCGACCTTGAACGTCACGCGCTCGTTCTCGTCGGCGTCCTCCCATTCGTCGCGCACGGTGCGGCCCTCGACCAGCACCCGCATGCCTTTCTGGTATAGCGTCTTCCAGTGCTCGGCGTCGCGGTGCCACAGCTCCACGGGCGCCCAGAAGCCGCCGCGATCTTCGTACTCGCCGTCCTTCTTCGGGATCGGGTTGTCGAAGTAGACGTTCAGGCGAAGCAGCCGGCGTGGCTCGTCGTTGCCGTTCGGAAATTCGCGGTAGTCCGGCGCAGAACCGATGTTGCCCTCGCCGACGAAGTGCGTGCTCATGGAGACTCCTTGGTGGTGGGTGGAACGGATGCGGTATGCCCGTGGACGCGCCGCAGGTAAGCCGCTTCGGCCTGCGCGGCCTTGTTGGCGCATTCCAGGGCTTGGCGGGCGATGCTGTGGGTCAGGCTGATCTGCATGTTCAGCACGATGCGCTGCAGTTCGATCGCGTACAGATCGTCGATCAGCGAGGCCGGCGTCGCGGGGTTGGCCAGCAGGGCCTCCCACAACGCCACGCCCATGGAGGAACGGTCGAGGTTGCGCCAGCGCAGGAAGGTCGTCCCTGCGCCAGTGGCCTGCTGGGCCAGTTGCACGTCGAGCAGACTGAATGGATAGGCGCGCGCCTGGGGCAGCACGCGCCGCTGCGCCAGGCCAATCACGTCGTCGCGCAGCGCTGCGCACTGGCTGGCCCAGGTCTCCAGACTCCCCTTACCCTTAAAAGGCTGTAAAAGGCCTTTTAGGTAGCCTGCGTGTTCCAGCCGCTGGAAGTCCGCCTGTTCCAGCGCCACGAAGCGCGTGGAGTGGCTGATAGGGGGCGATGCTGTCATGCGCCAGCACCCTCATCGCCCGCGGCACCATCGGCTGCGCCACCCGTGGGAGCCTGCGCATCGGGCACGATGGCAGGCGCAGCAGGCGGCGTGCCGGGCTTGTTCGACCGCCGCGCGATGGGTGGCGCGAAGCGCGAGCGGCGCGTGCCTTCCAGCACGTCCTGCGGCAACTCGCCGAACTTCTCCAGCGCCGCTCGCGCCGCCGCGTTCTTCGCCGCGAAGTCGTCGCGCGTCGTGCCCGAGTAGCGGTACTGCTGGGCCAGCGAGAACAGGCTGCGCAGCGCGTGCGCACCATCATTGAGCCAGCGCTCCAAGGTGCTGCGGTCGATCAGCGCCGTGTGGTGCGCCAGGATGAGCTTGCGTGCCAGGTCGTCGTAGTCGGCCAGCAGATACACCGCCATGAAACCGAGCTGGGCGTTCACGAACAGCGGCAGCTTCACCGGCTGCACGTTCATGTTCTCGCCCAGGGACAGCGCCGCTGGCACGTCGGCCAAGGCCTGATCCACCTGTTCGCGCAGGGTCTGCAGACGGGTCTTGGTGTCGGCGAGCTTGTCCTCGATCCGCAACATCCACGAGTCCGAGTACGGGTCGTCCTGCTCGGCGCCGCGCTTCATCTTGTTCATGGCGCCGATGAAGCCGTTGAGACCGATGATGCCGGGGCGCCCCTCGGTCGGCGCACGGCCGTGCCAGATGCGCGAAGCGTGGTGCGTGTGCAGCGTCAGCGACATCGCGCTGCGCAGCGATCCGAGATTCAGTTGCAGGGGTTCTGTGCGTTCGTTGGCCATGAGAGCGACTCGCGGTGAAGGGGCGAGTCGCCAGTATCGGCATCGGCCGGAAGGCTGTCAGTCAACAAACCGCAGCCCATGCGCGCCCGGTTTGTTCCGCACGGAAGGCTGTGTGTGCCGGCTATCCCCTGGGGATAGCTCGGCGGACTTGTTCGCGGCTCGCGCGGAGGTGAGACCGCGTTGCGGGGCTACGCCTCGCGAGGTCTGTACCAAGCGGCCCGTTGCCCCTCCACCTCACGGTAGCGAAGCTCGAACAGGCGGCACTCGTGCACCACCTGCCGCCAACTGCTGCAGCCGTAATTGGCTGGAAGCTGCTCGGGATGCCGGTCCGCGATCCAGCGGCCAGCGGCGGCGATCGGTGTCCAGCCCTCGACGGCCAACTGCGCGGCGGCCTCGCGTAGCGCACGAACGATGCCGGCGGCCGGCCAGTCCACCGTGCCGTCCGGCGCGATGCCATTGACCACCAGGTCGTGGAACACATCCGAGTGGACGAATTCCGCTGCCAGGCGCCGCGCCTGATCCATGTGCTCGGCCCAGCCGCGCAACTGCTCGAAGTGCTGATCGATGCGCGTGTAGGCGGAACCGAGTTCGTCCTGTGCAGCGCGGCACCCGTCCACGGTCCATAGATCGTGCTGGTCGATGAAGTGGTGCACCAGTGTGTTGCGCAGCGATACCAGGTCTTTGAGGTCGGCCTGGGTCTTGGCGTAGTCCTGCGCAGACAGGCTCAATTGCACGCGCGTGCGAAAGGAGATCACGTCGCCGGGAAGATCGTCGTCGCGTTCCTCGCCGCCATTTCCATCGGTGACGACATACGAACCAAACAGTTGTCCGATCAACGTGCCCAGGGTCTTGGTCGCGGCATCTTCAATCCGCGCTGCGCGAATGGCCTCCAGCGAATGCGCCGGGCCTGAAATCTCGTGGTGGGCCACGATGGCTTTCATGAGGCGCTCGTATTGTTGAAGGCGCAACAGGCATCTGCCCAGCAAGCGCTGAACGTCTGGCTGTAGTGGTTGCAGTGCGTTTGTGACGGGGAAAGTCGTCATATCCATCGTTGGCCGGGCTCGTGCGTGGCTGTCCTCGTTTGATTCACAGGCGACAGTTTCGCCTGTCGTTCGGCGGGCAGCAATCGAGCACGGCGGAAGGGTGTTTGTTCCAGCTATCCCCTGGGGATAGTCAACATCAGCGATCACGCAAGGCTTCTCGGAGCTGAGCCAGGTAGGCACGTGCCACCTCGGGATCAGCCGCACGGGATGCTGGCGGTGACGAGGGCGCAGGTGACGGGGGCGCTGGCGGCGTCGATGCACTTTCTCCGGCCCAGGCCTTGAACTCCCCGCGGATCGCCTTCTGGATGATGCCAAACAGGTAGCCGGCCGGGTTGCGTACCGCGCTGTTGTGGCAGCGTGCCGCCCACTCGTCGAGAACGGCCTGCCTCTGCGCCTCGTCCACCTGCTGCAGCGCCACCAGCGCGCCGGCCTGCTGCTCGTCCTTCAAGCGCAGGAAACGCTCGGGCAGCCGCAGGTTCTGCAAGGCCCTCGCGCGCGGTACTGTACGTACTTCATTTATACGATCATTACGTACTGTACGGTCCTCCTTCGGAATCCAAAGAGAGCCGTCCGGCGCGGGTTTCGGTCCTGCTTCGGATTCCGAAGACGGGCGCGCAGCATTCCGAAGAAGGGCTTCCTGGCCTTCTTCGGATTCGTGGTCCGCACCCTCCTGTGGATAACCTGGCGTCGTCCAGCCATGCCGCGCCATGCGCTGCGCCAGCACTTGCAGACGGGTCGGCAGCGTGCGCCCGCTGAGCAGCGGGTCTTCGGCGATCTCCCGCAGCGTGTTCATGCCCACGACCTGCACCGCCTTCGCCGCGTGCGTGAGCGCCTGGCTCACCAGGCCCAGGTAGTCCGGGTCGAGCTGCATCGCCTCGAAGGGTGACAGCGGTTCGTCGTGCAGCACGTAGAGGTTGCCTTGGATACGGCCGGTCTTGGGATCGCGCCGCCGCCGCACCAGGCTGAGCCAGCGCGTCAGCCGCAGCAGCGTCAAGGCGCGCGCCACGGTCTCGTGCGAGGCTTGCGCCGCACAGGGCATGGACGCCAGATATGGGCGGAGCTGGTCGTAGGTGGGAAAGGCGGTCACGCCGTCGTCGTTGAGCTGCAGGCGGAACACCTGCCAGGCATTGCGCTCCAGCGGCGTCAGGCGCCGGTCGAAGAACAACGCGCGCGGCACGCTCTCGTGCCGGTTGCCGCTGTAGAGAAAGCCGTCCTGGCTCGGCGCCGTGCCCTGCGCCGGTTCCTTCGGCTCAAGGTGCCGCAGCGCCTCGTCGAACAACGCCGACAGCGCAACCGGGCCATCACGCCGTGGAGCGTCGCCCGTCGTCATGACCTACACCAGCCCCTGGTCGACCCAGTTCCGTATCGCCGACCAGATCACCGACATGGGCAGGGTCATGGCCTCGGCCAGGTCCATGGTCAGCGCCAGCATCGCCATGTCGTCGTTCAGTGCGATGTGCCGCTCCGTGATGCCGGCCTTCCAGCGTTCCCACAGGGCCACGTCCTGCGCCTCGTCGAGCACCGGATGCCGACCCTTACGCTTGGGCAGCCCGAGGATGTCGCGGCGCAGCGCCACTTCCTGATGCGTGAGGCCGTAGAACTTGCTGACCATCTCCGTGCTCGCCCCCAGGCGCAGCATGCGGTCCACCGTGGCGATCTCCCGCTCCACGTCGTGCACCTGGCTCAGCAGCCGCTTCAACACTTCCCGGTTCACCGACACCGAACACCACGACACCGTGGCATTCACCAGCATGCTCACGAGTTCTGGGTGCTTCAGCGCATCCAGCTCCTCCTCACCGAAGCCCATGGCCTTGCAGCGGCGCAACTGGCCGTTGCGCAGGTCATGCAGGGCCTGGGCGATCACGGCCTGGTTGAGCGGGTGCGGTGCCGACATACGGGAGCCTCCTGCGCTCAGGAATCCTGGCTCGCTACGCCGGCTTCCAGATCCAGCAGCCGACGCGCCAGGCGCAGCAGACGGAACAGCTTTACCAGCCCGGCATCGCTCAGGCGCGTGACCAAGCCGCCGTGACCATGCAGCAGCGGCCCAAGGTCATCGGCCAGCCGCGCGCTGTCCAGCCCGGTCGCGGGTGCCGGCGCGGTGCTCAGCGCGTGCAGCAGGGTCAGCATCGCACGCGCGAACGCCGGGAGCGCCTTCGCCTGGCCCACGGCCGGCGTCACGCAGACGAAGCCGATGCCGCCATCGCTGGCTTCGATGTGGTCGCCCACCGCCGCTTCCCCCGCGATCTCGCGAGCGAACTGCGAGATATGCACGCGCAGGCGATCCGGCACGTCCAGGCCCGGCTCGATGTACCAGACATCCGAGATGGGATAGAGCCCGCCGACCTGCACGGGGATCGCACGCAACGCATCGGCCTCGAAGTCGGGCAGCTTGTCGCCGAGCTGGTCCGCGACCATCCGTTGGATGGACTGCAGGCGCTCGGTGGTCGGTGCCGGTGTCACGATGTGCCCTTGCAGGCGCTCGTCGTGTTGCCCGTGCTGTTCCTCCGGCGCTCCGGGCGATGCAGACGGTGTCGCTGCTGGCGCCGGAGGCGTGGCGTCGCGCGGCACAGACGAGGCGGGTGGCTGCTGAGGCGCGGAGACCTGCGGGGGAGGAGCAGCAGGCACGACAGGCGCTGCCGGTGGCGTCGGCACCGCTGGTTCGCTGGTCAGCGCACGCTGGCGGCTTTCGCTGTCGTTGATCTCCAGCGCCAGCGTGTCGTAGTCCGCTTCCAGCAGCTCGGCCATCTGGCCCACCAGCTCGTCCTGCACCCGCTGCGGCGAGAAGTCGTCCGGCTGTGTGTCGAACTGCGTCAGTACGTCCTGAAACAAGGTGGCGAAGTCCACGGCCACGGTGCGGCCCAGCGCACGCCGCTCCCAGGTGCGCTCGCACGCCTTGCGCAGCACCGCGAGCCGGTCCACCTGATGCCGGCCCAAACCGCCGTACAACAGCGTCGGGATCGCCGGCAGCAGATAGCGCACCGCATCGTTCATGCGGCTGATGTGTGACTGCGGCACCGGATAGCCGTCGGCAGTCAGCCGCCGCGCGAGTTCGCTCTGCGACAGCGCCTGGCCGCTTTCCTGCTCGTAGAACTCGCGCGCCTTCTCGATGCCCAAGGCCCGCTCGATGAAGGTCAGCCCGCCGCGCAGCTCGTTCTCGGCCAGATGCCCGGTCAGCGCCACGATTTCGCCGCGCGCCGGCCACGGGCGGAACAGGCACGCAATGCGGAAGAAGCGTTCCTCCTTGGTCTCGCTCCACAACTCGCGCAGGATCGCCAGCCGCGTGTTGCCGCCGTTGCGAATGATGTAGTGCGCCTCGCCCGGCCTGCGCGTGATCGCGGGGGGCGCGTCCAGCCCGCGTTCGCGGATGGACGCCTTGATCTCCGCATAGGCCGGGTTGCGCGTCACGCGCGGGTCGTGGTCGTAGGGCCGCAACTGGTCCAGCGTCACCACCATCGGCGTGTCGGCGATGGGGTCGCTCAAGGTCGCGGCCGAAGGGCCGCTGCGCTCGAAGCCGGTGGCCAGCAGCTTGGCAGCCATGTCCTGCGGCGTCAGCTCAGCCACGGCCGTTCTCCTGCGCCTGCCGGTCGGCGCGGCGAAGTTGCGCGCGGGCATTGCGGTCGGCACGGTGGTCGCTCGCAGTCGAACTGGTGTAGATCGACGCGCAGCCTGGTTTCGTGAATTTCAGGTGCCCGCCGGACGTGCGCACCACGCGCCAGCCTTCGCCCAGCGCGAACTCGATCAGCGCGCGCAGCCGTTCACGGCCGCGCGCCAGTTCATGTGCGCTCGCCATGGCTGGCCCCTCCCGCATCGGCCCGGCCGGTGACCAGCGCGAAGCGCTCCCGCCACGCGGGGAACAGCTCGCCGGCCAGCGTGCGCATGGTGTCCAGCGCCGCGGGCGCCGTGCGCCCAGCCGGCCGCCGGTACTCCACCCGGTGCACCGGCAATCCTCGTGTCGCAGCGCGCGGATAGGCTTCGATGGCCGGCACGTTGGTGTCCAGCACCTGCACGCCGGCCTGTTCCTGGAACACCTGTCGCAGCGCCTGCTGGACCAGCCGCGCGTTCGACGACACCGGATGCACGCGGTTGATGAGCAGGCGCAGCGGCGGTGGCTCGATGCCCAGGTGCCGATACGGCGCGATGTCCTCGATCAGTTGCAGCGTGCCGCGCCGCAGCTCGCGCGCCGCGAGGATCTCCGGCGTCACCGGCGACAGCGCCAGGTCGGACGCCAGCACCGCCATCTCCAGCAGCACGCTGCGCGCGCCCTGGGTGTCGATCAGCAGCAAGTCATAGTGCGTGCGGAAGACGGGCAGCAAATGGCGCAGTCGCAGGCGCCCATCCGGTGCGTGCAGCAGTAGCGTGTTCAGCTCGCCGCGGTCGTCGTTGGAGAGCACCAGGTCCAGGCCCGCGATCGCGGTGCGCGACACCAGTTGCTCGATGCGCCGCTCGTTGAAGGCCAGCATCTCGTAGATGCCGCCGGGCGCGCGCACGTCCAGCGTGAAGTAGCTCGACAGCGTGGGCTGCACGTCCAGATCCAGCAGCAGCACGCGCAGCCCGGCATCGGCGATGAAGCCGCCCAGGTTGGCTGCCGTCGTGGTTTTGCCCACGCCGCCCTTGGTCGAAATGATGGACACCACCTGCATGAGCTTCTCCTCGTCGAATGGCATGAACCGAGAAGAAGCGTCAGGCGCGTTCTTTGAGGCGATCGGCGATCCACTGTTCGATCTCCACCGAGTCCCAGCCCACCGCGCGCACGCCCAGGCGCAGCGCCTTGGGGAACTTGCCTTCCTTCATCAGGCTGTAGATGTGCGCGCGCTTGAAGCCGGTCTTGGCTTCGACCTCGGCGCGGCGCAGGATGCGGTGTTCGGTCGGTGCTGCCGTGGCGGCGGTCTGCGAAGACATGAGGGTCACTCCTTAACGCTCAGTGGCGCTGATTGGCGTGACTCGAATTAAGAACGCCGCGTTGAAGAAAGACACCGCAAATGCGGTATTCGCGACCGCAGATACGGTCTGGCATCGCTCAGGAAGTTGTGCTCTGCAAATTGCGCCGAGCCAGTGCGAACTTGGCCTGCAGGGTGCGCTCGGTGATGCCCATCGCGTTGCCGTGGTGCGCCACCATCGCGCTGATGATGGCCTCCTGCGTCAGGAAGCTGGAATACGGCATGCCGCTGGGCGACTTGCCCAGCAGCAGCGTCAGTAACCCGCCAACGATGTTCAGGTAGGTCGATTCGCTGCGCGGCCCCGGCGTGTTCGCACGCTCCGCGTCGGCCGCGCAGGCGGCGTGCGTTCTGAGCAGCGCCTCATGCTCGGCGCGCAGCGTCTCGTGCACGCCCAAGTGTTCCGCCAGCCGCGCCTTGATCGCTTCCCGCTCGACCAGCAATGCGCCCACTGTGTCCAGGCTGATCGCCGGGTGAAGCGCACGCTCGATCTCATCGAACAGAAACGCCGGTTTCTCGCCGGGGTAGTAGTGCGCCATCCAGGCTTTCAGATCGACGTGCCGCACCGTCAGCGACGAGTCGTCCATCGCCAGGCCTTGCGTGTCCCGCCCCAAGCCCTCCTTGCCATACGGCATCTCGCCGTGAGCCAGCGCATCGAAGATTCTTTCGGCGTTCAACCGCAGCATCGGCCAGCGCGGAAACTCCGTTGCCTCCGGCAGAGGCCGCTGTCCCAAGGTCGCCAGGATGCGCCGCTCGAAGCGCAGCAATCCGCTCCAGCGGATTGCCGCCTCGATCGGGCGGTAGTAGGTCTTGGCGCCATCGGCCAGGCTGCTCGACTTCGGCATATCGCGCGCCTCCATTCGTCATCGCACCGAGTCCAAGCACGCGCACCCGCCGTACAGGCGGCGTGCGTGGCTGTCCAGGAATCTCCGGGCGAAACGAGCAGGTGGCGAAGCGGCGAAGACCGTGGCATCGTTGATGCCGCCGGTTTCGTTGCGAGATGCGCGCCTTGCTGCGCATGGCGCCATCACTCACAATTCGCAAGCCGCGAAACACGCTGTCACCAGCGTCATTCGCGGGCACCATGCTTGACCCGGATAACCAGGCCAAAGTCTTTGCAGGGAAAGAGGCCCAGTAAAGCGCGATCAGCTCAACACGCCAGAGCCGATGCGCATACGGCAAGCACTGTTGCGCCGCGCGTCTTCGCTGTGACGCGCCACGATGGGCATGCGAAGTTGCTCGCAGGATGCCAACGGCAAGCGCGAGCAACGCCTGAGTGCAGCGCGCCCGTGCACCGCCAATGGAATCCCGCTGTGGCAAAACAGGTCTGGCGCTTTGACCAAAATGGAATCGGTCAACCCGCCTGAGGCAGCCTCATGCGAGCCGTTGCGTATCCAACGGCATATGGCCGACACGCTGCGCACGGTCGATGAAGTGGCGCAGCGGCTCTGACATCGCGCCCTCGGGATGTAGCAGGTAGGTCGTCAACGCCGCCGAGTCTTCATCCAGCGGCCGGACGATCACGTCCGCCTGCCGGCATGCCACCACGTGCGCCGCGGTGGAAAACCCCACGCCATAGCCGGCCGCCACCAGGGCCAGCATCAGCGAGTGGGTTGTCACGTACTCGGCCACGACCGGCGGTGTCTCCACCAAGCGCAGAAGGCGCTCGCATTGCCGGCTGCACTCCTGACAAACCTGCGGGTGGCACAGCACCAGCGGGTAGCCCACCACCTCTTCCAGCGGTACCCGCTTGTGCGCCAGCAAGGGGTGCCGCGCGGGTATGGCCACCACCAACGGGTCTTGCCACACCGGCCTGGCGACCACCCCGGCCTCCATCTCGCCGGCCATCGCAAAGGCCGCGTCGTAGAGGTCGTTGCTCAGCCCGCCCACCACCTGCGACAGCGGCGCCTCGAACAACCGGATGCCCACTTCCGGCGCCTCCTCCCGGCACAGCGCGAGCAACGCCGACAGCCGGGTCCGCCCGACGCCGCCGGCCAAGGCGATGCGCAGGGTGCCCCGGTGTCCCGCCGCCACCGCCCGCGCCTTGGTCTGGGCTTGCTCAAAGGCCAGCAGCACGCGCCGGGCCTCCTCCAGGAACACCTGCCCGGCCGGGGTCAGGCGCACGGTGCGCGGCGTGCGCTCCAGCAGCGTCACGCCCAGGTCCGCCTCCAGTTGGCGGATCGTGCGCGACAGGGGCGACTGCTCCACATGCAGGCGCCGTGCCGCCCGGCCAAAGTGCAACTCCTCGGCCACGGCGATGAAACAGCGAAGATGGCGCAAGTTCATGTATTTCCCCCCAGAAAGTGGAGTCCATTCCTCTGGCCGTAGGGAACCGCATGTGTGGGAGGAAAATAAAGTGTCATCCTAACTACAGGACCCTGCAACGTAGCAATTCCTGCAAAAATCCATTTAAAACAATGACTTATTTCAATTCTGCCATCTGCAAGCGTTTTGTGGGGATGGAGGCCGGAATCATTAAAGTATCATCCTAATTTTCGCTCAACCTTGGAAAATGCTGAGAATCGTAAAAATAAAGTTTCATCCTTTCCGCTACTAGTTCAAGGCTTTCTTCCGGCCGCCGGCAACAACGCTGCTTGGCTGAGGCGATCCACTTGCGCTACCGCTCACTGATCAGATCGCACTTGAACTCGACGAGCAGCCAACCATCAGGCCGAGCGTGATCGCCAAAAAAAACGGATCATGCGAAATCCTTCGTTGAGTTTGGCGCGGGTTTTTAGCAAATCAGCTGGCCCGCGATCCGGTTGAGAGTGATCCGAAGCGGTCGTTGACGACCGGCACAAATCGGGCCAGAAGCTGCCTTTTGATACGGAAAAGAATTCTTCATGTGGGACTGGGTTAAGTCCTAACCCAGCCCCGCTTCGCATGACTCAGATTACTCGTTTGATAGCGATGTAATCGCCCTCGGTGCGCAGCGTAACGGTCACAGGTTTGTTGGTGCGATTGCGCCAGAACCAACCGTGATTACCGTCAAAGGCTGCCTCCAGCACACCCTTATCTTCGGGTGTGGCGCGTCCCTTGCCATAGCCATGGTAGAACTCACGCGGTGCATTGTAGGGGTCGCCATGGGTGTCGTAATTCACCACGCCGCCATTAGCCGTCCAGAAGTAGTTGACCTTGGTGCCCTTGAGCATCTCCACTTTGATCTCGGCGCCCTGGCCGGGAGCTAGGGAAAAGCTCATTTCATGCTTCTGTCCCTGCTTTTCAGGCTCCACCACCTCGGCCGCTGCTGGCTCGCTAACCACAACAGTCTCAGCTGCAATCTCCACTGCAGCAGGCGTAACAGGCGCAACGGCAGCGACAGATGTTGCGGCATCCGCAGCGGCCTCTTCGGCCAACTGCAGTTTGACTTCGGCCATCTGGGTCAAGCCCAGCAGTCGGCCGGCTCCAGTCGGATCGATGGCGTATTCCGCCGGCATAACCACAGTCACCAGCAGCACGGCGGCGGCGATCAGCGCCAGTACGGTTGAGCGCAGCAGCTGGCGGCTGGTCGGCAACTCGCTCTGGGTTGGAAGTTGGCTATTGAACATATTGAAAATTCCTTACTGAGAGACGATCAGGCCGGTGAGCTGGTAACCCATCAAGAGGAAACCGGCGCTCATCATGGCAACGTTGGCGGTGTAGGCATGGCGCCAGAAGCTGGCGGTACGCCGCCAGTAGCCCATGACAATCAGAATGGCGCTCAAGGCCAGGAGCTGGCCGATTTCAACGCCGACGTTAAAGGCAATCAGATTGGGAATCAGGCCGTCGGTCGATATTTCGTATTCCTGAATCTTGGTCGCCAGGCCAAAGCCATGCAGCAGACCGAAAATCAGCGTGGCGCCTTTGGTATTGGGCTGATAACCAAACCAGCGCTGAAATGCGCCCAGGTTATCCAGCGCTTTGTACACCACCGAGAAACCGATAATGGCGTCGATCACATAGGCGCTGATGCTGACTTCCGCCAGGACCCCGAACAACAGCGTCACGGTATGGCCCACCGCAAACAGGGTGACGTAGAGGCCCACGTCTTTCAGGCGATAGAGAAAGAAGATCACCCCAAAGAGAAACAGCAGGTGATCGTAGCCGGTGATCATGTGCTTGGCGCCCATATAGATGAACGGCAGCAGCATCACCCCGGAGCTTTCCTGGATAAAGCCCTTGTCGCCCTCGGCAACAGCATGGGCCAGTGCCTCAGGCATACCGAGAAACAGTAATGCCGCGAACAGCAGCAGGAGTAACGAGCGCGTCGGACGCACAACAGATGCGCCCATTGCGCTCATAGATAGCGAATGCATGGTTAAGTCCTAAATTAAAGGGAGCTTGAGCCGCACAGCGGCCTGTATCAGAGAATGAAGCTGGCCCGTGGGGGCCGCTCAATCAGAAAGAGCGGGCCCGTAGGAAAGAAATAGTGCGGAGCTTCAATCGGCAAGCGGCCTTCTGACACGGCATCAAGGCTGAGCAGGCTGCTCAGGTGCGGCGTTTCATGCACATGGTCTGCAGTAAGCGGGGAATGGAAATGATCGGAACAAGCGGCGCAGGCAAAGGCGCCGTCGCCGTGCGCATGGAAATGCGCATGCTCATTGTCGGCCAAGACGGACTGAGAAGCCCCAATAAATAGCGCAGAGGTATGCCCGGCCCAGGCCATCAGAATGGCAAGAGCAAGGGCAAAAATAACCTTGGCACTGATGGGTTTACTGAGCATGCACTGGCTCGGTTGAGGCTTGAATAGTGAATTTTTTGACAGGGCTGCAGGTTTGCCATATCCCCCCCAGGGGGATAGCATGCGAGGGTAATTCATCGACGCACGAGACTCAAGGCATGAGCGAGCAGGCACACGCCCATCAGCACCAAAGTCATAGCGATATCATCAAAAGGTTGAAGCGGGCTGAAGGCCATCTGCGCAGCATCGTCGGCATGATGGAGGACGGTCGTCCTTGTGTTGACCTAGCCCAGCAATTGCATGCGGTGGAGAAAGCAGTCTGCCAGGCCAAGCGCACCCTGATTCAGGATCATATCGATCACTGCCTTGAACATGCCGTAACTGCGGCCAGCGAGCGTGGCGAGAACACCGCGCTGGACGACTTCAAGCTGATCACCAAATACCTTTGAGCGACTGCCGCCAGCCCTGCGGAGCCTGACATGACCTGGATTTTTACCAAGTACCTGATCACGGCTCTGGTCGTGATCCTGGTGTCTGAAGCCGCCAAATACAGTGACCGCATCGGTGGGCTGATCGCGGCCCTACCGATGGTCACTGTCCTGACTCTGATCTGGTTGTATGTCGAGCAACAGCCAGAACTGAAAATCGCCAATCATGCCTGGTACACCTTCTGGTATGTAATTCCTACCCTGCCGGCACTGTTGGTATTTCCGCTCCTTTTATCGCGATTGGGCTTCTGGTTGGCATTGGCAGGCTATGTAGTCGCTACGGGGCTCTGCTTTGCTCTGTTCGCAGTGGTGATGCGACGCTTTGGCGTGCAGCTGCTGTAAGGCTGAAGCGTACTAATTGCTCCGCTTGTCTCACTGTTTTTCCTGATATCCCGCGTGACTGCAACTCCAGAAAGAGATGGATTTATTTCATGGGGCAGACTGTCTGCTTTTGGCCGATTGCTGCCTGTCGTGGACGACCGTTTAACTTCAAAGCCTGACTGGATTGCAAACTGCTGACACGCGTAGATTCTGTTTTCGACTCGTTTAATGCCGTCGATGCCAGGCCATAAACAGAGAGGAAACAACCGCTCGAAAATTCGAGCCATAGACTCTAGAGCCAGTGGGTAGTCGGAGTCATGTTCCTGCAACCATCAAATCCAGATTCTGCACCGCCGCTCCAGCGGCTCCCTTCCCAAGATTGTCAAACACCGCAGCCAACAAAACCTGCCCCGTCTCATCATTTTCACACACCACCAATCGCAAACTATCAGTCCCGTTAAGCGCCTGAGGATCAAGGCACGTCAACCCTTTGGCCTCCTGCATCGACATCACCTGTACATGGTCCGCATCGACGTAGTGCTGCATAAGACACGCATGCAACCGCACCGCATCCACGCCCGGCGCCAACAAGCGAAGTTGCAACGGTATGGTCAGCACGATCCCCTGCCGAAAAGCCCCATAAGCCGGCACAAACATCGGCCGCTCCATCAGACCGCTTTGCTGCTGAATCTCCGGAATATGTTTGTGTGCCAGCCCCAGACCATAAACCTGAAACGCGGGCGCCTGTGATGCGCCCTCTCCCTCATGCTCTTGCACGCCAACGCGCCCTTTTCCGGAATAGCCCGACACAGCATGAATGTTCGTCGGATAGTCCCTGGGCAGCAACCCGGCCTCCAGCAATGGGCGCAGCAGCCCTATCGCCCCCGTGGGATAGCAACCGGGATTGCTGACCCGCCGTGCCGTGGCGATGCGTTGGGCCTGCTGCGAGTTCATCTCCGCGAAACCATAGGTCCAGTCTGGATGGGTGCGGTGCGCCGAACTCGCATCGATCACCCGAACGGCGGGGTTTTCGATGCTCGCTACAGCGTCGCGTGCGGCTTGGTCGGGCAAGCAGAGAATCGCGATGTCGCAGGCGTTGATGATTTCGGCGCGACGTTGCGGATCCTTGCGATGTTCGGGGCTGAGCGTGATAAGCCGCAGATCGGTCCGGTCGCGTAGACGTTGATGGATTTGCAACCCGGTGGTGCCTTGGTCGCCGTCGATGAATATAAGAGGACTTGCCATGGAATGCTCTCGGACATAGGAAATCAGGAGTTCCAATCTTCAGTGAGGGGCTAAGATAGGAAAAGTTGAATTTCTAAACGATGAAATTCAGCTTTTCTGAACAAGGAGTGACTCATGCGCGAAATCAGCCTGGACCGTCTGCGCACGTTGGTGGCCATTGCCGACCTGGGTTCGTTTGCCGAGGCGGCCCGTGTGCTGCACCTCGCGCCACCCACGGTCAGTTTGCATATTGCCGACCTGGAGTCGCGGGTTGGCGGAAAGCTGTTGTCGCGCACACGTGGGCGCATTCAGCCTTCGGCGATTGGAGAAACGCTGGTGGAGCGCGCGCGGCGCCTGTTGGCGGATGCGGAGCAGGCGCTTGAGGACGTGGAGCGTCAGGTGCAGGGCTTGGCCGGGCGTGTGCGGCTGGGTGCCTCCACAGGGGCCATCGCACAGTTGATGCCGCAAGCTTTGGAGACGTTGGGCCAACGCCATCCCGCTATCGATGTGCAGGTCGCGGTGCTCACGTCGCAGGAAACTTTGAAGAAGCTTGCCGAGGGCTCTTTGGAGATCGGTCTGGTCGCGCTGCCACAGACCCCGGTGAAGGAATTGCGGATCGAGCCATGGCGGCGGGACCCGGTCATGGCCTTCTTGCCGGCTCGCTGGGAATGCCCGGATGTTGTGACCCCCGGTTGGCTGGCCGCCCAGCCATTAATTCTGAATGACAAAACTACTCGGCTTTCGCGCTTGACCTCGGAGTGGTTCGCCAGTGATGGACGGCAGCCCACGCCGCGTATTCAACTGAACTACAACGATGCGATCAAAAGCCTAGTGGCGGCCGGTTATGGTGCGACGTTGTTGCCGCATGAAGCCTCCACGCCATTGCCCGATACCAGGATCGTCATGCGGCCATTACAGCCCTTATTGTGGCGTCAACTTGGTATTGCCCACCGTGGTGGGGACGTCGAGCGGCCTACGCAACATGTGCTGGATGTGTTGTGGGGGTTGAGTGCGGGCTAGGGCGATGTTGTCAGAGAAAGGACCGCTTTCGACCCGGTCATACGGTGATTGAGGTCCCAGGCGTCAGCTACCGCACCTGAAGCCGTCGTTCATCGCTCCAAAGCCGGTGCCTGTCTCCGTTCGCCCAGGCCAGGGTGTCGTAGTACTTGTGCAGCAGCTCGGTAATGGCGGCGGTGTCGTCGGTCATGGGGTTTCCTTGGGGTTGGCGGTGAGGACTGCCTGGACGCGTGCTTGCAGCGCGGGCAGCACGTCTTGTTGGAACCAGGGGTTGCGCACCAGCCAGCGATTGTTGCGCGGGCTAGGGTGAGGCAGGGGGAACGCTTGCGGCCAGTGCTCGCGCCAGGCTTCGACCACCCGGGTGAGCGGCGTCTTGCCAGTACCGAGGTGGTAGTCCATGGCGTAGCTGCCCAGCACGATGACCAGCGACAGGCGCTCGAAACGCTGCATGAAGGCTTCGCGCCAGGCGGGGGGCGCACTCCGGGCGTAGCGGCAGGTCACCGCTTTTGCCGGTGCCCGGATAACAGAAGCCCATGGGCAGAATGGCGATGCGGGTAGGGTCGTAGAAGGTGTCGCGGTCCACGCCCAGCCAGGCGCGCAGACGCGCGCCGCTGGCGTCGTCGAAGGGCACGCCTGAGGCATGGACCCGGGCCCCCGGTGCTTGGCCGGCGATGAGGATGGGCGCACTCGGGTGAAACTGGAAGACCGGCTGCACGCCGTGTGGCAGATGCGGTGCGCAGCGCGTGCAGGCGCGGACGTCGGTCAGAAAGGCGTCGAGTGTCGGCATGGCGCGCTTCCGGAAAGGGTGGCTCGCGCAGGACGGAGGTGCCATCCTGCGCGAAGCGTAACCCGGCAGCAAGTCAGTGCTGGGTCAGTGTCGGATAGCCCTGGATGAATACGCGGTCGGTCTTGGCCGCCGGCACATGGCAGCCCATGCAGTCGGCTTCGTAGCTGACGGCGACATTCTTGGCGGGGGCGTCGGCCTTGAACAGCGCCCAGCCCCAGCCGTCGCCCCACAAGGGGTTGCTGGCGAAACGGCCTTTGGCGTCCTTGACCATCACGAACCACACGGCCGCATCGGAACCCCAGACCACAGGGTTGCCAGTGGTCATGGCGCTGGTTTCGAGCTTGCGGATCTCTTTCACCAGCGTGGCGCCGTCCAAGAACTTGCCGGTCTTGCGGTAGTGCTCGGCCGAGGCCTTTTCGGTGTACACATCGTGCAAGCCGCGAGAGGCGGATTTTTCGTCCAACACCGCATATGAGCCCAGGTGGACGAAGTTTGTGCGGAAGTCTGTGGGGCGGCTGATGCCGCCCTGGCTGTCCACATAGGGCGAAAAGTCGCCGGCCGTGACGGCCAGTGGCAGGACGAGGGCGCTGGCGAGCAGAGCGCCGGTGAGTGCGATTTTCATCGTGTTCTCCTTATATGCCTATGGAGATCAGACGGCGACCACGGGGAAATCCACCGTGGTGTCGGCGATGTGGTTGGTGTAGTTGGTGAGCGTGTTCAGCGCGACGTTGGCGATCACTTCCAGTATCAGGCCGTCGTCGAGCCCCGCGCGGCGGTAGTTGGCCATGGCGTCGGCCGACACCACGCCGCGTTGCTCGACCAGCGCGCGGGCAAAGCCGGCGATTGCATCGTCAAGTGCGTTGGCCGCCTGGCCGGTGCGGGCCGCGGCGATGGCCTCTGCCGACAGTCCGGCACCTTTGCCGATCAGGGTGTGTGCGCTCAGGCAATACTGGCAGCGATTGGCTTGACCGGCAGCGAGCGCAACGATCTCGCGCTGGGAGGCATTCAGGCGGCCGGTGCCCAGCGTTTCGGACAAGCCGAGGTAGCCATTGAGCGCCGCCGGCGCGTGGGCCAGCGTGGCGAACAGGTTCGGCACCATGCCAAGCTTGGCTTTGACGGCCTTGAGTGTGGCAGCGGTAGCGGCGTCAGCGGTGTCGATGGTCAGGGGGGCGATTTGGGTCATGTCTATCTCCGTAGTGGGTGAGGTGCAAGAGCACGTGGGCATGATCGCCCTTTGTTTGGTACGATATGGCACGTAAAGTATCAAATACGTAACCTATCGTCTTATATGGAGAGTGGAATGGCGGATCGACTGGCCGGCTTGCTCCGGCACTACTCGCTTTCGGCGCGCGTTTTTCACAGCGGCGCCTTCTGTGGGCAGCATCATTACGCGGCGCCGCATGGCTATATCCATCTGGTGCGGCGCGGCCCGATTACGGCGCGTTCGCCCGTGCATGAAGATCTGCTGGTTACCGAGCCGAGCCTGCTGTTTTATCCGCGCGTGGCGTCGCATCGTTTTGTCGCCGCCCCCGGCGATACCGCTGAGCTGTTGTGTGCGGAGGTCGACCTGGGCGCTTCGACGGGCAATCCGTTGGCCATGGCCTTGCCGTCGATGCTGCTGATTCCGTTGGCGGACTTGCCCGGCCTCGGGCCGACGCTAGAGTTGCTGTTTGCCGAAGCCGAGCGCGACCAGTGCGGTCGGCAGGCCGCCATCGACCGCTTGTGCGAGTTGCTACTGATCCAGTTGCTGCGTTATCTGATGGATGGGCGGCTTGGCGCCACCGGACTGCTGGCGGGCCTGGCCGACCCGAAACTCGCGCGCGCCATAACCGCCATGCACGATGCGCCGCAGACCGCGTGGTCGCTCGAGGCGCTGGCGGCGAAGGCGGGCATGTCACGCGCGCGCTTCGCCGCCGCGTTCAAGGACGCGGTGGGCGTCACGCCGGGCGACTATCTGGCCGACTGGCGGATGAACGTCAGTTGCACCCTGCTCAAGCAGGGGCGGCCGGTGGCGGTGGTGGCCGACCGCGTCGGCTACGGCAGCCCGAACGCTCTGGCGCGCGCCTTCCGCGTGCGCATGGGCTGCGCCCCGCGCGACTGGCTGGCGCAGCAGCGCGGTGACGCGGCGCTCAGCGGTTCGTGAGTTTGAGTTCGATTCGCCGGTTCTTGGCGTAGGCGGCGCCGGTGTTGCGCTCGTCGAGCGGGTGAAATTCGCATCACGCCGGAACAACTGGCGGAACTCCAGGTGGCGATCCGTCAACGGCTGGTCAGTCTGTTCGTGCGGCGCGGCCGGCTGGACAAGGCTGAGTCAGTGGCGCAGGTAGCTGGATGACGCTGTCCCGCCCTGAGCCGACGCTCACAGGCGGGGATTTCCAGTGTCGTCATTGTCGGCTATTGGCCGAAAGCGGACCAGCTATCGGCCAAGAGATGCCTTTCGCGAATAGCTGAACGCCCCGAGAGCGCATTGGGCCGCTCGGCGCGGAATTGGTGAAAGGCTGGTGACTGGCCTGTGTTGGCTCGGTCAGACTTCGGGCAGCCTCACCCTAGTTGGGGCTAACTGCTTACCGACCATCAGAGGCAAGCCAACAACAACTGCCGATAGTGCTGAGAAAAACTGACCTGATAGCTCGGCTCAGCAGCAAAATCCCCCAGCGAGTAGGCACCCGCCAAACCTGCACCAAGACTTTGCCCGGCCTCGCCTCCACCGCAGCCATCGATATCGCAGGTAGCCCCCATCCCACCAGCCATCGAACCAGAAGAGGCAGCGGGCATCTTCACCCGGCTCAGCACTGCCAGGTCATCCGGCAGATCATCCGCAATGCGCTCCGCAAAGCGCCGCAATGTTGGCTCCGCCAGCATGAACAGCCAAGCCTGATCATCGGACTCGCCCATCCGCCGCAGCACGCGCCCCAGGACTTGCCGGTAGTGCAGCTCAGTACGGATGCGGCTGAGGTAGCAGCACACCTGCAGGCGGGGGATATCCGTACCCTCGCTGATCATCCCTACTGCGATGATCCAGCGGCAATCGCTGTGCCTGAATGCATTGATCACCTGTTGAGCATCCGGAGTCCGGTTGGTCACTACGCGGCAACCTTCTCCTCTAGCTTCCAGAGCCTGAGCAATCTGCAGGGCGTGCTCGATATCGGTGGCGACCACTAGACCAGCCGCATCCGGCTTGATCTGACGAAGCTCATCCAGCTTGGCGCATCCCAGACCAAGCAGTTGATCGATTACTTCGTCATGGCGCAGCAGTTCTTCGAAGGTGACGGGGGATTCCCCCAACAGCTTGGCGATGCTGGGGAACAGCCTGACGGTGCTCTCGGTCTCCAGCTCCTCCGTGAGCTTCACCTTCTGGTTGTCGAGAAGGACGATGCGGGGCACGCGGTGTTGACGCTCGTTGAAAACTGACCCACCTACGGGGCTGCTGCTCGCGCAAAACTGACCCACGCAAACACACTGCCCTGCTCGATGAACGAGCGGGGAGAGCCAGGAGTGATGAGCGTGGCGATGTTGGCCAAGATCAGACGGATGCACCTGCGCGATGGTCTGTCCATCCGCGAGGTGAGCCGGCGCACGGGGCTGTCGAGGAACACCGTGCGGCAGTGGTTGCGCAGTAAGCGTCCGGTGAAGGCCGCTATCGTTTGAGCCTGAAGGTCAGAAAGATGGTGTCCACTGGCTGAGGGAGTGGACACCGATGAAGGGAGCGGAAGGAGTACTGGTCGCGGGGCTGGTTTCGTCGTCGGATGCGGACGGCCGGCGGGTGTACAGCGAGTCGGGCAAGCGTGCGCTGGTGGAGCGGGCGCTTGCGCCTGGTGTGTCGGTGTCGCGTCTGGCGCTGGACCATGGGGTGAATTCGAATCTGCTGCGCAAGTGGATCCGGCGCTATCAGGGTGTCAGCATCCGGCCGGCGCGACAGGCGGGGTCACCGCGGCTGCTGCCGGTGGTGACGGTTGAGCCGGAAGCTGTGCCATCGCCCATCGCGCAGGTGACGCCGCCGCCGTCGTTGCCGTCGATCGAGATCACCATGGCGGGCGTCACGGTGCACGTTCGCGGTGCGGTGGATGCGCAGTCGCTGGGCACGGTGCTGGACTGCCTACTGGCGCGACGATGATCGGGCTGCCGGCCGGCACGCGGGTGTGGCTCGCAGCCGGGATCACGGATCTTCGGAAGGGCTTTGATGGCCTGTCGGCGATCGTGCAGGAGGCGCTGCGCGACGATCCGTTCTCCGGCCATGTGTTCGTATTCCGGGGCCGGCGCGGCGACATGATCAAGCTCTTATGGTGGGATGGCGACGGTCTGTGCCTGCTGGCCAAGCGTCTGGAGCGGGGCCGATTTGTCTGGCCGAGGGCGGAATCTGGCCGGATCCATCTGACGGCCGCCCAGTTGTCGATGCTCTTGGAGGGGATCGACTGGCGGCATCCGGAGTGGACCACGAAACCGCTGAAAGCCGCCTGATTTCATTCGGATTTTGCATGTTTCTTGCGTCATCCGGACATGCTCGAAAGTGCGCCTTCTGACCTGCCGGATGATGTCGAAAGCCTTCGTGCGCTGCTGGCGGAAAGCCGTCTGGAGAATCATCGGCTGCGCTCGACACTGGTCTACCGCGACGCCCAGATCGAGAAGCTCCTGCTGCAGTTGGCCCGGCTCAAGCGGATGCAGTTTGGCGCGAAGTCCGAGAAGCTTGATCGGGAGATCGAGCAGCTCGAATTGCTGATCGAGGAGCTGCAGACGCCGAGCACGGTACCGCCGCGCGCCCCGGCCGATGCGGCTGCCGAGAAAGCAGTCCCGGTCCGCCGGCCATTGCCGGCACACCTGCCCCGGGAATCCGTTGTTCATGTCCCGGCCACCGTCTGCCCGAGCTGTGGCGGCACGCTGCGGGCGATCGGCGAGGACATCTCCGAAATGCTCGACTACGTGCCGGCGCATTGGAAGGTGATCCGGCATGTCCGGCCCAAGTGCGCCTGCGATGCCTGCCAGCGGATCGTGCAGGCCGAAGCCCCGTCGCGGCCGATTCCGCGGGGACTGGCCGCACCGGGTCTGCTGGCCCATGTGCTGGTATCCAAGTACTGCGACTCGCTGCCGCTGCACCGGCAATCCGAGATCTATGCCCGCGATGGCATCGAGATCGAGCGCTCGACACTCGCCGACTGGGTCGGCGGCAGTGCCGCGCTGCTCGCCCCGCTCATCGAGCGACTGGGCGCTTACGTCATGAGTGCTACCAAGCTGCATGCCGACGACACGCCGGTCCCGGTGCTGTCACCGGGAAAAGGCCAGACCAAGACCGGGCGCCTGTGGACCTATGTCCGGGATGATCGCCCGGCGGGGAGCAAAGCCCCGCCGGCCGTATTCTTCCAGTACACCCCGGATCGAAAGGGTGAGCATCCGCGGCAGCACCTGAAATCCTTCACCGGCACCCTGCAGGCCGACGGCTATGCCGGCTTCCACCACCTCTACGAAGCGGGACGGATCCGCGAAGCGGCCTGCTGGGCGCATGTCCGGCGGAAATTCTTCGACATCCATCAGGCCAATCAATCGCCGATTGCCAAAGCCGCACTCGACCGGATCGCGGCGCTCTACGGCATCGAGAAGGACATCCGAGGCCAGCCACCGGATGTGCGCCAGCAGCACCGACAATCCCGCGCTGGGCCCCTGCTCACCGAACTGAAAGATTGGCTGACCGCCACGCTGACGACGCTGTCGGCCAAGTCCGAACTCGCCGTCGCCATCCGCTACGCCACCTCGCGCTGGCCGGCGCTGACGCGCTATTGCGACGACGGGAATCTGGAGATCGACAACAACGCAGCCGAGCGCGCGCTGCGCGTCGTCGCCCTCGGCAGGAAGAACTACCTCTTCTGCGGCTCCGACGCCGGCGGCGAACGCGCTGCCGCAATCTACAGCCTGATTGGTACCGCCAAGCTCAACGGCCTCAATCCCGAGGCCTACCTGCGCGACGTCATCGGCCGCATCGCCGACCATCCCGCCAACCGTCTCGACGGACTGCTGCCCTGGAATCATCCCGAAGCAACGCGCTGATACCGATCAGCAAACAGCCTCACGGGCAATAGGCCTTCGCCGGACGCTTACGTTGCGCCAGGAGGGCGTGACCGAACCGAAGTACCCCAGGCGCGAGGCTGCAAGCGCGGTCGATGCGTGGGCCGAGCACCTGACCTCGGCGCTCAAGGCCGATGGCCACCGGCCGGTGCGCGAGCGCCGCACGGTCAAGATGCTCTACGAGCAGATCCGCGCGCTCGGCTACGCGGGCAGCTACGCCCGCGTCACCCGGTGGATTCGTGCCTGGCGCGCCGAGCAGGACGACGCCCCACGCCGGGCAGCCTTCGTACCGATGAGCTTCGAGCTGGGGGATGCCTTCCAATTCGACTGGAGCTGCGAGTACGTCTTCGTCGGCGGCCTGCGCCGCCGGCTCGAGGTCGCCCACACCAAGCTGGCCAGTTCCAGGGCCTTCTGGCTGACGGCTTACCCGGGCCAGAGCCACGAGATGCTGTTCGACGCCCACGCGCGCGCCTTCGAGGCGCTGGGAGGCATCCCCAGGCGCGGCCTGTACGACAACATGAAGACCGCCGTGGACCGGGTGGGTGTGGGCAAGCTGCGCTCGGTCAACGCCCGCTTCCAGGCCATGTGCTCGCACTACCTGTTCGAGCCCGAGTTCTGCAACCCGGCCTCGGGTTGGGAGAAGGGCATCGTCGAGAAGAACGTGCAGGACCGGCGCCGGCAGGTGTGGCGGGAAGCGAGCGAACGCCGCTGGAGCGACCTGGCCGCCCTGAACGCCTGGCTGGGCGAGCGCTGCCGCGCCTGCTGGGCCGAGACCGCCCACCCCGAGTGGCCAGCGCTGACCGTGGCCGAAGTGCTGCAGGACGAGCAGACCCGGTTGATGCCGTGCCCCCGGCCCTTCGACGGCTACGTGGAGCAGACCGTGCGCGTGTCGGCGACGGCGCTGGTGCACTTCCAGCGCAACCGCTACAGCGTGCCGACCCGCCACGTGAACGAGGTGCTGAGCCTGCGCGTGTACCCCAACACCCTGGTGCTGGTGGCCGACAGCGTCGAGGTGGCCCGGCATGCCAGGAGCTTCGAGCGCTACCTCACCTTCTACGACTGGCAGCACTACATCCCGCTGGTGCAGACCAAGCCGGGGGCGCTGCGCAACGGGGCGCCCTTCAAGGCCATGCCCGAGGTCCTGCAGACGCTGCAGCGGCACCTGCTGCGCCATGCGGGAGGCGACCGGGTGATGGCGCAGGTACTGGCCGCCGTGCCGGTGCACGGGCTGGAGGCCGTGCTGGTGGCCGCGGAGATCGCGCTGGAGACCGGGCGGCCCAGCGCCGAGCATGTGCTCAACGTGCTGGCGCGGCTGAAGGACGGCGCCCCTGCGCTGCGCGAGCTGACGCAGCCCACACCGATCTTGCGGGAAGAGCCCCGCGCCGACGTGCAGCGCTACGACGCGCTGCGCGACACACCCAGAAGCCCCCAGGAGGCCCAGCCATGAGCACCGAGATCGTCACGCGCCTGAAGGCGCTCAAGCTGCACGGCATGGCCTCGAACTGGCCGGAGCTGGTGGCGCGCTGCCGGCATGCGGCGCTGGAGCCGGAGCAGCTCGTCGAGCAGTTGCTCGATGCCGAGGGAGCCGAGCGCAACGTGCGCTCGATCGCGTACCAGATGAGCGCAGCCCGGTTCCCGGCGCATCGCGACCTGGCGGGCTTCGACTTCGGCGCCAGCGCGGTCGACGAGGCGCTGGTGCGCAAGCTGCACACCACCGCCTTCACCGAGGCGGCGCACAACGTGGTGCTCATCGGCGGGCCGGGCACGGGCAAGACGCACCTGGCGACGGCACTCGGCATCGAGGCGATCCAGCGGCATGGCAAGCGGGTGCGCTTCCACTCGACGGTGGAGCTGGTCAACGCGCTGGAGGCCGAGAAGGCCGCGGGCCGGGCTGGGCAGATCGCGCACCGGCTGATGTACGTGGACATGCTCGTCCTCGACGAGCTGGGCTACCTGCCGTTCAGCCAGGCTGGAGGTGCCTTGCTGTTCCACCTGCTGAGCAAGCTCTACGAGCACACCAGCGTGGTCATCACGACCAACCTGAGCTTCGGCGAGTGGGCGAGCGTGTTCGGGGACGCCAAGATGACCACGGCGCTGCTGGACCGGCTGACGCACCACTGCCACATCGTCGAGAGCGGCAACGACTCCTGGCGCTTCAAGCACAGCAGCACGACCACGGCCGCGGCTAGAACCCGGTCAACGACTCAACGCAGGAAAGGATCGAACCCAGACCCCAAAACCGCAGAGATATCCACAGACCAGGGCACCCTCGGGTAGCCTTCAGGGGTGGGTCAGTATTGAACGAGCAGACCGGGTCAGTTCACGGCGAGCGTCAACAGCGTAGCCAATAGAGCGCCTGACCGGCCTCCAGCTGGCCGGAGGTATCCAGTCCTTGGGCAATAGCGGTCAGCTTCTGGTCTGGGTGACGCTGAAACTCGAGCATAAACAGCTGCTGGTAATGGGCGAGATCGTCCTGAGCGATGTCGTCTTCAGCATGGGCAGGATAGAGCCATTGGATATTGGCAAATGCCTCCCTGGATACCTCACGTTCCGTGACGATGACCCAGGGAATACCTTTTTCCTGCCAGTAGCGCCTTTCAAGCTCAAGCCTCTCGATGACTTCTGGCTTCTGCAGGTCGGCACTGTACTTGGCCTGAATCGCGATGCTCGGGCGCTGAGGATCTTCGAAATCCACCAGGAAGTCGCTGGTCAGTACCTGCGGAGTACCCTTGTAACGCCCGTGGGGCAGGCCAAGCTCCTCTGCGATGCGCACCGTATCTTCGACCCGCATCGGGAACTGTTCACGGATATCGGTGACATGGGGAGACCGATCCAAGGTCAGGAAGATGGCCAGTTCAAGATCGGATAGAAGATGGTGTAAACGCCGGGTCTTGCTGCCAGGCAGACGGTGGGAGCGCCCCAGCGAGGATACGTCCCTGGTGTAGATGAACGGCTTGTAGTCCGATCCCTGGCCTTGGCCACGCCCGTCCTTGAGCCTTCTATCGATCTGGGCTTGGGTCAGCCCCTTGAATGTTCCAGACATGAGAAAGCCTGCCCCCTGTGTCGATGACCTCAACATAGCGGATGCAGGCTCAGGATGAAACTTTATTTATAAGGATGATACTTTATTTGTACGGATGAAACTTTATTTGCATCCCACAGCATGAGTGCTTCCCGGTGGCGATGCCGGTCACAGAGGCTTTCCAGTTGCCGCCATCCGGCCTTCAGTCGCCGGCGAGGCGGCGAGTGTCCAGGCAAGGCCGGGTTATTCCATCGGTGTTGCCATATCACACAAAACCACGGACAATCAATAATAAGTCTCATTAGCATCTGAATCTGAGTGGAGTGAAGCCGATCAAGCCCGACGTGGCGAACCTGTCCGTCCCCACCCACGGCAGCGTGTTCTGGAACGACGAACGCATGGGCGACGAGCAGCTCGCGCAGCGGCTGCAGGCCTCCGCGCCGCGTCAACCGCAGCCCGAGGACCTCATCCGCGGCGACCGCCTGGTGGGCCTACGAGCGCGTCGCCCAGGTGTTGGCGGCTGCGCAGAAGTCCGGGTGTTGAAACTGAGCTTTGTGACCGACCCTGGCAGCGACCGGGGTGAGCCGAAAGACACCCCCCACGAAACTGCATCGGCACGCCCGCCCTGACGCCGGCGTGACGTCGTCGGCTGCACCGATCGCGGACTCCAGCACACGTGTGCGCCTGCGCGCTCGTGCCCGGCGCACCGAGCGGGCATGAGGTTTTGACGCGATGCCACCGAAGGAGGTGCTGACGGGATGCGGATGGAGGTGTTGGCGCCCGATAGGCCGAACCAGAAGAAGACAGACAGGAGGCGGCCTTGGATTTCAGATTGCTACGTTACTTTGTCGCAGTTGCGGAAGAACTGCATCTGGCCCGTGCAGCCGAGCGTCTGGGCATCGAGCAATCGCCTGTGTCGCGTGCGATGCGCGACCTGGAAAGCCAGCTCGGCGTACAGTTGTTCGACCGCAGCACACGCCTGACGCGGCTGACCTGGGCCGGCCAGGTGTTCCTCGGCGAATGCCGGCGCGTGCAGGCTACCGTGGAGCAGGCAGTCAAGAGCGCCAAGGCGGCTGCACAGGGCTACCAGGGCCATCTGCGCATCGCCATCTGCGACAGCCTGGCGCAGCCCCACATCGCCACCTTGCTGGCACGCAGCCGCGAGGATGAGCCCGAGCTGGAGATTCGCGTCTTCGAGCTGCCGTTCGCGCAGCAGCTCAAGATGCTGCACAACGATCTGCTGGACATCGGCTTTGCGTTGTCAAACGCGGTGCATGCTGGCCTCGTCGCTGAGCCGGTGTGGACCGATCCACTGTCGGTGATCGTGCCCGCACGCCACCCCTTGCTGGCACACATGCAGGTGCCGCTGGCCGAAGCCTTGAAGTTCCCGCTGGTTCTGTGCCATCCCGAATCGGGATCGGGCTGCCGCCATCAGATTCAAGCGATGCTGCAGGACGCGGGCACGCCGCTCAAGCTGGTCGATGAAGTGACCAGCCTCGGCGTGATGCTGACCCTGGTCGGCGCCGGCTACGGCATCGGCTTCGCCATCGCCTCGCAAGTGCAGACCCTACAGCGCCCGGACATCTCCATTCGTCCCCTGGCCGGCACCCCACCGATGCTCTCTACCTACCTGCTGCGCCGCCAGGGCGAACCCTCGGAGCCCATGATGCGGTTCATCGAGCGGGTGAAAGACAAGGCCGCGCCGATCGATGATGAGCCGGTCCTTTGAGGACGCAGCTCGCCTGTCCGTTGCGACCTGTGGCGTGGTGTGCCAGTAGACAGATAGACTTCGGAATGAAATCCGATGCTCTGGCTGTTGGTGGATGTGCTTGGCTCGCTTTGGATCACCCGCAACGGCCTGCGTTGACCAGGCCGAAGACTTGAGTCCACAATCGAGTCCATTCCGTGACGCTTGGATCGGAAAAGACGTTCGTAATAAACGAGTTAGCGAACGGGTGCTGTTCCCATCACCCGCTCCATTCAACCCGGAGGTTGATATGGACGCGCAAGCTGTACTCCCACGCGATGTTGCCTCCGACGTATGGCAGGACTGGACCAGTCTCGATTGGGCCGGTATCCACCAGACGGTTAGGAGGCTACAAACTCGCATAGCGAAGGCGATACGAGAAGGTGACTGGCGCGGCGCAAAACGCCTGCAAAAGTTGCTGACTCGCACGACAAGCGCGAAAGCGCTGGCTGTACGTCGTGTCACTGAGAACCAAGGCCGTAGGACGCCGGGCGTGGACGGGGAAACCTGGTCCGCTCCGGATTCCAAATGGAAGGCGGTTCAATCGCTACACACCACGGGCTATAAGCCCAAACCCCTCAGACGGGTCCACATCCCAAAGGCCAACGGGGAAAAGCGGCCGCTGGGCATTCCGACGATGAAGGACCGAGCTATGCAGGCGCTGTTTCTGCTTGCACTCGACCCCATCGCGGAAAGCACGGCGGACGAGAACTCCTACGGTTTTCGGCCCTTCAGATCCACAGCAGATGCCATCGTCCAGTGCAAGAATTTATTAGCACGGGGGCATTCGTCGAAATGGGTACTCGAAGCGGACATCAAGGGATGCTTTGACAACATCAGCCACGACTGGCTGTTGCAGCACATTCCAACGGATCGGAAGGTGTTGCAGCGCTGGCTCAAGGCGGGTGTGGTTGAAATGGGTCGTCTGTCCCCCACAGAAGCCGGAACGCCCCAGGGTGGCATCATCAGCCCTGTCCTGGCGAACATGACCCTGGATGGGCTCGAATCGCTCCTCGCGGAACGGTTCAAGAGCCGCAAGCACAAAGTCCACATGGTCCGGTATGCGGATGACTTTGTCGTGACCGGTAGCTCGAAGGAGTTGCTGGAAGCACAGGTCAAGCCCGTAATCGAGGAATTCTTGGCTGAGCGCGGTCTATGGCTCTCACCAACGAAAACCAAGATCACCCACATATCAGACGGCTTCGACTTCTTGGGATGGAATGTCAGGTGGGTCCGCAATGGCCTGCAGGTCAAACCATCGAAGAAGAATCGTCTCGCGCACTACGACAAACTCAGGCAGCAGATTCACGAACTGCGCACGGCCAAACAGGAAAACGTGATCCTGTCGCTCAACCCGATCATTCGGGGATGGGCGCGGTATCACATCCCGGTGGCCGTCGCGGCGACGTTCAAGAAGATGGATCACCTGCTATGGGGGAAGTTGTGGGCGTGGGCGAAACGGAGGCATCCAAGCAAGGGTAAGCGCTGGATTAAAAAGCGCTACTTCCGCAGGGAAGGAGCCCGAGATTGGGTGTTCGCCGTCGATGGCATGCGGCTCTTGAGGTACTCGGACTTTCACTTCCGGGAGCACTTCAAGATTAAAGCCGACGCTAACCCTTACGATCCGAAATGGGATGCTTATTTTGACGAATGTCTCACTCGTCTGATGATGGCTACCTTGACGGGACGCAAGAAGCTGGCATGGTTGTGGCGGGAGCAGGGAGGAAAGTGCCCTGTCTGCGGTCAGCCGATCACCAAGCAAACCCGGTGGCATGTCCACCACAAGGTTCGCCGAAGCGACGGAGGCTCGGACAAGCTGACTAATCTGCAATTGCTGCATCCAACATGTCATCGTCAGATTCACTCTCAGCCTGCGGGAAGCCCTCGTAGGAACGGGAGTCCAGAAGCGGGTTAGCAATACAAGCGAATCCGTCTTCTTCTTTTGCACACGGCCTTTTTTTTTTTTTCAACCACTTAGATGTGGAAGGAGAGGGTCGTGGGCGTACGTTTATCAGCTACCGCAGCAGTGTTCGCGGGGATGCTTTTAGGACCCAGCATGGCATCGGCTGAAGCCGACTACATGCTTGCGGACCTGAAGTATCTCTGTGAAGCGCCGGGGACACCCAGCGTTAAATGCGAATGGTATATACGGGGCATAATCGAACAAATAAGGCCTGAACTGGAGAAGAGGTACGCAGAAAACCTCTCGATGAAATCCTGCCTGGCCAGAATGTACGATCAAGTCCCGCGTTTCGACTTTGCACTGGTTGTATGGAAGCACGCGGACGCAGCGTGGAAAGGTGCCCCAAATTCGGGGTTAAACCCAGAAATATGGGGGTTTAACAAACCGGCCGCCAGAGCCATTTCCGCCTCAGTCGACATGTATTGCGTCGATGAAACGGTAAGAAAGGCACTGAAGGACGCAGGGGTCCGTACACGTTAGCAAAAAGAGAAGTTTTTAAAGGCCGTTTCACAGTGATACAGCCGGTCCGGATATAATTCAGTCAGTCCGGACTTAAAGCTGCATGAGCCGTATGAGGGGAAACCCTCACGTACGGTTCTAGGGGGAGGGGGTGGCCGCGAGGCCGCCCCCTTACCCGACTGCTAGCGTGGGTTCGATTCCCATCACCCGCTCCATTTTCTTCCGCTGCGTATCACGCCCATGACCGCCAATGCCGATCCGCTGATCATCGCGGGCAAGACTTACCGTTCCCGCCTGCTGGTGGGCTCCGGCAAGTACAAGGACCTGGAACAGACCCGCGAGGCCACCGAGGCCAGCGGCGCCGAGATCATCACGGTGGCGATCCGCCGCACCAACATCGGGCAGAACCAGGGCGAGCCCAACCTGCTCGACGTGGTTCCGCCCAGCCGCTACACCATCCTGCCCAATACCGCCGGCTGCTACACCGCCGAGGATGCCGTGCGCACCTGCCGCCTGGCCCGCGAGCTGCTGGACGGGCACAAGCTGGTGAAGCTGGAAGTGCTGGGCGATCCGAAGACGCTGTACCCGGACGTGACGGCCACGCTGGAAGCGGCCAGGACCCTGGTCAAGGAAGGCTTCGACGTGATGGTCTACACCAGCGACGATCCCATCCTCTGCAAGCGCCTGGAGGAGATCGGCTGCGTGGCCGTGATGCCGCTGGCGGCGCCCATCGGCTCGGGCCTGGGCATCCAGAACCGCTACAACCTGCTGACCATCATCGAGAATGCCAAGGTGCCCATCATCGTCGATGCCGGCGTGGGCACCGCCTCCGATGCCGCCATCGCCATGGAGCTGGGCTGCGACGGGGTGCTGATGAACACGGCCATCGCCGAGGCGAAGAACCCGGTACTGATGGCCTCGGCGATGCGCAAGGCCATCGAGGCCGGCCGCGAGGCGCGCCTGGCCGGACGCATGCCGCGCCGCCGCTACGCCAGCGCGTCCTCGCCGCTGGAAGGCATCATCTGAGCATGTCGGGTCCCGGGGACCGGCAGGGTGACGCCCCGCAGGACGCGGAAACCCCGCACCTGCGCCGCATCCGCTCCTTCGTGCGCCGCGAAGGACGCATGACCGACGGCCAGGAGCGCTCGCTGGCCGAGCAGTGGCCGCGCTACGGTATCGAGCCTTCCGCAGGGCCGCTGGATCTTGCCGCCGTCTTCGGCCGCGCCGCGCCGGTGATGTTCGAGATCGGCTTCGGCGCCGGCGACCATCTGCTGGCGCGCGCCGCCGCCGAACCCGGCTGGAATTTCATCGGCGTGGAGGTGCATCGCCCGGGCGTGGGCCGCGTGCTGAACCGCGCCGCCGCCGCGGGCCTGACCAACCTGCGCGTGGCCAGCCATGATGCCGTGGAGCTGCTGCGCGACAGCATTCCCGACGCCAGCCTGGACCAGGTGGTGATCCAGTTTCCCGATCCCTGGCACAAGAAGCGCCATCACAAGCGCCGCCTGGTGCAGCCGGAGTTCGCGCAGCTGGTGGTCCGGAAGCTCAAGCCTGGAGGCGAGCTGCAGCTGGCCACCGACTGGGCGCCCTACGCCGAGCACATGCTGGACGTCCTCAATGCCGCGCCCGGCCTGCGCAACCGTGCCGCGGACGGCCGCTACGTGCCGATGCCCGCCACCCGCCTGAAGACGCGCTTCGAGGCCCGCGGCGAACGCCTGGGGCACGAGGTCTTCGACCTGTCCTTCGAGCGCGCCTGATTCTTGCATCCCTTGCCGGTGGGCAAGGAATGCCGTCCCCGGGTGGCCATGGCCGCCGGCGTCCGGCGGTAAATCCAGCCCGGATTCCCAGCTTCCGGTGTTTTCCCCTATGCTCCCCCGTCACGCGGCGGTAACGGTTCCAGCTTAAGAGGCAGCATGTCCGCGAAACACCCCATCATCGGCGTCACCGGTTCCAGCGGTGCTGGCACCAGCACGGCCACGCGCGTGATGGAGGGTATCTTCGACCAGCTGGGCCTGCGCCCGGCGCTGATCGAGGGTGACGCCTTCCACGCCTACGATCGCAGCCAGGTGCGGCAGTCGCTGGAGCGCGCGCGCATCCGCGGCGAGAATTTCTCGCTGTTCGGGCCGTCCGCCAACCTGCTGGACCGGCTGGAGTCCACGCTGCGCGAGTATGGGGAGAGCGGCAGCGGCTGGACGCGCCACTACCTGCATACCGACGCCGAGGCGATCGAGGCCGGGCAGCCCGCGGGGACCTTCACGCCCTGGGAGCGCCTGCCGCCGGATACCGACGTGCTGTTCTACGAGGGGCTGCACGGCGGCTACGTCAGCGAGGACTGCAACGTCGCCGGCTGCATGGACCTGCTGATCGGCGTAACGCCGGTGATCAACCTGGAGTGGATCCAGAAGATCAGCCGCGACACCGCCGAGCGCGGCTACCGCCCGGAGGAGGTCACCGGCACGATCCTGCGCCGCCTGCCGGACTACGTGAACTACATCACCCCGCAGTTCTCGCGCACCGACATCAACTTCCAGCGCGTGCCGCTGGTGGACACCAGCAATCCCTTCGTGGTGCGGGAGATCCCGCAGCCGGAGGAGACGCTGTTCGTGGTGCACTTCAACGAGCATTCGCGCATCCAGTCCGACTTCGAGTTCCTCAAGCGCGAGCTGCCCGGCACCTTCCGCAGCCACGAGCAGACCCTGGTGGTGCCGGGTCCCCTGCAGGCACAGGCGATGGAACTGATCCTGCGCCCCGCCATCGAACAGCTGGCTCGCCGCCGGGCCGAGGCCCTGCGCAGCGCCGCCTGAGCCCTGCAGTCCCCGGCGGTCACGCCCTGCCCCACGAGGCCCGCATGAAGAAGAACCCGCTCGGCCGCACCGGCCTGGATGTCACCGAAATCTGCCTGGGCACCATGACCTGGGGCGAGCAGAACAGCGAGGCGCAGGCCCATGAGCAGATGGACTATGCGGTGGCGCAGGGCATCAATTTCTTCGATGCCGCCGAGATGTACCCGGTGCCGCCCAAGCCGGAGACGCAGGGCCGCACCGAGCAGTACATCGGCAGCTGGCTGCGCAAGACCGGCAAGCGCCAGGAGCTGATCCTGGCCACCAAGGTCACCGGGCCGGGCCTGTTCCCCTACCTGCGCGGCGGGACGCGCCTGGACCGCGAGTCGGTCATCCGTGCCTGCGAGGACAACCTGCGGCGCCTGGGCACCGACTACATCGACCTCTACCAGATCCACTGGCCCCAGCGCCCGACGAACTACTTCGGCAAGCTCGGCTACGAGCAGCGCGGCGAGGACGGCGGCGTGCCGCTGGAAGAAACGCTGGAGGCCCTGGGGGAGCTCGTGCGGCAGGGCAAGGTGCGCCACGCCGGCATCTCCAACGAAACGCCCTGGGGCCTGTCCGAGTACCTGCGCCTGTCGCGCGAGAAGGGCCTGCCGCGCGTCGCCAGCATCCAGAACCCCTACAGCCTGCTCAACCGCAGCTTCGAGGTGGGCCTGGCGGAGTTCGCGATGCGCGAGGACGTCAGCCTGCTGGCCTATTCGCCGCTGGCCTTCGGCGTGCTCAGCGGCAAATACCTGCACGGCGCCCGCCCGGCCGACGGCCGCATCACGCTGTTCTCGCGCTTCACGCGCTACACCAACGAGCAGGTGGAGCTGGCCACGCGCGAGTACGTGGCGCTGGCAGGTCGGCACGGCCTGGATCCGGCGCAGATGGCGCTGGCCTACGTGCGCACGAGGCCCTTCATGACGTCCACCATCATCGGCGCCACCACGATGGAGCAGCTGCGCAGCAACATCGCCAGCGTGGAACTGAAGCTGGGCAAGGATGTGATGCGGGGAATCGAGGAGATTCACGCGAGGTTCACGATTCCGGCACCGTAGGCGTATCCGCGCCGCGCATGTGCCTCGGTACGCGAGGCTGCGCGGCGCTACCCGGCATGAACGGTTCGTGGATGCTCCCATGGGCATGCCCAAGGCAACCCAAGAGTTTCCTTGCTTTCAGCCGCTTGCCGGCCCTCCCTCGTGCAGCGCCTTGAACCCCTCGCCCAACAGGCGTAAAACAAACTCACTCCCATCTGCGAGCGGCATGCAGGAGGCGGTCATGGCGGAGTGGTTGCGAGAGATGTCCGTCGGCCAGTGGTTCCAGACCGACGGCGAACCGTTCGAAATCGTCGGCCTCGATGCCGCGGCCGAGGTGGTGCTGGTGCAGCACTTCGACGGCACGCTGGAGGAAGTCGACTTCGACGCCTGGATGGAACTGGCCGCCCGGCCCTGCGCCCCGCCCGAGGATTATTCCGGCGCGCTGGACATCGGGCGTGACGACTACGGCCTCAACGACGACAGCCTTTCCCCCGGACGCTGGGACAACCCGGCGGACTTCATCGACCAGATGAACCTGTAGGGGGGGCGCGATGGGCGTGCTTTCCGGCTTCTTCCCGCCCACGCTGCCGCCGGCCTTCGAGTATCCGCTGGACGACGGCCTGCGCGTGCTGCTGCGGCCGATCCGCCGCGAGGATGCGCCGCGACTGCAGGAGGGCTTCCGCGGCCTGTCGAAGCTGGCGCGGCGCCGGCGCTTCCTGGATCACGTCGACGAACTCAGCGAGGAGCAGCTGGCGGCCTTCACATCCACCGACGATGCCGACCACGTCGCCTGGGGTGCGCTGAACCTGGAGAGGCCGGACGAGCCCGGCATCGGCGTGGCGCGCTACGTGCGCCTGGCCGACGATCCGCAGGCGGCGGACGTGGCCATCGTCATCGCCGACGAGTACCAGGGGCGCGGCACCGGCTTCGTGCTGCAGGCCTGCCTGCACCTCTGCGCGCACCGTGCCGGCATCCGTACCTTCTACTACGACGTGCTCTCCGACAACGAGCGCATCATCAAGCACCTGAAACTGATGGGCGCAGAGCACGCCGGCCGCGCCGACAACATCGACCGGCTGCGCCTGCCGGTCTACAGCCGCGCCTGGGACGTGCCGGACGGCAACGAGATCGGCCGGCGCTTTGCCGCCACCTTCCGCCGGCTGCGGAGCGTCACGCCGGCTTCCCCCTGAGCCGCCGTCCGGCGGCAGGCTTCTTGCTCGGTCCGTTTCTTGCAACGTCCGTGGGTGATCATCGCGGTCGCCGGATTGTTGTCGCGCGCGTTTCTGGTGCGTGCGGGCAACGGCAGGTAGGCTGAGCACCGTTCGGGGGAATCATGCTGATCGACAGCTTCACATCACCGCCACTACCTACGGCGTTCAAGTACCTGCTGGACGACGGCACCCCGGCGCTGATCCGCCCGGTCTACCCGGAGGATCTGCCGCGCCTGCGGGCCGGCATGGAATCCCTGCTGAGATTGCCGCATCGCCGCCGGACGGTGGCAGGCTTCGAGCAGCTCAGCGACGAGGAGTTCGGCCAGCTGATGCTGCCGGACCAGAAGACCCAGGTGATCTGGGGGGCGCTCAACCTCGACAAGCCCGAGGAGCCGGGCATCGGCGTGGCCCGCTTTGCCGTGATCCCCGGCGAGCCGGCCGCGGCCGACGTGGCCATCGCCATCGGCGAGCCCTACCGCCGCCAGGGCGCCGGGCAGGTCCTGCACGCCTGCCTGCACCTCACCGCCCGTCTCTACGGGATCAAGCGCTTCTACTACGACGTGCATGCCGACAACCAGCGCTTCATCCGCCTGCTGCATGCCCTGGGGGCCCGGCAGGAGGGGTCGGCCCACCACATCGAGCGGCTGTCCCTGCCGGTCTACCAGCGTGCCGTCAGCGTGCCCTCCGCCAATCCGCTGGGCATGCGCTTCGCCGACGTGTTCCGCCGCCTGCACCGCGCGGAGCCGATGCCGGTGGAAGACTTCGTGCTGCCGCTGGCCGGGCAGAAGGCCTAGGCCCGCTGCAGCCGCCGGTTGAGCTGCAGCAGGATCCACAGCGCCGGCAGGCCCAGCGCCGAGGTATAGAGGAAGAAGCCGACGAAGCCCACCTGGTCCACCACCCAGCCCGAGGCGCCGCCCAGCAGCTTGCCCGGCAGCGTGAACAGCGAGCTGAACAGTGCGTACTGCGTCGCGGTGTAGGCGGTGTTCGTGAGACCCGACAGGTAGGCGATGAAGGCGGAGCCCGCCAGGCCGGCGGCGAGATTGTCGGCGCTGATCACCAGCGCCAGGCCTTCCAGGCTCGGCGCTCCGTGGATCGCCAGCGCGGCGAAGCAGAGGTTGCTCAGGATCACCGCCACGCCACCGATCACCAGTGCCCGCAGCGCGCCCCAGCGGGCGACGGCGAGGCCGCCGAGGAAGGCGCCGAGGATCGACATCACCACGCCATAGCCCTTGGCGATGGCGGCGATCTGCTTCAGCGTGTAGCCCAGGCTGAGATAGAAGGGGTTGGCCATCACGCCCATGGTGATGTCGGTGAGGCGGAACAGGCCGACGAAGCACAGGATCAGGGCGCCCAGCTTCAGGCCGTTGCGCTCGAAGAAATCGATGAAGGGACAGACCACCGCGCCCACGAACCAGGCGCCGGCATGGCGCAGCCCTTCCGGCCAGTGCCGGCGCTGCTCGATGAAGCGCGTGACGCGCTCTTCCTGCAGCAGCGTATCGCGGCTGATCTTCTGCTCGGGTTCGGCGATCAGCAGCGTGGTCAGCAGGCCCACGCCGACCAGCGCGGCCATCGTCAGGTAGGCCGTGTGCCAGCTCTGCTCGGCGGCGAGGTACAGCGCCCCGGCGCCGGCCACGATCAGGGCGATGCGGTAGCCCAGCTGGTAGGCGGCGGACATGTTGCCCTGCATGGCCTGCTCGGCGGCCTCGATCCGCCAGGCGTCGATCGCGATGTCCTGCGTGGCCGAGGAGAAGGCCACCAGCAGGGCGCAGCCGATCATCGTGCGCAGCTGCGTCGCCGGGTCGTGCAGCGCCAGGCCGGCAAGGCCGCAGGCCAGGCCGATCTGCGCCAGCAGCATCCAGCTGCGCCGGCGTCCGAGCAGGCGCGTGAGCCCCGGCAGCGGCAGGCGGTCCACCACCGGTGCCCAGAAGAACTTGATGGAGTAGGTGATGCCCACCCAACTCAGCATGCCGATGGTGGCGCGCTCGATGCCGGCCTGCGCCAGCCAGGCCGAGAGCGTGGAGAACACCAGCAGGAAGGGCAGGCCGGCGGAGAAGCCCAGGAACAGCATGCTGGCCACCCGGGGGTGGCCGTACATGCGCAGGGAGTCGAGCCAGCCGCGGGGGGCGGCCGCTTCAGAGGCCATAGTCGAGCGTCAGCGGGGCGTGGTCGGAGAAGCGCTCGGCCTTGTAGACGCTGCCCTTCTTCAGCTTGTCCTTCAGGCCCGGCGTGACGATCTGGTAGTCGATGCGCCACCCCACGTTGTTGGCCCAGGCCTGGCCGCGGTTGCTCCACCAGGTGTAGGCCTCGCCCTCCTGTTCCGGGTACAGCGTGCGGTAGGCATCGACCCAGCCCACGGCGCCCAGCACCAGGTCCAGCCATTCGCGCTCGTGCGGCAGGAAGCCCGAGTTCTTCTGGTTGGAGCGCCAGTTCTTCAGGTCGATGTTGCGGTGGGCGATATTCCAGTCGCCGCAGACGATGTACTGGCGGCCGCTGCCCATCCACTCGCGCATGCGGGGCAGGAAGAATTCCAGGAAGCGGTCCTTGCTGGCCTGGCGCTCCGGGCCGGCCGAGCCGGAGGGCAGGTACAGGGACACCACGGACAGGTCGCCGAAGCGCATTTCCAGATACCGTCCCTCGGCGTCGAATTCCTCGTTGCCGAGCGTGCTCAGCACGGCGTCCGGCTTGCGGCGCGAGTAGATCGCGACCCCGGAGTAGCCCTTGCGCAGGGCGCTGTTGAACTGTACGTGCCAGCCCTCCGGGTGGAACAGCGGGTCGGCCAGGTCGTCCGGCTGGGCCTTGGTCTCCTGCACGCAAAGGATGTCGGCCTTCTGCTTCGGTAGCCAGTCGAACAGGTTCTTGCGGGCGGCCGAGCGCAGGCCGTTGGCATTCAGGGAGATGACGCGCATCGGTGGGCTTCGTTCTTGGGCGATAATGCGCATGTTATCCGGTGAGCACGCCTCACGCCGAAATCCTGAAATCCATGCACGCCTACCAGTCCGCCTTCCTCAAGCTGGCCCTCGAACACGAGGTGCTCAAGTTCGGTTCCTTCACCTTGAAGTCCGGCCGCACCAGCCCCTATTTCTTCAACCTGGGCAAGATTTCCAGCGGCGGCGCCATGCGCGAGTTGGGCAAGGCCTATGCCCAGGCCCTGCAGCAGGCCGGCATCGGCTACGACATGCTGTTCGGCCCGGCCTACAAGGGCATCCCCCTGGTCACGGCGGTGGCCCTGGCCCTGGCCGAGCAGGGCCGGGACGTTCCCTACGCCTACAACCGCAAGGAAGCCAAGGACCACGGCGAGGGCGGCACCCTGGTCGGCGCCGCCCCCAAGGGCCGCGTGGTGATCGTGGACGATGTGCTGACCGCCGGTACCGCCCTGCGCGAGGCGGTGCGCCTGCTGCGCGCCGCCGGCGCCGAGCCGGTGGCCGCGGTGATCGCCCTGGACCGCCAGGAGAAGGGCCCCAGCGGCGCGTCCGCCGTGCAGGAGATGGAACGGGATTCCGGCATCCGCGTGCTGCCGCTGGTCAATGTCCGCAGCCTGCTGGACTACCTGAGCCAGGGCGCCGCCGATCCGGCCACCATCGACGCCATTCGGGCGTATCAGGCGCAGTACGGGGTTTAGCGTAAACTCGAAGGCTGTTGAGATGGAGAGGATACGTCGATGATCAAGACGACTGCCCCCCTGCTGGCGGCCGCCCTGCTGGCGGCGCTGTCCCTGCCGGTACAGTCTGCTACCGAGCCGACGAAGCCTGCGAAGGCGCAGGCCAAGTCAGGGACTTACGGCAAGATCCAGTGCTGGACCGACGATCAGGGCAATCGTGCCTGCGGCGACCGTGTGCCGCCCGAGTATGCCAGCAAGGAACTGGAAACCGTGGATCGGCAGGGGCGCGTGGTGAATACGCGGTCCAGGGAGAAGACGGCCGAGGAAATCGCGGCCGAGGAAAAGGCGGCGGCGGAAGCTGCGGCGGCCAAGGTCAAGGCTGAAAAGCAGGCGGCCTACGACAAGTTCCTCACCGACAGCTACTCCAGCGTCAAGGATCTGGAACGGGCGCGCAACGAGCGCCTGGCGACGCTGGACGGACGCGTGAACCTGGCCAACCAGTCGATCGAGGGCTCCGAGGCATCGAAGGCGGACTTGCAGAAGCGCATCGACGGCATGCTCAAGAAGGGCCGCCCGGCGGCGGAGCAGCAGAAGCAGTTGCGCGATGTGGAGAAAGCCCTGCGCGACAACCGGGCGGCGATCGCCCAGATGCAGAAGGATCGCGAAAGCGTCTGCAGCGACTTCCTGCGCGACATCCAGCGTTACCAGGAGCTGAAGATGGGCGCCGCCGCCTACGCCGGCGAGTGCCCCAAGCCGGGATCGCCGGTGCTGGCAGCGGTCATCGAGAAACCGCTCCCGGCCGCTCCGAAGAAGAAGACCGACCAGGACAAGAAGAAGGACAAGAAGAAGGACGCCAAGAAGGACAAGAAGAACAAGGACGCCAAGAAGGACAAGAAGCCGGAGGAGTAAACCTCCGGCCGCGACGTCCTTCTAGCCCCGGATCAGCGTGCCGATGCCGGCGTCGGTGAACAGTTCCAGCAGCACGGAGTGCTCGACGCGGCCGTCGATGATGTGGGCGGACTTCACGCCGCTGTTCACCGCGTCCAGCGCGTAGCGCACCTTGGGCACCATGCCGCCGTGGATGGTGCCGTCCAGGATCAGGTCTTCCACCTGCGGTACGGTCAGGCCGGTGAGGATCTTGTCTTCCTTGTCCAGCACGCCCGGCGCGTTGGTCAGGAAGATGATCTTCTCGGCCTGCAGCACGGCGGCGATCTTGCCTGCCGCGACGTCGGCGTTGATGTTGTAGGCCTCGCCCTGCTCGCCCACGCCCACCGGCGCGATCACCGGGATGAAGCCGCCGGCTTCCAGGTGGCTGATGATGCGCGGGTCGATCTTTTCCACCTCGCCGACCTGGCCGATGTCCTGGCCGCTCTTGAGCAGCATCTTGCGCGCGCGGATCAGCGAGCCGTCCTTGCCGGTGAGCCCCACGGCGCGGCCGCCCTGCTGGTTGAGCGCGCTGACCACCGCCTTGTTGACCAGGCCGCCGAGCATCATCTCGACGACGTCCATGGTCTCCTCGTCGGTGACGCGCATGCCCTCGATGAATTCGCTCTTCTTGCCCAGGCGTTCCAGGTGCGAGCCGATCTGCGGGCCGCCGCCGTGCACCACCACCGGGTTCATGCCGACCAGCTTCATCAGCACGATGTCGCGCGCGAAGGACGCGATCATGTTGTCGTCCTTCATCGCGTTGCCGCCGTACTTGACCACGATGGTCTTGCCGGCGAAGCGGCGGATGTAGGGCAGCGCCTCCGTCAGGACGCGGGCGATGTTGTGGGCATTGATCAGATCTATCGGCATGGCTCTATCTCAGTGCTAAGTGCTAAGTGCTGAGGACTAAGTGCCAAGTGGGGGCGGTGCTTTTACTCAGCACTCAGTCCTCAGCACTCGGCACTGCTTTACTGTTTCCCAGTGCTACCGAAACCACCGGTCCCGCGCGCCGTCGCGTGAAAGTCGGCGACGGTCTCGAAGTTCGCGCGCACCACCGGCAGGAACACCAGCTGCGCGATGCGCTCGCCCGGGTTGATCGTGAAGCTGTCGCGCCCGCGGTTCCAGCAGGACACCATCAGCTCGCCCTGGTAGTCGGAGTCGATCAGGCCCACGAGGTTGCCGAGCACGATGCCATGCTTGTGGCCCAGTCCGGAACGCGGAAGGATCACGGCGGCGAGGTTCGGGTCGGCGATGTAGATCGCAAGGCCGGTCTTCAGCAGCGTGGTGTCGCCGGGGGCGAGCGTCAGCGGCGCGTCGAGCACGGCGCGCAGGTCCAGGCCGGCGGAGCCGTCGGTGGCATAGGCCGGCAAGGGAAGTTCCGACCCGACCCGCGGGTCGAGGATCTTGATCTGGATCGTGTGCATGTCAGGCCGTGGTGGCGGTATAGCGGTCGGCGATCAGCCGGGCAAGGTCGCGTGCGAGATCGTGCTTGTGGGCCGGCGCCAGTTCCTGGCCGCCGCCCTTCCAGTAGACGCTGAGCTGGTTGTCGTCCCGGTCGAAGGCCTTGCCGTTGCCGACCAGGTTGGCCGCGATCAGGTCCAGCTGCTTGCGCTCCAGCTTGCCGCGGGCGTGTTCTTCCAGCTTCTCGGTCTCGGCCGCGAAGCCGACGATGAAGAGCTTCGGGTTCTCCTGGCGCAGCGTGGCGAGGATGTCCGGGTTCTTCACCAGGCGCAGTTCCATCGCGTCGCTGGATTTCTTGATCTTCTGTTCGGCGACCGTGTCCATGCGGTAGTCGGCCACCGCGGCGGCGCCCACGAAGAGCTGTGCGCCGGCCACCGCCTCGCGGCTGGCGGCGAGCATTTCGGCAGCGGTTTCCACGGACGCCCGCTGCACGCCGGCCGGCGCCGCGAGCTGCGTCGGGCCGCTGACCAGGGTGACGCTGGCGCCCAGGCGGGCGAGGGCGGCGGCGACCGCGTAGCCCATCTTGCCGGAAGAGCGGTTGGTGATGAAGCGCACCGGGTCGATGGCCTCGCGCGTCGGGCCGGCGGTGACCACGGCCTTCACGCCGCGCAGCGGGCCGTCGCCGAACAGGCGCAGGACCGCCTCGCGGATGTCCAGCGGCTCGCTCATGCGGCCTTCGCCGGTCTCGCCGCAGGCCTGGAAGCCGGCGCCGGGGCCGACGGTGCGGATGCCGCGCTGGCGCAGCGTCGCGATATTGGCTTGCGTGGCGGGATTGGCCCACATCAGCCGGTTCATCGCCGGCGCCACCAGGATCGGCCGGTCGGTGGCCAGGCACAGCGTGGTCAGCAGGTCGTTGGCCATGCCGGAGGCCAGGCGCGCCAGGAAATCCGCGCTGGCGGGGGCCACGACGATGGCATCGGGCCAGCGCGCCAGTTCGATGTGCCCCATGGCCGCCTCGGCGGCCGGGTCGAACAGCTCGGTGCGGACGTCGCGGCCGGACAGGGCCTGGAAGGTCAGCGGGCGCACGAACTCGGTGGCGGAGGCGGTCATCGCCACCTGCACCTCCGCCCCGGCGTCCATCAGCCGGCGCACGAGGTCGGCCGCCTTGTAGGCGGCAATACCGCCGGTCACACCCAGGAGAATGCGGCGCCCGTCGAGCCGTGGTTCATTCGTTTGCATCGCAATATTCTATCCCCATCAACCAGGGGGCGACGCCGGATGGCGATCACGGATTGGCCGGAGGGCGAGCGCCCCCGGGAGAAGGCGCTGGCGCGGGGGGCGGCCAGCCTGTCGGACGCCGAATTGCTGGCGATCTTCCTGCGGACGGGGGTTCCCGGCACCAGCGCCGTGGACCTGGCCCGGGAGCTTCTGGGCCGCTTCGGCGGCCTGCGCGGCCTGCTGAAGGCCTCGCGGGAGGAGTTCTGCACCGGCCGGGGCCTGGGCGATGCCAAGTACGTGCAGCTGCAGGCCTGCGTGGAGATGGCCCGGCGCTACCTGGCGGAGGAGCTGAAGGCCAGGCCGGCCCTGAGCAGCCCCGAGGGCGCCCGCGACTACCTGGTGGCCCGCCTGCGCGACCTGGACCGGGAGGTCTTCGGGGCGCTGTTCCTGGACGCCCAGCACCAGGTGCTGGCCTTCGAGGAGCTGGCCCTGGGCACGCTGGATTCCGCGGCGGTCTACCCGCGCGAGGTGCTGAAGGCGGCGCTGCGGCACAACGCGGCGGCGGTGATCTTTGCCCACAACCACCCGTCCGGCGTGTCCGAGCCCAGCGCGGCGGACCGGGCGCTGACCGAGCGGCTCAAGGCGGTGCTGGGGCAGGTGGATATCCGGGTGCTGGATCACTTCGTGATCGGGGAGGGGCGGCCGGCTTCGTTTGCGGAGAGGGGGTGGTTGTGAAGCCCGAGCAGCGTGGAGGCCCCTGGCGCAAAGCGCCGGGGATCCTAGCGTCGCGAGTGGGCCGCGGGAGTTGGCCGGCCCTGCAATCACCCTAAGGGTTTAGGAATCGAAAATCGGAGCCCCCTCTCCCTCCGGGAGAGGGGAAGGGGGTGAGGGACGAGCGTGGAGCAACCACTACCGTCAGTTCATTCCCCTGACCTGTGTCCCTCACCCCTGCCCCTCTCCCGGAGGGAGAGGGGAACGCGGTGCTCAACTCTGAGCCTGACGCTGCAGGTTCGCATCCACCACCGTCAGCGCCGTCATGTTGACGATGCGGCGCACGGTGGCCGAGGGCGTCAGGATGTTCACCGGGGCGGCGCAGCCCAGCAGCATCGGGCCGATGGCGACGTTGCCGCCGGCGGTGGTCTTCAGCAGGTTGTAGGCGATGTTGGCCGAGTCCAGGTTGGGCAGCACCAGCAGGTTGGCCTCGCCCTGCAGCGTGGAGCGGGCGATGATCGACTTGCGGTGCGACTCGGACAGGGCGCAGTCGCCGTGCATCTCGCCGTCCACTTCCAGTTCCGGGGCCTGCTCGCGCAGCAGCGCCAGGGTCTGGCGCATCTTCAGCGCCGAGGGCGCATCGCTGCTGCCGAAGTTGGAATGCGACAGCAGCGCCACCTTGGGCTTGATGCCGAAGCGGCAGACTTCCTCGGCGGCCATGCGCGTGATCTCGGCGAGCTGCTCGGCGCTCGGGTCCAGGTTCACGTGCGTGTCCACCAGGAACAGCTGGCGGCCGGGCAGGATCAGCGCGTTCATCGCGGCGTAGACGCTGTGGCCGGGCTTCTTGCCCAGCACGCGGTCGATGTACTGCAGGTGGCGCGCAGTGGTGCTGATGGTGCCGCAGATCATGCCGTCACCCTCGCCCTTGCGCAGCAGCATGGCGGCGATCAGCGTGGTGCGGCGGCGCATCTCCAGGCGGGCATAGGGCTCGGTGACGCCGCGGCGTTCCATCAGCTCCAGGTATTCCTGCCAGTACTCGCGGTAGCGCGGGTCGTGCTCGGTGTTGACCACGGTCAGGTGCTCGCCCAGCTTCAGGCGCAGGCCGTAGCGGCGGATGCGCTCCTCGATCACGCTGGGCCGGCCGACCAGCACCGGGCGGGCGAGCTTGTCGTCCACGATGATCTGGGCGGCGCGCAGCACGCGCTCGTCCTCGCCCTCGGCGAAGATGATGCGCGAGCGCTCCGGCGCGACCTTGCGCGCGGCGGAGTACACGGGCTTCATCATCGTGCCGCTCTGGTAGACGAACTGCTGCAGCTGCTGGCGGTAGGCGTCGAAGTCCGCGATCGGGCGCGTGGCCACGCCGGAGTCCATCGCCGCCTGCGCCACGGCGGGCGCGATCTGCACGATCAGGCGCGGGTCGAAGGGCTTGGGGATCAGGTACTCGGGGCCGAAGGACAGGTCCTCGATGCCGTAGGCGCTGGCGACGATGTCGCTCTGCTCGCGCCGCGCCAGCGCGGCGATGGCGTGGACGGTGGCGATCTCCATCTCGCGCGTGATCGTGGTGGCGCCGGCATCCAGCGCGCCGCGGAAGATGAAGGGGAAGCACAGGACGTTGTTGACCTGGTTCGGGTAGTCCGTGCGGCCGGTGGCGATCACCGCGTCGCCGCGCACGGCCTTGACCTCCTCCGGCAGGATTTCCGGCGTGGGGTTGGCCAGCGCGAAGATCAGCGGGCGGGCGGCCATGGTCTTGACCATGTCGGGCTTCAGCACGCCGGCGGCGGACAGGCCCAGGAAGATGTCGGCGTCCGGGATCACCTCGGCCAGCCTGCGCTTGTCGGTGGGCTGGGCGAAGCGGGCCTTGTCCGGGTCCATCAGCTCGGTGCGGCCCTGGTACACCACCCCGGCCAGGTCGGTGAGCCAGATGTTCTCGATCGGCAGGCCCAGGTCCACCAGCAGGTCGACGCAGGCCAGGGCGGCCGCACCGGCGCCGCTGACCACCAGCTTGACCGCCCTGATGTCCTTACCGACCACCTGCAGGCCGTTGAGCACCGCGGCGCCGACGATGATGGCTGTGCCGTGCTGGTCGTCGTGGAACACCGGGATCTTCATGCGGGCGCGCAGGCGGCGCTCGATCTCGAAGCATTCCGGGGCCTTGATGTCCTCCAGGTTGATGCCGCCGAAGGTCGGCTCCAGGGCGGCGATGATGTCCACCAGCTTGTCCGGGTCGCGTTCGTTGAGCTCGATGTCGAAGACGTCGATGCCGGCGAACTTCTTGAACAGGACCGCCTTGCCCTCCATCACCGGCTTGGCCGCCAGGGGGCCGATGGCGCCCAGGCCCAGCACGGCGGTGCCGTTGGTGACCACGGCCACCAGGTTGCCGCGGGCGGTGTAGCGCGAGGCGGTGGCGGGGTCGGCGGCGATCTCCTCGCAGGCGGCGGCGACGCCGGGTGAGTAGGCCAGGGCCAGGTCGCGCTGGTTGCTCAGCTGCTTGGTGGCGGTGACGGACAGCTTTCCGGGCACCGGGAACTCGTGGTATTCGAGGGCGGCGCGGCGCAGTTCTTCTTGGATTTTCATGGGACGCGGTCAACGCTGGGGCGGTCGCCGGGCCTTGGGGCGGGGCCGGGGGCGGCGCGGGGGATCAGGGCCCCTATAGAGTATCCGAAGCCACCCTCCGGGGGCTTTGGCCGGGCGGACGCTGCCCGGCAGGGGCTGGAACGAACCTCCCCGGGGGCCTTGCCTTGCCGGCCGGCTGCTGGCACAATCGCGCCCCTTCTGCATGGCCCCGTGGCCCTGTAAGCGCCTGGCGTAAAGCCATGCCAATTCGATAATTCCTGACCAAGGTTTGTGTCATGTCCAAAGTCTGCCAGGTGACCGGCAAGCGTCCGCTGACGGGTAACACCGTTTCGCACGCCAACAACAAGCGTCGTCGCCGTTTTGAGCCGAATCTGCACTCGCACCGCTTCTGGCTCGAGTCCGAGAAGCGCTTCGTGGCGCTCCGCGTGTCCTCCAAGGGCATGCGCATCATCGACAAGAAGGGCGTCGAGGCCGTGGTGGCCGAACTGCGCGCCCGCGGCGAGAAGGTGTAAGCCATGGCAAAGAAGAAGGAAGTAGAGAAGATCAAGCTCGTGTCGACCGCTGACACCGGCTACTACTACACCACCAAGAAGAACCGTAAGAACACGCCGGACAAGTTCGAGTTCAAGAAGTACGACCCGATCGTCCGCAAGCACGTGGTCTTCAAGGAAGCGAAGGTCAAGTAAAGGATTTTCGCACCCGGCGGAGCGAAGCAAGCCGGCAGTGAAAATCCGCAGGTTCCAGTGGGCCGCCCCAGGGGCGGCCTTGCTGTTTCTTGGAGCGGGCGTTTGGCTGTGCCAGGACTTCCGCACCTGGCCAGGCGAAGCCGGCCAGCAGCGAAATTTCGCGTTCCAGTGGGCCGCCCTAGAGGCGGCCTTGCTGTTTTCTGGAGCGAGCTTCTCGCGGCTTCAGGCCGCCTTCAAACCGCCCCCTCCCGGGCGGCGGTCCTGTTTCCGGGGACATGGCCTCACAAACAGTCACAGCCAGCCCGTAATATCCCGGCCATGTCCCAGCTCCTGCCGCCCGACGACCCGGAAACCGATGCCGACGCCGACGGTGCCGCCCGCCCGCACCACCACCACCTGGAGCAGGCCCGGGCCCAGGTGATCCAGCTGCTGTCGCGCCAGTCGGTGGAGAAGGAGCTGCTGTCGCGCTCGGAGAGCCGCAACAGCGACGTGGTGGCGCAGCTGGTGGCGCGGCAGCACCAGGCGGCGCTGGAGCAGCGCCTGTCGCATTTCCACCCGGCGGACATCGCCTTCGTGCTGGAGGCCCTGGCGCCGGAGGCGCGGGACCTGGCCTGGACGCTGGTGCGGCCGGCGCGGCGTGGCGCGGTGCTGCTGGAGACCTCGGACACGGTGCGCCGGGCCCTGGTGATGAGCATGCCGCCGGAGGAGGTGGTGGCGCTGGCCGGCTCGCTGGATACCGACGACCTGGCCGACCTGGTGTCCTCCCTGCCCGAGGAGGCCCGCCAGCAGGTGCTGGAGCGCCTGGACAGCGCCGACCAGGCCGAGGTGCGCTCGATGCTCTCCTTCCCGGAGGGCACGGTCGGCTCGATGATGGACCTGGACTTCATCGCCGTGCGCGAGGACACCACGCTGGAGGCGGTGCAGCGCCTGCTGCGGCGGCGCAAGCTGCTGCCGGCGCATACCAACCAGCTGTTCGTGGTGGACCGCGGCAACCAGCTGCGCGGCCTGCTGCCGCTGGCCAGGCTGCTGCTGGGCGATCCGGAGGGCCAGGTGGCGGAGGTCATGAATCCCCGCCCGGTCTATTTCTACACCGACGATCCCTCGCGCGAGGCCGTGGCGGCCTTCGAGAAATACGACCTGATCTCGGCACCGGTGCTGAACCTGCACCGCCAGGTGGTGGGGCGGGTGACGGTGGATGCGGTGCTCGACGAGATCTCCGAGCGGGCCCAGACCGAGGGCCTGCGCCAGGTGGGCCTGACCGAGGAGGACGAGGACCTGTTCGCCCCGGTGGTGGCCAGTGCCCAGCGCCGCTGGCCCTGGCTGGCCATCAACCTGGCCACGGCCTTCTTCGCCTCGCGGGTGATCGGCGCCTTCGAGCCGATCATCGAGGCCCTGGTGGCGCTGGCGGCGCTGATGCCGATCGTCGCCAGCATCGGCGGCAACACCGGCAACCAGTCGGCGGCCCTGGTGATCCGCGGCCTGGCCCTGGGCCAGCTCGGCAGCGACCAGCTGCGCCGTATCCTGCGCCGCGAGCTTTCGATCAGCGCCCTCAACGGCGCCCTCTGGGGCGTGGTGCTGGGCTTTGCTACGCTGCTGCTCTACCACCAGCTGCCGCTGTCGGTGGTGATCGCGGTGGCGCTGATGCTGAACATGTCCGTGGCGGCCCTGGTGGGGGTGCTGGCGCCGGTGCTGCTGCACCGGCTGGGGCGCGATCCGGCGATGGGCTCCAGCATCATCCTGACGGCGACCACCGACAGCATGGGGTTCTTCATCTTCCTGGGGCTGGCGGCGGTATTCCTGGTATGAAGACGTACGAAATGAAGCTGGAAGAAGGGGGCAGGAAAATGGGGTCAACGGGGAAGCTGGTCCTGGGTGTCATCGTGGCCGTCGTCGGCCTGGCCGTCCTGGCGCGCATGTCGCCGCTCACGGTGGTGCCGGCCGGCCATCGCGGCGTGGTGACCCTGTTCGGCAAGGTCGATCCGCAGCCGCTGGGGGAGGGCCTGCATCTGGTCAACCCGCTGTGCAACGTGGTGAAGATCGACGTGCGCGTGGCGCGCGCCGATTCCGAGGGCGAGGCGGCCAGCCGCGACCTGCAGATCGTGCATACGGCGATCACCCTGAACTACCGCATCAATCCGGAACTCACCGCCAAGCTGTACCAGGAGGTGGGGCCGGGCTTCGAGCAGAAGGTGATCGAGCCGGCGGTGCAGGAGGCCTTCAAGGCGGTGACGGCGAAGTACACCGCCGAGGAGCTGATCACCAAGCGCGAGGACGTGCGCCACAACATCCGGCTGCTGCTGAACGAGAAGATCAACGCCCGCGCGGTCAACGCCCTGGCGCTGGACGAGGTGTCGATCACCAATTTCCGCTTCTCGCAGCAGTTCTCCCAGGCCATCGAGTCCAAGCAGGAGGCCGAGCAGCTGGCCCTGAAGGCGCAGCGCGACCTGGAGCGCATCCAGATCGAGGCCAAGCAGCGCATCGCCCAGGCGGAGGCCGAGGCGGCGGCCCTGCGGGTGCAGAAGCAGGAGATCACCCCGGACCTGATCAAGCTGCGCGAGATCGACGCCCAGATCAAGGCGATCGACAAATGGAACGGCGTACTGCCCCAGACCATGGCGGGCGGCGCCGTGCCTTTCCTGGGCCTGAACGGCCAGCCGGCACGCTGACGGCGATCGCCGGCCGCGGCCGGGAGGGGCCAGGCCCCGGGTCCTCCGGGGTTTGGCAGGGCCTCTATCGGCTGTCACACGCCATGCCGTAAAGTGCGCGATCCCATGACCGAAACCGCCCCTACCGTCCCCGAGCTGAGCCGCGCCCTGATCGGCGCCGGCCAGCTGTTCCACGCCCGTGGCTGGGTGCCCGCTACCGGCGGCAACTTCTCGGCCCGCCTGTCGCCGGAGCGCATGCTGATCACCGCCTCCGGTTGCCACAAGGGCGAGCTGACCGAGGCGGACTTCCTGGTCGCCGACCTGGAGGGGCAGCCGATCGGCACCTGCCGCAAGGCCTCCTACGAGACCCTGCTGCATTGCCAGCTGTACCAGCACGATCCGGCCATCGGCGGCGCCCTGCACACCCATTCGGTGGCCAATACACTGCTGTCGCGCCGCTACGAGCGCATCCGCCTGGCCGGCTACGAGCTGCTGAAGCTGTTGCCGGGGATCAAGACGCACGATGCCGTGGTCGAAGTGCCGGTGTTCGAGAACGACCAGGACATCGCCCGGCTGGCGGCGCGCGTGGATGCCCACATGAAGCAGGATCCGGCCACGCCGGGCTATGTCATCGCCGGCCACGGCCTGTATGCCTGGGGCGCCACGGTGGCCGAGGCGCGCTGGCGCGTCGAGGCCCTGGAATTCATGTTCGAGTGCGAGCTGCGTTCGCAGCTCCTGAAGTAAGGAGAAGTACCATGACCACCCTCACGATCTATGCCGACAGCGATGCCCGCACGCCGCTGCAGACGCTGACGCGCTTCGAGGACATCCGCGATGCCCTGGCCGGCATCGGCGTGGAATTCGAGCGCTGGGACGCCTCCAAGCCGCTGAAGCCCGAGGACGGCGCCGAGGAAGTGATCGCCGCCTACCAGGATGCGATCGACAAGCTCAACAGGAAGTACGGCTTCGTCACCATCGACGTGGTGGCGATGCACCCGGAGAACCCGCAGGCCGAGGCGGCGCGCGGCAAGTTCCTGGCCGAGCACACGCACGACGACTTCGAGACGCGCTTCTTCGTCGATGGCTCCGGCATGTTCTACATCCGCTCCGGCGGCAAGGTGTACATGACCGAGTGCACCCGTGGCGACCTGATCAACCTGCCGGCCAACACCACGCACTGGTTCGACATGGGGCCGAAGCCCTTCTTCAAGGCGATCCGCTTCTTCCGCATCGCGGAAGGCTGGGTCGGCAAGTTCACCGGCGACACCATCGCGGATCGCTTCCCGCGCTTCGAACGCGCGGCCTAGGAACATCGGCCGCTCCTGAAGGCAGGACGCGGTGCGGACAGGAAAATGATCAAAGCCATAATTACGGATATCGAGGGAACGACCTCCTCGATCGATTTCGTGCACCAGTCGCTGTTCCCCTATGCGAAGCAGCACATGCGCGCCTTCCTGCGGGCCCAGGCCGGCAACGACGCGGTGCAGCGCGAGCTGGCCGAGGTGGAACGCCAGGAAAACCGCGACCTGTCGCTGAACGAGGCGGCCGACGTGCTGGAGCAGTGGATCGCCGAGGACCGCAAGTACACGCCGCTCAAGGCCCTGCAGGGCATGATCTGGCGCCAGGGCTACGAGGCCGGTGAACTGAAGGGCCACGTCTACGCCGACACGCCGGAAGCGCTGCGCCGCTGGCAGGGCCAGGGCCTGCGCCTCTACGTCTATTCTTCGGGCTCCGAGGAAGCGCAGCGACTGATCTTCGGCTACAGCGACGCGGGCGACCTGACGCCGCTGTTCTCCGGTTACTTCGACACGCGCGTCGGCGGCAAGCGCGAGGCGGCCTCCTACCGCAACATCCTCAAGCAGATCGGACTGCCCGGCGAGCAGGTTCTGTTCCTGTCCGATATCGGTGAGGAACTGGACGCCGCCCAGGCTGCGGGCCTGAAGACCTGCCAGCTGCTGCGCGACGAACGCACCCGGCCGGCGGCCGGGCACCAGCAGGTGCAGAAACTCACCGAGGTGGTGGTGTAGGACGGAACGGGCCCCAAGGGCCCGTTCTTCGTTGCCGGTACGCTTACGCCTTCGGCAGGCGATCCGCCCAGCCGTAGGACGGATCGCCGATCACCACGAACAGCGGGTTCAGCAGCGATTCCTTCTGGTTGTAGCGCAGCGGCTGCAGACCCGGCATCACCAGCACCTGGGCTCCGGCCTGCTCGGCCACGCACTGGCCGGCGGCGGTGTCCCATTCGCTGGTGGGGCCGGTGCGCGGGTAGAGGTCGGCGACGCCATCGGCCACCAGGCAGAACTTCAGCGAGGAGCCGCGGCTGACCGCCTCGTGTTCCGGCATCTTTTCCAGGAAGGCTTCCAGCGCGGCGTCGCGGTGCGACTTGCTCACCACCAGCGCCGGGCGGGCCGGCGACTTGCGTGTGCGGATGGCGCTGCGCTGTCCATTCTCGATGCGCCAGGCGCCCAGGCCCTGCGCGGCGATCCAGCTGGTCTCCAGCACCGGGCCGTGCACCACGCCCAGCACCGGCGCGCCGTGGTCGACCAGGGCGATGTTGACGGTGAACTCGCCGTTGCGCTTGATGAATTCCTTGGTGCCGTCCAGGGGGTCCACCAGCCAGTAGCGCGACCACTGGCGGCGGGTCTCGTAGGGGATGCCGGCATCCTCTTCCGACAGCACCGGGATGTCCGGCGCCAGGGCCTTGAGGCCGGCGACGATGTGGTGGTGCGCGGCGAGGTCGGCCTGGGTCAGCGGGGAATCGTCGTCCTTCTTCGTGACGGCGATGTCCGACTGGTAGATGGCCAGGATCTTCTCGCCGGCCCCGAGGGCGATGGCCAGCACCTGGTCCAGGGTTTCCTGCGATACCTTCACGTGACGCCTCCTGGGAATCAGGCGGCTATCATAAGCCCCTGATGAGCGAGAACCTCCTTCAAGTGGACTGGTCCCGGGCCGATTGGGTCATCCTGGACATGGACGGCACGATCCTGGACCTGGCCTACGACAACTACTTCTGGCGCGAGCTGATCCCGGAGCGCTATGCCTGGGCCAGGGGACTGAGCCTGGAGGATGCGCGCGCGGAACTGCTGCCGCGCTTCGTCGAGGTGCAGCATACGCTGCCCTGGTACTGCACCGACTACTGGAGCGGCATCACCGGGCTCGACGTGGCCGGACTCAAGCGGGAGATCCGCCAGCACATCCGCGCGCTGGACGGCGCCGAGGATTTCCTGCGGCATGTGCGCGATTCCGGCCGGCAGCTGTGGCTGGCCACCAATGCCCACCGCGACAGCTGGACGCTGAAGATGGAGCAGACCGGGCTGGGGCACTACTTCCACCACATCGTCAGCTCCCATGACTACGGCGCGCCCAAGGAGGATCCGCTGTTCTGGCAGCGCTTCCTGGCGGACAAGCCCTTCGAGCGGGAGCGGGCGCTGTTCGTGGACGACAGCCTGCCGGTGCTGCAGGCGGCGCGCCGCTTCGGCGTGGGGCAGGTGGTGGGCCTGCGCCATCCGGACTCCACGCAGCCATGCCGGGCGGATTTCGACTGGGATCCCGCGGCGGACCGCATCGAGCAGCTGATTCCCCGCTAGGTGGGCGCGGACACGAAAAAGGCCCGCATCGCGGGCCTTTTTCGTGTCTGGCAGAACCGCTACAGGTTGCTCGGCGGCGGGGGCACCGAGGCCGGCATCAGGCCGCCCTGCGACGGGCTGGCGATGTGCTCGCGCGGGCGGGTTTCCAGCCAGGTGCGCACGCGCTGGGCGTCGGCGAAGCGGGTCAGCTTTCCGGCGGAATCGAGGAACACCATGATCACCGGGCGGTCCTGGATGCGGGCCTGCATCACCAGGCAGCGGCCGGCCTCGCTGATGTAGCCGGTCTTCTGCAGGCCGATCTGCCAGTCGTCGCCGCGGTAGCGCACCAGGCGGTTGCTGCTGACGAACTGCATGTTCTGGCGGCCCAGCGCCACGGTGTGCTCGGACTGCGTCGAGAAGCGGCGGATCAGCGGATCGCGATAGGCGGCGTTGACCATGCGCACGAGGTCGTTCGCGCTGGACACGTTGGAACTGGACAGGCCGGTGGAGTCGACGAAGCGCGAGTCGCGCATGCCCAGCTCGCGCGCCTTGCGGTTCATGGCGCCGACGAAGGCGGTGATGCCGCCCGGGTAGTTGCGGCCCAGCGCGGAGGCGGCGCGGTTCTCGGAGGACATCAGCGCCAGCAGCAGCAGGTCCTCGCGGCTCAGCTCCGCGCCGACGCGCAGGCGCGAGTGGCTGTTCTTCTCGGTGTCGATGTCCTGGCTGGTGATGGTCAGGATCTCGGTCAGCGGCAGGCGCGCTTCCATCACCACCAGGGCCGTCATCAGCTTGGTGATCGAGGCGATCGGCAGCACCGCGTCGGGATTCTTGGAGAACAGCACCTCGTGGGTGCGCTGGTCCACCACCATCGCCACGCTGGAGCCCAGGTTGAGTTCGTCGCGCGTGTGGTGCAGGCCCAGGGCCTGGCCCATGGTGGGAACGGCCGGGGCCACCGCGACGACGCGGCGCACCGAGCGCTTGGTGGTCTTGCGCGAGACGCGCTTCTTGCTGGAGGCCTTGCCCTTGGACTTGGCCGTGCTCTTCTTCTTGCTGACCGTGCTCTTGCGCTTGGTCGTGGACTTGGTGCCGGCGGCGTCCTTCTTGGCGCCGGCGCTGCTGGCCTTGGCGGCCTTGTCCTTGGCCGGCGTGGCGGCCAGGGCCGGGGTGGTGCCGGCGGTCAGGCCGGCCAAGGCGAGGGCCAGCAGCAGCTGGCGCCAGCCGGCAAGCATTCCGCCTGTCTTGGTTTTCTTCATTCCTGCCCCGTAGCCGTTGGCGGCATCCGTCCGTACAAGGACGGAAAATATATCAACGGCAACGACTTGTGAAGAAGTTTTAATGCAAACCTGACAGGCGGTTCAGCGGCGCCGACCGGGGCCGCCGCGTCCGCCGCCCGGACGACCGCCCCCAGGACGGCCTCCGCCGGAGCGTCCGCCGCCGCGTCCGCCGAAATGGCGCCGCGGCTGGCGCGGCGGGGCGACGAAATCGGTGGCCAGCCAGTCGTGCGCTTCCGGCATCAGCGGGATCTTGGCGCCGATGTACTTCTCGATCGGCGGCAGGGAGTAGACCCAGGTCTCGCAGCAGAAGGAGATGGCGTCGCCGGTGGCGCCGGCGCGCGCGGTGCGGCCGATGCGGTGGACGTAGTCCTCCGGGTCCTGCGGCAGGTCGTAGTTGATCACGTGCGACACGCCGGGGATGTGCAGGCCGCGGGCCGCCACGTCGGTGGCGACCAGGATCGGCAGGCGGCCTTCCTTGAAGTCGTCCAGCAGCTTGATGCGCTTGGTCTGGGCGACGTCGCCGGACAGGGTCGCGGCCTCGAAGCCGTTGAGCTTGAGGGCGGCCTCCACCTCCTCGGCGCCGCGCTTGGTGTTGAGGAACACCAGGGTGCGGAAGGGGTCGTGGTGGCGCAGCAGGCCGACCAGCATGGCCAGCTTCTCGTCGTTGGCGACATGGATCAGGCCCTGGCGCACGCGCTCGGCCGTGACCTGCTCGGGCTCGATCTCGACCTTCTTCGGCGAGTTCATGTGCTCGTAGGCAAGCTCGAGTACGCGCTGGGACAAGGTGGCCGAGAACAGGTAGTTGCTGCGCTGGTCGGCCGGCGGCAGCTTGCGCAGCATGTAGCGGATGTCGGCGATGAAGCCGAGGTCGAACATGCGGTCGGCCTCGTCCAGGACCAGGACCTCGATCTGGTCGAGCTTGTAGGTGCCCTGCTTGTAGTAGTCGATCAGGCGGCCCGGGGTGCCGATCAGGATGTCGATGCCGGCCTCGATCGCCGCGCGCTGGGTCTCGTAGCCGGCGCCGCCGTAGCAGACCACCATGCGCAGGCCGGTCTCGGCGCCCAGCTGCTCGGCATCCTTGAGGATCTGGATGGCCAGCTCGCGGGTGGGCGCCATCATCAGCGCGCGCGGCTGCCGGGGGTCGGCCCCCTCCCGGCGGGGGCGGGTCAGCAGCCGGTGCATGGCCGCCAGCAGGAAGGCCGCGGACTTGCCGGTGCCGGTCTGGGCCTGGCCGGCCAGGTCGCCGCCCTCCAGGGCCAGGGGCAGGGTCTGCGCCTGGATGGGGGTGCAGTGCGTAAAGCCCAACTTGGCCAGCCCCGCTTTCAGCAGGGGGTGCAGGGGCAGGGACTCGAAACTGACTTCGCTGAGGTGCTGGGGCTGCATGAATGGTATCTATTGTCGGGACCAGCGCTCTTGCAAGCGGCGGTCGGATGGGATGAAATAGAGCCATCACACAGGCTGCGCGGCGTCTTTTGGATCACCGGCCGCGACCTAAACAGCCCGCTATTTCCCCGTTTCAAAAATTAATCATAACGATCTGACTGTTTTTTTGCGCGTCTTGTGCGCTTTGGCTGTACCCCCCATTTACTGGTATGCGGGGCCTGTCACCCCCGCATTGGCCCACTAACCGAGGTATCCCATGAGCGAACACATCTCCGCCGTCACCGACGCCACGTTCGAGCAGGACGTGCTCAAGTCGGACCTGCCCGTCCTGGTTGATTTCTGGGCGGAATGGTGCGGCCCCTGCCGGATGATCGCCCCGATCCTGGAGCAGGTTGCCCAGGAAAACGCCGGCAAGCTCAAGGTCGTGAAACTCAACGTGGATGAGAATCCGGGGACCCCCCCGAAGTTCGGCATCCGCGGCATCCCGACGCTGATCCTGTTCAAGAACGGCCAGGCGGCCGCGACCCAGGTTGGCGCCGTCCACAAGGCCCAGTTGGCCGCTTTTGTCACTCCCCACGTAAATGCCGCCTAATAACCAGCGCATGAAACGCCACCGCCGCCACGGCGGTGGTGGCCGCAACAACAACCCCAACCAGCAGGGCGGCGGCAACAATCTCGCCAACCAGGGGTTCCCCGAAGACGATTTCGACCTGCAGCCGGAAGATCCCGCGCTGGTGGTCGACGGGCCGATGGCGCCCGGCGGCGAGGCCCTGGATGCCTCCCGCCCGCCGCCGCAGATGGCCGACGACGACGAGGGCGGCAACGGCAACGGCAATGGCGGCTACCAGCAGCAGCCGGCCCAGCCGCCCAAGGTCATCCACGTCCCCGACCTGAAGAAGATGACGGCGGCGGCGCTGCTCGAGCTTGCCGAGCAGCAGGGCCTGGAGAACATCGCCCGCGTCAAGAAGCAGGATCTGATCTTCACGATCCTGAAGGCCGCCGCGCGCCGCGGCGAGCACATCTACATCGAGGGCGTGCTGGAGATCATGCCGGACGGCTACGGCTTCCTGCGCGGTCCCGATGCGTCCTACCTGGCCGGCCCGGACGACGTCTACATCTCGCCCAGCCAGATCCGCCGCTTTGCGCTGCGCACCGGCGACACCATCGCGGGGCGCGTGCGCTCCCCGAAGGACAACGAGCGCTACTTCGCGCTGCTCAAGGTCGACTCGATCAACTTCGAGCCCTTCGAGGTCAGCCGCAAGAAGGTGTCCTTCGAGAACCTGACGCCGCTGTTCGCGGACGAGCAGTTCAAGATGGAGCGCGGCAACGGCACCACCGAAGACATCACCGCCCGCATCATCGACCTGGTCGCGCCCTTCGGCAAGGGCCAGCGCGGCCTGATCGTCTCGCCGCCCAAGGCCGGCAAGACGATCATGATGCAGAACATCGCGCAGTCGATCGCGGCGAACTACCCGGACGTCTACCTGATCATCCTGCTCGTCGACGAGCGCCCGGAAGAAGTCACCGACATGCAGCGCACCGTGCGCGCCGAGGTGATCTCCTCCACCTTCGACGAGCCGGCCACGCGCCACGTGCAGGTCGCCGAGATGGTGATCGAGAAGGCCAAGCGCCTGGTCGAGCACAAGCGCGACGTGGTGATCCTGCTGGACTCCATCACCCGCCTGGCCCGCGCCTACAACACCGTGGCCCCGAGCTCCGGCAAGGTGCTGACCGGCGGCGTCGACGCCAACGCCCTGCAGAAGCCCAAGCGCTTCTTCGGTGCCGCGCGCAACGTCGAGGAAGGCGGCTCGCTGACCATCATCGCCACCGCGCTGATCGACACCGGCTCGAAGATGGACGAGGTGATCTACGAGGAATTCAAGGGCACCGGCAACATGGAGCTCCACCTGGAGCGCCGCATCGCCGAGAAGCGCGTGTTCCCCGCGATCAACATCAACCGCTCCGGTACCCGCAAGGAAGAGCTGATGATGGATCCGGGCGACCTCAACAAGGTCTGGATCCTGCGCAAGGTGCTGCACGACATGGACGAGCTGGCCGCCATGGAAATGCTGATCGACCGCATGAAGCACACCAAGACGAACCAGGCGTTCTTCGATTCGATGAAGAGGAATTAAAGCTCCGAGCAGCGTGGATGTGATGGCCCGGTCGCGGACTGACTCAATGTCAGTCCGCGATAAGCCATCACACCCAACGAAGTCGGGGATCCTGGCCTCGCCAGTGAGCGTATGAAACCCATGAAGGGCCACTGGAAGCAGTGGCCCTTTTTCTTTTGTTCGTTTGCGAAGCGTGGTAGGGCACCTCGTTACGCCTGCTTCGCGGGCTACTCGGTGTGAACGGGCGGTGGGGCGTGATAGTTTCGCGGCTTCGCGGCGCGAAGCCGGGCTGCGATGCTGCAAGCGCAGGGGCCGCGAGAGATTGCGGCCCTTTTGTTTGTTGAGCCAACCACCCACCCGTGCCGCCGAGTACTGCATAGCGGTGTATCAAGGGTGCGCCGCCGGTGGGGCACCTCGATACGCCTGCTTCGCGGGCTACTCGGTGTGAACGGGCGGTGCGGTGTATGGCTTCCCGGCAACGGCTCCAAGCGTTGCCCTGCCTCGGGCATCCGTGCCCTCGCCAACCCTCTCCCCGCAAGCGGTGAGAGGGAGGCAAGAAGTCACGGCGGTGCCGCACACCTCGGCTCCGCGGTGAACGTCTTCTCCGTATCCACCGGCCCCAGGTGCTGCAGCACGTCGCGGCCCAGCAGGGCGGGGGTGCTGAAGTTGCCGCGGTCCACCAGGCTGAAGTCGGCGGGCATGAAGACCCGGCCGACGCAGAGGTCCAGGCGCACGACCCAGCGCTCCTGCGCGGGCTCGCCGTTCTTCTGCTTGATGCGCACGCGGCGCGCCACCGGCTGCTCCAGCGGCTGGCCCTCGACGGTGAAGCGCACCCAGTTCTGGCCCTCGCGCTCGAACAGCTCGATGTCCGTGGCATGCAGCGAGGACGAGGCGGCGCCGGTGTCGAGCTTGGCTTCCAGCTCGAAGTAGCGCGTCAGTGTCTCGACGCGCACGCGCTCGGTCCAGCCGTAGGTCGCGGACGGAGCCTCGACGAGTTCCCAGGGATCGGCTTCCTGCGCCAGGGCGGTCAGCGGCAGCCATGCCGCGAGCATCAGACCCGCGGCGGCGCGCATCAGGAGCGTTCGCGCGCGATGGCGCGGTAGCCGATGTCGTTGCGGAACTGCACGCCCTTCCAGCCGATCTTGCGCACGGCGGCATAGGCCTGCGCCTGGGCCTCGCCCACGGTGTCGCCGCGGGCGACGACGCAGAGCACGCGGCCGCCGCTGGTGACGACCTGGCCGCCTTGCAGCGTGGTGCCGGCGTGGAAGACCTTGGCGGTGCCCAGCGCGGCGTCCAGGCCGACGATGGCGTCGCCCTTGGCGATGGGGCCGGGGTAGCCGGCGGCGGCCATCACCACGCCCAGGGCGGGCTGCGGGCTCCAGCGGGGCTGGGCGGCTTCGAGCTGGCTGTCGACGGCGGCTTCGAGCAGGTCCAGCAGGTCGGAGTCGAGGCGAAACAGGATGGGCTGGGTTTCCGGGTCGCCCATGCGCACGTTGAACTCCAGCACGCGCGGTGCGCCCTGGCTGTTGATCATCAGGCCGGCGTAGAGGAAGCCGGTGAAGGGCGCGCCCTCGGCGGCCATGCCGCGCAGGGTGGGCTCGATCACCTCGCGGCAGGCGCGGGCGTGCACTTCCTGGGTCACGACCGGGGCGGGGGAGTAGGCGCCCATGCCGCCGGTATTGGGGCCGGTGTCGGCGTCGCCGATGCGCTTGTGGTCCTGGCTGGTGGCCATGGCGACGTAGCTCGTGCCGCTGGCCACGACGATGAAGCTGGCCTCTTCGCCATCGAGGAAATCCTCGACGACGATGCGGGCGCCGGCCTGGCCCAGCATTTCGCCGCCGAGCATGTCGCGCGCGGCGGTCTGGGCCTCTTCCACCGTGGTGGCCACGACCACGCCCTTGCCGGCGGCCAGGCCGTCGGCCTTCACGACGATGGGCGCGCCGCGCTGGGCGATGTAGGCCACGGCGGGGTCGATCTCGGTGAAGACGCGGTACTGCGCGGTGGGGATGGCGTGGCGCTCGAGGAAGTCCTTGGTGAAGGCCTTGGAGGCCTCCAGCTGCGCGGCAGCCTTGCTGGGCCCGAAGATGCGCAGGCCGGCGGCCTGGAAGGCATCGACCACGCCCAGCGACAGCGGCGCCTCGGGCCCGACGACGGTGAAGCCCACGCCCTCGGCCTGGGCCAGCTTCAGCAGCCCGGGGATGTCGTCCACGGCCACGGCGGCATTGCGGCAGCGGCCTTCCGTGGCGGTGCCGGCGTTGCCCGGCGCCACGATCACCTCGCTCACCCGCGGCGATTGCGCCAGCTTCCAGGCCAGCGCGTGCTCGCGCCCGCCGGAACCGATCACCAGTACCTTCATCGCCTGCGTCATGACTGCCTCTTCTCGCTTCGGAAATAAAAAAGGCCAGGCCTTGCGGCCTGGCCTCTCTATTTTACCCTTTGCCCGGCTTAGCGCGGCATCAGGTTGTTGCCGTCGACGCGGACCCGCGAACCCACCTGCAGGCCGGCAGGGTCGTTGACGGTGACGGTGCGGGAGCTGCCGTCCTCCATCGACACGCCGATCTGGTAGACCGTGGTGCTGCGGGCACGCTTCTCGATCTCGCGGCCGGCCATGGCGCCGAGCACGGCACCGGCTACGGTGGCCACGTCCTTGCCGCGGCCGCCACCGAACTGGTGACCGGCCACGCCGCCGGCGGCGGCGCCGCCAAGCGTGCCGAGCGCGCCGGCCTCACCCTTCTGCGTCACCGGGGTGATGGAGCTGACCGTGCCGCAGTCGTAGCAGACCTGGGGCGGCGGCGGGCTCACCGGCTCGGCCGGCTTCGGAGTGGGCTTGGGCTTGGGCTTCGGCTTGGGGGCCGGAGCCGGGGCGGGTTCGGGTTCCGCCACGGGCTCGGCCGGGGGCGGCGCCGGCTCGGCCGGGACCTCGGTGGTGGGCACGGTGGACGGCGGCGGCGGGGTCTGGGCCGGGTCCGCAGGCTTGTTGCAGCCTGCCAGCAGGACCGCGGACGCCAGCAGAGCGGCGCCGAGGGTGGTGAGGCGGGATTGGTTCATTGGCTGATTCTCCATTTGTCTTGCCGTCCTTGCGGGACGGTCTGGCTACAGAATACCCAGCAAAGCTGAACGGTAGATGTACTCGATGCCCAGCAGCGACAGGAAGCAGGCCCCGGTATAGAACACGTTGACGCCCAGCGCGGCAAACAGGCGTCCGGCGATGCTGCCGCGGCCGAAGTGACGATAGGCCCATAGCGCCGTGAGCGCCAGCAGCATTTCCGGGACCAGGGGGTAGAGCGCCATGCCGTCGATGGCGAGCACGTCGCGGTTGTACCAGATCTGCAGCGGACGGGCGGCCCACTCCCAGAAGGCGAACAGGGCCAGGGCCAGCAGGCCGGTCACCAGGTAGGGACTGCGGCTGGAGTGGCCGATCAGCAGCACCGGGAACAGCAGCATCATCCACAGGCCGAGGAAGTAGATGGGCACGTCGCCGCCGATGCGCGGCTGGCCCAGGTCCGGGAAGACCAGCACGCCGGCCACCCGCACCAGGGCCCAGTCCGGCAGCACCTGCCCGGCCGCCAGGGGCAGCAGGAACAGCCACAGGAACAGCCATTCGTGGTGGCGGCGGACCAGGCTGACCAGGGGCAGGGCGCAGTGGTAGCCGAGGGTGAGCCAGAGCAGGTGCTCGCCGCGGGCGGTGCCCTCGGACAGCGCCACCAGCGGCAGGGCGGCCGCCAGGAACAGGATATGGAACCAGAGGGCGTCGCGCGTGGAGGGACTCATGGCCGCGTTCTCATCCTTGAGAGCCGGCGCTGGCCGGACTTGTTGTTTTTTTATTTACAAAAACAGCTTTTGCGTATTGATTGACACTAGCTGTTGTTCATCGCCGAGATGCGCGCGCTGGCCATGGACAGGCGGTAGATCAGGGTTTCGGTGAAGACCTTGTAGAAGCGCAGCTGGCAGCGTTCGGAGATGCGGCCGATGGCGCTGGCGTTGAGCTTGAGGGCCAGCACCTGGTTGAGCGCGACGACGTTGCCGGTACGCTTGGCGCCGGAGACGAAACCGATCTCGCCCATGCAGTCGCCCTTTTCCAGGCGGTAGATCGCGCGCCCGCCCTTCTGCACCTCGGCGGTGCCCAGGGCGATGATGAAGAAGGCTGCGTCGATGCCGTTCTCGGTGATCAGCGCCTCGCCCGGCTGGTAGGTGGCCATGGAGCTGACGTTGAGGATCTCGTTGATGTCCTCGTCGGAGAAGCCGTCGAAGAAGTGCAGGCGGCGCAGCGAGTCGCGCGATTCGCGGCGGCCCACCGTGTGGCCGGCGAGCTTGAACTGGTCGTAGAGGCGGGCCAGGGCGCCGGCGAGGTCGCCGCCCTTCTGGTAGCGCTCTTCCGGGGTCTTCAGCAGCAGGCGCGAGACCAGGTTGGAGATCTCGGCCGGCACGTCGGGGCGCAGGTCGCGGACGCGCGGCGCCGGCTCGGTGGCGATGGCCTGCAGCAGCTCCTTCATGTCCTTCATCGGGAACGGCGGCCGGCCGGTGAGCAGCTGGAACATCACGGCGCCCAGCGAGTAGAGGTCGCTGGTGCCGTCGAGCTGTTCGTTGCGCGACTGCTCCGGCGACATGTACAGCGGCGAGCCCAGCAGGCCGGTGCCGCCGCCGGTGTGGCGCGTGCTGCTCACCTCATGGCCGATCTCGGCGATGGAGAAGTCCATGAGCTTGGGCACGCCGTCGCGCGTCAGCATGATGTTGCTGGGCTTGATGTCGCGGTGGAGGATGCCCTTGTGATGGGCATAGTCCAGCGCCTTGGCGCACTTGAAGACGATGTCGATGACCTGGTCCAGCGGCAAGCGCTGGCCGCCGGGGCGGCAGAACGGCTGCAGGGTCTCGCCGTCGATGTACTCCATCACCAGGTAGCTGAGGTCGCCCTCCACGCCGGCGTCGTAGAGCGAGACGATGTGCTTGTGCGACAGCATGCCGGCGGCGCGGGCCTCGGCGAAGAAGGTGCGCTCGTGTGCGACGTCGGCCTTGAACTCGGGGTCCTGCAGGGCGACCTTGATGGCGACGTCGCGCTGCACGAAGGGATCGAAGGCCTTGTAGACGACGCCGCAGGCGCCGCGGCCGATCTCGCCGCGGATCTCGTACTTGGCGATGGTCTGCGGCGGCGAGTCGGGCAGGTCGGCCGGGCGCCGGATGGCGCTGACCTCCGTGTCTCCCGCGCGCCGGCGCGACTTGGTCGCCGGGTTGCTCTTGTCTAACTGCACGTGATCCCCACGGCCGCGTGGAATCCCGCGGCTCCTATATGTCCCGCAGGATACCTGACGTGACGCTCAGCTTGCCACGAAGGCGGCCCGTGCAGGTCGCCCGGAATCCATGCAAACCCTTGATTTGCCTGGACTGGGAACATCAGCCTAACTGGTCAGGGCCGACAGCCGCGCGCTGGTGACCGACAGGCGATAGATCAGGGTTTGTGTGAAAACCTTGTAAAATCTGAGCTGGCAGTCGCGCGATACCTTTTCCATCAGGGTGGCGTTGATCTTCAGGGCCAGGACCTTGTTCAGCGCCACCACCGTGGCGGTGCGCTTGGTGGCGGAGAGGAAGCCGATCTCGCCGACGCAGTCGCCCTTCTCCAGGCGGTAGATCGCCTTGCCGCCCTTGCGCACCTCGGCGCTGCCCAGGGCGAGGATGTAGAAGGAGTCGTCGATGTCGCCCTCGGCGATGATGGTCTCGCCGGCCTGGTAGGTGGCCATGCTGCTGGCGTTGAGGATCTCGTCGATCTCCTCGTCGGAGAAGCCGTCGAAGAAATGCAGGCGGCGCAGGGAGTCGCGCGATTCGCGGCGGCTGATCACCAGGCCCTGCTGGCGCAGCTGGTCGAACAGGCGCGTCAGCGTGACAGCCAGCTCGCCGCCGCTCTGGAAGCGCTCCCCCGGGGTCTTCAGCAGCAGGCGCGAGACCACCTCCGACACCGCTTCCGGCACGTCCGGCCGCAGCTCGCGCACGCGCGGCGCCGGCTGGGTCTTGATGGCGGTGAACAGGCGCGGAATCTCGGGGATCGGGAACGGCGGCAGGCCGGTGAGCAGCTGGTACATCACCGCGCCCAGGGCGTAGAGGTCGGTGGCCGGCGTCAGCGGCTCGCGGCGGATCTGCTCGGGGGCCATGTACAGCGGCGAGCCCTGCACGCCCTGCTGCTCGGCTTCCTTCGCCTCGCCGGAGTTGATCTCGGCGATGGAGAAGTCCATCAGCTTGGGGATGCCCTCGCGCGTCAGCATGATGTTGCTGGGCTTGATGTCGCGGTGGAGCACGCCCTTGCCGTGGGCATAGTCCAGGGCCTTGGCGCACTTGAAGACGATGTCGATGACCTGGTCCAGCGGCGCGCGCGCGCCCTTGGCGCGGCACAGCGGCTGCAGGGTCTCGCCGTCGATGTACTCCATCACCAGGTAGCTGAGGTCGCCCTCCACGCCGGCGTCGTGCAGCGAGACGATGTGCGGGTGGGCCAGCATGCCGGCGGCGCGGGCCTCGGCGAAGAAGGCGCGCTCGTGGGCCGCGTCGGACTTGAACTCGGCATCGTGCAGGGCGACCTTGATGGCGACGTCGCGCTGCACGAAGGGATCGAAACCCTTGTAGACGACGCCGCAGGCACCGCGGCCGATTTCGCCGCGAACCTCGTACTTGCCGATCTGCTCCGGTATCCCTTCCGGAAGGCGGCGCTCCTGGCCTTCGGTGACCTGGGTGTCGCTCATGTCCCTGGCGAACCCCGCGACCTGTTGTGATCTGTCCGCAAAACTGCTTCCCCCGTCCGCAAATCGCGGCTGGGGTCAGGATAGCGAGCGGGGGCGGTTTCCACTAGGCCCGGACAGGCGGTCGTGGAACTCGTGGAAGGCGCGCAGGACGCGGTCGGGCGCCTCGACCTGGGGATAGTGGCCGATGCCGGGAATGCTGACCGTGTCCGGTTCGGGGACCAGCTCACGGTAGCGCTCCAGCAGGTGGGCTCCGGAAACCGGGTCTTCCGGGCCGTTGATCAGGCGCAGCGGCACCGGCGAGCGCTGCAGCGCGGCGACCCAGCGCTCGCGGTTCATGCGTCGCTCGCGGATGTAGCGGATCAGGCGGTGCGAGAGACGGTGGCCGTCCTGGTGCGAGATCAGCTGCCAGAAGTCGTGCAGCTCGATCATGCCGGGGCGGGTTTCCGGGCCGAAGACGCGGCCGAAGGTTTCGCCGAAGCGCTTTTCGTTCATCAGCTGCGCCAGCAGCGGCCCCAGGGGGCCGTTGAGCCAGCGCTGCTGCCAGATGGCGCGGTGTGTTTCCGGGAACAGCCCGCCGTTGAGGAACACCACCGAGAGCAGTTGCGCGCGGCGCTGCGGCTGGCTGATCTCGCGCGCCAGCAGCTCCTGCGCCACGCTGACGCCGTAGTCGTGGGCCAGCACGTGGACGCGCTCGATGCCGCGCTCGGCCAGCAGGGCATCGCAGAGGTCGGCCTGTTCGATCAGCGAGTAATGGTGGCGGCGCGGCTTGGCGGACCAGCCGAAGCCCAGCAGGTCGGGCGCCACGACGTGGCCGAAGCGCTGGCGCAGCGAGGGCCAGACCGGCTCCCAGTCCCAGGATGCGGTGGGGAAGCCGTGGATGCACAGCAGGGCCTCGCGGCCGCGGCCTTCGGCACGGTAGAAGATGTCGTGCCCGCCAAAGCGGAACTGCGAGCCGGCTTCTTTCCAGGTGCGGAGGGTCATGGCGGTAGTGTGAGCGCAGCGCTCCGGAGCGACAAGGATGTGAGGGCGGCGTCAGGTCGCTTCCGGGCCGGATCGCAGGCACCATCGCCGGCCTGAGCCGGAGAGACACGTGAGACGACCGACCATCATCATCCTGCTGCTGGGGTCCAATGCCTGGTGGGCCGCACGGCTGCTGGATGCGGGCATTTCGTATGCCTACCGGGGCGATTCGCTGCAGCAGACGACCGAAGCACTGCGGCAGTCGCTGGCCATCATCCGCGCGGCGGTGCCGCCGGAGGCGACGCGCGAGTCGGTGCTGGCGGCGGCCGCCGCCGCGGCGCCCGGCGCCCATCCCTTCGAGAAGGAGGGCTATGTCTGGGTGGGGAGCCTGGGCCTGCGCTTTGCGGAGAACGGCAGGCTTGCCCAAGCGGTGCCGGCGTGGTCGCCTCTCGGCGATGAGGGGGAGTAGCGATGGACGTGCGGATCGGGTGGTCTACCTGTACCGGGAATGGCTGTCGCGCAGCGGCGGGGCGCCGGGGCATTTCCGGTCTTCTTCCACTACGTCAACGTCGGACCGGATGTGCGGGAGGACGGGATGATCACGGACGTGTACCTGCCGCTGAACTGGGGTACCGCGGCCGTCCATGGCCCGCGCCTGCTCACCAGTAGGCTGGAGCCGGTTCCAGCGCGGCGCCGCAGGCCGAGCAGGCATGGACCTTCTTGTGCGCGTTGTTCTTCTTGCCGCAGGCGGGGCAGGCGATCATCACCGGCTTGGCCCGCACCAGCTGGTACACGCGGGAATGCGTGCCGTAGGCCAGGCCTTCCTTCATGAATTGCTGGACCACCTGCTGGTGATCGGGATTGGGCAGCAGGTTGGCTTCCAGCGCCTCCAGTGATTCCCAGGCGGACAGGGTGAAGCCGGAGGAACGGCCGTCCGCGTCGGGCGGGCGGGCGCCGATGATGCCGGTGACGAAGCCGGGCTTGCCGGCGAAGCTTTCCAGCACGGCGTTGGTGACCTGCGCGGCCTGGTCGAACGGCGCCCGGCCGCCGCGCACCTGCAGCCAGGTGATGCCGATGGCTTCCGGCGGGGTGGGGTTGCCCTTGTGCAGACGGTAGTAGGCGCCGAACTGGTAGTCGCCCTGCTGGCGCGGCATCAGCAGCGCGAGGAAGTCGAGCTGGCCGGCGAGCTCCTGCAGGTCGAAGTGGTTTTCCACCCGTACGGTTCCGTCCCCGTCGAAGGCGATGAACAGCGTTGCCTCCAGCGACAGCGCGCGGCCGGTGGGCGTGACGGTGTCGATGCCCATGTCGCCGGGCAGCGGGCCGGTGTGGTGGCCGGACAGCCGGTAGCGCGCGGAGACGGCGTTGCGCCCGGTCATGACCGGGCCGGTGAGGCCGAGCTGCAGGTCGGGGAAGGCGGTGAACAGCGCCTGCACGTGGCGCTGCAGGGCCTCGCCGGCGAGATGGGTCTGCGTCAGCGGATCGCGGTAGCGGCCTCCGCGCATGGAAGTGCAGATGCCGGCGACGTCATGCGCGTTCCACTGGCCGAGGAAGCGTTGCGCGAAGCCCAGGTGCCGCGGGGCCTGCAGCAGCCCGCGCAGCAGGCCGGAGATCACCGCCAGGGCGTTCATGCGGCGGATTCCCGCCGGGCGCGGGCGCCCTGCCAGAGCAGCCAGGACTGGGCGAAGGCGGTGGGTACGGCGGCCAGGAACAGCAGGTAGTTGAGCGCATTGGCCCAGGGCGCGCCGAATTCCAGGCCGCGCACCCCGAACAGCGCGCCGACGAGGAAGCCGAGCGTGTTGGCCCAGCCGGTGATGCAGACACTGAGGATGTAGAGGCCGCGGGCCCTGGCGCCGAGCAGGATGCTGCCGCCGGCCACGGCGAAGGCGATCATCGCCAGGGCATTGATGAGCGCGCCCAGGTGGGCGCGCCGCCAGGCGGCCTCGGTGCCGGGCATCTGGAAGTCCAGCGCCGGCAACAGCGGCCAGGCGGCGACGTGGCCGATGGCCTCGAAGGTGAAGACCAGGCCGATCACCAGGCCGAAGGCGAACAGGGCGGCGGCGGGCGCCAGGATGCGGGCCCGCTCCGGGGCGCTCAGGCTGTCTCTTGTCATGGGTCTCCCTCCCGATGCGCAGGCGATCCATACGCCTGTCGCCGAAAGGTTGACACTATTAAATTAATACTGTCAACTTTATCCATGGCAAGACAATCCTTCAGCGAACACGAGGTGGAGCAACGGCGCGCCGGGATCCTGGAGGCGGCGATGACGCTGTTCGAGTCCGGGGGGCTGGAGGCGGTGAGCTTCCGCAAGGTGGCGGCGGTGCTGGGCTGCAGCTACGCGGCGCCGTACCGCTACTTTCCGGGCAAGGACGCGCTGCTGGTGGCGATGCGGGCGCAGGCCTTCCGCTGGATGGAGCGGGAGATGCTGGCGGCGATCCGGCCCCAGGACCCGCCGCGGCAGCGTCTGCGTTCGCTGGCCGAGGCCTTCATCCGCGCGGGTGTCGGGCGGCCGCAGCGCTACGCGCTGATGTTCTTCGGGCTGACGGAAGGTGCCGGCGGCCCGCGCTCGCTGGAACTCGCCGCGGCGAAGCGCGACGCGCTGGATGTCTGCACGCGCACGGTGGAGGCGGCTCAGGCGGCCGGAGAGCTGAAGCTGGCGGTGGATCCCCTGACCGCCAGCCACCTGTTCTGGGCGGGCGCCCACGGCCTGGTGTCGCTGGAGGTGGCTGGCCAGCTCGTGATGGGGCGCTCGCTGGACGAACTGGTGCCGCCGATGGTGCGCACGCTGATGCAGGGCTTGGAGGATCCGCAGGGACTCCTGCTCCGGCAGGGGCGCTCCTGAGTGGATTCCGGCGGGCTCAGAGGAGCCGGTCGTAAAACCCCGGCGTGCGGTCCACGCGCAGGCGGGTGAGCTTGCGGTAGCAGATCAGCCAGCGGCCTTCGACCTTGCGGTAGTGCTCGTGGTAATGGCCGTAGCCGTGCAGGAATTCCCGGCGTTCTCCTTCTTCCCACCAGAGGTGATCCTCCATCGGCCAGATGCCGGAGGCGGTGGTGTCGGAGGTGATGTCGATCTCCGGCGTGTGCGCATGGTGCACGGAGGTGATCGGCGTGCGGTGCTCCATGAAGTGCCGGATCGCATCCGCCAGCGCCTGCGGGCCCACGACCTTGTTGCGCACGCCGCCGGACTGCGGCTGCAGTGCGGCGGGCAGGTCGCCGTAGGTTTCCGACCAGGCGTCATCGGTGTGCACGCTGCCGTACAGGTCCCACTGCTTGAGATCCATGTAGCGCAGGCGGCGGGCGAAGACGTTGCGGATCTCCTCGATGGCCAGCAGTTTCTCGGTCGCGTTCATGGCGGGCTCCGGACGGCGGTGATGCGGGAAGCCTGGGGCAGGCGGAGCGGGTGCGCCTCCGCCGGATGAAGGAGACGGATCTCTCGGTGAGCGGTCCGGGAATCCGGGTGCCGCCATTCAGCGCAGGAGGAAGTGGTCCGCGGCGACCGGATCGGGCAGCCGGGTTTCGCCGAGCATCTCGAGCACCGTGGTCTCGATCATCACCGACATGGCGTCCAGCGCCAGGTCGTTGTGCTCCATGCCGAAGGGGTCCTGGATTTCCTCGGCCAGCGCTTCCAGCGCGAAGAAGGTGTAGGACACGAAGGCGACGATCAGCGGGGTGGGAGCGCCGACCGTGCCGACCAGGCCGAAGGGCAGCAGGAAGCTGTACAGGTAGGCGGTGCGATGCAGGATCACCGAGTAGGCGAAGGGAATGGGCGTGGAGGCGATGCGCTCGCAGCCGCCCAGCGATTCATTGAGCCGCCCCAGGTGGCCGTCCATGGCGAGGATGCGCACCGGCTCCTCGAAGCGCAGCCCGCGCAGCAGCCCGCCGAGCATCACCAGGATCACCGCCGGCTTGTAGCGCGCGGCCGCCACCCGGGGCAGCCATTCCGGCGGCAGCAGGCGGGCGAGGTCGGTCTCGGCCGGGGTTTCGCGCAGCTGGTGCTTCAGCGCATGGACGAAGGCGATGACGCCGAGGGCAAAGCGCCGCCGCGTGGCCTCGTCGGTGTCGGCCAGGCTCTGGACCTGCCGCGCCAGGCTGCGGGCATCGTTGAGCACGGCGCCCCAGAGCTTGCGGGCTTCCCACCAGCGGTCGTAGCTGACGCTGTTGCGGAAGCCCAGGAAGATGGCCAGGGCGATGCCCAGCAGGGTGAACGGGGCGACCGTCAGGTTGATCCGGAAGCCGAAGACGACGCCGTCCACGGCCGTGACCGCGGCGGCCAGGCCGGTGGTGAGCGCGAGCTGGGGAAGGATGCGGCCGAGCACGGAGCCGCGCCAGACGAACAGCATGCGCAGCCAGTGCAGGCGGGGACGGACGATCATCGGAGGCCCGCGGGGTGGCGCCCGTCGTGGCCGCTATGGCGGTTCGGCATGGCGGATGGCGCCGGCGCTCCAGCGCCGTCGTGGGGGGAAGAGGTCTTTACATACTTGGCCAGCTTGCCGGGAGCGTCAACTCCGGTGCCTGCCGCCGCTCAGGCGGGGCGCGGTGCCGCTTCGGCTCCTTGCGCCAGAAGCCGCGCCGTCACGGCCTGGTCCTGCTCCGCCATGCGCAGCATCATTTCCTGGGCGAGCGATTCGATCCGGGGCCCCACGAGGGGCAGAGGGCAATGCACTTCCCAGGCGACCGAGGCGACGCATCCCCCGGCGCAGTCGGAAAGGCGCAGTTCGCCCTCGACCTTCATGGGCACGCCCCGGGCGTCGATCACGATGCGTCCCCTGCGCTGGCGGTGGTTCCATTCCAGGCTTTGCAGGATCTGCGTGCGCTTCTTGACGAGGCGCCGCGCAAAGGCCGGCAGGCCGGCCTGGGTGACCTGCATGAAGCTCAGCCGGACACGCAGCCGCGCTCCCTCGGCGGAGTGTTCGAGAACGGCGACATCCTGATGGCCGAGAGCCCCGTGCCTGGAGGCCAGGAAGCGGGGATCGCAGTACTGCTTCAGGACATGGTCTGCGCTGTGGGGAAAGCGCTGCTGGTGCTTGAAGCTGCGCATGGCGCGGGAATCCTTCCTCTAGGCAGGGTGGCCATCGGCTTCTGCCACACAAGCGGCGTGCCAGCGATAAGTCCCTGTTTTACCGGAGCAGTGCCCCGCGTCTGTCCTGCGGCTTGCATGACTGACCCGCGCCGCCCTCCAGCTTGCAGGCCCCTCAGAGCCTGAAGCGGTAGCCGACCAGTACCGACATCGCCAGCGGATTCAGGTCCAGGGCGGTGCGGCTGCGCGCCAGCCGCGCGCCGTCGGCGGCGAGGATGTCGATGGTCGATTCGGTGGACAGCATCAGGTAGGACACCGAGGCCGAGACGTTCCAGCGCTCGCTGAGCGACATGGCGATGCCGGCATTGAAGGCGGGCGCGAAGGAAGGCGAGGCATCGGCCCTGGCCCTCGTGGCTCCGGGCTTGCCGGCGGCCAGCGCCAGCGCGCGGCCGAACTGGTCGTTCAGCGCGGCATCGAAGTCCTCGTCCAGCTCCACATCGGTGAACCAGGTATAGGTAAGGCCGACGCCGACGTATGGGCGCACCGCATCGCGGGGGCGGCCGAAGCTGTATTGCAGCATCGCCACCGGACTCCACTGCGTGGCACTGGCCAGGGGATTGTTGACCGGCGCGCCGAGGTCGACGCTGATGACGGAGCCGGCGATGCCGGTGGGGCGCACCACGCCCTCGCCGGCGATGTCGAAGCGCGCGGGGATGCCGCCCTCCAGCTTCAGCGACCAGCGGTCGGTGAAATAGTAGGAATAGATGAACAGCAGGGTTTCCGAACTGCCCACCCTGGCGGCGGTGCCCTCGGAAACGAAGTCGCTGTCGATGCCGAGCACGCCGCCGAGCAGGCTCGGCCGCAGCTGCGTGCGCAGCGGCGTGCTGCTGTCCAGCGTATTGACGTGGACCAGTCCCAACTGGAGGTGGTGGTCCCCGGCCTCGCGGGCCTGCGCCGCGCCGGCGCACAGGCCGAAGGCAAGGACCAGCAGGCGGGGGATGCTCTCCATGCCGCTTTATCGGGGAAGAAAGCTGACTGTCCGCTGAAGCCTTCCGAAGGCCGGCTCAGCATGCCTGAGCCGGCCTGGCCGCCAGGCTTCCCGCCTAGAGGCTCCCCACTTCCACGCGGCGGTGCCGCAGCTCCGGCGGCAGCAGCTTGTACATCACCGGGGTCACCAGCCGGCCGATCATGGTCGAGGTGATCAGGCCGCCGATCAGCACCCAGGCCATCGGCGAGTACAGGGCCGACTGCTGGAAGGCCAGCGGACTGAGGCCGCCGATGGCGGTGACGGAGGTCAGCAGGATCGGCAGGAAGCGGATCTCGCCGGCCTGGGCGATGGCTTCGTCGAGGGGGACGCCTTCCTCGCGCAACTGGTTGGTGAAGTCGACCAGCAGGATCGAGTTCTTGATCTCGATGCCGGTGAGCGCGATGAAGCCGACCATGGCGGTGAAGCTCAGGTTGTATCCGGTGAGGAACAACGCCAGAAGCCCTCCCATGATACCCAGCGGCACCACGGTGGCGACGATCAGGGTGGACTTGAAGCCGCCGAATTCCAGGACCAGGATCGCCATGATGCCGAACACGGTCACCAGGATCGCGGTGCCGAAGCCGGCGAAGCTCTCGCCGCGCGCCTTGACCTCTCCCGCGACGACATAGCGGTAGCCTTCGGGCCAATCGTAGGCGTCGAGTTTCTTCAGGATCTCGCGCGTCAGCTTCTCGGTGTTGTAGCCCTTCTGCGGATGCGCGGTGAGCAGCACGCAGCGCTCGCGCTGATACCGGTAGATCGCGTTGGGCGCATCGATCAGCCTGGGGCTTGTGAGCTGCGCCAGCGGCACCTGCGCCCCGGTAGCGGTGCCCACATGGAGGCCTTGCATGGCCTCGACAGTGGGGCGTGCCTGCAGCGGCCCGCGGACCACGATGGGGTAGGTGTCGCCGTCCTCTTCGCGGAATTCGCCAGCTGTAAGACCCGCGAATGCGGCGCGGACGGACTGGTTCAGTTCCAGCGGAGAGATGCCCAGAAGGCCAGCCTTGACGGTGTCGATGCCGAGATCCATGTCGACGCGCGAGCGGCGCAGGGGGTTGCCGATATCGCGGGTTCCCTGGGTCTCGGCGAATATCCGCTCGACATCCGCGGCAACCTTGCGCAGCTGGGGTATGTCATCACCCACCACACGGATGGCGATGGGGGCATCCATCGGCGGGCCGTTCTCGAACTCGCGCAGGACGATCTCGGCGCCGGGGATCTTGTCGAACTCATGGCGCAGCCTGTCGAACAGGGCGTTGGTCTCCCCGGCGCGGTAGCGCTTGAGCTGCACGAACAGCTCGGCGTAGCTGGAGTCGAACTCCCTCGGGAAGAGGTTGTAGTAGATCTTGGGATTGCCATGGCCCAGGTTGGCCATGACATGATCGACTTCCGCCTGGCCGAGCAGCAGGGCCTCGACCTGGCGCATGACGCTTTCGGTCTTCGCGAGGCTGGATCCGTTGGGCAACTCCACTTCCACCAGGAACTGCGGCGTATTGGCCTTGGGGAACACGCTGAAGCCGATGGCCGGGACCAGCATGAAGCTGCCCACCACCAGTACGGCCGAGAGCGCGACGGTGGTCTTCGGACGGCCCAGGGCACGGCGCAGCCAGGGGGAGTAGACGCGATGGATCAGGCCCATCAGTGCGCGGAGCACGGCGTTGCCCTCGGCATGCTCATGCAGCGGCAGTACGCGGCTTGCCAGGAAGGGGATGATCGTCAGCGCCACGAACAGCGATGCCAGCACGGTGAAGATCACCGAGAGCGGCAGCGAGCGGATGAAGTTGCCGGCATTGCCGGGCAGTGCCATCAGCGGCAGGAAGGCGAACAGCAGGGTCGCGGTGCAGCCCAGAACAGCCAGTGAAATCTGACGCGTGGCGAGCATGGCGGCTTCCTCGCGTGGATGACCCATGCGCAGGTAGCGGGCGATGTTCTCCACCACCACGATGGAGTCGTCCACCAGCAGGCCCAGGGCGACGACGAAGCCGGCGATGGACAACTGATTGAGGGAGAATCCGGCGAAGTGCAGCGCCGCAAGGCCGGTTGCCAGCGAAAGCGGGATGGATACCATGACGATGCCGGCAGCGCGCAGGCCCAGCGGCAGCAGGGTGATCAACACCAGCACGATGGCGATGGCGAAGTCGGCACCCAGTCGCTTGAGCCGGTGATCGACATTGCGGGACTGGTCGAAGCCGAGCTCCAGCTTCACCTCGGCCGGCAGCGTGCGCTGGAATTCATCCAGAACCTTGCCGATGGCCTCCCGGGTCACGAAGATGTTGCGGCCGTCCTTCTGGTTGGCCGTGACGAAGACGGCGCGCTGGCCGTCGAAGCGTGCGGTGTATTCGTCGGGTCCGTAGTCCCACCGCACGTCGGCCACGTCGCGCACGCGCAGCAGGCGGCTGCCGTCGCCGGCCAGCACGGTGTTGCGCACCTCGTCCAATGTTTCGTAGTTGCCGCTGGTCTGTACATTGAAGCGGCGGCTGCCGTACTCCACCGAGCCGCCGGGGATGTTGGTGTTGCGGCCGCTGACGGCGTTGAGCAGCTGGCCGAGTCGTACATTGAGACTGGCCATGCGCTTGAAGTCGGCTTCGACGCGCAGCTCGCGCTGCGGGAAGGCCCAGACCTCGGAGTCGCGCACGCCCGGCAGGCGCTCGATACGGTCCTGCAGGTCGTCGGCCAGATCGCCCAGGGTCTTCCACGACACGGTGTCGGAGACCAGCGCCATCTGCACGATGTTGGTGTAGCCCGGGTTGATGCGCTTGACCTCCAGGCGGGTGATGCCGCCGGGCAACTCGGCTCGCACGCTGTCGAGTTCGCGGTTGATGTCGTCGAATTTCTTGTCGACGTCAACGCCCGCGTCAAACTCGATGAACACCACGCCGACGCTGTCGCGGGACGTGGACATCATGTCCTTGACGTCGTCCAGGCGGTTCAGGGCGTCTTCGATCGGCTCGGATATCTCGCGCTCGATTTCGTAAGGATCGGCGCCCGGGTAGATGGTGATGATCTGGAAGGCGGTGATCGGGAAGTGCGGATCCTCGGTGCGGGGCATGTCGCGCCAGGCATTGAGGCCCAGTGCGCAGAGCAGCAGGAAGATCAGGACCGTGAACTGAGGGTTGCGGACCGAGAAATCGGAGATCTTCATCGGCGGCTCCTCAGGGCTTGGCGGCAGCTTCCGCGGTCACGACGACCTTGTCGCCATCGCGCAGGTAGACCGCACCCTCGGTCACCACGGCGTGCCCGGCCGGCAGCGGCTGAGCCAGCGCGGCCCGGTCGGCGGCGATGAAGGCGACCGGCACGCGGTGGGCCTTCACCTGGCTGCCGCCCTTGGGCAGCAGGTAGACCAGCATGTTGCGCTGGTCGCCCTCCACCAGGGCGGACAGCGGGATGTACTGCAGGGCTTCGCCCCCGGCGCTGCTGCGGATCTCGGCGCGGCCGATCAGGCCGCTGACGAAGGGCGTCTGGCCGGGGTCGAAGGCGATGTCGACGCGGTAGGTGCCCATGCGCGGGTCGGCGGCGCGGCTGACTTCCTGCACCTTGCCGGCGAATTCCTTGCCCGGGAAGGCGTCGAAGCGCAGCACGGCGGCGTCGCCATTCTTCAGGCGCACCACCTCACGGTCGGCCAGGCCCAGGCGCAGCACCATGCCGCTGCCAGCGTCGCCGACGGTGAGCACCGGCTGGCCAGCGGCGACCATCTCGCGCGATTCGGCCAGGCGGCGCAGCACGGTGCCGCCGGACGGTGCGACGATGCGGGCGTTGTTGCGGGCGAAGTCGGCGCTGGACAGGCCGGCGCGGGCGACGCGCTCGGCGGTGGTCAGGTCGTCGAGCTGTTCGCGGGTCAGCACGTCGTCGCGGAACAGCTTCTCGCCGCGCTCCAGGTCACGCTTGGCCTTGAGCCAGCCCTCGCGGGCCTGGGTGGAGCCGGCATCGACCTGCGTCAGCTCCAGCGTGGCCAGCGGCTCGCCGGCCTTGATCGTGTCGCCCTCGCGCACGGCGATGTCGCGGATGATGCCGGGCACCATGAAGGACAGGCGCGTTTCGTCGCGATAGGCGACCACGCCGCTGGTTTCCACCGGCGGCGTGGCGGGCCCGTTTTCGGGCAGTGCGGTGTGAACGCTGCGCGGCGGCGCTTCCGGCGCGGCCTGGGGCTCGCTGGAGCCGCAGGCGGCGAGGAACAGGGCGGGCAGCAGGATCAGGAGGGGGCGCATGGGCGTTACTCCGCGAGGTGTTGTGCCGGCAGCGGGTAGGCGGCCGTGGCGTATTCGAGTTCCGCGGCGCGCGACAGCGCGGCCTGGCGGGCGATGACGAGGTTGAGGCGGGCGTCGGTCTGGGCGCGTTCGGCGTCGAAGAACTCCACCTGCGAGAGCTGGCCGGCGTCGCGCTTGCGCGAGGAGATGCGGAAGCTTTCGTCGGCGGCGTCCTGGCGCGCGGAGGCGCTCTCCACGGCGCGCAGCGCCACGGCGAGGTCCTCGCGCGCGGCCTGCTCGGCCAGCGCCAGCTTCTGGCGCAGGTCTTCGCGCTGCGCCTGCAGGCCGGCGGCCTCGGCGGCGGCCTGGGCCTGCTGCGCGCGGCGCAGGCCAAAGTCGAACACCGACCAGTTCAGCACCAGGGAGGCCAGCGAGAAGTCATGGTCGCGGTCGAAGTGGTAGCGCTCGCCCTCGATGCCGTAGTCGGCGCCCAGCGCCAGCGTCGGCCAGCGGCCGGCGCGGGCGGCGCGGCGCCTGGCCTCGGCGGCATCCACGGCGTGCTCGATCTGGCGCAGTTCCGGGCGGCCGCGGCCGGCGGCCGCGGCCTCCGCGATGCGGCCCTCGGCCTGGGGCAGTTCCACCGGCGTATCCAGCGGCTGGCCGCGCAGGAAGTTGAGATAGCGCTGCGCCTGCTGGGCCTGCGCGCGCGCCTGGTCCAGGCGCTGCACCACGGCCAGGCGCTCGGCCTCGGCGCGCAGGCGGCGGTCGCGGGTGGCCTTGCCGGCGTCGAGCAGCGACTGCGCGACGCGCACGTTTTCCGAGAGTGTGCGCTCGCTGGATTCCAGGATGACGATGCCGGCGCGTGCCTGCGCCAGCGTGTAGGCGGCCTGCTTGACGTCGCGCACCAGGGTGCGGGCCAGCGCCTCGCGGGCGGCGGTCTCGGACTGGTACAGCGACTGGCGCGCGTCGATGGCGTTGTCCAGGGCCGGCGCGAACAGCGGCGCGGTCAGCGACAGGCGCGTGTCCTGCTCCTTCTCGCGCAGCAGGGCGATGCTCTGGTTCTGGATCTGCGGGAAGTTCTGCGTGCCGGTGAGCTGGTTGAGCGTGGCGTAGACCGGATTGAGCAAGTCGCCCACCGGGATGTCGATGGTGCGGCCACCGTCGGCGATGCTGTAGCGTGCCTTGAAGTCGAGCTGCGGCAGGCGCTGGGCGCGGGCTTCGCGCAGGGCCTCGAAGCGCGCCGTCACCGACTGCCGCTGGGCGCCGAGCGCGGCGTTGCTGGCCAGGGCTTCGGCGATGAAGCCGACCAGCGGGTCGTCCTGCACCGCGGCGGCGGTGACCGTGGCGGTGCTGCCCAGGCTCAGCGACATCGACAGTTGCGCCGCCGTGGCGGCCTGCGCGGTGCCCAGCGTCAGCAGCGCCCCCGCGGCAGCGATGGACAGGCGTGGTTTTGCGTTACGCATGTCGGTTCCCCCTCAAAAACGTTTCCGGTTCAGGCGCGCAGCGAGCGCAGCCCGAACTCCATGCTGTAATCCAGGAACTGCTGGAGGCCGAAGCCCTCATCGGTGATCAGCGAGGCCTTGGTCTGCGCCAGCTGGATCACGCCGTGGGTCAGGCCCCAGAGCGTGATCGCGGTGAGCATCGGGTCTCCGATGTCCTTGCGGACCGAGCCGTCGGCCATGCCGGCGAGCAGCGCCTTCACCGTCACTTCGTGGACGCGGCGGCCGACGCAGAGGACGTCATGCTCGGTGGAGCCCGGGGCGGTGTCCGCCAGCGGATGCCCCTCGAAGCGCGCCAGCGCGGCGAAGCGGAACGGCGATTCCTGCGCGAAGGAGATGTAGGAGCGGCCGATGGCCATCACCTGGTCGATGCCGCGCGCTTCCGCCGCCGCCGCGGCCTCGAAGCGTTCGCGCAGCAGGCGCAGCGCGCGCTCGCAGATAGCGAGGTAGAGATCGGTCTTGTCCTTGAAGTAGGTGTAGACCAGGGCGCGGGAGACGCGCGCGTCGCGGGCGATCTCCTCCATCTTGGCGGCCTCGAAACCCTTGGCCTCAATCACCCGCTCCGCCGCATCCACGATTTCCTCGCGGCGGCGTTCCTTCTCTTCCTGTCGGCGTTGCTGGCTCAGGGTCATGGCGCGCAGCCTAACTACAAACCGTCCGGTATTCAACACGTGTCCAGTGTCTGGACTTATGTAGTAAATCCAACCCAGTTCGTCCGCAACTACCTCTCAAGTAATTGAGGGGGAAAGGTTTGTGGGCCGGGTTGCACCCTCGCCGGGGCGGGATGCTTCCGCCCGGCGGAGTCAGGCGGAGGGAGGCAGGTTATGGGTCCAGGCGTATTCCTGGGTCCGCTGGCGGATGCGCCAGCCCCCGGGCGAGCGGACCAGGTGGTCGCGGTACCAGAGGCCGGCGAACAGCACGTGGTCCTGGCCCTGTGGGCCGGCGCTGACCATCATCACCTGCGCGGCGGTGCGCACGCGGGCCTCGTCGCCATCCAGATCCACCCGGGAGGTGGAGATGGTGTGCTGGCAGCCGCGCATGGAGGCGAGCACGCCGGCGAGGTAGTCCGCGAGTTCGGCCGCGCTGCCGGCGGGGCCGCCGAAGGCGCGGAAATCGAGCCTGGCGTCGGCCGTGAACAGCGCGTGGAAGCCGGGCCAGTCGCGCTCGTCCAGCGCATGACAGTAGCGCACCAGCAGGTCCTGGATGTGCTGGCGGTCGGCGAGGGCTTGCGGCGTCATGGCGGGCTCCGGCTTGGAAATTTTGCCGAGCGTGACGGGACTTTCTATGGGTGACCTCACCTGAGTGCGGGAGGAACGGGCGGGTCCTGAACGGCCTTTCGTGGCTCGTGCAAGGGAGAAGATCGAGATTCAAATCGTGCTACCTGATTCAACCGTCAGGTTTCGCGTTCTCTGCGGCATCGAGGCTTCGCCTTGTGTGGCCGGATCGGGAGCCGGCATAGTGGAAACATGCGATCCGTTGGGACGGGCAGGTTTGCCATGCACCGTCGTTTGTAGTGGTTATGGCTTGTGTTGTAGAGCTACCGTGCCTTCCGCCATGCCGTCCCGCATAGAATTTCCGGATTCAAATGAATCAATATATTGCCATCGGCAGTGCCGAGTTACGCGGACGTTGCTGCAGATTGTATGGACGGATTCGTTTAGCTAATTGGCGTTAGGCAGTATGAAGATTTCGACCGAAATTCCGAGTGCGCTTGATATCTCTTCGGCAGAGAAGAGGCTTTCGTTTTCTTTCCCGGAAGGGTATGTATCTTTTCTCCGTTCCGGTGGCCTGGGTGAGTTGCGCATAAAACATCGAGTGTTGTCACCATCAGAGGCGATTAAGTCTCAGCGCCTTATTTCTCATCGTGGCCTAGTGCCATTCGCAGACAACGGCTGCGGAGATTTCTATTGCTGGGTCGCGGCACAAGGTTCAGCATCGGTGGTGGTTTTCGTAGACCACGAATCAGGCACTTACCATGAGATTTCGGAGTCCTTCGATGCATGGCTTCGAGAGAGTCGGTTCTAGAGAGGCCCAACCATTACTTCAAGCCGACGCGGCCGCGTCGCGCGGCTCAATCTAGACGTTAGGCCTATGAAAATCTTTGAAGCTATTCCACACACAAGCCTGGGCCCGGTTGGGATCGGGGTTGAGCGCTCTGAGGTGCATAGGGTAATGGGCGTTCCAGAAAGCTCTTTCAAGAAAGCCACCACATCGGTTCACCCTACAGACGCATGGTTCCGCGGCGCCTTTCAGGTCTTCTACACGGCTGCAGGGAAAGTAGAGTTCATTGAGGTAACAGGTGGTGCCGGTGTCGAGGTTATCTGCTTTGGCGTTCCGGTCTTTTCCACCACAGTGGGATCGCTAACTGAAAAACTAGGAAAGGAACTCGCCTTTTCAAGTGAAGATTCAGGATGTAGCTTTATCAGTCGCGGGACTGACATAGCGCTGTGGCGGCCGAACCCTGAAGCGCCAGAAGAATCCTACTTCTCCACATTCGGGTTGGGAGATGCTGGCTACTATGCATAGCACGTAGGGCGAGTCGAGACCCGACCTACACGGACTAAAGTTCATGCATAAAGGATCAACACATAGGCCCAATCAAGCACTCCAGCCATGGTCCCGCTTCTCGGGGCCGTGGCTGAGAAGAGGCATTCGGTGTCAGGGAGAGAGCACGTCGAATGGATAGCGGGGTTGCTCAGCTCGAATCAATGCTTGGCACACCATACAAGCCGGTCGAGTCCATCGCGGTCAGCTCATGTCGTTGGGTGGATTCGGAAGCCCGTCTCGGGTTGGAGTTTCCGTCCGACTACAAAGCACTCATCGAGACATTCGGATCTCATGCCTGGGGCGGGTTCATAAACACACTGACTCCTGCTCACGCCAATCGGCATCTGGAGCTTGAGGCTCGGGGTCTACGCATCCTCGGCAGTATTCACGAGGTACGGCACGAGTGCCCGGGAATCATTCCATATCCTGTATATCCTGAGTCCTGCGGGCTTTTCCCTTGGGCGGTAACAGACAACGGCGACTATCTCTGCTGGCTAACCCTCGGCTATGCCAACTGGTGGCCTACGGTGGTTATCGAGGCGCGAGGAGGTGCGGTGGAGAAGCATGCAATGACCGCAACGGCTCTCATTGCGTCCTTCCTCGAGGGCAGCCTTAAATCGCCAGTATTGGTAGGCCCGTTCGGTGGTCGGTTGCCTCGTGAAGCTGATCCAGGCTGGGAGGATGGATGCTACTGACGCCGGACCCCATGCTCACCCACGGCTCTGCCTCCGCCCTACGGATGGGGCCTGGAGCACGGGCCGGTTACCTGCATCAGTTCACCCTTCGACAGGCTCAGGGCGAACGGCCTGGTTGCCATATCGGCCATCTGTAACCTCAGTGCATGTAGGGCGGGTCTTGACCCGCCTTCCGCGGCAGGCGGGCCGAGACCCTCCCTTTACGAGATATACAAGCTCATGAAAGCGACTACCAACTGGCTGGTATTACGCGGGCAGCATGGCTGGTCTCTTCAAGAGTGCTCTCAGAAGGCAGAAGATCTCGGGCGTCGAGAGCACGTCGTGAAGGTGCTGCTGGAAGCGTTTCGAGGCGCGACCGTCGACGGCGAGGACATCCTATGGGTGCAGCCTACCTTCGAGCTGCGCTTCAAGCCAGAAGCTTCTGCTCGGCCTCGTCAGATTGATGTGGCCGTGACATTGGATGGGATCGAACATGGCGATGTGATCTCAGCGATATCCACGAAAGCTCGTGGACAGCTGCAGGAGCGCCGATTCTGGCAGTTCTTCGATGCAGAGACGGGGCAGGCCATTCACTGGAATCGGCCTAAGCGACGGCCGCTGAGCAAGAAGGGTTTAGTCACGGTCGAGATCAGCTCCGAGACGTTTCTTAGGCGCGTGCGATCTGGACCGGGAGCCCACCTTTTACTATCCCTGAGTGCGGCGTCGGAAGTTGATGCGTTCATGCATCGGGCTCCGCTTGAGCCCAAGGATGCGGTCACTTTCGGATGGGAGAACCTCGAACTCATCACACCCCTCGGAACACGTTTGTTCGACTTCCACTTTGGTGGACAGGGCTACGAATCAGCGAAATATCGAGTGCAAGAGTTTGCTGTGGAGCTGGGTTGCTCAATCGCCACGCTCGAAAGCGACGTTATCGTAGTCTCTGGACGGGCCCCTGAAATCGTCCGGCCAACCATGTGCAAGGCACTTCTACACGACGTCCTGGAAGATTCGTTGAATAGGGGAGGCCTTCTATGGCGCCAATCCTTTGTATCGTTCAACCCGGACCGACCAGAAGCGACACGTCATGTGGCGACTGTCACGTTCCAGCAAAGCATTGAACCCGCAGGCGTCGTCTCCGGCGGACACGCGGGTTAACTGATCGCGTTCACCCTTCGATCCTTCGACAGGCTCAGGACTTCAGGGCGAACGGTTGGGCCAATAGGCCCATCGGGGATGAACCTCAGGGCCGTCGCTTCTCGCTCTTCTGGCCGGAGGACTTCCTGTTCTCTTCGGCCGCCGCCTTCTTCTGCGGCCTGGCCGCCTTGAACTGGTTGCTCACGAACCAGGGCTCGCCGTTCTTGTCGAGGTAGAGGCGCTTCATCTCCTCGACGTTGAAGGGGCGCGAGCCGATGCGGCCGAAGACGGCGATCTGGCCACCGGTCTCGTCCACGGCGCGGTCGCGTTCCAGGCCCTTGCTCAGGGCCAGCGCGGGCCGGGTGGTCTGGCGATGGGCGATCCAGACCGGCCGCGGCTCCGGCGAGAAGCCGTAGAACTTGGGCTGGGTGTCGGGCGCGGTGAGCTGGATCACGTGCAGGCCGGTCCTGGCGTCGGCGACGTAGGCGAACAGCGAGGCATTGGTGCTGCCCACGGTGACGTCGCGTGCGTCCTTGATGCGGCCGTCGGCGTCGTAGCGCTGGAACAGCACCGGGGCCTCGGGCTTCTCGATGTCGACGATGGCCAGGCCGTCCTTGCCGGCGGCGACGTAGGCGTAGGTGCGCGCCAGGTGCACGCGGCGGGCGTCGGCCAGCGGCACCAGGGCGCCTTCGATCACGCGCGGCTGCGCGGGCCTGGTGATGTCGATGGTCTGCAGGCCGGCGCCGGTGACGGCGAACAGGTAGCGGAACTGCACGGCGACGCTGCGCACGTCGCGCAGCGGGATGATGGCCTCCACCTGCGGCTTCATCGGGTCGTCGAGGTTCACCACGACGATGCCGGCGTCGGCCGAGACATAGGCGCGGTAGCCGGCCAGCACCACGTGGCGCGCGCCCTTGAGCGCGCCGCCGCCGTCCCAGGTGAGGGCGCGCTTGAGGTCGTTGTTGCGCGGCTCGCCGTCCTGCAGGGTATCGACGTTGACCAGGATCAGGCCTTCCACCGTGTCGCTGATGACGGCGTAGTGGTAGATCGGGTGGAAGGGCTGTTCCTGGTTGACGATGCGCATCAGGTCGCCCTGGTTGCGCAGCGGGTTGATCGGCTGGTTGGTGGGCAGGGCGACGCAGCTGGCGTTCTTCGAGCCGATGTGGATGTCCTGGCCCAGCAGCGAGAACGGCGCGGTGATGATGCGCTGCGAGAAGCCCTTGTTGGCGATGCTGGCGACATCGAAGGCGCGCATGCCGCCCTTGCCTTCGGCCACGTAGAGGTATTCGCCGCGCAGCTGCAGGCACTGCACCGGGCCGCGGGCGGAATGGTCGTGGGCGGTCGTCAGTTCGCGGCCGCGGCCCTCGTGGGCCTTGTACCAGTCGGGGTAGGCGTAGCGGTGCAGGTAGGACCCGATCACGGCCTGCGGCTCGTCCCACTCGGTGACCTGCACGGCCTCCACGCCGCCTTCGAGGCCCAGCCAGGCGTTGAAGCCGACGAAGCTGACGAAGTTGGTGCCCAGGCCCAGCAGCGAGGTCATCCAGGCGTTGTTGTCGCCGCTCTTCGACAGATGGCAGTCCTCGCAGGTCTTGGTCTCGGTCTTGCGCTCGGTATGCGGGTAATGCGGCGCGAAGGCCTGCGAGGAATGGCCGCTGGCGGCCACCGGCGCCTGCTGGATGTAGATGCGCTCGCGGCTGGCGTTGGTGGACGACAGCACCAGGGCCGAGGTGGAGCGGATCGGCGCGATGCGGTTGCCCTTGGCCTCGCCGTGCTTGCCGATCATGTAGAAGTCGTCGCGCACCACCTGCGGGTTGTAGGTGGCGTAGTTGCGGCTGTCGCCGCCTTCGAAGTGGTTGCGCGGGGTCTTCCAGTTGGCCTGGATCGGCAGGTGGCAGCCGAAGCAGGAGGTGGTCCAGGACGTGTGGCAGGTGATGCACATCACCTCGTCGTCCTTGTGGGCGCGGTTCTCGCGCGACACGTCCAGGCCGAAGAGCTGGTCGACCGTATCCTTGGACATCAGCTTGGCGCGCGCGGCCTTTTCGTTGTAGTGCGCGTTGCCGGGGGTCACGGAGTCCTTGACCAGCGACACCTCCCATTCCTTCTTCGGGTCCAGTGCGGAGCGCTGGAACAGCTTGTTGCCGCGCCACTCGAAGCGCTTGCGGCCGTCCTGCACGCGCAGGCGCGCCATGTCGCTGCCGCCGGGCGGGGCGGCGGGACCGGAGGTCTTCAGCGTGGGATAGCGGTCGGCGGTGCCGTGGCAGTCCTGGCAGTCGATCTCCACGGCCTGCGCCACTTCGCCGTAGATGTGGCCGTTGCCGTGGGCATCCTGGGAGAAGTGGCAGTCTACGCAGTGCATGCCGACGTCGACGTGGATCGACGACAGGTGCACGGCCTTGCTGAACTTCCTGGGGTCGTCGTCGGCGACGATGTTGCCGTCCTTGTCGAGCAGGTTGCCCTTGCGGTCGCGCTTGTGGATGGCGCGGAAGTTCCAGCCGTGGCCGTGGTAGTCGGCGAACTGGGTGTCCTTGATGTCCGGGTTCAGCTCGGAGACCTTGTCGAGGAATTCGCGCTTGCCCCAGTTGCCGCGGATCGCCGCTTCCTCGGGATTGCGCATGTTGATCTTGTGGATCTCGGCGCTGTCCGGGTACTTCTGCTTCTTGGGCCACATCTGGTCGGCCCCGGTCTCGTAGTCCCACATGGTGTAGCCGAGCATCGAGTTGAGGAAGATGTTCGGCTGGTGCATGTGGCAGATCATGCACTGGCTGGTGGGGATGGCACGGGTGAAGACGTGCTTGAGCGGGTGGCCTTCCTCGTCCCTGGGGATCGTGGGGTCGCGGGTCTGCGTCTTGCCGGTGTGGCCCGCGGCGGCGTAGCCGCCGGAATGCCGAGGGTCGCGGTCGTTGGCATAGACCACGTGGCAGCCGGAGCAGCCGGAGGACCGGTAGTCGCCCGGCTGGTCGTTGGTGCCCAGGAACCAGGAGAAGGGGTCGTTGAGGCGGGTCTTGTGGATGTTCAGCACGGGCACGGCGATGCGCAGGCCGGTGCCGGGGCCGCGGTTGGACTGCTTGAGGTCGGGGCGGCCCGGCTCCTCCAGGCGCTGGATGTTGCCGCCGGTGCCGGGATTGCCGGTTTCCGGGAACAGGCTGAAGATGTTGCGGCCGCCGCGCTCGAACACGCGGAAGATGTCGGACGGCGGCACGACCTCCCAGGCCGGCATCGGGTAGAGCGCTTCCAGCACGCCCTTCTTCTTCATGTTGTCGTCGGGCTTCACCGGGGCGTCGAGGCGCGCCTGGATGCCTTCGCGGGTGTAGGACTCGCCGGTGACGTAGCGCTTGAACGGCAGGATGCCGTTGTTGTACGCGGCGCCGCCCCAGAGCATGGCGCCGGTGGACATCAGGCTGCGCTCGGCGGCCTCGATGATCGGCAGGTGGCAGGAGCCGCAGGCCTCGCGCGTGACGCGGTAGTCGCCCGGGTTGACGAAGCGGATGAACTCCGGCGCTTCCTGGTTGAGCAGGGCGAAGCTGTGTTCCGGGTTGCGGCTGGACGGCCAGTTCCAGGCCTTGGGGTAGCGCGGCAGCACGTGGGCCTTGGCCAGCGTGTCGAGATAGGCCGGCGCCTGGCGGTCCAGACCCGGGTCCACGAAGACCCGCGCGTTGCCGCCGTGGCAGTCGGTGCAGCCCAGCACCACGGCCGGGTTGGCATGCATGGTGTGCTGGTCGCTGGCGGTATGGCAGGACTGGCAGCCGGCCGACTTGGCGTCGGCCTGGTCCTGGCGCTGGAAGCGCGGCGCGAAGTCGGCGATGACGTAGCTGCGTTCCACGGGCTTTTCGCCGCCGGAGGCGATTGCCGGTCCGGTCAGTGCGATCAGCAGCAGGGCGGCGAGCAGGCGCATGTCAGTAGGAGAAGATCAGGTTGGCGAGCACGGAGTAGCCGTCCTCGTCGGGGTAGAGCGCGCGGAAGCCTTCGCCGGGCAGCAGCACGGCCCCGGAGACGCGCACGATGATGTTCTGGGTGAAGAAGGGCCGCCAGATGGCCGCCACCGACAGGTCCCATCCGATCTCGCGGCCGATGCCGCCCTGGCTGCGCATCAGTTCGAGGATGGCGGTGTCGTCGAAGCGCAGGTAGTTGGCATTGCCGAAGATGCGCAGCTGGGGCAGCACGTCGAAGTCGGCGCCGACGCCGACCAGCACGATGCCCGGGTTCTCGAAGTTGGACTGGCCGAACTCCTTGCTCGGACGCAGGTTGGCGAGCACGCCGTTGACCTGCGACAGCGCCACGCCGCCGCCGCCGATCAGGGGCACCGGGCGGCGGATCCAGAAGCTGGTGTCGGCGCCGGCGAAGATCGGGTTCTCGAAGATGGCGTCGTAGCCGCTGGCGGTGTCGTCGTAGGGGTCGCGGTCGCCGCTGCCGTAGAGCGCACTCAGGCGGAAGCGCATCCAGTCCATGTCGTAGGAGGCTTCCGCCGCGGCGAAGAAGCCGCGGATGTCGCGCGTGTCGTCGAAGAACACGCCGCGGTCCTGGCGGCCCAGCGCGGCGTAGGCCGAGGTGGTCAGGTTGAGGCGGCCGAAGTGCCCGTCGCCGTTGTAGCCGAGGTAGACCACGTCGTACTCGCGGATGGTTTCGGTGCCGATGGCCGCGGGCCGCTGCAGGAAGCCGTTCTTGTCGTAGAAGCGGCCGCTGTCGCGGTTGCGGTTGTAGGCGACGATGCCCTGCGAGGTGAAGCCGTAGACCGGCAGGTCCTGGCGGTAGAGGCTGAACACGAAGAGGTCGTCGTCGCGCAGCGCGGCGCCGATGTCGTTGAGGCCGCTGTTGGTGTCCTTCTCCAGGCGGCGGAACCAGCCCAGGTTGTATTGGTAGCGGTTGTTGTCGCGGGTGCCGAACAGGCGCACGCCGAGCTGGCTGTCCTGGAACAGGAAGCCGCGAAAGTCGCTGGAGAAGGGCTGGATGCCGAAGCGGATGCTGTCGAAGTCGTAGCGGTCGGAGACGGCGCGCAGGTCGAAGTCGGCGAACAGTTCCTGGATGCCGACGAAGGAATCGCGGCGGTCGAGGCCCTTGGCCGGGTTGATGTTGATGGCGCCGGCTTCCTGCACCGCGGTGTAGTTGTAGTTCAGCACCGGGGTGAAGCGCAGCTCGATGTCGGGCGGCCGGTAGACCGTGTCGCCCTTGATGTAGGCCGCCGACAGGATCAGGTTGCTGGCCAGCGTGTATTGCTGCGGCCGGCCGAAGATGTTCACCAGGCCGCCTTCGCCGGTGCCGTTGCCGCCGATCGGGGTCGGCTGCTCGCGGTATTCGTAGACGCTGTCGAGCGTGGCGTTGAACGAGACGAAGTGCTCGTTCTTGTAGATCGGCTTGTCGCCCTTCCAGGTGTTCTGGTTGTACGGGTCCCACCAGCGCTGCGGCACGATGCCCAGCGAGTTGAGGATGCGCCAGCGGTCCGGCACCGGCATCTTGTCGTACTGCTTCCAGGGCTCGGGCATCGCCACCGGCGCCAGCCGGCTCAGGCGGTTGGGGTCGGGCAGCGGCTCGGTATCGGGCGGAATCTGGCGCGCATCGGCGTCGGGACGGCGGCGCTCGGGCGGCACGATCGGCGCGGGTGCCGCGGCGAGCCCCGGGGGCTGGGCGGGCACGGCCGGCGGGATCGCGGGCGGCGATACCGGCGAAGGATCGGGCGCCCAGGCCGGAACCACCTTGGCCGTGGCCGCAGCGGGCGGCTCCGCGGCGGGCGCGGCCGCAGGGACCGAGGCGGGCGCCAGCGTCAGCCCCACCGCGGCAGCGGGCGCGGCGGCAGCTTCCGCAGCCGGCGCCGGAGCAGCGGGTGCCGGCAGGGCCGCGGCACCCAGCAGGGCCTGCGCGTTCTGCGGCTCGCGCGCGAGCTGCCGCGCCAGTTCCGGATCGACGCGGCGGACGTCCTCGTCCGCGGGCACCACCAGCATCGCGCCCGGGCGCAGCCGCTCCATGTCGCCCCCGATGAAGGAGCGGGGATTGGCGCGGTACAGCGCGGCGGTCATCTGCCAGGTGCCGATGCGGGTCTTGTCCGGGCGCAGTTCCCAGGCGATGCGCGCGAGCTGCTCGCCGCTGCGGACCGGACCATAGAGATACGGCTCCGCGGCGGCCTGCACCGACAGGCTGCTGCCCAGCAGCGCGGCGACGGCCAGCTTGCGGAAGGGCGGGATTCTCATAGGCCGGCGCAGACGCTCTGCTCGTTGCTGTCGAGGAAGGGCTTGGGCGGGCAGACGAGATAGCGCAGGTTCACGTCGCCCACGCGGATCTGGTCGGCACGGACCGCCTTGGGCGCATTGCCGATGGACCCGCCGGGCAGCTTGCCGACCGCATCGCTGGCGAGGAAGGGCAGGAAGTCGTCCTGCTCCAGGCCGTCGCCGGACAGGCCGATGGCGCCCACCAGGGTGCCGCCGCGGTAGATCGGGAAGCCGCCGGCGAACAGGGTGATGCCGTTGGCGATCTTCGGGATCGGGTTCACCACCGGCTCGAAGCCCGCCGAGACACCCTGGTAGCCGGTGCAGCCGACGCCGACATCGGTGGCGGCCAGGCCGACGACGAAGGCGATGTGGCGGATCACCGCGTTGTAGACCAGGTCCAGCTCCAGGCCGGTGGAGAAGATGCTCCACTCGCCCGGCGGCTTGCTCAGCGGACCCGGCGGCTTGCCGTCGATGCCGTCGGGGAAGAAGGGGCGGGAGATGTTGCCGACCGCGCGCGTGGACCAGGCGAAGGCACCGTCGTCCAGGCCGGCGGGCTGGCCGAGGAAGCTGCGGAAGGCGGTGACGTACTGGCCGATGGATTCGGTGCGCAGGCTGGCGACGGCGGGGCCCGGCGCGAGGTACTCGGCGTCGGGCAGGGCCTGCAGCGCGGTGCCCGAGCCGGCGGCCGAGAACAGGATCGAGGTGCGCGCCTTCTGCACGGTGACGTCGGTGGCGTCGACCAGGGCATCGCGCGTGCGTGCCACGCCGATCACCGCGCCATTGGTATCGACGATCACCACGTGGATGCCGGCGCTGGCGCCCAACGGGCGGCGCACCTGGCTGCGCGTGCGGTTGGCCAGCGCGACGGAGGTGGACAGCAGGTCCTTGACCTCCTGCTGCGTCAGCAGGCCGTCGGTGCCGTTGACGGGCGGGAAGCGGCGGTTGTTGAGCTCGTCCACCAGCACGAAGCCGTCGACGGCGGCGAGCTCCGGCTCGGCGACGAGGCTGGCCGGGCGGATGCCCGAGTCCGCCTGGCCGAAGGCGGTGCCGGCGCGGATCACCGGGTCGGCGTAGCCGCGGATCGCGACCAGGCTGCCGACCGCGGGCGTCAGCGTGGCGAAGGCGGGCGCGGTGGCCGGGTCCCGCGCGAGGTCGTCGAAGTCGACGTTGGCGTAGCGCAGCGTCTTGCCGTCGAGCGTGATGACGTCGGCGCGGCGGTCACGCGGCGCGCCGAAGCCGAAGCTGGCGGCCACGGCGATCAGCTCGTCGAGGTTGCGGTCGGTGCCGAGATCGTCCTTCACCAGGCCATAGACGCCGTCGGCGATCACCGCCACCGCGCCGACCACGGTGCCTTCCTTGTACAGCGGCAGGCCGCCGGGGTCGGCGGCGAAGCCGATCGGCGAGCGGTGCGGGCCGGGGTCCACGCCCACGCCGTTGTAGCGGCGCGAGATGTCGGAGCAGGGCAGCTGGCTGATCTGCACGCCGAACAGCGGGCCGCCCGGCGTGAAGCGTTCCTCCAGGTTGAAGTGCTCCTGGATGATCTGGTTGGCGGTGCGCGTCGAGAAGGCATTGCCCTCCGACGAGAAGTAGGCGCCGGTCAGGGCCTTGGCGATGGCGCCGAGCGTGGACGGCACGATCTCCACGCCGTCGATGCCGCCGCTGGCGCCGGTGCCGGAGGTGATGCGGATGGTGGGCGGCGCCCCGGTCATCTGGTAGGCCGCCAGCACGTTGCCGACGCGGTCGATGACGACGATGGTGGCGGGAGCGCTGCGTGCCTGCGCCTCCTGCACGCCCTGGGCGATGATCTGCTGGATGTCGGCCACGGTGAGCCGCGTCGGCGTGTCCTGGCAGCGGCCGGAGCAGGGCGCCGGCCCGTTGCCGATGCCGGCCCCGCCCGGACCGGGCCCGCCGCCTCCGCCGCAGGCAGCCAGCAAGGCCAGCGCGGCGAGGCTGCCGAGCGTGCGCGAAGCCCGGCGGATCATTTCGGCGATTCCTTCGGTGCGGCCCCAGGCGCCTTGGCCGGTTTCGCGCTGCCCGCGCCATGCACGGCGTCGTCAGGCTTCGGGCCCTTGGCGGGCCCGCCGAAATGATGCGAACCGGCGATGTGGAAGGCGTGGCAGAGCGTGCAGGCAGAGGGCACCTGCCGGTCGCTGCCGGTGTCGCCATGGCAGTCGCGGCAGCTGTTGAGGTCGGGCAGCAGCACGTCGGCGCTGGTCTTGGAGCGGTCCGCGCCGTGGCAGTCGCTGCAGGGCTGCGCCTGGTGCGCGGCGTGATCGAAGCGCGAGCCGTCGAGCGCGTGCTCCTGCAGGTTCACCGGCGCGACGGTCCAGGGCTTGGACGGGTCGTCGCTGCGCTGCACCTGGTGGCAGTAGTGGCAGGTGCGGCGCTCGAACACGTCGACCATGGTCTGGCGCGCGCGGCCGTCGGCCCAGTCCAGCGCGGCGCGGGCGCCGTCGCGCGGCAGCGTCTCGCCGGGCCGGCGGCGCTCGCGCACCACGGCCGGGGCCTTGCCGTCCATGACGCCGCCCTGCAGTGCCTTGGCGTAGTAGTAGTCGCGCACCACGCCCTGGATCTGCTCGGGCCGGCCGTGCGGCAGCTCGCGGTCCGGATCGTCCGGGTCGAAGTCCAGGCGGTGGCAGCTGGAGCAGTGCTTCTCCATGTTCACCGGCTCGAAGCTGACGCCGCGAGAGTCGGGCTGGTGGCAATCGGCGCACTGCATCACCACCTTGCCCTCGGGCGAGTCGATGCCCTTGGGATTGAGGTGGACGTCATGCGGATAGATCAGGTTGGTGGCCTCGCGCAGCGTCGCCGGCGGCTGGCGCTGCTTGGCAAAGCTGAACTTGCCGGTCTTGGCGTCGAACGCGGCGATGCGCGGCGCGAACTCCGGGTGCGCCTTGCTGAAGCTGGAGGCCGGCGCCAGCCGGGCCGCGGCGAACTCCTTGTCGGGGTTGGCATGGCAGTCGGTGCATAGGGTCGGCGACTGCGCGTTCACGCCGTGCGTGCCGTTGTGCTCGCGGTGGCAGTCGGTGCACTGCTGTCCGGAGAAGGCCGGGTGGTCGAGGATCGCCGGATCGTCGCTGTGCTGCGCCATGTCCTTGTGGCAGGCCAGGCAGGCGCTGTCGCGCACCTGGCGGAAGGGCTTCTCGTGGCAGGCGGCGCAGTCCTCCACGAAGTAGCGGTGCACGCTGCTGACCGGGCCCGACAGCCAGACCGAATCGTCGAAGGGAATGCCGGACTGCGCCAGCGAGCGGTCGCGCGGCGTTTCGCCCGCCGGGCTGCTGCCGTAGCGCAGGGCCAGCGGCAGCAGCAGGCCGACGGCCAGCATCAGCAGCATCAGCCCCCAGGCCATGCCGCGCAGCGACAGGCGGGTGTGGCTCAGCCGCGTCTTCAGCGAGGCCTTGCGGGCCTGCAGGTCGGCGGCCTGGCTGAGCTTTTCCTCGTAGCCCAGCACCAGCTCGGGCACGCCGCCCACGGCCAGGACCTCGAGGCGGAAACGGCCGACCTCGATGATGTCGCCGGCCTCCAGCTTGGCGCTCTCGACAGGTGCGCCGTTGATCCAGACGCCGTTGGCGGACTTGGCGATCAGCAGCGGGCCGCGGCGGTCGTGCACGATCTCGGCATGGGCCAGCGCGGCGCGCAGGTCGGGCGTGTAGACGTCCTGGTTGGTGCCGCGGCCGATGGTCAGGCGCTCGCCGATCAGGCCGCGCTCGGTGGCGATGCGTTGATCGCCCTGCTGCTGGAAGCTGCGGATCAGGACACGCATGGGCGCGCTACCAGTAGAGGAACACGGAGATGACGTGGGCGGCCAGCGCCGCCAGCAGCGCCACGGTCAGCGGAACGTGGAAGTACAGCCAGATCTGCATCTGCGCGTGCAGCTGGATGTCGCGGTTGACGCGCACGATCAGCGCGTTGCGGCGGCCGATCAGCTCCATCAGCTGGCGCGATTTCTCGGCGATCTCGCCGCGCTTCTTGGCCTGCGCCAGTTCGCCGGCCATGAACATCACGGTGGAGCTCTGCGGATCGAAGGTCTTGGCATTGGCCGCGCGTTCCTCGTCGACGACGATCTTGCGCAGCTCGTCGATCGCGCGGCGTCCCGGCGGCAGCGGGCCGAACAGCTGCGCCCACAGCCCGCCGCCCAGGCGCATGCGCTCGGTGGAGCGGGCGATGATGCGGTGGACCTCGGGGCCGAGCGGGTCGGCCAGCTTCAGGGCCTGCTGGTTGAGGTCCAGGATCTCGTCGATCAGCGTCTCGCGGTCGGAAGCGCCCATGTTCTCGGTGATCAGCGTGGGCATGCGCACGTAGACGCCGATGCCGAAGATGCCGCTGAGGATCACCATCAGCATCAGCACGTAGGCCGCGGTATGGATGTTCCAGCCGAACTGGAATCCGGTATGCAGCGTGGCGACGGTGATCAGCGCCAGGCCCAGGTAGACGTGGGCGGAAAGCCAGCCCTTGACCGTGCCGGCAGTGGAGCTGTAGCGGCGCTTGCGCACGCCCAGCCAGGCCAGCCAGCCGATCAGGCCGGCACCGACGGTGCCCAGGGTGTAGCCCAGCCAGCTGCCGCCGTTGGGGCCGTCCTGCGGGTCGTGCCACCCGTAGATGAGGATGCAGACGATGCAGAGCAGGCTGGCCAGCTTGAGGTAGCGGTAGCCCCGGTGGCGCAGGAAGCTCCCATGAGGCGTCTGTGCCATCAGCGGCCTCCCCGGTACAGCTTCACGAACTGCTCGGGGCTGGCGCGCATGGCCGCTCCGGTGGGACAGGCGCGCACGCAGGCCGGACCGCCGTCCAGGTCCTTGCACATGTCGCACTTGGTCGCCTTCTTGGCGCTCTTGTCCTTCTTGGCCGGGTGATAGCGGCCGGGCTCCTCGCCGCCGAACAGCATCCAGCGCCACAGGCTCGGCCGGGTCTTGCTCTGGATGCCCATCTGGATCACGCCGTAGGGGCAGTTGCGCTCGCAGTTGCCGCAGCCGATGCAGGCATCGGTGATGTGGACCTCGCCGTTCGGTGCGCGCTTGATCGCGTCGGGCGGGCAGTCCTTCATGCAGTGCGGATGCTCGCAATGGCGGCAGGAGGTCGGCACGTGCAGGTGGTCGAAGGTCGGCCCGGCCTCGCGCTTGAGGCGGCTGACGTTGCCGTGGGTGTCGGAGCAGGCCTTCTCGCACTGGTCGCAGCGCACGCACAGCGACTCGTCGATCAGCAGCACGTCGGTGGCCTCGCCCAGGCCCTGCGACATCATGAATTCCAGCACGTCGCCCATCGGGCGGGCCTGGGCCACCGCGTTCTGCGCGACGCGCGAGCGGTAGACCTCCTGCACGCGGTCGCGCACCTGGGTGCGCCGCATCATCAGGTCCTTGAAGGCCACGCCGTCGAGCCGGATGGTCTCGGTGGCCACCGCGGCGCGCGCGGTGGCGGAGCGCGGCAGGTCGCTGACCAGGGCCATCTCGCCCACGTACTGGCCGGCCGGCACATAGGCCAGCACCACGTCCTTGCCGCCGATCTCGCGGGACACGGTGACCGAGCCCTTGCGGATCAGGTGCAGGGCGTCGCCGGCGTCGCCCTCGTTGAACAGGACCTCGCCGGGGCGGAACTGCCGCACCTCGGCGCTGCTCACCAGGTCGGCGATCTCCTCCGGCGGCAGCGTCGGCGCGATCTTGCCCTGGATGATGCGGCGCAGGAATACCTCGTCGATGACGCGCTTGACCGCCGCCACCGAGTTGATCAGCTTGTTCATCGAGCGGCGCGGCGTCTCGATCAGCACGCACTTCTCGCCGGCGCGCACCGTGGCCGAACGCCGGCGGCCCGAGATCAGGCTCATCTCGCCGAAGAATTCGCCCTTGCCCAGGGTGAACTTCTTGGACGGGTCGGCGGGGTCCACCTGGATCTCCACCGTGCCGGAGACGATGGAGTAGAAGGTATCGGTGTAGTCGTTGAGCTCGAAGATCGTCTCGCCGTCGGCGGGGGCGCGGATGTCGGAGTCGATCATGAACTCGCGCATCTGCAGCGGCGTCAGCGGCTTGAGGATCGGCACGCGGCGCTGCATGGTGGCCAGCGCTTCCTCGATGTCGGTGATCTCGGGCAGCACGGCGAACTTGTCGCGCAGCAGCGGCGTGTCGGCGGGCTCGACCGTGCGGCCTTCGATGAACTCGATGACCTCGTAGCCCTGGTTCATCGCCTGCTTGATCAGCGGGAAGCCCGCCAGTGCGCCGATGATGTACAGGCCCGGCACGTTGGACTCGTACTGCGCCGACACCGCCGGTACGCTGTTGGGGTCCTTGCTGGGGAACTGGATGCCGGTGCTCTCGACGAAGGCGCGCGGCGGCGTGGCGCCGAGGCGCGCGATCACGCGGTCCACCGCCAGCTCGGTCTCGCCGTCGTTGGTGGCGACGCGCAGGCGCTTGCCGGAGGGCGTGTCCTCCGCCGCCACCGGCTTGGTGTTGTACAGGCAGGTGAGCTTGCCGTCCTCGATCGCCTTGAGGATGCCGGAAAGGTTGCCGGGCTTGGCGCGGTCGAACTCGTCGCGGCGGTTGAGGATGTAGACCTTGTTGTTCTCGGCCAGGGCGATGGCGTTCTCGATCGCCGCGTCGCCGGCGCCGACCACCACGATGGTCTCGCCCTTGTACTCGTCGGGGTCGTCGAGCTGGTACTGCACCCAGTCCAGGTCCTCGCCGGGGCAGCCGAGCTTGCGCAGGTTGCCCTGCAGGCCGATGCCCAGCACCACGGCCTCCGCCTGCAGCGTGGCGCCGCCGTCCAGCGTGATGGTGAAGGCGCCCTTCTGCCCGCCGATGGCGCTGACGCGGGCACGATGCGCGACGTTGACGCCGAGCTTCGCGGTGCCGCTGTTCCAGGCCTCGAGAATGGCTTCGCGCTTGCCGGCGGTGAACGCCAGCGGCGAACGCAACGGCAGCACGTCCGGCTCGGCCATGACGTGCTTGCCCTTCTGGTACCGATAGATGGTGTTCGAAAGCCAGCTCTCGGCTTCCAGCAGCACATGCGAGAGCCCGAGCTCTGCGGCACGCGCTGCGGCGGAAAGCCCGGCAGGCCCGGACCCGACTATCGCGATCTTGACGCTCCCTGGGACCATACCTGGCTCTTTCTGGCTCGGTCGGCTGCGTAGAACCTACTTTAGGCGCAATCCGACGGATGGCGCCAGTGTTCCAGTGCGCAGTTCCGGCGATGGCGCTTGTACGAATGTGACGCTCCGCACGTCGGATTCGTCGGATTCGGAGAAACACGGGTGGCGGGGAGTAGTGAGGTGGATCGCCTGCGTTTATATTGCTCCACAGCCAGCTGCCGATCGGAGCTCGATCCATGCGACGCCAATTTCTCGCGGTCTGCCTTGCACTGCTGTGGTCGGCACTGGTGCCCGTTGCGGCTGCGCCGGCCCCGGACCGCAATCTCGGCGTCGCCGACTGTGCCGGCAGCACCTGCCACGGCTCCATCCGTCCCTTTGCCGACCGGCAGATCCGCCAGGACGAATACTTCACCTGGCAGCGCAAGGATGCCCACGGCTCCGCCTGGAAGACGCTGTTCACCGAGCGAGCGCGCCGCATCACGGGCCAGCTTGGCCTGGGCGCGCCGCACGAGGCGCAGGCCTGCCTGGTATGCCACGCGCATGCTCCGCCCGCCGAGGCGCGCGGTCCGCGCTTCCAGCTGGAGGACGGCATCGGCTGCGAAGCCTGCCACGGTCCGGCCGAGCGCTGGATCGCGGCGCACGTCAACGAGCTGAAGACCCCGGAGGAGCGCGTTGCCCACGGCATGACGGCGACCTGGGATGCCAAGGTCCGCGCCGGCATGTGCAGCGGCTGCCACCTGGGCGACGCCGCCCACCCGATGACCCACAGGATCATGGCGGCCGGCCATCCGCCGCTGCTGTTCGAACTGGACACCTTCACGGCGCTGATGCCGCCGCACTGGGACGTGGATGCCGACTATCGCCAGCGCAAGCCGGCGACCGACACCGCGACTAACTGGCTGGAAGGTCAGATAGCGGCGACCGATGCCTGGCTGGCACGGATGGAAACCGGCGCGCTGGGGCATGGCCTGTTCCCGGAGCTGGCGCTGTTCGACTGCGATGCCTGCCACCACTCGATGAACGGCAACCGCTGGCGCGCCGACCGCACGCCGGGCCTGCCGCCGGGCCAGGTGCCGCTGGCGGACCAGCCGCTGGTGCTGGTGCAGGCCTGGGCCGCCGCTGTGAACCCGGCGGTGGCCGACACGATGGCGGTGCAGCGCGAGCGCCTGTACCAGCAGTACGAGACCGATGCCTCGCGCCTGCGCGAACAGGCCGGCGAGCTGCGCGGCTGGCTGCGGCGCGAAGCCTGGGGCCGCCTGCGCCAGGGTTCCGCGGACGCGGGGCAACTGCGCCAGGTGCTCAAGCGCGTGGCGCAGAACGCGGAGAACGCGCAGGGCGGCGACTTCTACTATGCGCAGCAGACGGCGATGGCGGCGCAGGTGCTGGCGGCGGCGATCGGCGAGCGCGGCGGCAGCAACGGCGCGCTGCGCGGGCCGACGGACGCGCTCTATGAGTCGGTGAAGAACCGCGACCGCTTCCAGCCGGAGGAGTATCGCAAGGCTCTGGGGCGGTTGAGTGCGGCGCTGAGGTAGCGGGCGCACATATATATGCGCATTGCCGACTGAAGCATTCACCCTTCGACAGGCTCGGGGCGAACGGTGGGGCCTGTCGCTTCACGGCTTGCAGGAACCCTCTCCCGGCCAACTGCTCCTGCGTTGTCCTGCCTCGGGCATCCATGCCCTCGCCCGCCCTCTCCCCGCAAGCGCGGAGAGGGTGCTCTCCAACCTTTGGGTTCCATTCCGGCAGGGGGGACGTCGAGCAAGGCGGACTTCCGCGCACTCGTTGCGACGTTGGATTCCCATCGCTCTTGCGATGGGGTTCTCCACGCTGCAACGAGCTTCAGCGCGAGAAGCTCACCCCCAAACCCACCCGCGTCACCTCGCGGTTGTAGTCGATCAGGCTTTCGCCGTAGCCCTGCCAGACGTAGAAGTTCCAGAAGGCGTAGTTGGACAGCGGCGCGCTGTAGCTCAGGTTGATCGCGCCGCGGCCGGTGTCGGGGTTGAAGCGGCCGAGCATGCCGATACGGTGGCGGCGGGCGCCGAAGAGGTTGCGCTGCACCTGCAGTTCGCCGTAGCCGTAGTAGTTCTCGATGTTGGGGTTGTCGTCGCGCTTGGGATCGTCGATGGGACGGTCCTCGTCCTCGGGCAGGCGGTACCAGAGCTTGAGGTAGGCCAGCGTGTTGGGGTTTTCCCAGAAGCCCGCGGCGTAGACGCGGTTCCAGCTGCGCGAATCGGGAATCTCCTTGCCGTTGGACTCGTGCTCGGCGCCGATGTCCAGGCCCCAGGTCTTGATGCGGTTGTTCGGCTTCCAGCGGTAGAACACTTCCGGGTTGTAGTTGGTCTCGCGGAAGGGACGCGAGCGGTCGGCGTCGAAGACCTGCCAGAACGACTTCTGCGAGTAGGCGAAGTAGAAGTTGGAACTGAGGATGCGCTGCTTGAAGCTGATCTGGAAATAGGTTTCCGCTTCCTTCTCCCCGCCCGCCAGCCCGTCGACCCAGCTCACCGGCAGGATGAACATCGGCCGGTGGAAGGACAGGCCGGGCTTCTCCGCCACCAGGGAGAACACCACCGGGTCTCGCCGCAGGTTCTCGAACAGCAGGGCGTTCTCCTCCTTGGTCTCCTTGCTCGCCACGGTGATCACCGGCAGGTCCTCGCCGGTGAGGTCGGGTGCAGGCGAGTCGAGATTCGGTTCCTCCTGGGCGCCGTCGCTGGATGGCAGGCGGGTTTCCGTGGGGATCTCCATCGGCTTCTTCTCCTCGGCCGGGGCTGCGGCGGGCAGCAGCAGGGCGAGGGCGAGCAAGGCGGTGCGCATCGGTTCAGGTCTCCATCAACGAAAAAGCCCGCTTCGAGCGGGCCTGCACGGGTCGCGGCGCGTCACCGGGTCAGTGGGCCAGGGCATCCACGTAAGGCTTCATCACGCGCTCGACGCGGCACAGCTTTGCAAAATGCCAGAGCTTCTTCATGTTCAGCGTGCGCTCGTTCATCGCCGAGCGCAGGGCATCGACCGCGATATGCGGCCCGATCTTGTTGCGGAACTTGAAGAGGTCGGCGAGCGTCTTCTCCAGACTGTAGACGCGAACCTTCACGTTTTCCACCACATGCGTTTCCACGCCCTCGGTGAAGGCGGGGCCGCCGAGGCGTGCCACCTTGATCTCCGGGTAGTCCACGCGCGGCCGCGCGGCGCGGCGCTCGATGGCGACATAGACCTCGTCATGGTTCTGCTCGCCGATGCCGTGGAAGGCGAGCGCGGAGCGCAGGCAGATCACGCCGTTGGGCACTGCGCGTCCGACGATGGCGAGCGAGACGCTGGCATCGACGTTGGTGTCGGCGAGCACGTAGCTGCCGCGTCCGACCTTCTTGATCAATCCCTTGTCGCAGAGACGACGCAGGTACTCCGCCTGGATTCCATGCGGAACCAAATCCTTCGGACGCAGCACACCGAGCTTCTGTGCAAGCTGGATGATGCGTTCGGATTTGCTGTGCTCGTCCATCGATCCGGTGGAATCGTGAGTATCGGGCGGAATTTCTCAAATGTGTAAACATTTAAGAACATGTGAGAAAGGATTGCAAGCGAAAAATTGTTTACGCTGAACATCAACAACACTTGTCAAGTGCCTGCCAACAATAAAAAAATCCCACCTGGCCTCTGTGGCTAAAAAATAGCCGGCCAATAGGTTTTTCCGCGCTTTTCAAGGAGTTCCGGCCTGGCGGGTTGCCGCGGGAGGGGCGGGGCCGGGGGATTTGCACCATTTTAGGGCATTTTGCCGCCTGTTTCGGCCCCGATAGCCGGAGCCGGCCGCGTGCGTTGCGGCACGCAGGGGAAGGGCGGGCGCCCCCATAATGGCGCCCGCAGATGGACTTCACCCCCCACATCCTGGTTTCGATCGTCGCCCTCGGCATGGGCCTGGCCTTCGTCTCCGCCGACCGCCGCTCCGCCACCTCGCGCGCGCTCGGCGCCGGCCTGGGCCTGATCGGCATCAGCATCTACCTCAACGTGCGCTATATCGGCGATCCCGCCAGTGCGCCGTCCTGGTCGGGCTGGCTGGCGCTGCCGGAGTCGCTGGCGATCATGGCCATGCTGGAGTGGATCCTGCGCGTGCGCCGCACGATACCCGCCGCGCCGGAAATCAACGTGGCCTTCGGCGATCGCGTGCTGCGCCTGGGCCAGGCTGCCGCAGTGGTCTATGGCCTGCTGTCGATCTGGCTGCCGCAGGTGCGCATCAACAGCTTCCTGCGCGTCTTCAATCACCCCGAATCGCTGCTCTCGGGCGGCTTCTGGCTGTTCTTCGCGCCGGTGGCGGTTTCGGTCCTGGCCGGATTGATCGGCATCATCCTGGTGCTGAACCGCCGGCCGGACCGGGCCGAGCGCGTGCGCGTGCTGGCGCTGGCGGTGGCCGTGCCCTTCCTGCTCGCCGGCTTCCTGCTGCCGCTGCGGCAGGCGGCGATCTCCACCGTGCTGGGCGAGATCATCTTCCTGATCGGCGCGGTGCAGTACCACGTTCACCAGGGCCGCCGCGGCCAGTTCCTGTCGCGCTTCCTGTCGCCGCAGGTGGCGCAGCTGGTGGCCGAGCGCGGCCTGGACCGCGCCATGCGCGAGAGCTACATGGAGATCACGGTGGTGTGCTGCGACCTGCGCGGCTTCACCGCCTTCGCCGCCGAGCAGCCTTCGGCGCGCGTGCTGCAGGTGCTGCGCGAGTACTACGAGGCCGTGGGCAAGGCCGTGGCGGACTTCGGCGCCACGATCAAGGACTACGCCGGCGACGGCATCCTGATCCTGGTCGGCGCGCCGCTGCCGATCACGTTCCATGCCCGCTGCGGCATTGAGCTGGCGCGCCGCATCCGCAGCGTCACCGTGCCGCTGACCGCGACCTGGGGCACCGAGACGGCACCGCTGGGCATCGGCGTGAGCGTGGCCAGCGGCGTGGTCACGCTGGGCATCATCGGCACCGATTCGCGCCTGGAATACACGGCCGTGGGTTCCACCGTGAACCTGGCGGCGCGGCTCTGCGACCAGGCGCTGCACGGCGAGATCCTGGTGGCGGAGCGCACGGTGGAGCTGGCGGGCGAGGTCGGCCTGAAGGAACGCGCGCCGATGACCGTGAAGGGCTACGCCGAGCCGGTGCGCAACTACAGCCTGGCGCTGGATGCGGCGCGCAGCGCGGAGCCTCCCGCGCTGGCGCCGCCCACGGTTCCGGCCAGGGAAGACGCAGCGATCAGTACTTGATGCTGCAGCCGTAGGGCTTGGTCACGGCCTCGGTGACCGGCTTGCCCGCCATGGCCTCGGCCAGCGCCAGCTTCACGTAGGGCTTGGCCGCGGGGATGTCCTCGGCGTCGGCGCTGGCGATGCTGTCGATGCCGCCCATGTAGACCAGCGTGCCCTTGGGATCGACCACGAACAGGTGCGGCGTGGTCTTGGCGTCGTAGGCATGGCCGATCTTGCCGCTGGGGTCGAGCAGGACGGCGGTGGGCGCGGCACCGCGTTCCTTCGTCAGGCGGTTGGCCTGCGCGCCGTCGACATTGCCCTGCTTGCCGGGAGCCGAGGAGATCACCGTCAGCCAGGCCACGCCCTTGGCGGTCTCTTCCTTCTGCAGCGACTGCATGTTGCCGGAATAGTGCTTCTTCACGAACGGGCACTCGGCATTGCTCCACTCCAGCACCACGAACTTGCCGCGATAGTCGGAGAGCTGCACGGTCTTGCCGTTGCTGTCGGTGGCGGAGAAGGCCGGGGCCGGTTCGCCGACCTTGGGCACGGCCTGGGCCGCGGTGGCGCCGAGAGCGGCGGCGAGGATCAGCATCTTCATCATGCGCATCGGGGGGCTCCTGAAGCTCAGGGGGTGAGGGAATCGATCACGATCTGCGGCGTCAGCACCTGCGGCAGCAGCTTGGGTTCGCCGCCGTTGACGTAGACCAGGTACAGCGGCACGCCGGGCCGCCCGTGGCGTTCCAGCACGCGGGTGATGGCGGGATCGTTGCGGGTCCAGTCCGCCACCAGGAAGGCGACGCCGCGTTCGCGGAAGGCCTTCTGCACCGCCTCGGTCTTCAGCGCGGCGCGTTCGTTGACCTTGCAGGTCAGGCACCAGTCGGCGGTGAAGTCCACGAAGACGGTCTGGCCCTGCGCGCGCAACTCGGCCACCTTGTCCTCGGACCAGACCTCGGCGGCGGCGACGCTGGCCTGCGTGGCCGGCCCCGGCACCAGCGCCGGCTGCCACAGCAGCCAGGCGGCCAGCGCCAGGGCGCCGAGCTTGAGCGTGCCCGCGACCCAGCCGCGGCGCGACCACAGCCAGACCGCGAAGGACACCAGCACCAGGCCGAGCATCACCAGGCCCACGGCATTGGCGCCGGCCTGCCGCGCCAGCACCCACAGCAGCCAGACCACGGTCAGGTACAGCGGGAAGGCCATGGCCTGCTTGAAGGTTTCCATCCAGGCGCCGGGGCGCGGCAGCCAGGCGGCCAGCCGCGGGAAGAAGCCCAGCAGCAGGAAGGGCAGCGCCAGGCCCAGGCCCAGCGCGGCGAACACCAGCAGCGTCACGGCGCTGCCCTGGGTCATCGCGTAGCCCACGGCCGAGCCCATGAACGGCACGGTGCAGGGGCTGGCGACGACCACCGCGAGCACGCCGGTGAAGAAGGCGCCGGCGCTGCCGGATTTTTGCGTCAGGCCCTGGCCGACGCCCATCCAGCGCGTGCCGAAATGCACCGCGCCGGACAGCGACAGGCCCAGCGCCAGCAGCAGGTAGGACAGCAGGCCGATGAAGGCCGGCGACTGCAGCTGGAAGCCCCAGCCGATCGCCTTGCCGCCGGCGCGCAGCACCAGCAGCAGCGCCGCCACCAGCAGGAAGGAGACGATCACGCCGGCGGTGTAGGCCAGCGCCTGCCGGCGGGCCTCGTCCCCGCTCTGCCCTCGCGACTGCATCACCGACAGCGCCTTGAGCGACAGCACCGGGAACACGCAGGGCATCAGGTTGAGGATCAGGCCGCCGAGCAGGGCGGAAGCCAGCACCAGCAGCATCGACGGCGGCGAGGAGGCGTCCCCGGACGGCGGCGCGGCCACCGCGGCCGGGGGCTGCGCCGACTGCGGCACCGCCGCGACCGTGCCCGGCGCGGCCTGCACCTGCCAGGCGCTGGCCTTGCCGCCCTGGTGCAATACCAGCACGCCGCGCAGTTCCGCCGGAGCCTCGACGAAGTAGCTGGACAGGCCCTGGCTCAGGCGCAGGTTGCCGTTGCCGTCGGCGTCGATGCGCTGCGGCGCGGCGTGGTTCACCAGGTCGTTGGGCTCGGGGAAGAACTCGACGCGGTCGGCATGCGCCGGCATGCCGCCGATGCCCAGCGTGAAGCTGCCGTCGGCCACCGCGAAGCGTGCCTGCCAGCCAGGGGTGGGCCGAGGCAACTCGGCACGGGCCTTGGCGAAGGCCGCGGTCCAGGCCGGATCGGCCTGGGCCTGCGCGGCCACCGGCAACTCCAGGCTCAGCGCCGCCTTGCCGGGGATGCAGACGTCCTTGCAGACCAGCCATTTCGCCTCGGCCCGCAGCGTCGCCGACTGCCCGGCCTTCCAGGCCGGGCCCAGCGTGACCGGCACCAGGTGCAGGGTCTCCTCGCCGTAGCCGTAGTTGGTGAGGTCGCCCAGCGTATGGGCATGCGGATAGGGCCACTGGATGTGACCGGCCTCGATGCCCGCCGGCAGCGTCCACTGGAGGCTGGTGGGAATGCCGGAGTCGCCGGGGTTCCGCCAGTAGACGTGCCAGCCTTGCTCCGGCTGCAGGCGCAGGGCGACCCAGTTCACCGCGCCGCCCGGCAGCAGGCCGCGGTGCTCGGCGACCAGGTCGGCCTCCACATGGTCGGCCTGCACCGGCGCGGCGGATGCGGCGGCGGGGCCCAGGGCGAGCAGGCAGAGGGCAGCGAGGCGGCGGAGGTTCATGCGGGGTCCGGGAGGATGCGGTCTAATGACCATCACGGAGGAAGGAGGTTCGGGCCTGAAGTCTATAGCCTGCCTGTTGCTGGTGTCCCTGTTCGCCTGGGCCATGCCGGCCGGGGCTGCCGGCAGCCTGCGCTGCGGCTCCCGCCTGGTGTCCGAGGGCGACCGGGCCGCCGACCTGCTGGCCGCCTGCGGCGAGCCGGCGTTCCGCGATGCCTGGGGCCAGCCCCAGCCCGGCGGCAACATCCTGGCCGACACCGAGGAATGGACCTACAACTTCGGCCCGCACCAGCTGCTGCGGGTGCTGCGGCTGCGCAACGGCCGCATCGTCGAGATCGGTTCCGATGGCTACGGCTTCTACGAGTCCGGCGGCCGGCGCTGCGAGGCCGCCGGCCTGGTCGCGGGCCTGAGCAAGTTCCGCCTGCTGCAGGCCTGCGGCGAGCCGCTGACGCGCAAGAGCTTCGGCCTGCTGCGGCCGCTGGGCCCGGCCGGCCGGCTGCTGCCGCCTTCGCACCGCAACGCCTACGAGGCCGTCTACCGCGAGGAATGGGTTTACAATTTTGGCTCGCGTTACCTGATGCGGATCCTCACGATCGAGGACGGGAGAATCGTGAATGTCGAGAACGGCGGTCGCGGCTTCGATTAGCCTTTGTGTCCTGCTGTCCGCCTGCGGCATGGGCAAGCCGCAGCTGGCCAGCGCCGACGGCGAACTGGCCCCCTGCAATGCCTCGCGCTGCGTGTCCTCGCTGTCGCGCGATCCGGACTACCGGATCGAGCCGATCGCCTACGAGGGCTCGCGCGAGTCCGCGCGCCTGGCCCTGCTGCGCATCGTCACGGCCATGCCCGGGGTGAAGGTCGTGCTGCAGACCGAGGACTATATCCACGCCGAGTTCACCAGCCCGGTGATGCGCTACGTCGACGACCTGGAGCTGCAGTTCCCGCGGCGCGGCCAGATCGTCCATGTCCGCTCCTCCAGCCGCATCGGCTACTACGATTTCGACGGAAACCGCGAGCGCGTGGAGCAGATCCGCGCCGAATTCAACGCCGTGCAGCCCTGAGGCGCCGCGGCGGACGACACAGGCCAGGCCAGGATGCCGGCGGAGGAGACCATGGCGAAGAAGCGTCCTTACGACATCGTGCTGTTCGGCGCCACCGGCTTCACGGGCGGCCTCACCGCGGAGTACCTGGCGCGCCACGGCGGAGCCAGGCTGCGCTGGGCCCTGGCCGGGCGCAGTCCGCAGAAGCTGGAGGCCGTGCGGCAGCGGCTGGCGGAGATCAACCCCGGCTGCATGCAGCTGCCGCTGCTGCCGGCCGAGGTGGACGACAGCGACAGCCTGCAGCGCGTCGCCGAGTCGGCCAAGGTGGTGATCACCACGGTGGGCCCCTACATCCGCTACGGCGAGCCGCTGGTGGCGGCCTGCGCCGCCGCCGGCACCGACTACGTGGATCTCACCGGCGAGCCGGAATTCGTGGACCGCATGTGGCTGGCCTACCACGAGCAGGCCCGCAGGAGCGGCGCGCGCATCGTCAACTGCTGCGGCTTCGACAGCATCCCGCACGACCTGGGCGTGTACTACACCGTTCAGCAGCTGCCGGAGGAGTCGCCGATCCGCATCGAGGGTTTCGTGCGCGCCGGCGGGCAGTTCTCCGGCGGCACGCTGCATTCCGCCGTCACCGCGTTCTCGCGCGTGCGCCAGGCCCTGGACGCCAAGGCGCAGCGCCGCCGCCGCGAGCAGTTCCCCTACGACCGGCGCATCGGCTCGCTGCGTCCGCGCGTGCGCTTCCACGAGACGCTGGGAACCTGGGTGGTGCCGATGCCGACGATCGACCCGCAGGTGGTGCGCCGTTCCGCGGCCAGCCTGGAACGCTACGGGCCGGATTTCCGCTACGGCCATTACCTGCAGGTGCGCGAGTTCAGCGGCGTGGCCAAGCTGCTGGGCGGCGTGGCGGCGGTCGTGGCCGGCGCGCAGATTCCCTTCACGCGCCGGAAGCTGCTGGAGATGCGCCATCCGGGAGAAGGCCCCAGCGAGGAGCAGCGCGCCCGCGGCTGGTTCCGCGTGACCTTCCTCGGCCGCAGCGGCCAGCACCGCGTGCGCTGCGAGGTGACCGGCGGCGATCCGGGCTACGGCGAGACCAGCAAGATGCTGGCGGAGTCGGCGCTGTGCCTGGCCTTCGACAAGCTGCCCAAGAGCGCGGGCGTCATCACGCCCGCCGTCGCGATGGGCGATTCCCTGATCCGCCGGCTGCAGAAGGCCGGCATGCAGTTCCGCGTGGTGGAGGCCACGGAATGAGCTCGAAACTCTGGCTGGCGCTGGGCGCCGCATACGGCTTCTTCGCGGTGGCGCTGGGCGCCTTCGGCGCGCATGCCCTGAAGGAGCGGCTCACGCCGGACCTGCTGGCGGTGTGGCGCACGGCGGTGGAGTACCACTTCTACCACGCGCTGGCGCTGCTGGCGGTGGGGCTGCTGGCGCGGCAACTGCAGCCTTCGGGCGCGCTGACGGCGGCGGGCGTGTGCTTTGCGCTGGGGGTGCTGCTGTTCTCGGGCAGTCTGTATGCGCTGGCCTTGAGCGGGGTGCGGGTGCTGGGGGCGGTGACGCCGTTCGGCGGGCTGCTGTTCCTGGCGGGTTGGGCTTGCCTGGTGTGGGTGAGTTATCGCGCTTAGGCGATGACCAGATGTCATCGCCTGCGATAACGAACGGGCGGCCATGGATGGCCGCCCAGGAGCCTGTTTAGACAGCAGAAGTCTCGCCATGGATGGCCTTCCCTCTTCTCATCTGTTCCACGGATGATGGAGGCTGAAGCCTTTGGCGTCGCTGGGGACGCGTGCAGCGTTATTCCAGTCAACAGGCGAGGCCAAAAAAGCTTTGGTCTCCCCAAGAACACTCCGGCGCTATTTTCTGCCCAGCGCCTTGGCGATCGAATCCGCCAGCTGGTCCGCGATACGCGCGGCGGCGGACATCACGGTGCGTTCGCTGGCGTTGTGGGCTTCCTCGGAGGCGGCGGCGCGGGCCTGCTGCAGGACTTCGCCGATGCGGGCGGCCTGGGTCTGCTGCGAGTGGGCCAGGCCCTCGACGCGGGCCAGGAGCTGGTTCTGCTGGGCGATCTGCTGCTGCAGTTGCTCCTGCACGTGGCGCTGGTGCTGCAGCAACTGCTCCTGCATCTGGCGGTGCTGCTGCTGGAGCTGTTCCTGCAGCAGGGTCTCGACGCGGACCTGCAGTTCCTCGAAGCGCGCGTCGATGCGCGTCTCCAGCCATTCCACGCGCTGCTGCAGGTCGCGCATGCCGTCGCGGGCGGCGGTTTCCAGCAGCTGGCGGTCTTCCTCGGGGTCGCGCAGGCGCGACTCCACCACGGCCAGGTTGGCCTTGATCTCGGAGACCTGGTGGAAGATGTCCTGCGTCAGCTTCTTCAGGCGCGATTCCAGCTGCTCGCGCAGCGCGGCGGGCAGGGCCTGCGTATCGGCGACGGCGTGAGCGGCTGCGGCGAAGGACGGCGCAGGCGCGGCCGGCGGCGGAGTGCTCACGGCCGGCGGGACCGGTATGGCGGCGGCCGGCGGGACCGGGGCGGCGACGGGTGCGGCGGAAGGCGCGGCTTCCTCGCTGCGTCCCAGGGTGTTGCGCAGCGCGCTGAACACGGCCTGGCCGAGGGTGACGTCGGGTTCGCGCAGGCTGGTGACCTTGCCGGCGGCGGCGGGCGCGGCGGCGGCGGGGCGGGCGTTCTTCAGGTCGGCGGCGAACTGCTGCAGGTTTTCCAGTACGCGGGTCAGCTGCTCGGGGCTGGGCGGCTTCTGCAGCACGTCGGAGGCGCCCTTGGCGCGCGCCTCGGCGTTGAACTCGGCGCCTTCGTTGGAGGAGCAGATCACCACCGGGATGCCGACCGTGGCCGGGTCTTCCTTGATGTGCTGCAGGGCGGTGAAGCCGTCGGTGCCGGGCATGACGTGATCCAGGAAGATCACTTCCGGCTGGTGTTCCTTCAGGAAGCTGTAGGCTTCCTCCGCGCTTTCCGCGGTGTCCACCTTGTAGGCATGATGTTCGAGATGACGCCGCAGCGCGAAGCGCGCCGAGCGCGAATCATCCACGATCAATGCCGTCTTGTTCCCCATGTCCCCTCCAGAACGGTCTGCTGGAGGAATGTATCACCGGAAAAGAAAAGCGCGACAGTCCGTGAAGACTGCCGCGCAGGTATCTCAATGCAGTGGGTTTGACGCTTACTTCTTCTTAGCAGCTTTCTTCGGTGCAGCCTTCTTAGCAGCTTTCTTAGCAGCCATGACAAGCCTCCAATTGCCAGAAAAAGTGGCCAGAGACGCAGACCCTCCGTCTGCGATCCACCACCCGTATTGATAGTGTCAGCACCTTTTTACGAACACAATAGCTTGTGTCAAGGCGTGCGGAAGTATCCGACGAACGGTAGTTCGCGCGCATTTCGATATCTTGGTTCCACGGAAGACCGGCTCCCTGTGCCGGCAAGGACTTAAGCCCTGGTCATGAGCCTGCTACCGGATTCTGCCGTTACTTCGGCGCCAGGCCTGCGCCGGGCGCAATTACTGCTGGCGCGCCAGGCCCTGGAGGCGATCCTCGCGGCGCAGCGGCCGGCGGATGCGATCCTGCAGGACCTGTTCCGCGACAACCGCCAGTGCGGCTCGCGCGACCGCGCGCGCATCAGCGAGCTGGTCTACGGCGTGCTGCGCGACCTGCGCCGCCTGCAGGCGATCGCCGGGGTGCAGGCGGATGCCGGCGCGCTCTGCGCGCTGCGCCTGCTGGACCAGGGCCTGGCCGACGCGGCGACGCTGGAGGCCTGGGGCCTGACGGCGTCGACGGCGCTGGCGCGGCGCCTCGCCGGCTTCGATCCGGCGACGCTGACGCCGGCGCAGCGCGACAACCTGCCGCAGGCCTGCCATGAGCGGCTGGTCGCGCAGTACGGCGAGGACGCAACCGCGGCGCTGGCGCAGGCCTTGCGCGGCCAGGCGCAGGTGGACCTGAGGGTCAACCGGCTGAAGGCCACGCGCGAGGCGGCCCGGCAGCGGCTGGCGCAGGAGGGCGTCAAGGCGGAGCCGACGCCGCGCTCGCCGCTGGGCCTGCGCCTGTCCGCGCGCGCGCCGCTGCAGAACCTCGCCAGCTTCCGCGAGGGCTGGGTGGAGCCGCAGGACGAGGGCAGCCAGCTGATCGCCTTGCTGGTGGGCGCGCGGCCGGGCGACACGGTGGTGGACTACTGCGCCGGAGCCGGCGGCAAGACGCTGGCGCTGGCGGCGCAGATGCAGGACCGGGGCGAACTGCTGGCCTGCGACATCAGCGCGGCGCGGCTGAAGAAGCTGCGGCCGCGCCTGCAGCGTGCCGGGGTGAACAGCGTCGTCGGCCTGGCCCTGCCCGACGAGACGGCACTGGCGAAGTTCGCCGGGCGCTGCGACGCGGTGCTGGTGGACGCGCCCTGCTCGGCCACCGGCACCTGGCGGCGCAACCCGGAGCTGCGCCTGCGCGAGCCGGACTTCGCGGCGCTGCAGGCGCTGCAGCTGCGGATCCTGGGCGATGCGGCGCGGCTGCCGCGCGCCGGCGGCCGCCTGGTCTATGCCACCTGCAGCCTGATGGCGGTGGAGAACGACGAGGTGGTGCGAGCCTTCCTGGAGCAGCACCCGGAATATGTCCGCGAGGACGCCGGGGAGATCCTGCGCGCGGCGGGTGCGGACTGGCAGGAGCCGGAACTGCGCCTGCTGCCGCAGCGTCATGGGACCGATGGCTTCTATGCGGTCGCCTTCCGCAGGCAGGGGGAGTAGCGTAGGGCCATGAGCCCGTACCGCCAGCCCCGCCCTTCGCTGCGCCGCCGCGTCCGGCGGCGCTGGCCGGAGTTCGAGCAGCGCGTGCTGGAACGCTACGGCCGGGGTTCGCCGCGGCCGATCCGCTTCACCCGCTGGCTGCCGGTGATGCTGGTGCTCAGCATCAGCCTCTGGAGCCTGGCGCCGCCGGCGTTCATGCGCCAGCTGACGCCCTGGGTCGGCGCCGCGGCGCTGGCCTGCGCCGGGCTCTACCTGGGGCGCGTGGTGCTGCTGATCGGGCATTTCTCGCTGCGCCACGCCGAGCGCTTCGGGCCGGCGCTGCAGTCGCTGCGGGGGGCGCTGTACGGCATGGTCGGCGTGCTGCTGGGCACGCTGGCGGTGAGTGGCGGCTTCTTCTTCATGTCGGCGAGCGTGCTGGCCCAGGGTACCGCCGGCGGCGAGCCGGGGCTGCTCTGGGGCCTGACCGTGGGCGGGCTGGTGCTGTCGCTGTTCTTCGGCGAGCTGGTGACCCGGCTGATCGAAAGCGTGGACGAGGCATTCACGCGCGCGGCCGGCGAAGACGCCTGAGTCCGATGGCCGCGCAAGGTTTCCGGGTCGGAGATCGGGTCAGGCTGCTGGGGCTGCCGCCGTGGCTCACCCATGATCTTCCGGCCGATGAGCAGGTCGAGCTGCAGTCCTTCGTCGGCCGCTGCGCCCCGATCACGGAGATCGACGCATACGGCTACCTGTGGCTGGGTTTCGGCGCCACCACCGGACGGGGCGACGAGGCCCGCTACAGCGGGCATTGCTTCGCGGTGCCGCCGGACTTCGTGGAGCCCGCTGCGGGCTGAAGCCCTAGCCGGCGTCGGCGGCCATCCGCTCCGCGATGACCTTGAGCACCTGCGGGTTCAGCGGCAGGCCGAAGTGCGTGCCGCGCACTTCCACGTTCTCGATCTGGGCCCCTTCGGTCTCCACCGAGCATTGCCAGGAAACGATGCCGTCGCTCTTGGTGTGGATCGCGGTGCAGGGGACCGGCGGTGCGGGGATGCGGCGGCGGAATCCGTCCATGTCGGGGGCGCCGCGCATCTTCGGGTTCATCAGGGCGAACAGCTTGACCAGGTTGTTGGCGTTGGGGTGGCCGTTGAAGGGGCTGCCCAGCGTGAACACGCGGCGCACGCACTGCGGCTGGTGGCGCGCCATCTCGCGGGCGAACACGCCGCCCAGGCTCCAGCCGATCAGCGTCACCTTCTGGCCGCGTTCCTCGCAGAGCGAGCGCAGGCTCTGCGACAGGCGGTCGCGGACCTGCGGGCGCATGCCCATGTTGCGGCCGCAGCCCCAGCCGACGGCCTCGTAGCCCAGCTGGTTCAGCGCACGGCGCAGCGCGGCCGTATTGATGTCGCTGGCGCCGAAGCCGGGGATCACCATCACCGGCTCGCCCCGGCCGCGCGGCAAGCCGCGCACGCCGAGACCGCGCAGGAAGTGCTGGGCCAGCTCGGCGCCGACGCGCAGCTCCGACAGCAGCAGGAACAGGGAGGGAGAGGCGACTTCGGAGGGGTCTGGGCGGGCCATCGGCGGCAGGGGGATCAGGGTTGCGCCGATGCTACACGCTGGCGCCGCCGCGGCAACATGCCCCGGCGCCGGGAGGCTCCGGGGCCATGACGTGGAGCCGGGGCCAGCGGGTACAATGAAGGCTGTGGATAACTCGACGTTCCTGCAGATCGGCGACTACCGGATCGAGCCGCCGGTCGTGCTTGCCCCCATGGCCGGCGTCACCGACCGGCCCTTCCGCCAGCTGTGCAAGCGGCTCGGCGCGGGCCTGGCCGTGTCCGAGATGACGACCTCCGACGCCAGCCTCTGGCATACCGAGAAGTCGCGGCTGCGCCGCGACCATGCCGGCGAGCCCGGCCCCATCGCCGTCCAGATCGCCGGCTACGATCCGGAACAGATGGCCGAGGCGGCGCGCGTCAACGTGGCGCAGGGCGCGCAGATCATCGACATCAACATGGGCTGTCCGGCCAAGAAGGTCTGCAAGGTCGACTCCGGCTCGGCGCTGATGCGCGACGAGGCCCTGGTGGCGCGCATCTGCGCCGCCGTGGTGGCCGCGGTGGAGGTGCCGGTGACGCTGAAGATCCGCACCGGCTGGGCGCGCGCGCACCGCAACGGGCTGGCCATCGCCCGCATCGCCGAGGACAGCGGCATCCGCTCGCTGGTGGTCCACGGCCGCACGCGCGAGGACCAGTACGAGGGCCTGGCCGAGTACGACACCATCGCCGCGATCAAGCAGGCGCTGCGCATCCCCGTCACCGCCAACGGCGACATCGACTCGCCGGAGAAGGCGAAGCAGGTGCTCGACTACACCGGTTGCGACGCGGTGATGGTCGGCCGCGCCGCGCAGGGGCGGCCCTGGATCTTCCGCGAGATCGCCCACTACCTGGCCACCGGCGATAAGCTGCCGGCGCCGACGCGCTTCGAGCAGCGCCGCTGGCTGCTGGAACACCTCGATGCGCTCTACGCCTTCTACGGCGAGGGCCGCGGCGTGCGCGTGGCGCGCAAGCACATCCAGTGGTATTGCCAGGCCGAGCCCGGTGCGGCCGCGTTCTGGCAGGCGGTGAACCGCCTGACCGACGTCGGCGAGCAGCGGCGCTGCGTCGACGAATTCCTGAGCCAGCCGGCATTGCCCGAGGTTGCCTGATGTCCAACGACGCCCCCGCCCCCCACGGCCGCGTCATCCGCAGCGAGTTCCGTCCCCACCCGCTGCTGCGCAATCCGCACCTGCAGACGCTGAGCCCCTTCCTGCTGCGCAGCCCGCCGGCGATCCCGCTGCGGGTGGAACGCATGGAGACGCCGGACGGCGATTTCATCGACGTGGGGTGGAGCGGCGAGCAGAACGCCGGCGCGTCCATCGCCGTGCTGATCCACGGCCTCACCGGCGGCTTCCAGTCCAAATATCTTCGCGGCCTGACGCAGCGCCTGGCCGCGAAGGGCTGGCGCATCGCCATCCTGCTGCTGCGCGGGGCTGGCGAGCCCAACCGCACGCAGCGGCTCTACAACCACGGCGACACCGCCGACCTGCGCTGGCTGTGGCAGCAGCTGCATGCGCGCGAGCCCGGAGTGCGGCTGGTGTCGGTGGGCTGGTCGCTGGGCGGCAACGTGCTGCTCAAGGCGATGAGCGAGGAGGGTGAAGCGGCCCTGCCGGAGCGGGCCGTGGCGGCGAGCGTGCCGTTCCGCCTGCACGAGTGCGTCGATCGCCTGCGCCGCGGCTTCTCGCGCATCTACCAGCAGCGCATGCTGGGCGACCTCAAGAAGGCGGTACGCCTCAAGCACCAGAAGGTGCCGGTGCCGCCGGGCGTGGATCTGGAGGCGACGATGCGGGCGCGTGACTTCGGCGAGTTCGACGACGCCTACACCGCGCCGCTCAACGGCTACCGCGACGCCCAGGACTACTACCAGCGCGCCGCCTGCGGCCAGTACCTGGGCCTGATCCGCCGCCAGACGCTGGTGATCAACTCGCTGGACGATCCCTTCATGACACCGGACATCGTGCCGCGCGAGACGCAGCTGGCCCCCCAGGTGACGCTGGAGCTGGCGCATACCGGCGGCCACGTCGGTTTCGTCGCGGCCGGTGCCGGCGGGCGCATGGAGTACTGGCTGGAATCACGCATCGCGGACTGGATCGGCCCGCCCTGAGGGGAGCATCGCATGCCGCACTTCTGGTTTGTCCTGTACGTCGCCCTCAATGCCCTGGTGGTCACGCTGCTGGCGCTGAACGTCTCGCGCAACCGCATGAAGCACCGCGTCGCCAACGGCGACGGCGGCAAGACCGAGATGAAGGCGGCGATCCGCGCCCACGGCAATGCCGTGGAGCACGTCACCGTATTCGGCCTGGTGGTGCTGGCGCTGGAGTTCGCCGCGGCACCGGCCGCGCTGCTGGGTGCGCTGGTGCCGGGTTTCACCGCGGCGCGGCTGATGCACGCGGCCGGCATGCTGCGGTCGGCCTTCAACCTGCGCCGCGCGGCGGCCGGCTTGACCTACCTGGCGGAGGTGGCGGGCCTGCTGTGGCTGCTGCTGGCCTGCCTGCGCGCCTGAGCCTCAGGCCTTGCGCTGGATGAATTCCACCTTGTAGCCATCCGGGTCCTCGACGAAGGCGATCACGGTACTGCCGTGCTTCATCGGGCCGGCCTCGCGGGTGACGCGGCCGCCGCGGGCCTTGACCCGTTCGCAGGCGGCATAGGCATCGTCCACCTCCAGTGCGATGTGGCCGTAGGCCGTGCCCAACTCGTACTTCTCCACGCCCCAGTTGTGCGTCAGCTCGATCTCGGCGCCGCCGTCGGCATTGCCGCCGCCGAAGCCGAGGAAGGCCAGGGTGAACTTGCCTTCCGGGTAGTCCCTGCGGCTCAGCAGCTTCATGTCGAGCACGGCGGTGTAGAAGGCGATGGAGCGGTCGAGGTCGCCGACGCGCAGCATGGTGTGGAGGATACGCATATGTCGCATTCCATCAATGGTGGGCTGGATCGTTCGTGCTGATCCTGAGCTTGTCGAGGGATCGAGGCGTGAACGTTCAGGTCACCGGGCTTCGGGGAAGTTCGCACTTCGACAGGCTCAGTGCGAACGGAAGTTTTGTGGGGTGGACTAGGCCATCTTGGAGACGACCGACAGCGGCAGCCGCTTCATCAGGAAGCCCAGCGCTGCCCAGGGCCAGCGCGGCACCGAGGCGTCCGCCGGCTCGCGCTCGATGGCGGCCACCAGGGCGCGGCAGCCGGTCTCGGTGTCGACCATGAACGGGGTCTTCTTCACCTTCTCGTTGATCTCGGAGCGGATGTAGCCCGGGAAGATGGTGCTGACCCGGATCGGCGTGCGCAGCAGGTCGGCGCGGATGCCCTCGGCCAAGGCGGCGACGGCGGCCTTGCTGGCGGCGTAGGTGGTGAGGTTGCGCGGCATGCCGCGGACGGCACTCATCGACGAGATCATGACGAGATGGCCGGCGTTCTGCGCGCGGAAGATCTCCACCGCGGCCTCGCACTGCGCCAGCGCGGCGACGAAGTTGGTCTCCGCCGTCTTGCGGTTGGCGTGGAAGTAGCCGGTGCCGATCGGCTGGCCCTTGCCGATGCCGGCGTTGACGATCACGCGGTCCAGCCCGCCGAATTCCTCGCGGAAGGCCTCGAAGACCTCGAACACCTGTTCGTACTGGTTGACGTCGAGCGCGCGGATCGACACGCGGATGTCCGGGTGCGCGGCTTCCAGTTCGGCCTTCAGCTCGGCCAGGCGCTCGGTGCGGCGCGCGCAGAGCGCGAGGTTGCGGCCGGCCTTGGCGAACTCGCGGGCCATGCCGCGGCCCAGGCCCGAGGAGGCGCCGGTGATGAGGATGGTCTTGCGCATCGGAGTGTCCTTGTCGTGCTGCCGGCTCAGCCGGCCTTGCGCGGTGCCATCATGCGCCCGGCTTCACGGCGGACCGCCGCCGAGAAGGCGCGCCAGGGCAGCAGGCGCTTGGCCATCCAGGCGACGTAGCCGCGGCGGTGGGTGACGATGCGGAAGCGGCCCTCGGCCACGCCGGCGAACACCTGGTCGGCGATCTCCTCGGCGCTGACGCGGGCGCGCGTCACCAGCTTGCGGGTCAATGCCGCCACCTGGTCGTCGCTGGCGCGCAGCGAGTCGGCGAGGTTGGTGCGGAAGAAGTCCGGGCAGACCACCGAGACGCCGATGCGGTCGCTGGCCAGTTCCACCGCCAGCACCTCGGACAGCGCCACCACCGCCGCCTTGGTGGCGCAGTAGGCGGCCATCTTCGGCGGGTGGATCAGGCCGGCCATGGAGGCGACGTTGATGAAGTAGCCGTGGCCCTGGGCGCGGAACAGCGGCGTGAACACCTTGCAGCCGCGGGCCACGCCCAGCAGGTTGATGTCGGTGATCCACTCCCAGTCGCGCATCGGCAGCTCGCCGATGCCGCCGGCCACGGCGACGCCGGCATTGTTCACCACCACGTCGACACCGCCCCAGTGGTACTGCAGCCAGTCGGCCGCCGCCTGCAGGTCGGCCTCGCGGCGCACGTCGCAGTTCAGGTAGTGGCCGCCGCCGCCGTACTGGGCCAGCGCGGCCACGGTGGCGGCGCCCTTGGCGGGATCGATGTCGGCGACGCAGACGCGCCAGCCCTCGCGGGCATAGCGTTCCGCCAGGGCCCGGCCGAGGCCGGAGGCGCCGCCGGTGATGAAGATGCGTTGCTGCATGGGATTCTCCGGAGAGGAGGCTTGCGGATGCGCCGATGGTAGTCGGCCGCGGGGCCGCTGTGGATGGCGCCAGAGCCAGCGGACCTACCGCGCCCGCCAGCGCCGGTATTCCACCATCAGGCAGTGGTCCTGAACCACGTCGATGCCCTCGCGTGCCAGCCGCTCGGCCACGGCGTCGTGCCGGATGCCGGTCTGCAGCCAGACGGCGGCGGGGCGCTTGGCGAGGATGTCGTCGAGATGGCCGGGGATGTCGACCGGGCGGCGGAAGACGTCGACCAGGTCGATGTCGCCGGGGATGTCGGCCAGGCGGCGGTAGACCGGTTCGCCGAGGATGGTCTGCAGCGCCGGTTCGTGCAGGTCCACCGGCACGATCTTCAGGCCCATGTCCTTCAGGGCCGCCGGCACGTAGTGCGCAGGGCGGTCGGCCAGGCGCTCGCTGCGCATGCCCAGCACGGCGACGCGGCGCAGGCGCCCCAGCAGGGCCTCGATCTGGGCGGGGGTGGTGAGCAGGTGGTCTTGCCAGTTCATGCAGGGAGTTCCGTGGGGCCGGCGTCGAGCAGCAGCGAGGCCGGCGTACCGCTGTGGGGGTGGAGGGGCTCGGCGATCACGATATCGCCCCAGCCGGCTTCGCGCAGGGCGGCGAGCCAGGCGTCGCGCGAGCGGAAGTACCAGGGCATGGCCGCGGGAAAACCGCCGCCGAAGGCCTCGAAGAGTTCCTCGCGCCAGCCTTCGCCCCCGGCATCACCGGGGTGGAGGGTCTGGATCAGCAGCCGGCCGGACGCCGTGCGCAGGGCGTGCAGGCGTTGCAGCAGCGCCGGCAGGCGGTCGTCGAGCAGGGCGAAGTTGCAGACCAGCAGGTCGTGGCGGCCGAGAGTGGCCGGGTCGAGCTGCTCGTAGCCCATGACTTCGTAGCGCGCGCCGCCGGCCGCGCGCGCGGCTTCGATCAGGGGCGCCGAGGCGTCGATGCCGATGGCTTCGATGCCCTCGGCGGCCACGGCGCGGCACAGCCAGCCTTCGCCGCAGCCGAGGTCCAGCAGGCGGGCGGGGCGGTGGCGCCGGATGGCGGCGAGGATCGCGGCGTCGGTGGCCAGGCGGCGGCTTTCGATGCGGCCCTCGCGCACGGCGGCGGTCCAGCCGGCGGCGTTGTGGATCCAGCTCTGTTGCAGCCTGGTGGCCTTGTCGTCCGCCATGGGGTTCCTTGGCGCCTAAAGAAAAGGCCCGCGCATGGCGCGGGCCCGGATTCGCTCGCGGCCTGGCGTCAGGCGGCTTCCAGCTCGATCGCCTTGCGCAGCTTCTTCATCGCCGCGCTCTCGATCTGGCGCACGCGCTCGGCCGAGATGCCGTACTTGTCGGCCAGTTCCTGCAGGCCGGCCTTCTCGCCTTCGTTGAGCCAGCGGCGGTAGACGATGTCGCGGGCGCGCTCGTCGAGGCCGGTCAGGGCGCTGCGCAGGCGGTCTTCCTGCTGCTCCTGGTACTCCGCCTCTTCCATCTCGGCGAACTCGTCGCGGTGGTCGGCCAGCCAGTCCTCGGGCACGTAGCCTTCCTCGCCGTCGGCCGGGGTGATGCTGAAGGAGACGTCGGCACCGCCCAGGCGGGCCTCCATCTGCTCCACTTCCTCCGGCTTGACCTTGAGGTCGGCGGCGATGGCCTCGACTTCGCTGCGGTTCATCCAGCCCAGGCGCTGCTTGGCCGAGCGCAGGTTGAAGAACAGCTTGCGCTGCGCCTTGGTGGTGGCGATCTTCACGATGCGCCAGTTCTTCAGGATGTATTCGTGGATCTCGGCCTTGATCCAGTGCACCGCGAAGGAGATCAGGCGCACGCCGACGTCGGGGTCGAAGCGCTTGACGGCCTTCATCAGGCCGACATTGCCTTCCTGCACCAGGTCGCCCAGCGGCAGGCCGTAGCCCATGTAGCCGCGGGCGATGTGCACGACGAAGCGCAGGTTGGACAGCACCAGGGTCTTGGCGGCGTCCAGGTCCTCGTCGTCGCGCAGCTTTTCGGCCAGGCGGCGCTCATCCTCGGCGCTCAGCACCGGCAGGTGGTTGACCGAGGAAATATAGGCGTCGAGGCTGCCCGCCAGCGGCGAAAGCATCGTCGGCTGGCGGAGCGCAACGGCGTTGACGGCAGTCGTCCGGGTCATGCGTTCACTCCCTTCGTTGAGGCCATGTTAGCACTCGGCGGATTGGAGTGCTAAGCCCCCCTGGAAGTTCCGGATTTCGCCCCCAGTGGGGCTAAGTACATGATTTACAAGGCTACTGGGGTTGGATGTCGGCCAGATGCCGCCAGACGGTGATCCAGGCGCCGATCCAGCCCAGCACGATGCCGGTCAGCAGCAGCAGCAGGCTGGAGCCGAAGGACAGGCCGCTGAGGGTGAAGCTGCTGTCGTACAGCGAGGCCAGGGTCTCGCTGGGCCCGGACAGGGCCAGGGTGCCGGCCAGGACCAGGACCAGCGCGAACACGCTGCCGGCCAGTCCGTACCAGAAGCCGGTATAGAGGAAGGGCCGGCGGATGAAGCTGTCGGGAGCGCCGATCAGCTTCATCACGCTGATCTCCTCGCGCCGCGCCTCGATGTCCAGGCGGATGGTGTTGCCCACGGTCACCACCACGGCGATGCCGAGCAGCAGGCCGACGATGAACACCGCCCGGTCGATGATGCCGAGGATGGCGTAGAGCCGCTCCAGCCATTTCTGGTCGAGCTTGGCCAGGTCCACTTCCGGCAGCCGGGTCAGTTCGCCCAGCAGCACCTCCACCTGCAGCTTGTTGCGGCCGCGCTCCGGCGTCACCGCGATCACCGCCGGCAGGGGGTTGTCCTGCAGCACGTCCAGGGCATCGCCGAAGCCGGACTGGCTGCGGAACTCGGCCAGCGACTGCTCGCGCGAGATGTAGCGCGTGGCCTGCACGCCGGGACGGCCGCGGATCTCGCGGGCCAGTGCGGCCCCACGCTCGGTGCTGACCGAATCCTTCAGGAACAGCGACAGCTGCAGCGAGTCCTGCCAGCTGTAGGAGATCTTGCTGAGGTTCTGCGTCAGCACGTGCATGCCGGCCGGCAGCGCCAGGGCCACGCCGATCACCAGGGCGGTCAGCAGCGTGCCCACGGGATTGCGTCCGAGCTTGCCCAGCGAGAAGAAGAAGACGCGGGTATGTTCCTGGGTCAGCCGCTGCATCAGGGGCAGCGGCTGGACCTGGAGGCTCTCTTCAGCGGCCACGGCTGTCCTCCCCGGGGAAGGGCGGCAGGTCGCTCAGCACCGGCGTGCGCGGGCGCCGCGCGGTGATCTTGCCGCCGTCGAGGTGGATGATCCGGTGCGGCATGTGCACGATCAGGTGCAGCGCATGGGTGGCGATCAGCACGCTGACCCCCACCTGGTTGAAGCGCTCGAACAGCTTCATCACTTCCTTCGACATTTCCGGGTCGAGGTTGCCGGTCGGCTCGTCGGCCAGGATCAGGGCCGGCTTGGAGACGATGGCGCGGGCGATGCCCACGCGCTGCTGTTCGCCGCCCGACAGGGTCAGCGGCGAGGACTTCTCGCGGTTGAGCAGGCCCACCGCGTCCAGCGCGGCGCGCACGCGGCGCTGCACGTCGCTGTAGGCGAAGCCGCGGATCACCAGCGGCAGCGCCACGTTGTCGAACACCGTGCGGTCGTACAGCAGGTTGAAGTTCTGGAACACCATGCCGATGCGCTGGCGGAACGGCGCGATGTCGCCGTTCTTCAGCGAGGCGAGGTTGACGTCGTCCACCATCACCTGGCCGCGCGTGGGCTTGCACAGCAGGCCGACCAGGCGCAGCAGCGTGGTCTTGCCGGCGCCGCTGGAGCCGGTGACGAAGGCCATTTCGCCGCGGCCCAGGGAGAAGGTCACGTCGGACAGCACGTCCTTGCCGCCCGGATAGCGGTAGCCCACCTGGTTGAAATGGATGATGTCGGTCATGCCGGCATGTCGTTGTGGTGGCCGCGCCCCGCGGCCTATTCGCCGATCAGGGCCTCGGCGTAGGCCTCGGCGTCGAACGGCTCCAGGTCCTCCGCCGCCTCGCCGAGGCCGACGAAGCGGACCGGCAGGGCCATGCGCCGCGCGATCGCCAGCAGGATACCGCCCTTCGCGGTGCCGTCCAACTTGGTGATGGCCAGGCCGGTGAGGCCGATCGCCTCGTGGAACTGGATGGCCTGGGTCAGGGCGTTGCCGCCGGTGGTGGCATCCACCACCAGCAGCACCTCGTGCGGGGCGTAGGGGTCGTGCTTCTGCAGCACGCGCTTGATCTTGCGCAGTTCCTCCATCAGGTGGCTCTGCGTGTGCAGGCGCCCGGCGGTGTCGGCGATGACCACGTCCACGCCCCGGGACTTGGCCGACTGCACGGCGTCGTAGATCACGCTGGCGGAGTCGGCGCCCTCGCCCTGCGCCAGGATCGGCACGTCCACCCGCTGGGCCCAGGTCTCGAGCTGCTGCACCGCGGCGGCGCGGAAGGTGTCGCCGGCCGCCAGCATCACCGACTTGCCCTCGCGCTTGAGGCGCAGCGCCAGCTTGCCGATGGTGGTGGTCTTGCCCACGCCGTTCACGCCGGCCACGAACAGGATGTAGGGCTTGATGAAGGGTGGGATCTGCAGCGGCTTGGCGATCGGCGCCAGCAGTTCGACCAGGGCCTTCTTCAGCGAGGCGCGCAGCTGCTTCTCGTTCTTGATGCGTCCGAGGTTGATGTCGGCCTGCAGGCGCTCGACCAGCCACTGCGTGGCCTCGACGCCGGCGTCGGCCAGCAGCAGCCGCGTCTCCAGTTCCTCCAGCGCGTCGGGGCTGAGGACGTCGGCCTTGAAGAAGCTGCCGATGTCGCGCGTCAGCCAGGAGTCGCCCTTGTTGAGGCGGGCGCGGAAGCGGCCGATGGCGGAGTCGTTAGCCATGAGGGGGCTCGGTCGGTGGTTCGTCGGTTTTCAGGCGCCAGACCGCGCCGGCGCCGAGCACGCGCGTGCCCGGCAGCTGGCCGAGCAGCTGCGGCAGCGGCACGGGGTTGCGCAGGTAGACGGGATAGCGCAGCAGGCGGTAGACGCTGCGGGCCTGCTGCTCGGCGATGTAGCCGATCCAGATCGGCTCGCCGCGGCTGGTCTTGTAGCCGGTGGGCCAGAGCCGCAGCAGGTACTGGCGCGTGTCGTCGCCGGGCAGCGGGTAGCGCAGCACCAGGGCCTGGTGGCGGCCGGCGTTGACCTGCGGCAGCACCGGCAGCTGCTCCACCGGCGTGTCCGGCGCCAGCCAGCGCAGGCCGTTCTGCAGGCCCAGCGGGGCCGTTTCCTGCCAGCCCTGGGCGCGCAGCTGCGCCTCGATGCGGTCGAGGTTGCCGGCCCACTGCAGGTTGAAGGGCTGGCGCTCGCGGCCGAACAGGTTCTGGCGCTGCGAGCGCAGCTTCTGGTAGCCGGAGCGGGCCCAGTCCTCGATCTGCACGATGCTGAGCGTGCGCTGCGGCAGCGGCTCCTGCGCCAGCGCGCGGTCGTCGGACCATTGCAGGCTGGCGGCCAGCACGAAGACCGACAGCACCGGCAGCACGAAGCGGCGGCCGCTGACCTTCTCGGGCTGGTGGCGGCGGTAGCCCAGGCCCAGCAGCGCGGTCCAGATCACGCCGATGGCCAGCGAGAACACGGCGATGCTCCACCACTGCACGCCCAGGTAGAGCTGCGCCAGCAGGATCAGCAGCACCAGCGCGGCGCTGACGCCGTAGATCATCACGCGCGTGCCGGTGCGGCGGCCGGTGGCCAGCAGCACCGGCAGGAAGGAATAGATCACGGTGGTCAGCACCAGGTCCACGGCGTGGTAGCCGGAGGGCTCGAAGCTGCCGAACTGGCGGAACGGCGGCGGGATCTTGGGCACCAGGTACAGGCCCACGGAGATCAGCGCGGCGAAACCCAGCGCGCCCAGCCAGTGCGCGGTGGCGCGGCCCTTGCGCGCGATCAGCAGCGCCAGGAACACGATCACCGCCAGCGGCAGGTATACCGGCCATTCGCCGAGCTGCAGCAGGGCCTGGGCCAGGGCGATGCCCCAGGGTGTGTGCAGTTCGCGCAGCGCCTGGAACACGGCGACGTCCATCGACTTGGGATCGGGGCTGATGCCGGGCGCCGCCCAGAAGTAGAGGAAGGCGCCACCGAGGGCGAGCAGCGCCAGTGCCATCAGCGCCAGGACCGGCGTCTCCGGCTGGTCGGGATCGGCCAGGGCGGCGCCGAAGCGGCCCAGGCGACGATGGCGGCGGCTCCAGTCGAGCAGCGCGCCGATCCAGTCCTCCGCGCGCTTCTGCAGCTGGCCGATGACCAGGCCGGTGAGGGCGATCACCAGCCAGACGAACAGGGCCATCAGCAGGATCAGCAGGGCCAGGCGGCCGGCGACTTCCGCCGCCAGGCCCAGCGAGGCGCCGAACACCACGCCCGGCAGGATGTACGCCAGGGCCCAGGCCAGCGCGGCGATGCCGTCGGTCAGCAGGAACAGCCAGGCCGGCATGCTGGCGGCGCCGGCCAGCGCCGGCGTGACCGAGCGCACCGGCCCGAGGAAGCGCGCCAGCATCACGCCCTTGCCGCCGTGGCGATCGAAGAAGCGGCGCGCATTGTTGAGCGCCTCCGGGTAGCGCTGCATCAGGCGGCCTTCGAACAGGCGGTTGCCGTAGCGGCGGCCCAGCCAGAACGACAGCGCGTCGCCGGCCAGCGCGCCGGCCGCGGCGATCAGCACCGTGGTCCACAGGTCCAGCGAGCCCAGGGCGATCAGCGCGCCCATGGCGAACAGCGCGACGCCGGCCGGCACGAAGGCGCCGAGGATGAAGATGGCGTCGGCCAGCGTCACCAGGAACAGCAGGATCTGTGCCCAGGTCGGGTGGGCGTTGATCCAGTCGTACAGCAGCTGGACGTATTCGCTCATGACCTATCGAGGCCTATCGCGCAAGCGCAAAGGCCTCGCGGGCGGCCAGCAGCGTGGCTTCGATCTCCGCCTCGCCGTGCATCGACGAGACGAAGCCGGCCTCGTAGGCCGAGGGCGCCAGGTACACGCCGCGGTCGAGCATGGCGTGGAAGAAGCGCTTGAAGCGCTCGGCATCGCTGGCCATGACGTCCTTGAAGGTGCGGATGTCCGTGGCGGCGGTGAAGTACAGGCCGAACATGCTGCCGACCTGGGTGGTGAGGAAGGGAATGCCGGCCGCGTCGGCGGCCTGCTTCAGGCCGGCCAGGAGCTTCGCGGTGGCGGCCTCCAGGCGCGCGTAGAGCGCGGCATCGTCGAGCAGGCGCAGCGTCGCCAGGCCCGCGGCCATCGCCAGCGGATTGCCGGACAGCGTGCCGGCCTGGTAGACCGGGCCGACCGGCGCCAGCTTCTGCATCACGTCGCGGCGGCCGCCGAAGGCGCCCACCGGCAGGCCGCCGCCGATGATCTTGCCCAGGGTCAGCAGGTCGGGACGCACGCCGTAGAGCCCGGCGGCGCCGGTGGGGCCGACGCGGAAGCCGGTCATCACCTCGTCGAAGATCAGCAGCGCGCCGTCGCGATCGCAGAGGTCGCGCAGGCCCTGCAGGAAGCCCGGTGCCGGCGGCACGCAGTTCATGTTGCCGGCCACCGGCTCGACGATCACGCCGGCGATCTGGCCGGCATGGGCCTGGAACAGGGCCTCCACCGAGCCGAGATCGTTGTACTGCGCGGTGAGCGTGTACTTGGCCAGGTCCGCCGGCACGCCCGGCGAGGTCGGCACGCCGAAGGTCAGCAGGCCCGAGCCGGCCTTCACCAGCAGGGCGTCGCCATGGCCGTGGTAGCAGCCCTCGAATTTCAGGATGTAGTCGCGGCCGGTGGCGCCGCGCGCCAGGCGCAGCGCCGACATGGTGGCCTCGGTGCCGCTGTTGCACATGCGCACCATCTCCAGCGACGGCAGGCGGCGGCTGAGCAGCTCCGCCATCTCGATCTCGGCCTCGGTGGGCGCGCCGTAGGAGATGCCGGTCTCGAGCTGGCGGCGAATCTCGGCCAGCACCTGCGGGTGCTGGTGGCCGAGGATCATCGGGCCCCAGGAGCCGACGTAGTCGACATAGCGCCGGCCGTCGGCGTCGGTGATCCAGGCGCCGTCGGCGGCGGCGATGAAGCGCGGCGTGCCGCCGACCGCGCGGAAGGCGCGGACCGGCGAGTTCACGCCCCCGGGAATGGTCTGCTGTGCGCGGGCGAAGAGTTCTTCTGAGCGGCTCATGGCGGCGGTCTGCAAGGCCTGCTGCAAAAAGGGTGCAGGCCCTTGGGAATGAGGGAGCGAGAGTCTAGCCGAACAGGCGTGAATACTCCCGCGCGGCGGTCTCGATGTCCGGGGCGCCGAACACGCCTTCCACGGCCGCCGCCATGTCGGCGCCGGCCTGGACCAGCGGGCCGGCATTGGACGGCAGCAGTCCGCCGATCACGCAGATCGGCAGCGGAATCTCGGCCCGCGCGCGGCGCAGCAGGGCCAGGTCGGCCTGCGGCGCGTCGGGCTTGGTGCCGGACTCGAAGAAGCGCCCGAAGGCGACGTAGCTGGCCCCGGCGGCGGCGGCGGCCCGGGCGCGCTCCAGCGAGTTGGAGCAGCTGACGCCGATGATCGCGCGCGGCCCCAGGCGCCGGCGCGCTTCGGCCAGCGGGGCGTCGGCGGCACCGACATGCACCCCGTCGGCATCCACTGCCTCCGCCAGGGCCGGGTCGTCGTTGACGATGAACAGCGCGCCGAACTCGTGGCAGAGACCGCGCAGGGCATGGGCGTTGCGCTCGCGCGTGGCGGCGTCGTGCCACTTGTCGCGGTACTGCAGCAGGCGCGCGCCGCCGGCCAGGGCTTCGGCGGCGGCGGCCACCAGCCGGTCCGGCGAGCGGCAGATCGCTTCGGAGGTGATCGCGTACAGGCCGCGCAGCGGCGCGGACAGGGGCGGCAGGTGCTTCATGCGGCACGCCGCCCGGGGATCAGGCGCCCGCCGCCGACGGGATAGGCGCGCGACAGGGCCCGATGGGTATAGGCCTGCGCCTGTTCCAGGGCCTCGGCCACCGGCTTGCCGGCGGCCAGCAGCGCGGCGATGGCGGCGGCCAGCGTGCAGCCGGCCCCGTGGAAGCGCTGCGCCAGGCGCGGCCATTCGAAGTCGCGCGGCGCCCGGCCGGCCTGGTACCAGGTGTTGACCACGTTGCCGCCGGGCTCGTCGCCGCGCGTCACCAGCAGGTGGGCCAGGCCGGTGGCCAGCAGGGCGGCGCCGTCCTCGCCGCCGCCCAGCAGGCGGGCTTCGGCGGCATTCGGGGTCAGCACCGTGACCTGCGGCAGCAGGCGTTCCTTCAGGGCCAGCAGCAGTTCGCTGCGCACCAGATGGGCGCCGCCGCCGGCCCTCAGCACCGGGTCCAGCACCACGGGAACCCGCAGCCGGCGGATGCAGTCGAGGATGGGGTCGACCTGGGCGGCATCGCCCAGCAGGCCGATCTTGATCGCGTCGATGCGGCAGTCGGCCGCCAGGGCTTCGATCTGCGCGGCGATCAGGATCGGCGGAACGGCCGCCACGCGCCGGACGTCGGAGGTGTCCTGGACGGTGTTGGCGGTAATGACGCCGAGCGCGTGGCCGCCCAGGGCGCCGATCGCCTCGGTGTCCGCGGTCAGGCCGGCACCGCCGGTGGGGTCGTGCCCGGACAGGCACAGGACGCAGGGCGTGCGGATGGGATTCATGGGGGCAGTTTAGCGGGAGCGGTGGGGCGTTTTCCGGTCAGGCCGCGTTCCCTTATGCACAGCAGCCGCGCCCCCCTGCCACGAGGCCCTTGGTGGCGACTTTTTTCTGCAAGAATGCTGCAAGAATCACGCAAGTCATTGATCGCAAAATGGGATGCGGAGTGGATACAAACTGGCCCGAGGGTAAAAATGCCAAGCACCGTGGCTACTTAGGGCAATGACGCGAATATTGCCCACACACTTATCCACAGATTTTGTGGATGTTTCGATAAATTCCTGCTTCAGCAGCAACTTGCGCTCATGAATTCAAGTAACAAGTGGTCCGGCGTATGCAAATCGTTAGATAAATTCGCACGGATCGTCCTGCTGAGCCTGCTGCTGTGCGCGGTGGGGCCTTCCGCAGGCGCCGGTGCGGCTGAACCCGCGTTCGAGCCCCTGGCCACGGTCAGCGACGTCGAGCTGCCGGAGCTTTCCGGGCTGGCCGCCTCGCGGCGCTGGCCGGGCATCTACTGGGGCCACAACGACAGCGGCGACGGGCCGCGGCTGTTCGCCTTCAATCGTCGCGGCGAGGTCATTGCCCGCGTCGAGGTCGAAGGAGCGGAGGCCATCGACTGGGAGGACATCGCGCTCTACGAGCGCGACGGCCGCAGCTGGCTGGCGATCGCCGACACCGGCGACAACTTCGGCTTTCGCGATACCGCGACGGTCTACCTGCTGCCCGAGCCGGCCCTGGATGCCAGCCGGGTGAAGCCGCTGCGGCGGCTGGACTTCCGCTATCCCGACGGCCCGCGCGACGCCGAGGGCCTGGCGGTCGATGCCGAGGGCGGGTCCATCCTGGTGGTGGAGAAGGGGGCGCCGCAGGTCGGGTTCTATCGCCTGCCGCTGGATGCCGGGCCCGGCGTGCAGACTGCCGAGCGGCTGGCGACGCTGCAGCTGCCGGTGCCGGCCAAGCAGCCGCTGGCCGCACCACTGTCGGCACCGCGAGGCCGGGTATCGGTGACCGCCATGGACCTGTCCCGCGACGGCCTGCGCCTGGCCATGATCAGCTACAGCCGCCTGTTCTGCTTCGACCGCCGGCCGGGCGAGGGCTGGGCGGAGGCCTTGGTGCGGCCGCCGCGCAGCTGGCCGCTGCCGAAGCTCGGCGGGCTGGAGGCGATGGCGATCGAGCCCGACGGCCGCAGCGTGGTGGTGGCGCCGGAGGGCGTTCCCACCCCGGTGCTGCGCGCCAGGCGTATCCTCGATCCGTGAACATCCACTGGACGCCCGACCTGTTCGTCCACATCGGCTATGCGCTGATGCTGGTGGCCCTGCTGGCGCGCGACATCCTGTGGCTGCGCGCGGTGCTGGTCTGCGCCCAGTCCAACCTGGCCCTGTATGCCTGGACCCATGGGCTGGCCGGCATGACGTTCTGGAACAGCCTGTTCGTGGTGATCAACGCGGTCTGGGTGCTGCGCATCCTGCGCGAGCGCCGTGCCGTGAAGCTGCCGGAGGCGCTGGCCGGGATCCATCGCCGCGACTTCGCGGCGATGGGGGCGCAGGAGTTCCTGCGCTTCTGGAACGAGGGCCAGGGCCGCGAGGCCGAGGGGCGCCTGATCGCCGACGGCAGCCATCCCGCCGAACTGCTCTACCTGGTGTCCGGGCAGGCGCGGGTGCGGCGGCAGGGGCGCGAGATCGCCGCCCTGCCGGCCGGCAGCTTCGCCGGCGAGATGAGCCTGCTGACCGGCGAGCCGACCAGCGCCGACGTCGATGCCCTGGGCCCGGTGCGGCTGCAGGCCTGGCCGGTGGCGCGCCTGCAGGAGATCCGCCAGCGCCAGCCGCAGCTCTGGACGCGCCTGCAGAGCGTGCTGGGGCACGACATGATCGAGAAGCTGCGGCGCGCCGCCGCTCAGGCCGGAAGCTGACGCCCCAGCCAGTGGCCGTAGGCCACCAGCAGCGGCAGCTGCAGCCAGAGCAGCAGCAGGTCGTAGGCCTCCTGGCGCCGCACCTCGTCCTGCACCGCCTGCGTCAGCAGATGGGCGCAGGCCATCGCGAAGCCGGAGAGGGCGGCCAGCATCAGCAGCGTCGGCAGGTCGGGCCAGAGGCGCGCGCCGCCGAAATCCGCCGCCGCGGCCAGCCAGGTGAAGACCAGCGCCACGCCCGCGCCCCCCTGCAGCGGAAGCACCAGGCCCGGCACGCGCCGCAGCAGCGGAACGGCCGGCAGCAGCAACCCGGTGAAGAACAGCCAGGTGATCAGCCGGTCGGTACGGCCCGGGGCCTGGGCCAGCAGCTCGGCCGGGGAGGGGATGTCGCGCAAGCCGTATAGCGACGCGCCGGCCAGCACGATGAAGGCCATCAGGCAGAACACGCGCGCCAGCGGCAGCAGGAACCATTCGCCCCACAGGCGCAGGGCCTCTTCACGGGTGTTCCGGTGCAGCGCCTGTTCCAGCCAGGCGGTGGCGACGCTCAGGCCGGCGAAGACCAGGGCGGCGAGCAGCAGCATTTCAGGGTGAGGCTACGCGCTCAGGCAATGCCTGAAGGGCATTGCCTGCGTTGCCGGACGCCGGGCCATGAGGGCCGGGCAGGGGACAAATCATGTGACAGAAGTCCCGCCATGGATGGCTCCCCAGACTTCAATTCAGGCTGCCAACGGCATCGGCAGCGCCAGGTTCTTCCACAGCCGCAGCGTCGGCTCCGACTGGTTCAGCGTGTAGAAGTGCAGGCCGGGGGCGCCGTTGTCCAGCAGCGTGCGGGCCAGCTGCGTCACCACGTCCAGGCCGAAGTCCAGCAGCGCCGGCTTGTCGTCCTGCAGCTGCTCCAGGCGCAGGCGGATCCAGCGCGGGATTTCGGCGCCGCAGGCGGCGGAGAAGCGGGCCAGCTGGGCGAAGTTGGTGATCGGCATGATGCCGGGGATCACCGGCAGCGAAAGGCCCGCCTGTTCGCAGCGGTTGACGAAGTCGAAGTAGGCGTCGGCGTTGAAGAAGTACTGCGTGATCGCCGCATGCGCGCCGGCCTCCGCCTTGCGGCGGAAGTGTTCGAAGTCCTGCGCCGGCGTGATGCCCTGGGGATGCATCTCGGGGTAGGCGGCGACCTCCAGGCGGAAATGATCGCCGTGGCGCTCGCGGATGAAGCCCACCAGTTCGCTGGCGTAGCGGAACTCGCCCGGCGCCTCGCCGGGCTGGAGGTCCGGCGGCAGGTCGCCGCGCAGCGCGACGATGCGCCTGACGCCCGCCTCGCGATAGCGCTGCAGCAGGGCGGCGATGCTGTCGCGGGTGGAGCCGACGCAGGTCAGGTGCGGTGCGGCCTCGATGCCGCTGTGCTCCACCACCTGCATGATCGCCTCGTAGGTGCCGTGCTGGTCGGAACCGCCGGCGCCGTGGGTGACGGAGAAGAACGCCGGCCGTACCGACGCCAGCTTCTGCACCAGCGCCGGCAGCTTCTGCCAGCCCTCCGGCGTGCGCGGCGGGAACAGCTCGAACGAGAAGGTGATTTCCTGGCCCATAAAGACAGTGCTCAGTGCTGAGGACTAAGTGCTGAGTGGCGAGATTTCTACTTAGAACTCAGCACTCAGCACTCAGCACTTTAGTAACGGTAGTGCTCGGGCTTGTACGGGCCTTCGACGGGCACGCCGAGGTAGTCGGCCTGGGCCTGGGTCAGCGTGGTCAGCTTCACGCCGATCTGCGCCAGGTGCAGGCGCGCCACTTCCTCGTCGAGCTTCTTGGGCAGGCGGTACACCGTCTTCTGGTAGGCGTCCCTGTTCTTCCACAGGTCCATCGCCGCCAGCGTCTGGTTGGAGAAGCTGTTGGACATCACGAAGGACGGATGGCCGTGGGCGCAGCCCAGGTTGATCAGGCGGCCTTCGGCGAGCACGTAGATCGACTTGCCGCTGTCCGGGAAGGTGTAGCGGTCGGTCTGCGGCTTGATGGTGTCGCGCACGGCGCCGGAGGCGTTGAGGCGGTCCATCTGGATCTCGTTGTCGAAATGGCCGATGTTGCACACCAGGGCGTTGTTCTTCATCGCCTTCATGTGCTCGAGAGTGATGATGTCCTTGTTGCCGGTGGTGGTGACGTAGATGTCGGCGTAGGGCAGCACGTCCTCGACGGTCTTGACCTCGAAGCCCTCCATCGCGGCCTGCAGGGCGTTGATGGGGTCGATCTCGGACACGATCACGCGCGCGCCGAGGCCGCGCAGCGAATGCGCCGAGCCCTTGCCGACGTCGCCGTAGCCGGCCACGAAGGCCACCTTGCCGGCGATCATCAGGTCGGTGGCGCGCTTGATGCCGTCGGCCAGCGATTCGCGGCAGCCGTAGAGGTTGTCGAACTTGCTCTTGGTGACCGAGTCGTTGACGTTGATGGCGGGCACCAGCAGCTTGCCGGCCTCCATCATCTGGTACAGGCGGTGCACGCCCGTGGTGGTCTCCTCGGAGACGCCCTTCCAGTCCTTGACCACGCGGGTCCAGAAGCCCGGGCGCTCCCTGGCGACGCGCTTGAGCAGGTTCTTGATCACCTGCACTTCATGGTTGTCCGACGGCGTCTCGACCCACTTGTCGCCCTGCTCCAGCTCGTAGCCCTTGTGGATCAGCAGGGTCACGTCGCCGCCGTCGTCCACCACCAGCTCGGGGCCGGTCAGCGTGCCGTCGGCCAGCGTGTGGGTGACGCAGTCCAGCGTCAGGTCCCAGTACTCCTCCAGCGTCTCGCCCTTCCAGGCGAACACGGGCGTGCCGGCGGCGGCCACGGCCGCGGCGGCATCGTCCTGCGTCGAGAAGATGTTGCAGGAAGCCCAGCGCACCGAGGCGCCCAGCGCCTTGAGCGTCTCCAGCAGCACGGCCGTTTCCTTGGTCATGTGCAGGGAGCCGGTCAGGCGCACGCCCTTGAGCGGCTGCAGCGGCGCGTACTTGGCGCGGATGCTCATCAGGCCCGGCATTTCCTCCTCGGCCATGCGGATGCGCTTGCGGCCGAATTCGGCCAGGCCGATGTCGCGGATCTTGTAGTCGGGGGTAGCGGGCTTGAGCTGGGCGTTCATGGGTGACTCCGGTATCGATGAAAAAGGAGAGGCGGCGGGCGCCGCCTCTCCTCGTTGCGGCCTACTTCAGCTTCTTCGCATCGGAGGCGAGGGCTTCGGCCTTGTCCGTCTTCTCCCAGGAGAAGGCGGTGTGGCTCTTGCCGTCCGTGCCCTTGAACTCGTAGGGCTTGCGGCCGAAGTGGCCGTAGGAGGCGGTGGCCTGGTACATCGGGTGGATCAGGTCGAGCATCTTGATGATGCCGCCCGGGCGCAGGTCGAAGTGGCGGCGCACCAGCTTCTCCAGGGCCTCGTCGGAAACCTTGCCGGTGCCGAAGGTGGTGACCATGATCGAGGTCGGCTCGGCCACGCCGATGGCGTAGCTCACCTGCACCTCGCAGCGGTCGGCCAGGCCCGACGCGACGATGTTCTTGGCGACGTAGCGCGCGGCGTAGGCGGCCGAGCGGTCGACCTTGGACGGATCCTTGCCGGAGAAGGCGCCGCCGCCATGGCGGGCCCAGCCGCCGTAGGAGTCGACGATGATCTTGCGGCCGGTCAGGCCGCAGTCGCCCACCGGGCCGCCGATCACGAAGTTGCCGGTCGGGTTGATGTGGAACTTGGTGGACTTGGTCAGCCACTTCGCCGGCAGCACCGGCTTGATGATCTCCTCCAGCACGGCCTCGCGCAGGTCCTTGAGCTTGATGCTCGGATCGTGCTGGGTGGACAGCACCACGGCGTCGATGCCGACGACCTGCTCGTCGCGGTAGCGCAGCGTGATCTGGCTCTTGGCGTCCGGGCGCAGCCAGGGCAGTCCGCCCTTCTTGGCCTTGCGGATCTTGGCCTGCTGCTCGACCAGGCGGTGGGCGTAGAAGATCGGGGCCGGCATCAGCGCGCTGGTTTCGTTGCAGGCGTAGCCGAACATCAGGCCCTGGTCGCCGGCGCCGATGTCCTCGGCGGCCTTGGCCTTCTTGGCGGTGCCGTCGACGCCCATGGCGATGTCCGGGGACTGCTTGCCGATGATGTTGAGCACGCCGCAGGTGTGGCCGTCGAAGCCGACCTCGGTGTTGCTGTAGCCGATGCCGTTGACCACGCCGCGCGCGATGGCGTCGACGTCGATGTTGGCGCTGGTCGTGACTTCGCCGGCCAGCACCACCACGCCCGTCTTCACCAGGGTTTCGCAGGCGACGCGCGCCCGCGGGTCCTGCGCCAGGATCGCGTCCAGGATCGCGTCGGAGATCTGGTCCGCCATCTTGTCCGGATGGCCTTCGGAAACGGACTCGGAGGTAAACAGGTATTCGGACATCGGTGCAGCCCTCGGAATGGGGTAAACGGGAGTCTCAATCCGTTTATGCGGATGAGCGGATATTGTAAAGCCTGCGGGGCAAGCCCGCCATAGGGATGAATTCGGGGCCCGGGCGCGGCTAATCTTGCACAAAAGCCTCACCCGAATCGCCCGGATCCGAAGACCCAAGAGCCGAAAATGGCCCCGACTCCCTCCAGCATGCTCGCCCTGGGCACCCCCGCGCCGGACTTCAGCCTGCCCGACACCCTCGGCGGCCAGTCCCTGGGCCTGTCCGACGTCCGGGCGGAGTACGCCACGCTGGTGATGTTCATCTGCAATCATTGCCCTTACGTGAAGCACGTCAACGCCGAGCTGCTGCGGCTGGCGCGCGACTACCAGGGGCGCGGCGTGGGCTTCGTCGCGATCTCCTCCAACGACGCCCTGGCCTACCCGGAGGACGCGCCGGACCGGATGGCCGAGGCCGGGCGGGCGCTGGGCTATCCCTTTCCCTACCTCTACGACCAGAGCCAGGACGTGGCCCGCGCCTACGAGGCGGCCTGCACCCCGGACTTCTTCCTGTTCGACGCCGGCCTGAGGCTGGCCTACCGCGGGCGGCTCGACGACTCCACGCCGGGCAACGGCCGGCCGGTGACGGGGGCCGAGTTGCGCGCCGCGCTGGAGGCGTTGCTGGCCGGCCGCCCGGTGCCGGGCGGGCAGCAGCCCAGCCTCGGCTGCAGCATCAAGTTCCGGAAGGGCTCCTGATGGAGCTGCTGTCGCAGCTGTTCCCGCTGGCGCCGCGCGGGCTGCTCAATGCGCTGCTGCTGTTCCTGCCGCCGCTGCTGATCCTGTTCCACCCGAGCGCGCGCTGGTGGTCGCGGCTGCTGTGGCTGGCCGCCACGCAGCTGTGCTGGCTGTTCGTCGGGCTCTATGCCTGGGTGCGACTGCAGCGCTACCTGGGCGATCCGCAGATGGCGGAATTTCCGCTGGCCGATGCGATCGGCTGGTGGAGCTTCGTGTTCCCCTGGATGGTGTACCTGGTGTTCCGCGCCACGCACCCGCCGCGGGGCAGAGGGGACGCCGCGCCCCGCAGTTAGTAATTTCCGCTCATTTCCGAACCCGGGCTCAGGCGCTATGTTGGTGCCATAACGAAAGCTTCACATTTCAATAGAGCGGGAGGAGAGAGCAATGAAGGCCCTGACGAGGCGCACGGCACTGTGCGCGGCGCTGCTGTGGGCGTTGGCCGGCTGTACCGGCCGTTCCGGATCGGTGGACGGCGAGGGCGGCAGCAGCGGCGGCACCAACCTGGTCGAGGCCGACTACCACACGCGCGCCACGCCGCCGCTGGAACCGGGCCAGTTCGAGATGATCACGCTCTCGACCCTGCCCGACGCGGTGACCGACGGCGACGTGCTGCTGGGCCTGCGCGGACTGGCCGCGGGCGATACCTTCAAGGTGACGCGCAACGGGGCCGACGTCAGCGCGGCCTTCGCCCGCGCGGAGGGCGGCGAGGTGCGTGGCCTGGTCACCGGCCTGAAGAAGGGCGCCAACCGCCTGGCGGCCACCGTCAGCGGCGAGGCCGGCGTCCGCCGCGCCGAATTGACCGTGATCAACCACCCGATCACCGGCCCGGTGCTGTCGGGCCCGCACCAGAAACCCTTCATCTGCCGCACCGAGGACAACGGCCTCGGCGCGCCGATCGACGCCAACTGCTCGATCGTCACGCAGTACAAGTGGTTCTACCGCTCGGTGACCAACCAGGGCTTCAGCGAGCTGGCCGATCCCTACGCCCCCTATCCGGGCGACGTGATCATGACCGAGACCAAGGACGGCCGCGCCGTTCCCTTCGTCGTGCGCATGGAGACCTCCACGATCAACCGCGGCATCGCACGCCTGGCGGTGCTGGACGATCCGCATGCCCGCGGTCCCGAGGCGCCCTTCGAGGCGGCGCTGTGGGACGGCCACGTCTACTATGTCTTCGGCGAATCCTGCGGCGTCGGCTACCAGCAGGGCAGGAGCGATCCCAACCTGGTGCTCGGTGCGCTGGCGCTGACCGAGATCTCGGCCGACAACCTGCTGATCAACCTGGTGGGCATCGCCGACCGCCTCGGCAAGGGCGACCTGGTGATCCACAACACGCTCAGCGCGTTCGGCAACCACTGCAATCCGCTGATCAGCGCCGAGACGGCGATGCTGATGAAGGAGCACATCACCGAGAAGTACGGCCCGGTGCGGTTCATGATCGGCACCAACGGCTCGGGCGCGGCGCTGCAGCAGTACAACCTCGCCAACAACCTGCCGGGCGTGCTCAGCGGCGCGATGCCGACCGCGACCTTCGCCGACATCCTGACCACGGCGATGACGGTGGCGGACTGCGGCCTGCTGCAGCACTACTACGAGAACAGCTCGCTGGACTGGAGCGTGGGCAAGCAGGCGGCGGTCAACGGCCACAACCTGCTGGTGGGCAACCCGCTCAACGCCATCTGCCAGTCCTGGGTCGATGCCTTCCTGGACCTGCTCAATCCCGAGACCGGCTGCGGCCCGGTGCCGGAGGAGGACCGCTACCGCGGCCCCGACAATCCCAACGGTCCCAACCTCAAGGGCGTGCGCTGCACGGTGCAGGACGCCAACGTCAACATCTTCGGACGTGATCCGGAGACCGGCTACGCCAACCGCCCGCTGGACAATACCGGCGTGCAGTACGGCCTGGGGGCGCTGCTGGCGGGCACGATCAGCGCCGAGGAGTTTCTCGACGTCAACCGCAACATCGGCGGCTTCAACATCGACGGCAAGCCGGTGGCCCAGCGCATGCGCATGAACGAGCGGATGGCCAAGGTCGCGTACCAGGTCGGCGGCGTCATCGGCCGCGGCGCCCTGGCGGAGACGCCGGTGCTGGATCATGCGCCCTACCTGGACCTGATCCCGGTGGCCAACATCCACGAGGCGGTGCGCCCGTTCATCGTGCGCTCGCGCCTGCAGAAGCAGACCGGCCAGGTGACGACCCAGGGCCTGTGGCGCGGCGTCGTGACCCAGGCCGACGGCTACCCGGTGATGGAGCAGTGGCTGGAGGCCCTGCAGCGGCCGGAATACGGCGGCGACCACATGGCGGCCGTGATCGCGGCCAAGCCGGCCGCGGCGGCCGATCGCTGCGTGTTCGGCACCATCGGCGGCCGCCTGGAGCTGCCGGATGCGATCCTGCTGCCGCTGGGCCTGGCGCAGCTGCCGCTGCTGCCCCAGCTGGGACCCCTGCACGACCTGATCCCCGAGTTCGACGTCAACGTCCCGCTGCGCGTCGACCTGCCGGAGTTCTACAACAACGACGGCTCCGGGCTCGGGGTCTGCTCGCTGGCGCTGCCGGTGACCCGGACGCCGCGCATGGTGGCCGGCATGCCGATGACCGACGACATCATCCGCTGCCAGCTGCGCCCGGTGGACCCGGCCGACTACGCCGGCAAGCTCAGCGAGGCGCAGGTCGCCGAGGTCCGGGCGATCTTCCCGGACGGCGTTTGCGACTTTACGAAGCCGGCGGCCGAGGACGTCGAGCACAGCCTGCTGTACCCGTCCCTGGGCGGCGAGCGGCTGGAAGCCCCGCACTCCCTCAAATGGTGGGCCGCGCGGTCCGGCAAGGCGCAGTAAACCCTTGATCGAAAAGCCCGGCGGCGCCTGCCGCCGGGCTTTTTTGTGCCCTGGATAACGGTTGCCGCCGCCGTTTCCTTGCCCCGGCGCGCGCAAACCCTGAAAATATGCGCCCTTTTTGTTTCCCTTCAGGCCGCCGCTTCCCATGCCCGCGACGAACCGCTTCGAACTCGCCAATGCCATCCGCGCCCTGGCGATGGATGCCGTGCAAAAAGCCAACTCCGGCCATCCCGGCATGCCGATGGGCATGGCGGACATCGCCGAAGTGCTCTGGAACGACTACCTGAGCCACAACCCCGCCGACACCAGCTGGGCCAACCGCGACCGCTTCGTGGTGTCCAATGGCCACGGCTCGATGCTGCTGTACGCGCTGCTGCACCTGACCGGCTACCCGCTGCCGATGGAGGAGCTGAAGAATTTCCGCCAGCTGCACTCCAAGACGGCCGGCCATCCGGAGTACGGCATCACCCCGGGCGTGGAAACCACCACCGGCCCGCTGGGCCAGGGCCTGGCCAATGCCGTGGGCATGGCGCTGGCCGAGCGCGTGCTCGCCGCGCGCTACAACCGCGACGGCCACAGCGTGGTCGACCACTACACCTACGTCTTCACCGGCGACGGCTGCCTGATGGAAGGCATCAGCCATGAAGCCTGCTCGCTGGCCGGCACCCTGGGCCTGGGCAAGCTGGTGGTGTTCTACGACGACAACAACATCTCCATCGACGGCGAGGTCGAGGGCTGGTTCCGCGACGACACGCCGGGCCGCTTCGAGGCCTACGGCTGGCAGGTGATCCGCAACGTCGACGGCCACAACCCGGCCGAGATCAAGAAGGCCATCGATACCGCCCGCGCCACGCAGGACAAGCCGACCCTGGTCTGCTGCAAGACCATCATCGGCTTCGGCTCGCCGAACCTGCAGGGCAAGGAGAAGTGCCATGGCGCGCCGCTGGGCGAGGCCGAGATCAAGCTGGTGCGCGAGAAGCTGGGCTGGACCCACGCGCCCTTCGAGATCCCCGACGAGATCCGCGCCGGCTGGAACGCGCTGGAGAAGGGCAGGCAGCGCCAGCAGGCCTGGACCCAGGCCTTCCGCGCCTATGCCGAGAAGTTCCCCGAGGACGCTGCCGACTTCGAGCGCCGCATGAAGGGCGAGCTGCCGGCAAACTGGGCCGCGACCGCCGCGGCGACGCTGGCGGAGGCCGCGAAGTTCGACAAGCCGGTGGCCACGCGCAAGGCCTCCAAGAACGTGCTGGACGCGCTGGCCGCGGGCCTGCCGGAACTGTTCGGCGGCTCGGCCGACCTGAGCGAATCCAACTGCACCGACTTCAAGGGCCACAAGGCCGTACGCCACGGCAGCCTCGACGGCAACTACGTGAACTACGGCGTGCGCGAGTTCGGCATGTCGGCGATCATGAACGGCGTCGCCCTGCACGGCGGCCTGATTCCCTTCGGCGGCACGTTCCTGACCTTCAGCGATTACGCCAGGAACGCGGTGCGCATGGCCGCGCTGATGAAGATCCGCAGCATCTTCGTCTACACCCACGACTCGATCGGCCTGGGCGAGGACGGCCCCACCCACCAGTCGGTGGAGCACGTCGCGTCGCTGCGCCTGATCCCGAACCTGAACGTGTGGCGTCCCGCCGACCAGTTCGAGACCGCCATCGCCTGGCAGGATGCCATCGAGCGCAAGGACGGCCCCTCGGCGCTGGCGCTGACGCGCCAGAACCTGGTGCCGCAGGCGCATCCGGAATCGCATTTCACCGACGCCCGCCGCGGCGGCTATGTCCTGTGGGAGCCGGCCGCCGCCGCCCAGGGCATCCTGATCGCCACCGGCTCGGAGGTGCAGCTCGCCGTGGACTCGGCGAAGAAGCTGGCCGAGCAGGGCGTCCATGTCCGCGTGGTGTCGGTCCCCTGCGCGGAGATCTTCCGCCGCCAGGACGCCGCCTACCGCGAATCGGTGCTGCCCAAGGCCCTGCGCAAGCGCCTGGCGATCGAGACCGGGGTGTCGCTGTATTGGGCCGGCTTCGTCGGCGACGAGGGCGAGGTCCTCGGCGTGGACACCTACGGCGAGTCCGCGCCGCTGGCCGCCGTGATGAAACACTTCGGCTTCACGGTCGATAACGTCGTGGCCAAGGTCACGGCTCTGCTGGGCAAATGATGGAGGGGGCGCCGCGAGGCGCCCCTTTGTTTTTCAACCGAAACCTGCGGGTATGGCCGCAGTCTGTACTAAAGGAAAAGTAAGATGACCGTCAAAGTGGGTATCAATGGCTTCGGCCGCATCGGCCGCAACGTGCTGCGCGCCGCCGTGCAGAATTTCGGTGGCGACATCGAGATCGTCGGCATCAACGACCTGCTGGAGCCGGACTACCTCGCCTACATGCTGCAGTACGACTCCGTGCATGGCCGCTTCAAGGGCGACATCAAGGTCGAGGGCGGCGCGCTGGTCATCAACGGCAAGAAGATCCGCCTGACGCAGGAGCGCGATCCGGCCAACCTGAAGTGGAACGAGATCGGCGCCGACGTCGTGATCGAGTCCACCGGCCTGTTCCTGGACAAGGCCAGCGCCGAGAAGCATCTCGCCGCCGGCGCCAAGAAGGTGATCATCTCGGCCCCGTCGAAGGACGACACCCCGATGTTCGTCTACGGCGTCAACCACAAGACCTACGCCGGCCAGGCCATCATCTCCAACGCCTCCTGCACCACCAACTGCCTGGCGCCGCTGGCCAAGGTGCTGCACGACAAGTGGGGCATCAAGCGCGGCCTGATGACCACCGTGCACGCCACCACCGCCACCCAGAAGACCGTGGACGGCCCGAGCAGCAAGGACTGGCGCGGCGGCCGCGGCATCCTCGAGAACATCATCCCGTCCTCCACCGGCGCCGCCAAGGCCGTGGGCGTCGTGATCCCCGAGCTGAACAAGAAGCTGACCGGCATGTCCTTCCGCGTGCCGACCTCCGACGTCTCCGTGGTCGACCTGACCGCCGAGCTTGAGCGCGAGGCCAGCTACGAAGAGATCAAGGCCGAGATGAAGGCCCAGAGCGAAGGCGCCCTCAAGGGCATCCTCGGCTACACCGAGGACAAGGTCGTGGCCACCGACTTCCGCGGCGATGCCCGCACCTCGATCTTCGACGCCGATGCCGGTATCGCGCTGGACAAGACCTTCGTCAAGCTGGTGAGCTGGTACGACAACGAGTGGGGCTACTCCAACAAGTGCCTCGAGATGGTCCGCGTCGTCGCCAAGTAAGCATCCGGAGACGAGAACGGGAGCGGGGAGACGCAAGACTCCCCCTCCCGTTTTTCTTGGATCTCCCGCCCACGTCTTCCGCCTCACGGAGTAAAAGATAATGACCGTCCTTCGCATGTCCGACCTGGACCTCGCCGGCAAGCGCGTGCTGATCCGCCAGGATCTGAACGTGCCCATCTCCAATGGCCGCATCACCTCCGACGCGCGCCTGCGTGCCTCGCTGCCGACGCTGAAGCTGGCGCTGGAGAAGGGTGCCTCGGTGCTGGTGGTGTCGCACCTGGGCCGCCCCAAGGCCGGCAAGTTCGACCCCGAGGCCTCGCTGACCCTGGTGGCCGCCTGGCTGTCGGAGAAGCTCGAACGGACCGTGCCGCTGGTCTCCAACTGGATCGAAGGCATCGCCATGGAGCCGGGCCAGATCGCGCTGGGCGAGAACACCCGCTTCCTCAAGGGCGAGAAGGACAACGACGAGGCGCTGTCGAAGAAGATGGCGTCGCTCTGCGACGTCTACGTGATGGACGCCTTCGGCACCGCGCACCGCGCGGAAGCCTCCACCCACGGCGTGGCGAAGTTCGCGCCGGTGGCCTGTGCCGGCCCGCTGCTGGCCGCCGAGCTGGATGCGCTGGGCAAGGCCCTGGCGACGCCGAAGAAGCCGCTGGCCGTGATCGTCGGCGGCAGCAAGGTCTCGACCAAGCTGGACCTGCTGGAGAACCTCGCCGACGTGGCCGACCAGCTGATCATCGGCGGCGGCATCGCCAACACCTTCCTGGCCGCCATGGGCAAGCCGGTGGGCAAGTCGCTGCACGAGGCGGACATGCTGGAGAAGGCGCGCGCGATCCTGGCCAAGATCCAGGCCCGCGGCGGCGACATCCCGCTGCCGGAAGACGTGGTGGTGGCCTCCGAGTTCTCCGCCGAGGCGCATGCCGAAGTGCGCGATGCCGACGAGGTGGAATCCGACGAGATGATCCTCGACATCGGCCCCAAGACCCGCAAGAAGCTCTCGGCGCTGCTGAAGTCCTGCGGCACCATCGTCTGGAACGGCCCGGTGGGCGTGTTCGAATACGACAGCTTCGCCGGCGGCACCAAGGCCATCGCCGAGGCCATTGCGGCGGCCGAGGGCTTCTCGCTGGCCGGCGGCGGCGACACGCTGGCGGCGATCGACAAGTTCAAGGTGGCCGAGCGCATCGACTACATCTCCACGGGCGGCGGCGCCTTCCTCGAGTTCCTCGAGGGCAAGAAGCTGCCGGCGGTGGAGATCCTGGAACAGCGCGCCAAAGGCTGAGGACCACGGGTCGCGACCGTGACGGGCTCTCCGCCATGGCCACGGCCGGTCGTACGGCTGCTGCGCACGGAGCACGGCTACGGCGGCCGTGACGAGCGCGTGCGCGACTGCGCGCAGCTGCTGTTCGACTACGGCGTGCAGCGCTGCCGCTACGGCGAGCCGGCCGTGGGCGAGCACGGCCAGGGCTTCCTGCTGCGCGATCCCGGCGCCGAGGACGTCGCCTGCCGCCGGCTGCTGGCGCTGGGCCTGGTCTCCTTCGATCCCAAGCGCCCGTCGCTGCTGACCCCCCACAGCGAACGCGACTGGCTGCGCCTGATGGCGGAGCCGCTGCCGGCGCTGCAGCGCGAGGGCTGGCAGATCGACGTCGACCGCGACTTCAGCTTCCGGCTCTACGAGCCGGAGCCGGACTGGCTGCTGCAGCTGCAGGAGGGCGAGGGCCGCGACTGGTTCGGCGTGGCGCTGGACGTGGACGTGGAGGGCGAGCGCCTGCCGCTGCTGCCGCTGCTGGTGGCCTTCCTGCAGGATCCGCGTGCCGGCTGGACGCCTCAGAAGTTCGCGGCGCTGGACGACCATGCGCCGCTGCTGCTGCGCGACGAGTCGCGCGACCGCTGGCTGCGCCTGCCGGCCGGCCGCCTCAAGCCGGTGCTGGCGGTGCTGCGCGAGCTGTTCACCGCGACCTGGCTCGACGCCGGCGGCCGCCTCTGGCTGCCGCGGCCGCAGGCCCTGATGCTCGACGAGCTGCTGCACCTGCCGCAGCTGCGCTTCGACGGCGATGCGCCGCCGGGGCTGCTCGCCGGCGTGGCCGAGGTGGCGCCGCCGCAGGGGCTGAATGCGCAGCTGCGCGGCTACCAGCAGCAGGGCCTCAACTGGCTGCAGTTCCTGCGCACCCACGGATTCGGTGGGGTGCTGGCCGACGACATGGGCCTGGGCAAGACCCTGCAGACGCTGGCGCACATCCTGCTGGAGAAGGAGAGCGGCCGCATGGACCGCCCCTGCCTGGTGGTGGCTCCCACCAGCCTGATGTTCAACTGGCGCCGCGAGGCCCGGCGCTACGCGCCGGCGCTGCGCGTGCTGGTGCTGCAGGGGCAGGACCGGCGCCTGCGCCATCACGAGATCCGCGACCACGACCTGGTGCTGACCACCTACCCGCTGCTGGCACGCGACCACGAGGCGCTGGCGCGGCACGAGTACCACCTGCTGATCCTGGACGAGGCGCAGCACATCAAGAACAGCCGCTCGCAGGCTGCGCAGAAGGTCAGCCAGCTGAAGGCGCGGCACCGTCTCTGCCTCAGCGGCACGCCGATGGAGAACCACCTCGGCGAGTTCTGGTCGCTGATGAATTTCCTGATGCCCGGCTACCTGGGCAGCGAGGCCGAGTTCCGCCAGCGCTACCGCAAGCCGATCGAGCAGCAGGGCGACCAGGATGCGCGCGAGCAGCTGCTGCGGCGCATCAGGCCCTTCCTGCTGCGCCGTACCAAGGCCGAGGTGGCCACCGAGCTGCCGCCGCGCACCGACCTGATCCGCAGCGTGGCGCTGGAGGGCGCGCAGCGCGAGCTGTACGAGACGCTGCGCCTGTCCATGGATCAGCGCCTGCGCGAGGAGATCGCCGCGCGCGGCCTGGCGCGCAGCCATATCGTGGTGCTGGACGCGCTGCTGAAGCTGCGCCAGGTCTGCTGCGATCCTCGCCTGCTGAAGCTGGAAGAGGCGGCCCGGGTCAGCGAGTCGGCCAAGCTGCAGCTGCTGATGGACCTGCTGCCGGAGATGCTGGAGGAGGGGCGCCGCATCCTGCTGTTCTCGCAGTTCACCAGCATGCTGGAGCTGATCGAGGAGCGCCTGCAGCAGGAGGGCATGCGCTATCTCAAGCTCACCGGCGAGAGCCGCGACCGCGAGGCCCTGGTGGAGCGCTTCCAGCGCGGCGACGTGCCGCTGTTCCTGATCAGCCTCAAGGCCGGCGGCACCGGCCTGAACCTCACCGCCGCCGACACCGTGATCCACTACGACCCCTGGTGGAACCCCGCGGTGGAGCAGCAGGCCACCGACCGCGCCCACCGCATCGGCCAGGACAAGCCGGTGTTCGTCTACAAGCTGCTCACCGAGGGCACGGTGGAGCAGAAGATCGCCGAGATGCAGGAGCAGAAGCGGGCCCTGGCCGACGCCCTGCTGGCGGAGTCCGGCAGCATCGCCGGCTGGAGCGAGGACGAGCTGCGGGCCCTGTTCGCGCCTGCCTGAGCCGGGCTTCGCCCGCGCGGCCGGGCCGGAACGCCGGATTACCCCCCCGTGGCGGGTGGCAACGCCCGGGCCCGCCATCCTTTAAACTGCGCTCCTTACGCAATTTCGAGGACTGCCCCGTGCGCTTCCAGGGTACCGATACCTACGTCGCCACCAACGACCTGATGATGGCCGTGAACGCCGCCGTGACGCTGCAGCGCCCGCTGCTGGTCAAGGGCGAGCCCGGCACCGGCAAGACGCAGCTGGCGCGCGAGATTTCCGCGGCGCTGGGCCGCCCCTTCATCGACTGGGCGATCAAGTCCACCACCAAGGCCCAGCACGGCCTCTACGAGTACGACGCGGTGTCGCGCCTGCGCGATTCGCAGCTCGGCCAGGAGTCGGTGAAGGACATCCGCAACTACATCATCAAGGGCAAGCTCTGGGAGGCCTTCGACAGCGACGTGGCGCCGGTGCTGCTGATCGACGAGATCGACAAGGCCGACATCGAGTTCCCCAACGACCTGCTGCGCGAACTCGACCAGATGGAGTTCTACGTCTACGAGACGCGCGAGAACGTCAAGGCCAAGCACCGTCCGATCATCATCATCACCTCCAACAACGAGAAGGAACTGCCGGACGCCTTCCTGCGCCGCTGCTTCTTCCACTACATCCGCTTCCCGGACAAGGAGACGATGCAGCAGATCGTCGACGTGCATTTCCCCGGACTGAAGAAGCACCTGATCAAGGAAGCGATGGAGGTGTTCTTCGGCCTGCGCGACATCCCGGGCCTGAAGAAGAAGCCTTCCACCTCGGAGCTGCTGGACTGGCTGAAGCTGCTGCTGGCCGAGGACATCGATCCGGCCGTGCTGCACGATGCCTCGACCAAGAAGAGCCTGCCGCCGCTCTACGGCGCGCTGCTGAAGAACGAAGCCGACGTGCATCTGTTCGAACGCGTTGCCTTCATGGCGAGGCGTTCATAGGGCAACGGCCCGCAGCACGAAAAACGGCGCCCGAGGGCGCCGTTTTTCGTTGCCGCTGAAGCCGGCCCGGGTTCAGACGAACAGGAAGGCCACGGTGCGGGCCAGTTCACCGATGACGGCGTCGGCGCTGCTGTGGCAGCGGTCCGGCATGCCGGTCATGCGCAGCCAGACCCCGGAGATCACGCCGGTCTTGTGGTCCGGATGCTCCTGGCTCAGCACGATGGACTGCTGCGGCAGCTTGGGGTCGGGCTGCACGCGGATCGCGACCTCCCCGCTGCGGCGCGAGACGTTGAAGTAGCGGATGCGCGGGTCGTCCTTGAGCTTGGCCTGCAGCGTCTCGCTGTAGCTCACGATCTTTTCCCACTCGGCGCGCAGCTTCGCCTCGTTCTCCTGCTTGTCCTGCTGCTCGCGTTCGCGGTGCGCCCGGATCGAGCGGGCCATGCCCTCCAGGGGGTCGGCAACCGACGGGGGCGCTGCGGGCTCCGCCGGCTTGGGCGTGCCGAGCTCGGGCAGGATGAAGTTGAAGCCGGCGATCGGCGACGAAGGCAGGCTGGCCGGCGGCGGCGCCTTGGGCGGCGGCGGGGCGGCGGCCACCGGTGGCGGCGGGGGTGGCGGTGGCGGTGCGGGCGGCGGAGCCAGCACGGCGCTCAGGGCCGGGATCAGCAGCGGTTCGGTGCCCGGCTCGGCAGCGGCCGAGGGGCGCGGCGGCACCGGCACGGCGGACACGCCGGTCAGCGGCAGGGTGGAGTCCGGCGGCGGCTCCTGGACCACCGGGGCGCGCATGATCGTGGTGGCCATGGTGTCGGCCGCGGCTGCGGCGGCCACGCTGGCGCTCTGGTCGTGGAATTCGAGGCGCTGGGCGCCGATGTAGATGACGTCGCCGTTCTTCAGCGGCGCGCGGCTGATCCGCTGGCCGTTGAGGATCGTGCCGTTGCTGCTCTTCAGGTCCTCGACGAAATAGCGGCCGTTGACGTAGCCGATCATGGCGTGACGACCCGACGCGAACGTGTCGGGCAGCACGATGTGGTTATCCGGCCGGCGGCCGATCGACAGGGACGTCTGGCCCAGCGGCCATTCCTCGGTCGAGGCGCCTGACTTGCGGATGATCTTTGCCATCTCGGTCCTGGGTCCTGGTACGGGTGCGAATCCTCGTTGTGACATTGTCGGCAGGCACGGGGACACATGCAATGGATGGGCCTACCCCATCCCCCGATATGGGTCGGCCCCCGGCCCCGCGGCGGGCCGGATTCTTCTGGAGCCCCCCCGTGCAAGATTCGCGCCTCCCGCGCTCCCTGGGCGGGGCGGGGCCGGGGCGAGCCGCCACTGACAAAATTGGTCAGCTTCTGACGCCGACGGCGGCAAGCTTACGCGATCAGGAATGCCAGGTCGCGGACCCGTTCGGACATCGCCTCCCGGGCGGTGGCGTAGCAGCGGTCGGCTTGGCCGCTGCGGCGGGCGGTGGCGGGACCGCCGGAGCTGTCACCAGCGGTAGGCGGCCGCCGCAGCGGGGCCTTTGCGGCGGCGTGCGCGCGAGGCCTATGGATCGACGAAATCCAGGCGCTGCAGGCCGATCAGGATGATATCGCCATGGCGCGGCGGGGCCTCCCGGACGGCGGATCCATTGTCAGCTGGAAAGAACCCAACTCGATTTCTTCCGTGCCCTCGCGTGTTTTCCTGACGATCTTCGCCATGTTCGCTGAATGCAGGCTCCCCGGAGGGCTATTGTCCGACGCGGCCCTTTTGCAGGTAAAGGCACGATGTCACGGATGGCTGCCGCGCAGCTCCCGTACCGCCTGCTCCAGCGCCGCGGCGCGGGCCTCCGCCGCCGGCACGGCCGGGGCGGCGCTCATGCCGATGCGGGCGCGCAGGCGCCGCGGCAGGCGCATGCGCCGCAGGCGGCTGTCGCGGCGCGACCACATGCTTTCCCAGAGACCGCTCAGGGCCATCGGCACCACCGGCGCCGGGCTGCGCTCGATGATGCGCTCGATGCCCGGGCGGAAACCCTGGATCTCGCCATCCGGCGTCAGGCCGCCCTCGGGGAAGATGCCGACGATGTCGCCGGCCGCCAGCGCGGCGGCGATGTCCTCGAAGGCCTTGTGCATCAGGGCCTCGTCCTCCCTGGCGGGGGCGATGGGGATGGCACGGGCGGTGCGGAAGATGAAGTTCAGCACCGGGATGCGGAAGATCTTGTGGTACATCACGAAGCGCACCGGCCGGCGGATGTTGCCGCCGAGGATCAGGGCATCGACGAAGCTGACGTGGTTGCAGACGATCACCGCCGCGCCCTCGTCGGGGATGTGCTCCATGCCGCGCTGGTCGATGCGGTACAGCGTGCGCGTCAGCAGCCACACCAGGAAGCGCATCATGAACTCGGGCACCAGCGAGTAGATGAACACGGCCACCGCCGCATTCATCAGCGCCACCACCAGCAGCAGCTCCGGGATCGTCAGGCCCGCCTTGAACAGGCCCACGGCCAGGGCGCCGGCCACGACCATGAACAGGGCGTTGAGGATGTTGTTGCCGGCGATGATGCGCGAGCGGTGCGAGGGCTCCGAGCGGGTCTGGATCAGCGCATACAGCGGCACGATGTAGAAGCCGCCGAAGATGCCGATCAGCACCAGGTCGGCCACCACGCGCCAGGCGCCGGGCTGCTCCAGGAAGGCCTGCGCGGTCAGGCCGGTGGCCGTCGCCATGCCCGGATGGGCCAGGTACAGGTCGATGCCGAACAGCGTCAGGCCGATGGAGCCCAGCGGCACCAGGCCGATCTCCACCTTGTGGCCCGAGAGGCGTTCGCAGAGCAGCGAGCCGGCGCCGATGCCGACGGAGAACAGGGTCAGCAGCAGCGTGGCCACGGAGGGATCGCCGCCCAGGACCTGGCTGGCGTAGGTCGGCATCTGCGACAGGAAGGCGGCGCCGTAGAGCCAGAACCAGGAGATGCCCATCACCGACAGGAACACCGTGCGATTGGTCCGCATGAAGCGCAGGTTGCGCAGGGTCTCGGTCAGCGGGTTCCAGTTGATGCGCAGCTCCGGCGCCGCTGGCGCGGCGGGCGGGATCGCGCGGCAGGCGGCGTAGCCGGCCAGGGCCAGCGCCACCACCACGGCCGCCACCCAGTGGGTGCCGCCGGGCTGCGCCACCAGCCAGCCGCCCAGCACCGTGCCCAGCAGGATCGCCAGGAAGGTGCCGGCCTCGACCCAGGCGTTGCCGCCGACCAGCTCTTCCTCGCGCAGGTGCTGCGGCAGGATGGCGTACTTCACCGGGCCGAACAGCGCCGCCTGGAAACCCAGCAGGAACAGCACTCCCAGCAGCAGCGGGATGCTGCCGAGCCACAGGCCGACGGCACCCAGCAGCATGATGCCGATCTCCAGCAGCTTGATGCCGCGGATCAGGCGCGACTTCTCGTATTTCTCGGCCAGCTGGCCGGCGGTGGCGGAGAACAGGAAGAAGGGCAGGATGAACAGCACCGCCGCCAGGTTCACGTAGAAGCTGACCTGCTCCTGGGCCAATCCCGCAATGCCGAAGGTCACCAGGATGACCAGGGCGTTCTTGAAGACGTTGTCGTTGAACGCGCCCAGGGCCTGGGTCAGGAAAAACGGTCCGAAGCGGCGCTGCCGCAGCAGGCTGAACTGGCTGTCCTGGCTCATCGTGTTCCCGTCTCGTCGTTCTGTGGCCGACAGTTTAGCGGCGCGGCGCCGGCATGTAGCGGCGCAGCAGGGCGTGCACCGGCAGGTACAGCAGCAGCAACAGCGCGGCCATCTCGGTGAAGACCCAGGCCAGCGGGGGCATCCAGCCCTGCGGCTCGGTATCGCTGAAACCCCAGACGTAGTTGATGTTCACCGGGCCGATGCCGTGGTCCGCCGACGGCGGCGGCAGGAACAGGAAGCAGGTCCATACCAGGGCCCAGGCGAGCGCCGTCCACAGCCACAGCGCCCGGCGGTCGTAGCCGAGGCGCATCACCAGGTACAGCAGCAGGATCGGCAGCCAGCCATGGAACAGCGACAGGCCGCGCAGGTACAGGGGGCGCGCCTCGTCGAACATGTAGGCGGTCATGCCGGTGAGTTGCCCGCCGGCCAACTCGAAGGCGAAGTCCAGCAGCCACAGGCCCTGCGAGGCGAGGATGCCGACCGCCGGCAGGGAGGCCAGCAGCGGCTGTCCGGTCCAGACCGCGGCCAGCGTCAGGAACAGCGCCACGTCGCAGAAATAGAGGAAGTTGGCCGGGCCGTAGTGATGCCAGTACACCGGCACCAGCACCGCCATGAACAGCGTGTAGCCGAGCTTGACCGCCATCGGGATGCGGCCCGCGGGCACTGCCTGTCCTGTCATGTCGTGATTCCCCCTGTTCCCACTATAAATGGACAGCGATCAGTTTTGTCCACAAAATGCGGCCCATGGGACGACGCAATCTCCACACCCGCGAGCAGCAGCGCGACATGGCGATCGCGGCGGCGGAACTGATCCTGGTCCGGGAGGGCATCGACGAGCTGAGCATGCGCAAGGTCGCGCAGGCCATCGGCTATACCGTCGGCAACCTCTACCTGCTGTTCCAGAACCAGGACGACCTGCTGGCCGCGCTCAACGAGCGCACCGCCGATGCCATCTACCTGTCGCTGCGCGACCGCATCGAGCCATTGGACGACCCGCGGGAGAGGCTCGGCGCGATGGCGCGGGGCTATATCGAGTTCGCCACCGGCAATCCCCATCGCTGGCGCCTGCTGTTCGAGCACCAGTTGCCGGAGGAGATGAAGCCGCGCCCCAGTGCCGACGCACGCATCCGCCGCCTGTTCGAGCTGGTGGAAGCCACGCTGGCGATGCTGGAGCCCCGGCTCAAGGCCGAATCCCTGCGCCTGCGGGCGACCACGTTCTGGGGGGGCATCCATGGCATCTGTTCCCTGGCGGTCAGCGGCAAGCTGAGCTGGGGCGGACGCAGCAGCGACTACCGGCTGTACTGCGAGGAGATGATCGCGGCGTTCTTCGGTGCCGCGTCCTCGCGCGCGAAGGCGGTCCGGCGGTCCTGACGCCGGTCCCGTTCCCGATCGAAGCGACCCTGCCGCAGGAAGTGCAGGGTCTGCCGCAGCGCTTCCGGCTGCCGCATCATGAACGGGTGGCTGGTCGGCAGCAGCAGGAAGTCCTGCATGCCGTCCAGGCGGGTACGCGTCACCGCGACCTTGCCGTCGTCCGGGCCGGGGATCACCAGCGACAGCAGGACGTTCCAGGAGCGGTCGCCGGCGATCACGCCCAGCTCGAACGGCGCGGGGCCGAGACGCCGCCCCGCGGAGCCCTCGCCGGTTCCCAGCTCGCCTCCGGCCGGACCGCCGTAGTGACGGAACAGCGGCCAGCCCGCGGCACGATCGACGATCTCGCTGCCCTGGTTCGGCGGCCCCAGCATTACCACGCGGCCGATGCGGCCGGCTTCGCCGGTGGCTGCCAGCTGGCGCACCAGGATGCCTCCCATGGAATGCGTCACATAGTGGATGGGCCGGACCTCGCCCGGAAAGCAGCGCGCGACCTGCGGCGCCACGTGATCGTGCGCCAGCTCCGTCACGTCGTGCGCGCGCGAGGGATAGTCGATGTTGCAGACCTGGTAACCCTCGCGCCGCAGCGCCTGCGCCATCGGTTCCATCGACGCGGCGCTGCGCGCCAGTCCGTGCAGCAGCACCACCGGTTGTCCGGCACCGGCGGCGGCCGGCAGGGCCGCCAGCAGCAGGGCGAGCATGATCAGCGGCCTCATGGGGCTGTTCCTTCTTCAGTTCTGGATGCCGTATTCCTTCAGCAGCTTCTCGGTACGCGCCTGCGCCACCTTGTTGATCAGCTTGTTGGCCTCGAACTGGTCGCGCAGCGTCTTGGCCAGCGTGAAGGTGGCGCCGGTGAGGAACAGGGTTCCCAGGATCATGTAGCCGCGCATCCAGATCTCCACCGGCATCACGGTGAGGCCGAAGACCATGCCGCCCAGCGCGCAGGCGAAGGAGGCCTTGACGAAGAAGATCCAGCCCGGCGAGTCCAGGCGGGTGGAGTCGAAGTTGTCGGTCGTATCCATGTGCGGTTCTCAGATCAGGTGCAGCAGTTCCTGCGCCAGGCGCAGGCTGCCTGGCAGGGCGAAGACGAAGGCCATCGCCGCGGCGGCCAGCAGCAGGCGGGCGGCGCGCAGCGGCGAAAAGCCTTCGGGCGAACGCGGGGTGCTCATATGAACATTGATCAATTGTCGGGCACGGCGGTACGGCCGGCCAGGCGCGCTTTCAGTTCCGCGAGGCGGGCATCGACTGCCGCCGCCAGGTCGACCTGGGCGACCTCGCGCTCGAAGCGGCCGTCCTCGTTCAGCAGTTCGGCCGCCGCCTCGGCCTCGGATTCGTAGCGCGAGGCCTTCTGCGACAGGCGGTCCATCTGCTGCGCGCGGTCCATGGCGCGGGTGTATCTGTCGCTGGCGCGCGCGGCGCTGCCCAGGGCGGTGGCGGCGGTCTGGTTGGCGTTGATCACGGCGGCCCGGCCGTGCGCGGTCTCCAGCTCGGCCTTCAGGCGCTGCACCTGCTCGCGCAGCCGCGCGGTGGCGCGCTGCGCCGCCGCCAGCGGGGTCTCCAGCGCCTGCGAGCGGCTGCGCGCCTGCACCGCACGCTCCAGGGCGCCGCGCGCGCGGATTTCGTCGCCGGACTGCAGCAGGCGCTCGGCCTTCTGCTCCCAGTCCGCGGCCTCGGCACCGGCGGTCTCGCGCTGGCGCTGCAGCTGCTTCTCGGCGCCCAGCGAGACCACCAGGGCCTGGTTGGACTGCTGCAGGTCGTCGCCCAGTTCGCGCAGCACCTGGGCGGCCATCACCTGCGGATTCTCGATCCCGTCGATCTGGTGGTGGGCCTGGGCGGTGACCAGGCTGCGGATGCGATGAAGCAGGCTCGGCATGAACGTCTCCTCCGTGTCCGTTCAAAACTGAACGTTGTTCATTGAAGTTAGGAGCAAGTGCCCGGGCTGTCAATGCAGGGATCACGCAAGGGCTTGCGGCGACTGGAAAAATAGCCGCTGCTCGGCGCTCACCAGCGCCACAGCAGGCTGAGCAGCAACTGGCGGCGCTCGTAGCGCGCGCCGGTCTCGGCGCGGGCTCGGATTCCGCGGCCCTGCAGGTCCAGCGCCAGTTGCGGCGACAGGGCGTGGTTCAGGCCCAGCGTGCCGATGTCGGCGCGCGAGTCCAGGCGGAAGGCGGTCTCGCCGTCGAAGACATCGTCCGGCGCCACGGCGTCGGACGCGGCGGGGGCGGTGGGGGCGGTGGAGACCAGGTCGCCGTCCAGATGCTGGTAGCCGAGGTACAGCGTGCTGCCCGGGCGCAGCTCCCAGTCGAGGTCGGCGCCGAGCATGCGGACATCGGTGTCGAACACGGCCGAGTCGGCGCGGCGCTGGCGCAGCTGCGCACCGGCGCGCAGGCCGATGCGGGTGGTGAGCGGGGCGCTGGCGAAGACGCCGAACCGGTACTGCGCGCCGTCGCGCAGGCGACTGTCGAACTCCCAGGCCGTGGCGCCGGCCAGCAGCTCCAGCACCGGCACGTGGAACCCGGCGCCGGGCCGGTAGAGCCAGCGGGCCTGCAGGCCCAGCTGCAGGCTGGACAGGCCCCGGCAGTCGTCGAACTGCTGGGCTTCCAGCTGCGGCCGCCACAGCAGCGTGCTGGAGTCGGACAGGCGCCAGGGCCGGTCGACGCCCGCGGCCAGCAGGGCGAAGCGGTCGCTGCGTTCCCGGCCGCCCTCGCGCACGTTGGCGACGTTGCTGTCCTGCCCGAGCGCGAACTCCCCGGAGAAGTCGGCGGCCCGTGCCGGCGCCAGCGCGGCGCAGCAGCTCAGGCCCAGCACGGCGATCGGCCTCTTGCCCATGGATTCCCCCTGTTTCCCCGGGAGCCATTGTGAACCAGATACTGGTGGCCGCGGCCAGGGCATGCTGAACTGGGACGGTTGACGGGGGAAGACCATGAAGCCGCAAGCTGACGACGAAGCCGACGATTCCCGCCGGGAGTTCCTGCTGCAGGCCCTGTCCCTGGGCCTGCTGGCCGGCGGCAGCGGCTGGCAGACCCAGGCCCTGGCCGGTGTGCTCGGCGAACTGCCCGGCAAGCTTCCGCAGGGGCGCTCGATCTTCTCGATGCAGGGCGAGGTGCTGGTCAACGGCCGGCCCGCAAGCCGCGACACCCCGATCGGTCCCGAGGATCACGTGAAGACCGGCAAGGGTGCCAGCCTGGTTGCGGTGGTCGGGCAGGATGCCCTGATCCTGCGCGGCGATTCGGAGCTGAAGCTGGATGCCGGCCGCGCCGCGCGCCAGTTCTTCCGCCTGGTCAGCGGCGCCATGCTGACGGTATTCGGCCGGCGCGAACGTGAATTGTCGGTGTACACGCCGACCGCCACCATCGGCATCCGCGGCACCGGCGTCTACTTCGAGGCCGACCCGGAGAAGACCTATGTCTGCACCTGCTATGGCCGCGTGCAGATCGAGGCCGGCGACGATCCGGCGGTGCGCGAGGAGATCGTGGCGCGGCACCACGATGCGCCGCGCTACGTGCTGGCCAAGCCGCAGAACGGCCGCCGCATCGTTCCCGCCTCCTTCCAGTGGCATACCGACCTGGAACTGATGACGCTGGAGGCGCTGGTGGGCCGCGAGGTGCCGTTCAAGCTGGAGGCGGGGCAGTACAAGGGGCCGCGGCGGGAGTACTAGGCCCCCAAGCCCCTCTCCCTTCGGGAGAGGGGAGGGCGAGGGCATGGATGCCCGAGGTAGGGCAACGCAGGGAGCAGTTGCCGAGGTGAGGGGCGCGAGCAACAAGTGCGTGCAGTTGCTTGTTGCTCGCGACTCCCTCGCCCGCGCCTTCGGCGCGACCTCTCCCGGAGGGAGAGGCAGGACGATCCTCAGGCCTTGCCGCTGAGCTGCGCCACGATCGCAGGGTTCTCCAGCGTGCTGGTGTCCTGGGTGATCTCCTCGCCCTTGGCGATGGAGCGCAGCAGGCGGCGCATGATCTTGCCGCTGCGGGTCTTGGGCAGGTTGTCGGCAAAGCGGATGTCGTCCGGCTTGGCCAGCGCGCCGATCTCCTTGGCTACGTGGTCGCGCAGTTCCTTGGCCAGCTTGTCGGCTTCCTCGCCGGTCGGGCGGGGGCCCTTGGCGATGACGAAGGCGAAGACGCTTTCGCCCTTGACCTCGTGCGGGCGGCCGACCACGGCGGCTTCGGCGATGCGCGGGTGCGAGACCAGGGCGCTCTCCACCTCCATGGTGCCCAGGCGATGCCCGGAGACGTTCAGCACGTCGTCGACGCGGCCCATGATCCAGTAGCAGCCGTCGGCGTCGCGATGGGTGGAGTCGCCGGCGACGTAGTACTTGTTCTGGAACTGGCCCCAGTAGGTCTTGATGTAGCGCTCGTTGTCGCCCCAGACCGTGCGCAGCATCGACGGCCAGGGCTTGGAGACGACGAGGTAGCCGCCGGCATCCTGTTCCCTGATCGGCGTGCCGGCCTCGTCCACCACCTCGACGCAGATGCCGGGCAGGGGCTTGGTGCAGGAGCCGGGCTTGGTGGTGATGGCGCCGGGCACGGGCGCGATCATGATGGCGCCGGTCTCGGTCTGCCACCAGGTATCCACGATCGGCAGGCGCTCCTTGCCGATCACGCGGTGGTACCACATCCAGGCTTCGGGATTGATCGGCTCGCCGACGCTGCCCAGCAGGCGCAGCTTCGACAGGTCGTACTTGTTGGGCCATTCCTCGCCCAGCTTCATCAGCGCGCGGATCGCGGTGGGCGCGGTGTAGAAGATGGTCACGCCGTGGTCCTGGCAGATCTTCCAGAAGCGGCCGGCATCGGGAATCGTCGGGGCGCCTTCGTACATCAGGATCGTCGCGCCGTTGGCCAGCGGGCCATAGGCGACGTAGGAGTGGCCGGTGATCCAGCCGACGTCGGCGGTGCACCAGAAGACGTCGTCGTCGCGGATGTCGAAGACCCACTGCGTGGTCATCGTCGCGCCCAGCAGGTAGCCGCCGGTGGAATGCTGGATGCCCTTGGGCTTGCCGGTGGAGCCGGAGGTGTAGAGCAGGAACAGCGGGTGCTCGGACTCGACCCATTCCGGCTCGCAGCGCTCGGAGGCGGTGTCCATCAGCTCGTGCCACCACAGGTCACGGCCGGCCTGCATGTCCACGCCATGGCTGGTGCGCTGGTGCACGATGACCTTGCCGATGGTCTTGCAGCCGGCGGCGAGTGCCTCGTCGGCGACCTTCTTGAGCGGCACGATGTTGCCGGCGCGGTGGCCGCCGTCGGCGGTGATCAGCAGGCGGGCGCCGGTGTCCTCGATGCGGTCCTTCAGCGAGCTGGCGGAGAAGCCGCCGAACACCACCGAGTGGATCGCGCCGATGCGGGCGCAGGCCTGCATGGCGATGACCGCCTCGGGCGCCATCGGCATGTAGATCACCACGCGGTCGCCCTTGTTCACGCCCTGGGCCTTGAGCACGTTGGCGAGCTTGCAGACCTCGGCGTGGAGCTGCTTGTAGGTGTAGTTGCGGGTGTCGCCCTTCTCGCCCTCGAAGCGGATCGCGATCTTGTCGCCCCGCGCCAGCAGGTGGCGATCCAGGCAGTTGGCGGAAGCATTGAGCTTGCCGTCGGTGAACCAGCGGTAGTTCGGCGCGGCGCTGTCGTCCAGCACCTGCGTGAACGGCGTCTGCCAGCCGAGGTTCTTCTTCGCCAGGCCGGCCCAGAATCCGGTGTGGTCGGCCTGCGCCTCGGCGTGCAGCGCGGCGAGTTTCTCCGCATTCAGGCGCGCCCGCGCGGCGAACTCGGCCGGCGGCGGGAATACGCGGTTCTCGGTTAGGACGGATGCGATGTTGTCGGAACTCATGCCTGTCTCCGCAGAGCTGGTTGCGATGTCGTTGTCACGGGTGGACGCTACGCGGTCCGGGGCGTTCTTATGGCATGAAGCCGTATCCAAGTCCATCGTTCATGTCCTTGAGTCAGTAGGAGGGCGGATGCCCGCCAGCTCGTTGCGCCAAGGCCCCGGCGCAAGAGCGCCGGGGCCTTGGCATGGTTCAGTGCGACGAGGCCGCGCTGGCGCCGATGCCGGTCTGCGAGCGCACCAGCTGGCCCTCGAACAGCGCCGCCTCGCGTGCTGCCTGCGCGGAGCTGTCGAGCACCGAGAACAGCCAGCAGCCGACGAAGGCCACGGTCATCGAGAACAGGCCGGGAGCGTCGTAGGGGAAGATCGGTTCGGCGTAGCCGAACACCTTCACCCATACGGCGGGGCCGAGCACGGTCAGCGTCACCGCGGTGGCCAGGCCGAGCCCGCCGCCGATCACGGCGCCGCGCGTGGTCAGGCCCTTCCAGAACATCGACAGGATCAGGATCGGGAAGTTGGTGCTGGCCGCGACCGCGAAGGCCAGGCCCACCATGAAGGCGACGTTCTGCTTCTCGAACACGATGCCGAGCAGGATCGCCACCACGCCCAGCGCGAGTGTCGCCATGCGCGAGACCTTCAACTCCTTGGCGTCGTCGACCTTGCCGCGGGCGAAGACGTGGGCGTAGAGGTCGTGCGATACCGCGGCGGCGCCGGACAGCGTCAGGCCAGCGACCACCGCCAGGATCGTGGCGAAGGCCACTGCCGAGATGAAGCCCAGCATCACTTCGCCGCCCACCGCGTGGGCCAGGTGCACGGCGGCCATGTTGTTGCCGCCGAGCAGGCCGCCCTTTTCATCCAGGTAGATGCTGTTGGAGCCCACCAGGATGATGGCGCCGAAGCCGATGATGAAGGTCAGGATGTAGAAGTAGCCGATGAAGCCGGTGGCGTAGAACACGCTCTTGCGCGCTTCCTTGGCGTCCTTCACGGTGAAGAAGCGCATCAGGATGTGCGGCAGGCCGGCGGTGCCGAACATCAGTGCCAGGCCCAGCGAGATCGCCGAGATCGGGTCCTTCACCAGTGCGCCGGGGCCCATGATGGCGTCGGCCTTCGGATGGACCGCGATGGCTTCGGTGAACATGCGGTCGAAGGAGAAGCCGACGTGCCGCATGACCATGAAGGCGATGAAGCTGGCGCCTCCCAGCAGCAGCACCGCCTTGATGATCTGCACCCAGGTGGTGGCGAGCATGCCGCCGAAGGTGACGTAGACCACCATCAGCACGCCGACGATCACCACCGCGGTGGAGTAGTCCAGGCCGAACAGCAGCTTGATCAACTGGCCGGCGCCGACCATCTGCGCGATCAGGTAGAAGGCGACCACCACCAGCGTGCTGGAGGCGGCGAGCGTGCGGATCGGCGTCTGGCCGAGGCGGTAGGCGGCGACATCGACGAAGGTGAACTTGCCGAGGTTGCGCAGCCGTTCGGCGATCAGGAACATGATGATCGGCCAGCCCACGAGGAAGCCGATCGAGTAGATCAGGCCGTCGAAGCCGGAGCCGAACACCAGCGCCGAGATACCCAGGAACGAGGCCGCCGACATGTAGTCGCCGGCGATCGCCAGTCCGTTCTGGAAGCCGGTGATGCCGCCGCCGGCGGCGTAGAAGTCGGCGCGCGACTTGGTGCGTCCGGCCGCCCACTTGGTGATGAACAGCGTCAGGCCGACGAACACCAGGAACATCGCGATGGCGATGGGGTTGATCTCGGACTTGGTGGTGGCGCCTTCGAGGGCACCGGCCGCATGGGCGGGCAGGGCGAGGGCCGCGGCGGAGGCGGCGAGGAGCTTGCGCAGGTTCACGGCTGGCCTCCCCCGACTTTCTCGTGCAGGCGGGCGGTCAGGCGGTCGTACTCGCCGTTGGCCTTCCAGACGTAGATGCCGGTCAGCAGGATCGCGGTGAGGATGACGCCGATGCCGAGCGGGAAGCCCAGCGTGGTGGCACCGTCGCCGATGCGCTGGCGCAGGACGTCGGGCGCGAAGGCGATCAGCAGGATGAAGCCGTAGTACACCGCCAGCATGATGGCGGTGAGGACCCAGGCCAGGCGCGAGCGCTTGCGGGTCAGTTCCAGGTAATGCGGATCGCGGCCGATCCGCTCCAGCAGTTCAGTGGGCATCGTTTCTCCTCCGTGCGCGGGCAGCTGGATGCTGCTTGTGCTTTTCATGGAGCAGTTAGGATGCCAGCCGGGATATCGAGAAAAAACAATGAGATGAGACGTTACCGGGGTTCCTGGCCTGTTACGGGACGTAACGCCGTTGTCACGAAGCGTGCCGCCGGGGGCGATCCTGCTAGATCCGGACGAGGTGGCGCCTGTCAGGGCCGGACAGAATAAAATGTGACGATATCCGGGCGCCCATGCAGCGTCCGCACGACCAGGCAGGCTGAAAGGGACTATGGCGGCAGATTTCGAGATTCACCGGGATACGGAAGGCCGGTGGTACTGGACCTTCCAGGCGGGCGACAACCAGACCATCGCCCGCGGGGCTGAAACCTACGCGCACCGCGTCGAATGCATCCATGCGATCAGCCTGGTGCGCACGCTGGCGCCGCGCTGCCGCATCTTCGACATGACCGAGGCCGGCACGGCCAAGGTCATTACGCCCGACGCCGCCTAGCGGCCGCCGGGGCGTTTTCCCCTGACGCAGAGCACCCGGCCCACCGGGCGCGGCCTGCGCGCGCAGGACCGGGGAATCCCCTGCTTGGGGGGCAGGTGCATCCACCATCGTTTGTTAGCGTCCGGCGCGGGCGTGCCGCTGCGCGCCGGGCATCATTCACCAAGGGAGATACGACAACATGCGAAACAAGAAGACCGCCATGGTCCTGCTGATGCTGATGGCGCCGGGCATGGCGCAGGCGGACGAGGTGGCCCGGCACGGCGGCCTGGGCCTGCGGCTGGGTACCGCGGGCATCGGCATCGACTACACCTACGGCCTCAACCGCTTCTTCGACCTGCGTGCCGGCTACAACTTCGGTTCCTACAGCGACAGCTACGAGGAAGACGGCATCGACTACGACGCCGACCTGAAGATCAGCGCCGCCTCGCTGATGGTGGACTACAAGCCCTTCGCCGGCGGCTTCCGCATCAGCGCCGGACTCTACACCAGCGCCCCGGAGCTGGACCTGGACGCGCGGACCCGCAACAACACCGAGACCTTCGAGGTGGGCGACCGCGAGTACCGCGGCGACGACCTGCGCCTGGACGGCGGCATCGACCTGGGCTCGACCGCGCCCTACCTGGGCATCGGCTGGGGCGGTACCACCAATGCCACCGGCTTCGGCGTGAGCTTCGACCTGGGCGTGATGTTCACGCAGTCGCCGGATGTGGCGCTGGCCGCCTCCGGCCGGGCCTGCGACGCCACGGCCAACCCGGACTGCGATCCCACGGACCCGGCGGAGAGCTTCGACGCGGCCAGCAACCCGCTGTTCCAGACCGAACTGCAGAACGAAGTGAAGAACCTCGAGGACGACTCCGAGGACTTCAAGTTCTGGCCGGTGCTGAGCCTGGGCCTGCACTACCGCTTCTGAGCGCGACGCTGGCGGCACGAAGAAGGGCCTGCGCGAGCAGGCCCTTCTTCGTGGGTTCGCCGCTTCAGCGGCAGATGTTGCGCGTGATGGGCACGGCCTCCGTCATCAGCTGGTTGCCGATGTCGATCAGCCGGCCCTTGGTGGTCCTGAGGTCGGCGCTGACCTGCCAGTCGAGCTGGTACTGGCGTCCCGGCGTCAGGCGGATCGCCACGGCATGCCGATGGCCGGTGGCGGTGGCCGCCTCGGGGTCGCCGAGCACGTCGCCGAGGTCCATGCGCAGGTAGACCACGCTGGCGGTGGTCACGTCGAAGTCCAGCGTGGAGGCCAGCGGTGCGCCGCCCGGGGTGGTGGCGCCGCGCCCGGCCCTGGGATCGGCCGCGCCCACGTACTGCCACTGCGGCTTGCCGGGGAAGCAGAAGAACAGGTTGGCGCCGGTCCCCGGCGAGATGCGCAGGTTGTGGGTCTGCTTGGCGGGCGCTCGCGCGCCGCCGAGGCTGCTGCAGCCGGTGCTGACCAGGCAGAGGGCGGCGAGGCCGGCGATGAAGATCGGTTTCATGGTTCTCCTGGGCGGATATCGACCGGTTGCCGCTCATGGCGGGGCCGGTTCGCGCTGTCTGCCGCCATTCTGCCTCAACGGCGGGCCATCGACCGCGGAATCCGTCCCAGTGGCTTGCCGCGTTCGTCCACCGGAATCTGGGTGTCCTCCTCGCAGAGCCGTTCACGCCCGGCGTCGCAGCGCATGCGCTTGCCGCTGGTGAAGATCTGCACCACTTCGCCGGTCCAGCGCGACTGCTCGTCCCGCAGGACCTTGCGGCCCTGCAGGCGCGTGCCGTCGGCATAGGTGTAGGTGGTCTCTCCTTCGCAGGCGCCGCTGGGTGCGGTGTCGCATTCCTCGCGGTCGCCGCCCGGGTAGTGGCGCACCAGGCGGCCCTGCCAGACCGGTCCCCGGTCCCCGGGCACCAGGCGGCCCTGCAGGCGGCCGCCGCTGCGGAACCACAGCGTCGCCGCGCCGTTGCAGGCGCCGCGCGCATCGCGCTCGCATTCGAGGCGCTCGCCGCCGGCGTCGGCCGGCTGGGGGCGCCCCTTCGCGGCGGCGGCGACCGGGAGCGGCCGGACGACGTCGCGGCGGTTGTCCGGCGGCGCAGCGCGGACCGGGACTTGGCAGCGGCCTTCGGCGTCGGCCATGCATTCGCTGCGTTCGCCGTTGGGCTGGTAGCGCACCAGCAGGCCATGCCAGCCCGGCTTGCCGTCCAGCTTGCTGCGCAGGCCGGAGAGCCGCGTCCCGTCCGGCTGGGTATAGGTGGACAGGCCGATGCAGTCGCCGGCGCTGTCGCGCGTCCGGCACTCCCAGCGCGCGCCATCGGGCGCGGCCAGGGCCGGCAGGGCCAGCAAGGCCAGCAGCAGGAGGGCGAGACGGCGCGGCGTGGTCGGCAAGGGTGTTTCCGGCGAAGGGCGATGCGGCGATTCTGCCGCCGCCCCGGGGCTGGATGCAGGCCCTGTGCCGGGCCTGCGGTGCCGCAAGGCCGCCGGGCGGACGGCGCGGCTCAGGGTTCGCGCCGCCGCGGCAGGTTCATGCGGCTGCGCCGCTCCCACAGGGTCTTGCGGCTGATGCCCAGGGCCTTGGCCAGGTCCGACTCGGTCATGCGGTCCTGGTTCTGCAGCACGAACTGGCGGAAGTAGTCCTCCAGGCTGGTCTGTCCCGCGGCGGCCGGCGGCGGGGGCGCCGCGCCGACCGGGATCGCCAGGTGCTCGGGCTCGATCGTGGGACCGTCGCAGAGGATCACGGCGCGTTCCACCGCGTTGCCCAGCTCGCGCACGTTGCCGGGCCAGTGGTGCGCGCGGATCGCCGCCAGCGCGCGCTGCGACAGCCGGATGCCGCCGCGGTTGAGCTTCTGCGCGGCGCGTTCCAGCAGGTGCCGCGCGAGGCGCTCGACGTCGTCGCCGCGCTCGCGCAGCGGCGGAAGCATCAGTTCCATGACCTTGAGGCGGTAGTAGAGGTCCTCGCGGAACGTGCGCTCGCGCACCATCTGCTCCAGGTCGCGGTGGGTGGCGGCCAGCACGCGCACGTCCACCTTGCGCGAGGCGGTGGAGCCGACCATGCGCACCTCGCCTTCCTGCAGCACGCGCAGCAGCCGTGCCTGCACCGCGGGAGCCAGCTCGCCGACCTCGTCCATGAACAGGGTGCCGCCGTGGGCGGCTTCCACCAGGCCCTGCTTGCGCTGCGTGGCGCCGGTGAAGGCGCCCTTCTCGTGGCCGAACAGCTCGGCCTCGATCAGGCTGTCGGGAATCGCGGCGCAGTTCACCGCGATGAAGGGGCCGGCGGCGCGCGCGCTGCGCTCGTGGATGGCCCGTGCCGCCAGCTCCTTGCCGGTGCCGGACTCGCCGCGGATCAGCACGGTGATGTCGGCGCCGGCGACGCGCTGGATGCGGTCGGACACCGCGCGCATCGCGGCGCAGTCGCCGACCATGCCGGACACCGGGAAGTCCCGCGCGACGTCCTTCTTCAGCGCGGCGTTCTGGCGCGACTGCAGGCCGCCCTGCAGCAGGCGCGCGATGGTCAGCAGCATCTCGTCGTGGTCGAAGGGCTTGGCGATGTAGTCGGCCGCCCCCTTCTGGATGCATTCCACCGCGGAGCGGATGCTGGCGAAGCTGGTCATGATCAGCACCGGCACCGGCCGCGCCCGCTCGATCACCTCGGTGCCGAGCACGCCGGGCAGGCGCACGTCGGCGATGATCAGGTCGAAATCCTGCAGGCCCAGGGCCTCGGCCTCGGCGACGCTGCCGGCCTCGGCGGTGTCGTAGCCGTGCTTGGCCAGCAGGCGCGCCAGCTGGCGCCGGATGACCTCCTCGTCCTCGATGATCAGGAGGCGGCTCATGACGTCGCGAGCAGCGTGGAGGGCCTCCGCGCAAAGCGCGGGGATCCCAGCGTCGCGAGTCGACGTGGGTCCGGATGTAAACCATGCCTGGAAAGCGCCATTGGAGGCTGTCTCATGTCAGTACCGTGGCCAGTGAATCCGGTGCGGCGGGCAGCCGCACGGTGAAGGTGGAGCCGGCGCCCTCGCGGCTGTCGACGCCGATGCTGCCGCCGTGGTCGCTGACGATGCGGTAGGCCAGCGGCAGGCCCAGTCCGGTGCCGCGGCCCGGATCCTTGGTGGTGAAGAAGGGCTCGAACACGCGCTCGCGCAGGGCCTCGGGGATGCCGCTGCCCCAGTCCTGCACCTCCAGCGTCACCGAGCCCGCACCGCGCGCGGCGCGGATCTCCACCCGGCCGCCGGGCGGTGAGGCGTCGGCGGCGTTGCCCAGCAGGTTCAGCAGCACCTGCGTCAGGCGCGCCGGATCGCCCTCGATCCACAGTTCCGGCGCCAGCCGGCTGTCGAAGGCGATGTCGCGCGCGGTGGGCGACAGCCGCACCAGGCGGATCGCCTCCACCACCAGCGCCGCCAGGTCCAGGCGCACCAGGGTGCGCGATTCCTGCACCGCCGGCCGGGCGAACGTCAGCAGCGACTGCACGATGTCGCTGATGCGGCGCGACTGCTTGAGGATTTCCTCGATGCCGTACTGCCGTTCCGCGGCGTCGTCCTCGTCGCGCAGGTTCTGCGCCACGCAGGTGATGCCGGTGAGCGGATTGCCGATCTCGTGCGCCACGCCGGAGGCCAGGGTGCCGATCGAGGCCAGGCGCGCGCTGTGGGCCAGCTCCGCCTCCAGCTGCTGCTGTTCGGTGAGGTCCTCCACCAGCAGCACCAGGCCGGCGGCGGCATCGTCCACCCCGGCGCCGATGTCCTCCTTGTGCAGGTTGAGCCAGCGGCGCTTGCCGTCCAGGGCCAGCTGCAGCTTGTAGCGGTGCTGCTGCGCGCTCTCCAGGAAGTCGCCGAACAATCGAGCCCAGGGCGCGGGCAGCTGGTCCACGCGGCTGCCAAGCACGGCGTCGGCCGGCAGGCCGGAGAGCTCGGCCATGCGCTCGTTCCAGATCGTCACTTCCAGGTTCAGCCCCAGCGAGCAGACGCCCACCGGCAGGTCCTGCAGGATCTGCCGGTGGAAGCGGCGCAGCTGGTTGAGCTCCGCCGCGAGGCCGCGCAGGCGGTCCTGCGAGTGCTCCAGCTCTTCTTCCACCAGCGGGCCGGCACTGCCGGCGGCGGTCGTGGCGCCGAGCAGTTCGCGCGCCAGTTGCGGGCCGACCAGGCCGGAGAGGTTGCGCTGCAGGCGCTCCTGCAGGAAATGCAGCTGCCGCGGCCGGCGTTCGTCGGCGCCCAGCTTGAGATCGGAGAGGGCGCGTTCGATCTCCGCCGCCGCCGTGTCCGGGCCGAGCGCGCCGGCGACACGTTCGCGCAGCGCCGCCACGCCCGCGGCGCGCGGCTGCGGGCTGAGCAGCAGTGCGGCATCGAGGCGGCAGGCGCGATCGGCCGCCTGCTCCTTGGGCGTGGGCCGCGTGAGCAGCGACACGCCGATGAACAGCAGCAGGTTGGCGGCCAGCGACCAGAAGCTCACGAAGGTCCAGATGCCGCTCTGGTGCAGCGGCCAGTCCGCCAGCGGCGAGGGCCGGCCGCTGATCAGCGGCAGGACCAGCACCAGGAACCACACCGTCATGCCCGCGCTGGTCCCGGCGATGAAGCCGGCACGCGTGGCGCGCGGCCAGGCCAGCATGGCCGCCACGGCCGGCAGGAACTGCGTGACCGCGACGAAGGAGATCAGGCCGAGCTGCACCAGGCCGCGGCTGTCGCCCACCGCGAGATAGGCGCCGTAGCCGGTGAAGATCACCACGGCGATCAACAGGCGCCGGCCCCAGAGCAGGTGGCCGTAGAAGTCGGTGCCGGAACGCGGGCGGCGGCCGCGCAGCCACAGCGGCAGCACCAGGTGGTTGAGGCACATCGCCGCCAGCGCGAGGCTCTCGACGATGATCATGGCGCTGGCGGCGGAGATGCCGCCGATGAAGGTCAGGTAGGTCAGCCAGCCGCTGGGCTCCTGCAGCGCCAGGCGCAGCGCGTAGTAGTCGGCGGCGCCGTCCATGCCCAGCTTCTGGCCGGACCACAGCACCACCGGGATGGCCAGGTTCAGCAGCAGCAGGAACAGCGGGAAGGCCCAGCTGGCGGTGCGCAGGGCGCCGGGCTCGATGTTCTCGGTAAAGATCATGTGGAACTGGCGCGGCAGCAGGAAGGCCGCGGAGAAGGCCAGCAGCAGCAGCGTGCTCCACGCACCCTCGCGCAGCGGCGCATGCAGCTGCTCCACTGCCTGCGGGTTGGCGCGCAGCCATTCGTCCAGGCCCGCGGGCCCGCCGAAGACGCCGAACACGGCGAAGGCCGCGGTCGCCAGCAGCGCCACCAGCTTGATCAGCGACTCGAAGGCGATGGCCACCACCAGGCCCTCGTGCTTCTCGCGCGGCGTAACCTGGCGTGCGCCGAACAGCACCGCGAACAGCGTCACGGTGACGCAGAACACCAGCGCCAGCACGCCGGGCGGCACCTCCTGCGTCAGCACCTGCGCCGAGGTCACCACGGCCTGGATCTGCAGCGAGATGTAGGGAAGGATGCCGACCAGCATGAACAGCGTGACCAGGGTGCCGGTCCAGCGGCTCGGGTAGCGGAAGGCGAAGAGGTCGGCGAGCGAGGTGAGCTGGTAGTCGCGCACCAGCCGCAGCAGCGGCTGCAGCAGCACCGGCGCCAGCAGGAAGGCCAGCGTCACGCCGACGTAGATGGTCAGGAAGAGATAGCCCTGGTTCTGCGCGAAGCCGACGCTGCCGTAGAAGCTCCAGGTGGTGGCGTAGACGCCCAGCGACAGCGTGTAGGTCAGCGGATGGCGCGCGACGCGGGCGGGAATCCAGCCGTTCTCCGCGGCATAGGCCACCAGGAACAGGGCGCCGAGGTAGACCAGCGCCGCCAGGAACAGCTGCCAGAGCTCGGGCGTCATGGATCCTGCCGCTGCGCCAGCGCCGCCAGGGCGATGATCGCGCCCCAGACCGCATACAGCGTCCACCAGGGCATGCCGGGCGCCACCCACAGCTGCAGCGCCGGCGACAGCAGCGCACCGGCCGCGAGCAGGAACAGCACCAGGGCCTGATCGCCGCGGCCCTGGCCGTCTTCGTTCTTGCGCATGCCTTTCCTCCTGCGATCCAGTATGCCCGTTTGTTACCTACGGTAACGCCACCGTCACCTTCGGTGACATCCCCGGTTCCCGCCGCCGTTGTTCCTCGAAGGGTCAAGTGCTTGTTGCGGCGGGATTTTCCGTCTCCTCCGGGGGATGGCATGGCCGTTGCCCCCTCCATCACAACGCAGGCCCCGTGCCTGACGAAACACAAGAGCCATCCCGGTGCAAAGGAGCGAGGAGATGAACAAGACGGCAATCGCGGCGCTGGCCGCCGCAGCGATGTCCCCCATGGCCCAGGCGGTCGACTTCAAGCTCGGGGATACCAACCTGACGCTGGGGGGCTACATCAAGGTGGACGCCATGTACTCGCGCTTCAGCGAGGGCAGCGTGGCGCAGGGCTCCGCGCGTGATTTCTACGCACCCGGCGCGATCCCGGTATCGGGCGCGGCCGGCGGCAGCAGCTCCTACTTCGACATGCACGCCAAGGAAACGCGGCTGTTCCTGAAGACCGACACGCTGGTCGAGGGCTACAAGCTCGGCAGCTACCTGGAGATGGACTTCATCGTCAATCCGGGCGCCGGCAACGAGCGTGTCACCAATGCCTACAACATCGGCCTGCGCCGTGCCTACCTGACGATCGACAACTGGCTGATCGGCCAGGACTGGTCGACCTTCCAGAACCTGGTGGCGCTGCCGGAGACGCTGGACTTCGTCGCCTTCCCCACCGACGGTACGCCCTTCGTGCGCCAGCCGCTGGTGCGCTACACCGCCGGCGGCTTCGACGTGTCGGTGGAGAACCCGGAGACCACCGTGACCACCGGCACGGGCACGCAGAACACCACCGACCAGAACACCATTCCCGATGCCTCGGCGCGCTACCGCTTCGAGGCCGGCGGCGGGCAGTTCTCCATCGCCAGCGTGGTGCGCCAGCTCAAGCAGGACGGCGCCGGCAGCGACGTCGGCTACGGCCTGAGCTTGGCCGGCAAGATTCCGGTGGGGCGCGACGACATCCGCTTCACCGTCAGCGGCGGCGACGGCATCGGCCGCTACATCGCCATCAACACGGTCAACGACGCCGCGGTGGATGCCTCCGGCGACCTCGAGGCCTTCTCGGCCTACGCGGCCTACATCGCCTACCGCCACGTCTGGAGCGACAAGTGGCGCAGCACCGCCACCGTGTCGATGCTGCGCGCCGACCACGACGTGGCCCTGACCAGCGATGCCGTCACCAAGAGCGTCAACAGCGCCAGCCTCAACCTGCTGTACTCGCCGGTGCCGAAGATCACCGTCGGCGTCGAGTACCGGCGTGCCGAGCGCGAGGTGGAAAGCGGCGCCGACGGCAGCCTCGACCGCCTGCAGGTGGCCGCCAAGTACGCCTTCTAGTTCCGGTCCCCGACCTCCGGCGCTCTCCCCCTCATCGCGCCGGCATTCCCCGCCGCGGCCACCCCACCGGGTGCCGCGGCTTTTTCTTGGGCGTCGCCGGGGCCTTACACTGGCGGCATGCATTACCAACACCGATACCACGCCGGCAATTTCGCCGACGTCTTCAAGCACGTCCTGCTCTGCGGCCTGCTGCGCGCCCTGAGCCGCAAGGACAAGCCCTGGCGGCTGCTCGATACCCATGCGGGCAGCGGCCTCTACGATCTCGGCGACGAGGCGGCGGAGCGCACCGGGGAGTACCGGGACGGCATCGGCCGGCTGGCGAACGCGACGGGGCTGCCGGCGCCGGTGCGCGACTACCTGGAGCTCGTCCGTGGCTTCGGCGGGCGCTACCCGGGCTCGCCGCTGCTGGGCCTGGCCTGTGCGCGCGAACAGGATCGCGTGGCGGCCTGCGAGAAGGTGCCGGCGGTGTTCGCGCAGCTCAAGGCCCATGCCGGCGGTGACCCGCGCGCCCAGCTGCACCAGCGCGACGGCTACGAGAGCCATGCCCTGCTGCCGCCACCGGAGAAGCGCGGCCTGGTGCTGGTCGATCCGCCGTTCGAGCGGCCGGACGAGTTCGACGCCATCTCGGCCTACCTGAAGAAGGCCAGCGCCCGCTTCGCCGGCGGCGTCCACGCGGTGTGGTACCCGGTGAAGAACCGCCACGAGGCCGACCGCTTCCGCCGCCGCCTGATGCGCGAGCACCCCCGCTCCGGGGTGGACCTGCAGCTGCACAACGGGGCGGAGGCGGAGGGCCAGATGCGCGCCTGCGGCCTCTGCGTACTGAACCCGCCTTACGGCTGGGCGTCGGAAATGGAACCGGCGCTGCGATGGCTGGCCCGCGAACTGGCGCAGGGGCCGCGCGCCGAACACCTGGTGGAAGCCTGGGAGGCTGCCGCGGCATGAGCGAGGCGAAGATCGAGACCCTCCACGAAGGCCGCTTCCTGCGCCTGCTGAAGGATCGGCACTGGGAGTATGTCGAGCGTACCAACTCCAGCGGAGCCGCCTTCATCCTGGCGGTGACGCCGGAGGACGAGCTGCTGCTGGTCGAGCAGTATCGCCTGCCGCTGCATGCACGGACCATCGAACTGCCGGCCGGCATGATCGGCGACGACGAGGGCTTCAAGGGCGAGGCGGTGGAGGCCTCGGCGCTGCGCGAGCTGGAAGAGGAAACCGGCTACCGCGGCAGCGCCGCGCGCATCCTGGCCAGCGGCCCGGTGGCCGCGGGGATGACCTCCGAGCAGCTGCACCTGGTGGAGATCACCGGCCTGACCCGTGTCCACGCCGGCGGCGGGGTGGAGGGCGAGGACATCACCGTGCACCGCGTGCCCCTGCGCGAGGTGCATGGCTGGCTCGAGCGCAAGCGCGCCGAGGGTTTCCAGGTGGAGCCGCGCATCTACGCGGCGCTGTACTTCCAGGGCAGGGGATAGGGGCGGCCATGGCCTTCGACGTCGACGCACACGAACAGGCGCTGCGGCGCGAGGGCTACAGCATCATCCCGGACTTCCTCGACGCCGCGGCCCTGCGGGCCGTGCGGGAGGGCCTGGCGCCCTTCCTCGGCAGCCACCAGGGGCGCAACAACTTCGAGGGTTACCGCACCGAGCGCGTCTATACCCTGGTGGCGCGCGGCGCGGTGTTCGAGCGCATCACCGAGGACGCGCGGATCATGGCGATCCTGGAGCGCTTCCTCATGCCGGGCTTCCTGCTGACCGCCAGCCAGGCGATCTGCATCCACCCGGGGGAGACGCCGCAGCCGATCCACAGCGACGACAGCTTCTACCCGATCCCGCGCCCGCGGCCGGCGATCAGCCTCAGCACCATCGTGGCGGTGGATGCCTTCACCGCCGAGAACGGCGGCACCGAGATCATTCCCGGCAGCCACGACTGGAGCGATGCCACCCTCGCCGGCAGCTACGACGGCTTCGACGCCGACGCGCAGGCCAACCCCCTGCTGGAGCGCCAGCTGAAGCCCACGGTGATGCCGGCCGGTGCCTGCGTGGTGTTCCTGGGCACGCTGCTGCACCGCGGCGGCGCCAACCGCAGTGCCGCGCCGCGACTGGCCTTTTCCAACCAGTACTGCGAACCCTGGGCGCGCACGCAGGAGAACTATTTCCTGGGCGTGCCGGCGGCGCGGGCGGCATCGATGTCGCCGCGGCTGCAGGGCCTGCTGGGCTACAGCATCCATCCGCCGTTCATGGGCCATGTCACGGCGTCCCATCCGCTGAAGACCCTGCGGCCGGGCTACGTGAACGCCGTCCTGGCCGGGCGCCCGGAAGACCCTGGGTAATCGAATTAACCGACCGTTTGACAAGCTGCAGCATCGCCCGCAAGCTGGACCCGAGGAGACAGACTCGGGGTGAACGATGTTCGCACTCGGCAGGCCGCGGCGGATCCTGATACCGCGCGGTGAAGGACCTTCGAAACGCTGGGGCGCGGCCCAGCCGGGGCAGGCGCCGCGGCCGGTGCGCGTCGCCGGACTGCGGCGCGAAACCGCGGACACCCTGACCCTGGTGCTGGAGCCGGAGGACGGCGTGGTGCCGGACTTTCGCGCCGGCCAGTACTTCACCCACTGCTTCGAGATCGACGGCCAGGTGGTGCGCCGCGCCTATTCGCTGTGCGCGCCCGAGGGCGGCGGACTGGCCTGCACCATCAAGCTGGTGCCCGGCGGCTGGGTGTCCTCGCATGTCCACGAAGCCCTGCAGGTGGGCAGCCGCTACCGCCTGCTCGGCCCCACGGGCGATTTCCTGCTGGAGGAGGGTAGCGGGCCGCTGCGCTTCCTGGCCGGAGGCAGCGGCATCACCCCGGTGATCAGCCTGGTCGAGACCGCGCTGGCGCGCGACCCGCGGCGCGACATCCGGCTGGTCTATGCCAGCCGCAGCGAGGCGGACATCATCTTCGCGGAGCGCCTGCGGGAGCTGGCGCAGGCGCATCCCGCGCTGCGGCTGGTCCACGTGCTGTCGCAGCCCGCGGCCGGCTGGACGGGCGAGCGCGGCCGGCTCGACGGCGCGCGCATCGCGGCGCTGCTGGGCACGGACGCCGCCGCGATGTTCTACCTCTGCGGTCCTGCCGGGCTGATGGAGGCGGCGGAATCGGTGCTGCGCCAGGCCGGCGTGCCGGCGGCGCGCGTCCGCCACGAGCGTTTCCTGGCCGCGCCCAGGCTGGCCGAGCGGCCCACCGAGCCGCAGGAAATCCTGTTCAAGCAGTCCGGCCGCGTGGTCACCCAGCGGCCCGGCGAAAGCATCCTGGAGGCCGGCCTGCGCGAGGGCCTGGCCCTGCCGTTCAGCTGCATGGTCGGCGGCTGCGCGCACTGCAAGCTCCAGGTGCTGGAGGGCGAGGTCGCCCTCAGCGAACCCAACTGCCTGTCGCCGGAGGAACGCGCGGCGGGCTTCACCCTGGCCTGTTCGGCCTGCGCCACGGGACCGCTGTCCGTCGCGGCATAACCTTCAGAGGGATTTCCCATGATGCTCGATCGCATGCTCAACGGACTGCCGCTGAAGGCGCAGAACCAGATCTACAGCACCTTCGACAACCTCAACGTGCTGGCCTCGGTCGGCAACCTCAAGGTGGCAGCCTCGATGGCGCCCTCGGCGGTGCGCGGCCTGGTGCTGGGCAAGGCACGCCACGGCGATGCGGTGCCGATGGTGTCCGGCCATGCGGCGCATTTCGACCTGACCTACCAGGGCGACTTCCCGGAGATGTACGAGCTCTACCGGCGCGCCGTGGCCAACCAGTGGAACGGCGACCGCGACCTGGACTGGAGCACCAGCGTGGACCCGGAAGATCCGGACAAGCCGGTGATGCCGCTGGACTATCCCCCGTTCGAGGGCCTGGCGGCCAAGGGCATCCGCCTGAACCAGAAGGAGAAGCTGCGCTTCGCCGCGGACATGGCGTCCTGGACGCTGTCGCAGTTCATGCACGGCGAGCAGGGCGCGCTCTATGCCGCGGCGCAGGTCACCGAGTCGGTGCAGTGGCTGGACGGCAAGCTCTACGGCGCCACGCAGGTGATGGACGAGGGCCGTCACCTGGAGGTGTTCCTGCGCTACCTCGACACCAAGCTGCAGAAGGTCTACGCGGTCAACGACAACCTGTTCGTGATCCTCGACGACCTGCTGACCGATTCGCGCTGGGACGTGAAATTCCTCGGCATGCAGATCATGGTGGAGGGCCTGGCGCTCGGGGCCTTCGGGACGATGTACAACTTCACCCGCGAGCCGCTGCTGAAGCAGCTGCTGCGCTACGTGATCCAGGACGAGGCGCGCCATGTGCACTACGGCGTTCTGGCGCTGAAGGCGCATATCTCGCAGGAGCTGTCCGAGGCCGAGCGCCGCGAGCGCGAGGACTGGGCCTACGAGGTGGCGCTGCTGATGCGCAACCGCTTCCTGTCGCACGAGCTGTACTACGAGTGGTTCGAGCACAAGCTGTCGCTGAAGGACTGGGACGAGGTGGTGATGAACGCGCCGTCGATGGCGGCCTTCCGCCACCTGATGTTCCTGCGCCTGATCCCGAACCTGGAATACATCGGCCTGATGAGCGACCGCATCAAGGCGCACTACGACAAGTCCGGGCTGACCAGCTTCCTCGGCGGCAAGAACGCCACCCAGCTCAGCGGCGAGGACCTGATCCGGGACATCGCGGCGTACAAGGTCGAGGCGAGATAAGTGGATGTCCGATGGACATCCGCCTCGCCGAAAGCCCGGCCAGGGATGGCCGGGCAGGAGCTGGATTGGGCAGCCGAAGTCGCGCCATGGATGGCACTGCGCATCTCTGGGTCGTTCCTGCTTCGACAGTCTCAGGGCGAACGGTTCGGGGATAGGGCAATGGTAGGATCAGGGTGACCCAGCGCGGAGACCCCTCATGCCACGCCAAGCCCTGCTGCTGCTCCCCGTCCTGTTCCTCGCCGGCTGCGCCACGGCCCGCCCGGTGATCTACCCCAATGCCACTTCCCAGCTCGCCGGCAAGCCGGCGCAGGAAGCGGCCGTGCAGGCCTGCATCCAGCAGGCCGATTCCGCCGATCTCAGCCGCGGCGGCGGCGACGTGGCGCGCTCCACCGCCGGCGGCGCTGTGATGGGCAGCGTCGGCGGCGCGGCCGCGGGGGCGGTCTACGGCAACGTCGGCCGGGGTGTGGGTGCCGGCGCCGCGGCGGGCGCCGCCACCGGCCTGGTGCGCGGCCTGTTCCGCGGCAACCAGCCGAGCCCGGTCTACATGAGCTACGTCAACCGCTGCCTGGCCGACAAGGGCTACGAGGTGGTGGGCTGGCAGTAGCGGCCGCTAGCCGGCCATCGCCCGTTCCTGTACCGCCGGTCCTCCGGTCCGGCCGACTTATCCACCGCCGTGTGTAGTCTTTTGCCTACTCTTCTATAAGCAAAAGGCTGACGCATGTCCCTCCTGAGCCCCAAGCCGCCGCTTCCGCGTCGCCGGCTCGCCTGCCTGGGTGTCGACTGGCAGGCAGAGCGCTCGTTGCGCGCGACGCTGGCGCTGCTGGGCGGCAGGACCCGCGAGCCCTGGGACTTCGGCGACGGGCTGGCCGCGGCGGACGTGGTGATCTACGAGCCGGGCAACCAGCTGGCGCAGGCGCTGGAACGCCGCGAGCCGCCGTCCGCGCCGCGCAAGCTGTTCCTGCCCTGCGACGGCGAAACCGCCGAGGCCCAGCGCCGCCTGCGTCATCCCATTGGTGCCAGCCGCCTGATCCGCTGTCTGGACCATGCCTCCGAGGTCTTGCCGGCGCCGCGCGGCGAGCCGGCGCGGGACAGCCTCTGCCAGCGCCTGGATGAGGCGCTGCGCAGTCCCGGCGTGCGCGGCGTGGCCCTGCTGACCGGCGAGCGCCGCGGCCTGCTGCTGCCGGCGGAGGCGGCGCTGCGCTGGCCGCTGCCGCTGGGCGGCGACGAGATCGCCCGGCTGCTGGCGCCGGACGTGGAGATCCAGATCCTGCGGGCCGACGACTACGGCGCGCTGCGCAAGCTGCAGGCGATCACGCCGCAGCAGCATCCCTGGGAGACCGCGCTGTGGGCGGTGGGCGTGGCGACCTCCGGAGGCCGCCTGCTGCGGCGGCTGGGCGAGGGCCGTGCCTACGGCCTGCGCCGCCGCCCCGATTTCGGCAGCGTGGGCAGCCGCAAATCGGACCTGCGCTGCAGCGCGCTGCTGCTGCAGGCGGCGATGACGCCGGTGCAGCTGGCCAGTGCCGCCGGCATCCCTCCGGAGGTGGCCAACAATTTCCTCAATGCCGCGGCACTCTGCGGCCTGCTGGACGGCGTGCCGGCGGAACTCGCGGCCGCAATGCCGCGGGCCGGCGAGCTGTTCTAGGCCGACGCCCTGGCCGCCGCAGCGACGGCCAGGGCGTCGGCAGACCCGTGATCAAAGAGTGGGGCTTGGCGGCGCCGACCGGCGCCGCCTTCTTTGATATAATAAAGAAGCTATGTTGTACTTTTAATCACAACGCCGTATCGGCGGCAGAACCCGCCGCGCGGCTCTTGCGGTTCACCCAGTAGCCGAAGGCCGCGGCAGTGAAGAACATCATCACGCCGTAGACCGCCGCCGGCACCGCCATCTCCTGGTTGTTCAGCATCAGCGGCGACAGCGCGATGGCGATGGCCAGCGTGCCGTTGTGGATGCCGATCTCCATGCCGATGGCGATGGCCTGGCGCTCCTCCATCTTCAGCAGCCGGGGCACGCCGTAGCCCACGGCCAGGCTCAGCAGGTTGAAGGCCAGGCAGGCCGGGCCCACGGCCGCCACGAAGCCGCCGATGTCGCCGCGCGACTTGAACAGCGCCAGGCCGATCACGGTCAGCAGGAACAGCACCGACAGCAGCTTCACCGGCTTGCTCAGCAGGGCGGCAAGCTTCGGCAGGTGGGCGTTGAGCGCCATTCCCAGCACCACCGGCGCGAGCACGATCGTGAACACCTGCACGACCTTGGAGAACTGCAGGGGCAGGGTCTGGCCCTCGCCCATGAAGTGCTGCAGCGACAGGTTGACGATGATCGGCAGCGTCAGGATCGCCAGCACCGAGTTGACGGCAGTCAGCGTGATGTTGAGCGCGACGTCGCCGTGGGCGAGGTGGCTGTAGAGGTTGGCGGAGGTGCCGCCGGGCGAGGCCGCCAGCAGCATCAGGCCCACCGCCAGCGCCGGCGCCAGGCCGAACAGGTGCGCGATGGCGACGCAGGCCAGCGGCAGCAGGATGACCTGGCAGGCCAGCGCCACCACCACGGCCTTGGGATACTTCAGCACGCGGGTGAAGTCGGCGACGCGCAGCGACAGGCCGAGGCCGAACATGATCACGCCCAGCGCAATCGGCATGAATACCGTGGTGACCGGATCCGCAGGCTGCATCCTTCCTCCTGGTTTTTTGCGCTCGCGCGCCGGAATGGGCGCGTGCCGTCCGCAGCATAGCGGGCAGCCCGCCGGGCCCGCCAAGGAAATCCAGGGAAATCCGGCCCATTGCTCGGCGAAGGGATGACAGCTCCTGGCCGCGCGCTCCGGCGCAGCGCCAGTAGAAACCACAGACCCTGCCTGGCGGGACAAGGACTTGCCTTGCCCCTGCCGGGCGCATGTCCTATCGTGTCGCCCAAAGCCGGGGGTGCCTGCAACAGGCAGGCTGAGAACAGACCCTTGGAACCTGGCCGTACGGCGGAGGGAAGGCTTGCAGACGGGATCATTCCGTCCTGCAGCGCGCTCCGCCTCGAGAACACGAGGAACCCCATGAGCGCCATCGCAGAAGACATCCACCGCCGCGCCGAGCAGCTGTCCGCCGACGTCACCCGGCCGTTTCCCTCCAGCCGCAAGATTCATGTCGAGGGTCCGCAGGGCGTGCGCGTGCCGATGCGCGAGATCAGCCTGACGGCGACCAAAACCCGCGAGGGCCTGGAGCCGAACCCGCCGGTCACGGTCTACGACACCAGCGGCCCCTACACCGACCCGGCGGCGCGCATCGACCTGCAGGCCGGCCTGCCGGCGCTGCGCGCACCCTGGATCGAGGCCCGCGGCGACACCGAGCAGCTGCGCGGCCCCAGCTCGATCTACGGCCGGATCCGCGCCGCCGACGACAAGACCGCGGACCTGCGCTTCGACCATATCCGCGCACCGCGCAAGGCCAAGGCCGGGGCCAACGTCAGCCAGATGCACTATGCGCGCCGCGGCATCGTGACCCCGGAGATGGAGTTCATCGCGATCCGCGAGAACGCCCGCCTGGAAGAGCTGCGTGCCAGCTACGAGAAGGCCGGCTACCTGCGCCGCATGCACCGCGGCGAAGGCTTCGGCGCGCGCCTGCCGCGCGAGATCACCGCCGAGTTCGTGCGCGAGGAAGTGGCGCGCGGCCGCGCCATCATCCCGGCCAACATCAACCATCCGGAGCTGGAGCCGATGATCATCGGCCGAAACTTCCGCGTGAAGATCAACGCCAACATCGGCAACTCCGCGGTCACCAGCAGCATCGCCGAGGAAGTGGAGAAGATGGTCTGGTCCACCCGCTGGGGCGGCGATACGGTGATGGACCTGTCCACCGGCAAGAACATCCACGAGACGCGCGAATGGATCCTGCGCAACTCGCCGGTGCCGATCGGCACCGTGCCGATCTACCAGGCGCTGGAAAAGGTCAACGGAAAAGCCGAGGAACTGACCTGGGAGATCTACCGCGACACGCTGATCGAGCAGGCCGAGCAGGGCGTGGACTACTTCACGATCCACGCCGGCGTGCTGCTGCGCTATATCCCCTGGACCGCCAACCGCGTCACCGGCATCGTCTCGCGCGGCGGCTCGATCCTGGCCAAGTGGTGCCTGGCGCACCACAAGGAGAATTTCCTCTACACCCACTTCGAGGAAATCTGCGAGATCATGAAGGCGTATGACGTCTCCTTCTCGCTGGGCGACGGCCTGCGCCCCGGCTCCATCGCCGACGCCAACGACGACGCGCAGTTCGGCGAGCTGCACACGCTGGGCGAGCTCACCAACATCGCCTGGAAGCACGACGTGCAGGTGATGATCGAAGGCCCCGGCCATGTGCCGCTCCAGATGATCAAGGAGAACATGGACGAGCAGCTCAAGCACTGCTACGAGGCGCCGTTCTACACCCTGGGCCCGCTGACCACCGACATCGCGCCGGGCTACGACCACATCACCTCCGGCATCGGCGCCGCCAACATCGGCTGGTACGGCTGCGCCATGCTGTGCTACGTCACGCCCAAGGAACACCTCGGCCTGCCCGACAAGGACGACGTGCGCGAGGGCATCATCACCTACAAGATCGCCGCACACGCGGCCGACCTGGCCAAGGGCCACCCGGGCGCGCAGGTGCGCGACAACGCGCTGTCCAAGGCGCGCTTCGAGTTCCGCTGGGAGGACCAGTTCAACCTGGGCCTGGATCCGGAGAAGGCCAAGGAGTTCCACGACGAGACGCTGCCGCAGGAAGGCGCCAAGCTGGCGCACTTCTGTTCCATGTGCGGTCCGCACTTCTGCTCGATGAAGATCACGCAGGACGTGCGCGACTACGCCGCCAAGGTCGGTGCCGACGAGGCGGCGGTGCTGGAGAGGGGCATGGCCGAGAAGTCCGCCGAGTTCCGCGAGGCCGGCGCCGAGGTGTACCGCACGCTGTGACCGAGCCCGCGCGCCTGCCCCACGAAGCGTCCGCTCCACGGCGCCGCCTGCGTCGGGTGCTGGTTGCGCTCGGCATCGTGCTGGCGGTGCTGCTGCTGGCCTGGCAGGGCGCGGCCTGGGGGCTCAAGCGCCAGGTGCTGGCGGCGCTGGGGCCCGAGGCGACCATCGGCAGTATCCGCCTGGGACTGGGCCGCGTGGTGGTGGAGGACCTGCGGCTGGCGGCCCCCAAGGGCTGGCCGGACCCGGACACGCTGCGCGCGAAGCGCCTGACCGTGGAGGCGGAGCTGGGCTCGCTGTTCTCCGACCAGTACCGCATCGGCAGGATCACGGTGGAGCAGGGGTATCTGTCGATGCAGCGCACGCGCGAGGGCAAGCTCGGTCTGCTGCCGACGCTGCTAGGCCGCAGCAGGAAGCAGGAAGGCGAGAGCGGCGGCCGCTTCCGCCTGCACATCGACCGGGTGGAACTGAAGCAGGCACAGGTCGATTTCCATGACTACAGCCTCAAGGAGCGGCCGGCACGACTGCAGCTGGAAGCGCTGGATGCGACGCTGGATGAATTGGAAGTGCCCCGGCTCACCGGCCGCAGCCGGCTGCAGGCGGGGGGCCGCGTGAAGGGACGCAGCCGCGACGGCAGCCTGAAGCTGGAGGGCTGGATGGAGATCGCCACGCGCGAGTCGGACCTGAAGCTGACGCTGCGCGACGTGGACCTGGTCCCGCTGGAGCCCTACCTGCTGAAGGCGGCCGAAGCCGGCGTGGCGCGTGGCCAGGTGGACCTGGACCTGCACTCGCAGGTGAAGCAGCGCCAGCTCAAGGCCCCGGGCAAGCTGGTGCTCGAGGACCTGGAGCTGCGCTCCGGCAAGGGCGTCGGCGGTACCTTCATGGGCATGTCGCGCGGCGCGGTGATCGCGGCGCTGAAGTCCGGCGGTGACCGCATCGACCTCGACTTCACGCTGGAGGGGAATCTGGACAACCCGCGCTTCTCGCTCAACGAAACCCTGTCGATGCGACTGGCGGTGGGGGCGGCGGCCTCGCTGGGCATCGGCGTGGTCGACATGGTCAAGGACCTGGGTTCCGCCACCGGCCGCGGCCTTGAGGCGGTAGGCGATGCCGTCGGCAATCTCTTCGGCGGCGGCGACGACTGAGGCGGAAAAGAAGCTGGGCCGGGAAAGAAGAAGGGGCCTGCGCGAGCCAGGCCCCTTCTCCCAACGCTGCAGCGCTCAGATGGAGAGCGCGGCTTCCACGTCCTGCACCTTGCGGCGGGCCATGGCCAGGTTGGACTTGGTCTTGTCCAGCACCACGTAGAAGAACAGGCCGGGCTTGGACGCCACCGGGCGGATGATGTGGTACTGCTTGCCCAGCGTGATCAGGATGTCCTCGATCTTGTCGTTGAGCTTCAGCGAGTTCATCGTCTTCAGCTTGGCGCGCACCACCTCGGTGTTGCCGGCCGCGGCCAGCTCCAGGTCCACGCCGCTGCCGGACTGGCCCAGCATCATGCCGCTGTTGGCATCGACCAGGGCGCTGCACAAGCCGCCGTCCAGGCCGAGGAAGCTGTCGAGGGATTCTTGAAGGTTGCTCATCTTGTTGTACTCCGTTGTTTTCGGGGGTTTAGGGTTGGATCAGTTGCCGCACGCAGTCGCGGGCGGCCCACAGAAGGGTTCCGGTGATCAGGTCGGGCCCGCCGATGGCGGCGAGCACCATCGGCTGGCCGCGCAGCGGCACCTCCAGCAGCAGCAGCTTTCCGTCCTGGCCTTCCACCAGCACGCTGCCGCCGCCGCCGTGCATGCCGACCTCGCGCAGCGCGGCCTGGCTCAGGGCCACCATCGAGCTGGACAGCGCCGACAGGCGCGACACCGGCACCTCGGCGCGCGTGCGGCTCAGCACCTCGAAGCCGTCGCTGCGCGACAGCACGGCACCGGTCAGTGCGGGCACCGTGGCGAGCAGGCGGTCCAGGGCGCCACCGAAGTGCGCGGGAATGGGTTCGAGCTGGGTATCGTCAAGCATGGGGCGTGTCCGCCAGCAGACGGGCGGCCTCGATCTGGTAGAGCAGGGCGTCGAGCAGCAGCAGGACGTCGTCACGGCGCCGCACGTCGACGGTGAACACCGGCAGCGACAGGCCCTGTCCGGCCAGCCAGGCGGTGTAGGACTCGACGCTGGTGTGGCCCGAGCCGAGCCGCCCGATCCCGATCACCATGGCGCCGCGCTCCGCCATGGCGCGGAAGGACTCGACGTAGAGCGCCAGGTCCTTCAGCGGCTCGGGCCGCGAATTGTCGGACAGCAGCACCACGCCCAGCGCGCCTTCGCTGGCCACCTTCCACATGAAGTCGAAGCGGTCCTGGCCCGGCATGCCGTAGAGGCGCAGGCGGTCGCCGCCGTCGAGCGCGATCTCGCCGTAGTCGAAGCCGACCGTGGTCAGCTCCTTGGAGTGCTGCACGCGGTCGCTGTTGACCGCCTCGGTGCGCACCGGCGCGGCATCGCTGATGGCGGCGATCGCGGTGGTCTTGCCGGCGCCCATCGGCCCGGCAAACAGGAGCTTGTACTCGCGCACGTTATTGCCCGATGGCCAGGGCCGTGCGGATGCGACGCAGAACGCTGCCCAGGCCGGATTCCTGGGGCAGCGCATGGGCCTGCGGTGCCGGGGCGGCGGCGGGCAGCGCCTTGCCGGGCTCCAGTACGCCGACCAGGGCGCAGGCATTGAGGAAATTGCCCAGCACTCCCAGCGGGATGCCGGCCATCATCGCCAGGTGCGAGGGGGCCAGTTCACGCTGCGTCAGCAGCGAGGCGCAGCGGATGTCGAGGCTGCGGCGGCCGATGGCGCCGAAATCGGGCCAGCGGCGCAGGCGGCAGGGGCGCGCGATGTCCAGGCGCGGCAGCAGCGAGCCCTTGGAACGCGCGATGCCGATGGCCCAGAGCAGCCCCTCCGCCGGGGCCGGGTGGCGCGCGGCGGCTTCCAGCCGGCGCAGCGCGGCGCCTTCGGTCGGCCCCAGGGCTTCCACTTCGACCTCACCCGACAGCAGGCCGGCGATCTCGTCGACGCCCAGCGGCTGCGACCAGTGCAGCTCCCGTTCCGGCAGCCGCAGCCATCCCTGCTGGTCGCCGGCGCGGATCGATACCGCCAGCGTGCCGGGCGCGCGCAGCGCGTCATCCAGCCGCTGGCAGAGGCTCGGGGCCTCGGCCTGTTCCGTCGCCGGCACGCGGCCCTGGAGCTGCAGCGAGGCGCTGTCGAGGCAGGCGACCAGGCGGCTGGCGCCGAAGGGATAGCGCAGCGTCAGGACGCTGTCGTCCTCGCTGCTGGAGGGGAAGAACACCCGCCCGGTGTTCTCGGCCGCGCTGCGGCGGACCATGGCCTGGGCCAAGACGTTATGGGTCTCGTAGACCACCACGTCGGCGGTCAGCTCGTCGCTGTACTGCCAGGCCTCGCGGGTCTTGCCGCGCAGCAGCGCCAGGGTTTCCTTCAGCGAAACCTCCGCGCGCCAGTCGAAACCGATGCAGGTGATCTTGCGGGCCTTGGGGACTTGGGCTGACATGTAAGCCGTCTCTTATTGATGTTGTAGGACAAAACTTACACGGAGCTTGTGTGCAACTGGCCATGGAGGCGGATGGAAGGTCGTTTGCAAACGACGACAGGCATCCGGGGGGCGGAGCCATCTTTCCCAGTGACGATCCCGCGCGGGCCCCGTCATCCTGGCGACACCCGCCCATACCAGACTGCGCCGATGACCCGCCTTGCCGCCCTGTTCCTGGCGGCGGCCCTGCTGGCCGCCTGCCACTCCTCCGACGCACCCGGTGCCTCCGCCCAGGGCGACGATGCCGAGGCGGCGGCGCGTGCCGAGCTGGAGCGCGTGCGCCGGCTGGAAGACGGCTGCTGCTGAATGACGATTCCGATGCGCCTGATCGCCTTGCTGCTGCTCCTGTCCCTGGGTTCCGTCCAGGCCGCCGGCATGGCCACCCATGCCTCGATGGCGGATTTCGGCCGCGACGCGCTGGAGGATGGAGCGCTCAAGACCATCCTCACGGCGCATCGCCCGGCGCTGCTGGCCGGCGCGATCTTCCCGGACGGCGGCTACGGCTCCGGGGCGCTGGTGGCGGCCGACCGCGACATGGCGGAGCGCGCGCACTGGGGCGATTTCACCATCCAGTTCATCCAGTACCTGCGAGAGACCGGCTGCAGCGGCGAAGTCCGCGCGGCGATCCTGCGGCGCCCGCCGCTGGGCCTGATCGACCTGAACCTGCTGACCGACCGCTGCGGCCACCTGATCGCGTTCGCCTTCGGCAATGCCGCGCACGGCTTCACCGACCAGACCTGGGATGCGCAGTTCGAGCCCGAGGTGCGCCACCGCGGCGAGACGCCGAACTCGGTGGAATGGATCGGCCAGCTCGTGCCGCAGCTGCCGGCGGCGATCCTCGATCCGCTGAAGCAGATCTACGGCGCCACGCCGATGAACGCCATCGAATACGCGATGGACATGGTCAACATCGCCGAGCGGCGCCTGGTGCTGAACGCGCCGACGCTGGTATTCCCGCCGACCTCGGACCTGGTGGAGGTCTACCGGCGCAATCGTCCGGAGCAGGGCGTCAACGCCCAGGCCATCGAGCGCGGCAGCCTCTTCACGCGCGTGCTGGTGCAAGCCGAAAGCGTCGCCGCGCCGTTGGAGGTGACGCGCATGCGCCTGCAGATGCCCTGGGCGGCGGCCAACTACTACACCGCGCCGGGCGGGGTGGTGCAGAGCGGCTACGCCGTGGCGGGCATGTACCGCCAGCTCTGGGACCTGCTGACCGGCGATCCGGCCCGGCCGCTGCCGCCGGCCGTGATCGGCAGCTACCCCGGCCATGGCGCGCTGGACGTGGTGCTGGAGCCGGCGCGCGAGTCCTGGACCGAGAGCCGCTGGCTGCACGTGTTCTTCAGCAGCAGCATGGACCCGGCGAGCCTGGAGCTGCCGGGCACGTTCTGCCTGTTCGACGACAAGGGTCGCCGCGTCAAGGGCGTGGTGGAGGCGGGCAGCTGGCAGCGCGACTACGCCAATGCCGTGAAGCTGCGCCTGCAGGAACCGCTGCGCCCGGGCGAGCGCTACACCGCGGTGGTGACGACGAAGGCCAGGGACTACCGCGGCGTGGCGCTGGCGCGGCCGTACAGCTTCAGCTTCGTCACGGCTTCGCCGCCGTAGCGGCGTCCCCGCTGCGATCGACGCGGCGCACCAGGCGGCTCTTCCATTCACCGTGCAGCCCGATGTCGGCCTGCGCCAGATAGCGCGTCTCGCCGCCGACCCGGCAGGCCACCGGCACGCCGCCGCGGAACAGCACGCGGTTGCCGGGCGTGGCCGGCACGCGCTCGCCCGGCAGCAGGATGCCGGTGAGGTTCAGCGGGTCGCAGGCGGAGATCGTGACCAGCGCGGCGTCGGCGTCCTCGCGATGGCGGCGCAGGCTGCCGGCGGCCTCGGGCAAGGCGAACTGCTCGCCGGAGAAGCCGCTGACGAAGCGCCCACCGCGCACCTCGCCGCGCGCTTCCAGGCGGCGCAGTAGATAGAACAGCTCGCGCCAGGGCGGCAGCGAGGGCTCGCGTTCCAGCAGCTTGCGGAACACCACGCCGTAACGGCGCAGCAGCACGCGCACGATGTGCTCGGCGCGCGCCTCCGGCTCCGGCGTCTCCGCCGCGCGGCGCGGCCTTGCCAGCGACCAGCGGCCGGCACCTTCGAGATTGGCGAAGGCGGCCTGCAGGCCGCCGCGGCGCAGTCGCCGGGCCTTCATCTCGGCCGGGGCGATCAGCGCGCGCAGGCCGGCGAAGCCGTCGGAGGTGACCAGGCCATGGCTCACCAGTTCGCCCAGGGCCTGTTCCACCTGGCTGCGCAGCTGGCCCGAGTCGGCGACCAGCTCGACGAAAAAGGAGGCGCCGTGGGTGCGCAGCGCGTCGAGCACCGCGTGGGCGGCGCCGGAGAGGTCGGGGTCGTGATCGGCCGCGGCCTGCCAGTGCGCGGCCTGCTCGCGCGGCAGCAGCACGATCGGCGTGGCCCGTACCGGTGCCGCCTTGCGGTTGCTGCCGTCGCCGCTGGGCAGGCGCTGCCAGATGGTCCGGCCCGTGGCGCAGAGCTGGTCCAGCCAGGCGGGTTCGTAGTGATGCATGCGCGAGGGCAGAATCTCCGACTCCCAGGCGCTGGCGGCAGCCGGAAATCCCTCGAGCTGGGACAGCACCAGCGCCAGCGCGGGCGCGCCTTCGCGGCGCTCGCCGCCGGCCAGGCCTTGCCAGTCGAACAGGAAGCGCAGGAAGGCCGCCGGCGACACCGGCTGGATTTCGGCGCGGCGCTTGTCGCGGCTGTAGCGATGGATGCGTGCCAGGCGGCGGCGCTCGCACCATTGCTCTTCGCCGGCGCCCTCGAAATCGCCCCGCATGACGTAGCCCTCGGCTTCCAGCGCCGCCAGGGGTATGGCCATGGCACCGGCGGACAGGCCCAGCGGCGCGCCGAGTTCGGCGGCGCTGACCGGGCCCACCGCTTCGAGGCGGCTGCGGGTCAGTTCGTGCAGGGCCTGGTCGGGATCGGGCGGCGCCGCCAGCGAGGGGGCATCACCCTCCACGCGGGCCCGGGGCAGCAGGGCGCGCAACTCGGGCAGGCGCTCGGCGGCGGCCCACAAAGCGTCGTCGTCTCTTGCGGAAGCGGCTTCAGCCGCGATCGACTCCGAATCTCGGCCGAAGCCGCTCCCGCGGGCATACGGACGCAGCTTCGCGACACGCCGCTGCCGCATCAGCTCTTCGGCCCAGCCCGCGGCGCCCATCTGCCGGATCTCGCCCGCCGTCAGGAAGCCATGCACCACCAGCGCGTCGGCCAGTTCGTCGGCGTTGACGGCCGCCGGGCGCATTTCGCCGCGCACCTGCTCGATCGCCGCCGGGTCCAGCCGGCCGAGGTCGGCGGCGCTCTCCGGCTCGTAGACGCCGCGGGTCTTCACGGCGAGCGTGCGCCGCTCCTCGGCGGCACCGTCGTCCAGGAAGGCATAGGGCTTGGCGCTGAGGATGGATTCCGACAGCGGCGACGGCGCGGTGAGGTCGCGGCAGACCACTTCCACCGCGCCGGTCTCGATGCGGCGCAGCAGGCCCACCATGCCGTCCACGTCCATCACCTCGTGCAGGCAGTCCGACATGGCCTGCCGTACCAGGGGGTGATCCGGCATCTCGCGGTCGCCCGGCAGGTTGTCCTGGCAGGCGACGGCGTCGGGGAAGGCGTGGGTCAGCAGGTCCTCGGCGTCGCTGCGCTGGAACTGCGGCGGCACGCGCTTGCCGTTGCGGTTGCGCGCCACCGCCAGGGCAGTGCTGGCGGTCCAGCGCCAGCGTGTGCCGAACATCGGCGCCTGCAGCACGGCCTGCACCAGCTTCTCTTCCGCGGTGGCGGCGTGCAGGAAGCCCTTCACGTCCTCCAGCGGGAAGCTGTGCGTGGGCCCCAGCGACAGCACCAGGGAGTCGTCGAGCGCCGCGGCCTGCAGTTCGAAGTTGAACTGGCGGCAGAAGCTCTTGCGCAGGGCCAGGCCCCAGGCGCGCATGATGCGCGAACCCAGCGGTGCGTGGATCACCAGGTGGGTGTCGCCCACCTCGTCGAAGAAGCGCTCGAAGACGATGCGCTCCCGCGTCGGCAGCAGGCCCAGGGCGATGCGCGCGGCGGCGTAGTAGTTGGCCAGCTGCAGCGCGGCCGGCGGGCCGAGCGCATGGTCGCGCATGAGCCAGTCGCGGCAGTCCTCGACGCTGCCTTCGCCCAGGATGCGGTCGGCCGTGGCGCGCAGCCGCGACACCGCCAGCGACAGCTCCTCGCTGCGGCCCAGGCCCTCGCCGAGCCAGAACGGCAGGCTGGGTGGTTGGCCCCTGGCGTCCTCCACGATGACGCGGCCGGTCTCCACCTTGAGGATGCGGTAGGAGGTGTTGCCGAGCTGCACGATGTCGCCGGGCACGCTTTCGAAGGCGAAATCCTCGTGCAGCGTGCCGACGCGCAGGCCCTCGGGCGCCAGCTCCACCTCGTAGTCGAACTGGTCGGGGATCACGCCGGCGTTGGTGACGGCGGTGAGCTTGGCGCCGCGGCGGCCGCGCAGCATCCGGTTGACGGCGTCGTAGTGCAGCAGGGCACCGCGGCGGCCGCGGCGCGTGCTGTAGCCGTCGGCCAGCATGCGCACCAGGCCCTCGAAGGCCTCCAGCGTCAGCGCGCGATAGGGCAGGGCGCGGCGGAAGCGCGCGTGCAGCTCCTCCAGGCCCCATTCCCGGCTGGCCACCTCGGCGACGATCTGCTGCGCCAGCACGTCCATCGGCTGCTGGAAGATGGCGACGCGGTCCAGCTCGCCCCGGCTGACGCTGTCCAGCAGCGCCACGGATTCGGCCAGGTCGTCCAGCGACACCGGGAACAGCCGGCCCTTGGGCGTGGCGCGCACGGCGTGGCCGGAACGGCCGACGCGCTGCAGGAAGGCGTTGATCGAGCGCGGCGAGCCGATCTGGCAGACCAGGTCGATGTCGCCGATGTCGATGCCCAGTTCCAGCGAGGCGGTGGCGACCAGGGCCTTGAGCTGGCCGTTCTTGAGGCGCTGCTCGGCCTTGAGGCGATGCTCCTTGGCCAGGCTGCCGTGGTGGGCGGTGACGTGCTCCTCGCCGATGCGCTCGGCCAGGTGGCGCGCCAGGCGCTCGGCCATGCGGCGCTGGTTGACGAAGATCAGCGTGGTGCGATGCTCCTTCGTCAGCTCGGCGAGGCGGTCATAGATCTCGCCCCAGACCTCGTTGGCCATCACCGCGGTCAGCGGCGACAGCGGCACCTCCAGGGCCAGGTCGCGGCGGCGCACGTGGCCGGTGTCGATGATCTCGCAAGGCGTATCGCGGGCGCCAACCAGGAGTTCCGCCATGGTGGCGATCGGCTTCTGGGTGGCCGACAGGCCGATGCGCACCGGGGGCTTCGCGCACAGCGCCTCCAGGCGTTCCAGCGACAGCGCCAGGTGGGCGCCGCGCTTGGATCCGGCCATGGCGTGCAGCTCGTCGACGATGACGCTGCGGACATTGCGCAGCATGTCGCGACCGGAGTCGGAGGACAGCAGGATGAACAGCGATTCCGGCGTGGTGACCAGGATGTGGGGGGGCGCGCGGCGCTGGCGCTCGCGTTCGAAGGATGGTGTATCGCCGGTGCGCACCGCGTCGCGGATCGACAGTTCGCCCAGGCCCAGTGCGCGGACGCGCCGGCGGATGCCCTCCAGCGGCGCCTGCAGGTTCTTCTGGATGTCGTTGGACAGGGCCTTGAGCGGTGAGACATAGAGCACCTGCACCTCGTCCGCCAGGCCGCGTTCGATGCCTTCCACCACCAGGTCGTTGATCGCGGCCAGGAAGGCCGCCAGGGTCTTGCCGGAGCCGGTGGGGGCGGCGATCAGGGCATGGCGGTGGCGCGCGGTGACTTCCCAGGCCCGCCGCTGCACCTCGGTGGGGATTCCGAAGGTTTCGGTGAACCAGTCGGCCACGGCCGGGTGGAACAGGCCGGCCAGGGGACCCTCCGCGACCGGTCCGGCGCGGTGCAGGGGGAGATGCTGTTGCATGGGGCCAGTGTAGCGGCTGCGGCGGCGGTCCCGGCAGGTTTTCCGACGAGGGGTGTCGGCGGCGGCTGATCCGCCGGCATTGCAGATTGCGGCTGTCCCCGGGCCCGGCTGCCGCTAGAATCGGGGCCGGGGATTCCCAAGGTCCATGAACGACTCCAGCCTGCCACCTGTCCTGGCCAGCGTGCTGTATCTGCATCTGGCCGAATTCGCTGCGCAATCCGCGCCGGAACAGGCGCGCCTGCGCGGCCAGCTCGTGGCCTGCGCGCGCCGGGCGCTGCAGGGGCTGACGCTGTCCGACCGCGTGGTGCTGGAAAGCCCGGATGGCCTGCTGGTGGTGGTGTTCGACGATCCGCGCGGCGCCCTGGAGGCGGCGGAGCGCTGCCTGCAGGAGTCCGAGGAGCTGCCGCTGCATGTCGGCATCGACCATGGCCCGGTGCTGCCGGTGGCCGAGGGCGAGGCGGTGGTCGGCATGATCGGCGACGGCATCGGCGGGGCGGCGATGGCCGCCGGTTTCGCCCCCCAGGCCGAGCTGCGGGTGACCCGTGCCTTCCATGACGCCCTGGCCGGCCGTGCGCCGGAGCGCGCGACGCTGCTGGCCCCGGCGGGGGTGATCCCCGGCAAGTACCGGCAGGAACTGTTCGCTCCCGGCCCGCGCACGCCGGCGCAGCGCCGCCGCGGCCTGCTGGCGATCGCCGGCGGATTTGCGCTGGCCCTGCTGCTGCTGGCCCTGGGCGGCCGGCAACTGATGGTGCGGCCGGCCGTGCTGGTCCTGGAGATCGAGCCGCAGGGGGAGGTCCAGGTCGACGGCGAGCGGATCGGGGATACGCCGCCGCTGCGTGAGCTGAAGCTCAAGCCGGGCAGCCATCGGGTCGTGATCTGGCATGGCGAGCAGGAGCCGCTGCGCCGCAAGCTGGACCTGGAAGCCGGCGAGCGCCACGTGATCCGGCATGACTTCCTGCCCGAGGCGACGCTGCTGTTCGACATCCAGCCGGGCGGCGAGGTCTTCATCGACGGCGAGTCGCGGGGCCTGATCCCGGGGCTGGAAAAGCTGCAGCTGGAGCCGCTGGCCGACTACCAGTTGGAAGTGCGGCTGGATCCCTATCCGCCGTTGTCGGTAAAGCTGTCGCCCAAGCCCGGCCAGCAGCTGCGCGTGAAGTACCGGTTCGTGGAGGAGAAACCGCCAGAGCCCCCGGCACCCGCCAAGAAGAAGGGCAAGCGATGACCGGCGCCCCGATCGCACAGCTGGGCCGCTACCAGGTCGTCCGCGAACTGGGCCGTGGCGCCATGGGCGTGGTCTACGAGGCCCGCGACCCGCTGCTGGACCGCACGGTGGCGGTCAAGACCATCCTGCTGCCGGGCGACGCGGCGCAGCGCCAGGCCTACGAAACACGCTTCGCCGAGGAGGCGCGCGCCGCCGCGCGCCTGGCGCATGCCGCCATCGTCACCGTCTACGATTTCGGCCGCGAGGGCGACCTCGCCTACATGGCGATGGAATTGCTGCCGGGCATCGACCTGCGCCAGCGCCTGGCGCAGTCGCGGCTGTCGCTGCGCGAGGTGCTGACGCTGGCTGCCGAGATTGCCGAGGGCCTGGCCTTCGCGCACGACCACGGCGTGGAGCACCGCGACATCAAGCCTGCCAACATCATGCTGTCGCGCAGCGGCCACGCCAAGATCATGGACTTCGGCATCGCCAGCCTGCGCCAGCCGCAGCTGCCCGCCCAGGGCCAGGGCGCCGGACGCGTCGTGGTGTTCGGCACGCCGCGCTACATGTCGCCGGAGCAGGTGGTGGGCCGCCCCACGGATCACCGCTCCGACATCTTCTCGCTGGGCTCGGTGATCTACGAGATGCTGGTCGGCCACCCGGCCTTCGACGCGCCCGACACCCGCCAGCTCTGGCACAAGATCGCCGTGCATTCCCCGCCGCCGCCGAGCACGCTGATGCAGGACGTGCCCGAGGTGGTGGACCAGATCGTCGAACGCGCCATGGCCAAGGCCAGCGCCGTGCGATACCAGAGTGCGCGCGAACTGGCCGCCGACCTGCGCGCCTGTCTGACCACGCTGCGCAAGGGCTTCGAGCCGCTGCGCCCGGTCGCCGAGGCGGTGCAGCCGGCCGCCGCCAGCGTCGCCGCCGTTCCCGGCGCGGTCACCGGCGTGGACGCCTATTGGCCGCTGTCGCCGGACTTCGACTCCGTCACCGCGCTGTACCGCTGTGTCGCCACCGATCCGGCGCAGCGCCCGGGGCAGCCGGGCCCGCGCCCGCCGCAGGGACCGGATCGCCTGTGGCGCGACGCCGACCTGCGCCTGGCCATTGCCATAGGCGCGGCCGGCCTGCTGGCATCGCTAGCCCTGCTGTTCGCATAGGAAACCCATGGGCGTCACGCTCGACGACAAGCTGGTGGTCGCGCTGTCCTCGCGCGCACTGTTCGACTTCGAGGAGGAGAACCGCCTGTTCGACGAGCAGGGCGATGCCGCCTACACGCGCCTGCAGCTGCAGCGGCTGGACCAGCCGGCGCGAGCCGGCGTGGCCTTCCCGCTGGTGCGCAAGCTGCTGGCCTTCAACGGCGACGGCCAGCACCGCGTGGAAGTGGTGATCCTGTCGCGCAACGATCCGGTCTCCGGCCTGCGCGTGTTCCGCTCGGCCAAGGCCGCGGGCCTGCAACTGGAGCGCGGGGTCTTCACCCGCGGCCAGCCGCCCTGGCATTACCTGAAGCCGCTGGGCGCGCAGCTGTTCCTGTCCGCCCATGCCGAGGACGTGGGCGCGGCGCTCAACGCCGGGTTCCCGGCGGCGCGCGTGTTCAGCAGCTCGGTGGTGGAGGCGGACCGGCATCCCGGCGAACTGCGCATCGCCTTCGACGGCGACGCCGTGCTGTTCTCCGACGAGGCGGAGCGCGTGTTCCAGGCCAACGGCCTCGACGCCTTCCAGAACCATGAGCGCACCCACGCCGCGCGGCCCTTGCCGGCCGGTCCGTTCAAGCCGCTGCTGGTGGCGCTGCAGCGCCTGCAGGCCGCGGCCGCGGAGGCGGTGCCGATCCGCCTGCGCACGGCGCTGGTGACCGCGCGCAGCGCGCCGGCCCACGAGCGTGCGATCCGCACGCTGATGGACTGGGGCATCGCCATCGACGAGGCCATGTTCCTCGGCGGCCTCTCCAAGGGGCCGTTCCTGCGCGAATTCGGTCCGGACTTCTTCTTCGACGACCAGATCACGCATTGCGAATCGGCGGCGCTGGCAGCGCCGACCGGCCACGTCGCGGCGGGCGTCACCAACCTGCGCTAGGGCCTGCCGACCCTTCGCGTCGGTGCGGGTACCGTTCGTCGGCTGTCATGTTCGGCCGCCACCGATTTGCTACTGTCCGTTCCCCGAAAAATTCACGGGAAGGACACGAAACTGAAATGAAACTGTGCTGGTCCGCCGGCAGCGCCTGCGTCAATGGGCTGCAACTCAGTTGGGAGCAGGCGGGACCGCAGGACGGCGAACCGATGCTCCTGGTCATGGGACTCGGCGGCCAGCTCATCCACTGGCCTGACGCGCTCTGCGAGCGGCTGGTGCTGCGTGGCTTCCGCCTGATCCGTTTCGACAACCGCGACGCCGGGCTGTCCGGCGACGCCGATCGCGGCATCGCCGCCAACCTGCCGCGCGACTGGCTGCTGAGCCGCTTCGGCCGGCCCGCCCAGGCCAACTACAGCCTTCATGACATGGCCGACGACGCCGTGGGCCTGCTCGACGCGCTGGGCATCACCCGGGCGCACCTGGTGGGCGTGTCGATGGGAGGCATGATCAGCCAGATCGTCGCCGCCCGTTACCCGGAGCGCGTGCTGAGCCTGTCCTCGATCATGTCCAGCACCAATGACCCGCGGCTGCCGGCGGCGCGTTTCGACGTGCTGTGGCGCATGGCCGGCATCGGGCCGCGGCCGCGGACGCGCGAGGACGTGATCCGCCGTTCCACCGCCATGCTGCGGCGTGTGGGCAGCCCGGGTTACCCCACGCCGCTGGACTATCGCGTGCGCCTGGTGGGCCGCGCCTACGACCGCGCCTTCCGGCCCGCCGGCCACGCGCGCCAGGTGCATGCCATCGTCGCCACCGGCAGCATCGAGCCGCTGCTGCCGAAGATCGTGGCGCCGACCCAGGTGGTGCACGGTCTGGCGGACCCGCTGCTGCGGCCGGCCTGCGGCCAGCGCAGCGCGCGGCTGATCCGCGGGGCGAAGCTGGAGCTGATCCCCGGCATGGGGCACGACTTCGCGCTGCCGCTGATGCCGCGCTGGGCGGAACTGATCAGCGCCAACGCCGCGCGCGCGGCGTAGCCGCAAGCGACAGGCCGGCGCCGCTGCGGCGCCGGCCCCTTCTCAATCCCTGAAATTCTCGAACTGCAGGGGCAGTTCGGTATCGGCCTTGCGCAGCAGGGCGATGACCGTCTGCAGGTCGTCGCGCTTCTTGCCGACCACGCGCAGCTTGTCGCCGGTGATCTGGGTGTCCACCTTGAGCTTGGACTCCTTGATCTTCGCCACCAGCTTCTTGGCCTGGGCCTGCTCGATGCCCTGCTTGATCGTGACCTTCTGGCGGGCCTCGGCGAGGTTGGTTTCCACCTTGCCTTCCTCCACGCTGCGCAGGTCGATATGCCGCGCCGCCAGGCGCCGGTGCAGGATCTCGAGCAGCTGCTTGAGCTGGAATTCGTTGGCCGAGAACAGCGTGATGACGAACTCGTCCTGCTCGATGCGGGCATTGGTGCCGCGCAGGTCGTAGCGGTTGTCCAGGTCGCGCCGCGCCTGGTCCAGGGCATTGGTCAGTTCGTGCTTGTCGACTTCGGAGACGATGTCGAAGGAGGGCATGGGCGGCTCTGCAGGGTAGCGGCGATGGCTGCGGAGTATCGTTGAATCGTGGAGGGATGTCAGCGCATCGCCGGCATTGACCTGGCTCAATGCCGGCATGGCCGGGTTGCCCGACACTGGCGGCACACCCCAGACCGGAGCCACCCATGTCCCAGATCGAAACCGCCCTGCACAACAATGCCCAGCTGGTGCGCCTGCTGCGCGACGAGATCGGCCTGCAGGCGCACCTGCTGAAGGAAGAGGCGCGGGATCGCCTGGCCGAGCTCGATGCAGGGCTGGACCAGATGAAAGCCCACCTGGAACGGGCCGCGGTCGCGGGCGCCGATGTGCGCCGGGAGGCCGAGGCGGCAGCCGGGCTGCTGGCGGACAGCCTGCGCGAGGGCTATGGCCGCATCCGGGACGCCCTGCGTTCCTGAGGAAGCTCAGACGGCGCGCTTGGCCCTCAGCAGCTCCCGCGCCGCCGTCGCGGTATTGCGGATCCAGCTGGCGCCGCGCAGCAGCTGCAGCTTCAGGGGCGGCGATTCCGGCAGCGTCAGCCATAGCCGCAGCAGGTGGCGGCGCTGGTCCGGGTCGGGCCAGTCCTCGAAGCCGGTGCGGGCGTGCAGGATCGTGTGGTTGGAGATCAGCTGGATGTCGCCCGGCTGCAGGTCCATGTCCAGGCAGAACTCCGGGTCGGAGGCGATCTCGTCGTAGGTATCCAGCAGCTCGTGCTCGGCCGCGCTCAGCCTGGGCACGTGGGGCAGGTGCCCCACGCTGCGGTAGTAGTCGCTCTGCCAGAAGCTGCGCAGCTCGCCGCCGGCATAGCGGCAGGGCGCGATGGGGTAGGCGGGGATGCCGCCCTCGCCCTTGGTGTCGAACCACATCGGCTCGAACAGCCGCGGCACCAGCTGCGGCTTGCGGCGCAGCAGCTCGTTGTAGACCGCCACGGAGCTGGCGATGCGCGACAGGCCGCCGCTCTTCGCCGTCTTCAGGCACAGCAGGCCGACCACGTCGGCGGTGTCGCAATGCGGCGCCAGGGCCTTGTTGGTGCGGTAGTAGCGGATGTCGCCGCCGGTGCGCTGGTCGCGCACGTGGCCCAGCAGGTCGCCCTGCGGGTTCTGCGCGCCGGGGATGCCCAAGTGATGGCCGAAGCCCCAGTAGAACAGCGCGCTCTGCGCCTCGGTCCACTGCGCCACCGGCAGGCCGCGCAGCAGCACGAAGCCGCGGCCGTGGCGGATGTCGTGGCGCCAGATGTCGATGCGCGCCGCCAGGCCCGGCAGCGGGAAGTCCTCCCGGGTCATCTCGGCCATCGGCTTGCCGCCGGCCTCGGCGTGGCGGACGGCGGCGCGGCATTCCTCGACGTCGGCCGGGTCCAGGCGGTACTGCCAGTCGCTGCGCTCGCGCAGGGTGGCGCCGCGCCAGCCCGCCGGTGAATCCACCGGGCCGTCCGGCATGCCCTCGTGCGGACGGGCGAAGTAGTGGAGGGTCTGGGCTCTGAGCGACTTGTACATCCGACGTCCTTGCCTGGTTGGTGCGCGGATTATGGCCCGCCGGGGCCAGCGCCGGTCAGGGAAATCCATACCCTACCCCCGCTTTCGCCCGGTTCGGCCATGGACAAGGCCCTGTCTGCCGCGTATACCCGTCAGCGGATATTCACAAGCAGAACGGCCGCCCCCCGGGCCGAGCCGTCCCTCTGAGGAGAGGACTCATATGAAAGCGATGCGAGGAGCCCTGGTTGGGGCGGCGATCCTGTTCCTGTCGGCCTGCGGGTCCAGCGACGAGGTGGCCGGCAGCGGCGGCGGCGGCGGACTGACGACGAACCCGGTGGTCGAGAGCCGTGCCGGCGAGGTCTACCGCCAGGAGGTCCCGGTGGAGAAGACCGGCGACACCATGGTGATCCAGGTGATGGAGCCGACGCAGCTGGAGAAGGGCAGGACCTACCCCCTGGTGCTGCAGGGACATGGCTATGGCGGCAGCCGCAACATCGAGCCCAGCGGCTTCCAGCAGCGCCTGCGCGACGCCGGCTACTACGTCATCTCCATCGACGAGCGCGGCAACGGCGAGTCCAGCGGCAAGGTGCGCGTGATGTCGCCCGACTTCGAGGGGCAGGACCTGGTCGGCATCCTCGACTGGGCCGAGGACCTCGAGGGCCTGCGCCGCCATGGCGATGGCCGCATGGTGGTGGGCAGCTACGGCGGCTCCTACGGCGGCATGTACCAGTTCCTGCTGGCCGGCACCGATCCGGAGCAGCGCCTGCGCGTGATCGCCCCGGACATCACGCCGCATGACCTGGTCTACTCGCTGAATCCCAACAACGTGGTGAAGTCGGGCTGGGGCCTGCTGCTGACCTCCGCGCCGGAGCTGCCCTTGCTGGGCACGCTGCTGGGTGGCGGCGCGCCGGACCCGCTGGTCCTGCTCAACAGCCTGCTCGACATCCTGGAGCGCGGCGGCACCCGCCAGGACAATGCCATCTTCGAGATCCTGACCGGCGCGGTGGTCAGCAACAGCTTCTCCGAGAGCGGCAACAACTTCTTCAAGTACCACAGCGTGTCCTACTTCTGCGACGGCCAGCCGGCCGGCCCGCAGAGCTTCATGCTGGCCCAGCCCGATCCGCTGGAAGTGGCGCCGCGTCCCTTCGCCAAGATCGACGCGCTGATCACCCAGGGCTTCCGCGACACGCTGTTCAACTTCAACAACGGCCTGGAAAACTACGAGTGCCTGAAGGCACGCGGCGGCGACGTACGCCTGCTCACCCATGAGAGCGGCCACATCCTGCCGCTGAGCGTGTCTACCGTGCCGCTTCCCCCGGGCAGCAACCTGGAGGCGGCGCTGGATCCGTTCTATGCCGCGCTGACGCTGCCGGGCTTCCAGGATGCCGGCGGCGCCCGCAGTTGCGGCTCGCTGGCGCTGGACGACATGCAGTTCGCCTGGTTCGAGGAGAAGCTGCAGGGCAAGCGCGGCGCGGTGGACGCGGCGATGCCGATCGGCAAGGACATCTGCCTGAGCCTGGCCGCGGACGATGCCATCACCGTGCGCAAGGTGCGCCGCGGCGGCACGAGCTTCGAGATCGACGATTCCATCCCGCAGTTCAACTCGGCGCTGGGCGTGGTCGGCGCGGTGCTCGGCAATGGTGCCCGCGAGGCCCTGCTGGCGACGCAGCCGCTGTATACCGCGCCGGCAGGCGGCGCCGTGCTGGCCGGCATCCCGACGATGTCGCTGAACCTTGCAGCGCCCGGCGGCCTGGGCCTGGACGAGTGCACGCTGCCCCTGGGCATCGGCGCCTGCGACCCGATCCTGTTCCTGGGCATCGGCCACCGCAAGGCCGGCAGCACGCGCTGGGACCTGGTGGACGACCAGCTCACGCCGGTGCGCGGCTTCGGCGAGCATGCGGGCGAGATGACCGGCATCGCCGAGCGCCTGGGCGAAGGCGACGAACTGGCGCTGCTGATCTACGGCTTCCACATGCAGTTCCCGGTGACCTGGTCGCGCGACCTGCTGGTGCCGGCGCTGACGGTGGGCGGCTCGGTACAGCTGCCGCTGCTGGATCCGTCCGAAATCACGCGCCAGGGTCTCTGAATTCCCGTTGACCGTCACTGCGAAAAGGGCGGCCTGCGTGCCGCCCTTTTCGCATCCATCCCCTTCCTCCGGAGCTTCCTTCATGACCCGCACGATCGACCCCAGCGGCGCCGACATCAAGCGCATCGCCACCGGCATCCCGATGGACACGCCGGTGACGATGCTGAACCTGCTGCGCTTCCGCGAGCAGGCGGCCTACCCGCAAGGCTCTGGCCATGCACCCTGCAGCGGGCGCGAGGCCTACGGCCGCTACTCGCTGCTGGCGGAGAAGCGCGTGCGCGCCGTCGGCGGCCAACCGGTGTTCCTGGCCGAGGCCATCGGCCGCTTCATCGGGCCGGAGGACGAACGCTGGGACGAGGTACTGCTGGTGCGCTATCCGTCGATGCAGGCCTTCCTGCAGATGGTGGCCAATCCCGACTACCGGGCGGAGACGGTGCATCGCTCGGCGGCGCTGGAGGATTCGCGGCTGGTGGTGATGCGGACGCCGAAGGATGAGGTGGGAATCTGACCGGATTCACCAGCCGAACCGTTCATGCCGAGTAGCCTCGTGAGCGTAGCGAGCGTGCGTATCGAGGCACGTTCAGAACGGTGGGTCGATGTTCCTGAAGCTCTTTCTCGCGGCGACCTGCAATCCCGACAGGTCTCCACGAACCAGGGCTTCCTTCTTCGCACGGCTCCAGCGCTTGACTTGCATTTCCGCAGCCAGTGCGTCATTTCGGCTCGAAAAATCCTGGCTGTAGACTAGCTTCACAGGCTTGCGCGTCTCGGTGTAGCCCTTGAACGTTCCGTCGTCATGCTGGGCGATGCGCAGCTCAAGGTTGTCCGTGTGGCCGGTGTAGTACGAGCCGTCGGCGCAGTGAAGGATGTAGAGCCAGAAGGGCATTGCCGGATCGTATCAGGGTTCGGGCAGGCCCCTCGATACGCACGCTCGCTGCGCTCACGAGGCTACTCGGGGTGAGCGGGCCGTGGAAGGGTCGAATCCAACGAGAATGGCGGTGCGTTAGCACCGCCATTCTTCACCCCTTCACGCACATCACCTGCTTCAGCGTGTGCACCACTTCCACCAGGTCCGTCTGGTTGGCCATCACCTGGTCGATGTCCTTGTACGCCGCCGGAATCTCGTCGACCACGCCGACGTCCTTGCGGCAGACCACGCCCTCGGTCTGCTGTACGAGGTCCGAGGTGCTGTACTGCTTCTGCGCCTGCGTGCGGCTCATGCGGCGGCCGGCGCCGTGCGAGCAGGATTCGAAGCTCTCGGGGTTGCCCTTGCCGCGCACGATGTAGCTCTTGGCGCCCATGCTGCCCGGGATGATGCCCAGCTGGCCACGGCCGGCGCGGATCGCGCCCTTGCGGGTCACCCAGACATCGGCTTCGTAGTGATGCTCGCGCGAGACGTAGTTGTGGTGGCAGTTCACCGCCTCGGCCACGGCCTGGAAGGGGCGCAGGTGGCGGCGCATCGCCGCCAGCACCAGGCCCAGCATCACTTCGCGGTTCATGCGCGCGTAGTCCTGCGCCCAGCCCACGGCTTCGACGTAGTCCTCGAAGTCCGGCGAACCCTCGTCGAGCCAGGCCAGGTCCAGGTCCGGCAGCTGGCGGTCCATGCGCAGTGCCTTCTCGCGGGCCCGTTCGATGAAGTAGGTGCCGATGCGGTTGCCGACGCCGCGGCTGCCCGAGTGCAGCATCACCCACACGCGGCCGGCCTCGTCCAGGCAGATCTCGATGAAGTGGTTGCCGCCGCCGAGGCTGCCCAGCTGGCAGACCCAGCCGTTCGGGTCCTTGCGGGACTCGAGCTTCGGATGCTTCTCCAGGATCGCCCGCAGCCCGGGTCCGAAGGACGCGGCCGCCTCGGCTGGCGCGCGGTCCGCGCGGTGCTGGTCACGGCCCACCGGCACGTCGCGGCCGATCTGGCGGAAGACGTTGTCGAGGCGCTTCCCGTCCAGGTCCTCGGCGGTCAGCGTGGTGCGGACCGCGGCCATGCCGCAGCCGATGTCCACGCCGACGGCCGCCGGCACGATGGCCTGGCGCGTGGCGATCACCGAGCCCACCGTCGCCCCGATCCCCAGGTGCACGTCGGGCATCGCGGCCACGTGGTGATGCACGAAGGGCAGGCCGGCGATGTTGGCCAGCTGCTGGCGGGACGCCTCGTCGATGTCTTCGGTCCAGATCTTCACCGGCACGTGGCCGGTGGTGATTTCCTGCTTGATGCTCATGGTGTTCCTGCGACCCTGCACGGAGCGTCGCATCCTCCTCGTTCCGGAAAAGCAGGGCCACTCGCCCCTGCAGGCGGCGCCTTCCCGCCGCGTTTATCGATCACGGTCGCGATAGAAGCGCCGCAGGCCGCGCTGCAGCGCCTTGTCCGCCTGCTTCGACTCCCGCTTCTGCAATGCGTTCTGCTGCGCGTGCGCCAGCTCGCGCTCCAGCTTATGGTAGTTGTCCAGGCGTTCCTCCTCGACCTGGCCGCGCACCGCACACCCCGGCTCGCCGCCATGGCGGCAGTCCCGGTAGCGGCAGTGCTCCGCCAGCCGCACGATATCCTCGAAGGCGCCGTCGCCCAGCGTTTCGTCGCCCGACAGGCGCAGTTCGCGCAGGCCCGGCGTGTCGATGATGCAGGCGCCGTCGGGCAGGGACAGCAGGCGCCGCGCCGTCGTGGTGTGACGGCCGCGGTCGCCCTCCGCGCTGACCGCGCCGGTCGCCTGCGCGGACTCGCCCAGCAGCGTGTTGCAGAGCGTGGACTTGCCCACGCCCGAGGAACCCAGCAGCACCAGCGTCTGGCCCTCGCCGCACCAGGGCCCCAGCGCTTCGCGCAATTGCGGGTCGCGCGCATCGCCGTGCAGCACCGCGGTGACATCGCCGCACAGGCGCCGCACCTGGGCGATGCGTGCCTCGGCCTCGCCGCAGAGGTCGGCCTTGGTCAGCACCACGACAGGCGTGGTCTCGGAGGCACGCGCCAGCAGCAGGAAGCGTTCCAGGCGGTTGGGCCTGTAGTTGCCGTCCAGGCCCATGACCAGCAGGGCGGTATCGATATTGGCGACCAGCGGCTGGGACTCCCCGTCGGCACGGCCGCGGCGGATCAGGTTGAGGCGCGGCAGCAGCGAGACGATGCGGCGCTCGCCGCCGCACGCGCTCCAGAGCGCCCAGTCACCCGCCAGGGGGTCTTCCCCGGGACTGAAGAGGGCGTCGAAGACCCGGCTGCCGTCGTGCAGTTCGCAGCGGTCGCGATGGCGTGCGATCACGCGCGCGGGCAGGGTGCTGCCGTCGCCGGGCAGCAGCGGGATGTAGCGGATGGGAAAGCCGATGCGGCGCAGCGCGCCGTAGAGCATGGGAGATGACATGGAATCCTGACCTGTATGGGGCTGCACCGGGCAGCCGCAAGAAGTCCGGCATGCGTGATGCCGGGTGGAGAGCGCATTCCGCCGCGAGGGCGGAGCAGGTCAGGCAAGGTCGGTCATATTCCGGCAGGGAGTATACGCCGGCTTGCCGCCCCTTGACCCGAACCATCCGGGAGCTGCGCTACTCTCATCAGCAAGCTTGCTGAAGAAGGTCCGCATGAAGGACATCAAGACCCTCGGTGTATTGACCAGCGGCGGCGACTGCGCCGGCCTCAACGCGGTGATCCGTGCCGTGACCTATCACGCCAACCGGGTCTGCGGCTGGCGCGTGCTGGGCGTCCTCGACGGCTCCCTGGGCCTGATGGAGAAACCGCCGCGCTACCGCGAGCTGCACGCGGATTCGTTCGACGAAGGCCTGCTGCGCGAGGGCGGCACCTTCCTGGGCACCACCAACAAGGGCGATCCCTTCCGCTTCCCGCAGCCGGACGGCAGCTTCCGCGACCGCTCCGGGGACTTTGCGGCCGGGGTGCGCGAACTGGGGCTGGATGCGCTGGTGGTCATCGGCGGCGACGGTTCCATGCGCATCCTCAGCCGGCTCTGCGAGCAGGCCGGCATCGGCATGGTCGGCGTGCCCAAGACCATCGACAACGATGTGCATGGCACCGAGTACGCCGTGGGCTTCGCTTCCGCGATCAACGTCGTCACCGATGCGCTGGACCGCCTGCAGCCCACTGCAGCCAGCCACCACCGGGTGATGATCCTGGAAACCATGGGGCGGGATGCCGGCCACATCGCACTCAACGGCGGCATCGCCGGCGGGGCCGACGTGATCCTGGTGCCCGAGTTGCCCTATACCCTCGACGGCCTGGTGGCGCACCTGCGCCGCGTGCTGTCGCAGGGGCGCTCGCATGCCTTGCTGGTGGTGGCCGAGGGCGTGAAGACCGAGGAAGGCAAGCCGGTGTCGATCAGCCTGCCGGGCGAGCAGCTGCGCTATGGCGGTGTCGGCTACTACCTGGAGCGCGAGATCAGCCGCCGCCTGGGCGCGGAGACCCGCGTCACCGTGCTCGGGCACCTGCAGCGCGGCGGCACGCCTTCGCCGCGCGACCGCCTGCTGGCCTCGGCCTTCGGCGTGCATGCGGTGAGGCTGGTCGCCGAGCGGCGCTTCTCGCGCATGGTGGCCTGGCAGGATCGCGGGGTGGTGGACGTGCCGCTGTCGGCCGTCACCGTGGGTTCGCGGCTGCTGCAGCCGGACGATCCGCTGATCGCCACGGCGCGCGGCGTTGGAACCTATATCGGCGATGTTTGATTTTATATTAAATTGCATATAACTATTCATAAATAAAAATAAACCCGGCAATGCGCTAGCCTAGGCGCATCCAACGAAGGGGAGACCATGCTGACCATCACACCGCTCTACGCCGGCGCGCTGGCGATCCTGTTCCTGGCGCTCAGCTATCGGGTCGTGCAGCAGCGCGGCCATGGCGTGAGCCTGGGCGACGGCGGCGACCAGGAACTGCTGCGCCGCATCCGCGGGCACGGCAACTTCGCCGAGTACGTGCCGCTGATCCTGCTGCTGCTGGCGATGCTGGAAACCGGCGGCGCCACGCCGCCCTGGCTGCTGCACCTGCTCGGCGCCACGCTGCTGCTGGCGCGCCTGCTGCACGGCATCGCGCTGTCCTACACGCAGAAGTGGAAGTTCGGCCGCTTCTGGGGCACGGCGCTGACCTTCCTGCTGCTGCTGGTCACGGGCCTGCTGTGCCTGTGGCGCGGCATCGCCGCGCTGCTGGTGTAGGAGGACCTGCCAGTGCCGCTGCGGCCGCGGTGGGACCGGCAGGTCCCATGAACAAACCCTACTCCGCCTCCTGCGAGCGCAACCGCGAGCCGATCCTCGCGGTGCTGCGCGAGCATTTCGGCGACCGCCGCCGCGTGCTGGAGATCGGCAGCGGTACCGGGCAGCACGCCGTGCATTTCGCCGCCGCGCTGCCGCTGGTCTGGCAGAGCGCGGACCGCGAGGAGAACCTGCACGGCATCCGCCTGTGGCTGGAGGATGCGGCGCTGCCCAACACGCCGCCGCCGCTGGTGCTGGACGTCAACCAGGCCGACTGGCCAGGGCGGGAATACGACGCCGTGTTCAGTGCCAACACCCTGCACATCATGGGCTGGGAGGAGGTGCGCGAGATGTTCCGCCGCCTGCCGGAGGTGATGGTGCCGGGTGCGAAGCTGGCGATCTACGGCCCCTTCAACTACGGCGGCCGCTTCACCAGCCCGAGCAACGCCGACTTCGACACGGCCTTGAAGCACGCCGACCCGCGGCGCGGCATCCGCGATGCCGAGGCGGTGGATGAGCTGGCGGCGCAGGGCGGGCTGAGACTGCTGCAGGATCACGCCATGCCGGCCAACAACCGCTGCCGGGTCTGGCAGCTCAGTTGAGCCGGCGCTCCGCGGCGGGCGGCAGGTCCGGCTGTGCGGCGGCGGGTGCGGCGATGCCCCAGTCCGCCTGCTTCACGCCCTCGGTCAGCAACCGCGCCAGCGCGTGCATGATCCTCTCGGGCAGGCGTACCTCCAGGCCCGGGCCCTCCTGCGGCGAGAACACCAGCAGGTAGTGCTCCTCGCCGTCGCGCCGCATCTGCACCTTGTGCACCAGCAGCGGCGCCATGCCCTGCGCCAGTTCCTCGGCGTCGAAGCGCTGGCGGAAATCGGTGCCCTGCAGCGCGGTCTGGTGCTGGAACTCCAGCACGGCCTTCTGCAGCTCCGGGTCGCCCTGGCGGCGCACGGCCTCGTTGTGTCCCAGCACCTCGAACAGCGCCGGCCACCACAGCGCCGTGAAGCGCCGCGTCAGCCACAGGCGGTATTCCTGCCGGTCGCGCGTGCTGACGCGCAGCAGCAGGCGGTCCTGCGCCATGTCGTACTGGATGTTGATCTGGTGGAGCTGCATGCTCAGGTCGTGGCCTTGCAGCGGGGTGCGGTTTCCTGCACCTGCACCTGCACCTGCTCCGGTCCGTCGCGGCGGCTGTTCCGCCGCAGCCATGCGGCGTGTTCCCCCGGCGGCATCCGTCCTTCGGCCAGTGCGAGGACCGACAGGTACTTCTCTTCGGCCGAGGCGATCAGCTCCACGCCGTTGAGCGCCAGGAAAACGCGGGAGACGATATAGGCTGTCCGCCTGTTGCCATCCACGAAGGGGTGATTGCGCGCCATGGCATAGGCCAGCGTCGCCGCAAGGTCGGCGAGATCGGGGGGCGGATCGCCAGAGTGATGCAGCTGCTGCGAGCCGGCGAGGGCGCAGGCCAGAAGGTTTTCGTCGCGCACGCCGGGCACGCCCCCATGCTCGGCGAGTTGGCGGTCATGGATCGCCAAGGCCAGCGCGCGTTCGATCCAGGCGATCATCAGCTGTCCGCCAGGCGCCGCAGCAGGTCGCGGTCCTCCCGCATGATGCGTTCCGCCACATCCATCTGTGCCGCAAACGCGGGATCATAGGCCTGCAGCTTCACGCCATCCGGCAGTTCGGTGACGTAGAGCGTGTCGCCCTTGTCCAGGCGCAGCCGGGCCAGCAATTCCTTGGGCAGGACGACGCCGGCGGAATTGCCCACGGTGGTGATCTTCAGTTTCATGATGAACCTCCGGGCCTGATTATAACGAACGTATGTACGTTCTCAGGCCAGGGAACGGATCGCCGCGCCGCGGACTCCAAAAGGCAGTGTCGGTGCCAGGAAGGCGCCGGGAATCAAGGAGTTCAAGGATGGACCCGCAATGGCTCGAGGCTGCCGTCTACGGCGGCACCCCCAAGGATTGGCTGGTCGCGCTGGGCCTGTCGGCGGCCGTGGCCCTGACGGTCTATCTGGTGAAGCCGATCCTGCTTCGCCGGCTGGAAGCCCAGGCGCTGCGCTCGCGCACGCAAATCGACGACGCCATGGTCGCGGCGCTGCGCGCTACCCGGCTCTGGCTGGTGGTGATCTTCGCGCTGTCCATCGGCAGCCATTACCTGACGCTGCCGGACCGGCACGGCGGTGTGCTGAAGATGGTCACGGCGGCGGCCTTCTTCCTGCAGCTGGGGTTCTGGGCCGGGGCGGCACTCCGCTTCTGGATGGACCGCTCGCGCGCCAAGGCCCTGGCCTCCAATGCCAGCGCCGCCACCAGCCTTTCCGCGATCGGCTTCCTGGCGCAGATGGTGCTGTGGACGGTGATCCTGCTGCTGGTGCTGGACAACTTCGGCATCAACATCACGGCCCTGGTCGCGGGCCTGGGCATCGGCGGCGTAGCCGTGGCACTGGCCGTCCAGAACATCCTGGGCGATCTCTTCGCGTCGCTGTCCATCGTCGTCGACAAGCCTTTCGTGATCGGCGACTTCATCATCGTGGACAACTACATGGGCACGGTGGAAAACGTGGGCCTGAAGACCACGCGCATCCGCAGCCTGGATGGCGAGCAGATCGTCTTCTCCAACAGCGATCTGCTCAAGACCCGCCTGCGCAACTACAAGCGCATGGTGGAGCGCCGCGTGGTCTTCAGCTTCGGGGTGTCCTACGACACGTCCCCGGAGCAGATCGAGCGGATTCCGCCGACGATCCGCCGCATCATCGAGGGGCAGCCCAAGGTCCGCTTCGAGCGGGCCCATTTCCAGAAGTTCGGCGAATACTCGCTGGTATTCGAAACGGTCTACTGGGTCACGGATCCGGACTACAACCTGTACATGGACATCCAGCAGGCGGTGAACCTGGAGATCATGCGCGCGCTGAAGAGCGCGGAGGTCGTCTTCGGCCTGCCGCGCCAGTCGCTGGTCATGGAGCGGCCCCTGCGCTTCGAGGCCGAGGGAGCACCGCTGGGCGCCGGCAACGGGACCAAGGCGGGCAGCGCGCACTGAGATGCAGGGGAGGGAGCGGTGCAGCACAATCCGCAGATGACCCGACCTGTCTCCAACCAGGCCGCGGGGCCGACCTGCCCCTGCGGCTCCGGCGCGGCCTACGCCGCCTGCTGCGAGCCCTTCCACCTGGGAGCGTCCCTGCCGCCCACGGCGGAAGCCCTGATGCGCTCGCGCTACAGCGCCTATTTCTCCGGCCTGGAGGGCTACCTGCTCGATACCTGGCACCCCTCCACCCGGCCGCAGGCCCTGGACCTGGGCCCGGAGCAGCCGCGTACCGCCTGGCTGGGGCTCAAGGTGCTGCGTCACCTGCCGCAGGATGCCGACCATGCCGAGGTGGAGTTCGTGGCCCGCTACCGCATCGGCGGCGGCAGCGCACAGCGCCTGCGGGAGCTGAGCCGCTTCGAGCGCGTGGGCGGCCGCTGGCTATACCTGGATGGCAGCTTCCCCGAGCCGGAAGCCACGGCGGCCCCGGGCGGAAAGGGGCGGAAAGGCTGATTTCCTTAGAGCTTTTCTGCCCATAAGAGGCCTGGGATAGACAAAAGCCTTAGAATTGGCGCCCCGTTTCGGGGTTTCCCAGCCGTCCGCAAGGAAAGTTTCGTGTCGATCGCAGAAGCCGTACCCACCCCCGCCAACAGCGCCGGCCTCAGCGCCGAGCGGATCGCCGCGCTGAACGAGAAGTACGCGCCGCTGGATTTCGAGCACCGCCTGCGCGAGCTGTACCGCGACTTCCCGGAGGACAAGGTGCTGGTCACCTCCTCCTTCGCCGCCACCTCGGCGCACTTCCTGCACATCATCTCGCGCATCCGTCCGAGCCAGAAGGTGGCCTTCATCGACACCGGGTTCCACTTCCCGGAGACCCTGGCCTACAAGGACTTCCTGATCGCCGAGTTCGGCCTGGAGGTCTTCGACCTGAAGGCCGAGGACTGGAAGCACCAGTTCACCGTGAGCGAGAAGACCTGGTCGCGAGACCCGGACTTCTGCTGCTCGGTCAACAAGGTGGAGCCGCTGGAAAGCGCAAAGCCCGCGTACCATATCTGGGTGTCCAGCCTGATGCGCTGGCAGACCGACCACCGCGCGACGCTGCCGGTGTTCGAGGAGCGCCGCGGCATCGTCAAGTTCAACCCGATGATCGACGTCACCCGCGAGCAGCGCGACGAATACATCCGCGAGCATGCCCTGCAGCTGCACCCGCTGGTGGACAAGGGCTATTCCTCCATCGGCTGCTCGCACTGCACCGTGCCGGGCGAAGGCCGCGCCGGCCGCTGGCAGGGCAAGCCCAAGACCGAGTGCGGCCTGCACCTCTGAGCCCGCCCGCATGAGCCTGCGCGTCGAGATCATCCCGGTCACCGCCTTCGAGCAGAACTGCTCGCTGATCTGGGACACCGAAACCATGAAGGGTGCCCTGGTGGATGCCGGCGGCGACATCGAGCATCTGCTGGCCCGTGCTGCCCATCACGGCGTCACGCTGGAAAAGCTGCTGGTCACCCACGGCCACCTGGACCATGCCAGCGGCGTGCAGGACCTGGCCGACCGCCTGGGCCTGCCGATCGAAGGCCCGCAGCGCGAGGACGATTTCTGGATCCAGCGCCTGCCCCAGGACGCCGCCGCCTACGGGTTCCCGCCGGCCCGGGCCTTCACGCCGACCCGCTGGCTGGAGCAGGGCGATACCGTCACCCTGGGCAGCCTGAGCCTGGACGTGCTGCACTGCCCGGGTCATACCCCCGGGCACGTGGTGTTCCACCATGCTCCCTCGAAGCTGGCCTTCGTCGGCGACGTGCTGTTCCAGGGCTCCATCGGCCGCACCGACTTCCCCCGCGGCAACCATGCCGACCTGATCCGCGCGATCCGCGAGCGGCTGTTCCCGCTGGGCGACGACACCCGCTTCGTGCCGGGCCACGGACCCATGTCGAGCTTCGGTGCCGAGCGGCGCTCCAACCCCTACGTGTCGGACCGCACAGTCGGCTGAACTCCACCGGGGGCGGCTGGTCTGCTTCTTGCGAAGTGAATATTGCCTCGGGAGCCATTGGTGACTCCTGCAGGCTCGCAGGAGTCGACATGAGCAGGAAGAAGCCTTCGGTGCGCAGGCACCGCACGCTGTGGATTTCCGACGTCCATCTGGGCTCGGAGGGTTGCAAGGCGCACGCCCTGGTCGAATTCCTCCGGCAGAATGAATGCGAGAACCTCTACCTGGTCGGCGACATCTTCGACGGCTGGAAGCTGCGCAGCCGCTTCTATTGGCCGCCCGACCACAGCCGCGTGCTGCACGCGGTGATCGCCAAGGCGCGGCGCGGCACCAAGGTCCACTACATCGCCGGCAACCATGACGACTTCCTGCGCCAGTTCGTGCGCAAGCAGCTGCGCCTGGGCCGCATCCGGCTGGCCAACGAAGCGGTGCATACCACCGCCGACGGCCGCCGCCTGCTGGTGATCCACGGCGATGTCTTCGACGAGGTGGTCAGCGGCATGCCGCTGCTGGCGCATGCCTCCGACCTGGCCTATACCCTGCTGATGCGTGCGGACGTGGCCTGGCAGCGCTGGAACGACGTGGCGGAGCCCATGCCCAAGTGGTCGGCCCTGGTGAAGAACCAGGCCAAGTCGCTGACCCAGTGGCTGTCCGGCGTGGACGAGAAGATGCTGACCCGCGCCCGCCGCGAGGGCCTGAACGGCGTCGTCACCGGCCATACCCATCACGCCGAGGTGCGCTACATCCGCAACGGCGTCATCAGCTACAACTGCGGCGACTGGGTGGAAAGTTGCACGGCCCTGGCCGAAGACTTCCAGGGCGAGATCCGCATCCTCAAGTGGGAGCCGCAGCGGAAGCCGGCCCCGCGCCGCAAGGCGGCCAGCCAGGCGCGCAAGCCGGCGGTGCGCAGCCCGCGGCGGCGCGTGGCGGAGCCCCTGAAGCGGGTGGTCGCGAGGGTGCGGGCGCGGCGGGGCAAGGCGGAAGCCGGCGCGACCCCGTAGGAGCGGCCGCTGGCCGCGATGGACGTCTCGGACGTCCACGATCTTCGCGGCCAACGGCCGCTCCTACAGGGATGAAGGCGCCGCGTGCCTCAATATTGCTGCAGCTTCTCCAGCTCTTCCGACGCCGCCAGCCACTGCTCCTCGCAGCTCTCCAGTTCGGCGCGCTTCTCGGTCTGTTCCTGCGTCAGCTTCTGCAGCTTGCCGCGCTGGCCGGCCTCGTAGAGGCCCGGGTCGGCCAGCTCGCCCTCCAGCGCCTTGAGGCGCTGCTGCAGCTTGGCCATCTTCGCGTCCAGCGTGCGGATCGCCTCGCGGAAGGGCTTCTCCGCCGCGCGCTGTTCCTCGGGCCGGCGCTTGGGCGCCATCGGGATCGCCGCTTCCGCCGTGGCCTTGGCCACCTTGGCCGGCTTGCCGGTGCCCTGGCCGCTGCGGCGCTGCGCCAGCCAGCGCGCGTAGTCGTCCAGGTCGCCGTCGAAGACCGCCACCTCGCCGTCGGAGACCCGCCACAACTCGTCGCAGGTCGCCGCGATCAGGTGGCGGTCGTGCGAGACCAGCACCACGCTGCCGGCGAAGTCCTGCAGCGCCATCTCCAGGGCCTGGCGCATGTCCAGGTCCAGGTGGTTGGTCGGCTCGTCGAGCAGCAGCAGGTTGGGCTTGCCGTAGACCACCAGGGCCAGGGCCAGGCGCGCCTTCTCGCCGCCGGAGAACGGCTCGATCGCCTCGAAGGCGCGGTCGCCGCGGAAATTGAAGCTGCCCAGGAAGTCGCGCAGGTCCTGTTCCCTGGCCCGCGGCGCCATGCGCTGCAGGTGCAGGATCGGCGAGGCCTTGAGGTCCAGGTGTTCCACCTGGTGCTGGGCGAAGTAGCCCACGCGCAGGTAGGGCGAGCGGGTGAGGGCGCCGGCGCGGGCTTCCAGCTCGCCGGCCAGCAGGCGCACGAAGGTGGACTTGCCGGCGCCGTTGGGGCCCAGCAGGCCGATGCGGTCGCCCGGCTCCAGGCCGACGCGGATGCCGCTCAGCACCGTGCGCTCGCCGTAGCCCACCGCCACCTTGTCGCAGTGGATCAGCGGCGAGGGCAGGCGCTCCGGCTTGGGGAAGCTGAACTGGAACTCCGGGTCCGCCACCACCGCGGAGGTGACCTGGATGCGCTCGATCATCTTCACGCGCGCCTGGGCCTGGCGCGCCTTGGTGCCGGCCTTGAATCGGTCCACGAAGGACTGCAGGTGCGCGATCTGGCGCTTCTGCTGCTCGTGCACGCTCTGCTGCTGCGCCAGGCGCTCGGCGCGGATGCGTTCGAACTGCGAGTAGTTGCCGCTGTACAGCGTCGCCGTGCCGCCCTGCAGGTGCAGGGTGTGGGTGGTGGCCGCATCGAGGAATTCGCGGTCATGCGAGACCGACAGCAGCGTGCCGGGGTAGGTGGAGAGCCAGTCCTGCAGCCACAGCACCGCGTCGAGGTCGAGGTGGTTGGTGGGCTCGTCGAGCATCATCAGGTCGGAGCGGCACATCAGCGCGCGCCCCAGGTTCAGGCGCATGCGCCATCCGCCCGAGAAATCCGCCACCGCGCGCGACTGCTCGGCGGTGGAGAAGCCCAGGCCGTCGAGCAGCTTGGCCGCGCGCGCCGGTGCGGCGTAGCCGCCGATGGCGGCCATGCGGTCGTGCAGGCTGGCCAGCTTGTCGAGGTCTTCGGCTTCCTCGGCCTGGGTCAGCGCCGCCTCGGTGGCGCGCAGCTCGCGGTCGCCGTCGAGCACGAAGTCCAGGGCCGACTGCTGCAGCGCCGGGGTTTCCTGCGCCACGGTGGCGATGGTGATGTTGCGCGGGATCGAGACATCGCCCAGGTCCGGCTGCAGCTGGCCCAGCACCATCGAGAACAGGCTCGACTTGCCGGTGCCGTTGCGCCCGACCACCCCGACGCGCTGGCCGGGGTAGATGGTGAAGGACAGGTTCTCGAGCAGCGTGCGCGAACCGCGGCGCAGCGTGGCATTGGCGAAGGTCAGCATGGGGGGCGGATTCTAGAGGATCGGACCGTCCGACGCCCGGCCAGTCTCCCTGCGGGAGCGGCTTCAGCCGCGATCTTTTGGCTTTTTTGCCGCGGATCGCGGCTGAAGCCGCTCCCCACACCTGGAAACTAGTAGATCTTCCGCTCCGCCACCGGCGGCGGCGTGTACTGGTAGATCCAGGTCTCGGTCAGGGTCTGGTTGCCCAGCTTCAGGTACAGGCGCAGGTTGATCGGCTCGGTGCTGTCGTCCGGCACCAGGTCGAACATCGCGCGGTAGCCCTTGATGGCCGCCAGCGGGCGCGCCGAGGTGATCTCCACCTTGCCGCGCGAGGCGCTGATCACGGCTTCCACCTTGGCGCCGTTCTCCAGCATGCCCAGGGCGCCGCCGGAGAAGTCCACGGCGAAGCGCCAGGAGAAGTACTTGCGCTTCTGGCCCACCACGCCGCCCAGGCCGGTGCGGGTGGCCTGCACCGTGGCCAGCGGTGGGGTCACCGGCGGGATGCCGCCCCAGTGCAGGCGGTAGGACAGCAGGTATTCCTTGCCCGGCTGCACCTTCTCCTCCGGGTTCCAGAACGCCACGATGTTGTCGAAGGTCTCGTCCACGGTGGGGATTTCCACCAGCTGCACCGCGCCCTTGCCCCACTGGCTGCGGGGCTCCACCCAGAGGCTCGGGCGGCGGTCGTAGAACACGCCGTCGTCCTGGTAGTGGTCGAAGTTGCGGTCGCGCTGCAGCAGGCCGAAGCCGCGCGGGTTGTTGTCGAAGTAGGAGTTCACGCGCACGCCGGTGGGGTTCACCAGCGGGCGCCACAGCCACTCGCCGGAGCCGGTCCACAGCGCCAGGCCGTCGGTGTCGTGGATCTCCGGGCGCCAGTCCCAGGCCATGCGGCGGTCGTTCTCGCCGTACTGGTACATGCTGGTCAGCGGCGCGATGCCCAGGCGCTCGATCGGCTTGCGAGGGTACAGCGCCACGTCCACGTCCATCACCAGGTTGCGGCCCGGGGTGATGTCGAAGACATAGGCGCCGGTGGTGCTGGGCGAATCCAGCAGCGCGTAGACCGTGACCTTGTTCGACTCCTTGCGCGGCCGCTCCAGCCAGAAGGCCGTGAACATCGGGAACTCCTCCGGGCGCGGCAGGCCGGTGTCGATCGCCAGGCCGCGCGCCGACAGGCCGTACTGCTTCTCCTCGCCCACGGCGCGGAAGTAGCTGGCGCCGAGGAAGGCCGAGATGTCCAGCTCGAAGTTGGTCTGGAACAGCAGGCGGAAGCCGGCATAGCCCAGGTCCGAAGGCAGGCGGCCCAGGCGCTGCTTGCCGGTGTACTTGAACAGGCTGCCGTCGTACTTGATCTCGCGGGCCTTGCCGTCCACCACCTCGTGCATGTGCACGGGCGTCTGGAAGAACAGGCCCAGGTGGAACAGGCGCGCCTGGAAGGGCAGGTTCTCCTTGCGCCACAGCGACTTCTCGGCCCTGAACTGGATCGCCTGGTAGTCGTCCCAGTTGATGTCCTTCAGCGACTTGGGGACTTCGCCCTTATGGGAGACATAGGGCTGGCCCGCCAGGGCGCGGGCCTGGCCCTTGAGCCAGGCCAGGTCGAAGGGCTGGGCCTCGTCGGCCAGGGAGGCCCCGGGCTGCAGCAGCAGCGCGGGCGGGATGCCCCAGGCGGCGAGGGCGGTGGCGGATTTGAGCAGGTCGCGGCGTTTCATGTCGTTCTGGTTGGCGTCCGTGAGGCGCATAGCATGCTTGAGGCGGGGGCCGGCTCCAAGTCGGGTCCTTCCGCCGGGGCCGCCGGGCAGGCACCATGCACGACCCCAACGGAACGCCCGATGAACGACATCCCGCCGACGCTGCTGAGCTTCTCGGTCTCGCACTTCAGCGAAAAGATCCGCTGGACGCTGGACCAGGCCGGCCTGCCCTACCGGGAACAGCGCCTGGTGCCCTTCCTGCACATTCCCCGCGTGCTGGCCCTGACCCGGCGGGCCAGTTCGGTGCCGGTGCTGCTGGCCGGCGGCGAAGTGATCCAGGACAGCACCCGCATCCTGGAATGGCTGGAGCGGCGCCACGCGCCGTTCGCGCTGATTCCCGCGGACCCCGCCCTGCGCTCCGAGGTGATGGAGCTGGAAGCGCGCTTCGACCGCGTCGGCGTGCACGTCATCCGCCAGCTGTTCGCCGAAACCCTGGACGACAAGGCCGCCACGCTGCCGCTGTGGACCCAGGACGCCACGCCGCTGCAGCGCCGTGCGCTGTCGCTGGCCTACCCCCTGGTGCGACGCGGCTTCTCGCGCCTGCTGCAACTGTCGCCGGCCACGCTGCGCAAGGCGGCGGCGAAGATCGACGAGGCGGCGGCCCTGATCGCCGAGCGCACCCGCGACGGCAGGCCCTACCTGGCGGGCGAGCGCCTGAGCGTGGCCGACATCACCGCCTGCGCCCTGCTCTCGCCGCTGGCCTGCCCGGAGGAGCACCCGGTGTTCGGCGCGCCGGCCTACCGCCGCACCGTGCGCATGCGCGCCGTGCGCTGGGACGACCATCCGGGGTTCGATTGGGTGCGCAAGACGTATCGGGAGCACCGCAGGCCGCGTCGGGTGTGAGCCTGCAGGAGCCAGCTTGCTGGCGACATGCGGGTTGTCGCCAGCAAGCTGGCTCCTGCAGGAAACCTATCGCGCCGCCGCCCGCCGCTGCGCCCGTACTTCCGCTGGCGCCCGCCCGTGCCAGCGCTTGAAGGCGCGGGTGAAGGCGCTCTGCTCCGAGTAGCCCAGCAGGAAGGCCAGGTCGGTCAGGTCCAGCGCCGGGTCCTCCAGGTAGCGGCCCGCGAGTTCGCGGCGCACCTCGTCCAGCAACTGGCTGAAGCTGCTGGACTGGTCCTGCAGTCGCCGCTGCAGGCTGCGCGGCGACACATTCATGGCGGCGGCGATGCGGTCCAGGCTGGCCTCTCCTTCCGACAGCTTCTGCGCCAGCAGGCGCCGCGCCTGCGCCACCAGGTCGTCGTCCTGGCGCTGCAGCGTCAGCAGCTGCTTCTCCGCCAGCCGGTCCATCAGCTGGCGCATCGCCGGATCGGGCTGGATCAGGGGCAGCTCGTTCCAGGCCAGCGGCACCGCCAGGCGGTAGCAGTCCGTGTCGAAGCGCAGCGGGCAGCTGAACACCCTCTGCTGCTCGTCCAGGCGCGCCGGCGCGGGGTAGGGGAACTCGATGCGCAGCGGCGCCAGCGGCTGGCCGGTGATCCAGCGGATGAAGGTCACCAGGGCGGCGAGGTTGAACTCCGCCATGTGCCGGTAATAGTGGCTCTGGTCGTCCGGGCGCCAGCTCAGCAGTACCTCCTGGCCGCGCAGTTCGATGGGCCGGGCGCCTGCGTCCACCACCATCGCCTGGTAGCGCTGCAGGCACAGCATGGCTTCGCCCAGCGTGGAGCAGGCCATGCCGACGTAGCCCACCACGCCGTAATGTCCCGGGCGGATCTGCTCGCCCACGTGGATGCCGATGTCCTCGTCCCCCAGCCGCGCCGCGGCACGGTTGAAGCAACCGGCTGCCAGGGATTCGGCCACCCGGGCGTCGCGGTCGGCCAGGTCGATCTGCGCGTCTTCCAGCACCTCGGCCGCCGCCACCCCGCGCAGGCGCAGATGGTCGAACAGCGCCTGCAGGTAGCTGACGGCGGCGGTGGAGTGGCTGGAGGTCATGGGGGCGCATGTTAGCCCAGGGCCTTGCCGCTGCCCCGGTTCTGCCCAACACTAGGGTCAATCGGGCCCCACGAGACCCGGCAGAACCACAACAGGCCGCGGACCCACGCGGCGACGAGGAGAGAGCATGCGCCGATACGCCCCCGCGCTGCTGGCGGCCGCCTTCCTGGCAGGCTGTCACGGCAGCAGTTCCGTCCCCGCCGCGGGTGGTGTCACTCCCGGCAGCCGGTCCTGCGAGCGCAGCTCCTGGGTCGCCGGCACCACCGAGCTGTGCCGCGGCCAGCTGATCTACCGCGACTACGTCTACGACGACTACGGAGCGGACGCCGGCATCGTCTCCCTGTCGCCGGCCGTGCTCAATGCGCTGACCCGCGCCGGAGCCCTGGGCTCGCCGCTGGCCACCACGCCCGGACTGCTGTCTCCCACCGCAGGCGACGTACGCTACCCGGCAGGCCTGGACAACACGGCCGACCTGGTCTCGCTGAGCCTGTCGATCCAGGGCAACGAGCTGGTGGCGGACTTCGAGCTCAACACGCTCTACCACGCCGACGACGCCATCGCGGCGCTGGCCATCGATACCGACAACGATGCGTCCACCGGCGGCGGCGCCTGGGAGGGGCTGGGCATCGAGAGCCGCGGCTGGGAGATGATGGCCAGGTTCGCCGAGGGCAACCCCGACACCAACCGCATCGTCGGCCGGCTGCCGCTGCCGCCGGGCAGCACTTGGCGCGTGCAGGCCGTGGTGGCGCAGAAGGACGGCAAGGTCATGAACGTCGCCTTCCGCGGGCCGCATGAGGAAGCCAAGGCCGACGGCCTGGTCAACCAGGTCTTGCCGGCCAGCGGCAACTGGTGGGAGGACCGCCAGTCGGTAGCGCTGCGCGAGGGCGATATCTCGGACTTCGGCGAGGTGGTGAGCGTGGCGGACCTGCGCGGCGGCGCCACCCGCGCGGCAGCGAAGGTCACCGGCTTCCAGCAGCGCGTCTACACCTCGCAGTACACGCTGCCGCCGGGCGAGGGCGTGGACATCGTCGGCGTGCCGGGCGTGCATGGCGCCACGCAGCTGCCCTGCGAGCAGCGCTTCAACTACCTGGGCAAGTACCAGCCCTACGGCGTCTACATTCCCGCCAAGCCCGGCCCGCACGCGGCGCAGCTGCTGATGCATGGTTGCGAGGCGAACCACGGCAGCCAGGTCAACCAGGCCAGCTTCCAGCAGCGCTTCGGCGAGGAGCCCAACCGCATCATCATCGCGCCGCTGGGCCGCGGCCCGCACGGCTTCTTCAGCGGCATCTCCGAGCGCGACGTGCTCGACACGCTGGCCGACATCCGCGCGAACTACCCGGTGGACGACGAGCAGATCCTGGTCAGCGGCTACTCCATGGGCGGCTTCGGCACGCTGCGCTTCGCCGCGCTGTACCCGGACCTGTTCGCCGGTGCAGTGAACTGGGTGGGTTTCACCGGCGACCTCTTCAACCTGCCGATCCCCGGAAACCCCTTGCCGCCCGCGATCACGGCGCTGAGCCAGACCCTGGGGGCTTCGATCCCGCCCCTGTCGGCCGGCGGAGCGGTGGGCGGCGACGTCAACATCATCGACTACGTCGGCAACCTGCGGCACCTCCCCATCGCCAGCCTCTACTCCGGCGCCGACGAGCTGGTGCACGTCACGTCCTCGCTGGCCATGGGCGTGCGCATGGGCGAGGAGGAGATTCCCTACCAGTTCTTCCTGCATCCGGTGGCGGAGCACCTGAGCTACCTGATCTTCAACGACTGGCGCAAGGAAGCCGCCTATGTCGCGGGCCTCAAGCGCGTGAGGAACCCGGCGCGCGTCACCTACAAGACCGACGCGAAGCTCGACGCGCCGGAATACGCCATCCGCCATGACAGCGCCTACTGGGTGTCGCAGATCGTCGCGGAAGCCGAGGGCCCGAGCCTGGTGGATCTCACCAGCCTGGGCTGCGGCATCGCCCAGCCCCTGTACCAGACCGGGCTGGATGCCGGCATCGATCCCGTGCCCTGGACCGCCACCCTGCGCCGCAGGCTCGACAACCCCACGGTGCCGGCCGCCGAGGGCAAGCTCAGCGGCACGCTGGCCAACGTGCGCTCGCTGCGCATCGACGCCGCCGGGAGTTGCCTGCGCGGCAAGGCCGTGCAGTACCAGATCACCACCGATGTACCGGTCACGCTGACGCTCAGCGACGGCCGTGCCAAGGCCCTGGCGGCCGGCACCCACAGCGGCAGTTTCTAAGCAGAGGGAGAGAATAGCGTCATGAAGCCCCTGAGCCCCCAAGACCAGATGTTCCTGCTGCTGGAGCGGCGCAACCAGCCGATGCACGTCGGCGGCCTGCAGCTCGCCCGGCCGCCGAAGGACGCCGGCCCCGACTACACGCAGAAGCTGGCCGAGTTCATCCGCGGCCACGCCACCGCCCATCCGCCGTTCAACCTGCGCCTGGAGCGCAAGCTCGGCGCACCCTTCTGGGTGGAGGACGAGGAGTTCGACATCGAGGCGCATTTCCGCCACCTGTCGCTGCCGCCGCCGGGCCGCATCCGCGAACTGCTGGCGCTGGTCTCGCAGCTGCATAGCGCGCACCTGGACCGTGCCAAGCCGCTCTGGGAGTTCTACCTGATCGACGGACTGGAAGACGGCCGCATCGCCATCTACTCCAAGATCCACCACGCGCTGGTCGACGGCATCGCCGCCATGCGCATGATGATCCGCGGCACCAGCGATTCGCCGGAGGGCAGCACCGTGCCGATCTGGGCCATGCCGCCGCGCAAGCGCGAGCCGGAGGAGGACCGCAGCGGCGGCGGCTTCTGGTCCGGCGTCGGCGAGGCCGGCAAGATCCTGGCCGAGCAGGCCAAGACCCTGCCCACGGTCACGCGCGAGCTGTACCGCTCGATCCGCGCCGCGCGCAGCAACCCGGACTACGTCTCGGTGTTCCAGGCGCCCAAGTCCATCCTCAACCAGCGCATCACCGGCTCGCGCCGCTTCGCCGCGCAGAGCTGGTCGCTGGAACGCATCCGCGCCGCCGGCCGCCGCCATGACGCCACCCTCAACGACATGGTGCTGGCCATGTGCGGCTCCGCGCTGCGCCGCTACCTGCTGGAGCTGGGCGAACTGCCGGAAAAGCCGCTGACCTCCATGGTGCCCATGTCCCTGCGCCGCGACGACAGCGACTCCGGCAACCAGGTGGCGATGATCCTGGCCAACCTCTACACCACCATCGAGAACCCCATCGAGCGCCTGCACGCGATCCAGCGCTCGGTGCAGACCTCCAAGGACCGCTTCGGCAAGATGTCGCAGGCCGAGATCGTCAACTACATGGCCGCCACCATGGCGCCGTTCTCGCTCAACTACGCCACTGGCGCCGCTCCGCGCTGGCAGGCCTTCAACGTCACCATCTCCAACGTGCCGGGGCCCAAGGAGAAGCGCTACTGGAACGGCGCCGAGCTGGAGGGCATGTACCCCGTGTCCATCGTGATCGACGGCCAGGCGCTCAACATCACGCTCAACAGCTACGCCGACAAGCTGGAGTTCGGCCTGATCGCCTGCCGCCGGCGGCTGCCGCACATGCAGCGGCTGCTGGACTACCTGGAACAGGGACTGGCGGAGCTGGAGGCCTAGACCGTCCCGCGCGGGGGCATCCCGTTTCGTGGCATGTTTCCTGCTGCTTTTACCCTGCGGCCCTCGGGCCGTGCGCAACGCCGCGCGGGAGCCGATCCTGCGCGAGCGTCCGGCCTCCCTGCGGTTTTCGTCAACAAACACAGGGAGTTCGCGACATGAACCGGTTGGCCTTCTCTGCCGCTGCGGCGGCATTCCTCCTTTCCACCGCAGCTTCCGCCGGTGTCGGCACGCTGCCCGGTGCCACGCTGGATGCACCAGGATCGTCCACGGTCGGCGCCCCGGCGGTGGGCGCGCCGCTCAAGGACATCTGGACCGACAGCAACGGCGACGGCCTGGTGCAGAAGTCCGAGGTCAAGCCGGACTCGCAGCTGGCCAAGCGTTTCGCCACGCGCGACAAGAACGGCGACGGCGTGCTGAGCAGCGACGAGTACTACCTGCCGAAGTAGCGTCGACGGGGCGGCGGTTACCTGCCGCCCCAGGGCCGCACCGCCACCGTCGACACGCTGTTGTTCGGCGCGCCGTCGATCAGCTTGCGGCTGATCGCCAGGTACACCAGTGTCTGGTGCCTGGCATCCCAGAGCCGCGTCACGCGCGTCTCCTTGAACAGGATCGAGGTGTCCTCGGCGAACACGGTCTCCTGCTCCGGCAGCTTGGGCGGAATCGTGATCGGCCCGGTCTGTTCGCAGGACAGCGAGAACTGCGCCGGATCCTGCGCCAGCCCCAGCGATCCCGAGACGCCGCCGGTCCGGGCCTGGCTGACGTGGCAGGTCACGCCCGGCAGCTTCGGATCGGCGAAGGCCTCCACGCAGACCCTGTGGTTGGCGCCGATCAGTTTCCAGGCCGTGGTGACGCAGCCCACGGTCTCGCCCTGCGCGGGCAGGGCGAGGGCGGCGAGCAGGGCCACCAGTCCCGCGGCATGTGGCTTCAAGTCCTTTCTCCTTCCGTGCACGAATCCTAGCGGCCGCTCCCGCCGCCCGCCGGCAGTGGCGGCGGATTCCGTCATTTAATATTGATTTATAAAGGATATTTTCCTGGCGCCCGCTGTCATGCGCGACGGCGCCCAGGGTCAAGCGCGCGAGCCGCCGTCCCGGCCACAATGCTCCCATCAGAACAGCGGTTTCGAGGAGAGCGGGCGATGATGGAGTGGATGAGGGGCGTCGAGGCCGTGATCGGCGCCGACCAGGACTGGAAGCAGCTGCTGCTGGGCGTGATGACGCCGGTCTTCCTGATCGTCTTCGCCATCGAATGGCAGATCATGCGGGGCCGCGGCCAGCGCGAGCAGTTCCAGTTCAAGGACATCCTCGCCAACCTGGGCCTGGGCGGCAGCTATTCGCTGTTCGAGCTGGTGGCCCATGCCCTGATCACCGGCGCCGCCTCCATGTGGTTCTGGGAGCACCGCTTCTTCACGCTGCCGGTCAATGCCTGGACGCTGCCGCTGATGCTGGCGGGCGTGGACTTCTGCTACTACTGGTTCCACCGCAGCAGCCACCGCGTGCGCTGGTTCTGGAGCGCCCACGTGGTGCATCACAGCGGCCAGCACATGAACCTGACCACCGCCATGCGCCAGAGCCTGCTGTACTCCATCACCGGCTGGTGGCTGTTCTTCATGCCGCTGGTGCTGCTGGGCGTGCACCCGGCCGTGGTCTTCCTGCTCTACGGCGTCTGCCTGGCCTACCAGTACTTCGTGCACACCGAGAGCGTCGGCAAGCTGCATCCTTGGCTGGAATACGCCCTGGTGACGCCCTCGAGCCATCGCGTGCACCACGGCCGCAATCCGCAGTACATCGACAAGAACTTCGGCGGCATCCTCTGCCTGTTCGACCGCTGGTTCGGAACCTACGAGCCGGAAGTGGAGAAGGTGGAGTACGGCATCCCCAAGCAGATCCATTCCTACAACATCATCACGCTGAACTTCCACGAGTTCCGCGACATGTGGAGGGACGTGTTCCGCTCCGGTCCGCTGGGGCAGCGGCTCAAGCACCTCTGGGCGCCGCCGGAGTGGGTGCGCGAGAATGAAACCGAACCCAGCAAGGTGATCGCGTGAGCTTCGATACGTTTCCCGCCGGCAGCCTGCCTCCTGCACCGAAGGCCCTCCACGCCGGCAACGGCCGCGTCGCCGACTACGGCCGCTACCAGGGCCGCATCGCCGATCTCTCCACCGCGGCCTGGGACGGTACCGGCGGCCTGTTCTCGCGCCGCCGCCTGCAGCGCAAGGGCTGGATGTATTTCGGCGCCTTCACGCCGCGCTACATGGTCGGCTACGCCGTGGCGGATGCCGGCCTGATGGCCTCCGCCTTCGTCTACGTCTACGACCGCCAGACGAAGCAGCTGGCCGAGCACAAGGCCACCGTGCCCTTCGGCTTCGCGCGCGAGTTCGCGCCCTCGCCGGATTCCGCCTGGGAGCTGAAGAACGGCTCCCGCCACTGGCAGGCGCAGCCCACGGACGGCGGCTGGGATGTGAGCTTCCAGACGCCGGGGCTGAAACTGGAGATGCGCTTCCGCGACGCCGGTCCGGGCATGACGGCCATCGCTTCCTCGCCGGGACGTCCCTTCCATCACACCTGGAAGCTCTGCGCCCTGCCGGTGAGCCTGGTGCTGGAGGTCGACGGCCAGCGCAGCGAGCAGCAGGCCAGCGGCACGCTGGACTTCACGCTGGGCTATCCGCCGCGCCACACCGACTGGAACTGGGCCAGCCTCGACGGCCTCACCGACGACGGCCAGCGCATCGGCGTGAACCTCGTGGCGCATTTCATGAACGGCCACGAGAATGCCCTGTGGCTGGGCGAGCGCCTGCTGCCGCTGGCGCAGGCCGTGTTCCAGTACGACCCGGCGCAGCTGCTGCAGCCCTGGCGCGTGCACACCGCCGACGGCCTGCTCGACGTGACGTTCATGCCCGAGGGCGAGCGCCGCGAGGACATCTCGGTGGGCCTGCTGGCCAGCCGCTTCACGCAGCCCTTCGGGCGCTTCAGCGGTACGCTGAGGACCGCGCAGGGGGTGAAGAGGATCGAGGGTTTCGGCGTGGTGGAGCAGCATCACGCGGTTTGGTGACAGCCTTCCATCCCTCTCCCTCCGGGAGAGGCAAGAATCTAAGGCGCATATCTCCGCGCTGAAATCCCCCGCCCATCCCCGTCCTGCTGCCAGTCCTGCCAGACCAGCGTCAGGCCGCCGTGGCTGTCCAGCACCGGGATGCCGAACAGCTGCGTGAACGGCGCCCCTGAGGTATCCGGGCGGAAGTCGCTGCCGATGCGGTTGCCCTGCAGGTCGTAGCGCTGGGCCCAGACGCCGTCGTTGTGCCCTGCCACCACGAAGCCGCTGCTGTTCATGCTCACGCAGGGATGCCGGCGGATCTCGCCGTTGGTGCCGGCGCGGAAGCCACTGCGCAGCGCGCGGCCGCTGCTGTCGTAGACCCGCAGGTAGGCGCCGCTGCTGCCGGCATCGTTGGCCAGCGGCTCCCAGACGATCACGAAGGCGCCGGCGTCGTTGCCGGCGATGCGCGCGCGGTCCACGTCGGACACCTGGTCGCTGTTCTCGGTCACGCGGAAGGCGGCGGCGCGCGGCAGGCCCGAGGCCGCCATGCGCCGCGCGAAGACCTGGCTCTTCGACACGCCGGAGGGGCCCTGCACCCAGGCCGCCACGAAGTTGCCTGCCGCGTCCATCGTCGCCGTGGGATTGCGCACGGTGGGGAACACGGAGGACTCCACCGTCACCGGTCCGCCCTTGGCCAGGCCCTCCGGGCCGTAGCGCTGCGCCTGGATGGTGCGGGTGTCCAGCGAGGAGAAGCCGCCGGGGATGCGGCGATCCGCCCATAGGACGATGAAGTTGCCCTGCGGGTCCATCGCCAGGCCGACGCCCGGCTGGATCGAGTATTCGCCGCTCACGGCCACCTCGATCTCGCCGCCCTGCGGCGTGCCGTCGGCGGCGTAGCGCTGCGCGAAGATGCCCAGGCCCACGCCGTTGACGCCGTTGCTGTTCCAGGCCACCACGAAGCGCCCGTCCGTGCTCATGGCCACCGCCGGGTTGGTCTGGCGGTTGTCGCTGCGCGTGTTGACGCGGAACTCCGCCCCCAGCGGGTTGCCGGCGGCGTCGAGCCGGCGCGCGTAGATGCCGGAGAGGCTGCCGTCCTGGCCGAAGCTGTCCCAGGCCACCACGCTGTTGCCGGCGGCATCGCCCGCCGCGGCCGGCAGTTGCTGGTCGCTGGCCGCGTACTGGTTCACGCGGGTCGCCGAGCCCAGGGCGCGAGCCTCGAAGCCCGCCGCCTGCGCGGCATCGCTGCGGCCGCTGCCGCAGGCCACCAGCACGGTCGCCAGCAGCATGCCGGCCGTGATCCTGCCCGTCTGCATGATCGTGCTCCTCACGGCCGGCTGTACTGCATGAAGAAGTTCCAGATCACGTCCGTGGCCTGGAAGTCCTGCGAGGCCTTGCCCAGCGAGGGCGTGAAGTCGATGGTGCCCGGCCAGGTGTGCCCGCCGCCCTGGACCGTGTAGTGGTCCACGCCGACGCCCTCGGCGCAGCCGCGCCAGGCGTCGCGCCGCGTCGTGGTCCCGTCGGGCGTGGTGTCGGGCAGGGTACTGGTCTGCGGCGTGGGATTGCAGCCGTTGGCCTGGACCCAGAAGGCCAGGGCTTCGGCCGCGGAGATGCCGGTGGTGCTGCCGTTGTACGGCGCCACCTGGTCCGCGGTGCCGTTGATGTAGAGCATCGGCACCGGGCGGTTCGGCGCGCACTTCGGCAACTGCGTGTTGCGCATCGTGGCGCCCACCACGGCGCCGCCGGCGATCTTCTCCGGCCGCTCGCAGGCGAAGCGTACCGTCATCAGCGCGCCGTTGGAGTAGCCGCCCATGTAGACGCGGTGCGCATCCAGCCCGTGGCGCTGGGTCAGCGTGTCGATCATCCTGGCCAGGAAGCCGACGTCGTCCACCGCGCTGAAGCCCACCAGGCCTGCATGCAGGTCGATGGCTCCGAGGCCGCCAAGGCCATCGGCGAGGTTCGGGGTATGGTTCCAGTTGCCCTCGACGGCCTGCGGCAGCAGCACCCAGGCGCCGCGATCGCGCACCAGCTTGGAGATCTCCACCAGGTTGGCCATCTCCGAGGAGCTGCCGTCGAGGAAGTGCAGCAGCACGAACACCGGCGGCGGCGCGCTGTCGGAGGCGACCTGCGGACGCAGCACCAGCACCGTGCGGGCGGCGTCCTGGTGGATGATGGTTTCCTGGAAGGCGCGGACGTTCTCCACCGCCACCACCGAGGTGGCGAGGGCCGGGCCGCTGAGGCCCAGGCACAGGATCGCGGGGGCCATCAAGCGCAACATCCCTGTTCTCATTGCAGCCTCTCCATTGGCCGGGTACGGCGGCGTACCACCGGGGCTGGGGCCCCGTGTCTGGCCGGATTGTGCTCCGCACCCGGCTCTCCCACAATCGGAGAATGACTACAGCCAAGACCGTGATCTACCACAACCCGCGCTGCAGCAAGAGCCGGGAAACCCTGCAGCTGCTGCGCGACGCCGGGGTGGAGCCGCAGATCGTCGAGTACCTCAAGGATTCACCGGACGCGGCGACCCTGGATGCCCTCTGCCGCAAGCTCGGCATCGAGCCGCAGGCACTGGTCCGCTTCAAGGAAGACCAGGCCAAGTCCCTGAAACTGACGCCGAAAGATGTGCGTCCGCGGGCCGAGTGGCTGCGCCTGCTGGCGCAGAACCCGGTGCTGATCGAGCGCCCCATCGTGGTCCGCGGCGCCAGGGCCCGGCTCGGCCGTCCGCCGGAAGCGGTCCGCGAAATCCTCTAGACCACAGGCCGGGAGAGCGCCGATGAACCTGCCGAAGATCGTTCTGGCCCTGGGCTACAGCGGCCTGATCCCCTTCTTCATCGGGCCGGTCTGGCTGGGCTTTTCGCCGGAGACGGCGCCGGCCTGGCTCGACCGGGCCTGGCTGAGCTGGGCCGCGCTGATCGGCGCCTTCATGGCCGGTACCTTCTGGGGCTTCGCGCTGCCGGCGGTGCAGGGACCGGCCGGCCTGCTCGGCATCTTCATCTCGGTGGCGCTGGTGGCACTCACCGGCATCGCGGTGACGCTGGAATTCGCCCATGCCCTGGCGGGCCTGGCGCTGGTGTTCATGTTGCTGCTGCTGGCCGACTTCTGGCGCGAGCGCACGCTCGACACCATCGGCGGCTACTTCCGCCTGCGCTCCACGCTGACCGCGGGCGTGCTGATCGCCATCACCTGGCGTTACCTGATGCTGCCCGCCGGCGGCGCCTGAGGACTACAGCAACTCGCCGCGAAGCGCGCGGCGGCCGGTCAGCGCATCGCGGATCAGCCCGTAGATCACCGGGTGGTTGAGCAGCCGCAGGTGGCTGGTGCGGAACAGCACCGCCGTGTCCGCGTCCGCCAGGTGGGCCGCCGTGGAGCTGGGCAGCAACACCAGGCCGTCGCCGATCACGCGCCCCACCGGGTCCTGCTCGTCGACGCCCAGCGTGCAGCCGAAGAAGTGGTAGCGCGCCTGCGGCGCCTTGGGGATGCGCAGCGCACCGCCGCCGTCGTGATGCGTCTGGCGGCCGCGCCAGTCGCTGTCGTCCACATAGCCGTGGAACAGGTCCTTCACGCCCACCGAGCGCGAGTGCAGCAGGTCCGCCAGCGGGCGTGACAGCGGCACGCGGCGCATCAGGCGCACGCCGGCGTCCACCCAGCGCTCCAGCGGCGCGCCCAGGTGCGGCGAGCCCAGGCAGATCACGTTGCTGAGGCGGCCGACCCACGCGGCATCGTCGCGCAGGCCCGCGGCCACCGCCGAGCGTGCCACCAGGCCGCCCATGCTGTGCCCCACCAGCACGATCTCCTGCACGCTGCGCGGCCAGCGTTCCGCCAGCCGCTGCAGCTGCCGCGCCAGGCGCGCGCCATTGCGCGAGATGTGCAGGCCGCTGTTGTAGCGCAGGTACAGCGGCGTATAGCCCAGGTCCTGCTCCAGCCGCGGTCCGTAGGGATGGGTGTCCGGCTGCTCGACGTCGGTATAGAAGTCCCAGACCGATTCGTTGCAGGCCAGCCCGTGGATGAAGACCACCAGCCGTCCCTGCGCGTCCGGATAGGCCTGCGCCAGCGCCTGGCGTTCCAGCGGCAGGCGTTCGCCCTGCAGGTAGAAGCCCATGCGCGGCGCCAGGGGATTGCGCTTCACCGCCATGTCGTCGCCGACGAAGCCGGCCATCGCGCTCAGCGCCAGGTCGCGCCGGGCGTTGGGCGGCACGGGAGTGGGCGGCGCCAGCTTCTCCGCCTCGCGCAGCAGCTGGTCGGCGGCACCGAAGACCAGGCGCATCGAGCCGCGCACCGCGCCATAGACGCCGTCGGTGATGCCGTCGTGGATCAGGCGGGTCGGCTCGCTGCCGGCCTGGATGCCCGGCAGCGGCGCCATCGTCTTGAAGGGGATATCGGAGATCGCGCGGTGGAAGCCGTGGACGTGACCGGTGATCCGGTCCAGGCCGGTGCCGGCCAGGGACAGCGCGCCCCGCACCTGGGCCAGCAGGCCATCGCGGGAAGAAACATCGGTCATCGGAAACCCCCGGCGGCAGCCCCGCCCAGACTGGACATTTACAGTTTACATATGTTCACTGAAATGTCCAGCCGGGCAATGCCCCGCGGCCCCTGCGGGAGCGGCTTCGGCCGAGACGGGCCGTTCACCGTAGCGACCCGCCCATCGCGGCTGAAGCCGTCCCGCGGGTCGCTCCTCAAGCCGTCGTGGCGGCGCCGGCCGGGGCGGCCTTGGCTCCGGCCTTCATCGCCCAGCGGTTGGCCCGGGCAAAGGTCCCCGTATCGTTGAACCGCACCCCCATCTCGCGCATCACCGCGTGGGCGGTCCTGGCGGTCGCCTGGCGCACGTAGAACGGTTCCTTCACCGCGAAGTGGTGGATCGCGTGGGTGCTGCCGAAGTTGAAGCAGAACAGCTGCAGCGGCCACAGCCACCAGGGATTCAGCACCTGGGTCTGCTGCATCACGTTGCCCGGCTCCACATCGCCGAAATAGTGCATGTTGGAGCTGATGAAGTGCAGGCAGAACACGCGCAGCACGTTCGGCGCCAGCCATACCACCACCACCGTGGTCCACAGCGCCAGCAGGTTCTGCGCCCAGACCGGCAGCGGCAGGGGATGGCCGGCCAGCGAGGCCGCCAGCATCACCGCCTGCACCGCCAGGAAGCCGTGCCACAGCGCGTAGTGCAGCAGGCCCAGCGGCATGTAGCTCAGCAGGTTTTCCCGCACCAGGGCGCGGAACTCTTCCTGGTTCCTCGGCTGCTGCGCGCGGATGTAGTTGCGCGAGACGCGGTGCATGGCCGCCGGGCGCAGGTAGATCGCCAGCATGTGGTCGCCCACCATCAGCAGGCGCTTGAGACCCCAGCGCTCGCCGTTGGTGATGCCGAATTCCTCCAGGTCCGTGTCGGTGCCCGAGAACTTGTGGTGGTGCAGGTGCAGGCGCTTGCGCGTCCAGGGGCTCACGGTGCTCGGGCGCGTGATCCAGCACAGTGCCATCATCAGGTTCCAGGCACGCGGGCTGTGGCGGAAATACATGGTATGGATCAGGTCGTGTTCCAGCTCGTGGATGAACGAGGCGAACAGCGCACTGGCCGGAATGCAGACCCACCAGGGAATCTGGCCAATGGCATAGAGCCAGCCGCTGGCGATCATGCCGGCGACCGACAGCGCCATCACCGATGCGCCGATCGCATCCTGGTGGCGCAGCCAGGGATGGCGCCGGCGCAGGGCCTGCCCCGCCTCCAGCACGACCTGGCGGATGTGGGCGGATTTCTGCGCGTCGGTCATCGCGGCACTTGCTGTCGGGGTGGACATCGAAACATGCTCCGGAAAAGGGGAGGAGAGATGGGATCGATTCTGGAGATGCGGCGGCGCGGCGGCCTGTCCGGGCACGCCAATCGCTTGGCCGTCGGCGACGCCCATGGCGTCAACCGGCCCTGATGCAGAGAACGACCGTACTCAGCAGTTGGGGGCGGGCGATCCGCCGCGCCCTGGACCGGGCCGGCGTGGACAGCGCCGCGCTGTTCGCCGAGGCCGGCCTGGACGTCGCCGCGCTGGACGACCCCAACGCGCGCTACCCGCTGGAGCAGACCACCCGGCTCTGGGAACTGTCGGTGCGTGCCACCGGCGACGAGGCCTTCGGCCTGTCGGTGGCCAGCCAGGTCAACGCCACCACCTTCCATGCCCTGGGCTATGCGCTGCAGGCCAGCAGCACGCTGCGCGAGGCCTTCGAGCGCATGGTGCGCTACTTCCGCCTGGTCACCGACGCGGCGGACCTGCAGTTCGCCGCCGAGGGCGAGGACTACTGCTTCCGCATCCGCCCGGCCGGTGCGGTGGCGCCCGCGCCGGAATCCATCGACGCCTTCATCAGCATCTTCCTGCGCTTCTGCCGCAGCCACCTGGGCTCGGGGTTCTCGCCGCGGCGCATCACGCTGCGGCGGCCGGCACCGGCCAGCGCCGCAGGCTACGAGCGCCTGCTGCGCTGTCCGCTGGAGTTCGGCGCCGCCGAGAACGCCATCTGGTTCCCGCGCGAGCCCTTCGACCGGCGCCTGGAGGGGGCCAATCCCGAGTTGGCGCGGCACAACGACGAGATCGTGCTGCGCTATCTCGCCCGCCACGACAAGGGAAACCTGCTGGCGCGGGTGCGCGCCGTGCTGACCGAGCTGCTGCCGACCGGCGTGCCCGCCGCCAGCCAGGTGGCCGATGCGCTGCACCTGTCGCTGCGCAGCCTGCAGCGCCGGCTGGCGGAGGAGGGCAGCAGCTACGAGGCGCTGCTCAACGAGACGCGCCAGGAGCTGGCGCAGTCCTACCTGCAGGACCGCCGCTACAGCATCGGCGAGATCACCTTCCTGCTCGGGTTTTCCGACACCAGCAACTTCACGCGGGCCTTCCGGCGCTGGGCAGGCTGCTCGCCCAGCCAGTATCGCGAGCGCGGGCGCTAGTCGAATTGCCCCTGGCCGTCCATGACCTGGCCTTCGCGCAACGGGATGTTCGTCAGCACGCGCTGCTGGCCGTCGATGGCGGTCAGGCGGAAGCTGAAGGGGCCGGAACCGGGATCGCCCTCGTCGAGATGGTAGTTGTAGTGCTGCTGCGCCAGGGTCAACCAGCCGCCGCCGCTTTGCATCTCGATGCGCCGCACCGGGATGCGGCTGTTGCGCGCCTGCACCGCCAGCCAGTACCGGGAGCTGCCTTCCTTGAAGCGGATCGCCAGGGGACCCGCAGTGTCGCAGGCCACCGGCACCCAGCTGATGGGTACGCGCCCCGCGGAGTGGTCCGCGATCCTGTCGAAGGCGTGCACTGACAGGTCCAGGTCGCCGCGGGCGCATTCCGGGCAGACGTCGACGATGCGGACCACGATCGTTCCCTTGGGTCCGGTGACCTCCACGCACATGCCGCAGGCGCTGCTGTTGTCGAACTGCGGCGCATTCATCGCCGCCACCATCCGGTCGGGAGCCGGCTCGTAGAGGCAGCTCCCGGTACCGTCGGCGTCGTAGTAGGTCCCCTCTCCGCCGGAGCGGGCGCCGATGATGGGCTGGTCCCCGGGCTGCTGCGCCAGGGCTTCCTCCCCGCTGCCGCCGCCGCAGGCGGCGAGCAGGAGGCACAGGGGAGCAATCCAGCGGTGGCGCGGAGCCGGCATGAGGCGTTGTTCCATGACAGGGGACAGCACGGAGGCTAGCAGTGCCGGCGGGGGCCGCGGCCGTGGGCCGACGGAACGGCCAGCGCGGGGGATGGGCGGCGCGGCACCGGAGGCGGCCCCAGGAACGCGAAAGGGAGCCCGAGGGCTCCCTTCCGGGCACACGGCATCGTGCCCTAAGCCGCCAGCCTGCCGCGCCGGTAGTCGTCCAGCGCCTGCTCGATCTCCTCGCGGGTGTTCATCACGAAGGGACCGTACTGCACCACCGGTTCGCGCAGCGGCTTGCCGGCGAGCAGGATGAAGCGCGCCCCCTCGGGACCGGCCTCCGCCTCGAAGCGGCTGCCGGCCGACAGCACGCCGGCGGCGTGGCGGGGCACTTCCCGCTCGCCGATGCGCAGGCTGCCTTCATAGGCGTAGACGAAGGCGTTGTGCGCCTCCGGCAGCGCCTGCTCGAAGCGCGCGCCGGCCGGCAGCGCCACGTCCAGGTACACCGGCTCGGTGCTGACGCCGCGGATGGCGCCCTCGGTCCGCAGGCCGTCGGCTTCGACCTGGCCGGCGATCACCTTCACCTGCGCGCCGCCCGGCAGCGCCACCACCGGGATCTCCCCGGCGGGGATGTCGCGGTAGCTCGCCGGCTTCATCTTCTCGCGCGCCGGCAGGTTGATCCACAGCTGGAAGCCGCGCATGCGGCCCTCCTTCTGCTGCGGCATCTCGGAGTGGATGATGCCGCGCGCGGCGCTCATCCACTGCACGTCGCCGGGGCCGAGGTCGCCACGGTTGCCCATGTGATCCTCGTGGCGCATGCGGCCGTCGAGCATGTAGGTGACGGTCTCGAAACCGCGGTGCGGGTGCGAAGGGAAGCCGGCGATGTAGTCGCTGGCCTCCTCGGACGAGAACTCGTCCAGCATCAGGAAGGGGTCGAGGCGCAGGCCCGGCAGCGACCCGATGGAACGGCGCAGCTTCACGCCGGCGCCATCGGAAGTCGGCTGCGCATCGATGACCTGCTGCAGCTTGCGGGTGCTCATGACAATCTCCGTCGGGTGAGAGGGATTACGTCTTTCCGAACAGCTTGGCGTCCAGGCTCAGGCGGCCGGCGCCGTTGGCGACCAGGAAGAGGAAGCCGCCGGCCATCGCCAGGTTCTTCATGAACATGATCTGCTGGATCTGGTCGGCGCTGCCGCCGTGGAAGATCACGCCCGAGGCGATGCTGAATACCGCCAGGCCCAGTGCCGCCAGCCGCGTCAGCAGGCCCAGCACGATGGCCAGGCCGCCGCCGAGTTCGGCGAAGATCACCAGCGGCAGCAGCGCGCCGGGTACGCCCATGGATTCCATGTAGCCCTGGGTGGCGGCGTATCCGCCGATCTTGCTGTAGCCGGCGCCGACGAAGATCGTGGCGATCAGCAGGCGGCCCAGCAGGACCAGCGGATCCTTGAAGCGGTCGAAGAAGGCGTTCATGACGGGACTCCCTTGTGCTTGTGGTTGAAGGCGACTGGCAGCTTACGCTGCCAGCCGGTCGATCTGCTCGCGGGCCTTGCCCAGGGCGCCCTCGCGGCTCTCTTCCGAGATCGCCAGGCCCTCGGCGTAGACGAATTCCACGTCCTCGATGCCGATGAAGCGCAGGAAGTCGCGGATGTAGCCGGTCTGGGTGTCCAGCGCCGTGCCGGCGTAGATGCCGCCGCGGGTGGCGAAGACATAGGCCTTCTTGCCCTTCACCAGGCCCTCCGGGCCGTTGGCGGTGTAGCGGAAGGTCTGGCCGGCGCGGGCCACGTGGTCGATCCAGCTCTTCAGCTGCGAGGGCACGCCGAAGTTGTACAGCGGCAGGCCCAGCACGATCACGTCGGCGCGCTTCAGTTCGGCGATCAGGGCGTCGGAGTAGGCGACCACCGCCTGCTGCTCGGCGGTACGCTCCTCCGGCTTGGCGATGAAGGCACCGAAGCGGGCGCCGTCCAGGTGGGGCACCGGCTCGGCGGCCAGGTCGCGCACCGTGACGCGGGCGCCGTTCTGGGCGGCGACGAAGCGGGCAGCCAGACGGCTCGACTGGCTGTTCTCACCGTTCAGGCTGGTGTTGATCTGCAGGATGTGGGTCTGGTTGCTCATGGCTTTACTCCGTTGTTGCTTTGGGGTGAGGCCATTAAACGATTGCGTGATTCGATAAAAAAGCAGATATTTTCGGCTGTATTAATCGATTGGATCGATGTATGCACCCGAAAATCAGCCTCGAACAATGGCGTGCGCTCGCCACGGTGGTGGAAGCCGGGGGGTATGCCCAGGCCTCCGAGCAGCTCCACAAGACCCAGTCCTCGATCAGCTACGCGGTGCAGAAGATCGAGCGCCTGCTGGGCCTGAAGGCCTTCACCATCGAGGGGCGCAAGGCCGTGCTGACGCCGGCGGGGCAGGTGCTCTACCGCCGCGCCCGTGCCCTGCTGGACGAGGCCCTGGCGCTGGAGCAGGGCGCGGCCAGCCTGGCCGCCGGCTGGGAGCCGGAGGTGCGCCTGGCCGCCGAGATTGTCTATCCCACCTGGGCGCTGCTGCGGGGCTTCGCCCGCTTCGCCGAGGAGCAGCCGCAGACGCGCATCCAGCTCTACGAGAGCGTGCTCGGCGGTACCGACGAACTGCTGATCGAGCGGCGCGTGGATTTCGCCATCGTCGCGCACGTGCCGCCGGGCTTCGTGGGCGATGCCCTGATGCGCATGCGCTTCATCGCCGCCGCGCACCCGGACCACCCGCTGCACCGCCTGGGCCGCGAGCTGGACTACCGCGACCTGCGCCAGTACCGCCAGCTGGTGATCCGCGACACCGCGCAGCAGCGCGTGCGCGAGGCCGGCAGCTGGCAGGGGGCGGAGCAGCGCTACACCTTCAGCAACAAGGCCACCTCGATCGCCGCGGCCCGGATGGGCCTGGGCTTCTCCTGGTACCCGGAGGAAACCATCCGCACCGAGATGGCCGAGGGCAGCCTCAAGCCCCTGCCGCTGCGCGAGGGACGCGAGCGCTTCGCCCAGCTCTACCTGGTGTTTGCCGACCGCGACTATCCCGGCCGCGCCGCCTGGCGCCTGGGCGAGATCATCCGCGACACGACTGCGACTTTGTGCTCACAGGAGGCTGCTGCGCGGCCGGCATCGCCGCTAAGCTAGCCGCAGGAACGGCGCCTGCGCCGGCCGCGGCGCAAGGCCCGGATGCCAGATGGGGAACAGGGTGGATAGGATCAGGTCAGGGATGATGGCCGTGCTGCTGTGCGCGTTCGGCCTGCCGGGCGCCGCCATGGCGGGGATCACCCAGTGCGCCGATGCCCAGGGCAACCGGCACTACACCGACCAGGGCTGCTACGACGGCCGGCCCATCGAGCGTCCCAGGCCGACCGCAGGGCCGGCGGCGGAACTGCCGCCCGGCAGCCTGGATCCGGTGAAGCGCCTGCCGCCGATGGGCTCGGTGCCGGCGCCCGGACCCGAGACCATCGAGCCCGCCGCCGCTGCCGCGCCGGCGGAGCCTGCCGCGGAAGAGAAGGCGGCGCCCGAGCTGCCGTCGGAAAAGCTGCGGCCGCGCAAGGCGGAATCCGGACACTGGCTGCTGTTCGGCTTCGGCTTCCTGATGTCGCTGGTCGCCTACTTCTGGATGGCGATCACCGCCTTCCGCAACGGCTCCATCCTGTGGGGCCTGCTGCTGCTGTTCCTCTCCCCGGTCACCAACCTGATCTACCTGCTGCGCAATCCGCGCGAGGCCGCTCCCAGCGCCGCCCTGATGGCCGGCGGCGTGGCCCTGATGGCGCTGGTCTATACGCCCGCGGCCGACCTGATGGACGTCCATGAAAGCTACCTGACGGCGCGCGAGCAGACGACCATCGACCAGCGCCACCCGCGCGTCAGCTTCACCTCCGCCGAAACGGTCTACCTGAAGACCGTGCTGGGCTGGGACGACTGGTCGGTCATGGCGCAGCCGCATATCGTCACCTGGGCCTGGTATACCGGTGACGAGATGGTCGACAGCTACGTCACGGTGCTGGAGTTCGACGAGCCGCCCTACGTCCTGGAGGGCTATTACCCGGCCGCCCAGCTCGGCCGGGGCCAGCACCGGGTCGAGCTGTATGTCGGCGAGGAACTGTTCGACACGCGCGAATTCGAGGTGCTCTGAGTCGTCCGGCGCCGACAGAACGGCGAATCGGAACAGGCTGCCAAGGCCCGGTAAGCTTGGGCATCTTCCGGCGATGGCGGTTGTCACAGGAGGCCACGCCGGTCCCGGATTGGCGCATTCCATGCTGCGGTGAAGCGAAACCGGCACCGCGCGGGGTTCAGTTTCTTGAAGAGGATCATGGTGAAGAGCTGGGTGACGGCCGGCGTGCTGGCGACGCTCGCGGCCTGCATCGGCGGCTACGCAGAGCCGGCCGAGGCTGCGTTCTACAAATGCCGCGACGCCAAGGGCGAGATCTATTTCACGGACAAGGGTTGCGCGCCGCGCAATCCCGGGGCGGAGCGCCCTTCCGCCGGCGATGCCCCAGTCGTCGCGCCGCCACCCGCCGCGGAGCCGGCTGCCCCCCCGCCAGCCCCGGCTGCCGAGCCGCCCCTGCCGCCGTCGGCACCACCGGCGCCGCAGCCCCCGGTGGCAGTGCCGGTGAGCCCCCAGTTCCAGCCCGCCCGCCCGTCCAGCTACATCGAGCCGCTCGCTCCGCCCGGCAGCGGCGCGCGCGGCGAAGCCGGCGCCCTGACCGGCACCGAGCGTGCCGCCGGCGCGCCGGCCGAGCCGCTGCGGCCGCGCAAGGTGGAATCGGTGCGCTGGTGGGCGGTGGGCCTGGGCCTGTTCCTGCTGATGGTGACGCACGCCTGGATGATCGTGATCGCCTTCCGCGCCGGCTCCACCGCCTGGGGCGTGGCCCTGATCGTGGGCTCGCCGGTCAGCAACCTCGCCTACCTGCTGACGCATTTCCGCAAGGCCGGCTGGCCGTCGCTGGTGGGTATCGCCGCCCTGGCCTCGCTGGCCTATGTCTACGTGCCGCCGGTGGACCTGATCGAGATGTCGGACAGCTACCTGACCACGCGCGGCAGCACCGACCTCGGCGACCGCAAGCCGCGCATCATCTTCACGCGCAAGGAAACGATCTGCCTGAAGAGCATCATCCGCTGGGACGGCATGCTGGAAGACTGGTGGGTCGGCCGCAACCAGCAGGTGAGCTGGGCCTGGTACACCGATGGCCAGCTCCAGTCCGATCACCAGGTGAAGATCGACTTCGACCGCACGCCCTTCGTGCTGCTGGGCTACATGCCGGGCAGCGAACTGGGCCGCGGCAAGCACCGCGTGGAACTGCGCATCAACGGCGAGCTATTCGACAGCCGGGATTTCGAGGTGAAGTAGTGCGGCCCGGGCGCGCCCGGGCCTATCGCCGGCCGAACTCGCCGCGCACCACGTGTTCGTGCGGGCGGTAGTGCTCCGCGGCCTGCAGCCGGGCACAGTCGCGGCCGGCGTGCTTGGCCTCGTAGAGGCGTTGGTCGGCATCCTGCAGCAGGGGTTCCGCCTCCTGCCCCGGCGGGGGCACCAGCCAGATGCCGCCGATGCTGGCGCTGAGCGGAATCTCCTGGCGCAGCCGCGGATTCTCCAGCGTGGTCTCGCGGATCATGTACAGCAGGTTGCTCACCTGGTGTTCGAACTCCAGCGGCGTGATGTCGTACCAGACCAGCACGAACTCCTCGCCGCCGTAGCGCGCCCGCAGATCCAGCGGACGCCGCGCGATCTGCTGCAGCACGCCGCCGATGCGCCTCAGCACCTGGTCGCCGAACAGGTGTCCCTGCGTGTCGTTGATGCGCTTGAAATGGTCCACGTCGAGCAGCGCCACCGCCACCAGGCGCTGCTCGCGCGCCGCCTGGGCCAGCACGCGCGGCAGCAAGCGGTTGAACTCGGCGCGCGTCGGCAGCCCGGTGAGCGGATCGCTGCGGGCGGAGGCGTAGGCGTAGCGCGCCGTGGCCCAGGCGATGCGGCTCAGCAATTCGTGCGTGTAGGAGCCGGCTACCGCGATCAGGCCCATGTACGACAGGCTCAGGATGGTCGATCCGCCCTGTGCGAAGGACGTGGCGTAGCGCACTTCCAGGAAAATGCCCAGCGCGGAGAAGGCGAGGGCGGCGGGGATCACGCGGCGGCTGTCGAAGCCGCCGAATACCGAAACCGCCACGACCACCACGCCGAGCATCTCCGGCGGGAAATTCATCTCGCCGCGCAGCGCGAAGTAGCGCAGCAGCAGCACGCCGCCCCAGAACGCCACGATGCCGGCGCTCTGCGCCGATTCCACCAGCAGGCGCGGCGCCCGCCGGGTGGCCGTCAGCAGGCCGGCGAGCGTCACGGCCGGCAGCACCACGCCCATCGCCAGGGGCAGCAGCAGGGGGCGGATGGTTTCCCTGGGCAGCCACAACAGTTCCAGGAACAGCGGTGCCAGGCCGAAGCCCAGCGCGCCGATGGCGAACAGGGCCAGGCGCGGGTAGCGGTAGCGTGCACGGTGGGAGCGCCGGAACTCCTCTTCCAGTTCAGCCGCGAATCGCAGGCGGTACGCATCGACCTTCCGCGCCCGCTCGAGTTGTTCCAGTTCCGACATCCGCTCTCCCCGAATCGCCATTCTACGGATGCATCGGCAGGGGAGACCCACCCCTGAAGGTTATTTACTACCCAGGGAAAGTGATTATATATTAAATAAATACATTAAATTTAATACTTATGAAATGATCAGGGCAGCTTCCACCCCGCAGCCGCCCGCCAGGCGGGCCGTGGCGGTCCCTGGGCCGTTCCACGAAAAAAGGCGCCGGGCAGAAGCCCGGCGCCTCCTGTTTCCGGGGAGCGCCCCGGCGGCCGCGACTCAGGCCGGCAGCATCTTGGCGACCACGCCCTCGCAGGTGGGCTTGTCCATGTAGCGCGGCACGGCGTAGGTCCAGTGGGCTTCCTTCAGCGCCGCCGTGGCGATCGCCGGGATGTCCGAGGCCTTGAGCTTCTCGACCGTGGTGGGAATGCCGAACTCGGCATTCATCGCGCGGATCTTGGCGATGAAGGCATCGGCCAGCTGCGCCTCGGTCTCGCCGCCCTGCTTCAGGCCGCTGACCTCGGCCAGCTTGGCCAGGCGCGCGGTGCACTCGGGCTTGGAGTAGTCCAGCACGTAGGGCATGACGATGGCGTTGGCCAGGCCATGCGGCACGTGGTAGTACGCGCCGAAGTTGTGGGCGATGGCATGCACGTAGCCGACCCCGGCGCTGGTGAAGGCGACGCCGGCCTTGAACGAGGCCAGGGCCATGTTGGCGCGGCCTTCCAGGTCCTGGCCGTTCTTCACCACCTTCTGCAGGTTCTGCATGATCAGGCGCGTGGCTTCCAGCGCCTCGGCGTCGGTGGCCGGGAAGTGGTTGTGCGAGATGTAGGCCTCCACCGCATGCGTCAGCGCGTCCATGCCGGTGGCGGCGGTGATATGCGGCGGCAGGCCCACCATCAGCTGTGCATCCAGGGCGGCGGCAGTCGGGATCAGGCGCGGATCCATGATCGCGAACTTGCGCGTGTTCTCCGGATCGGACACCACCGCGGCGATGGTCACTTCCGAGCCGGTGCCGGCGGTGGTGGGCACTGCGTACAGCGTCAGCGGGCGGAAGATCAGGCGGAACAGGCCGCCCATCCAGCGGATCGGATGCGGGTTGGTGGCGCGCGCGCCGATCACCTTGGCGGCGTCGATCGAGGAGCCGCCGCCGACCGCCAGGATGGCGCTGCAATGCTCCTTCCGCAGCAGCGCCAGGCCGGTCTCGATCTGCGCGATGGTCGGGTTGGGCTCCACGCCGTCGTAGATCACGGTGGTCACGCCCTTCTGCTTCAGGCGCTCCAGCATCGGGTTGAGCAGGCCGAGCTTCATCAGCATGGCGTCGGTCACCACCAGCAGCTTGGTCACGCCGGTGCCGGCGATGTGGTCGCAGAGTTGCAGGGAGGAGCCGGGGCCGGTGAACAGCTGCGGCTTGCGGAAATTGAGGATCCGGGTGCCGATCAGCAGGAACACCATGAGGATCTTGAAAAACAGGACCTGGAGTTTGAACAGCATGCGGGCTCTCGTCTGGTTCTAGGATGGCGGCGGGCCGTGGGCGGCCTCTGGTGGGCCTGCGGGAGGCCCTAGGGTGCGCACTATGCCGCATCTGCGGCCAGGTTTTGCATGCCATCGTCGGCTGGCAAGGTCACCTGAACGTATCGTCAGGTTTTTGAAGGGAATTCCCGTTGGTATAGTCGCCCCGCCTGCCGGGGAGCAGGCCTTGTTTGCCGACTTCCTTGGGGGAAATCCGATGCGGAACATCCTGAAGACCGCGGGCCTGGCGCTGGCCTGCGGACTGGTCGCCGGCCCGGCGCTGGCCCAGCGGCCTCCCTCTCCGCCGCCAGCGCCGGCGGCCCCGCAGCCCGGCGGCTTCGGCTTCGTGCTCGGCGGCTCGCTGGAGTTCGGCGGCGACGACGTGGCCACGGTGCTGTTCACCAACGGCGAGGAGCAGGACGTGAAGGCGGGGCAGGGCCTGGGCGTCGATGCCGGCGTCTACTGCCGCTTCGCCGGGGCGCCGTTCTCGCTGCGCGGCACGGTGGGCTTCAAGTACGTCACCACGCAGGCCGAGAACGCCGACATCAACATGCGCCGCGTGCCGCTGCAGCTGGTCGGCAGCTACCACCTGGACGGCGGCGCCCGCATGGGCTTGGGCCTGGTGCGGCACAACGGAGTGAAGTTCGATGCCGACGGCATCGGCGAAGACATCGAGTTCGACGATGCCACCGGCTATACGGTCGAGATCGGCTGGAAATGGATCCTGCTGAGCTACACCGGCATCGAGTACACCGACGAATTCGGCAATGACTACAGCGGCGACAGCTTCGGCCTGAAGCTGATCGCGGAGTTCTGAGCGCAGGGGCCGGTGCGCGCCGCCCCGGGGCCTTCTTCAGCGCACGATCTCGCGCGACCGCAGCACCATCATCTTGCGCACCTGCATGTCGTGGATCGTATGCGGGATGCCGCCCACGCCATGGCCGGAGACGCGCAGTCCGGCGAAGGGCATCCAGTCCACCCGGAAGGCGGTATGGTCGTTGACCATCACCGCCGACGCATCCAGGCGGTGGTAGCAGCGCAGTGCGGTATCCAGCGAGCGCGTGAACACGGCGGCCTGGAATGACACCGGCAGGCTGTTGGCGCGCTCGATCGCCTGGTCGATGGAGTCGACGCTGTAGACGCAGACCACCGGCCCGAACACTTCCTGCGTCGACACCCGCGCCGTCTTCGGCGGGTCCAGCAGCACGGTGGGGGCGTACATGGTCTCGGACATCGGCTGGCCGCCGCAGAGCAGCTGCGCGCCGCCGGCCACGGCTTCCTCCACCCAGTCATGGATGCGGCGCGTCTCGGCGGGGTCGATCAGCGGGCCGATCTCGGTCTCGGGCATGGTGGGATCGCCCACGATCATCTTCTGCGCCAGCTTGGCCAGCTCGTCGGCGAAATGCCCGGCGATGCCGCGGTCCACGAATACGCGCTGCACCGAGACGCAGACCTGGCCCGCATGGTAGAAGCCGCCCTTGGCGATCAGCGGCAGCGCGGAGGCGATGTCGGCGTCGCCGGCCAGCACCACTGGCGCCACGCCGCCATGCTCCAGCGCGCAGCGCGCGCCGGGCGCGAGCTTGCTGCGCAGCTCCCAGCCGACGCGGGCGCTGCCGATGAAGCTCAGGAAGGCGACGCGCGGGTCGCTGACCATCTTCGTGGTGAGCTCGTTGTTCTCCGGGATCAGCGGCAGGCACCACTCCTCGGGCAGGCCGGCCTCGCGCAGGATCTCGACGAAGCGCAGGCAGGTCAGCGGCGTGGCCTTGGCGGGCTTCACGATCACCGGGCAGCCGGCCGCGATCGCCGGGCCCACCTGGTGCGCGATCAGGTTCAGCGGATGGTTGAAGGCCGAGACCGCCACCACCACGCCGATCGGCTCGGTCTGGGTGAAGGCCATGCGGTTGACGCTGGAGGCCGTGGTGCCCATGGGGATCACCTCGCCCGCCTGGGTGCGCAGCGTCTCCACGCAGATCCTCAGGGAGTCGGCGGCGCGGCCCACCTCCACGCGAGAGTCGATCAGCGGCTTGCCGCCCTCGCGCGCCGCCTCCACCGCCAGCCGCTCGCCGCGCGCCAGCAGGATCGAGGAGGCCTCCTCCAGAATCGCGATGCGCCGAGCCAGGGGCAGCCAGCCGTCGCGGTTGCGGTACAGCGCATGGGCGGTCTTCAGCGCGTGTTCCACCACCCTGGCGTCGGCGGTGGCGACCTCGCCGATGGCGGTGCGGTCGAAGGGCGCGCGCACGAGCAGGGGTTCCGACTTGGTCGAAACACCGGGGACGAGCAGTCCGTAACGATGGGGCATGGCCAAATTCTCCAGCTATCGCCGGAGCTTAGCCGATGGCAGCCACGGGCGTCAGGCGGCCGCGCAGGGCCGCTACTGGTCCTCGTAGCGCAGGATCGAGGGCCAGTAGTCGATCGCCGCCTGGTTCAGCAGGCGGCGCTGTTCGCCCTCGGGCCGCCAGCGCTGGTGCGAGACCGCGGCGCGCAGCAGGAATTCGAACAGCGTCAGGTGGCGGCGCAGGGTGCGCTGCAGGCGGTGAGGCATGATCGGATTGAAGATGCCCAGCGGCCGGAAGATCTGCCGGGGATTCTTCTTCAGCCACAGCCAGGAGCCCATCTCCAGGGTCAGCGGCAGGAACAGGCGCTGCGGCTGCTCGCGCGAGCGGTCGTAGAGGTAGTCCCAGAGGTCGCCATGGGTGGTGTAGTGGCGCGCCTGCGGCTCGATCACATAGATGTTGTGATGCGGGTGCGTGGCCCGGAACAGGCTGCGCAGCGCATAGAGCTCGCCCAGGCAGTCGATCGGCCGCGCGGTGCGGGCGTAGGGGAACCAGATCTGGTCGCGCACGCCGAAACCGGAATGGCAGTCCAGCGCCAGGCTGAAGGACTGCGTCAGCAGGCGCTCTTCCACCACGCGGCACATCGCTGCCGCTTCCGCCTGCATCGGCTCGCCGGGCCTGCCCCGGAACCAGGGCAGCCGCGGCGACAGGCGGTGTCCGCCCAGTACCGGGTGCGGATCCTCGGCGTCTACCGGGGCATTGCGCATCAGGTCCACGCCGGCCGGGTTGGCACGGGTTTCGGCCAGCATGCCGCCCGGGTTGATCAGCGGCATGAACAGCAGGCGCACGCGCCGGAGGCTATGGTCCAGCTCCTCGTCCCAGCGCAGGCGTTCCACCAGGGTGTGGAGGTAGGCCAGCAGCACCTGGGTGCCGATGCGCTCCACGCCGTGGATGCCGCCGAAGAAGCCGACCACCGGCACCTCGGGGTCGCGCGAGCCCAGTTCCAGGCAGTGCACCGGCCAGCGCCGGCCGCCGTAGTCCACCTGGCAGACCACCTCGCTGCGCAGGGCGCTGCCGGCGCGGCCGATCAGGGTTTCCAGTTCATCCAGTTCGCGCAATGCGAGGGGGGGCTTGCTCATGGGCGACAGATTGCTACAGATTCGTGAAGGGGTTGTTACGCCGCCGGTCGGGTCCGCGGTGCCGGCGAAGTGCCATGGCCCGGTCCTTGCAACAGCGGTTATCGAGGCTGAACCGCGTCAAGGAGGTCTTCGATGACGATGCAGATGCCCGATTTCGCCCGGCTGGGTCCGCCGGCTTTCGAGGAAAGGGACCTGCGGTTCCTGTTCGCGCACTTCCCGGTGCCGGGCGTGGACCTGGAGGAGGCCGTGCGCCTGGCCCTGGAGCGCCCGACGACGCTGGAGTCGCTGCTGGAGAGCGACTACGTGCACGCCGCCATCCGCGACCGCCAGCTGCGCTGGCTGGAGGTCTCGCCGAAACTCTATTTCAACGTGCTGCTGCGGCGCTCGCTGCCGGATTCGCGCAACACCGCCACGCGGCGCTCGGTGCACTACCTCGCCAACCTGCTGGGGCTGTTCGTGCGCAGCGAGCGTGTCTGCCGCGTGCAGGCCGACGAGGAGCAGAGCTACCACTACTTGGTGGACCTGGTGCAGGAGGCGGCGCAGGCCGGCCCGGAGCGCGGCTTCTACGTGCAGTCGCACATCGGCAACTATGCCCTGTGGCTGGCGGGCGTCTGCCGCCCCTGGATCGACTACCGCCACCGCTACAAACGCCGGCCGGTGGACGTGAACTACTACTGCCGCATGGGCCGCAGCTACTACGCCACGGCCTCGCGCCACCGCATGGCCGAGCAGCTCGGCCTGCGGCCGGTGTTCCAGGACCTGGCCCAGCGCTTCGACTACTACCGCGGCGGCCTGGAGAAGATGGCGGCGGGTTGGGCGTGACGTCGCGTTTTGACGATGCCTGAATGGCATCGCCTGCGACGGCACGCGGGTGAGGAGGCGCGTTTTGGCGATGCGTTGAATCGCATCGCCTGCGTCACCGAACGCCCGGCCATGGATGGCCGGGCAGGGGCTCAATGGGCGAAATGCGGTCTCGCCATGGATGGCAATCCCGCTTTCTTGACGCTTGCAGAGCTACTTCGGCAAGCCCTCGCGGAACTTCACATACCGCTCCGCCACCACCTGCGGCGCTTCCATCATCGGCAGGTGGCCGATGCCCTTCATGATCTCCAGCTGCGAGTTCGGCAGCAGCTGCTTCCAGATCAGGCCGTCGCCCGGGTCCACCGCGCGGTCGCCGTCGCCGAAGACGATCAGGGCCGGCACCGGCAGGTCCTTGACCTTGTCGTTCACGGCGTACTCGCTCCAGTGCTCGATCAGGTTTCGGAAGATTCGGGTGTGCAGCGTGTAGTTGGCCACCGCCTGCTCTGCCAGCACGTGGCGCACGCTGCCCGGGATGAAGGGGCGCTGCACCATGACGAAGTCGAGGACCTTCTCGAAGTCCTCCGGCTTCTGCGAGAACAGCAGGTATTCGCCCCGGTCATAGGCCAGACGCACCTCGGTGCGCTTGCCCCCGTCGGTGCCGGCGGCGCCGAGCAGCCAGAGGCTGGCCGCCTTGTCCGGGTACTTGGCGGCGTAGCTGGCGATGATCCAGCCGCCCATGGAACTGCCGCCGAAGTGCGCGCGCGGAAGCTTCAGCGCCTGCATGATCTCGTCCAGGCGCTCCACCTGGGCCGGGATGCCGTAGTCGGCCTGCTCGGGCTTGCTGCTCTGGCCGAAGCCCGGCAGGTCGATCGCGATCACGCGGTAGTGCGGCGTCAGCCAGCGCGCGGCGCGGGTGAAGTTGTCCTTGTCGGCGCCGATGCCGTGCACCAGCACCAGCGGCTCGCCGCTGCCGCCCTCGAGATAGGCGATCTCGAAGCCGGGGATCTTCAGTATCCTTTCCTCCAGCTTGGACTGCGAGCGTTCCAGCGCGATGCCCCAGCGCGTCGCCTGCTCCGGGAAGTAGCGATCCAGCGCGAACAGGCCGCCGGCACAAAGGGCCAGCGCAATGACGAGGCCGATCAGAAAACGCATGCGATTCTCCGTTCCAAATCCGTTTGAATCAGGGTGCCTCGACCACGCGCATCAGGCTTTCCTGGGTGGTGCTGGCCACCAGCCGTCCGCGGCGGTCGAAGATCAGGCCGCGCGAGAAGCCGCGCGCTGCCTGCGCCGAGGGCGAGTCCATCGAGTACAGCAGCCAGTCGTCGACGCGCACGTCGCGGTGGAACCATAGCGCGTGGTCGATGCTGGCCACCACCATGTCCTTGCGCAGCCAGCCCATGCCGTGCGGCAGCAGCGCGGTGGACAGGAAGTTGAAGTCCGAGGCGTAGGCCAGGACGCAGCGGTGCAGCAGCGGGTCGTCCGGCAACTGGCCGGCGGCGCGGAACCAGATGTGCTGCGCCGGCTCGCGCTTCTCGCCGAGCAGCGGATTCCAGGGCTGCACCGGCTTGAACTCGATGGGGACCTCGCGCAGCAGCGCGTTGCGGGCCCGCTCGCCGACGCCGGGGGCCTGCGCCACCCACTCGCGCGCGCATTCCAGCAGGGTCGGCAGTTCCTCCGGCGGGGTCACCTGGGGCATCCGCGCCTGGTGGTCCAGGCCGCCCTCCTCCTTCTGGAAGGACGCGATCATCGCCAGGATCGGCTGGCCGTGCTGGATCGCATGGATGCGGCGCGTGCTGAAGCTGCGGCCGTCGCGCACCCGCTCCACCTCGTAGACGATCGGCAGGGCCATGTCGCCGGGGCGCAGGAAATAGGCGTGCAGCGAATGCGGGACCTGGTTCTCCACCGTGCGGTTCGCCGCCACCAGGGCCTGGCCGATGACCTGGCCGCCGAACACGCTCTTGCCGCCCAGGTCGCGTGACTGGCCGCGGTAGATGTTCTGCTCGATGGTTTCCAGGTCGAGCAGGCCGACCAGGTCGGAGAGGATGCGGTTCATGCGGGGGCTGCGGCCGGGGGTGATAAAATTCCAGCCCGCAAGGCTAAGCCAAATGGGCCATTCCACCAAGTGTCGTCAATGACTTGCCGTTCGGGTTGCGGGGCCTGCTGCACCGCGCCGTCGATCTCCTCGCCGATCCCCGGCATGCCCGGCGGCAAGCCGGCCGGGGTACGTTGCGTGCAGTTGCTGGACGACCAGCGCTGCGCGATCTTCGGCGATCCGCGCCGCCCGGCGGTCTGCTCGGGGCTGAAGCCGAGCCCGGAGATGTGCGGCGGCTCGCGGCATGAAGCAATGGAGTACCTGACGCGGCTGGAAGCGCTGACGTCCTGAACGCGGGAGCCGGCAGGCTGGCCCCTGCGTCCCTACATCTCCACCCTTCCCCTGAAGCTGTCTTGGGCCTGCTCGCCAACGGTCTTGCCGGCGCGCAGCTGCCGCGTCTTCCAGCCCAGCCTTACGCCGACATCCGGCCGCGTGTCGCAAGCCAGCATCAACTCCAGCACGTCGTCCGCGGCCAGCTCCAGCGGCGCCAGCAAGGGCAGGTAGATCTGGTCCCAGTGCGTGGGAGGCGCGAACGGCGAGGTGGAGAGGCCGACCCCCGGCAGCAGTTCGCAGACCCACCACAGCGCGAATCCTTCGATGCGCGCAGCGGGCAGGTCGGCTGCCTTCCAGCGCAGCGTCGCGCTGCGGCGGCTGTCCGGGGCCCTGGCCTGCGGGCGCAGGTCCAGGTCGTCCCAGATCTGGCCGGTATCGCGGCCGCCCAGGTCGTCCGGGGCAACCTGCTTGACGTACATGTTGTTGAGCGAGACCGTGCGCGCCGCCGACAGGTCCAGCCCGTAGCCCACCTGCGGCCAGATGTCGATCTCGCGCTGCAGCCGCGGTGCCGTCACCGGGGCGGCGAACTGGCGCAGGCGCTCGGGCAGCACGCGGCCGCCGGGCTTGAGATAGCGGCGCGCGTCGATCAGCGTCTCCAGCAGGCCCTCCTCCAGCGCGAAGTTGCCGAGGGTCTCGGACACCACCAAATCCACCTTGGGCGGCTTGCGGATCTCGGCCGAGTGGCCGCGGACGAAGCTGAGCTGGTCGATGCCGTTCTGCCGCGCCAGCTTCTGCGCCAACTCCAGCATGCCGCTGTATTCGATCAGGGTGCAGTGGGCCGCGCCGAGGCGGCGGGCCAGGAAGCTGAGGAAGCCGGTGCCGGCGCCGATGTCGGCCACCGTGGTCTTGCCGGGTACGACCAGCTGCTTCAGCGCCGCCTGGAAGGCGGCGTTGCGCGGGGCGTCGCCCAGCAGCTTGCGGTGGAGTTCGATCTCGCTCACGGCGGCGGCTTCAGGGACGGGTTCATACGCCAATTTTCGCCGAATCCGCGAAAATACGCAGATGCAACTGCTCGTCCCCCAGGTTTTCGCAGGCTCGGTGCGCCCCATGCCGGGCGATGGCCGGCCCACCGGCATCTTCAAGGACCCGGTCGCCGGGCCGGTGGAGATCGGCCCCGAAGGATTGCGGATCGACGCCCAGGCGGACCGCCGCGTGCATGGCGGGCCGGAGAAGGCGGTGCACCACTTCCCGCTGGAAAACCACCGCCGGCTCGCGGCGCGGTTCCCGGAGCAGGCCGCGGGTTTCGTCGCCGGCGGACTGGGCGAGAATCTCTCGACCGAGGGCGCCGACGAGTCCGGCGTCTGCATCGGCGACGTCTTCGCCTTCGGCTCGGCGATCCTGCAGCTGTCGCAGCCGCGCAGTCCCTGCTGGAAGATCGACGCGCGCCACGGCCTGGAGGGCATTGCGCTGTGGATCGCGCAGCAGGGCATCTCCGGCTGGTACTACCGCGTGCTGCAGGCGGGCGTGGCGCAGGCCGGCGATTCGCTGTGCCTGCTGCAGCGCAATCCCGATCCGGTATCGCTGAGGGAGTTCTGGGATGTGCTGGCCCTGCACCGGCCGGCGCCCGCGAGCCTGCAGCGCTTCGCAGAGACGCCGGGGCTGACCCCCTCCTGGCGCGAGCGCCTGCTCAAGCGCAGGGCCTGGCTGGAAGGCAACTCATGAAGCGCGCGCTGCCCGAGCTGCCGGTCCGCGAGGCCTTGCCGGCGCTGCGCCAGGCCCTGGCCGGCGATGGCCGCGCCGTGCTGGCGGCGCCGCCGGGATCCGGCAAGACCACCCTGGTGCCGCTGGAGCTGCTGGACGAACCCTGGCTGCGCGGGCAGCGCATCGTCATGCTGGAGCCGCGCCGCGTGGCGGCGCGTGCCGCGGCGGCGCGCATGGCGCAGCTGCTGGGCGAGCCGGTGGGCCAGACCGTGGGCTACCAGATCCGCTTCGAGCGCAAGGTTTCCGCGGCCACGCGCATCGAGGTGGTCACCGAGGGCCTGCTGGCGCGGCGCCTGCAGGCCGACCCGGAACTGCCCGGCGTGGGCCTGCTGATCTTCGACGAGTTCCACGAGCGCAGCCTCGACGCCGACCTGGCGCTGGCGCTGAGCCTGGACGTGCGGGCCAACCTGAACCCGGACCTGCGCCTGCTGGTGATGTCCGCCACGCTGGACACCCAGCGCGTCGCGCGCCTGCTCGACGAGGCGCCGGTGGTTCAGAGCGGCGGCCAGCTCTACCCGGTGGACCTCCGCTACCTGCCGCAGCGCAGCGATGCCGACCATGGCGAGGCGGTGGCCCACGGCGTGCTGGCCGCGCTGGCCGAGACCCCGGGCGACGTGCTGGCCTTCCTGCCCGGCGCGCGCGAGATCCGCGGCGCGCAGCGGCGGCTGGAATCGCGGACGCAGGCCGCCATCCATCCGCTGTACGGCGAACTGTCCTCGGCCGAGCAGGATGCCGCGTTGCAGCCCGACCGGCAGGGCCGCCGCAAGGTGATCCTGGCCACCAACATCGCCCAGACCAGCCTGACCGTGGAGGGGGTGACCACCGTGGTGGACGGCGGCCTGGTGCGGGTGGCGCGCTTCGACCTCGGCGCCGGCGCCAACCGCCTGGAGACGCAGCGCGTCTCGCGCGCCTCGGCCGACCAGCGCGCCGGCCGTGCCGGCCGCCTCGGCCCCGGGACCTGCTACCGCCTGTGGAACCGCGACCAGCAGGCCTCGCTGACCGCCCACGACACGCCGGAAATCCTGGCCGCGGACCTGTCGCGCTTCGCGCTGGAGCTGGCGTCCTGGGGCGCGGCCGACCCTTCGCAGCTGGCCTTCCTCGATCCGCCGGCACCGGCGAGCTGGACCTACGCCCGGGACCTGCTGCGCGAGCTGGGGGCGGTGGACGCCCAGGGCCGCATCACCCGGCATGGCCGGGAGCTGGCGCGCCTGCCGGCCGCGCCGCGCCGGGCACAGCTGCTGCTGCTGGCCAAGGCCCGCGGTCTGGGGGCGCTGGCGGCCTGGACCGCGGCGGCACTGGAGGAGCGCGACGGCGGGGCAGGGGACTTGGCGGGCGGCGTGCAGGCCTACCTGCAGGGCCGCGCGGCCGACCCCAACGCCCTGCGCCGCGTGCGCGACTCGGCGCGGCAGATGGCCCGGCTGATCGACGCCCCCGAGCAGGCGGCGGCCGACGACCGCGACATCGCCCGCCTGGTCAGCTGGGCCTACCCGGAGCGCATCGCCCGCCGCCGCGGCAGCCAGCACGGCGTCTACCTCTGCGAGGACGGCGGCGAGGCCCGCATCGGCGAGCGCGACCCCCTGGCGGCCTCGGAATGGCTGGCGATCGCGCACTGGGACCCGGGCCCACCCCGGAAAATCCGCCTGGCGGCCGCCCTGAGGGAAGAAGACCTGCTGAGCGACCATGCAGAACGCATCGCCGAGGCCCCGCACTGCCGCTGGGATGCCCAGACCGCCGCCGTGGTCTCCGAGACCCAGAAGCGCCTGGGCGCCATCGTGCTGGAGCGCCGCATGCTGCGCGGTGCCGCCGCCGCCGAGCCGATCCGCGCCGCCATGATCGAGGGCATCCGGGCCCTCGGCCTGCAGGCCCTGCCCTGGAGCGAAGCCGCCCGGCAGTGGCAGGCGCGCGTGCTGTCCCTGCGGCAGTGGCGCCCGGAGGAGGACTGGCCGGATGTCTCGGACGCGGGTCTGACGGCCAGCCTGGAAACCTGGCTGGGCCCCTTCCTGGACGGCGTCACACGCCGCGATCACCTGGCGCGCCTGGACCTGATGGAAATCCTCAACGCCAGCCTCGACTACGCCCAGCAGCAGAAGCTGGCGCGGCTGGCGCCCACCCATATGGACGTACCCACCGGCTCGAGCATCCGCCTGGAATACCGGCCGCCGGAGAAACCCCTGCTGTCGGTGCGCCTGCAGGAGATGTTCGGCTGTGCCCGCACCCCGACGATCAACGATGGCCGCACCGGCGTGGTGCTGGAGCTGCTGTCGCCGGGGCAGCGCCCGGTGGCGATCACCCCGGACCTGGCCGGCTTCTGGGCCGGCAGCTATGCCGACGTGAAAAAGGACATGAAAGGGCGTTATCCGCGCCATCCCTGGCCCGACGACCCCCTGGAAGCGGCCCCGACCCGGCGGGCGAAACCGCGCGGCACGTGAAATTTCTCTGACAAAGCGCCGTTTTCTATTGACGCGCCGCAGCACCCCGAAGAGAATACGCGGCTCCTCGGGCTGGCATGCCTCCCGGGCTCGGCGGAGGGATACTCAAGCGGCCAACGAGGGCAGACTGTAAATCTGCTGGCTTACGCCTACGGTGGTTCGAATCCACCTCCCTCCACCAGTTTGCTGTGCGAGTAGACGGTTGAACGAAGCGCGGGAGTAGTTCAATGGTAGAACTTCGGCCTTCCAAGCCGATAGCGCGGGTTCGATTCCCGTCTCCCGCTCCAGCAAGGATGTTGCGGTAAAGGTTTCAGATTCGCCCACGTAGCTCAGTCGGTAGAGCACACCCTTGGTAAGGGTGAGGTCGATGGTTCGATTCCATTCGTGGGCACCAGTTTTGAGAGGTACGCCGAAGGCGGGCCTCTGACCATTTTCCCCGCCGGCCGAGAGGCTGTGGCGGGTTTTGGCGTAGATGGAAACCCGTCAGACGGGACCACGATCAAGCTGCTTTCACTTAAAACACGGTAATCCCGGAGACTTCGATGGCAAAGGAAAAATTCGAGCGCAAGAAGCCGCACGTGAACGTGGGCACGATCGGTCACGTTGACCATGGCAAGACCACGACGACGGCCGCGCTGACGAAGGTGTCTGCGGACAAGTTCGGC
>NZ_PSNW01000004.1 GCF_002930645.1 Solimonas fluminis | reverse complement strand
CATCTACCTGCTGTCGCGCATCTGCGAGGAATTCCACGCGCAGGACGGCGACTGGGGCCGCACCAACGTGGCGGCGCTGACCACCACCGGCAAGGCGATCATGTTCACCGCCTCGATCATGGTGATCGGCATCCTGCCCTGGTACTTCATGTCGGGCCTGAAGTTCATGGCCGACATGGGCCTGCTGCTGGTGCTGATCATGCTGATCAACATGGTCCTGGCCCTGGTGGTGCTGCCGCTGATCGTCTGGCTGCTCAAGCCCACCTTCGTCACCCGCGACGACCTGCTCGTCGGCGAGGGCGCCGACCTGTCGCTGTACACCGTGCAGGACGAGAAGTCCGAGCCGCCGCTGGCCCAGGCGGTGCGCGCATGAGGACTTTGCATCACCCCTTCCCCGGAGGCGGCGTCGCAGGCCGCCGCCATCCACAGCATGCCGCGAGCCCGCGGCAGGCCACCCGTCAGCAGTAACGAGGAGAATTGAAGATGACTTTCCGCATCAAGAAGTACGACTTCGACTACGGCCGCCGCATGCTGCTGCAGAAGTCCGCCGTGGGTGCCGCCGCGGGCGTGCTGGCGCCGCTGTGGCCGACCATCGCCGACTCCGCGGACAACACGGCCAAGGCCTATCCGGAAGAACTGCTGCACATCGAGGCCTACACCAAGGGCAAGATCAAGCCGGGCGACGTGGTGACCAAGGACAACGTCGAGGCGGTGAAGGACCTGCTGGACCCGGTGGCCTACATGCACGTCAAGACCATGGGCCGGCGCATCCACATCGTGGAATCCACCAAGGACGTCACCAAGCTGTATCCGGCTCCGTACCTGGCCGGCACGCTGCGCAACAAGGGCAAGGCCAAGATGGGCGCCGACGGCAACGTCTACGACCAGGCCGGAAATCCGTGGGGCGCGGGCATGCCGTTCCCGGACCCGAAGAACGGCATCGAGGCCACCGCCAACCTGACCCTGAGCTGGGGCCGCCACGACTACTCGCAGTACGCCGTGCGCGACTGGGACATCGCCCCGGACGGCAGCCTGGCCTACCAGTACGACTTCGTCTGGGCCGAGCTGAACACCACCGCCCGCAACGACGACAAGGTCTGGAACGGCAAGAAGGACCTGCTGCGCTACCAGTCGGTGTGGTTCACGGCGCCGAACGACACGGCCGGCAGCTCCTTCCTCAACATCTGGAGCTACGACCAGCGCAAGTTCCCGGAACTGTACGGCTACCTGCCGGCGTTCCGCCGCGTGCGCCAGTTCCCCACCAACCAGCGCTTCGAGCCGCTGGTGCCGGGCATCACGCTGTTCCTGTCCGACGCCTGGGCAGCCGGCGACCCGATGGGCACCTGGGGCAACTACAAGATCGTGGAGCGCAAGCCGATGCTCGGCGCGATCGGCAGCCGCAACTTCATGGGCGGCCGCGGCGGCGCGATGAACAACTACGAGCGTCCGGTGCACGGCGGCCCCAAGGGCCAGACCTTCCATGACGTGTACATGGAACTGGTGCCGGAGTGCCTGGTGGTGGACGCCGAGCCCACCGGCTACCCGCGCGCGCCGGTCGGCAAGAAGCGCACCTGGATCGACGTCCGCAACGGCATGTACGTGGCCTACAACACCTACGACCGCCGCGGCGAAATCTGGAAGACCTTCGAGCCGCACTACGCCCAGTACTCGAACGAGAAGCTGACGATCAAGGACGACAGCGGCCAGCCGGCCTGGTCCTGGGTCAGCGTGCTGAGCCACGACCTGCAGGCCAACCGCATGAGCCGCTTCGTGCAGGCGCGCGAGGTGACCGGCGGCTACAAGAGCGGCTACGACAACTCGATCATGAAGGGCGAGGATGTCTACAACAAGTACCTCACGGTGCAGGCGATCACGCGCCTGGGCACGGTCTGAGGACGCCATGAGGCGCACGCTCTCCCTCGCCGCGGTCCTGAAGCCTCTCGCCCGCTGGCGGGAAGAGGCCCGGGCGAGGGTGGAGCGTGACGCCGCTTTCGAGGCCTGGCTGGTGAATTCCGGCCTCCACCCCCATCCCGCCCTCTCCGCCGATCAGCAGGAGAGGGATACCCGACAGAAAAGGTCATCGGCATGACTCGTCTCATCGCATTGGCCGCCGCCGGCCTCCTGGTTGCCGGCGCCGTATCCGCCTCCGCCCCTCCGGCGGAGCCGAAGAGCCCGCTGCAGCCGGTGCTGACCGGCACGGTCCACCAGGCGCTGTTCGCCATCGACTTCGGCGGCGCGCTGGGCGTGGCGGTGGGCGCGGGCGGCGAGGTGCAGGAGTCCAGCGACAGCGGCGCCAGCTGGAAGATGGTGCAGGCGCCGACGCAGCTCTCGCTGCTGGGCGTGGGCGTGGCCGACGGCAAGGCGGTGGCGGTGGGCCAGAGCGGCCTGGTGCTGACGCGCGGTGCCGACGGCAAGTGGACCGAGGGGCAGAGCGGCAGCAAGCAGCGCCTGCTGGCGGTGGAGATCAACGCGGCGGGGCGTGCGCTGGCGGTGGGTGCCTTCGGCACCGTGCTGCTGTCGGACGACGCCGGAAAGACCTGGCGCAGCGTGGCGCCGGGCTGGGCGGAGTTCGCCGCCGACGGCATGGAGCCGCACATGTACGCGGCGCACGTGGCGGCCGACGGCACGCTGACGATTGCCGGCGAGTTCGGGCTGATCCTGCGCAGCGGCGATGCGGGGGCCAGCTGGACGGCCCTGCACAAGGGCGAGGCTTCGCTGTTCGCGCTGCAGCTGCGCGAGGACGGCGTGGGCTACGCGGTGGGACAGAGCGGCGCGATCCTGCGCAGTGCCGACGGCGGCGCCACCTGGGAGGAGCGGCCTTCGGGAACCGGCGCGCTGCTGCTGGGCGTGCACGCGGCAGCCGATGGCCGGGTCCTGGTGACGGGCATGCGCGACATGCTGGTCAGTCGCGACGGCGGACAGAGCTTCAGCCAGGTGCAGGGCGGCGGGGTGAACAGCCTGTGGTTCGTGGGAGTGGCGCAGGCTTCGGCCAGCGCACCGGTGCTGGCCGTGGGCCAGGCCGGACAGATCGTGAGCCTGAAGCCCTGAAGGAACGGCGGCAAGGGGCGGCGGCGCCAACAGAACAGCGTCTGAGGAGAGAACAATGCAGAAGACGGGCGTGACGGGAGTGGTGGCGGGGATGAGCATGCTGCTGGCGGCACCGGCGCAGGCCAGCATCTTCGACGATGTCGGCTTCACCATCGGCGGATTCATCCGCCCGGAATTCAGCTACTCGACGAGCAGCGACGATAACCCGGCCAACCAGCTGGGCAACTACTACAACGAGCGTTCGGTGCCGCGCCAGGCCTATGCGCCGCCGGCCCTGCTGCCGGCGATCCTGGACAACCTCGGCCTGCCGCCGCTGCTGGGCGGCGAGGTGGGAACCTGGACGACGCTGGCGCTGCCGACACTGCTGGCGGCCGATGCGAACTCGCCTGGCCTGCGCGGCGTCAACAACGCCACCGGCGGCGGCACGCCGATGAAGCGCGTGGACAACGACATCAACTACGCGATCATCCGCTCCGAGGTGGAGCTGGGCGTGCGCTTCACGCCGAACCTGAACCTGGTGGCGCGCCTGCGCGGCATCTATGACCCGAAGCAGTACGACGAGTTCGACGCCCGCCGCTACCGCGACGTGCAGGGCGGTATCTCCGGCGGCGACCAGGTGCTGTACGGCGGCAAGCCGAACTATTTCGAGTACCGCGTGGAGGGCGACGACAGCCCGAACCCGCTGGAATGGGCCGGCGACGACTACCTGATCTACTTCCCGACCCTGGTGCTGGAGTACAACAACGGTCCGCTGACGGCCCGCCTGGGCAACCAGCAGATCGCCTGGGGCCAGGCGCTGTTCTTCCGCGTGTTCGACGTGGTGGACGGCCTGGACCTGCGCCGCCACTCGGTGCTGGACTACGCGCAGGAAGAGTACTCCGACAAGCGCGTGCCGGCGCTGGGCGCCCGCCTGGGCTACCAGCTCAACGAGGAGCTGCTGGTCGACGGCTACGTGCAGAAGTTCCAGCCGACGATCTACGGCAACCCGAACACGCAGTACAACGTGATCCCGGCGCAGTTCACCGTGCATGACCGGTACGTGGAAGGCGGCTGGGACGACAAGCTCAGCTACGGCATGCGCGTGAAGGGCAACTACGGCCAGTGGGGCTTCCAGGCCATGGCGGTGCAGCGCTACAACCCGGACGGCGTGTTCCGCTGGACGCAGTCGGGCCACAACAAGGACCTGCCGACCAACCTGGGATCCCTGGGCGGCCTAGTGCATACCACGCTGGCGCTGCAGGGCCTGGATTCCGGCGCGCTGCTGGCGCAGAGCGCCTTCGAGGCTTCTCCCGGCGGCGTGTACTCGGCGCAGGAGTGGTTCAAGTACGCCGGCTTCGCCCGCCTGAACGCCATGAGCGGACTGAACTCGTCGATCACCGAGTTCCCGGCCACCGCCGACCTGTTCGCCACGCCGGTGAATACGGTGGAGGAGGCCTACAACGAGTTGAACACCTTCTTCATCGCCGCCGGCGGCAGCCTGCGCGGCCATATCGCCCGCGAATACGCACAGGAAGAGGTGTTCGGCCTGGGTGCCAGCTACGTGACCGAGGGTGAGCCCGGCAGCCTGCTGGACCAGCTGATCATCAACTTCGAGGTCAGCTACACGCCGGACCGCACCTTCACCAACACCTCGCTGAGCCGCAACTACATCCAGGAGGATTCGGTGACCACGGCGCTGGTGCTGGAGAAGTACCACCGCTTCAGCCAGGCCTTCCCGGCGACCTACCTGGTGTTCCAGCACATGTACCGCAGCGTGGACGACCTGTTCGGCCGCCACCTGTCGGGCTACGGCGGCACGGTGAACAAGGCGGCGGACGGCGTGGACGGCGCGCATTACTTCGCCTTTGCCTTCCAGCAGCCCTTCCCGCAGGACATCTACCGCATCGGCTTCGCCACGCTGTACGACCCGCGCGGCAGCATCCTGGTGCAGCCGGGCATCAAGTGGAAGCCGCGTGGCGCGTTCACGGTGGAGGCCTTCTACAGCTACATCGACGGTTCGCTGGGCGGCGCCAATCCCAACGACACGCTGCTGTCCACGGTGGACTATGCCGACGAGGTCACGGTGCGCCTGACGTACCAGTTCTGAGCCGGTTGCGGAATCCGCTGCCTCCCCACCTCCTCCTATGGGCAGCGAGGATGCCGACGGCGCAAGCCGTCGGCAATTTTTAACACCAGCAGTAGCGGAAAAGGAGTGAGATGAGGGTCATCCGTTACGACCGCGAATACAGCCGGCGCCAGTTCCTCGGGGGGCTGGTGCGCGGTGCCGCGACCGCCGGCGTGTTGATGCCGCTGTGGGATGCGGTGGCCAAGGACGGCGACGTGACCCGCGCCTATCCCGAGGAACTGCTGTCGATCGAGAACTGGTCCAAGGGCAAGCTCAAGGCGGGCGATGAGATCAGCGCCGCCAACGTCGAGCTGGTCAAGGACCTGCTGGAGCCGATCAAGTACCACCAGGTGGCGAAGATGGGCCGGCGCCTGCGCATCGCGCCCACCACCACCGACATCTTCCGCCTGAGCCCCTGGGAATACCTGGAGGCCTCGCTGAAGAACCGCGGCCAGGCGCAGTTCGACGCGCAGGGCAACATCGTCACCGCGCAGGGCAAGCCCTGGATCGGCGGCAACCCCTTTCCCGATGCCCGAACCGGCCTGGAGCTGTTTGCCAGCCTGACGCTGAGCTGGGGGCGGCACGATGCGTCGATGTACGCGATCAAGGAGTACGACGTCGGCCTGTCGGGCGAGATCGACTTCCGCTACGAGCTGGGCTGGGCGGAGCTGTCGCCGGTGGCGCGCGTCAGCCTGGAGCCGCGTCCCTACTGGACCGGCAAGGAAGACAAGCTGCGCTACCAGTCGGTGTTCTTCGTCAAGCCCGACGCGGTCAACGGCACGTCCTATCTCAACATCTGGCCCTACGACCAGAACCGCTTCCCGGAACTGTACGGCTACCTGCCGGAGTTCAAGCGCATCCGCCAGTTCCCCACCGACCAGCGCTTCGAGCCGCTGATCCCCGGCTCGACGCTGTACCTGTCCGATGCCTGGGCGGCGGGCGATCCGCTGCACACCTGGGGCAACTACAAGATCGTGGGACGCGGGCCGCTGCTGGCGGGCGTGTCCGGCGGGTGGTCTCCGGCGCATCCCAACTGGGAGCACCGCACGCATGGCGGACCCAAGGGCCTGAGCTTCTGGGACACCACGGTGGAGCTGGTGCCGGAGGCCATCGTGGTGGAGGCCGAGCCGGTGAAGTTCCCCCGCGCGCCGGTCAGCAAGAAGCGCGTCTGGTTCGACGCGCGCACCGGGCTGCCGGTGGGCATGGTCACCTACGACCGGCGCGGCGAGCCCTACCATTCCTTCGACGCGGCGTTCGCGCTGTACGAGGCGGGCGGCAAGTCGGTGATGGATGGCAAGCACCCGTATTGGTCCTGGAGCCACGTGCATGCCTTCAACATCCAGACCGGGCACATGACGCGCCTGGAGCAGGTGCGCGAGATCGCCGGCGGGCATCGCAGCTCGGCCAACGATCCGGGCCTGTACGAGCGCTATCTGACCAACGCGGCGCTGATGCGGCTGGGCAGGGCCTGAGCCATGCGCCGCGCCGCTCCCTGCGAACTGCATGCAGCACCCGGTTTCCGCTCCTTCGAGGCGGGGATGGGGGAGAGGCGAAGCGAAGTTCGCGATCGCCGTCCATGGCGCGACTGCGGTGACCTGAAGCACCCCCTGGGCGGCCATCCCTGGCCGCCCGTGATCCGCCGCAGGCGATGCGATCCGACGCATCGCCAGAGACGCGTCGGATCACCCTACCTTCCAAAACTACCCGACAGGGTGGCGAGCGAAGCGGCGGCGGCGAATAGGGTTGAAGGCATCGCGAATCACATCGCGAAAGCACCGTCCAAGAGTGCCGCGGAGGAGCCCACGACATGAGAACGAACGCAGCGACGAACCTCCGTCGCGATTGCATCCAGGAGAACGCTTCATGAACGCAGCAACAGAGGCGGACGTGCGCGTCCGCAGCCGCCGCGCCGAGGCGCCCGCCGCCGGCGCCGCGCCGCAGGCGGGGTCCGGCAAGCTGATCAACATCGACAACGGCGGCACGCTGACGGACTTCTGCGTGATCGACGGCGGCAAGGTCTACCGCACCAAGAGCGTGACCACGCCCTACGACCTGTCGAAGTGCTTCTTCGACGGCCTGCGCAAGGCCAGTGCCGCGATCTACGGCAAGGAAGACCTGCTGCAGCTGCTGCTGAGCACGGACCACATCCGCTACTCCACCACGCAGGGCACCAATGCCCTGGTGGAGCGCAAGGGCCAGCGCCTGGGCCTGCTGCTGTCCGGCCTGGATGCGGCCGACCTGCAGAAGGATGCGCAGCAGAAGGACGTGTTCGCCGGCCTGGTGGGCACGCGCGTGGCGACGCTGGATCCCAAGGCCGACGAAGCGGCGTTGGAAGTGGCGGCCACGCAGGCGATCAACAAGCTGGCTTCCGAGGGTGCCAACCGCATCGTGATCGGCTTCGGCGGCGCGCAGCGCGACGCGGGCGAGACCCGCCTGAAGAAGATCCTGCTGAAGAAGTTCCCGCCGCACCTGCTGGGCGCCATCCCCCTGCTGTACTCCCACGAGGTGGTGCAGGACGAGGACGACGCCCGCCGCGTCTGGACGGCGCTGTTCAACGCCTTCCTGCATCCGGCGATGGAACGCTTCCTGTACAACGCCGAGCACCGCCTGCGCGAGTACAAGACGCGCAACCCGCTGCTGATCTTCCGCAACGACGGCGCCTCGGCGCGCATCTCGCGCACGGCGGCGGTCAAGACCTACTCCTCCGGTCCGCGCGGCGGTGCCGAGGGCGCCCGCGCGCTGGCGGCGCATTATGGCTTCAAGCGCCTGCTCGGCATGGATATCGGCGGCACCACCACCGACATCAGCCTGGTGGAGCAGGGCAGCGTCACCACCGAGCGGCGCGGCCATATCGAGGGCGTGGAAACCTCGTTGCCGCTGTGCAAGGTGGTCAGCGCCGGCGTCGGCGGCTCCTCGATCATCTCCGTGGTGGACGGACGCATCAAGGTGGGCCCGGAATCCGTCGGCGGCGCGCCCGGACCGGCCTGCTTCGGCCTGGGCGGAACGCTGGCCACGATCACCGACGCCTTCCTGGTGCTGGGTCTGCTGGACCCGGCGAGCTTTTTCGGCGGCGAGCTGAAGATCGACGTGGAGCGGGCCCGCGCGGCCATCGAGGCCAATGTCGCCAAGCCGCTGAACCTGAGCGTGGAGGCGGCGGCCGATGCGATGCAGCAGGCCTGGGCGCAAAAGGTGGCGGATTCGCTGAAGGACTACACGAAGATCACGCCGGACACGACGCTGGCGGCCTTCGGCGGCGCCGGTCCCTTCATCGCCTGCAAGGTGGCCGAGGCGGCGGGCATCTCGCAGATCATCATCCCGGGCCTGGCGGCGGTGTTCTCCGCCTTCGGCATCGGCTTCTCCGACATCGCCCACGAGTACGAGGCACCGCTGCCCTCCAGCGACGCGGCCGGCCTGAAGGCGACGCGCGAGCTGCTGCTGGAGCGCGCGCGCCGCGGCATGTTCGCCGAGGGCTTCGAGCTGGCGGACTGCCGCATCGAGACCTGGCTGCAGGCAGGCGAGGAACTGGTGGCGCTGGACGGCGACAAGCTGCCGGCCCTGCCCAAGGGCGCCCAGGTGGCGATGGTGCTGAAGGCGACGCGGGTGATCGCCCGCGCCAGCCTTTCCGGCAGGTTCGGTGCGCAGGGCAAGGCGGCGGCCGCGGCGGGCACGCGCCGCGTCACCGCGGGTGGCAAGGCGGCCGAGCTGCCGCTGTACCGGGTGGAGGAACAGGCGGGCGGCGCACAGGCGCAGGGCCCCTGCGTGCTGGAGGAGGCCTTCTTCACCTGCCGCATCGACGCCGGCTGGCGCTTCGAGATCAACGAGTCCGGCGACATCCTGCTGAGCCGCTGAGACCAGAACAAGGAACAACGATCATGAAAGTCCTGATCACCGAATACCTGCGCATCAATCTCGATACCGAGAAGTGGGAGTGCCGCCGCTGCGGCCACGTCCACGGCGACGCCCGCGACAACTACAAGCGCGGCCTGCTGGTGTATGACCGCGACCCGCGCGAGATCCACAAGCCGCTGCTGGACACGAAGATGTACTCCCGCACCTATTCGCCGGACCCGACCTGGTGCCGCATCCTGGAGTACTACTGCTCGTCCTGCGGCACGCTGGTGGAGGCGGAGTACCTGCCGCCGGGCCATCCGCCGCTGTACGACATCGAGCTGGATATCGATGCGCTGAAGCTGCAGTGGAAGGATCGCGAGGAGGTGGTGGAGGAGGTCCGGGGTCCGGACCTGGCCGCCGAGAAGGTCAAGCACGGCCGCGCCCTGCATGCCCAGGCCCATGGCCATGACCACGGCCATCACGGCCACAAGCACTGACCCGGGAGGCGACGGACATGAAACGCGTTTCCGTGGATATCGGCGGTACCTTCACCGACTGCTTCGTGGTCTGGGACAACCAGTACGTGGAGGGCAAGGCCCTGACCACGCACCACAACCTGGCGCTGGGCTTCAACGAGTCGCTGGGCGATGCCTGCAAGCAGCTGGGCCTGGAATCCTCCAAGCTGCTGTCGGAAGTGGACTCCGTGCGCTACTCGACCACCCTGGGCACCAATGCCCTGATCGAGCGCAAGGGGCCGCGCATCGGCGTGCTGGTGACCTCTGGGTTCAAGAGCACGATCCCGCTGTCCCGCGCCCGCGGCTACGGCGAGGGCCTGTCCGAGCATGAGCAGATGGACATCCCCAACGCCTCGCGCCCGGAGCCCATCGTCCCCATCCCGATGATCCGCGAGGTCCGCGAGCGCGTCGACTACCTGGGCGATGTGTTCTGGAAGCTGGACGAGGACGACGTGCGCCTGCGCATCCGCGAACTGGTGGACGCCGGCGCCGAGGCCCTGGTGGTGATGTTCACCAACAGCGTGGTCAACCCGGTGAACGAGCTGCGCGTGCGCGAGATCTTCCTGGAGGAGTATCCGGCGCACCTGCTGGGCGCGATCCCGATGCTGCTGTCGCACCAGGTGGCCGGCCGCAAGGGTGAGTACGCCCGCGGCACCTCCACGATCATGGACGCCTTCCTGCACCAGACCATGTACCACGGCCTGGGCACGCTGGAGCTGAACCTGCGCGCTCAGGGCTACAACAAGCCGATGCTGGTCAGCCACAACTCCGGCGGCATGGCGCAGCTCAACTCCACCGACGCGCTGCAGACGGTCCATTCCGGTCCGGTCTCCGGCATCGCCGCCAGCGAGCACCTGGCCGCGGCGGCCGAGCTGGGCAACGTGGTGGCCACCGACATGGGCGGCACCAGCTTCGACATCGGCATCGTCGACCAAGGCGGCGTCAAGCACTACGACTTCAACCCGGTGATCGACCGCTGGCTGGTGTCCGTGCCGATGGTGCACCTGGTGACGCTGGGTGCCGGCGGCGGCTCCATCGCCCGCTACGACCGCATGTTCGGCTCGGTGGAGCTGGGCCCGCAGTCCGCCGGCTCCGATCCCGGCCCGGCCTGCTACGACCGCGGCGGACTCAAGCCGACGGTGACCGACGCCGACCTGGTGCTGGGCTACCTGGATCCGAAGAACTACGCCAACGGCCGCATCCCGCTGAACCCGCGCCGCGCCAAGCAGGCCATCGAGGACCATCTCTGCGACGACCTGGACATGGATGTCGTCGAGACCGCCAAGCTGATCAAGCGCAACGTGGACGCGGGCATGGCCAACGGCATCGCCACGGAGCTGCGCACCCGCGGCTACGAGCCCAAGGACTTCACGATCCTGGCCTACGGCGGCAACGGTCCGCTGCATGCCTGCGGCATCGCCAACGCGCTGGGCGTCAGCAAGATCCTGGCGCCGCCGTTCTCCTCGACCTTCTCGGCCTGCGGCGCCGGCAACGTCAACCAGATGCACATCCACGAGATGAGCACCTGGACGGTGCTGTTCAATCCGGCCACCAAGAGCTTCTTCAACCAGTACGACAGCTTCAACAAGAGCGTGGAGGAGCTGGAACGCCGCGGGCGCGAGGACCTGGTCCGCCAGGGCATGCCGGTGGACCAGATCCGCTACCGCCTGGAACTGGACATGCGCTACGGCAACCAGCGCGTGCAGACCGCCGTGGTCACGGAGATGGGCCGCCTGCACTCGCAGCGCGAGGTGCTGGCGCTGATGGACCAGTTCCACAAGAGCTACGGTGCGCGCTTCGGCGAGGGCAGCCAGTCGCCGGAGACCGGCGTGCGCATCAACACCATCCGCGTCTGCTCCTACGTGGAGCAGCCCAAGGTGGCCTTCGCCAAGCTCAAGCTCAGCGGCAAGTCCGTCGCGCCGCCGGAGCCGGTGTCGAAGCGCCCCTGCCACTACGTGGGCCAGGACCAGGCGATCGATACGCCGATCTACGACGACAAGGCGCTGGCGGAGGGTACCCGCATCGCGGGGCCGGCCATCGTCACGACCCGTGCGACCACCTACCTGGTGGAGCCGGGCTGGACCTTCCACGCCGCGGCACAGGGCGGTGTCTGGTTCATCAAGGAATAAGAGGAGCGAGACATGCACGACAAGATTTCCGCCGAAGACCAGGCGCTGCTGGACAAGTTCCTCGCCGACAACAAGATGTTCCTCGGGCCGGACCCCGAGATCATGCGCAACCACGGCGTGGCGCCACGCTCGGAGGCGGAGGAGGCGATCCTCTCCAAGGGCTTCGACGCGCACAGGGCGCACCACATCCGCGGATTGGTCAATGCGGCGCTGTCCGAGTCCTTCCAGATGGTGAACCAGATGGGCGCGGCCCCGGGTGCCAAGTGGGGCGACCTGGTGACAGCCATCTACACCGCCAACGGCAACCTGGCGATGATCGCCCCGCACGGGATCATCACCTTTGCCGCCTGCGCGTTCTACCCGATCCGCTTCATCATCAAGAACTGGATGGAAGACCCCACCGTGGGCGTCAAGGACGGCGACGGCTTCATCCACAACGATGCGCGCTACGGCGGTGTCCACAACACCGACCAGTCGATGATGATGCCGCTGTACTACAAGGGCGAGCTGATCTGCTGGCTGTCCTCGACGATCCACGAGGGCGAGAACGGCGCCTGCGAGCCGGGCGGCCTGCCCGCCGCCGCCGAGAGCAAGTACGACGAGGGCATCAAGATGTCGCCCTTCAAGGTGGTGGAGAACTTCCAGCTCAAGCGCGACCTGGTGACCTTCCTGCAGAACTCGGTGCGCGATCCCAAGCTGCAGCTGGAGGACATGAAGGTCAAGCTGCATGCGGTGATGCGCCTGCGCGAGCGCATCGTGGCGATCCTGGACCAGTTCGGCCGCGAGGCGCTGATCGGCACCATGCGCATGCACCTGGAGGACACCGAGGTGGAGGTGCGCCGCCGCATCCGCGAGCTGCCGGACGGCACCACCCGCGTGCTGCAGTTCATGGACTCGTCGCTGCGCGAGAACATCATGCAGAAGATCAGCGTGGCGGTCACCGTCAAGGGCGATCGCATGATCATGGACTTCCGCGGCACGGCACCGCAATTCCTGAACCGCTCGGTCAATACCAACCTGGCGTCGTTCAAGGCGGCGTTGGCCACGGGCTTGCTGCAGAACATCTGGCCGGACCTGCCGCACACCATGGCGGTGCTGTCGCCGATCGAGGTCATCACCGACCGCAATTCGATCGTCGATGCCGAGGGCGAGATGCCGCAGGCCATGAGCCTGATGCCGCTGTTCAAGGCCTGCGTGGCCTGGACCATCCCGATGGCCAAGTTCAACTACAGCCTGCCGAAGAAGTACTCGGCGATCATCGCCTCGCAGTACGACCAGGCCGCCACCTTCATCTACGGCGGCCTGACCCAGCACGGCGACGTCACCGGCAACTTCTGCGGCGACATCAACGGCATGGGGCAGGGCGCCCGCAGCCATGCCGACGGCGAGCACTCGGTGTCGCCGGTGTTCGGCTTCATGGCGGATTCGGGCGAGCACGAGATCAACGAGGAAGACACGCCGATCATCCGCCTGGGCGCCCAGCGCCTGGCCAAGGACCGCATCGGCTTCGGCAAGTACCGCGGCGGCATGGGCTACGAGCAGATCGCCACGGCGCGCGGTTCCGGCCTGTGGGGCTTCATGACGGGCTGCGAAGGCTCCAAGTTCCCGTCGGCGCAGGGACTCTTCGGCGGCTATTCCTGCCCCAGCTACCAGCTGATGAAGATCAAGGGCATCAACATCTTCGAGGAACTGAAGAAGGACCCGAAGATCGTCGAGGTGTTCGACATCGTCAAGCTGATGAACGAGCGGCCGATCAAGGGCGGCAAGTACAGCAGCAACGACATGGGCATGACCTTCGAGCTCTGCAGCGACGGCGAAATCTACATGATCTGCCAGGGTTCCGGCGGCGGCTACGGCGACGTGCTGGAGCGCGATCCGGCCCTGGTGATGAAGGATGTCCGCGAGGACCTGCTGTCGCCCGACCTGGCCCGCGAGATCTACCAAGTGGTGTTCGACGACAAGACCCTGGTGGTGGACGAGGAGGCGACCGTGCAGCTGCGCGCCGAGGCGCGCCGCCAGCGCCTGGCCCGCGGCAAGCCCTTCGACCAGTTCTGCAAGGAATGGGTCACGCCGGAGCCGCCGGCGCACCTGCCCTACCTGGGCTCCTGGGACAACCCGAAGGAGATCTACGCGACGACCCCGATGGGGCAGCGCGTGAAGATGCCGGCGGACCAGATCCAGGGTGTGTTCATGCCCAACCCGAAGGACATCGCGATCATGCAGCTGGAGGGCGAGGTGGAGAGCCTCAAGGCCCAGCTGGCGGCCTGCCAGGGTGATGCGTCGCGCCGTGGCAATGCCTGAATGGCATTGCCTGCGACGGATCACGCCCGGCCATGGATGGCCGGGCCGGGGTTCAATGGGCAAACTGCTGTATCGCCATGGACGGCGGCGCGTGCCTCGATACGCCGCTACGCGGCACTCGGCATGAGCGGTTCGGGTAGGGATTGCAAAAGATAGAAAAGCAGGAGGAGGAGAACAATGACCGACTACAACAAGGTGTTCCGTCTGGACGGCAAGGTGGCCCTGGTCACGGGCGGCGCGCGCGGCATCGGCGCCGCGGTGGCGGAGGCGCTGGCGCAGGCCGGCGCGGCGGTGATGGTGACCGACATCCTCGACGCGGTGGGCCAGCAGACCGCGGAGAAGATCCGCAAGGCCGGCGGCAAGGCGGCGTTCCAGCACCATGACGTCACGGTGGAGGCCGAGTGGGAGCAGGCCATCGCGGCGGCGCAGAAGGAGCTGGGAGGCCTGGACATCGTCGTCAACAACGCCGGCATCGAGACGGCGGCCCTGCTCGCGCACTGCGAGGTGGCGGACTTCCGCAAGCTGATGGACGTCAACGTCACCGGCGTGTTCCTCGGGCTGAAGCACGCGGTGCGGGTGCTCAAGCCCGGCAGCTCCATCGTCAACCTGTCGTCGGTGGCCGGCCTGATCGGCACCACCGGCCACATCGCCTACCACGCCTCCAAGGGTGCGGTGCGCCTGATGACCAAGGCGGCGGCGGTGGAATGCGCGCAGCTGGGCACCGGCATCCGCGTCAACTCGGTGCACCCGGCCATCGTCGATACCGAGATGGGCACCAACTTCATCAAGCACTTCGTGGACCTGAAGCTGGCGCCGGACTATGCCACCGCCGAAGGCGCCTTCAAGGCGGCGCATCCGCTGGGCCGCTTCGGGCAGCCGGCCGACGTGGCCAGCGCGGTGATCTATCTGTGCTCGGAGGCCGGGCAGTGGATCACCGGCACCGAACTGGTGCTGGACGGCGGCTATACGGCGGTCTGATGCCCGCGCTCACCCCCTTGCTGGCCTCGGGCCGCCGGCCGCTGTGGCTGGACTACGGCGACTATGCCGGCGCGCTGCTCGGCGGCGGTGCCATGCCCTGGCTGGACGTGGCCGGCACCATCGCGCTGCAGCGCAAGGCCCAGGGCCTGCTGCGCTCCGACGTGCTGCAGCTGCCGGTGGCGGCGGTGGCGCAGGCCTGGGTGGCGGCGCATCCGGCGCTGCGCGAGGCCATGGCCGCCAAGCGCCGGGCCGTGGTGCCGCTCAAGACGCTGCTCGCCGACGAAGCCCTGCGTGCGCACCTGGTGGAGCTGGCCCGGGGCCTGCGCGCCTGCTTCGCCGAGGCGCCGCTGGCGCTGGCCTGCCCCTCGCCGCGAGCCTGGGTGGCGGCGGCCTATCGGCTCGCGCACGGCGAGGAGACGGAGGCGGGCGAGGACGAGACCGACAGCGCGGCGGTCTACATGGCGGATTTCCTGCGCAGCTTCGGCGAGGCCGGCATCGATGTGCTGCTGCTGCAGGAGGGCGCGCAGCCGCCTCTGCCGGAGCTGTACACGCCCGTGCTGAACGTGGCGGCGCACTACCGCTGGGAGGCGGGCCTGCAGGGTCCGGCCGGCCTGGCGGCGTCGGGACTGGCCTTCGTCATCGCGCCGGAGTCGGCCAGCGGCCGCCCGCTGGCGCCGGCCTACTGGGGCGGTGCCGCGGCGGAAGACTGCCCGGCGCAGGGCTTCCGCTACGCCGCGATCCCGGCCGACGCGCAGCCGGAGTCGGTGCTCAAGCGCCTGGCGGAGCTGCGGGCATGAACGACCTGTCCCTGCGCGGCGAGCGGCTTTTCACGATGGACGCGACGCTGCAGGCGCCGCCCGAGGTGATCGGCCCGGTGCCGGAGGGCGTGCGGATCAATTTCCACGTCACCGGCGGGCGCTTCGAGGGGCCGCGGCTGCGTGGCCGCCTGCGGGCGGTCGGGCAGGACGCCTTCCTGCTGCGCCGCGACGGCATCGGCCTGCTCGAGGTGCTGCTGACCCTGGAAACCGAGGACGGCGCGCTGATCGACATGCGCTACGACGGCCAGGGCGATTTCGGCGAAGAGGCCTACGAGCGCTTCCTGCGCGGCGAGATTCCCCCCGACGTGCATCTGCACACCTTTCCGCGCCTGCGCACGGCGCATCCGGCCTACCAGTGGCTGCAGCGGCGGGCCTGCGTCGGTCGCGGACATGCGGACCTGGTGCGCTCGACGGTGCGCTACGACATCTACGCCCTGGGCTGAAGAAAAGAACGATAAGGAGAAACAGCGATGGTCATGGAAGGAGAAAAGCTTTGGACCCCGCGGCAGGAGTTCGCGGACCGCTCCAACATCGCCCGCTACCAGCGCTGGCTGAAGGCCGAGCGCGGCATCGACAGCGCCGACTACCATGCTCTGTGGCGCTGGTCGGTGAAGGATACGGCGGGCTTCTGGGCCTCGATCTGGGACTACTTCGAGGTGCAGTCCGACACGCCCTACCGCAGTGTCCTGCAGCGCCCCGCGGATGGCGGGATGATGGGAACGCAGTGGTTCCCCGGCTCGCGCGTGAACTACGCCGAGCACCTGCTGCGGCAGGAGGCCGAAGGCGGCGAGCGCCCGGTATTCCATCACCTGTCCGAAACCCGTGCGCTGGCCACCATGAGCTGGCGCGAGCTGGGCCGCCAGGTGCGCATCCTGGCCACGCGCCTGCGCGCCATGGGGCTGCAGCCCGGCGACCGCGTGGTGTCCTACATGCCCAACGTGCCGGAAACCGCCATCGCGATGATGGCCACGGCGGCCATCGGCTGCATCTGGTCCTCGGCGGCGCCGGAGTTCGGCGTCAAGACGGTGATCGAGCGCTTCTCCCAGATCGAGCCCAAGCTGCTGTTCGCGGCGGACGGCTACCGCTTCGGCGGCAAGGATTTCCGGCGCGAGGAGGAGGTGCGGCGCATCGCCGGCTCGCTGCCCAGCCTGCAGAAGATCGTCTGGCTGCCCTACCTGGATCCGCAGGGCGCGCCGCCGGCGATGCCGGACCTGGTGAGCTGGAACGCGCTGATGGACCACCCGGAGGTGCCGCGCGAGGGCTTCCAGTTCACCCGCGTCGAGCATGACCACCCGCTGTGGGTGGTGTTCTCCTCCGGTACCACCGGCCTGCCCAAGGCCATCGTGCACAGCCATGTCGGCGTGCTGCTGGAGCACTACAAGCTGCTCAGCTTCCACCTGAACCTGGGCCCGCAGTCGGTGATGTTCTTCTACAGCACCACCGGCTGGATGATGTGGAACCTGGTGATCGCGTCGCTGCTGACCGGCAGCGCGGCCGTGCTCTACGACGGCAACCCGGCCTACCCCTCGCCGGACTTCCTGTGGAAGCTGGCCGCCGACACGCGTGCCACCAGCTTCGGCGCCAGCCCGACCTTCGTGCAGATGATGGAGAAGGCGGGCCTCAAGCCCGGCGAGCAGTACGACCTGTCGGCGCTCGAGGGCATCGTCGTGGCCGGCGCGCCGTCCACGCCGGAAACCTTCGCCTGGTTCTACAAGGCGGTGAAGCAGGATCTCTGGGTGACCTCGCAGAGCGGCGGCACCGAGATCTGCAGCGGCTTCGTCGGCGCCACGCCGACCCTGCCGGTGCATGCCGGCGAGATCCAGACCCGCATGCTCGGCATGGACGTGCATGCCTGGACTGACGACGGCAAGGAACTGGTGGACGAGGTCGGAGAGCTGATCGTGACCCAGCCGTTCCCGTCGATGCCGATCCATTTCTGGAACGACACCGGCGGCAAGCGCTACCGCGAGTCCTACTTCGAGGTCTTCCCGGGCGTCTGGCGCCACGGCGACTTCATCAAGATCAACCATCGCGGCGGCTGCTACATCTATGGCCGCTCGGACTCCACGCTCAACCGCTTCGGCGTGCGCATCGGCACCGCCGAGATCTACCGCGCGGTGGAGCAGGTGGAGGAGGTGGCCGACAGCTTGATCGTCTGCGTGGAACTGCCGGGCGGCAATTTCTTCATGCCGCTGTACCTGCGGCTGAAGCCCGGCGCGACGCTGGACGACGCGCTGCGCAAGAAGATCAACGCGCGCCTGCGCGACGACTGCAGCCCGCGCCATGTGCCGGACCGGATCTACGGCGTCGAGGCCATTCCCTACACGCTGACCGGCAAGAAGATGGAAGTGCCGGTGCGCAAGCTGCTGATGGGCTGGCCGCTGGAGAAGGCCGCCAGCCGCGACGCGATGATGAACCCGGAGTCCATCGACTGGTTCGTGAAGTTCGCGCAGGAATCCACCGACTACGACTGGCGCGGCACCGCTGCCGCGGCCAAGGCTTGAGGAGCCGATGATGGGCAAGCGAGTGCAAGGAAAGGTCTGCGTCGTCACCGGCGGCGCGCGGGGTCTGGGGCTGGCGGCGGCCGAGGCGCTGCTGGCGGAGGGCGCCAAGGTGCTGCTGACCGACGTGGATCGCGCGGCGGGCGAGACCGAGGCCAGGCGCCTGGGCCCCGACGCGAAGTTCCGCGTGCAGGACGTCACCGACCTGGCGCAGTGGGACGAGGTGCTGGACGGCGTGATCGCCGACTGGGGCCGGCTCGACGTGCTGGTGAACAACGCCGGCGTCGCCGGCATTGCCGACGTCGAGGCCATTTCCCAGAAGGACTGGCAGCGCACCATCGATATCAACCTCACCGCCGTCTTCAACGGCACGCAGGCGGCCATCGCGCGCATGAAGACGGGTGGCGGTTCCATCATCAACATCGCGTCCATCGAGGGCATCATGGGCGAGCCCCTGATCCCGGCCTACAACGCCAGCAAGGGCGGCGTGCGCATCTTCAGCCGCTCGGCGGCGATCCACTGCGCGCGCAGCGGCTACCCGGTCCGCATCAACAACGTCTGCCCGGGCTTCGCCGAGACGCAGATGGTGGCCGGCGCGCTGGCCGGCATGGCGCCCGAGAAGGCCCAGGAGTTTGCCGCGCGCACGCTGGCGCGCATCCCTATGGGCCGCTTTGCGAAACCTTCCGAGATTGCGGCGGCGGTGCTGTTCCTGGCCTCCGACGAATCCAGCTACGTCACCGGCTCCGACCTCGTGGTCGACGGCGGCATGACCGCCTGAGCTTCAACCCCACAAACAGAATCCAGAGGAGAAACAAGAATGAGCAGCAAGAAGCCTGTCGTGATCTACGGTGTCACCGGCTACACCGGCCGCCTCGTGGCGGAGTACCTGCGCGAGTATCGCCTGCCTTTCATCGCCGCCGGCCGTGACGCCAAGCGCATCAAGGAAGTGATGGACAAGGTGCCCGGCATCGAGAACGCCGACTACGAGATTGCCGAGGTGGAGCACAGCACGGCGGCGCTGACCAAGCTGTTCAAGGGCGCCAAGGTGGTGCTGAACATGGTCGGCCCCTTCATGAAGTACGGGCCCGAGGCGGTGGAGGCGGCCCTGGCCGCCGGCTGCCATTACTCCGACACCAATGGCGAGCAGAACTGGATGATGCACGCCGAGGAGACCTGGGGCGAGAAGTTCAAGGAAAAGAACCTGGTGCTGGCGCCGGGCATCGCGCAGATGTACACCACCGGCGAGATCGCCGCGAACCTCTGCCTGGAGACGCCGGGCCTGGACAAGCTGGACATCCTGGTCCTCTGGAAGGGCTTCCCGACCTATGCCTCCACCCAGACCATCTTCAGCATCCTGACTTCCGACTTCTACTACCTGGAGCAGAAGCAGTACGTGAAATGGCCCTTCGGCGCCAAGGCCGAGGTGGCGGTGCCGGGCCAGCACACGATGGCACTGGCCCTGCCCTGGGGCGGCACCGCGCACCCGGTCTGGTTCAAGAACGACCCGCGCGTGTCCGACTGCAAGGTCATGGGGGGCGTGTTCGAGCGCACGGTGATGGAGAGCGTGATCCAGATCAACGCCGTGATCGAGGAGAAGATCAAGCCGCTGCCCAAGGCCGAACAGGAGAAGGCGCTGTCCGACATGGCTGCCTCGCTGCAGGCCGGCATGCCGCCGCGCGAGAACCCGCGCATCAACATCTCGGTGGATTCGGTGCATGCCAGCGGCGCGCTGGGCCGTGCGCACTGCGTGATCCACGGCAACTGCAACTACAAGCAGACCGGCCTGATGCAGGCCTACTTCGCCTACCACCTGCTGCAGGCACCGTCGAAGCGCTACGGCTTCGCCTCCGGCTGCCAGGCGCTGGGCCACCGCGAACTGCTGGGCGTGCTGCAGCAGTTCGGCCTGGTCAGCGAGCCGATCCTGACGGTGCATGCGCCCGGTGTGCGCCGCGGCTGAGATGAACCGCAACCAGGCCAAGGCGGGAGGGGACCATGGCCGCGCTGGCTGAGACGCCGCGCGGCGTCGCCGAGGGCGATCTGCTCTGGACGCCCCCGGCGGCCTATTGCGCGCTGTCCGGCGTGGAGCGCTTCCGCCATTGGGTCAATGCCCGCAACGGCCTGGACCTGGAGGACTACGAGGCGCTGCGGCAGTGGTCGGTGGACGAGCTGGAGCAGTTCTGGGGCGCCTGCTGGGACTACTTCGACATCCGGTCCGAGACGCCCTACCTGCGCGTGCTCGACCGCCGGACCATGCCGGGCGCGCGCTGGTTCGAGGGTGCGCGGCTGAACTATGCCGAGCACCTGCTGCGGCGCGAGGCCGATCACCCCGAGACGGTGGTGTTCCACCACTCCTCGGAGCTGCGTGCGCCGGCGACCATGCGCTGGGACGAGCTCGGCGGCCAGGTGCGGATCCTGGCGGAACAGATGCGCAAGCTCGGCGTCGGCCCCGGCGACCGCGTGGCCAGCTACATGCCCAACGTGCCGGAGACCGCCATCGCCATGCTGGCGACCACGGCCATCGGCGCCATCTGGGCGGCGGCCTCGCCGGAGTTCGGCGCGCGGGCGGTGATCGACCGCTTCGCGCAGATCAAGCCCAAGCTGCTGTTCGCGGTGGACGGCTACCGTTTCGCCGGGCAGGAGTTCCCCCGGGAGGGGGAGGTGGAGCAGATCCTCGGCAGCCTGGACAGCCTGCAGCACACGGTCTGGCTGACCTACCTGCATCCGGACCGGCCGCCGCCGGCGGGGACCATCCCCTGGGGCAAGCTGCTGGACCAGCCGGAGGTGCCGCGCAGTGGCTTCCGCTACGAGCGCGTCGGCTACGACCATCCGCTGTGGATCCTGTTCAGCTCCGGCACCACCGGCCTGCCCAAGGCGGTGGTGCACAGCCACGTCGGCGTGCTGCTGGAGCACTGCAAGGTGGGCGCCTTCCACCTGGGCCTGCGGCCCGGCTCGCGGCCGTTCTTCTATTCCACCACCGGCTGGATGATGTGGAACATCCTGCTGGCCTGCCTGCTGCAGGATGCGGCGCCGGTGCTCTATGACGGTTCTCCGATCGCGCCGGATTCCGGCGTGCTCTGGCGCATCGCCGAGCAGGCGCGGGTGACGCACCTGGGCATCAGCCCCGGCTTCGTGCAGGTGATGCAGAAGGACGGCCTGCGCCCGCGCCTGCACTACCAGCTGCCGGACCTGGAGATGATCCTGCTGGTGGGCTCGCCGTCCACGCCGGAGACCTTCTCCTGGCTCCATGAGGCAGTGAAGCCGGATCTCTGGGTGACCTCGCAGAGCGGCGGCACCGAGATCGCCTCCGCCTTCGTCGGCGCCAGCCCGACGCTGCCGGTGCATGCCGGAGAGATCCAGGCGCGTTCGCTGGGCATGGACGTGCACGTCTGGGACGAGCAGGGACAGGAGCTGCGGGGGCAGGTGGGTGAACTGGTGGTGACCAAGCCCTTTCCGTCGATGCCGCTGCGCTTCTGGAACGACGAGGGCGACAAGCGCTACCGCGAGTCCTATTTCTCCACCTGGCCGGGCGTCTGGCGCCATGGCGACTTCATCCGCATCAACGAGCGCGGCGGCTGCTACATCCTGGGCCGCTCCGACTCCATGCTGAACCGCTACGGCGTCTGCATCGGTACCGCCGAGGTCTACCGCAGCGTCGAGCGCATGGAGGAAATCCTGGACAGCCTGATCGTCTGCTGCGAGCTGGCCGGCGGGCGCTTCTTCATGCCGATGTTCGTCAAGCTGCGCCCCGGTGCCGTGCTGGACGAGGACCTGCGCAACCGCATCGCCCGGCGCCTGCGCGCGGACTGCAGCCCGAGGCATGTGCCGGACCAGATGTACCGGGTCGACGACATCCCCTACACCCTGACCGGCAAGAAGATGGAAGTGCCGGTGCGCAAGATCCTGGTGGGTTGGCCGCTGGAGAAGGCGGCGAGCCGCGATGCCATGCTCAATCCCTCGGCGATCGACTGGTTCGTGTGGTTCAGGGCGCAGAACCGGGTGATGCTGAGCAGCTAGCGTCCGGCTTGATGTGGAAGCGACGCGAGTCGCGATCTCTGCATATTCGCATCGCGGCTTGCGTCGCTCCGACCTAAGAAATGGTCTTTGGTAGGAGCGGCCGTTGGCCGCGAAGTGGCGCTCCTACGATGGCCCGTGTGTCGCGGCCAACGGCCGCTCCTACGGATTCGGCTTCCCGACGTGCAGCCGCGCAACGCGGCTACAGCAGCCCCATCTGCCGCGCCGCGTTGATCGCCTGCAGCCGGCTGGCCACCGCCAGCTTGGAGTAGATGTTCTTCAGGTGGAACTTCACCGTGTTCTCGGACACGAAGATGCGCCGCGCCATTTCCTTGTTCGATACGCCGTTGGCGAGGTAGACCAGGATCTGCTTCTCGCGGTCGGTCAGCGGCTCCAGCGGCTGGAAGCCGCTGTCGGTGGGGTGGGCGGACGTGTCGGCGTGCTGGCCGGCGGCGTCGAGCAGGCGGGCGACGAAGGCGCGCAGCGCCGAGGATTCGGCCGAGCTGTTGCCGGCCAGCGCGGCATGCTCGTCGCGCAGCAGCGGCAGGACCTTCTCGCCCTCGTCCAGGAACAGGCGCAGGAAGCCGCCGGGCTCGGCCAGCTGCAGGGCACGGTGCAGGCTGCGGTGGGCGTGGTTGTCGTTGCCGCGGGCGCGCTGGGCCAGGGCGTCGAGCACCAGCAGCTTGATCTGGCGGTAGCTGCGGCCCTGGCGCTGGGCCACGGCCAGCTCGGAAGCGAGCTGCGCCAGCGCGGTATCGAGGTTGCCGCCGTGCAGGGCAACGCGGATGGCGCCGATGGCGTCGCCCTCCGTGGCCTCGGTGTAGATCATCCAGCCTTCCGGCAGCGCGAACTCGGGCTGGCGCGGGATGCGGCTGGCGATGGCCTGGGCGCGGTCGATCTCGCCGGCCAGCAGCAGCCGGCGCACGCGTTCCCAGCTGACGATGCGCATCAGGCGCGGCCAGCCGGCGGTGTGGGCGATCTGCTCGGCCTCGGCCAGGATTTCCTCGGTGCGGTTGGGACGGCCGCGCACGTCCTGGATGCGGGCCATGGCGATGTAGCCGGGCACCATGAAGTCCAGCAGCACGCCGTCGGCGATCACGTCGTGGAACTGCGTGAACATGGATTCCGCGGTGTCCAGGTCGTTGCTCTCGTACAGCGCGCTGATGAAGCAGGACACCAGCGAGCCGGTGGCGAAGGGCTTCTCCAGGTCCAGGTGGTGGGCCGACATGCCGGCGCGGTAGCGCGCCAGCGCCTCGGCCAGGCGGCCCTGCATCACCAGGTTCATGCCGCCCACGGCCACGGTGTAGCCGCCGCTGAAGGCGGCCTCGCCGCGCTCGCCGTAGCTGCGGGCGATGTTGAGCAGTTCGCTGGCCTTGTCGAAGTCGCCGGCGCAGAGCGCACGGTAGGCGCTCAGGTTGGCGGCGGCGCCCAGCTCGAAGGCGCGGAATCCCACCGGCTGCTGGCCGGCGATGGGGATCTGGTCCACCTGGCCGAAGGCGCGGGGCATGTCGTCCAGCACCAGGGACAGCATCGAGCGGGCCACCAGGGTCTCGGATTCCTGCGACACCTCCTCCAGCGTGCCGAGGATCGGCCGCAATTTGTGGTGGCGGCGCAGGAAGATCAGCGCCCAGGCGATCTTGATGGCCAGTTCCGGGCGCTTGGCGATCTGGTCCAGCGGCAGGTTGTCGGACCAGCGCTCCATCGTCACCAGGTTGGCGTCGGCGATCAGGCGGTCCGCCCAGACGTTCATGATGTCGGTGGCGAAGCCGTAGTTGCGGGCGGCGATGGCGTGGTGCAGCGCGTCCTCGTGCATGCCGTGGCCGTGGAACCAGTCGGCGGCGCGCTGGTGGACCTCCAGCAGCGCCTCGGGCTCCTCGCTGCGCACCTGCTCGGCCAGGAAGGACGAGAACAGGGTGTGGTACTTGAACCAGCAGAGGTCTGAATCCAGGCTGCGCAGGAACAGGCCGGAGCGCTCCAGGAACAGCAGGATGCTCTGCGAGTCCTGCCAGCCGGTGACATGGTCGCAGAGGTCGGCCGACAGGCGTGTCAGCACCGAGCTGCGGCGCAGGAACTCCTGCACGCGCGGTGTCTGCAGGGTCAGCACGTTGTCGGCCAGGTATTCGGCCAGCTCGCGCGGCTTGTAGCCGGACATGCCGCTCAGGCTGCGGCGCACCGAAGGGCTGGCCAGGGACAGGCGGAATAGCTGCAGCGCCGCCGGCCAGCCCTCGGTCTGGCGGTAGATGGCGTCCAGCTCCTGCGGGCTGATCCCCAGGTCCCGGGCCTGGGAGAAGAACTGCTGGGCCTCGTCGTGGGTGAAGCGCAGGTCGTCGGCGCGCAGCACCAGCGCCTGGTTGTTGACCATCAGCCGTGCCAGGCCGATCTCCGGCAGCGCACGGGAGCCGATGAAGATGGTGACGTTCTCCGGGATGCGTTCCAGCAGGTCGCGGAAGGCCGTCAGCACGCCGCGGCTGTTGAGCACCTGGAACTCGTCGAAGAACAGCCGCACCGGCCGGTCGAACTGCACCAGCTGGGTGGACATCCAGTCGGACAGGCGCCGGCGCGTGCCCGGCGGGCCGTCGGCGGCGGCGTCCTGGCGACCCAGGCCCTCCACCAGCGCCTGCATGTGCACCGTGAAGCGGCGCATGTCGTTGTCGGCCTCGTCGAAGGCCAGCCAGCCGGTCAGCGCCCCCTGCTGGTCGGCCAGACTCTTGGCCTGCTGCAGCAGGGTGGACTTGCCGTGCCCCGCCGGGGCCTGCACCACGACCACGCCGTAGCCCGGCTGGCGGAACAGGCGCTCCAGCAGCTCCCGCCGGTGGATGGCGCCGGGATACGAGGGTGGGGCGAAGAACTTGTGGGTGAAGACTTCGGCCGGGGGCGTGACAGCGTCCATGTCGCCGTTCTGTGCCTGTCGCGTCGGGGTGAATGACGGATGCGACTATAGCCCAGCGGAGGCCCCGAGAAACCTTGCAGCGCACAAAAAAATCGGGGCGCGACTCGCGTCGCGCCCCAGGTGCCAGGGTGGTGCTGAAAGGCTTAGCGCGTGCCCTTGCTGCGCAGCGCGTCCGGCGTGTAGTCGGCCGGCGTGCGGCTGACCGGCTTGTAGAGGGTGTTCTCCTCGTTGAACAGCTGCATGGCGATGTAGCGGCCGGACTGCAGGTCGTGGTGCACCTCGGGGCCGGGGCCCAGGAAGGGCACGTCGTAGTACTGGACGCGGTGCATCTCGTCCACGCGCCAGAGCTGGTCGCGATTGTCGTACTTGTCGGCCACGACGACGGTCCAGCTGTCCTCATCCAGGTACATGGTGCGGCGCTTGTACACGTGCGAGGTGCCGGACTTCAGCGTGGCTTCCACCACCCAGACGCGGTGCAGCTCGTAGCGCGCATGGTCGCCGTTGAGGTGGCCCGGCTTCAGGATGTCCTTCAGCTTGAGCGGCGGTCCGTTGAGCTTGTAGCTGTTGTAGGGGACGTACATCTCCTTCTTCCCCACCAGCTTCCACTCGTAGCGGTCCGTGGCGCCGTTGAACATGTTGAAGTCGTCGTTGGTGCGCAGGCCGTCGGACGCCGTGCCCGGGTTGTCGTAGGCCACCTGCGGCGCCAGTCGCACGCGGCGCTGGCCCGGGCTGTAGGTCCAGGCCTTGCGCGGCTGGGCCACCTGGTCGGCGTACTCGTGCACCAGCAGGATGCCGCCCGCCAGGCGCGGCGGGTCCTTGATGATCTGCAGGAAGTAGAACAGCAGGTTGCCCTCCCGCTGCGCCGGCGTCTTCTTCTGGTTGCCGTACGAGAAGTCGTACTCGTAGTCGAAGCGCACCAGGTTGTAGTCGCCGCTCTGCGTCACCGGCGCCTGTCCCCAGGAGGTGGCGTAGGTGTCGCCCTTGTAGATCGTCAGGTGGTTCCAGATCGCCTCCAGGCCGCTCTTGGCGATGGGAAAGGGCGTGCCGTCGGTGGCGCCGGTGAAGCCGTTGCCGCCGCCCACCAGGTTGACCTTGGTGGCGTTGGCGATGGACTCGTCGTACCACTTCTGCGGGTAACCGGCGCTGCGGCGCGTCGGGTAGACCACCATCTTCCAGTCGGCATAGCGCTTCAGCAGCGCGATCTGGCCGGGCGAGAGCTTGTCCTTGTACTGCTCGGCATTGGCGGCGGTGATGGTGAACAGCGGCTTGTCGGACGCATACGGGTCCGGGTAGTGGCCGCCGGGCTTGAAGCCGGCGATCGGCTTCACCAGGCCGCCGTCCCAGGCGGGAATGCTGCCGTCCTTGTTTCCGGCCTTCTCGGCGCCGATGGGAGTCAGGGTCTTGCCGAGCGCGGCAGCCTCGTCGGCCGAGACCGCGGCCTGCGCGGTGCCGGCGAAGAAGGCCAGGGCCAGCAGGCCCGTCTTGATCATCTTGTGTTTCATGGAATTCTCCTGGTGGCTTCGCTCAGAACGCGTACGAGACGCTGACGGCGAGGAAGTCACGATCCTTGTTCGGGTTGGCGCTGGTGGCATAGTCGATGGGCTGCGAAGCCGAGCCCGGGATGATGTTGCTGCCGCCGAGGGAACTGCCCGGCGAGACCGGGACCTGCGCGCCGCCGGGGCCGAAGGGCCGCGTTCCGCTCGCATCGGTCCCGCTGTAGGTCCGGCCGCCGAAGAAGGCGGTATAGCCGATGTCGGCCTGCCAGCGTTGCAGGTAGTTGAAGCCCACGCCTACGGTCAACGCCTTGGTGTCCTGGTTGAAATTGGGACCCACGCCGTTGACGTCATGCCCCAGCACCAGGCGTGGCGATACGCCCACGGCACCGATCAGGTTCTCGAAATCCATGCGGCTGACCAGCCGGTAGCCCCAGGAGCTGTCGGTGGCGTAGCCTTCGCTCTGGCAGGAGTTGTTCGAGACGACGAAGGGCGTGGCGCCCGAAGTGAAGCCGCAGGCGGGCAGACCGGCGCCGGGACCGTTGAAGCGCAGGTTGTCCGGCAGCGCCAGGTGGTTGAAGCCGACCTCGGCCAGCAGCGTGAACTGCTCCGCGGCCAGTGTGGGGCCGAAGGCCTTGGTGAAGGTTGCCTGCACCTGGTGCATCTCGACTTCACGATATCCCCGGATTTCCGTGCCTGGTGCCAGGGGCGTCGTGGCAGGGGTGGGGTTGATGCTGTTGGGCACGCCCAGCGCGGTCAGCAGGATTTCGGTTCCGCCGAGCTGCACGGGCTGATCCGGCCGGTACGAGTATTCACCCTGGATGGCGATGCCGAAGGGACCGTCGGTATTGAAGCTGATGCCGAACAGTTCGATGTTGTCCGGATACTCGGTGAAGTAGGACGCCCGGCAGCCAGTCGCGGCGGGATCGATCGAGCAGGTGTCCACGCCGACATTGGCCGCCTGCGTTGCGGCACCGCGCACCCCCGAGATCAGCGGTGTGCGGCTATGGTAGTTCAGGTAGTACAGGCCGAATTCCGTGCCGGCCAGCGCATCGGAGAAGTAGCGCAGGGCGACGCCGAACTGCTTTTCGGGCTCGTCGGCGTTTCGCGTGGGATCGCGCGAAACCCAGACGCTGGCCGAGCCGTCGGTGGGCGGCCTCGTGATGACGTTGTCGTCCTCGCGGCGGCCAAAGCCGGTGGTGGCCCGATCGCCATCGTCGGAGATGATGTCCGAGGTCGAGAAGAAGCTGCCTCTCGGATCGATCTCGGTCTTCTCCCACGAGGTCATCCATACGGCCTCGATGCCGAGGCTGTCGGTGATCTGGTAGGAGGTCCACAGCATGCTGATCGGCAGCAGGGCTTCCTTCAGTTCCGATCCCGGGGTGCGGATCTTGGCGACGTCGATCGGATTGATCGAGTTGATGCCGTTGCCGATGAAGGTGCTCTCGCCCCAACTCACGACCTGCCGGCCGAAGCGCGCCGAAAGCTTGCGTCCGGCCACGTCGAAGTTGCCGTAGACGAACAGATCCAGCAGATCGAATTCCGACTCCAGGCGGTCGCGGCCTCGCTTGCCCAGTTCATAGTCGTTGGACTTGCGATTGGCAGTGGCCAGTCCGGCCGCATTGAAGCGGCTTTCCCGGTCGGTGGCATCGGCGGCAACCTGGTCGTAGAAGTAGTTGACGCGACTGAAGACGCCGAGGTTGCGCCAGGTCAGCTCGACTTCATGCGTGGCCTTGGCAACGGCGGAGACGACATCTCCCTTCTCGAAGGCCAGGTTGCCGTCGTCATCGTTGACGGAGCGGGCCGTGCCGCCGTTGCTGATGCCGACCAGCGACTTGTCGCGGTCCTGCATGCGCATCGTCGCGCCCAGCGAGACGGTGGTATCGAAGCTGCCCTGCACCTCGCCCACGTCGAACTTCAATGCCGAGGCCATGATCGGCACACTCAGCATGACTCCGCCCGCGCCAAGGCGCAGGAGTCCTTTCACACTCGATTTCATCGTTTTCTCCTCTAGTGGCACCAAAGTGCCCGGCCCTCGCACAGGCCGGACGCAATCCTTCGTGGGGAGCTTGCGTCATGTGGCGGCCTCCGCCCGTAGGGGCAGGGCCGCTCTTTCGTTGAAATCGGTTCGAGTCCATTCAAGGTACAGGAGCCCGGCGGCTTGCGCCAGTGATGCCCGGGACATGCGGGCGGCGATGCGCCGGATCGTGGCGGCGGCAGCCGGTCGTTCCGTTCGCATCGCGCCCGATGGCGAATCCGCTTCGCATCGCAGCTCCTTCCTCGCACTGGGAGAGGCCTCTGCCGGGCCACTGACCATGGAGCCAGCATACGCTTGCATAAAGAAACCTACAACCGTAGTCTCCTCCCCCGACGAAGCCGCCATGCGGCATTGCAGCATTCCGCCGCAGCGCGGGGGAGGAACACCATGGAGACGCCCGCCGCCGCTGCCGGGAATCCCAATCGCTTCAATCCCTACCTGCAAGGCCTGTATGCGCCCGTCAGCCGCGAGGAAACCGTACTGCGCTGCGATATCGCCGGTGAACTGCCGCGCGAACTCTGGGGCGCCTACGTGCGCAACGGCCCCAATCCGGCGCGCGCGCCGCAGGACCTCCATCACTGGTTCGACGGCGACGGCATGCTGCACGGGGTCTGGTTCGAGGATGGCCGTGCCGAGTACCGCAGCCGCTATCTGCGCACCGCGGACTTCGAGGCGGACCAGGCGGAAGGCTGCGGCGCCGGCGGAGTGATGCTGCCGGCGCGGCGCGACCGCAGGGGCACGGTCTACAAGGACACCGCCAATACCGACGTGCTGCTGCATGGCGGCAGCCTGCTGGCGCTGTGGTACGTCGGCGGCATCCCGTTGCGGGTGGACGCGCGCAGCCTGCAGACGCTGGGAGAAGAGCGATTCGGGGGGCGGCTGCCGCGGCATGTCTCGGCGCATTCCAAGACCGACCCCGCCAGCGGCGAGCTGGTGTTCTTCGACTATGCGCTGTACGAACCCTGGATGTCCTTCGGCGTGGCAGATCGCGACGGGCGCCTGCTGAACGCCGGCACCGTGGAACTGCCGGGGCCGCGGCTGCCGCATGACATGGGGCTGACCGAGAACTACCTGGTCCTGCACGACCTGCCGGTGGTCCTGACCGAACAGGGGCTGGCGCGCGGGCAGTGGACCATCGAGCAGCGGCGCGGGCAGCCGGCGCGCTTCGGCGTGGTGCCGCGGCGCGGGCAGGGCAGCCAGGTGCGCTGGTTCGAGACCGATCCCTGCTACATCTACCACGTGATCAATGCCTGGGAAGAGGGCGACGAGATCGTCATGCAGGCCTGCCGCATGGTGCCCAACGGCCTGGCGCCGAACCGTGCCTACGGCCCCTATGCCGCGATGGCGGCGGTGCTGGCCCTGCACGCCGTGCCCTGGGAATGGCGCATGAACCTGAAGAGCGGGGCGGTGCGCCAGCGCCAGCTCGACGACCGCATCGGCGAGTTTCCCGTGGTGAACCTCGACCGCGCGGGCCGGCGCACGCAATACGGCTATGTCATGTCCATCGACACCGCCACCGACCTGCAGCGCTTCGACGGCATCCACAAGTACGACCTGCAGAGCGGCGCCTGCCGGAGCTGGCGCTACGCGCCGGGCTGGTTCGGCTCCGAGGCGGCATTCGCGCCGCGCATCGCCGCGCAGGACGAGGACGACGGATGGCTCGTGGTCTTCGTCACCGAGGCCGCCACCGGCCGCAGCGAGGTGCAGGTGCTGGATGCGCGCGACATCGACCGCGGCCCGGTGGCCACGGTGAGGCTGCCTTGTCGCGTGCCGGCCGGGTTCCACGCGACCTGGGCGCGGGGCGACCAGGTGCGCGCCGCATGAGTGCGGTTCCCGGCCGCGTCCGCGCCGGCAGCCATCCTTGAACGCCAGAACCCCCGAGGCCCGGCGCTATGCCGTGACGCCGAACCTGTCGGTGCAGGCGCACTCCGTCACGCGCGCGCTGAACCTGATCGGCGATCGCTGGACGCTGCTGCTGCTGTACTGCCTGTTCCTGGGACTGGGGCGCTTCAGCGAGCTGCTGGAGATGACCGGCATGGCGCGCAGCGTCCTCGCCAAGCGCCTGCAGCGGCTGGAGGAGGCCGGCCTGCTGACGCGCCGCCGCTACCAGCAACATCCGCCGCGCGACGAGTACCTGCTGACCGCGCGCGGTGCAGACCTGCATGACGTGGCCTGCGCGATCATCGCCTGGGACCGCCGCTGGCACTACGACGCGAGGAGCCCGATGCATCGCCTGCGCCATCGCGGCTGCGGCCGCGAGTTCACGCCGCTGCAGTGCTGCGCCGCCTGCGGCGAGCCGGTCCAGGCGCGCGAGGTGGACTGGCGCCCCGGCCCCGGTGCCGGACTGGACCCGCACCCCGGCGCGCGGGCGCACCGCCGTTCCAGCATCGCCCCCGGGGACATCGCCGCCGCGCAGCCGCTGATGCAGCGCAGCTTCGAGATCCTGGGTGACCGCTGGACCGCGATGACCGTCGCCGCCGCGTTCTATCGCCACCGCCGCTTCGGCGAGTTCCAGGAGGCCCTGGGCATCGCCAGCAATATCCTCAGCGAGCGCCTGGCGCGGCTGGTGGAACTGGAGGTGCTGGTCCGCGGCGGCGAGGCCCGCGACGGCTACCGGCTGACCGCACAGGGGCTGGAACTGTTCCCCATCATCGTCGCGCTGCTGCGCTGGGGCGACCGCTGGCTCGCCGGCCGCAAGGGTCCGCCGCTGCTGCTGTTCCACCGCCGCTGCGGCCAGCCGCTGGTCCCCGCGGTGGCCTGCGACCGCTGCGGCGAGGAGGTGGCGCCGGGAGAGATGCGGCTATCGGGCGCGATGCGCAGGCGCCTGCTGCCCCAGGCGGACTCCTAGGAAAGGCGCCGCGGCTCAGCGCGCGCCGTATCCGCGCGCCACCAGCGTGATCAGCAGTGCGATCAGCGCCACCAGCGTCAGCTGCACATGCACCAGCGCCTTGGTCTTGCGCAGTTCCGCCTCGGAGGGCAGGGATCCGCCCGCTCCCAGCTGCCGGTTCCAGCGGATGAAGCGCACGGTCGGGGCGACCGACACCAGCGCCGCCACGACGAAGGCGGTGATCACGCCGTGCATCAGGCCGTTGTGCCAGTACCAGTCGGCGCCCTTGCCGCCGTGGTACATGCGCAGGATGCCGGTGGCGAAGGTCAGCACCGCGGTGATGCCGTAGAAGCGGTCCACGCGCGGCAGCAGGCGGACCACGTCCGGGCTGGCGGGCAGGCGCAGCAGGTAGAGTTCGGCGACGGCGCCGCCGGCCATCATCAGCACGGCGAGGTAGTGGATCCAGGGCAGGATGACGGTGCTGGCGACGGTGGCGTCCATGTCGGGGCTTCCGGTGATGCGGGTGGAACCCGCATTCTAGTGCCAAGCCGCTGCCGGCCAACGGCAATGCCGTGGCTTCCGGGAGGCCGCCTCGGTCATCCGCCGGGCCCGCGACGGCTGCGTGGGGTTGGACGTTCGCGGGCCGGGCGGCGCCGCCCTGGCGGGCCGCGCCGCCCCCGCGCCTTCAGCGGGCGCCGAAGCGGTAGCTGGCCGACAGGCCGACCGCCAGCGGGTCGATCTCGAAGGTGCCCAGCGCCGCGCCGTCGAGCGTCCCCTCGGTGTCGATGTCCATGTAGCGGACATCCAGTGCGACGCCCCAGCGGTCGCCGATGTCCCAGTCGATGCCCGCCATGGCGGCCAGCCCGAAGGACGGATCGAGCTCCAGGTCCTGGCCTGCGATGGGGCCCTTGGTGTCCTCGTCGAAGAAGAGGGTGTAGTTGAGGCCGGCACCGACATACGGGTGCCAGCGCCCGCCGGCCGCCGGATACCAGACCAGGGACAGCGTCGGCGGCAGGTGCCGCGTGCTGGCCACCTCGGTGCCGCCGAGCTCGACCTCGTGCTTGAAGGGCACGGCCACCAGCAGGTCGATGGCCCACTGCGGCTGCAGGAAGTACTCGACGCTGGCGGTCAGCGAACTGGCCGCCTGCACATCGAGCGTTTCGTGGTTGTCCGACTTGGGGCTCACGTGGTGGATGCCCCCGCGCAGCAGGAAGTCGCCGGCCTCGTAGGCCTGTGCGGCCGGGGCGGTGGCCAGGGTGAGCGCGCAGAGCGCCAGGGAAATCTTCGTTCGCATGTTCGTTCTCCGGTGTGTGCGGTGGCGATGCTGAGAGCGCCGTCCGTCGAGGGCATTGATCCAGGTCAATGCGGGCCCCGGCCGGGCTGCCGATCGTGGGGCCGGAAAACGGAGATGCCCATGACGCAGTTTCGCAGCCTGTTCCTTCTCGCCGATCCCCGGCACCCGCGTTCACCGGCCTTCGAGCGCACGCGGGCCCTGGCATTGGCATCGGGCGCCCGCGTCCACGTCGCCGCCTTCGGCTACGACCGCGCCATCGCCGCGGTGGCGTTGGCCAGCCGCAGCGCGATGGAGCAGGCGCGCGACGGCTACATGGCCGGGCTGCGGCACGCGGTCGAGCAGCAGGCAGCGAGCTTGCGCGAACTGGGCCTGCAGGTGACCTGCAGTGCCGCCTGGGCACATCCGGCGCTGCCCGAAATACTGGTCGGCATCGCGGAACAGCAGGCCGACCTGGCGATCGTCGATGCGGCGGAGCAGGGATTGGCACAGCGCCTGCTGTCGCAGTCGCCGGACCAGCAGCTGCTGCGCCGTTGCCCGGTTCCGCTGATGCGGGTCCTGCCGGGCGACCGGTCCCTGCCCCATCGCGTCCTGGTGGCGATCGACGTGCTCGAGGAGCCCGTGCAGAACATGCGCCTGCTGCGCGACGCGGGAGCACTGGCCCTGCAATGCGACGCGACGCTGCGCCTGGCCTACGTCAGCGAACCCTTCGTCGTCGCCGGCAGCGAGGTGTTCGCCGGCGGAGGTGCCGGCGAGCGGATGGAGGCGGAGATCGAGCGCCTGCGCCGGGAGCGGTTCGATGCCTTCGTTGCCGGCGTCCATCTTCCGGCGGAACTGGCGCACTACCTCGAAGGGCCGGCCGCCGAAGCGCTGTGCCGGTTCGCGGCGGAGCAGGGCTGCGACGTGATGGCGCTGGGCGTAGTGCCTCGCGACCGGCTGGAGCGCTGGCTGATCGGCAACACGGCGGAGCAGGTCCTGCACCATGCGCCTTGCGGGCTGCTGGCCTTGCCTGCCGCCGGCTGAGGTGCCGGTGCGTGGCCGTTGACCTGGATCAACGCCGGCCCTGGATCACCCGGGTAGCCTCGTTTCCGGATATCCAGGAGAAGGGCAATGGCCGGAACGACCACGGAAATACCCCAGGCGCTGGCGATGCAGACGCTCGACGCGGCCAGGCCGCTGCTGGAGAAGCTGCCGTTCCCCGCGCTGTGGATCGGGGAGGACTACAGCCTGCGCTGGGCCAACGCCGCCACGCCGCTGCAGCGGCCGCAGGGCAAATGCCACGAATGCCTGCACGGCTACGATGCCCCCTGCGACAGCCAGGGCCAGGGCCCCTGCCGCTCGCTGCGGGCGGCAGCGCAGGGCCAGACCTGCGAGTTCGTCCATGCGCACCGCGTGGACGGCGGCCTGGAGCTCTTCAAGGTCGTGGCGCTGCCGATGACCGAGGGCGTGCTCGAGTTCCACATCCCCATCGACGAAAGCTTTTCGCGCGATGCCCTGACCGGCCTGCTGAACCGGCCGGCCATCGAGCAGGTGACGCGCCAGGGCATCCGCCTCATGCGCCGCCTGCGCCAGCAGTGCGCCGTGGCCATCCTGGACCTGGATCGCTTCAAGCGGATCAACGACGGCTTCGGCCATGCCGCCGGCGATGCCTATCTCCGGGCGGTGGGCGAGGTGCTCCGGCGCGAGACCCGCAGCACTGACCTGGTCGGGCGCTGGGGCGGAGAGGAGTTCCTGATCTTCATGCCGGGCTGCGACCGCCGCGGGGCGGGCATCAAGGTGCAGCGCCTGCTGGCGGCCCTGCGCGAACTGCGGGTTGAGTTCCATGGCAGCGACATCCGCACCACCACCAGCGCCGGCATCTGGACGGGCCATCCGCGCACCACCTTCGAGCGCATCTACGAGGGCGCCGACGCGGCCCTGTATCAAGCCAAGGCCGAGGGGCGCGACCGCCTCTGCTTCGCCCGCGAGCATCTGCCGCCGCCGCAGGCCGGCGCGCAGGACCACCGCTTCCAGGCGGGGCAGTTCGCATGAGCGCGCTCGAAAGGATTCTCGTGGTGCTGGAGCAGGAGCCCTGGCACAACGCCGCGCTGCGCCGCGGCACCGAGCTGGCGCGCCGCAGCGGCGCCGCGCTGCATCTCTGCGTCTTCGACCATGAGCCGATGGTGGAGGCCTACGGCGACGACCTGGAGAGCGGCATCCGCCGGGCCGCCATCGGGCAGTTCGTCGACAGCCGCCTGCGCAGGCTGGCCGCCGAGGCCGCCGCCTTGGCCGACAGCGGCCTGCGCGTGGACTGTGACGTCCTGTGGGCGCCCCGGCCGCACCAGGCCGTGATCGCCCGTTGCCTGGGCCTGAAGCCCGACCTGGTGATCGTCTCGGCGGGATCCGCCGCCGAGGCCCTGCGTCCGCTGGCCTGGAAGCTGCTGCGACTGATCCCGGCCGACCTGATGCTGGTGCGCGACGAATCGCCGCTGCTGCCGCGGCGGATGGTGGCCGCCGTCGATGTCTGCAACAGCCGGCTGCACCCCACGCCGCTCAACGACGCCCTGGTCGGCAGTGCGCTGCGCCTGGGCCGCTACGCCGAGGCGGAACTGCACCTGGCCCATGTCGTGCCCTTCATCCCGGCCGGCGACCTGGTGGCGCAGCGGCTGCGCCGGGGCTACGAGCTCCGGATCGAGGCGGACCTGGAGTCCTTCCACAGCTTCGCCGCGCAGCGTGGCGTGCCGCCGGAGCGCCTGCACACGCTGTCGGGCGATCCGGCGGCGGGCCTCGCCGCCTTCATCGCCCGCAGCGGGGCGGATCTGGTGGCGTTGGGTTCGATCTACCGGTCCGCCTGGGACCGCTTCATGATGGGCAGCACCGCCGAGGGCCTGATCGCCGGCCTGCGCTGCGACGTGCTGATGGTCAAGGAGCCGGAGTTCGGCTCGGCGCTGGCGCGGCATGCCGACCTGGCGCGCTGGCAGCGGGCGCTGGAATGGGACCGCCAGGCCTGATGCAGGTCCATTGCCTGAAACGGGCAGGGGAGTAAGGTAAGCGCATGAACACCATGCCCGTCGCCTGGATCACCCATCCGGACTGCCTGCTCCACCAGATGGAACCGGAGCACCCGGAAAGTCCCCTGCGCCTGCATGCGATCCAGGACCGGCTGATGGCCTGCGGCATCGATGGCTTCCTGCTGCATGCCGAAGCCCCGGAGGCGACGCCGGAGCAGTTGCAGCGTGTGCACAGCGCCGAGCACGTGCGCTTCATCCTCAATGCCCCGGCCGATCCGCCGCAGCACCTGGATCCCGACACCCAGCTCATGCGGCACACGCGCCGCGCCGCGCTGCGCGCCGCGGGCGCGGGTGTCCTGGCGGTGGACATGGTCCTGGGCGGCAAGGCCAGCCTGGCGTTCTGTGCCGTGCGGCCGCCCGGGCATCATGCCGAACGTGCGCGTGCCATGGGCTTCTGCTTCTTCAACAACATCGCGGTGGCGGCGGCGCATGCGCTGTCGCGCGGCCTGCAGCGCGTCGCGATCCTCGACTTCGACGTCCACTACGGCAATGGCACCGCCGACATCTTCCAGGACGAGCCGCGCGTACTGCTGTGCTCCACCTACGGCCATCCGCTGTATCCCTACTGGGCGGGCAGCGGCGACTCGGCGAGCCTGGTGGACGTGCCGCTGCCGCCCTACAGCGCCGGCACCGCCTTTCGCGCGGCGGTCTCGCAGCATTGGCTGCCGGCGCTGGAGCGCTTCCGGCCGCAACTGCTGCTGGTGTCGGCCGGCTTCGACGCGCACGGTGCCGATCCGCTGGGCAACATGCGCCTGGGGCTGGACGACTACCGCTGGCTCGGGCGGCTGGTGCAGGAACTGGCCGAGCATTCCTGCGAGGACCGCGTGGTGGCGATGCTCGAAGGCGGCTATGACCTGACCGCGCTGGCGCGCAGCGTCGAGGCCTTCCTGGAGCCCTTCATGGGCGGCGCCCTGTGACGGTCCGCAATCTCGACGCCCTGCTGCAGCCCGACCATGTCCTGGTTCTGGGCCGGCCGGCCGACGAAGCGGCACGCCAGCTGTTCCACAACATCGCGCAGAGCGTGCCGCCGGAGCGGCGCTGGCATGCCGGCGCGCCGGCCGAGCCCGGCTGGCTGAACCTGCCGCCGGGCGAGCCTTGGCCGCGGGTGTCGCTCGCGGTGGTGCTCGATCCGGCGCTGTTGGACGCCGGCACCGTGTCCGCGCTGGCGGAACAGGGCTGCCGCGCCCTGCTGTGGCCGCGCGCCGAGCCGGTACCCTCGGCGCTGCTGGAAGCCATGCGTCCCACCAACATGCGCCTGCTCGGTTCCCGCGCGGGGGGCATCTGCTCGGCGGTCAAGGGCTACAATCTCAGCTCGCTGCCGCTCACACCGCCGCCTGGCAGCATCGCGCTGATCGCGCAGTCGCAATCGGTGGCGGCGGCGGCCGTCGACTGGGCGGTGGGCCGCAATGTCGGCCTGTCGTGGCTGGCCGTGACCGGCATCGAGGCCGACGTCGACGTCGCCGACCTGCTGGACCGTGCGGCACTGGATCCACGCACCCGTGCGGTGGCCCTGCAGCTCAGCCGCATCCGCGCCTCGCGCAAGTTCATGTCGGCCGCGCGTGCCGCCGCGCGCATCAAGCCGGTCGTGGTGCTGCAGACCCAGCCGCTCTTCGGCAACCGGGGCGATCCGCAGCTGCGCTCCGCCGCCTTCCAGCGTGCCGGCCTGGTGGAATGCACCACGCTGGGAGGGCTGTTCGACGCGCTGGCGGCGCTGGAGCGCATCCCGGTGCCCGAGGACGGGCGCTTTGTCGTGGCGGGCAACGGGGCCGGCGCCTGCGCCCTGGGCATCGATGCCCTGCGTCGCCAGGGGCTTGCCGTGGTGCCGCCGCCGGCGGACATCCTGGAGAAACTGCCGGAACTGGTGCCGCAGGCGCGCCTGGGCCTGGCGGTGGACCTGGGCCGCAGCCTGCCGCAGGCCACGGTGGATGCCCTGCGCCTGCTGCTGGCGCAGAAGGGCGTGGACGCGGTGATCTACGTCCACAGCCCCGAGGAGCGCGGCTCGCACGAGGTCATGGCGCGGGCCCTGGTCGCTTCGGGCCTGCGCGAGCGCCTGCTGACGGTATGGCTGGGCCTGGAAACCGCCCTGCCGGCGCGAGGCCTCGCCGCCCTGGGCGGCATCGCCACCTTTCCTTCCGCCGACGAGGCGGCCCGCGCGCTGCGCTACCGGCGGCAGCATCGCCTGACGCGCGAACTGCTGATGCAGACGCCGCCGCCGGTGCGCGAGGCCTCGGCCCAGGGCCAGCAGGCCGAGAGCCTGCTGGCGCGACAGCCCGAGGGAGAACCGCTGGCCTCCGCGGTGATCGAGGGATTGTTCGCCGCCTATGAACTGCCGGTCGTGCCGGCAGCGACCGGCCTGTGCCTGCGCCTGCGCGCCGGACTCGATCCGGAACTGGGCATGCACCTGCGCCTGGCCGCGCTGGCCGGTGGCCTGCAGGAACGCGAGGTCTATGGCTTCGCGCCGCTGGATGCGTTGCTGGCGCGCCGCATGCTCACCGACGCAGGGCTGCTGCCGGATTCCCCCGCCGTACGCGGTGCCGCGCTGCCGGAGACGCTGGTGCGGCTGGGGCAGATGCTGGTGGACCTGGCGCAGCTGACGCGCCTGGAACTGCTGCTGGCCGTGGCGCCCGACGGCAGCGTCGGCATGGTTGCCGGCAGCGGCACCGGCCTGCTGCAGGCGCCGCCGGCCGAGCGGTTGCGCCTGTCGCTGGCGCCCTATCCGGCCGCCCTGCGGCATGCGCTGGCGCTGCGCGACGGCCGCAGCCTCAAGGTACGCCCGGTGCGCGCCGCCGACGAGCCGGCGCTGATCGAGCTGCTGCAGCGCCTCGACCCGGAGGAGGTGCGCCTGCGCTTCTTCCTGCAGATCCGCAACTTCTCCCACGACATGGCGGCCCGCATGACCCAGGTCGACTATGACCGCGAGCTGTCGCTGGTGGTGGTGCCGCCGGACGGCGAGGGCCGCATCGTCGCGATGGCGACGCTGGTGATGGATCCCGACGGGGCCGAGGCGGAGTACGCCATCCTGGTCCACCACGACTGGGCCCGGCAGGGCATCGGCAAGCACCTGATGCGCTGCCTGCTCGACGTCGCCCGCAGCCGCGGCGTGGGTACCGTGCACGGCGACGTGCTGGCCGACAACGCGGCGATGCTGGCGGTGGTGCGCTCGCTGGGCTTCGCGATCCGGCGTGACCCGGAGGATCCCCAGTGCATGCGCGTGAGCCTGCGCACGGCGCTGGCGCGCAGCGTGGAACCGGCGCGGGCCTGACTCCGCGCTCAGGCGCGGCGCGGTGCCTGCAGCGTGCGCAGCAGGCTGCGCGCGGCGGCGACGACCGGCCGCCCGAGGTCGATGGCGTTGCTGGGATGTCTCAGGCTGTTGCAGCTGACGACGCGCTCGGCCCCGGCCGCGTGGAGCAGATCGGCCGTCGCCTGGCCGAACAGCGCATGCACGCCGATGCAGACCGGCTGCGGGAAGCCGGCGCTGCGCAGGCGCCGCACCGCCATCGCCATGGTCTGGCCGCTGGAGATGATGTCGTCGACCAGCACCGGCGTGAAGTCGGTATAGGCCGGCAGGTCGGGGATCGAGATCTCGACCCGGCGATCGCCATGGCGGACCTTGTGCAGGAAGACGCCGGGGCATTCCAGCGCGCGCGCGATGCCGTCGCTCCAGTGGCGGCTGGCCATGTCGGGGCCGACGATCATGGGCCTTGCGACGTTCTCACCCACCCAGTGCGTGATGCTCGAGGCGGCTGACGCGGTTTCACAGGGAATCGAGAAGACGTCGGACAGTGCCTCGATCCGGTGCAGGTGCGGCTCCACCGTCACCAGTCCGTCTGCGAAGCCCGAGATCCAGTGGGCGACGTAGCTCGACGACAGGCCCTCGCCGGGGCGGAACACGCTGTCCTGCCGCAGATAGGGCAGGTAGGGGGCCACCAGCACGATGTTGCGCGCGCCCAGGCTGCTGAGCGTGCTGGCCACCAGGAACAGCGGCACCAGCTTGCTGTCCGGGGCATCCAGTGCCGCCACCAGCAGCACGTCGCGCTGCGCCACGGGCGAGTCGATGCGCACGTAGGTCTCGCGGTCGGGAAAGACGTGCAGGTCCATCGTGCCGGTATCGGCCGGAAGGGCCTCCGCCAGCGTTTCGGCCAGGCTCTCGCTGCCCGGCATGGAGAAGATCACGGGGAGATTCACAGGGCCTCCAGGTCCACGCGCTGGCGGTAGTCCGCCACCTCGCAGGGCCAGCCGAGCTGGTCGGCGATGCGGCGGCGCAGCGCGTCGGCCGCCTCCGGCTCGCCATGGGTGAGATAGACCCGGCGCGGCGGCCTGCGGAAGCCGCCGAGCCAGGACAGCAGTTCTCCGTAGTCGGCGTGGGCCGAAAGATTCCCCAGCGTCTTCACCGGGGCCCGCACGGCGATGTATTCGCCGTGGATCTTGATGGAATCCGCGCCCGCGGCCAGCGCCGCGCCGCGCGTGCCGCCGGCCTGGAACCCGGTCAGCACGATGGCGTTGCGCGGGTCGGGTGCAAAGGCCTTCAGGTGATGGACGATGCGTCCGCCGGTGGCCATGCCGCTGCCGGCGATGATCACCATGGGCCCCTGCCGCTGGTTCAGCGCCCTGGACTCGTCCACCGTGTTGACGATGCGCGCCGCGCCGAACATCGCCTCGCATTCCTCCGGCGCCAGCCGGTGCTCGTCGCGGTGGCGGTTGTAGATCGCGGTGGCATCGATGCCCATGGGGCTGTTGAGGAACACCGGCAGGTCCCGCGGAATCACCCCCTGCTCCTTGAGGCGGTGCAGGCAATACAGCAGCGTCTGCGTGCGGCCCACGGCGAAGGCGGGAATCATCACCACGCCGCCCCCGGCGGTGACGTCGCGGACGATGTCGCCGAGCTGCCGGAGCGGGTCGACGTCCTCGTGCCGGCGATTGCCGTAGGTGGATTCCAGCACCAGCACGTCGGCGTCGGGCGGCGGCTGCGGAGGGCGCATGATCAGGTCATCCGGCCGGCCCATGTCGCCGCTGAACAGCAACCGCCGCGAGCCGTCGTCCAGCGCCACCATGACGCTGCCCAGCAGGTGGCCGTTGGGGACCAGCCGCACCCGGATGCCGGACACGGCCTCGAAGTCCTGCTGCGGCGCGCGCGGCTCGAACTGGTCCAGCGCGCGCACGGCGTCGGCCTCGGTGTAGAGCGGCAGCGCCGGCCGGTGGCGGGAGTAGCGGTGCCGGTTGGCATGTTCGGCATCCTCTTCCTGCAGGCGGCCGCTGTCGGGCAGCAGGATGCCGCAGAGCTCGCGGGTGGCCGGCGTGCAGTACACCGGGCCGCGGAAGCCCTCGCGCACCAGCAGCGGCAGGTAGCCGGTATGGTCGATATGCGCGTGGCTGAGCACCACCGCGTCGATCTCGGAGGGCCGCACCGGCAGCTTCGCCCAGTTGCGCAGGCGCAGCTGCTTGTAGCCCTGGAACAGTCCGCAGTCGACCAGCAGCAGCCGGCCCCGGCGGCTGACCAGGTACTTGGAACCCGTCACCGTTCCCGTGGCGCCGAGAAATTCCAGTTCCATGCTCGCTCCTGTGGCCGATGGGCCGATGCGTCATCCTCGCGGAGACGGGCGGAAGCCGCGCTGACCTGGATCAATCCGTCAGGGCCGGCTGCCGCGGGCATCCGCGGCCGCGGTGCGCAGCCCGCGCCGGTCGCAGGCGATCAGGATCGCCGCCAGGTTCGGGCAGCGGGCGATCGGCGGATCGCCTGCCGCGCTGTTGATGCTGCGGTCGCAATCCAGCGTCCGCTCGCAGCGGCCGCAGCGCTGCAGTTGCTGCCGCAGCGTCTCCGGGCCGATGCCGGCGGCATAGTCCGCGGGATCGATGCGGCGCCGGACCAGCACGGCATGCAGCCGGGTCTTGGCCAGGGCACGCAGGAGGCGCTGCCGGCGTGCGCGCAGGAAGGCGGAGGAATCGCGGTACAGCAGCCAGCCCAGCAGCCCGGCGCAGGCTGCCGTGGCGAGGATGACGCTGTAGGTATAGGCGTGTGCGATCTGTTCGGTCATGGCCGCTCGCTCCTGAGGGGTCGAGCGAGCATGGAGGCAGGCGCATGCCGGCGGCATTGAGCCAGGTCAATGCCGCCGCGGCGGGGCCGGGGCAGGATGCGGGGCTCAGCCCTGCAGGTGGAGCATCATCTGCACCAGGTGGGCCAGGCCGCGTGCTTCCATCTTCTGCATGATACGGGCGCGGTGCAGCTCCACGGTGCGCTCGCTCAGGTCCAGGTCGATGGCGATGACTTTGTTGGCGTCGCCGGCGACGATGCGCGCGGCCACCTCGCGCTCGCGCGGCGTCAGGGCTTCGAAGCGCCGGCGCAGGCCCTCGCGCTCCTCCAGCGCCGCGCTGTCGCGCTCGCCCTGCTCCATGGCGCGCTGCACGCGGCGGATCATGTCCTCGTCGTGGAAAGGCTTCTGCAGGAAGTCCATGGCGCCCGCGCGCATCGCCTCCACCGCCATCGGCACGTCGCCATGGCCGGTCATGAAGATCAGCGGCAGATTGCAGCCGCGGCGGTTCAGTTCCTGCTGCAGCTCCAGGCCGCCCATGCGCGGCATGCGCACGTCGAGCACCACGCAGCCACGCAGGCCCGGGTGATAGGCCGCCAGGAAGCTGCCGCCGTCGGGGAACTGCTTCGTCGGAATGCCGACCGAGCGCAGCAGCAGGGCCAGGCTGTCGCGCACCGCCTCTTCGTCGTCGACGATGTAGACGCAAGCCGCTTCGCTCATTCCCTGCTCTCCCCTGCCGGCAACCTGATGCGGAAACGGGATCCGCCGCCCTCGCGCGGTTCGTGCCGCAGTTCGCCGCCATGGGCCGAGATGATGGACTGGCAGATCGACAGTCCCAGGCCCATGCCCTGCGGCTTGGTGGTGAAGAAGGGTTCGAACAGCCGCTGCGCGGTGGCGGGCGGGATGCCGGGGCCGCAGTCGTCCACCGTGATTTCCACCCAGCCATCGCGGACCTGCGTGCGCAGGTCCACGGTGTCGCCGTGGCCGGCGGCCTCGGACATGGCTTCCACGGCATTGCGCAGCAGGTTGAGCACCACCTGCTGCACCTGCACCCCGTCGCCGCTCACCGGCGGCAGGTCCGCCGCCAGCGATTGGCGCAGCTGCCAGCCGGCATTGCGGAACTCGAAGTCCACCATGCGTGCCACCTCACCTGCGAGCTGGTTGATGTCGAGGCGGTCGGAGGCGCGCTCCTCGCGCCGCGCCAGCTTGCGCAGGCCGCGGATCACCTGCCCGGCGCGCTCGGCCTGGGTGCTGATCTTGTCCAGCACCTCGGCGATCTCCTCCGGCTGGGCGCGGCCCGAGAGCAGCAGGCGCTTGCAGGCGCTGGCGTAGTTGGCGATGGCGGTCAGCGGCTGGTTCACCTCGTGGGCGATGCCGCTCACCATCTCGCCCAGTGTGCCGAGGCGGCCGGCATGGGTCAGGCGCGCACGCAGGTCCTCGGCCTCGCCGAAGGCCTGGCGCAGTTCCTCCGCGGCGTCGCGCAGCTGCTGCTCCTGGGCCTTGCGCGCGGTGATGTCGCGCAGGATGCCGACGAAGCCGTGTTCGCCTTCGCGGTCGGCCGATGGGTCGCTTTCCGACGGCGGCCGGCGGAATTCGCCCACCGACAGGTCGATGGGAAAGGTGCTGCCGTCCTTGCGCTGGGCCACCACCTCGCGGCCGATGCCGATGATACGCGGCCGGCCGGTGGCGGAATAGCGCTCCAGGTAGCCATCGTGCTCGCCGTGGTAGGGCTGCGGCATCAGCAGGGAGACGTTGTGCCCCAGCACCTCGGCCGCGGCGTAGCCGAACAGACGCTCGGCCGCGCGGTTGAAGCGGGCGATGCGGCCGCGCGGATCGATCAGCACGATGGCATCGACCGCCGCGTCGAGCAGCGCGCTGAGGCGGTCTTCCGCCGTCTGTGCAGGGGGGGTGAGCGTGCCGGGCATGCGCCCAGTTTAGCCGCGCGGCAACGGCATGCAGAAGGAGGGGGCGGCCAGCGGAGCCAGGCCGGCGGCCAACAGGCCGGCCAGCCCGAAGACGATCAGCATCGCGGCACCGGCGCGCCGCAGGCCCTCGCGCTGCAGCGCCGTGCGCGGCAGCAGCCATCCGCCGGCACCCAGCAGGGGTAGCGTGCCGAGGCCGAAGGCCGCCATCAGCAACGCGGCATAGAGGGGGCTGCGGCTGAGCATGGCCAGGAACAGCATGCCGTACAGCGCCCCGCAGGGCAGCAGCGCCCAGGCCATGCCGCGCAGGAAGACGCGGGCCGCCGTGGGTGCCGGTGCCGGCGGGCGGCCTGCGGCGCGACAGCGGGCGCCGCCGCGCCATTGGCGCAGGCCCATCAGCAGCAGGATCGCCGCCGCCAGGCCCTGCAGGCGCAGGCCGGCCACCGCATCCGGCAACTGGCGGAACAGCAGCAGCCCGCCGGCGCCCACCAGCGCACCCATCAGGGCATAGCCGGCGACACGGCCGGCATGCAGCAGCATCAGGCGCTGCCGCAGCGCGGCGCCCTCCGGGGCCGGCCGCAGCTGCAGGGCCTGCAGGCAGCCGCACATCAGCGCGCAATGGGGGCTGGCGCCCAGCCCGGCGGCGGCAAAGGCGGCCAGGGTCAGTTCGGTGGCGGGCATGGCGGGGGCGCAGGACGCCGCGGGGCGAGATGGAGCGCCGGTACCGGCGCGCGGTGGTCGAGCAGGTCCTTGTAGAGCCGCCGGGCCCAGGCGCTGTCGCCCTGCTGCATGAGGGTGCCGAACAGCAGCATGAGATGCTCCTCCAGCGCCGCGACATCGCGGCACAGCGCCTGGTAGGGGTCGGCACCGTCCTCGCCGGCGGGCAGCGGTGCCGGCGCATGCGCCAGCCAGTCGCGCAGCAGCGCCGCCGTCTCGGGGTCGGCCGCGAGGCTCGACACCACCGGGTCGAAGCTGCGCTCGCGGGCGTCGCACCATTGCCGGATCCGCTCCGTTGCCTCCTGGCGGGCAGCATCGCCCGGCGCCAGGAGCGCGGCGCGTCCCGACAGTTCGTGCAGCGCCATGCAGATGTCCTGCAGGCTGCAGTAGCAGTAGGGCTTGGAGGAACAGCGGGCGGACGAAAAGCTCATGGCTGCATTGTCCGGCGCAGCGCACTGCGCCGCCTTGATCTGGGTCAATCGTCGTCGGGCAGGGCCTGCGCCTGCTCGTCCAGGTTCTCGTACTGGCCGCTGCCGATGGTCCAGGCGAAGATCAGCGCGGCGGCCAGGACCACCAGCAGTCCCATGGGAATCAGCAGGTAGAGTGCTTCCATCAGCGTTCTCCGGTATCCAGGCGCAGGGCGTTGCCGACCACCAGCAGCGACGACAGCGACATGCCCAGCGCCGCGAGCCAGGGCGTCAGCCAGCCGCCGAGCGCCAGCGGCAGCACCACCAGGTTGTAGCCCAGCGCCCAGGCCAGGTTCTGGCGCAGGCGGCGCTGCGCCTGCCGCGCCACGCCGCGCAGGGTGGCCAGGCCCGACAGCGAATCGCCCACCAGCACGACATCGGCGCGGGCCTGGGCCAGCGCCGCGCCCTGCGGCATCGCCACGGCGACGTCGGCGGCGGCCAGGAAGGGCGCATCGTTGATGCCGTCGCCCACCGCCATGACCACGCGGCCCTGCGACTGCAGTTCCTGCAGGCGCGCGAGCTTCTGCTCGGGCGTCTGGCGCGAGCGCAGCGCGGCGATGCCGGCCCGCGCAGCCAGGGCCCGCGCGGGGGCCTCGGCGTCGCCGGTCAGCAGTTCCATCGCCAGCCCCTGGCCGCGCAGGAGCGCGATCAGGCGGGGGGCCTCGGGCCGCAGTTCCGCGCGCAGGCCGAACAGCGCCAGGGGACGCTGGTCCTGGCACAGCAGCAGCCAGCTGGCCTGCGCGGCCTGCGGGCCGGCCGGCAGGGCAACCGCTTGCGCCGCCTGCTCCGGAGCGCCGATCCAGTAGTGCCGTCCGTCGATGCGGCCGCTGACGCCGCCCGCCTGCAGGCGGATGTCCTGCGCCGGCGGCAGTTCGCTGGTGCCGGCGGTGAGCGCGCGGGCGATGGGATGGGTCAGCCCGCGTTCCAGCCCCGCGGCCAGGCGCCGGCAGGCGCCGGCGTCGTGCTCCGCCAGCGGCAGCACCTGGGCCACGGCAAGATCGGGCCGCGTCAGCGTGCCGGTCTTGTCGAACAGCACGGTATCGACCTGGGTGAGGCGCGCCAGCGCGCGCGGCCGCGCCATCAGCACGCCGCGGCGCGCCAGCAGCGAACTGGCCGCGGCATGCACCGTGGGCACGGCCAGCGACAGGGCGCAGGGGCAACTGGCCACCAGCACGGCCAGCGCCACTCCCAGGGCCTTGTCGGCGTCCTGCGGCCACCAGTACCAGGCTCCACCCAGTGCCAGCGCCATCACCGCCAGCACGAAATGGCCGGCGTAGCGGTCGGCCAGCAACTGCACCCGCGGGCGGTCGTCCTGCGCCTGCTGCAGCAGGCGGGTGATCTGCGCCAGGCGCGTGCCGGACCCGGCTTCGCGCACCCGCAGGCGCAGCGTCGCCGGCGCCAGGTTCAGGCTGCCGGCCAGCACCGTGTCGCCGCGGCGATGCAGTACCGGCTGCGATTCGCCGCTGAGCAGCGACTCGTCGAGCTGCGCGGTCTCGTCCAGCAGTTCGCCGTCGGCCGGCAAGGCCTCGCCGGGTGCCACGCGCAGCAGGTCGCCGGCCTGCAGCGTGGCCAGCGGGACCGTCTGCGTCGTGCCGCCCTGCTCGCGCACGGCGGTCAGCGGGCGGCGTCCGGCCAGCAGGCGCATGCGCTCGCCGGCGCGGCTGCGGCTGAGGCCTTCGAAGTAGCGCGCCAGGCCCAGCAGCATCACGAACATCGTGGCGGCGTCGAAGTAGAGTTCGCCCTGTCCCGTGACGACCCGCAGGGCCGAGGCGGCCCAGGCGATCAGCAGCGACAGCGCCACCGGCAGGTCCATGGTCGGCACGCGCTCGCGCAGCGCGCGCCAGCCGCCGGCCAGAAAGGGCCAGCCGGCGTAGAACACCACCGGCGTGGCCAGCAGCAGCTGCGCCCAGCGCATCAGCGCGGCGATGTCCGCCTCGATGGCGCCGCCCTCGAAGTAGGTCGGCCAGGCCAGCATCATGACCTGCATCGCACCGATCACCGCCACGCCGATGCGGACCAGCTCGGCGCGGCGGCGGTGCCGGGCCCGCGTGCGGCCGGCATCCTGTGCCAGCACCTGCGGCTCGAAGCCGGCGGCGTCGATCTGGGCCAGCAGCGCGGACAGCGCCTGGCGCCGGGGGTCGTGCACGAACTCCAGCGTGCGGCTGGCCAGGTTGATGCGCAGGTCCTGGACCTGCGGTCCCAGCAGCTTCCTCAGGCGGCCGACGCAGGAGGCGCAGTGCATGCCCTCGGCCACCAGCAGTACCTCCTCGCGCCCGCCGGGCAGGCCGGTGGCGATGGCGGAGCGCAGCTCCGGCCGGTCGTAGGCACTCCAGTCGGCCGCGGCGGCGTTCATGTCAGCGTGCCGCCTGCACGACCGCGGACTCGAGCGGGGTGAAGCCCTGCTGCATGGCCAGGGCGGTGGTGAACGCGCCCGCCGCCAGGACCAGCAGCGGCAGGCCGACCAGCAGGGACATCTCGATCCAGGGGAAGGGCTTCATGGTTGTGCTCCGGACAGGAAGCGGGCCTCGCGCTCGCGCCGCAGGCGCGGAGCGTCGATGGCGCTCGCGGTGAACAGCAGGGTCGTCACCGCCTCGGCGGGACGTTCGGCGGCGCGCACCGGCAGCACCAGGCTGCGCAGTTCGCCCGGCGCCAGCGTGATCTCGCCGGCATCGGCCTCGTAGACGCGGCCCTGGCGGTCGCGCACTTCGATACGGAAGCGGTGCGCATCGGCCGAGGCATTGGCGAGCTTCACCGTGTACAGGTTCTCGACGCGTCCGTCGGGCAGCTGGCGGTAGAGGCTGTGGCGGTCGCGCATCACGTCGAGCTGCAGCGGCGAGCGCAGCGCCACCATGGCGACGAAGCCGCCGCAGAGCAGCAGCCACAGCAGGCCATAGGCGATCGTGCGGGGGCGCAGCAGCTTCGTCGCCAGGCCTTCCTCGCGGGCGCTGCTGGTGTAGCGGATCAGGCCGCGCGGCTGCCCGACGCTGTCCATCACGTTGTCGCAGGCGTCGATGCAGGCGGCGCAGGCGATGCATTCGTACTGCAGGCCCTGGCGGATGTCGATGCCGGTGGGGCAGACCTGCACGCAGAGCGAGCAGTCCACGCAGGCCCCGCGTGACTGCGTGCCGGCGGCGGCCTTGCGCGCCAGCGACTTGCGCGGCTCGCCGCGCTTCCCGTCGTAGGCGATCAGCAGCGTGTGGCGGTCGAACATCGACGACTGGAAGCGGGCGTAGGGGCACATGTACTTGCAGACCTGCTCGCGCAGGAAGCCGGCGTTGCCCCAGGTGGCGAAGCCGTAGAACAGGCTCCAGAACAGCGCCCAGCCGCCCACGGTGCCGGTGAGGAAGGCCGGGAACAGCTCGCGAGCCGGCACGAAGTAGGCGACGAACGTCAGCCCGGTGAGCAGCGAGAACGCCGCCCACAGCAGGTGGCGGCCGCCGCGGCGCAGGATCTTGTGCGCTCCCCAGGGGGCCGCGTCGAGCTTCAGGCGCGCGTGGCGCTCGCCCTCCACCAGCCGCTCCATCCACAGGAAGGCCTCGGTCCAGACGGTCTGCGGACAGGCGTAGCCGCACCACAGGCGCCCGGCCAGCGCGGTGAACAGGAACAGCGTCAGCGCCGCGATCACCAGCAGCCAGGCCAGCAGGTAGAGATCCTGCGGCATCAGCGTCAGTCCGAACACATGGAAGCGCCGGTGCGGCAGGTCCAGCAGCACCAGCGGCTGGCCGCCCACGGTGATCCAGGGCAGCAGGTAGTACAGGCCGAGCAGGGCCAGCATCGCCGCCACGCGCAGCCGTGCGTAGCGTCCATGCGCCATGCGGGGCTGCAGCTTGGCGGTGGCGGCGTAGAGCGAGGTCCCCGGCGCGGTCACGGGCGTCCCCCGCCGGGCGGCAGCACCAGCATCTGCGTGACGATCGCCGGCACCAGCGCCAGCGCCCAGCAGACGAAGAACAGCAGGCTCAGTTCGCGCAGCCCCGCGCCATGCTCCAGCCAGGAGGGCGGCAGCGCCAGGATCGCGCCCATGCTGCAGGCGCCGCCCAGGAAGGCGGCCCACAGCAGGGCGCCGAGGCGCTGCAGCCGTTGCGGCTTCACGGCGCCTCCGCCAGGCCGTAGACGTAGGCGGCGAGCAGGTGGATCTCCTCGTCGCTGAGCAGGTCGCGGTGCGCCGGCATGTTGCTGCGCCGCCCGAACAGGATGCTCTGGCGCACCGACTCGTACGATCCGCCGTGCAGCCAGGTGGCGTCGGTCAGGTTGGGCACGCCGATGGCGGGATTGCCGCGCCCTTCCGGGCCGTGGCAGGCCGCGCAGGTGAAGGCGTACTGCTTCATGCCGCGCTCGCGCACCTCGGCCGGCAGCGCCGGGTCCGACCAGCCGCGCACGGTGCGCACCAGGTCGTCCACCGCTTCCGGCTTGAGCAGGGCATTGAAGTTCGGCATCTGCCCGGCGCGCCCGTCGCGGATGCTGGCGAGGATGGCGTCGGGATCGCCGCCATAGAGCCAGTCCTTGTCGGCCAGGTTGGGGAAGCCCAGGGCGCCCTGCGCGTCGGCGCCGTGGCAGCCCGCACAGTTCGCCATGAACAGGCCGCGCCCGAGCGCGCGTGCCTCGGGGTCGGTGGCATTGGCCGGAATGGGACGCGAGGCCAGCGCGGCATAGCGCTGGCTGCGCGCCTGCTCGACCTGCGCCAGCTGCTGCTGCATCTGGCCGCCCGAGCTCCACTGCAGACGGCCCGCGAAGTTGCCCAGGCCCGGGTAGAAGGCCAGGTAGCCCAGCGCGAACACCACCGTGAGCACGAACAGCACCAGCCACCAGCGCGGCAGCGGGTTGTTGTACTCGCGCAGGTCGTCGTCCCAGACATGGCCGGTATCCGCGCCGCCGGGGGTCTTGGCGTTGGCGAACAGCAGCCACAGGCAGCCGGCGATCGAGACCAGCGTCAGCAGCACGATGAACCCGTGCCAGAAGCCGCTCAGTTGCAGTAATGGGTTCATGGCTGGCGCTCCTTGCGGCAGCAGGCGGCCGGAGCCGGACCGCCGTCGTCCTTCAGCGGCAGGCGGGCGGCTTCGGCGAAGCGCTCGCGGTTGCGCGAGGACCAGGCCCAGACCGCGATGGCGAGGAAGGCAAGCAGCAGGACGGCGGTGACGATGCCGCTGATCATGGTTGTTCTCCGGTGGCGGGGCTGGCGGCGGCTGCCGCGGCCGTGCGTTGCGGACCGGCGGGGGGGCGCGGTGCGCGCAGCGACTGCAGGTAGGCGATCAGCGCGTTCATCTGGTTCTTGCCCGCCACCGCTTCCGCGGCGCCGGCGATGTCGGCGTCGCCATAGGGCACTCCGGCCAGGCGCAGGGCGCGCATCATCGAGGCGACCTCCGCCCCGTCCACCGGCTGCTCCGTCAGCCAACGGTAGGCGGGCATGTTCGACTCGGGCACGACGTCGCGCGGGTTGTTCAGGTGGATGCGGTGCCAGTCGTCGCTGTAGCGGCCGCCGATGCGCGACAGGTCGGGGCCGGTGCGCTTGGAGCCCCACTGGAAGGGATGATCCCAGACCGATTCGCCGGCCTGTCCGGCCGGGCCGTAGCGCATCACCTCCTCGTGCAGCGACCGCACCATCTGCGAGTGGCAGTTGTAGCAGCCCTCGCGGATGTAGACATCGCGGCCGGCGACCTCCAGCGGCGTGCGCGGCACCAGGCCGGCGGACGGCTGGGTCGCGGCCTTCTGGTTCATCAGCGGGATGATCTCCACCAGGCCGCCGATGCTGATCGCCGCGAGGATCAGTACCGCCAGCAGGACGACGTTCTTCTCGAGGATCTCGTGTTTCATGCCTGGGCTCCGGCGGGCAGGGCGCCGCGCTGCGGCTGGGCCTGCGGTTCGATGGTCTTCCAGACGTTCCAGGCCATCACCAGCATGCCCGACAGGAAGATCAGGCCGCCGGCCAGGCGCAGGCCGTAGAAGGGATAGGTGGCCTTGAGCGACTCGACGAAGCTGTAGGTCAGCGTGCCGTCGTCATTGACCGCGCGCCACATCAGGCCCTGCATGACGCCGGCGATCCACATCGCCACGATGTAGAGCACGGTGCCGATGGTCGACAGCCAGAAGTGCAGGTTGATCGCCGGCACGCTGTGCATCTGCGGCTTGCCCCAGAGGCGCGGCACCAGCATGTAGATCGAGCCGATCGAGATCATCGCGACCCATCCCAGCGCGCCGCTGTGGACATGGCCGATGGTCCAGTCGGTGTAGTGCGACAGCGCGTTGACCGTCTTGATCGACATCATCGGACCTTCGAAGGTCGACATGCCGTAGAACGACAGCGAGACGATCAGGAACTTCAGGATCGGGTCCTCGCGCAGCTTGTGCCAGGCACCCGACAGGGTCATGATGCCGTTGATCATGCCGCCCCAGCTCGGCGCCAGCAGGATCAGCGAGAACACCATGCCCAGCGACTGCACCCAATCGGGCAGCGCGGTGTAGTGCAGGTGATGCGGGCCGGCCCACATGTAGACGCTGATCAGCGCCCAGAAGTGCACGATCGACAGCCGGTAGCTGTAGATCGGCCGCCCCGCCTGCTTGGGCACGAAGTAGTACATCATCCCCAGGAAGCCGGCGGTGAGGAAGAAGCCCACCGCGTTGTGGCCGTACCACCACTGCACCATCGCATCCACCGCGCCGCCGTAGATGCTGTACGACTTGGTCAGCGACACCGGGACCGAGATGCTGTTGACGATGTGCAGCACCGCCACGGCGATGATGAAGGCGCCGTAGAACCAGTTGGCGACATAGATGTGGCTGACCTGGCGCTTGGCGATGGTGCCGAAGAACACCACGGCGTACGACACCCAGACCGCGGCGATCAGGATGTCGATGGGCCACTCCAGTTCGGCGTATTCCTTGCCCTGGGTCATGCCCATCGGCAGGGTGATGGCGGCAGCCACGATCACCGCCTGCCAGCCCCAGAAGGTGAACGAGGCCAGCCTGGGCAGGAACAGCGGCGCGCGGCAGGTGCGCTGCACGCACCAGTAGCTGGTGGCGAACAGCGCGCAGCCGCCGAAGGCGAAGATCACGGCATTGGTATGCAGCGGCCGCAGGCGGCCGTAGCTGAGCCAGGCGGTGTCCAAGTTCAGCGCGGGGAACATCAGCTGGGCGGCGAGCAGCACGCCGACCGTCATGCCGACGATGCCCCAGGCCACGGTCATGACGGAGAACTGCCGTATGACCTGGTCCTGGTAGGCGACGGGATTGGGTTGCGGGTCCATCGGTACGTGCTCCCTGTGGAGGTTTCTTGCGGCGCCAGTCTCGGCCCGCGCGGGCGGGGCGGCATTGATCCAGGTCAACCCGCCGCGGCGGTTCAGATCACCCGCGAATGGCGGACCTGCTGTCCCGGCGCGGCGGCCTGGTAGGCGTCGAACACCATGGCGATGGCGCGCAGCAGGTAGCGCCCGGCGGGCGTCACCTCCAGCCGCGTCTCGGCCACCCGCAGCAGCCCATCGCGCGCCATCGGCTCCAGCGCCGCCAGCTCGGAGGCGAAGTACTCGCGGAAGCGGATGCCGTGCTTCCATTCCAGGCCGCTGAACTCCACCGCGCAGCGGCACATCAGCGACTCGATCAGCTCCGCCCGCAGGCGGTCGTCGGCGGTGGGTGACAGGCCCCGTTCCACCGGCAGGTGCCCGTGGTCGAGCTGCGCGTAGTAGGCGTTGAGCTGGCGGGCGTTCTGGGCGTAGCAGCCGTCGACCCGGCTGATCGCGCTCACGCCCAGGCCGATCAGGTCCAGGCCCGCGCCGGTGGAATAGCCCTGGAAGTTGCGCTGCAGCCGCCCGGCCGCGGCGGCCCGGGCCAGCTCGTCCGTGGGCCGGGCGAAGTGGTCCATGCCGATGTACCGGTAGCCGGCGGCGCAGAGCCGCTCGATCGCCAGGCGCATCAGGCGCAGCTTGAGCCCGGCGTCCGGAAGCTCGCGCGGGTCGATGCGCTGCTGTGCCTTGAACTGGCGCGGCAGGTGCGCGTAGCTGTACAGCGACACCCGGTCCGGCAGCAGCAGGATGGCGCGGTCCAGGGTCTCGGCGAAGCCCTGCTCGGTCTGCCGCGGCAGGCCGCAGATCAGGTCCATGCCCACCGAGCGCATGCGGTAGTTGCGGGCCTGCACCACGGCGTCGCGGGTTTCCTCGAAGGACTGCAGGCGGTTCACCGCCTTCTGCACGGCCGGATCGAAATCCTGCACGCCGATGCTGATGCGGTTGAAGCCCATGGCCGCGAGGTCGGCGATCGTGTCCGGGCCCAGGCGCCGCGGATCGATCTCGATGGAGTACTCCCGCCCCGGGTCGTCGACGAGGCCGAAGCTGCGGTCCAGCTCCGCCATCAGGCGGCCCAGCTGTTCGCTGTCGAAGGAGGTCGGGGTGCCGCCGCCCAGGTGCAGTTGCCGGATCGAGCGGCGCGCCCCGAGCTTGCGCGCGTGCAGCCCGATCTCCTGCAGCAGGCGTTCCAGGTAGGTCGCGGCCATGGCCTTCTGCCGCGTCACCACGCGGTTGCAGGCGCAGTAGAAGCAGGGGCTTTCGCAGAACGGCACATGCACGTAGACCGACAGCGGCCCGCCGCGATGGTGCGCGCGCGCCAGCGCGGCCTCGTAGTCGTTGCGGCCGAAGGCCGTGCTGAACTGCGCGGCGCTGGGATAGGAGGTGTAGCGCGGGCCGGCGCGGTCGTAGCGGCGCAGCAGCTGCGGATCGAAGGCATGGGCGTCGTTCATGGGCGGGCGCGGCGGTGGTGGGTGCCGGGGCAGTCTCCGGCGCCCGCCGCGGCGCGGCATTGATCCGCGTCAATGCGCCGCGGTGCGCGCCGGCGGATCGTGTGGCCGCACACCCCATCGACGGAGACCGACATGAGCCACCGCAGCCACGTCCCGGGCCTTGCCGCCCTGCTGTTCGCCGCCGCCTTGTCCCCGGTCCTGGCGCAGGGCGCCGACGACGACTGCAACGTCGCCCCGCCCGCCATCGCGGCGCCGGCCCCTGCGGCGGCGCCTGCCCAGGCCTGGACGCCGCCGCCCGATCTGCCGCCGGTACAGCAGGCCGGCGGCCTGCGCTACGTCACCGGCGGCATCGGCACGGACAGCGCCGCCGCCCTGCGCGCGCAGCGCGGGGACTACCCGCTGGCCATCACCTTCGGCCTGCGCGACGGAGGCCGCAACCAGTTCACCGCCGGCGTCACCGCGGCGATCGAGGATGCCGCGGGCCGGCAGCTGCTGAGCGTGGTCACCGAGGGGCCCTACCTGTATGTGGACCTGCCGCCGGGCGACTACCTGCTGAAGGCCGCCGCGCCGCAGCTGGGTCCGGCGCAGCAGCGCCGCTTCCAGCTGCGGCCGGGGCGGCATATCGACCTGCTGCTGTTGTGGGAGGCGCAGCGATGAGCGCCGGTCCCCGCCGCGTGCTGGTGATCCAGGGCCATCCGGACCTGTCGGAGCCGCATTTCTGCCATGCCCTGGCCCAGCGCTATGCCGAGGCGGCGCGCGAGGCCGGCCATGCGGTGCGCCTGCTGGAGGTGGCGCGCCTGGAGCTGCCGCCGCTGCGCTCGCGGAAGGAGTGGACGGACGCGCTGCCCGGCGCCGCGCTGAAGCAGGCCCAGGAGGACGTGAACTGGGCGCAGCACCTGGTGATCGTCTATCCGCTGTGGCTGGGCTGCATGCCGGCGCTGCTCAAGGCCTTCTTCGAGCAGCTGGCGCGACCGGGCTTCGCGGTGCCGGCCGGTCCCGCCAGGCTCGATGCCGGGCTGCTGCGGGGACGCTCGGCACGCATCGTCGTGACGATGGGCATGCCGGGCTGGTTCTACCGCTGGTACTTCGGGGCGCACAGCCTCAAGTGCCTGAAGCGCAATATCCTGCAGTTCGTCGGCATCCGGCCGGTGCGCAGCAGCGTGATCGGCCAGGTCGAGGGCGGTGCGGAGCGCCGCCGCCTCTGGCTGGAGAAGATGGCGGCTCTCGGACGGCGGGCCGGCTGAGAGCCCGCCCGTTCAGGCGGCCAGTTCGCGCAGCGCCACCGGCTCGGCCACCGCCTGCAGGGCCTCGCGGTCGCGGATCGTGATCTCGCGGTCGTGCACCGCCAGCAGCCCGCGCTGCTCGAAGCGGGTCAGCGCGCGGCACACGGTCTCGGTCGCCAGGCGCAGGTAGTTGGCGATGTCGCGGCGGCCCATCGGCAGGCGCAGCGGCCGGCCCGGCAGCGGCGCCAGGCGCACCTGCATCTGCAGCAGGAAGGCGGCCACGCGCTGCTCGGCGGTGAAGTCGCCGCCCAGCGCCAGGGCGTTGCGCAGCGAATCGCTGAGGCGGTCCACCAGGCGGCCCATCAGCACCGGCGAGGTCTGGGTCAGGCGGCGCATGTCGCCGCGCGCCAGCACGCAGACCTGGGTCGGGGCCACCGCCACCGCGTGGATCGGGTAGCGAGGCTCGGTCAGCGCATCCAGGCCGACGATGTCGCCCGCCAGGTAGAAGCCGCGCACGCGCTCGTTGCCCTGGGCGTCGAGCGTGAAGGTCTTGATGCAGCCGGCGCGCACCGAGTAGGCCATGGCGGCGCTCGCGCCCGGCTCGAACAGGGCCTTGCCGGCCGGCAGGTTGACCATGTGCTCGACGATGCCGTTCCAGCGCAGGGTCTCCTCAGGGCCGAGGTCCCGCACCAGGCAGTGCTGCCGGGTGGGGCACTGCAGGCAGTTGGCAGCGCAGGCGTTGCGGAGGCTGGCGGGGGCGGTGTCGAAGGCCATGGGGGTCACCCGGTTCGGTTGCAGTGACCACAGGTTCGCAGACCGGGCCGGTGCCGGAAATCCGCGATTTCCGGCACCGGATTGCGGCTAGTACGTATGCCGACTCCGGACCGGCCGTGGTGGCCCGATGCGGGTTGGCGATCCGGCAAAGAAAAAGGCCGCCCCGGGAAACCCGGGGCGGCCTTGGGTGACGCGCTTCAGTTTACTGGCAGGCTTCGCAATCCGGATCCAGGATCGAGCAGACCTTGGCGCTGCCGACGTCGCTGGCGGCCACCGGGGCCACGATCGGTTCGGCGGCCTTGGCGGCCGGCTTGGCCGAGGCCCCGCCGGCGGCGCCGGTGCCCACGGCGTTCAGGCGGTTGTCCTGGATCGTCGTCTTCTCGGCGTGGGTGGCGCCCATGGTGCGCAGGTAGTAGGTCGTCTTCAGGCCGGACAGCCAGGCGTGCTTGTACAGCTCGTCCAGCTTCTTGCCGTTGGGCTGGCTCATGTACAGGTTCAGCGACTGCGCCTGGTCGATCCACTTCTGGCGGCGGCTGGCGGCGTCCACGAGGCGCTTGGCGTCGATCTCGAAGGCGCACTTGTAGAGCTCCTTCAGGTCGGCCGGGATGCGGTCGATGCGCTGCACGCTGCCGTCGAAGTACTTCAGGTCATGCGCCATCACCTCGTCCCAGAGGCCGAGCTTCTTGAGGTCGTTGACCAGGTACTCGTTGACCACGGTGAACTCGCCCGACAGGTTCGACTTGACGTACAGGTTCTGGTACGTCGGTTCGATCGACTGCGACACGCCGGTGATGTTGGCGATGGTCGCGGTCGGCGCGATGGCCATGGTGTTGGAGTTGCGGATGCCCACGGTGCGGATGCGGCTGCGCAGCGCGTCCCAGTCGAACTGGCCGGACACCGACACGTCCTGCTTCAGGTACTTGGTGCCGCGGGTCTTGGCCAGGATCTGGATGGAGTCCAGCGGCAGGATGCCCTGGTCCCACAGCGAGCCCTTGAAGCTGCTGTAGGCGCCGCGTTCCTGGGCGAGGTCCGTGCTGGCCTTGATCGCGAAGTAGCTGACCGCTTCCATCGAGTTGTCGGCGAACTGGATCGCCGCGTCGCTCTCGTAGGGCAGGCGCAGCTTGTACAGCGCGTCGTTGAAGCCCATCACGCCCAGGCCCACCGGGCGGTGGCGCAGGTTGGAATTGCGCGCCGTGGCCACCGAGTAGTAGTTGTACTCGATGACGTTGTCGAGCATGCGCATCGCGGTGTTGATGGTGCGTTCCAGCTTGGCGATGTCGAGCTTGCCGTCGGCGATGTGCGCCGGCAGGTTGACCGAGCCGAGGTTGCACACGGCGATTTCCTGGCCGGCCTTGGTGTTCAGCGTGATCTCGGTGCAGAGATTGGAGCTGTGCACCACGCCCACGTGCTGCTGCGGCGAGCGCAGGTTGCAGGGATCCTTGAACGTGATCCAGGGGTGGCCGGTTTCGAACAGCATCGACAGCATCTTGCGCCACAGGTTGAGGGCCGGCAGGCGCTTGGTGTTCTTGATGCGGCCCTCGTCGGCCAGCTTCTCGTACTCGCAGTAGCGCTTCTCGAAGGCCTCGCCCACGAGGTCGTGCAGGTCCGGCGTCTCCTCGGGGGAGAACAGCGTCCACTGGCCTTCCTCCATGACGCGCTTGAGGAAGTAGTCCGGCACCCAGTTGGCGGTGTTCATGTCGTGGGTGCGGCGGCGGTCGTCGCCGGTGTTCTTGCGCAGGTCGAGGAATTCCTCGATGTCGCGGTGCCAGGTCTCCAGGTAGGCGCAGACCGCGCCCTTGCGCTTGCCGCCCTGGTTCACCGCCACGGCGGTGTCGTTGGCCACCTTCAGGAACGGCACCACGCCGTTGGACTTGCCGTTGGTGCCCTTGATGTAGCCGCCCATGCCGCGCACCGGCGTCCAGTCGTTGCCGAGGCCGCCGGCGAACTTGGACAGCAGGGCATTGTCCTGCACCGCGCCGAAGATGCCGCCGAGGTCGTCGGGCACCGTGGTCAGGTAGCAGGAGGACAGCTGCGGACGCAGCGTGCCGGAGTTGAACAGCGTCGGCGTCGAGGACATGAAGTCGAAGGACGACAGCAGCTGGTAGAACTCGATGGCGCGGGCTTCGCGGTCGATCTCGTTGATCGCCAGGCCCATGGCCACGCGCATGAAGAAGGCCTGCGGCAGCTCGAAGCGGATCTTGTTGCTGTGGATGAAGTAGCGGTCGTACAGGGTCTGCAGGCCCAGGTAGTCGAACTTCTGGTCGCGGTCGGCGAGCAGGGCCTTGCCCAGCGCGTCGAGGTCGTACAGCGCCAGCTTCGGGTCCAGCAGCTCCAGTTCCACCGCGCGGTGGATGAAGGCGGTGAAGTAGGACGGATAGATCGCCTTCATTTCCTCGAAGGTCGGGCGGGTCTCCGGCTGGTTGAGGAACTTCAGGGCCTCGTGGCGCATGGCGTCGCAGAGCAGGCGCGCCGACACGTAGGTGTAGTTGGGCTCCTTCTCGATGCGGGCGCGGGCGGCCAGGGTCACGGCCTGCGACAGCTCGGCTTCGGGAATGCCGTCGTAGAGATCACGCAGGGCAGAGGCGACCACTTCCTCGATGTTGACGCCGGTCAGGCCCGAGCAGGCCTCGGTGACCACGCGGCGGATGCGGGCCTCGTCCAGGGCCACGGTGCGGCCGTCGTCGAGCTTGACCGACAGGCGCGGCTGGCTGGACTCGGGGACCTTGGCGGCCTCGGCGGCGCGCTCCTTGGCACGCTCGGCGCGGTAGATGACGTAGCTGCGGGCGACCTTGTGCTCGCCGGCACGCATCAGGGCCAGTTCCACCTGGTCCTGGATGTCCTCGATATGGAGCGTGCCGCCGCCGGTCAGGTGGCGGGTCAGGCCCTGCACGACCTGGGCGGTGATGGCCTCGACCTTCTCGCGCACGGCGGCGGACGCCGCGGCGGCGCCGCCTTCCACGGCCAGGAAGGCCTTGGTCACGGCGATGCTGATCTTGCCGGCGTCGAAGCCGGTGACCTTGCCGTTGCGCCGGATCACCTTGATCGCGCCGGGGGCGGTGGCGGCCACCTCCACCGTGGAGACGGGGGCGGGCGGGGCCGTGCGGCGGGTTTCGGTGGTGGCGGTGGCGGATTCGTTCTGCATGTGGTTCCTCCCCCTGGATGATGGGATGCCGTCAGGTGCCAAGGGCCGGGCGCCTGCGGGATTCTTGCGGAGTACCTGAGGCCGGCTCCCTTTCTCTAGGGGGTGGCTCGGGTAGTTTGGATACCATATCTTGTGGTTCTCGCCCCCGTCAACCCCAATTCTTTGTGTCCAAGACGGTGCAAAGAACCTGCCAAAACTGTGCATAAGCTGGGGATTTCCGGGGCAGAACCCAGGCTCCGCGGGGCCTGCGGGGCCGGGGCGCCCGGCAAGGCCCGTCCTTGCAGGGCCGGACACGAAAAAGCCCGCAGGACCGGGGCCTGCGGGCTCATCCGCGCTCGAGATTTTATGTCGTCTTTCTATGTAAAAGATGACAAATAAAAACATCCATCACTTGCGTTCGGTGCGCATCATCTTGGTGTCGCCGTCGTCTACCGCGGCGCCGGCCATCGACAGGCGGCTGGGGGTGCAGGAGAAGCGCACCACCTCGCCCGTCTGTCCCGACAGCGGTGCCCCGGGGCTGATCGCCCCTTCGCCGGCCAGCACGATCTTCTCGTGCCGGATCAGCAGCTCCTGGCCGCCGCCGGTGAGCACATAGGTGCCGTTGCGGCTGTCGTCCACGTAGTAGAACTTCTCCTTCTCGAACTCGATGCGGCCATGCACGCGCGAGGCCTTCTCGCCGGACACCTGCACGCCGCAGGACTTGTCGCGGCCGATCAGGATCGGGCAGTCGCTGGAGCGGAAGGTCTGCGGCACGCCGCGCACGCGCAGCGTCAGCGTCAGGTAGACCCCGTCGATCCCGCCGCCGATCCCGGCCATGCGGGTCTCCTGGTCCTCGGTCAGGTCGGTCATCGGCAGGATGAACAGGTCGCTGCGGGCCGAGGGACGCGGCGCGGGATTGAGCTGCCCGTGGGGGAACTGGGCGACGAAGTCGCGCAGCGCCGCGACGCCGTTCTGGGGCACCGAGGTCACCAGGCCGGCCAGGCGGTGGGTCCAGTCGCTGCGTACCCGGCCCTGTTCCATCGTCACCTGGCCATGGCCCAGGATCACGCGCACGTCCAGGCCCAGGCGGCTCAGGTCGGCACGCGCCCGCAGGGCGGTCTGGGCGATCTCCCGCGCCAGCTTCAGGGCGCTTTCGGCCTGGGGGAAGAAGGCGTAGAGCCTGCGCGGGGTGGCTTCCATCACCAGGCCATCCAGGCGGCTGCCCAGCGACGCCAGGTCCCGGACCTCGCTGAAGCTCAGCGGTGCTTCGATCGGGGCGTCGGTGCGCGCCTCGCTGAAGTCGGCGTAGAGCACGGAACCGCGGTACTGGCCATCGGGTATCTGCGTCATGGCATTCACTCTTTGGGTCGGCGATCCTCGCCGGAGTTGTCGTGGCGGGCACAGACTAGGATGAAAACCCGCCGCTTCGCCAGCCGGGCCCCGCCTCGGCTCCCGGCCTGAGGCAGGTTCCATGCCCGCCGCGGGCCGCGCAAGGCGTTGGCGATACAATCGGCCGTATCGGGCCGACCAAGGGAGCGTCGTCGCAGGTGGATTACCAGAAACACTGCCCCGGCTGTTATGCGGAGAAGGGCGGGCTCGCGGTCTGCCCTAACTGCGGCTACGACGAATCGGCCCCGCGATCGCCGCTGTTCCTGCCCCACGGCATCGTCATCGGCGGCCAGTTCCGTGTCGGCCGCGTGCTGGGCAAGCGCGGCGGCTTCGGCATCACCTACATCGGCTGGGACATCCACCTGCAGCAGCGCGTGGCGATCAAGGAGTACATGCCGCGCGACCTGGCCACGCGCACCGCGGACTCGCTGGACGTGCAGGTCCACACCGAGGCCGACCAGGCCAACTTCCGCTTCGGCCGCGAGCAGTTCCTGCGCGAGGCGCGCATCGTGGCGCGCTTCGACCACCCCAACATCGTGCGCGTGCGCAGCTTCTTCAACGCCAACGGCACCGCCTACCTGGTGATGGACTACTACGAGGGCCAGTCGCTGGGCGAGTACCTGTCGACGGTGCGCAACAGCATGGCCCCCGGCGTGGCCGTGCGCCTGATGCGGCCGATCCTGCAGGGTCTGCAGTACCTGCACGAGCGCAACGTCATCCACCGCGACGTCAAGCCGCACAACATCTACCTGGCGGCCGACGGCCGCCCGATCCTGCTGGACTTCGGTGCCGCCATGCAGGCCGCCGGCGAGCGTCCGCACAGCATGGTGGTGGTGCTCACCGAGGGCTACGCGCCGCTGGAGCAGTACCAGCGCCGCAGCCCCCAGGGCCCCTACACCGACGTCTACGGCGCCGCCGCCACGCTCTACCGCATGATCGCGGGGGAGGCCCCGCCGATGGCCCTGGACCGTCTCGGCCACGACCCGCTGGAGCAGTCCGGCTACGGCGCCCTGCCGCCGGCGCTGCGCGAAGGCATGGCCCGGGCGCTGGCGGTGCGTGCGCAGGACCGTTATGCCTCCGCCGGAGAGTTCCTGGCCTTCCTCGACGGACTGTCCGCCGAGGACATCGACAGCGGAACCGGGCTGGCCGAGCTGTTCGCGCCGCCCGTGGCCCGGCCCGACGCGGTGACGGCCGAGGCCAGCGCCGTCCGCGGCAGCGAGTCCCGGGTCGTCAGCGTGATCCCGGCGGATGCGCAGATCACCATGACGCGGGCGCCGGTGACGCCGCCCGAGCTTCCGGCAGGGCTGCCGCCGCGCTGGCGCTGGGTGGTGATCCTGCTGGCGGCCGTCAGCCTGGTGGAATTCCTTCTGCTGGTCCTGCGCTGAACCCGCAGCGGGCCGCCTCTCCCGCCTGGCCGGGATTCGGGCTTCCGGCGCCCAAAGCAAAACGGCCGCCGGTTTCCCGGCGGCCGTTTGGTTTGCAGCGGTACGGCTTACTTCTGGCCTTCGATGCGCAGCTCGGTGCGGCGGTTCAGCTGGCGGCCGGCATCGGTGTCGTTCGGCGCCACCGGCTGGGACTCGCCGTAGCCCTTGGCGGTCAGGCCGTCGGCGGCGACGCCCTGCTCGATCAGGTAGTCCTTGACGGACTTGGCGCGCAGATCGGACAGCTTGAGGTTGTACTCGTCGCTGCCGACGCTGTCGGTGTGGCCGGCCAGTTCCATCGGGATCTTCTTGTAGGCCACGATCTTCTTGGCCACGCCATCCAGGATGGTGCGGGCGTCGGAGGTCAGGCGGGCGGAGTCGAACTCGAAGGTCACGCCGGTGAGGGTCAGGACCTGGGGCAGCGCGCAGCCGCGGCCGTCCACTTCCATGCCCTGCGGGGTATCCGGGCAGGCGTCATACGGATCCAGCACGCCGTCCTGGTCCGCGTCGCCCGGCTGGCCGGCATCGACCACCTGCACGCGCTCTTCCACGACCGGCAGCGGGGTGACCGGGGCGTCGCCCGGCAGCTGCAGCGGCAGTTCCAGGCCGAGGCCGACCTTGACGTCTTCGCGCTTGTCCAGGTACTCGAAGGCGTCGTAGATGTAGCGCGCCTCGAGGCGGATGCGGAAGCCGAAGTCGCTGATCGGACCGGTCAGCAGGCCCAGGCCGGCGTTGGCGGCCCAGCTCCAGTCGTCCTCGTCATCCGGGATGACGTCGGTGTAGGTGGCGGCGGCGCCGATCAGCGCGAACGGCGTGAAGCTCAGGCGGTCGCCGAAGGAGTACACCAGGTCGGCGCCCAGGCCGTAGCGGTAGAAGTCGGTGGTGCCGGTGACGTCGGTCTCGATGACGTCGGAGGTGAAGTTGCCTTCAATGTACCAGTTGCCCGACAGGTTCCAGCCGCGGATCAGCTGCAGGCCGATGGCGTGCTCGATGCTGTCGAACGGCGTGTCGCCGACGAAGGTGTAGGTGCCCAGCAGGCTGACGTAGTCGGTGACCCGGGCGGCCGGCGGGGCTTCCGTCGTCTCGGTGGTCTCCGTCGTGGTGGTCTCGGTGACCGTTTCGGTCACGGTTTCCGTTTCCGTCAGCGTGGTCTCGGCCGGGGCGGCCTCGGCCTCGGCGGCCACGGCCTCGGGGGCGGCTTCCGCCGGAGCAGCTTCCGCGGTCGCTTCGGCCGGGGCCGCCTCGGGGGCGGCTTCGGCGGCAGCGGCTTCCGCCGGCACCGCCTCGCTGACGATGGCCTCTTCAGCCGGGGCGGACTCGGCGGCCGGGTCCTGGGCGTACGCCATCGGCGTCAGCGCAAGGCAGGCCAGGGGGAGTTGTTTCAGCAGCGCTTTCATCGTGACTCTCCTGATTGTTGGGGTGGGCACGAACAGTGCCTTCGGAACGGGTAGGAAGACCGTTCCGGGGTGCGTTTCTATTATTGGACGACGTTAAGGCGGAATGCCTGAATGCATGATATAGCGTGACGAGGGTCACTCAAGCAAGTCGGGGAGGGGACGAGCTTTTTAGTGACAACCCGATCCGATATTTCTTACATTACAGGCGGATAGGCCTGGGGCATGATACTACCGGTTGGGCCGGCAGGCACTATCCCAGAAGCGGTCAACAAGAACGCCGAATCCCTCACCCCTTATGACAGCGGAGATGCACCAATGAAGATGAAGCTCCCCCAGGCCTGCGGCGTTGCGCTGCTGGCCCTTTCCGGCCTCCTCCTGGCCGGTTGCGAGGCCAATGGCGACGGCACCATTGATGGCAGCGATGGCCTGCAGACCGGCGACGGCGACGACAACGGCAACGGCATCATCGATCCCAACGAGTTCCCGAACGACGGCTCGGTACCGACCGACGTGACTGACGGCGCCGGCGGCCCCGCGATCCCCGGCAACTTTATCTGCACCGCCAGCGCCTCCGGCGACAAGGTGACCACCTCGGTGGGTTCGCGCGGCGTGGTCGGCGGTGCGCTGACCGCCCTGCTGAACCTGCTGGGCGCCGACCCGGTGACCCAGCTCACCAACGGCGTGGCCGACAAGGACCTGCTGATCGACGGCAAGCTGTCGACCCACTCGACCTTCACGCTGGCCGTGGGCCTGCTGGGCTCCTTGCTGGAAGGCGTCGACCAGAACGTGGAACTGCCCGCAGCGGCTCCGGCCGGCACCTATGCGGTGTTCGCGCTGGGCTTCCCCAACGGCACCGTCGACCTGTCGCTGGTCAACCAGATCAAGATCTCCACCACGCTGAACGGCGCGGACCGCGAGAGCCGCAGCTACACGCAGAGCGATCTGGACCTGCTGGGCGCCGGCACGCATGAGCGCGCCTGGGTGGGCTTCAAGAGCACCCAGTCGTTCGACAAGGCGACCATCACGCTGGAGCCGGGCCTGCTGAGCGCCAACGTCGGCAAGGCCATGTACGTGCACGAGCTGTGCACCGGCGGCAAGTTCAAGAACTGAACTGCACGAGGCAAACGAAAAAAGCGCGGCTCCGGCCGCGCTTTTTTTCGTTGGGCGCTTATCACCGGGCCGACCGGCGTGGGGCTTTCCCTTACCTCGCGGGAGAAGGGGGCAATCTTCAGGGCGCCCCCGGGGCCATATTTGGCTGACTTCGGCATGACATTGAGTCATGCCTCAGCGAGGCCAAACATTCCATGGCCGGGCGTTCGACTTCGCGAATGTCCCTTGGACATCCGCTCTGTCTCACCCCCTGAGAGCCTCCACCACCGGCAGCCGCGCCGCCTTCAGGGCCGGGAAGAAGCCGCCCACGGCGCCGATCAGCAGTGACCAGATCACGCCCTGCCGCAGCAGGTCCGGCGTCACCTGGAAGGCGAAGGCCACCTGGCTGAAGGTCTGGAAATTCAGCGTCGAGACGCTGTAGCCGTTGAACACCACGTAGGCGATGGCCGCGCCCAGCACGCCGCCGGCCAGCGACAGCAGCATGGCCTCGATCATCACCGACACCACCACCGGCGCGCCGCCGAAGCCGATGGCGCGCAGCGTGGCGATCTCGACACTCCGGGTGGAGACCGCCGCGTACATGGTGTTGAGCGCGCCGAACAGCGCGCCGATCGCCATGATCACGCCCACGGTGTAGCCCAGGCCGTTGATCAGGCCGTTGAGCGCCTTGGAGCGCGAGGAGTAGTAGTCCGGCTCCCTCTGCACGCCGGGATTCAGCCGAGGGTCGGTGGTCAGCGCATCCTTGAAACGCTGGAAGTCCTGCTCCGATTCCAGCTGCGCGGTCACCGAGTTGGGCGCGCCGCGCTTGCCGGCCTGCATCAGCGTCTCGGCATCGGCCCACAGCTCCGACTCGTGCACGTCGCCGCCGCTGTCGAAGAAACCGACGATGGTCCAGTCGCCGTCGCGCAGCGGCAGCTTGCCGCCCAGATGCATGCCGGCGAACTGGTCGCGGGCGCCGCGGCCCACGATCACCTCGTATACGCCTGGGCGGAACATGCGGCCCTCCACCAGCTTCGCCTCCGGACGCACCGCGAAGACATGGGGCTCGGTGCCGCGCAGCACCACGTTGGCCGGCTCGGTCTGTCCCTTGCGCGGCAGGCCGGCCAGCATGTAGACCTCCGACACCGCCAGCGGACGGCCGTCGGCGCCCATGCGGATGCCCGGGGCCTGCTTGATGATGGTGGCCTGCTCGCGGAACAGCACGCTGGACAGCTCGTCCATGGCGCCGCCGCGCATCACGATCACCCGGTCCGGCCGGCCGGTGCTGTTGAGGGTGGACTGGAAGCCCTTGGCCATCGACAGCAGCGCCACCAGCACCCCCACCACGCCGGCGATGCCGATCACGATCACCAGCGAGGCTCCGAGCCGCTGCGGCACGGCGCGCAGGTTCATGAGGGTTACCGCCCAGACTTGCTGAATCATCCTGGCCCCTCAGCGCGCTGAAAGCGCATGGACGATGTCGAGCCTCATGGCTCTCCATGCCGGGGGAAACCCGACGATGAACGCCAGCAGCCCGGCGACGCCCAGGCCCATGGCCCAGACCTCCGGCGGCATGTAGAGCCCCGGCATCTTCGCCGCCAGTCCCGGCATCAGGAAGGTCGCGATGCCCAGGCCGGCCAGGGCCGCGATCACGCAGAGCAGCAGCGATTCGCTCAGCACCAGCGCCAGCACGCTGCGGTCGGAGAAGCCGATGGTCTTGAGTACCGCCAGTTCCGGGATGCGCTCGCGCACCGACTGCATCATGGTGTTGCCGGTCAGGAACAGCAGCGTGAAGAACACCGCGCCGAGGATCGACTGGATGATCAGCTGGATGTCGCCCAGCTGCTTCATGAAGGCCTGGTTGAAGGCTTTCTCGGAGTCCGTGCGGGTCTCCTTGGGCGAGTTGGCGAACTGCCGGTCGATGGCCGCGGCCACGCTGCCGGCCTGCGCCGGGTCCGAGACCTTCTCCAGGTACCAGCCGACGTAGCCCTGCCCGAACTGGCGGGCCTCGTCGAAGTAATCGAAGCGGAACAGCAGCACCTCGGCCTGCGCCTTGGCATTCTCGTCCTTGCCGTCGAGCAGGCCGACGATGTCGAACTCCCAGTCGTTGCGGCCATCGCGCTTGGGCCAGATCGAAGCCTGGATGGGAATGCGGTCGCCCACCTTCCAGCCGAACTTCTGGGCCAGGCCCTTGCCGACCAGGGCGCCGGTCTTGTTGCGTGCCCACTCCTTGCGCGCCGCTTCGTCGACGATGAACTCGTCGTACATCTCCAGGTAGGTTTCATGGTCCACCGCCAGCTGCGGGAACATGTTGCGCTCGTCCTGGTAGACGCCGCCGAACCAGCTCGCATGCGACACCAGCTGCACGCCGGGCGTGGACTTGATGCGCGAGTAGTAGCCCAGCGGCAGGATCTCGGTGAAGGAGAACTTGCCGGCGGTGAACAGGCGGTCCGCGCCGGAGATCTCGAAGGACTTGGACATGCCCACCGCCACCGCCTGCAGCATGCCGAACAGCAGGAAGGCCACCACGATCGACAGCATGGTGTAGATCGTGCGCGGCTTCTTGCGCCAGAGGGCGGACCAGATCAGGGGGAAGTATTTCATGGGACATCCCTGGTGTCTGGAACCCCTCTCCCTCCGGGAGAGGGGCCTGGGGTGAGGGGGCACCCTTTGCTGTTGGCGCCGAGGGTTCGGTGACGCCGTCCATGGCGGGACCTCTGTTCGCCCATCCACCCCCGGGGCGGCCATCCATGGCCGCCCGCGAATCGGGGAGACCCGCTATTCATAGCGGCTCTCCTGTTCCGATTCGCCCCTTGTCCATATGCAGCTGGTGCGTCGCGAACTCCGCCGCCTTCGGATCGTGCGTGACCATGACGATGGTCTTGCCGTATTCGCGGTTGAGCGTCTGCAGCAGGTGCAGGATCTCGTCGGCGGTCTTGCGGTCGAGGTCGCCGGTGGGTTCGTCGCAGACCAGCAGGGTGGGGTCCGCCACCAGCGCACGGGCGATGGCCACGCGCTGCGCCTGGCCGCCGGAGAGCTCGCTGGGCTTGTGCCCGCCGCGCTCGGCCAGGCCGACGATCTCCAGCGCCACGCGCACGCGGCGCAGGCGGTCGGCGGCGGGCAGCCGCGTCAGCAGCAGCGGCAGCTCGACGTTGCGCTCGGCGTTGAGCATCGGCATCAGGTTGTAGAACTGGAAGACGAAGCCGATGTGCCGTGCGCGCCACTGCGCCAGCTGGCCGGAGCTGAGCTGGTCGATGCGCTCACCGGCCACGCTGACGCTGCCGGCGCTGGGGCGGTCCAGGCCGCCGATCAGGTTCAGCAGCGTGGTCTTGCCGGAGCCGCTGGGGCCCATCAGCGCCAGGAAATCGCCGCGGGCGATGTCCAGGTCCAGGCTCTCCAGCACCTCCACGGTCTGCTTGCCGCGGGTGTAGTGCTTGAGCACGCCGCGCAGGCTGACGATCGCTTCGCCCATGCCGTCTACTCCTTGAGTTTGACCTTCTTCCCGTCCGTGAACTGCGCAAAGTCGCCCACCGCCAGGCGCTCGCCGCCGGACAGCCCGCCGAGCACGCTGAGCTCGCGGTCGTCGCCGCCGCCGAGCTTCACCGCGCGCCGCTCCAGCGTCAGGTCCTCGCGGACCAGGAACACCACGCCGCCGTCACCCTGCTTCTGGACGGCCTGCGCCGGCACCAGCACGCCCTGGGGAGGCTGGTCCTTCTTCTCCGCGGTGTTCTCGCGGAAGGCCACGCGCACGCCCATCTCGGGCAGGATCCGCGGATCCTTCTGCTGGAAGCCGACGCGGACCTTGACCGTGGCCTTGCTGCGGTCGGCCGTGGGAATGACCGCGATCACCGTGCAGGGGATCTCCCAGTCCGGGTAGGCATTGAGGCGCGCTGCCGCCGGCTGGCCGGGCTGCACGCGGTTGATGAAGTTCTCGTTGACGTCGACCTCGATCTCCAGCGACTCCATGTCCACCAGCGTGCCGATGCCGGTGCGCGTGCCGGCGCCGCCCGCGGACAGCGGCGAGATCATCTCGCCCGGCTGGGCATTCTTCACCGTGATGACGCCGGCGAAGGGCGCGCGCACCACGGTGTCCTCCAGCGCGCGCTGCTGCACGGTGACGCCGCGCTCGGCCACGCCGATGTTCTGCTTCGCCGTGTCGAGCTGCGCGCGCAGCCCATCGGCGTTGGCCTGGGCGGTGTCCAGCGCCTGCTGGCTGAGCAGCTTGCGCTGCGCCAGTTCGCGGGTGCGCAGCAACTGCCGGTCGGCCTCCGCGAGCTGCACCTGCACCGTGGTCAGCTGCGAGCGCGCCGCTGCCAGCTGGGACTGCGCCAGCGCCAGCTGTGCCTGGGCATTGACGTCGTCGATGCGCGCCAGCACCTGGCCGGCCTCGACGCGGCGGCCCTCCTCCAGCAGGACCTCGACGACCTTGCCGGTCACCTTGGAGGACACCGTGGCCTGCCGCCGCGCGACCACATAGCCGGAAGCGTCCAGCACCGAGGCGCTGGCGCCCGGGCCGGCCGCGCGGGCGGTGACGGTGGTGACCTCGGGAGGCTTCTCGCCGCCCAGGATGGCGGCGGCGGCCGCGGCGAGCGCCAGCAGCACGGCGCCGGCCGCCAGCCAGCGCTTCCAGGGACCGGGCTGCGGGGCGCGGGCGGAATGATCGATGCGGAGCTGTTCCAGCAGGGCGGACTTGTCGGTCATGACGTATGAAGAGCGTTATCCGCCGCCGTTTATACACGAGGCGGCCCCGGGGCGCCCTGCCGGACCGGAACGGTGATTCGGTATGCTGGTGGTCCATCACCAAGGAAAGGTCCGCATGATCTGGCTCCTGCTGCTGATCGCCCTGAGCGTGGCGCTGGCCTGGCGCAGGACCTCGCCGCGCAGCGCCATCACCTTGTACGCGGTATTCCTGCTGGCCTATGCCGCGGGCGGCGGCTCCTGGAGCCTGTTCTTCCTGGGCGCGCTGCTGCTGGCCGTGGCCGGCACGGTGCTGCTGAACCCGCCGCTGCGCCAGGAATGGCTGACCCGGCCGGCGCTGGAGCATTTCCGCCGCGTGATGCCGGAGGTCAGCGCCACCGAGCAGGCGGCGCTGGATGCCGGCACGGTCTGGTGGGACGGCGAGCTGTTCTCCGGTCGGCCGCAATGGGACCGCCTCTATGGCCTGCCTGCGGCCCGGCTGAGCGCCGAGGAGCAGGCCTTCCTCGACGGCCCGGTCGCAGCCTTCTGCGCGCTCTGCGACGACTGGCGCATCACCGCCATCGACCGTGACCTGTCGCCCGAGGCCTGGGCCCACCTGAAGCAGCACGGCTTCTTCGGCATGATCATCCCGAAGGAATACGGCGGCCTGGGTTTCGGCGCGCTGGCCCATTCGGCGGTGCTCAACCGCATCGCCTCCAGCCCAGGCGGCAGCACCGCGGCTTCCATCGTGGCCGTACCCAACTCCCTGGGGCCGGCGGAGCTCCTGCTGCACTACGGCACCGACGAGCAGAAGCAGCGCTACCTGCCGCGGCTGGCGGCCGGCGAGGAGATTCCCTGCTTCGCGCTGACCTCGCCCTGGGCCGGGTCCGATGCTGCCGCCATTCCCGACCATGGCCTGGTCTGCCACGGAACCTGGCAGGGACAGGACGTGCTCGGCATGCGCCTGAGCTTCGACAAGCGCTACATCACGCTGGCGCCGGTGGCGACGCTGGTGGGCCTGGCCTTCCGCCTCTACGATCCCGACCAGCTGCTCGGCGGCGGGCGCGAACTGGGCCTGTGCTGCGCCCTGGTCCCGCGCGATACGCCGGGCCTGCAGATCGGCGCGCGCCATTGGCCGCTGGACAACCCGTTCATGAACGGCCCGGTGCGCGGCCAGGACGTCTTCGTGCCCCTGGACTTCATCATCGGCGGCCCGCCGCGCATCGGCCAGGGCTGGCGCATGCTGATGGAATGCCTGGCCGCCGGCCGCGCCATCTCGCTGCCGTCCAACACGGCGGGGCAGGCGGCCATGGCCGCGCTGGCCAGCGGCGCCTATGCGCGCATCCGCCGCCAGTTCGGCCAGCCGGTGGGCAGCTTCGAGGCAGTGCAGGAGCAGCTTGCCTGCCTCGGCACGCAGGCCTATGCCGTGCAGGCCGTGCGCCAGCTCACGGCGCAGGCGGTGGACCTGGGCGAGAAACCCGCCGTGCCCTCCTCCATCGCCAAGTCCTTCTGCAGCGAGACCGCGCAGGACTCGCTCAAGCGCGCCATGGACATCCACGCCGGCAAGGGCGTGATGCTGGGGCCCTCCAACTGGCTGGCTCGCGCCTTCCAGGGATCGCCGGTGGCGATCACGGTGGAGGGCGCCAACCTGCTGACGCGCGGCATGATCCTGTTCGGCCAGGGCGCGCTGCGCTGCCACCCTTACCTGCGCCAGGAGATCGCCGCCGTGGCGGAGCCCAATGCGGCCCTGGCCCTGGAGCGATTCGACGCCTTGCTGATGGCCCATGCCGGCCATGCGCTGCAGGCCGGCGCGCGCAGCCTGGTGCTGGCCCTGACGCTGGCGCGCTGGGGGCAGGCCCCTGGCGACGCGGCGATGCGCCGCATCGCGCTGCGGGCCGACCGCTACAGCGCCGCGCTGGCCCTGTGCACCGAGCTGACGCTGGCCGCGGTCGGCGGCGGCCTGAAGCTGCGCGAAAGCCTGTCGGCGCGCCTGGGCGACGTGCTCAGCGCGCTCTACGTGATCAGCGCCGCGCTGCGCCGCTACGACCAGGATGGGCGCCCCAGCGAGGACCTGCCGCTGCTGCAGTCGCTCTGCGACGGGCAATGCCTGCGCATCGAAACCGCGCTCGACGGCCTGCTGCGCAACCTGCCGCGCCGCCCGCTGGCCTGGCTGGGCCGCCTGCTGGTGTTTCCGCTCGGGCGCCATGCCCGTGCGGCGGATGACGCCACCGGCCAGCGCATCGCCGCCGCCCTGCAGCAGCCCGGCGGCCTGCGCCTGCGCCTGGCCGCGGGCCTGCACGATCCCGCTGCTTCGCCGCTGGGCCGTCTCGAAGCCGCCATGCTGCAGGCCATCGACACCGAGCCGCTGCTGCGCAAGCTGCAGCAGGCGCAACGCGCCGGCCGTCTGCAGCACCCCCATCCGCTGGAGCGGATCGCGGAGGCGCGGGAGGCGGGCGTGCTGGCCGAGGACGAATCCCGGCGGCTGCTGGCGGCTTTGCAGGCCGCCGAAGCCCTTTGCGCGGTCGACGAGTTCGACGCCGGACTGGACCAGGCACTGACCCCCTCCCCGCAATGAGATGAACACCGCCTTTCCCTTCCTGCGCCGCCCCGCGGCCCTGCGCCAGCGCCCATTCGACCTGCTGGTGATCGGCGGCGGCATCTACGGGGCCTGGGTGGCCTGCGACGCCGCGCAGCGCGGCCTGTCGGTGGCGCTGGTGGAGCAGGGCGACTGGGGCTGCGGCACCTCGTCCGCGTCCAGCAAGCTGATCCACGGCGGCCTGCGCTACCTGGAGAACTACCAGTTCGAGTTCGTGCGCCATGCGCTGCGCGAGCGCCGCCGGCTGCGGCGCATCGCGCCGCACCTGGTGCAGCCGCTGGATTTCATCATGCCGGTCTGGAAGGGGCCGCGCGCCAGCACCTTCACGCTGTCCGCCGGGCTGATGCTCTACGACCTGTTCGGCGCGGGCCGCGGCTCGGTGGGCCGCCATCGCCAGTATCGTCCGGCGGGCCTGCTGTCGGAGTTTCCGTTCCTCGATCCGCAGAACCTGGAAGCGGGATTCCGCTACGGCGACTGCCAGGCCGACGACGCCCGCATGGTGCTGGTGGTGGCCGCGGCGGCGCAGGCGCATGGCGCCGTCTGCGTGAACCGCATGCAGGCCGAGCGCCTGCTGGAAGACGAGGGCGGCGTGCGCGGCGCGCTGCTGCGCGACCGGGAGACCGGGGAATCCTTCGAATTGCGCGCGCGCGTCACCGTCAACGCCGCCGGCCCCTGGGCGGCGGCCTTGCTGGGCGAGGCCGCGCCGCCGCAGCGCCTGGTGCAAGGCACGCATCTGGTGATGCCGGCGATTCCCGGCTGCCAGGAAGCCTTCCTGCTCACCGCGCGCGACGGCCGTGTGTTCTTCGTGATCCCCTGGTACGGCCGCACGCTGGTCGGCACGACGGAGCGCGAGGTGGCGGCGCCGGGCGATGCGCGGCCCACCCCGGAGGAGATCCGCTATCTGCTGGAGGGCCTGCGCAGCGGCCTGCCGGGCCTGCGCTGGAGCGAGAAGGACGTGATCGCGGGTTTCTGCGGCCTGCGCGTACTGCAGTCCGCCGAGTACGGCAGCCTGTCGCAGATGACCCGGGAAGCCGCCGTCGTCAAGCCCAGGCCTCGCCTGGTGAGCTACGTGGGCGGCAGCTTCACCGCTGCGCGCCGCGATGCGGCACACATCGTCGACGCGGCCTACTGGCAGATGTCGGAGACGCCGCGGCCCTGCCGCACGCGCGAGACGGCGCTGCCCGGCACGCCGCAAGAGCCCTTCGAACCATGGCAGACGCAGGCCATCGCGCGGCTCGCCGCCGCCGGGGTGGACGAAGAGGCCGCCCGATCGCTGAGCCTGCGCCATGGCACGGCCATCGCCCTGCTGCTGCAGCGCATGGAGGAGCATCCGGAGTTGCGCGCGCGCATCCATCCGGAACTGCCCTTCCTGATGGTGGAGGCGGTGCACGCGCTGCAGGCCGAGATGGCGCGCGACATCGACGACGTGCTGCGCCGGCGCCTGCCGCTGCAGTTGTTGCTGCCTGACGACGACTGGCGCGAGCGCGTGGAAAACCTGATCGGGCGCTACCGCACAACTGTGTAGGAACAGGCCGACAAACGGTATTTATTACCCGTTTGAGACAGATTGTTTGCTGCACTGCGACACCCAAATACTGCCTCGTATTGATGCAAACGAGTCCCGGCGGAGCCTGGGGCGACAACTAAACGCGGAAGTGCGGTCCGCTTCCCCACGAGTGCGAGTGCAGGAGACGAGGATGAGATACGCCCCCCTAGGAGCGTTGGCTTTGGTGTTGGCGCTGTCCGCATGCGACAAGGCGTCCAACGAGGGGGGAGATTTCCCCGATGGCCAGGGTGACAAGGCGGTGTCGCTGTTCGACCCGCTGGCGGCCAGCCCGCAGATTCCGTTTCCGGTGGACCTGCTGTTCTCCGGCTTCAGCGACCCCACGCTGAACATTCCCAACCCGGCCACGCCGCCGACGAACCAGCCCAATCCCTTCGTCGCCGCCGTCAACCAGCTCGACGGCTGGTCGACCACCGCGTCGCTGTTCACCGATCTTGCCGGTTTCGTCGATTTCGACACGGTGCTGCCGGCGCTGACCATCATCGACACCTCCACGAGTCCTCCGACCCCGCTGGTGCCGGGCGTGGACTTCCGCATCCAGAAATCCACCGCGATCGATCCCGCCGACAACCGGCCGATCTCCGACAAGCGTAGCCGCATCCTGATCGAGCCGCTGAAGCCGCTCAAGCCCTCCACGACCTACGTCGTGGCGCTGACCACCGCCGCCAAGGCCACCTCCGGCGAGGCGGTGATTCCAAGCGACTATTTCCGCGTGGTGCGTTCCGCCACGCCGATCGCCCAGCAGACCGAGCCGGTGCTGGCGATCCTCAACGATACGCAGAAGGCCACGCTGGAGGCGATCCGCCAGCAGCTGGTCCCCGTCATGCAACTGCTGGCCGCCTTCGGCAAGCCGGCCGATACCGTGGCCATCGCCTGGCCCTTCACCACGCAGTCCACGCAGATCACGCTGAAGCGCATGGCCGAAACGGCGCAGCCCAACGTGCTGCGCCTGCGGCAGGCGCCGGACGGCGCAGGCGGGGTGCTGACCACCACCAAGCTGGGCCTGCCCGGCGCGACGGCCGAGATCTACGCCGGCCGCCTGACGCTGCCGTACTACCTGTTCGCCGCGACCTCGCCGACCTCCACCGCGCCGCTGACCGGCTTCTGGCAGGCGGACGCCACCAAGCCCAATGTCGCGGGCAGCTTCCTCGGCCGCGTGCCCTGCGGCGCCTTCGCCACCGGCGCCACCTTGCCGGACGGCCAGACTGCCAAGCCCAGCGTCAGCACCACCGTCTGCTATCCGCTGCCGCTCAAGCAGAGCGATCAGACCGTGCCGGTGATCGCCACGGTGCCGGCCGGCGTGATGCCGGAAAACGGCTGGCCGGTGGTGATCTTCCAGCATGGCATCACCTCCAACCGCGCGGCGGTGCTGGGCATCGTGCCGGCGCTGACCGCGGCGGGCTTCGCGGTGATCTCCATCGACCTGCCGCTGCACGGCATCCTGGCGACGGACACGCGCTTTGCCGGCTTCCGCAACGACGCCATCCCGGAGCGCACCTTCGAGCTGGACCTGGTGAACAACGCCACCGGCGCGGCCAATTCCGCCACCAATCCGCCCGATGGCCCGGATGCCTCGGGTACGCACTTCATCAACCTGAGCAGCCTGCTGACCTCGCGCGACAACATCCGCCAGGGCGTGTCCGACCTGCTGGTGCTGGGCAAGTCGCTGGCGCCGGTGGCGCCCGCCGAGCTGGCCAACCCCGTCGCTCCCGGCACGATCTTCGTCTCGCTGGGCGGCGCGCCGCAGACCGCGCTGAAGTTCGACACCTCGCAGGTGCGCTATGTCGGCCACTCGCTGGGCGCCATCGTCGCCAGCACCTTCCTGGGCGTGAACAGCAGCACCGGTGCCGGCGTGCTCGCCATGCCCGGCGGCGGCATCGCCAAGCTGCTCGACGCTTCCGCCGCCTTCGGTCCGCGCATCTCCGCCGGCCTGTCGGCGGCCTCGGGCGGCCTCATCGCGCAGGGCAATGACACCTACGAAACCATCCTGCGCTTCGCGCAGACCGTGGTGGATTCGGGTGATCCGCTGAACTTCGCCAGGGAGACCGCCACCAACCATCCGATCTACATGATCGAGGTGGTCGGCGATGCCGTGGTGCCCAACTGTGCGATCAAGGACGATCCGGCCTGCCCGGTCACCGACGTGCTGCCGATCTCCGGCTACCTGTCCGGCACCACGCCGCTGGCTCGCGTGATGGGCCTGACCTTCCAGCCGTCGGAGACCGGCGCGATCACGGTCCCGGCCGCGGCCAACGTGCTGCTGGGCGGCGCCGCGCGCAACAACGTCGTCCGCTTCTCCGGCACGCAGGCGGACCATTCCACCATCCTGACGCCGGACAGTTCCGCCAGCCCCGGCGCCGACACCCTGTTCCTGCCCGCCCTGACGGAAATGCAGAAGCAGGCGGCCAGCTTCCTCCGGTCCAACGGCGCCTGCCTGCCCATCGGCGGCGACTGCCCGGCCCCGCCCGCCCCGGCGGCTGAGTAAGGACCCGGAGAAAAGACCATGAAGAATCTCAACAAGAAGAACCTCGTCTCCCTGGCTGCCGCCGCCCTGTTCGCCCCGGTGCTGCCCGCCCAGGCCTTCACCGACGAAATCCACGGCGTCACGCTGCAGCTGGAGAACAAGCTGGCCGTGGGCGCCGCCATGCGCGTGCAGGGCCGCGACGACGGCCTGGTCGGCATCGCCAACGGCGGCAGCGCCTTTTCCACCAACAGCGACGACGGCAACCTCGCCTTCGACCGCGGCGAGGTGGTGGCCGCCACCGCCAAGATGACCTCGGACCTGACCTTCACCCGCGGCAACTGGGGCGCCTTCTTCCGCGGCAGCTACGTCTTCAACCAGACCGCGCGCAACCACGACTTCTTCGACGCCGGCGACTACGGGGCCGGCAAGGAAGCGCCGCTGTCGGAGTTCCAGTACAAGAACTCCCGGCTGCACAACTATCTGGGCAGCGACGCCGACATGCTCGACGCCTACCTGTTCGGCGCCTTCGACATCAACGACCGCTCGCTGGCCTTCAAGCTGGGCCGCCAGGTGATCAACTGGGGCGAGTCCACCTTCGTGCTGCACGGCATCAACAGCGCGCTGGCCTTCGACCAATCGGCGCTGCGCGTGCCGGGCTTCGAGCTGGACGAGGTACTCGTGCCCACCGAGAACCTGTGGCTGTCCTACAACCTGCTGGAAAACCTCTCGATGGAGGCCTTCTACCAGCTGCACTGGCGGCCGACCCAGATCGATCCTTCCGGCTCGTACTGGGGCACGAACGACTACGCCGGCATCGGCGGCACCCGTGCCAACCTGGGCCTGGGCCGGGTCAACGAGAACGACCCGTTCAACACGCCCTGCGCGACCCCGACCGGGCCGACCTTCTGCGTCGCCGCCGGCAGCACCGTGCCGCGCGGTCCCGACGGCGAGGCCAAGGACTCCGGGCAGTGGGGCGTCAAGCTGGGCACGCTGGTCAAGGCGCTGAACGACATGGACCTGTCGGCCTACGCCATGAATTACCACAGCCGCCTGCCGCTCTACAGCGGCATCTCGCGCACCAGCAGCACGGCCCCGGCCAGCAGCGCCAGCTACTTCGTCGAGTATCCCGAGGACATCCAGCTCTACGGCCTGTCCTTCAACACCACGGTGGGCGACTACTCGATCCAGGGCGAATACAGCTACAAGGTGGACCAGCCGCTGCAGATCGACGACATCGAGCTGCTGCTGACGGGCCTGGGCGCCGCCAGCCAGATCAACCCCAATGCCGGCGCGGCGCTGGGCAACCAGTACATCCGCGGCTGGCGCCGCTACGACGTCAGCCAGGGCGACCTGGGCTTCACCGCCCTGTTCCCGCCCAACCGCATGTTCGGCTACGACCAGGTGCTGGTGGTGGGCGAGGCCGGCATGACCTACGTGCACGGCATGCCTTCGGCGCAGGAGCTGGCCTTCGAGGCGCCGGGCACCTACACGCCCAACTCGGGCACCGCCGCGCTCAACGGTCCCGGAACCCCGGCGTTCGCCTCCATCAGCGGGGCGCCGACGACGCCCTACGGCCGCTATGCCACGCCGTTCTCCTGGGGCTACAAGCTGATCGCCCGCTTCACCTACAACAACGTCTTCAACATGTTCACGGTGGAGCCGACCCTCCGCTTCGACCACGACGTGGAGGGCAACACGCCGACGCCGATCACCAACTTCGTGGAGGACCGCAAGTCGGTGCATATCTCGCTGGGCGTCACCTACCTGCAGGCCTGGCAGGGCGAGATCGGTTACACCAACTACTTCGGCGCGACCAAGTCGGGCGGCATCGGCGACCGCAACCTGCTGGGCGACCGCGACTACGTCGAGGCGGTGATCAAGTACTCGTTCTGATGCAGACGATGGCCCGCGCGGCGATGGCCGCGCGGGCCATGCAGATCGTGGGGTGTGTGCCTGGGGCCGGGAAACCGGCCCTCTCTTTTTGCCGCTCAGCCGGCGGTGTTCATCTCGCGCAGGCGCGCGATCAGCTGCACCAGCAGGTTGCGGTAGATCGTGGCGGCGGCCTGCGCATCGTTGATCACCAGCTTCTGGAACAGGCCGCTGGGCAGGAAGTACAGGCGCGCGGCGGATACCGCGCGCAGCGAGGCGGAGGTGGGCTTGCCGTCGATCAGCGAGTATTCGCCGAAGCAATCGCCGCGCTGCAGCAGGTTGAGCCGGACATCACCGTCCTCGCGCGGCTGGTAGACCTCGACCTCGCCCTCGACCACCACGTAGAGGCCGGGGCTGCTGCGCTCGCCCTCGAACAGCACCGGCGAGCCGGGCGCCGCCTCCAGCAGCATGGCCGGACCGACCACGCGGTCCATCGCCCCCGGCTCCAGGCCGCGGAAGGGCACGGAGTCGGCGAGGATGGCGCGATAGCGGTGTGGGCCGGCAAGGGTCATGGCGCCGATCATAGCGCCAACCGTGCAAATCGCCAGACCCCGCGTCCCTAAGTCTCCGTCTCCCCGCTTGCGGGGAGAGGGTTGGGGTGAGGGCGAAGCGTGAGGTCAGCCCGAGCGGGGATGCCGGCGATTGCGCCGGTCAGGAGCGGTGGATGTTCGACGGGCTTTTTCGCCCAAGGGCCAAAGAAAGCTTACCCGGAGCGCGGACGGGCCCCGCTCAGGCGGGGCAATCAGCCCGGGGGGCGGTCGCGACGGGTCGGACCCGCAGGCCATGCTTGGCTTGGGGGGGGGCTCGGCCGGACCTCCTGTCCGGCTCGACCCGGCGTCCGACTCCCGGCCAGGCGTCCGCGCAACAGCGGCCCGTACATCAAAAGCATCCGCAGTCGCTCATGAAGACTTCGGAAGAGTGATTCAGGATGAGCTGTGGTTGATCTGCGCTCGCTCGCCGGCAAGCGGGACCCCTCTCCCGCAAGCGGGATAGGGGCAGGCGAGGGCATGGATGCCCGAGGTAGGGCAACGCAGGAGCAGTTGCCGAGGAGAGGGTTTCTGCCAATGCTGGCCTTGTTAATCCGCCCGTTCGCCCTGAGCCTGTCGAAGGGTGAACCGTTCAGGTGACCGTCCCTGGCGGGGAAACACGCCGAAGAGCCAACGGAAGCACTACAGCAACGGCTTCAGGAACCGCCCCGTATGCGAGCGCTTGTTCTTCGCCACCTCTTCCGGCGTGCCGGAGGCCACGATCTCGCCGCCGCCCGAGCCGCCCTCCGGCCCCAGGTCGATGATCCAGTCGGCGCGCTTGATGACATCGAGGTTGTGCTCGATGATCACCACCGTGTTGCCGTGCTCGCGCAGGCGCTCCAGCACCACCAGCAGCTGCGCCACGTCGTGGAAGTGCAGGCCGGTGGTGGGCTCGTCGAGGATGTACAGCGTCTGGCCGGTGTCGCGGCGCGACAGCTCCTTGGCCAGCTTGATGCGCTGCGCCTCGCCGCCGGACAGCGTGGTCGCGTTCTGGCCCAGGGTGATGTACGACAGGCCCACGTCCATCAGCGTTTCCAGCTTCTTGCGCAGCGCCGGCACGGCCTTGAAGAAGTCCAGCGCGTCCTCGACGGTCATGTCGAGCACTTCGTTGATCGCGCGGCCCTTGTACTTGATCTCCAGCGTCTCGCGGTTGTAGCGGCGGCCCTTGCAGGTGTCGCAGGTGACGTAGACGTCGGGCAGGAAGTGCATCTCCACCTTGATCACGCCGTCGCCCTCGCAGGCTTCGCAGCGGCCGCCCTTGACGTTGAAGGAGAAGCGGCCGGCCTCGTAGCCGCGCGCGCGCGACTCCGGCACGCCGGCGAACAGCTCGCGGATCGGCGTGAACAGGCCGGTGTAGGTGGCGGGGTTGCTGCGCGGCGTGCGGCCGATGGGCGACTGGTCGATGTCGATGACCTTGTCCATCAGGTCCAGGCCGTCGATGCCGTCGCAGGGCGCATGGTGCGAGCTGGCGCCGTTGAGCTGGCGCGCGGCGTAGCCCCACAGCGTGTCGTTGATCAGCGTGGACTTGCCGGAGCCGGAGACGCCGGTGACGCAGGTGATCAGTCCCGCCGGGATCTCGGCGGTGACGCCCTTGAGGTTGTTGCCGCGGGCGTTGCGGATCACCAGTTCCTTGCCCGGCTGGCGCGGCGTGCGCAGCTTGGGCACGGCGATGGCCTCGCGGCCGGACAGGTACTTGCCGGTGATGGAGCGCGGCGACTTCTCGATCTGCGCCGGCTTGCCCTGGGCCACGATCTCGCCGCCGTGCACGCCGGCGCCGGGGCCGATGTCCACCACGTAGTCGGCCTGGCGGATGGCGTCCTCGTCGTGCTCCACCACGATCACGGTGTTGCCGAGGTCGCGCAGGCGGAACAGGGTCTGCAGCAGGCGCTCGTTGTCGCGCTGGTGCAGGCCGATGCTGGGCTCGTCCAGCACGTACATCACGCCGACCAGGCCGGCGCCGATCTGCGAGGCCAGGCGGATGCGCTGCGCCTCGCCGCCCGACAGGGTCTCGGCGGAGCGGGCCAGCGTCAGGTAGTCCAGGCCCACGTTGTTGAGGAAGGACAGGCGCGAGCTGATCTCCTTGAGGATCTTCTCGGCGATCTCGCCCTTGTGGCCGGGCAGCTTGAGGCCGCCGAACCAGTCGCCGGCGTCGCGCACCGACAGCGCCGTCAGCGAGGGCAGGTTCTGCTGCGCCACGCGCACGTGGCGCGCCGCGCGGTTGAGCCGCTGGCCCTCGCATTCCGGGCAGGCCTTCTGGCTGAGGTAGCGCGACAGCTCCTCGCGCACCGCATCGGACTCGGTTTCGCGGTAGCGGCGTTCCAGGTTGGGGATGATGCCCTCGAAACGGTGCAGCGAGCGGCGCTTGCCGCCGTACTCGTCCGGGTACTCGAAGGTGATCTTCTCGTCGCCGCTGCCGTAGAGCAGCAGCTCGCGCACCTTGGCCGCCAGCTTCTCGAAGGGCTTCTCGGGGTCGAACTTGTAGTGCCGGGCCAGCGAGGTGATGAAGTGCCAGTAGTAGGGATTCTTCTTGTCCCAGGAACGGATCGCACCGGCCGCCATCGATAGCTCGGGGTGCGCCACCACGCGCTCCTCGTCGAACACCTGCATCGTGCCCAGGCCGTCGCACTTGGGGCAGGCGCCGTGCGGCGCGTTGAACGAGAACAGGCGCGGCTCCAGCTCCTCCAGCGAGTAGCCGCAGTGCGGGCAGGACATGCGTGCCGAGAAGGTCAGGGTCTCGGCCTTGCTCTCGCCGTGCGGGGCGACCAGGGCCAGGCCGTCGGACAGGCGCAGGGCGGTCTCGAAGGACTCGGTGATGCGCTGCTTGATGTCGGCCCGGATCTTGAAGCGGTCCACCACGATCTCGATGTCGTGCTTGAGCTTGCGGTTGAGCGTGGGCACCTCGTCCAGCTCGTAGACCTTGCCGTCCACCCGCACGCGCACGAAGCCCTGGGCCCGCGCCTGCTCGAACCACTCGGCGTGCTCGCCCTTGCGGCCGCGCACCACCGGCGCCAGCAGCATCCAGGCCGAGTCGGCCGGCAGGGCCATCACCTGGTCCACCATCTGCGACACCGACTGCGCCTCCAGCGCCACGTCGTGGTCCGGGCAGTAGGCGGTGCCCACGCGGGCGAACAGCAGGCGCAGGTAATCGTAGATTTCCGTGACCGTGCCCACGGTGGAGCGCGGGTTGTGGCTGGTGGACTTCTGCTCGATGGAGATCGCCGGCGACAGGCCCTCGATCGCGTCCACGTCCGGCTTCTGCATCATCGACAGGAACTGCCGGGCATAGGCCGACAGCGACTCCACGTAGCGCCGCTGGCCCTCGGCGTAGAGCGTGTCGAAGGCGAGCGAGGACTTGCCCGAGCCCGACAGGCCGGTGATGACGATCAGCTTGTCGCGCGGCAGGTCCAGCGAGACATTCTTCAGGTTGTGCGTACGGGCACCGCGGATGCGGATGGTGTCCATCAGGGGAGGCGTCGGGGGGTGGGAACCAGCTACTATATGAGTCCGGAACGCTGCATTTCAAAGGCGAAGCGCGCTTCGGCACAAACCTTGCAAAATTCCTGCCCATCGCTCCTCGCCATCCTGCCCCAAGCCCATGAATTCCCTTGAATGGCGTGCCGTCATCGGCCTCGGCGCGGTCTACGCGCTGCGGATGATCGGCATGTTCATGGTCATGCCGGTCTTCGCGCTCTATGCCAAGGACCTGCCCGGGCCCGTCGCCGCCTGGAAGATCGGCCTGGCCATGGGCGCCTACGGCCTGATGCAGGCCTGCCTGCAGGTGCCGGTGGGCATGGCCTCCGACCGCTGGGGGCGCAAGCCGCTGATCGTGCTGGGAATGCTGGTGTTCGCCGCCGGTAGCTTCATCGCCGGGCACAGCCAGGACATCCACTGGATCACCGCCGGCCGCGTCATCCAGGGCGCCGGCGCGGTGTCCTCCGCCGTGGCCGCCCTGCTGGCCGACGTCACCCGCGAGCAGGTGCGCACGGTGGCCATGGCCATCGTCGGCGTCGGCATGGGCGTGTCCTTCATCCTGGCCATGGTGCTGGGGCCGGTGGTGTCCGGCTGGATCGGCGTGGACGGCATCTTCACCATGACCGGCGTGCTGGCGCTGCTGGCCGTGCCGCTGGTGATCTGGTACGTGCCGGCCGAGCCCCGGCGCCACGCGCCCGCCATCCTGAGCCTGCGGCCGGTGCTGGCGGATGGCCAGCTGCTGCGCATGGACGGCGGCATCCTGCTGCTGCATGCCTGCATGACGGCCGTGTTCGTGGCGGCGCCTTTCGCGCTCGAGCAGACCCTGGGCCTGCCGGGCGAGCAGCACTGGAAGGTCTACCTGCCGATGCTGCTGCTGTCGATCCTGCCGGTGTTCCCGCTGGTGCGCTGGGCCGAGGCCCGCGGCCAGGCGCGCCCGGTGCTGCTCGGCTCCATCGGCCTGCTGGCGGCATCGCTGGCGCTGGCCGGCCTGCTGCACGGCAGCGGCCTGGGGCTGCTCGCGGCGCTGCTGCTGTACTTCGTCGCCTTCAACTACCTGGAAGGCTCGCTGCCCTCCATGATCTCGCGCATGGCGCCGCCGGAGCAGAAGGGCGCGGCGCTGGGCGTCTATTCCACGGCACAGGTCCTGGGCGGCGGCATCGGCGGGCCGCTGGCCGGCACCGTGCTCGGTCTCTGGGGCGTCGGCGGGGTGCTTTGCCTCGCTGCGGCCTTGCCTTTACTCTGGCTCACCTTCGCGGTGAAGCTGGCGCCGCCCCCCATGGCGGCATCCCGGTCACTGAATTCAAGCAACTAAGGAGAGCGCGCTCATGGCACGCGGCGTCAACAAAGTCATCCTCATCGGCAACCTGGGCAAGGACCCGGAAACGCGCTATTTCCCCAGCGGAGACGCGGTCACCAATGCCACGCTCGCCACCACCGAAAGCTGGAAGGACAAGCAGAGCGGCGAGATGAAGGAAGCCACCGAGTGGCACAACCTGGTGTTCCCCGGCAAGCTCGCCGAGATCGCCGGCAAGTACCTGAAGAAGGGTTCCAAGGTCTACGTCGAAGGCTCCCTGCGCACCCGCAAGTGGCAGGACAAGGAAGGCAAGGACCGCTACACCACCGAGATCCGCGTGCAGGACATGCAGATGCTCGACGGCAAGCCCGGCGGCGGCACCGGCAACTTCGGCGACGACCGCAGCGGCGGCTACGAGCAGCGCGGCGGCGGCAGCGGCGGTGGCGGCTACGAGCGCTCGTCCGGCGGCGGCCGTTCCGCCCCGGCCCCGGCCAGCGCGCCGGCCGACAGCGGCTTCGAGGACGACGACATCCCGTTCTGAACGGAGGGCTGCAGGAATCCCGCCGCACGCAGGAGGCAGGAGACGGAAGTCTCCTGCCTTTTTCGTTTCCGCCGCCGCGGCTACGCGGCTGCGGCCTGCGGCGCGTCGGCCCCGCGAAGCGCCGCCAGCGCCGCCGCGACCGAAGCCGCCAGTGTCGTCGTCGGCCGGCCGATGAGACGGCTCAGCGTCTGCGAGGCGTCGTAGAGCGAACCGGCCGCCGCCCGGGCATCGCTTTCGGCGAGCAGGGCGGCGAAGTCCGGCGGCAGGCCGGTGCCCTGCAGCGCGGCCTGGTAGCCGGCCTCGCCGAGGTCCTGGTAGACCACCGTCCGGCCGGACTGCCCTGCGATCTCGGCGGCGTACTGCGACAGCGTGAAGGCCTCGTCGCCCGCCAGTTCGTAGGTCTTGCCCGCGTGCCGCGGCGTCCCGGCCGCCAGCACCGCGGCGGCGGCCTCGGCGTAGTCGGCGCGGGCGGCGGCGGAGATGCGCCCGTCGCGGGCGGCGCCCAGCACCGCGCCGTGCTGCAGGGCCGCGGCGATGTGCCCGCTGTAGTTCTCGGTGTACCAGCCGTTGCGCAGCAGCACGACGGGAAGCCCCGAGGCGCGCAGGACCTCCTCGGTGGCGCGGTGCTCGGCGGCCAGGGCCATCGGGCTGCTGTCGGCATGCAGGATGCTGGTGTAGGCCAGCAGCTTCACGCCGGCGGCCTTGGCCGCGTCGATGACGTTGCGGTGTTGCGGCAGCCGCCGGCCGATCTCGCTGGACGAGATCAGCAGCAGCTTGCCGGCACCGGCCAGCGCCGCTTCCAGCGACGCGGGGTCGTCGTAGTTCGCGGGGCGCAGTTCCACGCCCTGGGCTGCCAGGTCCGGCGCCGCGGCGGGATTGCGCAGCAGGCCGATCAGGCGCGCGGCCGGCGCGCGGCGCCGCAGCCCGGCGAGGACCAGGCGGCCGAGCTGGCCGCTGGCACCGGTGACGGCGATGGTTTCGGGGTTCGTCATGTCCTGTTCCTTTCGATGGTCTACAATCAAGACCTGGTCTAATAGTGAGACCATGGAGTGGACGGCGAAAGGAGGCAGTTTTTCGTGACCAGGTTACGCGCAGATAACCCGCAGGGCGCGCGGCAGGCGCTGGCGGAGCGCTTCCGGGCCTGGAGCGGCTCGGAGTTCGATCTGTCCCGGTGCCCGGTGCGCGGCGTGCTGGACCGTCTCGGCGACAAGTGGACGACGCTGATCGTGATCGCCCTGTCGCAGCGGCCGCACCGCTTCAGCGAAGTGTGCCGCGCGGTGCCGGACATCTCCAAGCGCATGCTGACGCAGACGCTGCGCGACCTGGAGCGCGACGGACTGATCGCCCGCCGCGTGTTTCCCACCAAGCCGCCCACCGTGGAGTACCGCCTGACGGAGCTCGGCGAGTCGCTGCTGGAGCCGCTGGTGACGCTGATCGCCTGGGCAGAGGGCAGCCAGACCCGGATCGCGGCGGCGCGGTCGGCTTTCGACGCGGCGTCGGCAGCCGCCTGAAACGCCGTCCCTAGCGCCCGCGCTTCAGCGTGCGGCGGAAACGCTGCTGCAGCGCTTCTAGTTCGCCCGGACGGAAGCGGAAGGCCTCGCCGCCGCGCACCGCGCCGAGCACGTGGTCGATGAAGCGCCGCACGCGCAGCGGCTGCCCGCTGCGCGGAGGATAGTAGAGGTAGACGCCGTGCCGCTCGCTCAGGTGCCCGCAGAGCAGCGGCACCAGGCGTTGCTCGCGCAGCAGGGCCGCGGTATTGATCGAGTCGAGCTGGCCGATGCCCAGTCCCGCGGTCACCGCCAGCGTCTCGGCCTCGAAATCGTTGGTATGGAAGGGCGCGCGGACGCTGCGCAGGCGCAGCTCGCCCTGCTCCATGAATTCCCAGGGCTCGATGCGGCCCGAGTTCGGCTGGCGCGAGCCGGTGCAGGCGTGCCCGTCCAGGTCTTCGATGCGCTCGGGCATGCCATGCCGGCGCAGGTAGTCCGGCGCGGCGCAGACGATCAGCTGCATGCGGAACAGCTCGCGCACCACCAGCTGCCGCTCGGGCGGATGCCCGGCGCGGAAGCCCAGGTGGATGCCGGCCGCGACCAGGTCGGTATAGCGGTCCTCCAGCAGCAGCTCGAACTCCACGGCCGGATGCTCGGCCCGGTAGCGCGCGATCAGTTCCACCAGGATCTTCTTGCCGACCAGCGGCGGCGCCGCGATGCGGATCAGGCCGCCCTGCTCGCGGGTCAGCTCGCTGGCGTCGCTCCAGGCCTCGCGGATCGATTCCAGCCCCGGCTGCAGGCGCGCGAGGAAGGCCTTGCCCTCGTCGGTCAGCGTGCTGCGCCGCGTGCTGCGGTGAAACAGACGCAGCCCCAGCTCCTTCTCCAGTTGCCGGATCGCCTTGCTCACCGCCTGCGGCGTGGTGCCCTGCTGGCTGGCCGCGCGGTTGAAGCTGCCCAGCTCGGCGACGCGGGCGAAGGTCTCCATGGCTCCCAGGCGGTCCATGACATTATCAACCGTTGGTTGTTACTGATACGCGAGATTCTATCTACTTCGGTTGTCAGGGGTCACCTATCGTTTGCTCCAGCAGCGCAGCCCGCGACTGCAACCCACACCGGAGCAGAGCCATGAACCCCAACACCAGCAGCAATACCTCCAACATCGCCGGCAAGGTCGTCGTCATCACCGGCGCCAGCAGCGGCCTGGGCGAGGCCACCGCGCGGCACCTGGCCGGCCTCGGCGCCCGCCTGGTGCTGGGCGCGCGCCGCGCCGGACACCTGGAGCGCCTGGTCACGGACATCCGCGCCGCGGGCGGCGAGGCCATCGCCACCGCCACCGACGTGACCGACCTCGGCCAGGTTCAGGCCCTGGTGGCGCACGCCACCGGGCACTACGGCCGCATCGACGTGATGGTGAACAACGCCGGCTACATGGCCCTGGCGCCGATGGCGAGGCTCAAGGTGGACGAGTGGGACCGAATGATCGACATCAACATCAAGGGCGTGCTCAACGGCATCGCCGCGGCGCTGCCGGCCATGCAGGCCCAGGGCAGCGGCCACATCATCAACGTCGCCTCGGTTGCCGGCACCAAGGTGTTCAGCCCCATCGGCGCGGTCTACAGCGCCACCAAGTTCGCGGTGCGCGCCATCAGCGAGGGGCTGCGCGCCGAGGTCGGCAGCCGCATCCGCACCACGGTGATCTCGCCCGGCGCGGTGGCCAGCGAGCTCAAGCACGGCAGCAGCGACGCCGAATCGGCCAAGGCGGTGGGCGAGTGGTACAGCGCCAACGAGATTCCCGCCGACTCGGTGGCCCGCGCGATGGCCTTCGCCATCTCGCAGCCGCCCGAGGTCGACATCAACGAAATCCTGCTGCGCCCGACGGCACAGGAATTCTGAGATCCCGCATCCAGGTTCCGGCGGCGGTGCCGCCGGAACCTCGCCGGAGAAGCAGCATGAAGACCGCATCCGTCGCCTCCACCCTGTTCGTCGCCGCGCCCGGCTGCACGCCGGACGCCTCCGCATCCGACACCGGTACCCAGGCCCCGCAACAATGCCGTCGTCGCCGCCGTTTCGAGGCCTGGAGCGCCGCCGCCGGGGCTCCTGCCCCGGGGGGAGCCCGGCGGCAGTCCCGGGCGGATGGACGGCCCCCCGCCTGCTCAAGACTCCTGCGAGGCTGCCGCTAAGCCCGGCAGGAGACCTCCCAGCCGCCATGCCCGTGTCCCTTGCCCAAGCTGCGCGTGAACTGCTGAAGCTGGCCGGCCTTGCCGGCCTGGTGGCGGTGGGTTGCTGGGTTTCCACCGTGCTGACGCCGCCCGATGGCCGCATCGCCAGCGTCTGGCTGGCCAACGGCCTGCTGGTCGGCCTGCTGCTGGGCATGCCGACGGCGCGCTGGTGGCCGGCGCTGCTGGCCGGCTATGTGGGCAATGTCGCCGCCAATCTCCTGACCGGCGATCCCCTGGACCTGGCCCTGAGCCTGGCGCTGTGCAACGGCCTGGAGGTGATCCTGGCTGCCAGCCTGCTGCAGCGTCGCTGGGGCAGCAACTGCGACCTGCGCCACGGCGCGGTCCTGCGCGATTTCGTGCTGTTCGCGGTGCTGCTGGCGCCGGCGCTGTCGTCGCTGCTGGCGGCCACGATCCTGTCCGAGCACTCGGGGCTGTCGCTGCTCGGGGTGCTGTCCATCTGGTTCCCCGCCGACGCGCTGGGCATGGCCCTCATCGCGCCGCTGGTGCTGACGCTGCGCCAGGGGCAAGCCGCGCCCTCCCGCCCACAGCTGCGGCGCTGGCTGCCCGACACGGCCCTGCTGCTGGCCACCGCGCTGGTGGTATTCGGCCTGGGCCTCGGGCGCTGGCTGCCGCTGCTGCTGTTCCTGAGCTTCCCGCCGCTGATGCTGATGGTGATGCGGCACGGCAACCGCGGCGCGGTGGTCGGCGTGCTGATCCTGGCCGTGTTCGCGCTGCTGTCGCTGATGGAGCCCGGCCGTTCCGCCGACGCCTGGGGCGGCCTCTCACCGCAGGCGCGAGCCCTGCTGCTGCAGTGCTACCTGGCCTGTGCCTCCGCCATGGCCCTGACCGTCGCCACGCTGCTGGAACAGCGCCAGGGCTACGAGCGCGAGTTGCAGCAGGCCCTGCGGCGCCTGCGTTCCATCGCCGACCACGTGCCGGCCTACATCGGCTATGTCGACCGCGACCTGCGCTACCGCTTCGCCAACCGCCACCATCGCAACGGCTACGGGCTGGAGCCGGAGGGCATGATCGGCCGCGGCGTGCGGGAACTGTTCGGGGAGAGCACGCGGGCCGACTTCGCCGGCCCCGTGCAGTCGGTCCTGGAAGGACACCCCGTGCATTTCGAGCGCAGCGCCCGCGAACTGGGAGGGGAGGTCTACCAGCGCGTCGACCTGGTGCCCGACCGCGACGAGCAGGGCCTGGTGGCGGGCTTCTATACCCTGGTGCTGGACATCACCGAGGGCAAGCGCGCGGAACTGCGGCAGGCCGCCAGCGAGCGCCGCCTGCGCATGATCGCGGACAACCTGCCGGTGGTCATCGCCTACATCGATGCGGGTCGCGTCTACCGCTTCTGCAACCGTACGCACGGCGCCTGGTTCGGCGCCGCCCCGGACGATGTCGTCGGCCGGCACATGGAGCGCGTGCTGCCGCCCGAGGTGATCGAAGCGCAACGCTACTACGTGGACTGCGCCCTGCACGGCGCCCGCGCCGAGGGCAGCTTCTCGCTGCAGCTCGGCGGGCAGCTGCGCCACGTGCAGGTCTGCTTCGTCCCGGACCGGGGCGAGGGCGGCGTGGTGCGCGGGCTCTACATGATGATGAGCGACGTGACGCTGGCCAAGCGCGCCGAGCAGCGCCTGCAGCAGCTGGCGCGCTACGACCCGCTGACCGGGCTGGCCAACCGCCGCGAACTGCACGAGCACCTGGGCACCGCGCTCAATCGCATCCAGCGCTACGGCGGATCGCTGGCCCTGCTGTTCATCGACGTGGACCACTTCAAGGCGATCAACGACCAGCATGGGCATGCCGGCGGCGACGAGGTGCTGCAGGAGATCGCGCTGCGCCTGCGCGGCGCGGTGCGCTCCACCGACACCGTGGCCCGCGTCGCCGGCGACGAGTTCGTGGTGATCCTGGAGCAGCTTCGCTCCTCCGAGGAGCCGCAGTTCGTCGCGCGCAAGCTGCTGGCCGCCATGGGGAAGCCCTTCGTGCTGGACCGCGGCATGCTGCAGGTCGGCGTCAGCATCGGCATCGCGCTGGGCCAGCCCGGCGACAGCGCGGACCTGCTGCTGCGCCGGGCCGACCGCGCGCTCTACGCCGCCAAGGACGGCGGACGCAACACCAGCCGGGTGGCGGACTGAGGCGCCGGAGGCTTCAGGCGGCCGGTGCCGAGTAGCGCTGCCGGATCTCCAGGAACAGCTCGAGGTTGTCCAGGAACAGGTCCACCAGCCTCGGCTCGAACTGCTTGCCGCGCTGCCGGCGGAAGTAGTCGGCCACCTCGCCGATGCTCCAGGCCTCCTTGTAGCAGCGCGAACTGGACAGCGCGTCGAAGACGTCGGCTACGGCGGTGATGCGCGCGAACAGGTCCGATTCCTCTCCCTGCAGGCCCATCGGATAGCCGCCGCCGTCCCAGTGCTCGTGATGCTGCGCCACGGTCAGCTCCGACTGGCGCAGCAGCGCGCCCGCCTGGCCCTGCAGCATGGCCTTGCCGCGGGTGACATGGCTTTCCATCACGCGGCGCTCTTCGTCGCTGAGCGCGCCGGGCTTGTTGAGTACCGCGTCGGGCACGGCGATCTTGCCCAGGTCGTGCATCGCCGCCGCCACGCCGAGCGCGTCGATGGAGTCGCCGGACAGGCCCAGAAGGCGGCCCATCAGCATGGCGTAGTGGGATACGCGCTGCACATGGTTGCGCAGTTCCGGCGAGCGCTCCTCGATGGCCGAGCTGAGCAGCAGGATCAGCTGGCGCTGCGAACGCCGGATTTCCTCGTTCAGCGCCAGGTTCTCGAAGGCGATGGTGACATTGCGGCAGAACAGCTGTACCAGGCGCACGTCGGAGGGCTCGAAGCGCGATTCGCTGCTGAGGTAGACCACGTGCTTGCTGCCGGCGCGGGTCGAGAAATGCACCGCGAAGTGGTGCTCGCCCACCACCATCATGCCGTCCATGAAGGCACGCTCGATATGCGACATCGCCTCGGGCGGCAGCACCTCGTCGGCCATGCGGCCCTCGGTGCCGAGGTAGCTGCCGGTGCCGGCGACGATGCGCAGGGAGCCGTCGGTGTAGGCGGCGGTCACGCCGGTGCTGACGATCACCGCGTCGCGGCGCGCGTAGAGCAGGGCGGCGAGCTGCTGCAGCAGGCCATGCTGGAGCTTCTCCAGCGACTGCTCCTCGAACATCGAGGCCGACGCGGTGATGACCTGCTCCAGCCCCAGCCGTGCCTGGTCCATCGCCACCAGCTCCCGGTGCAGCGACAGGCCGGTGTGCAGCAGGGTATAGAGCTTGGTGGTGGTGAGCTCGGTCTTTTCCTTGTAGTCGTTGATGTCGAAGCGCCGCACCACCTCGTGCTCGGGTGCCTGTCCGGGCTGGCCCGTGCGCAGCACGATGCGCACGAAGCGGTTCTGCAGTTCGTGGCGGATCGCCTGGACCGCATCCAGGCCGGCGTGCTCGGTTTCCATCACCACGTCCATCAGCACCATGGCGATGTCCGGCTGGTGGCGCATGATCTCCACCGACTCGCGGCCGCTGTAGGCGTCGATGAACTGCAGGGGGCGTCCGTGCACGAGGATATCGCCCAGCGCCAGGCGCGTGACCCGGTGCACCTCCTCCTCGTCGTCCACCACCAGGATCTTCCAGGGCTTGGCGGCGGCGTCGTGCGGGGCCGCCGCCGGCTCGGCGGCGAAGCTCAGCAGCTCCTCGGGGGCTTCGATGTTCATGGTTCGGCTCCTTGGCGCCGGGTCTGGGGCAGCAGGATCGTGAAGCAGGTGCCGTGGCCAGGAGCGCTGTCCACGCCGATGCTGCCGCCCAGGGTCTGGTGCACCAGGTTGAAGACGATGTGCAGGCCCAGGCCTGTCCCGCCCTGGCCGCGCCGCGTGGTGAAGAAGGGGTCGAAGATCTTGGCCAGGTTCTCGGCGGCGATGCCGTGGCCGTCGTCGCGGAAGCGCACCCGCACCCCCGTCTCCGTGCAATCCACCTCGATCCGCATCAGGCCGGCCTGGCCCGGATCGAAGGCATGCGAGAGCGCATTGACCACCAGGTTGGTCAGCACCTGCGACCAGGCGCCGGGGATGGTGTCCATCTCCAGCTCCTCCGGGCAGTCCAGCTCGATGCGGTGCGGCGTGGTCTTCATCTTCGGGCGCAGGCTCACCAGCACCTCCTCGAAGTAGGCCTTCAGGCGGATGCGGCGGCGTTCCTCGCTGGACTGGTCCACCGCCACGCGCTTGAAGCTCTGGATCAGCTCCGCGGCGCGGCGCAGGTTCATCAGGATGATGTCGCTGGACTGGGAGACCGACTGCAGGAAGCGGTCGAACTGCGACTTGGTCAGGCCGCCGGCGGCGACGGCGCGAGTCAGGTTGCGCACCTCGGCATCCAGGTGCGAGGCGGCGGTCACGCCGATGCCCACCGGAGTGTTGATCTCGTGCGAGATGCCGGCCACCAGGCCGCCGAGCGAGGCCAGCTTTTCGGCCTGCACCAGCTGGCTCTGCGCCACCTGCAGCTTGGCCAGGGCGGCGCTGGTTTCGTCGATCTGCGCCGCCAGCGACTGGTTGAGGTTGCGCAGCTCCTGCTCGGCGCGCTTGCGCTCCGTGATGTCGATGATCGAGGCCAGCACGAACAGGCCTTCGGAGGTCTCGATCGGATTGAGGCCGATCTCGATCGGCACCTGGCGGCCGTCGCGCATCTGCCCGTGCAGGTCGCGGCCGCTGCCCATCGCGCGCGTCTGCGGCTTTCCGAAATAACTCTCGCGCAGGGTCGGGTGGCCCAGCCGGCGGCCCTGCGGCACCAGCATTTCCACCGGCATGCCGATCAGGTCCTCGCGGGGATAGCCGAACAGCTTCTCGGTCTGCGCGTTGACCAGGCTGATGCGCCCGCCGGCATCGACCATGATCATGGCGTTGGGCGCGGCTTCCACCACCAGGCGGAAGCGCTCCTCGGAGCGCTTGCGCTCGGTGATGTCGCGGGTGACCTTGGAGTAGCCGGTGAGCGCGCCGGCCTCGTCGAACATCGGGGTGATGATCACGCTGGCCCAGAAGCGGCTGCCATCCCTGCGCAGGCGCCAGCCCTCGTCCTCGAAGCGCCCTTCGTCCCGCGCCCGGCGCAGTTCGCGGTCGGGGCGGCCGGACGCGATCTCCTCCGGCGGGTAGAAGGTGGAGAAATGCCGGCCCAGGATCTCGGGCTCTGCGTAACCCTTCAGGCGCTGGGCGCCGTCGTTCCAGGACGCCACCAGCCCCTGCGGATCGAGCATCAGGATGGCGTAGTCCTTGACGCTGGATACCATCAGGCGGAAGCGTGCCTCGCTGCGGCGCACCGCATCCTCGATGCGCTTGCGCTCGGTGATGTCGATGATCGAGGCCAGCACCAGCGTGCCGTTCCCGGTCTTGAGCGGATTGAGGCCGATCTCGATCGGCACCTCGCGGCCGTCGCGCGTCAGGCCATAGAGATCGCGGCCCGTGCCCATCGAGCGCGTCTGCGGGTCCCGCAGGTAATCCTCTCGCTGCTGCGGGTGCTGGCCGCGGTTGCGCTGCGGCACCAGCATCTCGATGCGCTGGCCGATCAGTTCGCTGCGCGGATAGCCGAACAGCTTCTCGGTCTGGGCGTTGACCAGCGCGATGCGCCCGTCGCTGCCGACCATGACCATGGCATTGGGCGCGGCTTCCACCGCCAGGCGGAACAGCGCTTCGCCCTGCGGACCGCCCGGCGAATCGCCGGGCCCCACGAGTCCTCCCTGCGTTGCTGCACTGCCTGCCACGATTCCCCTCCTGGCGACACGGGCCCGCGGAGCAGACCTGTGCCGACCATAGCGGCGGCGGAAGCGGGGACTACAGCGTCAAAACCTACCGCGGCCTGTGCATAAGTGGCGGGCGGCAGCCCCCGCCCGACGGGCGGGGGCATTCGTGAGCCGGGTAGCGGAACGGGCGGCAGCGCCCGCTCAGGAAGCGCGCAGCCGGCGCGTGCGGAAGGTGTTCCAGCCGTTCTCGATCATGCCGATGGCGAAGGACTGCAGGCCCGATTCGCGCGGCCGCGGATTGCGGCCCTCCCCCATGCGGCGCAGCTGACGCGTGTACCAGGCCACCTCCATCAGCGCCATGCGGTCCACCATGCCGATGCCGGTGCTGATCGGCTTGATTTCCTCGCGCGGATCCTCGCCGCGCAGCAGGCGCGAGGGCAGGTCCGGTTCCACCGCCAGCAGGCGTCCCAGGCCGATGAAATCGATGGCGCCGCTGTCCAGCGCCTGCGCCATGCCGGCGAGCGAGCGGAAGCCGCCGGTGAGCATGAGCGGCAGCTTCACCGCCGCCCGCACCTTCTCGGCGAACTCCATGAAATAGGCTTCGCGCGCCACCGTGCTGGCCTTGCGCTCGATGCCGGTCATCGCCGGTGCCTCGTAGGTGCCGCCGGAAATCTCCACCAGGTCGATGCCGGCCTCGGCCAGCGCGCGGATCGCGTCCAGCGATTCGTCCTCGGTGAAGCCGCCGCGCTGGAAGTCCGCGGAGTTCAGCTTGATGCCGATGGGGAAGTCCTTGCCCACCTGGCGGCGCATTTCCGCCAGCACCTCCAGCACGAAGCGGCGACGGTTCTCCGGGCTGCCGCCCCAGCGGTCGCTGCGGCGGTTGTGGTGCGGCGACAGGAACTGGCTGACGAGGTAGCCGTGCGCGCCATGGATCTGCACGCCGGTGAAGCCCGCCTTCCTGGCGATGCGTGCGGTATTGCCGTAGCGCCGGATCAGATCGAGGATCTCGTCGTCGCCCAGCTCGCGCGGCGTGGCGAAGAACGCCGCCATGTCGGAGCGGAAGGGGATCGCGGAGGGCGAGACCGTCTCGCGGTTGAGGCCGCGCGGCGACTGCTTGCCCGGGTGGTTGATCTGCATCCACAGCTGGCCGCCGCGGCGCGTGCCGGCCGCGGCCCAGCGGCGCAGCGCCGGCAGGTCGGACTCGTCCTCCACCACGACGTTGCCCGGCTCGCCCAGCGCACGGCGGTCGATCATGACGTTGCCGGTGATGCACAGGCCGATGCCGCCGTCGGCCCAGCGCGCGTACAGCCGCTCCAGGCGCTCGGTCGGGCGGTTGTCGAGGGTCCCCAGGGCTTCGCTCATCGCCGACTTGGCCAGGCGGTTGGGCACCAGCACGCCGTTGGGCAGCCGGAAGGACTGGGCCAGGGTCTGGGCAGGGGACTTCGGGGCGTTCTTGGACGGGGTCTTGGAGCGGGAGGCCATGGGGGTTCAGGTTGGGGGAAGATGGGCCAGCAGGGTAGGCCCGGGGCGTCCCCGTGGCCAGCGCCCGCCGGAGCCCGCGCCTGTCTGCCCGGTCAATTCTAATAGTCGTATTTTGTGAAATAAATTAATAGAAAATCACATATCAAGGCCGGAGTCTTGGCCGGGACATGACCCCGGGGGCTCCTCCACCGCGTTTGGGGGGTGCGGGTCCGGGCCCGGAGGCGGCGTCCCGGCATCCTTGTTGCTTTGCAGCATGGTGGTGATGCGAAGCAGTCCCCGGGTCCCGCAACGACCCCGCCCAGCCGGACGCTCACCCTGGGCGGACCGTGGAGCCTCGAATGACGACGTCCTTCAGCCAGGTGTTCTCGCTTTCCGTGCAGGCCGGCGACAAGGCGGCAGACCGTGCGGTGGCGCCCCATTACGAGGCGCTGCGCGGCAAGCTGGCGCGGCACTGCCTGACGCACTACAGCCCGGTGATCAAGGAGTTCTCGCCGGTCTTGCACATCGACGGCGCGGTCTGGCGCTGGGACCTCTGGGGTCATTCCGATACCCGGGTGCAGAGGAACAGCGGCCATGCCACGGTCGACATCTTCATGCCCAGCGGCATCTGGCAGGCCGGCAGCGCGCAGGACATCCGCCTGTACATGGCGCGGCACCTGCGCGGCGGCGTCGAGAGCCTCGCGCGCAAGATTTCCTCCCTGGGCATCCACCTCGACCGCATGCGCCTGCTCGGCGATCTCGACCTGGCGCTGGAAGACTTCCTGAAGCCGGCCTGAGGGCCCTAGGGCGTGGCGGCCTGCTCCACGGCCTTGAGCACCGCCGGATCGTTCGAGTGCTTCTTGCGCAGCGCCGCCACGTCCGCTTCCAGGCTGTCGCAGCGCAGTTCGGTCATGGTGGCGCTGATGCGCTTGTCCTGCTCGGACTGGTCGCCGTTGGATTCCCCGGCGAAATGGGCGCACATCGCCACGCGGTCCACCACCCCGGCGGCGTCCGGCGGCAGCTTCGGCGCGGCAGCGGCGGGCGCCGGCAGGATCCGCGTATCCAGCCCCAGGGTGCCCGCGGTCTTCAGGCCCTGGCCCCTGACCCAGCCGCTGGTCATCTCGCCCTTTTCGTTGCTGTGCTGCACCGAGTACCAGCCCTTCCATTCGCTGTAGGCGGTCAGTGCGTTGTCGCGAACCACGAAGACCGGGGTGGCGCAGCCGCGGTCCGGTACGCTGTGGAAGTACAGCGGCCTGGCGGCGGTGACGATCATGCGCTGCACCGGCCGGATCGCGGCCTGCTCCCTCTCCACGCGCAGCGGGAGCTTGTCGCAGCGCGGAGCGGCCACGGCGGATGCAGGCAGCAGCAGGGCGGCCAGGAGCAGGAGCGGTTTCATGCTCCGACTATAGCGCCCGCCTTCAGGGTGCGCGCGGCGCTGCAGCCAGCACCGGCTGGCAGGTTTCCCAGAGGACGCTCCAGGCCTCGCGCTCCTGCGCCTCGGCGCGCTGGCGGTCCATCGGCTTCATGCCGCTGGCGCCCCGGCGATATGCACGGCTCAATTCAAATTGCAGGATCGCGGAGTGGATCTGCCGCGCGCGCCAGGGATGTACTTGCGGCGCCACTTCGCGGCAGCGCTGCACCAGCATATGGGCCGGCACATAGGTGGGCCGCGGCGGCGGTGGCGGCGGCGCGGGCTCCGGTTCCCAGGTGGTCGCGCAGGCACCGAGCGCGGCGGCGGGCAGCAGGATGGGCAGGCAGCGGAGCAGGGACATGCCCTTGCCGCTGCAGGAATCGTTCCGCATCAGCTTTCGAAGGACTGGATCAACTGCTCGCGCAGCCAGAGGTTGGCGGGTTCCTGGTCGACGTTGCCATGCCAGTAGAGATAGGCGTCGAGCATCGGCACGGACAGCGGAAAGGGCAGGATGCGGTTGTTGTACTGGCGGTTGGCGATGCGGGCATAGCTTTCGGGCATGGTCAGCACCAGGTCGGTCAGGCTCACCACGCGGCAGGCGGCGAAGTAATGCTGACAGCGCAGGCGCACGCGGCGTTCCACCCCCAGGCGGCTCAGTTCCACGTCCTCCAGCCCCGGGCCGCTGCGGCGCGAACTGACCAGGATATGGTCCTGCCGCAGATAGGTGTCCATGTCCATGCCGTCGCCGAAGGCCGGGTGATCGGCGCGGACGATCACCACCAGCGGGTCGGCCGCGATGCGGATGCGGCGGATGTTGTCCGACAGCGGCAGCAGCGTGTCTATCGCCGCATCCACCGTGCCGGCCGCCAGTTCCGCCTCCAGGTCGCGGCGGTCCACGCGCACGGTGTTGACCGAGATCAGCGCGGCGGTTTCGGTGACGCGGCGCATCAGCACCGGCAGCAGCGTCGCTTCCAGCACGTCGCGCACCGACAGCGTGAAGCGCCGCTCCGTGCTGGCCGGATCGAAGCGCGCCACCTCGTTGAGGGTGATTTCCAGGCCGCGCAGCGAGCGCCGCACCGGCTCGATCAGGCTGCGCGCCAGCGGCGTCGGCACCATGGCGCGGCCGTCGCGCTCGAACAGGGGGTCCCCGAACATCTCGCGCAGCCGCCCCAGGGCGTGGCTGATCGCCGGCTGGGTCAGGTTGAGCTTGCGGCTGGCGCGGGTGATGCCGCCTTCCGTGTAGATCGCGTCCAGCACTACGAACAGGTTCAGGTCGATCCGGTTCAAATTCATTTCATTTATGGACGCTGATTCAATCTATTCATTTGAATGATTGTAGGGGGGCTCCTAAGCTGCCGGCAATCCTGAAACGGTGATCCATGGGCCAGATCTTCCTTGTGCGGCATGGCCAGGCGTCCTTCGGCGCCGCCGACTACGACCAGCTTTCCGACCTGGGCTACGAGCAGTCGCGCCTGCTGGGCGCCTGGTTCCGCCAGAGCGGCCTGAGCTTCGACCGCGTGGTGGTGGGCGGCATGAAGCGCCACCGCCAGACCGCCGAGGCCTGCCTGGGCGCCATGGACGCGGCTCCGCCGGAGTCCGAGTGGATCGTCGATCCGGGCCTGGAGGAGTACGACCACGTGCAGATGCTCAACGTCAGCCGGCCGGACCTGCAGGAGAAGGCCGCGATGGGTGGCTACCTGAAGCAGTTCGAGAACCCGCGCCACGCCTTCCAGCGCCTGTTCGAGGACGCCATGGTGCGCTGGATGAGCGGGCAGCACGATGCCGAGTATCGCGAGAGCTGGGCCGGCTTCCGTGGCCGCTGCGTCGGCGCGGTGCGCCGCGTGCTGGCCGACACCGACAAGTCCCGGCGTGCCGTGGTCTTCACCTCCGGCGGCCCGATCTCCGCCGTCGCCCAGGAGTTGTTCGGCCTGACCGAGGCGCGCACCGCCGCGCTGAACTGGACCGTGGTCAACAGCGCCGTCACCAAGCTGCTGCACAGCCCCGGCCAGCTCACCATCAGCTACCTGAATGCCTACCCGCACCTGGAACAGACGCGGGAGCCCAAGAACATCACCTATCGTTGAGGAGACGCTCCCCATGAAGTCCACCGAACTGTTCAGCCTGCAGGGCAAGGTCGCCCTGGTCACCGGCGCCAGCCGCGGCATCGGCGAGAGCATCGCCAAGACCCTGGCCGGTGCCGGTGCCCACGTGATCGTGTCCAGCCGCAAGCTGCCGGATTGCGAGCGCGTGGCTGGCGAGATCCGCGCCGCCGGCGGCAGCGCCGAAGCCATCGCCTGCCATATCGGCGAGATGGCGCAGATCGACGCGATCTTCGCCGCGATCGAGCAGAAGCACGGCCGCCTCGACATCCTGGTCAACAACGCCGCCACCAACCCGCACTTCGGTCCGATCTGGGAGACCGATCTCGGTGCCTTCCAGAAGACCGTGGACGTCAACATCCGCGGCTACTTCTTCATGTCGGCCAAGGGCGTCAAGGCCATGGCGAAGAACGGCGGCGGCAGCATCGTCAACGTCGCCTCGGTCAACGGCGTGATCCCGGGGCCGCTGCAGGGCATCTACTCCATCACCAAGGCCGCGGTCATCTCCATGACCCAGGCCTTCGCCCGCGAATGTGCGCCGCAGAAGGTGCGCGTCAACGCGCTGCTGCCGGGCTTCACCGACACCAAGTTCGCCGCCACCCTGGTGCAGAACAAGCAGATCATGAACAAGGTGCTGGAGCACGTGCCGATGAATCGCGTGGCCCAGCCCGACGAGATGGCCGGCACGGTGCTCTACCTGGTCTCGCCGGCTGCCAGCTACACCACCGGCGTCGCGCTCAACGTCGACGGCGGCTACCTCGTCGCATGAAGACGCTCGCCGGCAAGGTCGCCGTCATCACCGGCGCGGGCAGCGGCTTCGGCCGCGAGCTGGCACTGCTCTGCGCGCAGGAAGGCATGCGCCTGTCCCTGGCCGATGTGGACGAGAAGGGCCTGCAGGCGACGCGGGAAATGCTGCCCGCCGGCACCGCTGCCTTGTTGCAGCGCTGCGACGTCTCGCAGGGCTGGCAGGTGCAGCAGCTCGCCGACCGTACCTACGCCGAGTATGGCAGCGCCCAGCTGCTGTTCAACAATGCCGGCGTGGCCGTGGCCGGACCCACCTGGACCACCACCGAGCAGGACTGGGAGTGGGTGCTGGGCGTGAACCTGATGGGCGTGGTGCACGGGGTCCGCAACTTCGTGCCGCGCATGCTCGCGCAGGGCGACGAATGCCACATCGTCAACACCGCCTCGGTCGCCGGCCTGCTGTCGGTCCCCGCCTCCAGCATCTACTGCGTCAGCAAGCATGGCGTGGTGACGATGTCCGAGTGCCTGCACCACGAGCTGCAGGCCGCGGGCGCGAAGATCGGCGTCTCCGTGCTGTGCCCGGCCTACGTCAACACCGGCATTGCCGACGCCGCGCGCAACCGTCCGGCCGAGCTGGCCGACAGCAATCCCGAGGCCGCGGCCTACGAGGAGCGGGTCCGCCAGGCCGTGAAGAAGGGCAAGATCAGCGCCGCCGACGTGGCGCGCGTGACGATCGATGCGGTGAAGGACAACCGCTTCTATATTCTGACCCACGCCAACATCAAGCCGGCCGTGGAGATGCGCCTGCGCGACATCATCGACGGCGGGCAGCCGCGCAACCCGATGCCGTGATTTTCCAACTGTCCCATCTACCGTTCGCCCTGAGCCTGTCGAAGGGTGAACGGGCGCACCGTACCCTCGGCTCTCGTCCGTTCATGCCTCGACAGGCTCAGCACGAACGGATCGCCATGGATCGTCAACAAGGAAGAAAAGCATGAAAGCCCTGCTCTGCAAACAATGGGGACTCCCTGAGACCCTGACGCTGGAGGACCGTCCCGACCCGGTACCGGGCGACAACGATGCCGTGGTGCGCGTGCAGGCCGCCGGGGTGAACTTCCCCGACACGCTGATCGTGCAGGGCAAGTACCAGTTCAAGCCGGAATTCCCGTTCTCGCCGGGCGGCGAGTGCGCCGGCGTGATCGAGTCCGTGGGGGCCAAGGTCAAGCACGTCAAGCCGGGCGACAAGGTCATCTGCTTCACCGGCTGGGGCGCCTTTGCCCAGCTGGTGGTGGCCGACGCCCGCGCCGTGCTGCCGATGCCGGAAGGCCTGGACTTCGTCACCGCGTCCTCCTTCGTGATGACCTATGCCACCTCCTACCACGCACTGAAGGACCGCGCGAAGCTCAAGGCCGGCGAAACCCTGCTGGTGCTGGGTGCCTCCGGCGGCGTCGGGCTGGCCGCCATCGAGATCGGCAAGGTGCTGGGCGCGCGGGTGATCGCCGCGGCCTCCAGCGCCGAGAAGCTGGCGGTATGCAAGGAGCACGGTGCCGACGAGCTGATCGACTACTCCAAGGAAGACCTCAAGGAACGTCTCAAGGCCCTCACCGGCGGAAAGGGCGTGGACGTCACCTACGACCCGGTCGGCGGCCCCTACACCGAGGTGGCGCTGCGCAGCACCGCCTGGCGCGGCCGCCTGCTGGTGATCGGCTTCGCCAATGGCGAAATCCCCAGGATTCCCGTCAACCTGGCCCTGCTCAAGGGCTGCGATATCGTCGGCGTGTTCTGGGGCGACTACGCCAAGCGCGAGCCGATGAACAACCTCGCCGACCTGCGCGTGCTGATCGGCTGGCTCAAGGAAGGCAAGCTCAAGCCGCACATCGCCGGGACCTACCCGCTGTCGCGCGGCGCCGAGGCCATCCGCCTGCTGATGGACCGCCGCGTGTCCGGCAAGATCGTCGTCACCCCGCAGGAGATTTGAGCGTGTCGGACCAGAAGGATTTCACCGGCACGATGCCGGTGCAGGAGAAGCATCAGTTCGACGCGGCGGCGCTGGAAGCCTACCTGTCGAAGAACGTCGAGGGCTTCGCCGGGCCGCTGACGGTGGAGCAGTTCAAGGGCGGACAGTCCAACCCCACCTACAAGCTGCTCACGCCGGGCCGGAAGTACGTGCTGCGGCGCAAGCCGCCGGGCAAGCTGCTGGCCTCGGCGCATGCCGTGGATCGCGAGTACAAGGTCATCAGCGCGCTGGCGAAGACCGATGTGCCGGTGGCGAAGACCTATGTGCTCTGCGAGGACGACGGCATCATCGGCACGCCGTTCTACGTGATGGACTGCGTCGAGGGCCGCATCATGTGGGATCCGTCGCTGCCGGACTACACGCCGGAGCAGCGCCGCGCCATCTTCGACGAGATGAACCGGGTGATGGCCGCCCTTCACAAGGTGGACTACGCGGCGGTGGGCCTGGCCGACTACGGCAAGCCCGGCAACTACTTCGCGCGCCAGATCGACCGCTGGAGCAAGCAGTACAAGGCTTCCGAGACCGAGAAGATCGAGGCCTTCGACCGGCTGATCGAATGGCTGCCGGCGAACGTCCCGGCGGGCGAGGAGAGCAGCATCGTCCACGGCGACTACCGCCTGGACAACATGATCTTCCATCCCACCGAGCCGCGCGTGCTGGCCGTGCTGGACTGGGAGCTGTCGACGCTGGGCCATCCGCTGGCGGATTTCTCCTACCACTGCATGACCTGGCATATCCCCAAGGGCGTGTTCCGCGGCCTGGCGGGCTACAAGCTGGCCGAGCTGGGCATTCCCTCCGAGGCCGAGCACATCGCCGCGTATTGCCGGCGCACCGGCCGCGACGCCATCCCGCAGAGCGACTGGGACTTCTACATCGCCTACAACCTGTTCCGCCTCGGCGCGATCCTGCAGGGCATCGCCGGCCGCGTGAAGGACGGAACCGCCGCCAGCAAGCAGGCCGCGGCGATGGGCGCGGCGGCGCGGCCCCTGGCCGAGATGGCCTGGCAGAAGGTGCAGCAGATCCAGAAGCGGAAGTAAGTTGTTGCCCCCCTCTCCCCTCGGGAGAGGGGTGGGGGTGAGGGACGAGCTACCAACGAGTGACGCGATTCATTGAAACCGCGTCCCTCATCCGGCCCTACGGGCCACCTTCTCCCGGAGGGAGAAGGGAACAGACATCAGGAGCCACGACGATGGATTTCGAATATTCACAGAAGGTGAAGGACCTGCAGGCCCGTCTCAATGCCTTCATGGACCAGCACGTCTATCCCAACGAGAAGAAGTTCCTCGAGCAGGTCGCCGAGGGTGACCGCTGGCAGCCCACGGCGATCATCGAGGAACTGAAGCTCAAGGCCAAGGAAGCCGGGCTGTGGAACCTGTTCCTGCCCGAGTCCTCGCGCGGCGCCGGCCTCACCAACCTGGAATACGCGCCGCTCTGCGAGATCATGGGCCGCGTGCTCTGGGCGCCGGAGGTGTTCAACTGCTCCGCGCCGGATACCGGCAACATGGAGGTGCTGGAGCGCTATGGCACCGAGGAGCAGAAGAAGCGGTGGCTGGAGCCGCTGCTCAGGGGCGAGATCCGCTCCGCCTTTGCCATGACCGAGCCCAACGTGGCCTCGTCGGACGCCACCAACATCTCCAGCTCCATCGTGCGAGACGGCGACGAGTACGTCATCAACGGCCGCAAATGGTGGACCTCCGGCGCCAACGATCCGCGCTGCAAGATCTTCATCTTCATGGGCAAGACCGACCCGGACAACCCGAGCCGGCACAGCCAGCAGTCGATGATCCTGGTGCCGCGCGATACCCCCGGCGTGAAGATCCTGCGCCACCTGCCGGTGTTCGGCTACGACGACGCGCCGCACGGCCATGCCGAGATCCTGTTCGACAACGTTCGCGTGCCGGCGTCCAACATGCTGCTGGGCGAGGGCCGCGGCTTCGAGATCGCCCAGGGCCGCCTCGGTCCCGGCCGCATCCACCATTGCATGCGCCTGATCGGCCTGGCCGAGCGCGCGCTGGAGAAGATGTGCCAGCGTGCCTTGGGCCGCGTTGCCTTCGGCAAGCCGGTGGCGGCGCAGACCGTGACGCTGGAGCGCATCGCCGAGGCGCGCATCCAGATCGACTCCGCGCGCCTGCTGACGCTGAAGGCCGCGTACATGATGGACACGGTCGGCAACAAGGTGGCGGCCAAGGAGATCGCCATGATCAAGGTGGCGGCGCCGAACATGGCCTGCCAGGTGATCGACTGGGCGATGCAGGTGCACGGTGCCGGCGGCGTCAGCGACGACTTCGGCCTGGCCTATGCCTACGCCATGGCGCGCACGCTGCGCTTCGCCGACGGTCCGGACGAGGTGCACCGCAACGCCATCGGCAAGATGGAGCTGGGGCGCTACGTGCCGAAGGATGCAATGGCCGCCTACACCTCCTCGCGGGCCAGGAAATAGCGCCGGGGCAAAGGGATCGAAAATGGACAAGCTCTTCGATCTCACCGGCCGGGTTGCCGTCGTCACCGGCGGCAGCCGCGGCCTGGGCCTGGAGATGGCGCGCGGCTTCGCCGCGCACGGTGCCCACGTCGTGATCGCCAGCCGCAAGCTGGAGATCTGCGAGCAGGCAGCGGCGGAGCTGGAGGCATACGGCGTGCGTGCGCTGCCGGTCGCCTTCCATGCCGGCCGCTGGGACGATGCCGCGCGGCTGATGGAGGCCGTGGACCGTGAATTCGGCCGCCTCGACATCCTGGTCAACAACGCCGGCGCTTCGCCGCTGTATCCCTCGCTGGCGGAAGTCAGCGAGGAGCTGTGGAACAAGGTCCTGGACCTGAACCTCAAGGGCCCCTTCCGCCTGTCGGTGCTGGCGGCGGAGCGGATGGCCAAGGCCGGCGGCGGCAGCATCATCAACGTCAGCAGCACCAGCGCCATGCAACCGGGCGAGCACGAGATTCCCTACGCCATGGCCAAGAGCGCCCTGCACACCATGGCGGCAGGCCTCTCGCACATGTACGGCGGCAAGGTGCGCGTCAACACGCTGGTGCCGGGTGCCTTCCTGACCGACATCAGCAAGGCCTGGCCCGATGAACTGCGGGAGATGATCTCGCGCAGCGTGCCGATGGGCCGTGCCGGCAACCCGAAGGAGATCGTCGGCGCGGCGCTGTATCTGGCTTCCGATGCCTCGTCCTATACCAGCGGTTCCGTCATCAAGGTCGATGGCGGCTTGACCTACTCACGCGGTTGATTCCTTTTCCCGGGAGCAGACCATGAGTGCATTCGATTTCGAGGTGGCCCGAAAGGACCTGCGCCAGGCCCGCATCGTCAACGCCGAGGTGCCGCAGCCGCAGGACGGCGAGGTCCTGCTGCGCATCGAGCGCTTTGCACTGACCGCCAACAATGTCACCTACGGCGTCTTCGGCGACGCCATGCAGTACTGGCAGTTCTTTCCCGCGGCCGAGGGCTGGGGACGCATCCCGGTCTGGGGCTTCGCCCGCGTGGAGCGCTCGCGCTGCCAGGGCATCGCCGAGGGCGAGCGAATCTACGGCTACCTGCCGATGTCCTCGCAGCTGCTGTTGCAGCCGGGCCGCATCGGCGAGGCCTCCTTCATGGATGCCACGCCGCATCGCCGCGCGCTGCCCGCCGCCTACCAGCTCTACCGCCGCGTCTCCCGGGACCCGGCGCATGACACGGGGCAGGAGGACGAGCAGGCCCTGCTGTCGCCGCTCTACATCACATCCTTCCTGATCGAGGACTTCCTGGCCGACAACCAGCTGTTCGGCGGCCGCTCGGTGATCATCGCCAGCGCCTCCAGCAAGACCGCATTGGGCGTGGCGCAGCGCCTGTCGCTGAACCGACCGCAGTCCTGCGAGGTGATCGGCCTGACCTCGGCGCGTAACCGCGCGTTCTGCGAGCAGCTGGGCCACTATGACCGCGTCATCGGCTATGACGCGCTGGAATCCCTGCCGGCGGACGTGGCCAGCGTCTACGTCGACATGTCCGGCGACGGCGGCCTGCTGTCGCGCGTGCATCACCATTTCAAGGACGCGCTGAAGCACAGCTGCATCGTCGGCGCCACGCATTGGGAAGAGCGCCAGACCCAGCATGCGCTGCCAGGCGCCAAGCCGCAGTTCTTCTTCGCGCCGGGCCAGATCAGGAAGCGCACGCAGGACTGGGGTCCTGGCGGCATCGACCGGCGCTTCGCCGTCGCCTGGGCCGGGTTCCTGCCGCTGCTGCGCCGCTGGCTGCGCGTGCAGCACACTGCCCCGGCGCAGTGGGAAGCCGCCTGGCGCGAGGTGCTGGAGGGACGCGCCGCGCCGCAGGCCGGTCACGTCCTGGAGGCCTGAGATGCTCGCCGCCGCCCTCGACAGCCTGATCAACCGCTCGCTCTCCGCGCCCGATGCCTCCGGCTGGCCGGCCGGCACGCGCCTGGTCGACACCCGCATCGGCCGCCTGCGCGTGCTCGACACCGGCGGCAAGGGTCCTGTGGTGCTGATGGTGCCGGACGGACCCAACGTCATCGAGCATCACGCCGCGGTGATCGAGCGGCTGCGACCCTATGCGCGCGTGGTCTGCTTCGACCTGCCGGGCTTCGGCCAGTCGAGGCCCGCGCTGGGCTACGGCCATCGCCTGCAGGAGGGCGCCGGCGCCGTGCTGGCGGTGATGGACGCGCTGGACATCCGCGAGGCGGCCCTGCATTTCTCCTGCGCCAACGGCCTCTACGCGATTGCCGCCGCCAAGGCCGCGCCGCACCGCATCCGCCGCCTGCTGCTGTGCCAGACGCCCTCGATGCCGGCCATGCGCGCCTGGACGCAGAAGAACGTGCCCAAGCCCCTGCAGGTGCCGGTGGTGGGGCAGTTGCTGATGCGCGCCTCGCGCCGCCGCTTCGCCAGCGTCTGGTACGGCATCGCCCTGCCGGACCGCTCGCGCTTCGATGAGTTCCTGGCGCCCGCGCATCACTCGCTGACGCATGGCGGCTGCTTCTGCCTGGCCGGCGTCGTGCAGGGCCTGTCGCAGGCCCGTGACGGCGAGCTGGAGGGCGTGAAGACGCCGGCGCTGCTCATCTGGGGCGAGCGCGACCGCAGCCACCGCCGCACCTCGCCCGATTCGCTGCGGGAACTGCTGCCGCAGGCCCGCGTCGAGCGCTTCGCCGACTGCGGCCATTTCCCCGATCTCGAACAACCGCAACGCTACGCCGAACTGGCGCTGGCCACCCTCAACGCCTGAAGGAGAATCCCATGACCGTCATCAACCACCAGATCCGCCTCGCCGCCCGCCCCGTCGGGCTGCCGCAGGAGAACGTCTGGCAGCGCACCGAGGAGGCCGTGCCGGAGCCCGCGGAGGGCCAGTTCCTGGTCAAGGTCCTGTACCTGTCGCTGGACCCGGCCATGCGCGGCTGGATGAACGACGGCAAGTCGTATGTCCCGCCCGTGGGCATCGGCGAAGTCATGCGTGCCGGCGCCGTCGGCCGCGTGGTCGCCTCGAAGCATCCGAAGTTCGCCGTCGGCGAGCACGTGGTCAGCACCTTCGGCGTGCAGGAGTACGCGCTGTCCGACGGCCGGGCCGTGACCAAGGTGGACCCGAAGCTGGCGCCGCTGCCGGTGTGGCTGGGCACCCTCGGCATGCCCGGCATGACGGCGTACTTCGGCCTGCTGGAAGTGGGCGAGGCCAAGACCGGCGACACGGTAGTGGTGTCCGGCGCGGCCGGTGCCGTGGGCGGCGTGGTCGGGCAGATCGCGAAGATCAAGGGTTGCCGAGTGGTCGGCATCGCCGGCGGTGCCGACAAGTGCCGCTACGTGGTCGAGGATCTGGGCTTCGACGCCTGCATCGACTACAAGGGCGAGGACGTGAAGAAGAGCCTGAAGCAGCACTGTCCCAAGGGCATCGACGTCTACTTCGACAACGTCGGCGGCGACATCCTCGACGCCGCGCTGACGCAGATCACGCGCGGTGCGCGCATCGTCATCTGCGGCGCCATCTCGCAGTACAACAACACCACGCCGGTGAAGGGGCCGAGCAACTACATGTCGCTGCTGGTCAACCGCGCCAGCATGAAGGGCATGGTGGTATTCGACTACGCCGACCGCTACGCCATCGCCGGGCGCGAGATGGCCGGCTGGCTGGCCGCCGGCAAGCTGAAGACGCGCGAGGACATCGTGGAGGGCGGCGTGCAGGTGTTTCCGGACACGCTGCTCAGGCTGTTCCGCGGCGACAACACCGGCAAGCTCGTCTTGAAAATCGCGGAAGCTTGATCTTCCTCCATCGTCCTGCCGCTGGAAGCCGGTATCCAGTCCCGCAAGTCTTGGCGACTCCTCGCGGCTGGATGCCGGCTTTAGCCGGCATGACGGGTTAAAGTAGAGGGCATGAGCGATCTCAAGCCCATTTCCTACGCCGAGTTCGGCCACAACTTCATCCGGCAGGTGGTCAATGCCGGCCGCCTGAGCCAGGAGATCGAAGGCCTGCTGCAGGAAACCATCGACGGCTCGCTCAAGCGCATGCCGGCGGACCTGATCGTGGGTTCCTACTCCTTCCGCGTGCGCGACGTGCAGGTCGAGCCGCGGCTGGAGCTGCTGCCCAAGGTCGGGTTCCGCCTGGAGCTGTTCGGCGACATGCTGCTGGAGCTGCGCATCCTCAACATCCGCGCCGATGTGGACATCGACGTGCTGATCAACGTCGACCTCGACGTGGAAACCTACGAGCCGCTAATCCTCAAGCTGGTGCCGCGCCAGATCGGCGCGGACCAGGTGCGCCTGCGCATGGACGGCCGCAATCTCCCGGGCGGCCTGCTGCATCGCGCCCAGGTGCTGGAGCCGCTGGTGCGCGAGCAGATCGTGCGCCAGGTCAACAAGCGCATCGGCAGCCCTTCGCTGGCCAAGGCCGCGACCATCGACGTGCTGAAGATGGCGCAGTCCTCCAGGGTGAGCGGCGCCCGGGCACCGACGGAGCCGGTGGCCGAGGTCACCGGGCGTCCGCTGGATGGCGGACCTCCGCAGGACACCAACTGAGCCCTGCCGGGGCTAACCGCCACGGATCGACTGCGGGTAGAATCGCGCCCCCTTTCCGGCCTGCCCTCATGAAGCCCTTCGCCGGCATCGATTTCGGTACCTCCAACTCCGCCGTATGCCTCGGCGGCCGGGGGGCGCTCGACCTGGTGCCGCTGGAGCAGGATCGCGTGACGCTGCCCAGCGCGGTGTTCTACAACGCCGACGAGCAGACCACGGTGTTCGGCCGCCAGGCCATCGCCGAGTACCAGGCCGGCTACAGCGGGCGCCTGCTGCGATCGCTCAAGAGCCTGCTGGGCAGCGAACTGCTGGGCGAGACCACCCTGGTCAACGGCAAGGCGCTGGCCTATCGCGAGATCATCGGCGGCTTCATCTCCCACCTGAAGCAGCGCGCCGAGGCGCAGGCGGGCGAGCCGCTGGAGCGCGTGGTGCTGGGGCGTCCGGTGCACTTCGTCGACGACGACCCGGTGCGCGATGCCGCGGCCGAGGCCTCGCTGCGCGGCATCGCCGTCGAGGCGGGCTTCCGGGAGGTCTCGTTCCAGTACGAGCCCATCGCCGCCGCCTTCGATTACGAAACCGGCCTGTCGCGCGAGACGCTGGCGCTGGTCGTGGACATCGGCGGCGGCACTTCGGACTTCTCCGTGGTGCGGCTTGGCCCCGGCCGCAGCGGCCGCCTGGACCGCAGCGCCGACGTGCTGGCCAGCGGCGGCGTGCACCTGGCCGGCACCGACTTCGACCAGCAGCTGAGCCTGGTGTCGGTGATGCCCTGCCTGGGGCTGAACAGCAGCGGGGCCAGCGGCAAGCCGGTGCCGTCGCACATCTATTTCGAGCTGGCCACCTGGCACCGCATCAACTTCCTCTACACGCCCAAGGCCCTGTCGGAAGCCCAGACGCTGCGGCCGTTCTACCGGGCGCCGACTTTCCATGACCGCCTGATGAAGGTGCTGCGCGACCGCGAGGGGCACCGCCTGGCGGGCCTGGTGGAGGAGGCCAAGGTGGCCATCGCCGACGGCGGCCGCAGCCGCATCGACCTCGCCTTCGTCGAGAAGGGCCTGATGACCACGGTCAACCAGCAGACCCTGGCGTTCGCCATCGACGAGGCGCTGGCGCGCATCGTCGGCACCGCGCTGGAGACAGTGCGCCAGGCCGGGTTGGTGGCGGACAAAGTTGACACGGTCTACATTACCGGCGGATCGACCGGAATCCGCCTGCTGCGCGATGCCGTGGCCGCCGCCTTTCCCGCCAGCGAACAAGTGGCGGGCGACCCCTTCGCCAGCGTCGCACGCGGCCTCGGGGTGCACGCGCGCCGCGTGTATGGATAAAACATACCGCCTGTCCCAACAGGGTCTGGATTTCGCGTAAATCTGTACGCCGTGCGGGAATCGGCACGCAGGCCGGTGGGCTATGGCGGGGATACGCGAAGGTCTGGGCTTCAGCTACGGCGAGCGCGAGGAGTTCCAGCGCGCCTTCGAGCACGCCACCGCACGCCTGCCAGCCATGTTCCGCTCCTTCTGGCACCGCTGGGAGGAAAGCTCCGGCTTGCCGCCCGAGTTCATCATCTACGCCGAGGACGGCACCCGGACCCTGCGCCTGACCCGCCTCAACTCCGGCGGCTATCGCGCCGCCGGGATCACGGGGAAGGGGGCGGTGATCTACGCCGTGGCCGCCCGCAGCATCACCGACGCCTTCAGGTCCGCCGGCCTGCTCTGACGATTCACCGGAAAACTGTGAACGGAGGCGCAGCCGTGCATCCGCCGCGGCGGGGCAGACGTATGATCGAAGCATGCCGGTGGGGACCGGCCGGGGACTTCGATGGGGATCGGGGACAGGACACTCAGCTTCAGCTATGCCGAGCGGGTGGAGTTCCAGCGCGTGTTCGACCTGGTGGCTGAGCGCTTGCCGGCCATGTTCCAGGGTTTCTGGCAGCGCTGGGAACTGGACGAAGGCCCCCCGCAGGCCCTCGTGGTATACGCCGACAACGGCTCGGAGGTCCTGCGCATCACCCGCCATTTCACCGGCACCTACCAGGTGGCCGGCGTCACCGGGCACGGCCGCATCAGCTACGCCGAGGTCGCGCCCAGCCTGATGGCTGCGGTGCAGGCGGCGGGACTGATCTAGCGAGGCACACGAGCACAGATGCCCGTCATGCCGGCTTTCGCCGGCATGACGGGCATCTGCATCTTCGTTCGGGCCGAAGCCCGCGACTTTTCGAGCCGGGCCTACCTCGCCGCGTCCTTCTGCGGCTGCGCCAGTTCCTGCTCCAGGTCATGGGCACGCTTGATGATGTATTGCTGCAGCACCGCCTGGTAGTCCGGAGGCAGCAGGTCGGCAAAGGCCGGCATGCCCTTCTGCAGGTAGGCACCGGCGAGGATGCCGGCGAAGATCTGGTGCTTTTCCGGCGTCAGGTAGCGCAGGTCCGGCAGCACGCCGCCGCTGATGGCGTTGAAGCCGTGGCAGACCGAGCAATAGCCGTTGAACAGTGCGCGGCCCAGGGCCAGCTGCTCCGGCGTGGCGGTGACCGGCGGCAGCTTCGGCAGGCTGGCCATCACCCGCTTCGGTGCCGGCATCTTCGCCTTGCCGCCCAGCTTGTAGGTCAGCACCCGGGCTTCCGGCCGCACCTTGGCGACGTTGGCCATGGCGCCGCCCAGCGCGAAGGCGCCGCCCCAGCCGGCCATGAAGGTCACGTACTGCTCGCCGTCCACCGTGTAGGTCACCGGGCCGGCCATCACGCCGGTGTTGGCGGGAGCCTCCCAGAGCTTCTTGCCGGTATCCGCGGCATAGGCCACGGCACGCCCGTCGGCGCTGCCCTGGAATACCAGGCCGCCGGCGGTGCTGAGCGTGCCGCCGTTCCAGATCGTCACGTGCGGCTGGTCCCAGGCGGCCTTCTGCGCCACCGGGTCCCAGGCCAGCAGATGCCCCTTGTGGGCATCGGCCACCTGTTGCAGGCCCTTGGGGTCCTCCGGCATGTCGAAGGGTTGCAGGCCCACATTGAAGATGCCCTTGCGCACATACTTGGCGTTGTTGTCCGGCGCCAGCAGGATCAGCGTCTCCTGCATCGGGATATAGACCAGGCCGGTCTTCGGGTTGAAGGACATCGGCTGCCAGTTATGCGCACCGAAGGGCGAGGGAAAGATCAGCCGCGCTTCCTTGGTCCAGTCCGCCTCCGGGTTCTCCACTGGCCGGCCGGTCTTCATGTCGACATGGCTGGCCCAGTTGGAGGGCGCGAACTTCTCCGCCGAGATCAGCTCGCCGGTCTTGCGGTCGATCACGTAGAAGAAGGCGTTTTTCGGCGCCTGCATCAACACCTTGCGCAGCTCGCCCTTGATGCGCAGGTCGGCCAGGATGATGTGCTGCGTGGCGGTATAGTCCCAGGTATCGCCCGGCGTGGTCTGGTAATGCCAGACGTACTCGCCGCTGTCGGGCTTCAGCGCGATGATCGAGGACAGGAATAGATTGTCGCCGCCGCCGGGGCTGCGTACCTTGCGGTTCCACATCGAGCCGTTGCCGGTGCCGACGTAGAGCAGGTCCAGTTCCGGATCGTAGGCCATCGAGTCCCAGACCGTGCCGCCGCCGCCCTGCTGCACGTAGGCGTCGCCCGACCAGGTCTTGCGCGCCATCTCCATGGCCTTGTTCTCGGGCGGCTGCTTCGGGTCGCCCGGCACGGTGAAGAAGCGCCACAGCAGCTTGCCGCTGGCCGCGTCGTAGGCGGAGACATAGCCGCGCACGCCCATCTCGGCGCCGCCGTTGCCGATGATGACCTTGTCCTTCACCACGCGCGGTGCGCCGGTGATGGTGTAGCTGCGGTTGCGGTCGATCACGGTGTCGGTGGTCCAGGCCGGCTTGCCGGTCCTGGCATCCAGCGCGATCAGGCGCCCGTCGAAGCTGCCGACGTAGACCTTGCCCTTCCAGGCCGCCACGCCGCGGTTGACCACGTCGCAGCAGCCGTTGCCGGACCAGTCCCGCGGCACCTGTGGGTCGTACTTCCACAGCAGCTTGCCGCTGCGGGCATCCAGCGCGTAGACGATGGAGTAGGCGCCGGTGGTGTACATGATGCCGTCCACCACGATCGGCGTGGCTTCCACGCCGCGGTCGACGTCGAGCTTGTAGGTCCAGGCCAGGCCGAGCTGGCCGACATTGGCCTGATCGATCTTCGCCAGCGGGCTATAGCGCTGCTCATCGTAGCTGCGGCCGTGCGACATCCAGTTGCCCGGCTCGCGGTCCGCCGCCTGGATGCGCGCGCCGTCCACGGGCGCCGCCTGCGAGCCTGCGGCCCAGGAAGACAGGATGGTGAAGGCCGCGGCCGCCACAGCCGTGATCGGGCTGGTAATTCTCATTTTCGTTCTCCCCCGTTGCCGAGAACCCTATCGTGGACCAGCAGGGGGTGGATTGCCACCCTATCGATAGTGGGGTTTTTTGCTGCGCTGCGGAGCCGGTACTGAGCGGCGATACGGTGGCAGCGGCTACTGCGAAAGCAGGAGGGCGGGGGGCGGGAGCGGGCGCGATACTCCCTCCTGCATCCATGCGCTTTCCGGGGGAGAACAATGAAACGTACCGGCCTGGCGGTCCTTGTCCGCCGAGTCCTGATCGCGGCCGCCGCCGCGCTGCTGCCCGTCCTGGGCGCGCAGGCGACCACCATCGACAACGCCGCCCTCGGCAACGAGGCCGATGGCGCCAACTGGGCTGCCTGGGGCCGCACCTTCAGCGAGCAGCGCTTCAGCCCGCTGGACCAGATCAACACGCAGAACGTCTCCCGGCTCGGCCTGGCCTGGTCGCTGGAACTGGACGACGTCTGGAACGTCTCCAGCCAGCCGGTGGCGGTGGACGGCGTCATCTACACCGCCGTGGGCTACAGCGTGGTCCATGCCGTGGACGCCCGCACCGGCCAGCTGCTGTGGAAGTACGACCCCAAGGTGGAGTCGCGCAAGATGCGCTATGCCTGGGGCAGCCGCGGCCTGGCCTTCTGGAACGGCAAGGTCTACACCGGCGTGCAGGACGGCCGCCTGTTCGCGCTCGACGCCAAGACCGGCAAGCTGGTCTGGGAGGTCATGACCACCACGCCGGGCGACAACCGCTACATCACGGGCGCGCCCCGCATCTTCAACGGCAAGGTGATCATCGGCCACGGCGGCGCGGACTTCGGCCACGTGCGCGGCTACGTCACCACCTACGACGCGGAAACCGGCAAGGAGCTGTGGCGCTGGTGGGTCGTCCCCGGCAACCCCGCCGACGGCTTCGAGAACAAGGCCATGGAAGAAGCCGCCAAGACCTGGAGCGGCGAATGGTGGAAGTACGGCGCGGGCGGCACGGTCTGGAACGCCATGACCTATGACCCGGAGTACAACCGCATCTACCTGGGCACCGGCAACGGCTCGCCCTGGAACGCGCAGCTGCGCAACCCCGGCGGCGGCGACAGCCTCTACCTCTGCTCGGTGGTGGCGCTGGACGCCGACACCGGCGAGTACGTCTGGCATTACCAGACCACCCCCAACGAAACCTGGGACTTCAACTCCACGATGGACATGGTCAGCGCGACCATCGAGATCGAGGGCAAGCCGCGCAAGGTGCTGATGCACGCGCCCAAGAATGGCTTCTTCTACGTACTGGATCGCGAGACCGGCAAGCTGATCTCCGCCGAGAAGATCGGCAAGGTCACCTGGGCCGAGAAGGTCGACATGGCCACCGGCCGCCCGGTGGAAGTGCGCGGCGCGCGCTACGAGAACGGCCCGGCGCTGACCTGGCCGGGTTCCGGCGGCACGCACAACTGGCACCCGATGGCCTTCAGCCCGGACACCGGCCTGGTCTACATTCCCGCGCGCGAGATGGCCGGCTTCTACGACGGCGAGGGCCGCAAGCCCGGCAAGTGGCAGATGACCCCGGGCGACGTCATGGGCCTCAAGGGCTTCTTCGACGACATCCCCACCAGCGCCGGCAGCACCTCGCTGCTGGCCTGGAACCCGGTCACGCAGAAAGAGGTCTGGCGCAACCCCACGCCGGGCGCCACCGCCGGCGGCGTCATCGCCACGCACGGTGGCCTGGTGTTCCAGGGCCTGGCCGACGGCCGCTTCGTCGCCACCGATGCCGTCACCGGCAAGGAGTTGTGGAGCTACCCGATGGGCGTGGGCACGCAGGCCCCGCCGCTGACCTACACCGTGGACGGCAAGCAGTACGTGACCATCCTCGCCGGCTGGGGCGGCGCGCCCTCGCTGCTGGGCTCGCTCAGCGCGCAGCACGGCTGGGTCGGCCGGCAGTACCCGCGCCGCATGCTGACCTTCGTCCTCGACGGCCAGGCCGCGCTGCCGCCCTCGCCGCCGCCGCTGGCCAAGGTGGAGCCGCTGGAGGCGCCGGACTTCAAGATCGATCCCGTGCTGGTGGAGAAGGGCAAGCACGTCTACACCGGCTGCGTGATCTGCCACGGCAGCGCCGCCGTGGCCGGCGGCTACGCCCCGGACCTGCGCGCCTCGCCGGTGCCGCTGTCGCACGACGCCTTCAAGGCCATCGTGCAGGGCGGCGCGCTGGAATCGCGCGGCATGCCCAGGTTCGAGGAGTTCACCGACGAGGACATCACCGCCCTGCAGCACTACCTGCGCGAACGCGCCCGCTACAAGCCCACGTTCTGGGAGCAGGTCAAGCAGGTCTTCGGCTTCCTCTGGCTGATGCTCAAGATGAAGTTGCTGGCGATGGGATGGCTGTAGGCCCCTCTTCCCGGGGGACACGAAGGGCGGCGATGCGAATCGCCGCCCTTTTCCATTTGGGCCGGACGGTAGCTGGCGCATGCAGCCTGCGTGATCGACGCCCGCACCTGGGCCTCGCGGGAGCCCGGGCGTTTCCTGCATCCGTCGCTAGCCGGCTGAGGCCTTGCTTCGGCTAGGATGGGTCTCTCCACGGATACCGGGTTGAATCCATGCGCAAGGAATATGGCGCTGCGTTGCGCGAACTGTTCGCCGCTCGCATGAAGACGGAACTTCCGGCCTGGCGTGAAGTGCCGGCCCCCAAGACCTGGTTCTTTCCGGGCGAACGCCTATATGTGCGTGACGACCATCCCTTGGCCTGGCAGCTCATCGTGCTGCAGCCCGACATGAAGGACCATGACGCCTTCAACATCGAGATCGGCTGGTCGCGCCTGAAGCGCGTGCCGGAGCTTTCGATGCGGCCCTGTATGGAGGCTCCCGACAGTGCGGAGGCCCTGGTGCGAGAGGAGCACGTCTGCCGGCTGGGCGACATGCTGCCGGCGCGCGGCCAGCCGGCCTCGGGCTGGATCCTGGATGCGCGTACTTACTCCACCGACTTCAACCAGGTCATGGCGGCGATGGCCGAGCGGCAGCTCAAGCTGGACAAGCAGCAGGCGCGTATTGCGATGCAGCCCTTCGTGGACGATGCCTTCACCGCGCTGCGGGAGCGCGGCCTGCCCTGGGTGGAGGGGCGGCTGGCCCAGATGAGCTAGCGGCGCTCGCCGCGCGCCCGGAACTCCCCCGGCGAAGTGCCGTTCCAGGCCCGGAACGCCCGTGCGAAGTTGGCCAGGGAGCTGTAGCCGAGCTGCTGCGCGATGTCGGTCAGCGTCAGTCGCGGGTCTTCGAGCAGGGTCAGGCTGTCGCGCTGGCGGGCCTCGGCCAGCAGCTCGCGGAAGCCGCTGCCGCGCTTCTCCAGCTGGCGGTTCAGCGTGCGCGTGGAGGTGTGCAGCCGCTCCGCCACCTGCTCCAGCGTCGGATAGCCGCCGCCATCGTTCACCAGCACGGCGCGCACCTGGTTGACCAGGTCGCGGTTGTGTCCCAGCAGGGACAGCTCGCGGGCGCACTCGCGCTCGGCCAGCAAGGCGGAAACCTGGTCGGCGGTGCGCAGGGGAATGTCGAGATAGGACGCCGGCACGCGCATCTGCGTGCAGCCGGCGGAGAAGCGCACCTTGGGCAGGCGGTCGCGGTAGCGGGCGTGGTACTCGGGCTCGGGATAGTCGAACAGCAGCTCGATCTGCGGATCGGGCACCGGCAGGATCTGGCGCGCGATGGAGGACACGCTGATCAGCAGCTGCTCGCAGGAGAAGCGCCGCAGGCTGCCGTGGGAGACCGCTTCCTGTCCCTCCATGATCGTGTAGTCGCCCTGGACGAAGAAGCGCAGGTGCCAGGCCGGCATGCGCAGCACCGAGCCGAAGCGCTGGGCAAAGTCGAGCACGTGGCGGAACGAGGGCTGGCTCATCAGGCCGTAGCCGAGGATGCCGTGGGTGGTCAGCGTGGCCCGCAGGCCGAATTCGTAGCCCAGCGCCGGTTCGCCGGTGTGCTTCAGCGCCCGGATGCAGAGGCGGGCGTACTCGTTGAGCAGGCTGATGCGCCCCTCCGGCTTCTGCAGCAGTTCGGGCGCGATGTTGAGCCCGTCCAGCAGGGTTTCCCGGCGCACGCCGTAGTCGGCGGCGATGTCCAGCAGCATCAGCACGTAGCTGACCGGCACGGTGGGGATGATCAGGTCGTTCGCTCGCATGCCCCGATTCTAGGTGTGGCGAGAAATGAATGCGAGATTGTCCGGAGATGAGAAGCGGGGCGGGGCCTGCGGGACCGACAATGCCGGCCTTACAACATCGACAGGGCCGCGGCCGCGCCGCAGGCCCCCTGTGCCCGAGGAGAGTCACTTGCTGAAGAATGCCGCCATTGCCCTGGCCGCGGCCGGGACCCTGCTGCTTGCGTCCTGCGGTTCCAGTACCGCCCCGTCCGGTGGTGGCCGCAGCGTGGTGGACGCCGCCCCCTGTGCCCGCTCCACGGCCCCGGAGGCCCAGGGCATGCCCAGCACCGAGCGCATCTTCGGCTGGATCGAGGACCTGGTCGGCATCGGCTACCGCCGTACCGGCACGCTGGAGGGTGAGAAGGCCGCGGCCTACGTGAAGTGCCAGTTCGAGTCCCTGGGGCTGCAGGATGTGCACTACGAGACCGCCAAATCCTGGAACTGGAGCGCCACCCGCTCCCGCCTCAAGGTCAACGGCGAGGCGGTGGACAGCTTCCCGGTGGCGCACACCTACGTCACGCTGGACCAGCCCTCGGTGTTCTCCACCGGCCCCGACGGGCTCACCGCCGAAATCGTTGACGTGGGCGCAGGTGTGCCGCTGCAGTCGGTCCAGGGCAAGATCGTGATGTTCGATCTCAAGTTCCTGATGCCGCCGGCCCTGCTGGCACTGCAGATCGAGTTCCTCTGGGATCCGGGGTTGACGACGCTTGAACCGACCCTGGTGATCGGCAATCCCTTTGTCACCTCGTATGCCACCGCGGTGGAACGGGCGATGGAAGGCGGCGCGGTGGGCTTCATCGGCGTGCTCAGCGACTACTTCGACTCCAACAAGTACTACAACGAGTTCTATCGACGCACGCAGGTAACCATTCCCGGCGTCTGGGTGACGAAGAAGGAGGGCGCTCGCATCCGCCAGATGATGGGCGGCGGCAACCGCAGCGCCAACCTGGTGATGGAGGGCTTCCGCAAGGAGGCCACCGGCCGCGCCGTGGTGGGCTTCCTGCCCGGAAAGAGCAAGGACACGATCATGGTGCAGTCGCACCACGACTCGGTGTTCTACGGCGCGGTGGAGGACGGCAGCGGCACCGCGGCGGTGCTGGCGCAGGCGCAGTACTACGCGTCGCAGCCGGCCGAATCGCGCCAGAAGACGATGATGTTCGCCACCTTCGACACGCACTTCAGCGGCTACCAGGTGCACCGCGAGTTCGTGCGCAAGTACGTCATCGACAAGGAGACGCCCTACAACATCGTCGCCAACGTGACCCTGGAGCACATCGGAAAGCAGGGCATCAAGGGTGCCGACGACCAGCTGGAGATCACCGACAAGCCGGAACTGCGCGCGATCATCGAGAACATGGGGCCGACGCTGAAGCTCGGGATGATCAACTCGGTGATCCGGCACGACCTGCGCCGCACCGCGCTGATCTCCGGGCACGTGCTTTGCCCGATCGGCGCGCTGCCGACCGATGCCGGCTTCATCTGCGCCGCCGGCGTGCCCACCGCGAGCCTGATCGCAGGCCCCAACTACCTCTACGATGCGGCCGACACGCTGGACAAGGTGGCCAAGGACGACCTGGTGCCTGTCACCAAGGTGTTCATCGACCTGATCGACGCTATCGACGCCACGCCCACGGCCCTGATCGGCCTGCCGCTGAAGTCGCCGCTGTACGAAAGCGGTGCTCAGGACTGAGCCGGCCATGAGGATCGCCGCCTGCCTGCTTGCCCTGATGCTCTGCGCCTGCGGCTCCGCAGGCGATGGCGGCGACCCCGCCGGGAGCTTCGGGCTAAAGCGCGGTGCGGGGCCGGACGGCAGCTTCTACCAGCCGCCGGCCGATGGCAGCGGCCGCAGCCTGGCCACGCGCTGGCCGATCCTGCTGTCGCACCCGTTCTCCTATACCGCGGAGCGTTCCTTCCGCGGCGACACGCAGCAGCCCGGCGGCGGCTTCGATGCCTATGGCGTCAAGACGATGCTGGAAGCCGGCGGCGCCGTGGTCTACCAGCCGGACAAGCTGGCCTATGCCTCGCACGAGACGCGCGGCCAGCTGCTGTACAAGAAATGCGCCGGCAGCAGCCTGGGCGAACTGCTGTGCCAGGGAAGCAATCCCCGGGTGATCGACGGCGTGCACGCCGCCACGCTGGATTACTGCGCCGATGCCGCGCGGCGCGCGCGCAGCGGCTTCCCCGATGAACCGGCCTGCCGCCGCGGGCTGCAGTTCAACGTCATCTGCCACTCGCAGGGCTGCCCGGATTCGCGCTACATGCTGGCGGCGGTGCGCAACGAGTTCAGCGGCGAGCCGATGTACAGGCACGTGGCGAGCTGGACCTCCATGGCCGGCGCCAACAAGGGCACGGCGCAGGCGGACTGGATACTCAAGACCACGGCGTCCTGCCTGACGCCGGGCTGCCGCTCGCCGCTGGTGGACCTGGTGCTGGCGGCGGATTCCTACCGGCAGAACCAGGCGCTGGTGGTCAACGGCAGCGAGTCGGCGGTGGCACTGTCGCGCAAGTACATGATGCTCACCACCGACATGGACTGCGAGCCCGGCGCCGGGCGGACCTGCCCGCCCAGCTTCAACCAGCGCTATCCGCTGCCGGTGGACCCAAGTCATCCGGTGTTCTACCAGACCTTCACTTCGCAGGTGGACGACATCGACCACCCCTGCTACTCGGGCAAGAAGTTCAACTGGCAGATCGTGATGGACGGCGAAGGGCCCAACGACGGCAACATCTCGGTGGATTCCCAGAAGTTCACCACCTACGGCCCCGGGGGCAGCGGCGGCGCCACGCCGGTGCTGCCGCGCTGGATCAGCGGCGTCTCGCTCGATCCGGCACACCCGCACCCCGGCCTCAACCACATGGCCTATGCCGACTCGCGCGTGCCGGGCATGGACGAGGGCCGGCTAAGCTGCAGCGGCGAGGACAACAGCATGTTCCGCTTCAGCCGGCTGGGCCTGTACCGTGACATCGTGGCGGAGCTGGTGCAGCGGGGGTACTGAACGCTGCCGGTGTCACACTTCCGGCCAGCCTCTTGGCGGCCGGCAGCCCGGTCCGCCGGCATCCTGGCGCGGCGCACCCCTGCAGGGATGACAGGCCGGGGCCGGGACGTTCAGAGCCTATTCAGTGTCCCGGGTATTTTCTTGCGGCTCCAGGGACGGAACGGCATGGCTGAATGGCGGGGGCGGGGCCGGATTTCCGCCAGGGTGCTATCGTTCCGGAGCCACAGCGTCCGGAGGATTCGGCTGCGCCATGATCGGTACCTATGATCCCGCCCTCGTGGCCCTGTCCCTGCTGGTGGCCATCCTCGCCTCCTATGCCGCGCTGAGCCTGGCGGGCCGCGTCACGGAAAGCCGCGACGGCGCCACGCTGGGATGGATCTGCGGCGGTGCCCTGGCCATGGGGGCGGGCATCTGGACCATGCATTTCATCGGCATGCTGGCCTTCAGCCTTCCCATCCGGATGGCCTTCGAATTCCGGCTCACCGCGGTGTCCATGGCCTACGCCATCGTCGCATCCGCCATTGCCCTGGCCATCACCAGCCGGCCGCAGCTGCGCCCGCACTACCTGGTCGGCGGCGGGCTGGTCATGGGGGCGGGCATCTGCGCCATGCATTACACCGGCATGGCCGCCATGAGGATGTCGCCGCCCATCCGCTACGACACGGCGCTGTTCCTGGCTTCCTTCGCCATCGCGGTGGCGGCATCGGTAGCCGCGCTGTGGCTCGCCTTCACGCTGCGGTCGCGCTCCGAGGGCATGGTGGCCAAGCGCCTGTTGGCCTCGGGCTTCATGGGCATCGCCATCGCCGGCATGCACTACACCGGAATGAGCGCGGCGCAGTTCTCGCCGGGGGCCATGTGCCGGGCGGGCGGGGCTTACGTGCTCCAGGGGGATTCGCTGGCCTTCGTCATTGCCGGCGTCGTGATCGGCCTGCTGGTGCTGGCGCTGATGGCGTCGACGGTGGACGCCCGGCTGGCGCAGCGCCGGGCGGCGATGATTGCCCGCCTGGAGAAATCGAACCGGGAGCTGGAGCGGCAGATCGAGGCGCGCGAGCAGGCCCAGGCGGCACTGCGCGAGAGCCTCGGCGAGCAGCAGCGGCTTGCCGAGGTCCTGCAGACCCGCAGTGCCGAGCTGGAACGCTCGAACCGCGAGCTGGAGCAGTTCGCCTACGTCGCTTCGCATGACCTGCAGGCGCCACTGCGCACCGTCAATGGTTTCGTGCAGCTGCTGGAGCGCAAGCTGCCGCAGGCCGAGGGCGAGGTTCGCGAGTACCTCAGCTTCATTTCCGATGCCTCCAACCAGATGCGCGAATTGATCCGCGCCCTGCTCGAGCTGTCCCGGGTCGGTCAGGACGGGGTCCATGCCACCGACTTCCAGCTACGGGAGGCGGTCGATGCCGCGCGGCTGGCGCTGCAGGCCCTGATCGAGGAGCGGGGTGCGGTGATCGAGGCCGGCGACCTGCCGCTGGTACATGCCGACCGGCCGCTGCTGACGCAACTGCTGCAGAACCTGATCAACAACGCCATCAAGTTCCAGCCGCAGTCGCGTCCGCTGGTGCGCATCGGCGCCTCGCCGGAGCCAGGGGAGTGGGTGGTGTCCGTGGAGGACCAGGGCATCGGCATCGAGGAGATGCACCAGAAGCGCATCTTCCAGATCTTCCAGCGCCTGCACACCCCGGACCGTTTCGAGGGCAACGGCATCGGCCTGGCCATCTGCGAAAAGATCGTGCACCTGCACGGCGGCCGCATCTGGGTCTCGTCCGAGGCGGGGAAGGGTGCCATCTTCTCTTTTACCCTGCCGCGCCGGGAGGACGAGCCCGCGCCCGCGCCGGAGCCGCGGGAGACGGCCTAGGAAAGCTCACGAGAAGCGACCCTTCGCCCTGGGCCGGTCCAAGGGTGGACGGCATGGGCTGTCCCACGGTCGGCAAAGTCCGCTCGGGATTTCGGCCCGAAGGGACTTTTTCAGGGTGTCCGCAGGGGGCTGGCGGGAGCTCGCCGCACCCATGCTATCGTCTCCCCCATAACGAGACGGCCGCCCAGCGCCGCACGTTGATCCGGAGGAGATCGTCAGCATGCCCAGCCCCCTGTGCACGGGCCTTCGCGCCCGCCCGCGCCGCGTTCCGCCGGCAGCGGGCAAGGACTGAGCGCGGCCATGCGCCGTTTCCGGGGTATTGCGCTCGCGCTGATCCTGGCCGGGCTGGCGGCTCTGGCGGCCTATCAGCAGCAGGCCCTGAGGGCGGCAAGGACGGAACTGGCGGCCGTGGCGGGCGGGCCCATTGACGTCGGTTTTGCCCAGTCCATGAGCCGGCACCACCAGCAGGCCATTGCCATGGCCAAGTTCATGCTCGATGGCCGGCCCACGCGCCTGGCCCTGATGGCCCAGACCATTGCCGACACGCAGATCGCCGAGCTGGGCCAGATGTACGGCTGGCTGCGCCTCTGGAACCAGCCGTTCGTGCCGCCCGCGCGCGGCATGGACTGGATGCTGCTGGGCCGCGAGCCGCCCGACGCGGAGCTGAGCCAGTACCTGCTGGACTGCCGCCGCTCCCCCACCGGCATGGCCGGCCTGGCCACCCCGGAGGAGCTCAACCGCCTGCGGCAGCTCGAGGGACTGGAGCGCGACCGGCACTTCTTGCGGCTGATGCTGGCGCATCACCGGGGCGCGGTGCCGATGGCCCGCTTTGCCGCCGATAACGCCCGCGTGCCGGCCCTGCGCGAGCTGGCGGCGCGCGTGGTGATGGACCAGTCGCGAGAGATCGACCTGCTCCAGCGGACGCTGGCGGTGGCGGATCAGGTCAAGGAATGAGAACGGCACATATGCACCGGAGCGCCGGTGCCCGGAGGCGCAGCATGATCCTGAAGTCCCCCATGGTTCCGGCACTGATGCTGGCCCTTTCGGCAGGCCTGGCGGGTTGCGGCTCCAGCAGCTCGGCCGTCAGCAGCGGCACGCCGGTATCGGGCGCCACGCCCAGGGCCGCCTGCGGGCCGGGCTCGCGTCCGGAGACCGGCATGCAGGGGCGGGTAAGCAAGGCCGAGCATGACAGCGGCCGCGCGGCCGAGGGCTATACCTGCAACACCGAGCTGGTGGGGCAGTACACCGTGCCCAATGCCATCGGCACCGTCGGCGGCTTCAAGGTGGAGCGCTACGTCGACAAGGCCGGACACGAATGCGCCTACTACGACAGCACGCTGTTGTTCCCCACCAACATCCTCGACGCCAATGTCGGCGTGAACGTGCTGGACATGAGCGACCCCACCCAGCCGGTGCTGGCGGCCCGGCTGGTGAGCCCGGCCATGCTGTCGCCGCACGAGTCGCTGGTGGTGTCGCAGGAAGCCGGCGTGCTCGCCGCGGTGATGGGCAACCCGCTGTTCTACCCCGGCATCGTCGATGTCTACGACCTCGCCGAGGACTGCCGCAGCCCCCGGCTGCGCGCGTCCGCGCCGGTGGGCGTGCTGGGCCACGAGAGCGGCATGTCGCCCGACGGCAAGACCTTCTTCTCGGCCACGCCGATGATCCCCACGCTGACCGCGGTGGACATCTCCAACCCCGTGCTGCCGTTGCCGGTCTGGAGCGGCGGCTACAGCTCGCACGGCCTGTCGATCAGCAATGACGGCAACCGCGCCTACCTGGCCTACGGGCAGAACACCGGCGTGGTGATCCTGGACATCTCCGAAATCCAGGCCCGAAAGCCCAATCCCCAGGTGCGCGAGATCAGCCGCCTGGACTGGGACAACCGCAGCGTGCCGCAAAACGCCATTCCCTTCACGCGCAACGGCAAGCCCTACCTGCTGGAGATCGACGAATATTCCACCGACAATCCGGGCAGCCTGGGCGTGGCGCTGCACGGGCGCTACGTGGGTGCCGGCCGCATCATCGACATCAGCGACGAAACCCAGCCGAAGATCGTCTCCAACCTGCGCCTGGAAGTGCACGAGCCGGAGAACCGTGACGCCATCGCCGAAGACCCGGGCGCCATGAACCCGGCCGGCGGCTACGCCGGCCACTACTGCAACATCCCCACGCGCGTGAACCCGGACATCGCCGCCTGCAGCATGATCCTGTCCGGCCTGCGCATCTTCGACATCCGCGACCCGCGCCATCCGCGCGAGATCGCCTACTACAACGCGCCGATCCAGCCGCGCATCGTCACGGTGCCGGCCCCGGCCAGCAACTGGGCCATGTCCAGCCCGGCCTTCGTGCCGGAGCGCAAGGAGATCTGGTACACCGACGGCTACAGCGGCTTCTACGTGGTCCGCACGACCAACGGCGTCTGGTAAGCGGTCCTGGGCCGCGTTGGGGCGGATTTACCGCCGCCCCGCGCCGGCCGTTTCATCCGGCTGCCATCTTCGGCGGCAAGACTGACCCCTTCACTTTTCTGCAGGGGGTCGTTCCATGCCGCCGTTCACGCGCCGCGCGTTCGTCGTTGCGACGGGTGCGACCCTGGCCAGCCTGCTGGCGGGCTGCGGTTCCAGCGACGACCGCGAAGACGGTGACGGCGGGCTGGATGCCGCGGACTTCACCCACGGCGTTGCCAGCGGCGATCCGCTGCCCGATGCCGTCATGCTGTGGACGCGAGCCCAGCCGGCCGCCACGGCAGCCAGCCGCGTCCGCCTGCGCTACGTCATCGCGCGCGATCCGGCGCTGACCCAGCTCGTCGGCCGTGGCAGCGTCACCGCCGCCGCCGAGCGCGACTGGACCGTGAAGCTGGACCTGCGCGACCTGGCACCCGATACCGTCTACTACTATCGCTTCGAGTCGGCCAGCGCCCGCTCGCCGGTGGGCCGCGCCCGCACGGCACCGCAGGGCGCGGTGGCGCGGCTGCGCCTGGCCTTCGTCACCTGCTCGAACTACGTGGCCGGCTACTTCCATGCCTACCGCCGCGTGGCGGAGCGCAGCGACCTGCACGCGGTGGTACACCTGGGCGACTACATCTACGAGAACGGATCCCAGGACCAGGTGCGGCCGCACGAACCGGCCAGGGAACTGCTGAGCCTGGCCGACTACCGCCAGCGCTACGCCCAGTACCGCGCCGACGCGGACCTGCAGGAGCTGCACCGCCAGCATCCGGTGATCTGGGTCTGGGACGACCATGAGGTGGCCAACAACGCCTGGAAGGACAGCGCCGACGCGCACGACGAGGCCAGCGAGGGCTCCTACGCCGAGCGCCGCTTCGCGGCCATGCAGGCGGCCTTCGAGTGGATGCCGATCCGCGCGCCGGATGCCGCCGATCCCTCGCGCGTCTGGCGCGGCTTCCGCTTCGGCGACCTGGCCGATCTCAGCATGGTGGACGCCCGCCACCATGGGCGCGACGAGCCGCTGCCGCCCAACAGCCTGTTCGGCGAGGCGGTGCCGGTGTTTACGCAGAGCGGTGACTTTGCCGATGCCTCGCGCCACATCCTCGGCCCCGTGCAGGAGGCTTGGCTGGGCGCGCAACTGGCCGGCAACGGCGGCCGCTGGCAGCTGATCGGAAACCAGGTGTATTTCTCGCCGCTGAAGCTGCTCGGTGCGCCGCGGGCCCTGGGCGGAGGCGGCCTGTACCTGTCCAACGACAAGTGGGACGGCTACGACCCGGCGCGCTCGCGCGTGATCGAGATGATCCGCGCCCGCAGCGGCGGCAACGTGGTGATCCTCACCGGCGATGCGCACGAGGCCTATGCTTTCGAGGTGACCGGCGATCCCAACGGCCCCGGCTACCGGCCGCTGAGCGGCGAGGGAGCCGTGGCGGTGGAGTTCGTCGCCACTTCCATCACCTCCCGCGGCGACCTGCCGGCAGGCAACGGCCCCACGGCGCTGTTCGCCCAGCTTGCCGCCGATGCCGAGCAGTTGCTGCGGCTGACCAACCCGCATCTCAAGTACTACCAGAACACGCTCAACGGCTACCTGCTGCTGGACCTGACTCCCGATCGGCTGCAGGCGGAGTTCTGGATGGTGCCGCGCGTCACCGAGCGCAGCGAGGACCAGGTGCTGCACCAGGCCTTCAGCGTGCAGAGCGGCAGCAATCACCTCGTCGCGGTGGGCGAGGCGACGGCCGCCATCGCAGGAGCCCCCGCCCCCGCTTGAAATCCCGCGTGTCCGGCGCCATCTTGGAGACAGGCTTCAGTGTCGTGAGAAGGCCATGGCCACGGGTTGGGCGCGGGAAGGCGCGGTGCAGGAGCAGATCGATGCCACGGTCACGGACGCCATCGCCCGTGCCCGCAGCGGCCTTTCCTCCGGCCCCAGCCTGAGCCATTGCGCGGAGTGCGAGGCGGAAATCCCCGAGGGCCGCCGCCTGGCCGTCCCCGGCGTGCGCCTCTGCGTGGACTGCCAGGAAGCGCAGGATCGGGAGGCCAGCGTGTTCAGCGGCTACAACCGGCGCGGCAGCAAGGACAGCCAACTGCGCTGAGGGCGGGAAATAGCGACAGCCTGTCAATTTCCGCCGGGGCCGGTGACAATCGGGCCACGACGATTCGGGGGAGACCATGAACAAGACCTCATGCCTGGGCCTTGCCGCCCTGCTGGCCGCGACCCTGCTGCCGGCCGTGGCGGCCGCGCAGGAGGGCACCGGGGCCGGCAAGCGGCCCAACTTCGTGCTGCTGCTGATCGACGACGCGGCCTACAGCGACCTCGGCGCCTACGGCGGCGAGGCGCGCACGCCCAACATCGACCGGCTGGCGGCGCAGGGCGCGGTCTTCACGCAGTACCACAGCTCGCCGCTATGCTCGCCCTCTCGCGCGATGCTGCTGACCGGCGTCGACAACCACCGCACCGGCTTCGCCACGATCCCGGAGACGCTGCCCGTGGAGCAGCAGGGGCGCCCGGGCTACCGCATGCGTTTCGAGCCCGGCGTGGAGACGGTGGCCACGCGGCTGAAGGCGGCGGGCTACCGCAGCTACATGACCGGCAAGTGGCACCTGGGCCATGGGCCGGGCGAACTGCCGGACGCGCTGGGCTTCGACCGCTCCTTCGTGCTCGATGCCTCGGGCGCGGACAACTGGGAGCAGAAGCCCTACATGCCGTACTACACCAGCGCCGACTGGTTCGAGGACGGCAAGCCCGCGACCCTACCCAAGGATTTCTACTCCTCGGAATTCCTGGTGGACCAGATGATCCGCTACCTGGAGAAGGACCGGGCGCGCCGCGAGCCCTTCCTGGCCTACATCGCCTTCCAGGCCGTGCACATCCCGGTGCAGGCGCCGCGCGAGTTCACGGCGAACTACGACGGCGTCTACGACGGCGGCTGGGGCCAGATGCGCGAGGCGCGCTGGCGGCGCGCGCAGGAGCGCGGGCTGATCCCGCAGGGCGCCCCGCTGGCGCCGGTGCACGAGAAGCTGCGCTCCTGGGAGTCGTTGGACGCGGAGGAGCGCGCCCTGTATGCCAGGAGCATGCAGGTGCATGCCGGCATGCTGGAGGCGATGGACCATCACATCGGCCGCCTGGTCGATTACCTCAAGGCCCAGGGGCAGTTCGAGAACACCGTCTTCCTGATCACCTCCGACAACGGGCCGGAGCCGAGCAATCCGGTGGCCCAGGCCGGCTTCAGGACCTGGATGTCGCGAAACGGCTACACGCACGAGCTGGGGAACCTGGGCGAGAAGGGCAGCATGTGCTTCATCGGCCCGGAGTGGGCCAATGCCACCGCCTCGCCGGGCAACCTGTTCAAGTTCCACTCCTCCGAGGGCGGCATGCGCGTGCCGCTGATCGCCGCGGGCCCCGGCATTGCGCCGGGGCGGCGCCTGGTCGGCACCAGCTTCGTCACCGATGTCACGCCGACGATCTACGACTATGCCGGCATCGACCGGGCACGCTGGAACGGCCCGGTGCCGATGAGCGGCCGCAGCCTGAAGCCCGCGCTCTCCGGTGCCGTGCCGCGGGTCTATGCGGCGGACGAGCCGGTGGGCATGGAAGTGGGCGGCAATGCCGCGCTGTTCAAGGGCGACTACAAGCTCACCAAGATCTCCCTGCCCTGGGGCGACGCGAAGTGGCGCCTGTACAACCTCGCCACCGATCCCGGCGAGGTGCAGGACCTGAGCGAGAAGGAGCCGGAGCGCTACCGCGCCATGCTGGCCGACTATGCGGCCTACGAGCAGGAGGCCGGCGTGCTGCGCCTGCCGGACGACTTCAATCCGCACAAGCAGGTGAAGATCAACGCCATCAAGAAGCAATTGCATCACTACCGCTTCGTGCTGGGCGGTGCGGCAATCGTGCTGGCGTCGCTGCTGCTGATGTGGCTGCGCCGGCGTATCCTGCGGGCGGGCGCCTGAAGCGCCGAGCCCTGCGCCGGGAGAAGCCTCGCGATGACCATCACCATCACCGCCTTCGAACGCTCGCCCGATGGCGGCAGGGGGCTGGCGCGGGATACGCGCGTCCGCTGGGCGCTGGAGGAAGTGGGCCTGCCCTACGAGGTCCGCCCGGTGTCGTTCGCGGCGATGAAGCAGCCGGCGCACCTGGCGCTGCATCCCTTCGGCCAGATTCCGACCTACGAGGAAGGCGGCCTGGCACTGTTCGAGACCGGGGCGATCGTCTTCCACATCGCCTCGCGCCATGAGGGCCTGCTGCCGGCCGATGCCGATGCACGGGCACGCGCCATCACCTGGATGTTCGCCGCGCTCAACACGGTGGAGCCGCCGATCCTCGAGCTGGTCACCGCCCGGATCCTGGAGGCCGACAAGCCCTGGAGCCGCGAGCGCCTGCCCCTGGTGGAGGATCGCATCCGCGCGCGGCTGCGCCCGCTATCGGCCCGGCTGGCCAAGGCCGGCTGGCTCGACGGCGCCTTCAGCGCGGGGGACCTGATGATGGTGTCGGTGCTGCTGCGCCTGAGGGCGTCGGGCCTGCTGGACGAGTTTCCGGACCTGGCCGCCTACGTCGCCCGCGGCGAGGCCAGGCCGGCCTACCGGCGCGCCTTCGAGGCGCAGTGGGCACTGAACAACGGCGGGTCTCCCTCGGCTTGAGACTGCGGGTTCAGTTTGCCGGCCGCGCCGCCCCGATGGCGCGGAGCCCCTGCCGGTAGCTCGTGACGCTGAAATCCGGAAAGCGCTGCTTGAACTTGTCCGAGATGAAGAGGTTGTCCGCCTCATCGCGCAGCCTGCGGTTGAAGGGGCCGGCGAGATCGAGTTGCCAGCGCTTCAGCACGGTGTGACGGGCCGGCGTGCCGAAGATGCCGGCGGCCAGTTCGATGCAGACAACACCGAATTCCGCTCGCCTTCGCGCGCCAGTAGAATCTGCGGCCGGCTCCCACGCGGTGTAGGTCAACCATGTCGCTGTTCTCGCGCCTGTTTCGCAAAGTGCCCTCGCCGTCGCCCGCCTCGGCTCCGGCGCGCCGATCGGCCTTGCCCCAGGAGGCCCCGCAGGCGCCCTCGAGACCTGGCGCCGCCGAGCGTGCATTGGCCGCCGATGCCGAGCAGCGGGCCTTGCAGTCGGCTATCGATGCCCGGGACGTGCAGGCGGTGGCCAGGCTGGTCGTCGAGGGAAGCTCGACCAAGATTCGCCAGGCGGCGGCCGAGGCCATCGAGGATCTGGACGTCCTGCGGCAGCTCATCCGGGATGTCCGCGGCGGCAATGACAAGAGCGTCTACAGGATCCTGACGTCCAAGCGCGATGCCCTGCACGAGCAGGCCCGCAAGCGCGAGCAGCTGCAGGCCGAGATCACGGATGTCTCCGGAGCCCTGGAGCGCTGGAGCCAACGTCCGTACGACGCCTTGTCCGGCCCGAGGCTGGACGACCTCGAGGGCCGCTGGCAGGCGGTGGCCGGGCAGGCCGATCCCGAATTGCGCGAAAGGGTCCAGCTATGGATCGGGCGCTCGCGGGAGACCATTGCCGAACATTCGCGCCAGGAGGAGGCCCAGGCGGCACTTGCGCAGGCTGCCGCCGACGCCGCCGCAGAGGCACGGCGCCTGCGCGAGGAGCAGGCGCAGGCATCCGCGGCGGCCGCGGCCGAGCAGGCCCGGGTTCTCCAGGAGCAGAAGCGCCTGCGGGCCGAACAGCAGCAGGCCGAGCAGCAGGCGATTCGCCAGATCGACGAGCTGATCCGCAAGGCGCGTACCGCGCTTGGCGGCGGCGGCAGCTCGCGCGCGGCCGGGTTGCGGCGCCTCATCGAGGAGAAGCTGGCCGGAGCCGCGCCCCTGCCGGCCAGCCTGGCCAGCCAGATACAGCAACTCGACAAGCAGCTGAACGAGTTGAAGGACTGGAAGAGCTTTTCGGTGGCGCCCAAGCGTGCCGAGCTGACGGAGGAGATGGAGTCGCTCATCGGCGCGGCACTGGATCCGCAGGCGCTCGCCGACAGGATACGGGGCCTGCAGGAGGAGTGGCGCAGCCTGAGCAAGGGGGCGGGCGAGAACACGGAAGCCGACTGGCAGCGCTTCCAGGAAGCAGCCCAGAAGGCCTACCAGCCATGCAAGGAGTACTTTGCCGCCCAGGCCCTCGTGCGCGAGGAGAACCTGCGCCGCCGCGATGCCTTGCTCGCCCGATTGACGGCGTTCGAGGCGGAGTGCAACTGGGAGCAACCGGACTGGCAGGCTGTCATCAGGACCCTGCGCGAGACGAAGCAGGAGTGGCGCAACTGCTCGCCGGTGGATCGCCAGGCTGGCAGGCAGCAGGAGAAGGGCTTCGCGGCCCTTGGCGCGAGCATCCAGGGCCGGGTGGATGCCGAGTACGCCCGCAACCTGAAGCAGAAGGAGTCGCTGATAGAGCGCGCCCGCCTGTTGGCCGCCAGCGAGGACGGCCGCAAGGCCATCGAGGAGATCAAGGAGCTGCAGCAGAAGTGGCGGGTGGTGGGTCCGGTACCGCGCGAGGCGGATCAGCGCCTCTGGGGGCAGTTTCGCCAGCACTGCGACACCGTGTTCCAGAAGCGCGACAAGGAGTTTGCCGACTACGCGGCCAGCCTCGACAGCAACAAGGCGCAGGCCATTGCCCTGTGTGAGCAGATCGAGCAGATCGCCGCCCTCGAAGGCGCGGAGTTGCTGGCGCGTGCCGGAGCGCTGGCCGAGCTGCGCAACGCCTTCGATGCGATCGGCGAGTTTCCGCGCGCGGATTCGCGCGGGCTCCGCAACAGGCTGGAGCAGGGCCTGGAGCGCTGCAGGAAGTCCATCGCGCGCCAGCAGGCGCGTGACGCCGAACGTCGCTGGGCCGATCTTTTCGACGCCGCCGATCAGGTGCGCGCCTACCGGCTCGCCGCAGCTCGCGGCCTGGATGCGGAACAGCTCGACACCCTGAAAGCGGCGGCCGAGGCCCACATCGCTTCCGTCCCGCGCTGGCCCAAGGGCGGGCTCGAAGCCCTCCGGCAGGGGTTGGCAGGCGAGCGCTTCTCGGACCTGGCGGCGAATGAGGCCAGCCTGAGGATGCTCTGCATCCGTGCCGAGATCCTGGCGGACATGCCGACGCCTCCGGAGGACCAGGCACTGCGCCGCGAGTACCAGCTGCAACGCCTGGTGCAGAGCATGGGCCAGGGGCCGAGGGCCGACGAAATGCCGCTGGATGCCATGGCGATCGAATGGGCGGGCGCCGGCCCTGTGGAGGATGGGGTGTACGCGCCACTGCTGGAGAGATTCCGGCGCTGCCGCGAGCGGGGAAGCTCCAGGGGTGCCTAGGGCCTTCGCAGGTCGACGGCAGCCCCGCCCAGGCCATTGACTGCAGGTTCATGGCCCCCGGAGGGCTGGACGGGCGGCGTTGTCCGGATATCGCAAATGGCGTCCGGCTCGAGCATTTGAAGGATCCCTGAAGTTTCCTAGGGTGTCGCGGAGCCAGCCCGGCCGTCCCGCATGGCATGACGGCCTGAGACTGCGCGGCCGGGGCAAAGGGCGTTGGCTCGGTGCCGTCCATTCCTGGAGCAAAACATGAAGTCGCTGAAGCTGGCTCTTGCGGGCGTTCTGCTTTGTGCCGGCGGCAGTGCCGCTGCCGGTCAGCAATTGAATTTCCAGGAGGATGCTTTCTCGTGGAATTCCACCGTCGGGATTTCAAGCGTCGATGATCCCCATGCGTCCGGGGGCTCCGCGACCAAGCTGCTGCGGAATTCCATCGGGACGCTCGAGGCTTCAAGCTCCGATCTCACCCGCGTCAGGGTCCGCGCTTCCGGCGTGCAGTACCAGGGGACGTGGCCGAAGATGCGAATCTGGCTGAACGGTACGGTCATTGCCACTCAATCCGTGAGCAGCCCGGCCTGGACGGACTACAGCTTTCCCGTTGCGTCTCCGGCCGGTCTCAATCGGGTCCAGGTGGAATTCACCAACCAGGCTTGTGGTTGGTGGTTCAACGACTACATCTGCAACCGGGGCCTGCTCCTGGACCAGGTCACGCTGGTCGAATACGGAGCGCCGGAGCCCCTCGACTATGTGGCCATGGGGGATTCGTATTCCTCAGGCTGGGGCGCCGGCAGCTACGATGCTTCGGATTGCGGGCGGTCGGCCTATGCCGCGCAGGTCTGGCTTGCCGCGGAGCAAGGCATGAGCCTGACCAATGCGGCCTGCGGCGGCGCGGATACGCGGCACATCCTCAACACCTCGCTGGGAGGAGAGCCGCCGCAGATCGAGCGTGTTTCCGGCACGACGGACCTCGTGACTTTCACGATTGGCGGCAACGATACCGGGCTGATCTGGATGCTCGACCAGTGTGTCCGCACCCGTTCGATCCTTTGCCTGGGCGGTATTGCCGGGCAATCGATGCAGGATCAGTTCAACACCAAGCTGAACGCGCTGGGCCCCAAGCTGACCAATGTCTTCAATGCCATCATCCAGCGGGCTCCCAACGCCAGGATCCGCGCGGCGGGGTATCCCTACATCATTCCACCCGAAGGCGATCCGGTGGGCTGCAGCTGGCTGGAGAACTGGGAGCGGGTCTCGTTCAACCAGATGCTGGTGCGGGTGAACGACAAGATCCGCGATACCGCGGCAGCCGTGGCGGCCGCGACGGGGGCGGATATCGCCTATGTCGATCCGATGGCCGGGACCAGCCCGTTCATGGCGCGGGACAATGGCGTGGTCGGCTCTGCCTGCTCGGACAGCCCCTCCCGCTACATGCTCAATCGATACGAGCATCCGGCGGCAAATGATGGCTGGCATCCCAATGCCGCGGGACAGCGGCACTACAAGCATCTCTATGAAGGATCGCTGCAGTAGAGCCGGGTGAATGGCCTGGATTGCCCGGGCCATCGCTCTCAGGCCGCCCGCTTGGGCCAGGAATCGGATTTGCGGCGCTACGGCGGCCGGACAATCGCGGCGCACGAATCGAGAAGGCGCTTTCCTACAGACAATCCCCAATCGACGTACCTAGGCTGCATGGGAAAGACCTGAGGAGAAGATCATGCCCACTCGATTCGCAAGCGTAGTGCTGACTCCGATCCTCGCGGTATCGGCTGCCGTAGGTGCCCAGGCGGCAGGCGCAGCCACCTGCGCCGACTGGAAGCCGAACCTGGCAAACGAACTGTCGTGCAATCTCAACCTGATCGGACCGCCGCAGACCGCGCAACCTGCTCCGGGGATGATCGATCCGGCGGGCTGCGGCGCAACGGTGGTGAAATCCGATGGCACTCCGTGGCAGTGCACCTTCTCCGACAACTTCGACGGCATCGACCTGGATCGTTCGAAGTGGGTGCCGCAAACCAACTTCGTGAACGGCAGCAACACGGTCTACGCCTGCTACATAGACGACCCGGCCGTCATCAGCGTGTCCGGCGGCAATCTCAATCTGTCCGTGAAGGAGATGCCGCAGCCGGTGGCCGGGTGTCCCAGCAACCGCGCGGGTTCGCGATTCGCCGCAGGACAGATTTCGACCTACTACCTGTTCTCGCAGAAGTACGGTCGTTTCGAGGCCCGCATCAAGGTGCCGTCGGCGAGCGCGCCCGGCCTCCAGGAAGCCTTCTGGCTGTGGCCTGATGTGCGCTACCACAGCACCGCGCTCTGGCCCCTGTCGGGCGAGATCGACATCGTCGAGACCTATTCGCAGTACCCGAACCTGGCGATCCCGTTCCTGCACTACTCCGCTGACCTGCTGGGGCCGCAGCCGGGCGTGAACACGGCGTGGACCTGCCAGGCAAACCGTGGCGAATGGAATACCTACACGCTGGAGTGGACCGCCAACCGCCTGGAGGTGCTGGTCAACGGCCAGTCGTGCCTGGTGAACAACTCCAACGACTCGGCCTTCGACAAGCGCTACATCATCGCGTTGACCCAGGCGCTCGGGACCGGCGCCAACGCCTACGGCGGCGTCGGCATGCTGCCTGCGACCACGCAGGTCGACTACGTGCGAGTCTGGCAGTAGCGGCGCCGGGCCGGAACGGGCATCGCCGGCAGGAACGCCGGCGAGGTCCATCGACATCGGAGCCGCGGGCAGATCAAAGAGCCAGCGAGACCGCGCCCGCCAGGGAAACCTGGCGGGCGGTTCATGCCGCCGCCGCGAGGTGGACGGCATGCGGATCGATCGACGGCGCAGCCGCGTCCGCCCCGGCACGAGGGGGACAAATCCAAGCCCGGTCGAATCTCCGCGGTTCCTCGTTCACGGTCCCTTGCGACGGCGCCAAGGCGACGGGCGGGGTTCCTCCGGCGCGGCGCTGCCGGGCGGGATCACCGGCACGGTAGGGCCCATCGCGGCGAGCTTGCGGGACAGGCGGAAGGCGTAGGACTCCACCGCGCGCCAGTCCCAGTCGGAGACGGCGCCCAGGTCGGGGTAGCGGTCCTGGCGCGAGCGGGCGCGGGCCTGCGAGTTCACGGCGACCCGGCACTGGAGCTTGCCGGGCTGCGGGAAGTAGAGATGCAGGTGGATCAGCCCCCAGCCCGCCAGCGAGTGGCGGAAGGTCTTGCCCTCGCGCGGCGGGTCCAGCGTCACGCGGCGTTCGACGGCGCGCCCCTTCATGGAGGGATACCAGAGCCCGAAGGCATAGTTGTGCAGGCCCGCGGCCGCGCATTCGGCGGCCTTGGCCTGTATCTCGGCGGGGGTGGCGAAGCGCTGCAGGGCCTCGCCCAGCTCGGATTCGGACGAGCAGACCTGCGGCGTCTCCGCCTGGAAGGCGCTTTGCGCCAGGTCGCCGAAATCCGGGAAGGTGATCAGGGTGGCGAGCGTCACGGGGCGTCCTTGATGGCAGATGCGGGGCGGCGGGCGCGGGCCCGCTTCAATTTCCTGATTCTCTCACTGACGGCGCCTCGGCTTCCGGGGCGTCGTACAGTTGCCGCAGCACCATCTCGACCAGTGCGCCGATCAGGCGCTCGCGCGAGAGGTGGTCCGGCCGCTGCATGGCGATCTGCTGCATCGCGGTCCACACCATGCTGGTGAGCAGCCAGGCGCTGGCTTCCGGGTCGTAGAGGCGCACCACGCCGGCGCTCTTGTCGCGGCCCTTGCGCACGATCTGCTCCAGCGCCTGCGACAGGCCGCGCGCTTCCGGAATTTCGCCGAGGAAGGGCACCTCGCTCAGCGCCACGCGCAGCAGGCCGGCGCGGGACTCCAGCGCCGCGACGATGGCGCGTATCCAGTGGTCGATGCCCGCGCGCGGCTGGTCGGGCAGGGCCAGTGCCTCATGCAGGCTGCGGCCGATGCCGGCGACGATGTCGCGCAGCGCGGCGCCCAGCGTGGCCGCCACGATGGACTGCTTGTTGGGGAAGTATTCGTAGAGGGAGCCGACGCTGACGCCGGCCCGCTCGGCCACCCGGTTGGTCGTCACCGCGGCATAGCCCTCGTCCTGCATAAGCCGAGCAGCGGCGTCGCAGATGGCTTCCACGGTGGCCCTGGAGCGGGCTTGCCGGGGCTGCTTTTTCAATTGCAGATCAGATGCTTGTCTCACCGCCATGGCCTCCTCTGAACAGCGGGCTCCGGCAGGCCCAATCCGAGTGGTTCCGAGCAAATACTCGGTTTATCTTAGCGGGACTATATCGCCGCCGTGGAGGAGAGCCATGAGCCTGCGAAACCTGCGTGTCCCCTTGCGCCTGCTGGCCGTGCTCGGCGGTGCTGTCCTGCTGTCCGCCTGCGGCGAGTACGGCGGCCGCAGCGATCCCGCCAGCGGCGGCGGGCCCGGCGGCCCGCGCGGCAGCGTGCAGGTGAAGAACTGCGGCGAGCTGTTCACGCAGCGCGTGCAGCCGCGGCTGGATTTCTGCCGCAGCTGCCATGTACCCGGCGGCGTGGCCGACGTGGCCGACGGCAAGCGGTTCCAGCTCGCGGAGGACGAGAGCCGCGATGCCGAGCTGCTGAAGCAGTCCTGGCTGGCGCTGGGCGGCAACGGCAACGGCAAGTCGCGCATCCTCAGGATGGCGTCCGGCACCGACACGCGCACGCACAGCGGCGGCAAGCCCTGGCCGGTGGGCAGCGACGCCTACCGCGAGATGGATGCGCTGCTGCAGGGCTACGACACGCCGGCGGCCTGCGCGCTCGGCAACCTCGGCGCCATCAGCGATCTTCCGCTGCTCGGCGGGCCGCGCGGCGGCGGCGCCTGGTCCAACTTCTGCAAGGACAAGCCCGACGGCGCCGTGCTGCCGCCGGACCCGCGCACGCTGGTGGTGCCGGGCGTGAACCAGGGCAAGGCGGTGGCCTTCAACGCCTACTGGAAGTCCTGCGACAACGGCGTGCCGCGGCCCAAGACCTGCGGCGAGATGCGCGAGCAGTCCGAGCTGGGCCGCTTCGTCGGCCACGGCCAGGGCGAGCCGGGCACGCCGTTCGCCTTTGCCGGCGGCAACGACAACCCGGACGGCATCCCGGCGGAGAAGTACAACGAGCTGTGGAAGTCCGCCTGGGGACTCGATGCGCGCCCCGACAATTTCGACGCGCTGGTGGCGGAGCGCTACGGCTCGCCGCTGAGCCCGGTGCGCAATCCCTATCCGCTGCCGGGCGAGGACCCGAACCAGACCGATGGCGGCTCCGGACAGCTGCCGATGGTGTTCAGCCAGATCCGCAAGGCGGATGGCACCTGGACCGGCAAGATCGGGCAGAAGGTCTGCATCTTCTGCCACAACGGCCAGCTCGGCACCGAGGCCGACGGGCCCGGCATGGGTCCGCAGCTCGGCGGCGCCGGCAGCATCGGCGACTTCGCCGTGGCCAGTTCCGACTTCAGCAAGGCCGAAGGGCTGGCGGGCTTCGGCACCAACACGGCGCTGTCGCTGGTCACCATCTCCACCAACCGCGGCAGCGGCGCCATCGACTTCTTCCAGCTCGCCTTCATCCTGTTCAGCAACGGCGATCCCGCGCTGCTGCTCAACGACAAGATCGTGCTGAGCCAGGCCATCGGCAACATCAAGAGCCCGCCCTGGTGGAACCTGGCCTACCGCCCGCAGAAGTTCCACGGCGCGGTGCTGCCCACGGACTCCTCGCGCATCGATCTGGCCGCGTACTACGACCTGGTCAAGAGCCTCAGTGGCGGCGCCGACGAGGCGCTGGGCTGGATGGACGCGCACTCCGGTCCGTTCCAGACCTGGGCGGAGACGTTGGCCTCGCCGCGTTACCCGGGGCCGGTGAACACGGCGCTGGCGGAGCAGGGCGCCATCCTGTTCCACTCCAAGGACCTCTGGGGCGACGGGCTGGACAACCCCGTGCCGCGCCCGGACCAGGGCAACGGCTCCTGCGCCGGCTGCCATGGCGCCTACTCGCCGCGCTACACGCACGATCCGGCCTACCTCGACACGCCGGAGCTGGCCGGCATCGCGGCCTATACCATCCCCACGTCCATCGCCGGAACGGACCCGGTGTATGCCGACGCCATGCAGAGCCTGCGCAACGCCGACGGCAGCGTGAGCCCCGCCATCCTCAACCAGGCGGTGGTGTCCTGCGGCCTGGGCAACGCCGGCCATACGGAAGACAACACGCCGATCTACCTGGCGCCGCCGCTGTGGGGCATCTGGGCCGCCGCGCCGTACTTCCACAACGGCTCGGTGCCCAACATCTGGGGCGTGCTGGACCCCGACAGCGAGCGGCCCAACATCTGGAAGCGCCGCTCCGCTCCCGCACGCGCGGACCAGGAGGGCAGGGTGGTGATGGGCTACGACACCAACCTGCAGCGCGCCTACGACAGCGACAAGCTCGGCTGGAAGTACGACGAGATTCCCTGCGGCGCCACCGGCTCGCAGCCCTACATCGCCTGCAATCCGCTCAATCCGGAGGCACCCTCGCCGGTGCAGGCGCTGCTGGGCGAGATCTACAAGCTGATCGGCCTGACCTGGAACCTGCCGCGGCCGGAGGGTTTGCTGATGACGCAGCAGAACATCGAGAACCGCAAGGTGTTCAACACCAACCTCTACAGCCAGGGCAACCAGGGCCACGCCTTCACGGCCGTGCTCACGGACCAGGAGCGCAGGGCCATCATCGAGTACCTGAAGACGTTGTAGGTGGAGCTTGGGGGGCGCCGTGAGGCCGGGCTCGTGAGGGCTCGGCCTTTTATTCTGGGTGCTGATGGGCAATGGCCGATTTCAGCCCGAAGCGGATGTCGTGGCGACTCAAATGTCGGCAGCAAAGCGGGCATTCAAGACATAGCTCTGCCGCTCAGCCCATTTAAGCCGACCTGATTCACTCGTCAGGTTGTTGAATTTGGGCGACCACGGTCATCGACCTGGCACCGTGCGCCGCCTTGTGTAGCCAAGCCGAGAGGCGGCATAGTTATGCCGAATAGGCACTCAGATTTTACGCCCGGACTAACAATTTGTTTAACGGACAGGCGGTCGAACGATCTCAGGAATTTCAGATGCTTGCACACAAGGTCCATGGGGTTCGTAGTTCTGTATATGCCGACAAGCGTCCGTCTATTAGCTGTTGGGCCTAAACACATGAGCGGCAATACATGGTGGTTCGTCTGCCGCATAAGCGATAGTCGTTTTGAGATTCAGCGCCTGAGAGAAGACGGCACGGCTGAAGCGGCAGTTGAGTTTGAGAACGGGCAACAGGAAGTTCTTCTTCTGGGGGCGCCCGTGCCAAGGCCGGTACTTGAGGCGGCGGCGCGTCGCGCACTTAATGACGGCGAGTACGTTAATGCAGAGGGCAAGCCCACACATCGGAGCGGCAGCCATGTTGAGCGGTAGCTGGGGCCTGTATCTGGCCCAACCAACGGTTCAAGCCGATCGGCCGCCCCTCCGCTGCGCTCCGGCGCGGCCGTCGGCTTAACCTGGGCGTTGGGCCTTCAGAATCCATGAGTAAAGTTCCCTGCAAAGAATGCGGTGCATTGATACTGCCCGTCACGGCGGAACGTACTGGCGGCGTGTGCATGGCGTGCAAAAGTGGAATTCGGAAAAACATAGAGGCCTCTAAGGATTATCGGGCTCGAGAAAAAGATCTGGAGAAAACCTGTACCTTCCGAGCGCTGTGGCGGTCTCTGCATCATCGTATCTACGGAGAGGCGGGTGGCCTTGGCGCGCTCAACCAGACCGAGCAGAAGTACTGGGCGCTCAATATTCTTGAGGGTGAAGTTTACAACGGAGGCTTTGATCAGTATTTCTACAACAGCTCAGGCTCTCTGTATCTACTTACGGTAGAAGCCTTGATGGAAATAGGTGCAACCGATGCACTATCGCTCTTAGAGCAAGCAAAAGTAGTTATCTTTGGGCAAAAGTCTGTCCCTGAAGACACTGTAGAACGTCGGCAACTCATACGTTCACTTTGGCCGGAGCTACCGCCAAGCCTCGACGCAATTGACAAAGCGTACTGGGAGAAATTCAGCCGACTTGGGGAGAGGATCGAAAGGTATGCTGTAGATAACGGGTTAGTAGAGGCCCAACCAGTGCTTCAAGCCGACGCGGCTGCGTCGCGCGGCTTAATCTAGGCGTTAGGCCTATGGACGACGCTGCAATAACAAGCTCCGCAGTTGTGAAAGCTGGCATGGAACGAATGTGCTGTGATTTCACAGAGCGCGTGGCGCCACTGGGATTTATTAGGACCAAGAGCCGCAGTCGTGTTTGGGTTCGTAGGGGTGTCGAGCTAGATGCCTGCATATACTTTCACAGACGTGGTAGCACCTATGGATCTCCCATTAACAACTCCGTTGCTATACGTGTTCACTTCTCGGTCCAGAAGCCTGATGGGAGTCCTACGCATCACGATCAGTTATTGAGCGATCAGGTTAGAGATGACAGGGGGTACGCGTATCATCTTCGGTTCAACGCCTTGAGTGGGAGTTCCTATGACCGCTGTCTTGAGGGCTTGGTACGGATCACACATGAGCATGGACTCTCTTGGTTTCAAAAAAACGGGGCCTAACTATTGCTCCAAGCCGACGGTCCCGCCTTCGGCGGGCCCGCGGCTTAAGCTAGGGCGTTGGGAACCAAGGACAACTAGGAGCTAAATGATGGGGATGTGGGCGTTGGACCCATGGGACAACGACGGGGCTGCCGATTGGTATGGCGATCTCATGGACAAAACCAAGCTGAGAAGCGCTTGGCTGGAGGGCATATCGGCAGATCCCGTCGAATCTCCCGACATCGTCCGAGCTGCAGCAGCGCTGTTCGTCATGCTTGGTCGCGTCTATGTGTGGCCGATTAAGAAGTTTGATGAAGATTTAGAGAAGGCAATCTCTGCTTTAGAGCGTGTCGTGAGCAACGACAGCTATCAGGAAGCGCCAGAGCTTGTGCAGCAAATCTCCAGAGAGATTGAGGAGTTGAAGTCTCGCAGGAAACCTGCGCAGGGCGGCGAGGCCGTCAAATCCGCGAAACCATGGTGGGCATTCTGGAAATGATGCGTGTTGGTGCCCAACAAGTGCTTGCAGTGGACGTCCTCGCCTTCGGCGAGGCCGCCACTGAAGCTTGGCGTCGGACTTCATGAAACGAGTAATACACATTCGGGGCTACTTCTCACTGCCGACAGACTTAGCAGAAGAGATGCGTCATTGGCCTGAGTTTCAAAGCGGCACCGGCTGCGACGTTTCACTTGGGTCTATCACTGAGAGAGTCGTCGTCGCCTACCATCCGGAGAGTGAGAAAGACAATCAGCATGTAGAGATCTCTGGCGAGGGCGACGGGCACCTGTTTCATCGGGTGCTTGGCTGCGCCGTTCACGCCATGAGTAAGCATAGCGATGAGCTGCTCGTTTCAAACTGACCGGTCCAACAATCGCTTCAAGCCGACCCTGCTGCGCAGGGTGGCTTAATCTAGACGTTGGGCCTCAGACAAAGAGAGGGCACCTTGAAAGGTTTGTTTCAAGATGCGGTGGCGTGGTCAGAGCGGTCCGTCGGATCGCCGCTCAGCTTCTGGCTTAATGCTTTTCTTCAGTTGTTCTTCGCCACAGCTCTTGTAGTGGCGGGATTCATTGCACAGAACATGCTTCAAGTCATTATTGCTGCGGTATTTGCCGGTCTCACCCCAGTCTTTACCTCATATGCACTTCGCCAGGTGCTTCTGGAGTTGCGAGCCGCTCGGGCAGCCTTGGCTAAGGCCCAACCAGCACCTCAAGCCAACGCGGCTGCGCCGCGCGGCTTAAGCTAGGCTTTAGGTCTCCTTGAATCGCATTCGGCCGACCATCCCACTTTCCGACTGGCGCATTGCGGTTGATCTAAACGCTTCGAAAAAGATCAGACGTCAAACCGGCCATCCCGCCGACGGGTGCCAATGTGCTGCTTGCACGATGTGGCGTATCGCTGCTACGACAGCATTCCCAAGGGCAATCACTGAAGAACTAGGCAGGCTCGGCATCGATATAACTAGGCCAACTGATCTGTATGTCTTTGGTGAAACTGAAGGGGTAAAGGAGTTTCGCGTCATGTATCACATCGCCGGCAAGATACAGTCAGGGCCTGCCGCCACTCTCGAGGGCAAGCTAGGTTCAATGCAGAACTACCACACAGTGCAGTTGAAGCCCACGTTCGTTGGGTTACGTGTGTCCTCTACGCGAGAATCCTTTGAATATGCACCTGCACCACCAAAGGACAGCGGGAGTGACGTTCTGTGCTTGGACTTTAGGCTGCAAGTACGTGCGCAGTCGGTCTAGCCAGCGGTTCCAGCCAAGGTACAGAGCAGTTGACCCGGAAAAGTAGAGCCTGAGGCCTAACTGAAATCGAGGGGACAGTGGCCAAAGCGGGTTCAGCCCTTAGCCTGAGCGTTGAGCGCTCCGAAAGCGGTCCTTCTCGAACGGCAGCATCTGGCACAAAGCAGACATTCACAACCGGTTGACACCGCCTACATCGCAACCGATGATGGCCTCATGAATCTCCTGTCCCTCTGCTGCGCCAAACCCCATCGGGGGCCGCTGCTCGAAGGCTAGCCAGCCCCGGGCTGCGCGCTCACGCGCGTCTTCCGCCCGGGGCCGACGGATCATCCACTCTCCTGACGACACGCTGCGCGCATGACGGCGCGCGGCATCGCGTCCTGCCGTTCAAATTCCGGGAATACCGCCATGGACCATCCGCTCCAGTCACCGCCGCTGCTCATCGAGGAATCGATGGAAAGTGTTCTGCGCCGCATTGCCGAAAGATCGCTGGGCCAGGCGCCGGAGGTCGCGCAGCGGCTGCTCGAGGAGATCGACCGGGCGGAACTGGTCGCCGACGGGCAGATGCCGGAGGACGTTGTCGCGATCGGTTCTTCCGTCACCTACCGCGACGAGAGCGGCGGCACGACGCAGGGCATCGGGATCGTGATGCCGGCGGAGGCCGATCCCGCTCGGCGGCGCGTGTCGGTCATGACGCCGGTGGGGGCTGCCCTGATCGGCTTGCGCAAGGGACAGCGGATCGCCTGCGAGATCGCCGGGCGCGACACCGTGCTGACGGTGCTGGATGTGGGCCGCGGGAGCTAGCGCCGGCGGGTCACTCCGCCGGCTCGGTCATCGCCTGCCGCGTGAAACGGGACTTGAGGGCCACGAGGATGCCGGAGGCGGCGATGATGCACATGCCGAGGATGGCGGAGGTACCGGGCACGTGGCCGAACACCACCCAGCCGAGCAGGCCGGCCCAGACCAGCTGCGCGTACATCATCGGTGCCAGCAGGGAGGCCGGGGCGTGGCGATGGGCGGCGGTGAAGAGGTAGTGGCCCAGGCCGCCGAACACGCCGGTGCAGAGGAACAGCAGCAGCTCCAGCGACGTGGGCGCCGGCCCACCCAGCGTCCAGGGCAGCAGGCTGCCGAACACCAGGCTGCCGACCAGCGCGGTGTAGAACAACATCGGCACGGTGTGCTCGGTGGTGGCCAGGATGCGTGACAGCAGCTGGTAGGCGGCGGTCACGGCGACGCCGCAGAGCGCCAGGCCGGTGCCGACCGGGTCCAGGCCACCGCCAGGGTGTGCGATCAGCAGGATGCCGACGAAGCCGAAGAAAGCCGCGACCCAGCCCACGGCTCCGACCTGCTCCCCGAGCAGGCGTCCCGCCACCAGCATCACCAGGATCGGGGACAGGAACACGATGGAGGTCATCTCGGCGACCGGCATGCGCTGCAGGGCCAGGCCAAGCACCAGGGAGGCCGCCGCCAGGCAGACGCCGCGCAGCAGCACCAGCCCGGTGCGCTGTGTCTGCACCAGCTTCCGGCCGTGGCTGGGCGTGAGCAGCACCACCATCAGCAGGCAGTTGACGATGTAGCGGATCGCCACCACCAGCGGCACCTCGTAGCGGGTGACGAGATACTTGGTGGTGTTGTCCAGGCAGGCGAACACGAATACGCCCAGCATGATCAGCAGCACACCACGCAGCGGGTGCGTGGGGACCGGGCTGCCTGGGCTGGCACGGACGGCGGGGGATTCCTGCGTGGGGGCGTTCATCAACGCCGCTATTGTGACAGCGAAGCGGCAAGCCGGCAGCCTGATTCTTGTCCCTGCGCGCAGAGCCGATGCGCGGCGGGTCCGGCCGCCGCGGAGTTGCGTTAGCCTCGGTGGCAGACTGCCAGGGCCGCCCGCAGGGAGGCGACAGACCGGCAGCCACGATGCCGTGAGGGGGAGAACTCGCATGAATCGCATCCTGTCGGCCACGGCGGTGGCCCTGTCGCTGGTGGTGGGCGCCTGCGGCAGTTCCACGGCACCGCAAGGCCAGGCCCGGGTCTCGTCGGCTACGCCCAAGGCGGCCTGCGGCCCGGGCTCGCGCCCGGAGACGGATCTGCAGGGGCGCGTGACGGCGGAGGACCATGCCAGCGGACGCGCCGCCGCCGGCTTCAGCTGCAACGCCGAACTGGTCGGGCAGCACATCAATCCGGATTCGGCGGTGTCGGTGGCCGGCTTCAAGGTGCTGCGCTACGTCGATGCCAGCGGCCGCGAGTGCGCCTACTACGACAGCACTCGCCTGTTCCCCGAGAGCGTGCTGGCGGGCGAGCTCGGCGTGGTGGTGCTCGACATGAGCGACCCCGCCAGGCCGGTGCGCAGCCAGCGCCTGCTCACGCCGGCCATGCTGTCGCCGCACGAGTCGCTGGTGCTCAGCCAGGAGCGCGGCGTGCTGGCGGCGGTGCTGGGCAACATCATCTTCGGCCCCGGCGTGGTGGACGTGTACGACCTGAAGGAGGATTGCCGCAATCCCGTGCTGAAGTCCTCGCTGCCGGTGGGCGTGCTGGGGCACGAGAGCGGCATGGCGCCGGACGGCATGACCTTCTATTCCGCGTCCAATGCCGCCCCCACGCTGACCGCGGTGGACATCTCCAATCCCTCGCTTACCCTGCCGCTGAGCATCATCCCGATCTCGTCGCATGGCCTGTCGATCAGCGACGACGGCAACCGGGCCTACATCGCCAGCGGCAGCACCACGCTGGAGGATTTCGTCGGTGCCGGCGAGGGATATCCCTCGCTGATCATCCTCGACGTGTCGGAGATCCAGGCGCGCAAGCCCTTCCCGAAGGTGCGGGAAGTCTCCCGCCTGAGGTGGGACAACATCACCATCCCGCAGAACGCGATCCCCATCACCATCAAGGGCCACCCGTACCTGGTGGAGGTGGACGAGTTCGCCACCAACGGCAAGAGCAAGCTGCCGGCGGCCAACGGCATCCGCGTGGGCGCGGCGCGCATCATCGATATCGGCGACGAGACGAAGCCGAAGGTGATCTCCGACCTGCGCCTGGAAGTGCACCAGCCCGAGAACCGCCCCGTGGTCGCGGACGACCCGGGCGCGCAGCAGTTCGTCGGCGGCTATGCCGGGCACTACTGCAACGTGCCGACGCGTGTCGATCCGCCGATCGTGGCCTGCAGCATGCTGCTGTCGGGCCTGCGCGTGTTCGACATCCGCGATCCGCATCATCCGAAGGAGGTGGCCTACTTCAATGCGCCGCTGTCGCGGCGGGCCGGCTCCACCAACTCCGCCGTGTCCAGCCCGGCCTTCGTGCCGGAGCGCAAGGAGATCTGGTACACCGACCTGACCACCGGCTTCTACGCCGTGCGCCTGACCAACGGCGCCTGGCCGGACTGAGCGGGCCGGACGCATGGACGCCCTGATCGAGATCGAGGCCATCCGCCAGCTCAAGGCGCGCTACTGCCGCCTGCTGGACCTGAAGGACTGGAGCGCCTGGCGCGAGCTGTTCACCGAGGATTTCATCAGCGACACCTCGGAGTCCGGCGGTCCGCGCCTCCAGGGCGCGGACGAGTTCGTCGCCTTCGTCCGCGATACCCTGGGTGCCCCGCGGCGGACCACGGTGCACATGGTGCATGCGCCGGAGATCGAGCTGCTCTCGGAGACGGCTGCGCGCGGCATCTGGATGCTGGAGGACCTGATCCGCTTCGCGCCGGGGCTGGGCTTTCGCGGCCATGGCCACTACCACGAGACCTACAAGAAGCAGGATGGCCGCTGGATGATCGCGAGCTCCCGGCTCACGCGCCTGCGCGAGGACATCGTGACGCCGTTCTTTTCCCTGCAGGTCTCCGGCTGGCTGCGCCGGCAGTCGATCAAGGCGGGGCAGCGGCACTCGGCGGCGTGGCTGGAGAAGCGCCGCCGCGCCAGCCGCTAGGGAGGCGCTGAAGAAGTCTGTTCTTGCCGAGCCTGCCGAAGCGGGGGCGGATCTTTCTCGCCGCTGGTCAAAGTTGCCGTCCACCCTTGAATCCTTCGACAGGCTCGGGACTTCAGGGCGAACGGTCACTTGTTCAGGGCTTCCCTAGGGCGATAGCCCCAGCAGCAGGGCGGTGCCGACCAGCAGTGCCGGCCAGGCTCGGCCGCCGGCCAGGTGCGTCTGCCGCGCCAGGGCACGGCAGGCTCCGCTGGCGAGAAGCCCGGTGGTGAGCAGCATCGCCGCCAGGTGCAGGGCCAGGGCCAGCAGCGGTGACAGCGATGACAGCGGCGCCGCGGACAGGCTCGTGCCGCCGCCCAGGCACATCGGCGCCAGCGCCGGCACCAGCATCAGGCCGGCGCCCTGGGCCGAAGCCATCAGGAAGGACCAGAGCGCCATGCCCGCCGGACCGGCGTCGCGGCAGAGGGCATGGTGCCGCTGCGCGCCGTGCAGCAGGCAGTGCAGGGCGGTGGCGCCCAGCAGCCCGGCGGCCATCAGGCGAAACAGCCCGCGATCCGGCGCCAGGCCCTGCGCGAGCAGCCAGGCGAGGATGGCCGCCGATGCGGCATGGCCGAGTGCGAGCGGCGGCAGGGCCTGCCATACGCGGGCCCGGCCGCCTTCCTGCCGCCCCCAGGCGGCGGCGAGCATCCAGCCGCCGGCGGGGTTCAGGCCGTGCAGGACGCCAAGTCCGGCGACTGCCAGCCACGGCCATAGGCTGTCCATGGCTAGGTCTGCCGGTGCATCCGCTCAGGCCTTGTCGTGGCAGCAGCCCGCCTTCAGCGGCTCCTGCTGCGCGTAGCGATCGTGGTGCTTCACCCAGGCCATCGGGTAGGGCAGCGCGGCTTCGTCCCGGCCGCGGGGCGTGATGTCGATGAGCTCGTAGGTTCCCATCATCAGCTCCACGCCGCGGCCGTAGGTGGAGTAGGTGTGGAAGACCTGGCCGGCGTCGTCCTTGAAGAACACGCTGATGCCCGGCGCGTCCGCTCCCTGGAAGTTCTCCGAGCCGTAGTTGTAGCGGGCCTCGCCGCCGGCACGCGCCTCCGGCGTGAAGCTGACGCCGAAGTCGTAGTTGAAGCTGCTGCCCTGCGACGACACCCAGCGGAACCTCCAGCCCATGCGTGCGCGGAAGCGCTCGATCTCGGCCAGCGGCGCGCGCGACACCGCCAGCAGCGTGATGTCGCGCTGCTGCAGATGCGGCAGCGTGCCGTCGATGTGGTCGGCCATGAAGGAGCAGCCGGTGCAGCCTTGCTCCGCGCCCGGCGCCAGCATGAAGTGCTGCACCACGAGCTGGCGGCGGCCTTCGAACAGCTCGCCGAGGCGGCGCGGGCCCTCGGGGGTGTCGAAGACGTAGTCCTGCGTCACGCGCACCCAGGGCAGCGTGCGGCGCGCGCGGGCCAGTTCGTCGCGCAGGCGCGACATCTCCTTCTCGCGCTGCAGCAGGCCGAGGCGCTCGGCCAGCCATTGCTCGCGGGAGACGACCGGGTGCGGGGTGAAGGGGGTTCCGGAAACGGCGATGTTCATGTGCTGCTCCTTGGCTCCAAGAGCCTTTCTCGGGATGAATCGGTCCTGCGGCGCTGCCCGCAGGCAGCACGCGATCAGTCGGATCGGGGGAGGTCTAGCGGGGCTTGTGGGGCCGCCGCACGGCGCGGATCTTGCCGCTCGGGCCGCCGCCGCAGTAGAAGAGCTCGGCGCCGTCCGATTCCAGGCCGCTGACGGCGGTGCCGCTTGGCATCTGCAGGCGCTCCAGCACGGCGCCGCTGCCGGGATCGATGCGGCGGATGTCGCTGTCGTCACCCTCCCAGGTGCCGTGCCACAGCTCGCCGTCGACCCAGGTCACGCCGGTGACGAAGCGGTTGGACTCGATGGTACGCAGGATGGCACCGGTGTCGGGGTCGATCTGGTGGATCTTGCGCTCGCGGTACTGGCCCACCCAGAGGCTGCCCTCCGCCCAGGCCATGCCGGAGTCGGCGCCGTGGCCGGGCGCCGGGATCGAGGACAGGATCTTGCCGGTGGCCGGGTCGATCTTGTCGATGCGCGCCTCGGCGATCTGGTAGAGGTGCCTGCCGTCGAAGGCCGTGCCGGCGTCGCCGCTGCACGGCAGCGTCCGGGCGATCTGTCCGCTCTGCGGATCGACGGCGATCAACCGATCGCCCGTGGCCGCCCAGACGTGCCGCCCGTCATGGGTCACGCCGGCGACCATCGCGGACCCCTCGAAGGGGCCGTACTCGCGCACGATCTCGGCCGTGTGCACGGCTTGCGTCGGGATGCTGCTTGCTGCCTGGCGGGTGCTGCTCATGCGGAACTCCTGTTCTGCCGGCGCCGCGGTAGCGCCATGGGGAGCAATCTACCCCTGCGGCAGCAGGACCGGGAGTAACAAGTTCGTCGTGATTCCGGTCAGCGGCGGGGCCAGCCAGCGCTGCGAACGCGCCTTGCCGATGGAGCGCACCCGTCCCCCGGCCTCCAGTTCCGCGAGCGCGCGCTGCACCGTGCGCTGGCTGGCGCCGAGGGCCAGCGCCAGGGCCGAGGTGGGCCAGGCGGCGCCGTCGGCGAGGATGGCCAGCAGCGAGGCCTGCTCGCCGTCGATGGGGGGCGCCAGCAGGGCGACGCCGCGTCCTTCCAGTGGCCGCAGCAGGAAGCCGCGCGGGCTGGCCTCGATGCGCAGCAGCGGCGCCGCCAGGGCGCGCAGGCGCCCGATCTCGACGCGCAAGCGCGCGCGGTGCGATTCGTCGGGGCGCTTCGTGCTGAAGGCCCGCGCGATCAGCTCATGGCGGTCCGCGTCGCCGGGCCAGGCCTGGGCCAGCGCCAACGCCAGCGCGAACAGGACCGGGCGGCGCGCCAGCGGCAGCCAGTGCTCGCCCGCGGCGATGCCGCGCCGGCAGGCATCGATCACCAGGCTGTCGGAGGACAGCAGGGCCTCCACCTCGTGCAGGCGCATCGGTTGTTCGCGGCCGCCGTCGACGCGCCGCGCGGCCGGACGCTCCAGCGCGGCCTGCGCCTCGGCGGCCTCGGCCAGCAGGGCCGGAACGCCGGCGCGCCCGGCGGCGGCGCGGGCACGGACCAGCGACGCCTGCGCCGCGCCGGTGCGCAGCGAGCGCAGCGCCAGCTCCGCCGCGGCCATCTCGGCGACCGCGAGCAGCGCCGGCGGCAGGCCCTGGCCGTCGAGCCGTGACAGCGCGGCGGCGGCCTCGTCGAGGCGTCCGAGCAGCAGCAGGCGGCGCACCGCGATCAGGCGCGCCTGCAGGAAGTTGTGGCGGTCGGCGCGCGCTTCGAGCACGGCGGCGGCTCTTTCCAGCAAGCGCGGAGGTTCGTGGAAGTCGCGCATCGCGAGCGCCACCTCGGCCTCGGCGACGATGCAGCGCGCCCGGGCCAGTTCCTCCTGCGCACCGAAGCCGCGGATCGCCCGGCGCAGCAGCTCGCGGGCCCGCGCATGCTCGCCCAGCTGGGCCATGGCGATGCCGCGCAGCGCCAGGGCCGGCGGGTCTTCGCGCAGGGCCACGCGCTTGAGCGCGCCCAGGGCATCGCCGGCGGCGAGGGCGCGTGCGGCAGCGGCGATCAGGGAGTCCATCGCCGCAGCTTAGCGCGCGGCGCGGCAAAGCCGGCAGCAGCCTAGCGCGGCGCCAGCGACAGGGAAGCGGACGGCGAGAAGATACCCTGGCGCATGAAGGCCGAGAGTTCGCGGGTGAAGCGCTGGGCCAGTGCCTCGGGATCGCTGCCGGGGATGCGGCTCAGCATCACCAGCGTGGAGGTCATGCCCAGGAAGATGTACGACAGCATGTCGGTGTCGATGTCGGCGCGTGCTTCGCCGGCGCTCTTGAGCCGTTCCAGCGACAGGCGCAGCAGCCGGTTGATCGGGTGCTCCGGCGAAAGGTCGCGGCCGGCGATGGCGTCGGAGATCAGCAGGGTGGCGGCGTCGCGGTTCTTGAGCACCAGCCGGGCCGTGTGCAGCAGCACGTCGTCGGCCACGGCCACGCCGCTGTTCTGCATGGATTCGATCAGGCGCTCGGTGATCCAGCCCTTGGCCTCGCGCAGCAGGTGCTCGCGGTCCTCGAAGTGCTGGTAGGCCACGCCGCGGCTGACTTCGGCCAGCTCCGCCGCTTCCTTGATCGACAGTCCGTCGGGCCCCTTGCGCGCCAGCAGTTCCACGGTCGCCCGCAGCAGGCGCGCGCGGGTCTGCACGGGGTTGCGGATGCGCGGCTTGCGCGCGGCGGGCTTGCTGGGTTCCCTCATGCCATCACGGTCGTTGCTGGGAGCGGCAGTATGCCCGTGGGCGGGGACGCCTGTCCCCGCCCACGGGCCGCGCCTCAGAACTGCGAGGCGGGCAGGCGCACCACCAGGCCGTCCAGTTCCGCCTTCATCAGGATCTGGCAGGTCAGGCGGCTGTTCGGCTCCACGTTCATGGCGCCGTCCAGCATCATCTCCTCGGTTTCGCCCTTGGGCGGAATCTTGTCCTGCCAGGCCGGATCCACGTAGCCATGGCAGGTGGCGCAGGAGCAGGCGCCGCCGCAGTCGCCGACGATGCCGGGCACCATGTTCTCGACGGCGGTCTGCATCACGCTCTTGCCGTCTTCGGCGTCGACGAGATGTTCTTTGCCGTTGTGTTCGATGAAGAGGATCTTCGGCATGGCGTGGATCAGGCCTTGGTTGCGGTGAAGGGATAGGAACCCATGAAGCCGGCCTTGGCCTTGCCGCTGAGCACGTTGCCGTTGAGTTCTCCGGTGAACTCTACCTTGATCTTCATCGGCTTGGTGACGTGGTTGACCCAGTAGACCTTGTTGCCGGTGAGCTTGAAGTCGGCGATGGGCGTGGTGGAGCCCTGGCCGCTCTGCGAGCCGGTGTAGGTGTCGCCGCTCTTCTCCAGCACCAGGGTGGCCGGCTGCGGGCCGGTGGGCCCCTTGACCACGACGTTCCAGGTGCCTTCCAGCGTCACCTCGCCGGACGCGGCGGCCGGCGCGGGCGCGGCTTCCGCGGCGGCGGGCTTGGGGATGCTGACGGTGGCGTTCTTCGGCCGGGAGCCGATCCAGGCCGGCAGGCTGTCCCAGCCGCGCACGGTGGAGGTGGAGGACAGCACGGCATTGTCCAGGTCCACTTCCCAGTCCGGGAAGCGCTTGAGGATCTCCTCCAGCGCGACGCGGCCTTCCAGGCGCGCCAGCGGCGCGCCGATGCAGACGTGGATGCCCTGGCCGAAGGTCATGTGCGGGCGCGCCTCGCGGTGGATGTTGAAGCTGTCGCCGTTGACGAAGCGGGACTCGTCGCGGTTGGCGGCGGCGACCAGCATCAGCATGACCGCACCCTTGGGCACCTTGCGGCCGTGCAGTTCGATGTCGCGCATCACCTCGCGCGCCACGAACGGGCCGGGCGGCTCGAAGCGCAGCACTTCTTCCACCGTCTGCGGCACCAGGGCCAGGTTGCGGGCGACTTCGCGGCGCTGGTCGGGGTGCTGCGACAAGGTCTTGCCCATCCAGCCGATCAGGCGGTTGGTGGTTTCGTTGCCGGCGCCGGCGACGACGTTGACGATGTTGCTGATCTCCTCGCGCGTCAGCTTGCGGGTGACGCCCTGCGGGTCCTTGAACTCGGACTGCAGCAGTTCCGTCATCATGTCGTCCGACGGGTTCTTCTCGCGCCAGGCGATGTACTCGTCGAAGCCGGACAGCGCTTCCTGCTGGAGCTGCTGCTGTGCGGCGATGTCGATCGGCTTTCCGGCCTCGGTGCGGATGCGGTCGTCCACCGACTGGCGGATCGCTTCCTGGTCCTTCTCGGGGATGCCCAGCAGCATGCTGACCGCGCGCATCGGCATTTCCGCGCCGAGGTTGGCGATGAAGTCGAGCCGGTCGCCGCCGATCAGCGGGTCGAGGCTGCGCGCGCAGAGCTTGCGGATGTCCTGTTCCACTGCGTGCATGCGCTTGGGCGTGATAATGCGCTGCATCAGCGCGCGGTAGGCGGTGTGCTTCGGCGGGTCCTGGTGGATGAACACGGAATCGGGCATCACCGAGCGGGCCTTGATGAACTCCAAGATGTCGCCGTGCGCGGAGCTGAACAGGTCCTTGTCGCGCAGCGTGCTCTCGACGTCCGCGAAGCGGCTGATCGCGTAGAAGTCATGCTCCGCGTTGTAGTACAGCGGCGATTCCTCACGCAGCCGCTTGTAGGTGGGGTACGGGTCCTTGGCGAGGTCCGCGTTGTAGGGGTCCCAGGAAATAGCTGCGCTCATGTTCTGATCCTTCGCATGTGTGTGACGTTGCGTGGGTAGGGCATGTCCCCTCCGAGGGCCGCCGCAGGGGCGGGTTTCATGCCGTGTTTTTAATGTACACGCATGTGCATTAGTGTGCAAAGGGACCCGCGTTCCAGGCGGCTGGAATGCCGTCAATCCATTGATCGGAAAGTGGTTTCTTGGAATGTGGAGCGGCGGCGTCAGGCCGCCGCCGCCCGCGCGAAGCGGCCCGGCGGCAGCCCCGCGTGACGGCTGAAGGCGGTGCTGAAGGCGCTCGCGGAGCCGTAGCCGACGCGCTCCGCCACCTCCGACAGCGCCAGTTCCTGCCGGCGCAGCAGGTCCCGGGCCAGGGTCATGCGCCAGGCCAGCAGGTACTCCATCGGCGGCAGGCCCACGGCGCGGGTGAAGCGTCCGTAGAAGGCCGAGCGCGACAGGCTGGCCTTCTTCGCGAGCTGGTCCATCGTCCAGGGGCGGGAAGGCGCGGCATGCATCTGCCGCAGGGCCTGCGCGACGCGCGGATCGGAGAGCCCGCGCAGGATGCCAGGGGACGCGCCCTCGGCGGAACTCAGGCGCAGCGCCTCGATCAGCAGCAGTTCCACCAGCCGCGCCAGCACCAGGTCGCGGCCGGATTGCTGCTGGCGCGCTTCCTCGGCGACCAGTTGCACCAGCGTGGAGAGCCGGGCGGCGCCACGCACGTGGACCAGGGCCGGCAGCAGCGAGGCCAGCAGGGCCGCATCGGGCGATTCGAAGGCGAAGTAGCCGCCCAGCAGGCGCGCATCCGGGCGGCCGCCGCGGCGGCCATGCCGCACGTCGCCCTGGGGCATGGGCGCCAGCTTCGGGTCCATGGCCGTCGGCGTCACCGGTTCGAAGCCGGACAGCACGAATCCCGGCGTGGCCGGCAGCAGCACGAAGTCGCCGCGCTCCAGCGTCACCGCGGGCCGGCCGTCCACCGCCAGCCGGCAGCGGCCTTCCAGCACCACGCAGAAGCTCGGCTGGCCGAAATCGGAGTAGCGCACGCCCCAGGCGCCCGCGCCGCTGATGCCCTTGGCGAAGACGGCGCGCGGGCGGAACAGGGAGATGATGTCGGACAGCGGATCGCTCATGTCAGGACAGTAGCGAACAAAACATGGACGATCAATTATCGATCGTCCTGATGAAGCGGCATATCGTGGCGCCTACCGAAACCCCAAGGAGTCCGTGCCATGAAAACCGTCCTCGTCACCGGCTGTTCCTCCGGCTACGGCCTGGAGACCGCCCGCCATTTCCATGAACAGGGCTGGCAGGTCATCGCCACCATGCGCCGGCCGCAGCCGGATCTGCTGCCGCGGTCGGAGCGGATGCGCGTGCTGGCGCTGGACGTGACCGATCCGCGCAGCATCGCCGAGCTGCTCGGGCAGTGCGGCGAGATCGACGTGCTGGTCAACAACGCCGGCATCGGCCTGTTCGGGGCCTTCGAGGCCACGCCGATGGCGACCGTGCGCGAGGTCTTCGAGACCAATGCCTTCGGGACCATCGCCATGACCCAGGCGCTGCTGCCGCGTTGGCGCGAACGCCGCGCGGGCACCGTGATCAACGTGACCTCCAGCGCGACGCTGGCGCCGATGCCGCTGGTCGCGGTGTACACGGCGAGCAAGACGGCCATCGAGGGCTTCACCGCCTCGCTGGCGCTGGAGCTGGCGCCTTTCGGGGTGGCGGCGAAGCTGGTCGAGCCCGGCTATGCGCCGACCACGCGCTTCGCCGCGAACGGCGGCGAGCGCATGGCGGGACTGGTGACGGAGCCCTATCTGCCGCTGGCGCAGGAGATGTTCGCGGCGCTGGGACAGGCCGGCGAGGTGACGCGGGAGACCGACGTGGCGGAAGCGGTATGGAGGGCGGCGAACGACGCCTCCGGGCAACTGCGCTTCCCGGCCGGGGCCGACGCCGTGAAGCTGGCGCGGCGGGCCGCCTGAGCCGCATCGCGGACGCAAAAAAAGCGGTGCAGGTCGCCGACCTGCACCGCTTCAGGCGGAAAGCGGGCTTCAGGCGGCCTGCGGCTTGCGCGCCGACTTCTTCGCCTTGGCGTCCGGCTTGCCCGCCGTCTTCGCGCTGAAGTGCAGGGCACCGTCCTCGATCGGCGAGTAGCGCAGCACCGGCACGTCGCGCACGTAGTCGTGCACCACCTTCCAGGGACGCTTGCTGCCCTGGCGCGGCAGGTTGTCGGCGGCGCGCTGGATGTAGCCCGAGCTCAGGCCGCCCATCACCGTCTCGCTTTCCACCGCATTGTCGCCGTTGGACTTCGGCACCACGGCGCCGTAGCCCTTGGCGTCCATATGCTTGAGCACGCGGCAGATGTACTCGCTGGCGATGTCGGCTTTCAGCGTCCAGGAGGCGTTGGTGTAGCCGATGATGATGGCGGCATTGGGCACGCCTTCCACCAGCACGCCCTTGTAGGTGAGGTGATCCTTGGGCTTGAAGCGCTCGCCGTCGACCTCCACCTGCACGCCGCCCAGCAGCTGCACGTTCAGTCCGGTGGCGGTGATGATGATGTCGGCCTCCAGCTCCTCGCCGCTCTTGAGCTTGATGCCCTTGGCGGTGAAGGTCTCGATGTGGTCGGTGACGACGGACGCCGTGCCCTTCTTCAGCGCCTTGAACAGGTCGCCGTTGGGCACCACGCAGAGGCGCTCGTCCCAGGGGTTGTAGGACGGCGTGAAATGCTTCATGTCCACCTTGCCGCCCAGCTGGGCCTTGACCTGCGCCAGCAGCAGGCGCTTGACCGCCTTGGGGGCGCGGCGCGAGGCCTGGTAGAGCATGCGCTGCAGGCCGACGTTGCGCGTGCGCGTGATGCGGTACACCAGCATCTCCGGCAGGAAGCGGCGCAGCTTGGGCGACAGCGGGTCGATGGCCGGCACCGTCATGATGTAGGTCGGCGAGCGCTGCAGCATGGTCACGTGCGCGGCCTTGCCGGCCATGGACGGCACCAGCGTGATCGCCGTGGCGCCGGAGCCGATCACCACCACGCGCTTGCCGGCGTAGTCCAGGTTTTCCGGCCAGTGCTGCGGGTGGATGATCTGGCCCTTGAAGCTCTTCTCGCCGGGGAATTCGGGACGATAGGGCGTGTCGTAGTTGTAGTAGCCGGTGGCGCCGATCAGGAAATCGCAGCTGAGTACCTGGACCTTGCCCTCGGGGCCGGTCTCGGCGGTGACCGTCCAGCGCTGCTCCTCGCTGGACCAGGAGGCGTGGGTCACCTTGGTGCCGAAGCGGATGTGGCGGTCCACGCCGTACTGCGCCGCGGTTTCGCTCAGGTAGCCCTTGATCGAGGGGCCGTCGGCCAATACCTTGGCTTCCGTCCAGGGGCGGAAGTTGAAGCCGAAGGTGAACATGTCGGAGTCCGAGCGGATGCCCGGGTAGCGGAACAGGTCCCAGGTGCCGCCCACGCTCTGGCGACGCTCCAGGATCGCGTAGGTCTTGCCGGGGCATTGGCGCTCGAGGTGGCAGGCGGCGCCGATCCCGGAGATGCCGGCGCCCAGGATCAGGACGTCGAAGTGTTCGGTTTGCATCTGCTGCTCCTCGTGACGTGGTTCGTTATGAATGTGTACGACCGTCCACAAAAAGTAGACGAGTGTCCACATTCATGTCAATATCCCCTCCGCCACCACACCCTGGCAGCAAGGCTCAAATGGCTGACATGACGGAAGATATTGTCGAAACCACGGAGCGCGGCAGCGTCATGGGGCGCGGGACCGGCGGTCGCCAGAAGCTGATCGAGGCCGCGCTGGAGCTGGCTTCCACCACCCGCAGCCTGGCCTCGCTGGGCCTGCGCGAGGTCACGCGTTGCGCGGGCCTGGCCCCCAATGCCTTCTACCGCCACTTCAGGGATTTCGACGATCTCGGCCTGGCCGCGGTGGACATGATGAGCAGCGGCCTGCGCAGCGGCCTGCGCGAGCGGCGCCTGAGCCTGGTGCGCGCGCGCAAGGGCCCCATCGTCTCCGCCGACGGTGCCATCGTTCCCAGCGGCCGCGAGGCCATCCGCGCGACCGTGGGCCTGGTGCTGGACTACGTCACCGAGCACCCCACCGCCTACGTCGTCGGCATCCGCGAACTCAACGGCAGCTCGCCCCGGATGCGCGCCGCCGTCCGCAAGCTGCTGGACGATTTCGCGCGCGACATGGTCGAGGACATCCAGCAGATGCTCGATGCGCCCATGACCGACGCTGTCTCCATGCAGGAGATCGGCCGCCAGATCATCCAGCAGATGACCTTCTTCTCCATGGAATACCTCGAGCAGCCGCAGCGCCGCGACGAGATCCGGGAGCAGGCCGAGCGTTTCATCCTGCGCATGTTCGTCGGCGAGATGGCGCTGCAGGCGATGACGCCGAAGAAGAAGGCGGGGCGCAAGTAGGGCGGGGCGGAGGCGGCGAAGCGCGCCTTAGAATGGCGCCCCTTCCGCCGCTGCCGCCTCCGATGAGCGTCCTGCTGTTCCTCAAGCTCGCGCTCGTTCCCTCGCTGATCGCACTGGTCACGCTGGCCGGCCGCCGCTGGGGGGCGAGCCTTGCCGGCTGGCTCTCCGCCTTTCCGGTGGTGTCCGCGCCGATCCTGTTCTTCGTCTCCCTGGAACAGGGCCCGCAGTTCGCGGCGCAGGCGGCCACGGCCACGGTCTCGGCCGTGCTCTGCATCCTGGCCTTCGGGCTGCCCTATGCCTGGGTGGCCACGCGCCATGCCTGGCCGCTGGCCTCGCTGGCCGGCTTCGCCTGCTACTTCATGGCCGTGGCGTTGCTGGCGCTATGGTCTCCAGGCTTGCCGCTGGCCGCCGCGGCGGCGGCGCTGGCGCTGCTGCTGGCGCCGCGGCTGTATCCGCAGGCGCCGCCGCTGACCGCCGCCGCGGTCCGGCCGGCCTCGCGCGCCGACATCCCGCTGCGCATGATCGCTTCCGCGCTGCTGGTGCTGCTGGTCACGCACTTTTCCGCGCGCATGGGACCGCAGCTCAGCGGGCTCTTCGCGATGTTTCCGGTGATGGCCTCGGTGCTGGCGATGTTCTCGCACCACTACCAGGGGGCCGGATTCGCCGTGCTGATGCTGCGCGGCATGGTGCTGGGCTACTGGTCCTTCGCCGCATTCTGCAGCGTGCTGGCGCTGGCCCTGCCGCGCGCGGGCATTCCGCTGGCGTTCGCGGCGGCGCTGGCGACGGCGGTGGGCGTGCTGGGGCTGACGCGCCTGTTTGCCCTGCGGCGGGCACGGAGCGGCTAGGCTTTCCCGAAGCGCCTGGCCGAGGCCGCGATGGCGCGAGCCTTCTCCACCTCGCGGTCCCGCGGCGGCGCCAGCGTCACCAGCGAGCGGATCAGCAGCGCCGCCGCTTCGTTGACCTGGTCCAGCGCCAGGTTGAAGGCGGCCTCGTTGAGCTTCGAGGGCTTGTTGAAGCCGCTGAGCTTGCGGACGAACTGCAGCGAGGCCGCGCGGATCTCCTCGTCGGTGGCCGGCGGATCGAAGTTGAACAGCGTCTTGATGTTCCTGCACATGGCCGGGCCTCCGCCGCGGGCGATATCGCGCCCACTGTAGCGCGGAGCCCGCGCTCAGGTGTCGTAGCTGAACCTGGCCGACTGCAGCGCCGCTGCCACCGCCACGAGGTTGCGTGCCGCCTGACGGCCGGTCTTCTCCGACCAGTCATGGCGGTAGTCCGTCTGCAGGTATTCCTGGCCGGGGCCCGGACCTTTGTTCCAGTACGTCCAGGCCTGCGGCGGGATCGTGTAGCCGATGTCGATCAGCGCGCCGCAGATTTCACTGATGACGTGATGAGCGCCGTCCTCGTTGCCGGTGCAGACCACGCCCGCAACCTTGCCGTAGGCCACCGGCAGCTCGCCGCGCTTCTCGCTGATCATCGCATCCATGCGCTCCAGGACCTGCTGGGCGACGCTGCTGGGGCGGCCGAGCCAGGTAGGGCTGGCCATCAGCAGGATGCCGGCCTCCTCCACCCTGGCGTGGAGCTCCGGCCATTGATCGCCCTCACCCATGTCGGTCATCACCCCATGCTTCAGGCGGTAGTCGGTGACCCGCAACAGTTCGGTCTCCACGCCGAGCCGGCGCAGCTCCGCGGCCACCACGCCGGACAAGGCCTCGGTGTTGGAGACTTCGGGGCGCGGTTTCAGGCTGCAGTTGAGGATCAGGGCTTTCATGGCGTTCCTTGCGGGCCGGCGCGTGCTTGCTGCAGCCGCCGTAGGGATGGGACGGCGTCGCCCGCCGCAAGTTCATCCGGGATCGCGGGCACGCGGCTTGCGGCCTGTCCGGCGCGGTGCGGATGCAGCGTCATGCCCACCGCACCCTGCAACCATTCCAGGAGGGCATCATGCAGAAAGCCATCGAGAAGAGCATCGAAGTCGCCGCGCCGCTGCGCGCCGTCTACAACCAGTGGACGCAGTTCGAGGAGTTTCCCCGGTTCATGGAGGGCGTGGAGGAGGTGCGCCAGCTCGACGATACCCACCTGCATTGGCGCGCCAAGGTGGCAGGCAAGGACCTGGAGTGGGATGCGGAGATCGTCGAGCAGGTGCCGGACCAGGGCATCTCCTGGCGCAGCATCAGCGGCAAGGGCAATGCCGGGCGCGTGCGTTTCGACAAGATCGACGAGGCGCATACGCGCGTGCTGCTGGCCATGGAGGTGGAGCCTGAAACCGTCGTGGAGAAGGCCGGTACCTTCGTGGGCGTACCGGCCCACAGCGTTTCGGGAGACCTGAAGCGGTTCAAGGAGTTCATCGAATCGCGCGGCATGGAGACCGGCGCCTGGCGTGGCGAGGCACACGGCGGGCGCGTGCGGCAGTAGCCGGAAGCGGGCCGTTCGCCGCTGCTGCCGCGGGCTAGCCGGGCATGCTGTGCCCGTAAGGCCTGGTCATCGCTTCCAGCAGGTGGCCGTCGGGGTCGTCGAAGTACAGGCCGCGTCCGCCGAAGTGGCGGTAGATCTCCCCGGGCTGCGTCTTGCCGGGATCGGCCCAGTACGGAAGCTGCCGCTCGCGTATGCGGGCGAAGATCGCGTCGAAGGCGTCTTCGCTGACCAGGTAGGCGTAGTGCTGCAGCTGCACCGGTCCTTCCATCTGGTAGAAATCCACCGACACGGCGTTGTCCAGCTTCACCACCAGGAAGGGGCCGAAGGGCACCGCCGGCGGCAGGCCCAGCATGCCGGTGAGGAAATCCGCCGACTTCTGCCGGTCGGCGCACCAGACGATGGTGTGGTTGAACTGGATGCTCATGACCGGCCTCCGTGCCCGGGAGTATCGCGGGCCAGTGTATGCGCCCGGCGCGCAACCTGATTGGGGGGCGGTGGGGCCGGCACCCGCGCGTATACTCGGATGCAGCCTGGGGAGGCCCGACATGAAAGCACCGGCTCGTGGGTGGTTCGCGGCACCGCTGTTCCTGCTGGCCGGGCAGGCGCAGGCTGCCGAGTTCAAGACGAACGCGGATTGCATCCCCGGCATCCAGGTCGCGGATCGCAGCGACCGGGTGGGCACGGTGGTGGCCCTGGACAACGGCATGTGCAAGGTCGGGTTCGCGGACGGCAGCCAGCGCAGCTACCTGGTCTGGATGCTGCGCCCCGCGGGCGCCAGCCCGCAGACGGAGGACCGCCTCGTGCCAGGAACCTATCCCTGCTACAGCTCCGGCAATTACCTGTTCATGGACATCGTCATCCAGGATGGCGGCCGTTACCGCAGCGGCAAGGGCGCAGGCGAGTACCGGCTGGAGAAGGATGGTGCGATCGACTTCAGCTCCGGCCCGCTGGAGCCGGCCAGTGCCAGGCTGCTGCCGGGGCCGCGCATCGGCCTGAACATGAACGGCGGCCGCTTCCACAACACCAGCTGCAGCCTGAAGAAGAATTGAGGGAGTCGGCTCAGCCGGCCTCCGCCACCATCTCCACGAAGGCGGCGGCGAAGCGGTGGCAATCGCCCGGCCAGCGCGCAGAGAGATAACGGCCGTCGCGCACGATGAAGCCGGCGCCGTGGTTCTCTGCGCTGTCGCGGACCGGCAGCAGCGGGCCGGCGTCGAAATCGCCGGGCCGCGCCAAGGCGGCGGTCACCTCGGCCTGCACGGTCTGCGGGTAGGTGCGGTAGTAGCGCCCCAGCCAGGCGGCGGTCAGCGCCCAGGCTCCCAGTTCCAGCGTCGCCGGCAGGGCCGTGGTGCGGCGGCCGTGCAGCACCGAGCGGCCGGTGGCCGGGTCGATGCTGCGCGCCGGCAGCAGCACGCCATGGCAGACCGCGGCCACCGGCTTGCCGGCGGTGAAGAAGTGCGTGCAGATCGCCTGCGCGTCGGCGGATTCGAGCATCGAGCGCATGCCGGCGGCATGGCCGCCGGGGATCAGCAGCGCCCCGGAATCCGCCGGGTTCACCTGCGCATAGGACAGCGGGGCGCGAAAGGCCGGCGAGGCCGCCATCTGCCGGTACAGGTCCAGGTCCGGCCGGCGCGTCATGAAGATCGCGTTGAACAGGCCGAAGCCGGTGTCGGTGAGGCGCAGGTCGGCATGCGCCGGCTGGCCGCCGGGGGTGGCGAAGCTCACGGCGTGCCCGGCCCGGGTCAGGGCGTGCCAGCTGGTGGCGGCCTCGGTCGGGTCGTAGTCGGCGGCGGGCAGCAGGCAGAGGACGTTCATGTGCGGTTCCGGCAGGAGCTTCCATTATCGCTCCGGACCGGCGGTGCCCGATTGACCGGTACCGCCGCCGGCCTTTGACATTTCACGCCAAGGAGAATGCCGCCCATGGACGGGATGCTCGGTGCCCTGCAGTGGCCCGCGATGCTGGTGACCCTGCTGGCCGCCTGGCTGGTGGGCTCGCAGCAGCGGGGCCGGCGCAGCTGGGGTTTCTGGTGCTTCGCGCTCAGCAACCTGCTCTGGGTAATCTGGGGCTGGCACACCCAGGCCTGGGCGCTGATCCTGCTGCAGTTCGGCCTGTTCGCGCTCAACCTGCGCGGGGTTCGCAAGAACGATCCCGAGGCCCCGGCCTGAGCCTTCAGCGCGGCGTGTTGGCGTAGCGCAGCAGCACGTCCGCGTGGCAGGCCTGGCCGGGCGCGCACCAGCAGGCGAGATCATGGCCTTCCAGCTCCCGGATGCGGTCGATCAGGGCATTGCCCTGCCGGTCCCTGAGTTCGCCGCGCGTCAGCGCCTGCTCGTACTTCGCCTGGGCCTCCTGCGGTCCCAGCGCGCCGTGTGCCCGGCCGCCCACGACCCAGGGGTTGCCCCAGATGGTCGGGCGGCCGACGTAGATCGCTTCCGGCGGCTTGCGCCAGCCGGCGCTGCGCCGCATCTGGATGCGCCTGGGTTCCATGCCGTTTTGAGCGCCGCCGCCCGCCGGAGTTCCGGCGGCCGGGTGGTCCCCTTGCCGCGATTCGCATAGCCTTGCGCTTTGCGACGTCACCGGACCCTTCATGATCGTTTTCATTACCGGCGCCAGCAGCGGTTTCGGCGCCGCCATCGCCCGCCGCTTCGCCGCTTCCGGCCATCGCCTGGTGCTGGCGGCGCGCCGCATCGAGCGCCTGCGCGAACTGGCCGCCGCGCTGCCGGTGCCCACCCACCTGGTCGGGCTGGATGTGCGCGACAACGCTGCCGTGGAAGCCGCGGTGGCCTCGCTGCCGGCGGAGTTCGCGGAGGTGGATCTGCTGGTCAACAACGCCGGTCTCGCGCTCGGCCTGGCGCCGGCCCACCAGGCCAGCCTGGAGGATTGGGAGCGCATGGTGGACACCAATATCAAGGGCCTGATGTACGTGACCCGCGCCCTGCTGCCGGGCATGACGCAGCGCCGGCGCGGCCATGTCGTGAACCTGGGGTCCATCGCCGGCGAATGGCCCTATCCCGGCGGCAACGTCTACGGCGGCACCAAGGCCTTCGTGCGCCAGTTCTCGCTGAACCTGAGGGCCGACCTGCTCGGCACCGGCCTGCGGGTCACCGACATCGAGCCAGGCCTGGCCGGCGGCACGGAGTTCTCCAATGTGCGCTTCCACGGCGACGATGCGCGTGCCGCCTCGGTCTATGCCGGCGTCACGCCGCTGTCGCCGGAGGACGTGGCCGAGACCGTGCACTGGGTGGCGACGCTGCCGGCGCACGTCAACGTCAACACGCTGTCGCTGATGCCGGTCTGCCAGGCCTTTGGCCCGCTGGCGATCCACAGGCCCTGACATGCCGCAGGTCCTGGAGATCCCGATCTTCCCGCTGGGCACGGTGCTGTTCCCGGGCGGCAGGCTGCCGCTGCGCATCTTCGAGCCGCGCTACGTGGACATGACCAAGGCCTGCATCCGCGACGGGAGCGTGTTCGGCGTCAGCCTGATCCGCGCGGGCTACGAGGTCGGCAAGCCGGCGGTGCCCTGCGAACTGGGCTGCACGGCGCGCATCGCCGAGTGGGAGGTGCCGGGTCCCGGCCTGTTCATGCTGCAAACCCGCGGCGAGACGCGCTTCCGCATCCTCAACCGCTGGGCCGAGCGCGATGGACTGTTGCGGGCCCGCGTGGAACTGATGGAGCCCGCCGCGCCGCAGGCCCTGCCGGAGCGCTTCCGGTTGCTGGGCCAGCTGCTGCGCAGCCTGATGGACGAGATGGGCGAGGAGCATTTTCCCGAGCCGCGGCCGGATGATGCCGCCTGGGTCGGCTGCCGGCTGGCCGAGTTGCTGCCGGTGACGCCGGAGCGCAAGCAGCGCCTGCTGGAGCTGGACGAGCCGCTGGCCCTGCTGGCGGCCATCGAGAAAGAACTGAAGGAAGTGCACTAGCCGGGCGCTTTGCCCGATACTGAAGTCCCTGCAGGGAAGGAATGAAACGCCGATGCTGACCCTGGGTTTCATCATCGCCGGCGCCCTGCTGGGCGCGGCTCTGCTGCACTTCGATGCCGGTATCCTGATCGGCGCGCTGTTCGGCTACCTGCTGGCGCGGCTGCGCGTGCAGGGCCAGCGCATCGAGGCGCTGCAGAAGCGGCTCGACGAGGCGAGGCCGGCGCCGCCCGCGGCGATCCCGGAGCCGGTGATGCCGGCGGACATGGCCGCCGCCGCGCCGCCGCCCGCGGCAACCGAGGCCGGCCCGGGCGCTCCGCCCGCGCCACCGGAACTGGACTTCGACGAAACGCCGCCCTTGCCGCCGCGCTCTGCGCTTCCCCCGGTGCCGGCCGGCCCCACGCTGATCGGCCGGGGCCTGGAGTGGCTGCGCGGCGGCAACCCGCTGGCGCGCCTGGGCATCGTCATCCTGTTCCTCGGCGGCGCCTTCCTGGCGCGCTATGCCGCCGAGAACAGCCTGTTCCCGCTGGAACTGCGCCTGGCCGCCATCGCCGCCGGCGCGCTGGCGCTGCTGGTCACCGGCTGGCGGCTGCGCGAGCGCCGCGCGATGTACGCGCAGATCCTGCAGGGCGGCGGCGTCGCCGGGCTGTACCTGACCCTCTTCGCCGCCGCGCGCCTCTACCACCTGCTGCCCACCGGGGCGGCGCTGGGCCTGATGGTGGTGGTGGCGCTGGCCGGCGCGGTGCTGGCGGTGGCCCAGAACGCCTTGCCGCTGGCGGTGATCGGGTTCAGCGGCGGCTTCCTGGCGCCGGTGCTGCTGTCGACCGGCTCGGGCAATCACGTGGCGCTGTTCAGCTATTACACCGTGCTCAATCTCGGCGTGTTCACGGTGGCCTGGTTCCGGGCCTGGCGCGAGCTGAACCTGGTGGGTTTCGTCTTCACCTTCGGCATCACCGCGCTGTGGCGCGCCAGCGGCTACGGTCCGGAGGATCGCCTCAGCGCGGATTTCTTCCTGCTGCTGTTCTGGGCGCTGTACCTGGCGATGTCGGTGCTGTTCGCGCTGCGCCAGCCGCCCAGGCTCAAGGGCTATGTCTCGGGCACGCTGGTGTTCGGCCTGCCGGTGGTCGCCTCGGGCCTGCACGCCTCGCTGGTGCGTGAGATCGACTACGCCATGGCCTGGAGCGCCCTGGGCTTCGGCCTGGTCTACATCGCGCTGGCGGGGGCGTTGCTGCGCCGTGGCGGCGCGGCGCTGCGCCTGCTGGCGGAGGCCTTCGCCGCCATCGGCGTGATCTTCGCCAGCCTCGCCGTGCCGCTGGCCTTCGACGAGCGCGCCACGGCGCTGATGTGGGCGGTGGAGGGCGCGGGGCTGATGTGGCTGGGCTTGCGGCAGCAGCGGCCGCTGGCGCGGCTGTTCTCGCTGCTGCTGCAGCTCGCCGCCGGCCTGCGTTTCCTGGCGCATGCCGGCGATCTGCGCGGCGAGCTGCTGTTCCTCAATGGCGCGTGGATGGCCAGCACGGCGCTGGCCGTGGCCGGCCTGCTCAGCGCCTGGTGGCTGCAGCGCCACCGGGAGTCGCTGACGCGCCACGAGGCGGCGCTGCCGCTGCTGATGTCGCTCTGGGGCTGCGCCTGGTGGTTCGTCGGCGGACTGGTGGAACTGGACCGCCACGCGCCGCCGGCCTGGGGTATCGGCATGGCGCTGGCCTTCCTGGCCCTGAGCCTGCTGTGGCTGGAAGCGCTGGGCCGCCAGGGCGACTGGCCACAGGCGCGGCGCATCGCGCTGCTGGCGATGCCCGCGGCACTGCTGCTGTCCCTGGTGATGGCGGACGATGCGCACCCGCTGGCGGCCGGCGGCGCGCTGGGCTGGCCGCTGCTGCTCGCAGCGGGCTGGCGCCTGCTCTGGCAGCTGGACCGCCAGGACGACGCGGGGCTGGCCCTGGCGCGCGCGGGCCTGCATGCCGCGCCGGCCTGGGCGCTGGCCGTGGCGGGCGCCTGGGAGCTGCACTGGCAGCTGCGCGGGGTGCCCGGCGTCTGGCGCGACCTGCCCTGGGGACTGCTGCCATTGCTGCTGTTGTGGCTCTGCGGCGCGCGGCAACTGCGCCCGCAATGGCCGCTGGCGCGGCATGCGGGCATCTACCGCGTGGTCGTCGCGCTGCCGCTGGCCACCGCCTTGGCGGTATGGACCGTGGCGCTCAACCTCGGCAGCGACGGCGATCCGGGATGGCTGCCCTACGTCCCCGTGCTCAACCCGCTGGATCTCGCGCTGGGGCTGGGCCTGCTGTCGCTGGCGGCCTGGCTGCTGTCGCTGGATGCGGCGCAGCGGGCGAGCCTGGGCTGGAGCGAGCGCTGGCTGCCCTGGGGCATGATCGGCGCGCTGGCCTTCCTGACGCTCAGCGCGGCGCTGCTGCGCGCCCTGCATCATGGCTACGGCACGCCGCTGGACGCCGGCGGCATCATCCGCTCGACCCTGGTGCAAGCCTCGCTGTCGGTGTTCTGGAGCCTGCTCGGCGTCGGCGCCATGCTGCTGGCCACGCGACGCGGCTGGCGCGCGCTGTGGATGATCGGCGCCGCGCTGATGGGCGTGGTCGTCGCCAAATTGTTCCTGCTGGACCTGTCCGGCAGCGGCACGCTGGCGCGCATTGCGTCCTTCCTCTGCGTGGGCTTGCTGCTGCTGCTGACCGGCTATCTCTCGCCGCTGCCCCCGGCCGCGGCCGAAACCAGGACCGAACCGGAGCCTTCCGCATGATGAAGCGGTCGTTCTGTGCCCTGTTGCTGTGCCCGCTGGCGGCGCTGGCCGTGCAGCCCGCCGACTACGCCCGCGGCCTGACGCTGCAGGCCGACGGCCAGCCGCTGCAGGAGCTGGCGGTGCCGGACGAGGCCTATGCCGGCGTACTGCGCGGCGACCTTGGCGACCTGCGCGTCTTCAATTCCGCGGGCGTGGCCGTGCCGCATGCGCTGTGCGCCGCCGAGCCCGGTGAGCCGCAGCGCGAGCTGTTGCCGTTGCCGCTGTTCACGCTGCAGGGCGCGGCTGTGACCGGCGAGGGTGGCCTGCGCATCGACGTGCGCACGGCCGACGGCGCCGGCGTGCAGTGGAGCGGCGCGCCCGCCGCCCCGGGTGCGCGCAGCCAGGCCTATGTCCTCGACCTGCGCCAGCTGCGCCATCCCGCGCAGGCGCTGCGGCTGGACTGGCGCAGCGACGACGGCAGCTCCGAGCTGCCGCTGCGCATCCTCGCCAGCGAGGATCTGGATCGCTGGGAGACGCTGGTGGCGCGCAGCACCCTGCTGCGCAGCCGCGATGGCGGCATGGAGCGCGGCCGCGTACCCCTGCCGGCCGGACGCCACGCGTATCTGCGCCTGGAGCGCGCCGGCAGCGGTGCGCCGCTGCGGATCCTGGGGGCCTGGGTGGAGACCGAGGCCGCCGCCGCGGTGCAGGGCTTGCTGCGTTTCGACGCCCTGGCGCAGCCCGCGGAAAAACCTGGCGTGCTGCGCTTCGACGCGCGCCGCCGCGCGCCGGTGGACCATGCCTGGGTGCCGTTGCCCGCGGCCAACATGTCGCTGCAGGTGCGCCTGGAGAGCCGTGCCGCGGCGCCCGGCGGACAGGACACTCGATGGCAGCCGCGCTGGAGCGGCGAGGTCAACTCGGTGACGCGTGCCGGAGCCGCCGCGGCCGCGCTGCGCTTTCCGCCGACCACCGACCGCTACTGGCGCCTGACGGTCACCGGCGGCAGCGAGACCCTGGGCGCCGCGCAGCCGCAGCTGCAGCTGGGCTATGTGCCGGCGCGGCTGCGCTTCCTGGCGCAGGGCGAAGGACCGTTCACGCTGGCCTTCGGCAGCGCCCGCGTCGAGCCGGTGATGCCGTCCTGCGGATCATTGCTGTCCGACCAGGACGAGACCGAGCGCCGCCGCCTCAGCGGCAGCGCGGTGGCCCTGCCGCCGGCGATCCCGCTCGGCGGGCCGGAGATGCTGACGCCGGCGCCGAAGCCGACGCCGCTGCGCCTGGTGCTGCTGTGGGCGACGCTGGGCATCGGCGCGCTGCTACTGCTGGCGATGGCGCTGTCGCTGCTGCGGCGCCTGCGGGAACCGCCGGCGGAATAGGATCTGTCCGGTTGCGGGATGCGGCGGCCAGACCGGACAATGGCACGATGATCCGCTTCGCTTCCCGAGGGCTCGCAGGAAAAAGAAGAATGTCCGGTGGACATCCTTCCCGGCGGGTGGGTGGCCATGGATGGCTACGCCGGGGCGCATTCGGGACACCCGGTTCCGCCATGGATGGCGCCAGGCCATGATCCGTTTTGCCAGTTTAGGGTCAGGCTCCAAAGGCAACGCCACGCTCATCGAATACCACGGCACGCGGCTGCTGGTGGACTGCGGCTTCGCGGTGAAGGAAGCGGAGGCGCGCCTGCAGCGGCTCGGCATCGCGCCGGACTCCCTGGATGCGATCCTGGTCACGCATGAGCATGGCGACCACCTGGGCGGCGTGGCGCGCTATGCCCGCCGCCATGGCACGCCGGTCTGGATCACCCATGGCACGTTCAACGCCTGGAACGATCCCAACGTGCCGGCGCTGCAGCGCTTCAGCCCGCATGACAGCTTCCGTATCGGCGGGATCGAAGTGCATCCCTACCCGGTGCCGCACGACGCCCGCGAACCCTGCCAGTACGTCTTCGCCGCCGGCGGGCAGCGCCTGGGCATCCTGTCGGACGCCGGGCACGTCACGCCCTACATGCGCGCCATGCTGTCGGACTGCGATGCGCTGATGCTGGAGTGCAACCACGATCCGCAGATGCTCGCCCGCGGACCCTATCCCGAAGCCCTGAAGCGTCGCGTCGGCGGCGGCCTGGGCCACCTGTCCAACCTGCAGAGCGCCGCGCTGCTGGCCACGCTCGGCGCCGGACGCCTGCAGCACCTGGTGCTGACGCACCTCTCCGAGGTCAACAACAGCCCGGACCTGGCCCGCGGCGCGGTGGTGGCGGCGCTGGAGCGCGACGAGGAGTGGATCGTCTGCGCGGGCCAGGACCAGGGGCTGGACTGGCGCGAGCTGGCATAGCGGACAAGCTTCCAGGAACCGTTCGCCTCGAGGCTGTCCCAGGGCCTTCCGGCGGGCACGGCAATGAACGGTTCGGCGCGCGGACCGTCCAGGCCGCGGCAGGCCCGGCCCGGGCGGCCGACGGGATTCGTGAACCCGGCCGGCCCCGTTCCGGTCTACCCCGCAGGCACCCAGGTCAAGGAGGACCGCCGATGCCGCGCACGCCGCTCACGCCGGAGCAGCTCGCTGCCCGCGCCGCGGGCTTGCGCTACGTCGATGACGCCGGGCCGGGTATCCGCCGCCGCCGGCTGCGCGGCGGTTTCGCCTATGACGGACCCGACGGCCGCCGCGTCCGCGACGCGGCCACGCTGGAGCGCATCCGCCGCCTCGCCGTGCCGCCGGCCTACACCGATGTCTGGATCTGCGCCGATGCCGCCGGCCATCTGCAGGCCAGCGGGCGCGATGCGCGCGGGCGCAAGCAGTATCGCTACCATCCGGACTGGCGCGCGGTGCGCGACGCCGACAAGTACGGGCGGCTGCTGCAGTTCGGCCAAGGACTTCCGCGCCTGCGCCGGCGCATCGCCGCCGACCTGAGGCGGCCCGGGCTGCCGCGGGAGAAGGTGCTGGCGGCGGTGCTGCGGTTGATGGAGAAGACGCTGATCCGCGTCGGCAACGTCGAGTACGCCCGCAGCAACGGTTCCTACGGCCTGACCACGCTGCGCAACCGGCACGTGGAGGTCAGCGGGCCGCGCATCCGCTTCGAGTTCCGCGGCAAGAGCGGCGTGCGCCATGCCAGCTCCATCGAGGACCCGCGCCTGGCCCGCCTCCTGCGCCGCTGCATGGAACTGCCCGGACAGGAACTGTTCCAGTACGTCGACGAAGCCGGCGAGCGCCGGCCGGTGGGCTCGGCGGACGTCAACAGCTACCTGCGCCAGATCGCGGGCAGCGAGTTCACCGCCAAGGACTACCGGACCTGGGCCGGCAGCGTGCTGGCGCTGGAAACCCTGCGGGCGGAAGCCGGCCCGCCGACCCGGGCGCGGCTGGCGGACATGTTCCGGCAGGTGGCGAAGCGCCTGGGCAACACGCCGGCGGTCTGCCGCAAGTGCTATGTCCACCCGGCGGTGATCAGCAGCTACCTCGAAGGCGGTCTGCCGTCGCCGCCGCCGGGCCGCCGGCCGGTGGGCGAGGCGGCGCTGCTGGCACTGCTGCGGCGAAGAAGGCGAAGCCGGAATCCTGTCTAGCCCGTCTCGACGTGCTCAGGGAGCGAAGCGCGGTTCGGCGCTGCCGATCCCGTCGCCGGGCGGCAACAGGGGGCTCAGGTCCTCCTGCAACTGGTCCTGCAGTTCGCGCAGGTCCCCGCCGAGTTCCCGCAGGTCCAGGTCCGCGGCTTCCAGCAGCGGCCAGAGCGCCTCCTCTTCCAGGTCCAGGTGCTCCAGCGCTTCTCCGGCCAATTCCTCCTCGGCCGCCCGGCGCTCGCCAGGGTCCAGGTCGCCGGTTTCCAGCCGGTCCACTTCCTCCTGCAGGCGCCCATGGCGGGCTTCGGCCTCGTCCAGGGCCTGCCCGCCGGGGCTGGCGGCGCGCAGGGCGGGGTAGAGCAGTTCCTGCTCGAGCTGGCTGTGGATCTTCAGTGCCAGGCAAGCCTCTTCCAGCAGTTGCCGGCGCCGTTCCTCGTCGCCCGCCTCGGCGTGGCGGCCGAGCAGCCCGCGCAGGCGGCGGTGGCTGTCCTGCAGGAAGGCGAGGGCGTCGGGACGGTCGGGCTTGCCCGGCCCCGGGCGGGTTTTGCTGCGGGCCATGATGGTCTCCATGTCGATGAGGCCCCGCAGGAGGCGGGGCGGCGCGTTCCATCGCGCAGGTTTGTGACTGGGGCCCGCCGGCCGGAGTTCCGGTTCGGAAAGTCAGGAAATGGGGGGCCAAAAATGCGAAAATGGCGGTCGCCCGTACCCTCCCGCCCTGACTGGCGGTCCTGCCGAGCCCCTATGTCCCTGACTGTCCTCCCCGGTGCCGCCTCCCTGTCGGCATTCCGCCTGGAACGCCTGCTGGCTACCCTGCGTCCCCATGCCCCCGGCCTCAGCGGCCTGCGCGTCATCGACCTCTACCTGGTCGATGCCGACGACACGGTCGCCCGGGCGGACCTGCGCCGACTGCTGGGCGACGGTCCGGACAGCCTGCCGGCGGCCGATGGCCGGATCTACGTGGTGCCTCGTGTCGGCACTACCTCGCCCTGGTCCAGCAAGGCCACGGACATCGCCAGGGTCTGCGGCCTGGCCGGCGTGCGCCGCGTGGAACTGGGCCGGGCCTACCTGCTGGAGGGCGCCGCCAGCTTGCCGGACGAGGCCTACGCGGCCCTGCATGACCCGATGATGGAATCCGTGCTGCTGGACGAGACGGCCCTGCAGCACGTGTTCGACGGCCAGGCGCGCCGCAGCCTGCGCACGGTGGACGTGCTCGGCGGCGGCAAGCCGGTGCTGGTCCAGGCCAATGCCGACTGGGGCCTGGCCTTGTCCGAGCAGGAGATCGACTACCTCGCAGCCCACTACCAGCAGGCCGGCAAGAATCCGACCGACGCCGAACTGATGATGTTCGCGCAGGTCAACAGCGAGCACTGCCGCCACAAGATCTTCAATGCGGAATTCACGCTGGATGGCCAGACGCAGGAGCTGTCGCCCTTCCAGATGATCCGGCTGACCCATGCCGCCGCGCCGGAAGGCGTGCTGTCCGCCTACAAGGACAATGCCGCGGTGGTACAGGGGCCGACCGCGATGCGCTTCTTCCCGGAAGGCGACCGCGTCTGGCGCGAGCACGAGGAGCCGGTGCACATCCTGATGAAGGTGGAGACGCACAACCACCCCACCGGCATCTCCCCGCACCCGGGGGCCGCCACCGGCGCCGGCGGCGAGATCCGCGACGAGGCGGCCACCGGCCTCGGCGGCAAGCCCAAGGCGGGCCTCTGCGGCTTCACCGTGGCCAACCTGAAGATCCCCGGATTCGAGCAGCCCTGGGAGGCCGACCTCGGCCGTCCGCCGCGCATGGCCAGCGCGCTGCAGATCATGCTCGACGGCCCCATCGGCGCCGCCGCCTACAACAACGAGTTCGGCCGCCCGAACCTCGCCGGCTACTTCCGCACCTTCGAGATGCGCACGCCGGATCGCCGCAACCGCGGCTACCACAAGCCGATCATGATCGCCGGCGGCTACGGCAACATCCGCGAAGGCCATGTCGAGAAGCGCACCGTGGTCGAGGGCGCGAAGCTGGTCGTGCTCGGCGGCCCGGCGATGCTGATCGGCCTGGGAGGCGGCGCCGCCTCGTCGATGGCCACCGGCGCCTCCAGCGCCGAGCTGGACTTCGCCTCCGTGCAGCGCGCCAATCCCGAGCTCGAGCGCCGCTGCCAGGAAGTGGTGGACGCCTGCTGGGCCATGGGCGCGGCCAATCCCATCCTGTCGATCCATGACGTCGGCGCCGGCGGCATCTCCAACGCCCTGCCGGAACTGGTGCATGCCGACGGCCGCGGCGGCCTGTTCCGCCTGCGCGACGTGCTCTCGGCCGACCCGGCGCTGTCGCCGATGGAAATCTGGTGCAACGAGTCGCAGGAACGCTACGTGCTCGCCATTGCGCCGCAATCGGTGGCGCTGTTCGAGCAGCTCTGCAAGCGCGAGCGCTGCCCCTTCGCCGTGGTCGGCACCGCCACCGCCGAGCAGCAGCTGGTGGTGGAGGACGGGCTCGACGGCAACCGTCCGGTGGACATGCCGATGCCGGTGCTGCTGGGCAAGCCGCCGCGCATGAAGCGCAGCAGCGAGCGCCAGGCGCCGGAACTGGAGCCGCTGAAGATCAAGGGCCTCAACTGGACGGAGGCCGCCGAGCGCGTGCTGCGCCTGCCGGCCGTGGCCAACAAGAACTTCCTCATCACCATCGGCGACCGCACCGTCGGCGGCCTGACCGTGCGCGACCAGATGGTCGGCCCCTGGCAGGTGCCGGTGGCCGACTGCGCCGTCACCGCCAGCGGCTTCGAGGCGACCACCGGCGAGGCCATGAGCATGGGCGAGCGCCCGGTGCTGGCGCTGCTCGACGCGCCGGCCTCCGGCCGCATGGCCGTGGGCGAGGCCATCACCAACATCGCCGCCGCGCGCATTGCCCGGCTGCGCGACGTGCGCCTGTCCGCCAACTGGATGGCCGCCTGCGGCCAGGGCGACGAGGACGCGCGCCTCTACGACACCGTGCGCGCCGTCGGCGCCGAGCTGTGCCCGGAACTGGGCCTGGCGATCCCGGTGGGCAAGGACTCGCTTTCCATGAAGAGCGTCTGGCAGCAGGACGGCCAGACCCGTACGCAGACCGCGCCGCTGTCGCTGATCGTCTCGGCCTTCGCGCCGGTGGCCGATGTGCGCCGCTCGCTGACGCCGCAGCTCAAGGCCGACACCAATACCCGCCTGCTGCTGATCGACCTCGGCGAGGGCCGCAACCGCCTGGGCGGTTCGGCGCTGGCCCAGGTCTACGGCCAGATCGGCGACCAGTCGCCGGACCTGGACGATCCGCAGCTGCTCAAGACCGCTTTCGAGCTGGTGCAGACGCTCAACGGCGAGGGCCGCCTGCTGGCCTACCATGACCGCTCCGACGGCGGGCTGTTCGCCACGCTGGCCGAGATGGCCTTTGCCGGCCACTGCGGCCTCGACGTATCGCTGGACGGCGTCGGCGACGACCCGGTGGCGGCACTGTTCAGCGAGGAGCTGGGCATGGTGCTGCAGGTGTCCGCGGCCGACGCCATCGACGTCGCGGTGCGCGCCAAGGCCGCCGGCCTGCCGGTGCACGAACTGGGCGCGCCGATCGCCGACGACATGCTGCGCATCCGCTTCGATGGCAAGCTGCTGCTGGCCGAGTCGCGCGAGCGCCTGCACAAGGTCTGGGCGGAAACCAGCTACCGCATGGCGGCGCTGCGCGACAACCCGGACTGCGCCCGCGAGGAGTTCGACAACGTCGGCGCCAAGGACGACCCGGGCCTGGGCATGAAGCTGAGCTTCAAGCCGGCCACGCCGGGCATCCAGCTGGGCCGCCGCCCGCGCGTGGCGATCCTGCGCGAGCAGGGCGTCAACGGCCACGCCGAAATGGCCTGGGCCTTCCATACCGCCGGATTCGATTCGGTGGACGTGCACATGAGCGACATCCTCGAGGGCCGCACCAGGCTGGCGGACTTCGCCGGCCTGGTCGCCTGCGGCGGCTTTTCCTATGGCGACGTGCTGGGCGCCGGCCTGGGCTGGGCGCGCACCATCCTGTTCAACGAGCGCGCCCGCGCCGAGTTCCAGTCCTTCCTGGCGAACCCGGAGCGCTTCGCGCTGGGCGTCTGCAACGGCTGCCAGATGTTCGCCGCGCTCAAGGACATCGTGCCGGGCGCGGAAGCCTGGCCGGCCTTCCGCCGCAACCGCAGCGAGCAGTTCGAGGCGCGCTGGACGCAGGTGGAGATCCTGGAGTCGAAGTCGCTGTTCTTCGCCGGCATGGCGGGCTCGCGCCTGCCCATCGCGGTGGCGCACGGCGAGGGCCGCGCGGAGTTCTCCGCCGAGGGCCATCTCGCGGCGCTGCAGGGCGCGGGGCAGAACCCGATGCGCTACATCGACAACCACGGCCGCGTCGCCACGCGCTACCCGCAGAACCCCAACGGCTCGCCGGCCGGCATCGCCTCGGTCTGCAACGCCGACGGTCGCGTGACGATCCTGATGCCGCACCCGGAGCGCAGCGTGGCCGGCACCGCCGGTTCCTACTGGCCGCAGCGCTTCGAGGGCCACACGCCCTGGCTGCAGATGTTCAGGAACGCGCGGAAGTTCTGCAAATGACCCGCTGGGGAGAGCCGCAGGTCGAAGCCCGTTCGTACTGAGCCTGTCGAAGTACGAGCGGATTCAAGGGTAGGTGGCCATCCACGGCGGGACTGCGGTTCGCCTATTGAGCCCCTGCCCGGCCATCCGTGGCCGGGCGTTCGGCGGGCGGATGTCCGCTGGACCTCCGCTTGTTCCGCCTCACCCTTCGACAGGCTCAGGGCGAACGGTGGAGAGGCAGGCTATTCGTCCGACGCCGAATCATCCAGCGCATACAGCCGCCAGCGCCCCTCCACGCCCTTCAGCCGGTATTCCCCGCGGCGGCGGAAGCCGAAGTCCGAGCCCGCCAGCAGCGCGCGCAGGGTGCTGGACACCATGATGTCGCCGGGCGAGGCCTCGCCCATCACGCGGGCGCCGATGTGCACGGTCAGGCCGCGCACGCTGGGACCCACCACCTCGCATTCGCCGGCGTGCACGCCGACGCGGATCTCCAGGTCCAGCGTGCGCGCTTCCTCGCGGATCGCTCGGGCGCAGAGCAGGCTGCGGCCGGGGCTGTCGAAGGTGGCGAAGAAGCCGTCGCCGGCGTTGTCCACCTCGTGGCCGCGGAAACGGTGCAGCTGCTTGCGCACCATGCGGTGGAAGCGGCTCAGCAGGTCGTGCCAGGCGGCATCGCCGCGTTCGGTGGCCAGCACGGTGGAGCCGACCAGGTCCAGGAACAGCACCGTCACCAGCACGCGGTCGGCGTAGACCTTGGAGCGGCCGCCGGTGAGGAATTCCTCGACGATGCCCAGCACCTCGTCGCCGCGGTCGATGGCGAAGAAGGATTCGCTGCCGTCGATACCGACGCGGCGGCTGCCGGCGATGCGTTCCTCGAGATACTGGGCATGCGCGGTGGCGTCCATGTACGGATACTCGCGCCGGTGCAGCAGCAGCGTCGGGCAGCGGATCGACGGCAGGCGGTCGCGCAGGTCCATGTTGAGGAAATGGCGGGTGTGCGCCTCCACCACCCGCGGCGTCGCGGCGGCGCGCTGCAGGCGCGCCACGCCGGCCAGGAAGTGGCTGTCGCCGGCGCGGGCCGGGACCAGCGTCGCGGCCAGGCCTTCCGTGGCCCAGTGCTTGCGCAGCATCGCGCAGTGCTGCTCGGCGCGTTCCGGCGGCTCGCCCACCGGGTGGTCGGGCGCACGCAGGTAGCGCGCCGTGGCGTTGCCCAGGATCAGCGCGGACACCCGCTTGGGATAGCGTGCGGCAAAGGCGATGGCGATGGCGCCGGCCTCGCGCTCGGCGAAGATGGCCGCCTTCTCCGAGCCGGCGGCGTCCAGCACCGCGAGCAGGTCCGCGGCCCAGTCGTCGGCGCTGGGCAGGGCCTGCGGCGAGATGGGGCCGGAGGCACCCATGCCGCGGCGGTCGAACAGGATCAGGCGCGCGAAGTGGGTGATCTGGCGCCAGAAGCGTTCCACCTCGGGCAGGTCCCACAGCAGATCCACCTGGGTGGTGATGCCCCCCAGGTGAACCAGGTCGAGTTCGCCCTCGCCCAGGGTCTGCCAGGCGATGTCGTTGCCGCCGCTATCGGCATAGAAGGTCTGGGGCGCGGCCAAAGCGGGCTCCTCGTCTTGTCGTTGTGCGGCCAGCATAGCGCTAACCGCCCGGGCCGGGCGGCGCATTCGCCGCCGCGCCGCTGCCCCCTGGGCGAGCGGGCAAGGGCGCGCCGGGGAGCGCGTGCTAGGCTCGGGAGATACCCAAGCAAAGCCCCGATCCGAGCCTGCCCGCCATGTCCAAGCCCAGCCTGCTCCGTACCGCCGTCGACCGCGTCCGGCGGCTGCCCAAGCCCCTGTTCAGCCGCGCGGTGACGCGCATGTTCAACTTCCAGGTACGCTTTGCCGGCACCGCCGGCATACGCTTCGAGGAACTCTCGGAAGCGCGCTCGGTCCTGGTACTGGAGAACCGCAGGAAGGTGCAGAACCATATCGGCGGCGTGCATGCCGCGGCCATGGCCCTGCTGGCGGAGACGGCGACCGGCGCGGTATTCGGCATGAACGTGCCGGCCAGCCATCTCCTGGTGATCAAGAGCATGAACATCCGCTATGTTCGGCGAGCCCAGGGCGACCTGCGCGCGGTGGCCACGCTGGGTGCCGAGCAGCGCCTGCGCATCCTCAGCGAGCCCAAGGGCGACCTGCTGGTGCCGGTGACGGTCACCGACGAAAGCGGCGAGCAGCCGATCGAGTGCGAGATGGTCTGGGCCTGGACGCCGAAGAAGAAGTAGGACTCAACGCTGTCATTAGAACGACTAGAGAGACGAGGAGGAACAATGAGCGACCAGGACAACCGCGTGCGACTGCGCGACATCGCCAAGGGTGTCGTGAGCACGCTGCCGGACTTCATGACGGTCAACAAGGGCCTGCTGCAGCTGGTTTCGCTGCGTCCCGGCTGGCGCGGATCGATCGGCTCCGTCATCGAGAAGCATGCCCGCAACAACGGCGAGCGCGTGGCGCTGGCCTTCGAGGGCCGCCGCTGGACCTACGCGCAGTTCAACGCCTGGGCCAACCAGGTGGCGGCCCTGCTGCGCGAGAAGGGCGTGAAGCCCGGTGATGCCGTGGCCGTACTGATGGAGAACCGTGCCGAGGTGCTGGCCTGCGTCGCCGGCATCGTCAAGCTCGGCGCCATCGCCGGCATGCTCAACCACCAGCAGCGCGGCGAGGTGCTGGAGCACAGCATCCGGCTGGCCAAGGCCAAGGTCATCATCGTCGGCGAGGAATGCGTCGCCGCGCTGGAGAGCACCACCTGCGAGCCCGGCCGCGACGGCGAGCGCCTGTACCTCTGGGAGGGCGAGGGCAAGGCGCCGCGCGGCTATACCTCGATGCGCCCCCTGGTGCGCGACATGCCGGACGGCAACCCGCCGGAGACGGCGCAGATCATCCAGAAGCAGCCGGCCTTCTATATATTCACCTCCGGCACCACCGGCCTGCCCAAGGCCTCGGTGATGTCGCACTACCGCTGGCTCAGCGGCATGGCCGGCGTCGGCCAGGGCTCGCTGCGCCTGAAGCCGGAAGACATCTTCTACTGCTGCCTGCCGCTGTACCACAACAATGCGCTCACCGTGAGCTGGGGCGCGGCACTGGGCAGCGGCGCCACGCTGGCATTGAGCCGCAAGTTCAGCGCCTCGCGCTTCTGGGACGAGATCCGCGACTACAACGCCACCGCGTTCTGCTACATCGGCGAGCTGTGCCGCTACCTGCTGAACCGGCCGGCCAGCAGCAACGACCGCAACCACCGCGTGCGCGTGGCCATCGGCAACGGCCTGCGCCCGGAGATCTGGGACGAGTTCCAGAACCGCTTCGGCATCGAGCGCATCTGCGAGTTCTACGGCGCCAGCGAGGGCAACCTGGCCTTCATCAACGGCTTCGGCCTGACCAAGACCGCCGGCTTCTGCCCGATGACCTTCGCCATCGTGGAGTTCGACGCCGACACCGAGCAGCCGCTGCGCGATGCCAGGGGCTACATGAAGAAGGTGGCTTCCGGCGGCATCGGCCTGCTGATCAGCGAGGTCACCGAGCGGCGTCCCTTCGAGGGCTATACCGACCCCAAGGCCAGCGAGGCCAAGCTGTTCCGCAACGTCTTCAAGAAGGGCGATTGCTGGTTCAACACCGGCGACCTGGTGCGCGACCAGGGCTACAAGCACATCGCCTTCGTCGACCGCGTGGGCGACACCTTCCGCTGGAAGGGCGAGAACGTCGCCACCACCGAGGTGGAGGGTGCGCTCAACCGCCATCCGGCGGTGGAGCAGGCCGTGGTCTACGGCGTGCAGCTGGCCGGCTGCGACGGCCGTGCCGGCATGGCGGCGCTGAGCTGGAAGGGCGGGGCGCTGGACGGACGGGACCTAGCCCGGCATCTCGGCGGCATCCTGCCGGCCTATGCGGTGCCGCTGTTCCTGCGCCTGCGCGAGGAGCAGGAGATCACCGGCACCTTCAAGTACCGCAAGGTGGACCTGAAGAAGCAGGGCTTCGATCCCGCGGCTTCCGGCGAGCCGATCTACGTGCTCTGCGACCGCAGCCGCGGCTACGAGCCGCTGACGCCGGAACTGTTCCAGCGCATCAGCAGCGGGGAACTGCGGCTGTAGCGCGATTTTCGATCCGTTCGTGCTGAGCCCGTCGAGGCATGAACGTATTCCAAGCGAGGCCAACAGGTTGCCGCGCCCTTTGACAGGCCCAGGGGAACGGCAACGCGATCCGGGCCATGGCGGGTGGGAGATTGGCATGCCGCTTTACTACGTCCTCGCATTCGCCATCGGCGTGCTGCTGCCGCTGCAGACCGCCATCAACAGCAACCTGCGCGCGCAGCTCGGCGACAGCGTGCTGCTGGCGACCATGGTTTCCTTCGGCGTCGGCGCGCTGACCATGGCGCTGCTGGCCCTGTGCAGCGGGGAGCGTCCCGGCCTGCAGGCGCTGTCGCAGCTGCAGTGGTGGCAGTTCAGCGGCGGCCTGCTGGGCGCGGCGATCGTGGCCGGCAGCATCCTGCTGGCGCCGCGCATCGGCCTGGCCGGCATGACGGCGCTGGTCGTCGGCGGCCAGCTTTGTGCCTCCCTGCTGTTCGACCGCTACGGCTTCCTGGGCCTGGCGGAGCGCGCGCTGACGACACCGCGCGTGCTGGGCATGCTGCTGGTGCTGGCGGGCATCCTGCTGGTGAACTACGGCGACCGGCTGCGCGCCTGAGCGCCGTTGCTGCTTCGCCGCCCGGTCAAAGCCGGTCGGCGTTCTCCAGCAAGATCGCGGCCCCCAGCCCGCCGCCGGCGCAGCTCGACACCACGGCGTAGCGCTTGCGTTCCTGCTGCAGGCGGCGCGCGGCGGTGGTCAGCAGGCGCACGCCGGTGGCGGCGAATGGATTGCCCAGGGCCAGCGATCCGCCCCAGGTGTTGAGCCGGTCTTCCGGGATCATGCCGATAGCCTGCGGCAGGCCATGATGCTCGCGGGCGAATTCGGCGGAGCCCAGGCAGGCCTGGTTGGCAAGGATCTGCGCGGCGAAGGCTTCGTGCAGTTCCCAGACGGCGATGTCGTCCATGTCCAGGCCGTTGCGCTGCAGCAGCTTGGGGATGGCCATGGCCGGGCCCAGCAGCATCTCGCTGAACAGATCGTCCACGCCGGCCAGCACGTAGTCGCGCACCACGGCCTGCGGCTCCAGCTTCAGCCGCCGTGCCGCGCCCAGGCTGGACAGCAGCAGGGCGCCGGCGCCGTCGGTCAGTCTCGAGGCGTTGCCGGCGGTGACGATGCCATGCTCCCGGTCGAACACCGGCTTGAGGCGCGCCAGCTTCTCGGGGCCGGCATCGTCGCGGATCGAGTCGTCGCGCGTGACCGCCTCGCCGCGGCCCGGCAGCTGCACGGGCACGATGTCCTCGGCATAGCGGCCTTGCTCCCAGGCCCGCAGGGCCAGGGCATGGCTGCGCGCGGCGTAGCGGTCGCTCTCCTGCCGTGCCACGCCGAATTTCTTCACCATGGCCTCGGTGCAGGCGCCCATCGTCATCTTGGTGGTGAAGTCGGAGGTCGAGGGCATTTCCGGCAGCAGGTCGGCCGGGCGCAGTCCAGCCAGCACGCGCAGCGCATTCTTCGCGGAGGGGTCCTGGTTCAGCTGCATCAGGCCGCGGCGCAGGCGCTGGCGCACCCGCACCGGAGGATCGGAGAAGGTCTCGGTGCCGCCGGCAATGGCCAGTTCCGCGCGGCCCAGCGAGATCATGTCGCAGACCGTGCCGACGGCGATGTTCGGCGACAGGCCGGCCATCGACAGCGTGAAGGCCGGGATGGTGCTCGGCAGGCCGGCACCGAGCATGCATTCGCGCGCGACGTTGGTGGTCTCCACCTCGTGCACCACGGTACCCATGGCCACCACGTCCACGCGTGCGGCGTCGATGCCGGTCTTCTCCACGAGGCCGGCGATGGCGCGTGCGCCGAGTTCATGGCTCATCAGCTGCGCGTAGGCCCCGGCGGTTTCCATGAAGGGAGTGCGGGCACCGCGCAGGATGACGGGCAGGCGGTCGTGGGTTTCAGCAGGAGCATTCATGGGCAGTGGCCGGGGTTGGAGGGGATGGACTTTAGCCGGTAAAGCTGCCGGCAAGGTGGAGCCCGCCGTCGCGATTGCGCAGGCGGAAGGCGCGGCGGCCCTGGGCGTCCGGGGCCGCGAGCTGTACCTGCAGGCCGGCGCTGGGCAGGGGCAGGGGACGGATGAAGCGCAGGTCGATGTCGGAGATCTCCTGCTCCGCGTCGGCCAGCACCTCCCAGCTGCGGGCCACCATGCCGAAGCCGTGGAGGATGCAGCCGCGGAACTTGGAGCGCCGCGCCAGGGGCCAGAAGGTGTGGATGGGGTTGAAGTCGCCGGTGAGCAGGCCGAACCGGAGGCCGTCGTCGGCGTCCACCGACCATTCGCCGACGGTCCGGTACTCCGGCTCCACCCGTGCCGCCGGTTTGGCTTTCGCGGCGCCGCGCTTGGGGATGCTGGCGTAGCTGTCCACGATCACCGCGTCGTGCTGCTGCGACCAGCCGGCGACGATGCGCGTGTGGATGCGCACGCGCTGCTCGTCTTCCGAGACCTCCTCCAGGTGGCCGCGCAGCAGCAGGTCCTCGCCGCGCGGCAGCGGTGCCCTGAGTTGCAGGCGCAGGCCCTGGTTGAGGATTTCGGTGACGTTGTAGGGGGCCTGGCCACCGACGCGCGCCAGCATGCCGAAGGCCCAGTGGCTGCAGAAATGCGGCGGCAGGGTGTCGCGGTAGCGCGCCGGCGGCGCACCCGACCAGGCGGCGTAGTGGTCCACCAGGCGCTGCGAAGGGGCGGCGACGCGTTCGGTCAGCGTGCGCGGGGTTTCCGGCAGGCGCCTGGGCCGCGTCAGCGGGCTCATCGAGCGCAGGGCGACGCCGAAGGAGGTCACCAGGGTGGGAATCTGCTCGCGGACGAGCGACAGGGGGAGGTCGATGCTCATGGGAGTGCTCCGGATTACTGCCAGACCACCGGTTGACGCCTGGCGTACCAGCCGTCCAGTCGGGGGCCATAGACTTCTTCGATGACGTTGCGCTTGATCTTCAGGGTCGGGGTGAGGAATCCATTGCCGATGTTCCACTCCTCGGAGACCACGGTCACGAAATCGAGCTGCTCGTGGTCATCCAGGCCGGCGTTGACCTGCTCCAGGTGAGCCGACAGCGCGCGCGTCATCTGCGCGCGGACCTGTGCATCGGCACTGCGGCGGCGTGCCTCCGGAGAGAGCATCAGCAGCGCGCAGGGCTGTCCCTGGTAGGCGCCGCCGGTCACGCAGCAGGCCTCCACGTCGGCGAACTCGGTCAGGCGGTTCTCGATCGGCGCCGGCGCCACGAACTTCCCCTTGGCGGTCTTGAACAGTTCCTTCACGCGGCCGGTGATGCGCAGGCGGCCCTGTTCGTCGATGACGCCCTTGTCGCCGGTGCGGATGTAGCCGTCGTCGGTGAACAGCTCCCGGGTCCTTTCCTCGTCACGGTAGTAGCCCAGCGTATTGCCCGGGCTGCGCACCAGCACCTCGCCCTCGCGCGACAGCCGGCACTCGACGCCCTCCATCACCTGGCCGACATAGCCGACACGCACCTGTCCCGGCCGGCACATGTGGGTGAGGCCGAAGAACTCGGTCATGCCGTAGCCCTCCAGCAGTTCCAGCCCCAGGGCCCGGTACCAGTTCATGCTGCCCTCGGGCAGCGGTGCCGCGCCGCTGCCGGCCATGCGCACGGAATCCAGTCCGAGCTGGGCCAGCACCTTGCGGCGGACTGCGCGGGCCAGCAGCGGCAGCCGGAGCAGCCGGCGCAGGCGCTTCTCGGGCAGGCGCGCCGAGACTCCCTGCTGGAATTTCACCCAGAGCCGCGGTACCGAGATGAACACCGTCGGGCGTGCCCGCCGCAGGTCTGCCAGGAAGGTGTCCAGCGATTCGCCGAAATACAGCGGCATGCCGGTCTGTATGGCCGGCATCTGCACGGCCGACCGTTCCGCCGCGTGGGACAGCGGCAGGTAGGACAGCATGCGGTCGTCCGCCGTGATGCCGTTGCTGCGCGCGGCCATCTCGCCCATCCAGCCCAGCGTGGCGAAGCTGTGCATTACGCCCTTGGGGCTGCCGGTGGTGCCGGAGGTGTACATGATGGTGGCCAGGTCATCGGCTGCGCGCACCGGGCGGCCTTCCAGCGGCGCCGTGCGGGCAACGATGTCGTCCCAGGCCGGGAAATCGTTGGGCGGCGAATAGGGAAAGCTGATGCGCTGCACGCCGTCCGGCACGCCCCGCAGCATCTGGTCCCAGGCATCGAGCTTGCCGGCGAAGACGGCGCAGGCGCCGCTATGTTCCAGCACCTGCCGCACGGATTGCGCCGTCAGCGTCGGATACAGCGGCACCGAGACGTAGCCCGCCATCCAGATCGCGAAGTCCGCCATGATCCAGTGGGCGCAGTTCTTGGACATGATGGCGATCCGCGATCCGGGTTCATGCCCCTGCGCCTGCAGCCAGGCGGCGACGCGCCGCGCTTCGTCCACCGCCTGCCACCAGCTGTATTCGCGCAGCTGTCCGCCGCCCATCGGCTGGACCAGGAAGCGATGGTTGGCACGGGCGCGCTCCCAGTGCCAGATGCGCTGCAGCGGCAGGTTTCCGGCATCCACCGTCGCCATCTCAGTAGCCCATCTGGCGTGCAGCCAGGTCCTTCATGATCTCCAGGGAGCCGCCGCCGATGGTCAGCACCTTGGTCTCGCGGTAGATGCGCTCCACCTTGGCGCCACGCAGGTAGCCGGCACCGCCGAAGATCTGCATCGCCTCGCTGGCGACGAATTCGAGGGAGGTGGTTGCCAGGGCCTTGAGCATGCACAGTTCCGCCACCGGCATCTGGCCCTGCGTGATGCGCCAGACCAGCAGGTCCAGTTGCGCGCGCACCGCCTCGATCCGCGTGCGCATGTCCACCAGCTTGTGGCGGATCACCTGGTTGCGGATCAGCGGCTTGCCGAAGGTCTGGCGTTCGCGCGCATAGGCCAGGGATTCGTCGTAGCAGACCTGGGCGAAGGCCAGGGCGTTGGCGATCAGGCCGACCCGCTCGTTGTTGAAGTTGAGCATGATCGCCATGAAGCCGGCGTTCTCCGGACCGATGCGGTTGGCGACCGGTACGCGGCATTCGTCGAAGTACAGGGAGGCGGTATCCGAACACCACCAGCCCATCTTCTGCAGCGGGCTGCGCGTGAATCCCGGCGTCCCGGCCTCCACGACCAGCAGCGAGATGCCGGAGAGGCCCGGTTCGCCGGTGCGTACCGCCACGGTCAGGAAGTCTGCGCGCATGCCGGAGGTGATGAAGGTCTTGGCGCCGTTGATCACATAGTGATCACCCTCGCGGCGTGCCGCGGTCCTGAGATTGGCGACGTCGGAACCCCCGCCCGGCTCGGTGATCGCCAGTGCGGCGATCTTCTCGCCCGCCAGCACCGGTGCGGCAAAGCGCGCCTTCTGTTCCTTGCTGCCGACCTTGCAGATGGGCGGCGTGCCGATGCCGTGGCTCATCAGGCTGGCGATCAGGCCGCCGCTGCCGGCGCGGGCCAGCTCCTCGGTCAGCACGATGGCGTAGAAGGGATCCACGTCGATGCCGCCGCAGTCCTCGGGAAAGCAGACCTGCAGCAGGCCGGCTTCGGCGGCCTTGCGATGCAGTTCGCGCGGCAACTCGCCCGCGGCTTCCCAGGCATCGATATGCGGGGCGACTTCCTTCTCGACGAAGCGGCGCGCCTGCTGGCGGAAGGTATCGTGATCCTCGGTATAGAACGGCGAGGGGCGCTTGGACAGGGCGGTAATGGCGCTACTCCGATATGGCGGCCGGAGGCCGCGGAACAGGTTGGCACTGTAGGGGCGGTCCCGTGCGAAAATCTGTCAAAGCTTTGACAGAATCGGGCCCTGGCCCGTTTCTCCCCGCACGAAAATGTCACTTACCGAAGTTGCCGCGCTGTTTCCCAGCCACTGGTTCCAGGAGATGCCTGGGACCGTGGCGCAGCAGCTCCTGGCGCTGGGGCAGCACCGGAGGCTGAAGGCCGGGGAGTACCTGTACCGCACCGGGGAGATGGCAGAGGGCTTTTACCGCGTCGAGCGCGGTCGCCTGCGCCTGGGAGCGGAATTCGCCCTGCGCGAGTACACCATCGCCTACATCGGCCCGGGCGACTGGTGGGGCGAAGTGCCCCTGCTCGATGGCCTGCCGCACGCTTCCGACGCGCAGGCGGTCAGCGATTGCGAGCTGCTGCTGGTGCCCAAACGCAAGCTGGAAGATCTGCTGGAGCAGCAGCCGGTGCTTTACAAGCACTTCGCGCGCCGCCTGGCCTTCGCCATGCGCCTGTCGGTTTCCTACTACGGCGACCTGGCGGCGTTGCCGCTGCCGGCACGCCTGGCCAAGCGCCTGCTGGAACTCGCCGCCCAGTACGGCGAACCGGACGGCGAGGGCGTGCGCATCGGCCTGCGCCTGCCCCAGCAGTTGCTGGCCGACATGATGGCCACCTCGCGCCAGAGCGTGAGCAAGGAACTGAAGGCCTGGGAAACGCAGGGCTGGATCGCGATGAAGTACAGCACCATGATCCTGCGGCAGCCCGACGCCCTGCGAAGGCTGCTGCGGAGCGGGGCGTAGCCCCTTCGCGCGGTACGGCCGCTCGCGCCGCGGCAGCGGCGAAAACACCAACGGCTGGCATCCTCGATGTGCCCGCGCGCCCGGCAGCGGGGCCCCTGGGGACGGCTGATGCTGCACTGCAATAGAAACCAAGATTGGCTAGCGCGCCATGCGGCACCCCTCCGCAGGCCAAGGTCAGCAGGGTGCCGGCGCGTGCAATCTAGGGGCTCATCATCGACCCGTTGCGACCATGAAAGTCGGAATCCAGATCAAGCGTGGCCTCAACGTGCCGGCGCCCTACGAACAACTGCTGCCGCTGCTGAAGGACGTGGAGGGCACCATCCGCCGCTTCCCGCGCCTGCGCAAGCTGACCAGGCTGCGCAAGAAGAACAGCTATCTCTGGGAGATGAAGTCGATCGGCTCGCGCATCGTCAACATCGCGCACGAGGTCAGCTACGCCGCGCAGTACGACATCGACACCGAGAAAGGCGAGATCCGCTGGACCGCGATTCCCAAGCATGGCAATGCCACGCTGGAAGGACGCTTCCGCCTGAAAGACCTCGGCGGCCAGACGCGCCTGATCGTGGAGATGCAGGGCGAACTGCGCGACGTGCCGGTGCCGCTGATGTACCGCCTGGTGGCGCCGCCCTTCATCCAGGGGCGCTTCATCTACCTGGTCGACAACTTCCTGCAGCGCACCGGCGAGGCCGTCGTCGGCCGCCCCCTGCCGGGCGCCGACAGCGTCTAGACGCTTTTTACCCACGACAAACGAACATGACCGCCACCCAGAACCTGATGGGCTTCGGGCTGAAGATCCTCAATCGCCTCGGCGGTTCGCCGATGCTGGACGATCCCAAGCTGCGCAAGGCCGCCACCGCCGTGATCCGCGGCGCCACTTCCACCGGCTTCCGCCTGATCGGCACCGTCAGCCGCCAGTTCAAGAGCGCGCCGCGTCCCAGCAAGGCCCTGCGCCCCGGTGCCGCGGGCGGGGACCTGTTCGACCTCACGCCCACCGACGAGCAGCAGATGATCCGCGACACCGTCGCGGGCTTCGCGGCCGAGCAGCTGCGTCCGGCCGCGCAGGCGGCGGATACCGCCTGCGGAACCCCGAAGGAACTGCTCGCCGCGGCGGCGGAACTGGGCATCGGCTCCATGCAGGTGCCGGAACAGCTCGGCGGCGCCGCCGGCAGCGAGCGTTCCGTGGTCACCAACGCGCTGATCGCCGAATCGCTGGCCCACGGCGACCTGGGCATGGCGGTAGCCTGCCTCGCCCCGGTGGGCGTGGCGGTGGCCCTGGCCGAATGGGGCACCGCCCAGCAGCAGGCCACCTACCTGCCGGCCTTCACCGACGAGAAGGCGCCGGTCTCGGCCATCGCCGTGCTGGAGCCGCGCCCGCTGTTCGATCCCTTCAAGCTGTCCACCGCGGCCAAGCGCACCGATGCCGGCGGCTACGTGCTGAGCGGCGAGAAGTCGCTGGTGCCGATGGCGGCCAGCGCCGAGCTGTTCCTGGTCGCCGCCAGCACCCCGCACGGCCCGGCACTGTTCATCGTCGAGTCCAGCGCCAAGGGCATCCACATCACCGCGGAGCCGGCCATGGGCCTGCGCGCCGCCTCCACCGCGCGCGTGCGCTTCGACAACGTGCAACTCAGCGCCCAGGCGCTGCTGGGAGCCGGCGAAGGCGATTTTTCCTACGAGAACTTCATCGCCCGCAGCCGCCTGGCCTGGTGCGCGCTGTCGGTCGGCACCGCCCAGGCGGCGCTGGACTACCTGATCCCCTACTGCAACGAGCGCGTGGCCTTCGGCGAGCCGATCAGCCACCGCCAAGCCGTGGCCTTCAACATTTCCAACATCGCCATCGAGGCCGAGGGCATGCGCCTGCTGACCTGGCGCGCCGCCGCGCTGGCCGCGGCCGGCAAGCCCTTCGTGCAGCAGGCCGCGCTGGCGCGCCGCCTCTGTGCCGACAAGGGTGCCGTGATCGGCGCCGACGCGGTGCAGCTGCTGGGCGGCCACGGCTTCGTCAAGGAGCATCCGGTGGAGCGCTGGTACCGCGACCTGCGCGCGGTGGGAATCATGGAAGGCGGCCTGCTGCTCTGAGAACCCGGCAATGATCAATCTCGAAAACCCCAAGAAGTTCCGCGGCCTGGTGTCCCAGGCCCAGCAGGTGGCCCGCGAAATCTTCCGGCCCAACTCGCGCAAGTACGATCTCGCCGAGCACGAGTACCCCAAGGAGCTGGACATCCTCGGCGCCCTGCTCGATGGCATGAATGCCAGCGGCGCCGGCGAGGGTGCCGGCGCGGCCGGCGTGCGCCGCGACGCCGTGCAGGACCAGGGCAACCGCAACAGCAGCAACATGTCCACCGCGCTGGGCACCATGGAACTGTGCTGGGGCGACGTCGGCTTCCTGCTGACCATGCCGCGCCAGGGCCTGGGCAACTCCGCCATCGCCTCCGTGGCCAACGACGAGCAGCTCAAGCGCTTCGCCGGCCGCTGGGCCGCCATGGCCATCACCGAGCCGCACTGCGGCTCGGACTCCGCCGCTATCCGCACCACGGCGACCAGGGACGGCGACTACTACGTGCTCAACGGCGACAAGATCTTCGTCACCAGCGGCGACCGTGCCGACCTGGTGGTGGTCTGGGCCACGCTGGACCGCAACATCGGCCGCGCCGCGGTGAAGTCCTTCGTGGTCGAGAAGGGCACCCCGGGGTTGGAGCTGGTGCGGCTCGAGCACAAGCTGGGCATCCGCGCCTCCGATACCGTGCAATTCGCCCTGCGCGACTGCCGCGTGCACAAGGACAACCTGCTGGGCGACCCCGAGATCAACGTCGAGAAGGGCTTTGCCGGGGTCATGCAGACCTTCGACAACACCCGCCCCCTGGTGGCGGCCATGGCCGTCGGCCTGGCCCGCGCCTGCCTCGAAGAGACGAGGAAAATCCTCGAAACGGGGGGTATCGTCGTGGACTATAACCGGCCGGCGTCCGTCCAGACCGCCGCCGCGGCGCAGTTCATGGCAATGGAGGCCGATTACGAGGCCGCCCGCCTGCTGACGCTGCAGGCAGCCTGGATGGCCGACAACCGCAAGCCGAATTCCCTGCAGGCCTCCATGGCGAAAGCCAAGGCCGGCAGAAGCTGCGTGGACATCGCGCTCAAGTGCGTGGAGCTCTGCGGCAGCCTGGGATACGGCGAGGGCGAACTGCTGGAGAAGTGGGCGCGCGACTCGAAGATCCTCGACATCTTCGAGGGCACGCAGCAGATCCAGCTGCTGATCATCGCGCGGCGCCTGCTGGGCAAGACATCGGCGGAGCTGAAGTAGCAGCTCTGCCACCGAGGCACTGGGAGGCTCTCCTCGTCGAGTCCTCCTTTACCTGGCGGGCCGGGATGACCGGTCCGCCTTTTTTTATTCCTGCCCGGGAATTCCAACCAAACCGTTCACATCGAGTAGCGCCGCGAAGCGTCGCCTATCGGGATGCGCAGGGGCGTGCCTCGATACGCACGCTCACGAGGCTACTCGGCAAGAACGGGTGGGGGAACCCTTCAGCCCGCAGCCGTTTGCCGCAGGCAAGCCGGGATCGTCGTCGCCGCCATCGTCCCGGCTTCGCTTCGCGAAACCGGGCTGCGACTTTCATGTCCGAAACCGGTAACGGGTGTGGGAGCTGCTAGCCGCGAAAGCCGATCATCATGTGGGTTGACCTTCGCGGCTAGCACCCACTCCTACAGCAAGACGTTTTTCTAGCCGCGGTCCCGCGCGCTCTGCGCGTGCGCCTGCAGGCCTTCCGCATCGGCAATCCGCCCCGCGATCCTCGCCAGCGGCTTGGCGCCTTCCGGCGTGCAGTCGATCAGGCTGCTGCGCTTCTGGAACTCGTAGACGCCCAGCGGGTTGGAGAAGCGGGCGGCGCGCGAGGTCGGCAGCACGTGGTTGGGGCCGGCGCAGTAGTCGCCGAAGGATTCCGGCGCGTGGCGGCCGAGGAATACCGCGCCGGCGTGGCGGATCTTCTTCAGCAGCTCGCGCGGTTCGGCCACCGACAGTTCCAGGTGCTCGGGGGCGATGCGGTTGGATACCGCCGCGGCTTCGGCCAGGTCGCGCACGGCGATTAGCGCGCCGCGGTCGCGGATCGAGCTGCGCACGATCTTCTCGCGCGGCAGCTCCTTCACGCGCTCTTCCATGGCCTGGGCCACGCGGTCCAGGTAGTCGCGGTCCGGCGAGATCAGGATGGCCTCGGAGTCCTCGCCATGCTCGGCCTGCGAGAACAGGTCCATCGCGATCCAGCGCGGATCGGTGAGGCCGTCGCCGATCACGACGATCTCGGAGGGGCCGGCGATGGAGTCGATGCCGACCTGGCCGAAGACGATGCGCTTGGCGGCCGCGACATACGCGTTGCCGGGACCGACGATCTTGTCCATGGCGGGAATCGTCGCGGTGCCGTAGGCCAGTGCGGCCACGGCCTGTGCGCCGCCGACGGTGAACACGCGATCCACGCCGGCCAGGTGCGCGGCGCCCAGCACGGCGTCGTTGAGTTCGCCGCCCGGCGCCGGCACCACCATGATGACCTCGCCGACGCCGGCGACCTTGGCCGGGATGGCGTTCATCAGCACGGAGGAGGGGTAGGCGGCCTTGCCGCCCGGCACGTAGAGGCCGGCGCGGTCCAGCGGCGTCACCATCTGGCCCATGCGGTTGCCGTGGGCGTCGGTGTACTCGAAGGGGGCGATGCGCTGGTGCTCGGCATAGGCGCGGATGCGCGCGGCGGCTTCTTCCAGGGCCGCGCGCAGGTCGGCGGGCAGGGCTTCCCAACCCTGGCGCAGGCGGTCCTTGCCGATCTCCAGCTCCGCGATACTGGCGGCGCTGCGACGATCGAAGCGGTTGGTCAGTTCCAGCACGGCGTCGTCGCCGCGCGCGCGCACGTCGGCCACGATCTTCTCGACCGCGGCCAGCACGGCGCCGTCCTGTTCGGGCGCACGGTCCAGCAGGCGGCCCAGCGCGGCGTCGAAGCCGGCGTCGCGGGTATCGAGGCGATTGATCTCGATCACGGCCCGCTCACCTTGGCGATGCGCTCCAGCAGGTCCTGGATCGCGGCGTGCTTCATCTTCATCGCGGCCTTGTTGACCACGATGCGCGAGCTGACCTGGCAGATGATCTCGGTCTCTTCCATGCCGTTGGCCTTCAGCGTCTTGCCGGTGGCCACCAGGTCCACGATCACGTCGGACAGTCCCACCAGCGGCGCCAGTTCCATGGAGCCGTAGAGCTTGATGATCTCCACCTGCTCGCCCTTGGCGGCGAAGTGGCGGCGGGCGATCTCGGGGTACTTGGTGGCCACGCGCAGGCGGCGCGTGCCGTTGCCGGGCTTGTGGCCCACGCGGGCGGCCACGCTCAGGCGGCAGCGGGCGATGTTGAGGTCCAGCGGCTCGTAGAGCGCGTCGCTGCCGTTCTCCATCAGCACGTCCTTGCCGGTGATGCCCATGTCGGCGGCGCCGTACTCGACATAGGTCGGCACGTCGGTGGGACGGATGATCAGGAAGGAGACGTTCTTGTCGCGCGAGGGCACGCGCAGCAGGCGGTCGATGTCGCCGGCCGGCTCCAGGCCCAGCTTGGCCAGCAGCGGCAGCGATTCTTCCAGGATGCGGCCCTTCGAGAGGGCAATGGTGATCTGGCTCATCTGAGTCACTTGATGCGGGTGATGCGCCCGCCCAGCTGGGCGAGCTTGTCCTCGATGTGCTCATAGCCGCGATCGAGGTGGTAGATGCGGTCGACCACGGACTGCCCCTGGGCGGCCAGCGCGGCCACCACCAGCGCCGCGGAGGCGCGCAGGTCGGTCGCCATCACCGGCGCGCCGGTCAGCGATTCCTTGCCGGTGATGATCGCGGTATGGCCTTCCAGCTTGATGCTGGCGCCCATGCGCTGCAGCTCCGCCGCATGCTGGAAGCGGTTCTCGAAGATCGACTCGGTGATGACGCCGGTGCCCTCCGCCAGGCAGTTCAGCGCCATGAACTGGGCCTGCATGTCGGTGGGGAAGCCCGGGTGCGGATGGGTGATGACGGTCACCGCCCGGGCGCGGCGGCCCTGCATGTCCACCTCGATGAAGTCCTCGCCGGTGCGCACGTAGGCGCCGGCCTGCTGCAGCTTCACCAGCACGGCGTCGAGCAGGTTGGGATCGGTATGCGTCACGCGCACCTGGCCGCGCGTCATCGCGGCGCCGGCCAGGAAGGTGCCGGTCTCGATGCGGTCCGGCAGGATCGTGTGCTCGGCCGGTTTCAGGTCCTTGACGCCCTGGATCACGATGGTGGTGGTGCCGGCGCCCTTGATCCTGGCGCCCATGGCGGTCAGGCAGCGGGCCAGGTCCACCACCTCGGGTTCGCGGGCGGCGTTCTCCAGCACGGTCTCGCCGTCGGCCAGCACGGCCGCCATCATCAGGTTCTCGGTGCCGGTGACGGTCACGGTGTCGAACATGATGCGGGCGCCCTTGAGCTTCGACGCCTTGGCATAGATGAAGCCGCCTTCCACGCGGATCTCCGCGCCCATGGCCTCCAGGCCCATCAGGTGCAGGTTCACCGGGCGTGCGCCGATGGCGCAGCCGCCGGGCAGCGAGACCTGGGCCTCGCCGCGGCGCGCCACCAGCGGGCCGAGCACCAGGATCGACGCGCGCATGGTCTTGACCAGCTCGTAGGGCGCGATGTGCGTGGTGATGGGCCGGGCGTTGACGGTGACGCTGTTCGTGCCCTCCGGCGAGACCTCCACGCCCATCTGCTTGAGCAGCTTGTAGGTGGTCTTGATGTCCTGCAGCGCCGGCACGTTGTGCAGCGTCAGCGGTTCGTCGCTGAGCAGCGCGGCGCAGAGGATCGGCAGCGCGGCGTTCTTGGCGCCGGAGGCGCGCACCTCGCCCTTCAGGCAGGCGCCGCCTTCGATCAGCAGCTTGTCCATCAGGCGGCCCTCGTCTTGAGCTGCAGCGCGTGGATCTCGCGGCCCATGCGCTCGCCCAGCGTGGCGTAGACCATGCGGTGCTGCGCCAGCGGCAGCTTGCCGGCGAACTCGGCGCAGATCACGTCGGCCTCGAAATGCGTGCCGTCCTCGCCTCGCACGGTCACCTGAGCGCCGGGCAGCCCGGCTTCGATCAGCGCTTTGATTGTTTCTTTGGTCATCATGGGGCGTTCACTTCTTGAGCTTGTAGCCGGTCATCAGCATCCACAGGCACACCGCGGAGGCCACCAGGAAGAATCCCAGGCTCCACAGCAGGCTTTGCAGCAGGGGGACGTCCGCTTGGCCGAAGAAGCCGTAGCGGAAGCCGTCGATCATGTAGAAGAAGGGGTTCAGGTGCGAGGCCTGGTACCAGAAGGCCGGCAGTGCGTGCACCGAGTAGAACACGCCCGACAGGAAGCTCAGCGGCGTGATGAAGAAGTTGGTGAAGGCGGCGATGTGGTCGAACTTCTGCGACACGATGCCGGCGATCAGGCCCAGCACTGCCAAGCTCGCCGAGGACAGCAGGAACATCGCCAGCAGGGCCAGCGGTTCCCGGATCGGCAGCTGCACGAAGGGAATCGTCACCAGCAGCATCGCCGCGGCCACCAGCGTGGTGCGCACCAGCGCCGCCGTGACGTAGGCGCCGAACCATTCCCAGGGACCCAGCGGCGCCATCTGCAGGAACACCAGGTTGCCCATCACCTTGGACTGGATCAGGGAGGACGAGGTGTTGGCGAAGGCGTTCTGGATCACGGTCATCATGATCAGGCCGGGCAGCAGGAATTCGGTGTAACTGACACCCGGATACACCGAGGCGCGGCCCTGCATCGCCTGCGCGAACACCAGCAGGTAGAGCAGTGCGGTGATGACGGGCGCGGTGACGGTCTGGCCGAGCACCGACCAGAACCTCATGACCTCCTTCTTCAGCAAGGTCTGGAAGCCGATCTGGTCCGGGCTCATGCGTCGTCTCCGCCGGTCAGCTCCACGAAGATGTCCTCCAGGTCGGGGTCGCGGGTGTGCACGTCCTCGATCGCCACGCCGGCCAGGCGCAGCGTCTCCAGCACCGAGGCAATGGGATGCCTGGCCGTTTCCAGCTTCAGTTCCACCGAGCCGTTGGGTTCTCCCGACACCAGGGCGCGCAGGCTCTCCGGCAGCACCGCGCCGGCCGCCAGCTTGAGCCGCAGGAAGCGGAAGGGGTGGCGCGCCAGCAACTGCTGCGTGGTCTCGATCACCTGCACCTGCCCGTGGTCGAGGATGGCGATGCGCTCGCAGAGCTCCTGCGCCTCTTCCAGGTAGTGGGTGGTCAGCACCACGGTGGTGCCCTTGCGGTGCAGGTCGGTCATGAAGGACCAGAGCGTGCGGCGCAGTTCCACGTCCACGCCCGCAGTGGGCTCGTCCAGGATCACCACCGGCGGCTTGTGCACCAGGGCCTGGGCCACCAGCACGCGGCGCTTCATGCCGCCGGAGAGGGCGCGCATCGGCGAGCCGGCCTTGTCGGCCAGGTCCAGGCGCTCCAGCATCTCGTCGATCCAGGGCCAGGATTCCTTGCCGCAGCCGTAGTAGCCGGCCTGGATGCGCAGCATGTCGCGCACCTTGAAGAAGGGGTCGAAGACCAGTTCCTGCGGCACTACGCCGAGCTTGCGGCGGGCGGCGCGGAAATCGGACACCGTGTCGTGGCCCATCACCGCCACCGTACCGGCATCGGCGCCGACCAGGCCGGCGATGATGCTGATCAGCGTGGACTTGCCGGCGCCGTTGGGGCCCAGCAGGCCAAAGAATTCCCCTTGGCGGATCGAGAAATCGATTCCGCGCAGGGCCTGGAGCGGGCCATAGGACTTACGGACGCCGGAAATGGCGACCGCGGGCATGGGGGAGGAGGACATAGACGCTCATTATACTGCCCACCTCCCATCCGCCGTCTTTCGCCATGCCGACGCTGACCGTCGACCAGCTGCACTGCCTGCAGGACACCCCCGAATGGACCCCGGACGAGGTCTACCTGCTGCTGGCCGTGGCCGGCCGGGCCGGGCGCTGCCGCCTGCGGGCCTTCACCCTGTCCGCCCCCGACTGGCAGGGCCTGCGGCCGGGCCAGCGCCGTCCCGGCCGGCTGGAAGTGGACCCGGACTGGGGCCCGGACAGCCTGGTGCTGGCCGCCCTGCTGGAACGCGACGGCGAGGAGGATTTCGCCCCCGGTCCGCGGCTGGACCATGTTCTGGAATCCCTGGACAGTGTCCGGCGCCTGTTCGCCAGCCTGCAGGACCAGCCCCGGGTGTTCCTGGCCGCCCAGCTGCTGTCGGAAATGGACTTGGCGGTGTGCCGGGCGCTGGGCGATGACCTGTCCCTGGGGCCGGCCCAGCTGGTGGAAGTCCGCCCCGGTGAGCCGACAGAAGTGACTTTTGCCGCCGCCGGCGGCCGTTACCGCCTCCGTTTTGCCCTGCCATGAACACTGCCATCCTGTGGTTCCGCCGTGACCTGCGGCTGGCCGACAACCCCGCCCTGCACCTGGCCCTGCGCGAAGCCGAAAGGCTGATCCCGGTCTTCATCTGGTCGCCGGAGGAGGAGGGGGAGTGGGCGCCCGGCGGGGCCTCCCGCTGGTGGCTGCACCACAGCCTGGCCGACCTGGCCGGGGAGCTGGCGAAGCGCGGCTGCCCCCTGGTGATCCGCCGCGGCGACAGCCTGGCCGAACTGCGCCGGCTGGCCAGGGAAACCGGCGCCGGCGGGGTCTTCTGGAACCGCCTCTACGAGCCGGCCGCCATCGCCCGCGACACCCGCATCAAGGAAGCCTTGCGGGAAGATGGCCTGGAAGCCCAGAGCGCCAATAGCGCCCTGCTGATCGAGCCCTGGCAGATCCGGACCGGTGGCGGCGATCCCTACCGGGTCTTCACCCCCTACTGGAAGGCGGCCCAGGCCCTGCTGCCGGCCGGCCGCCTGGAGCCGGTGCCCGCCGCGCTGGTGCCGGCCGCGGAACCGCCGCAAAGCCTGCCGCTTGAGGCCCTGGAACTGCTGCCCCGGATCGCCTGGGCCGCGGCGTTTCCGGGCCGCTGGCAGCCCGGTGCTGGCGGCGCCCGCCAGCGCCTGGAGCGCTTCGCCGAGGACGTCGTGCTGGACTACTCCGCCCGGCGCGACCAGCCGGCGCAGGATGCGACCTCCGGCCTGTCGCCGCACCTGCACTTCGGTGATATCGGCCCGCGTCAAGTGCTGATGCGGATGCAGCGCGCCCTGGCCGAGGACCGCGGCAGCGGCCGCATCGCCACCACCGACCACTTCCTGCGCGAGATCGGCTGGCGCGAATTCGCCCACCACCTGCTGTTCCACTTTCCCAGGACGCCGACGGAACCGCTGTACGACAAGTTCGCCGCCTTTCCCTGGCGCAAGCCCAAGGACTACGCCGCCGACCTCGCCGCCTGGCAGCGCGGCCGCACCGGTGTCCCCATCGTCGATGCCGGCATGCGCGAGCTGTGGACCACCGGCATCATGCACAACCGTGTGCGCATGATCGTCGCCTCCTTCCTGACCAAGAACCTCCTGATCCCCTGGCAGGAGGGCGCGAAGTGGTTCTGGGACACGCTGGTGGACGCCGACCTGGCCAACAACACCCTGGGCTGGCAATGGACCGCCGGCTGTGGCGCGGACGCTGCGCCCTACTTCCGCGTGTTCAATCCGGTGCTGCAGTCGCAGAAGTTCGATCCGCAGGGTGAATACCTGCGGCGCTGGCTGCCGGAACTGGCGGCGCTGCCGACGGATCGCCTGCACATGCCGGGCGCGCAGCGGCCCGCGATCGTGGACCTGGCGGAAACGCGGCAGCGCGCGCTGGATGCCTATGCCCGCATCAAGGGCGCATGAGCACCGATCTGCGTTCGGTTCCGGGCACGGTGCTGCGCCTGCGCTGCCAGGCCTGCGGTGCCGTGTTCCCGCATTTCCAGTTTTCCGGCGAGCGCGAGACGGCAAGCGGCGGCCTGTTTTCCGCCAGCAGCGGCAAGACGGACGAGGTGTTCGTGTTCGAGGCGACGCCGGAAGAGTGGAAGGATCTCGACCGCGCCGGAGCAGCGCTGGCCGAGCAGCGCATCGCCCGGGAGACGAGCCGTGATGACCTGCGGGTGATCCGGCTGCTGCGCATCGAGTCGGCACTCAGTGCCGGTCGGGAGATGAGCCTGGCGCAGTTCAAGGCGGCGTATCGGCCGCCGGTGATGCTGTATTCCTGTGCGTGCTGCGAGGCCGGAGAGGCCCGCGCCATCGAGAGTCTCACCTGACGATGGCCCTGGACCCGTCGTAAGGTGAGCGGCGCGGTGCGCGGACCGTTCATGTTTCGACAGGCTCGGCACGAACGGCCGGGAAAACTCTAGGGGTGGCTCAGCCCCCGCCACATTCCCGATACTGCCCCGGCGGCAACCCCGTCCAGCGCTTGAACGCCCGCTGGAAGGAGCTCTGCTCCGAGAAGCCCAGCAGGAACGCGATCTCCGGCAGGTTCAGGCGCGGATCGGCGATGTACTTCAGTGCCTGCCGCCGCCGCACGTCATCGACCAGGTCCTTGTAGCTGGTGCCGGCCTGGGACAGGCGGCGCTGCAGCGTGCGCGGCTGCACCTTGAGCTGCGCGGCCACCAGTTCGATCTCCGGCACGCCGTCGGCGAGTTGCTTCGCAATGGTTTCGCGGATTTCCTGGGTCAGTTCCGCTTCGCCCTGCACCCGCTGCGCCAGCAGCATCTCGGCGTGGCGGTCCATCAGGGCGCGCATCTCGGGGTTCTTGTCGCGCAACGGCAGCTTCAGCAGGCCGGGCTCGAAGGCCACGGCGGTATAGGGCTGACCGAAGCGCAGCGGGCAGCGGAACAGGCGCTGGTGCTCCGCGAGGTCGGTCGGGGCGGGGTGCTCGAACTGCACCTCCACCGGATCGCGGCCCGGTGCGCCGAGCATCCAGCGCGCGAAGGCGACCCAGCTCGCCACGTGCTCCTCGCCGACGTGGCGCGAGCCGCGCGCCATGGCCGAATGCCAGCGTAGCTCGCAGCGGTCGCCGCCCTGCACCAGCTCCGAACGGCCGGACTTGCCGACCAGGTCCTGGTAGCGGAGCTGCCGCAGCAGGGATTCGCCCAGGGTCTCGCAGCTCATCATGACGTAGCCCAGCACGCCGTACTTGCCGGGCCGCACCAGTTCGCCGACATGCAGGCCCAACTGCGGGTCGCCGCTGAGGCGCTCGGCCTCCGCCCACAGGCGCACGTAGGTGTCCGCGGAGATCGTGCGTGCCGGCTGGTCCAGCGCCGCCTCGTCCAGGCCGGCCAGCGCCAGCAGGGCAGCGATGTCGAGCTGCCGGGTGCGCAGGTGGTCGATCAGCCCGCGGGCATAGGCGACGAAGACGAGCTGCGGTTCAGTGCCCGCGAGGCTGTCGCCTGAAGACAATGTGCTCGTGCCTGCGGTCAATACGCCTCCCCTGGTTCGCGGCACCATGGCGTCATGGAACACTTGGTGCTCTATGCCATTCCCGCCTTCCTCGCGCTGGTCGCGATGGAGGCGGCGTGGCTGATCCGTCGCGGGCAAGCCTACGATGGGCCGGACGCCATTGCCAGCCTCGCGATGGGCGTCGGCAACGTCTTCATCAGCCTGCTGTGCAAGCTGTTCTGGGTGGCGGTGTACGTGGCGCTCTACGAGCACCGGCCGTGGGACATCGACATGGGCGCCATCTGGGCCTGGCCGCTGCTGATCCTCGGGCATGACTTCTGCTTCTACTGGTACCACCGCTTCAGCCACCGCGTGCGCGCCGGCTGGGCGGCGCACGTCAACCACCATTCCAGCCAGGCCTTCAACCTGACCACGGCACTGCGCCAGTCCTGGACCACGCCGCTGTATTCCTATGGCTTCTTCATGCCGCTGGCGCTGGCCGGCTACAGCCCGGCGCACGTGATCACGGCCGGCGCCATCAGCCTGATCTACCAGTTCTGGATCCACACCGAGGCCATCGGCCGACTCGGGCCGCTGGAATGGGTCCTCAACACGCCCTCGCACCACCGCGTGCACCATGGCGCCAACCCCCAGTACATCGACCGCAACTACGGCGGCATCTTCATCGTCTGGGACCGTCTGTTCGGGACCTTCGAGCCGGAAGGGGAGAAGGTGCGCTACGGCCTGACGCACAACGTCGGAAGCCACCACCCGCTGCGCATCGCCTTCCACGACTGGCAGGCGCTGTGGCAGGAGATGCGCACGGCGCCGACGCTGCGCGAGGCGCTGCGCCGGCCCTGGTTGCCGCCGGACTTCGGCAAGGAGGCCCCGCCCCCCGATGCCGCTGCGGCGAGGGTGCCCTGAGATGCAACTCGAAACCGTGATCTCCGATGCCGCGCTCTGCGCCGCCGCGCTGGCGGCAATGGCGCTGGCGCGTTCGCGGCCCTTGGCCGTGGCCGGCTTCGCGGTGATCGCGCTGGCGGCGGCGGCGGGCAGCCTGCGCTACGGCCCGGTGCCGGCCCTGCAGCCGTGGCACCAGGGCCTGTCCTTCCTGGCCGGGACGCTCGGCCTGCCGCTGGTCTTGCTGGCCTATGCCGGCCTGGGCGCGCGCCGCGCGGCGCCAGCGGTCGGCGCACTGCTGCTGTTCAGCGCCGCCGCCTGGATACAGCCCCAGGCCCGCCTGCTGGTGGGGTTGGCCACGCTGCTGGGCTGGGCGCTGCTGCTGTGGCGCGAGCGGCGTCTGCCGCCGCTGGTTGTGCCGATCGGGCTGGGGATCGTCGCCACCCTGGCCGCGGGTGCTTTCGCGCCGCGGGGGCGGTGGCCGCAGGTCGATTCCATGCACTATGCACTGGCTCTGGCACAGCTCGGCTTCGGTGCGGCACTGCGGCGGCGTGAGATGATGGACAACACAACGGCGCTGCCCAGGCAGGTGGCGTCCACGGGGGAGTCATGCGCAAACCGTCCAAGCGCCGCGCCGCCTGCGCCCTGATCGCGGCGGCGACCGCCGCCGCGCCGGCGCAGGCCTACGAGGCCAGGTTCGGCGACGCCACGCTGCAGGTCGACACGCTGCTGACAGCGGGCGTGGCGGTGCGCGTGCAGGATCGCGACCCCGGCTTGGTGAGCCGCGGCAACGGCGGCACCGGGCTATCGTCGAACATCGACGACGGCAACCTCAACTACGACCGCGGCGATATCAGCTATGCACCGATCCAGTTCAACCAGGACCTGAACCTGAACTGGGGCGACGCCGGCGCCTTCCTGCGGGTCTACGGCTACTACGATCCGGTCAACGCGGAATTCGACGAGGCTGCTCTCAACGGCCGCCGCCGTGGGGATAACGTGGTAGAAGCCTATGCCGCCGACCTGCGGCTGCTCGACTGGTACGGCTATGCCAACTTCGAAGTGGCGGAGATGCCGCTCACGGTGCGCCTGGGCAACCAGGTGATCAGCTGGGGTGAAAGCACCTTCATCCAGTTCGGCATCAACTCGGTCAACACCTACGACCTGACCAAGCTGCGCTACCCCGGCTCGGAGCTGAAGAACGTGTTCGTGCCGGTGCCGCTGGCCTATGCGCAGCTCGGCATCACCGACGAGATCAGCCTGGAAGCCTTCTACCAGCTCGGCAACGAGAAGGTGGTGGCCGATCCGCAGGGCAGCCTGTTCGGCCAGGTGGATGGCCTGTCGATCGGCGGCGAGTTCCTGATCCTGGAGAGCGCCTTCTTCGAGCAGAACGACCTGCCCGACGGCTACCGGATCTTCCGCCGCCCGGACAGGGACGCGCGTGCCGACGGGCAGTTCGGCTTCGCGCTGACCCGCATCGTGCCGGACTGGAACAGCATGGAGTTCGGCCTGTTCTTCATGAACATCCACTCCAGCCTGCCGCTGACCAGCGGCTATGCGCTGAGCGAGGCCCAGTGGCAGCAGTACAACGAGATCGGCGCCACGGGCCTGCAGGACCCGACCGGCCTGACCGGCGTGCTGCTGGTGCGCGGACTGCTGGAGCCGCAGTCGCTGACGCCGGGTCAGGTGGAGAAGCTGCGCGGTATCCATGGCGTCGGCGGCTACCGCCTGGAGTATCCGGAGGACATCCAGGTCACCGGCATCAGCTTCAACACCGACACGCCGCTGGGCGTGGCCCTGCAGGGCGAGTTCAGCTGGCGCCACGGACAGCCCTTCCAGATCGATGACTACGAGCTGGTCTACCACGGCCTGGCGCCGGTGGCGCAGCTCGCCGGGCCGGTGGGCGGCACGGCTTTCTCGATGTTCTTCCCCGACAATCAGCTCGGCCAGGACGTGGCGCCCGGCAGCTACTTCCAGGGCTGGCGCCGCATGGACATGCTGCAATGGCAGCTCACCGGCACCTACCTCTGGGGGCCGGACAACCCCTTCTTCGCCGACCAGTGGACGATCCTGCTGGAAGTCGGCGCCACCCGGATCCTGGACATGCCGGGCAAGGACGAGCTGCGTTTCGAGGGGCCGGGCACCTTCCAGAAGGGCGGCACCGAGGGCGTGTCCAACGACTACTACTCCGAGGACTTCGGCTGGGGCTACCGCTTGCTGACATTCCTCAACTACTCCAACTTCCTCGGCAGCAGCTGGAACTTCAGCCCGACGCTGACCTTCTTCCACGACGTCAACGGCACGCCGGCGGGCCCCGCGCGCTCCTTCATCGAGGACAGCATGCAGGCGCAGCTGTCGCTGCGCTTCGACTATCTGGGCCGCTGGGCCTTCGATCTCAGCTACATCAGCTTCTTCGGTGTCGGCCCCGACTACCGCAACACCAACCTGATCCACGACCGCGACTCCGCGGCGTTCAGCGTCAAGTACGCGTTCTGAGGTGTCCCGCATGAAAGCCATCACGCTTGCCGCATTGTCCCTCGCGCTGCTGTCGCCGCCGCTGCTGGCCAAGGTTTCGCCGCAGGAGGCAGACCGCCTGGGCAAGGACCTGACGCCGATGGGCGCGCAGCGCGCCGGCAATGCCGACGGCAGCATCCCGGAGTGGACCGGCGGCCTGGTGCAGAAGCCCATCGACCCGCAGAAGGGCTATGCCGACCCCTATGCCGCCGACAAGCCGCTGTTCACGATCAGCTCGGCCAACTACCTGCAGCACAAGGCCCGCCTGACCGCGGGCCAGCTCGACAGCTTCCGCCGCTACAAGACCTACACGATGAAGGTCTATCCCACGCGGCGCAGCGCGGCCTACCCACAGGGCGTCTACGAGGCGGTGAAGAAGAACGCCCTGCGCGCCACGCTGGAGGGCACCGACTCGCTGCATGACGCGGTCACCGGGCCGGCCTTCCCGATACCGAAGACCGGCGCCGAGGCGATCTGGAACCACAAGACCAAGTACGTGGCGCCGGCGCTGGAGGGCTACTACAACGCCGCCGTCGTCACCCGCAGCGGCGACTTCGAGGTCACGCGCGTGCTGCGCTACGTCAAGCTCAAGTACAACCAGATCGGCATCGAGCCGGCGGACCTGAAGGACAATATCTTCCTGTACTACCTCACCTACGTGCTGTCGCCGCCGAGGCTGGCCGGCAACATCGTGCTGGTGCACCAGACCATCGACCAGCTGCGCGAGCCGAACATGGCCTGGTCCTACAACCCGGGCCAGCGCCGCGTGCGCCGCGCGCCGGAACTGGGTTACGACAACCCGACGCTGGCCACCGACTCGCTCGGTACCCACGACCAGATCGACATCTACAACGGCGCCATCGACCGCTACGACTGGAAGCTGATGGGCAAGCGCGAGATCTACATCCCCTACAACAGCTACGCGCTGGAGGCCCGCGGCCTGCCGCCGAAGGACGTGATCCGCCCGGCGCATCTCAACCAGGACCTGGCGCGCTACGAATTGCACCGCGTCTGGGTGGTGGAGGCCTCGGTGCGCGAGGGCACCTCGCACCTCTACAAGCGCCGGACCTTCTACCTGGACGAGGACAGCTGGTACATCAGCTATGTCGACTGCTACGACCAGCGCGACCAGCTCTGGCGTGTGCAGGAGGGACACCTGATGACGGCCTACGACCTGCCTGCGGTGGTGGCGGCGGTGGAGGCGGGCTACGACTTCGTCAACGGTCGCTACGTGGTGGGCGGCCTCGACAACCTGGAGAAGCCGACCAACTACCGCTGGCAGGGCGAGGACGGCTTCTTCACGCCGGCGGCGATGCGCAGGAGCGGGCTGCGATAGTCCTGCTGTTCCCCTCTGCCTGTGGGAGAGGGGGTTGGGGGTGAGGGACTCGGCCGGAGATCGGACACCGCAGGGTCGGCAGGCGCGTCCCTCAGCCGCCGCTGTCGCGCCGGCCTCTCCCGGAGGCAGAGGCAAGAAGCCTTGGGGATCCGGTCACCCGGGCAGCGGAAACGCCGCCGGAATCAGCTCCCCGGCCTTGCCCCGCAGCCGGTGCCGGTAGAGCGGGCTGGCCTCGTTGTCCTCGGGGTTGATCTCCACCATCAGGGCGCCGCTCTCCTGTGCCAGCCGGGCGAAGCCCGCCGCCGGCCAGACCACGCCCGAAGTGCCCACGGACACGAACAGCCCGCAGCCGGCCACCAGCCGGCGCGCCGTGTCGAACACGGCCTCGTTGACCATGTCCTCGAACCAGGTGATGTCCGGCCGCAACCAAGCGCCGCAGTCCGGGCAGCGGCGGTGGCGGTAGGGACCGGCGTCCAGGTCCTGCCGCAGGCCGTGGCGCGGGCAGCGCTGGCGCCACAGCGAGCCGTGCAGCTCGGCGTCCACCCGGATGCCGGCCCGCTGCAGCAGGCCGTCGATGTTCTGGGTCACCACCCGGACCTGGGGAAACGCCGCCTGCAGCCGCGCCAGGTGGCGATGCCCGGCATGGGGCGGGCATCGCAGGACATGTGTCCTGCGGACCTCGTGGAAATCCAGCACCCGCGCCGGGTCGCGCTCGAAGGCGCGCTGGCAGGCGTAGTCCTCGTAGTTGTATTGCGCCCAGATGCCCCCATGTCCCCGGTAGGTCGGCACCCCGGATTCGGCCGACAGCCCGGCTCCGGTGAAGAACAGGATGGAGCCGAAGGCAGCCGGATCGAAGGTCGGGATCACAGGTTCCGTCATGGTTGTCAGCTTATACTTACGCCCCTATGGATGCCGAAAAACTCAAAGCCATGGGCCGGCGCGCACTGGAAATCGAGCGCGACGCCCTCAGTGCCCTCCTGCCTCGCGTCGATGACGCCTTTGCGGCGGCCTGCCGCCTGATGCTGGGCTGCACCGGCCGCATCGTCGTGACCGGCATGGGCAAGTCCGGCCATATCGGCGGCAAGCTGGCGGCCACCCTGGCCAGCACCGGTACGCCGGCCTTCTACGTGCACCCGGGCGAGGCCAGCCATGGCGACCTGGGCATGATCACCCGCCAGGACGTGGTCCTGGCGATCAGCTATTCCGGCGAGACCGGCGAGATCGTCACGATCCTGCCCTTGATCAAGCGCCTGGGCGTGCCGCTGGTCTCCATGACCGGCAAGCCCGGCTCCACGCTGGCCAAGGCCTCCAACGTCCATCTGGACGTGTCGGTGGCCCAGGAAGCCTGCCCGCTGAACCTGGCCCCCACCTCCAGCACCACGGCCACCCTGGCCATGGGCGACGCCCTGGCGGTGGCCCTGCTGGAAGCCCGCGGCTTCACGCCGGAGGACTTCGCCATGTCGCACCCCGGCGGCTCGCTGGGGCGGCGCCTGCTGCTGAAGATCGCCGACGTCATGCACGGCGGCGCCGAGCTGCCCAAGGTGGGCCCCGACGCCCTGCTGACCGAGGCCCTGCTGGAGATGACCCGCAAGGGCCTGGGCGTGACCGCCATCGTCGGCCCGGACGATCGCGTCCTGGGCGTCTACACCGACGGCGACCTGCGCCGCACGCTGGACAAGGGCATCGACGTGCGCAGCGCGAAGATCCGCGAGGTGATGACCGCCGGCGGCAAGTCGGTGCGCGCCGATCAGCTCGCCGCCGAGGCGGTGCAGATGATGGAGAAGCACAAGATCACCGCCCTGCTGGTGCTGGACGAGGCCGGCCGGCTGGAAGGCATCGTGCACATGCAGGACCTGCTGCGCGCGGGGGTGGTGTGATGGCGGCCCTGCCTTCAGCCGAAGTTCAGCGGCGCGCGGCCAAGATCCGCTGCGTGTTCCTCGATATCGACGGCGTCCTCACTGACGGCAAGCTCTACATCGGCCCCAACAGCGAGGAAACCAAGACCAACTACGTGCGCGACGGCTACGGCATCAAGCTGGCGCTCAAGCTCGGCCTGCAGGTCGCGGTGATCAGCGGCCGGCCTTCCGAGTCCATGCGCCGCCGCCTGGAGTGGCTGGGCGTGAAGCACATCGCCCTGGATACCGAGGACAAGGAGCCGGCCTACCTGCGCATGTGCGCGGAGATGGGGCTGAGCGACGAACAGTGCGCCCACGTCGGTGACGACGTTCCGGACCTGCCGCTGTTCAGGCGCGTGGGCCTGGCCTGCACCGTGGCCGACGCCCACCCCAAGGCCCTGGCCCTGGCCCACTGGACCAGCCGCTACAGCGGCGGCCATGGCGCGGTGCGCGAGGCGATCGACCTGGTGCTGGAAGCGCAGGGCCGGATCTGATGGCGCGCGGCTCCCTGTTCCTGGGCGTGGCGGCGGTGCTGGCGGGCCTGGCAGCGCTGACCATGCTGCGCGGCTTCCAGCCGGCGGGCACGGAGCAGGCGGACGGCGGCGAGGCGCCGCCGCGCTACCAGCTCGAGGGCGTGGAATGGACGCGCCTGGATGCGCAGGGCCAGCCGCTGATCCTGGCGACGGCGGCCGCCGCGCAGTACTACGACGACCGCTCGGCCCGCTTCGAGACGCTGCGGGTGCAGCGCCTGGGCGAGGGCGGACCCTGGAACCTGCAATCGCCCAGCGGGCGCATGCCGGCCGGCGAGCAGCGTATCCGGCTGGACAAGCCGGTGGAGATGGTCGGCCGCATGAAGAGCGGCGAAAACGTGCGCGTGGATACCGATTCCCTGTGGGTGGACCTGGAGCGCAAGGAGATCGCCACGGAAGACCGCGTGCGCCTGAGCGGCGACAACCGCGCCGCGCGGGCCCGAGGCCTGCGCGCCGACTGGAGCGGGACACGGGTGCAGCTGCTCAATGAAGTCGAGGTGGATTATGTTCCGCAGCCCCGCGGCTAAGGCGGCCCTGGTACTGATGCTGGGCCTGGCCGCGGGCCTGGCGTCGGCGCAGCAGAAGCGCGAGACGGCGGTGGATGCACTGCGTCCCACCGGCCCGGTCACGGTCACGGCCGACCGCGCCGAATGGGAACAGAACGGCGCGATGATCTACAGCGGCAACGTGCAGCTCAGCTCCGACACGCTCCGCCTCAAGGGCGACCGGCTGGAACTGCGCCAGCTGGCGGACGGACAGTTCACCGCCAGCGTCACCGGCAAGCCGGCGCGGCTGGATCACCCCGGGCTCAAGGAAAAGAACGGCCAGGCCGGCCCTCCGGTCAGCGCCGAGGCGCGCACGCTCAACTACGACAGCCGCACCAGCATGGTGGACATCCTCGGCAACGCGCACCTGACGCGCGGCAAGGACCAGATCGACGGCGACAATATCGGCTACGATGCCGCCGCCCGCCGTATCAAGGCGGCCGGCGGCGAGGGCGGCCAGGTCAAGATCGTGATCCAGCCGCCGCCCAAGGCGGCCCCCGCCAGCGGCGGACCCAAGGCCCCGCCGCCGCCTGCCGCCGAAACCGGAGCCCAGCCGTGAGCGCCTCCTCCGTGCTGAGCGCGCACCACCTGGTCAAGCGCTACAAGAAGCGCACCGTGGTGCGCGACGTTTCGGTCAACGTGCGGGCCGGCGAGATCGTGGGCCTGCTTGGCCCCAATGGCGCCGGCAAGACCACCTCGTTCTACATGATCGTGGGGCTGGTGGCCGCCGACGGCGGCCGTATCGAGCTGGACGGCGAGGACCTGACCCGCTCTCCCATGCATACCCGCGCTCGGCGCGGCATCGGCTACCTGCCGCAGGAGGCCAGCGTGTTCCGCAAGCTGACCGTGGCGGAGAACATCCTAGCGATCCTGGAAACGCGCGAGGACCTGGACAAGGCCGGCCGCCAGCGGGAGCTGGAGCGGCTGCTCGGGGAACTGCATATCGCGCATATCCGTGACGGCGAAGGACAGTCCCTGTCCGGCGGCGAGCGCCGCCGCGTCGAGATCGCCCGCGCGCTGGCGGCCAATCCGCGTTTCATCCTGCTCGACGAACCCTTCGCCGGCGTGGATCCGATCGCGGTGGGTGATATCCAGCATATCGTCCACCACCTCAAGCAGCGCGGCATCGGCGTACTGATCACCGATCACAACGTGCGCGAGACGCTGTCGCTCTGCGAGCGTGCCTACATCCTTGCGGAGGGCGCGGTGATCGCCGAGGGTGCCCCGGCGACGCTGCTGGAGAACGAAACGGTGCGCCGGGTGTACCTCGGCGAGCAGTTCAAGCTGTAAGCTTGCAGGAGCCGCAGCGCCCTGGCGCGACGGCTTCCGGCCGGGACTCTTCCCGGCCTCCGGCGGCAAGACCCGCCCGCTGGGGCTCCTGCGGAGCCCTCCCATTCCAAGGACGGAATGCATCAAAAGTGAAGCAACTTTCGTACCGTTTCAGGCGTAGAATGAGAGACATGATTCACGCCGCAGCTTTCTCCGCATGAAGACCTCCCTGGGCCTCCGGCTGGGGCAGTCCCTGACCATGACCCCGGCACTGCAGCAGGCGATCAAGCTGCTGCAACTGTCCAGCCTCGACCTGCAGCAGGAGATCCAGCAGGTGCTGGAATCCAACGTCATGCTGGAGATGGACGCCGACGCGCCGGCGGAACCCGAGGCCGAGGCCTCGGCGGGCGAGGCCGACGAGGCTTCCGGCGCTCCCGAGGTGGCGGCGGTGGAGGTCAGCAGTGACGCCGATATCCCCCAGGAAATGCCGGTGGATGCCGACTGGGGCGACGTCTACGACGGCGCCGGCACCGGCAGCACGTCCGGCAAGAGCGGCGACGACGATGACCTGCAGGACTACCTCCAGGCCAACCTCCACGGCCAGGCCAGCCTGCGCGACCACCTCAACTGGCAGGCCGGGCTGGCGCCGTTCACGCCCACCGAATCCGAGATCGCCGCCCACCTGATCGACGCCATCAACGACGACGGCTACCTGGAGAACTGGGAGGATATCGCCCAGCGCCTGCAGGAGGCCCTGGGCGTGAGCTACGACCAGGTCGATACGGTCCTCAAGACCGTGCAGGAGTTCGACCCCAACGGCGTGGCGGCCCGCGACCTGGCCGAGTGCCTGCGCCTGCAGCTGCTGCAGTTTCCGGCGCGCGAGCCGGGCATCCAGGCCGCGCTGACCCTGGTGGACCACCATATCGGCCTGCTGGCCCGCAAGGACCCGGCGCTGATCGCCAAGGGCAGCGGCCTGCCGCAGCCCCAGGTGGAGCTGGCCCTGGCGCTGATCCAGTCGCTGCAGCCGCACCCGGGGCGGCCCTTCCAGGCACACGAATCCGATTACGTGGCCCCGGACGTGTTCGTGGCCAAGAAGGAGGGGCGCTGGAAGGTCTCGCTGAACCCCGAGCACGCCCCCCGGCTGCGCATCAACGGGTTCTACCAATCCATGATTCGCCGCGCGGACAGTTCCCGCGACCAGCTCACCCTGAAGCAGCATTTGCAGGAAGCCCGCTATTTCATCAATAGCTTGGAAGCGCGCAACGAGACGCTTTTGCGCGTCGCACAATGCATAGTTGAAGAACAGCGCGCTTTTCTGGAATATGGGGAGGAAGCGATGAGGCCCCTCGTCCTGAGGGACATCGCCGAACAGCTCGGGATCCATGAATCGACGGTTTCACGCGCAACCGCGAACAAGTACATGCTCACGCCACGTGGGCTTTACGAGCTCAAGTTCTTCTTTTCCAGCCATGTGCAGACCACCCAGGGCGGGGTCTGCTCCGCCACCGCGATCCAGGCCATGATCAAGCGACTGATCACCGCCGAGGACCCGGCACGCCCGCTGTCCGACTCCACGCTGTCGGAAATGCTTCTGAAGGAAGGCATACAAGTTGCACGCAGAACCGTAGCGAAGTACCGCGAGGGTCTCGGCATCCCGCCCTCGCACGAGCGCAAACCGCCGTCCTGAAGGCAGGACGGTCTACCAGAGGAGCGTTTTAGATGAACCTGAACATTTCTGGTCACCACGTCGAAGTCACCCCGCCGCTGCGCGAATACGTACTGGCGAAGCTCAAGCGGGTGGAACGCCACTTCGATCATCTGATCAGCGCGGAAGTGATCCTCACGGTAGACAAGCTCCAGCAGAAGGCGGAAGCCACGGTCCATGCCAGCGGGGCCAACCTGCATGCCGAGGCGGTCAACGGCGACATGTACGCCGCCATCGATCTGCTGATGGACAAGCTCGACCAGCAGACCCGCAAGCACAAGGAAAAGCTGCGCAACCACCATCACAAGGACGCCATCAAGCGCATGACGCTGCAGTAGGCCGTCCTTCGTCCGGACGCATCAGCCCGCCCGCGGTGCCGATGCGGTAAAGTGAGGGCCGTTCCCACGCGGGTGGGGACGGCCCTTTTGTTTGAATGCATAATCAGACCATGAAACTCGCCGATATCCTGTCCGTGGACCGCGTCAGCAGCGGACATACGTTCACCAGCAAGAAGAAGGCACTGGAAGAGCTGAGCAAGCTGCTGTCCAAGGGGGCTCCGGACGTGGGCAGCGGCGATATCCTCAACAGCCTGTCGGCGCGCGAGAAGCTCGGCAGCACCGGCCTGGGACATGGCGTGGCCATCCCGCACGGCCGCATGCCGGGCGTCAACGAGAGTGTCGGCGCCTTCATGCGCCTCAAGCACCCGCTGGACTACGAAGCGCATGACGGCAACGGCGTGGACCTGGTGTTTGGCCTGCTGGTGCCGCAGAACGCCACCGAGGCGCACCTGAAGCACCTGGCTGCCATCGCCGAGATGTTCTCCGACGAAAACTTCTGCCGCGCGGCCCGCGAGGCCGCCGACGACCAGGCCCTGCACGCGCTGCTGGCCAACTTCAAGCCGGCGTGACCCGCGGGCGGTCCCGTTTGGCCGCCACCCGCAAGCTTCCCCGCGAACCCCGGGATGCCGTCACCCTGCACGGCGTCTTCCTGGAGGTATGCGGCGAGGGCGTGCTGATCACCGGCCGTTCCGGCCTGGGCAAGAGCGAGCTGGCGTTGGAACTGCTGGCCCGTGGCCATCGGCTGGTGGCCGACGACGCGGTGGAGTTCGAGCGCCATGGCGATACCCTCAAGGGCCGCTGCCCCCCGCTGCTGGAGGGCTTCCTGGAGGCCCGCAGCCTGGGGGTGCTCAACATCCGCCGCCTCTACGGTCCGCGGGCGCTGCGCAAGTCGGCAGCACTGGACCTGGTGATCGAGCTGGATGCGCCGACGGCGCCCGTCAGCGGCATGGAGCGCCTGTCGGGGCATCGCGGACGCCGCGAAATCCTCGGCATCGGCGTCGCCGAAATCTCCATTCCCATCCGCCTCGGGCATAATCTCGCCGTTCTCGTCGAAGCCGCCTGCCGCGACCTCAAGCTGCGCCGCCAGGGCTACCGCGCCGACGAGGATTTCAGCCGACGCCAGCTCGACGCGATCCGCCGCGCCGGGCGGCGAGGGCCCCTCAAGAGACGTCCCGGAACCAAGGCCGAGCCACCCGCATGAAGCGCCCAGACCAGCCAGACGGAGCTGCCGGCATGAAGCTGGTGATCGTCAGCGGGCTGTCCGGCGCGGGCAAGACCGTGGCCCTCAAGCAGTACGAGGACCTGGGCTACTACTGCATCGACAACCTGCCGCTGGCCCTGGTGGGGCCGATGGCAAGGCGCGCAATCCGGCGGCTGGACCAGCGCTTCGACCGCCTGGCCATCGGCATCGACGCCCGCGAGAGCCCCAAGGAAATCGAGAAGTTCCCGCGCTACCTGGAATACCTGCGCGAGCAGGGCGTGGAAACCCGCGTGCTGTTCCTGCGCGCCGACGACCCCACCCTGCTCAAGCGCTATTCCGAGACCCGTCGCCGCCATCCACTGGCCAGCGAGCAGGTCTCGTTGCCCGAGGCCATCGCGCTGGAGCGCCGCCTGCTGGCGCCGGTGGCCAACGTCGCCGACGCCACCATCGAGACCACCAACAAGAACCTGCACGAGCTGCGCGAGGAAATCCTGGCGCAGGTGCCGGGCGGCGGCGCCGGAAAGCTGTCGCTGCTGGTCATGTCCTTCGGCTTCAAGAACGGACTGCCGGAGGCCGCGGACTACGTCTTCGACGTGCGCTGCCTGCCGAACCCGCACTGGGAGCCGACACTGCGCAAGATGACCGGCCGCGATGCGGCCGTGGCGGCCTGGCTGGAGCGTTTCCCGCAGGTCAACCGCATGCTCGGCGACATCCGCCAGTTCCTCGATCACTGGCTGCCCGAGTACGAGCGCCAGGACCGCAGCTACGTCACGGTGGCCATCGGCTGCACCGGCGGCCAGCACCGCAGCGTCTTCCTGGTGGAGCGGCTCGGCGCCAGCCTGCGCGAGCGCTACGACAGCGTCGCGGTGCGCCATCGCGAAATCTGGGAGACGACGGAGCGCCGCGCACAGAAGGTGGCGCCGTGAGCGTCGGCATCCTGCTGGTTACCCACGGCAAGCTTGGCCAGAACCTGCTCGAGACCATGCGCCACATGCTGGGCGATCTGCCGCTGCGCCATGACGCGCTGGAAGTGCATCTGGTGCAGAACCACGAGGGTCTGATCCTGCAGGGACAGAAGTTGGCCGACCGGCTGGACGACGGCGACGGCGTGCTGGTGCTGACCGACGCCTTCGGCTCGACGCCGAGCAACATCGCCAACAAGCTGTCGGCGGGGCGCAGCGTGCGCGTGGTGTCGGGCATCAACCTGCCGATGCTGGTGCGCATCTTCAACTATCCCAGGCTGGCGCTGCCCGAGATGGCGCAGTGCGCAGTGGAAGGGGGGCAGCGCGGCATCATCGCCTGTCCCCGCAAAGACAATCAGGATTAAGGGGAGTCCGGTGGAAAAGACCGTCGACATCGTCAACAAGCTCGGCCTGCATGCTCGCGCTGCCGCCAGGCTGGTGACGCTGGCATCCAAGTTCGAGTCCGACGTGCGGGTGCGCAAGGAGGGCCGCGAGGTCAGCGGCAAGTCGATCATGGGCGTGATGATGCTGGCCGCCGCCAAGGGCTCCCAGGTCACGCTGATCGCCGAAGGCGAGGACGCCCAGCAGGCCCTGGACGAGCTGGCGGCACTGGTCGCGGACCGCTTCGGCGAAGAGGCCTAGGGACGAGCCATGTCGCTCTGGCTCACCGGCATCGGCGTCTCGCGCGGAATCGCGATCGCGCGCGTGCAGAAGATGCACGCCGGCGACCTCGATGCGCCCGAGTACCGGCTGGAGCCGGCCGAGGTCGAGGGTGAGGTCAGGCGTTTCGGTGAAGCCCACGCGCGCGCGCACGAGCAACTGCGCGATGTGCGCAACCAGATTCCGCCCGGCACGCCGGGCGACATCGCTGCGTTCATCGACACCCACCTGCTGATGATGGACGACCGCTCCATCACCGAGGCCACGGTTTCGCACATCCGCAACCTGGGCATCAATGCCGAGGCGGCGCTGCGCAAGACCCGCGACGCGCTGGTGGCGGTGTTCGAGCAGATGGACGACCCCTACCTGAAGACGCGCAAGGACGACGTGGAACACGTCGTGGCGCGCATCCTCCGGTCGCTGCTCAAGTCCGAGAAGGCGCTGCCGAAGGTGGAGGCGGGCGCCGAGCCGCTGATCATCGTCGCCGACGACATCACCCCGGCCGACATCATCCTGCTGTCGCAGCAGAACGTCGCCGCCTTCGTCACCGAGTACGGCGGCCCGCTGTCGCATACCGCGATCCTCGCGCGCAGCCTGGGCATTCCCGCCGTGGTGGGCCTGCGCGATGCGCGCCGCCTGCTGCGCGACGGCGAACTCATCGTGGTGGACGGCGAACCCGGCCATGTACTGGCCGACCCGGACGGGCAGGCGCTGGCGTTCTACCGCAACCGCCAGGCCGAGCAGGCCGAGTACCGCCGCAACCTGGTCAAGCTGCGCGGCAAGGCCGCGGTCTCGCGCGACGGCGTGAAGATCCGCCTGCTGGCCAACATCGAGTTGCCGGAGGACGCCCGCGAGGCGGCTGCCAACGGTGCGGAAGGCGTAGGCCTGTACCGCACCGAGTTCCTGTACATGAACCGCAAGACGCTGCCGTCCGAGGACGAGCAGTACGAGGCCTACGCGCGCATCGTGTCCTCGGTCCAGGGGCCGATCACGATCCGCACGCTGGACCTGGGCGCCGACAAGCAAGTGGATTCCGGACGCCAGCTCGGCCCCACGCCGAACAACCCGGCGCTGGGGCTGCGCGCGATCCGCCTGTGCCTGAAGGAGCCGGAGCTGTTCCGCGTGCAGGTGCGCGCGCTGCTGCGCGCTTCGGCCCTCGGCCGCGTGCAGATCATGCTGCCGATGATTTCCAACCTGCAGGAATACCGGCAGTCGATCGGCCTGATCGACCTGGCTCGCGCGGAGCTGGAGCGCGAGGGCCGGAAGATGGCTGCCGAGGTGCCGGTGGGTGCCATGATCGAGGTGCCGGCCGCGGCCATCGCCGCGCCGATGCTGGCGCGCCATGCGCGCTTCTTCTCGATCGGCACCAACGACCTGATCCAGTACACCCTGGCGATCGACCGCGTCGACGACGAGGTGAACTACCTCTACGACCCGCTGCACCCGGCCGTGCTGCAGCTGATCCGCCACACCATCGAGTCAGGGGCCCAGGCCGGCATCCCGGTGGCGATGTGCGGCGAAATGGCCGGCGACGTGCGCTACACCCGCCTGCTGCTGGGCCTGGGCCTGACCGACTTCTCGATGCATCCGGCCTCGGTGCTGGAGGTCAAGCGCATCATCATGGACTCGGACATCGGGGCGTTGCGCCGCACCACGGCGCGCCTGCTGGCCTCCACCGACCTGCACGAGATGCGCGAACTGATCGCCGCCCTCGATCAGGGCGACGGCAGGTCCTGATCCATGTCCGAGCAGACCCGCAACCAGGCCCACCTGACGCGCCTGCGCGAGGCGCTGGAAGGTGGCCGCCTGCTGCCGGTGAAGCGCTCGCTGCAGGCGCTCAACCCCGCCGAGATCGCCGGCCTGCTGGAGTCGCTGCCGCCGCAGGAACGCAACGTCGTCTGGGAGATGGTGGACCGGGAGGACGACGGCGAGGTGCTGCTGCATCTGGCCGACGAGGTGCGCGAGGGCCTGATGCGGGAAATGGATACCGCCGAGCTGGTGGCGGCGGCCGAAGAGCTTGATATTGACGACCTCGCCGACTTCATCGAGCACCTGCCGGAGACCGTGACGCAGCAGGTGCTCAAGGCCCTGGACGCCGACGACCGCGCGCGCCTGGAGTCGGTGCTGGCCTACGAGCCGGACACCGCCGGCGGCCTGATGAACACCGACACCGTCACGGTGCGTCCGGACGTGTCGCTGGACGTGGTGCAGCGCTACCTGCGCCTGCGCGGCGACTTGCCGCCGCATACCGACGCGCTGTTCGTGGTGGACCGCTACGGCGCCTACCTGGGCACGCTGCCGCTGGACAAGATCCTGACCCGGGACCCGGACTCGCTGGTGCAGGCGGTGATGGAGCACGAGCGCGAGCCCTTCCTCGACACCCTGTCGGACCGCGAGGTGGCGCAGCGCTTCGAGAACGCGGACCTCGTATCGGCGCCGGTGGTCAACGAGAAGGGCATCCTGCTCGGCCGCATCACGGTGGACGACGTGGTCGACGTCATCCGCGCCGAGGCGGACCACAACCTGATGGCCATGGCCGGCCTGGACGAGGACGAGGACCTGTTCGCGCCGGTGCGCAAGGCCGCGCGACGCCGCGCGCTGTGGCTGGGCGTCAACCTGTTCACCGCCTGCATCGCCGCCCGCGTGGTCGGCATGTTCGAGGCCACCATCAGCCAGGTGGTGGCGCTGGCGGTACTGATGCCGATCGTCGCCAGCATGGGCGGCATCACCGCCAACCAGATCGTGGCCCTGATGGTGCGCGGCCTGGCGCTGGGCCAGGTCGGCAGCGGCAACACCGGTGCGCTGTTCAAGAAGGAGATCGCGGTGGCGCTGATCAACGGCCTGCTCTGGGGCCTGGTGATCGCGCTGGTGGTGCTGTTCTGGTTCAAGAGTCCGGCGCTGTCGCTGGTGATCGGCCTGGCGCTGGTGATGAACCTGGGCTGCGCGGCCACGGCCGGCGTGTTCGTGCCGCTGCTGCTGCGCCGCCTCAGGCTGGACCCGGCGCTGGCCGGCAGCGTGGTGGTGACGACCTTCACCGACGTGATGGGCTTCTTCCTGTTCCTGGGGCTGGGGACGCTGATCCTCATTCACTGACTTCCCGCAGGCCCCCTCTCCCGCTTGCGGGAGAGGGTTGGCGGGCGCATGGATGCCCGAGGTGGCAACGCAGGAGCAGTTGCCGAGGGGGCTGTGAGTCGTGAAGTGACTAGCCCAACCGTTCGCCCCGAGCCTGTCGAAGGGCAAAGGCGTTCGGGTCACCCCGCCAGGCAAACCCTCGGCAGCCGCCCATCCTCCTGCTGTGCCAGCAGGATCGCCAGCAGTGTCCCGGCATCCGGCAGCGGCGGCTGGGTAAGGTCCTCCAGCAGGCCGCCGCCGTCGCGCCGCAGCGTCCAGCAGGCCTGTGCGATGTCGATACGGCCCCGGGTGGCATACAGCTCCGTTTCCAGCACCGGCCGCTCGCCGAAATGCTGCGCCAGGAATTCCTGCACGGCGGCCGGCTGGCGGGCGCGCTGCTGCCACAGCGCGGCGGGCACCTTCACCGCGGCGCGGTAGTAGCGCGGATAGATGTCGAGCCCGCGAGCGCGGCGTTCCTGGCGCAGGCCGTCGGTGCTGTGCAGTTCCAGGTCCAGCGGCTGGCCGTTCAGGTCGATGCGTAGCGTCGCCGGCGAGCAGTAGGGGTTGAAGTCCAGCAGCTGTGCGTCATGGCCGCCGATGCGGCCGCTGTAGGCGAAATCCTCGGGCAGGCCGTGCTGCGGGCCGTCCAGGGGCAGGGCGCGGCCCTGCAGGGCTTCGCCGGTGAAGACGAAGCGCCAGCCGCCGCCGGCGATGTCGCGCTCCCAGTAGCCGCTGCGGCCACTGCCGTCCTGGCCCTCCACGCGCATCAGGCGGTGCTCGGAACCGGGCGGCAGCTTGCGCAGGCTGATGCGGTCGGTGATGCGGCCCGGGATGCGCGGGTGGCGGATCCATTCCGGCGCCGGCAGCTGGATCTTCGGCGACTCGACGCCGGCCTGGTCCTGCCAGGAGTAATCGAGCAGCACGGCATTGCCGCCGGAAACGTCGAACTCATAGAGCCGGGTGTAGATATCGCCGGCGGCGGTGACGATCATGGCGGTGGAGCCGCTGCCGCTGAGGCCGGCGATCACGGCGGTGCCGCGCTCGGGCCCGCAGACCTCGCGGCTCTCGTCCATCGGCAGCCAGGGGTCGATGTAGGTGATGCGCAGGCCGTCGCCGCGCAGCAGGAAGACGTTGAGGATGCCGGCGGGTGCCTGCCGCCGTCCGGCGCTGTCCACGAAGTATTCATCGCTGCCGGTGAAATGCGTGGCGGCCCAGTCGCGCACGTCGTCGAAGATGCGGCCGCCCAGGTCGGTCCAGAAGAAGGGCCCCCAGCGCCGCGTCCAGCCGCCGCTGCCGATGGCGCCGTTGACGTAGTCCAGCGTGTAGATGTCGCGCTGCGCGTTGAGGGCGATCAGCACGGTGCCGTCGGCGGAGATTTCCGAGACCTGGCCGTCGAGGCAGCGGGGGATACGCAACTGGCGCCAGGGCTCGTCGGTGCCGGTGGCGTCGCGGTTGGCCTTGATCCAGATGCGGCCCTCGCGAACGGCGTAGTAGTGATGGCCGTCGAAGGATTCCTGCCGGCCGCGGAAATGCACGTCACGCGGCAGTTGCGCGGCGATCTCGGGCGGCGCTTCCGGGCCGCCGTCCACCGGGCTGAAGCGTTCCGGGTCGAGCAGCGTCGGGACCAGCAGGCCGGTGGTGCCGAGATAGTCCTCGGCGCAGAGCAGGTTCGGCACGGTGCGGATGCCCGGGAATCGCGTCTCCAGGATGGAGGGCGAGCGCTCCGCCGGAGGCAGGTCGCCGTCGCCGGAGGGCGCGCCGGTCGTGGAGGAACTGCCGCAGGCGCAGAGCAGCAGGGCGAGGGAAACCGCCAGGGGAGTACGCATGTTCTTGTCAGCCGATCAGTTGGCGCAGCGCGCGGTAGCCTTCCACCAGGCGCGGCCCGGGGCGGCCGAGGAAGGCTTCGGTGATGGGGTGCACGCGCTCGTCCCGCACCGCCGGTACGTGTTCCCAGCCTTCGCGCCGCAGCACCACGTCGGCGCGGTACTTCTCCGGCTTCACGCCGCACCAGGACATCACCACGATGTCCGGCGCCAGCCGCTGCGCCTCGGGTACTTCCAGTGTGGCGCTCTTGAGTTCGTGGTCCGCCAGCAGATTGCGGCCGCCGGCGCGCTCGATCAGATCGTGCACCCAGGAGCGGCGCGCGGCGCCGATCACCGGCTTGGGCCACCACTCCACCAGCACGCGCGGCGCATCGGCGGCGGGCGCCACGGCCGGCATCGCGGCCTGCATCTCCGCCACCAGGGCCTGGCCGCGCTCCGGCACGCCGAGGGCTTCGGCGATGACGCGGATGCTATCGAAGACGTCGTCGAGACCCAGGGGGTCGATCACGATGCAGCGCAGCCCGGCGGCCTGCAGGGCGGCGACGATGCGCTCGTGCCCGGGCACGGTCAGCGAGGTCAGCACCAGGTCGGGCCCCAAGGCAATGGCCGCCTCCACGTCCAGGTCCAGGTCGCGGCCGAGCTTGGGGATCGCTGCGACGACCTCCGGCGGATAGTCCGAGTCGGTATCGATGGCGACGATGCGGTCGGCGCAGCCCAGGGCGCAGACGATCTCGGTGTTGGAGCAGGTATGCGACAGCACCCGCCGCGGCATGGTGTTCAAGCGCGCTCCAGGCCCTTGAGTATCTTCGGCGCATTGCGCCGCCACATCATCTGCAGCCCCAGCACCAGCAGCTTGCCGGTGCAGGGAATCTTCGGGTCGAAGCGGATCAGGTAGTCGATCTCCGTCGCGCCATCCCCGGAGCTGAACCGGATCTGGCCCAGGTGGTTCCTGATGGGACTGCCGCGGGTGACCTGATAGTCGATGCGGCGGTTGGGCTCGAAGGCCACGATGGTCTCGTCGAAGCTGTTGCGGCCGGACCCGATGCGGCGCACCGAGCCGATGCCGTTGGGCTCCAGCTCGCCCGCGCGGATGCGTTCGCCCTTGCTGCCGAACAGGGTCGTGAAGCGCTCGTGGTCGGCAAAGAACGCGAAGACCTCGGCGACCGGCGCGCGCACGGTGGCAGCCAGGCGGACTTCATAGCGGGGCATGTCGGTATTCCCTGGAAGGCAAAGAGCGGCATTCTGGCGCCGGCTGGCGCTGGAGTCATGTGCAAATCCGCCCCCAAGGCGGATAATGCCTGCGGGAGCCGGCCAGGCAATCGCCGCCGCGAAAGCGGGGGAGGAAAGTCCGGGCTTCACAGGGCAAGGTGCCAGGTAATGCCTGGGCGGCGCGAGCCGACGGAAAGTGCCACAGAGAACAGACCGCCGATGGCCCGCAAGGGATCAGGCAAGGGTGAAACGGTGCGGTAAGAGCGCACCGCGGGGCCGGCAACGGCAACGGCACGGTAAACCCCACCGGAAGCAAGGCCAAATAGGGATGGGCGCAGCCGCAAGGCTGCGACGCGCGGCCCGCGCGCCATCCGGGTAGGCTGCTAAAGCGCCGCGGTGACGCGTCGCGTAGAGGAATGGTTGCCTCGGCCCGCAAGGGCTCAGGACAGAACCCGGCTTATCGGCCGACTCCCCATTTTTCCCCATCGGGCCCGCCAGGGCCCGATGGGCTTTCCTGCTTGTCGCCGTACCTGCCGCCGCCACCCTTCTGCTCCCGCCGTCCCTCCGCCCTGGTCTCTCGCGTCGTCGCCGTTTGGGCAGCATTGTGATTTTCTATTTACTATTTTAAATAAAAGCAGTTAAATAAAACAAACGGCCGGGATCAGGGACTTGGCGCGCACCAATTTGGCGCTAACTTTAAGTATCAGTTGTAACTGGTTGTTTTATATGAGTCTTAGAACACTCGTTCAGGTGGCCTTAAGTTTTTGTTTTGCCTCGGGTTTTGGCTCCGATTTTTGTTGCTGGGGGCCAAGGGGTGGTTTATAGTGGCTAATAAGTGGCTCTAAGTGGGGGAAAGTGGGGAAACCCACCGCCTGAACGACGTGTTTGCCGGATCGCACCAACTGACGATTGACGACAAGGGTCGCCTGGCGATCCCTGCGCGCTATCGCCAGACACTGGCGGACACCTGCGAATCGCAGCTGGTCGTGACCATGGGGCCGGAGTCCTGCCTGGAGATCTACCCCGCGCCGCAGTTCCAGGACATCGTCAAGTCGATCATGGAGCTGCCGCCACGCGGCCCGGCCGCGCTGCTGCGCCAGCGCTTCATCGGCCTGGCCATGGAGTGCGAGATCGACAAGCAGGGCCGCCTGCAGCTGTCCCAGTTCCTGCGCAACCAGGCCCGGCTCAACGGCACGGCGGTGCTGGTCGGCAACATTGACCACTTCGAGCTCTGGGCCGAAGACCTGTGGAACGCGCGCTGGAGCGAGGGCCCCGACAGCAAGCTGGGCGCGCTGGCCGAGGCGTTCCAGGTTCTCAACCGGTGAGGCGCGCGCATGCCGTTCGATGCCGCCCCAGCCGCCATCGCTCCGGGGACTGACGCCGCCATGACCTTGCACAGGCCGGTGATGCTCGACGAGGCTCTCACCGGCCTCGCCGTCCGTTCGGGAGGCATCTACCTGGACGGCACCTTCGGCCGCGGCGGCCATTCCGGCGCCATCCTGGAGGCGCTGGCGGGCCGCGGCGAGCTGCACGCCCTGGACCAGGACCCCGAGGCGGTCGCGCATGCGAAGGAACGCTTCGGTGCCGTCGCCAACTTCCATATCCACCACGCCAATTTCTCGCAGATGCGGGCGGTGGCCGAGTCCGCGGGCATCGCCGGCCGCATCGACGGCATCCTGCTGGACCTGGGCGTGTCCTCGCCGCAGCTGGATGACGCGCGCCGCGGTTTCAGCTTCTCCAAGGACGGGCCGCTGGACATGCGCATGAACCCGCTGGCCGGCGAGTCCGCGGCACAGTGGCTGGCCCGCGCGGGCGAGACCGAGATCGCCGACGTGCTCTACCAGTACGGCGAGGAACGCAACAGCCGCCGCATCGCGCGCCGCATCGTCGAGACGCGCGCGGCCGAGCCGCTGGTCACCACGGCCCAGCTCGCCGCGCTGATCGCCGCGGTGCCCGGCCCGCGCAGCCGCCACATCCACCCGGCCACGCGCAGCTTCCAGGCGATCCGCATCTTCATCAACCGCGAGCTGGACGTGCTGCCGCAGGCGCTGGCCCAGGCCGCCGAGCTGCTGGCTCCGGGCGGCCGCCTGGCGGTGATCAGCTTCCACTCGCTGGAAGACCGCATCGTCAAGCGCACGCTGCGCGATGCGCGCCGCCCCGAGGACGAAGCCGCCGTGCGCCTGGACAAGGTCGGCCGCTACTTCCCCTCGGAGGCCGAATGTGCGGAAAACCCGCGCGCCCGCAGCGCGGTGCTGCGCGTGGCGGAGAAGGCGGCATGAAGCGCGGCGCCATGCTCCTGCCGATGATGCTGTCCGTCGCCGTGGTGACCTCGGCGCTGGCGGTGATCCGCACCAAGCACGAGAACCGCGCGCTGGTGAACGAGCTGGAGAAGCTGCGCGGCGAGCAGACCCGCCTGGACATGGAGTGGGCGCAGCTGCAGCTGGAAGAGGCCACGCTGTCGCACAACGCGCGCGTGGACCGCATCGCCCGCGAGCAGCTGGGCATGACCGAGCCGCGCGACTACGTGATCATCGGAGACCGCCCATGAGCGGCGCCCGCCCGAATCCCGTGGCCGAGCCGGTGGCGCAGTGGCGCCGCTGGCTGGTGCTGGGCCTGCTCAGCCTGGGCGCCGCGACCGTGGTCGGCCGCGCCTTCCAGCTGCAGGTCCTGGAGCGCGACTTCCTGCGCCAGGAAGGCAACAAGCGCCATATCCGCACCATGCTGATCCCGGCGCATCGCGGTGCCATCACCGATCGCCGCGGCGAGCCGCTGGCGCTGTCGGCGCCGGTGGAGTCGCTGTGGGCCGTGCCCTCGGCGCTGCTGGATTCGCCGCAGCATGTCACCGCCCTGGCCAAGCTGCTCAACAAGAATCCGCGTGCCTTCGAGAAGTTCCTCGCCCAGCGCAAGGACCGCAAGTTCGTCTACATCAGCGATCCGCTGCCGCCGGCCGATGCGCAGCGCGCGCTGTCGCTGAAGGCGCCGGGCGTGTTCTCCGAGCCGGCCTACGCGCGCTACTACCCGGCGGGCGAGGTGGCGGGCCAGATCGTCGGCTTCACCGGCCGCGACGGCGACGGCCTGGAGGGCATCGAGAAAGCCCAGGAAACCCTGCTCAGCGGCAAGGCCGGTTCGCGCCGCGTGATCCGCGACCGCCAGGGCCGCGTGGTGGACGACACGCTGGAATCGGTGGCGGCGGCCTCCGGCAAGGACGTGCAGCTCACCATCGACCTGCGCATCCAGTACCTGGCCTATCGCGAGCTGAAGGCCGCGGTGGCCGAGAACAAGGCCAAGGGCGGCCTGATCGTGGTGGCCGACAGCACCACCGGCGAGATCCTGGCGGTGGCCTCGCAGCCCGGCTTCAATCCCAACAACCCGCCCGAGCGCCGTTCCAGCGGCACGCGCAACCGCGCCATCGTCGACAGCTTCGAGCCCGGCTCCACGGTCAAGCCGCTGCTGGTGGCGCAGGCGCTGGAACTGGGCGTGTACCAGCCCACCAGCATGATCGACACCACGCCGGGCACCTACAAGGTCGGCGCGTTGACCGTGCGCGACGTGCATCCGCAGGGCGTGGTGGACCTGGCCAAGATGCTGGCCAAGTCGAGCAACGTCGGTGCCGCCAAGGTCGGCCTGACGATCGGCGCCGAGTCGGTATGGAGCGGCTACCAGCGCTTCGGCCTGGGCGAGCCGGTGTACTCCGGCTTTCCCGGCGAGAGCAATCCGCTGCTCCGCCATTACAGCGAGTGGGGCCAGATCGCTACCGCCACGGCGTCCTACGGCTACGGCCTGTCGGTCAACGCGCTGCACCTGGTGCGCGCCTATGCGGCGCTGGCCAACGACGGCCTGATGCCGCATCTGCGCCTGGTGCAGAACGAGCAGGCCACGCCGCCGCAGCGCGCCGTGTCCGCGCAGACCGCGCGCAACGTGCGCAAGATGCTGGAGGGCGTGGTGTCGCCGGACGGCACCGGCATCCGTGCCGCGATCCCGGGCTACCGCGTGTCCGCCAAGACCGGCACCGTGCGCAAGGTTTCGGAGACCGGCGGCTACCACGGCGACAAGCACCAGTCGGTGTTCATCGGCATGGTGCCGGCGGAGCATCCGCGCCTGGTGGGTCTGGTGATGATCGACGAGCCCGGAGCCGGCGCCTACTACGGCGGCCTGGTGGCGGGCCCGGTGTTCTCGCGCGTGATGCAGGGCGCCGCGCGCCAGCTTCAGATTCCGCCGGACGACATGCCGCCTCCGCCGCCGCGCACCATGGCCCAGCCCGGCACCGCCTCGCCGGTGCAGCTGGCCCAGCACGGCACGCTGCCGCCGCCCTCGCCGGAGCAGGCCCGATGAGCCGCCACGCGCGTTCGCTGCGCAGCCTGCTCGAAGGCCTGGCCGATGCTCCCGACGCCGAGATCGGCGGCGTGGAGATGGACAGCCGTCGCGTCGGCCACGGCGACCTGTTCCTGGCTTGCCGTGGCCGCGGCCAGCATGGCCTGTCCTATGCCGAGCAGGCCCTGGAACAGGGTGCCGCCGCGATCGCCTGGGAGCCCGCCGAGGGCTGGTCCGCGCCGCAGGCCGGCGTGCCGGTGGTGGCGGTACCGGGGCTGTCGGCCCGGGTCGGCGAGATCGCGGCCCGCTTCTACGGCCATGGCTCGCGGCATCTCTACACCGTGGGCGTCACCGGTACCGACGGCAAGACGTCCACCGCGCACCTGGTGGCGCAGGCGCTGGACCGACTCGGCCGTGACTGCGTCTACGTCGGCACGCTGGGCACCGGCCGCGCCGGCAGCATCGCCAGCGGCGACCACACCACGCCGGACCCGGTCAGCCTGCAGCGCCTGCTGGCGCACCAGCACGAACTCGGGGCGGTGGCCTGCGCCATGGAGGTCTCCTCGCATGCGCTGGACCAGGCTCGCGTCTCCGGCGTCGAGTTCGACGTCGCGGTACTGACCAACATCACCCGCGATCACCTGGACTACCACGGCACGGTGGAGCACTACGCCGCCGCCAAGCGCCGGCTGTTCGAGCGCGAGGGCCTGCGCGCCCTGGTGCTGAACCGCGACGACGTCCGCGGCGCCGCCTGGGCCGACGAACTCGCCGGCCACCCGGGCATCACGCGCTACGGCCTGGACGGCGGGGTGCCGCGCGAAGGCGCCTACGTCATCGGCCGCGGCCTGCGCCTGCACGAGCGCGGCATCGAGCTGCAGATCGACAGCAGCTGGGGCCAGGCGACGCTGCACAGCCGCCTGCTGGGCCGCTTCAATGCCTACAACCTGCTGGCGGCGCTGGCCGCGGTGCTGCATGGCGGCTTCACGCTGCAGCAGGCCGTGGCCGCGCTGGGCGAGGCCAGCACCGTGCCGGGCCGCATGGAGGCCTTCCGCGGCCCCGCTTCTCCGGCCCTGGTGGTGGTGGACTATGCCCACACGCCGGGCGCGCTGGCGGCGGCGCTGAGCGCGGCGCGCGCGCACACCGCCCAGGCACTGTGGTGCGTGTTCGGCTGCGGTGGCGACCGCGATCGCGGCAAGCGCCCGCTGATGGGCAGGGCTGCCGCCGAGGGCGCCGACCGGGTGATCGTCACCGACGACAATCCGCGCAGCGAGGACCCCGCCGCCATCGTCGCCGAGATCCGCGCCGGCATGTCCGGTGCGGCCGCGGTGCGCGTGATCCACAGCCGCACCGAGGCCATCGCGGCGGCGGTGCAGGGCGCCGGGCCGGGGGATACCGTGCTGGTGGCCGGCAAGGGCCACGAGGACTACCAGATCTACGGTGCCGAGCGCCGCCACTACAGCGACCGCGCCTACGTCGCACAACTGCTCGGGGCCGCCGCATGATGGACCGTCTCTCCACGCTGGCGCGCCTGCTCAACGGCGAACTCGCCGGCGCCGACGCCGGCTTTGCCCGTGTCGGCACCGACACGCGCACGCTGCAGCCGGGCGATCTCTACGTGGCGCTGCAGGGCGAGCGCTTCGACGGCCACAACTTCCTGGAAGCCGCGGCCGCGGCCGGCGCTGCCGGCGCGCTGGTATCGCGGCGCGTCGAGCTGCCGCTGCCGCAGGTGGTGGTCGGCGATACGCTCAAGGCCCTGCAGGAATATGCCGCCGATTGGCGCCGGCGCTTCGACATCCCGGTGGTCGCCGTGACCGGCAGCAACGGCAAGACCACCACCAAGCAATTGCTGGCCTCGGTGTTAGCCGCCCGCGGGCCGGTGCTGGCCACGCGCGGCAACCTCAACAACCACATCGGCGTGCCGCTGACGCTGCTGAGCCTGCGCCCCGGGCATCGCACCGCGGTGATCGAGATGGGCGCCAACCATGGCGGCGAGATCGCCCTGCTGGCGAGCTTGGCCAAGCCGGATGTCGGCGTCGTCACGCAGGCCGGCGACGCGCACCTGGAAGGCTTCGGCTCGCGCGAGGGCGTGGCCCGCGGCAAGGGCGAGCTGTTCGCCGCTTTGTCCGGCGGTGTTGCCGTGATCAATGCCGACGACCGCTACGCCCCCCTGTGGCGCGACCTGGCGCGGCATGCGTCGGTCATCAGTTTCGGCTTCGGCGAAGACGCCGATGTGCGTGCGCTGCATGTGCATGCCGAGCCGCCCGAAGCGCCAGCCGCCATGCTGTTCGAGCTGCGCGCTCCCAACGGCAAGCAGAGCGTGCGCCTGCCGCTGCCGGGCCGCCACATGGTGGCCAATGCGCTGGCTGCCGCCGCCTGCGGCGTCGCACTGGGGCTCGACGTGCAGCAGATCGCGCAGGGCCTGGCCTCGGTCGATGCCCCTTCCGGGCGCCTGTCCTGGAAGACGACGACGCAGGGCGCGCGCCTGCTCGACGACAGCTACAACGCCAACCCCAGCTCGCTGAAGGCCGGCCTGGAACTGCTGGCCGGCATGACCGGCCGCCGCTGGGCGGTGCTGGGCGGCATGGCGGAACTGGGGCCCGACGCGGAGCAGCTGCACGCCGACGCCGGCCGTGCGGCGCGTGAGCTGGGAATCGACCGCCTGCTGACACTGGGGCCGCTGGCGCGCCACGCCGCCGAAGCCTTCGGTCCCGGCGCCGAGGCCTATGACAGCGTCGAGGCGCTGGTCGCAGCCACCCATCAACAACTCGATGCGCAGACAGTGGTGCTGGTGAAGGGTTCGCGGTCCTCGCGCATGGAGCGCGTGGTGGCGGCCCTCACCGGAGAAGCGTCCGCGGGGGAATCACACTAATGCTCTATCACCTTGCCCAATACCTGCAGCCGCACATCAGCGGCTTCAACCTGTTCAACTACCTGACGATCCGCGCGGTCCTCGGCATCCTCACGGCGCTGGTGTTCTCCTTCGCCTTCGGTCCCTGGATGATCGAACGGCTGTACCGCTTCAAGTTCGGGCAGCCGGTGCGCAGCGACGGTCCGCAGACGCACCTGAAGAAGACCGGAACACCGACCATGGGCGGCGTGCTGATCCTCTGCGCGATCACGGTGGCGACCCTGCTCTGGGCCAACCTGACCAACCGCTTCGTCTGGTGCGCGCTGCTGGTGACGCTGGCCTTCGGTGCCGTGGGCTTCGCCGACGACTTCATCAAGATCAAGTACAAGGATCCCAAGGGTCTGCCCGCCCGCAAGAAGTACTTCTGGCTGTCGCTGGCGGGCTTCGGCGTGGCGACGCTGCTGTTCGCCACCCACAAGGCGCCGGTGGAGACCACGCTGTTCTTCCCCTTTCTGAAGGACGTGACGATCAGCCTGGGCATCTTCTTCATCCCCTGGGCCTACCTGGTGATCGTCGGCAGCAGCAACGCCGTCAACCTCACCGATGGCCTCGATGGCCTGGCGATCCTGCCGACCGTGCTGGTGGCCTCGGCGCTGGCGGTGTTCGCCTACGCCAGCGGCAACGTCAAGTTCGCCGAGTACCTGGGCATTCCCTACATCGCCGGCGTCGGCGAGATAGCGATCTTCTGCACCGCCATCGCCGGCGCGGGCCTGGGCTTCCTGTGGTTCAACGCCTATCCGGCGCAGGTCTTCATGGGCGATGTCGGCGCGCTGGCGCTGGGCGCCGCGCTGGGCGTGGTGGCCGTGATGGTGCGCCAGGAACTGGTGCTGGCGATCATGGGCGGCGTCTTCGTCGCCGAGACGGTGTCGGTGGCGCTGCAGGTCCTGTACTTCAAGTACAGCGGCGGCAAGCGCATCTTCCGCATGGCGCCGCTGCACCATCACTACGAACTGAAGGGCTGGCCCGAGCCCAAGATCATCGTGCGCTTCTGGATCATCACCCTGATCCTGGTGCTGATCGGCCTGTCCACGCTGAAGATCCGATAGGAACATGAACCGCTACGCCGGAAAGCACATGCTGGTGGTGGGGCTCGGGGCGAGCGGCGCCTCGGCGCTGCGCTACCTCGTGCGCCAGGGCGCCCGCGTGACGGCCACCGACAGCCGTGCCGCCCCTGCCGGACTGGCCGAGCTGCAGCAGCAGTTCCCGGACGTGGCCTTCCATTGTGGCGCCTTCGCTGCGCCGGCGCCGCTGTCGCAGTACGCCGAGGCCGTGCTGTCGCCCGGCGTGGCGCTGGACGAACCCTTCGTGCGCGAACTCGCCGCCGCCGGCGTACCGCTGGCCGGCGACGTCGAGCTGTTCGCCCGGGCCGCCCAGGCGCCCGTAGTCGGCATCACCGGCTCCAACGGCAAGAGCACCACCACCACCCTGGTCGGCGAAATGGCGCTGGCGGCCGGCCTGCGTACCGGCATCGGCGGCAATCTCGGTACGCCGGCCCTGGACCTGCTGCGCGACGATGCCCAGCTCTACGTGCTGGAGTTGTCCAGCTTCCAGCTCGAGACCACCCGCAGCCTGGCCTGCGTCGCTGCCACCATCCTGAACCTGTCCCAGGATCATCTGGACCGCCACGGCACGATGGAGCACTACGGCGCCATCAAGGCCCGCATCTTCGAGCGCTGCGGCATCGCCGTGACCAACCGCGAGGATGCCGCGGTGATGGCGCTGTCGCCGGAGGGCGCGGTCAGCTTCGGCGCCAATCCGCCGCTGGCCGGCCACTACGGCCTGGTCCTGGACGACGGCGAGACCTGGCTGTCGGTGGGCGACGAGCGCCTGCTGAAGCTGTCCGAGCTGAAGATCTACGGCCTGCACAATGCCGCCAACGCCCTCGCGGCGCTGGCCCTGGCCGATGCCGCCGGCATCCCTCGCGAGGCTTCGCTGCGCGCGCTGCGCGCCTTCGGCGGCCTGGCGCACCGCTGCCAGTTCGTCGCCGAGATCGACGGCGTGCAGTACTTCAACGATTCCAAGGGCACCAACGTCGGCTCGACGCTGGCGGCCCTCAACGGCTTGCCCGAGGGCATCGTCTGGCTGGCGGGCGGGCAGGGCAAGGGGCAGAGCTTCACCGAACTGCGCGGGGCGCTGGCGGCCAAGGGCCGTGCCGCGATCCTGTTCGGCGAGGATGCGGGCCGCATCGAGAATGATATCTACGGCGCGCTGCCGGTCTACCGCGAGCCGGACATGCTGGCGGCGCTGGCCCGCGCCCGCGGCCTGGCGCAGCGCGGCGACCGCGTGCTGCTGTCGCCGGCCTGCGCCAGCTTCGACCAGTTCAAGAGCTACGTCGACCGGGGCAACCGGTTCCGCGCGGCGGTGGAGGCGATGAAATGAGCTTTTCCCTGAAGCTCTCGATGCCTCGGGCGCGCTATGGCATGGACGTCTGGCTCAGCCTGGCCGCCGCGATCCTGCTGACCTGGGGCGTGGTGATGGTGGCCTCCGCCTCGGTGGCGCAGGCCGAGAAGCTGACCGGCGAGCCGTTCTACTTCTTCTACCGCCAGCTGCTGTTCATCGCCATGGGCTTCGCCGCCGGCTTCGTCATGTACTGCGTGCCGACGCGGCAATGGGAACGCAGCGGGCTGGTGCTGGTGGGTTTCGCGATCTTCCTGCTGATCGTCGTGCTGATCCCCGGCATCGGCGTGAAGGTCAACTATGCGCGCCGCTGGATCGACCTGGAGCTGTTCCGCCTGCAGGCCTCGGAGCCCGCGCGCCTGGCGCTGATCCTGTTCCTGGCCGGCTACATCACGCGCCGGCAGGCCGAGCTGCAGCATGGCTTCCGCGGGTTGGCCAAGCCGATCGCGCTGCTGCTGCTGCCCTGCTTCCTGCTGCTGCTGGAGCCGGACTTCGGCGCCACCGTGATCCTGATGGCGGTGGCCTTCCTGATGCTGTTCCTGGGCGGCGCGCGCGTCGTCTACTTCGGCGCGGCCGGCCTGCTGGCCAGCGGCGCGGTCGCCCTGCTGGCGGTGGCCGAGCCCTACCGCATGCGCCGCCTGCTGAACTTCACCAATCCCTGGGCCGACGTCGAGAACGGCGGCTGGCAGCTGGCGCAGTCGCTGATCGCGGTGGGCCGCGGCGAATGGGCCGGCGTGGGCCTGGGCAACAGCGTGCAGAAGCTGCTGTACCTGCCGGAAATGCATACCGACTTCATCTTCGCGATCCTGGCCGAGGAGTTCGGCCTGACGGGCGTGCTGGCGCTGGTGCTGCTGTTCGGCGTGCTGGTCTGGCGCGGCTTCGTCATCGGCCGAGAGGCGGAGGCCGGCGGCCGGTTGTTCCCGGGCTTCCTCTGCTACGGCCTGTCGAGCTGGCTGGGCCTGCAGGCGCTGATCAACATGGCCGTGAACATGGGCATCCTGCCGACCAAGGGCCTGACGCTGCCGCTGCTGAGCTACGGCGGCTCCTCGCTGATCATCGTCTGCGCGATGCTGGGCCTGATCCTGCGCGTGGACTACGAGAACCGTGCGGCGCTGGCCGGCGATGTCGAGCCCGAGCCGCTGCCGAAGGAGCCCAAGGCCTCGCAGCGCGAGACGGCTGCTGCGCCGCGTCCGCGGCGCAAGAACCCGGAAATGCCGTGGCTCGTGGAGAGCGGATCATGAAAGTCATGATCATGGCTGGGGGAACCGGAGGCCACGTCTACCCTGCGCTCGCCATCGCCGACGCGCTGCGCCAGCGGGGACACGAGGTGGTGTGGATGGGCACGCCCGACAGCTTCGAATCGCGCGCGGTTCCGAAGCACGGCATCGCCATGGAGTTCATCCGCGTCAGCGGCCTGCGCGGCAAGGGCGTCGCCAAGCTGCTGACGGCGCCGCTGGTGCTGCTGCGCGCACTGCGCGACGCCCTGGCGGCACTGCGCCGCCAGCAGCCCCAGCTGGTGCTGGGCATGGGCGGCTTCGCCGCCGGCCCTGGCGGCGTCGCTGCCTGGCTGACCCGCCGCCCCCTGCTGATCCACGAGCAGAATGCCGCGGCCGGCATGACCAACCGCTTGCTGGCGCGCATCGCCTCCGGCGTGCTCGAGGCTTTTCCGAACACCTTCCGTCATGCATTGACCGTGGGCAACCCCGTGCGTGCCGGTTTCGCCGAACTGCCGGCCCCGGCGCAGCGCCTGGCCCGCGACGGCGCGATGCGCGTGCTGGTGGTGGGCGGCAGCCAGGGTGCGCTGGCGCTCAACACGCTGGTCCCCAAGGCGCTGGCGCTGATGCCGGAAGCCCAGCGTCCGCAGGTCCGCCACCAGGCTGGCCGTACGCTGGAGCGCGCGCAGCAGAGCTATGCCGGCACCGGCGTCGCCGCCTCGGTCGAAGCCTTCATCGACGACATGCCGGCGGCCTACGCCTGGGCGGACCTGGTGATCTGCCGCGCCGGCGCCTCCACCGTGGCCGAACTGGCCGCGGCCGGCTGCGCCGCGCTGCTGGTGCCGTTCCCGGCGGCGGTGGACGACCACCAGACCCGCAACGGCGAGTACCTGGTGGCCGCCGGTGCCGCGCAGCTGGTGCAGGAGCGCGACCTCAGCCCGGAGCTGCTGGCGGAACTGCTCCGCACGATGCTGTCCGACCGTGCCGCGCTGGCCCGCATGGGCGAGGCGGCGCGCCGCGCCGCCTGGACCGACGCCACCGAGCGCATCGTCGCTGAATGTCTCGCGCAGGGGAGTGCCAGGGCATGAACAAGACCGCCAGTTCGATGATGGATACCCCGATGCGCCGCGTGCGCCGCATCCACATGCTCGGCATCGGCGGCTCCGGCATGGCCGGCATCGCCGAGGTGCTGCTCAACCTCGGCTACGAGGTCAGCGGAACCGACCTGAAGGAAAGCGCCTCGACCCAGCGGCTGGCCGCGGCCGGCGCGAGGATCTTCCTCGGCCACCAGCGCGAGAATGCGATCGGCGCCGACGCCATCGTCGTGTCCACGGCGGTCAAGGCCGGCAATCCGGAGCTGGAGTACGCCCACGAGCACCACATCCCGGTGGTGCGCCGCGCGGAAATGCTGGCGGAGCTGATGCGCTTCCGCTACGGCGTCGCCATCGCCGGCACGCACGGCAAGACCACCACCACCAGCCTGGTGTCCAGCGTGCTGGCCGAGGGCGGGCTGGACCCGACCTACGTGATCGGCGGCAAGCTCAAGTCGGCCGGCGCCAACGCGCGCCTGGGCGAGGGCAAGTACCTGGTGGCCGAGGCCGACGAGAGCGATGCCTCCTTCCTGCACCTGTCGCCGATGATCTCGGCCGTCACCAACATCGACGCCGACCACCTGGAAACCTACGGCGGCGACTTCCGCCGCCTGCGCGCCACCTTCGTCGAGTTCCTGCACCGGCTGCCGTTCTACGGCCTGGCCGTGATGTGCATCGACGACCCGGTGATCCGCGAGACCATCAACGACATCGGCCGCCCGCTGCTGACCTACGGCTTCTCCGATGATGCCGACGTGCGCGCCAGCGACGTGCGCCCGGAAGGTGCCGGGGCGCATTTCACGGTGCATTTCCGCGACGGCGGTACCGAGGAGTTCCATCTCAACCTGCCGGGCCGCCACAACGTCCAGAACGCCCTGGTGGCCGTGGCCATCGGCCGCGAGCTGGGCGTGGGCGTCGAGGCCATCCGGCGCGCCCTCAGCGGCTTCCAGGGCGTGGGCCGCCGCTGCGAGCCGCATGGCGAACTGCAGTTCCCGCAGGGCCGGGCGCTGCTGGTGGACGACTACGGCCATCATCCGCGCGAGATCGCCGCCACCTTCCAGGCGATGCGCGCGGCGCATCCTGAGCGCCGGCTGGTGGTGGCGTTCCAGCCGCACCGCTACTCGCGTACCCGCGACCTGTTCGACGATTTCTGCGACATCCTCAGCAGCGCCGACGCGCTGCTGCTGACCGACGTCTACGCCGCCGGCGAGGCGCCCATCGAAGGCGCCGATGGCCGCGCCCTGGCGCGCGGCATCCGTGCCCGCGGCAAGGTCGAGCCGGTGCTGATCCGCGGCGTTCAGGAACTGCCGGGCTCGCTGGAGTCGATCGTCCGCGACAACGACCTGATCCTGACCCTGGGCGCCGGCGACATCGGCAGCGCCCCGGCCCTGCTGGCGCGCTACCGGAGCGGGGGCTGAGCATGGGCGGACAACTGCTGCTCAACGAACCGCTGTCGCGCCATACCTCCTGGCGCGTGGGCGGCCCGGCGGACCGCTACTACGAGCCGGCGGGTCGCGACGACCTGGTCGAGTTCGTGCGCGGCCTGCCGGCCAGCGAGCCGATCCTGTGGATCGGCCTGGGCAGCAACCTGCTGGTGCGCGACGGCGGCGTGCGCGGCACCGTCATCGCCCTGCACGGCGCGCTGGAAACCCTGGAACGCCATGGCGACGCGGGCATCCACGCCGAGGCCGGCGTGCACTGCGCGCGCATGGCCAAGTACGCCACCGGCGAGGGCCTGGCCGGTGCCGGCTTCTTCGCCGGCATCCCCGGGACGGTGGGCGGCGCCCTGGCGATGAACGCGGGCGCGCACGGCGGCGAGACCTGGAACCACGTGAGCGAGGTCGAGGTCCTATTCCGCGACGGCCGCAGCGCCTGGCTGCCGCGCAGCGAGTTCCGCTACGGCTACCGCCACGTCGAGTGGCCGCAGGGCATGGTGGGCTTCCTGGCCGCGCGCTTCGGTTTCGCGCCGGACAGCACCGGTACGGCAGCCCAGGACATGAAGCAGTGGCTGGCCCGGCGCAAGGCGACGCAGCCGGTCGGCAAGCCCAGCGCCGGCAGCACCTTCCGCAATCCGCCGGGAGACCATGCGGCGCGGCTGATCGAGAGCTGCGGCCTCAAGGGACACCGCATCGGCGGCGCGCAGGTCTCGGAGCTGCACGCCAACTTCATCATCACCGACGAGGGTGCCCGCGCGGCCGACGTCGAGGCGCTGATCGCGCAGGTGCGCGGCATCGTTCAAGAGAAAACCGGGGTCGAGCTGATTCCGGAAGTGAAAGTCGTTGGAGAAGTGGCATGACCCGCGTTACCGATCCCAAGGCCTTCGGCCGCGTTGCCGTCCTCCTCGGCGGCTGGTCCGCCGAGCGCGAGGTCTCGCTGTGGAGCGGCAAGAACGTGGTCGAGGCGATGCAGCGCCGCGGCATCGACGTGACCGGCGTGGACGTGACCGACCGCAGCATCCTTCTGGGCCTGGGCGACAAGGGCTACGACCGCGTGTTCAACATCATGCACGGCACCGGCGGCGAGGACGGCACGGTGCAGGCGGTACTGGACCTGCTGGAGATTCCCTATCCGGGCAGTGGCGTGCTGGCTTCCGCCCTGGCCATGGACAAGCTGCGCACCAAGCGCATCTGGAAGGCGGAGGGGCTGCCGACCCCGGACTTCGCCGTGCTGCAGACCGTGGGCGACGCGCGCTTCGCCGCCGAGCGCTTCGGCTACCCGCTGATCATCAAGCCGGCGGCGGACGGTTCCAGCGTCGGCGTCAGCAAGGTCAAGTCGGCCGACCAGGTCGAGAAGGCCTTCAACGAGGCACTCGGTCCGGGCCGCGTGGTGATCGCCGAGCAGTTCATCGACGGCGGCGAATACACCTGCGCGATGCTGGCAGGCGAGGCGCTGCCGGTGATCCGCATCGAGCCGGACGGCGAGTTCTACGACTACCACGCCAAATACATCTCGGACAACACCAAGTACCACTGCCCGGCGGGGCTGGCTCCCGAGCACGAGAAGCGCTGCCAGGACATCTGCCGGCGAGCCTTCGAGCTGGTCGGCGGCCGTGACTGGGGCCGCGTGGATTTCATGATGGATGAGCAGGGCAATCCCTGGCTGCTGGAGATCAACATGCTGCCGGGCATGACCTCCCACAGCCTGGTGCCGATGGCGGCGCGGGCCCGGGGCATCGAGTTCGACGAACTCTGCTGGCGCCTGCTCGAGTCCACCCTGGGGCGCAGGCCATGACGGTCATGACCATGGGCGACCTGCGCCTCCCCGAGATCAGCCTCAGGAACTTCAGGCCCTTGCTGCTGGGCCTGCTGGGCCTGCTCGCGGTGGGCGTCTGCGGCTGGATGATGCTGCGCGCCACCAGCAGCCCGCAGGTGGCGGAGCTGCAGATCGAGGGGCCGTTCGAGCGGGTGGCGGCGGCGGATGTCGAGGCGGTGCTGCGGCCGGAGCTCGACCAGGGCTTCCTGGCGCTGCCGCTGGCCGGCGCCCGCGACCGTCTCGCGGCGATGCCGTGGGTGGCGCGCTCGCGGGTGGAACGCATCTGGCCCGGCACGCTGCGCGTGCGCGTCTGGGAGCGAGAGCCCTTCGCCCGCTGGAACGACGGCCAGCTGCTCGACACCGAGTCGCAGGTCTTCGCCCCCAAGGCCGAGGAGATCCCGCCGAAGCTGCCGCAGCTGGGCGGCATCGAGGGGCACGAGCGCGAGGTCATGGAAACCTACCAGCGGCTGGCGGAGCGGCTGCGCAGCAGTCCCTTCGTGCTGGCGGCGCTGACCCAGGATGCGCGCGGCGAGTGGACCGCGCGCACCCGTGACGGCATCGAGCTGCGCCTGGGCCGCGGCACGCCGGACGAGAAGCTCGACATGCTGCTGGGTGCGGTACTGCACAAGCTGGCGGACGAATTGCCGCAGGTCGACCACATCGACCTGCGCTACACCAACGGGTTTGCGGTGGGCTGGCGGTCGCAGCCCCAGCCGCAGCCCGCCACGGGCGGGAGCGAAAAGAATGGCTAAGCGCGAAGTGCGCAATCTGCTGGTCGGCCTGGACATCGGAACGACCAAGTGCGTCGCCGTCATCGGGCAGGTGATGCCCGAGGGCGGTGTCGATATCGTCGGCCACGGCGAGCATGCCTCGCGCGGCCTCAACCGCGGCGAGGTCGTGAACATCGACGCCACCGTGCAGGCGATCCGCCGCGCCGTGGAGAATGCCGAGCACATGGCCAACTGCCGCGCGCAGTCGGTCTACGTCGGCCTGTCGGGCCAGCACATCCAGTCCGGCAACTCGCTGGGCCTGGCGGCGATCCGCCAGCGCGAGGTCACCGACCGCGACGTCGATGCCGCGATCGAGACCGCCAAGGCGATCCCGATGCCCGCCGATCGCCGCATCCTGCACGTCATTCCCCAGGAATTCGTGATCGACGGCCAGCGCGGCATCCAGGACCCGGTGGGCCAGTACGGCGTCCGTCTGGAAGCCAACGTGCACGTGATCCACGGCAGCTCCAGCTCGATCCAGAACCTGTCCAAGTGCGTCGAGGCCTGCGGCCTGCGCGTGGACCGCCTGATCCTGCAGCACCTGGCGGCTGCCGAGGCTGTGCTGCTGCCCGACGAGCGCGAAGCCGGCGTGGTGTCGCTCGACATCGGCGGCGGCACCAGCGACATCGCGGTGTTCAAGGGCGGCGCGATCCGCCATACGGCGGTGCTGCCGGTGGCCGGCAACCATGTCACCAACGACGTCGCCATGGCCTTCCGCATCCCGGCGCAGCAGGCCGAGGAGATCAAGATCCAGTTCGGCTGCGCTCTGCCGCAACTGGCGGCGGCGCACGAGGAGATCGAGATCCGCGGCGTTGGCGAGGGCTCGCGCCGCCTGTCGCGCCTGACCCTGGCCGAGGTGGTGCGCCCCCGCTATGAGGAGCTGTTCCGCTTCGTGCGCAAGGAGCTCCAGCGCAGCGGCTGGTACGAGGCGATCCCGGCCGGCGTGGTGCTGAGCGGCGCGGCGGTGCAGATGCCCGGCGTGGCGGACCTGGCCGAGGAGGTGTTCGAGCTGCCGGTGCGCATCGGCGTGCCGCAGCAGGTCACCGGTATCGACGAAGTGGTGGGCAGCCCGGCCTATGCGACGGCGGCCGGACTGCTGCTGTACGGACGCCATGCGCAGCCCCGCAACGACGCGGCCCGCAACAGCGGCGGCGCGGGCTTTGCGCTGCAGCGCATCGGCGAGTGGCTCAAGGGCAACTTCTAGAGCGGAAGGCAGTGAAGCCGGTCACGGGCCGGCAGTGATTTTGATGAGGATCGCGCAAGATTGTTGTTGACATTGGCACTGTGTTGAATTATTTTCATTTTTAGTAAAAAGAACAAATTCAACACAGTCCTTGCGGTGTCGGCAGCCATGATCGGCGCGGCGTTTTTCGGATAGGGCAACGGTCAGCAGCGTCGCAAGACGCAGGAGCACGATATGGGCGCACAGACGCGGGAAATTTTTGAACTGATGGATGGCCAGAAGAAGCGTGCGGTCATCCGCGTGGTGGGCGTCGGCGGCGGCGGCTGCAACACCGTCAACCAGATGGCCCAGGGCGGCATCGACGGCGTCGAGTTCATCGTCGCCAACACCGACCGCGACCACCTCGAGCGCTGCGTGCCCACCAGCCAGCTGCAGCTGGGCGCGGGCATCACCCGCGGCCTCGGCGCCGGCTCCGATCCCCAGGTGGGCCGCCAGGCCGCCGAGGAAGACCGCGACCGCATCAAGGACCTGATCGAAGGCACGGACCTGCTGTTCATCACCGCCGGCATGGGCGGCGGCACCGGCACCGGCGCCGCGCCGGTGATCGCCCAGGTGGCCAAGGAACTCGGCATCCTGACCGTTGCCGTGGTGACCAAGCCGTTCGTCCATGAGGGCAAGAAGCGCATGGCCACGGCGATCAAGGGCATCGACGAGCTGCGCCAGTTCACCGACTCGCTGATCCTGATCCCCAACGAGAAGCTCGGCCTGGTGCTCGGCACCAAGATCACCGTGCTGAACTGCTTCAAGTCGGCCAACGACGTGCTGCAGAACGCCGTGCAGGGCATCTCCGAACTGATCACCCGCCCGGGCCACATGAACGTCGACTTCGCCGACGTCAAGACCGTCATGTCCAACCGCGGCATGTCGATGATGGGCATCGGCTATGCCTCCGGCGAGGGTCGCGCCCAGAAGGCCGTCGAGATGGCCCTGTCCAGCCCGCTGCTGGACGACATCGAGCTGCATGGCGCCCGCGGCCTGCTGGTCAACGTCACCTGCGACGAGAGCCTGACGATGGAGGAGTGGGAGTACGTCAATTCCCGCGTCTACGAGATCGCCTCGGACGAGGCCGACGCCAAGTGCGGCATGTCGGTCAACCCGAACCTCAACGGCGAGCTGCGCGTGACCGTGGTTGCCACCGGCCTGGCCGGCGGCAAGGCGGTATCGATGGCGGCGCCGGCGCAGCAGCAGCCGATGCCGGTGCTGAACCCCAAGGTGGCGCAGTTCATCAAGCCGGTGGAGCAGCCGGTGCAGCCGCAGATGCCGCAAGTGCCGCAGGGCCGCATGCAGCCCGAGCTGGGCTATCCGCGCCAGCAGCAGAAGGTGGCGGTGGGCGGCGGTTCGTCCTTCCCTCTGCTGGACGACGACATCCTCAGCATCCCCGCCTTCCTGCGCAACCAGGCCGACTGAGGCCGGCAGGCGCAGCCGGCGGCGAGAGCCATGGCGGTGCAAGACAAGGGCGGCCCCAAGGGGCCGCCCTTTTGCTTGCGTGCCGTGCCGGTGCACCCTGCCGCCGATCGCTCCCGGCCGCGGCCGGCAGGGCCCCGGTTTTTATCTACCCCTGGTTCAGGAAGCGGACAGAACCCCATGGTAGACTGGCCGGTCAATAAGCCCCCAAAAGGCTAAGAGACGGGATTCCAGCCGCACATGGTTCGTCAACGCACACTCCGCCAGTCGGTCCGCGCCAGCGGCATCGGCCTGCATTCGGGCCGCAAGGTCTACATGTCCCTGCTGCCGGCCGGCCCGGACACCGGGATCGTGTTCCGCCGCACCGACCTGAATCCCGTGGTGGAAGTCCCCGCCCGCGCCGAGCTGCTGCGCGAGGCCGTCATGTGCAGCACGCTGGTCAACGATACCGGCGCGAAGATCATGACGATCGAGCACCTGATGTCGGCCCTGGCGGGCCTGGGCATCGACAACTGCATCGTCGAGCTGTCGTCGCCGGAAGTGCCCATCATGGATGGCAGCGCCGGTCCCTTCGTGTTCCTGATCCAGAGCGCCGGCATCCACGAGCAGGACAAGCCCAAGCGCTTCCTGCGCATCCGCCAGCCGGTACAGGTGCAGGAGGGCGACAAGTTCGCCCGCTTCGAGCCCTACGAGGGCTACCGCCTGAGCTTCGGCATCGAGTTCAAGCACCCGGTGTTCAAGACCAGCAGCCAGTCCTCGGTGATCGATTTCTCCACCGCGGCCTACATCAAGGAAGTCAGCCGGGCACGCACCTTCGGGTTCATGCGCGAGCTGGACCAGCTGCGCTCCAACAATCTGGGCCTGGGCGCCAGCCTGGACAATGTCGTGGCCCTGGACGAGTACCGCGTGGTGAACCACGACGGCCTGCGCTACGACGACGAGTTCGTGCGCCACAAGATCCTGGACGCGGTGGGCGATCTCTACCTGCTGGGCTACCCGGTACTGGGCGCCTACACCGCCTACAAGTCCGGCCACGCGCTCAACAACAAGCTCGTGCGTGCGGTGCTGGATGACCAGGCGGCCTGGGACATCGTCACCTACGACAACGAGCAGACCCCGCCGCCCATCGCCTTTGCCCGCGGCAGCCTGGCGCCGGCGGCCTGAGGGCGTGACATTTTATCGATAAATATCGCCGATATTTATCTAAATAAACATAAAATAGGGGCCGGAAACGGCCAAGCCTAGTAATTCTGCCTCATTCCCCACGCTATTCCCCCGGGGAACTACCATATGTCGGCCCGCAGACTTGCGGCTTCCGTCACACGGCACGTACACTCGGTCACATCAACGTGCGGGTTCAGGCTTAACTTTTGCTTCTGTTTTCGTGCATCCGAGACAGAATCGCTGGTTCAGCCACGCCAGCAGCGCGGTGCTGCGGTAACGCAGCGGCACCAGCGCCGCGGCGGTTCGCGCATGGATGACCAGCGTCTCGCCGCGGACATTGGCGACCCGGATCAGGGCCACCCAGGGTTCCGCGGACCAGGAAGGGAGAGCGCGGTTGATATCGGCAAGCAGGCGCGCGCGGTCGAGCAGGCCGCGCAGCTCGGAAGGTTGTTGCCGCAGCCAGTCGCCGATGGGTTTGCCGTCGAATTTTTGGGGGTTCATACGGATTCATGGACATTATAGTCGTCAACCGCGGGCGCACGACGCGCCTGAAGCTCGACCGTCGCAATGTCTTGCTCTGGATTCCGGTGGCCCTGGTGGTCGGCCTGTTCTCCACGGCGGTGTTCTTTGCCGGCTATGCCAGCCGCGGCCAGGGCGGGGTATTGCCCGAGCGCCTGGTGGCCGACTGGGCCAATGAGGTGCAGGCCCAGCGCGCCGAACTCAAGCAGGCCCGCGCCGCCGCCGAGGAAGACGCCAACGCCCTGGCGCGCCGCATCGCGCTGCTGCAGGCCCATGTGCTGCGCCTGGATGCCGCCGGCCAGCGCCTGACCGAGGTTGCGGGCCTGGAGCAGGGCGAGTTCGATTTCTCCCAGCCGCCGCCCATCGGCGGTCCCGAGGAGTCCGAGATCGAGGGTAGCGGCCTGTCGAGCGTGCTGGTGTCCCTGGACGACTTCGAGCAGCAGCTGACCGACCGCGAGCGCCAGCTGCGCGTGCTGGAGGACCTGCTGCTGGCCAGCCGCCTGCAGAAGCAGACCCGTCCCTCCGGCTGGCCGGTGGAGAACGGCTGGATTTCCTCGCTGTTCGGCTGGCGTTCCGACCCGTTCACCGGCCGCACCACGATGCATTCGGGCATCGACTTCGCCGCGCGTGCCGGTGCCGACGTCATGTCCGCCGCCGCGGGTATCGTCAGCCAGGCCGGCGCGCATGCCGGCTACGGCAACCTGGTGGAGATCAACCACGGCAACGGCTACGTGACCCGCTACGGCCACAACAGCCGCATCCTGGTCAATGTCGGCGACCGCGTCCTCAAGGGCCAGCGCATCGCCCTGGTCGGCTCCACCGGCCGCTCGACCGCGCCGCACGTCCACTTCGAGGTGCTGTTCAACGGCGCCGTGGTGAACCCCCAGGAGTACATCCAGGCTGCGCGCTGAGCGCCCGGCGCGTAGTACCCGTACACAGGCGCAGACCCCCGGGTCTGCGCCTTTTTTTTAGCCCGGACGGGACCGGGCGGGGGCTTGAAAAGGCCTCCCCCGGCCCCAGTCAGGCATAATAAACGTCCGTTTCCCGAATCCCGCCCGACCCCGCCGCAGCGCCTCGCGACTCCGGCTTTTCCTCAAGAAAACATATGGCTGCTAACAACCTGCTGGCTCGCATCTTCGGGAGCCAGAACCAGCGCATCCTGAAAAAGCTCGATACCCTGGTCCGCCAGGTCGGCGCGCTGGAATCCAAGTTCGCCGCCATGAGCGACGCCGAGCTGGCGGCCCAGACCCAGGTCTTCCGCGAGCGTCTGGCCAAGGGCGAGAAGCTGGCCTCGGTGCAGCCGGAGGCCTTCGCGGTGGTGCGCGAGGCCGGCAAGCGCGTCATGGGCATGCGCCACTTCGACGTGCAGCTGATCGGCGGCGCGGTGCTCAACGACGGCAAGATCGCCGAAATGCGCACCGGCGAAGGCAAGACCCTGGTCGCCACGCTGGCGGCCTACCTCAACGCGCTGCCCGGCAAGGGCGTGCACGTGGTGACCGTCAACGACTACCTGGCGCGCCGCGACTCCGAGTGGATGGGCCGCATCTACCGCTTCCTGGGCTTGACGGTGGGCGTGATCACCTCCGGCCAGAGCACGCAGGAGAAGCGCGAGGCCTATGCCTGCGACATCACCTACGCCACCAACAACGAGCTGGGCTTCGACTACCTGCGCGACAACATGGCCTTCTCGCTGGGCGACAAGGTGCAGCGCGGCCAGAACTTCGCCATCGTCGACGAGGTGGACTCGATCCTGATCGACGAGGCCCGCACGCCGCTGATCATCTCCGGTCCCACCGACGACGATCCGGAGCTGTACCGCAAGATCAACGCCATCGTCCCGCGCCTGGTGCGCGGCGAGAAGAACTCCGACGAGGACGAGGCCACCGGCGACTTCGTGCTGGACGAGAAGGCCAAGCAGGTGCACCTGAGCGAGGCCGGCCACGAGAAGGTCGAGGACCTGCTGCGTGCGGCCAAGCTGCTGGGCGAGGAAGACAGCCTCTACGATGCCGCCAACATCGTGCTGATGCATCACCTCAACGCGCTGCTGCGCGCGCATCACCTGTACAAGCGCGACGTCGAGTACATCGTCGAGCGCGGCCAGATCGTCATCATCGACGAGTTCACCGGCCGCAAGATGGCGGGCCGCCGCTGGAGCGACGGCCTGCACCAGGCCATCGAGGCCAAGGAAGGGGTGAAGATCCAGCAGGAAAACCAGACGCTGGCGTCCATCACCTTCCAGAACTACTTCCGCCTGTACAACAAGCTGTCCGGCATGACCGGCACGGCCGATACCGAGGCCTTCGAGTTCCAGAGCATCTACAACCTCGAGGTCGTGGTGATCCCGACCAACCGGCCGATGCTGCGCAAGGACCACGGCGACCTGGTGTTCATGAACGCCAAGGACAAGTTCGCCGCCGTGATCGCCGAGATCAAGGAGGCGCACCAGCGCCAGCAGCCGGTGCTGGTGGGCACTGCGAGCATCGAGACCTCCGAGCTGCTGTCGGCGCTGCTGAAGAAGGAAGCCATCGCCCACGAGGTGCTCAACGCCAAGCAGCACGAGCGCGAGGCCGACATCGTCGCCCAGGCCGGCCGTCCGGGCGCGGTCACCATCGCCACCAACATGGCCGGCCGCGGTACCGACATCGTGCTCGGCGGCAACCTGGAGTCCGAGCTGGCGAAGCTGCCGGAAGAGGACGCGGCCGCCCGCGATGCGGCACGCGCCGCGTGGAAGCTGCGCCATGAGCAGGTGCTGCAGGCCGGCGGCCTCTGCGTGCTCGGTTCGGAGCGCCACGAATCCCGCCGCATCGACAACCAGCTGCGCGGGCGTTCCGGCCGCCAGGGCGACCCGGGTGCCTCGCGCTTCTACCTGTCGCTGGACGACACGCTGATGCGCATCTTCACGCCGCCGCGCATGCGCGCCATGCTGCAGGGCCTGGGCATGCAGGAGGGCGAGGCGATCGAGCACCGCTGGGTGTCGCGCGCCATCGAGACCGCGCAGCGCAAGGTCGAGGCGCACAACTTCGACATCCGCAAGCACCTGCTGGAATACGACAACGTCGCCAACGACCAGCGCAAGGCCGTCTACGAGCTGCGCGACGAGCTGATGGGCGCCGAGCGCGTCACCGCCATGGTCGACGAGATCCGCCCGGACGTGGTCGCCGCCGTGATCGACGCCTACATCCCGCCGCAGACCATCGAGGACCAGTGGAACATCGATGGACTGCAGGATGCCTTCCGCCGCGACTTCCACCTGGACCTGCCGATCCGCGCGTGGCTGGACGACGAGCAGGACCTCAACGAGAAGAAGCTGCGCGAGCGCCTGCTCGACAAGGTGCGCGAGGCCTACGCCGCCAAGAAGGACCAGATCGGCGTCGCCGTGCTGGAGCACTTCGAGAAGGCCATCATGCTGCAGGTGCTGGACAACCTCTGGCGCGAGCACCTGGCCGCGGTGGACTACCTGCGCCAGGGCATCAACCTGCGCTCCTACGCCCAGAAGGATCCCAAGCAGGAGTACAAGCGCGAGGCCTTCGGCATGTTCAACGACATGCTGGCGCGCTTCAAGCATGACGTGATCTCCATGCTGGCGCGTGTCCGTATCCAGTCGGAGGAGGAAGTGCGGGCCATCGAGGAGCAGCGCCGCCAGCAGGCCGAGCGCGAGCTGCAGTTCCAGCACGCCGCCGCGCCGGACGTGGCCGGCTCCGCGGACGAGCAGCCGGCCGCCGCCGCGCCGCAGGGCGCCGCCCCGCGCCGGCTGGAGGCCGCCGAGCCCGTGCAGCGCCAGGCCCCGGTGGTGCGCGACATGCCCAAGGTCGGCCGCAACGATCCCTGCCCCTGCGGCAGCGGCAAGAAGTACAAGCAGTGCCACGGCGCGCTGGTCTGAACTGATGCAAGACGCCTCGGCCGTTCGCCCTGAGCCCGTCGACGGGTGAACGGTGGAGCGCGCGGGCAGTTCCCTAAGGGCGGCGCAAGCCGCCCTTCTTGCTTTTGATACTGCAAACGAACGGGGCGGGGCTCCGGCCCGATGGTTAGCGTAGGGAAAACCAGGGAAACCCCGCCATGGCCTTGACCGCGCAGTCCATCGTCCGCTTCGTCGAACCGGCGCTCTACGCGCCGCGCGGCCGCCGCTTCAGCGTGGCCCTGCTCGTGCTGATGACCCTGGCCATGCTGTGGCAGGCCCTGCAGCTCAAGCCGGACGCCAGCTTCGACAAGACCGTGCCGCTGGAGCACCCCTACATGCAGGTGCTGCAGCGCTACCAGGAAGACCTGGGCGGCGGCGCCAACGCGGTGCTGGTGGCGCTGGTGCAGAAGGACGGCGACATCTACAACCCGGAGTTCATGGCCAGCCTCAAGGCCGCGACCGAGGAAGTGGAATTCATTCCCGGCATCGACCGCGCGCGACTGTCGTCGATCTTCACGCGCAACGTGCGCTACCTGGAGGTGGTGGACGGCGGCTTCCGCGCCGAGGACGTGATCCCGGCCAACTACACGCCGACCCCGGAGATGCTGGCCGGCATCCGCGTGGCGGTGGGCAAGGCCGGCGTGATCGGGCGCCTGGTCAGCCAGGACCAGCGCGGCGCGATGGTCTACGCCGAGGTACTGGAGCGCAATCCCAGCACCAATGCCCGCACCGACTACCAGCGCGTGGCCCATGGCCTGGAAAGCGATGTCCGCGGCCGCTTCACCAGCACGGACAAGTACCTGCTCAGGCTCAAGACCGACTATGGCGCCTTCAAGGCCGGGCAGGTGGTGGCGGAGCGCTTCGCCGATCCTGGCTGGCAGCTGCGGTTCCGCGCCATCGACACGGCCGGGCAGGACGAGAACGGCCAGCCGGTGGTCGTGCAGGTCCCCGGCCGCCTGCTGCAGGCCGAGCGCGTCGCCAACCCGCAGTACAACCCGCGCCTCTCGGTGCACATCGTCGGCTTCGCCAAGGTCATCGGCGACGTCACCGACGCCACCCGCAGCGTGGTGTTCTTCTTCGCCCTGACCGTGCTCGGCACTTTCCTGGCGCTGCTGCTGTACCTGCGCGACCTGCGCCTGGCCTGGCTGCCGCTGGCCTGCTCGGTGGTGGCGGTGATCTGGGAGATGGGCCTGCTGCACAGCTTCGGCTACGGCCTGGACCCCTTCGCGATCATGGTGCCCTTCCTGGTGCTGGCGATCTCCACCAGCCACGGCGTGCAGTACGTCAACACCTGGGCCGACCAGGTAGTGCAGGGCGAGGCGCCCTTCGAGGCCTCGCGCTCCACCTTCCGGCGCCTGTTCATCCCGGGCAGCATCGCGCTGATCACCAACGTCGCCGGCTTCCTGACCATCGCCCTGGTGCCGATCGGCGTGATCCGCGAGATGGCGGCCAATGCCTGCCTGGGCATGTTCGCGGTGATCGTCACCAACAAGGTCATGATGCCGATCTGGCTGTCGCGCCTGAGGGTGAAGGACCTGGAAGCCTTCCGCGCGCGCCGCGCGCAGCTGGCGCGCAGCGGCGAGGCGCTGTGGCAGCGCATGGCGGCGGTCACCACCGCCCCGGTGGCGGCGGGGCTGCTGCTGCTGGCGGCCGTGGTGCTGGGCGTGAGCGGGTACCTGCAGGGCCAGCGCATCATCGGCGACGCCCAGGCCGGCGTGCCGGAGCTGCGGCCGGATTCGGCCTACAACCGCGACTCGCGGATCATCGCCGAGAATTTCAGCATCGCCACCGACATCCTCACCGTGGTGGCGGAGGCGGATTCCTGGGACTGCATCGAGCACGATCCCCTGGAGCAGGTGGACCGCTTCGCCTGGCACCTGCGCAACGTCGAGGGCGTGGCCTCCACGCGCGCGCTGCCGGACATCGCCAGGGCGATCTACTCCGGCTTCTGGGAGGGCCACGTCAAGTTCCGCGTGCTGCCGCGCAACCACGATTCCCTGGTGCTTTCCACCAAGCCGGTGGAGACCTCCACCGGCCTGCTCAACGCGGACTGCAGCGCGATCCCGGTCTATGTCTTCACCTCGGACCACAAGGCCACCACCATCCACCGCATCACCGACGCCGTCGAGCGCTTCAACCGCGACAATGCGCGCGACTTCTTCGCCGACCATCCGCAGCTCGACCCGGCCGCCTGCGAGGCGGGCCGGCGCAGCCCCGAGGCCCGCGCGGAGCCCGGCCCCTCGCCCTGTCCGGTGCACTTCGCGCTGGCCTCGGGCAACGTCGGCGTGATGGCGGCCACCAACGAGGTGGTGGAGGCCAGCGAGCTCAAGACCGTGCTGTGGGTCTACGTGGTGATCGGGGCCCTGGTGCTGCTGTCCTACCGCTCCTTCACCGGCCTGCTGGTGATCGGCATACCGCTGTTCCTGGTATCGATCTTCGCCAACGCCCTGATGGCCGTGTTCGGCATCGGACTGAAGGTGGCCACCCTGCCGGTGATCACGCTGGCCGTGGGCATCGGCGTGGACTACGGCATCTACGTCTACGACCTGTTGCGGCACAAGGTGCTGGACGAGGGCCTGGACCTGCGCGAGGCCTATGTCGCCACGCTGCGCCAGACCGGCAAGGCGGTGCTGTTCACCGGCCTGTGCCTGGCCGGCGGCGTGGTTTCCTGGCTGTTCTCGGCACTGCAGTTCCAGCGCGACATGGGCCTGCTGCTGGCCTTCATGTTCACCGCCAACATGCTCGGCGCGGTGCTGCTGGGCCCGGCCCTGTGCCGCTTCCTGATGCCGGCGGCCGGTCGGCGCTAAGATCCTGTTTTTGCGGGGGCGGAGGGGCCTGTCCGAGCTCTAGTCATTTTGGACGATGCTCGGCTTGCGCCCCTGTGTGAGCCTTGGCGCCACTACGAAAAGGCCCCCGCCGGACGGGGCCCGTCAAGGAGATTCAACGATGCAATCCAAGCCCCAGACCGTCACCCCCGAGATCCTGGTCCAGCGCGCCCGCGACCTGGTGCCGGTGCTGGCGGAACGCGCCGCCAAGGCCGAGGCCGACCGCTGCGTGCCCAAGGAGACCGTGGCCGACATGCAGGCCGCCGGCCTGTTCGACGTGCTCAAGCCGAAGATGTACGGCGGCTACGAGATGGACCCGCAGGTGTTCTACGACGTCTGCACCACGCTGGCCGAGGGTTGCATGTCCACCGCCTGGATCTACGGCGTGATCGGCGTGCACAACTGGCAGATCGCGCTGTTCGACCCCCGCGCCGCGGCCGATGTCTGGGGCGGCGGCGATACTTCCGTGCTCATCGCCTCGACCTACATGCCCAAGGGCCAGGTCAAGCGCGTCGAGGGCGGCTTCCAGTTCAGCGGCCGCTGGGGCTTCTCCAGCGGCATCGACCACTGCCAGTGGGTGTTCCTCGGCGGCCTGATCTTCCCGGAAGACGGCAAGGGCGCTCCGGAGTACCGCACCTTCCTGGTGCCGCGCTCGGACTTCGAGGTCATCGACACCTGGCACACCATGGGCCTCAAGGGCACCGGTTCCAAGGACATCGTGGTCAAGGGCTGCTTCGTGCCGGAGTACCGCACGCACAAGGCCAGCGACGGCTTCATGGGCACCAACCCCGGCGGCGAGACCTTCACCTCGACGCTGTATGACCTGCCGTTCGGCCAGATCTTCGTGCGCGCGGTGTCCAGCGCCGCGATCGGCGGCCTGCAGGGCGCGGTCAACAGCTTCGTGGACTGGGGCAAGGCCTGGACCGGCAACATGGGTTCCAAGACCGCCGAACAGGGTCCGGCCCAGCTCGCCGTGGCCGACGCCATGCTGGCCGTGGACGAGATGAAGCTGATCCTGCGCCGCAACTTCGACACGCTGCTGGGCAAGATCCGCAGCGGCCAGCCGCTGGACCTCAACGAACGCCTGCACTACCGCTACCAGGCGGCCCAGGTGGTGGAGCGCAGCGCGCGTCACGCCTACCAGCTGTTCTCGGCCTGCGGCGGCCGCGGCATCTTCAGCGACTTCCCGCTGGTGCGCTTCTTCCTCGACATCCACGCGGCGCGCGCGCACTACGCCAACAACCCGGACATCTTCGGCCGCAACTACGGCGGCGTGCTGCTGGGCCGCGACAACACCGACTTCTTCCTGTAAGCCATGAGCAACTTCGACCAGCAGTTCGACGTCGTCGTCGTCGGCTCCGGCGGCGGCGGCATGACCGCCGCGCTGTGCGCCCAGTCGCTGGGCCTGTCGGCCGTGGTGATCGAGAAATCCGACAAGTACGGCGGCACCTCCGCGGTATCCGGCGGCGGCATCTGGATTCCCAACAATGACGACATCGCCCGCACCGGCGGCAGCGATTCCTACGAGGAAGGCCTGACCTACCTCAAGGAGATCGTCGGCAGCGAGGTTCCGCAGGAGCGCATCGAGGCCTACCTGAAGAACGCGCCGGAGATGGTGCGCTACATGGCCAAGACCTTCGGCGTGAAATACCGCAACGTGCCGAAGTACCCGGACTACTACTCCAACCGTCCGGGCGGCAAGGACGGCTGGCGTTCGATGGAGCCGGTGGACTTCGATGCTTCGCTGCTCGGTCCCGAGTTCGACCGCCAGCGCGAGTCCTTCAAGGGCACGCTGCTGATGGGCCGCATCGCCATGAGCCAGGTGGAGGCGCATACGCTGTTCTCGCGCGGCCCGGGCTGGATCTGGCTGACGCTGAAGATGCTGCTCAAGTACTGGCTCGACCTCGGCTGGCGCCGCCGCACGCACCGTGACCGCCGCCAGGTGCTGGGCCAGGGCATGGTGTCGGCCCTGCGCTACGCCATGCTGCAGAAGAACGTGCCGCTGGTGCTGGAATGCGGCATGGACTCGCTGATCGAGGAGAACGGCCGCGTCGTCGGCGTCAACGTCGTGCATCGCGGCCGCAAGCAGCGCTACGGCGCCCGCCGCGGCGTGATCCTGGCCTGCGGCGGCTTCGAGTCCAACCAGGCGATGCGCGAAAAGTATCTGGCGCAACCGACCAAGGTGGAATGGACCGCCGCTCCGCCGATCAACCAGGGCGACGGCATCCGCGCCGGCCAGGCGCTGGGTGCCGCGACCAAGCTGATGGACAAGGTCTGGGGCTCGCCCACCGTGCGCAAGCCCGGCGCCGACCAGCAGATCACGCTGTTCATCGAGCGAGGCATGCCGGGCTGCGTGGCCGTCAACGCCAAGGGCAAGCGCTTCGCCAACGAGGCGGCAGCGTATCCGGACTTCCGTGACGCGATGTACGCCGACCACGCCAAGGGCAACGGCTGCGTGCCGGCCTGGCTCGTGTTCGACGCCACGTTCCGCTACAAGTACCCGATGGGCATCTTCCTGCCGGGCCAGATCGAGCCGGATGCGCGGCTGCCGGCCGACTGGCTGGACAAGGTCTACTTCCGCGCCGACAGCATCGATGCGCTCGCCGGCAAGATCGGCGTGGACCGCAAGGGCCTGGCCGAGACCGTGGCGCGCATGAACGAGTACGCCAAGACCGGCGTCGACCCGGAGTTCGGCAAGGGCAGCATCCCGATCGACCGCTACTACAGCGATCCGAGCGTGAAACCCAATACCTGCCTCGGTCCCATCGTGAAGCCGCCGTTCTATGCCGTACCGATGTACCCCGGCGAGATCGGCACCAAGGGTGGCCTGGACGTGGATCCGAGGGCGCGCGTGCTGCGCGAGGATGGCAGCGTCATCGCCGGCCTCTATGCCATCGGCAACACCTCCGCGGCGGTGATGGGCAGCACCTACCCGGGCGCCGGCTCCACGCTGGGTCCGGCGATGACCTTCGGCTACATCGCCGCCCGCGACATCGCGGAGTCGGCCAAGGCCGAGCAACCCAGGATCGCGGCTGCGGCCTGAGGGCTTGCCTGAAAGGCCCGGCTTCCGCGAGGAGGCCGGGCTTTTTGCTGCCCGCTTCACTCGCCGCGGGCCCGGACTTAATCTTGCCCCGGTCTCCTTCCTCCGGAAAACGGACATCCCATGAAACTGGCCGGTCTTCCCTCCCTGCTGCTGCTGGTGGCGCTGTCGGCGCAGGCCGGCGCGACCTACACCCCGGAGCAGCTGCAGCTGATGATCCCGCTGGGCCGCTATCCGGCCGAGGGGCCGGTGAGCAAGAGGGAAGTCTTCAGCATGAGCTGGAGCGAGTGCCTGACGCGCTCCGACAATCTGGCCGCCTCCGCCAAGTCGCCGGCCCTGCGGCTGGTGGATGCCCCCGGGCTGCGCAGCACCAAGATCTGGGCCGGTGACGGCAGCCTGACGATCAGCTGCCGCATCCGGGAGGGCATGGAGCTGAGCCGCTCGCCGTACCGGTAGCGCGCCCGCGCCGCCCTGTTGCGGGACATCCCCGTCGCCCGGCAGGGGCGGATACTGCGCGCTGCCGCCCGGGGCTGCTAGGCTGTGGGCCTGCCCCAGGGGAGTGCGCCATGTCCGAGCAGATCCACGTCGAGCAGCGCGGCCGCGTGCTGCTGGCCCGGCTGGACCATCCGCCGCATGCCCTGATGGGCGCCGGCATGGTCGCGGAGCTGGACCAGCTCGTCGGCCGCGCGACCGATGACGACAGTGTCGGTGCCGTGGTGCTCACCGGCGCGCACCCCGAGCGCTTCATCGCCCACTACGACATCCGCGAGCTGCTGGCGCTGGCGCGCAGCGCGCCCTCGCTGCCGGAATCCCTGGCCAAGGCCAGCATCGGCGCCATCGGCGCGCTGGAGCGCATCCCGGGCAGCGGCGCGGTGCTGGAGCGCACGCCCGCGGCCGGCCTGTCGCAGCTGCGGGGTTTCCACGACACCATGACGAGCATCGGCCGCAGCGGCGCAGTGTTCATCGCGGCGATCAACGGCGTGGCCCTGGGAGGCGGTTGCGAGCTGTCGCTGGCCTGCGACCTGCGCCTGATCAGCGACGACGGCCTGATCGGCCAGCCGGAGATCCTGATCGGCATCACGCCGGGGGGCGGCGGTACGCAGCGCCTGGCACGCCTGATCGGGCGCGGCCGCGCCCTGGAGCTGGTGCTGGAGGGGCGGCCGGTGCCGGCCGGGGAAGCCGAGCGCATCGGGCTGGTCCACCGCGTACTGCCGCGGGCGACGCTGCTGGACGAGGCGCTGGCCACCGCCGAGCGCCTGGCGCGGCGCTCCAAGCCGGTGGTCGCGGCCTGCAAGCGCGCGGTGCTGGAAGGCGGCAACCTGCCGCTGGAGATGGGCCTGAAGATGGAACAGGCCGCCTTCGTGAGCTCGCTGGGGCACAAGTCCACGCAGCGTGCCATGGAGGCCTACATCGCCGAGATGAACGCCAGCGGCGACGTGGCCGCGGCCAATCCGGCGATGCGCGACCGGCTGGTGGACGGCACCTTCATCGATTTCAACGGCGAGTAGCCGCGGCGCGCGTTCCGTACAAGGCGGCGGCCTGCGGCCCTGCTAGGCTTCACGACTTTCGATCCGGGGGGATCCTGATGACGCTGCGCGTCCTGTCCTTGCTGCTGCTCGCCGTGCTGGCGGCCTGTTCGCGTTCGGCGGAAGTGGATGAAGCCGTCTCCGGCGGCAATGTCGGCGACGTGCCGGCGGCGCAGTGGCGGCCGCTGCCGCCGGCGCCGGCGGTCGGCGCCGAGGTGCAGGCCGCGCGCGACCGCATCCTGGGACCCGATGCCACCGACCCGGCCACGGTGAAGCTGTGGTGGTACGGCGTCTCGAGCTTCATCGCCTCGGCCGGCGGCCACCTGTTCCTGTTCGATGCCTGGGAGTCGGTGGGCCTGCAGGAGGACTACGTGCCGATCGGCCGCGAGGAGTTGGCGGCGATCCGGCCGGAGGCGATCCTGATCGGCCACGGCCATTTCGACCACGCCGCGGATGCCGGCTATGTCGCCGGCCATACCGGCGCCGCGCTGGTGGCCGGGCAGACGGTCTGCAACACCGCGCGCGAGCGCGCGGCCCAGCTGGGTGCGATGGCGGCCTTCCCCTGCGTGGTGCTGGGCAGCCGCGAGTCGCCCGGCCCGGGCGGCCTGCAGTCACTGCGCCTGTGGAGCGACCTGCCGCCGCTGCAGGTGCTGCAGCACATCCACTCCGCGGTCGATCCCTCGGACCTGCTGACCGGCGGCCTGCCGCTGATCTTCGTGCCGCAGGTGCTGAGCTACCTGGAGCACCTCAACACCGACCCCCGCGAGATCGCCGGCTTCCTGCAGGCCCTGACCGACGACGGCCTGCTGGGCCAGCCCGAGGGCGGCACCTGGGCCTACCACCTGCGGGTGGGCGACTTCAGCCTCTTGTGGCACGACTCCACCGGGCCCATCGGCGACGAGGAGCCCCAGGGGCCGGCGGTCCAGGCCGCGCTCGGCGGCTTCCCCGGCTGCGTCGACGTGCAGGTGGGTGCCATCGTCGGCTTCGGCATGGTCACCAGCGGCCTGCGCGACTCCACGCAGTACGTCGCCAGCGCCCATCCGCAACTGTTCCTGCCCAGCCACCACGACGCCTGGGCGCCGGTGCTGGGCGGCGGCGCGGCGGCCTACGAGGCGCAGTGGCGCAACGCCCTGGCCACCCTTCCGAACCCGCCGGAGCTGGATTACCTGCGCGATCCCGAGGACTACATGAAGCCGCGCGTGTTCCGCGTGGACGACCCGCGCTGGAGGGTACCGATGCGCGGTTCATCCTGCGCCGGTTAGGCCTGCCCCTACTCCGGCCGGATCAGGCCGGCGAGTCTCCGGCTGGCCGATAGTGCCTGCCACATAACAGGCATTCCGGAGAGAGACATGGCAAAGCTGCAGGGCAAGGTCGCGCTGATCACGGGCGCGGGGCAGGGCGTGGGGCAGGGTATCGCGTTCGCGCTGGCTTCCGAGGGGGTCGCGGTGGCCGTCACCGGCCGCACCAAGGCCAAGCTCGATGCCACCGTGAAGGAGATCGAGAAGCGCGGCGGCAAGGCCCTGGCGGTGGAGTGCAACGTGCGCGATGCGGCCTCCCTGGCGGCCTGCGTGGATGCCGTGGTGAAGCACTTCGGCAAGCTCAACATCCTGGTCAACAACGCCCAGGAAGTGCCGCTGGGCGCGCTCAACGACGTCAGCGACGACGCCTTCGCCGCCGGCTGGGAGTCGGGCCCGCTGGCCAGCTTCCGCCTGATGAAGCTGTGCCATCCGCACCTGAAGGGCGACGGCAACATCGTCAACTTCGGTTCTTCCGCCGCCAAGCGCTGGGACATGGCCGGCTACGGCGCCTACGCCGCGGTGAAGGAAGCCATCCGCCAGCTCACCCGCGCCGCGGCCTGCGAGTGGGCACGCGACGGCATCCGCACCAACGCCATCCTGCCGCTGGCCAATTCACCGGCCATGGAATGGTGGACGCGCGAACGTCCGGAGGAATCCGCCGCCTTCGTCGCCACCGTGCCGCAGGCTCGCGTCGGCGACTGCGAGCAGGACATCGGCCGCTTCGTCGTCGCGCTATGCTCCGACGATTCGCGCTACATCAACGGCCAGTCCATCGGTGTCGACGGCGGCCAGGCCCTCATCGCATAAGGACAGACGCTCGTGAGCAGCAACGACTACGTTTCCATCGAACGCGCCGACGGCGTTGCCACGCTGACGCTGCGCGCCGTCGGCCGCATGCCGGTGCTGTCGCTGGCCTCCGGCAACGCGCTGGCCGATGCCGCCGCCGCGCTGAAGGACGACCGCGAAATCCGCGTGGTGGTGCTGCGCGGCGACAACGGCCAGTTCTGCGCCGGCGGAGACATCGCCGCGATCCGCGACGCGCTGCCCGATCCCGACCGCCTGCTGGGGCCGATCATCGACGGCCTGCACCGCACGGTCCGCAACCTGCGCGCGCTGCCGCAGCCGGTCATCGCCAGCGTCGCCGGCTCCGCCGCCGGCGGCGGCATGTCGCTGGCGGTGTCCTGCGACCTGATCGTGGCCGCCAGCGATGCGCGCTTCGTCGTGGGTTACGGCGCGCTGGGCACTTCCTCCGACGGCGGACTCAGCTACACGCTGCCGCGCCGCATCGGCGCCAACCGCGCCATGGACGTGATCCTGGCGCGCGGCCTGCTCGACGCCGCCACCGCCCATGCCTGGGGCCTGGTGGCGCGGCTGGCCGAGCCGGCGGCGCTGGAGCAGGAAACGGCCGCCTACGCGGCCCTGCTGGCCAGGCAGCCGGCGCAGGTCCTGCGCGAATTCAAGCAGCTGCTGGGCGACTCGGCCGAGCCGGAGTTGTCGGCACGGCTGGATGCCGAGCGCGCGGCCTTCCTGCGCTGCGCGAAAACCGAGGATTTTTCCAGGCGGGTCAACGCGTTCCTCGAGAAGAAGAAATAACCGTCCGATCCGATGCAGCAGCCAGCTTGCTGGCGACATGCCGCCGGCAAGCTGGCTCCTGCAGGATTTTGCGCTCCATCCGGCTTTGGTCTATCGTGCGCGCCGCCATGAGCCCGCAGACCCTCCTCCACGCCACCCTGCAGCCGCCCCGCGGCCGGCAGGCCTGCGCGCGCCCGGCATCCTTCGGCAAATCCAAGAAACAGCCTCTCGCCTGACGGGATGCTGTCCCGTCGGCGCCGCCGACGGATCGCCTGCCTTGCCGTACCCCCTGCAGTCCCCGCAGTCCCTCCGCCGGCTCCGTGCCGATGGCCAGCGTCCCCGACGTCCGTCATCCATCACAACAGGAGCTTCACATGACTGCTTTCCAGGGAATCTGGATCCCGCTGGTAACCCCTTTCCGGGAGAACCGACCCGACCTGGCCGCGATGCAGCGGCTGGCGGAACACCTGCTGCACCAGGGCGTGGACGGCCTCATCGTCTGCGGCACCACCGGCGAACCGGCCACCTTGAGCGAAGAGGAGCAGGAGCGCGTGCTCGCCGCCGTGCTCGAGGTGACGCGGGGCCGCTGTCCCGTGGTCTTCGGCCTCGCCGGCCACGACACCGCGGCGATGGAGGCACGGCTGCGCGAGCTGGAGCAGCAGCCGCTGGCCGGCTGGCTGATCAGCGCGCCCTACTACACGCGGCCCTCGCAGGAGGGCATCCGCCGGCACTTCGAGGCCCTGGCCGGGGCCACGGAAAGACCCATCCTGCTCTACAACATCCCCTACCGCAGCGGCATCGCGATGGAGACCGGCACGCTCGGGGCCCTGGCGCAGCACCCGCGCATCGTCGGCATCAAGCAGAGCGCCGGCAACGACCTGGAGCAGCTTTGCGCGCTGATCCGGGACACGCCGCTGCAGGTGCTCAGCGGCGAGGACGCGCTGATCTTCACCTGTGCCTGCCTGGGAGGCCATGGGGCGATCGCGGCGGCGGCGCATGTCCGCCCCGATCTCTACCGCCGCCTGCTGGCCCATGTCCGCGCCGGCGAGCTGGAGGCGGCGCGGCGCATCCACTACGCCCTGCTGCCCTGGATCCGGCTGCTGTTCGCGGAGCCCAACCCGGCCCCCGTCAAGGCGGCCCTGGCCGCCATGGGCCTGATCACCGACGGCCTGCGCCTGCCGATGACGGAGGTGTCCGCCGGGCTGCGGCAGCGCATCGAGCAGGCGCTGCCGGCCATCCTGGCGCTGTGACACTGCATACGGACGAGGCCGGGGGGCGGGGCGGGGGGCTAAGGTCGGGGGATACCTGAACGGAAAGCCAGTCCATGACCAGCCCCGCCGCCGCCTTCACGCCGATCCAGATCGGCCCCCTGAAGCTGCGCAACCGCTTCATCAAGTCCGCCACCAACGAGGGCATGGCCAAGGGCGGCGTGCCCTCCAAGGCCCTGGTGGAGCATCACCGGCGCATGGCGGCCGGCGGTGCGGCGATGACCACGGTGGCCTACTGCTCGGTCAGCGCGGACGGCCGCACCTTCGAGGACCAGGTCTCGCTGGACCGGCCCAGCCTGCCGCACCTGCGGGCGCTGACCGATGCGGTGCACCGCGAGGACGGCGCGGCCTGTGCGCAGATCACCCATGGCGGTGCCTTCACCTTCCTGCCGAAGCTGTCCAGCGGCTCGCCCTTCAGTTCCTCCGGCGGGTTCAATGCCGCCGGCGTGCTCAGCGGCCGCTTCTTCAAGACCGCGATGCGGCGCGGGGACATGGACCGCATCGCGGCGGAGTTCGTCGCCGGTGCGCGCCTGGCCAGGGAGGCCGGCTTCGACGCCGTGGAAATCCACATGGGCCACGGCTACCTGCTGAGCCAGTTCATCTCGCCGCGCTACAACCGCCGCCGCGACGAGTACGGCGGCGATGCCGCGCAGCGCACGCGCTACCCGGCCGAGATCCTGCAGCGGGTGCTCGACGCCGTGGGCGGGGAGCTGGCGGTGACCTGCAAGATCTGCGTCACCGAGGGCTACAAGGGCGGCGCGGGACCTGCCGAGGCGGTCGAGGTGGCCAAGGTGCTGGAGCGCTCGGGCGCCCACCTGCTGGTGCTCAGCGGCGGCATGAACGTGGAAGCGCCCTGGGCGATCTTCGGCAGCAACATGCCGGCCGCCGCGGTGGAATCCGTGCAGAGCCCCATCATCAAGATCGCCACGCGCATGATGCGTCTCTGGGAGCCGAAGCTGAGCTTCCACGAGATGTACTTCCTGGAGCACTCGCGCCAGGTGCGCGCCGCGGTGCGCATGCCGCTGGCCTATCTCGGCGGCGCCAAGTCCATCGCCGGTGTCGGGCAGGCGATGCAGGACGGCTTCGACTGCGTGGTGATGGGCCGCGCGCTGATCCACGATCCGGGGCTGGTCAACAAGTTCGCCCGCGGCGAGGCCACCGTCTCCGGCTGCACCGCCTGCAACGAATGCGTGGCGCAGATGTACACGCCGGGCGGCACCCGCTGCGTGCTGACGCAGGACGCGAACCCCGAACTGAACCGCATCCCGGGCGCCGCATGAGCACGGCCGTGAACACGCTCGACTGGGTTCGCCACGAGCTGCCCGATCTCACCGGCCGCCGCGCGCTGGTGACCGGCGCCGCTGGCGGCCTGGGCTTCGAGACGGCGCTGGGCCTGGCTGCGCGTGGCGCCGAGGTGATCCTGGCGGACCGCAACGTCGAGGGTGGGCAGGCCGCGCTGCTGCGCATCCGCCAGGCCGTGCCGGATGCGAAACTGGAGTTCCGCGCGCTGGACCTGTCGGACCTGTCCGCGGTGCGCGGGTTCGCCGAGGCGTTGTCGGCGGAAGGCCGCGCGCTGGACATCCTGGTCAACAATGCCGGCATCCTGCCGCCGCTGGCGCGCCGGACCACCGCGGACGGATTCGAGCTGAAGTTCGGCATCAACGTGCTGGGCCACTTCGCGCTCGGCGCGCGGCTGCTCGACAGCCTGCGCCGCAGCCCTGCTCCGCGCGTGGTCTGGGTCAGCAGCCTGGTGCACCGCCAGGGCAAGCTTTACTTCGACGACCTGCAGCTGGAACAGCGCTACGAGCCCGAGCGCGCCTACAACCAGGCCAAGCTGGCCTGCCTGGTGCTGGCCATGGAACTGCAGGCGCGCGCCGATGCGGCCGGCTGGAAGCTGCAGGCCCTGGCCGCGCACCCCGGCATCTCGCGCACCGGCATCGGCGACAGCCGCCAGGGCCAGAAGGCGCAGCGCTTCACGGACCACCTGGCGGCCATCGCCTTCCGCGTCGCCATGGGCTGGCTCGGCCAGGCGCCCGGACAGGGCGCGCTGCCGATCCTCAAGGCGGCGGCCGCGGCGGATGTCCGCGGCGGCGAGTTCTACGGCCCGGACGGCTTCGGCGAGTTCCGCGGCCTGCCCAGGCGCGTGCAGCCCTCGGCACCCGCGCTGGACCCGGCCACCCGCCAGCGCCTCTGGGCTGCCTGCGAGCAGCTTGCCGGGGTGGCTTACGCGTTCTAGGCCGCGGGCTTGCTGCGCATCGGGCGCCTGTCCCTGATGCGTACCTTCCGAGGCCAATGCCAACGCGGTGGCCGCGCCCCGGGGCAGGGTGGGGAAAATCAGCCCAAGGGCGGTGTAGCCTGTCCCCTGCCGCTAGAGTAGGCGGATACCGGGGGAGGGGAAACCATGTCGAGCATGGCGGACGACCGTGCCTTGTTCTCGTTGAACCTGTCGGCCGAGCTCGCCGCCGTGTCGGCCGATCCGGAGCTGATCGCCCTGCAGCGCCGCCTGCAGGACGCCCTGCTGCAGGATCAGCTGAGCCTGGTGTTCCAGCCCATCTTCGACATCCACAGCCTGCACCTGCATTCGGCGGAAGCGCTGCTGCGCTGGCGCCATCCCGAACTGGGCGAGGTGAGTCCTGCGCGCTTCATTCCCGTCGCCGAGCGCAGCGACCTGATCCTGGAACTCGGCCGGCACGTGCTGTCCCGCGCGGCCGCACAGATCGCGGACTGGCGGCGGCAAGGGCTGGAACCGGTTCCGGTGGCGGTCAACGTGTCCGGGTCGGAACTGAAGCAGTGCGATTTCGCCGATCAGATCGGCGGCGTGCTGAAGGAGTACGCGATTCCCGGACACCTGCTGCGCGTGGAAGTGACCGAGCATGGCCTTATCTCCGACTTCGCGCGGGCCACGGCCAACCTGCGTGCCGCCGGCGAACTGGGGCTGGGCATCGCGCTGGACGATTTCGGCACGGGCTACTCGTCCTTCCGCTACCTGCGCCACCTGCCGATCCGGGCGCTCAAGATCGACCGCGAGTTCGTGGCCGGCGTGGACGTCGATGCGCGCGACCAGCGCATCGTCCGCGCCATGGTGGCGCTGGCGCATTCGCTGCGGCTCAAGGTGATCGCCGAGGGCGTGGAGACCGAGTCCGAGCTGGCCACGCTGCGCCGCCTGCGCTGCGACTACGTGCAGGGCTTCCTCACCGGCCGGCCGATGCCGGCCGCGGGGTTTGCCGCATTGCTGGGAGCACGCGGCTGCGGCGGCTGACGGCCCCGCGTCGCGGAATCCGCCGGATGTCCTGATGAGCGCCGTCCGCTCCTGCGAGCTGCCGCAGCAGGCCCTGCTGCAGCACTATCGCCGGCAGGGCGCCTACGCCGACTGCTTCGTCGCCGTGCTGCCGCGCTCCGTCACGCAGGCGCAGTACGTCGAGGCGTTCTACGGCAGCACCCTGTTCCGGCTGGAGCGCCTGCTGCTGGCGCTGTTCGTCGCCAGGCCTTCGACGGACCTGCAGGCCCGGCGGCTTGCCGCGGGCGAGCTCGACGCCTTCGCCGCCTGGCGCGTGGAGCGGCGCGGGCCCGGGCAGTTGCTGCTGGCCGACTTCACCGGCCGCACGCGTTCCTGGCTGATGAGCACGCCGTCCGCGCCGGGCGAGCCGCCGGGCACGCGCCTCTACTTCGGCTCCGCCGTGGTGCCCGCCCCCGGGCGGGCCGGCATGGGCCTTCCCTTCCGCGCGCTGCTCGGCTTCCACAAGCTCTACTCCCGCACCCTGCTGCGGGCGGCCGCCTCGCGGCTGGCGCGCGCTTGCCCGCCGTAGCGCTGCCCCCGCGTTTCCCTGCCCGGCATCGTCCGGTTAGGCTGGGGGCCTTCCGGGGGACCCGATGACCGAATCCAGCGATCCGTACCGCCTGCAGGAACTGGCGCAGCGCGAGGCCCGCGCCCTGGCGATGGGCGGCGAGGACAAGCTGGCCCGCCAGCGTGCCAAGGGCCGCGGCAGCGCGCGGGAGCGACTGGAGCGGCTGCTCGACGCCGGCAGCTTCGACGAGCAGGGCCTGCTGGCCACCAGCGACCTGCCCGAGGCGGCGGACAAGACGCCGGCCGACGGCAAGGTCTGCGGCTGGGGACGCATCGACGGACGCGGCGTCTACGCCAGCGCGGATGACGTGACCGTGCTGGCGGGTGCCGGCGGGCGCGTCGGCGTGGGCAAGGCCTACCGCGGCATGCAGCTGGCGGCCGAGCGCGGCCTGCCCTGCGTGGTGCTGGGCGATGCCGGCGGCGCGCGCGTGCCGGACATCATGGGTTCCGCCGGCATGATGAGCATGGTCTATCCCATCCAGGGCGCTCCGCGTGACCGGCGCGTGCCGCTGGTCACCGCGATCCTCGGCGAATGCTTCGGCGGCAGCGCCTGGACCGCGTCGGTATCCGACATCGTGCTGCAGGTGAAGGGTACGGCGATGTGCGTCGGCGGCCCCTCGATCCTGGAGATCGCCACCGGCGAGAAGGCCAGCACCGAGCAACTCGGCGGCTGGGAGCTGCACGCGCGCACCACCGGCCAGGTGGACCTGTTCGCGCAGGACGAGGAGGAATGCCTCGCGCTGGTCCGCCGCGCGCTGTCCTATTTTCCCGACCATGCCGGCCTGCCGCCGCCCGCCGCGCCCGCGCCGGAGGGTGGCGCCCGACGGGATGCGCTGCTGGACCTGGTGCCGGAGGACCCGCGCCAGGTCTACGACATGCGCCGCGTGCTGGAGGCGGTCTGCGATCCCGGCAGCGTGCTGGAGCTGAAGCCCCTGTTCGATCCCAGCCTGATCACCGCGCTGGCGCGCATCGGCGGGCAGGTGGTCGGCATCCTGGCCAACAATCCCAAGTTCACCGCCGGGGCCATGGGGCCGGGTGCCTGCCAGAAGGCGGTGTCCTTCCTCTGCCTCTGCGACTCCTTCCACATCCCGCTGCTGTTCCTGCACGACACGCCGGGCTTCTTCGTCGGCCGCCGCGCCGAGGAAGGCGGCATGCCGCTGCGCATCATGAACTGGATCGCCGCGCTGCAGCAGTGCAGCGTGCCGCGCATCAGCCTGATCCTGCGCAAGTCCTACGGCATGGCCCACTGCAACATGTCGGGCGGCAACATGGGCAGCGACTGCCTGCTGGCCTGGCCCACCGCGGACGTCTCCTTCATGGCGCCGGCGGTGGCGGTCAACGTGGTCTACGGCCGCAAGCTGCTGGAGATGCCGGACCCGCATGCCGCGCGCAGTGCCTTCATGGACGAGATCGCCCGCGCCAACGCACCCTGGGATGCGGCGGCGCGCGGCTATATCGACCGCGTGATCGATCCGCGCGATACGCGGGTCGAGCTGCTGCGCGCGCTGTCGCGGGTGAAGGGCGCCCGCAGCCAGCGGCGGCTGGCGAACTGGCCGAGGATGGCCTGAGCCCGGCATTGCGCATGCCGCTGGTCCTGCCCGGGGCGAGGACTTCCGGCCGCATCGACCGGCTGTTCGCCGCCGCCGCCCCGCGGGCTTCGGACGGCTGCTCGCGCCGCTGTGGCCCCCGGGAGGCAGGAGCGGAGTCCGGGACGGCCCGTTCGCCAGGCGGGGGCATTTCCCCCACACTACGCGGCCCATCAAGCCCTGGAGCCGCCCGCCGTGAACCCCAGCTTCGCCGAACGCATCCGTGCGATGAACGCCATGTACAAGCTCGCCGCCCATGACGCGCCGAGCATCCCGGACGACGTTGCCGACCGCCTGCGCAAGTTCAAGGCCACGCTCGGCGACGAGGTCGATGAGATCGACGAGATCGTGGCCGCCGCCGAGCGCGGCGACGACAAGCTGGACCTGGCCGTGGCCATCGCCGACCTGCTGGGCGACGTGATCGTCTACTGCCGTTCGGAAGCGCTGAAATACGGCATCCCGCTGGAAGCGGTGCTCGGCATCATCATGGACAGCAACGAGAGCAAGCTCGGCGCCGACGGCAAGCCGATCTACGACACCAACGGCAAGTTCCTGAAGGGCCCCGGCTACTGGAAGCCCGAGCCGAAGATCCGCGAGCTGCTGGCGAAGCCGCAGGGCTCCTGAGAGTCCCGCCGCGTCCGGGAGGGTTCACCCCTCCTGGATCTCCAGGCCGCCGATGAAATCCATCTTGCCCAGGTCCACGCCGTTGTGGCGCAGGATGGCGTAGGCCATGGTGACGTGGAAGTAGAAATTGGGAATCGACAGGCCCGACAGGTAGTCCTCGCCGCGGAACCAGCCCTTCGGCAGCCAGGGCGGCGCCACCTTGCGGTCCTCCGAGCCGGCGAAGTCCTTCTCCTCCACCGTGGCGAGGAAGGCCTTGCAGGACTGGATGCGCGTGCGCAGCTCGGCGACGGTCTTCTCGGTGTCCGGATGCGGCGGCGCCTTCCTGCCGCCGAGGTAGGCGGCGGCGAACTTGGCCTGGTCGCAGGCGGCCTGCACCTGCTGCGCCAGCGAGAAGGCGTCCGGCGCCAGGCGCGCGCCGGCCAGCAGGTCCACGTCGAACTTCTTCGTCCTGGCGTATTCCTCGGCCTTGTCCAGCCACTTGGCGAGGTTGTCCAGCATCTTGTCGTACTGGCGGATCGTGTCGTAGTGGCTGGTCATCATGGGCTCCTGGTGGTGGGACGCAGGATAGCGCGGGCTTTGCTTCCACGCGGGCAGGAATCGCCTGCCGTTGCGACCGGGGTCCGGGCCTGGCCAGATGCGGGAACGGGGCTGGCCGCGTGGGGCGGGGCGTGCACTAAGATGTCCACATGAGCCGTGATTTCGCCTTGCCGCTGTGCCGCCTGCTTGCCGCCTGGTGCGGCCTGCAGGGCATGCAGCAGCTGGCGCGCCTGCCGGCGGCACCATCGCTGTCCGTGCTGCCCGGCACCGGCCTCTGGCTGCTGGCGGCCGTGGCCTTGTGGTCGCTCGCGCCGCGCTTGCTTCCGCCCGCCGGGGTGAAGCGCAACGCGGGGATGGAGCGCCGACAGGGCCAGCTGCTGTTCCTGGCCGCATCCCTGCTGTTGCTGGCGGACGCGCTGGCGGTTGCCGGCGGCTTGCTGCTGCGCGCCTGGCTGGGGCCGCCACCGCAGCTGGAGGAGTGGGCGCCGCTGGCCCTGGCCTGCCTGCTGCAGGCGGTCGCCGGCGTGGCCCTGTTGCTGCTGGCGCGGCCCCTGCTGGACCGCGTGGCGCCGGAAGCGCCGCCCGGAGCCGTGTTGGATACGCGCCTGCCGCGAGCCCTGGGCGAGCTGATCGGCAGCGTCGGCGTCGCCGGCCTCAACAAGCTCACCGAGCTGGCGCTGACGCTGAAGGACGAGGCCGAGGGCCATGCGATCCGGGCGGTGAAGTCCTCGATGGACGCGGTGATCGCCGCCGTGCAGGGCAAGCGCCCGGACTTCGCCGATGCCATCTCGGCCGACGGGACCGTCACCATCGCCTTCAGCGACATGGAGGGCTTCAGCGCCATGACCGAGCGCCTGGGCGACCAGGCCGCGCACGAGGTGATCAAGTTCCACAACCAGGTGGTGCGCAAGGAACTGCAGCGCGAGAACGGCAAGGAGGTGGAGCTGCAGGGCGATGGTTTCCTGCTGGCCTTTGCCGACCCGGCGGCGGCGCTGCGCTGTGCCGCCAGCATCCAGCGCGCTTTCGCGCGCCACAACGGCAGGCAGCGCGGCGAGCCGATCCGCGTGCGCATCGGCCTGCATGCCGGGACGCCGATCCAGGAGGGCGACCGCTTCTTCGGCATCACCGTGATCCTGGCGGCTCGCATCGCCGCGCAGGCCTGCGGCGGCGAGGTGCTGACCTCGTCTGCACTGCACGAGCGTTGCGCGGGTGATCCGGACTTCCGCTTCGGCGAGCCGCGCGAGGCGGAACTGAAGGGCCTGGCCGGCCGGCATCGCATGCATCCGCTGCTCTGGGAGCAGCGGACCGACACCGCAAGAAGCGGATAGGCCCGACGGGCAGGTGCGCCGACACTGGCGCCGTACCCACCGACCCGGATACCGACATGGACCAGGAACTCTGCTGGAAAGCCGTACAGGAGCGCGATGCCTCGCAGGACGGCGATTTCTACTACGGCGTGCTGACCACCGGCGTCTATTGCCGGCCCTCCTGCTCCTCGCGCCGGCCGCTGCGCAAGAACGTGCGCTTCTACGCCACGCCGGCTGCGGCGGAGGCCGACGGCCTGCGCGCCTGCAAGCGCTGCCGTCCGCTGGAGAACCGCGCCGACCGCCGCACGGTGGCCCGCATCGAGAAGCTGTGCCGCCACATCGAGGCCCATGCGCAGGACGCGCATACCCTGGAGACGCTGGCGCGGCTGGCGCACCTCAGTCCCTTCCACCTGCAGCGCCAGTTCAAGGCCGTGACCGGCGTCAGCCCCAAGCAGTACGTGGATGCCTGCCGCCTGCGGGTGCTGCGCCGGGGCCTGCGCGGCGGCGGCAGCGTCACGCGGGCGATCCACGATGCCGGCTTCGGCTCCGCCAGCCGTGTCTACGAGCGCGCCGCCACGCGCCTTGGCATGACGCCGAAGCAGTACCGCGCCGGCGGCGCCGGCGTGACGATCTCCTGGGCCGCTTCGCGGACGCCGCTGGGGCCGCTGATGATGGGGGCCAGCGATCGCGGCCTTTGCTTCGTGCAGTTCGGCGACAGCGAAGACGCACTGCTGGCGCAGCTGCGCGGCGAGTATCCGCATGCCCTGCTGGAGCCGATGGGCGAGGGGCAGCGCGAGGCTTTCGGGGCCTGGATGCGGGCGCTGGCGTCGCATATCGAAGGGCGGCCGCCGTCGCGGCAGCTGCCGCTGGACCTGCGCGGCACCGCCTTCCAGATGAAGGTCTGGGCCTACCTGCAGCAGATTCCCAGCGGCGAGCTGCGCAGCTACGCCGAGGTGGCGGAGGCCATCGGCGCGCCGCGCGCGGTACGCGCGGTGGCCTCGGCCTGCGCGGCCAACCGCGTGGCGCTGCTGGTGCCCTGCCACCGCGTGATCCGCGGCGACGGCGGCCTGGGCGGCTACAAATGGGGCCTGGACCGCAAGCGCAGCCTGATCGACCGCGAGCGTGCGGCCAGGGCAAGCGATTGATCGCGCTCGCCGAACTGCCGTTGCGCCAGGAACTGCCCTGGCCGGTGCTGCTGGGCTATCTGCGCCCGCGCCTGATCCCGCTGCTGGAACGGATCGAGGGCGGTGCCTACGAACGCCGTGTCGGCGCGCAGTGGTTGCGCGTGGCGCCGGCGGTGGACGGGACCCTGCTGCGTATCGAAGCCTCGCGCCGTGTCGCCGCCGGGGGATTGGCGGAGCGCGCCGCGAGGCTGTTCGGCGTGGAGGAGGATCCCGCGCCGGCCCTGCGCGCCCTGGCGCGCCACCCGGTGCTCAGGCCGCTGGTGGCGCGCATGCCCGGCCTGCGTCCGCCCGGCTGCTGGGACCCCTTCGAACTGTGCCTGCGCACCATCATCGGCCAGCAGGTCAGCGTTGCCGCCGCCAACACCCTGATGCACCGCCTGATCGAGCGCAGCGGCGAGCTCACCCCGCCGGCCGTGCTGGCGGCGGACCTCTCGCAGATGGGCATGCCGGGGCGGCGCGTGGAAACGCTGCGCGTGCTGGCGCGGGCGGCGCAGGACGGCCTGCGCCTGGACGCGCCCTGGGCCGAGGTGGATGCCGGCTTGGCTGCGCTGCCGGGATTCGGGCCCTGGACGCGCGGCTACCTTGCGATCCGCCTGGGCCGCCAGCCCGACGCCTTCCCGCACACGGACCTGGGGCTGGTGCGGGCCGCCGGCGCGGAGAGCCCCGCGGCCCTGCTGGCGCAGGCGGAAGCCTGGCGGCCGTACCGGAGCCTGGCGGCCACCCTCCTCTGGGCGGGCTGACGCGTGCCGGGCGACGCCTGAACGGCATCGCAGCGACCGCGGCAGCGTTAACAGGACCTGGGGGGTTTTTATCCCGTCTCCCGCGGGCCCCGGGGTCCGGAACTTGTATCGCAGGGACATCCATCCACCCGGGGCCGTCATGTCCGTCGCCAGCGTGCGCAAGCTGATCGAGTCCGTCGCCGAAGTCAGCGGCGAGCGCGATCTCGAGCACCTGCGGCGCAGCTTGCTGCTGACGCTGAACGAGATTCTGCCGGTGGGCGCGGCGGGGTTCGTGGCCCTCAAGCCGCAGTTCACCGAGCACGCCGGCGCGGAGACTTTCGCCTGGCCGCTGCGGGTGCAGGGCCAGCGCGACGGCATCCTGACGCGGCTGTCGGCGGGCGAGTCCGTGGTCCTGGACAGCGAGGAGGGCATGCCGCGCCTGCTGGCGCGGGCCGTGACCGAGGAGCAGGCCCTGGTCGTGCACCTGTGCCGCGCCGAGCCCGATGCCGAGAGCATCCTGCTGGCGCTGGGCCGGCTGTACGCCAATTTCAGCCGCCTGCTGACCGAATCCGAGCGCGACCGCCTCACCGGGCTGCGCAACCGCCGCAGCTTCGACCACCAGCTCGGCCAGCTGACCACGCGGATGCTCGATCCGGCCGCCGATGAGCCATGGCACCTGGCGCTGTTCGACGTGGACCATTTCAAGCGCATCAACGACGGCTTCGGCCATCTCTATGGCGACGAGGTGCTGCTGCTGCTGTCGCGCATCGTCTCCGAGCTGTTCCAGGGAGAGGACCGCTGCTACCGCTACGGCGGGGAGGAATTCGCCGTGCTGCTGTCGCGCCGCGATGCGGCCGAGCTGGAGCAGGTCCTGGAATCCCTGCGCCGCGGCGTCGAATGCTACGAGTTCCCGCAGGTGGGCCGCGTCACGGTCAGCATCGGCTGCGCCACCCTGGAACCGCGGCTGGGCCCGGCCGACATCATCGACCGGGCCGACCGTGCGCTGTATGCGGCGAAGAACGCCGGACGCAATCGCCTGGTGCGCTACGAGCGGCTGCTGGCCGAGCACCGGATCGTGCCGGCACCGCCGAGCGGAAGCATCGAGCTGTTCTGAGAAGCGGGGCGCCTTCCCTGGCCGCCCCGGCGCCGCGCTACACCCCCGGAGCGCCCGGGAACCCCACGTAGTACGTGCCCGTCAGCATGCCGCCGTCCACCGCGATCTCGGCGCCGCAAAGGTAGGAGCTTTCGTCGCTGGCCAGGAACAGCGAGGCCCGTGCCACCTCCACCGGCTCGCCGACACGCTGCAGCGGCACGAAGGTGTAGCGCTTGTTGACCTCCTCCCTGGCCTCCGCGTAGGGGTTGCCCATGGCGGTATCGATGCCGCCCGGATGCACGGAGTTCACGCGCACGCCCTTGTGTCCGTACTCCATCGCGGCGACGCGGGTCAGGCCGCGGATGCCCCACTTGCTGGAACTGTAGGCGCCCAGGCCGTTGGCGCCCTTCATGCCGTCGGTGGAGGAGATGTTGACGATGCTGCCCTGGCCCTGCGCGATCATGCGCGCGCCGACGTGCTTCACGCCGAGGAAACTGCCGGTGAGGTTGATGCCGATGACGCGCTCGAAATCGGCCTTGCTGGTTTCCTGGAGCGTGCGGAACAGCAGCACGCCGGCGTTGTTGACCAGCACGCCGGGTTCGCCGTAGGTCTTCACGGTCTGATCGATCAGGTTCTGCCAGCTGCCTTCGTCGCTGACGTCATGCCGCACGAACAGGGCATGGGGCCCCAGTTCCTGCGCGAGCTGGCGTCCCTCGTCCTCCAGCAGGTCGGCGATCACCACCCGGGCGCCCTCCTGGACGAACAGGCGCGAGGTCGCGCCGCCCATGCCGCGGGCGCCGCCCGTCACGATCGCTACCTTGCCTTGCAGTCGGGACATCGTTGTTCTCCTTTGATGTTTTCAGTGTTCGTGTTCGTGATCAGGCGAAGGAGGCGAGGCTCAGCGCGTCGCCGATCACCGTGCGTCCATCCAGCGCATGCAAGGGACTCTGCGCGAGCTGCAGCATCGCGCGGCTGTTGGTGACCAGGCCGTTGTAGCGTCCGCTGACCAGCAGCCAGGCTGCTTCCGCCATCATCTCCAGCGGCTCCACCCAGTGCGGGTTGCTGGCGCCGACCTGGCGTGCCACCGCCTCGGCGCTCTCGCTCAGGGCGATCTTCACCGGCAGCAGTGCGTTGGCGGTAACGCCGCTGCCGTGCAGCTCGGCTGCCAGGCCCTGCGTGTAGCGCTCCAACGCGGCCTTGGCGGCGCCGTACAGGACCAGGCCATGCACCAGCTTGGCCGGGCCGGGGTAGGGGATCGGCGGCTGCTGCGCCATCTCGCTGCTGAGGTTGACGATGCGGCCCCAGCCGGCGGCCTTCATCGCCGGCAAGGCCTGCTGGCAGAGGTCCACCGGCGCATGGAAGTTGATCTCGAAGCCGGCCTGCCGCGCGGCCAGGTCGATGCGGCTGGGTGGGGCGTAGGCCGGATTGGCGGCGGCATTGTTGACCAGCACCGTGACCGGCCCGAAGGGCTCCGCGGCGGCGGCCAGCAGGCCGGCGCGGGCTCCGGCATCGGCCAGGTCGGCGGCCACGGCCGCCGCACGGCCGCCGGCAGCACGGACCAGGGCCACGGTCTCATCGAGGCCCGCCCGCGAGCGCGGCGAGGCATGCACGACCACGGCGGCGCCCTGCGCGGCCAGCCGCCGCGCGATGGCGCGGCCAATGCCGCGGCTGGCGCCCGTCACCAGGGCCACGCCGCCGGCCGGCAAGGCAGAGGCAGCGGTCACAGCGGGGTCATGCGGTCCTGTCATAGACTCTCCCGGGAGAATCCCATGGTGGCCGCCGCGCCCGGCGGTGGCCTCCTCCAAACGAACGACGGAGCGCAGAGCAGGAGGCGGCGTGCTGCATCGACTGAAGACGGGCGACATCGTGCTGTTCGCCGGCAAGTCCGGCACGGCGGAGAGCATCAAGTGGGTTACCTTGAGCCGCTGGTCGCACGTGGGCCTGGTGCTGCGCCTGCCGCAGTACGGATATCCCTGCCTCTGGGAGGCCACGACCGACGCCACCATCACCTGCCTGGACACCGGCCTGTGCCGGCCCGGCGTGCAGCTGGTCCCGTTGGAGGCCCGCCTGCAGGAGCACGACGGCGACGTCGCCTGCCGCAGCCTGGAACACGAGCTGGATGAAGGGGCCCTGGAACAGCTGCTCGCCCTGCGGCAGCAGATGCGCGGCCGCGCCTACGAAAGCAACGTCCTGGAGCTGATGGGGGCCGCCTATGACGGCCCGTTCGGCGAGCAGCTGGAAAACCTGGCAGAACTGTTCTGCAGCGAGCTGGTGGCTGCCGCCTACCAGGCCCTGGGCCTGATCGGCCGTGACGGCAAGGCGTCCAACGAGTATGTTCCCGCGGATTTCTCCGAGCGCTGGGAACGATTGCCCTGGCTGCGTGGCCGGCTGGGGCCGGAGATGATGCTGAAGAATGGCTGAGACCCTGACAGTGAAGCAGAGAATCCTCGAAGCGGCCAAGACCCTGGCCGGCAAGGACCGGCGTGCCAGCCACCTCGATGCGGCCCACCTGGTGGCGGCGGGAGCCTGCACCGAGGAGGAATTCGCCGCCGCCTTCGGCGACGAGCGGGCGTTCCAGCGCGAGCTGATGGCCGAGCTGTTCGCCGAGGCGCGGCTGACGGTGATCCGTGCCACCACCGCGATGCCCTCGGGGCTGGAGCAGTTGCGCCAGGCCTTCACGCTCTACCTGGACTACAACCTGGAACATCCGGCGCTGCAGGAGATCGCGCACCAGGTGCAGTACGACCCCATCGGCTACGAGATGCTGGCGCGCATGGAGATCGGTACCGCCATGGTGACGCAGAAGGACCTGGAGGCCGCCGGCGCCGACCGCGTGCAGGCGCGGGCGAAGCTGCTGACCTCCGTCACCGTGGCGGTGGTGCGCGCCGAGTACAAGGCGGCACGCAAGTTGCCGGACCTGCGCGCGGTGCTGGACGAGTACTGCGGGCTGTCCTGCCAGGGGCAGCCGGAGTCGCCGCTGGGGGATTAGCCGCAGCCCGCGGCCGTTCGTGCTGAGCCTGTCGAAGCGCGGGCGGCCCCCGCCACCGGTGAATTGCCCGTTCGCACTTCGACAGGCCCAGCGCGAACGGGCTTCGAACCTTGGTTACTGCACCACCGCCGGATTGACCGGCGCCGGCGCGCCCAGCATCGGCCGGTGCGAAGGCGGCTGGCGGCCCTCGTCGGTCAGGCCGTACTCCAGCGCCAGTTCGGCGCCGATCAGCACCTGGCCGGACTTCTGCATGCGCTGGGGATCGCGGAACAGCGCGCCGATGATGTGGCCGGTGAACTCCGGCGTCTCGGCGATATCCCAGAAGCCCTGGTACTTGGCGGCGTCCTCGTCCATCACGCGCTTGGTGCGGTCGGTGCGCAGCATGCCCATCCAGATCGAATTGGCCGAGACGTTGTAGTCCTTCAGGTCCAGCGCCATGTCGTGGGCGAAGCGGTCCACGCCGGCCTTCTGGGCGCCGTAGGCGGCGCCGTGCATGTAGCAGTTGCCGCCGAAGGACGAGGTGAACACGATCAGGCCGTTCTTCTGCGCCGCCATCAGCTTGGCGGCGTGCCAGCTGGCCACGTAGCCCGAGCGCAGGCCCACGTCGAGGATGTTGACCAGGTCCAGCGACTTCTCCCAGAAGCCGCCGCCTTCGATCAGCTGGTCGTGGATGAAGGTGGCGTTGTTCACCAGGATATCGAGCTTGCCCTGGTCGTTCTTGACGCGCCCGAACAGCTGGCGGACCTGCTCGTCGTCGGAGTGGTCCACGGTCACGGCGATGCCCTTGCCGCCCGCGGCGGTGACGGCGGCGGCGGTGGCGTGGATCGTGCCGGGCAGGGGGGCGTCGCCCTCGTTCTGCGAGCGGCCGGTGACGTAGACCGTGGCGCCCTGCGCCCCCAGCGCGATGGCGATGCCCTTGCCGGCGCCGCGCGAGGCGCCGGTGACGATGGCGACGACGCCGTTCAGGTTCTTGCTCATTCGTAGCTCCTCAAAGAATCTGTTCCTGCTCCCCTCTCCCACCGGGAGAGGGGTTGGGGGTGAGGGACGAGGCCCGGTCCGGGCAACGGCTCACGAACGGACCGGCGCCCCTCACCCTGCCCTCTCCCGGAGGGAGAGGGAACCAAAGACTCAACCCGCGCCCTTCGCCATGTCCCGCAGCTGGAACTTCAGCACCTTGCCGGAGGGGTTGGTCGGCAGCGACGCCATCATCTCGGCGTAGCGCGGCACCTTGTAGTTGGCCATGTTGTCGCGGCACCAGGCGATCAGCTCCTTCTCGCCCAGCGCGGCGCCGGGGCGCAGCACGACGCAGGCCTTGCCGACCTCGCCGAGGCGCTCGTCCGGCACGCCGACGACCGCGACCTGCGCCACCGCCGGATGCGCGGCGATGATCCGCTCGATCTCCGCCGGGTAGCAGTTGAAGCCGCCGGCGATGTACATGTCCTTCAGCCGATCGGTGATCCTGAGATAGCCGCGCCCGTCGAGCACGCCGACGTCGCCGGTATGCAGCCAGCCATCCGCGTCGATGGTCTCGGCGGTGGCCTTGGGGTCGTCCAGGTAGCCCTGCATGACGTTGTAGCCGCGGACCACGATCTCGCCGGACTCGCCGGCCGCCACGGGCCGGTTGTCGGCATCGACGCAGCGCAGCTCCACGCGCGGGATCGCCTTGCCGCTGGTCAGGGCGATGGTCTCGGCATCGTCGCCGGCCTCGCACATCGACACCACGCCGCAGGTCTCCGTGAGTCCGTAGGCGGTCAGCACGACCTGGAAGCCCAGTTCGGCGCGGATGCGCTCGATCAGGGAAGGCGCGATCGCGGCGGCACCGGTGATGGTGGCCCGCAGCGAGGACAGGTCCGCACCGGCGCGGGTGGGGTCATTGAGCAGGCTGATGAACAGCGTCGGCGGGCCGGGCAGCACCGAGATGCGGTCGCGGGCGATGCGCTGCAGGATCGCGCCGGCGTCGAACACCGCGTGCGGCAGCACCGTCAGGCCGTGCAGCAGGCCGCCGAGCCAGCCCACCTTGTAGCCGAAGGTATGGAAGAACGGGTTGGCGATGAGGTACCTGTCCTCGGGCACCAGGCCCATCACGGCGGACCAGGACCGGATCACGTCGAGGTTCTGCGCGTGGTTCGTGACCACGCCCTTCGGGCGGCCGGTGGTGCCGGAGGTGAACATGATGTCCAGGCGGTCGGAGGGCTGCACCGCGGCGGCGCGCTTCAGCACGTCCTCGGTATGGGCCTGGTCGGCCTTGGCCATGAACTCGCGCCAGCCGGTATCGCCGGATTCGGGGTCGCCGATCACCACCACGTGCTTCAGCGAACTGGGCCAGTGCTCGGCCAGCATCGTCGGGTAGTGCTGGCCGAGGAAGCGGCCGGCGCAGAACAGCGTCGTGGCGCCGCTCTTCTGCAGGATGTAGGCGGCCTCGGCACCCTTCATGCGCGTGTTCAGGGGGACCAGCACGCCGCCGACGGCCTGGATGGCCAGGCCCGCCACGATCCATTCCACCGAGTTGGGCGCCCAGATGGCCACGCGCTCGCCGTGCTGCACGCCCATGGCCACCAGCGCGCGCGCGGCGTAGATGCGCAACTGGTCCAGTTCGGCGTAGCTCAGCTCCGTGCCATCCTCGCCGACCACCGCGGTGCGGCTGGCGTGCTTCTGCACGCTCTCGGCGAAGGCCTGGGGAAGGGTATGGCTCATGTCGGGTAGCGGAGCTTGACGACGGGGGACTTCGCCACCGCCTGGCAGGACAGGATCCAGCCCTGGGCGATGTCGCTCTGCTCCAGCACCTGGTTGGTGATCATCTCCACCTCGCCGTCGTCGAGATGGCACATGCAGGCGGCGCAGGCGCCGGCGCGGCAGGAATAGGGCGGCTGCATGCCGGCCTGCTCCATCGCGTCGATCAGCAACTGGCCCGGCTGGGCCTCGAACTTGTGGACCTCGCCGTCCAGTTCCACTTCCACCTGCGAGACCGTGCCGCCCTCGACGGCCACCGGCACCGGCAGCTCGTCGGATTCCTCGGGCAGCGAGACGAAGCGCTCGATGTGCACCCGCGCGGAGGGGAAGCCCAGCTGGTGCAGGGCCGCGGCGGTGGTGTCCATGAAGATGCCGGGGCCGCAGATGAAGCACTGCGCGTTCTCCCAACCCTGCGCCATCGCCTCGATCTGCACCTGCGAGGGGATGCCCTGCACCGAGTCCAGCCAGTGGATCACCTGCAGGCGCTTGGGATGCTCGCGCGAGAGCTTCGCCAACTCCGCGGCGAAGATCACCGAGCGTTCGTCGCGGTTGGCGTAGAACAGCCGGATGCGGCCCTTGCCCTGGTTGAGCACGCTGCGGATGATCGACAGCACCGGCGTCACGCCGCTGCCGCCGCCGAACATCAGGAAATCACCGTCGTAGGACTTGGGCGTGAAGATGCCGGCCGGCACCGCCACGTCGAGCGTGTCGCCGGCACGCAGGCAGCCGCAGAGCCAGTTGGAGGCGCGGCCGCCGGCCACGCGCTTGATGGTGACCTGCAGCGGCCCGTTCTCGGTAGGCGTGCTCGACAGCGAGTAGCAGCGCGGCAGCGGCTTGGCGCCACAGGGTACGCGCAGCGTCAGGAACTGGCCCGGCTTGTACTTGAAGGCGTCCTTCAGCTCGGCCGGGATGTCGAACACCAGCGAGCGCGCGTCGGCCGTCTCTTCGATGACCTGGGCAACCTTCAGCGGGTGGTACTGGATCTTGCTCATGGAACCTTACATTTGAATTTCCGTGCCAAGGATGGCACGGTCTTGCGCAGGGATGTACATGCCCGGATGCGGACGGACTTCAATCCGCCCACATGAGGTAGCCGTTGTCGATGCGCATCTCGGCGCCCTGGATGAAACGAGACTCGTCCGAGGCCAGGAACAGCACCAGGTTGGCGATGTCCGCCGGCATGCAGAAGCGGGCCTGCAGCTGCTTGGGGTCCTTCTCGCGGACCTTGGGCTGCTGCTTGGGATCGCGCGGCAGGTTGGCCACCATCGGCGTGACGATGCCGTCGGGGTGGATCGAGTTGCAGCGGATCTTGTAGAGGTTCATGCGGCAGTGGGCCGCCACTGAGCGCGTCAGCGCGGCGACCGCGCCCTTGCTGGCGCTGTAGGCGGCGAAGGCGGACATGCCGCCGATGCCGGCCATGGACGACATGTTGACGATCGAGCCGCCGCCGCGTTTCTTCATCGCCAGCAGGCCATGCTTGCAGCCCAGGAAGTAGCCGTCGGAATTGATGCGCTGGATCTTCTGCCACAGCTCCAGGGAGGTGTCCTCGATGGTGCCGTAGGCCAGGATGGCGGCGTTGTTGACCAGCACGTCGAGGCCGCCGAACTTCTCCTCGGTCCGGGCGATGACGTTCTCCCAGTCGGGCTCGCTGGCGATGTCATGCTTGATGAACAGGGCGCTGTCCGCGTGCTTGGCGTTGATCTCGGCGGCCACCTTCTCGCCCAGCTCCTGGTTGAGATCGGTGATGACCACCTTGGCGCCTTCACGGGCCAGCAGCCGTGCGTCTTCCGCACCCACGCCGCTGGCGCCGCCGGTGATGATCGCCACCTTGTCCTGTACGCGTCCCATGTTCTTCTCTCTCCGTAAAAGTGGTTCAGGCGGCCCGTGCCGCCGCGTCGCTGGTCTTTTGTATGGCGTGCAGCGCGGCGCGGCGGCCGGACCACAGGCAGTCGGCGATCGACAGGCCGCTGACGTAGAAATTGGAGGCCACGCCCACCGCCGTGCGGCCGGCGGCATAGAGTCCCTTGATCGGCTGGCCGCCGGCGTCCAGCACGCGGTTGCTGCCTTCCTCCACGCGCAGGCCGCCGAGCGTGATCGACGGACAGGGGAAGATCTTGTTGCCGGCCGAGATGTCCAGGGCATAGTAGGGGCCCTGGTCGAGGGCGGCACGCATGTCCGGCGACTTGCCGAAGGCGTCGGGCTGGTTGCCGGCGGCGCTGGCATTGTTGGCCTGCACGCTGCGCTCCAGCGCGGCGGCGGGCACGCCGATCTTGCCGGCCAGCTCTGCCAGGGTCTTCGCCTTGGGCGAGCTCAGCATCAGGATCAGCGCCGGGCCGGACTGGAACATCCACAGCTTGCCGAAGGCGGCCTCCTTCAGCGCCGCGCGGCGCAGCTTGGCGTCGAGGATCAGCCAGGCGCTGCCGTCGCCCTGTTCGCACATCTCCACGCCCAGCCGCGCGCCGTAGACCTGCTCGTTGCAGAAGCGCTCGCCGTTGGCGCCCACGACGATGCCGCGGGGCAGGGCGGTGGGCGGGTTGATGAAGCGCCAGGCCGAGCCCTTCTCCAGGCGCGCGGCGCTGCCGCCGGCCGACAGGCCCAGGCGGATGCCGCTGCCGTCGCAGCCGGTGGCACCGAGGCGCATGTTCCGCAGGTACTTCGGGGCGTGCTTCTGCACCATCTCGCGGTTGAAGATGAAGCCGCCGGCCGACAGCAGCACGCCGCCGGTAGCGCGGATCCGCAGCGGCCGCGCGTCCGCCAGTTCGATCGCCAGGGCCTGGGCGCGCAGGCGGTCGGCCCAGGCGGGGGCGAAGTCGTGCACCTTCTCGGCCTTGCGCATCAGCTTCAGGTGGCGCTGGCCGGCGGGAGACCCGGGGTCGAGGCGGAACACTTCGGCGCCGATCACGCTGCCGCTGCGGTCCTGGACCAGGCGGCGCACCGCGCTCTGCGTCAGCACCGGGATCTTCAGTTCCTCGACGCGGCGGCGCAGCATGGTGAACAGGTGCTTGCCGGTGGCCACGCCGGACCCGTGCATGCGGTGGCCGCGCGGCGCCGGCAGGGCCTGGGCGGCGAAGGCGGGCACTCCCTCGTTGCCGGAGTAGTACAGGTAGATGCCGTCCCTGGGATAGGAGGTCTTGGGCGGCGGGGCGCTGGAGTCGAACTTCGCGCCCAGGGATTCGAGCCAGGCATGCAGGCCGAGGCTATCCTCGCAGAACTGGTGCAGCGTGGCCTTGCCGACGGCGTCGCCGGTTTCCATCTGCAGGTAGCGGTACATGGCCTCCACCGTGTCGTCGTAGCCGGCCGCCTTCTGCTGGCGCGTGCCGCCGCCCAGGTAGACGATGCCGCCGCTCTTGATGGTGGCGCCGCCGCCCTCGAAGCGCTCGACGATGCCGACGTTGGCGCCGGCCTGGCGGGCATGGATGGCGGCCGAGGCGCCGGCGGCGCCGAAGCCCACCACCAGCAGGTCCACCGTCTCGTTCCAGGCCACGGCCTCGGCGGAATCGACCACCAGCGGCGCATCGACCGGCAGGGTGCCGTCGGCGGTTCCGGAAGCGGAAGGGGTGGGCTGTGTCATGGGGAGAACCGGCCTGGAAAAGGTCAGGCCAGCATTATTTCCCGCTGGGCTCGGGAATCTTCGTCCATGTAGACGAGAGTTGCCGCGGGCCGCTGCGGAGACCTCGTCCCGGCCTACTCCGGCGGCAGTGTCCGGCCGCGTCGCAGCAGGGCGACGAACTCCTCCGGCGGCAGCGCCGGGCTGAACAGGTGGCCCTGGATCTCATCGCAGTGCAGCAGGCGCAGGAACTTGAGCTGCTCGGTGGAGTCCACGCCTTCCGCCACCACCCTCAGCCCCATCGAGTGGGCCAGCGAGATCACCGACGAGACGATGCTGATGGTGTTGGCGCTGTCGCCCATGCGCAGCACGAAGGAGCGGTCGATCTTCACCGTGGCCAGCGGCAGCCGGGACAGGTAGGACAACGAGGAATAGCCGGTGCCGAAGTCGTCCAGCGCCAGGTTCACGCCCATGTCGCGCAGGCGCTGCAGCAGCGGCAGGGTGGCGTCCGGGTTGGCCAGCATGCTGGACTCGGTCAGCTCCAGCTCGATGCCCCCGGCGCTCTGCGGGTAGCGTTCCAGGACGCTGCCGACATGGTCGATGAAGGCGGCGTCGCGCAGCTGCACGGCCGACACGTTGACGGCGATGCGGGGGACGGCGATGCCGGCGCGCATCCAGCTGGACCGGTCGGCCGCCGCCTGCTCCAGGGCCCAGCGGCCGACCTCCACGATCATGCCGTTCTCCTCCAGCAGCGGGATGAACTGTCCGGGAGGCACCAGGCCCAGCTCCGGGCTCTCCCAGCGGATCAGCGCCTCGGCGCCGCAGACCGTGCCGTCGCGCAGGTCCACCTTGGGCTGGTAGTACAGAACGAACTGGTCATCCTGCATCGCATGGCGCAGCCGCGTGTCCAGTTCCAGGCGCTGCTTCATCGCCGAGCCCATCTGCGCGGTATAGAACAGGTAGCGCTCGCCGGTCTGCTTGGCACGCTTGAGCGCGGCCTCGGCGTTGCGGAACAGGGTTTCGCCGTCGTCGCCGTCCTCCGGGAACAGCGCCAGCCCCACCTTGCCCGACAGGCTCAGCGAGCGTCCGGCGACCTCGATCGGGTGGCTCAGCCGGGTCCACACGCGGTCGCGCAGCATCAGCGACAGGCTGGCGGAATCCTTCAGGTCCGGGATCAGCGCGGCAAAGCGGTCGCCGCCGGTGCGGGCCAGGTAGGCCGGGTTGCCGGCCAGGCGGGTCAGGCGCTCGGCCACGCTCTTCAGCACCTCGTCGCCCGCCGCCATGCCCACGGCGTCGTTCACTGCCTTGAACTGCACCAGGTCGACCAGGATCACCGCCACGCGGGCGGTGGTCTGGCGGGCAGCCAGCAGGTGCTGGTTGAGGCGTTCGTGGAACAGGCGTCGGTTGGCCAGGCCGGTCAGGGGATCGTAGTAGGACAGGAAGTCCAGCCGCTCCTCGTTGGCGATGAACTCCAGGGCATGGGAGATGTCGCCCGCCAACTCGATCAGCAACTGCTGCTCCTCTTCGCTGAAGAAGTCGGTTTCGCCGGCATACAGCGCCAGGCAGCCGGCCAGGCGGGAGCGGGCGAAGACCGGCAGGATCGCCACCGAGCGGTAGCCGCGCTCCAGCGCCGGCGCGCGCCAGGCGGCCATCAGGGGGGCGCGGGCGATGTCGTTGCAGACTATCTCCCGGCGCTCCCTCAGGGCCGTGATGGCCGGGCCGTCGCGGTGGCCGGCGCGCTGGTAGTCGCGCAGCAGGTTCATGTAGCCATGGTCCTCGCCATGGCAGGCCACCGGCTCCACCAGCTCTCCCTGCTGCACGCCGATCCAGGCCATGCGGAAGCCGCCCTGGTCCACGGCGGTGCGGCAGACCTCCTTGAACAGCTGTTGCTGGTTGCGGCAGCGCACGATCTCCGCGGCGATGCGGCTGCGCATGCGGTGGATGCGGGTCAGGCGCCGCAGGGCGTTCTCGCTGCGCTCGCGCTGGGCGATCTCGCGCCGCAGTTCGCGGGCCTGGTGCTGTGCCTGCCGGTACAGGCGGATGTTCTCGCGGAAGATCGCCAGCCCGGCCGCCAGCATGGCCGCGATCTGCTCGTCGCCGGGGGCGAAGGGTGGTTTGCCCGGGGCCCTGCCCACGACCAGCCAGCCATGGCGGTGGCCGTCGTTCTGCATCGGCATGGACAGCAGGCTGCCCAGGGGCGGCAGGCCGCGCGGCAGCCGTGCCGGGTCCAGCGGCGCGGCCGGCGAACTGAGCCGCAAGGGCAGGGCGGGGCGGTCGCGCAGCAGTTCACCCCCATGGGACAGCCGTCCCTCCTCATCGGGCAGCAGCATCTCCACGTGGTCGGCCTGCAGGATCTCCCGCGCCTCGCCGTAGAGATGGCGCAGCTGGACGTCCGGGTCCGGCTCCGCCGCCAGCCTGAGCCCCAGGCGGACCATGCGGGCGAAGCGGGCCCCCTCCGAGGTGTCCTGCACCGCCTGTGATGCGGTAACCGATGGCTCCATGGCGCCCCTCCTTGGGCTTCCAGAAATGCGGCATAACAAATACCACAAAGGTCTTCCGGCGGCTCTCCCGGCCCCTCCCGATTCCTCTCCGTACAGTCTCATCCCAACGGATGAAGATCAAAAACGCCCTCGGGACCAATATGGCGCCACTCCCCATATTCCGGCAATCGGTCCCAATGATCAGAATCGAATCACTGGCTTACATCGTTGCGCAAAGCACGGACATCGCCAAGTGGCAGACCTACGGCGAGCAGGTGCTCGGCATGTCCACTTCGGCCACGGCGGAGGGCGGATTGTTCCTCAAGATGGACGAACGGTCCTACCGCGTCGCGGTCGTGCCCGGGGCCGAGGACCGCTACCTGGCCTCCGGCTGGGAGGTGCGCGACGAAGCCGCCTACCGGGACGCGCTCGCGGCCCTGGCCAAGGCCGGCACGGCGGTGGAGACGGGCGACGCCCAGCTGGTCGCGGCCCGCCAGGTCAAGGCGCTGTCGGTGTTCACCGACCCCGCCGGCAACCGGCACGAGATCTCCTACGGCTATACCGGCCCCACAGCCCCGTTCCAGTCCCCGATCGGCGTGCAGGGCTTCAAGACCGGCCGTCAGGGCATGGGCCACACCGTGCTGCCGGCCGCGGGCAGCTTCGATGCCACCCTCAAGTTCTGGCAGGAGGTGTTCGGTTTCGGCATCACCGACATCTTCAACTTCCAGCCGGGCCCGGACGCGCCGGTGATCCGCATCTACTTCCTGCACGCCGCCAGCGGCCGCCACCACAGCCTCGCGCTGGCCGAGATGCCCAGCCCCTCCGGCTGCGTGCACGCCATGGTCGAGGTCGACACCATCACCGATGTCGGTAAGGCCTACGACCGCGTTCAGAAGCAGGGCGTCAAGATGATGGCGACCCTGGGCGAGCACGAGAACGATCGCATGACCTCGTTCTACGTGATGACCCCGGGCAACTTCGCGCTGGAGTACGGGTGGGGCGGCATCAGCGTCGAACCCGGAAAATGGCAGACCACCCAGACCCAGCAGGTCTCGATCTGGGGCCACGACTTCTCGGTGGGATTCCGCTAATGGCACTGAACAAAGAGCTTTCCGCCGCCCAGGCCGTCTCGCAGCTGCGCGATGGCATGACCCTTGGCATCGGCGGCTGGGGCCCGCGGCGCAAGCCCATGGCCCTGGTGCGCGAGATCCTGCGCTCGCCGCTGAAGAATCTCACCGTGGTGTCCTACGGCGGTCCCGACGTCGGCATGCTCTGCGCGGCCGGCAAGGTGAAGAAGCTGATCTACGCTTTCGTCACCATGGATGCGATCCCGCTGGAACCCTGGTTCCGCAAGGCGCGCGAGTCCGCCGCCATGGACGTGATGGAGCTGGACGAAGGCATGTTCGAGTGGGGCCTGCGCGCTGCCGGCATGCGCATGTCCTTCCTGCCGACGCGCTGCGGCCTGGCCACCGACGTGCTGGCGAGGAACCCCTCGCTGAAGACCATCCAGTCGCCCTACGGTGACGGCGAGGTCTACCTCGCGATGCCGGCGCTGAAGCTGGACGCCGCGCTGATCCACGTCAACGAAGCGGACCGTCTCGGCAACACGCTGCTGCGTGGTGCCGACACCTTCTTCGATCATCTCTACGCCCGTGCCGCGGACGCCACCTACGTCAGCACCGAAGTGCTGCGCGAGCGTTTCGAGCTGGACGCCGACACGGCGAAGCAGAATCCCTTCGAGCGCTACCTGGTCAAGGGCGTGGTGCATGCGCCGCTGGGCGCGCACCCGACCTACCTCGGCCCCGACTACGGCTGGGACATGGACCATCTCAAGCGCTACAACGCCTCGGCCACCGAGGAAGGCGGCTGGGAGAAGTACGTGGCGGAATTCGTCGCCCCGGGCGAGAGCGAATACCTGGCGAAGATCGGCGGCCCCGAGCGCGCCGCCAAGCTCAAGCAGCCGGTGTTCTGAAGATCATGACGCAAATGACCGAAAACGAAGTGGTAAGCCTGGCGGAACTGATGATCGTGGCGGCCTCCGAGGCCTGGCGCGACAACGGCGAGATCCTGGCCTCCGGCATCGGCGTGATCCCGCGCATCGGCGCGAGCCTGGCCAAGCTGACGCATTCGCCCGAGCTGCTGATGACCGACAGCGAGGCCTTCCTGGTGTCCGAGCCGGTGCCCCTGGGGGCCCGCGGCGACTACCAGCCCAAGTACGAAGGCTACCTGTCCTTCGAGCGCGTCTTCGAATGCGTCTGGGGCGGCAAGCGCCACGCCATGATCGGCCCGACGCAGATCGACCGCTGGGGCCAGACCAACCTGTCCTCCGTCGGCCCCTACGACAAGCCCAAGTCGGCGATCCTTGGCGTGCGCGGCCTGCCGGGCAACAGCATCAACCACATCAATTCGATGATCGTGCCCAACCATGGCCCGCGCGTGTTCGTGTCCGGCGAGGTCGACATGGTGTCCGGCGTGGGCTACAAGCCCGAGCGCTGGGCTCCGGGCATGAAGCAGGACTTCGTCGACATCCGGCTGGTCGTCACCGACCTCTGCGTGATGGACTTCGGCGGCCCGGATCATGCGCCGCGCGTGAAGTCGCTGCACCCGGGCGTCAGCTTCGAGCAGGTGCAGGCCGCCACCGGCTTCCCGCTGCTGCAGGCACCGGGCATGGGCGAGACGCCGATGCCTACCGCCGGGCAGCTTGCCGTGATCCGCCGCATGGACCCGCACAACCTGCGCGCCCTGCAGCTCAAGGGCAATCCGCCCGCCGTGCGGACGGCTGCCGCCGCATGAGCGCAGTGCTGAAAGAGCAGGCTGTCGGCGTGCCGGTACTGGACGGCTGGTTCACGCTCGACGAGCAGCGTCCCCATCTTCTGGGCACGCGCTGCACGGCCTGCGGTACCTACTACTTCCCCAAGCTCAAGGGCTTCTGCCGCAACCCGGACTGCAACGGCGAGAGCTTCGAGGAAGTGCCGCTGTCGCGCACGGGCAAGCTCTGGTCGTTCACCAGCGCCGCCTACCAGCCGCCCGAGCCCTACGTGCAGGTCGACAAGGAGGCCTTCGTCCCCTTCGCGATCGCCGCGGTGGAGCTGGCCAAGGAAAAGATGATCGTGCTGGGACAGGTGGTGGCCGGCACTGGCGTGGAATCCCTGCGTGCGGGCCTGGAGATGGAGCTGGTCCTCGAGCCCCTGGCCGACGGCAAGCTGACCTGGAAGTGGAAGGTGGCGGCATGAAGACCTTCGACGTGTTGACTGCCGTTCGCACTGAGCTTGTCGAAGTGCGAATTCCGGTAACGGACCGTTCATGCTTCGACAGGCTCAGCACGAACGGTCAGGCGAGGTTCATGCCATGAGCACGAACAAGGACATCGCCATCCTCGGCGTCGGCATGCACCCCTGGGGCAAGTGGGGGCGCAATTTCGTCGAGTACGGCGTGAAGGCCGCTCGCGACGCGCTGGCCGATTCCGGCGTGAACTGGCGCGACATCCAGTTCGTTTCCGGCGCGGCGACCATCCGCAACGGCTATCCGGGCCAGGTGGCGGGTGCGACCTTCGCGCAGGCGCTGGGCTGGCAGGGCGCGCAGGTCAACACCTCCTACGCCGCCTGTGCCTCCGGCTCGCAGGCCCTGGCCGCGGCGCGCTCCAAGATTCTCTCGGGCGAGTGCGAGGTCGCGCTGGTGATCGGTTCCGATACCACGCCCAAGGGCTTCCTCAAGCCGCAGCCGGGAGACCGGCCGGATGATCCGGACTGGGTTCGCTTCCGCATCGGCATCACCAACCCGACCTACTTCGCGCTCTACGCACGCCGCCGTATCGAGATGTACGGCGATACGCTGGAGGATTTCGCGCAGGTCAAGATCAAGAACGCGCAGCACGGCCTGTCGAATCCGAACGCCCGCTACCGCAAGGCCTTCAATGCCGCGGACGTGGCGGCTTCGCCGATGGTGGCCGATCCGCTGCGCCTGATGGACATCTGCGCCACCTCCGACGGCGCCGCGGCCATCATCGTCTCCAGCGTCGACTACGCCCGCAAGGTCGGCAAGGCCAAGGCGCCGCGCATCGCCGCGATCTCCACCGTCACGCCGACGTTCGCCTCGGCCCTGGTGGAGATGCCGGACATCGCCACCGATTCGGCCGTCGCCGTGCCGGCGCAGAGCTTCCGTGCCGCGCTGCCGAGGAAAGCCTACGAGGAGGCCGGCATCGGCCCCGAGGACGTCAGCCTCGCCGAGGTCTATGACCTCTCCACCGCACTGGAACTGGACTGGATCGAGGACCTGCAGCTCTGCGCCCGCGGCGACGCGGCCAAGCTGCTGCGCGAGGGCGTCACCCGCGTGGGCGGCCGCCTGCCGGTGAACCCTTCGGGCGGCCTGGCCTGCTTCGGCGAGGCCGTGCCGGCCCAGGCCCTGGCCCAGGTCTGCGAACTGACCTGGCAGCTGCGCGGCCAGGCCGGCGAGCGGCAGGTCGCTGGCGCGAAGGTCGGCATTACGGCGAACCAGGGCCTGTTCGGCCACGGCTCCTCGGTGATCGTGAAGGCCTGAAGCCATGACGCAGCCCGCCAACACCGAGCGCGACGAGGTCGTGCTCTACGAGGTCCGCGACGGCATCGCGTGGCTGACGATGAACCGGCCGCGCTACCACAACGCGCAGAACTCCCGGATGACCTACGCCCTCGACGCTGCCTTCCGGCGCGCGGTCGATGACGACGCGGTCAAGGTGATCGTGCTGGCCGGCGCCGGCAAGAACTTCTCGGCGGGCCATGACATCGGCACGCCGGAGCGCGACGCGCACGAGAGCTTCGAGCGCCAGCACCTCTGGTACGACCACGTCGGTAAGCCTGGCGGCGAGTTCCAGTATGCCCGCGAGCAGGAGGTCTACCTCGGCATGTGCCGTCGCTGGCGCGACGTGCCCAAGCCGACCATCGCCATGGTGCAGGGGGCCTGCATCGCCGGCGGCCTGATGCTGGCCTGGACCTGCGACCTGATCGTCGCCAGCGAGGACGCCTACTTCCAGGACCCGGTGCTGAAGATGGGCATCCCGGGTGTGGAGTACTTCGCCCATGCCTTCGAGCTGCACCCGCGCATCGCCAAGGAATTCCTGTTCCTGGGCGAGAAGATGAAGGCCGATCGTGCCCAGCTGATGGGCATGGTCAACCGCGTGGTGCCGCGCGAGGAACTGCAGGCCTCGGTCGAGGCCATTGCGCAGAAGCTCGCCGCCCAGCCGCGCCTGGCCATGGCCCTGGCCAAGCAGGCGATCAACCATGTCGAGGAACTGCGCGGCAAGCGCACGGCGATGGACGCCGCCTTCGGCTGGCACCACCTCGCCCATGTCCACAACCAGCTGCTGACCGGCAACAACCTGGGCGGGCTGGACGCCAAGGCCATGGCCGCGGCCAACAAGAAAAACGATTGAGACGATGAGCAACTCCCTGCAAACCGAGCTGACGCGCCTGCTGGGCTGCCGCTATCCGATCGTTCAGACCGCGATGGGCTGGGTGGCGGACGCCAAGCTGGTGGCCGCCACCTCCAATGCCGGCGGCTTCGGCTTCCTGGCCGCGGCCACCATGTCCACCGCGCAGCTGGAACAGGCCATCGCCGACGTGCGTGCCGCCACCAGCGCGCAGTTCGGCGTGAACTTCCACATGTTCCAGCCCAATGCGCTGGAAGTGATCGAGCTCTGCCTCAAGCACAAGGACCGCGTGCGCGCCGTGTCCTACGGCCGCGGTCCCGACGCCAAGACCATCAGGCGCTTCAAGGAAGCCGGCATCCTCTGCATGCCCACCGTCGGCGCGCTCAAGCATGCCCAGAAGGCGGTGGAACTGGGCGCCGACATCATCACCGTGCAGGGCGCGGAGGGCGGCGGACACACCGGTTCGGTGCCCACCACCCTGCTGCTGCCGCAGGTGCTGGACGCCGTGAAGGTACCGGTGGTCGCGGCCGGCGGCTTCCACAGCGGCCGCGGTCTGGCGGGTGCGCTGGCCTTCGGCGCCTCGGGCATCGCCATGGGCACGCGCTTCCTGATGACGGCCGAGTCGCCGGTGCCCAAGGCCACGCTGCAGAAGTACGTCGAGGTCAAGGAGCCGGCCCAGATCCGCGCCTCCACCGCCGTCGACGGCATGCCGCAGCGCATGATCGACAACCCCTTCCTGCTGAAGCTGGAGAGCGGCGGCCTGCTGCACCGGCTGTTCGTGGCCCTGAGCAGTGCCTGGAAATGGCGCGTGCACACCGGCATGTCGGTGGGCCACATGATCAGGACCTTCTTCGCCGCGCTGCGCGAGGGCGATTCCGCGATCCAGACCATGATGGCGGCCAACGCCCCCGTGCTGATCCAGCGCGCCATGGTCGAGGGCCGCCCGGACGAGGGCGTGCTGCCCAGCGGCCAGGTCGCCGCCGTCATCGGCTCGCTGCCCGGCGTCAAGGACGTCATCGAAGGCATCGCCGCCGAGGCCGAGGCCCGCCTCGCCAGCCTCTCCACCCGCATTCCCCTGGATAAATCCGCATGACCAGCCACGGCTTCAGCACCACCATCACCGACGGCGTCGCCGAACTGGTGATCGACCGCCCGCCGGTCAACGCCCTCAACGACGCCGGCTGGCACGCGCTGGCCGACGAGATCGAGAAGCTGGGCGCCCATCCCGAGGCGCGCGTGATCGTGCTGCGCTCCGAGGGCCGCGGCTTCTGCGCCGGCGTGGACATCAAGGAGCTGGACAAGCACCCGGAGAAGATCGTCTCGGTCAATGCCGGCAACTACCGTTCGTTCCGCGCCGTGCACCGCAACCCGCTGCCGGTGATCGTGGCCGTGCACGGCTTCGTGCTGGGCGGCGGCATCGGCCTGGCGGGCGCGGCGGACATCGTCGTGGCCAGCGAGGACGCCACCTTCGGCGTGCCCGAGGTGGATCGCGGCGCGATGGGCGGCGGCGCCCACCTGCAGCGCCTGTTCCCGGTGCAGAAGGTGCGCATGATGTATTTCACCGGCGAGCCGATCACCGCCGCCGAGGCCCACCGCCTGGGCGCGATCGAGACCGTGGTGCCCCGCGCCGAACTGCGCGAGGCCGCGATGAACATCGCGCGCAAGATCGCCGCCAAGAGCACGGCGATGATCCGCCTGGCCAAGGAGTCCCTCAACGGCATCGAGGACGGCAACCTGGAAGACAAGTATCGCTGGGAGCAGGGCTTCACGCTCCAGGCGTACAGCGAGAAGGATTCGGCAGAAACAAGGCGCGCCTTCGTCGAGAAGCGTGACGCGAAGTTCTAGCCGGATCGCGGTACATAAGAACTATAGCGACATAGGGCTGAAACCATGCGACTCGAATATACCGAGCGACAGAACAAGTTCCGGACAGAAATCCGGGAATGGCTGGCCGCCAACGTGCCGAAGCAGACGCTGCAGAGCTTCGACACCGAGGAAGGCTTCCGCCAGCACCGCGAGTGGGAGCACAAGCTCAACTCCGGCCGCTGGAGCGCCGTGACCTGGCCAGAGCACCTGGGCGGCCGCGGCGTGGACCTCATCGAATGGCTGATCTTCGAGGAGGAGTACTGGCGCGCCGGCGCGCCGCTGCGCGTCAACCAGAACGGCATCTTCCTGCTGGCGCCGACGCTGATGGAATACGGCACCGAGGAGCAGAAGAAGCGCTTCCTGCCGCGCATGGCGGCGGGCGACGACATCTGGGCCCAGGGCTGGTCGGAGCCGGGCGCCGGCTCCGACATGGCGGCGATCCGCTGCAAGGCGATCCGCGACGGCGACCACTACGTCATCAACGGCCAGAAGACCTGGTCCACGCGCGCGGTCTGGGCGGACTGGCTGTTCGGCCTGTTCCGCAGCGACCCGGACTCCGTGCGTCACCATGGCCTCACCTTCGTGCTGCTGCCGCTGAACCTGCCCGGCATCACCATCCGCCCGATCAAGCAGCTCAACGGCCTGCCGGGCTTCGCCGAGATCTTCTTCGACAATGTCCGCGTGCCGGTGGAGAACCGCATGGGCGAGGAAGGCCAGGGTTGGAACGTGGCCATGGCCACGGCCGGCTTCGAGCGCGGCCTGATGCTGCGCTCGCCGGGCCGCTTCCAGCAGACCGCCAAGTCGCTGGTGGACCTGTACAAGGCCGAAGAGAAGAACGTGGACGACTGCTCGCTGCGCGACGCCGTGGTCAAGAGCTGGATGGATGCCGAGGCCTACACCCTGGCCACCTACGCCACCGCCGGCCGCCTGCGCCGCGGCGAGCACATCGGCCCCGAGGCCAGCACCAACAAGATCTTCTGGTCGGAACTGGACCTGTCGATGCACGAGACCGCCATGCGCCTGCTGGGCCCGCGCGCGGAACTGATGGGCGGTGCGCCGGACGCCGGCAACATCGGCCACTGGCTGGAGGGCTTCCTGTTCGCGCAGGCCGGCCCGATCTACGCCGGATCCAACGAGATCCAGCGCAACATCATCGCCGAGCGCATGCTCGGCCTGCCGCGCTAAGGAGGACGCCGTGGACTTTGCGTTCAAAGACGAACACATCGCCTTCTCCGACTCCATCCGCAAGTTCCTGATGGTGGAAGCAGCCCCCGAGTGGCTGCGCGAAATCTGGGAGACCGAGACCGGCCGCTCGCGCGAACTGCGCGGCAAGCTGGCGGAGCAGGGCCTGACGGCGCTGTCCGTGCCCGAGGAATTTGGCGGCATCGGCGCCGGCGACCTGGAATGGGTGCTGATCCACCAGGAGCTCGGCTACTACGCGATCCCGGATTCGCTGATCGACACGGCGTATCTCGCGACCTACCTGCTCAACCGCCTGCCGGCGGACGCGGCGCTGAAGAAGACCTGGCTGCCGAAGATCGCCGACGGCAGTGCGCGCATCGCCGTGGGGCACCCGGTCAACCCGATGGTGGCCGACGCGCAGAACGCCGACCTGATCCTGATGTGGCACGATGACGAGGTGCATGCCCTGGCCAAGGACCAGGTCAAGCTGTCGTTCAATCCCAGCATCGACATGTCGCGCCGCCTGTACAAGGTGACCTGGACGCCCTCCGAGGCCACGCGCATCTGCCCGGCGCGCCTGGGCAAGCAGCTCTGGGACGGCGTGCTGGACCGCGCCGCCCTGGCGGGGGCCGCGCAACTCGTGGGCCTGACCCAGCGCATGCTGGACCTGGGCATCGACTACAGCGCCACGCGCAAGCAGTTCGGCAAGCCCATCGGCTCCTTCCAGGCGGTAAAGCACCACCTGGCCGACGTCGCCGTGAAGGCGGAGTTCGCCAAGCCGGTGCTGTACCGCGCGGCCTATGCCACCGAGCGCGAGCAGGCCCGCCGCGGCGTCTACGTGTCGCACGCCAAGCTCGCCGCCGGCGAAGCCGCCTGGCTGGGCGCGCGCAAGAGCATGCAGGTGCACGGTGCCATGGGATACACCTGGGAAACCGACCTGCAGATGTTCATGAAGCGGGCCTGGGCGCTGGATGCGGCCTGGGGCGACCGCGCCTTCCACAAGAAGCGCATCGCCGATTTCATCCTTGCCGACGGGGCCCGGCTGGGCCCGGGCGAAACCTTCGCGTAGGGGCGGGGGCCGGGTGGCGCGGGCCGGGGGCCAACCCGGCACACTGCCGCCGCCGGTCCGCCATCAGCCCTGGCGCGGTCGAAACGAAATTCATCAACTGGAAAAGGAAGCTCTCATGGCCGAAGCCTATATCGTCGATGTCCTGCGCACGCCCACCGGCAAGCGCAAGGGCAGCCTGTCCGCCATCCATGGCGCCGATCTCGGCGCGCACGTGCTCAAGGCCCTGGTCGAGCGCAACAAGGTCCCCGCCGAGGACTATGACGACGTCATCTTCGGCTGCCTGGATGCCATCGGCCCCCTGGCTGGCAACATCGCCCGCACCTCCTGGCTGGCCGCCGGCCTGCCGATGCACGTGCCGGGCGTCACCATCGACCGCCAGTGCGGCTCCTCGCAGCAGGCCGTGCACTTCGCCGCCCAGGCCGTGATGAGCGGCACGCAGGACGTGGTCGTCGCCGGCGGCGTGCAGACCATGACGCAGATCCCCATCTCCTCCGCGATGATCGCGGCGCAGCCGCTGGGCTTCAAGGATCCGTTCTCCGGCTCCAAGGGCTGGACCGCGCGTTTCGGCGACCAGCCGGTGTCGCAGTTCCATGGCGCGCAGCTGATCGCCAACAAGTGGGATATCTCGCGCCTGGACATGGAGAAGTTCTCGCTGGAGAGCCACGTGCGCGCCCGCCGCGCGATCGCGGAAGGCCGCTTCAGGAACGAGATCGTCTCCATCGCCGGCCTGGAGCATGACGAGACCACGCGCGAGACCTCGCTGGAGCAGATGGCCAAGCTGGAGCCGCTGGCCCCGGGCGGCACCATCACCGCCGGCGTGTCGAGCCAGACCGGCGATGCCGCCGCCGCGATGCTGATCGTTTCCGAGAAGGCGCTGAAGAAGTACGGCCTCAAGGCCCGTGCCCGCATCCACCACATGAGCGTGTACTCGGACGACCCGATCTACATGCTCACCGCGCCGATCCCGGCCACGCGCCAGGCGATGAAGAAGGCGGGCATGAAGCTCGAGGACATCGACCTGGTCGAGATCAACGAGGCCTTCGCCCCGGTCGTGCTGGCCTGGCTCAAGGACACCGGCTATCCGCACGCCAAGACCAACGTCAACGGCGGCGGCATTGCGCTGGCGCATCCGCTGGGCGCCACCGGCGTCAAGCTGATGGCGACGCTGCTCAACGAACTGGAGCGCACCAAAGGCCGCTACGGCCTGCAGACCATGTGCGAAGGCGGCGGCGTGGCCAACGTCACGATCATCGAGCGCCTCGGGTAAATCGCTGCTGTTCCGAGCCCCTCTCCCATCGGGAGAGGGGCGGGGGGTGAGGGACGCCGGTCGATCCTGACGCAGCGCGTCCCTCACCCTGAGTTTCACCTGCTGGGGATCGACATTGAGTCAGTCTCCAGCCTAGCGAAACTCCCTCTCCCGGTGGGAGGGGGAAGACCAGATCAAAGAGAGAATCCAGATGGGCATCTGCAACAACCGCACGATCATCGTCACCGGCTCCGGTGCCGGCCTGGGCCGCGGCTACGCGCTGGCACTGGCCGCCGAAGGCGCCAACGTCGTGGTCAACGACATCAAGCGCGAGGCCGCCGAGGCCGTGGTCGCCGAGATCCAGGCGGCCGGCGGCAAGGCCGTGGCCAACAGCGACGACATCACCTCGATGGCCGGCGCCGAGAACATCGTCAAGACCGCCGTCGACAGCTTCGGCGACGTGCACGGCGTGGTGAACAACGCCGGCATCGTGCGCGACCGCATGTTCGCTTCCCTCAGTGAAGACGATTGGGACCTGGTGGTGAAGGTGCACCTCAAGGGCCACTTCTGCATCGCCAGCAGGCTGGTGCAGCGCTGGCGCGACCAGGTGAAGGCCACCGGCACCAAGGCCGACGGCCGCATCATCAACACCAGCTCCGGCGCCGGCCTCAACGGCTCCATCGGCCAGAGCAACTACGCCGCCGCCAAGGGCGGCATCGCCTCGCTGACGCTGGTGCAGGCGGCGGAACTGGGCCGCTACGGCATCACTGCCAACGCCCTGGCCCCGGCCGCGCGCACCGGCATGACGGAAGGCCCCTTCGGCGCGATGATGAAGAAGCCCGAAGACGGCAGCTTCGATCACTACGCCCCCGAGAACGTCGCCCCGCTGGTGGTCTGGCTGTGCAGCCCGCTGTCGGCCCACGTGACCGGCAAGGTGTTCGAGGTGGAAGGCGGCAAGGTCTCCATCGCCAACGGCTGGAAGACCGGCATCGTCCGCGACAAGAAGGCCCGCTGGAGCCCCTCCGAATTGACGGAGGTGATCGACGGCCTGATCGCCGAATCGCCGGCCGCGCAGAAGGTCTACGGCAGCTGACGTCGCCGCACTCGGCCAGCCACTGGACCGGTTTCGGACACGATGCCCCGGGATGAACGTCCCGGGGCATTTTGCTGGGCGAGGCGAGGGCCGTCCGGCGGGTGGATGTCCCGGGGCATCCAGCCGCCGCCTTGGGCAAAAGCAGTGCTTTCAAGGGCTTGCTGCTGCGCTGCACCATAATGGGTGGAAACCTGGGTTACTGTGACATTGGGCGATGTCAGGGGAGTCAATGACGCCTGCGTCACCCTCTCTTTAAGGTCCGTGCAGCCCGCAAGGACCCAGGCCTGCGCCGGCTGTTTTGCCTAATAACTGGAGTCCCGATGATCCGTTTTCCTTCCGCCGCCGTGCTGGCGAGCCTGCGCTCGGCGATCTCCCCGGCCTTGTCGGTAATCGGGAGTTCCAAGGCGGGCCCCCAGGGTCTCGATGAGCAGCAGGCCGCACTGGACCGGGTCCGCGCCGCCTATCTGGCCAAGGCCGAGCGTCCCGATGAAGCCGCCCTGCGCCAGTGGCAGCCTTCCGGGCTGGCCTGGCCGCTGCTGCGCGAGGTGCAGCGCCTGGCCACCGGCATGCGCAAGCGCAGCGCCGTGGTCGAGGGCCATCGCCTGGTCTGGATGGAAGGCGGCAAGGCCGGCGGCGAGCCGGTGCTGCTGCTGCACGGCTTCACCTCCAGCAAGGAAAACTGGCTGCTGATGCTGCCCTTCCTGATGCAGCGCTACCGCCTCTACGTGCTGGACCTGCCCGCCTGGGGCGAGAGCCAGTACATCCATGGCCTGTCCTACACCCTGGACCGCCAGGCCGAGCGGGTCGCCGAATGGGCGCGCCGCACCATCGGTGCTCCGGCCCACGTGGTGGGCAGTTCCATGGGCGGCGCCATCGCCGGGCTGATGGCGGCTCGCCACGCCTCGCTGGTGGCCTCGCTGACGCTGATGAACGCCGCCGGAATGCACGGCGAGAACTCCAGCCCCTTCGAGAGCGGGCTCAGCGAGGGGCGCAACGGCCTGATCGCCGGACGCCTGTCGGAAGTGGTGCAGCTGCTGGAAAGCACCATGGAGCGCAACCGCAGCAGCCTGGCACTGGCGCTGGCGCCGCTGATGTACGGCCAGTTCACCAGCCGCCGCACGCTCAACCTGCACCTGTTCTCGCAGATGATCGAGACGCCGCAGGTGGAACTGTCGGGCATCCAGGTACCGACCCTGGTGCTCTGGGGCGAGCAGGACCGCATCCTCGACGTCTCCTCCGCCGACGCCTTCAAGGCCGCCATCCCGCATGCCGTGGTCAAGAAGCTCAGCGGCGTGGGTCACCTGCCGATGATCGAGGTGCCGGGCGTCACCGCGCGGCGCCTGCGGCATTTCTGGACGGCCCAGGCCGCCCAAAGGCTGGCGGAGGCGGCGTAGTTCCGCGTTGACCAGAAACCCCGCCCTGAGCGGGGTTTTGCCTTCGGGGCGCCATCCGCGGGGGGACGGCGGTTCGCCCATTCGGCCCCCGCCCGTGTTTTGCTACTTCGGCCTGGCATTGAGTCAGGCCTCAGCGGGGCCAAACACTCCATGGCCGGGCCTTCGCCGGCTTGGATTGCGATTTAGGCAATCCAAGAAACTCCCGACTCAGCCCAATGGATGAAGAGTCCCAGGCCCCAGGCCCACGATAATCCCGGCCTCATAGCCCAAGCTGGATGCCCCTCGTGAACCTGGCGCTGACCGAAGACCAGATCCTGATCCGCGATGCCGCCGAGAATTTCCTCGCCGACGTCAGCACCTCCGCCGCCGTGCGCGCCGCGATGGAAAGCCCGGCCGGCTACGACGAGTCGGTGTGGCAGCGCATCGGTTCCGAACTGGGCTGGTGCGCGCTGGCGATCCCCGAGGACTGCGGCGGACTGGGCCTGGGCCCGGTGGAGCTGGCGCTGGTCCTGGAGCAGATGGGCCGCCGCCTGCTGTGCGCGCCGTTCTTCTCCACTGTCTGCCTGGCGGCGAACCTGCTGGGCGAGACCGCCACGGACGCGGCGCGCCAGCGCTTCCTCGGCGCCATCGCCGAGGGCAGCCTCAGCGCCACCGCGCCGCTGCCCAGCAGCCTCGACTGGCGTGACGCCGCCGCCGAGCTGGAAGCGGTGCCCGAGGGCGAGGGCTGGAAGCTCAACGGCTTCTGCGCGCGGGTGCCCGATGGCGCCAACGTCGGCTGGCTGTTCCTGCCGGCGAAGCTGCCGGGCGGCGGCCATGGCCTGTTCGCGCTGCGCCACGACGACGAAGGCCTGGCGATCCAGCAGCTCAACGGCTGGGACCAGACCCGCCGCTTCGCGCGCCTGGACCTGAACGGCGTCGCCGCCGACCGCATCGACGATCCGGCCCGCTTCGACGACGGCATCGCCCGCGCGGCCGCGCTGGCCCGGCTCTACATCGCCGCCGAGCAGCTCGGCGCGGCGCAGAGCTGTCTCGATCTCACCGTGGCCTACACCGCCACGCGCAAGCAGTTCGGCCGCGTCATCGCCTCGTTCCAGGCGGTGAAGCACCGCTGCGCGCTGATGATGGTGCGGGTGGAGGAGCTGCGCTCCGCCGTGGCCGGCGCCGCGGCCGTAGCCGCCTCGGGCGCCGACACCGCGAGGCTGGAGATGGAAACGGCCATGGCGCGCGCGCTGGCGGCGGACAGCTTCTTCTGGTGCGCCCAGGAAGCCATCCAGCTGCATGGCGGCGTCGGCTTCACCTGGGAGTACGATCCCCAGCTCTACTTCAAGCGCGCCCAGGCCAGCAGCCACTGGCTGGGCAACAGCGATGCACTGCGCGCGCTGATCGCCGAGGGCGTGATCGCGGCCCCGGCGCAGCAGGAAGCCCCGGCCACCAGCGCCGGTGCCGATGAAGCCTTCCGCGCCGAGGTGGCCGGCTGGATGCGCGAGCACCTCAGCGGGCGTTTCGCGCCGCTGAAGCACCGTGGCGGCCCCGGCGACGAAGAGGCCTTCCCGGAGCTGCGCAAGGAATGGGAGCGCGAACTCGCCGCCGGTGGCTGGACCTGCGTGGGCTGGCCCAAGGAAGCAGGCGGCCGCGGCCTGGGCATCCAGCAGCAGGTGATCTTCCACGAGGAATATGCGCGTGCCGGCGGTCCCGGCCGCATGGGGCATATCGGCGAGGGCCTGATGGGCCCGGCGCTGATCCGCTACGGCAGCGACCAGCAGAAGGCGCGCTTCCTGCCGCGCATCGTCGACGGCACCGAGTTCTGGGCCCAGGGCTATTCCGAGCCCAATGCCGGATCCGATCTGGCCAACGTGCAGACCCGCTGCTGGCAGGAGGCCGACGGCTCCTGGCGCGTGCAGGGCCAGAAGATCTGGACCTCGCTGGCGCACGAGTCGGAGTGGATCTTCGTGCTGGCGCGCTGCGAGCCCGGCAGCAAGGGCAACAAGGGCCTGGCCTTCCTGCTGATGCCGCTGAAGCAGCCGGGTATCGAGATCCGCCCGATCAAGCAGCTCGGCGGCGGCTCGGAGTTCAACGAGGTGTTCTTCGACGGCGCAGTGGCGCAGGCCGACCACATCGTCGGCGCGCCCGGCGAGGGCTGGAAGGTCGCCATGGGGCTGCTGGAGGCCGAGCGCGGCGTGTCCACGCTGGGCCAGCAGATGCACTTTGCCCACGAACTGGAGCTGGTGGTGCAGGCGGCGCAGGCCGCCGGCCGCATCGGCGACGCCCAGGTCCGCCAGCGCCTGGCGCAGGCCTGGAGCGGCCTGCGGGTGATGCGCTACAACGCCCTGCGCATGCTCTCCGGCGAACAGACCCAGCTCGGGCGCGAGGCCCTGATCTACAAGTACTACTGGTCCAACTGGCACCGCGATCTCGGCAAGCTCGCGGTGGACGTGCTGGGGCCCGAAGCCGACACGGTCTCGGACGACCCGGCGATCCGCCCCCTGCAGCAGCTGTTCTTCTTCTCGCGCGCCGATACCATCTATGCCGGTACCAACGAGATCCAGCTCAACCTGATCGCCGAGCGCGGCCTGCAGATGCCGCGCGAGCCGCGGCCCGCCTGAGCCGGGCCGGAAGTCCCGGGAATCCGCCGGCAGGGCCGGCGGATTCCATTGCACCAGAATGGTGAATCCTCGTCTTTACGCACGAGGCTAGGGGGTCCGGGGGCCGGGCAGACTCCCGGTACTGAAAATTCCTACAGGATCGTCCATGACCGCGACCCCTTCCGCCCCGCCGCCGTACGTGCCGGCCCATGGCCTGCTCAAGGGCAAGTCGGTGCTGATCACCGCCGCCGCCGGCGGCGGCATCGGCTACGCCGCTGCCAAGCGCTGCCTGGAGGAGGGTGCCCGCGCCCTGATGCTGTCCGACATCCACCCGCGCCGCACCGAGGAGGCCGCCCAGGCCCTGGCCAAGGAGTTCCCGCAGGCCCAGGTCTTCGGCCAGGTCGGCAATGTCGCCGTGGAGGCCGACGTGCAGGCCCTGGTGGACGGGGCCGAGGACAAGCTCGGCGGCGTGGACGTGCTGATCAACAACGCCGGCCTCGGCGGCAGCAAGCGCGTCGTCGACATGACCGACGAGGAATGGAACAAGGTGCTGGACGTGACCCTGACCGGCACCTTCCGCATGACCCGCGCGATGCTGAAGAAGATGCAACCCCGCGGCCGCGGCGCCATCGTCAACAACGCCTCGGTGCTGGGTTGGCGCGCGCAGAAGGAGCAGGCCCACTACGCCGCCGCCAAGGCCGGCGTGATGGCGCTGACGCGCTGCTCGGCGCTGGAAGCCGCCGACCACGGCATCCGCATCAACGCCGTGTCGCCTTCCATCGTGTTCCACGACCACCTGCGCAAGAGCGCGCCGGAAGCGCTGCTGAAGGAGCTGGCCAGCCGCGAGGCCTTCGGCCGCGGTGCCGAGGCCTTCGAGATCGCCAACGTGATGGTGTTCCTGGCCTCCGACTACGCCTCCTACCTGGTCGGCGAGGTCATTTCCGCTTCCTCGCAGCGCTCCTGACAGAAACGACCCCCATGGCTACCCTGTTCGAAACCGCCGAGTCCATCCTCGAGTCCATCGGCAAGCCGCTGGACGTCAGCAACTGGGTGCAGGTCACCCAGGAGCGCATCAACCTCTTCGCCGATGCCACCGACGATCACCAGTGGATCCACGTGGATGCCGGCAAGGCCAAGGAGGGTCCCTTCGGCGCCTGCATCGCCCATGGCTACCTGACGCTGTCGCTGGCCTCGCGCTTCCTGCCGGAGATCGTCGATGTGCGGATGAAGATGGGCGTCAACTACGGCTGCGACAAGGTGCGTTTCCCGGCGCCGGTGAAGGTCGGTTCGCGCATCCGCGGCCGGGGCGACCTGATCGCCGCCGAGCGCACCAAGGACGGCGGCGTGCAGGCCACGATCCGCGTGACGGTGGAAATCGAGGGCGAGGCCAAGCCGGCCTGCATCGCCGACACCATCTCGCGCTACTACTTTTGAGTGAAGCTGGGCGCCCGGGCAGGGCGTACCGTTGTTCACTGACCCCTTAGGCGCGGCCGGTCCAGGTCCGGCCGCAACCCCGGAGAAACAGGTAATGAACGAAGCTGTCATCGTCTCGGTCGCACGCACCGGCATCGGCAAGGCCTTCCGCGGCGCCTTCAACGACACCGAGGCCCCGGTGCTGGGCGGTGCCGTGGTCAAGGCCGTGGTCGAGCGCGCCAAGGTCGATCCCGCGCAGGTCGACGACGTGCTGATCGGCTGCGCCGCGCAGCAGGGCACGCAGGCCTACAACCTCGGCCGCCTGGTCGCCTATACCGGCGGCCTGCCCGACACCGTCTCCGGCATGACGCTGGACCGCCAGTGCTCCTCCGGCCTGCAGACCATCGCCATCGCCGCCAAGAACATCATGGTGGGCGAGCAGGACATCGTCGTCGCCGGCGGCCTGGAATCGATCTCGCTGGTGCAGAACAAGCACAAGAATTCCTACCGCTTCGTGTCCGAGGCGGTGCTGGCGGCGCAGCCCACCGCCTACATCCAGATGATCGAGACCGCCGAGATCGTCGCCGAGCGCTATGGCATCAGCCGCCAGGCGCAGGACGAGTACTCCGCTGAAAGCCAGAAGCGCACCGCCGCCGCGCAGGCCGCCGGCCTGTTCAACGACGAGATCGTGCCGCTGACGGTGCAGAAGCAGCTGTTCGACAAGGAAGGCAACCCCACCACCAAGGAAACGGTGACGCTGGCCAGGGACGAGGGCAACCGCGCCGATACCACCGTCGAGAGCCTGTCGGCCCTCAAGCCGGTCTGGAAGGACGGCAAGTTCGTGCAGCTGGGCAAGCACATCACCGCCGGCAATGCCTCGCAGCTGTCCGACGGCGCCGCCGCCGCGCTGCTGATGAGCCGCAAGGCCGCGCAGGAGCGCGGCCTGCAGCCGCTGGGCATCTACCGCGGTTTCGCCGTGGCCGGCTGCAAGCCGGACGAGATGGGCATCGGCCCGGTGTTCGCCATCCCCAAGCTGCTGGCCCGGCATGGCCTCAAGGTCTCCGACATCGGCCTGTGGGAGCTCAACGAGGCCTTCGCCTGCCAGGTGATCTACTGCCGCGACAAGCTCGGCATCCCGCACGACCGTCTCAACGTCAACGGCGGCGCCATCGCCATCGGCCATCCCTTCGGCATGAGCGGCGCCCGCATGGTCGGCCACGCCCTGCTCGAAGGCCGCCGCCGCGGCGTCAAGTACGTGGTCACCACGATGTGCATTGGCGGCGGCATGGGTGCCGCCGCGCTGTTCGAAATCGCCGCCTGAAGTAAAAAAGAGCGGCTTACGCGAAGGCGGCCAGGGCTCCGGATCCGGTGCCCCGCCTGCGCAGGGCTGATGTGTGTCACCCGGCATAGACCGGGTTGAAACAATGAGGAGAGGTTCGTCATGAATCGGATGACGTCGACGCTGGAGCCATCCAGCCCGGTCAGGAGTTCCTACAGCACGGGATGGCCGTCGGTGCTGTTCGCCGTGGCCGTGGCCGCCGCCGCGACCTACGCGTTCTCGCACCGTCCGCCGCCGCCGTTCGCGCCGACGCAGGTGCAGGCGGACCGCATCCAGATCAACGGCGTCGTCCGTGCCGGCACGCGCCTGGTCGCGGTCGGCGAGCTGGGCCGCATCCTGGTTTCGGAAGACGGCAAGGCCTGGACCGAAGCCAAGGTCGAGAAGCCGCGCGGCTCCACGCTGACCCAGGCATTGGCCACCGACGGCGCCGTGCTCGCGGTGGGCCATGACGGCTGGATCCTGCGCAGCGAGGACCAGGGCCAGACCTGGAAGGAAGTGCAGTTCACCGCCGAGGGCGATCCGCTCCTGGGCATCGCCGGTCCCTACGACGGCAAGCTCTATGCCTACGGCTCCTTCGGCCTGTTCCTGAGCTCCGCCGACGGCGGCAAGACCTGGACCAAGTCGACCCTGGCCGAGGAAGGCGCCGCCCCGGCCGCCGATCCGGCCGCCGCCGCGCCCGCCGAAGCCGCGGCTCCCGCCGAGGCAGATCCCTGGGCCGATCCCTTCGCCAACGTCGGCAAGGGCGACGAGGGCATCGGCGATCGCCACCTCAACGGCATGACGCGTGCCGCCGACGGCAGCCTCTGGCTGGTGGGCGAGCGCGGCCTGCTGCTGCAGTCGAAGGACCAGGGCGCCACCTGGAAGGATCATCCGGGCGTCTATGCCGGCTCCTTCTTCGGCGTGCTGTCGCTGCCCTCGCGCGGCCTGCTGGTCTACGGCATGCGCGGCAACGCCTACTACAGCACCGACAGCGGCCAGACCTGGACCAGGAGCAAGATTCCCGAGGCGCTGTCGCTGTTCTCGGGCGCGGTCACCGCGCAGAACGAGGTGGTCCTGGTCGGCGCCAGCAACGCCGTGTTCGTCTCGCGCGACGGAGGCATCGGCTTCACCCGCATGTCGCCGGTCAACCAGAAGACCCTCACCGCCGTGCTGCCGCTGGCCAGCGGCGACATCGTCCTCGCAGGCGAGGGCGGCGTCGGACTGGGTGGACTCAATGCGCAGCCGAAGGGAGACACTCCGTGAGCAGCAAGATGGAAAGCTTCGTCGGCCGCGTCGCCGACATCCTCATCGGCCGCCGCAAGATCCTCGCGGTGGTCTTCGGCATCGTCACCGTGCTGTTCGCCGCCAGCGCCACGCGCGTCAAGCTCGACCCGGGATTCCTCAAGCTGATCCCGATCAAGCACGAATACATGCGCACGATGATGGACTACATGCGCGACTTCTCCGGCGCCAACACGCTGCTGGTGAACCTGCGCTGGAAGGGCGAGGGCGACATCTACAACAAGGAGTTCATGGATGCCCTGCAGGGCGCCACGGACGAGGTGTTCTACATCCCCGGCGTCAACCGCACCAAGGTGTCGTCGCTGTTCACGCCCAGCACCTACTACATCGAGATCACCGAGCAGGGCTTCAACGGCGAGCCGGTGGTGCCGGCCAAGTACTCGGGCACGCCCGAGGAGCTGGAACAGGTGCGCAAGAACGTGGCGTTGTCGGGCCAGATCGGCCTGATCGTCGCCAACGACCTCAAGGGCGCCATGATCCGCGCCGACCTGCAGGACTATGACCCGAGCAAGGGCCAGGAAGGCCAGCGCGTGGACTACTGGGAGGTCCAGCAGAAGCTCACCGAAATCCGCGAGAAGTTCGAGAACCAGAACATCGAGGTCAACATCATCGGCTTCGCCCGGCTGCTGGGTGACGTGATCTACGGCCTGCTCGGCGTATTCATCTTCTTCGGCGTCGCCTTCCTGATCACGATGGCCTTGCTGTACTGGTACACGCGCTCGGTGCGCCTCACCGTGGTGGCGCTGATCGTGGCGCTGCTGCCGGTGCTGTGGCTGATCGGCACCCTGCCGCTGATCGGCTTCGGCATCGACCCGATGTCGATCCTGGTGCCCTTCCTGATCTTCTCGATCGGCGTGTCGCATGCCGTGCAGATGACCAATGCCTGGCGCCAGGAGGTGGTGGCCGGCGCCACCGCCGTGGAGGCCTCGCGCGCCGCCTTCTGCAAGCTGTTCATCCCCGGCGCCGTGGCCCTGCTGACCAATGCCCTGGGCTTCGCAGTGATCATGTTCATCGACATCCCCATCGTGCACGAGCTGGGCATCACCGCCTGCCTCGGCGTGCTGCTGATGATCGTCACCAACAAGATGATCCTGCCGATCATCCTGACCCGCGTGAAGCTCGAGGAATCCAGCCGCCAGCACTCGCTGCGCGGACCCTCGCCGCTGATGGGCAACGTCTGGAAGGCCCTGGCGCGCTGCGCCGAGCCGCGCACGGCCGTGCTGGTGTTCGTGGTCTGCGCCGTGCTGCTGGCGGTGACCACCGTCGCCTCGCGCAAGATGGTGATCGGCGACTCCGGCAAGGGCGTGCCCGAGCTGCGCTACGACTCGCGCTACAACTACGACGACCGCGCCATCAACGGCAGCTACAACATCGGCACCGACGTGCTGACGGTGATCGCCGAGGCCAAGGACTTCGAGGGCGACTCCTGCCTGCACTACGAGGTCGTGGACCTGATCGACCGCTTCGAGCTGTACGTGCGCGGCATCGACGGCGTGCAGTCCGTGACCAGCGTCGCCGGCATCGGCAAGCTGGTGATCTCCGCGTTCAACGAGGGCAACCCGCGCTACCGCGCGCTGCCGCGCACCCAGACCGGCCTGTCCACCGGCTCCAAGGCCTTCGACCCCAACCTGGGCCTGAACAACGAGAGCTGCCGCGCGATCCAGGTGCTGATCTTCATGAAGAACCATGACGGCACCGTGGTGGCCCATGCCGTGGAGGAGATCAAGAAGTTCATCGACGCCAACCTGACCAAGGGCGTGAAGCTGCGCCTGGCCTCCGGCAACGTCGGCGTCATGGCGGCGACCAACGAGGCCGTGGGATCGGCCGAGGTGACGATGCTGGCTGCCATCTTCGGCGCCCTGGCGCTGCTCTGCCTGGTCACCTTCCGCTCCTTCGCCGCCGTGATCTGCATCATCGTGCCGCTGACCATGGTGTCGATCTTCTGCAACGCCCTGATGGCGGTGCTTGGCATCGGCCTGAAGGTGGCGACGCTGCCGGTGGTGGCGCTGGGCGTGGGCGTGGGCGTGGACTACGGCATCTACCTGTTCGAGCGCATCCAGCACGACCTGGAAGAGGGCAGCGACTTCCGCAGCGCCTTCTACGAGGCCATGCGCCAGCGCGGCACGGCTGCCGTGTTCACCGCCATCACCATGGCCATCGGCGTCGGCACCTGGGCGTTCTCCGCGCTCAAGTTCCAGGCCGACATGGGCATCCTGCTGGCCTTCATGTTCCTGGTGAACATGCTCGGCGCCATCTGCCTGCTGCCGGCGCTGGGCGCCTGGTTCTACAAGGGGCAAGGCCGTGCCCCGGCCGCGGTGGGTGACGCGACGAGCGCCGCGCACTGACTTTCCTGAAGTAAATCAAAGGCCGGGTGGACCTCCACCCGGGCTTTTTCGTGGCTCACCCGAACGAGGCAGGTTTCGGAGCGGGGAGGGTGGCTAGGATGCTTTCGCAGCCTGCTGGAACCCGTCCGGCAAGCCGTGGTCCATAGGGTCCAGGCGGCGCCGGGGGGCGCCAACCGAGGAGCGACCAGTGGCGACATCCGGCCTTCTCAGCCGTTACGCCCGCGCGATGATCGACAGCGCGGAAGCCCACGGCTACCCGCAGGAAATGATCGGCCAGGCCGTTGCACTGTCGCCGGATGCCCTGCGTGAAACCGCTGGCTTCGACTCCACCACGTTCTGCCGCGTCTCGCGCAACGTGAAGCTGATGATGATGGACGAGTTCTGCGGCCTCACCGCGGACCCCTGCGAGGTCGGCAGCTTCGTGCGCATGTGCGATCGCGCCGTCACCGCCGGCTCGCTGGGCGAGGCCCTGGCGCGCGCCTTCCGCTACTACGAGGGTGTGACCGCCGACATCGGCTTCGACCTGCACGTGCATCCGGACGTCGCCTCGGTGGCGATGAACATCGCCCACCCCGAGCTGGACCGCCACCGCGTGCAGGTGGAATGGTGGTTCCTGATCTGGTCGCGCTTCGCCGGCTGGCTGGTCGGCGAGGAAATCCCGCTGGTGGCCGTCGAGTTCCCGCATCCGGTGTCCGGCCCGCTGGAGGAATACGCCGAGGCCTTCAGCGGCCTCAGCCGCTTCTCGCGGCCCAGCGCCCAGCTGGTGCTGCCGGTGTCCTACCTGGACCGTCCCATCGTGCGCAGCCGCGACGACCTGCGCCGCTTCATCGAACCGCAGAGCATCGACCTGGCGCAGCACGCCGAGGTGCGGCGCTCCCTGCGATCGCTGCTGAAGGAACGCCTGCGCCGGCAACTGCAGGCCGAGGGCGCCCTACCTTCGATCGAGGAGGTCGCGGAGTCCTGGCATGTCAGCAGCCAGACCCTGCGCCGCCGCCTCGACACCCAGTTCACCAGCTACCGCATGCTCAAGGAAGAGGTGCGCCGCGAGGAGGCGGCGCGCCTGCTGCGCGAGGGCCTGCCGGTGGGCGAGGTCTCCCTGCGCGCCGGCTTCTCAGAGCCCAACGGCCTGTCCCGTGCCCTGAAGACCTGGGCCGGCATGAGCCCCAGCCAGTACCGGGCGACAGCGCAGCAGGCCTAGAAGCCCGGCCTCCGCCGCATGCCGTTCCCTGGAGGCAGTGGTCTCCGGGGGCTCCCCGGGCTCTACCTCAAATGTGTCAGGTGCCCCTCGCCGGGCAACGGTAAGTTCGACTCAACAAAAAGCCCGGCTGGCCCGGTAACCATTGATTCGCAAGGTTTTTGCGCGGCGCTTCAAGGTTGTCAGATTTTGCTATGGGCGATTCCGGACCCCCTGCCTAAGCTGGGGCCGTACAGGCTGGCGCCCCGCCGGCCCATGAAAGCTGGAGGAGCGGAACATGGGTGAGTTAGCAACGGAAAAGCTGGTATCGGTCGACTCGCACGTCCATTTCACGGACGACTGGGTCAAGGCGCGCCTGCGCAAGGAACTGCACGCCGTCTGGGACGACGCCAACAAGAAGGCCGAGGAGTACGCGGCCAAGGTGCTGCGCGGCGGCCAGCCGCAGCTGGAACTGGAAGATTTCGTCGATCCGGAAGCCGCCAAGGATCCGGGCCACTTCGAGCCGGCCGCCAAGCTCAAGGCCATGGACCTGGACGGCGTCTACGCCGAGGTCATCTTCCCCGAGCTGGCCGGCGCCAAGATCGCCAACCCCTTCCTGATGGGCAACGACTGGAAGGAAGTGTTCCAGGGCTACAACAACGCCATGGCCGACTTCGCCTCGCACGACCCCGTGCGGCTGATGACGGCTTACCAGCTGCCGCTCTACGACATCGACTTCGCGATCAAGGAAGTCGAGCGCCTGGCGCGCGACAAGAAGGCGCGCTGCGTGCAGCTGACGCCGTTCCCGTCGGACCTCGGCCTGCCGGACTTCTACGACAAGCGCTATGCGCCGCTGTGGTCGCTGATCGAGGAATCGGGGCTGACGATCCTCAACCACCTGGACCTGCACAAGAACCTCTGGGACACCTTCCGCCGCGACCCGACCCCGCAGAAGGGCATCTTCACCGGCCTGGCCTGGGCGCCGCTGGCGGAAACCATCTGCATGTGGATACTCACCGGCACGTTGGAGAAGTACCCCAAGCTGAAGGTGCTGTTCGTGGAGCCGGGCCTGGGCTGGCTGCCGTGGTTCTTCGAGTCGCTGCTCGATCCGCGCATGCACCAGCACTACACCTTCCCCGGCGTGAAGCGTCCGCCCAGCGAGACCTTCCGCCAGCAGTGCGGCGCCACCTTCATGTACGAGCCGCGCGGCCTGACCGAGTGCTACAAGTACTTCGGCCCGGACTGCCTGTACTGGTCCACCGACTTCCCGCATCCGGCCACCTGCTGGCCGAATTCGCGCAAGCAGGTCGTCAGCCAGTTCAAGGAAGCCGGCATTCCGGAAGCCGACCGCATCAAGATCACTTCCGGCAACGCGCTCAAGACCTTCGGCCTGGGCTAGGCGATGAGAGGGCGGGGCGCCGGCCACGGCGTCCCGCCCGTTTTGCGTTTCAAGGTTTCACAGGCAACAACCCGATTTGAGATAGACGAGGAGCGGACATGGCTGGAGTTCTCGAGAAACTGAAAGTGCTGGACCTGACCTGGGGTATCGCCGGCCCGATGGCGACGATGCTGCTGGCGGACAACGGCGCCGAGGTCACCAAGATCGAACCTCCCGGCGGCGATCCCTTCCGCAACCAGCTCGGCTACAAGGTCTGGCAGCGCGGCAAGCGCAGCGCGATCCTCGATCTGAAGAATGCCGAGGACAAGAAGGCCTTCCTGGCGCTGGCGCAGGCCGCCGACGTGCTGGTGGAATCCTTCTCGCCGGGCACCACCGACAAGCTCGGCATCGACTACAAGACCCTCAGCGCGCTGAACCCGCGCCTGGTGTACTGCTCCATCACCGGCTACGGCCGCGGCAACGCGCTGAGCAACCGCCCCGCCTACGACGCGCTGGTGCAGGCCCGCACGGGCCTCATGCACGAGCAGCGCGGCTGGGCGGAAGGCGCGCTCAACCACATGAACGGCCTGCCCGATCCGTATCCGGATCTCGAGATCCCGCAGGACTGGGTGCAGGGCGCCGCCCGCGAGGGCCCGCTGTTCGTGGCCTCGCACTGGCCGAGCCTGGGCGCCTTCTTCAATGCAAGCCTGGGCATCGCCGCCGCGCTGCGCGCCCGCGAGGTCACCGGCAAGGGCCAGTGGGTGGAGACCTCCCTGCTGCAGGGCGCCTTCGCCGGCGCCGCCGGTGTCTGGCAGCGCGCCGAGAAGATCGACGCCCCGGGGTTCGATACCTGGATCCTCGGCAGCCGATCGCCCAAGGGCCACTTCCAGGCCAAGGACGGCAAGTGGCTGCACAACTGGGTGCCGAACCCGCGCTTCATCCTGCAGTCCGCGCAGGGCGACACGCTCAACGCCACCCCTGACCTCACCGTCCAGAACGACCCGGATCGCTTCGGCACCGGCCCCGAGGAAATCCTGGTGATGTCGCACTACCAGCCGCTGCTGGCCGAGGCCGTCGCCAAGTTCCCGGTCAAGGACTGGGTGGATGCCGCCGCCACTGCCGAGATGACGATGCAGCCGGTGCGCAGCATCGAGGAATCGCTGGCCGACCCCGCCTTCCTCGAGGACGGCTGCGTCACCGAAACCCGCGACCCCGAGCTGGGCACGATCCGCACCGTCGGCAACGCCTTCAACATGAGCAAGACCCAGGGCAAGCCCGGCGCCGCCCCGGTCGAGCCGGGCGCCCATACGGCCGAGGTCAAGGCCGAGGCGGCGAAGATCATCGCCGAGGCCAAGGCCGCCACCGCCGCCGCCAATGGCAGGAAGCTCAAGGCCCCGCTGGAAGGCATCACCGTGCTCGACCTGGGCCTGGCCATCGCCGGTCCCTTCGGCACGCAGCTGCTCAGCGACCTCGGCGCCACCGTGATCAAGGTCAACGGCCTGTTCGACCTGTTCTGGCACCGCGTGCACATTGCCTACATGGCCAACCGCGGCAAGAAGTCGATCACGCTGAACCTGAAGGATCCGCGTGCGATGAAGATCCTGCTGGACCTGGTCAAGCAGGCCGACGTCGTGCAGCACAACATGCGCTACGACGCCGCCGAGCGCCTGAAGATCGACTACGAGTCCCTCAAGCAGATCAACCCGAGCCTGATCTACTGCCATACCCGCGGTTTCGAGCGCGGCGCCCGCGCCGGCCTGCCCGGCAACGACCAGACCGGCGCCTGCCTGTCCGGCATCCAGTTCGAGGACGGCGGCATGGGCCGCCCGGGCTACAACGGCGAAGTCGGCCGCCCGCTGTGGAGCTTCACCAGCTTCGGCGACACGGGCAACGGCTTCCTGTCGGCCGTGGCCATCGTCAACGCCCTCTATCACCGCGACCGCACCGGGGAAGGCCAGTTCGTCGATACCTCGATCATCAACGCCGCGCTGCTCAACACCAGCTACGCCGTCGCCACGCCGGAGGGCAAGGGCTTCGACCGCCCGCGCATCGGCGGCGACCAGGTCGGCTATTCCGCCGGCCACCGCCTGTACAACACGAAGGACGGCTGGCTGTGCTTCGTGCTGGTGGAGCAGTCGCACTGGGACGAGCTGTTCGCGGTCATCGGCAAGCCCGAGCTGCTCACCGACCCCCGCTTCGCCAGCTTCGAGGCGCGCGTCCAGAACGACGCCGCGCTGGCGAAGATCATCGGCGACGTGCTGGCGACGGACACCGCCGCCAGCTGGTTCGGCAAGCTCGACAAGGCCGGCGTGCCGGTGGAAGTGGTGGACGCCGAGTTCTCGCGCGGCATCCACGACAACGCCGACTTCCAGAAGAACCAGTGGGTGGTGTCCTACCCGCATCCGGTGGTCGGCAAGCTCGACCAGATCGGCCTGCTGGTGAGCCTGTCCGACACCCCGGGCGTGATCCAGGGCCGTCCGCTGCTGGTGGGCGAGCACACCAAGGAAATCCTCGCCGGCATGGGCTACACCGAGGACCAGGTGAAGACCATGGAGGAGCAGTTCGCCATCGGCTTCGTCGGCATGCCGCGCATGCCCCCGCGTCCTGCGGCCGCCGCGCCGTCGGCACCGAAGCCGGGCATGGCGAGCATGCTGGAAAAAGAGGCCAAGCAGTAAAGCAGCGCGTAGCGTGGATGTGACGGGCCGGTCGCGGACTGACATTGAGTCAGTCCGCGATAAGCCATCACACCCGGCGCTGGAGCGCTGGGGATCCTGGCGCAGCGGGTCTGCGAGTAACCAACCGAGGGTCGCCAACCGTGACCCAAACAAAAGGCCGGGGAAATCCCGGCCTTTTGTTTTGCATCTCCGAACGGTTCGTGGGAACGGAAACAAGAAAGGCCGGAATCTCTCCCGGCCTTTCTTTCTGACGGCGTCTTCAGAGCGCAAGCCTGGCGAGTTTCATCCGCAGGCTCACGAGACGCTAGGACCCCACCTCGCGGGACCCCGCCACGCGGTTCGCTGCTTCAATGCGCCGCACTGCCCGGCTTGGCATGAGCACCCGCCATCAGGCGGTCCGTCCAGGCGATGCCGATGGCCGAGGCGATGAAGGCCATGTGGATGATGGTCTGCCACATCACGCCGGCTTCCGTCACGGTCGTGCAGCGCACGCCGGCCGCGGCGGTGGCACAGGGCGGCAAGGCGCCCAGCGAGCCGGCCTCGATGAAGGTCTTCAGCAGGTGGATCGAGGAGATGCCGATGATGGCCATCGCCAGCTTCACCTTCAGCACGGAGGCATTGACGTGGCTCAGCCATTCCGGCTGGTCCGGATGGCCCTGCAGGTGCAGGCGCGAGACGAAGGTCTCGTAGCCCCCGACGATCACCATCACCAGCAGGTTGGAGATCATCACCACGTCGATCAGCGCCAGCACGATCAGCATGACCTGCTGTTCGTTGAGTTCCAGCGCACCGTGGGTCAGGTGCCAGAGTTCCTTGCAGAACAGGATGACGTAGACGCCCTGCGCGATGATCAGGCCCAGGTACAGCGGCAGCTGCAGCCAGCGCGAGGAGAAGATCAGGGAGGGCAGGGGGGACAGCGGCTTGTTCGGATTCGGGGACATGGGGAATGGTCGGGAGCCAGGGAGGCGCGCCGGATTCTAGCAGGCCCTCCCCGGGGTTCGCGCAACGGTCATTTTTTATTCATACACGGAAAAAACCCGCATCTGGCGGGGCTGGCGCCAACCGTCCACAGCGTTGTCCACAGGTCCTGTGGATATCTGCGGCCGGGTTTTCCTACGCCGCCTGCTGCAGCGGTCGGCGGTTCCGTGCATCCCGCAAGCTTCCCGCCCACCACTGCAGCCGCGCCAGCAGCTTGTCCATGCGGCGGACCGCCCGTTCCGGTGACCGCAGATCGCCAGCGGCGCTGAACTGCTCCCAAATTTCCGTGAAGCTGAGCGTCTCGCGCAGCGTCACGGCATCCAGTTCCACGAACACCTGGCGCAACTGCTCCACCGCGCGCAGTCCGCCGGAAGCGCCGCCGTAGGACACGAAGGCCACCGGCTTGGCCTGCCAGGGTTCGTAGCTGGCGTCGAGCAGTTCCTTCAGGGGCGCCGGATAGCCGTGGTTGTACTCGGGCGTCACCACGAGGAAGGCGTCGGCCAGCGCGATGCGCGGTCCCACGTCGGTCTCGTCCAGGCGGCCATCGGCGTCGCGCCGCAGCCGTGCCGGGTCGATCACCTCGATCTCGAATGCCGGGTGCCGGCGGACCTGGGCCATCGCCCAGTTCGCCACCGTGTCGCAGAGCCGCCCCGGCCGCGTGCTGCCGTAGATCAGTCCCAGCCGGAATTTCTCGTCCATCGCCGCCATCCTCCGTAGTGGTTACGTGACGGCGATCCTAAGACCTCAAGTCAAGTTGAGGTCAAATCCAAATGCGTCATGCCGGCCTTGGCCGGCGCGACGATTCCTTGCGCGACCTGGAGAAGGCCTAATCCTTGAACTGCTTCAGGTACTCGATGATGTCGGCACGCTGCTGCGGCGTGGTCTGGAATACCACCATCGTGCTGCCGGGCAGGAACTTGCCCATGTTCGCCAGCCAGAAGTCCAGAAGCTCCGGCGTCCAGTCGAAGCCGGCCTTCTTCATCTCCTCCGAGTAGTAGGCATAGCTCGCCACCGAGCCGGCCTTGCGGCCGAAGATGCCGTAGAGGTTCGGGCCGTTGTGGTCGCCATAGGTCTTCTCGGGGTAGTGGCAGGTGCGGCACTGGCCGAAGGCCAGGCGACCGCGTTCGGCGTCACCCTTCGGCGTCTCGGCGGCGGCGCCCAGCGACAGCGCCAGCAGGGCGGAGGCAACGATCGCGTGCTTCATGCTTTCCTCCCGGCGGCATGGCGGCCGGCGCGGCGGCCGAAGAACGTGCCGTCGCCGATCGACACGCCGCTGCCGATGTAGGGTGCCACCGGCAGGCCGGCGGAGGTCCGGCCGCTGGCGTAGAGGCCCGGGATGGGGTCGCCCCAGGCATTGATCACCTGGGCGTCGGTGTTGGTCTGCAGGCCGCCGAAGGTGTGCACCGGCATGAAGGTATTCTTCAGGCCCACGTCATAGGCCACGAACGGCGCCTGCTTCAGGGGTGCGAGGTACTTTTCCGCCTTGTGCAGCAGCGGATCGCGCCGGTCCTTCGCATGGCGGTTGTAGTACTCCACGGTCTGCTGCAGCGAGCCCTCGGGCAGCTTCAGCCTGCCCTCCAGTTCGGCGATGGTCGCGCCTTCCGCCGCCACGTTGAAGCGGAAGTCCTTCCAGGCGAAGGCATGAGGCTTGTCGACGATCATGTACGCCTGCCCGTCGTCGAGCTTGAAGGCGATCTCATGGCCCACCAGGCCGTAGTAGCCGTCCTCGGGCACGAAGCGCTGGCCGCGCGAGTTGACCAGGATGCCGTTGAGGATCGTCTCCGGCGGATACATCGGCAGGATCACGAAGCCATGGTGCATGCGCTGTACCGCGCCGCCCACCGCCATCCCCATCAGGATGCCCTGGCCCAGGTCGCCGGCGCGGCCCCAGGGCACGGAGCAGCGCGCCAGTTCGGGCGCGAACCGTTCCAGCATCGGGCGGTTGTGGATGAAGCCGCCGGCCGCCAGCACCACGCCGCGCGTCGCGCGGATGTGGATGCTCCTGCCGTTCTCGTCGGTGGCGCTGACGCCGGCGACGCTGCCGTCGCTCTCCAGGATCAGGCGCTCGGCGGAACAGCGCAGCCTGAGCTGCGCGCCGGCATCCAGCGCCGCCCGGGTCAGCGCCTTCATCAGGTCGCGGCCGCCGATCAGATGCGGCGAGGGCGGCACATGGCCGCGCGGCGCGGGGCGGGCCTGCTCGCGGTAGGGGTGCACCAGCTCGCTGCCGCAGTAGTACAGCGAGCCGTCGGGGATCGAGATCTCCTTCTCCTCGGAGAACTTCCGGGCATAGTGGACGCCGTTGGCCACCAGCCAGTCGAAGTGCGCGACGCTGCCCTCGCAGTAGAGCTGGATCTTCTTTTCGTCGGCGTAGAGGCCGCTGGCCGCCATCATGTAGCGGTACATGTCCTCCACGGTATCGGTGAAGCCCAGCGCCTTCTGCAGGGCCGTGCCGCCGCCCAGGTAGCAGACCCCGCCCGAGAGGCTGGAAGAGCCGCCCGGGACATGGAACTTCTCCAGCACCATCGCCTGGATGCCGCTGCGGCGCGCCTCCAGGGCCGCGGAGATGCCGCCGGCGCCGGAGCCCATCACCAGCAGGTCCGTGGTCGCGTCCCAGCGGCGCACATCCCTGCGCGGCTTGGGCGCGGCGGCTTCGGCACCGAAGGCCGCCGCGCCGGCGGCGGCCATGCCGAGCTGCTTCAGGAAACCGCGGCGGCCTGTGCCGCCCGTCTTCTCGCTCATGTTCTCCTCCCGCTTTTGCCCTTCTCCCTCCGGGACAAGGTGGCGCGTTGGCGCCGGATGAAGGGCTCACGATCAATGAGCACATCTGCTCCGCCGGGCAGCGCCCCTCACATTCGGCAACTGCTCCTGCGTTGCCCTACCTCGGGCATCCATGCCCTCGCCAGCCCCTCTCCCGACGGGAGCGGGGAGCGACAGCTTTCGCTAGCCGATCTTCTCGAAGGTGTCCTTCGTCGCGCCGCAATCCGGGCAGGTCCAGTCGTCCGGGATGTCCTCGAAGCGCGTGCCGGGCGCGATGCCGTGGTCCGGGTCGCCCTTCTCTTCGTCGTACACCATGCCGCAAATCGTGCATTCCCACTTCGCCATGCCGTTCTCCCGGGCTTTTCATGCGATGGCGCGATATTGGGGAAAACACCGTTCGGCGGGTATCGCCCATTCGGCGTATTGGCGGCCCGGGAACCCTCCGATAGTCTGCATAAACATTTCGACAGCAATGTTTATGCGGCCCGGCCACGACCGGCCCGCGAACCGGAGGAGACAGGGCCCATGTCGCGTGTGCTGGACCGTGTGCTGATCGGGCTGTTCGCCTTTGCCGCCTTCACGGCGCTGGTCTACATGCCGCTGTTCCTGCTCGGCTGCGGCTGGGAAGGGCTGGCGCAGGGCCCGCAGGGCGAGTGTTCCAGGAGCGCCGTGGGCCGCGCCTGGCTGGGCTACGCGCAGGTGGAGCCGATCTACGCGGAGGCGCCGCTGTGGCTGCGCCTGCTCAACGAGCTCGATACCTGGTTCTTCGGCTGGTTCTACCTGCTGTCGCTGGCGGTGTTCCTGCGCCGCCGCCAGGACGGCGCACGCTATCGATCCCTGGCCACCTTCATGTCCGGGATGATGGCCTACGCGATGTTCTTCTACCTGACCCAGGCGACGCTGAGCTGGCCCGAGAGCGGCGCGAAGCTGGGCCAGGTCTACGCCTACAACGGCCTGTGGCTGCTGCTGTTCACGCTGCTGCTGGCCCGCCTTTACTTGTTCCGGCCCCGGCCGGCCTTGGAGACCGCACATGGGTAGTTCCGCAAACGACGCCGGCATCGGCGAACCGCGCCTCTTGATCGACGGCAGGCTGGTGGAGGCCAGGAGCGGCAAGCGCTATGCCAACCTCAATCCCGCCACCGGCGAGGTGATCGGCCACGTCGCCGACGCCGGACTGGACGACGCGGAGCTGGCCATCGCCGCCGCGCGCCGTGCCTTCGACACCACCGACTGGTCCACCAACCGCGAGCGGCGCCGCAAATGCCTCGCGCAGCTGCGCGATGGCCTGCGCGCCGAAGCCGAGTCGCTGCGCGCCCAGGCGGTGGCCGAGGTCGGAGCGCCGATGGCCATCACCGCGAACGGCCCGCAGGGCGACGGGCCCATCGGCATCCTCGACTACGTCATCGACCTCATCGACCGCTACGACTGGGAGCAGGAACTGCCGGTCACCAACACCATGGGCGTGCCGAGCAAGCGCCTGGTGTGGAAGGAAGCGGGCGGCGTCGTGGCCGCGATCTCGCCCTGGAACTTCCCCTTCCAGATCAACATGGCCAAGGTCGCTCCCGCCCTGGCCGCCGGCTGCACCGTGGTGCTGAAGTCCCCGCCCGACACGCCCTGGACGGCGACGATCATCGGCAAGGTGGTGGCGGAGAAGACCGACATCCCGCCGGGCGTCTTCAACGTGCTGACCTCCTCCGATCCTGCCGCCATCGGCGAGAAGCTGGTGGCCGATCCGCGCGTGGACATCGTCTCCTTCACCGGCTCCACGCAGACTGGCCGGCGCATCATGGCCAGCGCCGCCGGCACCCTCAAGCGTGTCTTCCTGGAACTGGGCGGCAAGTCCGCCAACATCATCCTCGACGACGCCGATTTCAGCACCGCGCTGCTGTCGGGCCTGGCGGTCTGCTACCACGCCGGCCAGGGCTGTGCGATCACCACCCGCATCCTGCTACCGGAGTCGCGCTACGAGGAAGGCGTGCAGACGCTGAAGGCGATGTTCGGCTACGTGCAGCCGGGCGACCAGTTCCGCGAGCAGCAGATCATGGGGCCGCTGATCAGCGCCCGGCAGCAGCAGCGCGTGCTGGACTACATCGAGACCGGCAAGCGCGAGGGCGCGCGCCTGGTCTGCGGCGGCGGCAAGCCGGCGGGCCTGGATCAGGGCTTCTTCGTGGAGCCTACGCTGTTCGCGGATGTCACCAACGACATGCGCATCGCCCAGGAGGAGATCTTCGGCCCCGTGCTGGTCGCGATCCCGTACAAGGACGACGCCGACGCCGCGCGCATCGCCAACGATTCCATCTACGGCCTGTCGGGCTCGATCTACTCCGCCGACCCGCAGCGCGCGCTGCGCCTGGCGCGCCAGATCCGCACCGGCACCCTGAACATCAACGGCGCCAACTTCTTCGCCCCGGATTCGCCCTTCGGCGGCTACAAGCAGAGCGGCATCGGCCGCGAGATGGGCGTGCAGGGCTTCGAGGAATACCTCGAGACCAAGACCGTCGCGATTCCCGCCTGATTTCCACGAGAGACGAACATGGTTGCAGTCACCTACATCGAGCACAACGGCACCGAGCACAAGGTGGACGTGGACGCCCACATGAACCTGATGGAGGGTGCCACGCTGAACATGGTGCCCGGCGTCATCGGCATGTGCGGCGGCATCTGCTCCTGCTCCACCTGCCACTGCTACATCCCGCCGGAGTGGCAAGGCAGGATTCCCGAGGCCGCGGCCGGCGAACTGGGCACGCTGGAGTCGGTCACGCACCGCAAGGCCAACAGCCGCCTCGGTTGCCAGATCACGGTGACGGAGGAGATGCAGGGGCTGGTGGTGCACCTGCCGGCGGACCAGGGAGGGAGTTGAGTTGCCCACACCCGGAAGACCGTTCGCCCTGCCGGAAGCAGGGGCCTCCAGGCGAGCCTGTCGAAGGGTGAACGGTCCGTTACCTGCGGCCGTTCCCACTTCGACAAGCCCAGTACGGACGGCCGCTGCAAGGATTGGCTTTCACTGAGGGATCAAGCATGAGCACTTTCAAGAACAAGGTCGCCATCATCACCGGCGCCGGCCAGGGCATCGGCGAGGGCTACGCGAAGCATCTCGCCGCTCTCGGCTGCAGGGTCGTGGTGGCCGACATCAACGCCGTCCAGGGCCAGCGCGTGGTGGACGAGATCGCCAAGGCCGGCGGCACGGCCCTCTTCGCCTCGGTGGACGTCTCCAGCGAGGCTTCCGCCGCTGCGCTGGTCAAGGACGTGGCGCAGCGCTGGGGCGAGATCCACTACCTGGTCAACAACGCCGCGATGTTCGGCAACCTGGACTTCAACCCGCTGATGACGGTGGACCTGGCGTACCTCAACAAGGTCATCTCCGTGAACATGCTCGGTGCCGTGGTCATGACCCGCGCGGTGGCTCCGCACATGCCCAAGGGCGGCGTCATCGTCAACCAGTCCTCCACCGCGGCCTGGATGCACTACGACTACTACTCCTTCACCAAGCTGGCCATCAACGGCATCACCTGCGTGCTGGCCCGCGAGCTGGGCCCGCGAGGCATCCGCGTCAACGGCATCGCCCCCGGTCCCACCGACACCGCGGCGCTGCGCGCCAAGGTGCCGGAGGAGTACCTGCAGGGCATGGTGGCGCAGATGCCCCTGGGCCGGCTCGGCACGCCGGAGGACCTGGCCAAGGCCCTGGCCTACCTGCTGTCGGACGACGCCAGCTGGGTTACCGGCGTGATCCTCAACGTGGACGGCGGCTCGCTGATGCGGGCCTGAGACAAGCCGGCCTCGCGGTCCATTCGCGCCCGGCCCCGATCGGATCGAAGGGTCGAGGCGCGGGAGGAGGCCCGCCGGCGGCGGGAATCGCATTTCGACAAGGCCGATGCGAACGGTTAACTTTGGTGACAGGGGAGAAAACAACAATGCAATCCAAGGTTCAGGGTCAGGTGATCGTCATCACCGGAGCCTCCAAGGGCATCGGCTTCGCCACCGCCCAGGTGCTGGCGTCGCGTGGTGCCAGGGTGGCGCTGCTGGCGCGCGGCGAGGCGGGCCTCAAGGAGGCCGCCGCCCAGCTGCCGGCCGCCCAGGTCTTCACTGCCGCCGTCGATGTCTGCGACAAGGCGGGCATGGAGAAGGCACTCGATGCGGTCATCGCCAGGTGGGGCCGCATCGACGGCGTCATCAACAACGCCGGCTTCCAGTTCGCGCGCCGCATCGAGCTGATGCCCGAGGCGGAAGTGCGCAAGATGGTCGACGTGAACTTCCTCGCCACGGTGTTCTCCTGCCAGCTGGCCATTCCCCGCCTGCGCGCGGCCGGCGGTGGGCGCATCGTCAACATCTCCTCCGCCACCGTGCGCCACGGCAACGAGTTCGCCCATCTGGCGCTGTACTCGGCCTCCAAGGCCGCCATGGACAAGTTCAGCGAGGAACTGCGCGAGGAAGTGAAGAAGGACGGCATCCTGGTGACGGTCTTCAGCCCGGGCGCCGTGGCCACCGGCAGCATCGCCAACTTCGATCCCGCCGCCCTGCCGGAAGCCATGGGCGCCTGGCTGGAGAAGGGGCCGAAGTTCGACGGCATGACCACCGCCGACGTGGTCGGCGAGGCCATCGCCGGTTGTTTCGAGTTGCCCGCCGGGGTAGCCGTGGAGTTCATGGAAGTGAGGCCGCAGATGCCCACGCCCAAGCTGCTGGAGAACTCCTCTCCATGAGTGACGGCGTTGGATTCGTCGGCCTCGGCAACATCGGCAAGCCGATTGCCAGGCACCTGCTGAAGCTGGGCCGGCCGGTCTGGGTCCACGATGTGGAGGTGGGGCCGGTGGCCGAGCTGGTGAAGCTCGGCGCCCAGCGAGCGCATACGCCGGCGGACCTGGTGCGCGAGTGCAGCCATATCGGCATCTGCGTTCGCGATACTCCGGACGTGGAGCAACTGCTCTACGGCAGCGCCGGCAGCGGCCGCGGCCTGCTGGAGGCGCCGGCCGGCACCCTCGTTGCCGTACACAGCACCGTGACCCACGAAGCCATGCTGCGCTGGGCCCGGCATGCGCAGATGCGCGGGATCCACCTGGTGGATGCGCCGATCACCGGCGGCGCCAGCGGCGCCGAGGCGGCCACGCTGTGCTACATGGTCGGAGCTTCGGCGGAAGCCTTCGCGCGCTGCCAGCCGGTGTTCGCCACGTCCTCGGCCAAGCAGGTGCATGCCGGTGATGTCGGTGCCGGCACGGCACTCAAGCTCTGCAACAACATCATGACCTACGCCGCCTTCACCGCCATCGACGAAGCCTCGCGCCTGGCCAGGGCGGGCGGGCTGACGCTGGAGATGCTGATCGAGGTGGGGCGCTCCAATGGCGTGGTCACGCCGCAGATGGAAGCCTTCATCGGCAACCGCGACAAGGTCGCCGCCATGGGGCCGGAAGCCTTGGCCAAGGCCTTCGCGCCCTTCGGCGCCCTGGGCCGCAAGGACCTGACGGCGGCCCTGGAGAGCGCCGAGAAGCTGGGTGTGGACCTGGCGGCCACCGAGCGCGTGCGCCAGATCATCGAGGACGTGTTCCTGGCACGCCGCTGAGCCGGCGGGCGTCCGGCGGCTCTCCGCGAGAGCCATCCCCCCCTGATGAACGGTCGGTTATTTATTCGTCACGACAGGATGCGCAGATGACGTGCATTCTTGGCCCGGCCCTTGCGAGGGCTTCGCCAAAACAACCGCGGGAGGAGAAACCGTGCAGCGCCTGTCCCCGACCGATACCGCCTTCCTGCTGATGGAGCGCCGCCACATGCCCCTGCATGTCGGCGGCCTGATGATGCTGAAGCCGCCGGAGGACGCCCCGCCGGACTTCGCGGCGCAGCTGGCGGCGCGGCTGCTGCAGTCGGTGCAGGCCTCCCGGCCCTTCAACCTGCGGCCGCAGAGCCGCTTCGGCCTCAGCTTCTGGGAGACCGACAGCACCTTCGACATCAACCAGCATCTCGTACACCTGGCCCTGCCCAAGCCGGGCCGCATCCGCGAGCTGCTGGCGATGTGCTCACGCGTGCATTCCCAGCACCTGGACCGGGCCTATCCGCTGTGGCGCATGTACCTGATCGAGGGGCTGGAGGACGGCCGCATCGCGGTGTTCTTCAAGATCCACCACTCGGTGGTGGATGGCGTGGCGGCCATGCGCCTGATCATGAAGTCCATGTCCGAGAGCCCGGAGGAGTCGGCGCGCATGCCGCCGACCTGGGAAATGGCGCCGCGCCGGCGCGAGGCGGCCATGCCGATCTCCGGTGCCGCCACCAGCCCGCTGGGCGTGCTGTCGGGCCTGAGCCGCAGCGGCCTGTCCGCCGTGCCCAACGTCTTCAATCACCTCAAGCAGACCTGGCAGGACCGCCGCCATGGCAACCCCGACGTGGTCACCAGCACGCAGGCCCCGCGCTGCCTGCTCAACCAGCCGATCACCGCCTCGCGGCGCTTTGCCGCGCAGTCCTACGCCACGCCGCGCTTCCGCAACGTGGCGGCCGCGGTCGGCGGCACCGTCAACGACGTGGTGCTGGCGGTCTGCGCCGCCGCGCTGCGCAGCTACCTGCTGGAGCTGAACGCCTTGCCGGACCAGCCGCTGGTCGCGGTGGTGCCGGTGTCGATCCGCCGCGACGACGGCGACTCCGGCAACGAGATCGCCTTCGCCATGGTCAATCTGGCCACGCATCTGGCCGACCCGCTCGAGCGCCTGCAGTCGATCAAGGCCTGCATGGACTACAGCAAGGCCCGCTTCAAGCAGCTCAGCCCCGCCGAACTGCAGGCCTATGCCGTGGCGCAGCTGGTGCCCGGCGCACTGAGCATGCTCGCCGGCCTGGCGCCCGGCCTGGCGCCCGGACGGGTGCCGGCCAATCTCGTCATCTCGCATGTCCCCGGCCCGCGCCAGGACATGTACTGGCAGGGCTGCAAGCTCGACGGCATGTACCCGGCCTCGCTGATCATCGACGGGTTCGCCTTCAACATCACCGTGATCAGCCGCCACGACTTCGTGGACTTCGGACTGATCGGCTGCCGCCGCACGCTGCCCAGCCTGCAGCGCCTGCTGGACCACATCGAGAACGGGCTGGCGGAGCTGGAGGAAGCGGTGGCGGCCTAGGCCGCCGCAGTTTGCATGGCGGCGCTGGCCGCCCGCCGGATTGTGCAATCCCGGGGCCATGAAACTCGACCGGCGACACGGGGTCGGAATAGGGCGGCGACCCTGTCGCAACTCAAGGATGAGACCCATGGCCCAGCAACAGAACCTCGGCCCCGGCGCGCGCAAGATCGAGCTGGAACGCCGCCTGGACTCCAACAGCGAGCTGAGCGAGAAGCACGCCAAGCCGAACGCTCCTCAGCCCAAGCCCAAGCGCACGCAGAAGGAAGCGCTGGAGACCGGTGGTCGCGTCGATGAACTCGACGACGCGCTGGACGACAGCTTCCCGGCCTCCGACCCGCCGGCGCGCGTGACGCCCACCCGTACCGGTCCGGCCAAGCACTGAAGCCTGCCCCGGGCGTCTCCTGCGCCCGCCGGGCGCCCGGGCACGCCTCTTGCGGCATCCCAGGCCGGAGTCGAGAGCCAAGGAGGGCGCCGATGACCGCCATCGCATTGCGCAGCAGCGCAGGCCGCAGGCCGCCCGCCGGCCGGGCCCCGGCCAGGACCGCCACGGAAGCCGTGGCGCTGGGCCTGGGCTACCAGCGGATACGTGCCGTGACCGAGGCGCTGTGCGCGCCGCTGTCGCCGGAGGATGCCGCTGCCCAGAGCATGCCGGATGCCAGCCCCGCCAAGTGGCATCTGGCGCATACCAGCTGGTTCTTCGAAACCATGGTGCTGTCCCGCCGCCCGGGCTACCGCGCGTTCGACCGGCGCTACCTGGATCTCTTCAATTCCTACTACCAGCGTCTTGGCAAGCCCTTCGAGCGTGCCGCCCGTGGCTTGCTGACGCGGCCCTCGCTGCGCGAAGTCATGCAGTACCGCGCCCAGGTCGACCGGGCGATGCTGGACGTGCTTTCCGGACCCCTCTCCGCGTCGCTGCGGGCCTTGGTCGAACTGGGGCTGCATCACGAGCAGCAGCACCAGGAACTGATCCTCACCGACATCAAGCACCTGCTGTCGCGCAATCCCCTGCTGCCGGCCTATGGCCGCATCGCTGCCCCAGGCGCGGCACTGGCCGCGGCACCCTTGCGCTGGCTGCGCGGCGGCGGTGAAGTCGCCTGCGGCCACGAAGGCGAAGGTTTCGCCTTCGACAACGAACAGCCGCGCCATGTCGTGCTGCTGGCGCCCTACGAGATCGCCTCCCGTGCCGTCACCAACCGCGAGTACCGTGGCTTCATCGAGGATGAAGGCTACCGGCGGCCGGAACTGTGGCTGTCCGATGGCTGGGCGACCGTGCAGCGCCACAGATGGCGCCGCCCCCTGTACTGGTCGCGCGACCTGCGCTCCGAGTTCACGCTGGCGGGCCCGCAGCCGCTGCAGCCCGACGGCATCGCCTGCCACCTCAGCTACTACGAGGCCGATGCCTTCGCCCGCTGGTCCGGTGCCCGGCTGCCCAGCGAGCAGGAGTGGGAGGCCCTGGCGGCCGAGCCGGCTCCGGCGCCGCAGGACGCGCCGCCGCGCCTGCACCCGGGCCTGTCCGACGGCGCCTGGTACGGCGGCGCATGGGCCTGGACCTGCAGCGCCTATTCCGCCTACCCCGGCTACCGGCCGGCGCCGGGGGCGGTGGGCGAGTACAACGGCAAGTTCATGTGCAACCAGCTGGTGTTGCGCGGCGGCTCCTGCGCCACGCCGCCCAGCCATTGGCGGCGCAGCTACCGAAACTTCTTTCCGCCGGAGGCGCGCTGGCAGTTCAGCGGCCTGCGGCTGGCGAGGGACATCCGGTGAGCGACGAAGAGCTGGTAAGGGGGGGAACGGCATCCGCGCCGGCCGTCGAGTTCCTGGAGCATCCCGACCTGGCCGAGATCGTCGGCGACCTGTCGCGCCCGCAGAAGCGCCTGCCCACCCGGCTGCTGTACGACGAGCGGGGCTCGCACCTGTTCGAGCGCATCTGCGAGACGCGCGACTATTACGTCACGCGCGCCGAACTGGAAATCCTGAGCCGCGACCTGGACGACATTGCCGGCTTCGCCGGCGCCGGGGCCGGAGTGATCGAGCCCGGCGCAGGCTGCGGCTGCAAGACGCGCGAACTGCTGTCGGCGCTGGAAGACCCGCGCTGGTACGCGCCGCTGGATATCGACCCCAGCGTGCTCTGGCGCTGCCGCGAGGCCATCCGCCAGGCACTGCCGCATCTGCCGCTGGTGCCGGTCTGCGCCGATTTCACGCAGCCCTGGTGCCATGCAGGCCTGCCCGTTGCCGAGCGCCGGCTGCTGTTCTTCCCCGGCTCCACCGTCGGCAACTTCGAGCCGGTCCAGGCACAGCGCCTGCTGGGCCGGTTCCGCGATGCCGCCGGACCCGGCGGGCGCCTGATCCTGGGCGTGGACCTGCGCAAGAACGCCGCTACCTTGCGCCGCGCCTACGATGACGGCGAGGGCATCACCGCGAGCTTCAACCTCAACCTGCTGGCGCGCCTGAATCGCGAGCACGGCGCGGACTTCGATACGGCGGCCTTCGAGCATCTGGCGGTCTACGACAAGGCCCTGCATCGCATCGAGATGCACCTGCGCAGCCGCCGTGACCAATGGGTCCGGATCGGCGGGTGCCGCTTCCACTTCGCTGCCGGCGAGACGATTCACACCGAAAGCTCGCACAAGTACCTGCCGGGCGGAATGGTCGCGCTCGCGGCGGCGGCCGGCTGGCAGGCGCAGAAACTCTGGATGGACCCGCAGCGGCGCTTCGCCCTGATGGGATTCGAGGCGGCTCCCCGGAAGCAGCCCAACACCGAGGTCAAGGAGGACAACATGGCAGCAACCAAGAAATCATCCGGCGGCCGCCGCTACGGCAAGGGCGCCGCCCGGACCGTCGCCAGCGCCATGCGCCGGCGCAAGCGCGGCACGCTCAAGAGCGGGCCCGGCGGCAAGGGCGGCACCGTGCGCAGCCGCAAGCAGGCCATCGCCATCGGCCTGTCGGAGGCGCGCAGGAAGGGCGCCAAGGTGCCTCCCAAGAAGGCGGGCGGGGGTTCCAAGTGAGCCGCGAGCGCGTGCGCGGCGCGGCGCCCTACTCGCGAAAGCGCCGCCGCGACAATCGTGGCGCCGCTCCGCTGGAACTGGAGCGCGATGCCGGAGAGCCGGGTGGCGCCGGGCCGTTTCCCGCCGCCCGGGTCGCCGAACTGGGCCGCAGCGGCGGCGAGACACCGGACGGCCACGTGACCGCCGACGACCTGTCGCCTGAAACCCTGCTGGACGACGACCCCTCGCGCTCGCCCGCGGTCCGCGCGCGCCGCGCGCCGCAGGATGCGCAGCTCCGCCGCAGCGGGTCCACCGCCGGCATGGGCGATGGTCCCGACGAGGCCGAGATGGCCGATCGCAAGCCGGTGGGCCGCAAGGAGGCGGCGAAACTGGAGCGGCGCTCGCAGCGCCACGCCAACGATGCCCGCTACCTGGAGCCTGCCGGCGCGGCAGAGGCGCTGGATAGGAAGCGCGATGACGATCGACATTGATCCGAAGGACGTCAGGCCCGGTCCGCCGCCGCCGATCGACATCCTGGACAAGCATTCGAACCGTGCCTTCTTCATCCGCTTCACGCTGGTCGTGGTGCTGCTGCACGCGGTGGCGGGCGGGCTGGTGCTGGCCTCGCGCATCGTCGGCCAGCAGGAGCCCGACATGGAGCAGCAGCGCGAACTGATCGCCCGGCGCATCGCCCCCGTCGGCCTCGTGGCGACATCGGATCAGGAGCTGGCGGCCCTGACGCCGGTGGCCGCGCCGGCGGCGCCGCGCAGCGGCCCGCAGGTCGTGGCGCAGGTCTGCGGAGCTTGTCATGCCAGCGGGATGCTGGGGGCTCCGAAGTCGCACGACAAGGCGGCCTGGGCTGCCCGCGAAAAGGCCGCCGGCGGGCCGGATGGCCTGCTCAAGTCAGCCATCCGGGGCAAGGGGCAGATGCCGCCGAAGGGCGGCGACCCCAGTCTCGGCGAGCAGGAACTGAGGGACGCGATTGCAGCGATGCGCTAAGTCCCTCCCGGCGCTCGCCGGGGGGCGGGGCCGGCCTGGGCAACGCCGGAGCCCGGGCATTCGCGGGAGTGCCCAAGGAAGAAGCCCTCCTCCGATCGCGGAAGAGGGCTTTGCCGGGACCTCTGAAGCTAGGCCGACATGGCTTCGCCGAACTGCGCGAGGTGGTGATCCACGTCGCCGAACAGCAGCGTGATCATCGTCAGGCGCTTGAAGTAGTGGCCCACGGCCAGCTCGTCGGTCACGCCGATGCCGCCGTGCAGCTGCACCGCCTGCTGGCCGACGTAGCGCGCCGCATTGCCCACCAGCACCTTGGCGCCGGAAATCGCGCGGCGCCGTTCGGCGGCGTCGCTCGCGCCGAGCTTGTCGGCGGCCAGGTAGCTCATGGAACGGGCCTGCTCGGCGTGCAGGTACATCTCCACCGCGCGGTGCTGCAGCGCCTGGAAGCTGCCGATGGGCACGCCGAACTGCTTGCGGGTCTTGAGATAGCCGACGGTCGCCTCGATCAGCGCGGCCATGCCGCCCACCGCCTCGGCGCAGAGCGCGGCGATGGCATGGTCCAGCGCCAGTTCGATCTGCGGCAGCGCGGCGCCCTCGTCGCCGACCAGGTCCCCGCGCGCAGACCTGAGCATCACCTCGGCCACGCGGTGGCCGTCCTGCGCCGGCGTGTCGCGGCGCGTCACGCCGGAAGCCCCGGCGTCCACCAGGAACAGCGAGAGGCCAGAGGGCGTCCTCGCCGACACCAGCAGCGTATCCGCCGCGGCGCCGTGCAGCACCACGCTCTTGTGGCCGTCCAGCACCCAGCCGTCGCCATCGCGGCGCGCGGAGGTTTCGATACGTGACAGGTCGTAGCGGCCGCCGCGCTCGTGGTGGGCCAGCGCCAGGCGCCGATCGCCGGAGGCGACGGCAGGCAGGATTTCCGCCTTCTGTTCCTCGCTGCCGGCGCGCGCCACCAGCCCGGCGCCCAGCACCACGGTGGCCAGGTAGGGCTCCACCACCATGCCGCGGCCCAGGGCTTCCATCACCAGCAGGGTGTCGAAGGGACCGCCGCCGAGGCCGCCGTGCTCTTCCGGCAGGCCCACGGCCAGCACGCCGAGGTCGGCCAGCTGCGCCCAGACCTCGGCGCTCCAGCCGCTGTCGCCATGGATGATGCCGCGGCGCTTCTCGAAGCCGTAGTCCTTGCGCACGTAGCGGTCGAGGGTGTCGCGCAGCTGCTGCTGCTCTTCGCTGAAATTGAAGTTCATGTCGGGAGCCTCAGAAGCCGAGGATCATCTTGGAGATGATGTTGCGCTGGATCTCGTTGGAGCCGCCGTAGATCGTGGTCTTGCGGAAGTTGAAGTACTGGCCCGACAGCGGCACGCCGTAACCGGGGCCGATGACCTCGCCGGCATACTCCGGGTCCATCGCCGCGTGCTGGAAGGGCAGGGCGTCGTGGCCCAGCGCCTGCATCATCAGCTCGGTCAGCGTTTGCTGGATCTCCGAGCCGCGGATCTTCAACAGCGAGGCCTCGGGGCCGGGCGCACGCTTCTCCATGTCGGCGGCGATCACGCGCAGGTTGGTGATCTCCAGGGCCATCAGCTCGATCTCCACCTGCGCGATGCGGTCGCGGAAGCGGACGTCCTGCAGCAGCGGCTTGCCGTCGGAGCCGGGCTGCTGCGCGGCGATCTCCTTCAGGCGCTTGAGGCGGCGCTTGGAGCGGCCCACCTCGGCGATATTGGTGCGCTCGTGGCCGAGCAGGTACTTGGCATAGGTCCAGCCCTTGTTCTCCTCGCCGATCAGGTTGCCCACCGGCACCTCGACGTTCTCGAACCAGACCTCGTTCACCTCGTGCTCGCCGTCGATCATGATGATCGGACGCACGGTGATGCCCGGCGTGTTCATGTCGATCAGCAGGAACGAGATGCCCTCCTGCTTGCGCGCCTCGGCATTGGTGCGTACCAGGCAGAAGATCCAGTTGGCATGGTGGCCCAACGTGGTCCAGGTCTTCTGGCCGTTGACGATGTACTTGTCGCCGACGCGCTCGGCGCGGGTGCGCAGCGAGGCCAGGTCCGAGCCCGAGCCCGGCTCGGAGTAGCCCTGGCACCACCAGTGCTCGCCGCTGCGGATGCGCGGCAGGTAGTACTGCTGCTGGGCGGGGCTGGCGAAGGCCATGATCACCGGTGCCACCATGCGCAGGCCGAAGGGCGAGAGGATCGGTGCGCCGGCATCGGCGCATTCCTCCTCGAAGATGTGCTGCTGGGCGGCGTTCCAGCCCGGGCCGCCGAATTCCTTCGGCCAGTTGGCCGCGACCCAGCCCTGCTCGTGCAGCAGCACATGCCAGCGGTAGTAGTCGTCCTTCACCAGGCGCTGGCTCTCCAGCACCTTGCGGCGGATGTCGGCGGGCAGCTTCCGCTCGATGAACGAGCGGACTTCGGCGCGGAAGGCCTCGTCCGCGGCCGTGAAGTTCAGGTCCATGGTCTCCTCCAAAGGATGGCGGGCGGGAGCATAGGCCGGCCCTGCCCATCAGGCCAATGAATTCCATGAATCCCCTTTCATCAATCGGGCCGATGGCAACTCCCCGTGTCTCATGAGACACGGGGGCAAGCAATGAGCCGCCCTTATCGAAAGGGATCAAAATCATTCATTTGAATGATGAAGGGAGGCGGGGCTAGCCTTCAGGATTCACAGCGACCCATTTCCAGAACGAGGAGACCCCCATGTCCGTCTGCGCCTATCGCAGCGAGGGCGATATCGCCGTCATCAGCATGAACAGCCCGCCGGTCAACGGCCTGGGCCTGCCGTTGCGCCAGGGCATTGCCGAGGGCCTGGCCCAGGCCGCCCGGGATCCGGCGATCACGGCCGTGGTGCTGACCGGAACGCCCAAGGCCTTCTCCGGCGGTGCCGACATCCGCGAGTTCAACAGCCCGCTGATGCTGGCCACGCCCAACCTGCACGACATCATCGCGACCCTGGAGGCCCTGCAGAAGCCCGTGGTGGCCGCGATCTCCGGCGTGTGCCTTGGCGGCGGCCTGGAACTGGCCCTGGGCTGCCACTACCGCGTGGCCCTGGGCGACGCGCAGATCGCGCTGCCGGAAGTGAAGCTGGGCCTGCTGCCCGGCGGCGGCGGCACGCAGCGCCTGCCGCGCCTCGTGGGCGTGCAGACCGCCCTGGAGATGGTGGTGACCGGCGAGATGGTGCCGGCGGCCAAGCTCGCCGGCACCGCTTTGTTCGACGAGATGATCGCCGGCGACCTGCTGGCCGGCGCGCTGGCCTTCGCCCGCAAGGTCGCCGGCACCCGCCCGCTGCCGCGCGTGCGCGACCGCGCGCTGGCCCAGCCGGACGCCGCTGCCTTCTTCGCCGCGGCCCGTGCCCAGGTCGCGAAGAAGGCCGGTCCCTTCCCGGCGCCGCTCAAGTGCCTGGAATGCATCGAGGCTGCGGCCACCCGGCCCTTCGACGAGGGCATGGAGGTGGAGCGCAAGGGCTTCGAGTTCCTGGTCAACGGCCCCGAGTCGCGCGCCCTGCGCCACGCCTTCTTCGGTGAGCGCGCCGCCGCCAAGATTCCGGATATCCCCGACGACACGCCGCTGCGCCCGATCCATTCGGCCGCGGTGATCGGCGCCGGCACCATGGGCGGCGGCATCGCCATGAACTTCGCCAACGTCGGCATTCCGGTGCGCCTGCTCGAGGTGAAGCAGGAGGCGCTGGACCGCGGCCTGGCCGTGATCCGCAAGAACTACGAGAACCAGGTCAAGAAGGGCAAGCTCACGCAGGAGAAGCTGGACCAGCGCATGGCGCTGATCCAGCCCACGCTGTCCTACGCCGATCTCGGCCAGGCCGACATCGTCATCGAGGCCGTGTTCGAGGACATGGACGTCAAGAAGGCGGTGTTCGAACAGCTCGACGCCGTGATGAAGCGGGGCGCGATCCTGGCCAGCAACACCTCCACGCTGGACCTGGACCGCATCGCCCTGTTCACGAAGCGCCCGCAGGACGTGGTGGGCCTGCACTTCTTCTCGCCGGCCAACGTCATGCGCCTGCTCGAAGTGGTGCGCGGCAAGCAGACCGCCAAGGACGTGATGGCCACCGTGATGCAGCTCGGCCGCCGCATCAGGAAGCTGCCGGTGGTCGCCGGCGTCTGCGACGGCTTCGTCGGCAACCGCATGATCGGCAAGTACAGCGCCGAGGCCCTGGTGCTGCTGGAGGAGGGTGCGCTGCCGCAGCAGGTGGACGCCGCCATCGAGAAGCTGGGCTTCGCCATGGGTCCGTTCCGCATGAGCGACCTCGCCGGCAACGACGTCAGCTGGTACATCCGCAAGCGCCACTACGCCGAGCATCCCGGAATGCGCCGTGCGCTGATTGCCGACCGCATCTGCGAGCTGGGCCGCAACGGCCAGAAGACCGGCAAGGGCTGGTACAGCTACCAGCCGGGCGACCGCACCGCGCATCCGGACCCGGAAGTGGAGAAGATCATCCTGGACGTGTCGAAGGAGGCCGGCGTCACCCGCCGCGCCATCCCCGACAGCGAGATCGTCGAGCGCCTGGTCTACGCCCTGGTCAACGAGGGTGCGCGCATCGTCGAGGAGGGCATCGCCCTGCGCGCCTCCGACATCGACATGATGTACCTGAACGGCTATGGCTTCCCGCTGCACCTGGGCGGCCCGATGCTCTACGCCGACATGCAGGGCCTGGACAAGGTCGCCGCGCGCTGCCGCGAGTTCGCCAAGAACCCGCTGTCCGCGCCCGGCTTCTGGGAGCCGGCGCCGCTGCTGGCGAAGCTGGCGGCAGAGGGGAAGACGTTCAACTAGAGATTCCTGCCTGCCCCCAACGGTGGGGGAATTCCCGCTCGCACGGAGCTTGTCGAAGTGCGGGCGGGAACCTGTTGACCGCAGGGCAGGGGCGGTTCATGTTTCGGCGGGCGCAACACGAACGGCCCTGAGCCTCCGGGAAAGACCATGCACCGCAACGCCGAGACCATCGAGAAGTTCTACCGCGCCTTCGCCGCGCTGGACGCCGGCACCATGGCCTCCTGCTACGCGCCGGACGTGGAGTTCCAGGACCCGGTCTTCACCCTGCACGGCAAGCGCGAGACCGCCGGCATGTGGGCCATGCTCTGCCAGGCCACCCGGTCCAGGGGCGCGGACGTCTGGAGGCTGGACTACAGCGGCATCCAGGCCGACGACCGCTCCGGCCGGGCGCATTGGGATGCGCACTACCGCTTCTCCGCCACCGGCCGCCTGGTGCTGAACCGCATCGACGCGGAATTCACTTTCCGCGACGGCCTGATCGCGGTCCACCACGACCGCTTCGGGTTCTGGAGCTGGTCGCGCCAGGCCCTGGGGACGCCCGGCCTGCTGCTCGGCTGGACCCCGCTGCTGCGGGGCAAGGTCCGGGCCACCGCCCGCCGCAATCTGGATAACTTCCTGAAAAGCGGCTGAAAAGCGCTGTAACCCGTTGAAAAAGGGGGTTCCGGTATAATCGGCGCCCCACCCGGCTGTGCCTCCCGCGATGTCCAAGAAGCTGTACCTGATCACCTACGGCTGCCAGATGAACGAGTACGACTCGTCCAAGATGGCGGATGTGCTCGCAAAATCACATGGTTACGAGCGCACCCAGAATCCGGACGAGGCCGACTTGCTGCTGCTGAACACCTGCTCCGTGCGCGAGAAGGCGCAGGAGAAGGTGTTCTCCGAACTGGGCCGCTGGAAGGACTGGAAGAAGGCCGATCCGGCCCGCCTGATCGGCGTGGGCGGCTGCGTCGCCAGCCAGGAAGGGCAGGCCATCGCGGCCCGCCAGCCCCTGGTGGACATCGTCTTCGGTCCCCAGACCCTGCACCGCCTGCCGGAGCTGCTGGAGACCACCCGCGCCCTGCGCAAGCCGGCGGTGGACGTCAGCTTCCCCGAGATCGAGAAGTTCGACCGCCTGCCGGAGCCGCGTGCCGAGGGGGTTACCGCCTTCGTGTCGATCATGGAGGGCTGCTCCAAGTACTGTACGTTCTGCGTGGTGCCCTATACCCGCGGCGAGGAAGTGTCCCGCCCGCTGGACGACGTGCTGCTGGAGTGCGCGCAGTTGGCCGGGCAGGGGGTGCGCGAGCTGACCCTGCTGGGGCAGAACGTCAACGCCTACCGCGGCCGCATGGGCGACACCGCCGACCTCTGCGACCTGGCCCTGCTGATCCGCTACGTGGCGCAGATTCCGGGCATCGAGCGCATCCGCTACACCACCTCGCACCCGGCCGAGTTCACCGATTCCCTGATCGAGGCCTATGCCGAGGAGCCCAAGCTGGCGAGCTATTTGCACCTTCCGGTGCAATCCGGCTCCGACCGCATCCTCGGCATGATGAAACGCGGCTATACCCGTGCGCAGTACATCGACAAGATCCGCCGCATCCGCCAGGCGCGGCCGGGCCTGTCGCTGTCCTCCGACTTCATCGTGGGCTTTCCCACCGAGTCCGAGGACGACTTCATGCGCACCATGGACCTGATCGCGGAATGCGGCTTCGACTGTGCCTTCTCGTTCAACTACAGCCCGCGTCCCGGCACCCCGGCGGCCAACCTGCGCGACACCGTTCCCCTCGAGGAAAAGTCGCGCCGGCTGCATATCCTGCAGCAGCGTATCCAGCAGCTCGACGACGCCTTCAAGCAGGCACTGGTCGGCAGCACCCAGCGCGTGCTGGTCGAGAAGGTCTCCAAGCGCGGCCGCGGCCAGATCGCCGGCCGCATCTCGCACAACCGCATGGTCAACTTCGACGGCCCCGAGTCGCTGATCGGCCGCTTCGTCGACGTCGAGCTGACCGAAATGCAGCCCAACTCCTTCCGTGGCCGCCTGGTGGCCGAAGCGGTGGCGGCATGAAGAAGGCACCGGCGCAGGCGCGGCTCGACATGGAGCTGCTGCCGGACGAGGCCCAGCGCATCGCCAACCTCAACGGCCCCTTCGATGCCCACCTGCGGCAGATCGAACTGCGCCTGGGCATCGAGATCCGCAGCCGCGGCAACCGCTTCCAGCTGGTCGGCGCCCGTCCGGACATCGCCCGCGGCGAGTCGGTGCTGCGCGACCTGTTCGCGCAGACCGAGGACGACATCGTCACCACCGAGCACGTCCACCTGGCCCTGGCCGAGCACGGCCCCGACCCGGAACTGGACGCGGCGGCGGCCGAGGAAGAACGTGCGGCGACCGGCGAGGTGGTGGTCCGCACCAAGCGCGGCGTCGTGCGCGGCCGCAGCCAGCAGCAGAAGAACTACCTGAAGGCGATCGCCAGCAACGACCTCAACTTCGGCATCGGTCCGGCCGGCACCGGCAAGACCTACCTGGCGGTGGCCAGCGCCGTGCAGGCCCTGGAGCGCGACCGCGTGCGCCGCATCGTGCTGGTGCGTCCGGCGGTGGAGGCCGGCGAGAAGCTGGGCTTCCTGCCCGGCGACATGGCCGAGAAGATCAACCCCTACCTGCGCCCGCTGTACGATGCGCTCTACGAGATGATGGGCTTCGAGAAGGTCGCGCGCCTGATCGAGAAGAGCGTCATCGAGATCGCGCCGCTGGCCTTCATGCGCGGCCGCACGCTCAACGAATCCTTCATCATCCTCGACGAGGCCCAGAACACTTCGGTCGAGCAGATGAAGATGTTCCTGACGCGCATCGGCTTCGGCAGCGTCGCCGTGGTCACCGGCGACATGACCCAGGTGGACCTGCCCAAGCACCAGATGTCCGGCCTGCGCCACGCCGAGCGCGTGCTCGGCACCACGCCCGGCATCTCCTTCACCCGCTTCCAGAAGGAAGACGTGGTGCGCCACCCCCTGGTGCAGGCCATCGTGCATGCCTACGAGCAGCACGAGCTGCAGGCCGAGGGGCAGGGCTGATCCATGCCGGCACAAGTCAGCATCCAGCGCCTGGTTCCCGCCGCCGGCATTCCTTCGCCGGCCTCGCTGCGCGGCTGGGCGCTCGCCGCCCTCGGCCGGGAGAAGGGCGAGCTGAACATCCGCATCGTCGGCGACGAGGAATCGCGCCAGCTGAACCATCAGTACCGCGGCAAGGACAAACCCACCAACGTGCTGTCCTTCCAGGGCGAGCCGGAGCTGGAAAGCCTGCCGGTACTGGGCGACCTGGTGATCTGCGCGCCGGTGGTGGCGCGCGAGGCCGCCGAGCAGGGCAAGCCGGCCCGTGCCCACTGGGCCCACATGGTGGTCCATGGATGCCTGCACCTGCTGGGGCACGACCACGAGCGAGACTCCGAGGCCCTGCGCATGGAAGCGCTGGAAACCCGTATCCTGAAGCGTCTGGGCTTCTCCGACCCTTATGAACGATAACGACGAACATAGTCCCAGGCCCGACGGCACCGCGCTGCAGCGCTGGTGGCGCCGGGTGACCCACAACTTCGGCGGCGGCCCGCAGACCCGTGAGGAACTGCTGGAGGTGCTGCAGGAGGCGCGCGAGAGCGAGCTGCTCGACGCCGACGCGCAGGAGATGTTCGAAGGCATCCTCGACAGCGCCGACACCCAGGTGCGTGACGTGATGCTGCCGCGCGCACAGATGGTGACGGTGGAGTCCGACTGGCGCCTGGACCGCATCCTGGCGGTGGTGGTGGAGTCCGGTCATTCGCGCTTCCCGGTCACCGGCGACTCGCGCGACGAGGTACTGGGCATCCTGCTGGCCAAGGACCTGCTCAAGTTCTCCTCCGGCGTCGAGGGTTTCGATCCCGCCACCTTCGACCTGCAGCGCCTGATCCGTCCGGCCGTGTTCGTGCCCGAGTCCAAGCGACTCAACGTCCTGCTGAAGGACTTCCGCAAGTCGCGCAACCACATGGCCATCGTCGCCGACGAGTACGGCGGCGTCGCCGGCCTGGTCACCATCGAGGATGTGCTGGAGCAGATCGTCGGCGACATCGACGACGAGTACGACGAGGCCGAGGGCGCGCTGATCCTCAAGCAGGACGAGCGCCGCTTCCTGGTCAACGCCCTGACCACCATCGAGAACTTCAACGCCTATTTCGGCACCGAATTCCCGACGGACGAGTTCGACACCATCGGCGGCCTGGTGCTGCATCGCTTCGGCCATATGCCCAAGCGCGGCGAGAGCGTGCGTATCGAGCGCTTCAATTTCAACGTGCAGCGCGCCGACAGCCGCCGCGTGCACATGTTTCAAGTCACGCTGTCGCCGGCATGAGCACGCTGAAACGGGCCGAAGACGCGTGCCGGCATCGTGCGCCAGGCATGCCCCGCATCGTCTCGCCGCTCGCCTGAACGCCATGCGCCCGTTCATCCTCGCGCTGATGCTGGCGCTGCTGACCCTGAACGGTGCCCGGGCCCAGGAGCCCGCGCCCCTGGCCCAGGAGCGCCCGGCGCCGCAGATCGTGCTGCTGACCTTCGCGCCCGGCCCGGTGTACTGGCAGCGCTTCGGCCACAACGCCCTGCTGGTGCGCGATGTCGCCAACGGCGAGGATCGCGTCTACAACTACGGCATCTTCGACTTCCGCCAGAAGAACTTCTTCCTGAACTTCGCCCGCGGGCGCATGCAGTACCGCCTCGCGGTGGAACCGCTGGCGGATACGCTGGCGCAGTACCAGTACGAAGGCCGCTGGGTGCAGGCGCAGGAGCTGGACCTGGACGCGGCGCAGAGCCGCGAGCTGGCGGCCTTCCTGGACTGGAACGCGCGTCCCGAGAACGCGGAGTACCACTACGACTACTTCCTCTCCAACTGCTCGACGCGCGTGCGCGACGCCATCGACCGCGTCACCGGCGGCCAGCTGCGTCGCCAGCTCGAGGGCCAGCGCACGCCGGTCAGCTACCGTTTCGAGGCCACGCGCCTGATGTCCCCCGTGCCGCCGCTGTTCCTGGGCATGGACGCGGTGGTGGCGGCGAGGGGAGACCGGCCCATCGACCGCTGGCAGCAGAGCTTCGTGCCCATGGTGCTGATGGAGTCGCTGCGCACGGCGCGCCTCGACTCCGCCGGCGGCGGCTCGCGGCCGCTGCTGCGCGGCGAACTGCGCGTGCTGGAAGGCGGCCTGCCGGAACCGGAGCGCCCGCCGTCGCTGTTGCCGGCGATGGCGGTCCTGGGCCTGGTCCTCGGAGCGCTGCTGCTCCTGCTGTCGCATCTGCGCAAGGCCGCGCCCGCGCGCTGGGGCCTGTTCGGCCTGGCGCTGCTGCTCAATCTCGCGGCCGGCCTGGGCGGGCTGGTGCTGCTGGCGGTCTGGTTCCTGACCGACCACTGGATCATGTGGGAAAACCGCAACCTGCTGCTGTTCAGCCCGCTGTGCCTGCTGCTGCTGCCGGCCTGGTTCCGGCAGCTTCGTGCCGGCGCGGTGGCAGGCCCCACGGCGCGCGGCCTGTCCCTGGCGGCGGCGGCCGGCGCCGTCCTGGCGCTGGCCCTGCTGCTGCTGCCGGGAGCCCAGCAGAACCTGCACTGGATCGTCCTGTGGCTGCCGGTGCATGCTGCACAGGCCTGGATCCTGCGCCGCCGATAGGGGAACACCGGCCCCGGGCGGCTGTCACAACCCTGAGCCCGGCCTGCCCAAGCGGAAACAGCAATGACGCAGAAACGCCCCCGGATTCGCTGGACCCTGTATGTGGCGCTGCTGCTGCTGGCAACGCTGCTGCTGCTGGGCGACTGGAACTGGTTCCGCCCGCTGCTGGAACGCCGGGCCTCGGTGGCCCTCGGACGCCCCGTCACCGTGCAGAACATCGACGTGGACCTCGGACGTCATCCGCGGGTGGTGCTGGACGGCATCGCCGTCTCCAATCCCGAAGGCTTCCCGGCCGACAGCCGGATGGCGAAGGTGGAGCGCCTGGCCATCCGCATCAATCCCTGGGCCCTGTGGCGCCGCCAGATCCACCTGATGGACATCCAGCTCGACAAGCCCGATGCGGACCTGCGCCCGGGGCCGGACGGCAAGCCGAACTGGCAGTTGCCGCGGCGCGAGTCCGGCGGCGGCAGTCCCTGGGTGCTGGAGATCGACCGCCTGGAGATCCGCGGCGGCCACGTCCTGGTGAAGGAACCGCGCCTGCACGCCGACTTCGAGATCCTGGTGGGCACCGAGGCCGCCGCGGACGGCGAGCCGCGCCTGCATGCGGAAGCGCGCGGGACCTACGATGCGGCGCCGATCACCGCCCATTTCGTCGGCGGTTCCCTGCTGGGGCTGCGCCAGCCGCAGCGGCCCTATCCGCTCAGCCTCAGTGTCGTCAACGGCGCCACCCGCATCCTCCTCAAGGGCACGCTGCTGCAGCCGCTGCAGTTCGGCGGCGCGCAGCTCGACCTGCAGCTGAACGGCGACAGCCTGGCCGATCTCTACAGCCTTACCGGCGTGCCGCTGCCGCCGACCGCGCCCTACCAGCTGCGGGGGCGCCTGGACTATCAGCAGGGGCGCATCCGCTTCCACGAGTTCAATGGCAGCGTCGGACAGAGCGACCTGTCCGGCGAACTGGCGGTGAACCTGGGCGGCAAGCGCCGCCTGGTGACGGCGGACCTGCGCTCGAACCAGGTGGTGCTGGCCGACCTCGGCGGACTGGTGGGCGCGACACCCGGCAAGGCCGGCGCCGAGGGAGAAAGCGACGCGCAGAGGGAGCAGCGCGCCCAGGCGCAGGCCCGCGAGCGCGTGCTGCCCGACCAGCCGATCAACCTGCCGAAGCTGCGCGCCGCCGACCTCGACATCCGCTACCGAGCCGGACGCATCGAGAGCGCCCTGCCGCTGGACCGGCTGGAAGCGCACCTGACGGCGAAGCAGGGCGTGCTCGCGCTCAAGCCGCTGCGCTTCACCGTGGGCGAGGGCCAGATCGCCGGAAACATCGAACTGGACGGCGCCAGCGAGGTGATGCACGCGGTCGCCGACGTCGACTTCCGCCGCATCGACCTCAAGCGCCTGGTGCGCGGCAATCCCGCGCTGGACGGCGCCGGCCTGATCGGCGGCCGCGCGCGCATCGACAGCTACGGCAACTCCACCGCCCAGATCCTGGGCAGCGGCGACGGCGAGCTGAAGCTCTACATGAACCGGGGCCGCCTCAGCGCGCTGCTGGTGAATCTCGCCGGCCTGGAATTCGGCAAGGCCCTGCTGTCGGCCATCGGCCTGCCCTCCGAGACGCAGGTGCGCTGCGCCATCGGCGACTTCGAGCTCAAGGAAGGCCTGCTCGGCACGCGCCTGCTGCTGGTGGACACCGGAGAGGCCAACATCCTCGGCGACGGCAGCATCAACCTGCGCGACGAGATCCTGGACTACCGCATCCATACCAAGCCCAAGCGCCTGGGCCTGGCCTCGCTGCGTGCGCCGATCAACATCGGCGGCAGCTTCAAGGACCCCAGCGTCCGCCCGGACTGGGAGCGCCTGGCGGCGCGCGGCGGCATCGCCGCCGCCCTGGGCCTGCTGGTGGGCCCGCTGGCGGTCCTGCTGCCGACGGTGGAGCTGGGCCTGGGCGAGGACAACGACTGCAAGGCCATGATCGGCGAGATCAAGGCCCAGGCCGCCAACCTGCCGGCCGAAACCGGCAGCAAGCCGAAGTAGCTAGTCGGCGTATCCGGGGTTCACCCGGTCCAGCTTGCGCAGCAGCCCCGGCCAGGCCAGCGCGCCGCCCAGGCCGCGCGTCACCATCTGCACCTGCTTCTGGATGCCTTCCAGGATCGGCTTGGCGATCGGGATCAGCTCGCCGCCGCCGGCCTGCGCCCGTACCTGGATCATGCAGGCGGCCTCGAAGATGTACATCTGCAGGAAGGCATCGGCGATGGTGTTGCCCAGCGTCAGGAGGCCATGGTTGCGCAGCATGTAGAAGACCTTGTCGCCCAGGTCCCGCACCAGGCGCGGCTTCTCGTCCTCGTTCAGCGCCACGCCCTCGTAGTCGTGGTAGGCCAGCGACGACAGCACGAACAGCGACTGCTGCGAGATCGGCAGCACGCCGTCCTTCTGCGCCGACACCGCCACGCCGTTGAGCGAATGGGTGTGCATCACGCACTGGATGTCGTGGCGCGCGGCGTGGATCGCACTATGGATCGTGAAGCCCGCCGGGTTCACCGGGTGCGGCGAGTCCATCACCTTGCGGCCCTGCAGGTCGATCTTCACCAGCGAGCTGGCGGTGATCTCCTCGAACATGAAGCCATAGGGATTGATCAGGAAATGATCCTCCGGGCCCGGCACGCGTGCCGAGATGTGGGTGAAGACCAGGTCGTCCCAGCCGTAGAGCGCCACCAGCCGGTAGGCCGCGGCCAGGTTGACCCGCAGCGCCCATTCCTCCGCCGACACCTGCTCGCGTACGCCCTGTGCCATGTCCCGCTCCCGTAGATTGGTCCCGCAAACTTGCGCCAGGCGCGCGGGCTTGGCAAGTTAGAAAAATCACTCCTGACAGGGAAGGCCATGGCCAAGGCAGAGGCGTACTTCACCCCGGACCTCTTCAAGTTCCTCAAGGCGCTCAAGCGAAACAACAGCCGCGAGTGGTTCCAGGCCAACAAGGACCGCTACGAGGAGCAGGTGCGCGGGCCGGCGCTGCGCCTGATCGCCGCCATGGAGGCCCCGCTGCGCTCCCTGAGCGAGCAGATCGTCGCCAACCCCAAGCCGGTCGGCGGTTCCCTGTTCCGCATCCACCGCGACACGCGCTTCGCCGCGGACAAGACGCCCTACAAGACCCACGTCGGCATCACCTTCTACCACGCCGCCACCAAGGCGATGCAGCGCGGCGATGCCGGCAACGCGGCGATGGGCCGCCTCGACGCGCCGGTGCTCTACCTGCACCTGGAATCAGGGGAGTGCTTCACCGGCGGCGGCATCTGGCATCCCCAGCCCGAAAGCCTCAAGCGCATCCGCAACTACCTGCTGAACAACCCGGCCAGCTGGAAGCAGGCCACCCGCTCGGCGGCCTTCCGCAGGCACTGGGAGATGGGCGGCGACTCGCTGTCGCGCCCGCCCAAGGGCTACGACCCGGCCCACGAGCTGATCGACGACCTCAAGCGCAAGGACTTCATCGCCAGCACCCCGCTGTCCGACGAGGACATCCTCTCGCCGGGCCTGCCGCAGCTGCTGATGAAGCGCTACAAGGATGTCGCGCCACTGTGCGACTGGCTGTGTGGAGCGCTGGACCTGGAATTCTAGAAGAAAGTGCTGAGTGCTCAGGACCGAGTGCCAAGTACGAAGGCGGCGTACCGCTCAGCATTCGGTCCCGAGCACTTGGCACTTGCTTTCACGGCTCGATCGACTGTCCGATCCGCCACAACACCCCCCGACGGATCGTTCATCACGAAGTCCCGGATGCCCCAGTCGCGGTCCTCCGGCGGCTGCAGCATCACGCCATAGCGCCCCGGCAGGTCCTGCGCCGAGATGTGCCGCCACCAGGCCTCCACGTCCGGCACCAGCAGGTGCATCATCAGGTTCTCGGCAAACTCCTTCACGTAGAAGTCCTGCAGCAGGAAGGTGGCGCTGCCGGCATGCAGCTGGGCCATCACCTCCGAGGACCAGCTCAGGGTGAAGCCGGCGTCGATGTAGAACTGCTTGCACAGGGCGAAATCCTTCGCCGGCAGGAAGGCCTTGAGCTCGATGGTTTCGAGGTTGTTCACGGGCGGCCTCCGCGGCCTGGATGGTCCTGCCGCCGACTATACGGCCTCGACAGGCCGCCGGGCAGATTGCTGACATCGCGGGCGGCCGGCTTGCGCTAGGCTCCATGCATCCTTGAAGGAATCCTGGCATGCACAAGCGGATCGTCGTCGTCGCCCTGTCGCTCTCCCTGGCCGGCTGCGCCACGGCGGACTTCGAGCAGGGCCTGGGCCAGGTGCTGGGCGCCATGGGCCAGCCTGGCGCCAGCCAGGCGCCCCTGGGCGAGAACGAGATCGTCGGTGGCCTGCGCGAGGCCCTGGCGGTGGGCACCACCAAGGCCATCAACCAGCTCGGACGCAACGACGGCTACTGGGGCAATGCCGGCGTGCGCATCCCGGTCCCGCCGGAACTGGCCAAGCTGGAGAAGGGCCTGCGCAATTTCGGGCAGGGCAAGACGGTGGACGATTTCCACCTCACCCTGAACCGCGCCGCCGAGCAGGCGGTGCCGCAGGTCGCCGAGATCTTCGGCAACGCCGTGCGCCAGATGAGCATCCAGGACGCGCGCGCCATCCTCAACGGCTCGCCGGATGCCGCCACGCAGTTCTTCCGCCGCACCTCCAGTGACGCCATCTACGCCAAGGTCTACCCGCTGGTGCAGGTCACCACGCAGCGCGTCGGCGTGACCCAGCAGTACAAGCAGATGGCCTCGTCCTACGGCCCGCTGCTGAAGATGGCCGGCGTGAAGAACATCGACCTCGACGCCTACGTTACCCAGCAGGCCCTGGCGGGCCTGTTCACCACCATCGCGCAGGAAGAAGCGCGCATCCGCCAGAACCCGGCCGCGCGCACCACCGAGATCCTCAAGCGGGTGTTCGGTTCGCAGGGGCGTTAGCGCACCGCGGCCCTGAGCCGCAGGAGCGGGATCTCTGGCGGTACCAGGAAGCGCACCGGCAGGATGCTGGTGCCCAGGCCTGTGCTCACGAAGAGATGGCGGCCATCCTCCACCGCATGGCCTGCCGCGTAGCGTTCGTCGTAACGCGAGGGCACTACTGGCCGGCCGACGCCAGGGATACGCACCTGGCCGCCATGGGTATGCCCGGCGATGGCCAGCGTGACGCGTGGCGGCAGTTCCGCGAAGACGTCCGGGTTGTGCGTGAACAGCAGGACCGGGGCTGCTTCCGGCACTGCGGCAAGGGCCTGTCGCCAGTCGTGCTTCGCCTCCCAGAAGTCGCCCACGCCTGCGAGCCAGAATCGGCAGTCGCCGCGCAGCCCTGCCCGCGCGGCATCTTCCAGCACGCGAATGCCGGCAGCTTCCAGCGCACGGCTCACCCGAGGGCCATCGAGCATCCAGTCATGGTTGCCCAGTACCGCGAAAACGCCCAGCGGCGCAGAGAGCTTTCCCAGCTCCGGAGCCATCTGCTCCGGCGACACGAAGCTTCCGCCGACTACACTGTCGATGACGTAGTCGCCGGCCAGCAGCACCAGGTCGGGCCTTGTGGCGTTCACGGCCTGCACGATCCGCTGCAACTGCGCCGGCCCCTGCCAGGGTGAGCCGACATGCAGGTCGGCGAGCACGGCCACACGCATTCCATCGCAGGCCTGTGGCCAGCCCGGCAATGCCAGGGAATACTCGCGCGTCCGCAGGCTCGCAGGCTCCAGCCAGAATGCCCACAGGGCGAGCGCGAGGGCTGTCGATACTAGCCCGGTCATGATCCAGCGCCGGCGTTTCATGGGTCTGTGGCTCCTCGGGGACGTCCACCGATTCTGGAGGCCGGTCTTGCAGGACGGGTGCAGGCCGCGTGCAAACGCCGAGCAAAAAAGCGTGACTAGCCTTCTTCCTTGCCGCCGAGCGTCAGCGACATCTCGTACAGGTCCCGCTTCTTCAGCCCGGTGATCTCCGCCGCCAGCTTCGCCCCCTGCGAGGCCCCCAGTTCGCGCACCAGCACGCGCAGGATGCGCGCCACGTCCGCGCCTCCCGCCACGGCTTCGCGCCGCGCCGCGCCTTCCACCACCAGCACGAACTCGCCCTTCCCGCGGTTGGCGTCGGCGGCGATCCAGCCCGGCAGATCGGCGGCCGCCATCACCTCGCTCTGCTCGAACAGCTTGGTCAGTTCGCGCGCGATGCAGACGCGGCGGGTGCCCAGCACGGCGGCCAGGTCCGTGGCCGCTTCGGCGATGCGGTGGCTGGACTCGTAGAGCAGCAGCGTCGCCGGTTCGCTGGCCAGGTCCTCCAGCGCCGCGCGGCGCTGGCCGGACTTGGCGGGCAGGAAGCCCACGAACAGGAAGCGGTCGCTGGCGATGCCGGACACCGACAGCGCGGCGATGGCGGCGCAGGGGCCGGGCAGGGCCACCACCGGCAGGCCGGCCTCGCGGGCCGCGCGCACCAGCCGGAAGCCGGGGTCGGACACCAGCGGCGTGCCGGCGTCGGACACCAGCGCCAGGGACTCGCCGGAGGCCAGCCGTCCGACCAGCCCCGCGGCCACCTGCTCCTCGTTGTGGTCGTGCAGCGCCAGCAGCGGCTTGCGCAGGCCGAAATGGCTGAGCAGGGCGGCGCTGTTGCGGGTGTCCTCCGCGCAGATCGCATCCACGCCGCCGAGCACCGCCAGGGCACGGGGCGACAGGTCGCCGAGGTTGCCGATCGGCGTGGCGACGACGTAGAGATGGCCGGGCTGGACGGCGTTGGCGGGGGTGTTCACGGACGTCTCCACAGGGGCCTGCATGTCATACTTCGCCCATTATCGTTTGCCCCGAGGCGACATGCCCAAGTTCAATTCGCCGGCCCTGCTGTTCCTCGCGCTGGCCGCGGTGCTGCTGCCGGCCTGCGCCAGCACGCCGGCGGCGGAAGACCCCGCGCTGCCCGGCGCGCCCGGCCCCGCGCCGGCGCTGGAAGAGGCGCGCAGTGCCTGGCTGCGCGGCGACTACGCCGCGGCCTCGGCGGCCTACGAGCGTTCCGCGCTGGCGCAGCCGCCGGCCCTGGCGGCGGAGTTCTGGCTGGCGGCGGCGGAGGCGGCGGTGGCTGCCCGCGACGCCGACCGCGCGCTGGGCCTGGCCCAGCACATTCCCGCCAATGCCCTCGGCGGCGAGAAGTTCGGGCGCCTGCAGCTGCTGCGTGCCGAAAGCCTGCTGCTGAAGAACCAGCCCTTCGAGGCGGCCAAGGCGCTGCCGGCTTCCAGCGCGGGCCTGCCGTCGCTGGCGCCGCGCATCGAGGAAGCTCGGGCGCGCGCGCTGTTCGGCAGCAATGAGGGCGCCGCGGCCACCGCGACGCCGGCGGCCCCGCCGGCCGCCACCCCGGACGCGGTTCCCGGCCAGGCCGTTCCGGCCGCCGAGCCGGTGAATGCCGGCGGCACCGCACTGCTGCTGCCGCTGAGCGGGGCCTTTGCTGCCAGTGCCGAGGCCGTGCGCGACGGCTACCTGGCGGCGCACTTCCGCAACGGCGCCGCCGGCCGCGTGCGCATCTACGACGTCGGCAGCGCGGCCAGCGCCGATGCCACCCTGGGCGCCTACGCCCAGGCCCTGCGCGACGGCGCCGCCGTGGTGGTGGGGCCGCTGCGCAAGGAGAGCGTCGCCGCCATGGCGCAGCAGGGCAGCCCGGCCGTGCCGGTGCTGGCGCTGAACTACCTGGACGAATCGCAGCCGGCGCCGCCGCGTTTCCTGCAGTTCGGTCTCGCGCCCGAGGACGAGGCGCGCACCGCCGCCGAGCATGCCGCCGGCCAGGGCCTGCGCCGCGCCATCGTGCTGACGCCGGGCTCCGACTGGGGCGAGCGCACCTACACCGCCTTCCGCCAGCGTTTCCAGGCGCTGGGCGGGCAGGTGGTGGAGACCTCGCGCTACCCGGTCAACCAGAAGGACTTCTCGGCCACGGTGCGCAACCTGTTGCGCACGCAGAAGGATGCCGGCACCCGCCGCAGCGACGTGGACATGGTGTTCGTGGTCGCCCGCAACATCGACGCCCGCCTGATCGGCGCGATGCTGCGCTTCTACTACGCCGGCAACCTGCCGGTCTACACCACGGCCGCGGCCTACGGCGGGCGACCCGACAACGACACCGCCGGCATGCGCTTCTGCGACATGCCCTGGATCCTCGCGCCCGGCGACTACGCGGCGGAGCGTGCCGAGGCGGCCGACCTCGCCGGACAGCGCCGCGAGCCGCGCCTGTTCGCCTTCGGCTACGACGCACAGGCCATCGCCTCCACCCTGCACCCGGGCGCATCGCTGTCGCGCATGCCCGGCATGACCGGCCTGCTCAGCGTCGGCGGCAACGGCGCGGTCCGCCGTGGCCTGCAGTGCGCCGAAATCCGCCCCGAGGGCCTGAGCCTGCTGGAGACGTCGCCGGCGCCTGTCGGCGCGGTGCCGTGAACGGCGGCGAGGCCGAGGATCGCGCGCTGCGCCTTCTGCAGTCGCGCGGACTCAAGCTGCTGCAGCGCAACTACCGCTGCCGCGGCGGCGAACTGGACCTGGTGATGCGTGACGGAGACACCCTCGCGGTGATCGAGGTCCGCAGCCGCAGCAACCCGGGCTTCGGCAGCGCCGCCGAATCGGTGGATGCGCGCAAGCAGCAGCGCATCGTGCTGGCCACGCAGATGTACCTTGCGTCCCACCCCGAGCACGGACATCGCCCGGTGCGCTTCGACGTCGTCGCCTTCGACGGTGCCGGCCGTCCCGACTGGATCACCGCGGCCTTCGACGCCGTGTAAGCTGGTCCTGCCATGACAGGATTATTTATACAATTCAATATGTATTTTGTAATAAATAATCACAGACCGGGGAACTGCGCATGACCGCCCTGGCGCCGGGCCTGCTGCGCCGACTGGGCGAGGTCTTCGGCGGCGAGCGCCTGCTGACCGATCCGGCCGACTGCCTGCCCTACGGCTACGACAACTCCAAGCGCGTGGCCCTGCCCCAGGCGGTGGTGTTCGCGCAGACCCATGAGGAAGTGCAGGCCCTGGTCGCGGCCTGCAACGAGTTCCGCAGCGTGCTGGTCACGCGCGGCCGCGGCACCAATACCACCGGCGCCACCGTGCCGATCCATGGTGGCATCGTGCTGTCGCTGGAGCGCATGAACCGCATCCTGCGCCTCTCTCCTGGAGACCGCCTGATCGAATGCGAGGCCGGCGCGCTCAATGGCGACGTGCAGGCCGAGGCGGCCAAGCACGGCCTGTTCTGGGCGCCGGACCCCACCAGCGCCGGCTATTCCACGGTGGGCGGCAACCTGGCCTGCTGTGCGGGCGGCCCGCGCGCGGTGAAGTACGGCACCGCGCGCGACAACGTGCTGGGCCTGCGCGCGGTGACCGGCGCCGGCGTGTCGCTGAAGACCGGCTGCACCACCACCAAGGGCGTGGTGGGCTATGACCTGACGCGCCTGCTGGTCGGCAGCGAGGGCACCCTGGCGGTGATCACCGAGGCCACGCTCAAGCTCCTGCCGCAGCCGCAGGCGCGGCGCATGCTCCGCGCCTGCTATGCCGACGTTTCCGCCGCCGCCAGCGCGGTGTCGCGCATCATGGGCCAGCCCGAGACCCCTTGCGCCCTGGAGCTGATGGACGGCGAGGCCGTGCGCCTGGCCGAGGAATACCAGCGCACCGGCGTACCCGCCGGCACCGGCGCGCTGCTGCTGGTCGAGGTCGACGGCAGCCCCGAGTCGCTGGAGGCCGCGGTGGCGGCGGTCAGCGCCGCCGCGGCGGGCCCGGGCCTGGTGGAGCTGAAGGCAGCCGCCACGGCGGCCGAGGCCGAGGCGCTGTGGGCCTGCCGCAAGGTGCTGTCGCCCTCGCTGCGCAAGATCGCGCCGAAGAAGGTCAACGAGGACGTGGCGGTGCCGGTGACGCGCATCCCCGAGCTGATCGGCGGCCTGCGGGAACTGTCGCGCCGCCACGCCATCCGCATCGTCAACTTCGGCCATGCCGGCAACGGCAACATCCACGTCAACCTGCTGGCCGACCCCGAGGACCCGGCGCAGATGCGCGCCATCACCGCCTGCCTGCACGACGTGTTCCGCCTGGTGCTGTCGCTGGAGGGCACCCTGTCCGGCGAGCATGGCGTGGGCATCGAGAAGCGCGACTACGTCGGTTGGGAGATCGCGGCCGACACGCTGGAGACCATGCGTGCGCTCAAGCGCACGCTGGACCCTCTGGGCCTGCTCAATCCCGGCAAGTGCTTGCCGGACGCCTCCGCGGGGCGGTAGAGCGGAGCCTGTCCCGGCGGAGGATGGGTCGCGATGCCCGAACAGGACCTGCAGCGGCTGGCGCGGGAACTGCGGGCTCGGGGAAGCGCCGCCTACTTGACCACGCGCAGCTGCGGCCGGCCCGGCTTGGGGCGCGTCGGCTCGGGCGGCGTCGGCGGCGTGCCGCCGTCTTCCGTGGCCGGGGCCGCTTCCACCTCGCCGAACACCACGCCCTCGCCGTTCTCGCGGGCGAAGATCGCCAGCACCGCGCCGCTGGGGACCTGCACGTCGAAGGCGCGGCCGGAGAAGCGGGCGGAGAACCAGATCGGCTCCTGCTCCAGGCCCAGGTTCTGGATCGCCATCGGGCTGATGTTGAGCGTGATGCGGCCGTCCTGCACGTGCTCGCGCGGCACCACCACGCCCGGGTAGTCGGCCTGCACCAGCAGGTGCGGCGTATGGCCGTTGTCCACGGCCCACTGGTAGATGGCGCGGATCAGGTAGGGGCGGCGGGAACGCGAAGTGCTCATGGCGCCTATGGTAGCAGCCAGGGGAGACGACGGTGGCGCCATCCATGGCGAGGCCGTGATTGTACGATCGCCCCCCGCCCGGCCATCCATGGCCGGGCGCTCGGCGGGGCGAATGTCCACGGGACATTCGCCTGATCCGCCTCACCCGATCGCCTTGCGCACCGCCGGGCGGTGCAGCAGGCGCTCGGCGTAGCGCAGCAGCGGCTGCACGTCGCCGGAGATCTTCAGCCCCAGCTGCGGCAGCTGCGAGAACAGCGCCGCCCAGGCGCAGTCCGCCAGGTTGTAGTCCAGCCCCAGGAACCAGCCGCGGGCGGGGAACATGCGCTGGCTGGCCAGCAGCGCCTCGCCCAGGGCCTGCTTCGCCGCCTTGCCCTCGGCCCCCTTCTCGGACAGGGCGCGCTGCGCCAGGGGCAGCAGGTCGCGTTCCAGGCGCAGCAGGGCCATGCGCAGCTTGGCCCGGGCCGCCGGGTCGGGGGGGCTCAGCTTGGGGTGAGGGAAGCGCTCGTCGAGGTATTCATTGATGATCCCCGCCGGATGGATCACCGTCTCGCGGTCGGCCAGGGTCGGCAGGTCCAGCGTCGGGTTCAGCACCAGCAGGTCGTGGTTGGGCTTCCCCGGGTTGACCCACTCGATGCGGGCACCGTCCACGTCCTTCTCCGCCAGCACGATGCGCGTCCACAGGCAGGCGAGGCTGTCGCGGCTGCAGAACAGCGTCAGCCCGGCGCGGGGCGCGGGCTTGGCATCCATCACGTACTTGCTGCGGGCACGGAGGGTCATGGAGTCACCGGACAGCGCCGGAAACAAAAGCGCCGGTCATGTATCGGAACATGACCGGCGCTGAAAGACAACACTCTGTGGGTCAGGGCGTCAGTGGACGTCCTTCCACCACTCCTTCTTCATCAGGTAGGCCAGGATGGTGAAGAGCAGCAGGAACAGGATCACCTTGTAGCCCAGCGCGATGCGGGCGTTGCGGCCCGGCTCGGCGGCGTAGTGCATGAAGTTGACCGTATCGGTCACGAACTTCTTGTACTCCTCCGGCGAGAGCTTGCCGGGCTGCACCAGCTCGAACTTCGGGCCGGCATGGTGACCGCCGCCGTGGCCTTCCTCGCCATGGCCTTCGGCCTTCTCTTCCACCTTCACCTGCACGCCCTGCAGATCCATCAGCACGTGCGGCATCGAGGCGCCCGGCAGGGTCAGGTTGTTGACGCCCGAGTGCTTGGCGCTGTCGACGTAGAACGTCATCAGGAAGTTGTAGACCCAGTCGGCACCGCGCATGCGGGTTTCCACCGTCAGGTCCGGCGGGGTCTGGCCGAACCACTTGGCCGCCTCTTCCTTGGGCATCGACGAGACGATGTGGTCGCCCGGCTTGTCGCTGGTGAACATCAGGTTGGCCTTCAGCAGGTCCTCGGGAATGCCGAGGTCCTGGCCGAGGCGGCCGTAGCGCAGGTGCTTCATGGAATGACAGCCGGAGCAGTAATTCATGAAGTTGCGCGCGCCGCGCTGGGCCGACTGGATGTTGTTGCTGTCCGGCTCGAACTTGTAGGTCAGCGCATGGCCGCCCGCCGCGTAGGCCGGGGCAGCGGCCGCCGTCAGCGCGACCGCGATCAGGAAGGTCTTAATGCGCTGCATGGGTCACGCGCTCCGGTTCGGGCTTGGTCTTTTCGAGCTTGGTGTAGAACGGCATCAGGAAGAAGAAGGCGAAGTACACGATCGTGCCGATCTGCGAGATCAGCGTGCCCGCCGGGCTCGGCGGCTGCATGCCGTAGTAGCTCAGCAGGACGAAGGCGATCGTGAACAGGGCCAGCGCGATCTTCGAGAGCTTGCCCTTGTAGCGGATCGACTTGACCGGCGAACGATCCAGCCAGGGCACCAGGAAGAGCACGGCCACGCCGCCGAACATGACGATCACGCCCGGCAGGGCGGAGCCGGCGATCGACGGGGTCGCACGCAGCATCGCGTAGAAGGAGCCGAAGTACCAGGCCGGGGTGATGTGCTCCGGCGTGGCCAGCGGGTTCGCCGGGGTGAAGTTCGGCTTCTCCAGCAGCCAGCCGCCGCCATCCGGGGCGAAGAACACGATGCCCAGGAAGATGATCAGGAACACGCCCACGCCGACCACGTCCTTCACCGTGTAGTACGGGTGGAAGGCGATGCCGTCGAGCGGGATGCCGGTCTTGGGATCCTTGTGCTTCTTGATCTCGACGCCGTCCGGGTTGTTCGAGCCGACCTCGTGCAGGGCGATCAGGTGGGCAACCACCAGGGCGACCAGCACGAAGGGCAGGAAGATGACGTGCAGCGAGAACAGGCGGCCCAGCGTGGCGTCCGACGGGAAGTAGTCGCCCTGGATCCACACCACCAGGTCCGGACCGATCACCGGGATCGTGCCGAACAGGTTGATGATCACGTTGGCGCCCCAGTACGACATGTTGCCCCAGGGGAGCACGTAGCCGCAGAAGGCTTCCGCCATCAGCACCAGGAAGATCAGCGCGCCGAACAGCCAGACCAGCTCGCGGGGCTTGCGGTAGGAGCCGTAGAGCAGGCCGCGGTACATGTGCAGGAACACCACCACGAAGAACGCCGAGGCGCCGGTGGAGTGCAGGTAGCGCAGGATGTTGCCATAAGGCACGTCGCGCATGATGTACTCGACGGAGTCCCAGGCCACGGCGGCGTCGGGCTTGTAGTGCATCACCAGCCAGATGCCGGTGAGCAGCTGGTTGACCAGCACCAGCAGGGCCAGCGAGCCGAAGTAGTACCAGAAGTTGAAGTTCTTCGGCGCGTAGTACTCGGACAGGTGATCCTTCCACAGCTTGGTCAGCGGGAAGCGGTCATCGATCCAGCCGAGGAAGCCGGTCGTCTTGTACGGATTGGGGACGATCGCCATTACGCAGCTCCCTGGTCTTCGCCGACGAGGATGGTGTTGTTGTCAACGTAGCGGTGCGGCGGAACGACCAGGTTCAGCGGCGCGGGCACGCCCTTGTAGACGCGGCCGGCGAGGTCGAACTTGGAACCGTGGCAGGGGCAGTAGAAGCCGCCCTGCCAGTTGGCGTCGACTTCAGGCGCCGGGTGGTCCGGGCGGAAGGTCGGCGAGCAGCCCAGGTGGGTGCAGGAGCCGACCATGACGAGGATTTCCGGCTTGATCGCGCGGCTCTCGTTCTTGGCGTAGTCCGGCTGCTGCTTCTGGTCGGAGCCCGGGTCGCGGAGGTCGCCGGACACCTTGTCGAGGCTGGCGATCATTTCCGGGGTGCGCTTGACGACCCACACCGGCTTGCCGCGCCAGGCCACCGTCAGCTTCTGGCCGGCTTCGAGGTGGGTGATGTCCACGCTGACCGGGGCGCCAAGGGCCTTGGCGCGCTCGCTGGGCTTGAGCGATGCCAGAAAGGGCCAGGCTGCAGCCGCGACACCCACGCCGCCCACGACCGTCGTGGAGAGCGTCAGGAACCGGCGGCGATCCGGATCCACGCCTTGATTACTCATTGAACAGTGCCCCTTGAGAGGATGAATTTCTGATGTCAAAAGGCATGAGCGACTGGGTCGAACCGGCACGGGGCCGCACTCTGCCTATCCCTACTAGTATACCGGCCGACTTTCCGGATCGTAATAGGTTCCGTGCGATCGATGACCTTGAATCAGGTCAAAAAATCGCCAATCCGGCGGGCCGTCTCCTCCGGCGCGTCGAAATGCAGCATGTGCCCGGCCTCCTCCAGCATCTCCTCCCGCCGGTTCCGGAAGCAGGCGAGGCGCTCGGCGCGCTCGGGGGTTCCGATCCACTTGGCGAAGTAGGAGCGCCCGGCGTCCAGGAACAGGGTGGGGGCGGTGATTTGCCTCCAGACCGCCATGGACTCGGCCGCGCGGTAGTTCTGGGGGCTGTCCAGGCGGTGCTTGGGGTCGGCCAGCAGCCGGATGCGGCCACGGCCGTCCTCCTGGCCCCAGCAGCGGGCGATGAACAGGGCCCGTTCGGGAGAAAGCTGGGGGTGCTGCGCCTGGACCCGGGACGCCAGGAACTCGAAGGACTCGTAGGTCTTCTCCCGCCCCGGCCCGCGGACCTGGCCCAGCCAGCGCGCCAGGCGCCGGGGAGCGGTGTCGGCGGCCATGTCCGGCAGGAACAGGCCGTCCAGGCAGACCAGCTGCTTCACCCGCTCCGGCCGCAGCCCGGCGTACAGGCTCAGGATCTGGGCACCCATGCTGTGGCCGACCAGGGTCAGCGGCTCGTCCGGTGAATAGTGATCCGCGATGGCCTCGAAGTCGGCGACGTAGTCCGGGAACCAGTAGCCGTCCTGCGGCCACTGGCTGTGGCCGAAGCCGCGCCAGTCCGGGGCCAGCACCTGGAAGCGCCGGGCCAGGATGCGGGCCACCGGGTCGAAGGTGGCGGACACGTCCAGCCAGCCATGGCCCAGGAACAGCAGGGGCAGGCCGGGGGCGCCCCAGCGGCGGATGTGGAAGCGCAGGCCGCGGGCGCGGATGAATTCGGAGCGGGAGGGCGGTGCCGGGTTCGTCATGCCGACAGTCTATATTGGCACCGCTTTTGCCAGCGAAAAGCCGCCGACCCGGGAATAACGATACCAATGACCATCCACGCCGCCCTGCACCACGTCACGGCCTACCGGTACGACCGGCGGGTGGGGATGTCGCCGCAGATCATCCGCCTGCGCCCGGCGCCGCATTCGCGCACCCGGGTGCTGAGCTATTCCCTGAAGGTGGAACCGCAGCCGAACTTCATCAACTGGCAGCAGGACCCTTTCAGCAACTGGCAGGCGCGCGTGGTGTTCCCGGACCAGGTGACCGAGTTCAAGGTCACCGTGGATCTGGTCGCCGACATGGCCGTCTACAACCCCTTCGACTTCTTCGTGGAGCCCTCCGCGGAGAAGTTTCCCTTCGCCTACGACGAAGGGCTGAAGGAAGACCTCAAGCCCTTCCTGCGGCCGCTGCCGGCCGGGCCCCTGCTGCAGGACCTGCTGGACCGGATACCGAAGGAGGCGCCGAATACCGTCAACTTCATCGTCGACCTCAACCGCGAACTGCAGCAGCGCATCGGCTACCTGATCCGCATGGAGCCCGGCGTGCAGACGCCGGAGGAAACCCTGCAGAAGGCCTCCGGCTCCTGCCGCGATTCGAGCTGGCTGCTGGTGCAGATGCTGCGCCACCTGGGCCTGGCCGCCCGCTTCGTGTCGGGCTACCTGATCCAGCTGACGCCGGACGTGAAGTCGCTGGACGGCCCCAGCGGCACGGACCATGACTTCACCGACCTGCATGCCTGGTGCGAGGTCTACGTGCCCGGCGCCGGCTGGATCGGCCTGGACCCCACCTCCGGCCTGCTGGCCGGCGAGGGCCACATCCCGCTCTGCGCCACGCCCGAGCCGCAGACCGCGGCGCCGATCAGCGGTGCCGTCGACGAATGCGAGGTCGAGTTCGGCCACGAGATGAAGGTGACGCGCCTCTTCGAATCGGCGCGCGTCACCAAGCCCTACAGCGAGGAGCAGTGGCAGGAGGTGGATGCCCTGGGCGAGGCGGTGGACGCCAGGCTCAAGGCCGGCGACGTGCGCCTGACCATGGGCGGCGAGCCGACCTTCGTCTCCATCGACGACATGCAGGGCGCCGAATGGAACACCGCCGCGGTCGGCCCGGCCAAGGAGGCCCGGGCCTACGAGCTGGCGCTGCGCATGCGCAACCATTTCGCGCCGCAGGGCCTGCTGACCTACGGCCAGGGCAAGTGGTATCCGGGCGAGTCGCTGCCGCGCTGGGTCTACACCCTGTACTGGCGCCGCGACGGCCAGCCGATCTGGCGCCTGCCGCCGGCGCGGGCCGACAAGGTCAACCCTCCCAGCGGCGAGGAGACCCGCCAGTTCCTGGGCCTGCTGGCCGAGCGCCTGGAGGTGGACCCGCGCAACGTGCTCGACGCCTACGAGGACACGCTCCACTACCTGCTGCGCGAGCGCAAGCTGCCGGTCAACGTCGACCCGACCGACCCGAAGCTGAAGGACCCCGAGGAGCGCGCGCGCATCCTGCAGGTGTTCGACCGCGGCCTGGGCACCCCGCGCGGCTTCGTGCTGCCGGTGCAGCGCTGGCAGGCGGAAGGGCGCTGGATGTCGGAGCGCTGGCAGGTGCGCACCGGCCGGCTGATGCTGATCCCCGGCGATTCGCCGGTGGGCCTGCGCCTGCCGCTGGAGTCGCTGCCCTGGCTGCCGGCCGGCGCCTATCCGCAGGTCATCCCGGCCGATCCGTTCTCGCTGCCGGCGCTGGCCGGCACCGACCCGCGCCGCCAGCCCTTCCTGCAGCGCCATGGCGTGCCGGAAGAGCCGCGCCGCCGCGGCCAGAAGCTGACTCCCGAATCGCGCCAGCCGCCGCCGCGCCGCCACGGCAACTACGTGCAGGGCGGCAACGTGCGCACCGCGATGTCGGCGGAGTCGCGCGACGGCTACATCAACCTGTTCCTGCCGCCGGTGGGCCGCAGCGAGGACTTCCTGGACCTGATCGCCGCGATCGAGGACGTGGCTGCCGAGACCGGCCTGCCGGTGCGCGTGGAAGGCTACGGCCCGCCGCCGGACCCGCGACTGGAGATCATCAAGATCACCCCGGACCCGGGTGTGATCGAGGTCAACATCCATCCCTCGCACAGCTGGCAGCAGCTGCGCGACAACACCCTGGCGATCTACGAGGAGGCGCGGCTGTCGCGCCTGACCACGGAGAAGTTCCTGATCGATGGCCGTGCCGTGGGCACCGGCGGCGGCAACCATGTCGTGGTGGGCGGCGCCACGCCGGGCGATTCGCCCTTCCTGCGCCGGCCGGACGTGCTGGCCAGCCTGCTGCGCTACTGGCAGAACCATCCCTCGCTGTCCTACATGTTCTCGGGCCTGTTCATCGGCCCCACCTCGCAGCATCCGCGCGTGGACGAGGCCCGCGACGGCCAGCTCTACGAGCTGGAGATCGCCCTGGCCCAGCTGCCGCCCAAGGCGGCGCAGGTGCCGCCCTGGCTGGTGGACCGCGTGCTGCGCAACCTGCTGGTGGACCTCACCGGCAACACCCACCGCGCCGAGTTCTGCATCGACAAGCTCTACTCGCCGGATTCGAGCACCGGCCGCCTCGGCCTGGTGGAACTGCGCGGCTTCGAGATGCCGCCGCATGCACGCATGAGCCTGGTGCAGCAGCTGCTGGTGCGGGCGCTGATCGCGCGCTTCTGGGACGAGCCCTACACCCAGCCGCTGGTGCGCTGGGGCACGCAGCTGCAGGACCGCTGGATGCTGCCGCATCACAACTGGGCCGACCTCTGCGACGTGGTGGATGACCTGCGCCGCGCCGGCTACCCCTTCCGCCGCGAATGGTTCCTGCCGCACTTCGAGTTCCGTTTCCCGATCCACGGCACGGTCACGCACGAGGGCATCACCGTGGAGCTGCGCCAGGCGCTGGAAGCCTGGCCGGTGCTGGGCGAGGAACCGGGCGGCGGCGGTACCACGCGCTACGTCGACTCCTCCATCGAGCGCCTGCAGGTGCGCGTCAGCGGCATGACCGGCGAGCGCCACTACGTCACCTGCAACGGCCGCAAGCTGCCGCTGCAGCCCACCGGCGTACAGGGCGAGTTCGTGGCCGGCCTGCGCTACCGCGCCTGGCAGCCGGCCTCCTGCCTGCACCCGACCATCGGCGTGCACACGCCGCTGATCCTCGACCTGTACGACGCCTGGAACAAGCGCTCGGTGTCGGGCTGCACCTATCACGTGGCGCACCCGGCGGGCCGCAACTACGACACCTTCCCGGTCAACAGCTACGAGGCCGAGGCCCGGCGCCTGGCGCGCTTCGAGCCGCAGGGGCACCTGCCGGGCTGGTACGTGCCGCCGGCCGAGGTCCCGAACCCTGAATTCCCCTGGACGCTGGACATGCGCCGGCCACCCCTGTAGGGCGGGGGACGGCATACTCCGTCCAGCGCAGGATGGAGGACGGCATGCCGGACGAGGCAGGGCGGTGGAGCAGGCTGGAGCCCTGGGCCTGGGCCACCGGCCTGTGGCCGCTGCTGGCCGTGCACGGCGCCTACGCCCTCTCGCTGCATGCGGGGCTGGTGCCGGCCTGCGTGCCCTATGTCGAGGGCTGCACCTCGATCAGCCGCGCCGCGCGACAGGGTGATGCCATCCTGCTGTTCCGCGCCATGATGCTGCCCTACGTCGCCCTGCTGGCGCTGTTCTGGCTGCTCAACGCGCGCTGGTGCGCGCTGCTGGCGCCGGCCCGGATGAAGGCGCGCCGCGCCATGCTGTCCTGCGGCCTGGTGGGTGCGGTGTTCCTGGCGCTCTACGCCACCACGCTGGGCGTGGACGGCGACTTCTACCGCTGGCTGCGGCGCTACGGCATCAATCTCTACTTCTCGCTGACCGTGCTGGCGCAGATGTTCCTGATCGCCATCGCCGGCCGGGCCGAGGCGCTGGGGCCGCGGCTGCGGCGCGGCTTCCTGGTCCTGCTGGCCCTGCTGCTGGGCCTGGGCCTGGCCAGCCTGCCGCTGCAGTTCCTGTTCGACGGCCCGGCGCGCGACGCGCGCATGAATGCCCTGGAATGGCAGTACGCGCTGCTGATGGTGGCCGCCTATCCGCTCACCGGCCTGGCCTGGCGCCGCAGCGGCTTCGGCCTGCAATTCGGGCTGAAACCAAGCCCGTAGGAGGGGCCCCCCGGCCGCGGCATGCCGGTGTTCGCGCTGACCGTCCTCTCGCGGCCAGGGGCGTTCCTGCGGGGTGACGGAGAACCGTCGCGCGAGCCTGCAGAAACACCCGCCGGCTTTCCGTCGGGGCTTTCCGCAGGGCGGTGGCGGAAAGCCGTCTGCAACATCTCAAGTAATTGTTATTAAACATTTTTGACCCTGCCATGGGCCATGGCACATGGCTTGTATCCATGCCTGCGTCCACAGGAGCAGCAGGCATGTCGGCAGCAGCCAAGACAGCAGACGAAGGCGATATCCCCCCGGCAGCGGTCCCCAAGGCCAAGGCCCCGGTGCTGGCGATGATCGTCGCGGTGATGGTGTCGGCGGCGGCCAGCGGCGGCGCGGCCTTCTGGTTCTCCAGCCATGGGGCCGCCCCCGCGGCGGGCCACGGCGAGGAAGCCAAGAAGGAAGCTCCCCCCAAGGCCCCCGCGCAGTACCTGGCCCTGGATCCGGCCTTCGTCGTCAATCTCGAGGACCCGGACGCCTCCCGCTTCCTGCAGCTGGAAATCCAGGTCATGGCGCGCGATGCCGCCGTGCTGGAAGCCGTCAAGCTGCACCAGCCGCGCATCCGCAATGCCCTGCTGCTGCTGCTGGGCCAGCAGCGCACCGCGCAGATCGCCGACCGCGCCGGCAAGGAGAAGCTGCAGGCCGCCGTGCTGGCGGAGATCCAGAAGATCCTCAAGGACGAAACCGGCAAGCCCGGCGTCGAGGCCGTCTACTTCACCAGCTTCGTGACGCAGTAAGCCGGCCATGTCCAGAGACCTTCTGTCCCAAGACGAAATCGATGCGCTGCTGCATGGCGTCGACAGCGGCGCGGTGGACACCCAGCCGCCGCCGCCCGCGCCCGGCGAGGCCCGCGCCTTCAACTTCGCCGCCCAGGACCGCATCGTCCGCGGCCGCATGCCGACGCTGGAGATGATCAACGAGCGCTTCGCTCGCCTGTTCCGCATTTCCCTGTTCAACATGCTGCGCCGCACGCCCGAGCTGTCGGTGGCCGGCATCGAGATGGTCAAGTTCAGCGAGTACACCCACTCGCTGTTCGTGCCCACCAGCCTCAACCTGATCCGCGTCAAGCCGCTGCGCGGCACGGCGCTGTTCATCTTCGAGCCGCGCCTGGTGTTCACCGTGGTCGACAACTTCTTCGGCGGCGACGGCAAGCTCGCCACCAAGATCGAGGGCCGCGAGTTCACGCCCACCGAGATGCGCGTGATCCAGCTGCTGCTGCGCCAGGCCTTCACCGACCTGCAGGAAGCCTGGTTGCCGGTGATGAACCTGGACTTCGAGTACATGAATTCCGAGGTCAATCCGCATTTCGCCAACATCGTCTCGCCCAGCGAGATCGTGGTGGTCTGCAAGTTCAAGATCGAGCTGGAGGGCGGCGGCGGCCACCTGCACGTCACCTTCCCTTACTCCATGCTCGAGCCGATCCGCGAGCAGCTCGACGCCGGCATGCAGTCGGACCGCGTCGAGAAGGACGAGCGCTGGTCCGCCTCGCTGCGCGAGCAGATCAAGGACGCCGAGCTGGAATGCGAGACCGAACTGGTGCGCACCCAGATCAGCCTGCGCCAGCTGATGGGCCTCAAGGCCGGCGACGTCATCCCCATCAACATGCCCAAGGTGCTCGAGCTCTGCGTCGAGAAGCTGCCGCTGTTCCGCGGCACCCTCGGCGTCGCCAACGGCCACCACGCGCTGCAGATCACCGAAACCATCCGCCGCCCCAGCTTCCACTGATCCCGCCATGAACACGACCACCTCCCAGAACACGGCTGCCGGCAAGACCCTCGACGCCGGCGATACCCATCCGGCCAGCCCGGCGGAATTCAACCTCGACGTGATCCTCGACGTGTCGGTGACGCTGTCGATGGAAGTCGGCCGTGCCCGCGTGCCGATCCGCAACCTGCTGCAGCTCAACCAGGGCTCGGTGGTGGAACTGGAGCGCGCCGCCGGCGAGCCGCTGGACGTCTACGCCAACGGCACCCTGATCGCCCATGGCGAAGTGGTGGTGGTCAACGAGAAGTTCGGCATCCGCCTGACCGACGTGGTCAGCCCGGCCGAGCGCATCCGCAAGCTGAAGTAAGGCCGCATGTCCGAAGCCGCCGCGCCCGCCCAGACTGCCGTCACCGTGGAAGGCGTCCCCGCGCCGGCCGCGCCGCTGACGGGCAAGCCCATGGTCCATGCCGCACCCTCGTACTCCAGCACCGGCGGAAGCCTGGCCTCGATGGCCGGCAGCCTGGTGGTGGTGCTGGCGCTGATCTTCGCCTTCGCCTGGCTGATGCGCCGCGTGCAGGGCCTGCGTCCCGCCCGCGGCGATGCGCTGCGCATCGAGGGCGGCCTGCAGCTGGGGGCCAAGGAGCGCCTGGTGATCGTGCAGGCCGGCGAGGCCCGCCTGCTGCTGGGCGTGACCGCCGGCGGCATTTCCCTGCTGCACCGCCTGGGTGATGCAGCCGCGGAGCCGCAGGCTCCGGAAGCGGACACGGCCGCGCTGCCGTCCTTCCAGCAGGCCTTCGGCGAGCAGCTCCACAAGCTGCTGGGGCGCAAGTGATGAAGAAATTCCTGAACCCGGGCACCGTGCTGCTGCTGGCGGGCCTGCTGATGGTCCCCGGCCTGTCGCAGGCCGCCGGCCTGCCGGCCGTGACCGTGGCGCCGGCCCCGGGCGGCGGCCAGCAGTATTCGCTGAGCATCCAGGTGCTGTTCCTGATGACGGCGCTGACGCTGCTGCCGGCCGCGCTGCTGATGACCACGTCGTTCACCCGCATCATCATCGTGCTGGGCCTGCTGCGCCAGGCGCTGGGCACCGGCCAGACGCCATCCAACCAGATCCTGATCGGCCTGTCGCTGTTCCTGACGCTGTTCGTGATGTCGCCGGTCTACGAGCGCGTCTATGACGAGGCCGCGCAGCCCTACCTGGATGGCCAGATGGAATTCCAGCCGGCGCTGCAGAAGGCCGCCGTGCCGGTGCGCCAGTTCATGCTGGCGCAGACCCGCGAGGCCGACCTGATGACCTTCGCCAGGATCGCCGGCAAGGGCCCCTTCGCCAGCGCCGACGAGATTCCCTTCACCGTGCTGGCGGCGTCCTTCGTCACCAGCGAGCTGACCACCGCCTTCCAGATCGGGTTCCTGCTGTTCATCCCCTTCGTCATCATCGACCTGATCGTGTCCAGCGTGCTGATGAGCATGGGCATGATGATGCTGTCGCCGATGCTGATCTCGCTGCCCTTCAAGCTGATGCTGTTCGTCCTGGTGGACGGCTGGTCGCTGGTGATGGGTTCTCTGGCTGCCAGCTTCTCGATGTAGCGGGGGACACGACATGAGGCTCAAGAGCGTGGTTCCAATCCCCCAGATGCGGTTTGCCGCCTCATGTCGGCGCCGGCTCCCGACGCCAGGATCCCCGCGCTGCGCGCAGGGCCCCTCCACGCTGGTCGCGTCGCCATGACTCCCGAGGACGTGATGAGCTACGGCCGCGAGGCCCTGACGCTGGCGCTGCTGATCTCCGCGCCGCTGCTGCTGACCGCGCTGGCGGTGGGCGTGATCGTCGGCCTGTTCCAGGCCGCCACGCAGATCAACGAGATGACGCTGAGCTTCATCCCCAAGGTGCTGGCCATGGCCGCGGTGCTGGTCATCACCGGCCCCTGGATGCTGCGCCTGCTGGTGGAGTACACCCGGCGCCTGATCGAAGGCATCCCCGGACTGGTGACCTGAAACCGGTCATGGAAATCACCCAGGCCCAGCTCGATTCCTGGCTGCTGCAGTTCTTCCTGCCCTTCGCGCGCATCGCCGGCCTGCTGATGGTGGCGCCGGTGTTCGGCACGCGCGGCGTGCCGGCGATGACGCGCCTGCTGCTGGCCCTGCTGATCTGCCTGCTGATCGCGCCGCAGCTGCCGGCGCCGGCGCCGCTGAAGGCCTTCGGCGCCGCCTGGTGGCTGGCGGTGATGCAGCAGGTCGGCCTGGGCATCGTCATGGGCTTCGTGCTGCAGCTGGTGTTCGAGACCATCATGATGGGCGGCGAGCTGATCTCGTTCAGCATGGGCCTGTCCTTCGCCCAGATGGCCGACCCGATCCGCGGCAGTTCCTCGCCGGTGGTGGGCCAGTTCCTGCTGACCCTGGCCATGCTGATGTTCCTGGCCCTGAACGGCCACCTGATCGCGCTGCAGCTGCTGGCCGATTCCTTCCACACGATGCCGCCCGGTCCGCAGGGCCTGGACGCCGAGCGCTTCCGCGCACTGGCGCTGCTGGGCGGGCAGATCTTCTCCGGCGGGCTGCGCCTGGCCCTGCCGGTGATGGTGGCCCTGCTCACCGTGAACCTGGCCTTCGGCATCATGTCGCGCGCCGCCCCTTCCCTGAACCTGATGTCCGTCGGCTTCCCGGCAGCACTGATCGCCGGCCTGCTGCTGGTGCACTTCAGCCTGGAGGGCCTGGGCCCGGTGCTGCAGGGCCTGCTGGAGAATGCCTGGAGTTTCATGGGCGCCCTGACGGGACCGGACCATGGCTGAATCAGGCGGCCAGGAGCGCACGGAACGCGCCACACCCAAACGCCAGCGCGACGCCCGCAAGCGCGGCGACATCCCGCGCTCGCGCGAGTTGGGCACGGCGATGGTCCTGGCGGTGGGCGTGGGGGCCCTCTGGGCCTTCGGCGGCGCCATTGCCCGCCGCTGCGCCAGCCTGATGAGCGAGGGCCTGAAGATCGATCCGGCCGTGCTGGAAAGCCCGCAGCGCCTGCCGGCCCTGTTCGGCGAGGCCCTGGTGTCCTCGCTGTGGGTGCTGCTGCCGCTGATGGTGGCGGTGATGGGGGCGGTGTTCGCCGCGCCCCTGCTGCTCGGCGGCCTCAATTTCTCGGTGGAGGCGCTGAAGCCGGATTTCGGCCGCCTGAACCCGGTGGCGGGCTTCGGCCGCATCTTCTCCAAGAACAGCCTGATGGAGCTGGTGAAGGCCCTGCTCAAGTTCGCCCTGCTGGGCGGGCTGGCGTCGATGTTCCTGTGGCTCAGCCACGACGAATTCCGCGGCCTGAGCCTGGAAGACCCGCGGGCCGCCATCGGCCATGGCCTGAAGCTGCTGCTGCACTGCGCCTTCTGGCTGCTGGGCGGCCTGCTGCTGCTGGCCTTCATCGACGCGCCCTACCAGTGGCTGGCCTACCAGAAGAAGCTGCGCATGACCCGCCAGGAAGTGCGCGAGGAAATGAAGGAAAGCGAGGGCCGGCCCGAGGTCAAGGCCAAGATCCGCCAGATGCAGCACCAGATGGCCTCGCGCCGGATGATGGAGCAGGTGCCGACCGCCGACGTCATCGTCACCAACCCGACCCACTACGCCGTGGCCCTGAAGTACAGCGCCGGCGAGATGCGCGCCCCCAAGGTCATCGCCAAGGGCGCCGACGAGATCGCCGCCACTATCCGCCAGCTGGCCGCCGAGCACCGCATCCCGGTGGTCTCGGCGCCGCCGCTGGCGCGTGCGCTGTACCGCAGTACCAAGCTGGACCAGGAGATCCCGGCGCCGCTCTACGAGGCGGTGGCCCAGGTACTGACCTACATCTACCGCCTGCGCCAGTGGCGCAGCGGCCCGGCGCCGGCCCTGCCGGCCATCGTGGACGTGCCGGGCGGGGAGCCCGATCCCGTACCGTAGGTCTGCCTTCGCGCTGCCGTTCATCCGCCGCAAAACCAGCGCGGGGATTTGCAGGGCAGGTGTCAAAACCCCGTCGATCCCGCCTAGCCCGGTTCTTGCACCCAGGGGGTCATGAACCTGGACCTGAAGAGCCTCCTCGCCCGCCTGCGCGGCATCGAACGCAACGGCATCGCCGCGCCGGTCCTGCTGCTGGTGATCCTGGGGATGATGGTGGTGCCGCTGGCGCCGCTGGTGCTGGACCTGATGTTCTCGCTCAACATCACCCTGTCCATCGTGATCCTGCTGGCGGTGATCTACGTCATGCGGCCGATGGAGTTCAGCTCCTTCCCGACCGTGCTGCTGTTCGTCACCCTGATGCGCCTGGCGCTGAACGTGGCCTCCACCCGCGTGGTGCTGATGCACGGCCACGAGGGCCCGCATGCGGCGGGCAAGGTGATCGAGGCCTTCGGCGAATTCGTGATCGGCGGCCACTACATGGTCGGCTTCATCGTCTTCGCCATCCTGACCATCATCAATTTCATGGTCGTCACCAAGGGCGCCGAGCGCGTTTCCGAGGTCTCCGCCCGCTTCGTGCTGGACGCCCTGCCGGGCAAGCAGATGGCGATCGACGCCGACCTCAACGCCGGCGTGCTGACCCGCGAGGAGGCCAAGGAGCGCCGCAACGAGGTGCGCGAGGAGGCCGACTTCTACGGTTCCATGGACGGCGCCAGCAAGTTCGTCCGCGGCGACGCCATCGCCGGCATCCTGATCCTGTTCATCAACATCATCGGCGGCATCCTGATCGGCACCATCGAGCATGGCCTGCCGGTGGGCGAGGCGCTGAAGACCTACACCCTGCTGACCATCGGCGACGGCCTGGTGGCGCAGATCCCGGCGCTGCTGCTGTCGGTGGCGGTGGCGGTGCTGGTGACGCGCATGTCGCGCGCCACCGACATGACGCAGATGGTCACCAAGCAGGTCTTCGGCGAGCCCAGGGTGCTGGGGCTGGCGGCGGCCATGCTGGGCCTGATCGGCATCATCCCCGGCATGCCCAACCTGGTGTTCCTGACCCTGGCCAGCGCCTGCGGCGGCATGGCCTGGCTGCTGTCCAAGCGCCGGCAGAAGGCGCAGGAGGCCCCGCCGCCGGCCGAGGCCGCGCCATCCAAGCCGGCCGAGCTGTCCTGGGAGGACGTGGCGCCGGAGGACGTGCTGGGCCTGGAGGTGGGTTTCCGCCTGATCCCGATGGTCGACGCACGCCAGGGCGGCGAACTGATGGCGCGGCTCAAGGGCGTGCGCAAGAAGCTGACTCAGGAACTGGGCTTCCTGGTGCCGCCGGTGCACATCCGCGACAACCTGGAGCTGCCCCCCGGGGGCTACCGCATCACCCTGCACGGCGTGCCGCTGGCCACCGGCCAGGTCTACCCGGAAAAGGACATGGCGCTGAATCCGGGCCGCGTGTTCGGCAGCATCGAGGGCATTCCCGGCAAGGACCCCGCCTTCGGCATGGAGGCGCTGTGGATCGAGCGCGGCGCGCGCGACCATGCCCAGACCCTGGGCTACACGGTGGTGGATGCCTCCACCGTCGTCGCCACCCACCTGTCGACGCTGATCAAGAACCACGCGGCCGAACTGCTCGGCCACGACGAGGCACAGCAGCTGCTGACGCAGCTCGCGCGCAGCGCGCCGAAGCTGGCCGAGGACCTGGTGCCCAAGCTGATCCCGCTCGGCGTCTTCGCCAAGGTGCTGCAGCAGCTGCTGGGCGAGAGGGTGCCGGTGCGCAACCTGCGCGTGATCGCCGAGGCGCTGGCCGAGGCCGCGCCGCGCAGTCAGGAACCCGTCGCGCTGGCGTCCGCCGTGCGCGTCGCACTCGGCCGGCAGATCGTTCAGGAAATCAATGGCATGGACGCCGAGCTGCCGGTGCTCACGCTGGCCCCGCCACTGGAACAGGTGTTGCAGGACTCCCTGCGCAACGGCGGAGCGGTGATCGAGCCCGGCCTGGCCGAACGCATGCACCGCTCCATTGCGGACAGCGCCCGGAAGCAGGAAGCGAGCGGTCAGCCGGCGGTACTGCTGGTACCTCCGGGACTGCGGCCGCTGCTGGCGAGGTTCACGCGGCAAACGATTCCGGGACTGCACGTGCTGGCCTACGACGAGGTTCCGGACAGCAAGCAGATCCGGATTGCAGGAGCAGTTGCTTTCTAACGAAGCGATGACATGAAGATCAAGAGATTCCTGGCAAAGAACATGCGCGAAGCCATCCGGCTGGTGCGCGAGGAGCAGGGCCCCGACGCGGTGATCCTGTCGAACCGCCGCATCGACGGCGGGGTCGAGGTGGTCGCCGCGGTGGACTACGATGCCGCGCTGATGCAGCAGGCCCAGCGCGCCGCCACGGCCGCCGCCGAGCCGCCGCCGCCGGCCGTGGCCCCGGCTCCGGCTGCGCCGCCCGTGCCGCGCCGCGCCGCGCCGGCTCCGGCCGCGGTTGCCGCGGCCCGTCCGGCCGCTCCGCTGCCGGCCCCGGCCGCGCCGGAGCTTCAGCAGCTGCGCCGCGAGATCGGCGGCGTGCGCCGCATGATGGAGCAGCAGTTCGCCAGCCTGATGTGGAAGGACCTGCGCGAGCAGCAGCCGGAACGCATGGCAGCCCTGCGTGCCCTGGCCAACATCGGCATCGACCCGGCACTGGTCCGCTCCATCCTCGACGAGATGCCGGCCCAGGCCGACGGCGAGCGTGCCCGCTTCCTGCCGCTGGGCCTGCTGTCGCGCCGCATCCCGGTAGTGAAGAAGGACTTCATCCTGGACGGCGGCATCTTCGCCCTGGTCGGCCCGACCGGCGTCGGCAAGACCACCACCATCGCCAAGCTCGCCGCACGCTACGCCGAGCGCCACGGCGTTCGCGACATCGCCCTGGTCACCACCGACCACTACCGCGTCGGAGCCCAGGAGCAACTCTTCACCTACGGCCGCCTGCTCGGCGTGCCGGTGCATACCGCCGCCAACGGCGAGGAGCTGGCCCGCACCCTGTTCCGCCTGTCCGACCGCAAGCTGGTGCTGGTGGATACCGCCGGCCTGTCGCCGCGCGACCAGCAGCTGCAGGCGCAGTTCGCCGAACTCCACGGCAGCCGCAGCCCGATGCGCGTGCTGCTGACGCTCAGCGCCACGCAGCAGGCCGGCGACCTGGAAGAGATCGTGCGCCGCTTCAAGCCGGCCAGGCCCGAGGGCCTGGTCCTGACCAAGCTCGACGAGGCCACCCGCATCGGCGGCGCCCTCTCCGCCGCGATCCGCCACCGGCTGCCGCTGGGCTACCTCGCCGACGGCCAGCGCGTGCCCGAGGACCTTCACCTGGCGCGCGCCGACCAGCTGGTGCTGCGCGCCATGCAGCTCACCCGCCAGAACCCCGCGCTGCCGCAGGACGGCACGCTCGCACTGCAGTACGGAGTCCTCCATGCCGGTTCCTGAAAACCAGGCCTCGGGCCTGCAGCGCTTGCGCCAGCCGCGGCCGGTGCAGGTGATCGCCGTCACCAGCGGCAAGGGCGGCGTCGGCAAGACCAACGTCTCGGTCAACCTCGCGGTGGCCCTGGCCAGCGAAGGCAAGCAGGTGATGCTGCTCGACGGCGACCTGGGCCTGGCCAATGTCGACGTGCTGCTGGGCCTGCAGCCGACCCACAACCTGTCCCACGTCATCGAGGGCCAGTGCTCGCTGGAGGACACCATCCTCAGCGGGCCGGCCGGCGTCATGGTGATCCCGGCCTCTTCGGGCAAGCGCCGCATGGCGGAGCTGACGCCGGTGGAGAACGCCGGCCTGGTACATGCCTTCAGCGAGCTGAAGCGGCCGCTGGACGTGCTGATCGTGGACACCGCCGCCGGCATCGCCGACAGCGTCATCACCTTCAGCCAGGCCTCCCAGGAGGTGGTGGTGGTGGTGACCAACGATCCCTCGTCCCTCACCGATGCCTACGCCCTGATCAAGGTGCTGAACCGCGACCATGGCGTGAAGCGCGTGCACGTGCTGGCCAACATGGTCGCCAGCGGCAACGAGGCGCGCGAGCTGTTCGACAACCTGCGCCGGGTGGCCGAGCGCTTCCTCGACGTGACCCTGGACTTCATGGGCATGGTGCCCGCCGACGACTGGCTGCGGCGCGCCGTGCGGCGCCAGCGCTCGGTGGTGGATGCCTACCCGAACTGTCCGTCCAGCCACGCCTTCAAGACGCTGGCCAAGAAGATCGAGAGCTGGGGGCGCCCCGAGGGTGCCCGCGGCAACCTGGAATTCTTCGTCGAGCGCCTGGTCTCGCAGGCCCGTCCCGCCGGAGCGCTGGCGTGAACGCGCAGCTGCGGCCGCTGCCGCCCGCCGACGAGGCCGAGCTGATGCGCAGCCACGCCGGCCTGGTGCGGCGCATCGCCCTGCACCTGGCGGCGCGGCTGCCCTCCCACGTGGAACTGGACGACCTGATCCAGGCCGGCGTGATCGGACTGCTGGAGGCGGCGCGCCACTACAGCGGCGAGCGCGGCGCCTCCTTCGAGACCTACGCCGGCATCCGCATCCGCGGCGCCATGCTGGACGAGTTGCGCCACACCGACTGGGCTCCGCGCTCGGTGCACCGCCGCCAGCGCGAGGTCAGCGACGCGATCCGCCAGATCGAGCAGGCCACCGGCCGCGAGGCTCGCGACTCCGAGGTGGCCGACCGCCTCGGGCTGCCGCTGGGCGAGTACCACGACATCGTGCAGGACGCCGCTCGCTGCCAGGTCATCAGTTTGGACGCCCAGCGCGACGAGGACGACGGCGAGGCCATGGACTATGCCGACCCCGGCGACGGTCCCTCCGACCTGCTGCAGCGCGAGGAATTCCGCGCCGCCCTGGCCGGCGCCATTGCCGGCATGCCGGAGCGCGAGCGCCTGGTCATGTCGCTGTACTACGACGACGAACTGAACCTCAAGGAAATCGGCGCGGTGCTCGACGTGAGCGAATCGCGCGTCTGCCAGATCCACGGCCAGGCGCTGCTGCGCCTGCGCTCGCGCCTGGCGGAGTGGACCGCCAAGGCCTGAGAGAGAGCAAGACACACCCCGGAGCACACCCCATGAATCCGAACATGAAAATACTGATCGTCGACGACTTCTCGACCATGCGCCGCATCGTCAAGAACCTGCTCAACGACCTGGGCTACACCAATACAACCGAGGCCGACGACGGCAAGAGCGCCTGGCCGCTGCTGCAGGCCGGCGGCTTCGATTTCGTGGTCACCGACTGGAACATGCCCGGCATGACCGGCATCGACCTGCTCAAGGCCATCCGCGGCGACGCCAAGCTGGCCAAGCTGCCGGTGCTGATGGTGACCGCCGAGGCGCAGCGCGACCAGATCATCGAGGCCGCCAAGGCCGGCGTGAACGGCTACATCATCAAGCCCTTCACCGCGGTCACGCTCAAGGAGAAGATCGACAAGATCTTCCAGCGCGCGGCGGAGGCGGCGTAATGAACGCCGCGGTGGCGTCCGACGAGCGCCTGCGCCTGGCCTCCGGCCTGCGCAAGCTGCTGGCCGCGGTCGAGTCCGGCGACGATGCGGCGGTGGAGGCCGGCCTGGCCGAACTGCTGCGTGCTCGCGAGGAGGGCCTGTTCGTGCACCTGGCGCGGCTGACGCGCGAGCTGCACCGCGCCCTCGGCGAACTGGGCCTGGATTCGCGCCTCTCCGACCTGGCCGGCAGCGGCATCCCCGACGCCTGCGGCCGCCTGGACTATGTCGTGCAGGTCACCGAGCAGGCCGCCCACCGCACCCTCGACCTGGTGGACAGCAGCCGCCTGCTGGCCGCCGGCATCCTGGCCCGGGCCACCGCCATGCCCGAATCCGAAGGACGCCAGGCGATCCTGCAGGACACCGTGACGCTGCGCCACCAGCTCACCGAACTGGCCCAGGCCCAGGAATACCAGGACATCGCCGGGCAGACCATCAAGCGCGTGATCGGCCTGGTGCGCAATGTCGAGCAGGCCCTGCTGGACTTGTTGCGCGCCGCCGGTTCCCGGCCGGTGTCGGCCCCCATCAAGCCGGTGGCGCCGCGCGGCCTGGAGGGTCCGGCGCTGCCCGGTACCGGACACAGCCAGCAGGACGCCGACGAACTGCTGGCGAGCCTGGGGTTCTGACCATGAGCAGCGGCGTCGACGACGACATCAAGCGCGATTTCCTGCAGGAGGCCGGCGAGCTGGTGCAGCGCCTGTCCGAGCAGCTGATCGAGCTGGAAAAGGCCCCGGGCGACCCGGAGCTGCTCAATGCCGTGTTCCGCGCCTTCCATACCGTGAAGGGCGGTGCCGGATTCCTGGAACTGCATCCCCTGGTGGAGCTGTGCCACGTCACCGAGGATGTCTGCAACGGCCTGCGCAGCGGACAGGTGAAGCTCGACAGCACCATGATGGACTGCCTGCTGCAGTCGCTGGACCAGGTGCAGCTGATGCTGGATGCCGTGGCCAAGGACGAGCCCCCGCGCGCGGCACCGGAGGACCTGGTCGACGCGCTGCGCACGCTGGCGGCCTGCGCCGCCGCGCCCGCGCCGCAGCCGGTGGCGGCTCCCGAGCCAGTGAGGGCCGCATCCGGCGACACGATCACCGAGGATGAATTCGAGGCCCTGCTGGACCAGTTGCAGGGCAAGGCGCCCGCGGCGCCGGCCGCCATCGTCGAGAGACCTTCCGCCTCCGGGAAAGAGGGGACGGTGAAGGACGAGGCCGCCGCTCCTGCCGCCGCTGTTCCCCCGCCCGCGCCTGCGGCGCGGCCCCTCCCGGAGGGAGAGGCAGGCAAGGCCGCGCCCGCCGAGGCCCAGGTCCGCGTCGATACCCAGAAGCTCGACCGCATGATGAACCTGGTCGGCGAACTGGTGCTGGTACGCAACCGCCTGAAGTCGCTGCAGCAGCGCTCCGCCTCCGACCCGGTGTCGCGGGCGGTGGCCGAGCTGGACTTCATCACCCGCGCGCTGCAGGGCGCGGTCATGCAGATCCGCATGCAGCCGATCAAGCGGGTGTTCTCGCGCTTTCCCAAGCTGGCGCGCGACGTCGCCCGCGGCCTGGGCAAGCAGATCGAGGTGGAATTGCAGGGCGAGGACACCGACCTGGACAAGAACCTGGTCGAGGCCCTGGCCGATCCCCTGGTGCACATGGTGCGCAACAGCGTGGACCACGGCATCGAGATGCCGGAGGTCCGGCAGCGCGCGGGCAAGCCCGCGGCCGGGCGTCTCACCCTGGCCGCGCAGCAGCAGGGGGACCATATCCTGATCACGGTGCGCGACGACGGCGCCGGCATCGACCCCGACCGGCTGCGCCAGAAGGCCCTGCAGAAGGGCCTGGTGGATCCCGCCGCAGCGCAGCAGATGAGCCCCGAGGAATGCCTGGACCTGATCTTCCTGCCGGGCTTCTCCACCAAGGAGCAGATTTCCGACCTGTCCGGCCGCGGCGTCGGCATGGACGTGGTGCGCTCGCGCATCCGCGAACTCAACGGCCATGTCGCCATCGAATCCAAGGTGGGGCAGGGCACCTGCTTCCGCATCCGCGTGCCGCTGACGCTGGCGATCCTGTCGGCGCTGATGGTGCACGCCGGCGGGCGCCGCTACGCGCTGCCGCTGAGCCCGGTCCGCGATGTCTTCGTGCTCGACGACACCCGGGTCCGCAAGCTGGACCGCTGGGACGTGGTGATGGTCCGCAACGAGCCGCTGCGCCTGGTCTACCTCGATCCCTGGCTGCAGGCGGCCTCCAGCGGCGCCCAGCGCCATGTCGCCGTGGCCACGGTGGACGAGGAGCGCTACGGCTTCGTCGTCAGCGAGGTGCGCGGCCGCGAGGAAGTGGTCATCAAGCCGCTCGGCGCCTCGCTGCGCGGACTCACCGGCGTGGCCGGCGCCACCGTGATGCCCGACGGGCAGGTGGCGCTGATCCTGGACCTGGGAGGCCTGGTGCAGGCCTATCGTCAATCGCTGGCCGCCCCGCGGCCGCTAACCTCGGAAAACGGGCATGGATAAGCTCTCCGCCACCGGCATCGTACTCGCCTTCGTCGCCTTGATCGGCGGCAGCATCCTCAAGGGCAGCGGCGTCTCCTCGCTGTTCGGCGCGGCGGCCTTCGTCATCGTCATCGTCGGCACGCTGGCCTCGATCTTCGTGCAGACGCCCGGCGCGGTGTTCAAGCACGCCATGAAGATCGTCAAGTGGGTCTTCGTTCCGCCCCAGCAGGATCCGGAGGCCCTGATCGGCCGCATCGTCGAATGGAGCGGCATCGCCCGCAAGCAGGGACTGCTGGCCCTCGAGGGCGTGGTCGAGGGTGAAAGCGACAGCTTCATCAAGAAAGGCCTGCAGATGCTGGTGGACGGCGCCGAGCCGGATGCCATCCGCAACATCCTGGAGGTGGAGCTGTCCAGCAAGGAGCACTTCGACACCCAGGGCGCCAAGGTCTTCGAAGGCATGGGCATCTACGCGCCGACGCTGGGCATCATCGGCGCGGTCATGGGCCTGATGGCGGTCATGAAGAACCTGGCCGACCCGAGCAAGCTGGGCCATGGCATCGCGGCGGCCTTCATCGCCACCATCTACGGCATCGCTTCGGCCAACCTGTTCTTCCTGCCGATGGCTTCCAAGCTCAAGTCGGTGATCGCCGACCAGACGCGCGTGCGCGAGATGATCATCGAGGGGCTCATTTCCATCTCGCAGGGCGAGAACCCCAGGAACATCGAGTCCAAGCTGAAAGGCTATTTGCACTGACAGGGGCGTGCTTCGTCCTCAGCACCCAGCACTTAGAAGAGATGGCCAGAAAACATAAACACGAAGAGCATCTGAACCACGAAGCCTGGGCCATCCCCTACGGCGACCTGGTGACGCTGCTGCTGGCGCTGTTCGTGGTGATGTATGCGGTGTCCTCGGTCAACGAGGGCAAGTACCGCGTCCTGGCCGACGCCCTGAGCGAGGCCTTCGGCGGCCCGCCGCGCTCGATGAAGCCGATCCAGATGGGCAAGCAGCAGCGCGGCGACGAGCAGAGCCGCATCCAGGTGCTGCCGCCGCGTGGCGCCGAGAAGGCCGCCGCCGTCGGCGGCGAGGACCCGGCGCTGCGCAACCGCTTCGTGCAGCCCCCGCGTGCCGAGGGCGCCGCCGAGGCGCAGGCCCGAGAGCACCTGCAGCGCATGGCGGCCGCGGTGGAGCAGGCGCTGGGCGACCTGATCAGCCGCGACCTGGTCGTGGTCAAGCGCACCGACTTCTGGCTGGAGATCGAGATCCGCACCGACATCCTGTTCTCCAGCGGCTCCGCGGCCGTCGCGGAGACCGCCTGGCCGGTGCTCTCGCGCCTGGCCGGCATCCTGAGCCCCTTCGGCAACAAGCTGCGCATCGAAGGGCATACGGACAACATCCCGATCAACACGCCGACCTTCCCGTCCAACTGGGAGCTGTCGGCGGCCCGCGCCGCCAGCGTGGTGCACCTGTTCATGCGCGAGGGCGTGGATCCGGTCCGCATGACCGTGGCCGGCTTCGGCGAGTACCACCCGGTGGCCGACAACCGCCAGGCCGAGGGCCGCAACCGCAACCGCCGCGTCGTCATCGTGGTGCTGGCCGACGAGAACCAGCCGGCGCCGGAGCTGGGCGAGCAGGCCCTGCGCAAGACCGGGACCACCGTGGTCGTGCCCGCGGGCACGCTGGAAAGACTGCAGCAGGAGGCGGGGGCATGAGCGGATCCAGGCGTGACGATCAGGTGCTGAGCCGCTGGGTCTGCTTCGAGATGGCGGACCAGGTCTACGGGCTGCCGATCTCGGCCGTGCAGGAAGTGCTGGCCGATACCAGCATCGAGCCGGTGCCGGGCACCACGCCGCTGGTGCTGGGGGTGATCAATCTGCGCGGCAGCGTCGTCACCGTGGTGGACCTGCGCCGCCATTTCGGCTTCGAGCCGGTGGCCGATGCGCAGACCCGCATCATCGTGGTGGACCACGGCAGTGAGTCGCTGGGCCTCTGCGTGGACCGCGTGGCCGACGTGCGCAAGCTGGCCGACGCCGCCATCAAGCCGGCGCCCGCGGCCGGCGGCGGCCAGGCCGAGGCCGGCATCCGCGGCATGGTCTCCCGCTCCGGCGAACTGTTGACGCTGCTCGACCCCGCCAGGTTGCTGGCGAACCTGCCGCTGCTCGCCTAGGCCCGCGGCGCCTTGCGCCGGCGCGCCCCTTCTCCCCGTTGCGGATACCCGACGGCGCCCTCCGGGGCGCCGTTCGTGCTCCGGAAGGCTCCGTTCGTCCCCGGGCCGGCGTCGGGCAAAACGCCGGAAAGCCGGCGAGTGCCGGAGGGAACGGGACTTGCACCTACCCCCTCGTCCGCTCACCGGAGTGCATCCATGTCCGAACCCAACGCCGGAAACCCGTCCGCTTCCCCCGCCGCGGCCTCGGTTTCCCTGCCCGCCGACCTTGGCATCGACGTCGCCGCCAGCCTGTACCGCGATCTGCTGGCGCAGGTCGACAACCCGGGCGTGGTCACGCTCGAAGCCCAGGACGTCGCCCGCATCCACACTGCCGCGCTGCAGCTGTTCTGCATGTTCTGCCAGGACCGCCGCACCGCCGGCCGCGAAACCCACTGGCGCCAGCCGACCGAGGCGCTGCGCAGCGCCGCGGCGCTGCTGGGCGTCACCACGCTGCTGCAGCTCGCGAGGCAGGAAGCATGAGCCGCATTCTCGCGGTCGACGATTCGACCTCCATGCGGCAGATGGTCAGCTTCACGCTGAAGTCCGCCGGCTATGACGTGGCGGAGGCCGCCGACGGCCTGGCCGCGCTGGAACTGGCGCGCCAGGAGAAGTTCTCCCTGGTGCTGGCGGACGTCAACATGCCGAACATGGACGGCCTGTCCCTGGTGCGCGCGCTGCGCGGCCTGCCGGACTACAAGTTCACGCCGCTGCTGATGCTGACCACCGAATCCACTCCGGAGAAGAAGCAGGAAGGCAAGGCGGCCGGCGCCACCGGCTGGCTGGTCAAGCCCTTCAATCCCGAGCAGCTCGTCGCCACGATCCAGCGCGTGCTGAGCTAGGCCCGCCGATGTCGAACATCGACCTGAGCCGGTTCCACCGGGCGTTCTTCGACGAAAGCCTCGAAGGACTGGACGCGATGGAGGCTGCGCTGCTGCGGCTGGACGTCGGCCAGGCCGATGCCGAAACCATCAACCTGATCTTCCGCTCCGCCCACTCGATCAAGGGCGGCGCCGGCACCTTCGGCTTCACCGCCGTCGCCGGCTTCACGCACCTGCTGGAGACCCTGCTGGAACGCGTGCGCTCCGGCCAGCGCCAGGTCAGCCAGGCCGACGTGGACCTGCTGCTGCGCTCGGTGGACGTGACCCGCGCCATGCTGCGCGCCGCCGACGGCGGCGATGCCGCCGACGTGGACGCGGTGGCCCGCCTCGGCGCCGAGCTGGAGCAGGCCCTGGAAATGAAGCCGGCGGCGGTCGCGCCGGTAGCGGTGGCATCGGCCGCCGCGGGCTGGAAGATCCGCTTCCTGCCCAAGTCCGATATCTTCGCCAGCGGCAACGATCCCCTGCGCATCCTGCGCGAGCTGGACCGCCTGGGCCAGGCGCGCATCGCCTGCGACAGCCAGGCCCTGCCGGCCCTGGCCGATGCCGCGCCGGAGACCTGCTACCTGTCCTGGACGGTGGAATTGCGCGGCGACTGCGACGAGGGCGCCGTCCGCGACGTGTTCGCCTGGGTCGAGGACGAATGCGAGCTTGAAATCCTGCCTCTCCCCTCGGCTGAGGAAGAGGGGGCAAAGGACGCGCAGCCGCCTGCTGCGGGCGCCGTCGCTCACCCCAACCCCTCTCCCGAGGGGAGAGGGGCCGAGAAGCCGAAACTGAAGGTTGTCGAAGGCGGCAAGGAACCGACGCAGGAACGCCGTTCCGGCGATGCCGGCAGCATCCGCGTGGGCACAGAGAAGATCGACGCGCTGATCAACCTGGTGGGCGAACTGGTCATCACCCAGGCCATGCTGCAGCAGATCGCCGGCAACCTGGACCCGGTGCAGAACGAGAAGCTGCTGCAGGGCCTGTCCCTTCTGGACCGCAATACCCGCATGCTGCAGGAGGCCGTGATGGCCACGCGCATGCTGCCCGTGGACGCGGTGTTCAGCCGCTTCCCGCGCATGGTGCGCGACCTGTCCACCAAGCTCGGCAAGCAGATCCGCCTGGAAACCGTGGGCGAGGGCACCGAGCTGGACAAGGGCGTGATCGAGCGCATCGCCGATCCGCTGACCCACCTGGTGCGCAATTCCCTGGACCATGGCCTGGAGAATGCCGGGCAGCGCATCGCCGCCGGCAAGGATCCCACCGGTACCATCACGCTGCGCGCGGCGCACCAGGGCGGCCACATCGTCATCGAGGTGGCGGACGACGGGCGCGGGCTCGACCGCGAGCGCATCCTGGCCAAGGCGGCCGAGCGCGGCATCCCGGTGCCGGCCAACCCGGTGGATGCCGATGTCTGGCAGCTGATCTTCGCCCCCGGCTTCTCCACCGCCGAGCAGGTCACCGACGTGTCCGGCCGCGGCGTCGGCATGGACGTGGTCAAGAAGAACGTGCAGGCGCTGAGCGGGCAGATCGAGATCTCGACGCGCCCGGGGCAGGGGACCTGCGTGACGATCCGCTTGCCGCTGACGCTGGCGATCCTCGACGGCATGTCGGTGCGTGTCGGCGACGACATCTTCATCGTACCGCTGAACTGCGTGGTGGAGTCGCTGCAGCCGCAGGCGGGACAGGTCCGCACGCTGTCCGCCGGAGCGCGCGTGGTCAAGGTGCGCAACGAGTACCTGCCGCTGGCGCCGCTGCACGAACTGTTCCGCATCCGCACCGATGCACCGGAGCCCGAGGCCGGCATCCTGGTGCTGCTGGAGTCCGAGGGCCGCAAGGTCGCCGCCCAGGTCGACGAACTCGTCGGCCAGCAGCAGGTGGTGATCAAGTCGCTCGAAGCCAATTACCGCCGCGTCGGCGGCATCTCCGGGGCCACGATCCTCGGCGATGGCCGTGTCGCGCTGATCCTCGACGTTGCCGAACTGGTGCGGGGCTATGCCCGCGCCGCTGCGGCCTGAAGCACCCGTCAGACAGGGAAGAGACCCCATGACCGCCCCCACCCCCAGCATCGCGGAAACCCGGCCGGCCGCAGGCCCGGTCGACGAGAATCCGAACGAGTTCCTGACCTTCACGCTCGGCGCCGAGGAATACGGCGTCGATATCCTCAAGGTGCAGGAAATCCGCGGCTACGACACCGTCACCAAGGTCCCCAATGCGCCGTCCTTCATCAAGGGCGTGATCAACCTGCGCGGCACCATCGTCCCGGTGGTGGACCTGCGCCTGAAGTTCAATCTCGAGCGCGCCGAGTACAACGAGTTCACGGTGATGATCATCCTGAACGTCGCCCGGCGCATCGTCGGCGTGGTGGTCGACGGCGTCTCCGACGTCATGCAGCTCACCGCCGAGCAGATCAGGCCCGCCCCCGAGTTCGGAGGCGGCATCAACACCAAGTTCATCACCGGCATCGGTGCCCTGGAGCAGCGCATGCTGATCCTGATCGACATCGAGCGGCTGATGAGCAGCGAAGACATGGCGCTGATGGACAGCGCCGCCGTGCACTGAACCCAGGACCCAGGACATCCCCATGAAAGCCAAGCCCAAAGCCAAATCCACCCCGTCCGCGGCCAAGTCACGTCGTGCCGCCGCCCCGAAGAAGCAGGCCGCGCCGGCCGCCGCCGGTGCCGCCCGCGAGATCGCCGACCTGCGAGGGCAGATCGCCGCCATCAGCAAGGCCCAGGCCGTCATCGAGTTCTCGCTCGACGGCCGCATCCTCAATGCCAACGACAACTTCCTGCAGGCGGTCGGATACTCGCTGGAGGAGATCCGCGGCCAGCACCATTCGATGTTCGTCGATGCCGCCCATCGCCAGACCGCGGAGTACCGCCTGTTCTGGGAGAAGCTGGGCCGCGGCGAGTACGACGCCGGCCAGTACCGGCGCATCGGCAACGGCGGCCGCGAGATCTGGATCCAGGCCAGCTACAACCCGATCTTCGATGCCAAGGGCAAGCCCTTCAAGGTGGTCAAGTACGCCACCGACATCACGGCGCAGGTGCATGCCGCGCAGTCCCTGCATTCGGCGATCGAGCAGACCCAGTCCGTGCTGTCCGCCGCCCGGCAGGGTGACCTGTCGCAGCGCGTGCCGATGGAGGACAAGTCCGGCCAGGTCGGCTCGCTCTGCCAGAGCGTCAACCTGATGCTCGACGGCATCGCCGCCGCCCGCAGCGCCGAGCTGGTCAAGGCGCAGGAAACCACCCGCGTCAAGCAGGGCCTGGACGTGGTGGTGACCAACGTGATGATCGCCGACGCCGACCTCAACGTGGTCTACGTCAACGATTCGATCAAGACCATGCTCCAGGCCGCGGAGGCCGACATCAAGAAGGACGTGCCGGCCTTCAACGCCGCCAGCGTGGTCGGCACCAACATCGACCTGTTCCACAAGAACCCGGCCTACCAGCGCGGCCTGCTGGCCCGGATGACCTCGACCCACAAGGCCAGCCTGGTGCTGGGCGGCCGCACCTTCTCGCTGATCCTGAACCCGATCAACGACGAGCAGGGCAAGCGCCTGGGCTACGTGGTCGAATGGAAGGACCTGACCGTGGAGCTGGCGGCCCAGGAGCGCGAGCAGCGCCTGGCCGCCGAGACTTCCCGCGTCAAGCAGGGCCTGGACGTGGTGGTGACCAACGTCATGATCGCCGACGCCGATCTCAACGTGGTCTACGTCAACCACTCGATCAAGGAGATGCTGCAGGTGGCGGAGGCCGACATCAAGAAGGACGTTCCGGCCTTCAATGCCCGCAGCGTGGTCGGCACCAACATCGACCTGTTCCACAAGAACCCGGCCTACCAGCGCGGCCTGCTGGCCAAGATGACGCATACCCACAAGGCCAGCCTGGTGCTGGGCGGCCGCACCTTCTCCCTGATCCTGAACCCGATCAACGACGAGCAGGGCAAGCGCCTGGGCTACGTCGTCGAGTGGAAGGACATGACCCTGGAGCTGGAAGCCCAGAAGCGCGAGCAGGAGCGCCTGGAGGCCGAGCGCAAGCTGGCCAACGAGAACCTGCGCATCAAGAACGCGCTGGACAACGTCTCCGGCAACGTCATGATCGCCAACAACGACCGCGAGATCGTCTACATGAACGCCGCGGTCGGCGAGATGCTGGTCAAGGCCGAAAGCGAGTTGCGCAAGGCGCTGCCGCACTTCGACGCCCGCAAGCTGATGGGTGCCAGCATCGACGTCTTCCACAAGAATCCGGCGCACCAGCAGGGCATGCTGTCCAACCTGCGCAGCTCCTACCGCACCGAGATCAAGGTCTCCGGCCTGACCTTCGGCCTGATCGCCAGCCCCATCGTCAACGACAAGGGCGAGCGCCTGGGCACGGTGGTGGAGTGGCGCAACCGCACCGCCGAGGTGGCGGTGGAGAACGAGGTCTCGGACATCGTCGGCGCCGCCGCCAACGGCGACTTCACCCGCCGCGTCGCGCTGGAAGGAAAGGATGGCTTCTTCAAGATGCTGGCCGAGAACATCAACCAGCTGCTGCAGACCAACGAGGCCGGCCTGAACGAGGTGGTGCGCGTGCTGGGCGCCCTGGCCAAGGGCGACCTCACCGAGAAGATCACCGCCGAGTACAAGGGCACCTTCGGCCAGATGAAGGACGACGCCAACAAGACCGTGGAGCAGTTGACCGCGATCGTCAGCCAGATCAAGAACGCGACCGACACCATCAACACCGCCTCGCGCGAGATCACCGCCGGCAATACCGACCTGTCCGCCCGCACCGAGCAGCAGGCCGCCAGCCTGGAGGAGACCGCCTCCAGCATGGAGGAGCTGACCTCCACCGTGAAGCAGAATGCCGAGAACGCCAAGCAGGCCAACCAGCTCGCGATCGGTGCCAGCGACATCGCCGTCAAGGGCGGCCAGGTGGTCAGCGAGGTGGTGACCACCATGGCGGCGATCAACGAGTCCTCGAAGAAGATCGTGGACATCATCAGCGTCATCGACGGCATCGCCTTCCAGACCAACATCCTGGCGCTGAACGCGGCGGTGGAAGCCGCCCGCGCCGGCGAGCAGGGCCGCGGCTTCGCGGTGGTGGCGGCCGAGGTCCGCAGCCTGGCGCAGCGCTCCGCCGGTGCCGCCAAGGAGATCAAGAGCCTGATCGGCGACTCCGTCGAGAAGGTCGGCAACGGCTCCAAGCTGGTCGAGCAGGCCGGCAAGACCATGGACGAGATCGTCACCAGCGTGAAGCGCGTGACCGACATCATGTCGGAGATCACCGCCGCCTCGCAGGAACAGAGCCAGGGCATCGAGCAGGTCAACCAGACCATCACGCAGATGGACGAGGTGACCCAGCAGAACGCCGCCCTGGTGGAGGAGGCCACCGCCGCCGCCCGCTCGCTGGAAGAACAGGCCGGCGGACTGCAGTCCTCGGTCAGCCGCTTCCGCCTCGACGAGCAGGCTGCCGGCTTCGCAGCCATCGCTCCCGCGGCGCCGGCACGCAGTGCCGCGGCCAGGCCCGCCCCGGCGGCGCGTCCGGCGGTCCGCCCGGCGGCCCCGGCCCGGCGTCCGGCGACGGCACCGGCGCGCGGCACCGGCTCCGGCGAGCGCCACGACGAGCAGTGGACCGAGTTCTGAGCCCGGCTCCCCAGGAGAAGCGCCATGTCCCTTGCGATCCCCGCCGAATCCGCGATGCCTGAGCCGGCTCCCTGGCTGCGCCTGCTGGCCAACTGGGGCCTGAGCCTCAGCGAAGCCGGCTGCGTGCTGCCGGCGGAGGGCCGCGGCCAATGTCCCCTGCGGCCCCTGCTGGCGAAGTTCACCGGCGAGGAGCCGTCCGCGGCCCGAGGGTCCCATGGCGCTGGCTGAGAGCCGCGAGTTCGCCTTCGCGCGCAGCGATTTCGAGCGGGTGCGCTCGCTGATCCATGGCCGCGCCGGCATCTCGCTGGCGCCGGCCAAGCGCGACATGGTCTACAGCCGCCTGGTGCGCCGCTTGCGCGCGCTGCGGCTGGATTCCTTCGACGAGTACCTGGGCCGCCTGGACGATCCGGCGCACCCGGAGTGGGAGGCCTTCACCAATGCGTTGACCACCAACCTGACGGCCTTCTTCCGCGAGCCGCATCATTTCGAGATCCTGGCGGAGCACCTGCGGTCGCAGCCGCGCGGGGCGACGCTGCGGCTCTGGTGCTCGGCCTCGTCCACCGGCGAGGAACCCTATTCGATGGCCATGACGGCGATCGAGGCCTTCGGCCGCGACGATCCGCCGGTGCGCATCCTCGCCACCGACATCGACACCCAGGTGCTGGCCACCGCCGAACGCGGCGTCTACCCGCTGGAGCGCATCGAGCGCCTGTCCGAGGCGCGCCGGCAGCGCTTCTTCCGCCGCGGCACCGGGACGATGGAAGGCTACTGCCGCATCGCCGAGCCGCTGCGCCGCCTGGTCAGCTTCCGTCCCCTGAACCTGCTGGCGGACCACTGGCCGATGCGGGGACCGTTCCAGGCGATCTTCTGCCGCAACGTGATGATCTACTTCGACAAGCCCACCCAGCACCGCCTGCTGGGCCGGCTGGCGCCCCTGCTCACGCCGGACGGCTTGCTGTTCGCGGGCCACTCGGAGAGCTTCTTCCACGCCGCCGACGTCGTGTCGCCCTGCGGGCGCACGGTATACCGTCGCGCGGCAAAGGCCGGGAACTGATGTATGCGATGCGCAAGGCCCGCAGCACCGCCTCCGAGGCCGCCGTGCCGTACTACGACCCGCGCTACAGCGCGCAGGTGGTCAAGGTGCTGCCCGGAGAGTTCGTCGTGACCACGCAGGACTGCATCCTGACGACCCTGCTGGGCTCCTGCGTGTCGGCCTGCATCCGCGACCCGCTGGCCGGCGTCGGCGGCATGAACCACTTCATGCTGCCCGACAGCGAATCCGGCGGTGCCGCCAGCGAGTCGGCGCGCTATGGCGGCTATGCCATGGAAATGCTGATCAACGAGCTGCTCAAGCACGGGGCCGCCCGCAGCCGCCTGGAGGCCAAGGTCTTCGGCGGCGGCGCGATGCTGCCGAGTTTCCAGTACAACAAGGTGGGGGAGCGCAACGCCGCCTTCGTGCTGGATTACCTGGCACGCGAAAGCATCCCGGTGCTGTCGCAGGACCTGCTGGACAACTGTCCTCGGCATGTCCATTACTTTCCGCGCAGCGGCCGCGTGATGCTGCGCAAGCTGCCGGCCGTCGAGCGCGGCCAGGTGGCGGCGGACGAGACGCGCTACTTCAGCCGCCTGCGCCAGGAGCCCAAGGGCGGCTCCGTGGAGCTATTCGAATGAACCGCATCCGCACCCTGGTGGTGGACGATTCCGCGCTGGTGCGCAGCCTGCTCAGCGAGATCCTCTCCGGCGATCCGGAGATCGAGGTGGTGGGAACCGCCTGCGATCCCTACGTGGCGCGCGACAAGATCAAGCAGCTCAAGCCCGACGTGCTGACGCTGGACGTGGAAATGCCGCGCATGGACGGCCTCACGTTCCTGGAAAACCTGATGCGCCTGCATCCGCTGCCGGTGCTGATGGTGTCCTCGCTGACCGAGCGCGGCGCCGAGATCACGCTGCAGGCGCTGGAACTGGGGGCGGTGGATTTCGTGACCAAGCCCAAGATCGACGTCTCCCACGGCCTGCACGAATACGCCGAGGAACTGCGCGCCAAGCTCAAGGCGGTGGCGCGGGCCCGTCCGCGAGGACCGGCCGGCGCGCGCCCCGCCGCCGCCGTCCCGGCGCGCCGCAGCACGCCGTTCCGCACCACCGAGCGGTTGATCGCCATCGGCGCTTCCACCGGCGGCACCGAGGCGATCAAGGTGGTGCTGGAGCAGATGCCGCCGGACGCCCCGGCCATCGTCATCACGCAGCATATCCCGGCCGCGTTCAGCGCCCCCTTCGCGGAGCGCATGAACCGCAGCTCCGCCATGTCGGTCTGCGAGGCCGCCGACGGCCAGCTGATCGTGCCGGGCCATGCCTACATCGCCCCCGGCGGGCTGCACCTGACGGTGGTGCGCGACGGTGCCCGCTATGTCTGCCGGCTGACCGACGCGGCGCCGGAGAACCGACACCGGCCGAGCGTGGACGTGCTGTTCCGCTCGGTGGCGAAGAATGCCGGCAGCAACGCCGTGGCCGCCATCCTCACCGGGATGGGTGACGACGGCGCCCGCGGCCTGCTGGAACTGCGCAAGGCCGGAGCCCATACCCTGGTGCAGGACGAGGCCAGCAGCGTGGTCTGGGGGATGCCCGGCTCCGCCGTGCGCCTGCAGGCCCCGGAACAGGTCTTGCCTCTGGACCGCATAGCCGGGCAATTGCTTGCCTGGACCCAATGAACCGACAGGATCGCCCCATGAACCTGAACAAAATGCTCTTCCCCGCGCTGGCGCTGACCGCCGTGCATCTTGCGGTGCTGCTGGCCTCGCTGCCGGCCGCGGTGGACGCCGCCAGCCTGCTGCTGATGGCCGCCGGCTGGGCCTGGGCTGGCCGCGAATTCTGGCGCGAGCGCCAGGCGGCGCAAGCCGAGCTGAAGGGCCTGCGCGAGTCGGGCGAATCTCAGCGGCAGCTGTTGTCCGAACTGCGCCGCGGCATGAGCGCGGAGATGCAGGGCGCGCAGCAGGAGATCGCCCGCGTGCGGCAGCTGGTGACCGAGGCCACCCGCCAGCTCGGCGGCAGCTTCGAGGACATGAACCGCCAGGCGCAGGTGCAGCAGTCCGCCGTAGCCCGCATTCTCAGCCGCAACGGCGAGCAGGAGGGCGGCGGCGTGCGTCATTTCACCGGCACCGCCGGTGCCCTGATGAACAACCTGGTCGAATCGCTGGCGCAGGCCAGCCGGCAGAGCGCCGCCAGCGCCGGCCAGATCGACGAGATGGTCAAGCAGCTCGACGCGATCTTCGATCTGCTGGGCGACGTCAAGACCATCGCCGACCAGACCAACCTGCTGGCGCTGAACGCCGCCATCGAGGCGGCGCGCGCCGGCGAGGCGGGCCGCGGCTTTGCGGTGGTCGCCGAGGAGGTGCGCAACCTCTCCGAGCGTTCCACCAGCTTCAACGAACAGATCCGCAAGCTGGTCACCGGCTCGCGCGATGCGGTGGCCAAGGTGCGCGAGACGGTCGGCGAGATGGCCTCGCGCGACATGAGCGCCAGTGCCGAGGCACGCGACGAGGCGGGACGCCTGCTGCGCCAGGTGGAGGAGGTCAACGGCAGCCTGACCGCGGGCATCCGCGAGGTGTCGGCGTCCCGCGAGCACATTGCCCAGTCGGTGGGCCAGGCCGTGCGCTGCCTGCAGTTCGAGGACATCGTCACCCAGGCACTGGGCTCGGCCGAGCGCCATCTGCGCCGCATCGAGTCGATCCAGGCCGAGGGCTCCGGCCAGCCGGCCCCGGCGGCCGCCGCCAGCGAGAACTGGCGCCAGCCGGTGCACAAGCCGGTGGCGCAGCAGTCAATGCAGGCGGGCGCCATCGAGCTCTTCTGAAGAATCCACTGTCCAAGAGTGGGGTGTACTTGGCGCCGGAACCCCCGGCGCTTTTTTTATGGGCGCTTCGGAAATACGGAGTTCCGTTAGGTCCTGATGCCTGCGCGAACTAAGATAGTCGGCAGGGAGCTTGCGCCCGCACTCTTCTCCCTCTCCCCGCGCGAGGGTAGAGGGCGAGGGTGAGGGGCGAAGCGTTCAGGTATCAACCTCAGCGGGATGCCGGCGACGACGCCGGTCAGGTGCCGTGGATCCCTGAGGGTTTATTTCGCCTAAGGGCGAGTTACTTTTTCTTTGCTTGTCNCAGAGCAGGTCCTATCCCTGCGCCGGCAGCATCCGGCCTGGGGTGGACGCAAGCTGGCCCACCGCTTGATGCGGCTGGGGCATGAAGACGTGCCGGCTCCCAGCACGATCACCCACATCCTGCGCCGTAACGGCCTGATCGGTGCCGAGCAGAGCGCTGAGGCCATGCCCTGGCAACGCTTCGAGCATGCCGCCCCCAACGACCTCTGGCAGATGGATTTCAAGGGCGACTTTGTGGCCGGCAATCGCCGCTGCCATCCACTCACCGTGCTCGACGATCACTCGCGCTACAACCTGGTCCTGCAGGCCTGCTCCAGCCAAAACACGGCCGAGGTCCGAGGGCATCTGACCCGCAGCTTCCAGCGCTAT
>NZ_PSNW01000034.1 GCF_002930645.1 Solimonas fluminis | reverse complement strand
CCGCTTGTGCGGGCCCCCGTCAATTCCTTTGAGTTTCAACCTTGCGGCCGTACTCCCCAGGCGGGACACTTATCGCGTTAGCTACGACACCGACACGCAGAGCATGCCGACGTCAAGTGTCCATCGTTTACGGCGTGGACTACCAGGGTATCTAATCCTGTTTGATCCCCACGCTTTCGTGTTTCAGTGTCAGTACAGGCCCAGGCGGCTGCCTTCGCCATTGGTGTTCCTTCCGATATCTACGCATTTCACCGCTACACCGGAAATTCCACCGCCCTCTACCGTACTCTAGTCAAACAGTCTCGGAAGCAGTTCCCAGGTTAAGCCCGGGGATTTCACAACCGACTTGTCAAACCACCTACACACCCTTTACGCCCAGTAAATCCGATTAACGCTCGCACCCTCTGTATTACCGCGGCTGCTGGCACAGAGTTAGCCGGTGCTTATTCTTCAGGTACCGTCAAGACTCGAAATGTTAGTCCGAGTTTTTTCTTCCCTGCTTAAAGTGCTTTACAACCCGAAGGCCTTCTTCACACACGCGGCATTGCTGGATCAGGCTTGCGCCCATTGTCCAATATTCCCCACTGCTGCCTCCCGTAGGAGTCTGGACCGTGTCTCAGTTCCAGTGTGACTGATCGTCCTCTCAGACCAGTTACTGATCGTCGCCTTGGTGAGCCATTACCTCACCAACTAGCTAATCAGACGTAGGCTTCTCTTAGAGTGCAAGGCCTTGCGGTCCCCTGCTTTGGTCTTTCGACATCATGCGGTATTACTCCAAGTTTCCCTGGGCTATCCCCCGCTCTAAGGCAAATTCCTACGTATTCCTCACCCGTCCGCCGCTGGATGTATTGCTACACCCCGCTCGACTTGCATGTGTTAGGCATGCCGCCAGCGTTCAATCTGAGCCAGGATCAAACTCTCCAATTAAATATGTATAACTGGATGGCACCTCAACCCCAAAAGGGTCTTCAGTGCCGTAAGAGCTATCTTCGCTATGCTCAACTTACGTTTGGCTTTACGTTGATACTCTCGGTTGTG
>NZ_PSNW01000033.1 GCF_002930645.1 Solimonas fluminis | reverse complement strand
ATGGCAAAGGAAAAATTCGAGCGCAAGAAGCCGCACGTGAACGTGGGCACGATCGGTCACGTTGACCATGGCAAGACCACGACGACGGCCGCGCTGACGAAGGTGTCTGCGGACAAGTTCGGCGGCACGTACGTGCCGTACGACCAGGTTGCCAAGGCCTCGGAAAGCCAGGGCCGCCGCGACGCGACGAAGATTCTGACGATCGCGACCAGCCACGTCGAATACGAAACCGCCAACCGCCACTACGCGCACGTTGACTGCCCGGGCCACGCGGACTACGTGAAGAACATGATCACGGGCGCGGCGCAGATGGACGGCGCGATCCTGGTGGTGTCGGCGACCGACGGTCCGATGCCGCAGACGCGCGAGCACGTCCTGCTGGCCAAGCAGGTGAACGTTCCGAAGATCGTGGTCTGGCTGAACAAGTGCGACCTGGTGGACGACGCCGAGCTGCTGGACCTGGTCGAGATGGAAGTTCGCGACCTGCTGAACAAGTACGGTTTTGACGGTGACAACACCCCGGTGATCCGCGGTGCCGCCGTGAAGGCCATCCAGGGCGACGCCGCCTGGATCGCCAAGCTGGAAGAGCTGTATGCCGCCCTGGACACCTGGATTCCGGAGCCGCAGCGCGAGACCGACAAGCCGTTCCTGCTGCCGGTGGAAGACGTGTTCTCCATCTCGGGCCGCGGCACGGTGGTGACGGGCCGCATCGAGCGCGGCGTGGTCAAGGTGGGCGAGGAAGTCGAGATCGTCGGCATCCGCGACACGCAGAAGACCATCGTCACGGGCGTGGAGATGTTCCGCAAGCTGCTGGACCAGGGCGAGGCGGGCGACAACGTCGGCCTGCTGCTGCGCGGCACGAAGAAGGAAGACGTGGAGCGCGGCCAGGTGCTGTGCAAGCCGGGCACGATCAAGCCGCACGCCAAGTTCAATGGCGAGGTGTACGTGCTGACGAAGGAAGAGGGTGGCCGTCACACCCCGTTCTTCAAGGGCTACCGTCCGCAGTTCTACTTCCGCACCACCGACGTGACCGGCTCGATCCAGTTCGAGCAGGAGATGGTGATGCCGGGCGACAACGTCCAGATGACGGTTGAGCTGATCAACCCGATCGCCATGGAAGAGGGTGTTCGTTTCGCCATCCGCGAGGGCGGTCGTACCGTCGGCGCCGGCGTCGTCACCAAGATCCTGGCCTAA
>NZ_PSNW01000032.1 GCF_002930645.1 Solimonas fluminis | reverse complement strand
GCCGGCGGGGGATACGGTTTGCATCGTTTGCCTCCAGGTTGGTGGGCTCCCCGGTGGCAGTGGGGAAATCCCAGGGCCGGTTCTAGCTCCGGCCCTGGGGGGCTCCCACCAAGGAGTGAGGCGGAAGCTAGGTCAAGGGCACATGAGGGTCAACGGCCCTTCGGTATCAACGGGCCGTGACTGATGTAGCCTTGTGCAACGCAAAAACTTGCTTTTCACCACCAAGGGGAAGCAGCAGTGAAGAACGCCACGAACAGGCTGCTAGATCGCGTTGCCGCGAAGATCGGAAAGACCTCGGATTACGCGCTGGCAAAGGCTTTCGACGCTCCCCAGCAGCGTATTTCGAACTACCGCCACGAGCGCACGCAGATGGATGATGCCGTTGCCGTTCAGGCGGCAAATCTTCTCGGCGAAGACCCGGCCTTGATCCTTGCCGAGCTTCATGCCGACCGTTGCAAGTCAATGGAAGCCCGGAAGCACTGGTATCGCATCGCAAAGATGCTTAAGGCCGAAGCCGGCCAGCGCGCCGCCGCTTGATCCTGACGGGGGTGGACGTTGTGTCCACCCCCGAACCCCGAAAACAACGTAAGTACGCGGATTCTAAGGGCCTATGACTTTACATAATATACATTATTGATATAGCGCAGCCTCTAAGGCCATGATTTTTAACGGGTATCGGTCGTCAGGTAGAGACAGCGTGGCGAAACTGCCTTATGCGGCAACCTCAGAGCGCATGGCGCTCCCGGCCAAGATTGCTAGGCGGTTCCAGTGGTCGCGGGTCTGAGGCGACTTGGCGCGCTCTGCGTTCAGTAGCGCGAGGATTTCTGCGGGGTCAATTTCGGCAAGTTCAGCGGCGCGGGTGGCAACCTCGTCATCCATCTGTTTTGGCGTCGAACGCCACTGCGAAATGTTCTGGCGAGAGCAGCCGAGCAGCTTGGAAACAGCGTTGTCCGACGACAGTCCGTGCACCTCGCGGATGCGGTCAACCAACATGCTGCAAACCTTGCTCACGGCGCTTTCTCCTTGGTGGGTGAAAAAGCAAGAAATCCATTTGCATCTTACGCCTGTAAACAGCCCGTGGGCATGTGTACGGGCCGTTGACATGGTTACGGGCCGTAAACAAACCTTCGCCTCACTCCTTGGTGGGAGCCCCCCAGGGCCGGAGCTAGAACCGGCCCTGGGATTTCCCCACTGCCACCGGGGAGCCCACCAACCTGGAGGCAAACGATGCAAACCGTATCCCCCGCCGGC
>NZ_PSNW01000031.1 GCF_002930645.1 Solimonas fluminis | reverse complement strand
TCAGGCGGCCTTCCTGACCGAGCCGTACACCGGGAACCCGGCGCAGAGCTGCTCGACCTCGCCGCGGACGCGGGCGATGACCGCCTCCACGTCGCCGCCGGCGCTCATGGCATCGACGATGTCCGCGATCCAGTTCGCCACCTGGGCCATCTGCGGCTCCTTGAAGCCGCGGGTGGTCGAGGCCGGCGAGCCCAGGCGCAGGCCCGAGGTCACGAACGGGCTCTTGGGGTCGTTGGGCACCGAGTTCTTGTTGACCGTGATGTGCGCGCGGCCCAGGGCCGCCTCGGCGTCCTTGCCGGTGACGTTCTTGGCGATCAGGTCCAGCAGGAACAGGTGGTTGTCGGTGCCGCCCGACACCACCTTGTAGCCGCGGTCCAGCAGCACCTGCGCCATGGCCCGGGCATTGGCCACCACCTGCTTCTGGTACAGCTTGAACGCCGGGTCCAGCGCTTCCTTGAACGCCACGGCCTTGGCGGCGATGACGTGCATCAGCGGGCCGCCCTGGATGCCGGGGAACACCGCCGACTGGAACTTCTTGTTGAAGTCCTCGGACTGGCCCTTGGTCAGGATCACGCCCCCGCGCGGGCCGCGCAGGGTCTTGTGGGTGGTGCTGGTCACGACATGGGCGTACGGCAGCGGGCTGGGGTATTCGCCCGCCGCCACCAGGCCGGCGACGTGCGCCATGTCCACCCAGAACCAGGCCCCGACCTTGTCGGCGATCTCGCGCATGCGCTTCCAGTCCTTGACCCGGCTGTAGGCCGAGAAGCCGCCGATCAGCATCTTGGGCTGGGTCTCGACGGCGATCCGCTCCATCTCGTCGTAGTTGATCAGCCCGGTCTGGGTGTCCAGGCCGTAGGGCACGATCTTGTACTGCTTGCCGGAGAAGTTGGCCGGGTTGCCGTGCGTCAGGTGGCCGCCCTGCGCCAGGTTCATGCCCATCACGGTGTCGCCCGGGTTCACCAGGGCCAGGAAGATGGCGGCGTTGGCCTGGGCGCCCGAATGCGGCTGCACGTTGGCGTAGTCCGCCCCGAACACCTGCTTCAGGCGGTCGATCGCCAGCTGCTCGGCCACGTCCACGTACTCGCAGCCGCCGTAGTAGCGCTTGCCCGGGTAGCCCTCGGCGTACTTGTTGGTCAGCCCCGAACCCTGCGCTTCCATCACCGCCGGGCTGGCGTAGTTCTCCGAGGCGATCAGCTCGATGTGCGCTTCCTGCCGCCCCGCTTCCTTCTGGATCGCGGCGTGCAGCTCAGGGTCGTATTGGGCGAGGCTCGGGGCGTTG
>NZ_PSNW01000030.1 GCF_002930645.1 Solimonas fluminis | reverse complement strand
TTCTCGCACTGCGTGCAGTTCACCGAGCGCTACTACGAGATCTACGCCCACATCAAGGACCGCAAGAAGGCGGCCGAGATCACCATGGGCGTGATGATGGCGCCCTCGGTGCTGGGCATCTTCACCGACATCGTCGGCATCTTCCTGATCGCCATCGCCCCGATCCCGGCGATGGAGCGCTTCGCCCTGTTCTGCGGCTTCTGGGCGATCTGGCTGATCCCCACCGGCGTGATCCTGATCTCGCTGCTGCTGGCCGCGCTGCCGGCGCCCAAGAACGTCGACAAGCTGATCGGCCACGGCAAGGAAGGCGGCGTGCACAAGGCCCTGACCCGCTCCCTGCACGGCATCGCCCACCTCACCCACGGCAAGGCCGCCCGCGCCACCACGATCATCGTGATCGTCGGTGCCGTCGCCGCCACCTGGACCGGCCTGATGATCAAGATCGGCAACCCGGTGGAGGGCAGCAACCTGCTCTGGCCGGACTCCGAGTACAACACCGCCGTCTCCAGCATCAACAAGAACTTCCCCGGCGTGAACACCCTGGAGATCGTGTTCGAGGCCAAGGACCAGAAGAACCCGAACCGCACGATGCACCACGCGGACACCATGTTGACCATGCAGCGCATGCAGGCGCTGATCGAGCGCGGCGACAACCCGCCCCGCGCGACGCTGTCGTTCGCCGACTACCTGATGGAAGGCAATCGCCTGTTCAGCGGCGGCAACCCCAAGTGGCTGCCGCTGGACCCGGTGGACGGCGCCGTCAGCGCCGCCGCCGGCGCGGTGATGGTCGGCAGCAGCCCCAAGGCCTACTCCAACGTGGTGGACTTCGAGCAGCAGAACGGCACGGTGTCGCTCTGGTACAAGGACAACAAGCAGGACACCGTCGACGCCGCCTTGGCCGCCGCCAAGAAGGCGCTCGAGGAAGTCGGCGCCGACCACAAGACCTTCCTGGTGCGCCTGGGCACCGGCACCATCGCGCTGCAGCAGGCGATGAACGACGTGGTCAACCGCTACCACTGGCTGATCCTGGGCGCGCTGAACCTGGTGATCCTGCTCGGCACCAGCCTGGCCTACCGCTCGCTGGTGGCCGGCATCATCCTGCTGGTGCCGGTGAACCTGTCCAACTTCGTGATGATGGCGGCGATGCACCTGATGGGCATCGGCCTGGACATCAACGCCCTGCTGGTGGCCTGCGTGGGCGTCGGCGTGGGCATCGACTACGGCATCTACCTGCTGTCGCGCATCTGCGAGGAATTCCACGCGCAGGACGGCGACTGGGGCCGCACCAACGTGGCGGCGCTGACCACCACCGGCAAGGCGATCATGTTCACCGCCTCGATCATGGT
>NZ_PSNW01000003.1 GCF_002930645.1 Solimonas fluminis | reverse complement strand
GACAACGTCCAGATGACGGTTGAGCTGATCAACCCGATCGCCATGGAAGAGGGTGTTCGTTTCGCCATCCGCGAGGGCGGTCGTACCGTCGGCGCCGGCGTCGTCACCAAGATCCTGGCCTAAGAAGTTGCAGGGCAGGGGCCCGGGGGCGAACAGCCCCCCGGCCCCTAGCCTTTTGAAAAGCTGTTTACTTTCCCGGGTGGCGCGAATATAATTCGCGCCCCTTTTGTTCCACGTTCTTTAAGACCTGAGACCAAGCATGGCCGCGACCAGCCAATCTATTCGCATCCGGCTCAAGGCTTTCGATCACCGCCTGATCGACAAGTCTGCGCGCGAGATCGTCGAAACGGCAAAGCGCACCGGTGCCGTCGTGCGCGGGCCCATCCCGCTGCCGACCCGCAAGGAACGCTTCACTGTCCTCGCCTCCCCGCACGTCGACAAGAGCGCGCGTGACCAGTACGAGATCCGCACCCACAAGCGGCTCATGCAGATCATCGACCCCACGGAAAAGACCGTGGACGCGCTGTCGAAGCTCGACCTGCCTGCGGGCGTCGAAGTCCAGATCTCGCTGAACTAAGGAGATACGGACATGACGATTGCAATCGTAGGACGCAAGGCGGGCATGACCCGCGTCTTCACCCCGGATGGTGCGTCCATCCCGGTGACGGTGATCGAGTGCACGCCCAACCGCGTGACTCAGGTCAAGACCCTGGAGACCGACGGCTATCGCGCCGTGCAGGTCGCCGTGGGCGAGCAGAAGGCCAGCCGCGTTTCCAAGGCGCTGACCGGCATCTACAAGAAGGCCGGTGTCGCTCCGGGTCGTGGTCTCTGGGAAATTCGTCTGGACGACGGCGAAGGCGCCGACCTCCAGATGGGTTCGGAAATCAAGGTGAACGTGTTCGACGGCGTCAAGGCCGTGGATGTCACGGGCACCAGCATCGGCAAGGGTTTTGCCGGCGTCATCAAGCGTCACGGCTTCGGCGGTGGTCGCGCGACGCACGGCAACTCGCTCTCGCACCGCTCGCCGGGTTCTATCGGCCAGCGCCAGAGCCCCGGCCGCGTGTTCAAGGGTAAGAAGATGGCCGGCCACATGGGCAATGAACGTGTGACGGCTCTCAACCTCGATCTGGTGAAGATCGATGCGGAACGCAACCTCCTGCTGGTCAAGGGGGCTGTGCCGGGCGCTGCGAATGGCGATGTCATCGTGCGCCCCACGGTGAAGGCATAAGGCCCACTGGGGAAAAACGGCTATGGATATTCAACTGCACAATAGCGCCAACAAAATCTCCGTTTCCGACGCCGTCTTCGGCGCCGAGTACAACGAAGGCCTGATCCACCAGGTCGTGACCGCCTACATGGCGGCCGGCCGCGCGGGCACCAAGGCCCAGCTCGCCAAGGGCGAAGTCTCCGGCGGCGGCAAGAAGCCCTGGAAGCAGAAGGGTTCGGGCCGCGCCCGTGCCGGCTCGATCCGCTCGCCCCTGTGGCGCGGCGGCGGCAAGACCTTCGCGGCGGTCCCGCGTGATCACTCGCAGAAGGTCAACCGCAAGATGTATCGCGGCGCCCTGCGCTCGATCGTCGCCGAGCTGGCCCGCCAGGGTCACCTCGTGGTCGCCGAGACCTTCACCGTGGACGCCATCAAGACCAAGGGCCTGGTTGCTCAGCTCGAGCAGCTCGGCACCCAGGACATCCTGATCGTCACCGGCGAGCTGGACAAGAACCTGTTCCTTTCCTCGCGCAACCTGCACACCGTGGCGGTCTGCGACGTCGAAGCCCTCAACCCCGTCGCGCTGCTGCGGCACCAGAAGGTGCTGATGACGGCCGACGCCGTGAAGAAGCTGGAGGCGTGGCTGCAATGAACGTCGAACGCATGCACCAGATCATCCTCGCGCCGGTGATCTCCGAGAAGGCGACCCGCGTCGCCGAGAAGCGCAACCAGGCCGTCTTCAAGGTCGCCCGCAATGCCGAGAAGGCTGAGATCCGCGAGGCGGTCGAGAAGCTGTTCAATGTCAAGGTGACGGGCGTGCAGACGCTGGTCATGAAGGGCAAGAACAAGCGCTTCGGCCAGTTCACCGGCCGCCGCTCGGACTGGAAGAAAGCCTACGTCACGCTCGCCGAAGGTCAGGAAATCGACCTGGTCGGCAGCAACGCCGCCGCCTAACGGGACGCCGACATGCCTACCATTCAGATGAAGCCCACCTCGCCGGGCCGTCGCCACCAGGTCAAGGTGGTCACGCCGGGCCTGTGGAAGGGCGAACCGTACGCCCCGCTGGTCGAGAAGAAGAACTCGACGGGCGGCCGCAACAACAACGGCCACATGACCACCCGCCACAAGGGCGGCGGTCACAAGCAGTCGTACCGCGTGATCGACTTCAAGCGCACCAAGGACGGCATCCCCGCCAAGGTCGAGCGCCTGGAGTACGACCCGAACCGCAGCGCGCACATCGCCCTGCTGTGCTATGCCGACGGCGAGCGCGCCTACATCATCGCTCCGCGCGGCCTGGCCGTGGGTGACACCGTGCAGTCCGGCAGCGATGCCGCGATCAAGCCGGGCAATGCCCTGCCGCTGCGCAACATCCCGGCCGGCTCCACCGTGTGCTGCGTCGAGATGCGTCCGGGCAAGGGTGCGCAGATCGCCCGCTCCGCCGGTGCCGCCGTTCAGCTGGTGTCCCGCGACGGCGACTACGCGACCATCCGCCTGCGTTCCGGCGAGATGCGCAAGGTCCCCTCCGAGTGCCGCGCCACCGTCGGTGAAGTCGGCAACAACGAGCACAACCTGCGCCAGTACGGCAAGGCCGGTGCCAAGCGCTGGAAGGGCGTCCGCCCGACCGTCCGCGGCGTCGTGATGAACCCGGTCGACCACCCGCACGGTGGTGGCGAAGGCAAGTCCGGCCAGGGTAATCCGCACCCGGTCACGCCTTGGGGTCAGCAGACCAAGGGTCTCAAGACCCGCAACAACAAGCGCACGCAGAAGTTCATCGTGCGTAGCCGTCACAAGAAGAAGTAACGAGGGTCAGTCATGGCACGTTCTCTCAAGAAGGGCCCGTTCATCGATCATCACCTGCTCGCGAAGGTCGCGAAGGTGCAGGGTGAGCGCGTCAAGAAGCCGATCAAGACCTGGTCGCGCCGTTCGATGATCTCGCCGGACATGATCGGCCTGACCATCCAGGTCCACAACGGCAAGCAGCACATGCCGGTGTTCGTCACCGACAACATGATCGGCCACAAGCTGGGCGAGTTCGCTCCGACCCGTACGTTCAAGGGCCACGGCGACAAGAAGGCCGCGGGCTAAGGAAGCACGATCATGCAAACGCAAGCCGTACTGAAATTCGTCCGCCTGTCGCCGCAGAAGGCACGTGCCGTCGCCGACCTGGTGCGCGGCAAGAAGGTCGATGAGGCCCTGAACATCCTGAAGTTCAACACGCGCAAGTCCGCGCGTCTGATCCGCAAGGTGCTCGAGTCCGCCATCGCCAACGCCGAGAACAACCACGGCGCCGACGTGGACGAGCTGAAGCTGAAGGCCATCTTCATCGACGAGGGTCCGGTGCTCAAGCGCATCATGCCCCGCGCGAAGGGCCGCGCCGACCGTATCGTCAAGCCGACGAGCCACATCACCATCCGCGTGACGGACGAGTAAGAGAGACACTCATGGGTCACAAAGTTAATCCCAACGGCTTCCGCCTCGGCATCACCACCAAGTGGGTGTCGAACTGGTACGCCGAGCGCAAGGCCTACGGCGAGAACCTGCTGAAGGACATCCAGGTCCGCGACTTCCTCAAGAAGAAGCTGGCCCAGGCCTCCGTCTCGAAGATCCAGATCGACCGCCCGGCGAAGTCCGCCCGCGTCACGATCCACACCGCCCGTCCCGGCATCGTGATCGGCAAGAAGGGCGAGGACATCGAGAAGCTGAAGCAGGACGTCGCCCGCCTGATGGGCCTGAAGGCTGACGTCGTGCACATCTCGGTCGAGGAAATCCGCAAGCCGGAACTCGACTCGCAGCTGATCGCCGAGTCCGTGGCCCAGCAGCTCGAGCGTCGCATCATGTTCCGTCGCGCCATGAAGCGCGCCGTGCAGAACGCCATGCGCATCGGCGCCGGCGGCATCAAGATCCAGGTCAGCGGCCGTCTGAACGGCGCCGAGATCGCCCGCGTCGAGTGGTACCGCGAAGGTCGCGTGCCCCTCCATACGCTGCGCGCTCACGTGGATTACGCCACGGCCGAAGCCAAGACCACCTACGGCATCATCGGTGTCAAGGTGTGGGTGTTCAACGGCGAGGTCTACGACGCCCGCGCCGACAAGAAGGAAGAAGCCGCGGAAGCGGCTGCTGCCTGAGACTAGGAGAAGACTGCCATGATGCAGCCAAAACGCACCAAGTATCGCAAGCAGCAGAAGGGTCGCAACCGCGGCCTTGCGCTCAACGGCAACAAGGTCAGCTTCGGCGAGTTCGGCCTGAAGACGACCGAGCACGGCATGATCACCGCCCGCCAGATCGAAGCGGCCCGCCGCGTCATCTCCCGCTACGTCAAGCGTGGCGGCAAGGTGTGGATCCGCATCTTCCCGGACGCGCCGGTGACCAAGAAGCCCCTGGAAGTCCGCATGGGCTCCGGTAAGGGCAACGTCGAGTACTGGGTTGCCAAGGTGCAGCCCGGCAAGATGCTGTACGAAATGGAAGGCGTCGACGAAGCGACCGCCCGCGAGGCCTTCCGCCTCGCCGGCACCAAGCTCTGCGTCAAGACCGTCTTCGTCAACCGGACGATCATGTAATGAAAGCCCAGGAATATCTGAAGTCTCTCCGCGCCAAGAGCGCGAACGAGCTCAAAGAGGAGCTGGTGGCCCTTCGCAAGGAGCAGTTCAACCTGCGCATGCAGAAGGCTACCGGCCAGCAGAACCAGTCGCACCTGATCACGATCGCCCGCAAGAAGGTCGCCCAGGTGAAGACGCTGATGCGCCAGCAGGTGAAGTAAGCCATGACCGACCAGACCCAGACCGAGAACAAGGGCCACCGCGTGGTCGGCCGTGTCGTCAGCAACAAGGGCGACAAGACCATCACCGTGCTGGTTGAGCGCGTCGAGCGCCATCCGCTGTACGGCAAGACCCTGCGCCGCTCCACCAAGCTGCGCGCCCACGACGAGAAGAACGTCTGCAAGGAGGGCGACCTGGTCGCCATCGTCGAGACGCGTCCCCTGTCGGCGACCAAGCGCTTCCGCCTGGTCGAAGTGCTGCAGAGCGCCGGAGCCTAAGCCATGATCCAGCAGGAATCTTTCCTCGTCGCCGCCGACAACTCCGGCGCGCGCACGGTGCAGGTGATCCAGGTCAAGGGTTCGACCTACCGCCGCTACGCCGGCGTGGGCGACCTGATCAAGGTCACGGTCAAGGACGCGATACCCCGCGGCAAGGTCAAGAAGGGCGAAGTGCACGACGCCGTCGTCGTCCGCACCCGCTTCCCGATCAAGCGCGCCGACGGTTCGGTGATCCGCTTCGACACCAACGCCGCCGTTCTGCTGAACAACAAGAACGAGCCGCTGGGCACCCGTATCTTCGGGCCGGTGACGCGCGAACTGCGCGACCGCTTCATGAAGATCGTGTCGCTGGCGCCGGAAGTGCTGTAAGGGGCTGATGAAATGAGCAAGATTCGCAAGGGCGACGAAGTCGTCGTCATCACCGGCAAGGACAAGGGTCGCCGCGGCAAGGTCGAGCAGGTGCTCGTCGCCGAGGGCAAGCTCGTCGTTGAAGGCATCAACGTCGCCAAGAAGCACCAGCGCGGCAACCCGCAGGCTGGCGTGGCGGGCGGCATCGTCGAGAAGGCCATGCCGATCGAGGCGTCCAACGTGATGCTGTGGAACGCCAAGGCCGGCAAGGGCGATCGCGTCGGCTACAAGACCGAAGGCGACCGCAAGGTCCGTGTTTTCAAGTCCAACCAGGAACTGGTGGATTAATAGGCCGCAACCATGACTGCCACTCTGCAAACCCAGTACCGCGAGAAGCTCGCCCCCGAGCTCGCCAAGAAGCTCGGTGTCGGCGCGATGGAAACGCCGCGCATCTCCAAGATCGTCCTGAACATGGGCGTCGGCGAGGCCGCCAGCGATCGCAAGATCATCGAGACCGCGGTCGCCGAAATGACCGCCATCGCCGGCCAGAAGCCGGTGGTGACCCGTTCGCGCATCGCCATCGCCGGCTTCAAGATCCGCGAGAACATGCCGGTGGGCGTCACGGTCACCCTGCGCCGCGAGAAGATGTACGAATTCCTGGAGCGCCTGATCACCGTCGCCCTGCCGCGTATCCGCGACTTCCGCGGCATCTCGGCTCGCGGCTTCGACGGCCGCGGCAACTTCAACTTCGGCATCACCGAGCAGGGCATCTTCCCGGAAATCGAGTTCGACAAGATCGACGCGACCCGCGGCATGAACATCACCATCACCACCACGGCGAAGACCGACGAACAGGGCAGGGCACTGCTCGACGCGTTCAACTTCCCGTTCCGCAAGTAAGAGAACGTCATGGCCAAGACCAGCATGATCGAGCGCGAGACCAAGCGCGCCAAGCTGAACGCGAAGCACGGCAAGAAGCGTGCGAAGCTCAAGGAGCTGATCTCCAGCGTCACCGCCTCCCCCGAGGAGAAGGACGCTGCCGTGATCGCCCTGCAGAAGCTGCCGCGCGATTCCTCCAAGACCCGCCAGCGCAACCGCTGCAAGCTCACGGGCCGTACCCGTGGCGTGTACCGCAAGTTCGGCCTGACGCGTCACAAGCTGCGTGAAGCGGCGATGCGCGGCGAAGTGCCGGGCCTGAAGCTGGCCAGCTGGTAAGAGGCAAACGAAATGAGCATGACCGATCCCATCGCCGACTTCCTGACCCGCATCCGCAACGGCCAGGCGGCGCACAAGAAGCAGGTTTCCTCGCCGTCGTCCAAGGTCAAGGAAGCGATCGCCAACGTCCTGAAGGACGAGGGCTACATCGCCGACTTCCAGGTCGCCGCCGAAGGCAACAAGAAGACCATCACCGTCGCCCTGAAGTACTTCCAGGGCAAGCCGGTGATCGAGCGCATCGAGCGCATCTCCAAGCCCGCCCTGCGCGTGTACAAGAGCAAGGACGAGCTGCCGAAGGTCCTCGGCGGTCTCGGCGTCGCCATCATCTCCACCCCGAGCGGCGTCGTCAGCGACCGCAAGGCCCGCGCCGCCGGCCAGGGTGGCGAGGTGATCTGCATCGTCGCCTAAGGAATACGAACATGTCCCGCGTCGCTAAAATGCCGGTGAAGCTGCCGGCCGGTATCCAGGTCTCGGCAGCTGCCGGCCTGCTCACCGTCAAGGGTGCCAAGAGCAGCCTGACCATCAACGTTCCCAAGGCCGTCGAGATCGACGTGCAGGGCGACACCGTCACCGTGAAGTCGGAGTCCGTCAAGGCCGACAACATGCAGGCGGGCACCTTCCGCGCGCTGCTGAACAACGCCGTCATCGGCGTCAGCAAGGGCTACGAGAAGAAGCTGCAGCTGGTCGGCGTCGGCTACCGCGCCGCCACCGCCGGCAAGGTCGTGAACCTGTCGCTGGGCTTCTCGCACCCGGTCGCCTACCCGATCCCGGAAGGCATCACGGTGGAAACGCCGAGCCAGACCGAGATCATCATCAAGGGCGCCGACAAGAAGATGGTTGGCCAGGTGGCCGCCGACATCCGCGGCTTCCGTCCGCCTGAGCCGTACAAGGGCAAGGGCGTGCGGTACTCGACCGAGAAGGTCATCCTCAAGGAAGCCAAGAAGAAGTAAGGCCTGGCTGAACAGAGACCGTCATGAAAGACAAGAACCAAATCCGCCTGCGCCGCGCGCGCCGTGTCCGCTCCCACATCCGCGAGCTGGGCGTGCATCGCCTGACGATTCACCGTACGCCCCGCCACATCTACGCGCAGATCATCGCGCCGGGCGTGTCCGAGACCGTGGTCGCCGCTTCCACCGTCGAGAAGGAGCTGGCCTCCGCTCTCGAGGGCACCGGCAACGTCGAGGCCGCCAAGAAGGTTGGCGCCACGATCGCCGAGCGCGCCAAGGCCAAGGGCATCAGCAAGGTCGCCTTCGACCGTTCCGGTTTCAAGTATCACGGCCGCGTCAAGGCGCTGGCCGATGCCGCGCGCGAAGCCGGCCTGGAGTTCTAAGACATGGCACAGCACATGAACTACGACGATTCGCAGTCGGGCAGCGACTTCAAGGAGAAGCTGGTCGCCGTCAACCGCGTGTCCAAGACGGTCAAGGGCGGCAAGCAGTTCGCCTTCACCGCGCTGACCGTGGTCGGCGACGGCAATGGCCGCGTCGGCTTCGGCTACGGCAAGGCCCGTGAAGTGCCGGCCGCCATCGCCAAGGCGATGGACCAGGCCCGCAAGAACATGATCACCGTCTCCCTGCGCGGCCTGACCGTGCAGCACGAGATCTGGGGCCAGCACGGCGCCGCCAAGGTGTTCCTGCGTCCCGCCTCCGACGGTACCGGCGTGATCGCCGGCGGCGCCATGCGCGCCGTGTTCGAAGTAGCCGGCGTGCAGAACATCCTGGCCAAGGCCCTGGGTTCGCGCAATCCGATCAACCTGGTGCGTGCCACGATGGACGCACTGCAGAAGATGAACATCCCGTCCGAGATTGCGGCCAAGCGCGGCAAGACGGTCGAAGAGATCCTGGGATAAGCCATGGCGACCAAGCAGCTCAAAGTCACCCTGATCAAGAGCCTCGCCAAGAAGCTGGCGATGCACAAGAACAATGTGCACGGCCTGGGCCTGACCAAGCCGCACCAGTCCGTGGTGGTCAGCGCCACCCCGGAAAACCTGGGCATGATCAACAAGTCTTCCCACATGTTCCGCGTGGAAGAGGTCAAGTAAGCCATGAAGCTCAACACCATCAAGCCGGCCAAGGGCGCCAAGAAGGCCAAGACCCGCGTTGCCCGCGGCATCGGCTCGGGCCTGGGCAAGACCGCCGGCCGCGGCCACAAGGGCCAGCACGCCCGTTCGGGCGGCTACAACAAGCTAGGCTTCGAGGGCGGCCAGATGCCGATCCAGCGTCGCCTGCCCAAGCGCGGCTTCAACTCCCCGCTGATCGGCCTGACCGCCGAAGTGCGCCTGTCGGAGCTGAACAAGCTCGACGTCGCCGAGATCGACCTGGCCGTGCTGAAGGCCAAGAACGTGGTCGGCGCCAACGTGCAGACCGCCAAGGTCATCAAGTCGGGCGAGCTGACCCGCGCCGTCACCCTCAAGGGCATCCTGGTCACCAAGGGCGCCCGTGAGGCCGTGACCGCCGCCGGCGGCACGATCAGCGAGTAAGTTCGGTACCAACCGAGAAACACATGGCGAAAGCACCAGGCATGCCGGCGGGATCGATGGTCCCGGACCTCTCCAAGATCGGGGAAGTCCGTAGCCGTCTGCTGTTCCTGCTGGGCGCCATCATCGTGTTCCGCATCGGCAGCTACATCCCGGTGCCGGGCATCGATCCTGCCCAGCTGACGGCGCTGTTCAACCAGTCCAAGGGCACGATCCTGGACATGTTCAACATGTTCTCGGGCGGTTCGCTCGAGCGCCTGTCGATCTTTGCCCTGGGCGTGATGCCGTACATCTCGGCCTCGATCATCGTGCAGCTGATGGCCGCCGTCGTTCCGCAGCTCAAGGAGCTGAAGAAGGAGGGGGAGTCCGGCCGCCGCACGATCACCAAGTACACCCGCTACGGCACCCTGGTCCTGGCGCTGTTCCAGTCCGTGGGCGCCGCCATCGCGCTGCAGAAGTCGGGCGTGGCGATCAACGCCGGCTTCGGCTTCCTGTTCACCGCGACGGTGTCCCTGGTGACCGGCACCATGTTCCTGATGTGGCTCGGCGAGCAGATCACCGAGCGAGGCATCGGCAACGGCATCTCCATGCTGATCTTCGCCGGCATCGTGGCGGGCTTCCCCCGCGCCCTGGCGTCGACCGCCCAGCTGGTCAGCGAGGGCTCCATCAGCGGCTTCGTCGTGCTGCTGGTGCTGGTGGCCGTGGTCCTGGTGACCTGGTTCGTGGTCTACGTGGAGCGCGCCCAGCGCCGCATCCCGGTGCACCACGCCCGCCGCCAGCAGGGCCGCAAGGTGTTCGCCGCCCAGACCCAGCACTTGCCGCTGAAGCTGAACATGTCGGGCGTGATCCCGCCGATCTTCGCTTCCTCGCTGATCCTGTTCCCGGCCTCGCTGGTGCAGTTCTTCGGTGACGATGCCCAGGGCGGCTTCCTGCAGCAGGTCGCCAACGCCCTGTCGCCGGGCCAGCCCCTGTACACGCTGCTGTACGGCCTGCTGATCGTGTTCTTCTGCTTTTTCTACACCGCGCTGGTGTTCGACTCGCGCGAGACGGCGGAGAACCTGAAGAAGTCGGGCGCCTTCATCCCGGGCGTGCGTCCGGGCGTGATGACGGCCAAGTACATCGACACCGTGCTGACCCGCCTGACGGTCGCCGGCGCCGCGTACATCCTGGCGGTGTGCCTGTTCCCCGAGATCCTGCGCAGCTTCGTGAGCGGCATCCCGTTCTATTTCGGCGGCACCTCGCTGCTGATCACCGTGGTCGTGGTGATGGACTTCATGGCGCAGCTGCAGGCGCACCTGATGTCCCACCAGTACGAAGGCCTGATGAAAAAGGCCAATCTGAAGTCCCTGGGTCCGTCGTCGGCACGCTGATCCGGCAAATTTGAGAGTCAAATCATGAAAGTCCGCGCTTCGGTCAAGAAAATCTGCCGCAACTGCAAGGTGGTACGCCGCAACGGGGTGGTCCGCATCCTGTGCTCGGACCCCCGCCACAAGCAGCGTCAGGGTTGATTTTTTCGGTTAAATATCAGTAGAATCGCGCCCTTTTTCGCGCTATTGGCATAAGTTGTACTAGGAGTTTCGCGTATGGCACGTATCGCGGGTGTCAACATCCCGGATAGGAAGCACACCGTCATCGCCCTCACGGCGATCTACGGCATCGGCAAGACCCGCTCGCGCAAGATCTGCGTGGCCGCGGGGATTGATCCCACTGTGCAGATTCGCACGCTGACGGAAGGCGAGCTGGACAAGCTGCGCGCCGAGGTCGGCAAGTACATCGTGGAAGGCGACCTGCGCCGCGAAGTGTCGATGAGCATCAAGCGCCTGATCGACCTGGGCTGCTACCGTGGCACCCGCCACCGTCGCGGTCTGCCGGTCCGTGGCCAGCGCACCCGTACCAACGCCCGTACCCGCAAGGGTCCGCGCCGTGGCACGGTCGCGATGAAGAAGACCACCTGATAGCGCCCGGAACCTGATATGGCTACCCAGAACAACGCCGCCGCCGCCAAGCGCAAGAAGGTCAAGAAGAACGTGACCGATGCCGTGGCCCACATCCACGCCTCGTTCAACAACACGATCATCCTGATCACCGATCGCCAGGGCAATGCGATCTCCTGGAGCACGGCGGGCGCCGCCGGCTTCAAGGGCTCGCGCAAGTCCACCCCGTTCGCCGCCCAGGTCGCTGCCGACAAGGCCGCCCAGGCTGCCGCCGAGCACGGCGTGAAGAACGTCGAAGTGCTGGTGAAGGGCCCCGGCCCCGGCCGCGAGTCCGCCGTGCGTGCGCTGAACGCCGCCGGCTTCAAGATCGTCAACATCACCGACGTGACCCCGATTCCGCACAACGGCTGCCGCGCGCCCAAGCGCCGCCGCGTGTAAGCCGCTCCCGGAGACTACCTCATGGCTCGTTACATTGGCCCCAAGTGCAAGCTTTCCCGCCGCGCCGGCACCGACCTGCTGCTCAAGTCGCGCGCCCGCTCGCTGGACAGCAAGTGCAAGCTCGAAACCCGCCCCGGTCAGCACGGCGCCGTCAAGCCGCGCCTGTCCGACTACGCGCTGCAGCTGCGTGAAAAGCAGAAGCTGAAGCAGATGTACGGCGTGCTCGAGAAGCAGTTCCGCAACTACTACCTCAAGGCGTCGTCCAAGAAGGGCTCCACCGGCCTGATCCTGCTGCAGATGCTGGAAAGCCGCCTGGACAACGTCGTCTACCGCATGGGCTTCGGCCGCACGCGTTCCGAGTCGCGCCAGCTGGTCGGCCACAAGGCCGTTCTGGTCAACGGCAAGCCGGTCAACATTCCGTCCTACCAGGTGCAGGTCGGCGATGTGGTCGAGATCCGCGAGAAGTCCCGCAACCAGAGCCGCGTGGCCGAGTCCCTGTCGATCGCCTCGCAGGCCGGCATGCCGGACTGGGTCGATGTCGACGAGAAGGGCCTGAAGGGCACTTTCAAGGCTGTCCCGACGCGTGACCAGATCGTGCCGGACATCAACGAGCAGCTCGTCGTCGAGTTGTACTCCAAGTAATTCACCGGCCGCATAAGCCGAGGAAGTATCCCGCATGCAGAATGTGATTGCCGACCTGCTGAAGCCGCGCCTCATCGAGGTGGAAGCCGTTTCCGCCCATCGTGCGCGCGTCACCCTCGAACCCATGGAGCGTGGCTTCGGCCATACGCTGGGCAATGCCCTGCGCCGCATCCTGCTGTCGTCCATCCCGGGCGCGGCGATCACCGAAGTGCAGATCGACGGTGTCGTGCACGAGTACAGCGCGGTCGAAGGCGTCCAGGAGGACGTCATCGACATCCTGCTGAACATCAAGAACATCGCGATCCGCATGCACGCCCGCGAAGAAGCCACCCTGCGTCTCGAGAAGTCGGGCAAGGGCGTGGTCACCGCCGGCGACATCCAGCTGGATCACGACGTCGAGATCGTGAACCCGGACCTGGTGCTGGCGCACCTGACCGGCGGCAAGCTGAACATGACCCTCAAGGTCACCCGCGGCCGCGGCTATGTGCCGGCTGCCAGCGTGGTGCGCGACGAGGAAACCCGCGGCATCGGCGTGCTGAAGCTGGACGCCAGCTACAGCCCGGTGCGCCGCGTCAGCTACGCCGTCGAGCGCGCCCGCGTGGCCCAGCGCACCGACCTGGACAAGCTGATCCTGGACGTGGACACCAACGGCGGCATCGACGCGGCGGAAGCCGTGCGCCTGTCGGCCCGCATCCTGCGTGACCAGCTGGCCGTGTTCGTCGACCTGGAGGCGGAAGCCGCCCAGGCCGCCGCCGCCCCGGGCAAGAAGGACCTGTCGCCGATCCTGTTCCGCCCGATCGACGATCTGGAACTCACCGTGCGTTCGGCCAACTGCCTCAAGGCCGAGAACGTCTACTACATCGGCGATCTGGTGCAGCGCACCGAGATGGAGCTGATGAAGACGCCGAACCTGGGCAAGAAGTCGCTGAACGAGATCAAGGAAGCGCTGAAGGCGCACGACCTCGAGCTGGGAATGAAGCTCGACAACTGGTCGTCGCCCAAGACGCCCGCCTGAAGAAGCATTTAAAGGATAAGTACCATGCGTCACGGAATGTCTGGCCGCGCGTTCGGCCGTAGCCCCAGCCACCGCAAGGCCACGATGCAGGCCATCACGGTTGCGCTGATCAAGAATGAACTGATCAAGACCACGGTGCCCAAGGCGAAGGAACTGCGCCGCGTGGCCGAGCCGCTGATCACCCGCGCCAAGGCCGATACCCTGGCCAACCGCCGCGTGGTGTTCTCGCGCCTGCGCGACCGCGATGCGGTGACCAAGCTGTTCACCGAGATCGGCCCGCGCTACGCCAAGCGCCCGGGCGGCTATCTGCGAATTCTCCGCTGCGGCTTCCGCGCCGGTGACGACGCCCCGATGGCCTACGTCGAGCTCGTCGACCGTCCGCGCGGCGAAGCCGCTCCGGCCGAGGCTCCTGCCGCCTAAAGCAGTCAAAGTCTTTCCTGACTTCGCAAAGGGCGCCCTGGGGGCGCCCTTTGCCGTTTCCGGGCGTCCGAAGGGCCTGCCAGCGCTGCCGCAATCGTTGCGGTGCCCGCGCCCAGGCGGCCTCCGCCGCGGCGACCGTGGCAGCGCCGACAGGCCCTAGGGTTCCCATGAGGGTATCCTGATGAACATGTCCCGCAATTCCGCCGTCGCCCTGGCCCTGGCCACGGTCTATCTCGTCTGGGGCTCCACGTATCTGGCGATCCGGGTCGGCGTGCGCGACCTGCCGCCCTTCCTGTTTGCCGGCAGCCGCTTCCTGGGCGCGGGCCTGCTGATGCTGCTCTGGGCCTGGAGCCGCGGCCAGAAGCTGCCCACGCGCTGGCGGGACTACCGCAGCATCGGGCTGGCGGCCGTCACCATGCTGGTAGCCGGCAATGGCCTGGTGACCTGGGCCGAGCAGTGGGTGGAGTCCAACCAGGCCGCCCTGATCGTGGCCACCAGCGCGCTGTGGATCGCCTGGTTCGGGACCTTCGGCCTCCGGGGGGAGCCCATCGGCCGCAGCAGCGTCATCGGGCTGGCGGTGGGCTTCGCCGGCGTGGCCGTGCTGGTCGGCGGCGGCATCCAGTTGCGCGCGGCCCCGCCCCTGGGCTACGCCGCCCTGCTGGGGGCCGCCATGGCCTGGGGCGTGGGCTCGGTGTACCTGCGGCGCCACCCGCCGGACTGCAGCGCCTGGGCGGGCGCCGCCCTGCAGATGCTGATCGCCGGCAGCCTGATGTCCGGCATCGGGCTGGCTTCCGGCGAGCTGCCGCGCTGGCACCTGACGCCGTCGGCGGCATGGATGCTGCTGTACCTGATGCTGTTCGGCTCCTGCGTCGCCTATGGCGCCTATTTCTGGCTGGTGCAGCAGGTGACGCCGGCCGTGCTCGGCACCTATGCTTACGTCAATCCTGCGGTGGCCGTGGTGCTGGGCTGGGCCCTGGTGGGCGAGCAGCTGTCGCCGATGCAGTGGCTGGGCACCGGCGTGATCCTGGCCGGCGTCGTGCTGGTGACGCTGGCCTCGCGCAAGCCCAAGCCGGCGAGTCCGGCATGATGTGATTATTAATTAATCGTAAATACAATATTCAATAATATATCACGATGCTCTCCGATCCCCTCCGCAAGCGCGTCCGCCATGGCCTGGCCTGCCTGGCCTTGGTGCTGGCGTGGCCGCTGCAGGCGGCGGGGCCGGCGGGCAACGTGCTGCGCATCGGCAACGGCGCGGAGCCCCAGACCCTGGACCCGCACAAGACGGAGACGGTGGACGGATCGCGCATCGTGCGCGACCTCTGCGAGGGGCTGACCAACGTCTCGCCGACCGGGCAGACCGTGCCGGGCGCGGCCGAGCGCTGGCAGATCAGCCCTGACGGCCTGGAGTACATCTTCTTCCTGCGGCCGCAGGCGCGCTGGTCCAACGGCGACCCGGTGGTGGCGGAGGACTTCGTCGCCGGCCTGCGCCGGGCGGCGGACCCCAAGACCGGCTCCAGCTATGCCCAGATGCTGGAGCCGCTGCTCAACGGCCCGGAGGTGGTCACCGGCAAGAAGCCGCCGGAGGCCCTGGGCGTGGAAGCGGTGGACGACCACACGCTGCTGCTGCGCCTGCGCGGTCCGACGCCCTACCTGCTGGGCATGCTGTCGCACACCACCACCTTTCCGATCCACCGGCCCAGCTTCGCCAGGCACGGCGACCAGTTCGCGCGGCCCGGCCACATGGTCTGCAACGGCGCCTACATGCTGGACCAGTGGGTGGTGCAGTCGCACGTGCGCCTCAAGCGCAACCGCTACTACTGGAACAACGCCAACACGCATATCGACACGGTGGTCTTCTACTCCACCGAGGACGTGAACTCGGAGCTGAAGGCCTACCGCGCGGGCGACCTGGACTGGGCTACCGGCTACCCGGCGGTGCTGACGCCCTGGATCCGGCAGAACCTGAAGGGCGAACTGAAGATGGGGCCGTACCTCGGCATCTCCTACTTCGGCTACAACGTCACCCGCCCGCCGTTCAAGGACAACCTCAAGCTGCGCCAGGCCCTGAGCCTGGCGATCGACCGCGACGTGATCGTGGACAAGGTGCTCTACACGCTCTCGATACCGGCCTACGGCTGGATCCCGCCGGGTACCGAGGGCGTGGTGCCGCAGACGCCGCCGGAGGCGAAATGGACGCAGGCGCAGCGCCTGGCGCTGGCGCGCAAGCTCTACGCCGAGGCCGGCTACTCGCAGGACAACCCGGCCGAGGTGGAGATCCGCTACAACACCAGCGAGAACAACAAGCGCATGGCGGTGGTCGTGGCGGCGATGTGGAAGCAGTGGCTGGGCGTGAAGAGCACGCTGGCCAACGAGGAGTGGAAGGTCTTCCTCAACACGCGCAAGCTGAAGAAGAAGACCGAGGTGTTCCGCTCCGCCTGGATCGGCGACTACAACGACGCCACCACCTTCCTGGACATCATGCACAGCACTCACGGCCAGAACGATACCGGCTGGGGCAACCCGCGCTACGACGCGCTGCTGGCGATGGCCGCGGCCGAGACCGACGCGGGGCGCCGCCGCGCGATGCTGGAGGAGGCGGAGCGGATCCTGCTGTCGGAGCTGCCGTACATTCCGCTGACCTTCTACGTCAGCAAGAATCTGGTGAAGCCCTGGGTGAAGCAGTGGCAGGACAACATCCTGGACTACCACTATTCCAGGGACATGCGGATCGAGGGCTATTGACCATGGCTTTCACCCGTCCCCGCAATTGCAGGAGCCGGCTTGCCGGCGACACCCGTGCCCGTGATCGCGGGTCCCACGGGGATTTCCGCTGGTCACGAGCTCGCTCCCGTACGGAGATCGGGCCGTGTTGAGGTTCGCGATGCGCCGCCTGCTGGCCTCGATCCCGACCCTGCTCGTGCTGATCACGCTGGCCTTCTTCATGATGCGCATCGCCCCGGGCGGCCCCTTCGACAAGGAGCGCTCGCTGCTGCCGGAAATCGAGGCGGCGATCAACGCGGCCTACCACCTGGACGAGCCGCTGTGGCAGCAGTACCTGCGCTACATGGGCGGGCTGGCGCGCGGCGACCTGGGGCCCTCGTTCCAGTACGCCGGCTTCTCGGTGACCGAGCTGATCGCGCAGGGCTTCCCGGTGTCGCTGACGATCGGCCTGCTGAGCATGCTGCTGGCGCTGCTGGTCGGCGGCTCCGCCGGCATCTGGGCGGCGATGCGGCAGAACCGCCTCGGCGACTGGTCGGTGATGACCCTGTCGATGGCCGGCATCTCGCTGCCCAGCTACGTCATCGCGCCGCTGATGATCCTGCTGTTCGCGGTGACGCTGCACTGGCTGCCGGCCGGCGGCTGGGAGCAGGGGCGCTACCTGGACATGCTGATGCCGGTGCTGGCGCTGGCGCTGCCGCAGATCGCCTATATCGCGCGACTGATGCGCGGATCGATGATCGAGGTGCTGCGCTCCAACTTCATCCGCACGGCGCGCGCCAAGGGCCTGCCGGAGCGCCAGGTGATCCTGCGGCATGCCCTCAAGCCGGCGATGATGCCGATCCTGTCCTTCCTCGGCCCCACCGCGGCGGGCGTGATCACCGGCTCGGTGGTGATCGAGCAGATCTTCGGCATTCCGGGCCTGGGGCGCTATTTCGTGCAGGCCGCGATCAACCGCGACTACACCCTGGTGCTGGGGGTGGTGATCTTCTACGGCCTGCTGATCGTGCTGTTCAACTTCCTGGTCGACTTGCTATACGGCGCGCTCGATCCGCGGGTGAGGGTGGAATGAGCGCGAACATGCTTGCCATTGGCACGGGCAGGGGGAACTCATGCCTGCGCCGGCTCACGACGCCAGGATCCCCGATGCGGGACGAGGCCGGGGCGCCGTCCGTGGCGGGACCTCAGTGCGTCCATCCAAGCCCGGCCCGGCCATCCATGGCCGGGCGTTCGGCGACGCAGGCGATGCGATTCCACGCATCGCCACAGCGCATCGCCTCACCCACGCTGCTCGCGCCGCTATGAGCCATCTTCCCCAACCCGTGGCGGGAAGGAGCCTCTGGCAGGACGCCTGGCGGCGCCTGCGCCACAACCGGGCGGCCCTGGTGGCCGGCGGCGTGCTGGCGCTGCTGCTGCTGGCGATCCTGGTCGGCCCGCTGTTCAGCCCCCATGCCTACGATGAGATCGACTTCGACGGCCAGTGGGGCGCCGCCCCGACGCTGCACGACGGACACGTCTTCGGCACCGACAGCGTCGGCCGCGACCTGTTCTCCCGCACCCTGGTGGGCGGGCGCATCTCGCTGATGGTGGGCATCGTCTCCACCCTGGTGTCGCTCCTGATCGGCGTGGCCTACGGCGCCATCGCCGGCTACTACGGCGGCCGGCTGGACCAGGTGATGATGCGCGTGGTGGACGTGCTCTACGCGCTGCCGTTCATGTTCTTCGTGATCCTGCTGATGGTGCTGTTCGGGCGCCACCTGCTGCTGATCTTCGTGGCGATCGGCGCGGTCAACTGGCTGGACATGGCGCGCATCGTGCGCGGCCAGACCCTGTCGCTGCGCCGCCGCGAGTTCATCGACGCCGCCATCGTCTCCGGCACGCCGCCCGGGCAGATCATCCGGCGCCACATCGTGCCCAACCTGATGGGGGTGGTGGTGGTCTACGCCACGCTGACGATTCCGCAGGTGATCCTGGTGGAGTCCTTCCTCAGCTTCCTCGGCCTGGGCGTGCAGGAGCCCATGACCAGCTGGGGCGCGCTGGTCAACGACGGCGCGCGCGAGATGGAGGCCACGATCTGGCCGCTGCTGTTCCCGGCCAGTTTCCTGGCGGTGACGCTGCTGTGCTTCAACTTCCTGGGTGACGGCCTGCGCGACGCGCTGGATCCGAAGGATCGATGAGGGATATGCCAGCCACGCACGCCAAGGGCCCGCTGTACCCTGCTTCCTCCGGGAGAGGGGCAGGGGTAAGAGACGCCGGTCGCCCCGAGTGCCGTGCCGGCGGCCGGGGCGTCCCTCACCCGTCGCTCAAGGGAACACCTGGGCGGCTTTGCCGCCAACGCCCCGACTTCTCCCGGGGTCAGAGGCAAGACATCCGCGGACGCAGGTAGACCATGGCCCTGCTCGAAGTCGACAACCTCGAAATCAGCTTCCGCACGCCGGAGGGCGAGTTGCGGGCGGTCAACGGCCTGTCGCTGGAAGTCGGGGCAGGGGAGGCGCTGGGCGTGGTGGGCGAGTCCGGCTCCGGCAAGTCGCAGACCGCGATGGCGATCATGGGCCTGCTGGCGCGCAATGCCACGGTACGCGGCCGCATCCGCTTCGACGGCCAGGACCTGCTGGGGCTGAAGCCGGCGCAGATGAACCGCATCCGCGGCGCGCAGATCGGCATGGTGTTCCAGGACCCCATGACCAGCCTCAATCCCTACCTGACGGTCGGCACGCAGATGGCCGAGGTGCTGGTGCAGCATCGCGGCATGAACCAGGTGGCGGGCCTGGCGGAGTCCGCGCGCATGCTGGAGGCGGTGCGCATTCCCGATGCCGCGCGGCGGCTCTCGCAATACCCGCACGAGCTGTCCGGCGGCATGCGCCAGCGCGTGATGATCGCCATGACCCTGCTGTGCCGGCCGCGCCTGCTGATCGCCGACGAGCCCACCACGGCGCTGGACGTGACCGTGCAGGCCCAGATCCTGGAACTGCTGGGCGAGCTGCGCCGCGAGTTCGGCGTGGCGGTGATGCTGATCACCCATGACCTCGGCATCGTCGGCGAGCTCTGCGAGCGCACGCTGGTGATGTACGCCGGCCAGCTGATGGAAAGCGGCCCTACGGCGCAGCTGCTGTCCCGTCCCGGCCACCCCTACACCCGCGGCCTGCTGGACTCGCGACCGGCGCTGGATTCGCCGCTGGACGTACCGCTGGCGGCGATACCGGGAACGCCTCCCGACCTGCTGAGGCTGCCCCCCGGCTGCCCCTTCCAGCCGCGCTGCCCCCAGGCCTTCGAGGCCTGCTCACGCCGGCCTGCCGTGGTCGAGCGTCCCGGCGGCGTGCTGCGCGCCTGCCACGCCGGCTGAACGGCCGCCAGGCCCTTCCGGCCCGGGAGGCTGCGGCCGGGCAAATGCAGGCGGCACCACCGCTTGCCGGACTTAGCTCAGGTTGATTCCGCAACGCGATTCCCGATAGATTCCGGACACAAACATCAATCGCGGGGCGACGGGCTGCAAGGCCGGCCACTGCGAAGGCTTCAGCCAGCGGCCGGCGCCCATGCCGGCCAGACCCAAGCGACGGGGGAGAACAATGGGAATGACGATTGCGCGCCGTGGCGAACGCTGCCTGAAGGCGTTTGCTGTCCTTGCGGTATGGGCCTGGTCGGGCGCTGCCAGCGCCATCAGCTTCACCTTGCCCTGGGGCGAGGACGGCGAGCAGATCGAGGGCGTGCTCAACACCACGATCACCGCCGGCGCCTCCTGGCGCACGGAGGACCGCAGCGCGGACCTGGTCGGCAAGTCCAACCTGAATTCAGGCCTCTGCGGCCGCAACCCGGACAACGGGCGCACGCTTTATCAGTCCTGCCAGGGTCTGTTCAAGGACCAGGTCTTCCCCGCCGAGCGGCTGTCGCAGTTCCCGGGCCAGTACTCGATCAACAACGACGACGGCAACCTCAACTACGGCAAGGGCGACCTGACGCAGGCACCGCTGAAGATCACCCAGGACTTCACGTTGTCGATGGGCGACTTCGGCGTATTCGTGAAGGGCCTGTACTTCTACGACTTCGTCAACAACGACTTCACCGAGAACAAGCCCAACGCCATCACGCAGGACAACTACCTGCAGGTGGGCAACGCCGTGGGCGCCGGCACCGATCCGCTGCTGCTGCCGCGCAACGATTCGCGTCCCTGTCCGCCGGGCCGCGAATCCATGGGCGGCGTGGGTCCCTGCTACGTGCTCTACGGCCCCGGCGGCCAGGTGCGCCAGAAGCGCAGCGACGGCGAGACGCTGCGCCAGATCGGCACCGACCTGCAGTTGCTCGACGCTTACTTCTATGGCCAGCTGCCGCTCTGGGACGACAAGCAGCTGACCTTCAAGATCGGCCGCCAGAACTTGAACTGGGGCGAGTCCACGCTGCTGGTGTTCAGCTCCCTCAACACCATCAACCCGATCAACGCCAACAATTTCTACCGCACCGGCTTCCAGGTGGAGGAAGTGTTCCAGCCGGTGGGCATGGCCTATGTCTCGATGGAGCCCTTCGAGAACACCACGCTGGAGGCCTTCTACCAGTACGAGTGGGTGCCGGTGGAGATTCCCGCGGCGGGCTCGTTCTATTCCTTCGTGGACCTGGGCAGCTACAACGCCGTGGACTACTTCAACATCAGCTTCGGCCAGGCCGCGGACGATCCCAACCAGCTGGCGCGCCTGCTGGACAATCCGCTGTCGGGCCTGACCAACACCTCCACCACCGGTTACCGCCTGCGCGACAAGAATCCGGATGACGGAGGTCAGTACGGGGCCTCGCTCAAGTATTTCGCCGAGTGGCTCAACGCCGGCACGGAGATCGGCCTCTACTTTGCCAATTACCACTCGCGCCTGCCCATCGTCAGCGCCTATTCGGTAACCGAGGCCTGCAGCAAGAACACCACCAACACCGTGGAATTCCTGCTGGCCTGTCCGGGCATTCCGCTGCTGGCGGCGCCGCTGCCGGGCTATGGCGGCCCGGACAGCATCCAGAATGGCGACGACGGCCGCCCCAACATCGGCAGCGCGGTCAACTTCGATTCCCTGCGCATCCAGCTGGAGTACCCCGAGGACCAGAAGATGTTCGGCCTCAGCTTCAACACGACGCTGGGCGACTTCTCCATCCAGGGTGAAGTGGCCTACCGCCCCGACGAGCCCCTGCAGGTGGACCTGGAGGACGTGGTCTTCTCGGCTTTCGGCCCGACGCTCTCCAACTGCGGCACGATCGTGAGTTGCGCCGGCACCGGCGGCTTCCTCGGCGAGATCACCGACCTGATCGGCCAGATTCCGGTGGGCAGCCAGCTGGCGCAGTCGCTGAACCTGCTGCTCGGCCAGCTGCAGAACGCCGGCGTCAACATCAACCAGCTGGGCGGCGTCGGCACCTTCCCGGATGGCAGCATCGGCTTCTATCCGGGCAGTGACGCCAATGCCAACTGCCGCGTCGCCGGCAACTGCGACACCTACGACCTGCTGGTGGGCCACATGACCGGGTCCGGCCGTTCGTTCCCGTCCTTCCTGATCCCGTACCGCGGCCAGATCATCGGCACCAACGCGGGCAGCGACCGCAACGCGCCCCTCAACAGCCGCAACCCGGGCTATATCCGCGGCTGGGAAGAGTTCGACACCTACCAGTTCAACCTCGGCGGCACCTATGTCGCGGGCGCCACCGACAACCCGATCGGCGCCGACCAGGTGCTGATGCTGTTCGAGACCGGCGCCACCTGGGTGCCGGGCATGCCGGACCTGGACGTTCTCCAGCTGGAGGCGCCGGGCACCTACCTGCACGCCAGCGCGGGCGCCGACGGCTCGGGTGCCGACGGCTCGGCACAGGCCTGCTCCACCAACCCCGCCTGCGTGATCGGCCCCGACGGCCTGCGCTTCAATCCGCACCAGCAGTCGCTCAAGGGCTTCCCGGACAAGCTGTCCTGGGGCTACGTGATCATCAGCCTGATCCGCTACGAGTCGGTGCTGCCCGGCATCAGCCTGGCGCCGCAGATCGTGTGGAAGCATGACGTGAAGGGCACGGCCCCGGGCCTGGCCGGCAACTTCGTGGAAGGCCGCAAGCAGGCCAACATCACCATCGAGACCCGCTACAAGTCGTCGTTCTCGTTCAACGTCGGCTACACCTGGAATTTCGGCGGCGGCGTCTACAACCTCAACAAGGATCGCGATACCGCGCAGGCCTTCGTCAAGTTCCAGTTCTGACCCCGGCGGGGCGTGCCGGACGGCTGCCCCGCTTCTTTTTGGCTAGAATAATACGATCGTTCAATTATGCAGACTCCGATGCCCGAATCCTCCGCGCCGCTGAGCCGGCGCTCCCTGCTGAAGCTGGGCCTGGCCGCCGGCACCGTGCTGACGGTGTCCAGCCTGGGCGCCGGCCTGGCCGGCTGTTCGCGCCGCGACCATGCGGCCGCGGCCGGCCTGCGCCGCCTGCGCGACGCCGACGTGGAACTGTTCCGCGCCCTGCTGCCGGTGATGCTGGCCGGCAGCCTGCCCGCCGCGGCGCCGCTCGACGGCCACCTGGCGCGTATCGACGACGCGGTGCTGCGCCTGGGTGCCCCGGCGCAGCGCGAGGTGTTCAAGCTGTTCGACCTGTTGCATCTGCGGCCGGCGCGCTGGCTTGCCACCGGCATCGCGGAGCCCTGGCGCGAGGCCACGCCGCAGCAGGTGGCGGCCTTCCTGGAGCGCTGGCGCGACAGCCGCGTGGGCCTGTTCAACGCCGGCTACCTGGCCTTCAACAAGCTCTGCTGCACGGCGCACTACACCCAGCCGGAAGGCTGGGCGCAGATGGGCTATCCCGGGCCGCTGGCCTGGGCCTACGAATCGCTGAATCGCTGAAGGGGGCAGGGCATGGCGATCAACGATCTCTATACCGACGGCATCGCGGGCGGCTGGAAGGTACGCGACGCTTCCACCTTCACCGCGGACCAGGTGCTCGAAGCCGACGTGGCCATCGTCGGCAGCGGCGCCGGCGGCGGCACGGCCGCGCAGATCCTCAGTGCGGCCGGCCTGCGTGTCCTGATCCTGGAGGAGGGGCCGCTGCAGACCGCGCGCGACTTCCGCGACATGAACGAGGCGCGCGCCTACGCCACGCTCTACCAGGAGGGCGCCGGCCGCTCCAGCTCCGATGGCGCGCTGCAGATCCTGCAGGGCCGTGCCGTAGGCGGCACCACCACGGTCAACTGGACCTCCAGTTTCCGCACGCCGCCGGAAACGCTGAAGCACTGGGCTACCCGGCACGGCGTGCGCGAGGCCTCGGAGCAGGACCTCGCCCCCTGGTTCCAGCGCATGGAGGAACAGCTCGGCGTGGCGCCCTGGGGCATGCCACCCAATGCCAACAACGCCGTGCTGCGTGACGGCGCGGCGAAGCTGGACTGGGAATGGCATGTGATCCCGCGAAACGTGCGCGGCTGCTGGAACCTCGGCTACTGCGGCACGGGCTGTCCGACCAACGCCAAGCAGTCGATGCTGGTGACCACCATCCCGCAGTCGCTGCGCCAGGGCGCGGAACTGGTGCACCACCTGCGCGTGCAGGCGCTGCGCTTCGAGGGCGGACGCGTCGCCGGCCTGGAGGCGCGGGCGCTCAAGCCCGACGCCCTCGCGCCCAGCGGCGTGCGCGTGACGGTCCGCGCGCGCCACTATGTGCTGTCCGGCGGCGCCATCAACACGCCGGCGCTGCTGCTGCGCAGCGCCGCGCCCGATCCGCACGGCCAGCTCGGCCTGCGCACCTGCGTGCACCCGGTGGTGCTGAGCATCGCCGAGATGCCGCAGAAGGTGGATGGCTACTACGGCGCGCCGCAGTCCATCGCCAGCGATCACTTCCAGTGGAAGCAGGGCGCCACCGGCGCCTGCGGCTTCAAGCTGGAAGTGCCGCCGATGATGCCGGCGCTGCTGTCCACCATGTTCGGCCGCTTTGGTGCGGAGCTGAAGGACGAGGTGGGCCACCTGCCGCAGCTCAACGCCGCGCTGGCGCTGCTGCGCGACGGCTTCGTCGAGGAGTCGCCCGGTGGCCGCGTGCGGATCGACGACGCCGGCGAGCCGCTGCTGGACTACGATTTCAGCGAGTACCTCTGGCAGGGCATGCGCGAGGCCTACCGGCGCATGGCGGAGCTGCAGTTCGCCGCCGGCGCCCGGCGCGTGCGCCAGGTGCACCTGGACGCGCGCTGGGCCGGCAACGCCGGCGACGCCCTGCGCCACGTCGAGACGCTGCGCATGGTGAAGTTCCGTACCGGCCTGTTCAGCGCGCACCTGATGGGCGGCTGCGCCATGGGCGGCGATCCCAAGACCAGCGTCACCGACAGCCACGGCCGGCACCACCAGTTGGAGAACCTGCATGTGCTCGACGGCTCGCTGTTCCCGACCAGCATCGGCGCCAACCCGCAGCTTTCGATCTACGGGCTGGTGGCCAAGCATGCGACGCGGCTGGCGGGAGAATTGGCCAAGGGCTGAGATTCCCGGGGCGCGCCTTTTCACTGTCCAAAACCGCGCCGCCTGTCAACGCTGACGCCGGTCGGCGGGAGGAGTAATCTCGCGCCGTCTTCGGCCGTGAACGTGCCCGCTCCCGGGCCAGCCGCCGCGCCGGAGCCGGCATGAAGCATTTCTTCCAGGGTCTGGGCCGCATCCTGGTCGGGCGACCGCTCGACCCGCTGGATCCCCGCACGCGTCACAGCCTCGCCCTGGTGGCCTTCCTGGCCTGGGTGGGCCTGGGTGCGGACGGCCTGTCGTCCAGCGCCTATGGTCCCGAGGAAGCCTTCCGGGCGCTCGGCGAGCATTCCCACCTTGGCCTCTGGCTGGTGATCGCCACCGCCATCACGGTGTTCGTGATCGCGCTGGCCTACAACCAGGTGATCGAGCTGTTTCCCTCGGGGGGCGGCGGCTACAAGGCGGCCACCAAGCTGATCGGTCCCTACGCCGGACTGGTGTCCGGCTCGGCGCTGATCATCGACTACGTGCTGACCATCACCATCTCCGTCGCCGCCGGCGTGGATGCGATCTTCAGCTTCCTGCCGCCGCAATGGCTGGGCTGGAAGCTGGCGGCTCAGGCGTTCGCGTTGCTGCTGCTGCTGGGACTCAACCTGCGCGGCATGAAGGAATCGATCCGCGTGCTGCTGCCGCTGTTCCTCGGCTTCTTCGTCTCGCACCTGTTCCTGATCGTCTACGGCATCTACGCCCATGTCGAGGTGCTGGACACCCTGTTCACCCAGACGGTGCAGGAAACCCATGAGCTGGCCGGCACCGCGGGCTGGCTTTTCACGATCGCGCTGCTGCTCAAGGCCTACTCGCTCGGCGGTGGCACCTATACCGGCCTGGAGGCGGTGTCGAACAACGTCAACATCCTGGCCGAGCCGCGCGTGCGCACCGGCCACCTGACGATGCTCTACATGGCCTTGTCGCTGGCCTTCGTCGCGTCCGGCATCCTGCTGCTGTACCTGCTCTGGGAGGTCGAGCCGGTCCACGGCCAGACCCTCAACGCCGTGACCTTCGGCATGATCATCGACAGCTTCGGCTTTGCCGATCCCGGCCTGTCGCATGCCCTGCTGGTGGGCGTGCTGGTGCTGGAAGCCTGCCTGCTGTTCGTGGGCGCCAACACCGGCTTCCTCGGCGGCCCCGCGGTGCTGGCCAACATGGCGGCCGACCGCTGGGTGCCGCGCCAGTTCCGCCAGCTGTCCAGCCGGCTGGTGACGCAGAACGGCGTGCTGCTGATGGGGGCCGCCGCGCTGGCCGTGCTGCTGTGGAGCCGCGGCAGCGTGCACCTGCTGGTGGTGCTGTACTCGATCAACGTGTTCATCACCTTCACGCTGGCCATGGCCGGCCTCTGCCGCCACTGGCTGGACCAGCGCCGCTTCATGCAGCCCTGGCTGCGCTCCTTCCTGCTGTCGGCCCTGGGATTCACGGTCTGCGCCTTCATCCTGCTGGTGACGCTGGTGGAGAAATTCGCCCACGGCGGCTGGGTGACGCTGCTGATCACCGGCAGCGTCGCGGGCCTGGGGCTGATGATCCATCGCCACTACGAGGGCGTGGCGCGGCAGATGGCGCTGATCGAGAACCACTTCGCGCCGCGCCCGACCTGGGACATCGACGCCGAGAATCCGCCCGAGGACAAGACGGCTCCCACCGCGGTGTTCCTGGTCGGCAACAACCGCGGCGCCGCCATGGTGATGCTGGAATGGGCGCGCAAGCAGTTCCCCGAACGCTTCCGCAACTACCTGTTCGTCTCGGTGGGCGAGGTGGACAAGCAGAGTTTCGACGGCGGCGGGGCGATCAAGTCGCTGCAGGTGCGCATCGACAACTCCCTGCGCTACCTCACCAGCTATTGCGCCAGCCGCGGCCTGCGCGCGGCCAGCTACCAGGCCTACGGCAACGATCCCCTCCAGGAGCTTTCGGCGCTGCTGGAACAGGTGCTGGACGAGTATCCCGACAGCCTCTGCTTCGCCAGCCAGCTGATGTTCGAGCACGACCACACGGTCACGCGCTTCCTGCACAACCAGATGCCGCTGGCCATGCAGCGCCAGCTCAGCCTGCGCGGCAAGGAGCTGGTGATCGTGCCGCTGCGCGTGCCCGAGATCCCCCAGGACAACCGCGAGCGTTTCAGCACGTCGCGCTAGGGCCTGTTAACACTACGGCTGTCGCAGCGACGGCCGTAGTGTTAACAGGCCCTAGTCCGGCGCGGCCGCGCCGAGCTGTCCCGGCGCCTGTGGGGGCTGCGAAAAAAAGCCCGCCGGAGGGCGGGTCTTTCGTTCCTGGAGACGGTGCCCTCAGGCGCCTTCCGCCTCCGGCGCCAGCGGGACCGCCTCGGGCTCGCCGAGGAACCGGGGCTGGGTGTTGAGCACGAAGATGTCGAGGATGGCGCCGACGCGGGCGAAGATCTCGCGCATCGGGTGGCGGTTGCCCGGACGGCCGTCGGCGTTGGCGGGCGCGATGAAACCGTAGGCCGGGATGTCGAACTTGCGCGCGATGAACACGGCGCGATAGCTGTGGTACTTCTGCGTGATGATGGTCATGCGCGACAGCTTGAACACCTGCTTGGCGCGCACCACGGAGTCGAAGGTGCGGAAGCCGGCGAAGTCCATCGTGATGGCCTCTTCCGGCACGCCGGCCTGCATCAGCGCCTTGCGCATGGCGCGCGGCTCGTTGTAGGTCTCGTCGGGGTTGGCGCCGCTGACGATCAGGTGCTTGACCTTGCCGACGCGGTACAGCTCGGCGGCCGCGTCGATGCGGCCCTGGAAGGCCGGGCTGGTCTTGCCCGAGGCGAGGAAGGGGCTGGTGCCGAGCACCAGCCCCACGTCGTTGTCCGGCAGCAGCGCCCACTTGTCGGTGATGTAGCCGTCGCTGCTGTTGATGACCCAGCGGTTGCCCAGCAGGATCACCAGCAGGAAGGTCCAGAGCAGGCTCCAGGACCAGCGGCGGACGCGGCGTCGGGTGGATGGCTTCAAGCGACCAGGCCCCACATCATGTAGAAGAACATCAGGATCTGGGCCAGGTAGAAGGCCGCCCGCAGCATGACCAGCCAGTGCGAGACGCCGATGAGGTGGACCACGCTCTGGCCGATGCGGGCGGCGAGCACGGCGCAGCCCAGGGCGTCGACCACCGGCGCCTTGCCCATGGCATAGCCCGCCAGGACGATGGCGGCGAACACGGGCAGGTTTTCCAGGCAGTTGAAATGGGCATGTTCGAGGCGTTTGACCAAGCTCGGGCGCTCGCGTTCCGCGCCGCGGGTCCAGGAATCTGCCTTGACGCCGCGCAGGATTTCGATGCCGCGCCAGTTGACGGCCAGGAAGACGAGCAGCAGGGTCCAGGCGGTGAAGCCGATCAGTGCGACGAGTGCAGACATGGTTCTCCCCTCAGTTTATCGATGGTGATGGACAGCGTGGTTCAGTGGGCCAGCTTCTTCATGCCCTGCTCCAGGCCGGAGAGGGTCATGGGGAACATGCGCTCCCGGCCGAGGAGCTCCTGGGTGATCTGCACGGACTGGGTATGCTCCCAGTACTGCGGGTTCTCGGGGTTCAGCCAGATCAGGTGCGGGAAGACATCCATCACGCGCTTGAACCACTGCGCGCCGGCCTCCTCGTTCCAGTGCTCGACGCTGCCGCCGGGCTGGACGATCTCGTAGGGGCTCATGGTGGCGTCGCCGACGAAGATCACCTTGTAGTCGGGCGTGTACTTGTGAAGGATGTCGTAGAGCGGGATGCGCTCGCCGTGGCGGCGGCTGTTGTCCTTCCACACCGTCTCGTAGATGAAATTGTGGAAGTAGAAGTACTCCAGGTGCTTGAACTCGGTCTTGGCGGCCGAGAACAGTTCCTCGCAGACGCGCACGTGCGGGTCCATGGAGCCGCCCACGTCGAGGAACAGCAGCACCTTCACCGCGTTGTGGCGCTCCGGCACCATCTTGATGTCGAGGTAGCCGGCGTTGCGAGCGGTGGAGCGGATGGTGTCGTCCAGGTCCAGCACGTCGGGCGAACCCTCGCGGGCGAAGCGGCGCAGGCGGCGCAGCGCCACCTTGATGTTGCGGGTGCCCAGCTCGATCGTGTCGTCCAGGTTGCGGAATTCGCGCTTCTCCCAGACCTTGACCGCGGTCTTGCCGCCGCCCTGGCCGCCGATGCGCACGCCCTCGGGATTGTAGCCGCCGTTGCCGAAGGGCGAGGTGCCGCCGGTGCCGATCCACTTGTTGCCGCCCTCGTGGCGCTCCTTCTGCTCCTCCAGGCGCTGCTTGAGCACCTCCATGAGCTTGTCCAGGCCGCCCAGCGCTTCGATCTTGGCCTTCTCCTCGTCGGTCAGCAGCTTCTGGGCCTGCAGGCGCAGCCACTCCTCGGGCACGCTGGCGAACAGCTCGCCGGTCAGGGCCTCGATGCCCTTGAAGTAGGCGGCGAAGGCGCGGTCGAAGCGGTCGAACTGCGACTCGTCCTTGACCAGCGAGGTGCGGGCCAGGAAGTAGAAGTCGTCCAGCGAGAAGATCGCGACGTTCTTGGACAGGGCCTCGAGCAGCGTGAGGAACTCGCTGAGGCTGGACTTGAGCCCGGCGGCGCGCAGTGCGAAGAAGAACGAGAACAGCATGGGAAGCCCTACCGTGTCGGCGTTGTCCGACATTCTAGCGGCTAGGGCCGGGGCGCAGGAAAAACGCGGGATTACCCGCCCTGGAGCGGGTGCGGGAGGCGCCGGGAGCCTCAGGCCGCGGCCGGGACCGGCTTGCGCAGCGGGGTGACCTTGGGCGAGGCCTGGTTCAGGTGGTCCAGCTGCACCCAGCGCAGGATGTGGATCTGGCCGTTCTGGTCTTCGGCCAGGGCGGTGCAGCTCTCCACCCAGTCGCCACAATTGTAGTAGTCGACGCCGTCGATCCTGCGCGCCTCGGCGTGGTGGATGTGGCCGCAGACCACGCCGTCGAGCTTGCGGCGGCGGCATTCGTGCGCCAGGGATTCCTCGAAGGTGGAGACGACGTTGACCGCGGTCTTGACGTGCTGCTTGGCGAAGGCCGACAGCGACCAGTAGCGCATGCCCAGCAGCGAACGGCCGCGGTTGAACCAGTAGTTGAAGCGCATGGTGCCTTCGTACAGCGCGTCGCCGGCCATCGCGATCCACTTGTGGTAGCGGGTGATGACGTCGAAGAAGTCGCCGTGGATGACCAGCAGGCGGCGCCCGTCGGCGGTGATGTGCACCGCCTCGTTGGCCAGGCGCATGTTGCCGATCTCCAGGCGGTAGTCGACGAACTTGCGCAGGAACTCGTCGTGGTTGCCCGTGATGTAGACCACCTGCGTGTCGCGCTTGGCCTTGGTCAGGATCTTGCGGACCACGTTGGTGTGCTCCTGCGGCCAGAACCAGCCGCCGGAGAGCTTCCAGCCGTCGACGATGTCGCCGACCAGGTACAGGGTGTCGCAGGTGTGCGCCTTCAGGAAGTCGACCAGGTGGTCGGCCTTGCAGCCGGCCGTGCCCAGGTGCACGTCGGAGATCCAGATCGTGCGGTAGTGGGTCTTGGCCTCGTTGTTCGCGTCATCCTTTTTCATGCGTCTCAGCTTGCGCCGGAGGCTTGAAGCGAAGATGACAGGGAGATGACGCTTTTGTGTCAGAGCCCCTGGCGGCGCAGGAAGTCGGCCACCACGGCATGGGTGCCGGCCGGGTCCTCCTGCATGAAGCAATGGCCCCCGGGCAGGGTCAGGAACTCGACCCGGGGAGCGAGGCGCTGCGTCACCCGCCTTGCCCAGGGGAAGAAGCCGTAGCTGGACTGGCCGCTGACGAACAGGGCCGGGCACTGCAGGCGGCGGAAGGCGCGCCAGGGCCAGACCGGCTGCTCGAAGATCTGGGCCTCGATCTCGCGCGGGCAGGCCAGTTCCACTTCCTCGCCCTGACCGCTGGGGCGCAGGGCATGGTCCACGAAGGCCTGCATCGCCTCCGCCGTCCAGCCGGCATAGATGCCGCGGCCCTGCAGGCGCGCCAGTGCCTCGGCGCGGCTCGGCCAGCGCTCGCGGCGGCGGCGCGCGCCCGCCGCCATCGGATGGCGCCCGACGAAGCTGCCGAGGCGCACCGCGGCCCACATGGGGCCGGGCATGACGATGGGGTCCAGCAGCACCACGGCGCGGAACAGGCCCGGATGCTCGGCCGCCAGGCGCAGGGTCAGGGCGCCGCCGAAGCTGTGGCCGATGCCCACCAGCGGGCCCCGGTCCAGCCCCTGGGCGGCGATCACCGCCCGGGCGCGCTCCAAGACGGCCGCCACGCCCGAGAAGGCTGCGGGCGCCTCGCTGGCCCCGTGGCCCTCGATATCGCTGCAGAACAGGCCGTGGCGGGGCAGGAAGCCCCGCAGGAACGGCCAGTAGACGCCGCCGCAGAAGCCGTTGCCGTGCAGGAAGTGCAGGGTGGGCTCCGGGCCCGGGGCGCGGCGTCCGCGCCAGGTGGGCTGGCCGGGGCGGCGGTCCTCGGTGAGGGCCAGGCTGCCGTAGTCCTTAGCAGCGGAAGTGATATCCATAGGGTCTTTGCGCATTCGGCCTTGATTCTGGCACGGCCGCTTATAATGGATGGTCTTACTGTCGAATTTCCGCTGGAGCTGCACATGAGCCTGGACCTGCAAGCCGTCAACCGCGACCTGGGGCGCGACCCCGAGGGGCTGATCGCCTGGGCGCTGGCCCAGGATCCGGGCGCCATCATCACCAGCAACTTCCGGCCCTTCTCCGCCGCCATCCTGCATCTGGTGACGCGCCAGCGGCCCGATATCCCGGTGGTCTGGATGGACAACGGCTACAACACGGCGGCCACCTACCAGTTCGCCGACCAGGTCACCGAGCAGCTCAAGCTGCGCCGACTGATCTACCAGCCGCTGCGCTCGCGCGCCCACCGCGAGGCAGTGGACGGTGCCCAGGTTCCCGCCCTGGACACGCCGGAACACGACCGCTTCACCGAGGAGGTGAAGCTGGAGCCCTTCCGCCGCGCGCTGCGCGAGCTGCAGCCGAAGATCTGGATCACCGGCGTGCGCAGCGGCGATACGGCGCACCGCGCCGGCATGGACCCGGTGTCGCTGGACAGCCGCGGGGTGATCAAGGTGGCGCCGATCCTGCACTGGAGCTCCAGGGAGCTGTGGCAGTACCTCAAGCAGCACGGGCTGCCGGACAACCTCGACTACTACGATCCGACCAAGGGCGACGACAAGCGCGAGTGCGGCCTGCAGACCGCGTGATGCTCAGCGACCTCTTCCCTCTCCCGCATGCGGCAGAGGGAAGAAATCATTCGATCCCGAGCTTCTTGATGCGGTAGCGCAGCGAGCGGAACGACATCCCCAGCAGCTCCGCCGCCTTGGTCTTGTTGAAGCGCGCCTTCTCCAGCGCGTCCTGGATGGCCTTGCGCTCGATGTCTTCCATCTGGTCTTCCAGCGCGCCGCCGGCCGGGCCGGCATCCGAGCCGGGCAGCTGGCGCAGCTGCAGGTCCAGGGCGGTGATCTGCTCCCCGTCGCAGAGCGTGATGGCGCGCTCCAGGATGTTCTCCAGCTCGCGCACGTTGCCGGGGAAGGGGTAGCCCTGCAGCGCCTTGCGGGCCTCGGCGTCCAGCGTGGGGCGGCCGGGCAGGGCGATGTCGCGCGCCAGGCGCGCCAGGATGTGGTCGGCCAGCAGGGGGATGTCCTGGGCGCGCTCGCGCAGCGGCGGCGTGCGCACCTCGATGACGTTGAGGCGGTAGAACAGGTCCTGGCGGAAGGCGCCGCGCGCCACCAGCTCGGCCAGGTTCTTGTGGGTGGCCGAGGTGATGCGCACGTTGACCGGCACCTCCGCCTCGCTGCCGACCGGGCGCACGGCCCGCTCCTGCAATGCGCGCAGCAGCTTGACCTGCATGTGCAGCGGCAGGTCGGCGACCTCGTCCAGGAACAGCGTGCCGCCCTCCGCCGCCTGGAACAGGCCCGGCTTGTCCTTGAGGGCACCGGTGAAGCTGCCCTTGAGGTGGCCGAAGAACTCGCTTTCCATCAGCTCAGAGGGAATGGCGCCGCAGTTGACCGGTACGAAGGGGCCGCCGGCGCGCGGGCCGCGGCTGTGGATCAGCCGCGCCACCAGTTCCTTGCCGGTGCCGGATTCGCCGGCGATGTGCACCGGGGCCTGGCTGCGGGCAAGGCGGTCGATCATGCCGCGCAGCTGGCGCACGCTGTCGTGCTCGCCGAGCAGGCCGCCGTCGTCGCTGGCGGCCCTGTCGTCGCGCCCGCGCAGCTTCAGCGCCGCGTCCACCAGCTTGCGCAGCGACTGCAGGTCCACCGGCTTGGAGACGAAGTCGAAGGCCCCGGCCTTGAGGCTCTCCACCGCCGCCTGCGAGCTGCCGTAGGCGGTGATCACCGCCACCGGCGTCTGCGGGTGGTGCTTCTGGATGTGCTGCACCAGGCTGATGCCGTTGCCGTCGGGCAGGCGCATGTCGGTGATGCAGAAGTCGAAGGACTGCTCGCTCAGCAGGCGGCGGGCGTCCTGCAGGCTGGCGGCGGAGCGCGTCTTCAGCCCCATGCGGGACAGCGTGATCTCCACCAGTTCCCGGATATCGGCTTCGTCATCGACGATCAGTGCGGCAGCGCCTTTCATTCTCGCGGTTCCATCGAAAACAGGATGCGGAAACAGGCACCCCGGGTCTGCGGCACGAGTTGCAGCCGCGAGTGATTGTATTCGCAGATTTCACGCGCCAGGTACAGGCCCAGGCCGGTTCCCGCGCTGTGGGTGGTGAAGAACGGCTCGAACACCTTGTCGGACAGGTCCTGGGAGATGCCGGGACCGTTGTCGGCGATCTCCAGGTAGATGCGGCCATTGTCCAGCCGCTCGGCATGCATCAGCACGCGCGGCGGCCCGCCGGCGGCGGCGCCGTGCTCGAAACTGTTGTCCCAGAGGTTGAACAGCACCTGCTGCAGGTGGCCCGGGTCGAAGCGCACCTGCAGGCTGGCCGGCACGTCGAGCAGGTCCAGGGCTCGGGAGGACTGCGGATAGCCCTCCTGGTAGACCGCGATGGTGCGCTGCAGCCAGTCGCGCAGCACCAGGGTCTCCTGGCGCGCATCGTCGCGGCGCGACAGCTCCAGCACGTCGCGCACGATCTTGTCGATGCGCCCGGAATGGCGCTGGATCATGCCCAGAAGGCGCTGGTTCTCGCCCTGGATCTCGCTGGACTCGGCCAGCAGCTGGCCGGCGTGGGTGATCGCCGAGAGCGGGTTGCGGATCTCGTGGGCGATGCTGGCCGACAGGCGTCCGAGCGCCGCCAGCTTCATCTGCTGCGCCTGCTCGCGCAGCTGGCCGGCGCTGTCGATCAGGACCAGCACCGGCGCCTGGGCGCCCCAGCCGAGGCGGGTGAAGCGCAGCAGCAGTTCCTGGCCGTGCGGATTCTCGCTGAAGGGCTGCAGCGCGCCGGGGTCGTTGTCCTGCCACAGGCGCAGCTGCTGCTCCAGGCGGGGAAGATCCTCGGACAGCAGGCGGCCGATGCCGGGGCTGCGGCCCAGCAGGCGCCGCGCCGCGGCATTGACGGTGCGGATGCGCCGCCCGGCGTCCACCACCAGCACGCCGGTCTGCATGGCCTCGATGATGCTCTCGTTGAGGCGCGACAGGTTGGCGAACTCGCTGCCGACGCGCTCGGCGATGGCCTCGCTGCGGCGGGCGCGCTGGGCCACGGTGTTGGCGGCCATGTTGATGGCGAACAGCATCAGGCCCAGCACGCCGGTCTGGGTGTAGTCCGAGGCATCGAAGCGCAGCTGCTGCAGCTGGCGGATGGTCTCTTCGCCGAACATGGTCAGCGTGGCGATGGCGGCCTGCAGCACCGCCATGCGCGGGGTCAGGATCAGGCTGCAGCCGATGATCGGCGTCAGCAGCAGCACGCCCAGGCCCTCGGGGACGCCGCCGGTGGCATAGACCAGCCAGGTGACCATGGCCAGGTCGCCGGCGAAATGCACGTGGGCCTGCACCTGCAGGCGCGGCGAGCGGTAGACCACCAGCAGCAGCAGGAACAGCGCCAGGATGGCGTAGCTGTAGCAGGCCAGCCGGAAGCTGTCGCTGTGGAACTGCTGGAAGAAGTTGGCGCCGAAGCCGCTCTGGTGCAGCACCAGCAGCAGGCTCACCAGCGACAGGCGATAGAGTCCCAGCGCGGAGAGGACGCGCCAGTCTTCGGGACGCGGAGCGGAGCTCTCCGCCGTCATTCGCTGCAGCGGCCGCAGCGTCCGTCGCGCGACAGGGCCTTGGCCGGCAGGTAGGTCCCGCACTTCTGGCAGCGTTCCATCGGCTCGAACTGCTCCTGCTGCGGCGGCCGCTGCAGCGGCTGCGAGCGCACGAAGTACTGGAACAGGCGCCAGGCGATCCAGGCCAGGGCGGCAAGCAAAAGCAGGCGGACGATCATCGGCACCGCTCGAAGAGGTGGGCGGGCATTGTAGGACAGCGCGCCGCCAGGCAACTCGAATGAGAGTTAATCATCGCAATAAATAATAATGTTTGACCATTAATCACATACTGCCCACCGGGAAGCGCCTCGCCTCGTCCAAATGGTGTTTTGCCTTCGTGGAATCGCTGCGCGAGAATGCGCGGCCCTTTGGTTTGACCGCCCACCTCCATCCTCTACGGGGATCTGCATGAATCTGCACGAGTATCAGTCCAAGGAAATTTTCGCGCGCTACGGGATTCCGGTCCCGCAGGGCCAGTTGGCAGCCAGCCCCGAGCAGGCCCGTGCAGCCGCCAAGCAACTGGGCGGCGAGAAGTTCGTCGTCAAGGCGCAGGTCCACGCCGGCGGCCGCGGCAAGGCCGGCGGCGTGAAGCTGGTCGAGGGCTTCGACGCCGTCGAGGAAGCCGCCAAGAAGATGCTGGGCCAGCGCCTGGTCACCAAGCAGACCGACGCGGCGGGCCTGCCGATCAACTCCGTCTGGGTCGAGAAGCCCTCGGGCATCGCCCGCGAGCTCTATGTCGCCGGCCTGGTGGATCGCTCCCGCGAGCGCATCGTGTTCATGGCTTCCGCTGCCGGTGGCATGGACATCGAGGAAGTTGCCGAGCACACGCCGGAGAAGATCAAGCGCATCTTCGTGCATCCGGCCGCCGGCCTGCAGCCCTACCAGGCGCGCGAGCTGGGCTTCTTCATGGACCTGACCAAGGAACAGGTCGACCAGTTCACCAAGATCATGCAGGGCCTCTACCGCATCGCCACCGAGTGCGACGCCAGCATGGTGGAAGTGAACCCGCTGATCGTCACCACCGAGGGCAACGTCATGGCCCTCGACGCCAAGCTGAACTTCGACACCAACGCCCTGTACCGCCAGAAGGAGATCGCCGGCATGCGCGATCCCTCGCAGGAGGACGAGGCCGAGCGCGAGGCCAGCAAGTTCGACCTGAACTACGTGACCCTGGGCGGCGACATCGGCTGCATGGTCAACGGTGCGGGCCTGGCCATGGCCACCATGGACATCGTCAAGCTGCACGGCGGCAAGCCGGCCAACTTCCTCGACGTCGGCGGCGGCACCACGGCCGAGAAGGTCACCGAGGCCTTCAAGCTGATCACCCGTTCGCCCGAGGTCAAGGCGATCTTCATCAACATCTTCGGCGGCATCGTCCGCTGCGATCTGATTGCCGAGGGCATCATCCAGGCCTGCAAGCAGACTGGTCTGAAAATTCCCGTGGTGGCGCGCCTGCAGGGCACCAACATGGAGAAGGGCCGCGACATGCTGAATGCCAGCGGCCTCAAGATCACCCCCGTGAGCGATCTCACCGAGGCGGCCAAGACCGTCGTCGCGCTCGCCAAGTCTGCCTAATCCGCCGGAAATCCCCTCATGAGCATCCTGATCAACAAAGCAACCAAGGTCATCTGCCAGGGCTTCACCGGCAAGCAGGGCACCTTCCACTCCGAACAGGCGATTGCCTACGGCACCAAGCTGGTGGGCGGCGTCACCCCGGGCCGCGGCGGCAGCCAGCACCTGAACCTGCCGGTGTTCGACACCTGCCATGACGCCGTCGCCGGCACCGGCGCCGACGCCACCATGATCTACGTGCCGGCGCCGTTCGCGGCCGACGCGATCCTGGAGGCCGCCGACGCCGGCATCAAGGTCATCATCTGCATCACCGAAGGCATCCCGGTGAACGACATGATCAAGGTCAAGGCCACGCTGCGCTCGCAGTACCCGGGCAGCGTGCTGATCGGCCCCAACTGCCCCGGCGTCATCACCCCGGGCGAGTGCAAGATCGGCATCATGCCGGGCCACATCCACAAGCCGGGCAAGATCGGCATCGTGTCGCGCTCCGGCACGCTGACCTACGAAACCGTGCACCAGACCACCCAGAACGGCCTGGGCCAGTCGACCTGCGTCGGCATCGGCGGCGACCCGGTGCGTGGCCTTGGCTTCATCGAGGTCATCGAGCTGTTCGAGAAGGACCCGGCGACCGAGGGCATCATCATGGTCGGCGAGATCGGCGGTTCCTCCGAAGAGGAAGCGGCCGAGTACATCAAGGGCCACGTGAAGAAGCCGGTGGTCGCCTACATCGCGGGCGTCACCGCGCCTCCGGGCAAGCGCATGGGCCACGCCGGCGCCATCATCTCCGGCGGCAAGGGTACGGCCGACGAGAAGTTCAAGGCGCTGGAAGCCGCGGGCGTGAAGACCGTGCGCTCCCCGGCCGACCTCGGCGCGGCGATGCTGTCGCTGCTGAAGTAAGGCTTGCCGTTGTGAAGAAGAAGGCCCGCGCAAGCGGGCCTTCTTCGTTGGTGATGCCATCCATGGCGAGGCTTCAGTTCGCCCATTGAACTCCAGGGCGGCCATCCATGGCCGCCCGTGACCTGCCGCAGGCGATGACATTTGGTCATCGCCAAAGCGCGGCCGATCACCCGCGCAAGCGGGCCTTTTTCGTTCCGCGCCGCCCTCTCCCCGTAAACGGGGAGAGGGCGTTGTCTGGCTAGCCGAACCGGTACCCCGAATGCGTCACCTCCCCCAGCAGGTGGTGATAGCACCGCGTCCCTGCGTCACCCGCCGCCGCCCCCGCCGCCACCATCAGCGGGATCAGGTGCTCCTCCCGCGGATGACAGGCGCGTGCATCCGGCGCGCCGGCCCAGCCGGCGAGCAGGCGTTCGCGTTCGGCCGGGTCCGGCGTCTCCGCCGCCGCCGTCAGCCAGTCGTCGAAGCGCTTCGACGAGCCCGCCACGTCCGGCACCGCGCCGCCGATCATGGCGCGCAGGTTGTGGTAGCTGAAGCCGCTGCCCAGGATCAGCACGCCCTCGTCGCGCAGCGGCGCCAGCGCGCGGCCGATGGCGAGGTGCTCGGCGGCATCCAGGCTGCCGCGCAGCGACAGCTGCACGGTGGGAATCTGCGCCTGCGGATACGCCAGCAGCAGCGGCACGAACACGCCGTGGTCGTAGCCTCGCTGCGGGTCGGCGGCGCTGGCGATGCCGGCTCCGGCCAGCAGCTCCTGGACCCGCTGGGCCAGGGCCGGGTCGCCGGGGGCGGGCCACTGGAGCCGATAGGTATGCGGCGGGAAGCCGCCGTAGTCGTAGATCAGCGGTGGGCGGATGCCGGAGGTGACGGTCGGCAGCGGGGTTTCCCAGTGCGCCGAAACCACCAGCAGGGCCCTGGGCGGCGCCGGCAGCAGGCCGGGCAGCGCACGCAGCCGGTCGCCCAGGTGGTTCCAGAAATCCGGCGGGTCCCAGTCCATGAAGAAGCAGGGGCCGCCACCGTGGGGCAGGAAGAGGGTGGGCTGGCGGGGTGTGTTCATTGCACCATGATAGGGCGAGACATGTTGCCCGGGCGGTTTTCCGTGATAATCGCCGCATGCCGCAACAACTGAAATTCGCGCTCGCCCAGCTGAACCTCTGGGTCGGCGATGTCGAGGGCAACGTCGAGAAGATCATCGCCGCGAGCGCGCGGGCGAGGGATGAGCTCGGTGCCGACCTGCTGGCCTGTCCGGAACTGTCGCTGCTGGGTTATCCGCCGGACGACCTGCTGCTGCGCTCGGCGATGCCGCGCGTGATCGAGGAAGGCGTCAACCGCCTGCTGGCGGAGGTGCGCGGCATCACCCTGGTGGTGGGCCTGCCGGAGTACGCCGACGGCCTGATCTACAACGCCGCCTACGTGATCCGCGACGGCGTCATCCAGCACCGCTACCGCAAGCAGCAGCTTCCCAACTACGGCGTGTTCGACGAGCGCCGCCATTTCCGCCCGGGCCACTCGCCCTGCGTGTTCGAGCTGGGCGGGCGCCGCATCGGCCTGACCATCTGCGAGGACATCTGGCTGACGCAGCCGGCGGCACAGGCGCGCGATGCCGGTGCCGAACTGCTGATCAACATCAATGCCTCGCCCTACCACGCCGGCAAGACCGGCGAGCGGCGCCGCGTGCTGGACACGCGGGTGGCCGAGACCGGCCTGCCGATCCTGTACGTGAACTGCGTCGGCGGCCAGGACGACGTGGTGTTCGACGGCGACTCCATGGTGCTGCGCGCCGACGGCTCGCTGGCCTTCGAGGCGCCGCTGTTCGAGGAAGGCGTCTACGGGGTCACCCTGGACGGCGGACGCTTCGAGCAGGCGCCGCGCCGTCCGGACCTGCCGCTGGAGCAGGTGGTCTACGAGGCGTTGGTGCAGTCGGTGCGCGACTACGTCAACCGCAATGGCTTCCCCGGCGCGCTGGTGGGCCTGTCCGGCGGCATCGATTCCGCGCTGGTGGCCGCGATCGCCGCCGATGCGCTGGGGCCGGAGCGGGTCTGGGGGGTGTCGATGCCCTCGCGCTACACCCTGGACATGTCCAACGACGATGCGCGCATCCAGGCCGAGGCCATGGGCATCCGCTATTCGGTGCTGCCGATCGAACCGGCCTTCAAGGCCTTCAACGAGACGCTGGCCCAGACCTTTGCCGGCAAGCCGGTGGACCTGACCGAGGAGAACCTGCAATCGCGCTCGCGCGGCATCCTGCTGATGGCGCTGTCCAACAAGTTCGGCAACGTCGTGCTGACCACGGGCAACAAGAGCGAGATGGCGGTGGGCTATGCCACGCTCTACGGCGACATGTGCGGCGGCTTCGCGCCGATCAAGGATGTCTACAAGACCCTGGTGTTCCGCCTGGCCCGCTGGCGCAACACCCGCTCGCCGGTCATCCCGGAGCGCGTCATCGTGCGTCCGCCCAGCGCCGAGCTGCGGCCGGACCAGAAGGATTCGGATTCATTGCCGCCCTACGAGGTCCTGGACCCGATCCTGGAAGCCTACGTGGAGCGGCAGCTGTCGATCCCCGAAATCGTCGGGCTGGGCTTCGAGGAGGCAACGGTCAAGCGCGTGGCCTCGCTGGTGCGGCGCTCGGAGTACAAGCGCCGCCAGGCGCCGCCGGGGCCCAAGGTGACGCGCTGCGCCTTCGGGCGCGAGCGGCGCTATCCGCTGACCGCCGTCTACGGCGACATCTGAGGCGCCGCGGCAAGCTCAGGGCTGTGCAGGGGGCGGCGGCGGCTGGGGGGCGGGCGAGGTCCCGGCCTGGGCATCGGCCGGAGCGCCGGCCTCGGCCGCCTTCTTCGCGCGGCGTGCGTCGGCCTCGGGGCCGATCACTTCTTCACCCTCGAGCTCCACGGTGAAGAAGCCCTTCTTCTGCGCGGGCGCCTGGGTCGCGGCGGCGGGCGCCGCGTCCGCGGGTGCCGACTTGGCCGGAGCCTCCGCCGCTGCCGCCGCATCGCTGTCGCCGCCGCGGTAGAGGGGCTTGCCGCCCAGTTCGATGCTCCATCCGTTGCCCTTCTTTTCCGGCTCCACCTCGGTCGTCGGCACGACCGTGGCGGGCTGGACCTTGACCGGCAGCGGAGCCACGGGCGCCGGGCGCTCGCGGTTGGCGGCCAGCAGGGCGGCGGCCTCGTCGGCCTGCGGCGTCAGGTCCAGGGCGCGGTAGCTCTGCTCCATGGTCTGCAGGGCCTCCATCGCGGCCGGGGCGCCGGGATACTGGGCGATGATCTGCTCGCTGCGCTTGGCGGCTGCGATGTAGGCGCCGCGCTTCATGTAGAAGCGCACGGCATGCATCTCGCTCTCGGCGATGCGGTTGCGCAGGAAGATCATGCGCTGGCGGGCATCGGCGGCGTAGGGGCTGCCGGGGTACTTCTGCACCAGCAGGCCGAAATCGTCGAAGGAGCGGCGCGAGTAGCCCATGTCCTTCTGGGTGGCGTCCAGGCCCAGCATGTCCGACAGGCCTTCCTCGCGGTCGAAGTTGGCCAGGCCCTTGATGTACTGCACGTAGGCGGCGCCGCCGTGGCGGGGGTGTTCGCGCAGGAAGCGCTCGGCACCGGCCAGGGCGGAGTCGTGGTCGTAGTTGCGGTACTGGGCGTAGATCTTCTCGAGCTGCGACTGGGTGGCGTACTCGGAGAAGGGGAAGCGCTGCATCAGGCGGTCGTAGCGCTCGATCGCGGTGCTGTAATCGCTGGTGTCCAGGGATTCGCGCGCAGCCTTGTACAATTGGCCGGCTTCCAGCCGCATCTCACGTGCGCTGCGCTGCTCGGGCTTGAAGGGGTTGGTGGGCGGCAGCCGGTTCGGGTCGGAGCTGCAGCCGGCGACCAGCAAGGCCGCCACGAGCGTGATTTTGAGCTTCATGGAAGAGTGAATCCTGTGATGTCCCGAGTATAGCCGATGACCGCATCCGATCTGGCCGATGAAGAAGACCTCCTGCTGACCGCCACGGTTCCCCAGGACCTGGCCGGCAGCCGCCTGGACGCGGCCTGTGCCCGCCTGTTCGACCCGTTCTCCCGCTCCCGCCTGCAGGGCTGGATCGAGGAGGGGCGGCTGCGGGTCAACGGCGAAACCGTGACCCGGGGGCGCCAGCCGGTGGTCGCCGGCGATGCCCTGGAACTGGACGCCGTGCCTCCCCAGGACACCACGGTGCAGCCCCAGGACATCCCCCTGGACATCGCCCATGCCGACAAGCACATCGCGGTGATCCGCAAGCCGGCCGGCCTGACCGTGCACCCGGGGGCCGGCCAGCGCGACGGCACGCTGCAGAATGCGCTGCTGCATCATTTCCCCCAGACCGCCGGGGTGCCGCGCGCCGGCATCGTCCACCGCCTGGACAAGGACACCTCCGGCCTGCTGGTGGTGGCCCTGGACCTGGCGGCCCATGCCAAGCTGGTGGCCGACATCGGCCGCCGCGACTTCCGCCGCGAGTACGACGCGGTGGTCCACGGCACCCTGATCGCCGGCGCCACCATCGACCTGCCGATCGGCCGCCACCCCCGCGAGCGGGTGAAGATGGCGGTGGTGGAGGGCCTGCGCGGCCGCGAGGCGGTGACCCATTACCGGGTGCAGGAGCGCTTCCCTGGCCACACCCACCTGCGCCTGAAGCTGGAAACCGGCCGCACGCACCAGATCCGCGTGCACCTGTCCCACCTGCGCCACCCCATCGTCGGCGACACGCTCTACGGCGGCGACGTGGTGCGCGGCTCCGGCATGAGCGAGCGCCTGCGCGAAACCCTCAAGGGGTTCCCGCGCCAGGCCCTGCATGCCCGCGAGCTGGAGCTGGAGCACCCCAAGACCGGCAAGCGCATCGGCTGGACCTGCGAGCCCCCGGCCGACATGCAGGGCCTGCTCGAGATGCTGCGGGTGGAGCAATGACGCTGCCGCCGGAAGCCTTCCTGCATGCGGACTGGCCGGCGCCGCCGGGGGTGCGGGCGCTGCAGACCACGCGCCTGGGCGGCAGCAGCCAGGGGCCCTATGGCGGCTTCAACCTGGCCTCCCATTGCGGCGACGACCCGGCGGCGGTGGCGCGCAACCGGGCGCTGCTGCGCGAGTCGCTGGCGCTGCCGGCGGAGCCGGCCTGGCTCAACCAGGTGCATGGCTGCGCCGTGGCCAGGGCTCCGGCCGCCGGCCTGCCCAGCGCCGATGCCGGCGTCGCCGAAGGGCGGGGGCAGGTCTGCGTGGTGCTGACGGCCGACTGCCTGCCGGTGCTGTTCTGCGCCGAGGATGGCAGCGCCGTGGCCGCGGCCCATGCCGGCTGGCGCGGCCTGGCGGGCGGCGTGCTGGAGGCGACCGTGGCGGCCTTGCAGCGGCCGCCGGGACGGCTGCTGGCCTGGATGGGCGCGGCGATCGGCCCGGCGTCCTTCGAGGTGGGGCCGGAGGTGCGCGAAGCCTTCGTCGCGCAGGATGCCGATGCGGCCGCCTGCTTCAGGCCCGGCCGGCCGGGCAAACTGCAGGCCGATCTCTACGCCCTGGCCCGTCTGCGCCTGCGCCGCGCCGGAGTCGAGCGCATCCATGGCGGCGGCCTCTGCACCGTGGAGGACGCACGGCGCTTCTTCTCCTTCCGCCGCGAGCCGGTCTGCGGACGCATGGCCAGCCTGATCTGGATCGGCTCTTAGGTCATTTTTCTGCCCCCCGCGGATTGCGCCGCCGGGGAGGGCACGGTTAAATAACCACAAAGAAACCAACGACCTCGCGCGCCCTGCTGCGGCGCGCGGCCGGCCTAGAAGGCGCTCGAGCGCCGGCGCCGGAAAGGGTCGCGGGTGCGACGCCACTTGAGACCAATGAAGTCCGGTCCGCAGTCCTGCGGGCCGTCGGTGCGACACGGGGAGACACCATGAAAGCGGTACACCAGCGCAAGCCGTTCCTGCTGCAGCCCATTGCCATTGCCGCCGGCCTGCTGGCCGCCCAGCCGGCCATGGCCTTCGAGTTCGACATCGGCGATACCGAGATCAAGATCGACAACCTGATCTCCATCGGCGGCGTCCTGCGCATGCAGGAGCGCGACAACAGCCTGGTCGGCCGCAGCAACCTGAACCCGGGCGTCTGCGTGCGCCGCACCTCGCCCGATCCCTACAACAGCGACTCGCGGACCTACGCCGGGGACACCTGTTCCGGCACTGTGGAGGACGCGCAGTTCGGCAACCGCAACAACTACTACCTGACGCAACCGGGCGCCTCCAGCCCCAACGGCGACAACGGCAACCTGAACTTCGACAAGGGCGACTGGGTCCACGCCACCGCCAAGCTGACGACGGACCTGAGCTTCAACCTCTACGACTTCAACGTCTTCGCCCGCAGCCTGTATTTCTACGACGCCAACTACTCGGACTACGACGTCGAGCATCCGGACACCACGGCCCAGCTCGCCAAGACGCCCTTCTCCGAGGCCGGCGAGGCCCGCATCGGCAACAAGTTCCAGTTCCTGGACTACTTCGTCAGCCGCACCTTCGAGATCGGCGAGCGCCAAGCCGCGATCAAGGTCGGCAACCAGGTGATCAACTGGGGCGAGAGCGGCTTCCTGGCTCTGAACAGCCTCAACAGCATCAACCCGCCCAACCAGGCCCTGCTGCGCCTGCCGGGCTTCGACGTGAAGGAGCTGTTCCAGCCCACCGGCATGGTGACGCTGAACCTGGAAGTGGTCGAGGGCATCAACCTGGAAACCTTCTACCAGTACGAGTGGAAGCCGATCCGCATCGATCCGGTCGGCAGCTTCTTCTCCAGCTCCGACATCCTCGGCGACGGCGGCACTTATGCCATGCTGTCCTTCGGCAAGGCGCCGGAAGACCCGGAACAGCTCTACGAGCCCTGGCGCAGTTCGGATGACCCTGCGGCGATCCTGGGCTCGACCTCCAGCCGCACGATCCTGCGCGACTTCGACGAAGAGCGCCGCCGCCGCCCGGACGACGGAGGCCAGTACGGCGCGGCTTTGCGCTTCTTCCTGGAGGACGTCAACAACGGCACCGAGGTCGGTCTGTACCACGCCAACTACCACAGCCGCGTGCCGAGCGTGTCGGCGCTGGCGGCGGACGCCACTTGCCTGGGTACGGGCGTGACGCCGGTGTCGGGTCTGCTGAACACCGTCACCAATCTGCTGACCGGACTACTTGGGCAGAACGTCCTGTCACAGTTCGCCGCCTTGCCCGGCAACGTGACCTCGCTGCTTGCCGATTGCGGCGTGCCCCTGCAGAACCTCGGCGGCAATACCGTCGCTGCCCCGCGTGACGGCCTGCCGCTGGACACGATGCGCCTGGTGGTGGAGTACCCCGAGGACATCCGTCTCTGGGGCATCTCCTTCAACACCACGCTGGGCGATGTGGCTTGGTCGGGCGAGTACGCCTTCCGAGAGAACCTGCCGCTGCAGATCCACACCACGGACCTGATCTTCGCGGCACTGCAGCCCGCCTTCCCGGAGGACGACTTCAGCCTCGAGCCCATCGCCACCCTGCCTGGCCGGCGCACGGCCGTGCCGGACTTCATCACGCAGTACCGCGGCATTACGGTGAACCCCGGAGACTACATCCGAGGCTACGAGCGCATGAAGGTCGGCCAGCTCGGCACCACCTTCCTGAAGACCATCGGCGGCGACAACTGGCTGAGGGCTTCGCAGGTCACCCTGCTGCTGGAACTGGGCATGACCCACGTGCTGGACATGCCCAAGCTGTCCGAGCTGCAGTTCCAGGGCGGCGGCGTGGATACCCACATCAGCGGCGGCGCCGACGGCAGCACGGGCATCAACCCGGTCGACATCCGCAGCGACCCCAGCGATCCCCGCTCCAGCACCACCGACCCGAACCTGCGCCAGAACCCCACTGCGCAGAAGAAGCAGAACTTCGGCACGGAGTACTCCTACGGCTACCGCCTCGTCACGCTGACCCGCTTCGACGACGCCTTCGCCAACGTCAACCTGGAGTTCCTGAACGCGCTGTTCCACGACGTGGAGGGCACCGCGCCGGGCCTGGGCCAGAACTTCGTCGAGGGCCGCATGCAGATCATCTCCGGCGTACGCTTCGACTACCTGGCGACCTGGAACGGCGAGGTCCGCTACACCTGGTTCACCGGTGGCGACGACCGCGACGCCCTGCGCGACCGCGACAACCTGATGCTCTCGCTGGGCTACCAGTTCTAAAAGGGCTCGCCGGCAGGCTCCGCCGCCCGCGGGGCCTGCCGGCCGTGGCCTCCTTCGAATGCCGCCGGGGCCTGTCCCCGTTTCCCGGGTCGCTGCAGCCGGGAAACGGGGACAGGCCCCGGTTTGCTGTCAAGCGGTTTTTGTTGCACTGCGGGCAGCCGGTTGGCCGCGAAAAAACTGGCCAAGCTGGCGACGACGTGAAAAACTTGCGCGGCCAAAACCCATAGCGCGCAGGTTTCCCCTGTGCGACACCATTCGAGGGGAAGCATGAAGCACGATAAGAAGAAGTTGCTGGGACTGCTGGCCGGTTCCACGCTCGCCGCGCTGGCCATCAGCGCGATTGCCCAGGACGAGGGCGCTGCACCGGCCGAGGCCGCCGCGGAGGCTCCTGCAGAGGACGCCGCCGATGCCGCATCCGCCGAGGCCGCGGAGGCGCCAGCCGCCGAGGAGGCCGCCGCACCCGCGGTGAAGCCGCGCCCCTCGGAGCTGATGCCGCTGGCCAGCCGCTCCATGCTGCTGGACGTCGCCAACACCGGCAAGCGCCTGGTGGCGGTCGGCGATCGCGGCCATGTCCTGGTGTCCGCCAACGGCAAGGACTGGTCGCAGGTGCAGGTGCCGGTGCGTTCGGCGCTCACGGCCGTGACCTTCGCCGATGCCGACAACGGCTGGGCGGTGGGCCATGACGCCGTGATCCTGCACACCAAGGACGGCGGCAAGACCTGGGCCCTGCAGAACTTCCAGCCGCAGCTGGAGAAGCCGCTGCTGGACGTGATCTTCCTCGACACCAGCCGCGGCTTCGCGGTGGGTGCCTACGGCCTGTTCTACGAAACCTCCGACGGCGGCCAGAACTGGACCGAGGTGCAGTCCCCGATCCGTGCGGACGAGCTGCATTTCAACTCCATCTCCCGCCTCAACAACGGCGACCTGCTGATCGCCGGCGAACAGGGCACGCTGGCCCTGTCGAACGACGGCGGCGCCACCTGGAACAAGCTGGTCGCGCCCTACGAGAGCTCCCTGTTCGGCGCGGTGGCGGTCGGCGAGAAGGGCGCGGCCCTGTTCGGCCTGCGCGGCAACGTCTACGTGTCCTCCGACCCGGCGTCCGGCAACTGGACCAAGGTCGACACCGGCACGGTGGCGTCCATGTTCGGCGGCACCTCGCTGCCCGGCGGCGGCGTGGCCATGGTGGGCCTCAACGGAGCCGTGCTGCTGATCGACGGCAATGGCGGCAACGTGCGCAGCCTGCGCACCGATGCCGGCACCCCGCTGTCCGGCGTCATCGTGGCCACCGACGCCAGCCTGCTCGCCGTGGGTGAGTCGGGCGTGCAGCGCGTGAAGCTCCAGTAAGCGTCGCGTCCCGAACAGGAATTCTCAAAATGACCGAAGAAAACCACAAGCTGACGACGACGCAGAAGATCCTGGCGGCCATCGAGCCGCTGATCTATGCCAAGCGCAAGCTGACCATGGGCATCCTGCTGGTGCTGACCGTCTGGTTCGCCTGGCAGGCCGGCCACATCCGCCGCGACGCCGGATTCGACAAGTCGATCCCGCTCGACCACAAGTACATGCAGGTGCTCAAGCAGTACATGGCCGAGTTCGGCGGCGCCAACACCGTGCTGGTGGCGCTGATCCAGAAGGACGGCAAGGGCGACATGTACAACGAGGCCTTCCTGACCTCGCTGAAGACCGCGACCGACGAAGTGTTCTTCCTGCCCGGCATCGACCGCTCGCGCGTGTCCTCGCTGTTCACGCCGGACGTGCGCTACATCGAGGTGGTGGAGGGCGGCTTCGCCGGCGGCAACGTGATCCCCGCCGAGTACGCGCCCAATCCGGAGATGTTCGCGCTGGTGCGCGCCAACGTCGGCAAGGGCGGCCATGTCGGCCGCTACACCACCAAGAGCCAGAACGGCGCGATGATCTACTCCGAGCTGCTCGAAGTGGATCCGGTGACCGGCGAGAAGCTGGACTACGCGGTGGTCTCCAAGATGCTGGAGGACAAGATCCGCGGCCGCTTCACCAACCCCAAGAAGTACGTCTACAAGCTCAAGGAAGCCCAGGACGGCCTGGCGGCCGGCACCGTGGTGGGCGAGGGCTTCGTCGACCTGGGCTGGAAGCTGCGCATGGAGACCTTCGAGGTCAGCGGCCCGGCCAAGGACGACGGCTCGTCGCCCGACAAGTTCAAGGTCAAGGGCAGCGCGGTGGTCGCCGAACTGGTCGACAACCCGCAGTACAACCCGGACATCAACGTCCACGTCATCGGCTTCGCCAAGGTCGTAGGCGACGTGATCGACGCCACCATGCAGGTGGTGCTGTTCCTGATCCTGACGCTGTTCATGACCTTCCTGCTGCTGTGGCTCTACACCGGCTCGATGAAGCTGGCGATCCTGCCGCTGGTCTGCGCCATCACCGCCGTGATCTGGGAATTCGGCCTGCTGCAGATGGCCGGCAAGGGCCTGGATCCCTTCGCGATCCTGGTGCCGTTCCTGATCATCGCCATCTCGGTGTCGCACGGCGTGCAGTACGTCAACGCCTGGGTCGGCGAAATCACGCTGTTCAAGCGCAACAGCTTCGACGCCTCGCTCGAGACCTGGCGCCGCCTGGCGGTGTACGGAACCATGGCGATCATGACCGGCTTCGTCGGTTTCGCCCTGATCTACACCATCCCCATCGACATCATCCGCGAGATGGCGATCAACGCCTCGCTCGGCATGTTCGCGATCCTGATCACCAACAAGGTGATGATGCCGATCTGGCTGACCTGGATCGACATCGGCGACCCCGAGGCCTTCCGCCTGAAGCAGGAGCAGCGCGACAGCGTGCTGGATCCGGTCTGGGAGTTCATTTCCAACATCGTGCGCCCGACCCCGGCGGTCATCGCCATCCTGGCCGCGGCCGCGCTGTACGGCTGGAGCTTCTGGAAGGGCGAGGGCCTGCAGGTGGGCGACAGCCAGGACGGCGTGCCCGAGCTGCTGCCCGATTCGCGCTACAACAACGACACCAACGCCATCGGCCGCAATTTCGCGATCGGCACCGACATCATGAAGGTGATCGCCGAGATGGACGCGGAAGCCTGCGTGCGCCACGACATGATGGACCAGGTGGACCGCTTCGGCTGGCGCATGGAGAACACCGAGGGCGTGCAGTCGATCCTGTCGCTGCCCTGGGCCGCGCGCCAGGTCAACGCGGCCTTCTCCGAGGCCACGCCGAAGTTCAAGGTGCTGCCGCGCAACCAGTACACCATGGTGCAGGCGATCACGCCGATCCCGACCTCCTCGGGCCTGCTGAACTCCAACTGCTCGGCGCTGGCGGTGTTCGTGTTCACCCAGAACCACCGCGCTGCGACGCTGGAGCGCATCGTCCACGAGGTGAACGCGTTCAATACCGAGAACGCCGCCGAGTTCTACGAGGTCAACAAGGACGTCAATGCCCAGTACTGCGCAGAGAAGCTCGAGAAGCGCCGCGAGGCGGGCCGGACCCGCATCGCCCGCGAGAAGTACATCGAGGCGATGCGCAAGAAGGACAAGACGCTGACCGACGAGAAGATCGACGCCAATCCGAAGGTGGTCGAGCTGACCAAGGCCGCCGACGAGGCTTCCGAGGCGCACAAGGCGATGGACAAGGCCTGCCCGGTGAACTTCGCGCTGGCTTCCGGCAACGTCGGCGTCATGGCGGCGACCAACGAGGAAGTCCACGCCCGCGAGAAGCCGATCCTGTACACGGTCTACGCCGGCATCATCATCTGCGTGTTCCTGTCCTTCTTCGAGTGGCAGAGCCTGGTGGCGATCATGCTGCCGCTGTCGCTGGTGTCCTGGATGGCCTACGCGGTGATGACGATCCTGGGCATCGGCATGAAGGTGGCGATCCTGCCGGCGGTGGCCCTGGCGGCCGGCGTCGGCGTGGACTACGGCATCTACGTCTACGCGACCTTCGCCGACGCATTGGCCGCGGGCTTCAAGACAAGGGCGGCCTATCTCAAGACCCTGAAGCTGACAGGCAAGGCGGTGATCTTCACCGGCCTGACGCTGAGCCTGGGCGTGCTGACCTGGCTCTGGTCGGGCCTGCAGTTCCAGCGCGACATGGGCAAGCTGCTGGTGTTCATGTTCATGGCGAACATGTTCGGCGCGATCCTGCTGCTGCCGGCCATCGCCTCGTTCATCCTCAAGCCGAAGGAACTGGCGCCGGGCGAAGAGCCGGTGTTCAAGCCGAGGCACTGAGGTAGCGCTTGAATGGCAAAGCCCCCGCTAGTCGGGGGCTTTTCTTTGTGCAGCACCCCATGCATGGGTGATCTCGCGCGGCTGCTCCCTCTCCCCGCTTGCGGGGAGAGGCTTGGCGAGGGCATGGATGCCTGAGGTAGGGCAACGCATGGAGCAGTTGCCGGGGTGAGGGGCGCCGCTTTGCTGTAGAAGCCAAGCGGTGGTGCCGGCGACGACGCCGGTCAGAAGCGGTGGTTCCTTGAAGCTTGGTTTCGCCCAAGGGCGAGTTGCTTTTCCTTGTTTGCGCATCAACAGCAGGCGCTCCAGGCGAAGAAAAGTAACCAAAGGAAAGCGCCCCCGGAGTTCGCGCGGCCCCGCTTGGGCGGGGCAACCTGCGTGGGTGGCGACGGCGACGGGCCGGGTCCGTTACCTGCTTCGTCCGAGCCTGTACAAGCCGGGCCGGCTTCCCGCTGCCCGCCCCTCGCGACGCCAGGATCTCCACTGCGCGGGGCCCCCACGCTGCGAGTGACGATATTCCTGGCCCGAGGTCCCTCGGCCGGACATCCTGTCCGGCTCGACCCTGCATCCGGCTCCCGCGCAGCACTCGGACATTGGGACCCCCGCGTCAACCGCATTCGCCCACGCCCATCAGGGGTCCGCAAGGGCGATTCCGAAGGTCCTTCGGCCCGTTGCTGCCAGGCCAGAGAAAAGCACAACCCCTCTCCGCTTGCGGGGGAGGGGCAGGAGAAGAGGGGACGCGAGAGGCGGACCTGGGCGTTCGCCCTGGGCCGGTCGAAGGACGAACGCCCTCAGTCGACCAGCGTCGCGCCGCCGCCGCTGCAGCTGAGGTTGGCGCCCACTTCCACCTTGTTGAGGTCCACGCCCAGCTGTTCCAGCAGCAGGTTCACCAGCGGGTCCAGCAGCGGACCCAGGACGGCGTTGATCGCCGTGGTGAGGGTGGAGACCAGGGTGTTGACCACGCTGCCGACCAGGAACACCACGTTGCCCAGGCCACTGCCGCCGATGCCGCCGCCGGAGGGCTGGTAGAACTGCAGCTGCAGGCCCAGCAGGGTGTTGCGCAGGCTGTTGACGATGTTGGAGGAGGTGACGCTCTTGTAGGCCGGATCCTCGCCGACCTTCGGCAGGCCACCGGCCGGCGGCTGGGTGTAGACCTGGGTGGTGTTGGTGCTGGCGATGGGCAGGTCGGCCTTCAGGCCGATGCCGCCGCCGACGAAGGCGTTGCGCTTGGACTTGCTCTTGTCGCTGTCCCAGCCGCCGTCGGCGCGCAGCCAGGTGGTGGAGCACAGGCCCAGCAGGCAGATCTGGCGCACGCGGCGGGTGCCGATGTCGAGCACCGGTACCGGGTCCACGGTGGGCGGGGCGCTGGAGGCGAAGACCTTGGTGGCGGCGTCGGCGGCCGTGGTGCCCATGTTGCCGACGCGCAGTTCGGCCGCGGCGGTGTAGGTGGGCACGGTCAGCGACTTGTCCGGCTCGTTGGCGCAGGAATAGTCGCTGACGTAGGCGCGGCCGCCGCCGGCGTCGATGTTCACGTCCAGGCGCGGCGTCGGCAGCACCAGGATGTCGATCACATCGCGCTCGGTGGGGATCGGCAGCAGCCAGCCCAGCACGCCGAGCAGGTTCAGCGACAGCAGGTCGTTCACCACGTTGGCCACGCTGCCGACCACGGTGTCGTTCAGCAGCGGCGTGATGAGGCCCGTCAGGTTGGGCAGGTCCACCGAGATCAGCGTGCGTACCTGCGCGGTGCGGACGTAGATGCGGTCCTCGCCGAGCGGATCGAGGCGGGCGCGTTCGGGGTTGCCGATGGCGGAGAGCTGCGGCGACTCGATCACGCGCACGCGCACGTTGGCGCCGACCACGCCGGGGATGTTGATGGGCAGGTTGGCGCAGGCCACGCAGTTCTTGTTGGCCAGCTGCACGCTGCCCTGGATCAGCTGGAACAGGTTCAGGTTCGTATCCAGGCCGGACTCGGGCGTGCCGGTCTGGATGTTGAGCAGGTCGCCCAGGCGGATCAGCGGCGACATGCCCGGCAGGTTGGCGCCGAGCAGGTTCTGCAGGCCCAGCAGGGAGGCATCGATGTTGGCGGTGCCGCCGCTGCCGCCGCCCTGCTGCAGCGCCGTGGCGGCGACGCCCAGCAGGGTGCCGAGCGAGACTTCGGTGTCGAGCACGCTGTCGTAGTCGCCCACGTCCAGGCCGAGATTCAGCGCCAGGGCGTCGAGGTAGTTGAGCAGGTTGAGGTCGGTGTGCACCAGGCCGTCCCAGGCACCGGCGCTGAGGTTCAGGCTGCCGCCGAGCAGGCCGCCGACCACGGCGTTGAGCAGCGTGCCCTGGCCGGGGTTGACGGTGGCCAGCGTGCTGCGGATGCGCAGCTGCGCCAGCGGCTGGTTGGCGATGGCGATCGCCCGCGCGGTCAGCGTATGGCTCTTGATGAACGGCAGGAAGCGCGGCGGGATGCCGGAGATGGTGGCGCGCACGGCGTTCAGGTCTTCCGTGTCGGCGTCCGGGTCGAAGGCGACGTCGCGGCGGCCGTCCCAATGGCCGCATTCCAGCACCGGGGTGTTGTGGTTGCGGCCGCCCAGGTTCTGGTTGGCGTTGGCGATGCCCGTGGTGCGCGCGGTGGCGCAGCTCAGGTGCAGGCTGCGGGCACCGGCCATGGCGGCGAGGTCCGCGGCCTTCTGGTACTCGCGCTTGTAGAAGTACAGGAAGCCCATGTCGGCGATCGACAGCAGGATCACCGCCAGGCTCAGGCCCAGCGCCGCGAAGATGACGATGGAGCCCTGCTGCCGGCGGGCGGAGAGCGAGGGGGCGGTGATGGATGGGCGTGGCACGATGGACCTCTCGCGTTAGATCTGGGCCGTGGCGCAGCTCACCAGCTTCTTGGGCATCCAGCCGTCGATATCGCCGATGGCCGGGATCGTGATCGAGGGCAGGATGCGCGTGCCGGCCGCGTTGTCGTAGGGGAAGTCCACGGTGATGCTGACCGCACCGGTGCTGCCGGCACCGTTGCAGGCGGTATTGCGCACCACGGTGACACGCGAGGGCTTGACCTGCGTGTTGAGCCAGTCGCGGCGCGTGGTGAAGCTGGTGTTCTGCGCGCGCGGGGCAATGGACGAGGTGGCCAGGGAGTTGATCACCTCGGCCTTGATCATGTCGTTGGTGATGCCGGGCTGGATGGCGGCGCGTGCGCCGTCCTCCGCCGCGCGCGACACCGCCAGCTGCGTGTAGAACGCGGCGCCGAAGGTGATCAGGCCGTAGAGGATCAGCAGGAACACGGGCAGGACCAGGGCGAACTCCATCGCCGAGGCGCCCCGCTGTGCCTTGGGGAAAGGCCGGCGCATCGTCTTCATAGGTCCAGCGCCCGGCCGTCGAGCAGGATGCGGCCCTGCGCGGTGAGGTAGTTGGGGATCATCAGGCCGAAGCCGGGCAATGCCGGCAGCGCCGGCCCGTTGGCATGGGCGGCGTAGGGGTAGCTCATGGTCACCACCACCTGGCAGCCTGGCAGGATGTCGCAATCCGTGACGCTGGAGCCGGTCGGGCACTGCGCGGCATTGTCGGTGGCGGCGTCGGCCTTGCAGATCCGGGCCTGGATCTGCAGCAGCCCCGGCTTCCAGGTATTGATCCAGCTGCTGTGCGAGGCGGCCACGGTCTCGGCCTGGCGGCGCCGCAGCTCGAGCTGCGAGGGCGCCGGGCTTTCGGTGTTGCCGGCCGGCAGGCGCTGGTGCCGCAGGGCCGCGCGCGCGCCCTCCTCGGCGGAATGCTGGAGATTGAGGCGCATCATGAAGATCAGGCCGTAGGTCAGCATGCCGTAGAACAGCAGGAAGAACACCGGGAACACGAGCGCGTACTCGACCGCCGTTGCTCCGCGTTGTCTGTGCATGAGGGACATAGTGCTCATCCGTACCGTGCGTAGGTGTCACGCCTGCGGTTCCCGGGCCGCCCAATGAGCATGCCCGGCCCCGGACCGCTTTGCACCGCGTGTCCTTCCAGCGGATGGGATTGGCTGATGGAAGGAATCGGGAGGCGTTCGGCCGCAGAGTAGAGAAAGCAGGGGCAAAGCGGTAGCCCGCCGGCGCGCGGGAACGGGGCTTGCATCCGGCGGCTATGCGTCCACGCCCGGCCGCATCGCGCCGGGGCAGGCGCAGCCGGTCAGCTCGCCGGTCTGCAGGTTCAGCGCCGTCAGGCGGCCGCCCCAGACGCAGCCGGTATCCAGCCCCATCGCCTTGCCGTTGCTCCAGCCGACCCGGCCCAGCGTCGACCAGTGGCCGAAGACGATGGTGTCCTGCGCCGTGCGCCGCCCTTCGGCTTCGAACCAGGGCCGCAGGTGCGCCGGCTGGGTCCCGGGCGCGCCCTTGTAGCGGGTGTCGATCCGCCCTTCGGCGTCGCAATAGCGGATGCGCGTGAAGCAGTTCACGATGAAGCGCAGGCGCTTCCAGCCCTTGAGGCTGCCGCGCCACAGGTCGGGATCGTCGCCGTACATGTGGGCGTAGAACTCGCCGGCATCGGGGCCGGAGATCCGGTCGGCGGCCTCGCGTGCCAGCGCCAGCAGCTTGCTGCGGGTCCACTGCGGGGCGACGCCGGCGTGCACGGCCAGGACGCCGGTTTCCGGATCCTCGTAGGCCAGCGGGCAGCGGCTGAGCCAGCCCAGCAAGTCCTCGCGGTCCGGGGCATCGAGCACGTCCTGGAAGCTGTCCTTGCGTCCGGCCTTGTCGCCGCGGGCGGCTACCGCCAGCAGGTGCAGGTCGTGGTTGCCCAGCACGTTGACGGCGCGGTCGCCCAGCCCGCGCACGAAGCGCAGCACCTCCGCCGACTGCGGGCCGCGGTTGACCAGGTCGCCGAGGAAGATCAGGCGGTCCGCCGCCGGGTCGAAGCGCAGCCGTTCCAGCAGCTGCCGCAGCGGTTCATGGCAGCCCTGCACGTCGCCGATGGCATAGGTCGTCATGTCAGGGGGCCGCCGTTGCGGGCCCGGGCATGCCGACGCGGTACAGGCGCCATTCCGTCTCGGTGCCGGGGGGCCAGGGTTGGGCCTGCAGCCAGGCCGGCACGTCGCCGTCGGCGACGCGTTCCATCAGCGTGCGCCGGCCGGCGCGGCCGCGCAGTTCGTTCTGGTAGTGGGTGCAGCCCAGCACGTAGCCGACCCCGCGCCGCGCGAAGATTTCCGGCGGGCTGTCGGTGCCGGTGTAGAGCCAGGCACGGTAGTTGTCGAGCAGGCCTTCCACGTTGTGATGATAAGGCCCGGTGATGATGCGGTGATGCGTCCGGTAGAGCAGTTCCGAGCCGCTGAAGACGGGCGCCAGGAAGGTCGCCGGCGGAATCTGCTGGAGCACCGGCGCGACGCTGGCCAGGCTGCAGTGCTTTTCCTGCGGCGGTGGTGGCCATAGCGAGGCCAGCGTCACGGTGGCAGCCAGCTGCAGCGCCGGGAACACGGTCAGCAGGAAGACGCCGGCCTGGCGGCGCCGGGACAGGCTTTCGTCGGTGTCGCCGAAGCCGCGCAGCCCGCCGAGCCCGATGCCGAAGGCCAGTGCTCCGGCCACGCCTGCGGCCGCGCCCATGCGCAGGTGCCAGACGCCCAGCAGTCCGTAGGCCAGCGACATGAAGGCCAGCGCTGCCAGCCAGAGGCTGCGCTCGCGCCAGGCGCGGTGGCCGGCGGCCAGGGCTCCGGCCAGCGGCAATGCGAAGTAGGCCATCCACTGGTGCGGCCGGTGCGCGGACTGCAGTTCCACGATCTGGTTCCACCACAGCGCCTTCAGTTCCTCCGGGATCAGGCCGGACGGCCCGGCGCGCACGCCCGGGACGGCCAGCGTCCAGGCCAGCATCGCGGCCGCCGAGGCGGCGGCCACGAGCACGAAGCTGCGGCCCGGCGACAGGCCGCGCCGCGTGCAGGCTTCGGCCAGCAGCGGCATCGCGGCCAGCAGCCCCGCCAGCAGCAGCCAGGCCAGGCTCATGCGGTCCAGGGTCCAGGCCGGGAAGGTCGGCGGCGGCGGGTCGAGCCACCAGGCCAGCAGGGTGACGCCGAACAGGCCCGGCGCGATCAGCCACAGCGCCGGTGCGAGGCCCTGCAGGCGGGCGGCGATGCGCAGGTAGACCAGCCCGACGACGAAGGGCATCGCCTCCGGGGAGATCCACCAGCCCAGCGCCAGCAGGCCGCCGCCGAGCAGGTCGAGTCCCGGGCGTGCCGCCGGCGTGCCGCGCAGCAGGCAGGCCGCCGCCGCGGCCAGCGGCACCAGCATGAAGACGTGGTGGGTGATCTGCAGCAGGTTGCCGTAGGCATGCAGCGGAATGCAGGCGGCCAGCGCCAGGCCGCTGATCATGGCGGTGCGCCGCGTGCCCACCGAGGACACCGCCAGGGCGGTGAAGAAGGCCACCGCCAGCATGCCCAGCAGGCTCAGCGCGCCGCCGGCGAAGCGCAGTGCCGGCTCCTCGGCCAGGCCGGCGGCGCGCAGCGGCCGGTGCAGCTGCCACAGCGTCCAGGTGTAGGGTTCGGTCCAGTGGACCCAGCTGCCCAGGGGGGCGTTGTCGCGCGCCACGAAGCGGTGCCCGTGTTCCGGCGTGCGGTCCAGCAGCACCACGAGGTTGTAGTAGCTGTCGGGATTCGACAGGTCCGCCTGGGCCAGGCGATCGAGGTTGGTGGGCGCCGACCGTGCCAGGGCAACGGCCATCATCAGCGTGGCGACCAGCAGGGCCAGGGCTCGGCCCGGTGCGGAGGAGGTCATGGAATGTGGAGTCTTCCGGCGGGGCATGCCGTATGTCTGGCTGGGTATTCCGTCACGCCGCGACGGGCGATACTGTGCGCTGCGTCTCCGACCGGTCCGTCCATGGCATTCCTGAGATTCTCCCTGGTGGGCGGTGCCGGATTCGTCGTCGACGCCGCGGTATTCTTCCTGCTGGTGCAAGGCGCCGGCAAGGCCTGGTGGCTGGCGCGGCTGCTGGCCTTCCTCGCCGCGGTCGGCGTGACCTGGGCGGGCAACCGCTGGTTCACCTTCGGTTCCGGGGGGCGGCCCCTGGGCGAAGGCCTGCGCTATCTCGGCGTGCAGAGCCTGGGTTGCGCGGTGAACTATGCCGTGTTCCTGGGCTGCGTGACGGCGGCGGGAGCGGAGCGGGGCCTGCTATGGCCCTACCTGGCCGGCACGGCGGCGGCGCTGCTGTCCAATTACCGGCTGTCGAGGCATTACGTCTTCCGGAAACCCAGCGCGTGAACATGACATCCGAACCCCGCATCGCCGTGCTCGTGCCCTGCCGCAACGAAGCGGAGACCATTGCCCGCGTCGTCGCCGACTTTCGCGCGGCGCTGCCCCGCGCCACGGTCTATGTCTACGACAACAACTCCACCGACGACACCGTGGCCCGCGCGCAGGCCGCCGGCGCGGTGGTGCGTGCGGAACGGCGCCAGGGCAAGGGGCAGGTCGTGCGGCGCATGCTGGCCGACGTGGACGCGGACTGCTACGTGCTGGTCGACGGCGACGCCACCTACGACGCGGCTTGCGCGCCGCGCATGATCGAGACGCTGCTGGCGCAGCACCTGGACCTGGTGAACGGCCGGCGCGTGGCGCAGGGCGCGGAGGCCTACCGGCGCGGGCACCGCTTCGGCAACCGGCTGTTCACCTCGCTGATCGGCCATCTGTTCGGCCACCAGCTCGACGACGTGCTGTCCGGCTACAAGGTGTTCTCGCGCCGCTTCGCCAAGTCCTTTCCCGCCTTCGCCAGCGGTTTCGAGATCGAGGTGGAACTGGCGGTGCATGCGCTCTCCCTGCGGGTGCCGATGACGGAGATCGAGGGGCCCTACGTGGAGCGTCCGGAGGGATCCGCCAGCAAGCTGCGCGCGCTGCCCGACGGCTGGAAGATCCTCTGGACCATCTCGCGCCTGGTGCGCAGCGAGCGGCCGCTGCTGTTCTTCAGCATCGTCGCCGGGCTGCTGGCGGCACTGTCCCTGGGCCTGTCGCTGCCGCTGTTCCTGGAGTACGCCCGCACCGGCCTGGTGCCGAGGATGCCCACCGCCGTGCTCTGCACCGGCATCATGCTGTCGGCGCTGATGGCCTTCACCTGCGGCGTGATCCTGCACGCGGTGACGCGCGGCCAGCGCGAGATCAAGCGCCTGCTGTACCTGCAGCAGTAGGCGGCCCGCTCAGCGCCAGCGGATCACGCCCAGGATGTTGGAGTAGCTGTCGGTCCACAGGGGCGTGCCCGGCGCGGGCGCCAGGGGCTGCCAGGCCGCGTCCGCCTGCAGGAAGGCCAGGTTGGCCCGGCGGCGCGACAGCAGGACCGCATCGGTGGCCATGGCCTCGCCCTGCCGGCGCAGGGCTTCGTCGGGCCTGAAGTGCTGCTGCAGGCCGGACAGCCCGGCATCGCCGGCCAGCCGGGCCAGCACCGGCATCAGGTCCAGGTGGCGGTTGCTGACGTGGAAGGCGAGCAGTCCCCGCGGCGACAGCTTGCGCAGGTACAGCGCCAGCGCCTCGCGGCTCATCAGGTGCAGCGGGATGCTGTCGGAGCTGTAGGCATCCAGCACCAGCAGGTCGTAGCCGCCGTCGGGCACCTGCTCCAGCGTCAGGCGCGCATCGCCGATCCGGATCGCGGCCTGCTGCCCGCATTCCTCCAGGAAGCGGAAGTGGCGGCGGTCCCGCGCCAGCCGCTCCACCAGCGGGTCGATCTCGTGGAAGGTCCAGGACTGGCCGGGTGCGGCGTAGCAGGCGAGGCTGCCCACGCCCAGCCCGACCACGCCGATGTGCCGGAAGCCGCGCACCGTGTCCGAGCGCAGCAGCTGGCCGAAGGGCCCCTGCTCCGCGTAGTAGCTCATCGGCTGGCGGGCCTGCCCCGGCTCCTGGCCGGCGACACCGTGCGCGGTGGTGCCGTGCAGCAGGGCCACCTTGCGGCCCTGGTCGACCGGGATCACCTTGTAGATGCCGAAGAAGCTGCGCTCGGTCTCCAGGGCTCCCTGGGCCTGGCGCACCGCGGCGAACGCCAGGCAGGCCGAGATGCCCAGCGCGAAGCGCAGCGGACGGCTGCTGAAGGACAGCAGCAGCGCCGCCAGCGCGGCGAAGGCCAGCACCGCGATCACGATGCCGCCGCGCCCGCCCTGCGCCAGCAGGCTGCGCAGGGCATCGCTGCCCGTGGCCAGCAGCACCAGCACGCCCAGCAGCAGCGCCGGCAGCAGGCCGTCCAGGGCCAGCGCCCGCCGGCCGCCGGCCGCCGGCGTCCCGGCCAGCAGGCAGCTGGCGGCCAGCATCAGCGGGTATTCGTAGACACCGGAGAAGACCGCCGGGGCCAGCAGCGCATTGAAGATGCCGCCCAGCACTCCGCCCAGCGACATGAACAGATAGAACTCGGTCAGGTGCGCGGCATGGGGCCGCCGCGCGGCCAGCTCGCCGTGGCTGACCATGGCGATCGCGAAGAAACCTGCCAGGTGCAGCGCCAGCAGCCAGACCGAGGCGATGTGCAGCAGCGACAGCAGCGCGATCAGGATCAGCAGGTGGGGCAGCGCCCGCCGCATCCACTCGTGCCGCAGCAGCGGCCGCCGCGCGAACACGAAGATGAAGGTCGTCAGGTAGAGCGCCAGCGGGATCACCCACAGCAGCGGGGTCGAGGCCAGGTCGGTGGTGATGAAGGTGGTGACGCCCAGCAGCAGGCTCGACGGCAGGAAGGACAGCGCCAGCCAGAGCAGGCGCTGGCGGTTGGAGACGGCGGCGGCCGACGTGTCGTCGGCGGGTTGACCGGAGACCTCGGCGCGCTGCCGGCGCGCCGCCGCGAAGCAGCCCGCCAGCGCCAGGGCCAGCAGCACGAAGCCGGCCGACCAAGCCAGGCTCTGCTGCCCGAGATCCCACAGCGGCTCGACCAGCAGGGGATAGCCGAGCAGCGCCAGCAGGCTGCCGGCGTTGCTGGCGGCGTAGAGGAAGTAGGGATTGCGGGCGTCCGGATGGCGGGTGCGCGAGAACCAGTGCTGCACCAGCGGCGCGGTCGCCGACAGGACGAAGAACGGCAGCCCGATGCCGACGGCGAGCAGGCCCAGCAGCCAGCCGACCGGCGAGCCGCCGGCGGGCGGGGTGGCCTGGCCCAGTGCCGGCGGCAGGAACAGGAAGGCCAGCAGCAGCAGCGCGGCATGCAGCGCGGCCTGCGTCGTCCAGGCGAGCCGCCGCGCGAGCAGGTGGGCATAGGCATAGCCCGCCAGCAGCCCGGCCTGGAAGAAGCACATGCAGGCGTTCCAGACCCCGGGCGATCCGCCCAGCAGCGGCAGCACCATCTTCGAGATCATCGGCTGCACCGCGAACAGCAGCGCGGAGCTGAGGAACAGCGTGCAGGCGTAGAGCAGGGTCGGCATCGGAACTCCGGAGACGGGACCCTACTGTATCGGCCGCCGCGCCGCGCGCATGCGCGGCGCGGCTGTCCGGTAGGCATCGGCCGCCGTGCGCCTCACGAAAGCATCCGCCGATCCACCCCCGCTCTGCGGCCTTGCGCGATCCGCCCGGTCGTCTGCCGCGACACACCGCTCATTTCCGGCGGCCGATGAGCGGTAGTGAAAGCGCCAATCAGCTTCTTTGACGGGCACTTACGATCCTTGCATAGTACCTGCGCGGCTCGCGAGATGGCCGCTTGACCACACCCTCTTGGAGCGTTGCAATGAATCAAGTGATGAAGTTTCTCCGTGATGAAGAAGGCGCGAGCGCGGTTGAGTACGGCCTGATCATCGGCCTGATCGCTGTCGCGATCATCGTCGTGCTGGGCTTCCTGGGCAACGGCCTGGAAAACCTCTTCAACAAGGCCAACGACGGCCTCACGAACGCGCAGAAGTAATCGCGCGGGGCGTTACACGGACGGGCTGCACTCCGGTGCAGCCCGTCTTTAGTTAGCAGTACAGCCAACCCCGCCTGCCCGCACTGTTCCGGGGCATGAATCCGTCGGGGTCACTACCTGTTCTGGGGATCGAAGCTTGGCCATCACGGTTGGCCTGTGGGCCCTGCTGGTCGGGGCCTATGACGCCTACACGCGTCGCGTGCCGAACCTGGCGCTGCTGCCGCTGCTGGTGGTCGCCGTGCTGGCGCTGCTGGTGAACGGACGCGGGCTCCTGGGGGCCGGCATCCTGTCTTCCCTCGGTGGCCTGGGGGCTGTCTTCCTGTTGCTGTTGCCGGGCTATGCGCTGGGGCGCATGGGCGCCGGGGACGTCAAGTTCGCGGCCTGCCTGGGTTTGCTGCTGGGGCTGCAACGTACCCTGGATATGCTCCTGCTCGCCGGCCTGGGCCTTGGCCTGCTGGCCCTGGTGTGGCTGCGCCTGTTCGCGGGAGACCGCAAGGCGCGATTCCCGGCCGCCGGCGCCTTCGCGCTGGCATTCGGCGCGGAGCTTTTGGGTGGGCCCGTCCTGTTGCCGTCGACGGGCTGGTTTTGAGGGGCGGATTCACCGGAGATCGGGCGAATCCCACCGTTGCTTCCCGCTCTTCGCGCAAGAGCGGTTGCCGATGTAAGCTGCAGTTGTTTCCATGTCGTTCATCGTAGGGGGGCTCATGAGCAGCACTACGCTCAAGATCGTCGCGGTCGTTGCTGTTCTTCTGGCGGTGCTGCTGGCCGCCGTGGGTTACCAGTACAGCCGCAGCTTCGCCGAGAAGGCGGAGCAGGCGGAAAAGGCGGAGCAGGAACGGCAGCAGGCTGCCGCAGACGCCAAGGCGCAGCAGACGCTGGTGGTGGTGGCCACCAAGCCCCTGCTGGCCTATGAACCGATCCAGCGCGACGCCCTCGCCCTGGTTCCGGTTTCCGTGGCGCCGGTCAAGCCCTTCACCACGCTCGACGACGTGGTCGGCAAGACCCCGCTGGTCGATATCGACACCGGCGCGCCGGTCACGCAGCGCTACTTCACCGAAGGCAGCATCCTGGCGCGCTCGATCCCCGAGGGCCACAAGGCCGTGTCGGTCGAAATCTCCGACGTCATCGCGGTGGGCGGCTTCGTGCAGCCCGGCGACGTGGTCGACGTGCTGGTCTACCTCAGCGGCGGCGGCAACATCGACCAGCCGCAGACCCGCGTGCTGCTGGAGAAGGTGCGCGTGCTGGCCTACCAGGAGCTGATCATCGACCGCCCGGAGGGTGGCGAGGCCCAGGACGGCCAGCAGGAGGAGAAGCGCCGCGAAGGTTCGCGCCGCACGGCGGTGCTGGCCGTGCCCAACAAGGACGTGACCAAGCTGCTGCTCGGCGACAGCGCCGGCGACCTGCGGCTGGCGCTGCACGGCCTGGCCAAGGAGCAGGCGGAGAACGCGGAACTGCCGCCGGCGGAGCCCAAGCCCGAGGAGGTGCCCGCCATGGCCCTGGGCCAGCTGGCCAAGCCCGGCACCATCGCCCGGCGCCAGGACCAGCCGAAGGGCCCTGAAGTCCAGGTGATCCGCGGCTCCAACACCCAGACCGTGATCGTGCAATAAGGGACCGGACCGATGAAGATCTACAAGAAGATGGTCATGGCGCTGCTCTCCTGCCTGCTGCTGGCGGCGCCTCTGCAGGCCTCGGCACAGGCCAATGCGACCTGGATCACCGTTGAGCTGGGCCTGCACAAGATCATCCGCGACAGCCAGGCGGTCAGCCGCGTGGCCACCGGCGATCCGGCCATCGCCGACGTGACCGTCGGCGGCCTGCACGACGTGCTGGTCAACGGCAAGAAGATCGGCGTCACCAGCCTTACGGTCTGGAACCGCGGCGCCAAGCACCCGCGCGAGTTCCGCGTGCAGGTGGTGCCGCCGCGCTTGCCGACCGCCACCGCCGTCCAGAACGACCCGGAGCTGGCGCAGGCCCAGGTCAATCCGGGACAGGGCGTCACCGGCCGCCTGCCCAACCTCACGGCCCACCGCCGCGCCAAGCTCGCGGCCGCCATTCCCAAGGACGGCGAGCTGGCCGACGGCAGCGACGTGGCCCTGGAGACCCAGGTACAGACCCAGGTCAAGATCGCCGAGATCAGCCGTTCCACCGCGCAGCGCTTCGGCTTCAATGCCATCTACTCGGGTGGCCGTACCCGCGCGGTCTTCGGCAACCCCGGCTCGGCTCCGACGCTGAACGAGACCGGGACCTCGGTGCTGCCTCCGTTCAACGAGGCCTTCAACCTCGTGATCGACAGCGCCAGCTCGAAGCTGCTGGGCGCCCTGAGCATGCTCGAGGGCAAGGGCCTGGCCCGCACCCTGGCGGAGCCGACCCTCGTGGCGATGTCCGGCCAGACGGCGACCTACCTGGTCGGCGGCGAGTTCCCGATCCCGGTGGTGCAGGGCGGCAGCAGCAGCTCCGGCAACAGCAGCATCACGATCGAATACAAGGAATTCGGTGTCCGCCTGGCGCTGACGCCCACCGTGCTGGCGCGCAACCGCATCGCGCTGAAGGTGGCGCCGGAAGTCAGCGACCTCGACTTCAACGCCGGCGTCACCAGCGGCGGCGTGACGGTGCCGGCCCTGCTGGTGCGCCGCACGGAAACCAGCATCGAACTGGGTGACGGCGAGAGCTTCGTCATCTCCGGCCTGATCAGCAGCAACCTGCGCCGCAACGTCGACAAGGTGCCCTGGCTGGGCCAGCTGCCGATCCTGGGGGCCTTCTTCCGCGCCACCGAGATGACCCGGGAGGAGAAGGAACTGGTGATGGTGGTGACGCCGAGGCTGGTGCGGCCGCTGGCACGCGAAGTGCAGCTGCCGCCGCTGCCGGGGTCCAAGTACGACGGCTACCGGCCGGCTTCGGGGCAGCTGTTCTTCGAGGACGCGAGCACGGAAACGGGATTCAGCCGCTAGGACCCGGAGGGTCTTCGCGGCAGGGTGGAACCGCGGCCCGGCCATGCGGCCAGGCCCGTGGGTTTTGCACTAGAATCAAGGAGTTCTCAGTGGGCGGGTGTCTTTGATGAAAACCCAGGCTGTCGTCGTCGCCGATGATCCGGTGTATGTGAGCTGGCTGCAGAATGCGGCCGGCCAGAGCACCGACTTCTCCCTGTTGCGTCCGCTGGACGCCGACGACCTGATCGAGCGCATCCAGATGCTCGGGCGCGTCGATATCGTCTTCTTCCAGTTCGACGCCGCCAACGTGGAAACCCGCGTGGCCATGGTGGAGCGCCTGCTGGACCGCATGCCGGAAGTGCCGGCGGCCGGCCTGGGCGCGGCGGAGAACAGCCCCGACATCGTGCTGGCGGCCATGCGCGCCGGCGCGCGCGATTTCTTCGTGCTGCGGCGTGACGAGGCCAACGTCGCGGCGCTGATGGCCAAGCTGCTGCGCCGGACCACCACGGTGGCCAAGACCCAGCAGAAGCAGGGCAAGCTGTTCTCGGTGCTGTCGGCCAACTCCCTGCCGGAGACGGCCTTCGTCGCCGGCCACCTGGCGCTGGCGCTGGCCAGGCAGATCCCCTCGAGCGAGCGGGTGCTGTTCGTCGATGTCGCGCTGCCTCCCGGCGCCGGCACCATCTTCCTCAACATCAACCAGTCCTACAGCGTGCTGGACGCGATCAACGACGTCTATCGCGCCGACCAGACGCTGGTCGAGACGGCGTTCTCGCGCCATGCCAGCGGCATCTACGTGCTGAGCCTGCCCGAGGACCTCGTGGGCCGGCCTCAGATCAACATCGACGAGTTCACCAAGCTGCTGCAGGTGATGCGCGGGCTCTTCGGCTGCGTGGTGGTGGCGCTGGACGGCCTGCAGCCGCTGGACGGCCTGCGTGCGGTGGTGGCGCAGTCGGACCGCAGCCTGCTGCTGTCCAACCAGTCGATCATCATGTCGCGCCACAACAAGTACCTGCTGCGCGCCCTGCGCCTGGAGGATACCCCGCTGGACCGTACGTCCCTGGTGGTGGACCAGTACCAGAAGCGCATCGGGCTGGAGCCCGAGAACCTGGCCGAGCTGCTGGACATCCCCCTGGCCGGCACGCTGGCCAGCAGCGGCCATGCGCGCATCCAGGCCATGAACGCCGGCGAGCCGATGTTCGCGCTGGCGCCCAAGGATGCCTTCTGCGAGGACGTGCGCCTGCTGGCACAGACCCTGCTCAGCGGCGGCACCGCGGCGCCGGCGCCGGCCCGCAGCGGCGGCCTGCTCGGCAAGCTGTTCAGCTAGCGGCGATCCGGTGACATGATGCGAAGGGCAACGACACCTCCGGCTTCCACCTCCGCTCGCGGCTTCACGCGGGGAGGCCCGGCATGAGCAGTGATCCGGCCCTGTTCCGCTTCCGCCTGTCCGACCAGTACCAGCAGGTCAAGAACAACTTCCACCGGCACCTGATCCAGCAGATCGAGGAGCGCAACCTCGACCTCGACGACTGGGACGCCGCGCGCATCGAGCGCTTCGTCTCCGACGCGGTGAAGCGCTACGTGGTGGAGCAGCGCCTGCCCATCAACCAGCGCGAATCCGAGGCCCTGGCCAAGGATGCCAAGGACGAGCTGATGGGCTTCGGGCCCATCCAGGGCCTGGTGGACGACGAGACCGTCAACGACATCGTGGTCAACGGTCCGGACCGCATCTTCGTGGAGCGCGAGGGCCGCCTGCAGGTGGCGCCGGTACGCTTCTTCAACAACGCGCACGTGGTGCGCGTGATCCAGCGCATCCTGGCGCCGATCGGCCGCCGCATCGACGAATCCAACCCGATGGTCGATGCGCGCCTGCCCGACGGCTCGCGCGTCAATGCCATCATCCCGCCGATCGCGCTGGATGGCCCCTGCATCTCGATCCGCAAGTTCCGCAAGTCGGCGCTGACGGCCGAGGACCTGGTCCGCTACGGCTCGGTGTCGCGCGAAGCGCTGGACTACCTCAAGCATCGCGTCACCCACCGCACCAACCTGATCGTGGTCGGCGGCACCGGCTCGGGCAAGACCACCTTCCTCAACCTGCTGTCGCAGTGGATTCCGCCGGGCGAGCGCATCCTCACCGTGGAGGACGCTGCCGAGTTGCGCCTGGAACACGAGCATGTCGTGCGGCTGGAGACGCGCCCGCCCAACCTGGAAGGCGAGCGCGCCGTCACCGCGCGCGACCTGGTCCGCAACGCGCTGCGCATGCGCCCCGACCGCATCATCGTCGGCGAGGTGCGCGGCGACGAGGTACTGGACATGCTGCAGGCCATGAACACCGGCCACGACGGCTCGATGACCACGATCCACGCCAACAGCACCCACGACGCGGTCCACCGCCTGGAGCTGCTGGCGGGCTTTGCCGGCTACAACGGCTCGGAAGTCGCGTTCCGCGCCCAGGTCGCTTCCGCGATCCAGCTGCTGGTTCACGTGGCCCGCCTGCCCGGCGGCCAGCGCCGCCTGATGTCCATCACCGAGGTCGTCGGCGCCAAGGGGCATGATCTCATCCTCCGCGATGTGTTCCGCTATGACGTGGAAAGCGGCCAGCATCGCGATCTCCGGGGGTCGGCGCTATGAACGTCTCCATCGCGGTTTTCCTGCTGGCGCTGATCCTGGTCGCCGGTGCCGTCTGGCTCTTCATCCGGGCCGGCCAGCGCGAGCGCCAGGAAGAGGTGCAGCTGCGCCTGCGCGCCTCGGGCAGCGGGGACATCGACGACGCCGTGCTGGCCGCTCCGAGCCTCAAGGGCAACAACCGGATCGCCAATCCCATCCTGCGCTGGGCTTGCCACCTGATCTGGCGCACCGGCGTGGAGCTCGACCCGGCGACGGTCGGGCGCATCCTGCTGGTACTGGTGCTGCTGGTGCCGGCGGCGCTGATCGCTTTCGGCTGGTTCGGCGGCAGCATCCTGGTGGCGGTGCTGCTGCTGTTCGGCTGGCTGTTCCTGACCCGCCGCGCGGCGGCGCGCCGGAACAAGATCGTCGAGCAGCTGCCGGACTTCCTCGAGTCGGCCATCCGCATCCTGTCCGCGGGCAATACGCTGGAGGAAGCCTTCGCCTCCGCCGCCCGCGAGAGCCCCGATCCGATCCGGCCGTTGTTCACGTCCGTGGGCCGCCAGGTGCGCCTGGGCGCGCCGGTCGAGACGGTACTGTATGAGGCGGGCGAGGTGCACAAGATCGCCGACCTGAAGGTTCTGGCGCTGGCGGCCTCGGTGAACCGCAAGTTCGGCGGCAGCCTGCGCAGCATCCTGCGCAGCCTGATCCAGGCCATCCGCACCCGCGACATGGCCGCGCGCGAGTTGCGCGCACTGACCGCGGAAACGCGCTTCTCCGCCATGGTGCTGTGCGCGCTGCCGGTGGTCCTAGTGCTGATCATCGTGCTGCGCAATCCCGGCTACTACAGCCAGATGTGGGTCGATCCGGGTGGACGCAACATGCTGATCGGCTCCATCGTCATGCAGCTCATCGGCATCGGCGTCATCTTCAGGATGATGCGTTCGGTGGAGGACGGCGCATGAGCCCGCAGGTCTTCGCAGCCCTGGTCGCGGGCGGCATCCTGGTCGCCGTGCTGGCGATCCTGGCGGTGATCTTCGTCACCGTGTTCTCGCGCAACGAGCGCGTGTTGAAGCGCCGCCTTTCGCCCGAGGCGGCGCCGGTCGACGAGCTCGAGCAGAAGGACCGGCCCCTGCTGCAGGCCATGGTGCGCGGCGGCAAGAACCTCGAGGCGATGGTGGACGAGGAGGGCGAGTCCGCCCGCCTGCTGCTGCAGGCCGGCTGGCGCAGCGCCAGCGCGCGCATCGCCTGGTACACCTTCCAGACCGTGCTGCCGCTGGTGCTGGCCGGCCTGGTCCTGGCCTTCTGGCTGCTGGGTCCCGAGCACAAGAAGCTGATGTACACGGCGCTGGCGGTGTTCGTCGCCGCCGCCCTGTCCTTCCTGGTGCCGCGCTGGATCCTGCGCGGCGCGGCGTCCTCGCGCCAGGATCGCATCAAGCGCGAGGTGCCGCTGTTCATCCACCTGCTGGCCATGCTGTTCGACGCCGGCCTGTCGACGCGGCAGGCCTTCGCCAGCCTGGTGCGCGACAGCCGCGGCGTGCTGCCGGAACTGGGCCGCGAATTCGAGATCCTGCTGCGCCAGATCGAGGCGGGCAGCGACATGTCCGAGTCGCTGAAGAACCTGGGCGACATGCTGGGCGTGCCCGACCTGGTCAGCGTGCTGGGCGTGCTGCGCCAGGTGGACCGCTACGGCGGCGAGATCCGCCAGCCGCTGATGGAAGTGCTGTCGGTGCTCGAGGAGCGCCGCACCCTGGACGCCCGAGAGAAGGTCAACCTGATCTCCGGCCGCATGACCGTGGTGATGGTGCTGTTCTTCTTCCCGGCGCTGATGATCTTCGTCGCCGGGCCGGCCTTCTCGTCGATCATCAAGGCGCTGGGCGACGTCAATGCCCGCTGAAGCCTCCCTGCCGGCCGTGTTCGCGCGCAGCGCCCTGGCGGCACTGCTCTGCGCGGCGGCGGCGGGCTGCGCCTCCGGTTCGGGCGCGGCGGGGCGCGAGGTGAGCCTGCGTCCCTCCGCGGCGCAATCCTCCTCCTCACGGCCCGAGGGGCTGGACGAGGTGGACGAGGAAAAGTCCGGGCGCGCGGTCTACGCCGACGTGATCCAGGCCCTGATCGCCCAGGAGCAGTACTACGCCGCCCTGGCACATATCCAGCAGCAGCAGCGCCAGGAGGGCAACAGCGACGAGCTGCGCTTCCTGGAAGCCGAGGCGCGGCGCAACCTGGGCCAGCCGGGCGATGCCGAGAAGCTCTACCGGCAGCTGCTGCGCAGCCGCTATGCCGCGCAGTCCTATCGCGGCCTGGGCCTGCTGTATGCGCCGCGCGATCTCAATGCCTCCGTTCAGTACCTGCGCGAGGCCGTTCAACGGCAGCCCACCAGCGCCGAGATGCGAAACGATCTAGGCTATGCCCTGATGTCGGGCGGCCGCTATCGCGAGGCCCTGGCCGAGTTCGCCACCGCGGTCGAACTGGAGCCCGGTCTGGACAAGGCGCGCAACAACCTGATCGTGCTGCTGATCCTGTCGCACGACGAGGCCGGCGTGAAGCGCGTGGCCGCGGCCGGTGGCGTCGACGACAAGAGCCTGGCCAAACTGCGCCGCCAGGCGCAAAACCTTTCCAGCCGCGTGGCGACGAGCCAAGGTGTGAAATGAAGAAACTGCTGATCGTGATGGCCCTGGCTGCCCCGGCGCTGCTGGCCCAGGCCCAGGCCCAGGAGCCGGAAGCCGAGGCTCCCGCCGCGCAAGCCGCCCCGGCCGCTGCCGCGCCGGTGCATGGCGACGAAGCCCGCGCCTGGCTGGACCTGCAGGCCGGCGGCAATGCCGCCAGCCCCACGCCGGCCTCGATGCCGGGCGAGATGGCCGACCGCGTCTACGCGCGTTACCTGAAGAGCTTCGAGCAGGCGATTCCCGAGCATCTGGACCGCGAGAAGTTCTCCTCCGGGAAGTAACCCGGCCGGGCCACCCGCTCCGCGCAGACGCCCCGACGCCGATGAACGCCAGCGCCGATCGGCCGTCCTGGGTGACCGGTGCCTTGCTGGCCGGCCTGGCCGCGGCGGGCCTGCTGCTGTTCTCCGGGTTGCGGCAGGAGTGGCGGGCCGAATCCCTGCAGCGCAGCCAGGAGTTGCGCGCCGTCGGCCCGGATTTGCAGCAACTGGCGGTCCTGGCGGCCGCCTGGCCCGCCGACCGGGCGCTTGGCAGCCGCATCGACGCACTGCTGAAGGCCCCGGCGTCCGGCTTCGCGCAGATCGCCGTTTCCGACGCGCGCGGCAACCTTCTGCTGCGCCGGGGCGTCTACGACAGGCTGGACCTGCCGTTTCCCGCCGCCGTGCAGCGACAGCTGCGCAAGCTGCTCTACGTCCTGCGCAGCCATGAGGACAGCCAGCGGCCGGCGCTGGATGCGGCGCCCGGTTATGTCGTCCGCTTCCGCCTCTTCAACGGGGCCCATCGCGTTTCCGAACCGGCGATCCAGGCCCTGCGCCAGGGCGCGCGTGCGCAGATGCTGCTGGCGCTGCTGCTGCTGGGAGGTTTCGGCTACGGCCTGCGGCGGCAGTTGCAGCCGGTGGTCGACTGGAGAAGGCGGCTGGACGGGCGTCGCCGGCTGGCGGGCCAGCTTCCGCCCGAGATCACCTGGCAACTGCGGGAGAGCCTTCGCGAGCGTGTCGGCCGGGCCCTGGATGGCCTGCAGTACGCGATCTTCCTGGTGGGGCGCGACGCGCGCATCCGCTATGCCAACTCCGCCGCGGAGCGCCTGACCGGCTGGAGTGCCGCCGACGCGCAGGGCCGGCCGGCCTATACCGTATTCCATACCGTGGGCGAGGGCGGCATTCCCGAGGTCACGCCGGTGGAGCGCTGCCTGCGCGAGGGCGAGGACCTGCCGCCGCAACCCTGCTCCCTGCGCACCCGCGGCGGCGAGATCCGCCCGGTCGAGGTGATGGCCTGCCTGCTGCGCGATGCCGACGGCGTGGTCGATGGCGCCGCCATGCTGTTCCGCGACCTGACCGCCTCCACGCGGCAATTCGAAGCATTGCGCCGGGAGGCCCGCCTGTCGCAAAGCGTGGTCGATCATCTCGACGAGGGCCTGCTGACCACCGATCCGGCCGGCGTGGTGCGTTCCGCCAACGCGCGTGCGCAGCGCATGTTCGGCTATTCGCGGGACGAGATGGCCGGCGTGACCGTCACCAAGCTGATGCCGGTGCCTTTCCTCAATACGCCGGGTGTGCGCATCGGCGACTACATCGGTGCGCGGCCTGCGGCCCACCTGCCCAAGGTGGTGGGCTGGCGCAAGGACGCCACCACCTTCCCGGTGGAGCTCTGGGTGCAGCCGATGAGCGTGGACGACAGCTCCGGCCTGGTCGTCATCATCCGCGACATCACCGAACGCCTGCGCGGCGAAAACCTGGCCTCGCGCCTCGGCCGCCTGCTCGACAGCGCGATGGAAGAGATCTACATCTTCGACGCGCAGACCCTGTACTTCCTGGAAGTGAACCGCGGCGCGCAGCGCAACCTCGGCTATGGCCTGGAGCAGCTCGCCCAGATGACGCCGCTGCAGATCAGCGAGGACCTGGATGCGGCGATGTTCCAGTCCTATCTCGCGCGCCTGCGCGGCGGCGATACCGGACACCTCAGCTACCGCTGCCGGCACCGCCGCGCCGACGGCAGCAGCTACCCGGTGGAGGTGCGCCTCAACTTCTCGCGAGAGGAAGAGCCGCCGGTGTTCATGGCGATCGTCGCCGACATCACCGAGCGCCAGGCGGCGGAAGAGCGGCTGCACCAGCTGGCGCATTTCGATGCGCTCACCGGCCTGCCGAACCGTACCGTGCTGAAGGACCGCCTCGACCAGGCCCTGTTGTCGGCCGCCCGCAATGCCCGCATGGTCGGCGTGTTCTTCATCGACCTGGACCGCTTCAAGCCGATCAACGACCGCCATGGCCACGAGACCGGCGACCGCGTGCTGCGCGCCGCGGCGGAGCGGCTCAAGCAGGGCCTGCGCAATGCCGATACGGTGGCGCGCCTGGGCGGAGACGAGTTCGTGATCGTGGCACAGGGCCTGCGCACGCGCGAGGATGCCGGCCGCCTGGCGCAGAAGATCCTCGACAGCTTCCACGCGCCGCTGCTGGTGGACGGCCTGTCCCTGCCGGTCACGCCCAGCATCGGCATCGCGCTGTATCCGCTGGTGGAGACCGACACCGAGGGCCTGCTGCGCTACGCCGATTCGGCCATGTACCAGGCCAAGCAGGCCGGGCGAGCGCGCTATCACCTGTTCGAGGCCGACCTGGCCCCCGAGCGCCGCCGCCGGCTGGAGCTGCAGCGCGAAGTCCACACCGCGATCGCGCTCAACCAGTTCCGCGCGCGCCTGCAGCCGGTGACGGCCGTGCAGGGTGGCGCGCTCAGTGCGGCCCTGCTGCGCTACGACTGGCAGCACTCGCGCCATGGGCTGATCGGCGAGGACGAGGCGGTGCTGGCGGCGCAGCAGGCCGGCGTGCGCGCCGACCTGGAGCTGTGGTGCATCTACCGGGCCTGCGAGCTGCTGGCCGAGGCCGCGCGGCGCGAGCGCGCCATGCCGCCGCTGCTGGTGGACATTTCCGCCTTCCAGCTGCGCACGGCGGACTTCGGCCTGTACGCTGCCGACCTGATCGACCGCTTCCGCATCGCCCCCGCGCAACTGGTGCTGGTGCTCAGGGCCTCCGGCGACGAGCCGCTGGCACTGCACGACGCCGTGCTCGCGCTGATCCGGCGCGGCCTGCGCTTTGGCCTGCATGCCGACACGGTCATCCCCGCGCTGCCCGACGGCGCGCCGCCGCTGAGCCTGCTGGTGGCGGGAGCCGGCCTGCCCGGCCTGGCCCAGGGGCAGCTCCCGGTGCTGGCGCGCCAGCTGGGCATGGCCCTGCTGGTACGCGATGTGGATTCCGCCGCGCAGCTGGCAGCGCTGGCCGGTGCCGGTGCCGGGCACCTCGGGGGCGAGGCCCTGCAGCGGGGGATGGAGCTGGACCCGTTCCTGGAGTTCATCCAGCCGCAGGAACTGCAGCCGCTCTAGGACGATGCCGCGGCAGTGCCGCAGGCCCTAGTCGGGCAGGCGGATGGCCAGGACGTCGCAGGGCGCGCGCTGCACCACGTGCTCGTCGGTATGGCTGAACAGTGCGGCGAGACCGCGGCGCGGATGATGGCCGATGACGATCAGGTCCACCGCGCGTTCCTTGGCCAGCCGCTTGATTTCAGCGGAGGCCGAGCCCTGCTGTACCAGCAGCTGTTCCTTCGGCACCTCGCAGCGGACGCAGAGTTCCTCCGCCTGCTGCTGGGCCTGCTCGACGAGCTGGCGATTGAGGTCCGGAGTGGCGATCATCAGGGCGTCGCCGCTGTCCATGGGGATGAACTCCACCACGTGCAGGACGCTGAGGCGGGCGCCGAACAGGCGGGCCATGTCCTGGGCGCGCCGCAGCACCCGTTCTCCGAGCGGGTCCAGGTCGACCGCGGCGAGGATGTGCTGGTAGCTGGCCATGCGGGTCTCCGGCTAGTGCGGACGGACGCAGTATTGCGCCGTATCCGGATTTTGGAAACCTTTGAGGGGGCGGAGTTCCGCGTCTGCAACGTCTTGCTTGACCCTCTGGGTCCAGATCCGTTGCAGCTTCGTCATCAGGCCGTCGCCGGCACACGACACGCAGCATGGGGCGGTCCAATTGGATGGCGCAGTCATGCTCCAGCGAATGCGCATGGCCTCGCGTCGGCAGGGGTCAGGCGATCGAGGTTCAACTTTTCGCCGACCATGCACAACAGTGTGCCGTGAGCACGAGCGTAGCCGACAGGAATTGATTCACCGACCCGCCTTCCGAACCAGGCGGGTCAAGACCCGCCCACACAAGCTGGTTGCCAGAGCCATTGCCCTGCCCGCGCCCCTGGTTGATCCAGGAAAGATGGCGGGCAGGGGTGGCTTGGCGGCTCAGGGGCTGGCCTTGGGGAGCGGGGGCGGGAGCGACGCGGCGGCGGTTTTGCCGATGCGGTGGATGACGTAAATGTTGAAGAAATGGGCGAGACCGAGCGCCAACAGGACCAGGCCCAGCCCCGAGGCCTGGTAGACGATGAGCTGTTCCAGGCTGTCGATCTGGACCTCGGTGTTCATGCGCAGGAGCACGAAGCCCAGGTTGACCAGGTAGAAGCCAACGACCAGCAGGTGGTTGATGGAGCCGGCCAACTCACGGTCGCCTCCGAAGGCTTTGACCAGGAAGGGCAGGCCGTTCTTGCTGAGGCTGCGCGAGACATAGACGGTGATGAAGACGCTGAAGGCCAGGTAGACCAAATAGTTGGCGGTGTTGAGCACGGGTTCTTCCTTTGGGGTTCTGGCGCGCCGGATTGCGCGCTGCCAGGGAAGATTGGGGGCGGGGCCGGGCCCAAGCTTCCGGCCTTTTAATCCCGGAACAAGTATTTTCCAGGCGCCGCAAAATCAATGACCTGCGCGATTCCAGGAATATAAACCCGGACGCTTTCAGGCCGTGGGCTGCTTCTTCCTGAAGGCGGCGGGTGATTCGCCGGTGACTTCGCGGAAGGCGGCGTAGAAGGCGGACTGAGAGCCGAAGCCGCACATCATGCCGACCGAGAGGGCCGAGGAGCGCTGATCCCGGGAGAGGATGGCCTTGGCCTCTGCCACGCGCAGCTCGCGGATGTAGCGCGGGAAGCTGACGCCGAAGCGGCTGTTGATCAGTTCCGAGAGCTGGTGCGCGCTGAGGTTCATGGCCTCGGCCAGCAGGGCCAGGCTGAGGTTCTCGTTGCAGTAGAGCTTGTCGCGGGTCATGAGGCTGTTGAGCGCCTCGAGCCGCCCCTCCACATCCACGCCCTTTAGGGTGGAGTTGGCGTAGGCCAGTCTGGCGGCCTCGTGGATGTCGGTGAGGATCTGCGGATAGATCAGCAAGACAGAAATCACCAAGGCTACGGAAACGCCGATGGCGGCGGCATAGGCTCGATAGAACAGCGGGGCGCCGGTCCAGGGCAGCGCGATCACCAGTGCCAGTACGCCGACGGCGATGAGCGCGAACAGGCCGAAGAAGAACATCTCGAAGCGGAAGCGCCCGACGTTGCGGCGCATGCCGTAGACCAGGCGCGCGAGCCACACGGAATAGCCGGCGCCGACGACGAAGGACATGACCGCGACCCAATTGGGCGGCAGGAAGGCCGCGGCCAGCACCGGCGCCAAGTGCAGCAGGTCACGCAGGCGCAGTGGCACGTCCGGCAGCAGGACATCGCGGCTGAACAAGTAGAAAGCGGCGGGGACCGCGCACAGCATGAAGGCATAGGGTCCGGAGTTCAGTAGGTCCGCGCCACTGGACAGATGTTGAAGGTGCTGCAGCTGCAAGCCCACCAGCAGCAGGGTGAGCGCGGCGCATGCCGCCATGCCGCGCCGGGTCTTCTGCACCGTATCCATGAAAAACAGGTGCGCGACCAGCAGGATGCCGAGTCCTATGACGGAGAATCCGATGAGGAGAACGATCAGGGGATCAATCATGGATGGGTGCTGGTCTGCTTCGGCCGCACTCTACCCCACTACGGTGAATCCCTGCCGGCGCGGGGGACAGACGCCGCCTCGGCGAGCAGGTTACATCAATCTCGGCAGCGCTCCGACTCTGGGGGCTCTTGTAACTCCCCCAAGCAAACGAATTCTCAGAGAGAGAAAGCACCCGCCTGGCGTAGTCGCCAGCATCCCTGCTTCTAGCCGGAAGCCGCCAGCAGATTCGCCAGGTTCGCGAACTGCTCCGCTCCCAAACGCTCGGCGCGAATCCCCGGATCGATTCCCACCCCGGCGATCTGCGCGGCGGTGAGGATGCCCTTGAGCCCGTTGGACAGCGTCTTGCGCCGCTGCGAGAAGGCGGCGGTGACCACGCGGTCGAACAAGGCCCAGTCGCGGACCTCGAAGGCCGGCGGGCGCGGCACCAGGCGCACGATGGCGGAGTCGACTTTCGGCGCGGGGCGGAAGGCGCCGGGGCCCACGTCGAACAGGTGGGCGACCTCGGCGCGCGCGGCCAGCGAGACGCTGAGGCGGCCGTAGGCCTCCTCGCCGGGCAGGGCGGCCATGCGGTCGACCACTTCCTTCTGCAGCATGAAGTGCATGTCGGCGATGGCGCCGGCGAACTTCAGCAGGTGGAACAGGATCGGGGTGGAGATGTTGTAAGGCAGGTTGCCCACCAGGCGCAGGCGGCGGCCGTCGGCGAAGGCGGCGTAGTCCACCGTCAGCGCGTCGGCTTGCAGGATGTGCAGCTGCTCCGAGTGGCCGCAGGCCTCGATCAGGTGCGGGATCACGTCGCGGTCGATCTCCACCACCTGCAGCTCGCCGGTGCGCTTGAGCAGCGGCGCGGTCAGGGCGCCCAGGCCGGGGCCGATCTCGACGAAGCGGTCGCCCGGCTGTGGATTGATCGAACGCAGGATGCGCTCGATCACGTTGGCGTCGTGCAGGAAGTTCTGCCCGAAGCGCTTCTTGGCCTGGTGCTGCATGTCAGCCGGAGGCCTGCCCGCGCTGCACCAGCTGCAGGGCGGTGTGGAGCGCGGACTCCAGGCTGCCGTGGTCGGCGCGGCCGCTGCCGGCCAGTTCCAGCGCGGTGCCATGGTCCACCGAGGTCCGGATGATCGGCAGGCCCAGGGTGATGTTCACGGCCTCGCCGAAGCCGGCGAACTTGAGTACCGGCAGGCCCTGGTCGTGGAACATCGCCAGCACCGCGTCGGCACCGTCGAGGTGCCGGGGGGTGAACAGGGTGTCGGCCGGCAGGGGGCCTTCCACGCGCCAGTTCTGCGCGCGCAGCTCGTCCAGCACCGGGCGGATCACCTCGATCTCCTCGCGCCCCAGGTGGCCGCTTTCGCCGGCATGCGGGTTGAGGCCGCAGACCAGGATGCGCGGGCGGCGGATGCCGAAGCGCGACTCCAGGTCGTCGTTGAGCACCTGCAGCACGGCGCGCAGCCGTTCCTGGGTGATGGCGTCGGGCACCTCGCGCAGGGGAAGGTGGGTGGTGGCCAGGGCCACGCGCAGCTTGCCGGCGGCCAGCATCATTACCGGCAGCGCGGTGCCGGTCATTTCGGCCAGGAATTCGGTGTGGCCGGTGAAGGGGATGCCGGCGGCGTTGATGATGCTCTTCTGCACCGGGCCGGTGACCAGGGCGTCGGCGTGGCGCTGCTGGCAGGCGCGGGTGGCCTGCCGCAGGGTTTCCAGCACGTACTCGGCATTGCGCTCGTCGAGCACGCCCGGCTGCGCCGGCGCTGCCAGCGGGACGGGCAGCACGCGCAGGCGGCCGGACTCGTGCTCGCGCGGGTCCTCGCCGAAGTCGACCTCGCGCAGTTCCAGGGGCAGGCCCAGCCGCTCGGCGCGTTCGCGCAGCAGCTCGGGATCGGCCACCGCAACCAGCTCGGCCGGCCAGGCACGCTGGGCGGCGGCCACGACCAGGTCCGGGCCGATGCCGGCGGGTTCTCCCGGCGTCAGCAGCAGGCGCGGCAGCATGGGTCCGGCGGGCGTGCGATCAGGACTTCTGCGCCGCGTTGGCGGCGTCGTCCGGCAGGCGGTACTCGATGTAGGCCTCTTCGCGCAGCCGGCGCAGCCACAGCTCGTACTCCTCCGCAGCCTTGCGGTTGCCGATGGCCTGGCGGGCGCGGGCACGCTTGGACTCCTCGGTGGTGTCGCGCGTGCGGCGGTCCGTCACGCTGGCCACGTGCCAGCCGAACTGGGTGCGGAACGGCGGGCTGACCTCGCCCGGCTTGAGCTGGTCCAGGCGGATCTGGAACTCCGGCACGAACACGCCGGGGGGCTGGAAGCCGAGGTCGCCGCCGCTGTTCTTGGAGCCCGGGTCGTCCGAGAACTCCTTGGCCAGCTTCTCGAAGTCCTCGCCGGCCTGCACGCGGTCGTAGAGATCGCGCGCCAGCTGGCGGGCCTGCTCGTCGGTGCGCAGCGTGTTCTGCTGCACCAGGATATGGCGGGCGCGGGTCTCGCTGACGCTCTTGCGCTCTTCACCGCCGCGCACGCCGACCAGCTTGATCAGGTGGAAGCCGCCGGTGGTCTCGAGCAGGTCGCTGACCTCGCCCGGCTTGAGCTTGCCGGCGGTGGCGGCGAACAGCGTCGGCAGGTCGCTGGCCTTGCGCCAGTCGAGGTCGCCGCCCTGGAGTGCCTGCTGGCCGTCGGAGGAGGCGATGGCGATCTGGCCGAAGTCCTCGCCGGCCTTGAGGCGCTTCTGCAGGCCCTCGGCCTTGGCATGGGCGGCGCTGCGCACCTCGCTGCTGGCGCCCTCGGGGATCGCCACCAGGATGTGCGACAGGCGGTATTCGACGTTCTCGTTGCCGCCGAGCTGCTGCAGCAGCAGGTCCACGTCCTGATCGGTGACGGAGATGCGGCTCTCCACTTCCTTGGAGCGCAGGCGCTGCACCAGCACCTCGTCGCGGACCTGTTCGCGCACGGCGAGGTAGTCCAGGCCGTCCTTGCGCAGCTCGGTGGCGAACTCCGACAGGCTCAGGCCGTTCTTCTGGGCGATGCTGGTCAGGACCTCGTTGAGCTCGCGGTCATCGATGCGGATGCCGGCCTGGGCGGCGCGCTGGGTCTGGATGCGCGTCAGGATCAGGCGTTCCACCACCTGGCCGCGCAGGGCCTCGTCGGACGGCGGCTTGATGTTGCGCTCGCGGATCTGGCGCTGGGCATCCTCGATCGCGCGGTCAATCTCGGACTGCAGGATCACGCCGTCGTTGACGGCGACGACGATCCGGTCCAGCACCTCGGCCGCCTGCGCGGAGAGCATCGACAGGGACAGCAGCAGACCGGCGGACCAGTGACGGATGTTCATGGGATTCGGTGGGGAGACTGTTGGGATACCGTGAGGGCGGGATTATCGCCGATGCGCAGGGAAATGCTCGCTGCTCGGACTGCGGCAAGGGCCATCAAGTTTCATGCCGAGACAAAATCTCGATCATTGTATTGTTTTTGTATTAATAATCACTCATAGAAGTCGCTGTCGGACTGCAGTAGTCCGGAGCCGGAGCCGATCTGGCCGAGACCCTTGAGCGCGAGCTGCACATAGATGCCGCTGCTGAAGTCGCCGGAGGTGGTGGCGATGTAGCGGCGGTAGGAGGTGCGCAGGGCCCAGCAGCAGGTCTCGTACTGCAGGCCGGCCTGGGTATCCAGGGTCTGCTCGTCCTCCAGGGAATAGCGCCAGCGCCCCGCGGCGCTCCAGCGCTGCCATAGCGGCGTGGACAGGATGACGTCGGTCTGCTCCAGCTGGTTCTCGCGGTAGCGGTAGCCCAGGTCCAGGCGCCGGCGATCACTGCGGTAGCTGAAGCCGAAGCTGGTGCGGTTGAACTCGTTCTCGCTCGGCGACCACTGCGCCGCCATCACGGTGCGCAGTTTCTCGCTGATGCGGTAGTCCAGGCTGGCGATGAAGTCGGTGGCGCCGCTGTCCGGCGCGGTTCCGTCCGGCAGGGTCACGCGCGGGGCCTGGAAGCGGAACAGCTGGCCGATGCTGGCGCTGAAGCGGGTGACGCCGCTGTCCGGATCGAGCTGGCGCAGCGTGGTGGCGATGGCGACGTGGTTGGCGTCGGAGACGCGGTCGCGGCCCAGGAAGCGGTTCTGCGAGAACAGCTGGGTGAACTCGAAGTCCGGCTCGCCGCCGTCGAACACCGGCTGGTCGTCCTGGTTCTCGTAGGGCGTATAGAGGTAGAACACCCGCGGTTCCAGCAGCTGCAGCTGGTTGCTCCCGGTGATGCGCTCGAAGCGCAGGCCGTACTCGGCGCTGAAGGTCGGCAGGCTGCGGCTGGGATCGGTGCTCTGGCCGGGGGAGAAGTCCGTATCGGTCAGCTTGTAGGTGGTGTAGTCGTAGCCGAGCTGCCCGCGGGCGAACCAGGCCGCACCTTCGCGCTCGGTGCGCAGGTAGGGGCGCAGGTCGATGCGCTGGCCCTGCACGGAGTCCTCGCGCACGAAGTTGACGTACTCGCCGACGAAGCCGGCGCGCGTGTCGAACAGGCTCTTGCGCGTCTCGGCGTCGACCAGCACCTGCGGCAGGCGGCGATAGGGATCGTCCACCGCGACCAGCGACGAGGCCAGCGGCTGGAAATCCTGCACCAGGGCCTGCACCCGGTAGGCGGCCGGCGCCTGGTAGGTCAGGCGGGCGCTGCGCTCCAGGTGGGTGATCGCGGACAGGTCCAGGCGGCCGCCGAAGTCCTCGAAGTAGGTCTTGTCGCTGGTGCCGTCGTACAGCATCGCCAGCGAGGTGCGGGCATTGAGCAGGCTGCGGTGCTCGAGATGGGCGTAGTCCCGCATCTCGCCGGTCTTCTTGTCCTCGCTGAGGTATTCGTAGCGCGCCTTGCCCTCGCCACGGCCCAGCAGGTAGCGGAAATCGGTGGCGATCTGCGTGCCGCGGTCGGTCATCAGGCGCGGCGTCAGCGTGGCGTCGTAGTTCGGCGCCAGGTTCAGGTACAGGGGCACCTGCATGTCGAAGCCGGTGCGGTCCGAGTCGCCCACGGTCGGGTACAGCAGGCCGGTATGGCGGCGGTCGTCGATCGGGAAGCGGAACCAGGGCGCATACAGGATCGGCAGGCCCAGGAAATCGAGGCGGGCATTGCGCGCGGTGCCGAAGCCGGTGGCCTTGTCCATGCGGATGTCGCCGGCATGCAGTTCCCAGCCGTGCGAGTCGGGCGCGCAGGTGGTGAAGCTGACCTTCTCCATCTCGGCCTGGCCCTCTCGGTTCAGCGACAGGCGCCCCGCCGTGCCGCGGGCCGAGTTGGACGGCATGGTGAACTCGCTGTCGTGGAACACGCCGGTCTGGCTGTCCAGGTCGAATTCCGCCTCCTGCGAGCGCACGCTCATCTCACGGTTGCGGAATACCGATTCGGCATTGACCCGCACGGTGTTCTCGCGGTCGTCATAGTCCATCTGCTCGGCGCTGAACAGCTTGTCGCCCTGGCGCAGGCGCACCGAGCCGATCAGCTTGGACAGCCCGTCCTGCTCCAGCGCCGCATGGTCGGCGTTGAGGATCACCTGCTCGGGGTCCAGCGTCGGCTCCGGCGCGGCGACGCCGAAGTCCAGCTGCGGACAGGAGGCGTTGCCCTCTTCCAGGGCCCAGGCGGGGGCGGAGAGGCTCAGGCCGGCCGCCAGGGCGAGCCAGTGCAGGGCAGGGCGGGTCAGAGGATGCAAGGCGGGTTCTCGTTGGCCCCGAAGTATGGTTTTTGAGGGCGGGCCGTGTCCATCGCGGGGGGGCCCTTCGTGTAAGCTGGCGCGATCTTTCCGTGACCTCATCCGTGAACAGCCTCACCACCGATCTCGATCCGCGCGCCGCCCGCGCCCGCGAGTGGGCCCTGCGCGAGCTGGGCCTCGCCGACGCCGCCTTTGCCCCGGCCTCCGCCGACGCCAGCTTCCGCCGCTATTTCCGCCTGGAGCACCAGGGTCGCAGCTGGGTCCTGATGGACGCCCCGCCCGAGCGCGAGGACTGCCGGCCCTTCATCCATGTCGCCGGCCTGCTGCTGGGCGCCGGCCTGCATGGGCCGCAGATCCTGGCGCAGAACCTGGGGGAGGGCTTCCTGCTGCTCGGGGACCTCGGCCGCCAGACCTACCTGCACGTGATCAACGCGGACAACGCCGACGCCCTGTTCGCCGACGCCATCGCCGCCCTGGTGCGCTGGCAGCTGTCCACCCGGCCGGGCGAACTGCAGCCCTACGACGAGGCGCTGCTGCGCCGTGAACTGGCACTGTTCCCGGACTGGTACGTGGCGCGCCACCTGCAGCGCAGCCTGAGCCCGGCCCAGGCCGCCACCCTGGAGCGCATCGACAGCCTGCTGGTGCAGGCGGCGCTGGCGCAGCCGCGGGTCTACGTGCACCGCGACTACATGCCGCGCAACCTGATGATCTCCACGCCCAACCCCGGCATCCTGGACTTCCAGGACGCGGTGGAAGGCCCGATCAGCTACGACGTGGTGTCGCTGTTCAAGGACGCCTTCCTGTCCTGGCCGGCCGAGCGCGTGCAGGGCTGGGCCCGCCAGTACTGGAGCGCCGGCCGCGCCGCCGGCCTGCCGCTGCCCGCTGACTTCGAGGCCTTCTTCCGCGACTTCGAGTGGATGGGCCTGCAGCGCCACCTGAAGGTGATCGGCATCTTCGCGCGCATCAACTACCGCGACGGCAAGCCCCACTACCTGGCCGACGTGCCGCGCTTCATCCGCTACGTGCGCGAGACCGCCGGACGCTATGCCGAGCTGCAGCCGCTGCTGGGCCTGTTCGACGAACTCGGCATGCGCGCGTGACCAAGGCCTTCATCCTGGCCGCCGGCCGCGGCGAGCGCATGCGCCCGCTGACCGACCACACGCCCAAGCCGCTGCTGGAAGTGCGCGGCAAGCCGCTGGCCGCGCATCACCTGGATGCCCTGGCCGCCGCCGGCGTGCGCGAGGTGGTGATCAACCTCGGCTGGCTCGGCGCGAAGATCCGGGAGCATTTCGGAGACGGCAGTGCCCATGGCCTGCACATCGACTGGTCCGACGAGGGCTGGCCGGCGCTGGAGACCGGCGGCGGCATCCTCAAGGCCCTGCCGCTGCTGGGCGAGGCCCCGTTCCTGTTGCTGAACGGCGACGTTTTCACCGACTTCCCGCTGTCGCGCCTGCTGGCGCGGGCGCAGGCCCTGCCGGCGGGCGACCTGGCCCATCTGGTGCTGGTGCCCAACCCGGCGCACAACCCGCGCGGCGACTTTGCGCTGGCGCACGGGCGCGTGCCCGAGCCGGCGGCACCGCAGTACACCTTCAGCGGCCTGTCCGTGCTGCGGCCGGAGTTGTTCGCCGGCAGCCAGCCCGGCGCCTTCGGCCTGGCCTCGCTGCTGCGCGAGGCGGCCCGGCACGGCAGGGTTTCCGCGGAACTGCATGAAGGGCTATGGTCCGATGTCGGCACGCCGGAGCGTCTGGCGGCCCTAAGGAAGCTCTGAAAAAGTTACCGTTCGCCCTGAGCCTGTCGAAGGGTGTACGGTAACCAATGGACCGGCCTCGGAGAAAGCCCGCCCATGCTTCGACAGGCTCAGCACGAACGGACTTTTTCAGAGGTTCCCTACAGGAGCGCAAGCATGATCAAGGTATCCAAGGCGGCGGACGGCAAGCTCAAGCAGCAGATCGTCTGCGGACCCAACACCTTCTACTCGGACGAGCCGGAGTCCGTCGGCGGCGACAACCAGGGCCCGGCACCGCATGACCTGCTGGACGCCGCCCTGGGCAGCTGCACCGCGCTGACCCTGACCCTGGTCGCGCGCCGCAAGGGCTTCGCCCTCACCGACGTGCGCGTCGAGGTGGACCACGAGAAGGCGGCCGACGGCAGCCACCTGATGCACCGCCGCATCGAACTGGTCGGCGAACTGACCGGCGAGCAGCGCGAGTATCTCCTCGGCATCGCCAACAAGTGCCCGGTGCACAAGACCCTCAGCGGCAAGATCGACATCGATACCGCGCTGATCTGAACCGGACTCCGCGAGGAGTCCAGCAAAGAGAATTCCAGAAGATCCCCATGACTGCCCAGCCTCCCGCCACGCTGCCGTCTCCTTCCGAACTCGCCGACCGTGTGCAGCAGGTGCTGGAGCGCGCCCGCGCCTTCGGCGCCACCGCCGCCGAGGCCAGTCTCTCGGCCAGCCGCGGCTTCTCGCTGTCGGTGCGCAAGAGCGAGATCGAGAGCCTGGAGTTCCAGCAGGACCGCGACCTGGGCGTGACGGTCTATTTCGGCCAGCGCAAGGGCAATGCCAGCACCGGTGACTTCTCCGACCGGGGCATCGCCGAGGCCGTGCGCGCCGCCTGCGACATCGCCCAGGCCACCGGCGAGGATCCCTGCAACGGCCTGGCCGATCCGGAGCGCATGGCGCGCGAGTTTCCGGAACTGGACCTGGACCACCCCTGGGACCTGTCGCCGGAGCAGGCCATCGAGCTGGCGAAGTCCTGCGAGGCCGCCGCCTTCGCCGCCGATGCGCGCATCAGCCAGAGCGAAGGCGCCAGCGTCGCCAGCCACCGCGGCGTGTCGGTCTATGCCAACAGCCACGGCTTCATCGGCCATCGCCACGGCTCCCAGCACAGCATCAGCTGCGCCGTGGTCGCGGGCGAGGGCGAGGAGATGCAGCGCGACTACTGGTACTCCGGTGCGCGCCGCCCGTCCGACCTGCTGCCGGCCGAGGCCATCGGCCGCCGCGCCGGCGAGCGCGCCGCGGCGCGCGTGGGCTCGCGCAAGCTCACCACCCGCCAGGCCCCGGTGCTGTTCCCGCCGGAACTGGCACGCGGTCTCTGGGGCCACTTCGTCGGCGCCATCTCGGGCGGCTCCCTGTACCGCAAGGCCAGCTTCCTGCTCGACAAGCTCGGCCAGCCGGTGTTTTCGCCGCTGGTGCGTCTGGAGCAGCAGCCGCACCTGCCGCGCGGTTCCGCCAGCGCCGCCTGGGACAGCGAGGGCGTGGCCACGGAACCGCGCGTGCTGGTGGACGACGGCGTGCTGCAGGGCTGGCTGCTGGGCAGCTACTCCGCGCGCAAGCTGGGACTGCAGAGCACCGGCAACGCCGGCGGCGTCTACAACCTCGTCGTGCGTCCGGGCGACAAGGACTTCCGGGCCCTGGTGCGCGAGATGCACGAGGGCCTGATCGTCACCGAACTTCTGGGCCACGGCGTCAACGGCGTGACCGGCGACTACTCGCGCGGTGCCGCCGGCTTCTGGGTGGAAAACGGCGAGATCGCCTACCCGGTGCAGGAACTGACCATCGCCGGCAACCTGCTGGAGATGTACCGCGACATCGCCGCCCTGGGCAGCGACGTGGACCTGCTGGCGGGGACCCGCAGCGGCTCGGTGCTGCTGAAGAAGATGACCATCGCCGCCTGAGGCACAGCGGCGGCGCCTTTGCGCGCCCCCTGTGCCTGCCGCCGTTCCGGGTCTGCCCGTATCCTTGGCCTGATCCTCACCCGGACCTGCCATGGCCAGCGCCATCCCGCTGTACCAGCTCGATGTCTTCGCCCCGCGCCTCTTCGCCGGCAACCCCGCCGCGGTCTGTCCGCTGCCGGCCTGGCTGCCGGATGCCGTCATGCAGCAGATCGCCGCCGAGAACAACCTGGCCGAGACGGCCTTCTTCGCGCCCGACCAGACCGGCGAAGCCGATTTCCTGCTGCGCTGGTTCACGCCCACGGTGGAGGTGGACCTCTGCGGCCATGCCACGCTGGCCAGCGGCCACGTGCTGCTCGAACTGCTGGGCTGGCAGGCGCCGCGCGTGCGCTTCCGCACGCGGCAGGCCGGCGTCCTGCAGGTGGAGCGGGGCGAGGGCGGCCTGTGGCTGGACCTGCCGGCGCGGCCGGCCATGCCCCTGGCCGGGATCCCCGCGGGGCTGCCGGAGGCGCTGGGCGCGCAGCCGGTGCGGGTGCTGGAGCACAGCGGCATCTGGCTGGTGGTCTACGACTCCGCCCGCACCATCGAGGGCCTGCCGGTGGATTTCGCCGCGCTGCGGCGCCTGCCGGCGCGGGCGGTCTGCGTCACCGCTCCCGGGCGGCGCAACAGCGAGGACTTCGTCTCGCGCTTCTTCGCGCCCAGCATGGGCATCGACGAGGACCCGGCGACGGGGTCGGCGCATTGCCTGCTGATGCCGTACTGGGCGCAGCGCATCGGTCGGACGCAGCTGGCGGCGGCGCAGTTGTCGAAGCGCGGGGCGGTGTTGAGTTGCCGGTTGGAAGGCGACCGCGTGTGGATGACGGGGCCGGTGCTGCCTTACATGAGTGGGACGATCACGCTGCCCGACTGATTCATATTCCTCTCTGGATCACCAACCGAACCGCCCATGCCGAGTGCCGCGTAGCGGCGTATCGAGGCATGCACTGCAGCTTGCCGGTGGTGCCGGCGACGACGCCGGTCAGGTTCTGCGGATCTCTGTTGGTTTATTTCGCCCAGGGGCGACTTGGTTCTCTTTGCTTGTCCAAAGAGAAGTAAGCAAGAGAAAGGACCCCCAAGTCCGAGCGGCCCCGCGCTGGCAGGGCAACCTGCGTGGTGGCCGGGCGCTGCCGGGTCGGGCCCACAGGCCATCCATGGCCTGTGGGCCCTCGGCCGGACATCCTGTCCGGCTCGACCCTCCAGGCGAAGCGAAGGGCATCCCGCCTTCCGGGATGCCTAGAAGAAAAGCCCCGCGTCCATTCCCGGACGCGGGGCTTTTCGTTGTCGCTTCTTCGCTTAGTGCCGGAAGTGACGCACCCCGGTGAACACCATCGCCATCCCATGTTCATCCGCGGCGGCGATCACCTCGTTGTCGCGCATCGAACCGCCCGGCTGGATCACCGCGGTGATGCCGGCGGCTGCGGCGGCGTCGATGCCGTCTCGGAACGGGAAGAAGGCGTCGGAGGCCATCACCGAGCCCTTCACTTCCAGCTTCTCGTCGGCGGCCTTGATGCCGGCGATCTTGGCGGAGTAGACGCGGCTCATCTGGCCGGCACCCACGCCGATGGTCTGGTGGTTCTTGGTGTAGACGATGGCGTTGGACTTCACGAACTTGGCCACGCGCCAGGCGAACAGCAGGTCGGCCAGCTCGGCCTCGGTCGGCGCGCGCTTGCTGACGACCTTGAGCTGCTCGCGGCTCATGGTGGCGTCGTCGCGGTCCTGCACCAGCAGGCCGCCGGCCACGCGCTTGTAGTCCAGCGCCGGGGCGCGGCGGGCGGGCCACTGGCCGCATTCCATCAGGCGCACGTTCTGCTTGGCGGCGACCGCGGCCTTGGCCTCGGCGGTGGCGGTGGGAGCGATGATCACCTCCACGAACTGGCGATCGACGATGGCCTTGGCGGTGGCGCCATCCAGTTCGCGGTTGAAGGCGATGATGCCGCCGAATGCCGAGGTGGGATCGGTCTGGTAGGCCAGGTTGTAGGCATCCAGGATCGACGCTGCCACGGCTACGCCGCAGGGGTTGGCGTGCTTGACGATGACGCAGGCCGGCTCGTCGAAGCTCTTGACGCATTCCAGCGCGGCATCGGCGTCGGCGATGTTGTTGTAGGACAGTTCCTTGCCCTGCACTTGCTTCGCCGCGGCGATGGTGCCGGCCTCGGGATTCTTCTCGGCGTAGAAGGCGGCGCGCTGGTGGGGGTTCTCGCCGTAGCGCATGTCCTGCAGCTTGCCGAACTGCAGGCCCATCACGGCCGGGAACACGGCGCGGTTGCCCTCGCTGTCGAGGCTGGAGAGGTAGGCGGCGACCATGCCGTCATAGCGGGCGGTGTGGCTGTAGACCTTCACGGCCAGGCGCTCGCGGGTTGCACGGGTCACGCCGCCGGCATCCATTTCGGCCAGCACCGGAGCGTAGTCCGCCGGGTCCACCAGCACGCTGACCCAGGCGTGGTTCTTGGCGGCGGCGCGCAGCATCGCCGGGCCGCCGATGTCGATGTTCTCGATGGCGTCCTCGCGCGAGCAGTCGGGCTTGGCCACGGTCTGCTCGAAGGGGTAGAGGTTGACCACCAGCAGGTCGATGGCGGCGATGCCGTGCTGCGCCATGACCTCGCCGTCGATGTCGCGGCGCCCCAGCAGGCCGCCGTGGATCTTCGGGTGCAGGGTCTTCACGCGGCCGTCCATGATCTCGGGGAAGCCGGTGTGCGCCGAGACCTCCACGGCCGGCAGGCCGGAGTCCTTCAGCAGCTTGTAGGTGCCGCCGGTGGAGAGCAGTTCGACGCCGCGGCCGTGCAGTTCGCGGGCCAGTTCGACGATGCCGGTCTTGTCGGAAACGGACAGGAGCGCGCGCTTCACCGGGGTCTTCATCATGGATTTCCTGGGTTGCTGTAAAGAAAAACCGCGCCCTAGGGCGCGGTTGGTTTGATCTTGTACTGCTTGAGCTTCTTTCGCAGCGTGGCGCGGTTCAGGCCGAGCATCTCGGCGGCCTTGGACTGGTTGCCGTCGCAGTACTTCAGCGTGGCGCGCAGCAGCGGCGGTTCGACCTGGTCGAGGATGGTGTCGTACAGGTTCTTCGGGGCATGTCCGTTGAGCGCACGGAAATAGTCATCCAGACACTCGGCAACCGAATGGTTCAGCGGCTTGATGTCTGAAATCTTGTATGCGGACATGGAGTCTTCCTTGACGCACCGTGCGCGTGGCGAGCCAGAAAAAAGCGGGCGGCAATAATACTCCCAGTCGCCCCGGGAAAGAAGCTCGGATTCCGGTGAAGTTTGTGACGTGTCAGCTTGACAAGCGGCGCTGCAGCATGCCGTCGATGAAGCGCTGCCAGGTTTCGTCGGGCGTCCACACCGCATGCAGATCCTGCGAAGCCGCTTCCACACTCTCGCCCAAGTTCAGGACGCGATGGAGAAACATGAACGCGGACACGCGCATGTTGAGGGCGCAGTGGATGAACAGCTTCTGGTCCTGCAACTTGTCCAGCAGCGCAGTGAAGCCTTCGAAGTCGGCCGGCGTCGGCTGCGTCCAGGCCACCGGCAGATGGTGGTAGGGCAGGCCCTGCTGCGCGCAGAGCTGCGCTTCGTCGCGCAGCCAGTTCGACGAGGCTTCGGTGGCCAGGTTGATCACCGCGGCATAGCCCGCGCGGGCCAGCACCGGGAAGTGTGCCGGCTGCGGCTGGCCGGCGGTGGCGATGCGCTCGCCGTAGCGGCGGAAGCTGATCAGGGCCGGCATGCGGCAGACGGCGCTGATGCGCGTCCAGCCTTCCTTGCTGACGTCGTCGTGGAAGTCGAACCAGGATTCGTAGGCGCCGTGGATCTCCTCGGCATGGCGGTCCAGCAGGCCGGCCAGCACCAGGTCGCCGCCGGGGCGGATCGAGGAGGCCAGCAGCGGGGCCAGCTGCATCAGCGGATTGGCCAGGATGTTGGCCAGCACGATGTCGGCGGGGAAGGGTGCGAAGGCATCGGGCAGCATCGTCTTCACGCGGTCGGCCACGCCGTTCTGCTCGGCGTTGTCGCGGGTGGCCAGCAGGGCCTGCGGGTCGATGTCCACGCAGATCGCCTTCTCGGCACCGAGCAGCAGCGCGGCGATGGCCAGGATGCCCGAGCCGCAGCCGAAGTCGAGCACGGTCTTGCCCCGCAGGTCCTGGCCGGCGAGCCATTCCAGGCACAGCGCCGTGGTGGGATGCGTGCCGGTGCCGAAGGCCAGCCCCGGGTCCAGCTTGAGCACGGTGGCTTCGGGGTCCGTGACCTCGCCGAGCTTCTCGTGCGGCACCACCCAGAAGCGCTCGCCGAAGCGCAGCGGCGGGCAGTCCTTGAGCCAGACGCGCACCCAGTCCTGGTCCTCGATCAGTTCGGTCTTGAATGTTGCTTCATTGCCGTCGGGCAGCAGCTCGCGCAGCGCCGCGACCACCGGGTCCAGGTCCGTATCCTCGGGGAACAGGCCCAGGGTCACGGTGTTGCGCCACAGCGGCGTTTCGCCCGGGGCTGGTTCCAGCACCGGATCGTCCTCGGCGTCGACCATGCTGACCGCGCTGGCGCCGTTGGCCAGCAGGATTTCGTCGGCGAATTCGGGGTGCGCGCTCGAGACGCGCAGTTGCAGCCAGGCCATGGTGGTTACTTCTCTGGTTTGATCTGGGTGACGGTGGCATCGACCGCGCCGCGGCCGAGCAGGATCTGCAGCGCATCGCCGGGAGCGGCCTGCGCGGCTTCGGTCAGGGCCCGGCCCTGCGCATCGAGTGCGATGGCATAGCCGCGCTCCAGCACGGCACGCGGGTTGAGGCTGGCCAGCAGCGAATCGCTGCGCCCCAGGCGCGCCTGCGCCTGCTGCAGCGAAAGACCGAGGCGGCCGCGCAGCAGGTCGCGGGCATGGTCCAGCTTGCGCCGCTGCTGGGCGATGGCCAGCAGCGGCGTGGCCGTGCCCAGGCGGGCATGGAGATGCTGCCGGCGCTGGCCGCCGCGCTCCAGGCGCTGCTGCACCGCCGCCTGCAGGCGGGTTCCCAGTTCATCCAGGCGCTGCGCGGCGTCGCGCAGGCGGCGGCCGGGATGCAGCAGTTCCAGACGGCGGACCTGCCGCTCCAGGCGCTCGCCGTCCTGGCGCAGGGCGCGCTGCAGCGCATGCGCCAGGCTGCGCTCGCGGGCCAGCAGGCGCTCCGCCCATTCGGCGATGTCGGGGCTCGCCGCCTCGGCCGCGCCGGTGGGCGTGGGCGCGCGGTGGTCGGCGGCGAAGTCGGCGATGGTGAAATCGATCTCGTGGCCCACGCCGCTGACCACCGGCACAGGGCAGGCGCGGATGGCGCGGGCCAGCTGCTCGTCGTTGAAGGCCCAGAGGTCCTCCAGCGAGCCGCCGCCGCGGGCCAGCAGGATCACGTCGGGGTTCGTCCGGGGCAGCTCGCGCAGCGCGCGGATCATGGCCGGCGCGGCCTCCGGCCCCTGCACCGGTACCGCGGCCAGGACCACCTCGGCCAGCGGGAAGCGGCGCGACAGTGTGCTGAGGATGTCCTGCAGCGCCGCCCCCGTGCCGGAGGTGATGACGCCGATGCGGCGCGGCACCGCCGGCAGTTCGCGCTTGAGGTGTTCGTCGAACAGGCCCTCGGAGGCCAGGCGGCGCTTAAGCTCCTCGAAGGCGCGCAGCAGGGCGCCCTGGCCGGCCGGTTCCATATGCTCCACCACCAGCTGCAGCTCGCCGCGGGCCGGGTAGACCGTGACCTGGGCGCGCAGCAGCACCAGGTCGCCGTCGCGGGGCGGCGGCCGCACGTGCAGGTTGGCATTGCGGAACATGGCGCAGCGCAGCTGGGCGCGGGCGTCCTTGATCGTGAAATACCAGTGGCCCGAGGCCGGCCGGGAGAAATTGGAGATCTCGCCCTGGATCCAGACCCGCGGCAGGCTGTCCTCCAGCAGGCCGCGCAGGGTCTCGGCCAGCTCGGAGACCTGGTAGACGGTACGGCGGGCGGGGTCCTGGGGGCGGTCGGATGGCGGCATGAATAATGACCGGGCCATCGAAAGGGAGCCGGTACCTCTGTATAATATCGTTTTGGAGCCATGTTAATGACGAGAATCGAGAGCGAAGCCCTCACCTTCGACGACGTTCTGCTCTTGCCCGCGTATTCCGAAGTCCTTCCGCGGCAAGTAGATACCTCCACCCAGCTGACCCGGCGCATCCGGCTGAACATCCCGCTGCTGTCCGCAGCCATGGATACGGTGACCGAGGCCAAGCTGGCCATCGCCCTGGCCCAGGAAGGCGGCATGGGCATCGTCCACAAGAACCTGACCCCGGCCCGCCAGGCCGCCGAGGTCCGTTCGGTCAAGAAGTACGAAAGCGGCGTCATCACCGATCCGATCACCGTCCCCCCCACCATGACCGTGGGCGAGGTGCTCAAGCTGACCCGCGCCAATCGCATCTCCGGCGTGCCGGTGGTGGACGGCAAGGAACTGGTCGGCATCGTCACCAGCCGCGACCTGCGCTTCGAGACCCGCTACGACGAGCCGGTCTCCCGCATCATGACGCCCAAGCAGCGCCTGGTGACGGTCAAGGAAGGCGCCTCGCGCGAGGAAGTCATCGCCAAGCTGCACGAGCACCGCATCGAGAAGGTGCTGGTGGTCAACGGCGGCTTCCAGCTGCGCGGCATGATCACCGTCAAGGACATCCAGAAGTCCAAGGACTTCCCGATGGCCTGCAAGGACGAGAAGGGCCGCCTGCGCGTCGGTGCCGCGGTCGGCACCGGCGGCGACACCGAGGAGCGCGTCGCCGCCCTGGTGGAGGCCGGCGTGGACCTGGTGGTGGTCGACACCGCCCATGGCCATTCCAAGGGCGTGCTGGACCGCGTGTCCTGGATCAAGCACACCTACCCCGACCTGCAGGTGGTCGGCGGCAACATCGCCACCGGCGACGCCGCCCTGGCCCTGGTCAAGGCCGGCGCCGACGCGGTCAAGGTCGGCATCGGTCCCGGCTCCATCTGCACCACCCGCGTCGTCGCCGGCGTCGGCGTGCCGCAGATCGGCGCCGTGATGAGCGTGGCCGCGGCGCTGAAGGGCAGCGGCATCCCGTTCATTTCCGACGGCGGCATCCGCTACTCCGGCGACTTCGCCAAGGCCCTGGCGGCCGGCGCCTATGCCGTCATGGTCGGATCCATGCTGGCCGGCACCGAGGAAGCTCCGGGCGAGGTCGAGCTCTGGCAGGGCCGTTCCTACAAGTCCTACCGCGGCATGGGCTCCATGGGCGCCATGGCGCAGGGCTCCAAGGACCGCTACTTCCAGGACACCACGGCCGAGGTCGAGAAGCTGGTGCCGGAAGGCATCGAGGGCCGCGTCGCCTACAAGGGCCCGATGTCCGCCATCGTCCACCAGATGGTCGGCGGCCTGCGCGCCAGCATGGGCTACACCGGCTGCCAGAACATGGAAGAGATGCGCACGCGCACCAAGTTCGTGAAGATCACCTCGGCGGGCATGCGCGAATCGCATGTCCATGACGTGACGATCGTCAAGGAAGCACCGAACTACCGCGCCGAGTAAGAGAACCACGCCCCGGCCTCGCCGGGGCTTTTCACATGACGTCCATGAACATCCATAGCGACAAGATCCTGATCCTCGATTTCGGCAGCCAGTACACGCAGCTGATCGCCCGCCGCGTGCGCGAACTCGGCGTGTACTGCGAGCTGCATCCCTGGGACATGACGGACGAGGACATCCGTGCCTTCGCGCCCAAGGGCGTGATCCTGTCCGGCGGACCGGAATCGGTGATCGAGCCGAACGCCCCCGCCGCGCCGCAGGCGGTCTGGGACCTGAATGTGCCGGTGCTGGGCATCTGCTACGGCATGCAGACCATGGCCGCGCAACTGGGCGGCAAGGTCGATCCGGGCTCGGTGAAGGAATTCGGCTATGCCGAGATCCGGGCGCACAGCCAATCGCGCCTGCTCAAGGACATCGAGGACCGCGTCAACGACGAGGGCCACGGCCTGCTCGACGTGTGGATGTCGCACGGCGACCACGTTTCGCAACTGCCCGAGGGCTTCAAGCGCATCGCCTCCACCAAGGACGTGCCGATCGCCGGCATGGCCGACGAGTCGCGGAACTACTACGCCCTGCAATTCCACCCGGAGGTCACGCACACCACCCAGGGCGCGCGCATCTATTCGCGCTTCCTGCACGAAATCTGCGGCTGCGGCGACGCCTGGAAGCCGGGCCGCATCATCGAGGACGCCATCGAGACCGTGCGCAAGCAGGTCGGAACGTCCAAGGTGCTGCTGGGCCTGTCCGGCGGCGTCGACTCCTCCGTGGTCGCCGCCCTGCTGCACAAGGCCATCGGCGAGCAGCTGACCTGTGTCTTCGTGGACCACGGCCTGCTGCGCCACCAGGAAGGCGACCAGGTCATGAAGATCTTCGCCGACCACCTCGGCGTGAAGGTCATCCGCGTGGATGCCGAGGAGCGCTTCCTGCGCGAGCTGGCCGGCGTCAGCGATCCGGAGGCCAAGCGCAAGATCATCGGCCGCCTGTTCGTCGAGGTGTTCGAGGAGGAGTCGGCCAAGCTGCAGGGCATCGACTTCCTGGCCCAGGGCACCATCTACCCGGACGTCATCGAGTCCGCCGGCGGCAAGACCAAGAAGGCCCACGTCATCAAGAGCCACCACAACGTCGGCGGCCTGCCCGAGCGCATGAAGATGAAGCTGGTGGAGCCGCTGCGCGAGCTGTTCAAGGACGAGGTGCGCGCCATCGGCGTGGAGCTCGGCCTGCCGCGCGAGATGGTCTACCGCCATCCCTTCCCGGGCCCCGGCCTGGGCGTGCGCATCCTCGGAGAGGTCACCAAGGCCGCCGCCGATACCCTGCGCCTGGCCGACCACATCTTCATCGAGGAACTGCGCCGGAGCGGCTGGTACGACAAGACCTCCCAGGCCTTCGCCGTATTCCTGCCGGTGAAGAGCGTGGGCGTCACCGGCGACGGCCGCCGCTACGAGCCCGTCATCGCCCTGCGCGCCGTGCAGACCATCGACTTCATGACGGCCCACTGGGCGCATCTGCCCTACGAACTGCTGGACGTCTGCTCGCGCCGCATCGTCAACGAGATTCCCGGTGTATCCCGAGTGGTCTACGACATCTCCGGCAAGCCGCCGGCTACCATCGAATGGGAGTAGCGGAAAGAAAGAACCCCACGCGTCGCGTGGGGTTCTTTCTTTCCGGCTGCCGTCTCAACGCTTCAGGAACTCCAGCAGGTCCTGGTTCAGCCGCTCCTTGTGCGTATCCGGCAGCCCATGCGGCGCGCCCGGGTAGACGATCAGCTTGGCATTGCGGATCAGCTTCACCGCGGCCCGCGCGCTGGCGTCGATCGGCACCACCTGGTCGTCGTCGCCGTGGATCAGCAGCGTCGGCACGTCGAACTTCCTCAGGTCCGGCCGCAGGTCGGTGGCCGAAAACGCCGCGATCGAGTCGTAGGTGTTCTTGTGGCCGCCCTGCATGCCCTGCACCCAGAACGACTGGATCAGGCCCTGCGAGGACTTGGCGCCCGGCCGGTTGTAGCCGTAGAAGGGGCCGGAGGCGAGATCCAGGTAGAGCTGCGAGCGGTTCTCCAGCGAGGCCTTGCGCAGGCCGTCGAACACTTCCAGCGGCGTTCCGCCCGGGTTGTCCGGCGTCTTGAGCATCAGCGGCGTGACGGCGCTGACCAGCACGGCTTTCTTCACGCGGGCCGTGCCGTGGCGCCCGATGTAGCGCGCCACCTCGCCGCCGCCGGTGGAGAAGCCCACCAGGGTCACCTGCTTCAGGTCCAGGGCCTCGATCACCGCAGCGAGATCGTCGGCGTAGTGGTCCATGTCGTTGCCTTCCCAGGGCTGGCTGGAGCGTCCATGGCCGCGGCGGTCGTGGGCGACCACGCGGTAGCCCTTCGAGGCCAGGAACATCATCTGCGATTCCCAGCTGTCCGAGCTCAAGGGCCAGCCGTGGCTGAAGGTCACGACCTGGCCGTCACGCGGGCCCCAGTCCTTGTAGTAGAGCTGCACGCCGTCGCGCGTGGTGATGGTGCTGGCCGTCTTCTCGATGGCGGCAGGGGAGGCCGCGTGGGCCTGGAGGGTGGCTGCGAGCGCCAGCGCCGGCAGCAGGAAGAAGCGATGCAGGTTTTTCATGGGAATGCTCCTGTCGTGGGGTAGGGGGCTCAATCGACCAGCACCAGCGAGACGTCGATGTTTCCGCGCGTGGCGTTGGAGTACGGGCAGACGATGTGCGCCTTGTCGACCAGCGCCTGGACCTGCTCGCGGGCCAGGCCGGGCACGCGGATGCGCAGCTCCACCTCGATGCCGAAGCCGGTGGGGATCTGGCCGATGCCGACGCGGCCGGTGATCTGCGTATCGGCCGGCAGCGCGACCTTGGCCTGGCCGGCCACGAACTTCAGTGCGCCGAGGAAGCAGGCCGAATAGCCGGCGGCGAAAAGCTGTTCCGGGTTGGTGCCGGGGCCGCCGGCGCCGCCGAGTTCGCGCGGCGTGGACAACTGCAGGTCGAGGACGCCGTCGGAGGAGGTGGAGCGGCCTTCGCGGCCTCCGGTGGAGGTCGCTTCGGCGGTGTAGAGGATCTTGGCGATGGACATGGTGGACTCCTGCTTCGTGGAAAGGGTGGTGCCAATCGGCAGGAGGAACTTTGCGCCCGATGGGAGTACGATTGGTTGCAGAAAGTCCTTAAAATTTGATCAGGAGTGCCGAATGGCCGACCGCCTTGCCGCCCTGCTGGAACGCTTCACGGTCAGCGCCCGGGTGTTCCATGCCGGGGCCCTCTGCGGCATCAACGAGCTGGACGGCTCGGGGGATACCGGCCAGATCCACCTCATCCGGCGCGGTCGCGTGGAGGTCCGGCATGGCGGCGTGACGGCGGCGGAGATCACGCGCCCGAGCCTGCTGCTGTACCCGCGGCCGATGGCGCACCGCTTCATCACCGACCCCGACAGCGGCGCGGACTTCGCCTGTGCCCAGGTCAGCTTCGGCGGCGAGGCCGCCAATCCCATCGCCGCCGCCCTGCCGCCCTTCACCTGCATGGCGCTGGAGGACCTGCAGGGCGCCGAGGGCGTGCTGTCGCTGTTGTTCGACGAGGCCTTCCAGCAGAACTGCGGCCGCCAGGCCCTGCTCGACCGCCTGTTCGAGGTCGTGTTGATCCAGGTGCTGCGCCAGCTGATGGAGCAGGGCCGGGTGCGGGGCGGCATGCTGGCGGGCATGTCGCATGCGCGCCTGCGCCACGCCCTGATCGCCATGCACGAAAAGCCGGCGCAGGACTGGTCGCTGGAGGCGCTCGCCGAAGCCGCGGGCATGTCGCGCAGCGTCTTCGCCCGCAGCTTCCGCGAGGTGGTGGGCTGCACGCCGGGCGCCTACCTGCAGGCCTGGCGCATCGGCCTGGCGCAGCAGGCGCTGCGCCGTGGACGCTCACTGAAGATGATCGTCCACGACGTCGGCTACGGCAGCGAGGCGGCGCTGTCGCGCGTGTTCAAGGCGCAGACCGGGTTGTCGCCGCGGCAGTGGCGCCTGGATCAGCGCGGCTGAGCCGGAGGACTCCGGGGATCAGGGCCGCATCCTCGACGGCGGCCGGCTGAGGCGCGCATCCCGCGCCAGCTGCTCCACCAGGAAATCCAGCACCGCCCGCACCCGCGCCGGCAGGCTGCCCGGCTTGCCGAGGTAGACGGCGTGGATCGGCTCGGTCTCCATCGGGTTGTACTTCTCCAGCACCGCCACCAGCCGGCCGGCGTCGAGGTCGGCCTGGACGTGGTAGCGCGACAGGCGTGCGAGTCCCAGTCCCGCCACCGCCATCTGCCGCAGTGCCTCGCCGTCGCTGCTGCGCAGGCGGCCCTGCACCGGAACATCGACCGCCTTGCCGCCCACACGCAGCGGCCAGTCCGGTACGCGGCGGCGGTAGCTGAAATCCAGCTGCTGGTGCGCGCGCAGATCCTCCGGCTTCCGGGGCAAGCCCTGCCGCGCGAGATAGCCCGGCGAGCCGACGATGACCTGCGTCGTCTCCCCCAGCCGGCGCGCCACCAGTGCGGAGGAGGGCAGTGGGCCCCAGCGCACCGCGATGTCGGCGCGCTCGTCGATCAGGTCCACCACGCGGTCGGTCAGCGCCACATCCAGCGCCAGCTGCGGGTACTGCTCCAGGAAGCGTGGCAGCAGCGGCAGCAGCACCTGCGAGCCGAAGGAGGTACTGGTATTGATGCTGACGCGCCCGCGCGGCGCGGCGCCGGTGGCGACGCCGTGCTCGGCCTCGTCCATGTCCGCCAGCACGCGCCGGCTGGCCTCATAGAACTGCTGGCCCTCCGCCGTGAGCTGCAGCTTGCGCGTGGAGCGATGCACCAGCTGGGCGCCGAGCCTCGCCTCCAGCCGTCCCACCAGCTTGCTGATCGCGGACGGCGTCATGCCCAGCGCTCGCGCCGCCGCGGAGAAGCCGCCGCGGTCCACCACGCGCACGAAGGCCTCCATCTCGCCGGAGCGGTTGATCTCGGTGCGGGCCATGGCGGATCCATCTGTGAATTGAAGTCACAAGTGTACGTCCTCGTATCCGGATATTCATCCGGGGGCCCGGGGCATACAGTGCGCGCCACCATGCCCATCGCACTCCTCGCACTGACCGCCGGCGCCTTCGGGATCGGCACCACGGAATTCGTCATCATGGGCCTGCTGCAGCAGGTCGCCGCCGACCTGCAGGTGTCCGTGGACGATGCCGGCCTGCTGATCTCCGGCTACGCGCTCGGCGTCACCGTCGGCGCGCCGCTGCTGACCATCGCCACCCGCGCGCTCCCGCAGAAGCTCGTGCTGCTGGGGCTGATGGCCATCTTCACCCTGGGCAACCTGGCCTGCGCGCTGGCGCCCGACTATGGCTGGCTGATGGCGGCGCGCGTCGTCACGGCCCTGGCCCACGGCACCTTCTTCGGCGTCGGCTCGATCGTGGCCACCGGCCTGGTGCCGGTGGAGCGCCGCGCATCGGCCATCGCCATCATGTTCACCGGCCTCACCGCCGCCACCCTGCTGGGCGTGCCGGCAGGCGCCTGGCTGGGTCTGCACCTGGGCTGGCGCGCCACCTTCTGGGCGGTGGTGGTCATCGGCCTGCTGGCCTTCGCCATCATCGCGCTGTTCGTGCCGGCCGCGGCCGCGCCGCGCATCCGGCCGGCACCGCTGCGCGAGGAACTGGCGGTGCTGCTGCGGCCGCAGGTGCTGCTGGGCCTGGCGATCACGGTGATGGGCTTCGCCGGCGTGTTCGCCGTCTACACCTACGTGCAGCCGCTGCTGATCGACGTCACCGGCGTCTCCGCCGAGACCGTGTCGGCGATCCTGCTGCTGTTCGGCGTCGGCCTGGCCGCCGGCAACATCGGGGGCGGCCGCCTGGCCGACCGTGCGCCGGCCAAGGCCGTGCCCGCCACGCTGGCCGCGCTGGCCCTGGTGTTCGCGGCGATGCCGCTGGCCATCGGCACGCCCTGGGCCGCCGCTCTGTTCTTCGGCGTGCTCGGCGTGGCGGCCTTCGCCACGGTGGCGCCGCTGCAGCTGCGCGTGCTGGAGGCCGCCTCCGGCACCGGCCAGACGCTGGCCTCCAGCCTCAACATCGCCGCGTTCAATCTCGGCAATGCCCTGGGCGCCGCCGCCGGCAGCCTGACCCTGTCGCAGGGCCACGGCCTGCGCACGCTCGGCACGGTCGCCCTGCTGTTCACGCTGGCCGGACTGGCGCTGGCCTGGGCCGGCCGCGCGCGGCGCGGCCCCGCCGCCTGCGAAACCGCGGCCTGAGCGCCGCACCTCCCTCCATTCTTCCGGAGCAAGACTATGGAATACCGCCTTCTCGGTCATTCGGGCTTCAAGGTTCCCGCACTCGGCTTCGGCGCCGGCACCTTCGGCGGGCAGGGCCCGCTGTTCAGCGCCTGGGGCAATACCGATGTCGCCGCCGCAGGCCGTATCGTCGATATCTGCCTGGATGCCGGCGTCAGCCTGTTCGACACCGCCGACGCCTATTCCGGCGGCGCCTCGGAGGAAATCCTCGGTGCCGCGCTGAAGGGCCGCCGCCAGCGCGCGATCCTCTCCACCAAGATTTCCCTGCGCTTGGGGCAGGGCCCCAATGACGCCGGCTCCTCGCGCCAGCACCTGGTCGAGGGCGTGCACGCCGCGCTCAAGCGCCTGGACACGGACCACATCGACATCCTGCAACTGCATGCCTTCGACGCGATGACGCCGGTGGAGCAGGTGCTGCGCACGCTGGACCAGCTGGTGCGCGAGGGCAAGCTGCGCTATCTCGGCGTCTCCAACTTCTCCGGCTGGCAGCTGATGAAATCGCTGGCCGCCTCGGATCGACACGGCCTGGAGCGCTATGTCGCCAACCAGGCCTACTATTCGCTGATCGGGCGCGACTACGAATGGGAGCTGATGCCCCTGGGCATCGACCAGGGCATCGGCGCCCTGGTGTGGAGCCCGCTGGGCTGGGGCCGCCTCACCGGCAAGATCCGCCGTGGCAAGCCGCTGCCGCCGGGCAGCCGCCTGCACGAGACCGCCGGCTTTGCGCCGCCGGTGGAGGAGGAGCGGCTCTACCGCGTGATCGACGCCCTGGAGGAGATCGCCGCGGAAACCGGCAAGACCGTGCCGCAGATCGCGATCAACTGGCTACTGCAGCGGCCCACCGTGTCCAGCGTGCTGATCGGCGCGCGCGACGAAGCGCAGTTGCAGCAGAACCTCGGTGCCCTCGGCTGGCAGCTCAGTGCCGCGCAGATGTCGCGGCTCGACGCCGCCAGCCGCGTCACCCCGGCCTATCCCTACTACCCCTACTGGAACGGACAGTTCGCCGAGCGCAGCCCGGTGGCGGTCACCGCCTGAAGCCGCGGCCGCTGACGGCGCGGCGATTTGCTGGTATTGATACGGCCCGCCGTTCAATCCCCGCCGACCCCATGTCCGAGACCTTCACGCCGGAAGACCAGCACTGGATGCGCCATGCGCTGCTGCTGGCGCGCCGTGCGCAGGAGGCGGGCGAGGTGCCGGTGGGCGCGGTGCTGGTGAAGGAAGGCCGCATCATCGGCGAGGGCTGGAACCGGCCCATCGGCGACCACGACCCCAGCGCGCATGCCGAGATGCTGGCCATGCGCGCCGCGGCGCAGCGTGTCGGCAACTACCGCCTGCTCGACACCACGCTGTACGTCACGCTGGAACCCTGCGTGATGTGCGCCGGCGCCATCGTGCATGCGCGCATCGGCCGGCTGGTCTACGGCGCGCCGGACCCCAAGGCCGGCGGCGTGCACTCGGTGTATGACGTCATCGCCCATCCGCGCCTCAACCACCGGCTGCCCTGGCAGGGCGGCGTGCTGGAGGCGGAGTGCGGCCAGATCCTGCGCGAATTCTTCCGCGCGCGGCGCGGCAAGGCGACAACCCCCTAGGAGCGGCCGTTGGCCGCGACCCTCGGAGTTCCTGCCTAGCCCATCGCGGCCCACGGCCGCTCCTGCGAGGCTTCATTTTTGTGGGGGCGGCGCCAGTTGCGATGTCCCATGACGGAGATCACGACTCGCGCCGCTCCCGCGACAGCGGGTAACGATCAGCCCGCCAGGTCCAGGATCGCTGCCGTGTTCAGGTGACCGCGCTCGCGGGCGATCTCGGCGGCGTTCTTGCCGTCCTCGGTCTTGCCCAGGCGGTCGGCACCGCGCGACAGCAGCAGCTTGCACAGGCCGTCGAAGCCGCGCGAGGCCGCCAGGTGCAGCGCGCTGACGCCGCTGCCGCCCACGTACTTCACGTCCGCCCCGAAGCCGATCAGCAGCGGTGCCAGCGCCTCGCCGGCCGGGCCGGCGATGGCGGCATGCATCGGCGTGTTGCTCATCGGGTTCTGCGACACCGCTTCCATCGGCGCACCCAGGCCCAGCAACACGAACAGCGATTCGCGGGCGCCGAGGAAGGCCGCCAGGTGCATCGGCGTCCAGCCGTCCGGGCTGTACTCCTTCGTCAGCTCCGGCTTGGCCGCCACCAGCTCCGCCACGCGGCGGGCATCGTTCATTGCCGCGGCCTCGAACACGTCCAGCGGGCGGAAGCCCTTCAGCAGCTGGGCGATCTCCAGCGCGCCGTTGTAGAGCGCGAACATCAGCGGCGACAGCCCGCCGGGAATGGCGTCGGTGGCCTGGGAGGCATCGCGCTCCAGCGCGGCCTTGGCGGCTTCGAGATCGCGTTGCTGGATGGCCAGCATCAGGGGGCGGACGGCGGTCATGGCGGGGCAGGGGCGGCGGGAAAGGGGCGCAGCCTAGCGGCGAACGGGGCGGGGCTCAACCCCGCGGGGCAGAAACGACAAAGGCCTGCATCGCTGCAGGCCTTTGTCTTCTCGTTTGGTGGACAGTACAGGGCTTGAACCTGTGACCCCCGCCGTGTGAAAGCGATGCTCTACCGCTGAGCTAACTGTCCGAGGGGCGCAAATGATAGTGAGACAGCCCCGCAGCGTCAAACCGGCGGCTGCGTTCAGGCTTTCTGCAGGCCGAGCTGGCGGGCGAGGAAGTCGATCATCACGTCGGCCGCCGCGCGCTCGTAGTCCGGCGTGATGAGGCGGTGGGCGATGTAGGAGTGCCGGAAGCAGGTGGTGGCCACGTCCACCGCCAGGGTCGCCACGTCCACCGGTTCGGCGGCCACCGTCAGCCCGCGCGCCTGCAGCAGCTGCCGCGCCAGGCCGCCGAGATGGCGCACGGTCAGTTCATAGCTGCGGTAGCTCTCGTCGGTCACCGCGCCGCCCAGGGCCAGCATCATCCCGGTGGGGTGTTCGTTATGGAAGGCGGCGGCGGCATGGACGATGGCGCGCACCACGTCCTGCCAGTCGCGCCTGGCCAGCTGTGCCGCATCCGCCACCAGGGTCTGCTCCAGCCCCGCGAAATGGCGGCGAACCAGTTCGTTCAGCACGGCATAGGGCGTGGGGAAGAACTTGTAGATGCTGGCGCGGGTATAGCCCAGGCGCGCGGCCACGGCCGGGATCGAGAAGCCCGCCAGTCCTTCTTCCGCCAGCAGGGTCTGCGCTTCCTGCAGCACCAGTTCGAAACGGTCGATGGCCCGCTGCTGCTGGGGCAGGCGGGCGAGGGCGCGCTGGTCTACGGCAATGTTCATGGAAAACAAGAATACCCGGTCGCGGAAGTTACAGCAGTAACTTTCCGGGGCGGCCGAGCGGTCGAATGGACGGCCTGGGGGGAAATTCAGCCGCTTGACGGATTAAAGTTACAAGAGTAACTTTCTTGCAAGGTTACATAAGTAGCGAATTCGCAGGCTGGGAGGACGGCCATGGATGCGAGGGATCGCCATGCGGGAACCGCGGAGGATGGCCTTGCCATGGCCGGGCTTTCCCGCCGCAAGGCGCTGGCCCGGCTCGTCCGGGCCGAACTGCAGGCGCGGACCCAAGGGGGCTACCCGACGCTGCGTGAGATGTCGCTGAAGCTCTGCGTGTCCACGCGAACGCTCAAGCGCCATCTGCGTGATGCCGGTGCCAGTTATCGCGAACTGCTGGATGGCGTGCGGCGCGAGCGTGCATCGGAGCTGTTGACCCGGCCGGGCCTGACGGTGGAGGCGATCGCCGATCGGCTGGGGTACAGCAGCGGAGCCAACTTCTCGCGCGCCTTCCAGCGCTGGATGGGCATGGCGCCCGGCCGGTTCCGCGAAAGCCTTGCTCCGGCGCGGCCTGCAATGGTGTCGGGGCCTGGCTTGACAGTGGAAGGTCGAGAACCTTACTTTTGTTAAAGTTACATAAGTAACTATTTTTGTCGGTGCGCTTCGGGAGAGGCCTGTGAAGAGATTCGGGATGACGGCGCCGCGGCTGGCGGCGGTGTTGCTGTGCGCGGGGTTGTCGGCTTGCGCTCCGGGGCGCAGCGACACGGTATCCGGTGACGGCAGCACGGCGCGCAGCCTGGACGAGCATTTCAGCCAGAACGTGCAGCCCGGCCTCGACTTCTGCCGCACCTGCCATGTCCCCGGCGGCGTCGCCGACGTGGAGGACGGCAGGGACTTCATGCTCTCCTCCAGCCGAGCGGATGACCTGCAGAAGCTGCGCGACAGCTGGGAGCGCCTGGGCGGCAACAATCCCACCTCGCGCATCCTGCTGATGTCCTCCGGGCAGGAAACCCCGCACAGCGGCGGCGCGCCCTGGCCGGTCGGCAGCGCGGCGTACAAGAACATGGAGATCCTGCTCAAGTGCTTCGAGAACCCGGCCACCTGCAGCCTCAGCGGCGGCGTGGACCCGGGCGAGCTGCTGCCCCTGCTGGGCAGCCGGCGCGGCGGCCACTACTGGTTCGACTACTGCGCGGGCAAGCCCGACAGCACCGAGGTGCCGCAGGATCCGCGCGAGCTGGTGGTGGAGGGCATCGACAAGGACAAGGCCGTCCTGATGAACGCCTACTGGAAGACCTGCCAGGAGGACAACCACCCGGGCACCTGCGGCGAGCTGCGGGCCCGCTCCGAGCGCGGCTATCGCCTGGTGGCGGCGACCGGCGAGATCGGTGCCGGCACCATGTTCGGCGGCGACTCGCCGGACCCCGCCTTCGCCTTCCCGGCCGAGGACTACAACACGCTGTGGGACCGCGTGCTGCGTCTGCCCAGCCGCCCCGACAATTTCGACCAGCTCATGGCCGAGCGCTGGGGCATGCCGCTGCCGGACAAGCGCAATCCCTATCCGCTGCCCGGTGAAGACCCGAATGCCAGCAACGGCGGCAGCGGCCAGCTGCCGCTGGGCCTGACGCAGCTGCGCAACCCGGACGGCAGCTGGACCGGCAATGTCGGTGTCACCTGCAACATCTGCCACGGCGGCGCCGTCGGCAAGGCGGCGGACGGCGAGGGCCTGGGCCCGATGTACGGCACCAACTCCATCTCCGACATCACCGTGATGTTCACCGACCTGGGCCGCATCGCGCCGCAGCAGTCGCTGCTGGCGGTGATCTCGCAGAACAAGGTGCGCGGCACCGGCAACATCACCAACTTCCAGCTGTTCGGCACGCTGACGCTGTTCGATGCGCTGATCCCCTATCTCACCGTGCAGACCCAGCCTTCCACCGGCACCGAGGACCCGCCGGTGTGGTGGAACGTCGGCAGCCGTCCGATGAAGTTCTTCGACGCCGGCATGCCCACGGACGCCAAGCGCATCGAGCTGTCCTTCCACTTTCCCAACGTCGCCTCGCCGAACAATGTCGAAGGCAAGCAGTGGATCAAGGACCACATGCAGGACGGCGACAGCTGGATGATGTCGATGCGCTCGCCGAAGTGGCCGGAGGGCAAGCTCGGCGAGGTGAACACCGCGCTGGCGGAGCAGGGCGCGATCCTGTTCCACAGCAAGGACCTGTGGGGCGCGGGCCTGGACAATCCGGTGCGCCGTCCCGAAGGCGGCAACGGCTCCTGCGCCAGCTGCCACGGCGCCTACTCGCCGCGCTACGTCCACGATCCCGCCTTCCTGGCGACGCCGCTGCTGGAAGGCATCGCCGCGTATGTCACGCCGATCGACATCATCGCCACCGACACCCGGCGCCTCGACGGCCACAGCCAGGTGGTGTCGAACTATGCGCGCCAGAACTGGTTCGCCTACAACGACGGCCCGAAGAACGAGCAGGGCGTGCCGACCTGCGGCTCTCAGAATGACGCCGCCGTGCGCGGCGACCGTGAGCTCGGCTACCTGGCCCCGCCGCTGTACGGCGTCTGGGCCACCGCGCCGTACTTCCACAACGGCGCCGTGCCCAGTGTCTGGGAGGTGCTCAAGCCGGCGGACCGCAAGCCCATCTGGCGCCGCCTGTCGCGCCCGGCCATCGACAACGGCATTGCCGGCTTCGACTACAGCCTGGAGACCGGCTACAACGCTCCGCACATGGGCTGGAACTACGAGGCGCTGCCCTGCGGCACCGGCTCGATGCCCTTCATCGACTGCAATCCCAGCGGCGGTGGCACGGTTCAGGACCTGCTGGGCCTGGTGTGGGCCAACGGCGGTCTGGCCTGGAACCTGCTCAACCTGCCGATCTTCACCAGCCAGCAGATCGAGGACCGCAAGGTCTACAACACGAACTACTACAGCCAGGACAACGGCGGCCACGAGTTCACCAGCGTGCTCACCGACCAGGAGCGGCAGGCGATCATCGAGTACCTGAAGACGCTGTAACGGGTGACGAGAACGAAGAAGGGGCGCCTCGGCGCCCCTTCTTCGTCTTGTTCCCCTCTCCGCTTGCGGGAGAGGGCGGCCCGGGGGGGGCGGGAGAGGGTTTCCGCAGGACGTGCGCCGATGCACGCGGCTTGCAGTCAGCGCAGCGCCAGCCCCAGCCGCTTCGCCAGGAAGGCCAGCATCACGTCCGCGCCCGCCTGCGTGTACTCCGGCGTCATGCGTCCGTGCAGGAAATAGCTCATGCGGAAGCTCGCCGTGCCGAACTCCACCGCCAGCGCCGCGATGTCGGGCGAGTCCTCGGGCACCGCGATACCGCGCTGCGCGAACAGCGTGCGCGTCAGCGTGCCGAGGCGGGCGATGGTGTATTCCAGCGCGCGGAAGCTGGCATCGGATATGGGTCCGGTCAGCAGCACCACCTGCGCCGCAGGGTGTCGGCTGTAGTAGTCGGCGGCGGCGTGGATCATGCGCGTCACCATCTCCTGCCAGTCGCTGGCCTGCGCGATGCTTTCCGCGTAGGCCGCCAGGTGCTCCTCCAGCGCCGCCAGCTGGCGCTCCGCCAGCTCGTTGAGCAGGGCATAGGGGGTGGGAAAGAACTTGTAGATCGTCGCCCGCGGGAACTCCAGGCGCTCCGCCAGCGTGGGGATCGAGAAGCCCGACAGCCCCGCCTCCAGCAGCAATTCCTCCGCCGCCGCCAGCACCAGGTCCACGCGGTCCTTGGCGCGCTGCTGCTGCGGCTTGCGGGCCACGAAAGCGGGGTTGTGCGGGGGTTTGACTGCTTCGTTCACGATTCATCCTTGACGCCAAACGGCAACTAATGTTACCTATTACAAAAGGCAACAAATGCCCCTTTTATAAGAATAGCGGGACCGGAGGAGAGGAATGCAGCATCAAGCGATGAGGAGGGCCGTGCTCGGCCCATGGGCGCTGGCCCTGTCCGTACTGCTGCTGGCGGCCTGCGCGCCCGGGCGCAGCGACCCGGTCCCGGGCGGCGGCACCGCCGCGCGCAGCCTGGACGAGCACTTCAGCCGCAACGTCCAGCCCGGCCTCGACTTCTGCCGCACCTGCCACGTGCCCGGCGCGCCAGGCGACGTGGAGAACGGCCATGACTTCATGCTGTCCGGCGACAAGTCGCAGGACATGGCCCACCTCAAGGCCAGCTGGGAGCGCCTGGGCCGGAACAACCCCACCTCGCGCATCCTGCTGATGTCCTCCGGACAGGAGACGCCGCACAGCGGCGGCGCGCCCTGGCCGCTGGGCAGCGCGCCGTACAAGAACATGGAGATCCTGCTGAAGTGCTTCGAGAATCCCTCGGGCTGCAGCCTCAGCGGCGGGATCGACGCGGGCGAACTGCTGCCGCTGCTCGGCAGCACGCACGCCAAGACCGTCTGGGAGACCTACTGCGCGAACCGGCCGGACGATGCCGAGCTGCCCATCGACCCGCGCACGATGATCCGGCCGGGCGTCAACGAGAACCGCGCCGTCTACTTCAACGCCTGGTACCAGGACTGCCACGCGAACCTGCCGGAGAAGGAGCGGGCGCCGAAGACCTGCGGTGCCTATCGCGAGCGCCGCGAGCGCGGGCGCATGGCCTTCATCGACACGCTGGCCGCGGGCTCGCAAACCGCCGAGGACTACAACGACAGCTGGAAGAAGTGGGGCCTGGACCAGCGCCCGGCCAACTTCGACGAGCTCTATACCCTGCGCTACGGCTACAACCACGCGCCCTTCCGCAATCCCTACCCGCTGCCGGGCGAGGACCCGAATGCCAGCGACGGCGGTTCCGGCCAGCTGCCGCTGGGCAAGCGCCAGCTCAAGGACGCGCAGGGCAAATGGACCGGCGTGATCGGCGAGGTGGCCTGCTTCGGCTGCCACGGCGGACAGATCGGCGACGCCAGCGACGGCGGCAGCAGGATCACGATGAAGAACCTGGGCCTGGGCAACAACAACGCCGACACCGGCATGCAGGCCACCGACGGCGGCAGCGCCTACGGCGTCTCCATCGGCGTGCCGCTGCTGCTCAATCCCTTCGCGCTGGGCGGCGACCAGCGCGGCCAGAACAACGCCGTGGCCGGCTTCGAGCTGCTGTTCATGCTGCTGGACTACGACAGCCTGGGCCTCAACCCCAACGCGCTGAAGCTGGCGCAGAACTCGGCGCAACCGCATCCCACCGCCGAGCAGCAGGACACGCCGGCCTGGTGGAACTACGGCCACCGCGCGCGCAAGTTCTTCGACGGCAGCCAGTCGATCGACAGCACGCGCATCGTGATGGCGGCGGGCGTGGGCGAACTGGCCGCCGTGATCACGGTGGACGGCAAGGCCTACCGCGATCGCATCGAGGAGTTCGACCAGGACCTGGCGGCCTTCTTCCTGTCGCTGGAGTCGCCGGTCTATCCGGGCGACATCGATACGAAGCTGGCGGAGCAGGGCGCGGTGCTGTTCCACAGCAAGGACCTCTGGGGCGGCGGCGCCAATGCCGGCAAGCCCAAGCCGGCCGGCGGCAACGGCTCCTGCGCGAGCTGCCACGGCGCCTACTCGCCGCGCTACGTCCACGATCCGGCTTTCCTGGAAGACCCGGTGCTGGGCGGCATGGCGGCGCACCTGATGCCGCTGGAAGTGATCCGCACCGACTCCGCGCGTGCCGACGAGCTTTCGCCCTATCTGCGCGAGGCCTACGGCACCACCTTCTGGGGTTACCCCGACGGCGTGGAGGGCTGGACGGCGCCGGATGCGAAGAACCTGGCGGCGGAGTTGGCCGACGATGGCCTGCCGCTGTCGATGCGTCCGCAAGGCGTCTGCGGCTGGGAGCGCGAGATCATCGGCTACCAGGCCCCGCCGCTGCACGGCACCTGGGCCACCGCCCCGTACTTCCACAACGGCTCGGTGCCCACCATCGAGCAGGTGCTGAAGTCCTCGGATCGGCCCGCCATCTGGCGCCGGCAGCTGCAGACCATCGACGAGATCAGCGGCTTCGACCAGAGCCTCGGCCGCGCCTATGACTTCCAGCGCCTGGGCTGGAAGCACGAGGTGCTGGCCTGCGGTGACCTGCCGGGCAACCCGCTGTTCAACTGCAACCCGGTAGCGCCGGAGCAGCCCTCCGTCACGCAGACCGTGATGAACCTGCTGTATTCCGGCTTCAACTGGTCGGCGCTGGTGGTGCTGCCCGACCTGGTCCCGGGAGGTGCCGACAAGCGCTTCGTCTACGACACGCGCAAGCTCGGCAACGGCAACGGCGGGCATGACTTCTCCGACGTGCTGACCGAGCAGGAACGCAAGGCGGTCATCGAATACCTGAAGACGCTGTAGCGAAAAACAGAAACAGCCCCGGCCCCAGGCCGGGGCATCGAGGAGAGCGGCATGAAGATTCGGCATTCCGGCAAGGCCGGCCTGTGGCTGCTGGCGCTGGCGCTGGGGGGCTGCGGCGAGTACGGCGGGCGCAGCGACGGCCTGCAGGGCGGCGGCAGCGTGGCGGCGCGCAGCCTGGAGGAGCACTTCAGCGGCAAGGTGCAGCCGCAGCTCGACTTCTGCCGCACCTGCCACGTGCCCGGCGCGCCGGGCGACGTGGAGAACGGCCATGACTTCATGCTGGCCAAGGATCGCTCGCGTGACCTGGACAACCTCCGGGCCAGCTGGGAGCGCCTGGGACGCAACAATCCTACTTCGCGCATCCTGCGGATGTCCTCCGGCCAGGAGACGCCGCACAGCGGCGGTGCGCCCTGGCCGGTGGGCAGCGCGCCGTACAAGAACATGGAGATCCTGCTCAAGTGCTTCGAGAACGGTGCCGGCTGCGCGGCGCTGCTCGCGGGCGGCGTCGATGCCGGCACGCTGTTGCCGCTGCTGGCGGAAGGCCACCGCGGCGGCCACGCCTGGTCGCGCTACTGCGAGGGCAAGGACGACGCCGCGGCGCTGCCGGTGAGCCCGGTGGCGCTGGTGAAGCCGGGCGTGAACGCCGGCAAGGCGGTGTACTTCAACGCGTACTACAAGAACTGCCATGTCGATGCGGCGCCGGAGGACGCGGCGCCCAGGACCTGCGGCGATTGGCGCGGGCGCATCGAGCGCGGCGGCGTCATCATGAAAGGCAATGGCGTGCAGGGCGCCGCCGGCAACTTCATCGGCAACTATCCGGCGGCGGCGGTGATTCCGGGCTTCCATCTGACGGCGGATGCCTACAACAACATGTGGCGCTCCTGGGGGCTGAGCAAGCGGCCCGAAAACTACGACCAGTTGCTGGCCGCGCGCTGGGGCGTGGTGCTGGGGCCGGAGCGCAATCCCTATCCACTGCCGGGCGAAGACCCCAACCAGACCGATGGCGGCTCGGGCCAGTTGCCGACCGCGTGGACGCAGCTGCGCGAGGCGGACGGGCGCTGGAGCGGCAAGCTGGCGAGCACCTGCCACGCCTGCCACAGCGGCCAGGTCGGCTTGCCGGGTGAAGCGGGCCTGCCGGGTGCGATCTACGGCACCAACAGCCTCAGCGACATCGGCGTGATCGGGAGGGACACCCTGTTCGCGGGATATGCGATCGGGCCGGCGCTGACGGCCTTCACGCAGGTGCGCGGCCTCGGCAACATCACCAATTTCCAGATCTTCAATGCCATCTCGGCCCTGGTCACGCCGGCCAACCTGCTGCCCTACCTGCTGATGCAGACCTCGGGCGGTACCGGCAGCGAGGATCCGCCGGTCTGGTGGAACTACGGGCACCGGCCGCTGAAGTTCTTCGACGGCGGCATGTCCTCCGATGCGCAGCGCATCCTGGTCTCCGCGTTCACGCCGCTGGGCGCCGCCAATCCCATCCCGCTCAATGTCAACGCGGCCTTCGAGTGGATCGAGCAGCATGACCAGGATGCCGCGGCCTGGGTCCTCGACCGGCGCTCGCCGAAGTATCCGGAGCCGGTGGATGTACCGCTGGCGGAGCAGGGGGCGGTGCTGTTCCACAGCAAGGACCTGTTCGCTCTGCCGGCGAATGCGGGGCGCGAGCGGCCCAAGGGCGGCAACGGCTCCTGCGCGAGCTGCCACGGCGCCTACTCGCCGCGCTTCGTGCACGACCCCCACTACCTCGAGACGCCGGAGCTGGAGGGCATCGCCGGCTACATCGTGCCGCGCGACCTGATCGGCACCGATCCGCGCCGAGTGGACGGCAACGACCAGGAAGTGTCGCGGACCTTCGAAAAGGACTGGTTCGGCTACCCCGAGCAGCGCGGCACGGAGAACGATTGCGGCGACCAGAACCTGGACCGCATCCGCGGCGACCGGGAGAACGGCTACCTGGCGCCACCGCTGTACGGGGTCTGGGCGACGGCGCCGTATTTCCACAACGGTTCGGTGCCCAATGCCTGGGAGGTGCTGAAGTCCTCGGACCGCAAGCCGATCTGGCGGCGCGTCTCGGCACCCAATGAGACCGGGCTCGACGTGGTAATGGGCTTCGACCCCAGCTTCCGGCGGGCCTACGACCGGCAGAAGCTGGGCTGGAAGTACGAGGAGATTCCCTGTGGCGTCGGCGGCGCCATGCCCTACCTGGAATGCGACCCCTCGGACCCGATGAAGAACCCGCTGCTGGAGCAGATCCTGTCGGTGATCTACGCCAACGGCGGCCTGGCCTGGAACATCCCCAACCTGCTGCAGACACCGCTGACGAACGCCCAGGTCGAGGAGCGCAAGATCTACAACACCCGGCTCTACAGCCAGGACAACGGCGGCCATACCTTCACCGACGCGCTGACCGATGCCGAGCGCAAGGCGATCATCGAATACCTGAAGACGCTATGAGCGCCGTGCCTGCATCCGGCGGCAAGCGCCTGCGCCGGTCCTGCGCGCAACTGCCGGAGCGGGTCCTGGCGGTGCTGGCGGCCGGCAAGGGGACCTGTCCCGGCCAGCGCGAGGTCGCGGAGCGGCTGTGCATGTCGCCCCGCACGCTCAAGCGCCAGCTGCGGCGCCAAGGCCTGCGCTTCCGCGACCTGCGCGAGCGTGTGCTGCGGCAGCGCGCTGAACAGTTGCTCGGCGGCACGCGCCTGCCGGTGGACCAGGTGGCGCTGCAAGTGGGCTACAGCAGCGGCGCCAACTTCTCGCGGGCCTTCAACCGCTGGCAGGGCCAGGCGCCGGGCCGGTTCCGGCAGCGGCTCGGCGCGGTGGGGGAGAGCCCGATACCTGTCGGAACGGCACCCTGAGGCGTGCCGCTGGCATGGTCACCAATCTCAACACCTTGTCCGCAATTCTCATTACCGCCGGACAGGAGCGGGAGCATGCTCCGCAGAATGCCGGGCGCAGATCCGGCAGGCGTGACGACTACAACTAGAGATTCACGAGGGCCCCCTGCGATGATGGAGAAGATCAAGCCCGCGGCTCGCGCCGCGGCGTTGCTGCTGTCGCTGTTCAGCCTGCCGGCCTGGTCGCTGAGCTTCGACCTGGACGACAACGGCGAGTGGAATGCCGTGCTCAACACCACCATCACTGCCGGCGCCGCCTGGCGCATGCAGGATCGCGCCAGTGACCTGGTGGGCAAGTCCAACCTCGACCCGAACGTCTGCGGCCGTACCGCCGACGGGCGCATGCTCTACCAGGCCTGCCAGGGCCTGTTCCGCACCCAGACCTATCCCGCTCAGAAGCTGGCCAGCTCGCCGGGCCAGTTCACGGTGAATGCCGATGACGGCAACCTGAACTACGACAAGCACGACATCGTGCAGGCGCCGCTGAAGATCACCCAGGACTTCACGCTGACGCACGGCGACTGGGGCCTGTTCGTGAAGGGCCTGTACTTCTACGACTTCGTCAACAACGACTTCACCGAGAACCATCCCAACCGCATCACGCCGGAGAACATGCTCGACGTGGGTACGGTGTCGGTGCCGGGCCGCGAGGTGTTGCCGCTGCCCCTGGGCCTGCCCAACCTGCCGCTGACGCAGCGCAGCGATTCGGTGGCCTGCCCGCCCTCGCGCAACCCCGGCATCGGTCCCTGCGGCCTGGTCTACGGCCCCGGCGGCGTGGTGCGCAGCAAGCGCAGCGACAGCGAGACGCTGCGCCAGATCGGCACCGACCTGCAGCTGCTGGACGCCTTCGTCTACGGCAAGCTGCCGCTGTGGGGCGACAAGGAGCTGACCGTGAAGCTCGGCCGCCAGACCGTGAACTGGGGCGAGTCCACGCTGCTGGTGTTCGGCTCCATCAACCAGGTGAACCCGGTCAACGCCAACAACTTCTACCGCACCGGCTTCCTGGTGGAGGAAGTGTTCACGCCGGTGGGCATGTTCTACGCCTCCATGGAGCCCTTCGACGGCGCCACGCTGGAAGCCTTCTACCAGTACGAGTGGGAGCCGCTGGAAGCGCCCGCGCCCGGCTCCTACTTCGCCTTCCTCGACGTGGGCAGCAACAACGCCATCGACAACGTCAACCTGAGCTTCGGCGGCGCGGCGGAGGACCCGGAGGCCGTGGGGCGCCTGATCGACAACCCGCTGTCCGGCATCACCAACACCTCGCTGACCGCGCAGCGCCTGAAGGACAAGGAGCCGGACGGCGGCGGCCAGTACGGCCTGGCGCTGAAGTACTACTCCGAGGACTTCAACGCCGGCACCGAGTTCGGCTTCTACTTCATGAATTACCACGCGCGCAATCCCTACGTCAGCGTGATATCGGTGGACGAGAGCTGCGCCAAGGACGTGCGCAGCACGCTGGGCTTCATCGCCAGTTGCCCGGACGTGCCCCTGCTGCACACGGTGCTGCGGCCCAACGACCCCAACGGCGCCACCAGCAACGCCGTGCCCTTCGACACCCTGAAGGTCCAGCTGGAGTACCCGGAGGACATCAAGCTGTTCGGCCTGTCCTTCAACACCACGCTGGGCGACTTCTCGCTGCAGGGCGAGGTGGCCTACCGCCCGGACGAGCCGCTGCAGGTGGATCTGGAAGACCTGGTGTTCGCCGGCTTCGGCCCCACGCTGAGCAACTGCCACCTGCGCGACGAGCAGGGGCAGGGCTGCGCCGGCACCGGCTCGCTGACCGGCGCCCTGCTGGGCGGCATCCCGGCGCTGTCCGGCGTGGTGGACCGGCTGCTGCAGTTCTTCGGGGTGGACTTCCTGGGTGGCCTCGGCGCCATGCCGGACGGCAGCATCGGCCTGTACCCGGGCAGCGACTACGTGGTGGATGCCAACGGCACGCCGGGCGCCTACAGCGATACCTTCGACCTGCTGATCGGCCATGTGCCGGGTTCGGGCCGCGCCTTCCCGTCGTTCATCATTCCCTACCGCGGCGGAGTGGTGGGCAAGAACCCGGGCAACAGCTATATCCGCGGCTGGGAAGAATTCGACAGCTACCAGTTCAACCTGGGCGCCACCCACGTGGCCGGCGCCACCGACAACCCCTTCGGCGCCGACCAGGTCATCACCCTGCTGGAGCTGGGCGCCACCTGGGTGCCGGGCATGCCGGACCTGGACGAGCTGCAGCTGGAAGCGCCGGGCACCTACACCCACGCCAGCGCCGGCGCGGACGGCAGCGGCGCCGACCGCTCGCGCCAGGCCTGTTCCACCAACGAGGCTTGCTCCTGGGGGCCGGACGGCCTGCGCTTCAACCCCCACCAGCAGGACCTGGGGGGCTTTCCGGACAAGCTGTCCTGGGGCTACGTGATCATCAGCCAGATCAAGTACGAGTCCGTGCTGCCCGGCATCTCGCTGATGCCGCAGCTGACCTGGAAGCACGACGTGAAGGGCACCGCCCCGGGCCTGGCGACCAACTTCGTGGAAGGCCGCAAGAACGGCGACATCGGCCTGGAAATCCGCTACAAGTCCAGCCTGTCGTTGAATCTCGGCTACACCTGGTTCACGGGCGGCGGCTCCTACAACCTGTACCGCGACCGCGATACGGCACGCGCCTTTGTCCGACTGCAGTTCTGACGCACCCATACCTACAGATGAGGAGACGGAAGATGCACAGCAGGATCACGATCACGGCGGCGCTGGCGGCCGCGCTGTTCGCCGGGGCGGCCGGCGCCAAGGTGGGGCCCGACGAGGCCGCCAAGCTCGGCAAGGAACTGACGCCCGTGGGTGCCGAGAAGGTCGGCAACAAGGAAGGCACGATCCCGGAATGGACCCCGGGCAAGCAGCGCGGCAAGCTCAAGGGCGAGTACCCCAACAACCCCGAGACCGACGGCGACAAGCCGCTGTACACCATCACCAAGGGCAACATCGGCCAGTACGTGGGCAAGCTGAGCGAAGGCCACAAGAAGCTGCTCAACACCTACGACAGCTACAAGATGAACGTCTACCCGAGCAAGCGCGTCGTCGCCTGGCCGGACATCATCTACCAGGCCACCGCCGCCAATGCCACCACCTGCGAGATGGTGGGCACCGATACGCCGGACAACTGCAAGCTGGGCTTCCCCTTCCCGATTCCCAAGAGCGGCGCCGAGCCGGTCTGGAACCACAAGCTGAAGTTCCGCGGCGAGGCGGCCACGCGCTACAACAACCAGTTCATCGTGCAGCCCAACGGCGCCTACCAGCAGACCAAGATCATCGAGGACGTGACCTTCGGCTACGGCTCGATCAAGAAGCCGGTGCCGCTGACCACCACCTCCGGCGAGTTCCTGAAATACCTGTCCAAGACCGTGGAGCCGCCCCGCATGGCCGGCACCTACATCCTGGTGCACGAGAAGGCCGGCACCGGCGCCGCGGGCCGCGCCGCCTGGCTGTACTCGCCGGGCCTCAAGCGCATCCGCCGCGCCCCGACGGTCTGCTGCGACAACCCGTACGAAGGCACCGACGGCCACCAGTTCTACGACCAGGTGGACATGTTTAACGGCGTGCTGGAGCGCTACAACTGGAAGCTGGTGGGCAAGAAGGAAGTCTTCATCCCCTACAACTCCAACAAGATCGCCGGCAACACCATCAAGTACAAGGACCTGATCCGTCCCAAGCACATCAACCCCGAGTTGCCGCGCTACGAGCTGCACCGCGTCTGGGTGGTGGAGGCCACGCTGAAGGAAGGCACCAGCCACACCTTCAAGAAGCGCCGCTTCTACATCGACGAGGACAGCTGGAACATCGCGCTGGTGGACGACTACGACAACCGCGACCAGCTCTACCAGTTCCAGGAAGGCCACGTGGGCTTCGCCGCCAACGTGATGGCGAGCTTCACCGTGCCGGAAGTGATCTACCACTTCACCTCGGGCCGCTACTTCATCACCGCCGCCTTCAACGAAGACAAGCCGTATGACCTGACGGTGAGCTTCAGCGACGACTACTTCAGCGCCAGCTCGGTGCAGAAGATGACGACGAAGTAAGCGAGGCGATCGGCGAGAATTGCCGTTCGCCCTGAGCCTGTCGAAGGGTGAACGACCAACTCCCACCCCCTCTCCCCGCAGGCGGGGAGAGGGTAGGGGTGAGGGGCGATCCCGCGCTGCGGCGAAGCTTGAGGTCTCGAAGTGGTGACATAGCTACACTCAAATCCTCGTCTGCACTGGGTATCAGGTGCGACGTCTTTACGGAGCATGCCGGGGGGCTTGCTCCGTTTTTTTATTCTCAGCGCTACGCAAGCCGGCTGTAGAACCCTTCTCCCCTTGGCAGCAGGAGAGAGGTGGTGGGGGGAAGGCCTCGCGGGGTAGGCAATGCATGGATCAATGGCCCAGGAGCGACGAGAAATGATCAGCCGACCCGTTCGCCCTGAGCCCGTCGAAGGGTGAGCCGGGGCTGTCGTGGAGTGCCTTGAATGGCACTCCACGCCGGCGAACGCCCGGCCATGGATGGCCGGGCTGGGGCTCGATCAGGAAGTGAAGTCCGGCCACGGACGGCGCCCCCAAAAAACGGAACTCCGTTATGAGTTCCGCCTCTGCGCGCGTAGCATATTCCTCATCGACCCAGGCTCCACGTTGGAAAGCCCAACGACCGAAGCCCACGGCATACCGGGATCGATCTCACCCACCCGGCCCATGCCTCTCACGGCTCCAGAACTTCCCCGCAGTAGAACGATTGCCGGGCTAACCCAGTAGGGCTCTGCTAGCGCATCCGCGAACGAGTCCCGGGTCCGCCTGCTGTCGGTGCTCATTAACAACACGGTATTGCTGCCCGCCGGGCTGTCTCCACCAGGGGAGCCCGCGCAGCGTAACGGGCGTGCCTGGACGAGGCGCCCGCGGAGACAACGGCTGGCCGCAAGGCCAGGACTGGCACGTGGCGAGCGCCATCTCTCCGGAGACGGCCCGGCGGAGCAGGTTTCTTGATCTATTAGCGGCCTTCTCGACCAACCGAGTCGGAACTGTTCGCGACAAGCGGGTCAAGACCCGCCCTACGCTCGCTGTAATCCCGATGCCAGTTCTGGAACAACCCGCTTTCGGAATCAAAGTACTGCCCCGGATGCCTGAGGTTGTAGACAACCTACTTAATTCAAGCTACGGAATCGGCCCCCGCGAGATGAGTTGAAGGTCGGGCTCCGGATTCTCGTAGTGAATCAGTCCGTGAAGTGGAAAATTGATCACTACCCCTGTCTTCAAGTATTCCCACTCGGTTTTCGGATACGCATCGCAGTATTCCCCCGTGTCGATAGAGCACACAACGACACCGCCTGCGTCTTGGACGAGTTTGACCTTGTCGCCGAGCTTCACCTCTTGGCCGTCTAGATACTTCATCCCATGCTCCTTTTAGCAAGCGTAGGGTGGGCTTTAGCCCGCGCGAAGGCTCCCCTCCGAATTACCGCCCCAGCAAGCGTAGGGTGGGCTTTAGCCCACGCGAAGGCTACTCTCCAAACTTCTTGGCAGAGCCGGGATCAATGCCACCCCAGTCGGGCGCCAACATTCCCTGGCGAGCATATCGATGAAAGCTTGAATGTGGCCAATCGGCCACCTTGGCAACCAAGCCATGCTTGACGGGATTGTAGTGAATGTAGTCGATATGACGCTTCAAGTCTTCGGCGTCGCGTATCTGATGCTCCCAGAACCGGCGCTGCCAGATGCCCTTCTCGCGCTTGACCTGCTTGCTGGCGCTGCGGTTGGAGGAGACGGGCAGATGCCTGGAGAATCCACTCTTGATCGCGCTCCAGCACAGTGAATAGTCAGCATCGCCGGAAGGCAGTTCCAAAATCGCATGCAGGTGATCCGGCAATACGCAGATCGCAATGGTCTTGAACGGCATGCGTAGGGAGACGGACCTATAGGCGGCACGAAGGTTTTTAACCTGACTCGCCAACAGGGCGCTGTCTCGCTGCGCGAGCGCTACCGTGAAGAAGAAGGTGCCACCTGCGACTTTGGCGCGTCGATATCGAGACATGGCCTCATTGTGCGATGCCTCGCGTGGGCACGCTACGCTTTGCCCACCCTACGCTTGCTACGCTTCGAACGATGACGCGGGAGCATATTGATTTGTCACTCCTAGCTTCTCAGAGAATCGTTTCACCTTCTCCTTCGGATACTGAGAGAAACTTGCCGTGCGCAATGCATGGCATTCCTCAATTTCTGCCAGCGAACGGTCCTCTGTACAAACACCAAAAAGCTCCAAATGCCGCAAATTTTGCATAGACCGCAGCGGGGCTAAAGAACCCACCCGTTGAATTCGCCCTGCGGCGTCCCACGCCGGAGATGTTGCCAAGCTAAGCACTTCTAAATTCTGAAGCCGCCCCAGGGGGGAAAGATCAGTGATTTTCGGCAAGTGAAGCAGGCGCAGATAGCGCAGAGACCTAAGCTCCCCAATAACTTCCAGCGTCTCATCTGGAAATGAAGCAATGATCAGTTCCTCCAGCTTCTGAAACGCAGAGAGCGGGCTCAATGTGCGGTACTTGCAATGCCAAATTCGCATGCGAAGAACGCTGTCAGGTGTATCTACGATGGGGAATCTTTTGCTCGAATCCCTGACGAAGTCTAAGCGGCTCATTTAGTCTCCGAGACCCTGCAGCAAGCGTAGGGTGGGCTTTAGCCCACGCGAAGGCTACTCTCCAAACTTCTTGGCAGAGCCGGGATCAATGCCACCCCAGTCGGGCGCCAACATTCCCTGGCGAACATATCGATGAAAGCTTGAATGTGGCCAATCGGCCACCTTGGCAACCAGGCCATGCTTGACGGCATTGTAGTGAATGTAGTCGACATGACGCTTCAAGTCTTCGGCATCGCGTATCTGATGTTCCCAGAACCGGCGCTGCCAGATGCCCTTCTCGCGCTTGCCCTGCTTGCTGGTGCTGCGGTTGGAAGAGACGGGCAGATGCCTGGAGAACCCGCTCTTGATCGCGCTCCAGCGAAGCGAATAGTCAGCGTCGTCGGGAGGCAGTTCCCAAATCGCATGCAGGTGATCCGGCAATACGCAGATCGCAATGGTCTTGAACGGCATGCGTAGGGAGACGGACCTATAGGCGGCACGAAGGTTTTTAACCTGACTCGCCAAGAGGGCGCTGTCTCGCTGCGCGAGCGCTACCGTGAAGAAGAAGGTGCCACCTGCGACTTTGGCGCGTCGATATCGAGACATGGCCTCATTGTGCGATGCCTCGCGTGGGCACGCTACGCTTTGCCCACCCTACGCTTGCTTTCGGAGGTGTCGGAGGCGCAGCCTCTGACGCACCCCACGAGTGCCCGGCAGGGCCCTCGTATGTGGTGCCTGTCGTCGGGAGACGACGGGCCGGGCCCAGGCAAGAGCAGACCTTTCCGAGCGCCAGCGAGCCGGCCGGGCCGGGATGCCGGGCATGGGTCAGGCGGCAAGCCACGGCCAGGGGCCAGGCAACGGACCGCGGCGCCGGGCGGCGCGGCGGGCAGCAGACCAGGCGGCGGCTGAGAAGCGGCCGCACGACAGCAGGCAAGACAGACAGTGTCGCCCATACGTCCTCCGGTGAGGGGCGACACCTACTCTATGACACGCGATATCCCCGGTGCGCGAATGCGGCGCGGACCGAAAACCCGGCTACTCGGCGGCTAAGAAAAAGCCCGGCGCAGGGGCCGGGCTGGGATCATCGAGCAGCAGAAGGGTAGTTCAGTTCCGACCGGACGGAAACAATTCAACTGTCTTTATCTCGTATGGGCCGCGCGGATAAAACCGTCGCTGCGGAGAAAAATACTCCATGCCCACAAAGACACCTTCGGATAGAACGAAATGCACCTCTATCTCTGCGTCAGACTCAACAACCAAAGCCTTGGCTAGAAGCTCCTCTTTTGCAGCCCTGCCAGGAAAAGCCCTTGGAGGCTTTATCTGCTTTGCAGGCTGATAAAAAAGGGTTCTTCCCTGTCTAATGCGGTCATCTTCCTCATTGATTATTCGGTCAACCCTGGTGGCCTTCGAGAGCTGATCTTCAAAGATATCTAGCGACCCCGGGTCCATTTTTTCCTTGAGGTGCACAAGCAACCTTTCCTCGAAGAAAGTCAGGTTAAACATTCCTAGCATGTACTTTACAAACTGAAGTGGCGCAAGCTTTTTCATTGGCACTCACATGAGTTCATCGCAGCGGAGCCCGTGCCATATACGGCCGCTCCAGGCGTGTACGGTACGCGATTTGGCAATTGCCGCAGAGGAGAGAACGGGGGAGTCTTAGCGGCTTCCGCGACCGATTTTCCTACGCTGTTCGCCACGGGGTCGATTAGGTCGTGCATTTCCGGAGGGACATGATCGCCGTTTAGCCTGTTTCCGGTTTTGTTCAACCATCTGGCGAACGGATTGTTAAAGCGCTTTAGAACTGATCTCGGAACTAGCGTATGTGAGAAGTTCTGCCAGTTGTTCAGACTAGAAGCTTTGGCAACCGACTTCGTTCCCGCGAGGTAGCCGGTGGCAATGCTTCCGACAACGCCAGCAACCTCTCCATAGGCGTATGCGGACGAGCAGCGATCAACTGTTCCGATATCTGTTAGCTCACGGAACTGGGCCGTTAGGCCAAAAGTGAGTACGTCACCGGCACCTGCAGAAAAATCCACGAAACCCTGCGGCAGCAAGCCCTCCGGGTCGGTGAAGCTCAGCGGATTCTGATTGGCATAGGTATACGGCGACAAGCTACCGCCAAAAAGCCCCAGCGGATCGACCTCGGTGTACCTACCCAGTGGCGGGCTGTACTCCCGATGATGATTCTGATGCAGCCCCGTCTCCGAGTCGTAATACTGCCCCGGAAGCCGGAGGTTGTAGACGAATGCCGTCCCGGTCGCCAGCGGATCCTCATCCGGACTCGATCCGCCAAAGGTGATCGTGTCCCACACCCACACCGGATCGCCGGCCTGGTCGTTGATCTGCCGGGGGGTGTTCAGGTGGTCCGCATGCACGTAGTACGTGCCGGAGCCCTTGACCACCGCCAGGGGCGTATCGCCCATCCAGACCGTCTCCTGGATCGGGTTGCCGGTGGCGGCGTCGTACTCCCCCACCAGGTGGCCGGCCTCGTCGTAGGCGTAGACGGTGCCGGTGCCTGACGCGGTCTTGCTGACCCGCTGGCCCAGGCCGTTGTAGGCGTAGGCGGTGCTGCCGTCGACGCTGGTCAGCCGTCCGGTCTTGTCGTAGCCATAGGTATGGCTGCCGTCGGCGGTCAGGCTGCCGTTGGCGTCGTAGCTGAAGCCCTGGGTGGTGACGCCGTCGGTCAGGCTGTCCAGTCGGTTGCTGGTGGGGCTGGTCGTGTAGTCGGTGGTACCCGCCGTACCGGTCTGCTGGCTGCGGTTGCCGTTGGCGTCGTAGCCGTAGCCGATGTGGAAGCTGGCTCCCAGGTAGCTGGTCAGGCGGTCCAGGGCGTCGTAGCCGTAGGTCTTGGTGCCGGTCAGGTGGGACAGGCCGCCGTGGGTCAGGCCGGTGATGCGGTCGGCGGTGTCGTAGCCCAGGGTGCCCAGGCTGTGGGCGGTCATGCGGCCGGAGAGGTCGAAGCTCTTCTGCACCTGCTCGCCGTTGGCGAAGTCCCACTGCTTGATGGGGCCGAAGGGTTCGTCCTGGAGGTTGCTGGCCACGGGGTTGCCGTCCAGGGTGACGCTGGTCAGGCGGTTCAGGGTCCAGTGGTAGCCGACGACCTTGCCGGAGGGCAGGGTCTGGGTGGCCAGGCGGCCGGCGCTGTCGTAGCTGTAGCCGGTGACCAGCGTTCTGGCGCCGACCACCTGGGTCTGGCTGGCGACGCGGCCGTGGGGGGTGTAGGTCCAGGCCAGCGAGGCACCGGGGCCGTTGATGCCGGTGAGCCGGCCCTTGCCGTAGGGGCCGGCGTCGTAGCTGTAGCTGATGCTGGGGCCGCCGGTGTAGGCGGCCTGGGTCAGCCGGTTGAGGGCGTCGTAGCTGTAGGTGACGACTTGGCCCTTGGCGTCGGTGCGGGTCTTGAGGTTGCCGGCGCTGTCGTAGGTGGCGGTGCTGGTGCCGGTGTCCGGACTCTGCAGTTGGGTCACTTCGCCAAACGTATTGACGGTATAGGCAGTGGACAGGGTGCGCGGATCCGTGACGCTGGTGAGTTCGTCCCAGGCGCTGTAGCCGTACTGCGTGAGGCCCGAGGCAGGGTCGGTGATCCTGGTCAGGCGCTCGAGGGGGTCGTACTCATGAGTGGTTGTGCGGCTGTCGACGGTCTGGGTGAGCAGGTTGCCATTGCCGTCATAGGTGAAGGAGCGAATCTGTCCGTCGGCGCCCTGGATTTCCTTGAGGCGGCTCAGGCCATCGTAGATTCGAGTCTGGCTGCGCCGCAGGCTGTTGGCGGGGTCGTAGACTTTCTCGGCGGTGCGGTTGCCGGCCCAGTCCAGGGTGTACTCGATCCGGTTGCCGTCCGGGTCGGCGATGCCGGTCAGGCGGTGGGCGGCGTCGTAGCTGTAGGCCAGCCAGGCGCCGTCCGGGGTCGTGACCTTCTTGAGCTGGCCGACCTTGTCGTACTCAAGCGTGGTTGTTTCGCCGGCGGTGCTGGTGCTCAGCAATCGCTGGCGGGCATCGTAGGTCAGCAGGGTCTCGACCCCGTTGGGGTCCAGAATGCGCAGTGGCTGGCCGGAGGCGTTGTAGTGCGTGATCTGCGTGATCAGGTTTCCCGGGCGCGTGACCTGGGAGACGTTGCGCTGGCTGTCGTAGGTGAAGTTGGTGACGTCCGAGATATCGGTGCGCGGGCCGTTGATGGAGATCAGACGCCGGCTGGTGTCGTAGCCGAAGTTGGTTATGAGGCGGGAGCCGCCGGTGGTGGTGTAGTGGTAATCCTGCGTGATCTGGCCGAAGCCATTGTAAGAGCGATAGTGATAGCGGCCTGCCTGGACGACCTGTATCGGTTGCTGGAAGCCGTTTCGGCCGGTGCTGATGGTACGGCTGAGCGGGGTGTTCTTGGCCTCGGTACGGCTGATCTCATAGCCGTAGTTGGAGAAAATGTAGCCGGTGTTGATGCCGCGCCTGTCGAGCTTGTTGGTCAGCCACCCATTGCTGTCGTAGGTATAGCTTTCGGTGTTGCTCGCAAGGCTGCAATCTGGACATTGCGTATAAGCGATAGAGGTGACCCGGGGTCCCCTCTGCGAGGCTGGGGTGCCAAACGTGATTTCACGTTCGGTATAACGAGTGGCGTCAAAATATTCTCTAACCCGGGTGATAGCGGGGTCGATATAGTCGAAAGAGTGGCGACCCGCTCCGCCAGCGTGCTCGGAAAGAACGGTCCGGCCATGATTATCGTACGCGTAGGTCGCGAAGCGGTCCCCGTTTTCGTCGATGATGCCGGTGAGCGCCTTGAGATTAGCGCTGTCTTCATACAGGTACTGGCGGACGGGGTTGTCCGTGCTAACCAACGGAGTGTCGTCCGGGTACGTGACAGTGGCTAGTCGGCCCTGAACGTCCCAACTGTAGTAAATGCTGGCTCCCGCCGGATTGACGAACTCTGCGATTCGTCCGTTGGCGTCGAAAGCCATTTGGTAAACGTGACCGGTGGCGGAATGAGTATGGACTTGCGTTGTTCCCCCATAAGCATTGCTGGCATAGCCGACATCGAGTCGGCGCCCATCAACCTCAATGCGGGCGCTCAGGCGGCCAGTGCTGTCGAATTCGTACTTGCGCCCGGTGGCCGTCCTGAAGACCTGCTGACCATTGACCTGCAGCAATTCGCCGTCATCGATGCGGCTGCTGGTCCAGTTGGTTGCACCTGTGCTGCGCAGGAAGACGCGACGCCAATTGCCCAAGGTAAATACAGCAACGTCGTAGCTGAGCGTGGTGGTCACCGATAGCTGTGGCCTTGGGAAGCCCCAGCCCGCCGGATCGTTACTGGTCAGCCACTCGGTGCTGTAGCTGCGTTCCATCCGGAAGTCTGCATCAGCATAGTCCACTTCAGTTTGAATCTTGCGGCCGGTAGTGCAGTCGACCGGATTTCCAAACTCTTTCTGGCCGCCCTTTGCATTCTGCTCGCCTGTTACAGAACAGATATTGTTATTGGCGGATTGCCGTTCTTCGCGTACTGGTGGCGGAGCAGGACAAGCCGCACTACTGTTGGTGTTCCGGTCATAGATGCGCAAGGTGTCCTTGCTCCAGACCGCGCGATCACCCATCCAGACTTCACAGAAGTGATATCGAGCTAGGAAGTACGGCGGCCCTGATGATGGGCCGGACGGTCCCAAGCCGCCGGCCCCGTAGTAAGCGGAGCCGTCAGGCCCGACGCTGGTGTTGCAGAAGCCGTTTATGGGGTAGCCATGGGCGATGACAAAATCCCAGCAAGCCTGCCGGGCTAGATCTCTAGAGATCAGTTCGCTTCCGCATTGGCCGACGGTGGCGTAGTAGGGGGGTGAACTGGAAAGGAGTGTAGTGACGCTGGGGCAAGCATGCGAGGTTGGCGTATATCCCAGCATGCCCATTGCCAGCAGTAAAAGCAGGCAGGGCATCAAGATGGAACGCGGGAACCTCAGCAGTCCGTTGCGCATGGCAAGTCCGTTTGCAAGATGGCGGGCTTGCAGTAGAGCCGAGGGGGCGTTGCGCTGCAACGTGACGAGTGAGTCGGGTATTTCCACGGGCATGCCAGCCGCCCGAATCTGGCCGATACCCGCTAAAATCCGCCCCCAATCCCCTGCTTTCGTCCGGTACCCCGCCATGGCCGTCAACCTCCATCCCCCTGCCTCCCTGCTGCCGGTGGCCGGCGCCCGCCTGGGCAGCGCCGAGGCGGCGATCAAGAAGCCGGGTCGCAAGGACCTGTTGCTGGTGGAACTGGCGCCGGGCTCGCGGGTGGCGGGCGTGTTCACGCGCAATGCCTTCTGCGCCGCACCAGTGCAGCTCTGCCGCGAGGCGTTGGGCCAGGGCACGGCGATCCGGGGGCTGCTGATCAATTCGGGCAATGCCAACGCCGGCACCGGCACGGCGGGCCATGAGGCGGCGCGGGAGACGATGGCGGCGGCGGCGGCGCAGCTGGGTTGCGCGCCGGAGCAGGTGCTGCCGTTCTCCACCGGCGTGATCGGCCAGAAGCTGCCGGCGGACCGCGTGAAGGCGGCGCTGCCGGCCGCGAAGGCGGACCTGGCGACCGAGGGCTGGATGCAGGCCAGCCGCACGATCATGACCACCGACACGCTGCCCAAGGGCGCGAGCCGGCAGGTGCGGACTTCGCAGGGCCTGGTGACGGTGACAGGCATCTCCAAGGGCGCGGGCATGATCTGCCCGGACATGGCGACGCTGCTGGCTTTTGTCGGTACCGATGCGCGCCTGACGCCGGCGGCGACGCAAGCCTGCCTGGATGCGGCGGTGGGCAAATCCTTCAACTGCGTGACGGTGGACGGCGATACCTCCACCAACGATTCCTGCGTGTTCTTTGCCACCGCCCAGGTGGGTACGGCCGACGTGGACGAGCAGCACCCGGACTACGCGCTGATCGTGGCGGCGGTGACGGAGGTCTGCATCGAGCTGGCGCAGGCCATCGTGCGCGACGGCGAGGGGGCCACGCGCTTCATCACGATCGAGATCGCGCAGGCGAAGAGCGAGGCGGAGGCACGCCTGGCGGCCTACGCGCTGGCGCACTCGCCGCTGTTCAAGACGGCGGCCTTTGCCGGTGACGCCAACTGGGGCCGCATCCTGGCCGCGGTGGGACGCAGCGGCATCCCGGGGCTGGACGTGTCGCGCATCAGCGTGCGCATCGACGACGTAGAGCTGCTGGTGAACGGCGAGCCGCACCCGGACTACCGCGAGGAGCGCGGCGCGGCGGTGTTCGCCAAGCCGGAGTACCGCATCCGGATCGACCTGGGCCGCGGCGATGCCGGCGTGACGGTGTGGACCTGCGACTTCAGCTACGACTACGTGAAGATCAACGCGGAGTACCGGACTTGAATTCCGTGGTGGCGGGGGCAGCGGGTGATGGTTCTCGATTGACCCTTGTCCCTCACCTCGGCAACTGCTCCATGCGTTGCCCCACCTCGGGCATCCATGCCCTCGCCACTCCCCTCTCCCGGTGGGAGAGGGGAGTGGCGCCGCCGCGGCTCCTCGGCTGATGGACGCCATCAAGCCGGTGCTGGCGGTGGCCTGCGGGGTGCTGGTGCGTGGCGGGCGCGTGCTGCTGGCGCAGCGGCCGGCGGGCAAGGTGGCGGCGGGTTACTGGGAGTTTCCCGGCGGCAAGATCGAGCCGGGCGAGACGACGCGGCAGGCGCTGGAGCGCGAGCTGCACGAGGAGCTGGGTGTGGAGGTGCGCGCCGCGCGGCCGCTGATCCGCTTCCGCCATGAGTACACGAACCGCACGGTGCTGCTGGATACCTGGCTGATCGACGGCTTCGACGGCGAGCCCCACGGCCGCGAGGAGCAGGCGCTGGCCTGGGTGACGGCGGAGGAACTGGCGGCGCATCCGCAGGTATTGCCGACGGTGTTGCCCATCGCAGGCGCTCTGCGCCTGCCGGCCGACTATGTGTTCACGCCGGCCGACGCGGGTGGGGATTTCCTGCTGGAGCGCTTGCCGCGGCTGCCGGCGGGGGCGTTGTTGCGCCTGCGGCTGCCGGGGCTTGGCGACGAGGCCTATGCGGCGCTGGCACGGCGCCTGGCGCCGGCTGTGCGCGGGCAGGGGCTGCGGCTGGTGCTGGATCGCGATCCGGCGCTGTCGGCGGAGCTGGGCGCAGGCTGGCATGCGACGTCGGCGGTGCTCGCGGCGCTGGAACGCAGGCCCGAGGGCCTGGAGTGCCACGCCTCCTGCCATGCGCCGGAGGAACTGCAGCACGCGGCGCAGCTGGGCTTTGCGTCGGCGGTGCTGGGGCCGGTGCGGGCCACGGCGACGCATCCGGACGCGGCGCCGCTGGGTTGGGAGCGCTTTGCGGAGTGGACGGCGCCTCTGCAGCTGCCGGTGTACGCGCTGGGCGGCGTGGGGCCGGCGCAGAAGGACGAGGCCTTTGCCGCCTACGCGCAAGGCGTGGCGGGGATTACCGCTTACTGGTGAGCGGGGCTTTCCTGCAGGAGCCAGCTTGCTGGCGACTGCCAGTGGATGTCGCCAGCAAGCTGGCTCCTACAAGCGGCGGGGCGAGATGCGACCTGTCGGGGCTTGCAGGACCTCCGGGGCCGTTCATGCTTCGACAGGCTCAGCACGAACGGGGGCGATCTTTCCGCGCTGTTGCCCTGGCTACTGTGGCCGCGGGCTGTTCGGCGGCGGCAGGTCGGCGGCTTCGCTGAAGTCGTCCTGCGATTCGGCGGGGATGCTGTAGCGCTCGCCGAACCATTCGCCCAGGTCCAGCGTCTTGCAGCGCTCCGAGCAGAACGGGCGCCAGGGATTCGAGGGTTCCAGCAGGGCGGGCTTGCCGCACTGACGGCAGGCGTACTTGCGGGTCACAACGCGCAGCACTGGATCTGGAAGGGGACGTCGGTGGCGGCCTGGTGGCTGCGCGCGTTGACGTCGCCGGCCGACATGAAGCGCACCGTGAAGCGGTGCTTGCCGGCGCTAATCTCCGGATAGACGCGGGCGTCCACCGGGACCGTGACCCGAAGCAGCACGCAGGGCGCCTGCGGGGTCTGGATGTAGATGCCGCCGCGCGCCACGGCCTGCTGGGCCGGCACGCTGTTGCGCAGCAGCTTCAGGTACAGATTGATGGCCTGCTCGAAGGGGCGCAGGTCAGCGAACCAGGCGTCGAGGTCGGCACGGTTCTGCGACTCGGGGCGCGACAGCCAGTGGTGGTAGATCGGCAGGTCGAAGGCACAGGTGCCGCCGGGGATGCTGGCGCGGCTCAGGACCGTGGTCAGGAAGTCGTTGCCGCGCAGCAGGGAGTTGGCGAACTGCGTGGCCAGTTGCTGCATGCCGTTGACGGCCTGGGTGATCTCGGCGAGCACGCCCTTGAGCAGGGCCGGGTCCACGCCGGGCTTGCTGGCCAGGCGCGTCAGGTGGGCGTGCTGGTCGGTCAGTTCCTTGAGGATCTCGTTCTTGAGGTCCGAGCGGGAGATGACCACCAGGATGTCCAGCAGCGCATGCAGCGTGGCGCGCGCACCGAACGGGGTACCGTCAGCCCGGTGGTGCTGGTGCTGGGCGAACAGGAATTCCAGGCGCAGGAAGGTCCGGACCTTCTCGGTCAGCGGTTGTTCGAAGGTGACCAGCTCGGATGCGGGGGTCACGGCTCAGGGTTCGCCAGGGAAGGGGGAATTGTGTCCTAGATCACAGTACGGGGCAAACTCAGGCCGCGTGCGTAAATCTCGCCGGTACGGGCGATGGACAGGTAGTAGGCATGCAGTTCCTCCACGGCGGCTTTGGCGGCGGCCATGGAGCCGGTGTTGGCGATGACGTCATGGGCGGCGGCCAGGCGCTCGCGGCGCGAGGCCTGGGCCTGCAGCATGCGCTGGGCCAGGTCCTCGTTGATGCGGTCGCGGTCCTGCAGGCGCGCCAGCTGGGTCTCGGGGGCCACGTCCACCACCAGCACGCGGTCCACCAACTCGCGCATGCCGGATTCCACCAGGATGGCGACACTGAGGATGCAGTAGGCGGAGGCCTGGGCGTCACGCCACTGGGTCATGCGCTTGCGGATGTGGGGGTGGGTGATGTCCTCCAGCGTCTTGCGGGCCTCGGGCTCGGTGAAGACGCGTTCACGCATCTTGCGCCGGTCCAGCTGGCCGTCCGGCGCCAGGTACTGGCGGCCGAAGGTACGGGCGATCTCCAGCAGGGCGGGGGCGCCGGGGGCGACGACATCGCGCGCCACCTGGTCGGCATCCAGCACCGGGACGCCCAGTTCCATGAAGTAGTCCGCGATGAGGGACTTGCCGCTGGCAATGCCCCCCGTCAGGCCGACGGTGAGACGAGGCATCAGAGGGTTCCGAGATAGGCCGTGGTCAGGGTATCGCCCCAGAGCAGCCAGAGCCAACCGGCTGCCGCGAGGTAGGGACCGAAGGGAATGGGAAGCTGCCGGTCACGGCCCAGGGCCAGGATCAGGGTGATGCCCACCACGGCACCCACCACCGAGGACAGGAGGATGATGCCCGGCAGCGCGGCCCAGCCCAGCCAGGCGCCGAGCGCGGCCAGCAGCTTGAAGTCGCCATAGCCCATGCCCTCCTTGCCGGTGAGCAGGCGGAAGAGGTGGTAGACCGACCAGAGGCTGAGATAGCCCGCGGCGGCACCGATCACGGCGCTGCGCAGGTCGGTGAACACCGGCACCAGGGCCAGCAGCAGTCCGAGCCACATCAGCGGTAGGGTGATGGTGTCGGGCAGCAGCATGGTGCGCAGATCGATCACCGTGAGCGCCACCAGGGCCCAGGTCAGCACCAGGGTGCCGGCCAGCGGCAGGCCCCAGCCGAAGTGCCAGGCGCAGGCCAGCGACAGCAGGCCGGTGATGGCTTCCACCAGCGGATATTGCACCGAGATGGAGGTCTTGCACGAAGCGCAGCGCCCCCGAAGCATCAGCCAGCCCAGCACCGGGATGTTGTGCCAGGGCTTGATACCCGTACCGCAGGAGGGGCAGGTGGACGGCGGATGGGACAGCGTCAGCCTTTCGACCGGTTCCTCGGGCAGTTCCAGCACCTGCCGGGCTTCCTGCTTCCAGCCGATCTCCAGCATGCGCGGCAGGCGCAGGATCACCACGTTGAGGAAGCTGCCCACCATCAGGCCGAGCAGTGTGCAAAGGGACATCAAAAGAACGGGGCTGCCTTGCAGCCCCTCAGTGAGCGTCATGACGAAGTCTTGAGCTGGTTGTCAGATGGCCTGGCCGAGCTTGAAGATCGGCAGGTACATGGCGGTGACCAGTCCGCCCACCACCACGCCCAGGAAGGCCATGATCATGGGCTCCAGCAGGCTGGAGAGCGCGTCCACCATGGCGTCCACTTCGGCTTCGTAGAAGTCGGCCACCTTGGCGCACATCTCGTCCAGGGCGCCGGATTCCTCACCGATGGCGACCATCTGGACGGCCATGTTGGGGAACAGTCCGGACTGCTGCATGCTGAGCTGCAATTGCTGGCCTGTGGAGACGCGATCCCGCATCTGATAGATGGCTTCTTCGAAGACGATATTGCCCGATGCCTTCGCCACCGACTCCATCGCCTCCACCAGCGGCACGCCCGCTGCAAACATCGTGGAGAGGGTGCGGTTGAAGCGGGCGATCGCCGATTTGTAGAGAATCTCGCCAACAACCGGAATCTTGAGCATTACCCGGTCTAGGAATCGACGAAAATTTCGGGAGCGACGCTTCCCCTCGTAGAAGCCATAACCTGTCCCACCTACGATCCCGAGGATGAGCCACCACTTCGCCTGGATGAATTCTGACAGGCTGATCACCATCTTGGTGAAGGCCGGCAGGTCGGCTCCAAAGCTCTGGAACAGCTCGGCAAACGTAGGCACCACGAAGTACAGAAGAATGCCCGTCACGATGAAAGCGACGACGATGACTGCCGCCGGATAGGTGAGCGCCTTCTTTACCTTCTTCTTGATCGCCTCGGTCTTTTCCTTGTAAGTGGCAATCTTTTCCAGCAGTGTTTCCAAAGCGCCGGATTTTTCGCCAGCATCGACCAGGTTGACGAACAGATCATCAAAGTAGAGAGGATACTTTGCCAAGCTGAGAGCAAAGGAGTTGCCGCTCTCTACATGCGTCTTGATACCCAAGATCATTTCGGCCATGGACGGATTCTCGTGGCCGCGACCGACGATTTCCAGTGCCTGCACCAGAGGGACGCCAGCGGCCATCATCGTCGCCATCTGACGGGAGAAGATGGCGATGTCTACGGCTTTGATCGCTTTCTTTCGGGAGGCGGAGAATAGTTCGGACTGCTTTCGCACCGAAATAGGGTTGACACCCTGCTTGCGCAGTTGCGTCTTGATCATGCTCTCGCTGGGGCCCACACTTTGCCCCTTTACGCGCTGCCCCTTGCGATCCACGCCCTCCCACTTGAAGGTGTGTTCCTTGACGACCTCGACCTTGGCGGTCCTGGCCTTTGATGCTGCTGCTTGCGCCATGTAGAAGCTCCCCTCAGCCTGTCCTTAGTCGCCTGCGGTACAGGCATTGGCCTGCGCAAGATCTATGTGTCCGTCCCTGACCTTCTTGAGTGCCGACTGTCGCAGGTCCAGAACCCCTTCCTTGGCCGCCTGATCAGCAATGTCTATGGCGTTGCCGCCTTCCATGATGATGCGCCCCATGGCATCGCTGAAGGGCATGACCTGATAGATACCGGTACGCCCCTTGTAGCCGTTGTCGCACTGATCGCAACCCACTGCCTCGTAGATCGAAAAGCCTGGTGCGCCAATCTCGGCTTCCGTGAAGCCCTGCTTCAGCAGTTCGCTGTGCGGGATGCTGGCGGGGCGCTTGCAGACCTTGCAGAGGCGTCGAGCCAGACGCTGGGCGATGATCAGCGTTAGCGTGGAGGCCAGATTATACGCGGGCACGCCCATGTTCATCAGGCGGACGATGGTCTGGGGCGCGTCGTTGGTATGCAAGGTCGACAGCACCAGATGCCCGGTCTGGGCTGCCTTGATGGCGATCTCGGCAGTTTCCAGGTCGCGGATTTCACCGACCATGATCACGTCCGGATCCTGGCGCAGGAAGGCTTTCAGGGCGGCGGCGAAGGTCAGGCCGACCTTGGGTTGCACATTGACCTGGTTGATGCCCGGCAGGTTGATTTCTGCCGGATCCTCGGCGGTAGAGATGTTGATGTCCTCGGTGTTGAGGATGTTCAGGCCCGTGTAGAGCGACACGGTCTTGCCGGAGCCGGTGGGGCCGGTGACCAGGATCATGCCCTGGGGCTCCGCCAGCGCCTTCATGTAGGCAGCCTTCTGTTCCGGCTCGTAACCCAGCGCGTCGATGCCGAGCTGGGCACTGCTTGGGTCCAGGATACGGCAGCAGATTTTCTCGCCGAACAGCGTCGGACAAGTGCTGACGCGAAAATCGATGGCCTTGGTCTTGGACAGGTGCAGCTTGATGCGGCCGTCCTGTGGAACGCGTCGTTCCGCCAGGTCCAGGCGTGACATGACCTTGACGCGGGCGGCGATGCGCACGGCCTGGCTGCTGGGGGGCTGGGAGATCGTCTTGAGCTCGCCGTCCTTGCGGTAGCGGATGCGGTAGGTCTTTTCGTAAGGCTCGAAGTGAATGTCCGATGCGCCCTGATTGATGGCGTCGATCATGATCTTGTTGACGAACTTGACGATCGGGGCGTCTTCGGCGTCGGACCGGGTGACCTCTGTCCCCTTGTCCTCCTCTCCGTCGCTGATGTCGATGTCGGCGAGATCTTCGTCGTCCACCTTCATGTCCGAGGCGCTGAGCTGGTTGATCGCCTGCTCGATCGCCTTGGTCAGCTTATCTTCCTCCACCAAGATCGCTTCGGTCTGGTTGCCGGTGGCGAACTTGATTTCGTCCAGTGCCGCAAGATTGGTGGGGTCCGAGACGCAGACGTACATCTTCTTGCCGCGCTTGAAGATCGGCAGGGCGTTGGTCTTGCGCAGGACCTTTTCACTGACCTCCTTGTAAGCGGCAGCGTCGATTTCGATGGTCGAAAGGTCGACCAGCGGTACGCCGAACTCGGTGCTGGCTGCTTCGGCCACCCGGGCGGGGGTTGCCAGCTTGGAATCCACGACCAGGCGGACGAATGGGGTGTTCGACTTGATGGCTTGCTGCTGCAGCTCCCTGCCCTTGTCTTCGGTCAGCAAGCCGTCAGCCACCAGTCGGCGCGCCAAGCCGCCCAGGAACGTGCCGGGTGCCGTAGTCTGGGGGGTGATGGCCATAGGGAGTCTCCGTAACTCCTTGAAGACTATACGATGCGGATAGCGGAGATAAAGGCTTTTCCGCTACAGCGGAGCCAGGCGCGAATGATGGTTCGCCCGATGGACGGCCTTTCTTGGATTCCCTCAGGAGAGGCTGGCCGGAGAGCGCTGATCTGGCGGCCTTCGCGGCGCTTCAGCGGGAAGCTGTGCCCGCAGGAATCCGGCTACCTTCCCCCCAGGTGCCAGGATGATTAGCCAGCCGTCCTCGCGCGCGTCCAAGGAGAGGTAACGGCCCGTGGAGGGGGTGGCGCCCAGAGCTTCGAGCCTGCGCTCCAGGACGGTGCGGTCGTTCCCGGGCATCTCCAGCAGAGCATGGACCGGCTGGGCCTTGTTGAAGGCCTCCATGCGGGACTGGTCGTAAGCTTGCCAGAAGATCGGGCGTTGGCCGAGATCGTAACCACCGAGCGCAATTTCCAGGGCATGCAGCTGCTCATCGCCGGGCCTGGGTTGGCGCGTACCCAGCAGGAGGGGACCCGTCAGGGGCAGGGCGTGATAGCGGGATTGCGGGTCGGCCAGTTCCTGCAGGCGGACCTCATTGGCGGCGATGACCCGGAAGCGGTCTGTCTCGAAGACCAGCGCCACCGGGCGCGCTTCGAACAGCGTATGGATGCCGTAGCCCAGGGCGCCGAGTTGTATGGCGGCAATGACCGCGAGGTCGCGCGCCAGTTCCCGCCAGGCCTTGCGGCGATCGAAAACCACGGCGGTGAGGGTTGGACCCAGGACCACGTCGATGGCGCCGACCAGCAGCAGCAGGTCGAGTCCGCCGGAGTGCCTGCGGTAGTCACCGGGGTACCAGACCGCCAAGGCCAGGGTCATCATCAGCAGGGCGACCAGGGTGGAGCTGCAGAAATGGATCAGGAAGGCGACCCGGCGGGGCGCCCGGTTCAGTGCCTGGTCCAGCCAATTGCGCAGGGAAGTCAGTGAGAAAGGCATGCAAGTTGGCCAGCTATCGTCGGGCGTTCCGGGGTGCCGGAAATGGTGAGGCTCTCCAAAAAAAACGCCACCCGAAGGTGGCGTTTCCTGCTGCCGCCGAAGCGGCTGCAATCCAAATCACCCGAGGGTGATTAGCGGCACTGGGCCGGGACGTGCTTGGCAAGACCAGCGGTCTGGCCGCAAGTCCAATCAATCGGGTCTTCGAGAGCGGTCTGGTTCGGCGTGAGGGTGAGGACCGGATCGACCGTGGCGCCGGTCGCCGTGGTCGTCACGGTGATGACACCGGCATCACCGGCAGCGATCGACGCAACGAACTTTGTCGCAGCGCCGCCGCAGCCGGCGACGTCCGCAGCAACCAGGTCACCAACCACTTTGGCGTCGCCAACGGCGGTCTCGCTCACGCAGGTCTTGGCCTCAGCGGCCAGGCCGATGCCTTCGGAGACGCGGGCGCGGATGGTGTAGTCCTGGTAGGCCGGCAGCGCGATGGCGGCCAGGATGCCGATGATCGCCACCACGATCATCAGTTCGATCAGCGTGAAACCCTTCTGAATCTTTTGCATTGTATTCGACTCCTTGGATCCAATTGGAATGAGCTTGGGCTCGGGAGAAATGACGCAGGCTGTATGCCAGTCGGGATTTTGCGGTGCAACCTATAAATTTCAGTGGCTTGCCAAGTTGAAAGGGCTGACGGGGTGACAGATTTTGTCGAATGCTGACAAACTTTGGGCTGTCCGTAGGCTGGAGTGAACGCAATCTCCCTGGAACTTTGGAGAAGGCGGACCCCTCTCGGGCCAGGGGCGGCCGCTGGTAGACTACGCCCCCTTTTGAGTCCACCCCCTCCCTACGATGCAAGAGCAGTACGCCCCCGCCGAAGTCGAAAGCGCCGCCCAGGCGTTCTGGGCCGAGAACAAGTCCTTCGAGGTGAAGGAGGAGGCCGGCCGCGAGAAGTACTATTGCCTCTCGATGTTCCCGTACCCCTCGGGCAAGCTGCACATGGGGCATGTGCGCAACTATACGATCGGCGACGTGATCAGCCGCTACCAGCGCATGCTGGGCAAGAACGTGCTGCAGCCGATGGGCTTCGACGCCTTCGGCCTGCCGGCCGAGAACGCGGCGATCGCCAACAACACGCAGCCGGCGAAGTGGACCTATTCCAACATCGACTACATGAAGGCCCAGCTCAGGCGGCTGGGCTTTGCCTATGACTGGTCGCGCGAGCTGGCGACCTGCCGGCCGGAGTACTACCGCTGGGAGCAGCTGCTGTTCACCCGCCTGCTGAACAAGGGCCTGGTCTACCGCAAGAACGCGGTGGTGAACTGGGACCCCATCGAGCAGACGGTGCTGGCCAACGAGCAGGTGGTGGACGGCCGCGGCTGGCGTTCCGGCGCGCTGGTGGAGCGCCGCGAGATTCCGCAGTGGTTCCTGAAGATCACGGCCTATGCCCAGGAACTGCTGGATGACCTGGACCAGCTGGCCGGCTGGCCGGAAGCGGTCAAGACCATGCAGCGCAACTGGATCGGCCGCTCGGAAGGCCTGGAACTGCAGTTCGCGGTGGAGGGCGGCGGCGAGCCGCTGACGGTCTACACCACGCGCCCGGACACGCTGATGGGCGTGACCTACGTCGCCGTGGCGGCGGAGCACCCGCTGGCGCAGCGCGCCGCGGCGGGCAACCCGGAGCTGGCCGAATTCCTGAAGGATGCGTCCCGCTCGGGCGTGGCCGAGGCCGACGTGGAGACGATGGAGAAGAAGGGCATGCCGCTGGGCATCTCCGCGATCCATCCGATCTCCGGCGAGAAGGTGCCGGTCTGGGTCGCCAACTTCGTGCTGATGGGCTACGGCACCGGCGCGGTGATGGCGGTGCCGGGGCATGACGAGCGTGACTTCGCCTTTGCGCAGAAGTACGGCCTGCCGATCCGGCAGGTCATCACCGTGGGCGACGAGGCCTACGACGCCACGCGCTGGCAGGACTGGTATGCCGACAAGACCCATCCGCAGATGCGGGTGGTGAATTCCGGCCGCTTCGACGGGCTGGACTACGCGCAGGCCTTCGCGGCGATGGCGCAGCATTTCGAGCAGGCCGGCACGGGCCAGCGGCGCGTGAACTTCCGCCTGCGCGACTGGGGTGTTTCGCGCCAGCGCTACTGGGGCTGCCCGATTCCGGTGATCTACTGCGCGAAGTGCGACGCGGTGCCGGTGCCCGAGGACCAGCTGCCGGTGGTGCTGCCGGAGGACGTGGCCTTCACGGGCGTGAAGTCGCCGATCAAGGCCGACCCGGAATGGCGCAAGACGAGTTGCCCCTCCTGCGGCGGCCCGGCGGAGCGCGAGACGGATACCTTCGACACCTTCTTCGAGTCGAGCTGGTACTTCGCCCGCTATTCCTGCCCGGACAACATGCAGAAGATGCTGGATGAGCGCGCCGACTACTGGCTGCCGGTGGATCAGTACATCGGCGGCATCGAGCACGCGATCCTGCACCTGCTGTACGCACGCTTCTTCCACAAGCTGATGCGCGACGAGGGCATGGTGTCCAGCGACGAGCCCTTCACCAACCTGCTGACGCAGGGCATGGTGATCAAGGAGACCTACTACCGCGAGGACGCTTCCGGCAAGAAGACCTGGTACAGCCCGGCCGACGTGGACCTGGAGCTGGACGCCAAGGGCCAGCCGGTGAAGGCGATCCTGCGGGCCGATGGACAGCCGGTGGTGATCGGCGGCATCGAGAAGATGTCCAAGTCGAAGAACAACGGCGTGGATCCGCAGGCGCTGGTGGACGAGTACGGTGCCGACACCGCGCGCCTGTTCGCGATGTTCGCCGCCCCGCCGGAGCAGTCGCTGGAGTGGCGCGACGACGGCGTGGAGGGCGCGACGCGCTTCCTCAAGCGCCTGTGGCGCGGCGTGCAGCAGCATGCGCAGGGCGGCCCGGCCGCTGCGCTGGACAAGAATGCGCTGACAGCGCCGCAGAAGGCGCTGCGCCGCAAGCTGCACGAGACCATCGCCAAGGTGGGCGACGACTACGGCCGCCGCAAGACCTTCAACACGGCCATCGCGGCGGTGATGGAGTTGATGAACGAGGCGCTGAAGTTCGACGACGCCTCGCCCCAGGGCCGTGCGGTGTCGCAGGAGGTCTGGCAGAGCGTGGTGCTGATGCTGAACCCGGTGGTGCCGCACATCTGCCACGCGCTGTGGCAGGGCCTGACCGGCCGCGACGACCTGCTGGCGCAGCGCTGGCCGCAGGCCGATGCCGCCGCCCTGGTGCGCGACAGCATCGCCCTGGTGGTGCAGGTCAACGGCAAGCTGCGCGGCAACATCGAGGTTCCGGCGGGCGCCGGCCAGGACGAGATCGTGGCGGTTGCGCTGGCGGACGAGAACGTGCGCAAATTCACCGACGGGCAGGCGATCAAGAAGAAGATCGTGGTGCCGGGGAAACTGGTCAACTTCGTCGTCTGACACGGAAGAGCCCATGCCGAAGATGAGCCGCTGGATCGTGCTGAGTGCAGCCCTGCTGCTGGCGGGCTGCGGCTTCCACCTGGCCGGCAAGCGGCCGCTGCCGCCGGCGCTGTCCTCGGTCTACATCGACAGCGTGACGCCCTACCAGGTGTCGGAGCCGCCGCTGGAGACGGCGCTGCGTGCCGGCCTGCGCCGCCGCGGCGCGGACGTGGCGAGCGACATGGAGAAGGCCCGGACCGTGGTGCGCCTGAGCGAGCTGAAGGACCGCCGCGAGGTGCTGTCGGTGGGGCCGGACGGCAAGGCGATCGAGTACCTGCTGGTCAGCTCGGTGCGCTACGAGGTGATCAGCGGCGGACGTGCGCTGCTGCCGCCGGACACCCTCAGCGCCTCTCGAGACTACAGCTTCCAGCCGCAGCAGGTGTTGGCCAAGGAAGCCGAGGAGCAGCGCCTGCGCGAGTACATCCAGGGCGAGCTGGCGGAGCTGATCATGCTGCGCCTGGAGGCGAAGCTGGCCCGAGCTGGCGATCCAGCAGCGTCAGCGGATGTAGTACCTCCGGCGCCTTGAGGCCGGCGCGGCGCAGGCCCGCCGCGAGATGCAGCGAGCAGCCGATGTTGCTGCTGACGATGTAGTCCGGCCGCAGTGCCTGCGACGCTTCCAGCTTGGGCTGCAGCAGGCGGTCCGCGTCTTCCGGGTGGGTGATGAAATGGCTGCCTGCGGCGCCGCAGCAGGCCTGCCGCGGGTCCAGTTCCACCAGCTCGATCTCCGGGATCTTCCGCAGCAGGGCACGCAGCGCGTCGCCGCCGCCGGTGACGTTGCGCTGCGTGCAGGGCTCGTGCACGGCGACCCGCGCGCGCAGGGGCCTGGGGCGGAGTCCGGCGGGCCAGCGCTGCAGCAGGAAGCGGTGGATGTCCTGCACCTGGGCGCGCAGCGCGGCACCCTGGGGCTTGCCCAGCAGGTCCGGGGCGTCGAGCAGCGTGGCGCTGCAGCCGCTGGCGGTGGCCAGCACGGCAGGGTAGCCGGCGAAGGCCTCGGCGTTGTGCTGCATGCAGGCCCGGGCTTCCTCCGCGAGGCCGGCATGCTGGTAGACGGCGCCGCAGCAGCCCTGCTGCGGCGGCAGCGCTACCCGCAGGCCGAGGCGCTGCAGCAGGCGCTGCGCGGCGGCCAGGGAGTCCGAGTCCGCCAGGTCGCCGGCGCAGCCGGTGAAGAGGGCGGCGTCGGCGGGGCCGTCCACGCCGCGGGCGCGGACGCTGAAGGGCAGGGCGGGCAGCGGCGGCAGCAGGGAGTCCAGCCGGGCGAGGCGGCCGCCGCCGAGCAGCCCCAGGCGCCGCAGCAGCGCCTGCAGGCCGCAGGCCTGGTAGAGCCAGAGCAGCAGCCCCAGCGCGCGGCGCGATTCGCGGCCGGCGAGCGCGGCGCCGATCAGCCGCGGCAGCCGGCGCCGCTGCGGCAACCGCTCGTTGAGGGCGGCGCGGCCGGCGTCGATCAGGCGGCCGTAGGGAACTTTCGCGGGGCAGACGGACTCGCAGGAACGGCAGCCCAGGCAGCCGTCGAGATGGGTTTCCAGCTTCGGCGTCGCCGGGATGCTGCCCAGAGCCAGCCCCTGCATCAGCGCGATGCGCCCGCGCGGCGAGTCGCCCTCGTGCTGCGTCAGCCCGTAGGTCGGGCAATGGGGCAGGCAGAGCCCGCACTTCACGCACAGGTCGGCATCGGCGATCGGGAAGGAAGCGGCCATGTCACATAATAGGCGTTTGCCCGTCCCGAAAAATAAGGAACCCCCCCATGAACCGAGCCGTTCTCGCGCTTGCGCTGTCGTCCTGCTCCCTGGCCGCCCAGGCGGCTCCCTGGTCGGGCGAAGTGGGGCTGGGCTACCTCGGCACCAGCGGCAACAGCGAGACCACCTCGCTCAACGGCAAGCTGGCGCTGGACTATGTCGATGGCGCCTGGAAGAACGCCTTTGCCGCCTCGGCGATCAACTCCTCCTCGGACGACGAGGGCAGCACCGCGGAGCGCTACACCGTGGGCGACAAGCTCGACTGGGGATTCTCGGAGCGCGACTACGTGTTCGGCGTGGTGGAGTGGGAAAAGGACCTGTTCGGCGGCGTGCGCGAGCGCACCTCGGAGGCCGTGGGCTATGGCCGCCATGTCCTGACCGGGCCGGTGCACCTGCTGGATGCCGAGATCGGTGCCGGTGCGCGCCAGCTGCAGAACAACGACCCGGGCCGCACCCGCGAGGACGACCTGATCGGCCGCGCCTTCGCCAAGTACCAGTGGAAGCTGTCGGAAACCAGCGACTTCATCCAGAGCCTGAAGCTGGAATCCGGTGCCGACAATACCTTCACCGAGTCGGTGACCGAGCTGAAGCTGTCGGTGGTGGGGAACCTGTTCGCGTCGCTGAGCTACACCATCAAGAACAACAGCGAGGTGCCGGCCGGCACGGAGCAGACCGACACCTTCGCGGCGGTGAACCTGTCCTACGCCTTCGGCAAGGACGGGTAAGGGCGTAGAATCGCAGCCCAGCCGCGAGCCGGAGCCAGCCCAAGCATGAGCAGCTACTACCAGCACCACGTCTTCTTCTGCTGCAACCAGCGCAAGCCGGGCGAGCGCACCTGCTGCAACGACAAGGGCGCGACCCGCGTGCGCGACTACGCCAAGAAGCAGATCAAGAACCTGGGCCTGGCGGCGCCCGGCAAGGTGCGCATCAACATGGCCGGCTGCCTGGAGCGCTGCGAGGAAGGCCCCTGCATCGTGGTCTACCCGGAAGGCGTCTGGTACACCTACGTCGACGAGGACGACGTGGACGAGATCATCGAGCGCCATATCGGCAAGGGCGAGATCGTGGAGCGGCTGCGCCTGCCGGACGCGCCGCCGGGCGCATGATCCGCCAGGTGCTGCGCATGGGCGACCCGCGCCTGATGCGGGTGGCCCAGCCGGTGACGGAGTTCGGCACGCCGGCGCTGCGCGCGCTGGTGGAGGACATGTTCGACACGATGCGCGATCTCAGCGGCGCGGGGCTGGCGGCGCCGCAGATCGGCGTGGACTTGCGTGTGGTGATCTTCGGCTTCCAGTCCAGCCCGCGCTATCCGCAGGCCGAACCGGTGCCGGAGACGATCCTGATCAACCCGGTGCTGACGCCGCTGTCCGACGAGATGGAAGATGGCTGGGAGGGCTGCCTGTCCGTGCCCGGCCTGCGCGGCGTGGTGCCGCGCCATGCGCGCCTGCGCTACCAGGGGTTCGACCTGGAGGGCCGGCCGATCGACCGCAGCGTCGGCGGCTTCCATGCGCGGGTGGTGCAGCACGAGTGCGACCACCTGGACGGCATCCTCTACCCGATGCGCATTCGCGATTTCTCGAAATTCGGGTTCAACGAGGTCTTGTTTCCCGGGCAGAACATCGCGGACGACTGAGCTTCCACCCCTCTCCCGCTGGGAGAGGCGCAGGACTACAGCAGCGGGGAATTGATGTTGAGCGGGTCCTTCTGCGGCGGCGGTGCGGCCGGCTCCTCGGGCTTCTCGTCGAGGGTCGGCTCGCCGGTGAGGAAGCCCAGCATGTCGTAGTAGGTGCGGATGTTGCCGACATAGGTCATCGCCTCGTAGCCGCGGGCGTAGCCGTAGCGGGTCTGGCTGAACCAGCGCGGCTTGGTCAGCAGCGGCAGCGAAGCGCGCACGTCCACCCAGTGGTTGGGGTTGCCGCCGTTCTTCTGCGTCAGCACGCGGGCATCCAGCAGGTGGCCGATGCCGAGGTTGTAGGAGGCCAGCGCCATCCAGGTGCGGTCCGGCTGCTTGATCTCCGGCGGCAACTCGTCCATCAGCATGCGGAAGTAGGCGGCGCCGCCGCGGATGCTCTGCACCGGGTCTTCGCGGTTGGCCACCTTCATGCGTGCCGCCGTGCTGGTGGTGAGCTGCATCAGGCCGCGTACGCCGGTGGGGCTTACGGCATGGGGGTTCCACTGCGATTCCTGGTAGCCCATGGCGGCGAGCAGGCGCCAGTCGAGGTTGTGCTTGGCCGACCACTCCTCGAAGTGCCTGCGGTAGGTGGGCAGGCGCGTCTCGGTGTGCATGGCCAGCGTCAGCGCGCCGAAGCTGTTGACCTGCTCGATATGGCCGAAATGGCGCTCGCGGATGCGCGCCAGCTCGTCGCGGTCGAAGTTGCGCAGGTAGTCGCTGACCGGTGCGAACAGGCTGTCGTCATCGCCCAGCGGGAAGGCCCAGGCGATGTCCTCGGACACGGCGATGGGGAAGGCCACGCGCAGGTTGGGGTAGTAGCGCTGGTTGATGGCCAGCAGGTCGGAGTTGGCCACGGTATAGGCCAGTTGCTCGTTGGCCACGGCATAGAGCAGGTCTTCGGTCGACTGGTCCGCCACCTCGTCGAACACCAGGGCCGGGAAGACGGTTTTCTGCAGCTGCCGCAGGCGCTCGGCATGGACGCTGTCCTTGGCGACGCTGAGGTGGCCGCGCAGGGCGCCCAGGTCCTTGGGCTTGGGCTCGCCCATCCGGAAGACCAGCTGCGGCACCACCTTCTGCACCGGCGGGGTGAAGCGCACCAGGCGCTCGCGGCCTTCGCTGACGGTAACCGCCGCGGCGGCGAAGTGCGCCCGGCCGCTGCGCACCATCTCGATGGCCTGGGGGGCGGATTCCGCCAGCACCACCTCCAGCTTCAGCCCGAGCCGGTCGGCCAGGCTGCTGGCCAGGTCGTATTCATAGCCGGTGGCGCCATCGCCGCTGACGTAGTAGGTGGTCGGGCTGTTGGTCATGGCCACCCGCAGGATGCCCAGCCGCCGGGCCTGGTCCATGGCGGTCAGCCGGGGGGAGCAGGTGGACAGTGTCAGGTACCCCCCGACGACCAGCCCCAGCCCGATCCAGGCCAGGATCCGGCGAAAGGTCGAGGGAGGAGTAGGCGTTTCGGCTGGGTTCATTTAGAATTCGCGCCTTCGCGGCGTCTGGCCTTGGTCCGAACGCTAGCACAGGGCCTTGGATTCTCGCAGAAAACCAGCCCTGGAAGCCCCTCCGGAGAGGTGGCAGAGTGGTTTAATGTACCTGACTCGAAATCAGGCGTACGTTTATAGCGTACCGGGGGTTCGAATCCCTCCCTCTCCGCCAAAAAATGAAAAAGCCGACTCAATGTCGGCTTTTTTGTTTTTCAGGATCTGAAGAAAGAGGGAGGGATTCGAAGGCGCGGCAGCGCCCGGCCCGCAGGGGAATCCCTCCCTCTCCGCCAAAAAATGAAAAAGCCGACTCAATGTGGGCTTTTTTGTTTTCCGGGAGCAAAAAGGAGAGAGGGAACCCCCGGTATGGAGAGGGATCGCCCCTCGCCGTGCAGAAGCGACGGCGCAAGCGTGGCGAGCCTGCAGGGCAGCCGCCGCCAGTGATGGTGCGCCACCGCGAGGGGCGGGGCTTCGGCTTGCAGGAGCGCCCGGCGACGGCGGGATGGTTCGCGGCGTTCAGGGCCGCGGACCGCGCGAGGTCAGCAGGGGGTAGGGGTTGATCGCCGTCCCCTGCCACCAGTGCTTTTCCGGCCCGAGCATGAAGATCGCGAAGTGCAGGTGCGAAGACGCCGGGTCCGCGTTGCCGCTGGAGCCGACATGGCCGATCACATCGCCGCGGCGGACCTCCTGGCCTTCCGCCAGGCCGTCGGCATAACGCTGCAGGTGGGCGTAGTAATAGGCCAGGGTTTCGCCGCGGTCGAACTGGTAGATCGTCAGGCCGCCCGGCACGCTGGTGAAGAGCTTGACGATGCGTCCGTCCGCGGCCGCCAGTACCGGCGTACCCGCCGGCGCCAGGATGTCGATCGCTTCATGCACGCGCGTGCCGCCGCGGCCATCCGCGAAGCTGTCCTGGAGCTGTTCGGCGGCGATGCCCTCGACCGGAATCTGCAGCGCGGACGCCGCAGGCCTGTGCTCGGAGGCCAGGGAGCGTTCGGCGTCTATCGGGGTGTCGGGCGATTCCGGCTGGCGCGGGATGTCGGCCGGGGGCGGCGCGGCGGCCGGTGCGGCGGCGATGGCGGGTGTCGCCGTCCCGACCGAGGCTTCGGTCGGCGTCGTGGCCGACCACAGGGCCAGCATGCCGCCGACGATGAGGCCGGCGAGCAGTGTCCAGAAGATGCGCATGGGCGGGTGCTCCGGTTCAGCGCTGCAACAGGGCCGGCGTGCCGGGCTTCACGGCATCGGCCAGCAGGGCCGCATCCCAGTTGCTGAGGCGAATGCAGCCGTGCGACTGCGTCTTGCCGATCATGGCGGGCTCGGGTGTGCCATGGATGCCGTAATGGGGCTTGGAGAGGTCGATCCAGACGACGCCGACCGGGTTGTTGGGGCCAGGGGGAATCCTTGCCTTGGCGTGGCCCTCCTCCGCATCCCAGAACAGCTGCGGGTTGTAATGGAACGGCGGGTTGCGCGAGACGCCCTTGATCTTCCAGCGCCCCAGCGGCAGCGGATCGTGGCGGCTGCCGATGGTGGCGGGGAAGCGGGCGGCGGTGCGGCCCTGGTCGTCGATCAGCGAGACCGACAGGTCGGAGCGATCCACCACGATCCTGGATGCCGCAGGCAGGGCGGCACGCGAGACCTCGGGCACGACGATGTCCTCTCCGGCGCGGCTGAAGTCCTTCTCCGGGTTGAGCAGGCGCAGCAGCTCCGGGCTGACATGGAAGCGCTCGGCCAGAGCTTCCTCCGGCGAGGCATGGCCCAGTGCCGGCAGCCTGGACTTCTCCATCATGTCCTCGGGGATCGCCTGGAAGGGGCCGGCGACATCGGCTTCCGTTATGCGGTAGTTCACCAACACGGGCGCGTTGTCACGGACGAGAGCGTTCCAGCTGGGCGCATCGAGGCGGCCGGTCGGCTTCAGCAACTGCCGCCGCTGCCAGGCGGCCAGCGCCCGCTCCATGTTGGAGCCGAATTGCGCGTCGATCTCGCCCGTGGGGAAGCTGGCACGGTCGAGCAGCACCTGGGCGCGCAGCACCGGGAGGCCCTTGGCGCCGCGTGACAGCTCCGGCCTGCTGTCGAGGCTGTCCGGCGCAAACGTCGCATCCGGGGTCGGCAGGGCCGGGCTGCTGGCCAGCGTCAGGGCGCAGAACGCCGCCAGGAACCGTCCTGGTTGTCGTGAGGCCATGTCCCGTCCTTGGGAGCTGTTTCTTTCGCTTCGACCGATGTGTACGGCTGCAGGTTCAGGAAGCAGTGTCCGCTGTCTGGTAGATGAACGAACCCGCCTTCCGCTGCCGTACGCATCCCGGTGGCCGTCGGGTACGGCTGCTCGCCCATAGATCGAGGAAGGGAAGCGGTACTATCGGCAGTCCTTCATCCACGGAATTTCGAATGTGCCTTCGGCCGACTCCAGCACTTCGTCAAAGCGGAACTTGCCGAGGCGATTCCTGCCGCTCTGTTGGAAGCGGACACGTAGTTCACCATTGGTGGAGGTGGCTGGCAGCGGGGTCACGCTGCCCTTCCAGGCGAAGCACTCCTCCGGAGCGGCCTCGCATTCCTCCTTTCCCCTTTCGCAGGCCGAGATGAATCCATGGTCGCCCAGCATGGCGGTAATGCCACGTCGATGGATTTCGTACCATTCCTCCCACTCGGATGATGTGCCACCGATCGAGTAGGCTTGGTGGAAGCGCAGGGCCAGCCGGCCTTGGCCGAACTCAAGGACTTCAATGCCGGGGCCATTGCCGTAGCTGCCGCCGCCGGCAAATTCCTCGACACGTTTGACTCTCTTGTAGCCCTGCTCCGTCTTTTCCGCCACCAATAGCGTGTAGCTGGCACCGCAGGCATGGCAGTCGTTGGGCAGTTCACCGTCGTTCTCGTGTCGCTGCGTTTCCAGCACCAGCGCATGGAGTTCGGGGGCTCCCGTACCGAACTTAAGTGACAGGACCAAGCGCGTCTTGTCGCGTCCCCCGCCGTCCGACTCGGGGGCAGGCTGAAAATAGGCGCATTCGGGGTTCGCGAGACGCGGTTCGACGGCCTGGGCGATGCTGCAGTCGGGAGGCTGCTCCGTGGCAGTGGGTGGCGACGGCGCGACCGCCGGCTTGGTGGCTGGTGCTTCCGCTTTGCTGCAGGCTGCGAGAAAGACCAGCGGCAGGACGCTGCAGCAGACCGCATGCGCTAACGGCAGTGAGTTGCGGGAACTTGCCAGGAATTTCATTCGTTCTCTCCGGTATTTCTTCGTCAGCAGGATTGCCATGCCTCTTGCATCGGGCCGGAGCCCCGTGGCTTGCGATTCGGGGGCTCACCAATCCCGCGGGATCAGCTCCAGCCCGGCATGCCTCCACCGTCGATGTGGACGAGGATGGGGCGATCGTTGTTCTCGCCATAGAGGTTCCGGATGGACCTCAGCGCGCCAGCGGAGTCGATCGTTCTTCCCTTTTCCCCGCGGGAAATGCCAACCATGATGCAGCCCGTGGAGTTCAGTATCGTGTTGCCGATATGGAACTGGACGTGCTTCTGATCGCCGGTGTCCAGCAGTTCGATCCGCCAGGCGTTCTGGCCCCACTTGTTGTTGTCGTTGTCGGTTCGAACCTTGGCTCGATAGTCGCCGGCCGGGACCATGCTGTACTTGAGGCGCCACACGCGCCGCAGGCTTTCGAGTTGGGAGCCCTTGGCGCTTCTCAGGATGGCTTTGCGAACCTGGTCCAGTGCTGCCTCGACTTCCTCCTGATTGCGCCCTCCGCTATAGGGGTGCTCCAGAGTGTAGGCCAGGAAGGTCATCGGCGTGCCGACGGGGCCCGGCGCGCCCGCATAGAGTTCGCCGGTTACCCAATCGTTGTAGCCGAAAAGTGTAGCGAGGTTGCTATCGCGCCTCAGCGTGAGATGGAATGGCGCCAGGATCGAGGCGCTGGCCTGTGGCGACGCGGCATGGGCGGGCTGGCCAAGCAGGAGGCGCGATACGGCGCGCCTCATGCCGCTGCCGGACCTGACAGGAGGAGGGTCCGAGGGACCTGCTTCCGGCACAGCGGATCCACCGATGTCGATGGAGCTGTCGCCCCTGGCGACGCGGACACTCTCGCCACGGCGGCTGGCGGCATCAATGGCATTGCCGAGATTCGGGTTGTCCAGCAGCGGGTTACTGCGGGGATCGGCTGGCAGGTCGCTCAGCGCATCGTTCAGCTTGCTGAGAGAGCGTTGCGCCTGCTCGGGCGTGACGCGGCCCTTGGCGGCGTCCTTGTTGATGGAGCCTTTGATCTTCTCGGCATGGTCGATCAGCATTTTCTGGCCCATGAGCCCTGCGGCCATCTCGCCGAACTTGCCGGCGCCGTTGAAAGCACCTTCCAGGGCGCGGATCGCATTCTGCTGAGTACCCTCCAGTCCTGCCATGTCGCGGAAGGTTCCGCCCTGGCCCAGGACATCGAGGACCTTCGACAGCCCGCTGGGGTCGGGTGCGGAGGGCACGCCAGTCTGCACCTGGTTGATGATCGGCGCGGGGAACGACTTGGCCTCCATGTCCGGAGTCGTCTGTACCCGCGTGGCAGTGGAGGTGCTGTCGAGCGCGGGCAATTCGTCCGGCAGGGCCTGGTCCCAGAATTGCCTGCGCGATTCATCAACCCTCTCGCAGCTGTTGCAGCCGCCCATGACCGCTTCGGCAAATACACCCTTGGTGGGGATCGAGATGCGGATAGAGGGACTGATCACGGTGGGCCGGTACAGCGACAGCAGGTCGCCGGCTGAATCGGTCTCTCCCCCGGCGCCTCCTTCCTTGCCACACGGAAGATCGTCGCGGTAGCGGTCGAGGCGGATGCCGGAGGCCACAGGCATGACGAGGCTGTTGCCGACAATGGCAACGAGACGATTCTCGACCACGGAGGCGACGCTGCGCCCCCTCGAATGCGGCGCGAGGAAACCGTCGAGCAGCGTGAAGCGCCGGTCCGGATCCATCAGCCACCAGATCGACTTGTGGTAGTACTCGATATGCTCATTGAGGTGGCGAACCAGCCGGGACTGCGCCACGATGTCCTCCTTCTTCGGATCGCGGTTCTCGACGGCGTCGGTTGGTGTCAGCAGGAACGCGGTGTCGGGGCCGGCCGCGCCTGCTGCCTTTGCACGGATGCTGTTGTCCTCGGCGTCACGCTTTACCAGGACGTGGGACAGCCGTGCGGTACGGTACCGGACATGAATGGATTTCAGCAGGGTGTTGGCATTGGGTGGCGCCGGCTCGCTGCTCGAGACGGTGATCGAGCGGATCCGGCGGCGTTCGATGTCCAGCGGCGTGTCGGCGGTCTGGCGGATGCTGACCTGGTGGATGCCGCCGGCGGAATAGGGGCTCAGCAGGGCGGCTTCGAGGGCGAGATCCACTTCCTTGCCGTCGTCCAGCTTCGCGACGAACTTCAGCCGGGAAACAAAGCGCTGTGCCACATACGGCGCGACCTTTTGCTGAAACACGGCCTCGCGCGCGTTGCGATCGACGACGATGACGATCAGCGTGCGCCAGATATAGGCGAAGCTAGTCCACAGATAGGGCGCGTAGGCCTGCTCGATGTCCGCCGCGTAGGTGTCGCCGGCCAGGGCATCGGCGGGGCCTGGGAAGGAGAGCAGCAGCGACATCTCGCCCTCGAAGCCCAGTATCGGATCGGAGGAATAGGTGCCGCCTGGCGGATAGATCCCAGGATCCTTCGCACTCTCCACGAGTCGTTCACAGGCATCCAGTGCCGGTCCCAGTGCCGGTTTGCGCAGGGCCTCGGCGATCTGGCTGCGCCAGCGCAAGGCCTTGTCGCGATCGAAGATGGTCATGGGCAGCGGGATGAACAGGCACTCCTGTACCGAGGCCAGTTCATGTTCGACCCGGAAATGCCGCAGTACTTCGAAGTACTGCACGGTCATTGCATGGCAGGCATTGCGGTTGGCCACGCTCTCGGTAAGGTAGGTGGCTCGCTCGCCCTGCGTGCTCTGCTGGACGGAGGTAACGCGCTGGTTGCGCACCGCTGCGGCACTCTGCATCGTGCGCTCGCGGAGTTGGTGTATGGAATCGGTGGATAGCTGCTTGTTCGACTCCTGACTGGCGCTGGAGCTGGCACTGGACGAGCCCCCGAAGATTCCGCCGAACACTGCCCCGACAAAGAAGCCGATGCCGGCTCCGAAGCTGCTGGATCCGGCCCCGGAGCGTCCGCGCAGGGTCTCATTCAGCGTCGCCCTGACGATCTCGCTGATGTCACGCTCGCGTCCCCAGCGGTTCTCCAGCGCTTCGTCGTAATGCAGGGCCTCGGTGCGCTCGACCGCATCGCGGCGGTCCCAGTCGATGACGACGATGTTCTTCTTCTGCAGCGGGGCCAGGGGCAGCGAGTAGAGCAGGTCGCCGAGTGAGTATCCGTCGGCACGCCATACCTGCTTGATGCTGAGAATGCGGCCATGACTGATGGTTTGCGCCTCGGCGATCGTCGGCGGTTCGTCCCAGGCCACGGCGTTGCTGCGATCCAGCGGGGTCCGGAACAGGGCGTCCGCTCCGATGCTTTGGGGCTTCGAGTCGGATTCGTGATAGGCAACCGATTTTCGCACCACCAGCGGATCGGTGGTGCGAATGATGCTGTGGAAGGTGAATTCGTCCAGCGCGCGGTTGGGCTGATCGAAGGCAATGCCGCATCCGGCCTGACTTTCGTCGTCCAGCCATTGGATGGGTTTGGCGATGGTTCCGGCTTCCGGGGCCAGCAACACCTCTTCGATGGAAAGCAGCAGGGGTTCGGGAAAGCCGTGAGAGGCGGGTGCGTCGGGCAGCGTGCGGAGTTGCACCGCCACGGACGCGATCACTCCGGAAACGTTGATCAGGGCGCGGTCGCAACCCGCATTCTCCTGGGTCATGAGGTATTCGAAGGAGAAGTAGCCGCTGTCGTCGCTTTGGGCGACGGCGAGGGCGACGGGCACCTCGATTTCGGGCCTTGCCGGCAGCAGGGCCTCGTGGTCCGCGCAGCAAGACCCCGGGCCGCCGGGCCCCTGCTCGCGTGTGTCGGAAGGCAGCGCGCGAGGTCTTCGCGGCGGCAGATAAACTGCCAGCATGCGATCTGCAAGGGGCTTTCCGTTGGACAGGAAAATGCGGCCTCGCACGATCATGGAACGGGCGCTGGCCTGTGTTCCAGACGAGCAGTGCAGCGCTCCGGTCAGGTCCGGTGCGTAGGAGACGTCGAAAGGCTTGCTTCCGCCGTCCATCCAGTCTTCGAGGGATTCTCCGTCCAGCCATGCCGTGAACAGCTGGCCGCCGTCAGGGCCCAGGATGTCGAGCCGACCGCGCAGATAGCGTGCGTTGAGGAAGCAGGGGCCCGTGGCGTGGAAGCTGTAAATCTCCTTGGGGCCGTCCCGGTCGTGCTGCTCGGGATCGGCGAAGTCCAGCCAGCCGTGGAATTGCCTCAGCTCGACCTGGGGTTTGGCGACAGTCTTTTTGCCCTTGTCCTTCTTGCTCTCCTGCTCCTTCTCGCCGTCCTTGGCTGCGGGATCGCCAGTGTCACCCCGCTCCTTCCTGCGGTTCTGCCATTCCTCGGCGACGGTTTCGAAGAACCGGCGCCATTGCGCCGGCGAAAGACCTTCGGGGATATCGCTCTGGTCCAGCGATCGCAGGAAGCGGTTGAGGCGGCTGACCGTGGGATACCCCTGGTCGATCAGGGCGGCAGCCTCCTCGAAGGCCATCGTGACCTCGGCATCGGCCCGGCTTCGCAGGGTCTCCAGGGCCTGCAGCAGCAGCGTTCCGGCGGTTCCGGTTCCGGTGACCGCCTGGGACAGGAGCGGAACGAGCTTCATCAGGAGCTGTCCCAGCCCGCTCAGCAGGTTGTCGGCCTCTGCTTCCTCTTCGAAGCTGACGATGACGGGAAACCACCGGAGCGCTTCCTGCTCTGCGCCGCAGCGGGCTTTCAGGAAGTTCTGCTGCAGCGTCTGTATGGCGCTCTGCAGCGAAGGTGCGAGCGTAGCAGGGGCGGCATTCGGGTCGCCGCCGTCCGTCAACCGGCCGTGAACCGTCTTGAGCGTCGTCGTTGCATTGTTCATGTCGTGCTGCCCGTGATTCCTGCTGATGGATACGATCCCTGAGCCTGAGGCATCCGCTAGTGCTTGGCCGGCGTGATCCTGGTGTCGGCGGGGAGGCGGAGCGTGCCGTCGATGCCGATATCGACGCGCCGCATGGGTGATAGGCAACCGATGAGGTTACGCTGGTGTGCCGCCCTCAAGGCCAGTTCCCTGGCCTTGAGTCCGGCGGGATCTATCGGCGCGAGATACAGATCCGGGTAGGGTGGCGAGGGTTCGACGCTGCAGGTCCTGACCGGGGCTCCCTTCTGCCGCTGATTCGTCAGCGGACGCTCGGATGCGGGATGCCGCAGTTGGTGGCTGTCGAGGCAGTGATTCCACAAAGGCATTGCGGACTTCTCGGGATATCCCGCTTCCACGACGATGTCCGAAGCGAGCTCGATTTCGATAGCGCCGCGCTCTGCGAGCCTGCCAATGAGCGCACGCGCGACGTTCGCTCGCCGCTGCGACAGTTCCTCGTTATAGCAATAGCCGCCGATGGGATCGGAATAACCGCGGATGCTGGTCACCTTGATCTTGGAATAGCTGGACAGGCGCTGCTCCAGCGTATCCAGCGCACGCGCCTGCTGCAGTTCGCCGAGATCCGCGCGATCGTACTCGAACAGCACCTCGGAGGGGATCGAAACGATCGCCGGCGGCACTTGCACATCCACAGGCACGCGAACCACGTAGGGGATGCGCTCGACGAGAAGGGGTCGGTCGCAGGCGCCGCAATAGGCAAACCAGTACAGGGCAATGAGGCCCGCCAGAAGCAGGATGGCGACGATGGCGAGGTTCGCGACGTCCGCAAATCCTCCTTCGGCAAGGCGAGGGCGAGCCTGGGCCTCAGAAGGGGAATCGTTGCGAGGTCCAATCAGGATCGCCTGCAGCTCGCGCAAGGCCTCGAAGTCGGCGTCGCAGATCAGCCGGGCCTGTTCGGGCCAGCTTTCATAGATGTCCCTGCGCGGCATGTCGCAAGGGTTGTCGCGGAAGGCCGGCCAGAGCTTTCGTTCGATGCACTCCGGCCTCATCTGCATAAGGTGCAGGGGGCGAGCGCATTCACCCAGGGCCTTTGCGCATGCGGGCGTCAGGCCAAGGATGCAGGGATGCGGGCAAGGCGGCGGAGTTGGCGGCGGATCAGTCTGTTCGGGTGCGTCGTCACGGCGATTCAGCAGCCATCCCAGCAAATAGCCGATCCCCGCACCCAGCAGCAGCAGCCACAGCAGGCAGATGTATAGCGGCACTCCAGCCCCCTAGCGGGCCCCCGGCCCTTTCTGAAGCACCTGGATGTCAGGTCATCTTGTCGATCTTGACCATCCAGTACGGATTTTTCACAGAGTTCCTTTCGTGCAATTCGTTGCGGGCGACCGTGTACTGGAGCTCGCCGTAGTGCTCGATCTGATTTGCGAATTCAGCATCGCCGCATTGCGCGAGCTGCTTCTCCAGCGAGGCGAGCATCTCGAGTTCGCGATCTCCATCGGGGGCGCCGTTCCAGGCGAGTGTTTCGAGCAAGCCGCCGATGGCACGCACACCAATGCCAAGTGCGCCGCGCTGGCGGACGGCAACCCGGGAAAGGAATTCCTTGATCTGGAGGTCGCTGCCATTGAAGACGTGACAGTGCGCGTCAATCGTCAGTGGCGCACCCAGGCGGCTCACCAAGGGGGAACCGGGGCATATCGCTCTAGGGCGGCAACTCAGGAAGCAGCCCGGCAGCGCAAGGCCCGCGCCGGACGCAAGCGCTGCGCCCAGGAACGACCGACGGCTCATGCTTCCCCCGACGACGCCCATTCCCAGCCCCTTGATTTTTGCTGGTGACGGATTTTGGTACAGCCCCCTGGAACGGAGAATGCGCCGCTGCTTGGGGCGCTGCAACCTGATCGAACTGTCAGGTCCTTGCGGCAGGAAGAAAGAGAAAGGCCCGCTTGCGCGGGCCTTTCGGGACGGGAGTACCGCGATGCCGCTCAGTTCTCGCCGCAGCTCGACGAGCCCGGGTACTTGGCCTCGTCCACCACGACCACGTCGCGGATCCACTGGCTGACCAGGGCGTAGCCTTCCTCGTCGACCACGCTGCGCGCCAGCGGCGGCATGCGGGCGGCCGGGGTGGTCGCCGTCGGGCCGATGCGGAAGGGCAGGATCGAGTCGTCCAGGTTGCCCGGGTTGATGTCGTGGAAGCGGCGACCCTCATCGGTGCCTTCGCGGCCGGTGGCGGTCGGGCGCTTGCAGATGCCGTAGGTGCTGTCGACCTTGCGGATGGAGTCGAGGTACAGGCCGGTGCTGGCGGCGAAGCCGCGCACGTTGTGGCAGTGCTGGCAGTTCACTTCGATCCAGGCGCGGGCGCGGGCCTCGATGTCCTCTCCGGAGCCGGCCGGGTAGCCGGCGTCGCCGGGCTTGTTGAAGGCCGGGATGCGTTCCAGCTTGGTGGCGATCTGCGTCACCGGGTCCAGGCCGCGGTCGGAGGGGCAGCCGGCCAGCAGGCCGTTGCTGCACCACCAGTCGATCTGGTTGTGGCCGGTCACCGCATGCGGCGCCGACTTCACGAAGTTGGACTCCGGACGGTAGGGCTTGTTGAGGAAGCGCGCCTTCAGGCCGATCGGTGCGGCGCCCGGCTCGCCATCCTCGCGGGAGTGGCAGCTGAGGCACTGGTTGCCGTTCGGGATCAGGTAGCTCGGGGTCGAGCCGGTATGGGTCACGCCGGAATCGACATCGGTGGTCTTCCAGTGGACCGAGGCCGTGCCGCCGCCCAGCGCGAGCTTGGCGACGCGCTTGCCGTCCACGTCTTCCCAGATGTACGGCAGGCCCACCCAGCGCACGGCGCCCTTGGAGTTGACGCGCTTGATCAGCAGGCGCGTTTCCACCGGCACTTCGGTACCCGCGGCCTCGTCGGCGAAGGTGAAGGTCTTGGCGATCACCGTGCCCACGGGGAAGTCGAAGGTCATGTTGGCGCCGGTCACCGCGCCGCCTTCCTTGGCGTCATGGTAGGTGGCGGTCTTGCCTTCGGGGATGAAGACCTGGCGGTACTTCACCGAGTAGTCGGAGAACAGCTTGCTGTTCAGCGAGAACGGCGTGCCGCGGCCGTTGGGCGCGCTGCGCGGGTCCTGCGCGTTGGCGAACAGCTGGTACTGGTCCAGCGTCGGGCAGTTCACGCGCGCGGCGGCGGCGAAGTTCACGGTGCCGGCCTTGCCGGCGCCGCAGAGCTTGGCGGTCTCGGCGTCGCTCGGGGCCGGGTCGAACTGGCCGCTGCGCTTGAACTCGGAGATCACCACCGGCGGCAGCTTCTCCAGGTTCTTGCCGTAAGCCGTCACGCACTGGTGCGGCTTGATGTCGTAGCTGGAGGCCAGCTGGGTCAGGTCGGTGGCGGTCAGGCCCGTCAGCACGTTGCCGATCAGGCCGGCGGGGTTGCTGGGATCGGCGGTGGCGGCGGCGATCACCAGTTCCAAGCCCTTGAGGCCGTGGAAATTGGCGAAGCGGGCGCCGCGGCCCTCGAAGACGTTGTCGTCGTCGATGCAGGAGGCCCACCAGTCGGGGACGATGCGCTCGTGGCTTTCCTTGTCGAACTTGTACTGGTTGTAGTGGCACTCGGGGTTCGGGTGCTCGCTGCCCAACTGCGGCTTGCCGCGGTTGTCGGCCGGCACCTTGTTGCCGTTGGCATCCAGCGGGTAGGGGCAGTCGGACCAGGTGTCGAGCAGGCCGTCCCACATGATGTGGGCGCCGCGGTAGCCCAGCGCGCCGGCACCCAGGCAGTGCTGGAAGTTCAGCGGGTTCAAGCAGGCGGCGGTGTTCTTCAGGCCGATCAGCACCGGCAGCAGGCGCGCGACGTCGCCGTTGATCAGGTCGCCGACACTCGGCACGGGCAGCTTGTTGCCGTTCTCGCGGAAGGTGTTGCCCCAGATGTGGAGGCCTTCGGTGTACCAGTCGATGCGGTTTTCCACCGGACGGCCCAGGCCTTCCGGGAACAGCTCGTAGCTGGCGTGGATGATGCCGGCGGTGTTGTTCTTCTCGAAGACGTTGTTGAAGACGTCGATGCGGTCGTAGGACAGCGTGATCATGCCGCTGCCCGAGGGCACGTTGCCGACGAAGCCGCCCGAGGTGAAGTTGTAGGTGTTGTTCATGCGCGAGGTGTTCCCGTGCATGCGCGAGCTGTCGCCGTACTGGCGCAGGCCGTCGAGGTCGTAGATCAGGAAGCCGCCGGTGTTGCACTCGGCGAGGTTGGTGTCGTACTCGCCGCCGCGGACGTTCTCGATCTCGAAGCCGAAGACGTTGAAGGCGGCGCGGCTGTTGCGGATGATCGCGTTGTTGGTCTGGCCGACGTAGATGCCGGCGTCGGAAGCGCCGACCGATTCGGAGTCCTCGATCAGGATGTTCTCGGACGAGACCGGGTAGATGCCGTAGCGGCCGGACTTGGGGCTGACGGTGTAGTCCGGCGAGGTGGTATCGCCCAGCGGGGTGCCCGGGGGCTGGGTCGCAGGGTCGGTGCAGGGTACGTTCAGCAGCCGGGCCTCATTGGCGAAGGCGTTCTCGCCGGTGATCGGCGTGGGGCTCTCGCGGCCGCCGTTGGACGACCAGATGGCGCGCACGCGGCGCAGCGAGGCATGGTCCACGCCGCGCAGCTCGATGCCGTTGCCGCCGGTGTCGAGCACCGTCAGGTCCTGGATGAACAGGCCGTGGACATTGACGCCGAGGATGCCCTCCGGCGCGTTGTTGTGCTTGAACGACAGGACGGTCTTGTCCTTGCCGCAGCCCTTGACCATCACGTCTTCGGTGTCGGTCAGGTTCAGGGAGGAGCTCAGCTCGAAGTAGCCGCAGTCGAACTGGATGGTGTCGCCCGGGGCGGCCTGGACCATGGCGGCCACCATGTCGCGCGTGGCGTTCTCGCCCGGCTTGATCAGGAAGGTGCGGCCGTTGCGCGTGCCGATGTCCTCCTTGGGGCCGCCGCTGCTGCCGCCAGCGGAATCGCTGCGGCTGCCGCAACCGGCCAATAGGGTCAGGGCAAGGGCTGCGGCCAAGGCCGCGCGTACCTGGGGGGTTTTGAAAATCATCGTCATTTCCCTGGGTTACGGAACGAAAAGCGTTCCGTGAATATGGTTATGCACAGTCATTCTAGGCCTGCTCCGGGGAGGCCAACCAGGGTGTCGATGGTAAATGTGACTTAAGCATGACAGCGGGGGCGGCCCCCGCGGACGGGCCGTCCGCCGCGCAACCCTTGCTGGCGCCCGGTCATCGGCTGCGTCGCACCACGGCGGGAGTCCTTGCTACCGTGGATGCGGCAGGGGCGGGGCTTGTTCCGGGGTGTTCGGCGGCATGGTTCGGATGGGCGATTTGCAAGGCCGGCGCGGTGTGCGCCAGCGCGCGGAAACAGTGGTTCGCTTCCTGCATCGTAAGCATGCATGTCCCGCGAAGGGCGGGACGACGGGGGCTGTCATGGGGCATATCCGGGGGGCCGTGCAGCGCACGGCGGTGCGGGCTTGAGCGCGGGCATTTCGGGAGCCGTCGCCCTGCTGCTGGCGACGGTGCTGGAGGCCGCACTGCCGGCGCCAGCGGTGGACATCGCCGCGGCGGGGCCTGACCGCTACTCCCTGCGTGAATCGGCCGACGGCCGCAGCCTGGTCCTGAACTGGAACGGCACCGACACGGTGATCGGCAGCTGCGGCGAGCGCCTGCTGCAATGGGTGGACCTGCGCCGCGGCGGACTCAGCGCCTCGGTGGTGGAGCGCAACTGCGGCGCCACCGTGGACTATGCCACCCAGGTGGTGGTGGACAGCCCGGAGGGGCGCAGCACCGTGGCGGTGTTCCAGGGGCGCAGCCGCGTGACCCTCGCCTGGGACGGCCGGCGCCTGCAGGTGCGGCGGCCTAGGCTGCCGCCGGAGAAGGTGTTCCTGGAGCGGCGCGGCATGGCCGGCTTCGGTGTCGACTACGCCACGCTAGGGCTGGCCGCCCTGCCGACCTCGCAGCGCACGCTGGACGAATCCAACCGCGGCTGGGGCGCCCACGGCCGTTCCGTGGGGCTGCCGGAGGAAGTCCTGCTGCGCTGGGCCGGCTGGGCCCAGCAGGCTTCCGGCCTCTATCGCGCCGACTGGGGACGCTGGGACGGGCCGGCGCCGTATGGCGATGACCGCCAGGGCCGCGAACGCATCCGGGAGGGCATGCAGGACTACGCCAGCAACGGCGACTCGCCGGGTTGAGCCGCATTTCCCATGTATCCATGGAGGACAGGCCGCCTCCCGGACCCTCCACTCCGTTACAATTGAGACGCATTATCAATTGTAACGGGGGATTCCATGGGATCGAGCGTGCTGCGCTGCCTGCCTTGGGCGGCGCTGGTGATCACCGGCATGGCGCAGGCGCAGCCCGCCGGCGAGGCGGGCACCCTGCAGACGATCCCCCTGCAGCAGGAGCCCACGCCGGTTCCCGCGACTCCTGAGCCCCCGCCCGAGGCGGTCCGGCTGGAAACCATCGTGGTCACCGGCGAATTGCTGAAGCGCGAGGCCGAGCGCACCACCGCCAGCGTGGGCGTGAAGACCGGGGCGGAGATCGAGCGCAGCAGCGCACGCGATGTCTACGACGTGATCCGCTCCACTCCCAACGCCGGCTGGCATGACAGCGAACTGGGGCTCAGCACCGTCAGCATGCGCGGCATCGGCAGCTACGGTGCCAGCCTGGTCGGTGCCGGCACGATCTACGGTACCGCCACCACCATCGTGGTCGACGGCGTCGGCCTGCCGCGCGGGGCCATGGGCTTTGCGGACCTCTCGGCCTTCGATCTCGACCAGGTCGAGGTCTTCCGCGGTCCGCAATCCACCAGCCAGGGCCGCAACGCCATGGCGGGCGCGGTGGTCATCAACACCGTGGAGCCGCAGGTGGAGGGCCGCTTCATTCCCGAGTTCCGCGGGCGGCTGGGTGCCGGCAACGACAATACCCTGCAAGGCGCCGCGGCGTTCGGCGCCACCCTGTGGCCGGACCGGCTGGCGATCCGCCTGGTCACCGACTACCGCAGCAGCGACGGCGAGATCCGCAACGAAACCCGCGACGAGGACGACTGGGCCGGCGATCGCAGCCGCGGCACCCGCCTGCGCGCCAAGCTCACGCCTTTGGGTGCCGACGGCCCCTACGAGGTGCTTGCCGGCATCGCCGACAACCGCCGCAGGATCGGCAACCGCTACGTCGTGCAGGAGCGCGAGGCGGAGCGTGTCGCCACCGCGGACGAGCCCAGCGAGGTCGACGGCGAGGCCCGGCTCTACTCGCTGGACCAGCGCCTGCGGCTGGGCCAGGACTGGACCCTGCGCGCGGTCAGCGCCTGGGCGCGCTCCCATACGCTGCTGCACCTGGACGTCGACTACACCGAGCGGGACGATGGCTACATCGCACAGGTCGCGGACTCGCGCTCCTTCTCGCAGGAACTGCGCGCCAGCTTCACCGGCGAGGCCTGGCGCGGCACCCTGGGCCTGTACTACTTCGACGGCAAGGATGGCGAGTACTCGACGGGCCTGACCGCCTTGACGGGCCTGCTGGATGCCAGCCAGCTCTGCCTGCTCGATATCCTCTGCACGCTGCCCCTGGGCGGCGTGACGGTGGTGTCGGACAATCCGGCGCGCATCGAGAACAAGGCCCTGTTCGGCGAAGTCGACTGGCAGGCCCGCGAGCGCCTGACCCTGACCGCCGGCCTGCGCGTGGATCACGAGCGCAACGGCCGTCATTCGGTCAACGACCTCGGCGGCGACAATCCCGCTGCGGCAGCGGCCGTGGCATTGCTGCAGGGCGCGGGCGTGCTGGGGCCTGACGGCGAAACCGATGTCAGCCGCAGCTTCTCGGCGGTGCTGCCCAAGGCGGCGGTCAGCTACGAGCTGTTCGAGGGTGGTTTCGTCGGCGCCGCCTACACCGAGGGCTATCGTCCCGGCGGCGATGGTTACCACCTGGCCTGCGGGCAGCGCTACAGCTTCGACGCGGAACGTACGCGCAACTACGAGCTGTCGTTCAAGGGCCGCCTGCGCGGCGGTCAGACGCAGTTCGCGCTGAACCTGTTCCACACCGACTGGGACGACATGCAGGTCCCGGTCGGTCCGCTGACCTGCCAGATCATCGAGAACGCCGGCCGCTCGCGCATCCGCGGTGGCGAACTGGAGCTGGGAACCTCCATCGTCGAGAGCCTGCGCCTGACCGGCAGCCTCGGTATCGCCCAGGGCAAGTTCGTCGACTTCGTCCGGCAGGAGGGCAACGAGGAGGTGGACTACAGCGGCAACCCGCTGCCGAAGTCGCCCGAATACTCCGTGACGCTGGCCCTGGAGTGGGCGCCGATACGGAACCTGCTGATCCGGCCGGAGGCCCAGCGCGTGGGTGCGACCTCGGCGCAGATCGACAACCGCTCCGATCACCAGATTCCGGCCTATACCCTGCTCAATCTGTCGCTGCGCTGGCACTACCGCGGCCTGGGCCTGTTCTTCAACGGCAGCAACCTGGCCGACCGCGACTACCGGCTGGATGCCAACACCACCGCGCTGCGCGGCGATGCAGTGGCCGCGCTGGGGTATGGCCGCCGCCTGCTGGGCGGCCTCGAATTCCAGTTCTGAGCCGACGCGCATGGCCTCCCGGACCGCCGTCGACCTGGTGCTGTTCGCCGCCATCGCGGTCTATCCCGTCGCCTGGTGGTGGCGCCGTCTGCCGGGGCGCCGGGCCCTGCCGTGGCTCTCGGGCCAGCCCCGCTCCAGGGGCGGGCCGCGCGGCTTCTTCGACCACCGCCCGCGTGGCCTCGGCAACGGCTTTCCCGCGGCGCAGTACCGCCGCTACGATGGCTGGGTGCAGCGCCGTGACAATTCGGCCTTGCCGGCGGACCGGCGCGAGTCCATCACGGCCCGCATCGCCGCACGGAAGGCGAAGCTGCCGCCCGCCGCAACCGGAGTCGCCCATGACTGAGCGTATCGAGACTCTCCCCGCGCTGGAGGCCGTGGTCGGCAAGGTGCCGGGGCCGCGCGACCTCAAGGTCATCGACTTCCTCGATGCCGCTTCGCGGCGCTGGCTGCAGACCTCGCCGCTGCTGTTCGCCGCCTGTGGCGACGGCCGCGCCATCGGCATCACGCTCGGCGGCGGCGAGCCTGGCTTCGTGCAGGCGCCGGACGCGCAACGGCTGCGCATTCCGCTGGCGCTGCTGGATCATCCGGAGCTGGCGCAGCCGGGCCTGGGCTTCGGCGGGCTGTTCCTGTCGCCCAGCCTCTGCGAGACGCTGCGCGTCAATGGCCAGGTCGAGTCGGTGGCGGAGGGCTTCGCCGGGATATCGGTGCGCGAGTGCTACCTGCATTGCGCCAAGGCGCTGATGCGCTCGGACTTCTGGAAGGGCGAGCCGGGCGGCGATGTTCCCGGCGAGGCCCCGGCCTTCGTCGACGCCAGCCGCTTCATGGCGCTGGCGACGGTGGACCCGCAGGGCTGGGCCGACGTCAGCCCCAAGGGCGATCCGCGCGGGGCGATGCTGCAAATGCGCGGCGGCGACGCCTGGTTCGCGGACCGGCCGGGCAATCGCCGCGTCGACAGCTTCCGCAACATCCTGGCGCAGCCGCAGGTGGCCGCAGCGGTGCTGGTCCCGGGCAGCCATCGCGTCGTGCGGCTGGCGGGGCCGGCTCGCCTGACCACCGATGCGGCGATGCGGTCGCTCTTCACCGTCGCCGAACGCCTGCCCAAGCTGGCCACCTGCGTCGCGCAGCCGCGGCTGGAACTCTACGACAGCGCCGCGCTGGCGCGGGCGCAGCCCTGGCCGGCACAGCCGGCGGCGCAGGACCTGGATCCGGCGGCGATCTTCAAGGCGCATGTGCTGCACAGCAAGTCGGGCGGCCTGATGGCCGGCGTGGCGCGCACCGCGCTGAAGCTGCCGGGCCTGATGGAAAAGACGCTGAAAGACGACTACCAGAAGAATCTCTACTGATGAATACCGCCACCCCAGCCGGCAACAGCGGCCCAGGCCGCTGGTTCCGCTTCAACCTCTGGCTGCACCGCTGGACCAGCCTGATCGCAACGATTCCCTTCCTGATCCTGTGCCTCACCGGCACGGTGCTGATCTTCCACGAGGAGATCGACGAGGCCCTGGGCACGGTGCCGGTGTCGCAGCATGCGGCCGAGACGCCGCAGCGGCCGGCCTCGGAGTCCATCGCCAACGTGCTGGCGGCGTATCCCGGCGAGCGCGTGCTCAGCACCGGCCTGGACCCGGAACACCATCCCGGCGTGATGCTGGTGGTGACGGGGCCCCGGGGAGCAAGGAGCTTCGAGGATGCCAAGGTCCGCTTCACCGACCTGGTCACGGCGCAGCCGGCGGGCGATCCCGATCCGGGCATGACCTTCACGGGCTTGCTGCTGGAGCTGCATGCGGAGTGGTTCCTCGGCCCCGCCGGCGAACTGGTGGGGGCGCTGATCGCGCTGCTGGTGTTGCTGTCGCTGCTGTCCGGCATCGTGGTCTATGCGCCCTATGTGCGGCGCATCGCCTTCGGCGTCCTGCGCCGCGGCAAGGGCGCGCGCCTGCTGCAGCTGGACCTGCACCACTTCATCGGCGCCCTGGTGCTGGGCTGGGCGCTGGTGGTGACCGTCACCGGCTTCCTGCTGGGCTTCAACTCCGTGGCTATCGGCATCTGGCAGATGACCGAGCTGGGGCCGCTGCGCGCCGAGGCCGAGCGCATGGAGCCGGTGGATGCGCGTCATCCGCCGGTGGGCGTGGACCGCGCCTATGCCATCGCGCAGGCCGCGGCGCCGCAGGGCTGGACGGTGAGTACGATGATCTACCCGCTCACGGAGTTCTCCACGCCGCGCCACTACACCGCGCTGCTGGTCGGCAGCGAGGGCGTGGACGAGCGCCTGTTCCGCGTGGTGATCGTGGATGCGAAGACCGGCGAGGTGCCGATCGTTCCCCGGGTTCCCGGCTACATCAAGCTGATCTCGCTGTCGCAGCCGCTGCATTTCGGCGACTACGGTGGCCTGGCGCTGAAACTGCTGTGGACCGCCTGTACCTGGCTGACGCTGTTCATCACCGCCAACGGCGCCTGGCTGTGGTGGGACCGCCGCCGCAAGCGCCTCCCGCTGCCCGACGGAGTACCGGCATGAGGGCCCGCAAAACCCTCTGGCGGGTGCTGGCCATGGCGCTGCTGAGCGTCGCCGGCATCATCGGCATGCTGCTGGTGGATTCGGGCTGGGACGGGGCCTTCCTTGCGCTGGCGGCGCTGCCGCTGGCGGTAGGCGGCTGGCGCTACGGGGTGGAGCGGCATTGATCCATCCCTGCCTCTGAAACTTTCGCCCTGAGCCTGTCGAAGGGCGACCGGTTCGGCTGGCGGACCGTTCATGCTTCGACAAGCCCAGCACGAACGGTCTTCAGGCGGGCTACTTCTCCTTCACCCACCTTGGCGCCGTCTCCAGTGCCTCCACCAGCAGCGCCAGCGCCGCTTCGGCGAAGGCCCACATGTTCTCCACGCGGTCGTCGGCCCCGGTGCGCAGCGTGCGCACGAGCTGCAACGGACCGTGGACCGCCAGGCAGGTATGGCCGGCGGGATCGCCATAGGGATTCCCCTGCGGCCCGGCCGCGCCGGTCTCCGCCAGGCCCCAGGCGATGCGCCCATGCTTGGCCCGCACCGCTTCCGCCAGCCATTGCGCATAGGGCTCCGAGCTGGAGCGGATGCCGCGCTCGCGCATCTCGTCGGTGGAGATGCCGACCAGGCCGCGGATGGCGCGGGCGGAGTAGGTGATGGCGCCGCCGGCGAAGTAGGCCGAGGCGCCGGGCTGGGCCAGCAGGCTGGCCGCGATCAGGCCGCCCGCGGAGGTCTCGGCCACGGCGATCTTCTCGCCGCGTTCCTTCAACAGCAGGCCGGCCTCGCGGCCCAGGACCAGGATGTCGCGCATGCGCTTCTCGTGACGGCAGGTGAGGCGCGATGCTAGCGGGATTGGCCCTCAGACGTCGAAGTCCACCCACAGGGCCGCATGGTCGGAGGCGGCATCCTTCTCGCTGAGCATGGTGGGCAGGTGCGGGAACAGGGTGCCGTTCTTGCCGCCCCAGACGCCGCGGCGCTCGATGCCTCCGGCGCTGACCCTGGCGGCCAGCTTCGGCGACATCAGGATGTAGTCCAGCTTGGCCGAGGCGGTGCCATTGCCGTGCGTGCCCTCGCGGCCGTCGCCCTCGAACTTCCCGTGGGCCATGACGTCGACCAGGTCGGAGCCGTTGCGCAGCAGCGGGTCCATCGGCGGTTCATCGGGGGTTTCGTTGAGGTCGCCGGCGATGGCGATGTACTTGAAGCCCTGCTTGACGCGAAGCTCGTAGATCTCGCGCACGCGGGCGGCCTGGCGGCGGCGTTTCTCGGCCGAGGCCGCGGCACCGCCGTAGCCCTTGCTCTTGAAGTGGTTGACCAGCACCAGCAGGCGGTTGCCCTGGGGCGTCTCGATCTCGTACTCGGCGCAGTCGCGGCTGAACACGCGGCCCTCGACGTCCTCGTCATCGACGTGGCTGCACATGGAGACGATGTCGTAGCCCTCATGGCTCATCAGGCCCGCGTCGATGCCGCGGTCGTCGTTGCCGTCGATCAGCATGACGTGCGCGTAGGGCTTGGCGGTGACGCCGGGCAGCACGTCGTCGTTGAAGCGGCGCAGGCCGGTGCGGTCCTCGGCCTCCACCACGCAGAGCACGTCGGCGCGCAGCAGGTCCACGATGCGGGCGGTGTTCTCGGTGGCGGTCTCCTTCACCGCCTCGGTCACCAGCTCGAACCAGCCGATCCAGTCCAGGCGGCCGGAGGCCTCCACCTGAGCCGCCTGTCCCTTGGGCTTGCGCAGGAACTTGCCGCGGATGTCGCGCAGGCGGATGTAGGCGCTGGCGCCATTGGCGATCAGGCCCTTGTGGCGCTGCATGATCGTCAGGATCTTCTTCTTGGTCGCCGCGCTGTAGACCGGCTCCTGGATCAGCTCGTTGAGCTGGGCGTAGTCCTGGAGTACGGTCTTGCCGTCCTTCCAGTCGTCCAGGTTCATCACCTTGGCCCGCTGGAACATGTTCTCGACGTTGAAGGTCGCCAGGCGCATGACCGCTCTCCCTATGGCGCCGCCCCCCGGCGGCAATGAAGAACCTAACCCGGGGCCCGCGGGGGTTGTCACCTCGCGCTCGTCATATTCGAGGTGAAAACGAGGAAAAAGTCGCGCTTGGACCCCGGATTCGTCAGGGCCGGGCCAGGATCAGCGGGGCGCTGGCGCCCGCCAGGACGCTGGCCGGGGACACGCCGAACATGGCCTTGAAGGCATGGCTGAAGTGGGTGGAGCTGGCGAAGCCGGCGTCGAAGGCGGCCGTGGTCAGCGATGCGCCGGCGGCGATGCGCTCCAGTGCGCGGCGGAAGCGGATCCAGATGCGGAAGCGGCGCAGCGGCACGCCGGTCTGGTCCTGGAACAGGTGCTGCAGGCGGCTGGGCGACAAGGTACTGGCCTCCGCCAGCGCGGCCAGCGGCAGGTTCTCGCCGAGGTCGGCCTGCATCAGGCGGATGGTCGCTTCCACGCGTGCGTCGAGCAACGGGGAGGGAGAGTAGCGCCCCAGGCTATCGGCCAATACCTGCTCCAGGGCCGCGCCGCCCTGGGCCGGGGCTTCGTGGAGGTCCTGCAGGGCCTGGCGCAGCGCCGCGCCGCCGGGCAACTCGAAGGCCGGCTCGCGGGCGTCACGCGCCGACATCGCGGGGTGGAAGGGGCGGTGCGGATCGTTGTAGTAGACGGCGGTGATGCCGCCGCGCAGGTCCAGGGCGTGCATGCAGCCGGCCGGCACCAGCGCGGTCTGCGCCTGCCGCCAGGAGCGCTCGGCGGACAGCCGGACGCGCACCTCGCCCTGCAGCGCCACCAGCAGCACCGTGGCGGCGTGGCGGTGCGGCGCCACCTCGCCCAGGCGGCCCACGAACAGCAGGCGCTCGGGCCATAGGCAGATGAGGGGAGAGGGCTCCGGGGGGGCGGCAGCCGGTTTGGGCAAGTGTCGGGGCATGGCGCCGGGTAGATTGCGCGGCATCCCAGGCCAAGTCGAGTCCAGCCGCCATGATGTCTCCCGATCCGATCCAGGTAGCCGCGGTGCAACTGCAGGGGCGCCCCGGCGATTTGGCGGGCAACCTGCGCGATGCTCGCGGATATGCGGAACAGGCCTTCGCCGCCGGTGCCCGCATCGTCGCGCTGCCGGAGTTCTTCGCCTCTCCGGTGTACTACGACGAGCCGTTCCATGACCAGGCCGTCGACGAGCGGAACAACACCGCGCTGGAGATGATGATCGGGCTGGCGCAGCGGCACCGCGGCTACATCGGAGGCTCCATGGTGCTGCGGCGCGGCGGCGGCGTGTACAACACCTATTTCTTCGTGCAGCCGGACGGCCGCTGGTTCAGCCATGACAAGGACCTGCCGACGATGTGGGAGAACTGCTTCTACGAGCCCGGCGACGATGACGGCTTCATGGATACAGACCTCGGCGGTGTCGGTGCCGCGGTGTGCTGGGAGCTGATCCGCACGCAGACCGTGAAGCGCCTGCGCGGCCGCATCGGCCTGGCGATGACCGGCAACCACTGGTGGACCATTCCCTCCAACTGGCCGCTGCTGACGCCGCTGCTGCGGCCGCTGCACGAGATCAACCGCGGCTTCTCCGAGGAAGCGCCGGTGGAATTCGCCAGGCGGCTCGGCGTGCCGGTGCTGCATGCCTCGCACTGCGGCCGCTTCCGCAGCCGCTTCCTGCTGCTGCCGGGCACGCGGCTCAGCGTGGCCCACGCCTCCGAGTTCGTCGGCGCCACCCAGATCGTGGATGCCGCCGGCCGCGTGCTGGCGCGCCGCAACACGGCCGAAGGACCGGGCATCGTCAGCGCCGAGATCCGCCTGGGGGCGCAGGCGCCGGTGACGCCGCTGGACGAGAGCCGCTTCTGGATTCCGCCGCTGACCCTGCTGCACAAGGCCTACTGGCACCAGCAGAATGCCTGCGGCAAGAGCTTCTACCGTTCGCGGCAGCGCGCCGCGGCCTGAACCATTCCAACGACACGAAGGGACCGCAGACATGCTGACCGCCGTACAGATCGCCCAGCTTGGCTGCGGCCTGTTCTTCCTCACCGGCCTTCTCACCGGCATCTGGAAATACCGCTGCATGATGAACAGCCCGGACGCGCAGGCGCCGGTGTATGTCGACATCTGCCACCGCACTGCGCTGATGTACGCCTTCGCCTGCCTGGTGTTGGCCGAGTTCGCCAAGCTCAGCGCCTGGCCAGCGGCCGTGAACGCCTGGGCCGTGGCGGTGCCCATCGTCTTCTTCGCCTCGGCGGTGATGATGTATGCCGTCCACGGCATGCTGCGCGACACCGACAACCAGCTGCGCCGTCCGCACCGCCTCGGTGCCGCGACGCTGCCCGGCGCCTTCATCACGCTCTACATGGTGGCGCTGATCGCGGGCGAGGTCGGCGGCTTCCTGGTGCTCTTCGCGGGATTCCTGAAGCCGATCCTGTTCGCGGCTTGATAAATATCAAGGCGCCGCCGGATGGCGGCGCCTAGCCTTGTGCCGATTCCTTCTGCACGAGGCCGAACGATGGACGCATTGCTCCGGGCGCAGATGCCCGACACCCGCATCGTCGCCGAGGCCGGCGCGCTGGTGCGCGCCGCCTTCGACGACCGCCTGTTCCACCACACGCTGCGCACGCATTTCCTGGCACGGCGCTACGCCGAGCGTTTCGGCATTCGCTGCGACCCTGAGCAGCTGGCCATGGCCTGTCTGTTCCACGACCTGGGGCTGGTGGCGCCGCAGTACCGTGCAGATCGGGCCTTCACCTTCAGCAGCTCGGGAGCGATGAAGCCCTTCCTGCTGGCGCGGGGCTGGACGGCGGCGCGCATCGTGCCGGCGATGGAGGCCATCGACTTCCACATGCAGCTGCTGCCGCGCTGGGAATTGGGCGAGACGGCGGGCCTGCTGCAGGTGGGCGCCTGGATGGATGTCACCGGGCTGCGCAGCCGGCGCTTGCCGGGCGCAGTGCGCGAGGCCCGGGCGCAGTTCCGCCGCGGCAGTTTCTTCTGGCAGTTCAATGCCTGCCTGGCCGGGCAGCTGGTTTCGCCCAGGCGTGCCCTGGGTCTTCTGGCGCCCCGCGGGCGGGAGCCTGCAGGCCATTACGGCTGCGAGGCCCATCGGCCGTGCCTGGCGGCCTGAGCGAGCGGCAGGGGAACGCGGGGGCTCTAGCGCGTCGCCAGCAAGGGCGCGGCAGCCTGGCCGCTGCGGGCCGGTTCCTGCGCGTAAAAGCTGGCCGCCAGCAGTAGGGCGGCAAGGCCCGTCGCGGCGGCGAGCCCTTTGCTGCGCGAACGCCGCGGGCGACTCATCAGGGTGAGCGGCAACGGGATGCGGTGCTGCGGAGCGCGGGTTCTCATGGTGGATTCCCTTCGGCGATCGGGGCGTATGAGAACGTCCCCGATGGAAGGCATTCTGACGCCGATGCGGCGCGGTTTCTGTGCGCGATCTCCCGAAAGCGGCCGAAAGGCATCGCCGCATTCTGCACGGGGAGCGCGCTTTTTCCTGCAGAAATCCGAAGCAGCTCCGAGCGATGCGCCAGGTCTTGCGACAGTCCGCCGTGGCCGGCAGAGTAGAGGTTCGCAAGGAGAGCTTTCATGGATGAAAGAGCCGCTGCTTCCCTGTGTCAGGAACTGGACCGCATGGCAAGGGCGGAGCCCGGTGCCGGCGGAGCCGCGCTGGAGCGCGCGCTGGCCATCTGCCATCAACTGCATGACCAGCACTCCCGTTCTCCGCGTACCTCGGAGCGCCTGCGCAAGCTGCTGGCGCTGCTGCAGGACTGGACGATCCTCGACGGCTGGCGCGACTACGGCCTCGCCCCGGGCGTGCTGCGGGCGGCGATGATCGAGATGATCGGCCGTATCCGCGACGATCTCTGCGAGGAGCGGCGCGCGGCCTGAACGCCGGCGGCATGCGGATTTCCGCCGCCTGTGCGCCGGCCTCTGCAAAACGCAAGAGCGTCATGCGCGGACTGCACCGCAGCTCCCTGATTTGCCGCGGCTTTCGTTCCGCGCTTTCGCTGGCGCGGGGCTTGCGAGCCAGGGCGCGGATACGGGGAGAAACCGATGAAACGACCCAGCTGCTTCATGGCGGTCGCGCTGGCGGGAGCCGCGGGCTGCAGCGCATCCGACCCACTGGTGTTCGACCGCGCCAAGCCGGGCCTGGCCTGGGGCAGCGCGGCGCCCGGCACCGACGTGGTGCAGCGCCTGCCGGAGGATTCGCCCGAACTGCTGGGTGACCCCGGTTCGCCCTTCCGGATCATGGTCCGTGCCGAAGACGATGTAGCCGTGGCCAGCCTGCGCCTGAGCGTGGAGGGCACCTTCCGCTGCGCCACCGCCAGCGGCGACTGGATCGCGCCGCTCAGCGTGGTGCGCGAGATCCCGATCCCGGAAACCGATCGCTCCGACGATTCGCGCCTGGTCTACGCCGGCACGCGGCTGCGATTGCTGGGCACGTCCTGCGGGCGCTTCCAGGTGCCCGTAGGGGGCCGCGAGGAGGAACTCTACGCGGTGGGGGGCAGCTACCGCTTGCGCGCCGTCGCCACGGACACCGCGGGGAAATCCAGCGAGTCGACCATGACCATCCATACCGCGACGGCCCTGCAGGGCCTGGCCAGGCTCTGAATCCACCATGGAGCGCAGGATGCTTGCAGACGAATCAGCGGGACTTGCGAGACGGCCCGGCGGCTGTGCCCGGCCGCTGTCGGACCGGCGCGAACGGGGGCGGCGCCAGTGGCGCGAAGCCGGGCTGCGCTCCATGGCGTACTACCGTCGCGACCGTCCGGACCGGGATGGCGATTCGGTCGTCCGCGAGCATCCCGCGGAGGGGGCGGAGCCGGGTGCCGCGGACGGCGCGCTTCAGCCTTCGCGCCAGAGCACCTGCCAGTAAATGGATTCGTCCGGATCCCCGAGGCCCATGCCGGACTCCCGCCGTCGCATGAACTGCATGGGCTGCAGCAGCGAGGCGTCTTCGGCATGTGAGACCTCGTAGTAACCCTGCGCCCTCAGGCGCTGGACCGTGGCTTGGAGGGCCGCTTCGTTAAGGCCCGTGCTGCATCCTGCTTTCTGGCTCATGCGCTACTCCTTATTAGCGGCCAAGTCAGAAGTCGGCTCCATGGCACCGGGAACCGGGTCGGGTGAGAGAAATTCTGGGAATGACCGCGCGGCTTTCAAGAGGCGGCCTGTTCCCGGCGGGCTCTTCCCGGCGCACGCGGGCTGCCGTCTCCGCGCAGCCGGCGCGGCCGGCGGCGCGGGGCCAGCCGCGGCGGTCGCCCCGGCGCGGGCCGGCCGAGATGCTGGCCCAGGAGGCGCATCACCTCGCTGTTGGCCACCAGGCCGATGTGGCTGCCCTTGACCTCGAGGCGATCGCCGCAGTGCCCGCGGCGCGGCACGCAGAACTGCCAGGGCACGATGCCGTCGCCCTTGCTGAAGATCGACAGGCAGGGAACCTCGTAGGGCAGCGGAAACTGCAGGTCGCCCCAGGCCAGTTGGGGGAGGTGCTTGCGGTTGAGCCAGAGGAAGGCGTTCCACACCGCCGTGGACTGCGGCGTGCCATGCAGCGGCGAGCCCAGCGTGATGATCTCGCGGATCAGGTCGGGGCGGATGCAGGCCAGTTCGCGGGCATAGAAGCCCCCCAGGCTCCAGCCGATGATCGTCACCGGTTCACCGCAGCGGTCGCGCAATTCGTGCACGCGGTGCAGCAGCCGCGTGCGCACGCCAGGCTTGGGACCCCAGTTGACGCCCTGCTTCCACGAGAAGCTGCGGTAGCCGACCTTGCGCAGGAAGCGGCGCAGCGCCCAGGTGGAAAGATCGCTGCACAGGAAGCCCGGGATGACCAGGATCGGGCGGCCATCGCCGCGGGGGGCATCGGCCACCAGGCGGCGCTCGGACAATGCCAGGTAGCGGCTGAGTTCGGCGATGCAGCGGGTTTCTCCCAGCGTGGCCAGCAGGGTGGGGCGGGCGATCGCGGCAGCCAGGGCCTTCTTCATCTTCCTAACCTCCTTCAGCGGGCGCCGGGGACGGCGCGTTGGTGGAGCGGCTGGGTTCAGGCTAGGCGGATGGCGGTGAATTCACGGTGAACCGGATTTTGCCCAGGATTCCGCATTTTTTCGTGCAAAAGACATTGAAAGATATGACTTTGTCATTGCCGTTCGGGCGGGTAAGGCGCTGCGAGCGCCGCAGGCGGCAAGGACTTTCCTGTAGGAAATGCCCTATTGCCACCGAAGCGGGGCAGAGGGCATATTTTGACCAGCCGCCTTCACGGGAGCCGACATGGACGAGCAGGAAGCCGCATCCTTGTGCGCCGAGCTGTACCGCATGGCCAAGGCCGAGCCTGGCGCCGGCCCGGCGATTCTCGAGCGGGCCGCCGGAATCGCCCAGCGGTTCGACGAGGCCTATCCCGACCACCGCGCCTTGTCCGAGCGCCTGCGGCGCATGCAGGCCCTGATGCGCGACTGGGCCTCGCCGGAGGGCTGGCAGGCGCACGGCCACGGCCCCGCCGTGCTCCGCGGTGAACTGGTCGAGCATATCGCCGCCATTACCGACGAGGTCTGCGCGCGGCCCGCGCTGGCCTGAGTCCGCGCTGCGGCGGGCACTCCCTAGCGGCGAGGCTGGCGGGCTGCGCCGCGCTCCGGCAGCGGCGGACGCTCGCAACGCTCATCCCCCAGGACATTGACCAGGCCGCTGGCGGCGGGGCCGTTCACCACATGTCCATCGCGCTTGTCGAAGCGCGAGCCATGGCAGGGGCAATCCCAGGTCTGTTCCGTCGCGTTCCACTCCACGGCGCAGCCCAGATGGGTACAGATGGCGGAGTGCTCGTGCAGCAGCCCTTCCTCGTCCCGGTAGGCGGCGATCTTCTGCAGCCCCCGGCGCAGGAGCGCTCCCTGTCCCGGGCGCAGTTCCGCCGAGCCGGCCACGTCGCCGGCGGCGAACAGGCCGGCATACTGGGCGGCCACGTTGAGATTCTCGCGCGCGAAGTCCCCGGCGGCGCGCAGCGGCACGCGAGCCGGGTCGTAGAGCCGCGCCCAGGGATTGTCGCGCCCCTGGATCAGGTCGGTGGTCAGCAGGCCGGCGATGGTGCCGTGGGTCAGGCCGTTGCCGGAGTCGCCGGTGGCCACGTAGACATGCTGGTCGTGAGGGTTGCGGCCGATATAGGCCAGGCCATCGATGGGTTCGACGATCTGGCCCGACCAGGCCGCCACCAGCTCGCGCGCCATCGGAAAGCGCTCCCGCGTCCAGCGTTCCAGCCGGCGGAAGGGCGCGTCGGCGGCCCCCTCGGGCTGGCCGGTCTTGTGATCCTCGCCGCCCACGATCAGCAGGTCCCAGTCCGGGTCGTCGCTGCGTGCCTTGCGCAGGTAGTGATAGGGATCGGGCGTGTCCCAGGCCAGCAGGTCCGGCAGCCAGCCCGCAGGAATGCGCAGCGTGATCACGTAGCTGCGGTAGGCCGCCTGCTTGGTATGCGGCGTGAAGAGGTTGTTCACCGGGCTGTTGGTGGCCACCACCACGTCCGTCGCCGTCACGGTATGCCCGCCGATCACGCCCAGGCGCACCGGCTCGCCGTCCTCGATGCGCCCCACGAAGCTTTGCGTATGGATGCGGCCGCCGCGCTCGATCACGCAGGCGGCCAGGCCATTGAGGTAGCGCAGGGCATGGAAGCGTGCCTGCCGTGGAAAGCGCAGCGCGGGACCGAAATCGTAGGAGTCCACCGGCAGCCGGGCCAGCAGCTCCACGTCATGCAGGCCGGCGCGCTGGGCCGCTTCCATTTCACGGAACAGTTCGTCCTCCGGTTCCCCTGGGGGCACGAAGAGATAGCCGTCGACGCGCCGGAAGTCGCAATCGATGTTCTCGCTGCGGCAGATCTGCTCGATGCGGTCGATCGCCTCGGCGTGGCTCTCCGCCGCCAGCCTCGCACCCGCTTCGCCATGGTATTTCTCCAGCCGGTGATAGCGGTCGTCCAGGCCCGTGGCGAGGTGGCCGCTGGTGCGCGCGGTCTCGCCGCCTCCGATAGAGCCGTCGTCCAGCACCACCACCGACCGGTTCTCGCAGGCCAGCAGATAGGCCGTGGTCAGGCCCGTGATGCCGGCACCGACGACGCAGACGTCGGTGTGCAGGTCCTCGCGCAGGGGCTCTCCCTTGAGCAGGCGCGAGGTCTGCATCCACAGGGACTCGGTCGTTCCGGAATCGGTCTTCATCACGGTCTCCATTGCACAGGCGAGGACGGTTCGGCGGCCCGCGGCCGGGGGCGGCGCGCGGCGGCTCCTCGGGCGGCGGGGGCGGCATTCGTTCCGGTCTTGCAGGTCATGCGCGGTTCCTGGTGTCGGGCGGCACCTGCCGGGTGGCAAGCACCGTACCCGGCCCGGGCACGGCACTTGCCGCTCTACCGGGCCACGGACGGCACATGCCAGGAGGCAACGATGGAATCGAGCGGAAAGACAGCGCTGATCACCGGCGCGAGCAGCGGGATCGGATACGAGCTGGCGAAGCTGTTCGCCCAGGAAGGGCACAACCTCGTGCTGGTCGCCCGGTCCGAGGCCGAGCTCCAGCGCATTGCGCAAGATCTGGAACGGAGCTGCGGCATCGAGACCCTGGTCATCGCCGCGGACCTGTTCGATCCGGAGGCGCCGCATGAGGTCTACGACCGGGTCCGCCGGGCCGGCATCACCGTGAACTATCTGGTCAACGACGCCGGCCAGGGCGTCTACTGCAAGTTCGCCGACACCGACCTGGAGCAGGAACTGCGCATCATCCAGCTGAACGTCAATGCGCTGGTCGTGCTGACCAAGCTGTTCCTGCGCGATATGCTGGCCCGCAACGAGGGGCGCATCCTGCAGCTCGCGTCGATGGTGAGCAAGAATCCCGCGCCATGGTCCGCGATCTACGGCGGCACCAAGGCCTTCGTCTACTACTTCTCCCAGGCCCTGGTGCAGGAACTGGAAGGCACGGAGGTCACGGTCACGGCCCTGCGTCCCGGCGGCACCGATACCGACTTCTTCCGCAAGGAGCACGGCGAGGAGGCGGCGCTCGTGCAGGAAGGCAAGCTGGGGCCGGCCGACGAGGTGGCCCGCGACGGCTACGAGGCCATGATGGAAGGCCGCAATGCCGTGGTGAGCGGCTGGCAGAACAAGATCATGGACAAGGCCGCGCAGCTGATGCCGGACACGCTGGCGGCAAAGCAGATGAAGAAGATGCATGAGCCCCGTCCCGGCGGGAGGCGGCAATGAGATCCGGGAGCCTGCTCCGCCGGCTCGACGCGGTCCTGCACGGGCACAGCATGGCCGTCGCAGCCGGCGCGACGGACCGGGCCCGGATGAGCCTGGTCCGTGTCTGCTCCCGCTGTCATCGGCCCATGCGACCCGCGCATGCCGCGGTGGAAGAAGACCGCATCACGGGGCTTCCGGTGACGCGCTATCGCTACGTCTGCGACGCCTGCGAAGGCCATCCTCCGGGCGGGCAGGGCGACGAAGCCTGAGCGGCGGCGATGGAAGCCGCGATCACCGCCGTCCTCGCCTGGGGCATCCTGCCGGCCTGGCTGCTGGCGGGGCTGCTCGACTGGTGGTGCCACCGGCGCACGGACCTGGCGCATACCAGCGGCCCCGGTGAGTCCCGCCTGCACCTGCTGATGCTGCTGCAGGTGGGTGCGGGCATCCTGGCGGTGCTGCTGCTGCGCATCAATGCCCTGGTCCTGCTGATGCTCGCCGCCCTCTGGCTGGGGCACCAGGCCACCTCGGTCTGGGACAGCCGCTATGCGGCGCCCCGGCGCCGCATCTCGGTGCTGGAGCAGCACGTGCACGGCTTCCTCGACGTGCTGCCGCTGACGGCGCTGCTACTGGTCGGCCTGCTGCACCGGGATCAGTGGCTGGCACTGGCGGCAGCGGACCGGGAGGCGGATTTCACGCTGGCGTGGAAGGACCCGGCACCCGACTGGCGGGCCGTCGGCGCGGTCGCGGCCGCGGGGTTGCTGTTCGCGCTGGCGCCCTTTGCCGAGGAATGGCGGCGGGCCCGCCGTGCCGCGGCGCCCTAGCACGGCCACTGGCCCAGCACCGTTTCCGTATCGGCCAGTTCGATCTGCGCACCCAGCCGCTGCCGGTAGAGCATCATCAGTGCATCGTGCGTGGCATCGCTGCTGCTGCAGACCGCGTCTTCCACCACCACGACCCGGTATCCCAGGTCCACCGCCGACATCACCGCCGCCAGCACGCAGACGTCGGTCTCGGCGCCGCTCACCACCAGGGCCTCGGCGTGCCGCTCGCGGAGCAGGGCGGGCAGGCCGCTGTGGACGAAGGGCGAATAGCAGGGCTTGTCGAGCACGGTCGCCGGCGGCACCAGCGCCGCCAGCGACGGCAGCAGCTCCAGCAGCGCAGGATCGACCCGGTCGCGGGTGACATCGCGCCAGCGCTCGTAGTAGCGGCGCCAGCTGCCGCGAGCGTGTTCCGGCCGCTGCGGCGGCATGAAGCGGGTGAAGATGGTGCTCGGGGCATGGCGTGAGGCGAGCTCCCGTATCTGCGGCAGCACGCGCTCCAGCCAGGGCGTCTCCCAGGGGGCTCCGCGGGCGAAGAGGTTCTGCATGTCGATGCAGAGGTGCAGGCTGCGTGGCGGCAGGGGGCCCCACGGCAGGCCCTTGCTCATGTATCTCCGCCGTCCCGCTTGAGGACGCTGATGTGCCCGGTGTTCTCCAGGAAGCAGCGGTGCACGGCGGCAAAGTCGTCGACGCCATGCTGGCGCAGATGGCAGCGCAATTCGTCCCTGCTGATGTGATGGCGCTCGAGGTTCTCTTCGTGGACGACCCCGTCCGCGATCAGTTCCACCGGCGGCGGCTGCGTCCAGTGAGCCAGGCGCGGCCAGCGATAGCTGAGCCGGTCGATGACCTGGTCCCAGAACATGATCGTCAGCACCAGCCCGATGCCGGAACTGACCGATTCGTAGGGCCCGCTCATGGCGTTCTGCGAGGCGTCGGCCAGCAGCGTGATGAGCAGCACGTCGGCGATGCCGAGCTGGCCGGTGGGACGCCGGAACCAGCGCAGCAGGACGAACAGGCCCAGGTAGATCAGCGTGCCGCGCAGGAAGATTTCCAGCAGCGAGACATCCGGCAGGAACATGCCGCGCAGGTCGGTCTGCAGCAGCGCCTCGAACATGGTCAATGCCGGGTGGGCGTGAGGACCACCTTGCGGCAGTCTTCCCGCTTCTTGTCGAAGACCTGGTAGCCGTGGACGGCTTCTTCCAGCGGCAGGCGGTGGGTGATGATCGCCGCCGGCTCGAGCCGGCCCTCCTGGATGAGCTGCAGCAGCTCGGGCATGTAGCGCTGTGCATGGGTCTGGCCCATCCTGAAGCTCAGCCCCTTGTCGAAGGCATCGCCGAACAGGAAGCCATGGATGAAGCCGGCGTAGACGCCGGGCACGCTGACCACGCCGCCGCGCCGGGTGGCCGCGATGCACTGCCGCAGCGCCGCGCCGCTGGACGCTTCCAGCTTCAGCGTGGTGAGGACGGTCTCCACCGTGCTTCCCTTGGCTTCGAAGCCGATGGCGTCGATGCTGGCGTCGGCGCCGTGGCCTCCGGTCTGCTGGAGGATCAGGTCGGCCGGATCGTCGATGCGGTCGAAGTTGACCGGGATGCAGCCGTACTGCGAGGCGGCGAACTGCAGCCGGTACTCGTGGTGGTCCACCATGTAGATGCGCTCCGCGCCGAGCATGCGCGCACAGGCGGCGGACATCAGCCCCACCGGGCCGGCGCCGAAGATCGCCACGGTGGAACCGGGGCCGATCTCCGCGTTCAGGGCGGCCTGGTAGCCGGTGGGGAGGATGTCCGAAAGGAACAGCACCTCCTCGTCCGGCAGGCCCTCGGGCAATCTCAATGGCCCGACGTTGGCCTTGGGAACACGCACGAATTCCGCCTGGCCGCCGGGATAGCCGCCGTAGAGATGCGTGTAGCCGAACAGGCCGGCCCCGGGCGTGGCGCTCTTCTTGTTGAGGATGGCCCCCCGGCCGGGGTTGGTGCTTTCGCAGGCGGCATAGAGCTCCTTCTCGCAGAAGAAGCATTCGCCGCAGGCGATCGTGAAGGGCACCACCACGCGGTCGCCGACGCTGAGGCTGCTGACGCCTGGGCCGACCTCCTCCACGATGCCCATGAATTCATGGCCCAGGATGTCGCCCTCCTTCATCCCCGGGACCTTGCCCCGGTACAGGTGCAGGTCCCAGCCGCAGATGGCGGTGGCGGTCACGCGCAGCAGGATGTCGTCCGGCTCCTGCAGGCGTGGATCGGGCATGTTTTCCACGCGAACGTTGTGGGCGCCGTTGTAGACCAGGGCCTTCATCGTATTTCCTCCATTTCACCAGGCCCAGGACCGCGCAAGCGGCGTGCCCAGGGCGCGGCGCTGCAAACGCCTCCGTGGCGCCGGAATGCGCAAGATGGGCGCCTAGCCCTCATGCAGAGTGCAAGGCGCGGGGCACCTCGCCGGGCTTGCGGGCACTTCCCGGAGCCGGCATTTCTCCAAGCAAAATCGGCTACCTGCGCCGCGACCGGCGGTCTTCCGCCGATGGCGGGCAGGCTGGCACGGCTCTGGCGATAGCCAGGCCGGGTTTGGCCTCCGGATGTCTGCAAATGGAATCGTTGATGCGTGGTGCGATGACCCTGGTGCTCGCGTTGCTGCCCGCACTGCTGGCGAGCTGCCAGGAGGCGCAGGCCTGCGGGCAGGGCGATGTGGCGGAGGAGCACGGCCATGGTCCGGCGCCTGAGGCGGCTTGAGTTGTTCGATCGCTTTGCCGACGGCGCCAACCGCGTCTTCGGCGGCTCGGTCGCCTTTGCCATCGCCGCCGGCGCCGTGCTGCTCTGGGCGGCCATGGGGCCGGTCTTCGGCTTCGGGGAGAAATGGCAGCTGACCATCAACACGGGCACCACGATCGTGACCTTCCTGATGGTCTTCCTGATCCAGCACTCGCAGAACAAGCAGACCGAGGCGCTGCACCTGAAGCTCAACGAACTGCTGGCTTCCCATCATGAGGCCAGCAATCGCCTGATCGGTGTCGAGGACCTCGACGAAGGCGAACTGGATCATCTGCACCGCTTCTACCGGCAGTTGGGCGAGCGGGCCGAACGGGAGGGCCCGATCAAGCGGACGCACTCCCTCGACGATGCGGGCGGAAGATCCGGCAAGGAGCCGCGCCGCCGGGCGGCGCGCCGACGCTGAAGAGGCGCTGCGAGCTGCCGCCAGCTCAGGGCGCGGGCATGAACCGGCGCACCAGGGCACCACCGGCAAGCATGGCCGCGAGCGCGATCCAAGCGGAGGCTTTTCCCAGGCCGGCACTGACGATGACCGGGCCGGGGCAGTAACCGGACAACCCCCAGCCGAGGCCGAACAGCGCGGCACCGCCGATCAGGCGCCGGTCGATGTCCGAACGGCCGGGAGCGGCGAAGCTGCCGCCCGCCAGCGGCGCGCCGCGGCGGCGCGCCAGCCAGAACCCGGGCAATGCCACGGCCAGCGCGCCGCCCATGGTGCCGACCAGCGCAGGGTCCCAGCCGGGGCCCAGGGTCAGGAAGGCCAGCACGCGCTGCGGCATCGCCATGCCGGAGATCACCAGCCCGGCCCCGAACAGCAGGCCGGCCAGGAAGGCGAGGGCGGCGGCGCGCTTCACGACAGGGCTCCGCGCAGCAGCGTGGCGGCGGCCATGCCGGCCAGCATGAAGGTGGCCACGGCCGCCAGCGAGCGCGGGGACAGGCGCGCCAGTCCGCAGATGCCATGCCCGCTGGTGCAGCCGTTGCCCAGCGCGGTCCCGGCGCCGACGAGCAGGCCGGCCAGTGCCAGCAGGCCCGCGCCGCCGGCCTGCGGGATCGTCCAGGGCGTCAAGGCGACTCCGGCCGATACGGCCAGCCAGCCGCCGCCGACGAGGCCGGCCAGGAAGGGCAGGCGCCAATGGCGCGCCGCGGGCTCCAGCATGCCGAAGGCGATGCCGCTGATGCCGGCGATGCGGCCGAGGCCGGCATAGAGCAGCACCGCCGAAAGGCCGATCAGCATTCCCCCGAGTATCGCTTGCGTCATGTGGACCCCATGGATTCCTGTATACTATACCCCCTATAGTATATGCCCGGAGGACGGCATGAAAGACTGGCGCGAGGACAAGGCGCAGATGCTGGCGCGGCTGAAGCGCATCGAAGGGCAGGTCCGCGGCGTGGCCGCGATGATCGAGAAGGAGGACGAGTGCGAGCGGGTGGTGCAGCAGTTCACCGCCGTGCGCAAGGCCATGGATCGCGCCTTCTTCGACCTGATGTCCTGCGTGACCCGGCGCGAGTTGGCCGACCTGGGCATCAAGGACCGCCGCGCGGAAGAGCGGCTGGAAAAGGTGACCTCGCTGCTGGCGCGGTACGGCTGAGATGAGCCTGCTGCTGGGGATGCTGATGGGGCTGGTGCTCGGCCTGACCGGCGCCGGCGGCTCCATCCTCGCCGTTCCCCTGCTGATGCTCGGGCTCGGCTGGAGCTTTGCCGAAGCCGCGCCGGTGGCGTTGATGGCGGTCTGTGCCGCCGCGGCCTTCGGCACCGCCTTCGCCTGGAACGTCACCTACATCCGCTATCGCGCGGCGATGCTGATGGCGGCGGCCGGGGCCCTGACCGCCCCGCTGGGCCTGGCGGCGGCCGGCCGGATGCCCGGCGAGACCCTGTCGCTGGTCTTCGCCGGGCTGCTGGCCGTGGTGGCGCTGCGCCTGCTCCTGCAGGCCTGGAGGCAGCCGGCCGAAGCGGCGGTGGTGCGCGCCGCCGTCGCGGGCAACGGCGCGGAGGACAATGGTCCGTTGTGCCGGCTGCACCCGCAGACCGGCCGCCTGATGTGGACCTGCCCCTGCGCGCTGCTGATCTCGTCGATCGGCGCTGTCACCGGCTTCCTGTCGGGCCTGCTCGGCGTGGGCGGCGGTTTCGTCATCGTTCCCGCCCTGCGGGCCGCGACGCCGCTGTCGATCCATTCCGCCGTCGCCACCTCGCTGATGGCGATCGCCCTCACCAGTGCGGCGGCAGTGGGCAGCGCGCTGCTGATGGGGCATGGTGTGCCCTGGAGGGCGGCGTTGCCCTTCGTGGGCGGCGCCCTGCTCGGCATGGTCGCCGGTCGGCGCCTGGCGCCGGGCCTGGCGGGTCCCGCCCTGCAAGCGGGCTTTGCGGCAACGATGCTGCTGGCCAGCGCGGTCATGGCGGCGCATGCCCTCGGCTGAACGAGGGCCTGTCAACACCCAGGAGTCTCCCATGCTGTTCAGGCAGTTCTTCGACGCGGAGTCCAGCACCTACACCTACCTGCTCGCCTCGGGTATCGGGCGCGAGGCGCTGATCATCGACCCGGTCAAGGAGCAGGCGCAGCAATACCTGCAGGCGATCCGCGAGCTGGACCTGCGGCTGCTGCGCGCCATCGACACGCACACGCATGCCGACCACATCACGGCGCTGGGCGACCTGCGCGACGCCACCGGCTGCGTCACGATCATGGGCGAGCTCAGCCGTGCCGAATGCGTATCGCAGACCGTGCGCGACGGCGAACTGCTGGAGATCGAGGGCCTGCGCCTGCAGGCGCTCTACACGCCCGGACACACCGACGAAAGCTTCAGCTTCGTACTGAGACCGGAGCGGCCGCAGGCCGTGTTCACCGGCGACGTGCTGCTGATCCGCGGCAGCGGCCGCACCGACTTCCAGAACGGCGATCCGGAGCGCTCCTGGCATTCCATCGTCGAGGTCCTGTTCCGGCTGCCCGATGACACGCTGGTGTATCCGGCGCACGACTACAAGGGCTGGACGGCCTCCTCCATCGGCGAGGAAAAGCGCCACAACCCGCGCCTGGCCGGCAAGACACGCGAGCAGTACGTGCAGTTCATGCGCGCGCTGAAGCTGCCGGACCCCAAGAAGATGGACGTGGCCGTCAGCGCCAACCTGGCCTGCGGCAGGCTTTGAGGCCTATTCCACGAAGGGATTGGCCCAGCCCGTGATGTTCCGCCGGATCCAGGCGGCGCGGTAGCGTTCCTCGCGGCTCACCGGATCCGCCGCGCTCCAGGCCTGGAACTGCTGCAGCTCCGCGTCGCTGAAGCGGATGCCGTGGCGCTGCGCGTAGTACAGCGAGATGCGCGCGATGTCGCCCTTGATCGCCTCGGGCGGTTCCACCCGGGCGCTGCGGCGGCCGGCATCGCGCTGTTCCTGCAGCTCGAAGTCGCAGCGGCCATAGGCGCGCGCCTCGCCGGGAATCTCGGCATAGGGATGGTTGCTGCGCCGCGCGTTGAGGGCTCCCAGCGCCGGCAGCAGGTTGTAGGGATCGTTCTCCGCCAGGCGGAAGGATTCCTGCGCGCGGCAGGCGGCGCGGCTGCCGCAGCCCAGGGCTTCCGCCACCCGTGCCGCCGGCACCACATGCTCCCATTCGATGCGCGCGCCCCGCGAGTCGTCGTCGCCCCAGCGCCGTTCCGGATCGAAGCGGCAGGTCCCGGGGTCCACCGCCTTGCTGGCGGGGTCGAAGGCGCAGCCGCAGTAGATCTCCAGCGGGGCGATCCGCGCGTACAGCGGCAGCAGGTAGCGGTTGGCGATCTGGTTGTAGGAGGCCGCCGCCAGGTCGGGCAGGACAGCGGTGTGGTCAGGCGGCTGCGCCGCGGACGGCATCGATGCGGGCGGGAGTCCGGCGCAGGCGGTGCAGAGCAGTGCCAGCAGCAGGCTGGCCAGGGGGATTCGGCGGAGGGACATCGCCCAGGTAAGAGATCGGCGGCCGCGAATCCCATCATGTCCCTTCGCCCGCTGTCCAGCCGCGCCGGCGCGCCTGGCTGTGGATGAATGCCGCGTCACGCTATCTGACCGTGTGGCCATTCACATGACCTGACGACCGAATCAGGCATACTTCGGACCCCTCGATCCCCCGTTTCAACGGCCATGCCCAATATCGCTGCCCTGCTGAAGACCGAGATTGCCCGCCTTTCCCGCAAGACCCTGCGCCAGAGCCTGGCGCCGCTGCAGGCGGCAAGCAGTTCCCACCGGCAGCAGCTGTCGGCGCTGAAGAAGCAGGTGCAGGCGCTGGAGCGCGAGCTGGCGGCGCTGCGCAAGCAGGCCGGCAAGGCCGCCCCCGAACCGGCGGCCGAGGAGGAGGGCGAGAAGCACCGCTACTCCGCCAAGGGCCTGCGCTCGCTGCGCGCGCGCCTGGACCTGAGCGCCGAGGAGTTCGGGCGCCTGATCGGCGTCAGTGCCCAGTCGGTCTACAACTGGGAAGCCGAGAAGACCGTGCCGCGGCAGTCGCAGGTGGCCGCCATCGCCGGCCTGCGCGGCATCGGCAAGAAGGAAGCGCGGGCGCGCCTGGAACAGGCCGCGACCGAGGCCTGATCCGCCGCTGGCCTCAGGCCGGCAGGCCCTCGCCGATGGTCTCGGTAGTCTCCACGCGGTTGCGGCCGCGATGCTTGGCCTGGTACAGCGCGCGGTCGGCTCGCGACACGGCCTCGTCGATCATCTCGCCGCCCAGGAACTGGGCCACCCCGATGCTGACGGTGGCGCCGTAGTCGGCATCGCCGCTGCGCAGGCGGATGCTCGCGAAGCCTTCGCGCAGGCGTTCCGCCGCGGCCTGCGCGTCCGCCAGCGATGCGCCGGGCAGCAGCACGCAGAACTCCTCGCCGCCGTAGCGCGCCAGCAGGTCGCCGGGACGGATCATTCCGCTGACGGTGTCGGCAAAGGCGCAGAGCAGACGATCGCCGGCCTCGTGGCCATGGCTGTCGTTGATCCGCTTGAAGTGGTCCAGGTCCAGCAGCAGCACCGAGATCGGCTTGCGGTCCCGGCGGCAGCGCTGCACCTGGCGGACCGCCAGCGCCCGGAAGCCGGTGCGGTTGAGCACGCGCGTCAGGCCGTCGCTATGGGCGATGTCGGTCAGGCGGTTGGCCAGGCGCTCGCTCGCCATCATCAGGATCGACAGGTTCCACACCGTCACGATCAGCAGGGCCACCAGCGCCGCGATGGTGTGCATCGGATGGGTGACGGCATACTCGGCCGGCCGCGTCGCATGCTGCAGCATGTACAGCGCCCGCTCGGCCATGAAGGCGCAGGTCACCAGGAACACCAGCATCGTCAGCCGCCGCATCACCAGCGGCTCCAGCCGCTGCGCGCGCCAGGCATCGACGAAGTTGGCGCCGCTGAACAGCATCATGAACAGCGCCAGTGCGCAGGTCCGGGCGGGCGGGTTGCCGCTGAGCGGCCCCCAGAACAGCCCGGCCAGCAGCAGCGGCGCCAGCCAGACCACGGGCCAGTGGATCGGCTGGCCGGCGAAGCGCCGCAAGCCGGCCCACATCAGCGAGTGGCCCAGGATCAGCAGGCCATTGGCCAGGGCAACGGACGCGAAGTCGGGTATCAAGCCGCGCAGGCACAGCAGCGTGCCGCCCAGGGCACCGGAAAGATTGGAGAAGCCCCAGAGCAACTGGCCCTCGCGTTCGCGCCGCAGCTGCCACATGGCGATCTGGAACAGGCCGAAGACCAGGTAGGCCAGCACGGTGACGACCAGCAGCGTGGGCAGGTGCAGGCTCATGAGCAGGCACGCGGAAACGGCAAGGCTTCTGGCGACAGGGCTCGGAAGCCCGGTTGGCTTGGCTTACTCATGGACGCTTTGATCCTGACACGGAAGCCCGTTTCCCGCGACGGCAGGCGGCCTCCCGAAACTGCGACCCAGTTCACAGTTTGGGCGGTTGCCGCCGTTCCGATATCAATTCACGGACCGGGGGCCTAGCCCCCAAACGGGCGGTCCGTTCCCATGCCCAGTGCGGCGGCCGTTCCACGTACTGCGGCGCGGATTTGGCCGCAGAGGCAGTTGCCCGCGAGCATGCGTGTTCCTGGGGAAAGCCTGCCCGCGTCTACCCCTGCTGCCGCTCAGCCCGGCATGCTTGCGTAGCGGACCACCGCCTCGCGCACGATCCGCCCGATCTCCCGGTCCACCGTCTCGCTGTCGCCCAGCACGGCGGTGCGCACATGGCTGGCGATGCTGCGCAGCGTGGCATTGGCGGCCTCGCAGTCCGTCAGCGCCTCGGCCACCAGCGCGCGGCCGTCGCAAAGCGAGCCGGTGCGCAGGTCCAGCGCCGCGGCGATGCGGCGGCGCTCGTGCTCGTCGGATTTCAGCGCGGCGCCCATCACTCCGCCTCCAGGCAGGACAGCGGCAGCGAAACCTCCCCGGAGGAGGTGATCACCGTGGCGTGGCGGCCGTCCACCTGCAGGATTTCCGCCAGCCGGTGCTTGAGGCGGCCATGGCGGATGCGGGCGGTGTCGCCGGGGAGCAGGGAAGGGGCTTGGGACATGGCGGGATTCCGTATTCGGGTACGGCTTCATTATACGGTATGCCGTAATCATTGGATAACGGAATTCCGTAATTCTGAGACCCGAAGCTGGAACGAGGATGGCAGCGCGGGAGTGCCCTCCCTGGCGGGACGGCAATAGGTTCCATCTCCCCCGGACCGGCCATCCTGGCCGGTCCGGGGTTGATCGGATTGACATCAGTCACTCCGGTCAGCCGCCTCTCCAGGCCACCCGCCCGATGATGCTGATCGCCTCGATCTCCTGCCCCCGGTAGGTCTCCGCCTTGTCCGGCTCCGCCGCGCTGATCACGCGCAGCGCGCCGTCGGCGCGGAAGGCCAGCTGCTTCACCCGCAGGTCCTCGCCGAAGGCCAGGCCGTAGAACTCGCCGTCCACCACCTTGCGGTCGTCCAGGTCGATCATCACCACGTCGCCGTGGCGGATGTAGGGCGCGTTGCTGTCGCCGGACACCTCGTAGATGCGGCAGCGGTCGGCCCGCAGGCCCTTCTCCTGGAGCCACTGGCGGCGGAAGGCGAAGTGGCGGTCCACCTCCTCGAACTCCCAGGACACCTTGCCGGGGCCGCCAGACAGCATCGCGCCGCGCACCACGGTCACGCGGTCGTACTTGTCGTCGAAGCTGGCATCCAGCAGGTCGCCCTGTTCGGGCCGCATGGGGCCCTGGCCGGTTTCGAGCCAGCGCGCCCGCACGCCCAGGTATTCGGCGATGGCGTGCAGCTTGGTGGTGCTCTCCTGCTCGCCGCGCTCCAGGTCGTAGAGCGTGCTGGCAGCCAGGCCGACGGCGTCGGCCAGCTGTTTGACCCCCACCACCGGGGTCTGCGCCTTGCGCGCGGTTTTAATCCGTTCTCCGACAGTCATGTAGCAAATATACGGAATTCCGTTACGGAAATCCATTGTGCCAGATATACGGAAAACCGTAAAATATCCCCATGGACATCGACTGGAAAGAGCGGGTCTTGTGCTGCGAGCGGGCGGGGCTGAGCCGGGCGGACATCGCCGATTTCTGCGGCCTTTCCTATTCCTCCTTGGGAGACCTGATGCGGGGGGCGACGCGGGAGCCGCGGGGCATGGCGGCGGTGAAGCTATGGCAGTTGTCGGAGCGCCTGGCGGCCGGGCTGGAGGAAGCCGCGTGAACGCCGGCCCGCGCAGGGCCGGGATGCCGCCGCCGTCGGCGGCACAGGGATGACAACGGATGGAGTGGAACCGATGCGAGCCTATGACAGCGGCCTGACGACGGAAGTGATCGCGCGCGCGTCCTGCGATGCGTGGCTGGAGCGGATGCTGGACAACTGGGGCCGCTGGGCGGCCGGCGACATCGGCGGCCCGCGGATTTTCGCCGACTGCGCCTCGGCCGAGCGGCACTATGCCATCCCCATCTGGGAGGGCGACGAGACCGACGGTGCCGACGCTCCCGACGAACTGGCCGGCGAGAGCGTCGACATGGCCTGGCGGCGCCTGCCGGCGCTGCAGCGGCAGGTGCTGCGCGCCGTTCATGTCCAGTGGCCGCTGGAAAGGGTCCGGGTGCAGCGGGGCTGCGCCACGCAGGCCGCGGACGCCGACCGCTTCCGCGCCCGCGAGTTGCGCATGCCGCTGGCCCTGATGCTGGAAACCTATGCCCAGGCGCGCCCCGCCCTGGCCCGGTTCCTGCGCCAGGGCGTGATGCGCTAGCCGCAGCGGCCCGCCATCCACAGCGGGGGCGATGCAAAAGCCCTACAGCTTGGGGAACTGCGGCCGATACAGCCGGCATGCGTTTCCCTTTCCCACGGTGGTGTGGCAAAGCCGTCGCGGCCCTTGCGGGTTCGCGCGCCGGGAAGCCGTCGCTATCGCGAGGGGAACGCGCGGCGCGCATTGCGGGTGTCTATCTCGTCCTGGCTGCCGCCTGGATCCACCTGGGCGATCGCTGGGTGGCTTCGATGCCGGACCCCGCGCTGGCCGCGAGCATCAGCGCCGCCAAGGGCCTGCTGTTTGCGGTGGTGACCGCGGCCCTGCTGTTCTTCGGCTTCCGCCGCCAGGCAGAGCCGGAGGCGGGGCCGGCGCGCTCGGCATTGCCCATGCCGCCGCTGCTGGCGAGCGTCCTGCTGCTGGCGGTATTGGTCTGCGTCATCAGCGCCATCGCCTACCGCGAGCAGCGCTCCCTGCTGATGCAGGATGTCGGGGCGGACCTGGGCACCGAGACGCAGCTCAAGGCGGAGCGCATCGCCACCCTCTACGCCAGCCGCCAGATGCAGGCCGCAGGTGCCGGTGCCGATCCGCTGATGGCGGAGCTGCTGCAGCGATGGCTGCGACGCCCCGATGCGGCCGACAGGCAGCGCCTGCGGGACTGGCTGGCCTCCGTGCGCGACCGCCTGCAGCTGCGCGAGGTGCGCCTGCATGACCCGGCAGGGCGGCCCTTGCTGAACCAGGATGGGCCCCTGTCGGGCGCGGCGGAAGAGACCGCGCGCCTTGCGGCAGCCCATGGCCGCATCGAGCTGGAAGACCTGCACCGCGACCGCCCCGGCGATCCCCTGCACCTTGCGCTCGCGGTGCCCATCCCCGGAGGGCGGCCGGGGCAAGCGCTGGCGGTGCTGATGCTGGAGGACGCCGACGAAACCGAGCTGTTCTCCATCGTCGCGCGGCGCATCTCCGAGTCCCGCAGCGGCGAAACCTACCTGGTGCGCTCCGACCGGGGGCGGGTGCAGTTCCTCACGCCGCTGCGGCAGCGGCCGCAGGCCGTGCTGGAGCGCACGATGCCGGGTGCCGAATCGCGCGTGCCCGACATGCTGATGGGGCGGCACGGCCAGGTGCAGCGCGGGCGCGACTACCGCGGCGTGGTGGTGCTGGCGCAGGCCGAGCCCATCGCCGGAACCCCCTGGGTGCTGGTCACGCAGGTCGACGAGGCCGAGGCGCTGGCGGGCCTGCAGCGCGTGGCCTGGCTGTTCGGCGGCCTGCTGCTGGTGGCGACCACGCTGAGCCTGTTGCTGCTGCAGCAGCAGCTGCAGCGTGGGCGCTTGCGCACTGCACTGGCGGAGCTGCGGCAGACCCAGGCTCTGGAAGATTCCGAGCAGCGCTTCCGCGAGGCCTTCGAGAACGCCAGCATCGGCATGATGATCTCGACCATCGAAGGACGGCTGCTGCGGGTCAATGCCATGATGTGCCGCATGACCGGCTACAGCGCCGAGGAGCTGATGGAGAAGGGCTTCGTCGGCATCACGCACCCTGACGACCTGGACGAAACCCGGCGCCAGCGCGACGCGGTGGCGGCCGGCCTGCAGGTGGGCACCTACGAGAAGCGCTACCTGCGCAAGGACGGCAGCGAACTCTGGGTGGCCGTGAACCCCAGCCTGGTGCGCGACGCGCAGGGCCGGCCGCTGTATCTCTTCGGCGCCATCCGCGACGTCACCGAGCGCCGCCGCGCCGAGGAGGCGCATCGCCAGAGCGAGGAGCGTTTCGAGCTCGCCATGCGCGGCGCGCACCACGGCGTCTGGGACTGGAACCTGGACGACGGCCGCGTGTACTACTCCGGCGGCTGGAAGGCCATGCTCGGCTACGGCGAGGATGAGCTGGACGGCAACATCGCCACCTACGAGGGCTTGCTGCATCCGGAGGATCTCCCGCGCCTGCGCGAGGCCGTGCAGGACATACGCGACGGCAAGGCGCGCAGCCTGGAGCTGGACTTCCGCATGCGGCACAAGCATGGCGCCTACATCCACATCCAGAGCCAGGGCTTTCCCGTCTACGGCGCGGGCGGCCGGCTGCAGCGCCTGGTCGGCACGCACGTCAACATCAGCGAGCGCAAGGCCATCGAGCTGGCACTGCGCGAACGCCTGACCCTGCAGCAGTACATCAGCCGGGTCGCCGGCACGCTGCCGGGCGCCCTGTTCGCCTTCCGCCGGCTGCAGGACGGCAGCTATCGCATGCCCTATGTCTCGCCGCCCTTCGAGGCCCTGTTCGGCGTGACGGCGGAACAGGTGGCCAACGACATGACGGCGGTGTTTGCGCGCGTGCTGCCGGAGGACCTGCAGGGCCTCATCGACTCCATCGAGCAGGCCTGCAGCGCGGGCACGCCCTGGCACCGGGAGATGCGCATCCATGCGCAGGACGGCAAGATCCTGTGGCTGGAGGGGCGCTCCATGCCGGAGGCCGATCCGGACGGAGGCGTTACCTGGCATGGGTTCCTGCATGACGTGACGGAGCGCAAGGCGCAGGAGCTCCAGTTGCGCCAGGCGGCCACGGTCTTCACCGGCACGCACGAGGGCGTGGTGATCACCGATCCTGAAGGACAGATCCTGGCAGTGAACCCGGCGTTCTGCGCGATCACCGGCTACGGCGAGCCGGAGCTGATCGGCCAGAACATGCGCCTGCTCAAGTCGGGCCGGCAGGATGCGGCCTTCTACGCCAAGGTCTGGGATGCCATCCGCAGCCAGGGCTTCTGGCAAGGCGAGATGTGGAACCGCCGCAAGAACGGCGAGATCTTCCCGGAGTGGCAGACCATCAGCGCCGTGCACGATGCCGCCGGCAAGCTGGTGAACTACGTCGGCAGCTTCTCCGACATCAGCCGCATCAAGCAGTCCGAGGCGCAGCTGGAGCACCTGGCGCACCACGATGCGCTCACCGGGCTGCCCAATCGCCTGGTGCTGCGCAGCAAGCTGGACGAGGCCCTGGTGCGAGGCCGCCGCAGCGGACACTCCGGCGCCCTGCTGATGATGGACCTGGACCGCTTCAAGAACGTCAACGACAGCCTGGGCCATGCCGCGGGCGACGAGCTGCTCACCTTTGCGGCGCAGCGCCTGCGCGCCGCGCTGCGCGAGTCCGACCTGCTGGTGCGCCAGGGCGGCGACGAGTTCGTGGTGCTGCTGGAAGGCCTGGGCCAGGCCGAGGATGCCGCACGGGTCGCGCGCTCGCTGATCGAGTGCATCGGGCAGCCCTTCCTGCTGTCCGGCGGCCACCAGGCCTACGTGGGCCTGAGCATCGGCATCAGCCTGTTCCCGGCCGACGGCGACAGCGCGGGCGACGTCATCAAGCACGCCGACTCCGCGCTCTACGAGGCCAAGGCGGCGGGGCGCGGCACCTACCGCTTCTACAACGCCTCGCTGACCCAGGTGGCCGCCTCGCGGCTGGAGTTGGAGGCGCGCCTGCGCCGCGCGCTGGAACGCGAGGAGTTCACGCTGCACTACCAGCCGCTGGTCAACCTGGCCAACGGCCGCCTGCGCGGTGTCGAGGCGCTGGTGCGCTGGCAGGACGGCGAGGGCCGCACCGTGCCGCCCGGCGAGTTCATCCCGCTGGCGGAGGACACCGGCCTGATCGTGCCGCTGGGCGAGTGGGTGCTGCGCCAGGCCTGCACGCAGGTGGCGCGCTGGCGCTCGGAAGGCTTCGAGCTGGGCACGCTGGCGGTCAACCTCTCGCCGCGCCAGCTGGGCCTGCCCGACATCGACGACCGCGTGCGCGCCATCCTCGCCGAGACCGGGCTGCCCCCGCAGGTGCTGGAGCTGGAAATCACCGAGGGGGCGCTGGCCGGCGACACCGCGCACGTGCAGGACAAGGTCAGCCGTCTCAAGGCGCTGGGGCTGCGCATCGCCATCGACGATTTCGGCACCGGCTATTCCTCGCTGGTCTATCTCAAGCGCTTCCCGGTGGACAAGCTCAAGATCGACCGCGCCTTCGTCCGCGACGTGCCGGAGGACGCCACCGATGCGGAGATCATCTCGGCCATCATCGCCCTGGGCACCATCCTGCAGCTGGAGGTTCTGGCCGAAGGCGTGGAGAAACCCTCGCAGCTGCAGTTCCTGCTGCAGCACGGCTGCAACAGCGGCCAGGGCTTCCTGTTCAGCCGCCCGGTGCCGCCCGATCAGATCCGCACGATGGACCTGGAGCCCCTGCCCCGGGCGGCCTGAGCGAAGGCTGCGGCGGACGGTGCGTTCGAGCGGGGCGCCGGACACCGCGGCCTTGCTCCGGGCTTTCACCTGCCTCCATGGCAGTCTCTGCGGCGGCGGAATCTCGGGCCCGTCACCGAGGCCACGGACTCGCTCAAGCCGACATCGGGATCAGGCCGATCCTCCCGGCGGCAGGTCCCTCCGGCTGAAGATGCCGATCATCGGCGTGCCGTGCGCGCGCATGGCCGGCTCGATGCGGCGGTGCAGCGCGTGGTAGCGGTAGAACGGCACGCGCGGGAACAGGTGGTGCACCGAATGCAGGTTCTGCCCCAGCCAGAACCACTCCAGGGGCTTCATCCAGCGCGGCATGATCAGGCTGTTGGTGTTGCGGTAGCGCGCCGGCTCCTCGTAGGGCAGGTGCGGCCGGTAGGCGAACCAGTAGGCGGTGAAGAAGGCCCCCGCCAGGTAGCCGGCCACCAGCAGCAGCACCGTATGCTCGCGCGACACCGCCAGCGCGAACGCCAGGCGCCAGCCCAGGGCCAGCAGGACCTCGGCCACATAGGTCGCCCGCTCCCGCCGCGGGGCCGTGGCCCAGTAGTCGCGGAACAGGAAGGTGTTCTGCACCCACAGGAAGCCCAGGCCGTGGCGGATGAAGGCCAGCGGGCCCTTGCCCATGCCGCTGACGACGAAGTCCGGATCCTTGCCCGGCTGGTTGGTGTAGCGGTGATGCGTGAAGTGCTCCACCTTGTGGGTGGAGAAGGGCACCATGATCAGCGGGGCCACCAGGTAGCCGCAGAGGTCGTTGAGCCACTGCATCCGGTCGTGGCCGCCGTGGATGTTGCCGTGCGCCGCCTCGTGGAGCGGCGTGTACGACATGTAGGTCAGCATGGCGTAGGCGGGCAGCGCCACCCACAGCGGCGTCACCCCCGCCGCGAACAGCCCGAGGTTGGCGATGAAGGCCAGCAGCACCGCCAGCGCCAGCGCCACTGTCGGCCACGCCAGCTCGCCTGTATATTCCCGGGCCGTGGCAATGGCCTGCCTGTTCAACGAAACCAGATCCTGCTGCATGGTTCACTCCCGCCCGAAACTTCACCGCTCGCACGGTAGCCGCGGCGCCGCCTGCCCAGAAGGGCATTGCCGGCCTGCCGCCATGCATTTGCGGCCAGCGGCCTGATCCGGGCGCCGGACCTTCCATGCCCGCCGAGGCCAGCTTCCAGCACCCCATTGCCATCGCCCAGGTGATGGTCAACTTCGGGGCCCGCCATGGCGTGGACGCCGCCACCTGCCTGCTCGGCACCGGCATCGGCGAGGCCCAGCTCAAGGATGCGGAAACCCTGATCGCGCGCGAGCAGGAGATGCGCCTGCTGGAGAACCTGATCCTGGCGCTGCCGCAGGTGCCGGCGCTGGGCTTCGAACTGGGGCTGCAGTACAACGTCGCCACCTTCGGCATCTGGGGCTTCGTGATGCGCATCAGCCGCAACCTGCGCGAGGCCACGCAGAGCGCCCTGCGCTACCTGCCGCTGAGCACCGCCTACTGCCAGCTCGCGCTGTTCGCCGACGAGCGGGAATTCGGCGTCAGTGCCGATCCGGCGGCCATCCCGCAGCACCTGCGCCAGTTCCTGCTGGAGCGCGACATGGCCACCGCCGTCAACCTGCTGCACGAGCTGGGCCTGCAGGGCCTGCGCGTGCAGCGGCTGGAGTTCCAGGGGCGGGAGCCCGGGCACGCCGCGCGCATCGAGGAACTCTGCGGCATCGCCCCGCGGTACGGCAGTGCGCGCAACGCCCTGGTGCTGCGGCGCGAGGATGCCGAGGCGCCGCTGCCGATGTACGACGCGCACCTGGTGCGCCTGCTCGAGGACCAGTGCCGCCTCCAGCTCGAGCGCCGTCAGGTCGCCGGCGTGGCGGGGCAGGTGCGCCGGCTGCTGCTGGGCCCGCTGGGCTTCGTGGCCTCGCTGGAGGACGTGGCGCAGCAACTGGCCATGGCGCCGCGCAGCCTGCGCCGCCGGCTGGAGGAAGAGGGCAGCAGCTTTCGCGATCTCATGGAAGCCGAGCGCAAGCAGGCCGCCGTGCAACTGCTGGAAGGCACCGAGATGAAGATCGACGAGATGGCCCTGCAGCTCGGCTACGGCGACACCGCCAGCTTCACGCGCGCCTTCCGGCGCTGGTTCGGCAAGGCGCCGGGAGAGTACCGCCGTTCGCTGGAGAAGTAGGGCAGGGGGCGGCCTTTCGCGCCGAGTCCCCGGCCTCAAGGCTCGCATCCATCAGGTGCCTCTCCTCAAGGGACAGGCACAGGGCCACGGTCATGAAAGAAAACGGAGTTCCGTTAGGAGTACCGCTTCCCCGGACGTAAAATAGTCCGCAGAGAGCTTGCGTCCAGAGTTCGACAAGCCCGGCCCCGTGCCGGGCTTTGTCGTTCCTGCCTGCGCGCTTTCTTCCCCCCAACGCCCGGCCCTCGCGCCGGGCTTTTTCGTTTCCGGAGACCTTCGATGATCGACATGCGAGGCGATGTCACCGCCGCCGCGGCCAGGTCCGGCCCGCCGGTGCTGGCCTTCTTCAGCGGCATCACCGTCCACGACCTGGTGGGCTGGTTCACGCTGGCCTATCTCGCGCTGCAGGGCGCGCACCTGCTGTGGAAGTGGCGGCGCGAGCTGCGGGGGCGGGCATGAAGGCCCGGCTCGCCGCTGCAGGCCTGCTCGGCTGCTTCGTGCTGGTGGCCGGGTTCGAGGGCCTGCGCACCGCGGCCTACCGCGACCCGGTGGGCATTCCCACGATCTGCTACGGCAGCACCGCCGGCGTGCGCCTGGGCGACACCGCCACGCGCGCGCAGTGCGAGGCCCTGCTGGGCCGCGAACTGCTCGCGGCGCATGACGCCATGATGGCTTGCGTGCGCGTGCCGCTCACCCCGGGCCAGCGCGCGGCCTTCACCTCCTTCAGCTTCAACGTCGGCTCGCGCGCGTTCTGCCGTTCCACGCTGGCGCGCCGGCTCAATGCCGGCGACTACGCCGGTGCCTGCGCGGAACTCGGCCGCTGGGTCCACGCGCGCGGCGTCCGCCTGCCCGGCCTGGAGCGGCGCCGCGCCGCGGAGCGCGAGCTGTGCGAGCGCCCGTCATGAGCCGCCTCTACCTGGTCCTGCTGGCCCTGGTCCTGCTGCTCGGCATCCTGGCGGGCGGCGTCATCGGCTGGAGCCTGCATCCGGCGCCGGTCGCCGCGGTCGAGGACCGCCGTCCCCTGCCGGCGCTGCGCCAGCGCGACGGCAGCATCGTCGCAGCGCGTGCGGCGCCGCCTGCCGATCTCCCCCGGACGCCCCACCTCCTGCCGCGCGGCGGGAAGGAAGAGCGCCGCGTCGCTCTCACCGTGCAGCCTGCGCGCGAGGACTGCCCGCCGCTGTCGCTGGACCTGTCGCTGCTGCAGCTCGACGGCGGCCGCCGCGTGGTCGCCAGTTCGCCGGACGGCGAAGTGACCCGGGCGCTGGACCTGGCGCTGGAGCCCGTCCCGGTGCCGGCAACGCGCGCCTGGGCCGCCGGCGCCAGCCTGGACCTGCGCCGCGAGCGGCCCGGCCTCTGGCTGGAGCGCGACCTCGGCCGCTTCCGCGTCGGCGTGGAACTGAGCGTGGAAGACGGCGGTGCCCTGCAGGGCCGGGCGCGACTCGGCTGGGTGTTCTGAGCCAGGAGCCAGACATGAAATCCAAAGGCAACAACCCCTGGGCCGCGCAGCACATGGGCCGCGACGAAGTCCTGGCCCATCTCTCCCGCGCCGCGCGCTTCGACGTGCGCCGGCTGTTCGACGCCGCCGGCAACCTCAGGCCGCCGCAGGACTGGGACGACGACACCGCCGCCGCCATCTCCGGCCTGGAGTGGCAGGACCAGAGCGGACTCAAGCGCAAGGACGAGCACGACGAGGGCAGCACCGAGACCAAGCAGGTCCGCAGCCTGCAGACCATCGACCGCCTCAAGGCCCTGGAACTGCTGGGCAAGGCCCTGGGCGTCTTCGATGCCGGTGTCGCGCAGGAAGCGGAAGGCGAGGGCAGCCTGGCGCAGCTTCTCTCCGAAGCCGCGCAACACAATGGAGGCCTGCATGGACTCGTCCGCCGCTGAAGTCTCCCCGCTGGCCGACCGCGCCTGGCGCCTGTCGAATCTCTACTGGATCAAGGACAAGGAAGGAAAGCGCATCCGCTTCGCACCCAACTGGGCACAGCAGCGTGCCTACGGGCACCTGGCGCACAACAACCTGGAACTCAAGGTGCGCCAGCTCGGCATCACCACCGGCTACTGCATGCTGTGGCTCGACACCTGCCTGTTCAACCGCGACGTGTCGGTGGGCGTCATCGCCCACACCAAGGAAGACGCCAAGGTGATCTTCCGCGACAAGATCAAGTTCGCCTACGACAACCTGCCGCCGGAGCTGCGCGCCGCCGTGCCCACCGTCAAGGAGACCGAGAGCGAGATGATCTTCGCCAACGGTTCCAGCCTCCGCGTGGGCCTCACCTTCCGCTCCGGCACCGTGCAGATCCTGCACGTCACCGAGTACGGCTACATCTGCGCGCACTATCCACGTCGCGCGCAGGAGATCCGCACCGGCGCCTTCGAGGCCGTCCCCCGGGGCGGCATCAAGGTCATCGAGTCCACCGCCCGCGGCCGCGCCGGACATTTCTACGAGCTCTGCCGCCAGGCGCAGCAGCGACGCGCCGACGCGCCGCTGCTGCACGGCGACTGGCGCTTCTCCTTCCTGCCCTGGTGGGAGCATCCGGAGTACAGCGTGGAGGAACCCGCCTTCGTCTTCACCGAGGCCGAGCTGCGCTATTTCCACGACACCGAAGCGCGCATCGGCCGCGCGCTGACGCGCGGCCAGCGCTGCTGGTACGCGCGCAAATGGCGCGACCAGGGCGACGACGTGCGCTCCGAGTATCCCTCCACGCCCGAGGAGGCCTTCCAGCAGAGCACGGAGGGCGCCTACTACGGCCCCCTGCTGCTGGAGGCCTACCGCGCCGGCCGCGTCTGCGAAGTACCCTGGGACCGCAGCCTGCAGGTGGAGACCTGGTGGGACCTCGGCGTGGACGACAGCACCGCCATCTGGTTCCTGCAGCGCCAGGGCCTGCAACTGCGCGTGGTGGACTACTACGAGAACAGCGGCGAGGGCCTGGCCCACTATCGCGGCGTGCTGGAACAGCGGGCCAGGCAGCACGGCATCGTCTACAGCCGCCATGTCGGCCCGCACGACCTGCGGGTGCGCGAACTGGGCAACGACGCCAAGAGCCGCCTGCAGGCCGCCGCCGAGCTGGGCATCCGCTTCGACATCGCCCCGCAGCTCAAGGTGGCCGACGGCATCGAGGCCGTGCGCCGCCTGCTGCCGCAATGCTGGTTCGACGAAAGCCGCACCGCCGAGGGCCGCAAGGCCCTGGAGCACTACCGCAAAGAATGGGACGCCGTGCGCGGCTGCTGGAAGGACCAGCCCCTGCACGACTGGTCCTCCCATGCCGCCGACGCCTTCCGCACCGGTGCCGTGGCCGGCGATGCTCGAACCGACACGCGCAACACCCAGGCGCGCGAAATCCAGCCCGTGCGCTGGCGCTGAGCCGCTGGTTCCCCTCTCCCCTTCATGGGAGAGGGTGAGGGGAGAGGATTCCGGTAGATCGACCCTCGTCAGCCCTCCCCTGATTTGCAGAAACCCTCTCTCCCAGCCTCTCTCCCGCCAGCGGGAGAGAGGAGTAATTCCCAAGGAAACCCCATGCCCACCCTCGGCCTCCTCCACCTGCAGACCCCCGACCAGCTCAAGCAGCGCGACCAGCCCCCGCCGCCATCCGCGCCCAAGGCGCCCTCGCAGCTCGTCGCCCATATCCAGTCCGCCTGGCAGCGCAACAAGCGCGCCCGCGAGCAGATCGACCGGCGCCTGCTCAACTGCCTGCGCCGCCGCAAGGGCGTGTATGCCGACAGCGAGCTGCGCGAGTTCCAGGAACAAGGCTGCGCCACCGGCCTGTTCATGCCGCTGTCCGCCACCAAGAGCCGCGCCGCCGCCGCCTGGATCCGAGACATCCTCATGCCCGCCGCCGACCGCGCCTGGGCGCTGGAGCCCAGCACGCTGCCCGACCTGCCGCCGCCGCAGCGCCGGCAACTGCTGCTGCGCGCCGCGCGGCAGGCACGGCAGCAGATGATCGCCGCCGGCCAGCCGCAGGACCCCCGGCAGTTCCGCGAGCAGGTGGCCGGGCAGGCGCGCGAGCTGGAGAGCCGCCTGCGCCAGGACGAGCGCAAGGAAGCGCAGCGCCGCGCCGCGCGCATGGCCGACCGCATCGCCGACCTGATGGACGAGGGTGGCTACGACGCCGCGCTGGACGAGTTCATCGAGGACTTCTCCACCTATCCCGCCGCCATCCTCAAGGGTCCCTACACGCGCCGCCAGCGTCGCCTGCAATGGCTGGGCGGCGCCACGCCCGCCGTCAGCGAGGGCCACGGCCTGGCCTGGAAGCGCATCAGCCCCTTCGACTGCTACCCCGCGCCGCATGCGCGCAGCCCGCAAGAGCGCGACTTCATCGAGCGCCTGCGCCTGACCGAGTCGGAGCTCTACGCCATGATCGGCATCCCCGGAAACTCCGAGTGGGACATCCGCCAGGTGCTGCAGGGCGCGCGCGGCGGCGGCCTGCGCCACTGGCTTTGGACCGACGCCGAGCGCAACCGCCTGGAAGGCGACAGCAGCTACGACTGGCTGACGCGCGACGACCTCACCGACGGCCTGCATTACTGGGGCGCCGTGCCCGGCCGCCTGCTGCTGGACTGGGGCTACGACGCCGCCGAGGTCGACGATCCGGACCGCCCCTACGAGATCGACGCCATCCTGGTCGGCGAGCACCTGATCCGCTGCGTGGTCAACGACGATCCGCTGGGCCAGCGCCCGTACCACAAGGCCTGCTACGAGGCGATCCCCGGCGCCTTCTGGGGCCGCGCCATCCCCGAGATGTGCGAGCCGCACGAAGACCTCTGCAACGCCTCCGCCCGCGCCTTGGTCAGCAACCTCGGCATCGCCAGCGGCCCGCAGGTCTACATGGAGGTGGACCGCCTGGCCGACGGCGAAGCCATCACGCAGATGCACCCCTGGAAGATCTGGCAGTTCAAGAGCGACCCCAACGCCGCGCAGCGCGCGCCCATCGGCTTCTTCCAGCCCGGCAGCAACGCGCAGGAACTGCTGGCCGTGTTCGAGAACTTCGAGCGCCGCGCCGACGACGCCACCGGCATCCCGCGCTACGCCTACGGCAACGACCGCGTCGGCGGAGCAGGGGAGACCGCTTCGGGCCTGTCCATGCTGCTCAACGCCGCCGCCAAGGGCCTGCGCCGCGGCATCGCCAACATCGACACGCAGGTGATCTCGCGCACCGTCACCCAGGCCTTCAACTGGGTGATGCTGTATGTGGACGAACCCGGGCTGAAGGGTGACTGCGCCGTGGTGCCGCGCGGCACCGCCGCCCTGCTGATCAAGGACCAGGCCCAGCAGCGCCGCCAGCAGGCCCTGGCCGCCACCGCCAACCCCGTGGACCTCGGCATCATCGGCCAACGCGGCCGCGCCGCCCTGCTGCGCCAGTACTTCGAGGGCCTGGAGTTGCGCGTGGACGACATCATGCCGAGCGAGGAGGAGCTGGCGGCGCGGGAGAGGCAGGAACCGTCATTGCTGGAACCCTCTGTCGCTCCTGCTCCCTTTCCCTTTGTGGGAGAGGGGTGATTTGCCGCGCTTGAGCGATGCCCGAATGGCATCGCCTGCGGCAGATCACGGGCGGCCACGGATGGCCGCCCCGGAGGCTCATTCAAGTAGCCGCAGCCTCGCCATGGATGGCTCCCCCTGAACTCCCGACCTCTCCCCGTTCGTGCTAAGCCTGTCGAAGCATGAACGGGCGCCCATCAAGATCCATAGTCATAAAGACCCCATGCAAACCCTGGATCCGCGCCTCGGCGCCGCCCTGCTGCGCCTGCAAGCCAATCCCGACTACCAACTCTACCGCGACTGGCTCACCGCCTCGCTCAACCAGGCCGACGAGGCCAACCGCCGCCTCGACGGCCCCGCGCTGCACCGCTCGCAGGGCCGCGCGCTGGCGCTGGAAGAACTCCTCAAGGCCCCGCAGACCGCGCAGCAGGCTTTGGCGCGCGCGCAGCGCGGCTAGCCCCATCCTTTATCGAGAGCCCCATGCCACTGAAACACCCTAACCCGGCGGAACTACCGCCAGGCTTCGTGCTGGACCCGCCACCCTTGTCGCCACCACACCGCAACGCTGCCCCGCAGCGGCGAGCGCTGATGGGACCAGACTATGGCCAGAATTTCCTGCGGCAGAGCCTCGGAGGATCGCCGCCCGAACAGTGGCGACAGGTCGAGGCTCCGAAGTTAGCGGATCGGATGCGTCAGGCGCGCTCGCTATGGAGTCAGCGGCTGGCAATCGAACGTGAACGCGACTTGGCCGAGATTGAGTCGGCATACATGAAGCCGGAAGAAGCGCCACTCAGCCTGCGACCGATTATTCCCAGGAGTTCCCGAACGCGAAATCGCAGGCTGGCAGATGTCAGGGAACAACTGAATCAGCAGAGAGGCTTGATCGCCAAGGAAGCGCTGAGTCTGTCAATTTCGCCACAGAATGATTTTGAGCGAAAGTATTCTGCGGCATCTGGACTGCGTGAAAAGGCTACGGCAATCGCCGCTGATCCTGCAGGAGCCATTGGAGCTTTGTCGCCAAGCCTGATGGCGGCCACTCCGGAAATGGCCCTGCAACTAACGCTAGCGCGCAGAGGGCGGAGCATCGACAAGGGCGTTGCGGCAGTTTCTGGTATCGGATTCGGCACCAAGTCGGCGTACGACCAGGAATATGCGGCTGAACTGATTCATTCTTTGGCCCGCCAAGGGGTCGATGTTCGGAGCAAGCAGTCTCTGCAGAGAGCAATGAGCGATGCGGGGGTGATGGCGACTGCGCGCAGCGAAGCGCGTAGAAAGGCGTCCATCGTGGCAGCGGGAGGGGGGCTTGGCGGTGCACTGGGTACGCGAATGCTGGCCCCTTCCAGCCTCCCCCCGTTGGGGCGTGAATTTGCCAATCTCGCCGCCCAATTGCCTGTGCAGACCTTGATTTCTTCGATCACCGAAGCAGCTTCGCAATGGGCTGCGCGCGGAAAAATTGAAGGCGGTGATGTTCTGCTTTCGGTGCTTGGAGGGCTGGCAGGCGCGCCTGGACAGATAGCAGAAGCGAAGATCGGCGGATATCGCCAGGCGAATCCGGCAGCTAGAGATGCTGCGCGTATTCAGGCGCGTCAGGGCAGTGATGGGGTGGGGACATCTGAGAATCCTGTCGGTGCCGACTGGAAGGAGGTGATCGCTTCCGCTATAAGGCCTGCCATGTTGGTCCCGCTGGAGGTGGAGGTAGGGAGCGCGAAGGCAGGAGGCTATCAGAGGCTGTCTCGCAAGATGACGGAGGAACGATCGCCTCTTCAATCAAGGCCTTCACAGGAATTGGGTGATGCGGAGTGGCGCCCTTCTCAGGAGACAGCGGATGCGGAATTACAAGTAACCGATCCTATTGAGGACAATCTCGGTGCGGCACGCCGCCTGAATTTTGAGCCGGTTGATTATCACAAGAACATCGAGATCGGCAGGAAAAGCAGGGGGCCACGAAACGGACAAAGCGCACTCGACAGCTCGGTTACGGTCAAGGAATCTTCCGGAAGGCGGATTGGAATCGACTACGATACCGGTGAGTTCGTGGTGTTTGATAGGACAGAATACGGCACCTATCATGGACACGTTAGGTCTTGGGACCAGTTGCATATCGATATGCAGAACGCTCTGCGTAAAGCAGGCATGGCGGATCGGCGTGGTCGCATATTAGGAAGCGCAGATGAATGAAAAAGCAGACGTTCAGTGGGCGAGCAGGAAATATGCTCTCGAGGCATTCGCTTCAAATGACCCGAAGAGGATTTGCAGGGCGCTGGTATCCATTGCCTTCTACGATGATGACTGGCAGTGGGTTCAGGATAAGTGTCTGCACTATCTTGAAGATAATGACGAATACTTAGCTTGCTTGGCTGCCACTTGCCTTGGTCATATCGCCAGGATCCACGGCAAGCTTGATCGAGAGAAAGTGTTGCCATCTCTTCATGCGAAGGCGAGCGACCCTCGCATTTCAAGCTGTGTTTCTGATGCGCTGGATGATATCGATATGTTCGTGGCCTAATCAGAAAGACCAAGGTGAAAGTAAGTAGTAAACGATCAGATTGCAAATGGATGGATAACCGGGAAGGCGAGATGGCCACCAGTGGCATTCACTTTGGTGAAGGTGTTGTTTTGGTGAGGGACTGGGACGTATCCCAGTTCATCAGGGCAGTTGCCATCCATTGCGAGGAATACCTGAAGCGTGAAAGCACAGCCGGATGGCTTCTGGATGCTTGCCTGGCGTGGATGGATGATTTTGATAGCTCTGCCCCAGGAGTGCGAGACATGGAGTTGGACGAAGCCTTGGCCGAAATTCAGCGAAAAACCATGTTCGTAGATTACTTGCGCTGGTTGAAGAAGCAGGATGCGAATGATAAATACGATCATCAATCCGTTTTGAAAACCATTGATAAGGTTCTGAGGCTTATGGGAAATGCCGATTGATTAGAAGAAATACCAGGGCGAGCTTTACCACGATTGGCATTCTCAACGCTCCTTTAATCGAAGTGAGCTAGTGCTCAAAGGTGAAAATGAGCAACATCGAGGCAGCAATCACCTTGGCTTGCAAAGCGCATCAAGGGCAGATTGACAAGGGTGGTAGTCCCTACATTCTTCATCCTCTGCGCCTGATGCTCCGCATGAGCAGTGCCGCAGAAATGATGGCGGCCGTTATGCATGACGTGGTGGAAGACGGGGATGTTTCATTGCAGGATCTTCGCGTCCTGGGTTTCCCAGAGTCGGTGGTTAGTGCAGTTGATTGCCTGACTCGCCGCAAGGGCGAAGACTACGAGGGCTTCATAAAAAGACTTGCAGCCAATCCTTTGGCGAGGAGGGTGAAGGTGGAAGATCTCAAGGACAACATGGATCTGACACGGCTAAGCGATGTCACTGACAAAGATCTGAAGCGGCAGGAGAAGTACAAGAAGGCGTTGCGGATTCTTGACGAGCTTGATCAGCCCGTGTAGAGCGAGTCACTGCCCATGTCCGTCGCGAATTCCTGTATTCCGCCGTCCCACATCGCTGCAAGGGGCTGAATAAGAAAGCGTAGGGTGTTCCTGAAATAATCTGCCCAGTGAACTGCCAATTCAGAAGCAGGTGTAAGGTGGGCTTTAGCCCACGCTTAGTATTCTCCGCCCTATTAGCCGCGCGGGATAAAGCCCGCCCTACGCTTGCTCGGGCAATAATCTAACCAAAATGGATCGAGTGCCTGAGATTCGATATAATGATATTCAGGAGAAATTGAATGAAATCCTACGAAAAGAACTCGAAAGCGGAAGCCTCGACGAAGCGACCTATCAAGCCTTCGGGGGCAGAGCTGTACCGTGATAGTTCGGGAAAGCTCGTGGACGAAGCGTTCAGGAAGTATGACAAGGAGTACTTGTCTTTCATTGCTAACCTCGACCCTGCCAAGCGTAAAATCTGGTAAGCCCGAAGAATCCCGCCTGATGGCGGTTTTTTTTTGGCGCATGCAGCGAGCGTAGGGTGGGTTTAGCCCACGCTTGTATTCTCAAAGGTAATTCCCCCTAATTCCGGACCAAAATGGACTGAATCTCGCGGGTGCTGATGTGGCTGAGAAGCTGATACAGCAAGGGTTTCAGGTCTTCGTCGCGGTGGTTGAAGCGGTAGCCCGAGTAGGGCGGGTCCTCGACCCGCCTGTCGCGAACTCTCCCAACACTGGCATCATCGCTGCATGCCTCGATCCACTCGGGCCTGGATACCAGCAAGTGTAGGGTAGGTGGTAGCCCACGCTTAGTATTCTCCGCCCCATTAGCCGCGCGGGCTAAAGCCCGCCCTACGCTTGCTGTAACGGGATTGGCTTCCTCAGAAAGACCAGGGTGGAAGTGATGAACGATCAGATAAAGTTGTCCAAAAAAGAAGCCTACAAGGCGATGTTCCTGTTCCTGGAACGGGAGTATCAGTTAACGAAGTCGGACGACATCGGCTCTTTGTTGGGGGCCATGCAATTCTTGGGTGATGGTGTTCCCGCTGACCCCGCAGCTTGGGAGGATTGGGAGGAATGTGTCGGACAGGCTCTGCGGGAAGGCGGGGCATAGACGGAAAGCCGGCAAAGCGATATGGCTACCAGCGGCATTCACTTCGGTGAAGGTGTTGTTTTTGTGAGGGACTGGGACATTTCTCAGTTCATCAGGGCAGTAAGCGTAGGGTGGGCTTTAGCCCACGAGCATCAGTGAGGTGTGCCAAGTAGCTTTCATGTAAGAGCCATTCACCAGAGGCGAACGTATCCATGTCACACCCCCTGATCATCCCCATGGCCGCCCAGGTGGCGCTGGCGGCTTTCCTGTACGTGCTGCTGACCGTGGCCAGGGCGCCGAAGATCTGGGGCATCGGCCGCCGGTCTGACGGCAGCAATCCCTGGGCGGCGGTGGAGCCCCGCATCAGCGCCAACCTCTCCAACCAGTTCGAGTGGCCGCTGTTCTTCTACGCGGCCTGCCTGATCCTGATGCAGTCGGCCCCCGGCAATCTGGCCTTGCCGCTGGCCTGGGTCTTCGTCGCCGGGCGCGTGCTGCACAGCCTGGTGCAGATCCTCACCACCAACATCCGGCTCCGCGGCCTGGTCTTCACGATCAACTTCCTGGCCGTGCTGGGGCTCTGGGCGCTGATCGTCCTGCATTCCCTGAACTAGGAGATTCCCATGCACCCCGATCCGATCGAAACCTGGCACCGGCTGATGAAGCAGAAGGACGTGAAGGGCCTGGATGCCCTGCTGGCCGAGGATGCGGTATTCCACTCGCCGGTGGTGCACACGCCCCAGGCCGGCAAGGCGCTGACGAAGATGTACCTCGCCGCCGCCTTCGCCGTGTTCGGCAACGAGACGTTCCGCTACGTTCGCGAGGTCCGCGTGGACCGCGACGCGGTGCTGGAGTTCGAGCTGGAGCTGGACGGCATCCGCGTCAACGGCGTGGACATGATCCGCTGGAACGAAGCCGGACAGGTCATCGACTTCAAGGTGATGCTGCGCCCGCTCAAGGCCATCAACCTGATCCACGAGAAGATGGCCGCCATGCTGCAGGCGATGAAGCCGCGCACCCCGTAGGGCGGAAGCATCCCGCCATCGGGAGCGGGGCTGAAGAAATACGGAACTCCGTTATGAGCCGCCCCGACACCCGCGTAAAATAGTTCCCAGAGAGCTTGCGTCCGCAGCTCGCCAAAGCCCGGCCATCGCCGGGCTTTTTTTGTTTCCACCCACCACCAACGCCCCACCGCCGACCCGTCCCGGGCCCCGGCGCGTCGCGGCGTGGAGAAAACCCGATGAGCCGACGTTACCCGAGGAATATCCAGAAGCAGATCGCCGCCGCCAATGAACTGGAGGCGCAGCTGGCCCAGCCCGGCCCGGACCCCGCAGCGGCACCCGCTCCCGAGGTGGAGCCGGTGCCAGCGGTGGCGCCCGCGGACGAGCCGGCCGCCGAGGCGGCACTGCCGGACCCGGGCTCCACGCCGGACTACTGGCACGCGCGCTTCCGCACCACGGAGGGCGTGCTGCGCAAGGAGCGCGAGGAGCGCGCGCGCGAGCAGCAGGACCAGGCGGCGCAACTGCAGCAGATGCAGCGGCAACTGGCCGGCCTGCAGGGGCAGATCGACGCCGGCCGCGATCCGCTGGCGGGCCTGGACCTGGCACAGCACTTCAGCGCCGAGCAGATCGAGCACTACGGCGAGGACCACCTGCGGGCGGTGCTGCGCGCCGCGCAGCGCACGCTGCAGCCGCAGCTCCAGAACGCGATGGAGTCCTCGCTGGCGCCGCTGCGCCAGGAGCTGGAGGACACCCGCGAGCGCGTGGCGCAGACGCAGCGCAGCCAGCAGCAGGGCGCCTATGACGGCTTCATCGCCGAACTGGCGCGGCAGGTGCCGGAATGGGAGCAGGTCAATGCCGACCCGCGCTTCCTGGCCTACCTGGCGGAACACGACGAGGCCACCGGCGAAGAGCGCCAGGCCCTGCTGTACCGCCTGGAGCAGCGCCGCGATGCCGGCCGCGTGGCCCGCGTCTTCCGCGACTACCTGCGCGGCCAGGGCGCCCGCCCCGGTGTGCGCGACCCGAGCAAGCGCCTGCTGCCGGACGGCTCGCCCGACGGCGGCAACCCGCCGCCCGATCCGCGCCCCGCCATGAGCCAGGCGCAGATCCGCCAGTTCCAGGCCGACGTGGCGCGGGGCCGCTACCGTGGCCGCGCGCAGGAGCAGGCCGCGATGCAGCAGCGCATCGACGAGGCGTACATGGCCGGCAGGATCGCCTGAAGGTCCATCCCATCCGTTCGCCCTGAGCGTGTCGAAGGGTGAACGGATGCCCGGCCGGCCGTCACGGCGGTCTGCTCGTGCTTCGACAAGCTCAGCACGAACGGACCGCCAGGGGCGCCTAGCCCATCGAGTTTCAATACCCAACCCATACAAGGACCAACACACATGGCAAACATGCCGATCTCGGGCACCTACCCGAATCTTTCCGCCAACGGCGCGGGCACGTCGAAGTACATCCCGACGCTGTTCTCGCAGAAGGCCACCGTCAAGCACTACGACATGACCGTCTGCGGCGAGATCACCAGCAACGACTGGGAGGGTGAAGTCACCCGCCTGGGCGACAAGGTGATCATCCGCCGCACGCCGGACGTCTCGGTGGGCGACTACCAGAAGAACCTGGACATCGCCTACGAGACGCCGGAGGAGAGCGCCACCGAGCTGGAGCTCAACCGCGGCAAGTACTACGCCGTGGTGCTGGACGACGTCGACCGCATCCAGAGCGACATGGGCCTGATGGACATGTACGCCGAGGACGCCGCCGAGCAGGTCGTCCTCAAGCAGGACGCGGAGTTCCTGTCCGACATCATCCTGGACATCCACGCCGACAACCAGGGCGCCAGCGCCGGCAAGAAGTCCGGCGCCATCGACCTGGGCGCCGTCGGCGCGCCGGTGGTGATCGACGCCGACAACGCCATCAAGTTCCTGATGCGCATGAACCAGGCGCTGACCGAGCAGGGCGTCTCCAAGGTCGGCCGCTGGGTCGTGCTGCCGGCCTGGTTCTGCACCATCCTGAAGAACACGGACGTGAAGTCGGCGCTCATCACCGGCGACGCCGAGGGCACGCTGCGCAACGGCCGCCTGGGCACCATCGACGGCCTGACGATCTACGAGTCCAACCAGCTCGCCGACTACACCGACGCGGCGCTGAACGTCACCCCCATCGTCGCCGGCCACAAGGACGGAGTGACCTGGGCCAACCAGTTCATCAACGCCGAGGTCATCCGCCTGCAGACCAAGTTCGCTTCCGCCATCCGCGGCCTGGCGGTCTACGGCTACAAGGTGGTGGAGCCGCGCTACCTGGCCCTGGGCCGCGTCACGCCGGACCTGTCGGCACTGTAAGCCCGCTGTAAATCCCCTCTCCCGCAAGCGGGAGAGGGGCAGGGGAGAGGGTGTCTGTAACTCTCTCATCCTGCGCAGTATTGAATCCATCAACCCAAGGAACCCAAATGAACTGCAAGGAAAAGCTCGCCAAGCCGGTGAACCCCTACACCCAACCCGGCGCCACGCCGGACGGCACGCGCAAGAAGGGCGGTGGCCGCAAGGCCTGGTGCGAGACCGGCTCGCACCAGAAGAAGTAAGCGGTACAGCGGTAACGAGGCCCCGGGAAGCCGGGGCTTTTTTCTTGGGCTTTCTACAAGACCTCACCATGCCTCAAGACAACAAGGCTCCAACCCGCCTTCAAGGTGTTGGCGTATCCGGCCTGGCAGGCGTGCAGCGCGGCCTTTCCGCGGATTTGTTTGGCCTGCCGGTGGATACCGTGGCCAATGTTGCGGACCTGGGTCTGGCGGGGTACGGCACGGCCGTAGGCCTGATGGGCCGGCAGGACCTCATGCCTGATCTGCTGGATCGTTCGCAGGTCATTGGTAGCGGAGATTGGATCGCCCGCCAGCTGTCGCGGACCGGTGCCTTGATGGGGCCGGTGGACTCGGGTTCCGGGGCGGATCGGGCAGCATTCGCCTTCGGTCGGGGTGGATCGGCTGCAATCTTCGGCCTGCGCGATGGCTCACGCCAAGCGGTCGAGGAGGGTCTGCGTGGCGGAATCTCGATGTTGGCTGCGGAGAATGCTGGAGCTTCTACGGGCAATCCAGCACTGGCAGCCTCGGCGGCACTCCTTGTCGGAAGCGGGTGGCGAATTCCCAATGACATCACTCGATCCGCAAGGAAAGAAGACGGGAGCGCGCCAGACTTGCGGAGCTCGGTGAAAGGTGAATTGGACTGGCAACGGTTCATTGCCGACACCTTGGCACGCGTGCTGCCGGATGCCAGGAAGCTGCAGTGCCCTCCAAAAAGACCGAATCACGCTTTTGGAGCGGGCGACCCCGCTTCCCGCATGGAACTTTCTAGGCTAAAGGCCAAAAGGCATCAACGCCCGGACAACAACACGATGCTCAACTCGGAAGAATATCGATCCTACCGAGCGGGCATGGACGAATTTGGACTGCCGCGTGATCTCCCTGTCAGGAGGGGGTTGGGGGAGAATCCTTTTTACGGAAAGACCTTTCCTGACATAGACCAGCTTCTGACGGGGCGCGATTTCTCGAAGAAGGGGCTTGATCCATCGGCAGGGATTGGATCTTATTTTCATCCGAAGAGCGGCCGGAAGTACTATTTGGATGGGGGGCAGAAATACGGCAAGATTTATGAACTTCCCCACGTTGATGTCCATCGTATGAAAGACGGGCTAAACTCGAAGAAGGAAAAGAGAAAGTTTCCTCTCGGGGACGAATTGATCCGGAAGTAAAATGAGGAAGACATGTTGAGCTTCGAATTCGCGGGCAACGAAACACTTCACGTCCATGGTGACCGGAAGAGCCTTCTCGAGTTGGCGGATATTCTGATCCACCTGGCAAAGAGCGAAGAACCCGATCATGTGCACCTGATGAGCCCGGAATGGGGAGGCACCACCCTGTCCGATAAGCCTCAGGGGCTCGACACTAGATCGTTCAAGCACGTGAAGGTATGCATCTGGCCGGACGAGGATAAATAGCCCGCCCCCAGCCCGGCCTACATCAACAAGCTGCACCCTAAGCCCGCCACTTGGCGGGCTTTTTCGTTTCCGCTGTTCTTTTTCTCACCCAGGAGTCCCCATGCCCAAGTACCTGATCCGCGCCGACGGCGCGGTATACCCCTATAGCGCGCGCCTGGCGGCCAGTGCGCGCTTCAAGACCGTGGAAGAGCTGCCCGCGGACCATGTCGACAACATCGCCCTCGCACGCGAGCGTGCGCAGGTGCGCGCGGCCGCGGCAGCCGGCATGCGCGAGCAGCAGGACCAGCGGCAGGCGCGGCGCCAGCGCGACACGCTCAAGCTCCGAAAGCGCCTGGCGGCGGTTCCGGCCGTGGATGCGGCCGCGGCGGCGGAAGCGCAGCGCCAGGCCGATGCCTTCGGCGGCAAGGAGCACTGAGCCATGGGAACCATTGCCTGCTCCCGCGTGCTGCAGCGCGCCGCGCGCACGCTGTTCGACGAGACCGGCGTGCGCTGGTCGCCCACGGAGCTGCTGGACTACCTCAATGCCGGCATCAGCGCCATCGTGGCCGCCAAGCCGGACGTGGCGGCCACGGCGGAGGCCTTCGAGCTGGTGCCCGGCACGCGCCAGGACCTGCCGGCGGATTTCGTCCAGTTCCTGGGCCTGGTGCGCAACCTGGGCGCGGACGGCCAGACGCCGGGCCGCGCCATCCGCCAGGTGGAGCGCAACGAGCTGGACCACAGCTACCCGGACTGGCACGGGTCCAGCGGCGATGCCGTGCTGCACTACTGCCACGACAAGCGCCTGCCGCGCCTGTTCTACGTGTTCCCGGCCGCGGAGGGCTGGGTGGAGTTGCAGGGCGTCAAGGCGCTGCCCGCGGTGACCGATGCGGCGCAGACGCTGCCTCTGGACGATCTCTACGAGAACCCGCTGCACAACTGGGTGGTGGCCTATGCCTACGCCAAGAGCAGCAAGTCCGGCGACATGAACCGCTCCGGCGCCTACATGACGCTGTTCGCCAATGCGCTGGGGCTGAAGTCCCAGTTGCAGTTCTCCTTTGCGCCCACCGATCCGGACGTGGCGGCCCGCACGGGCGAGGATGCCTGATGGCCGCGCTCGACTCGCTGCTGCCGTTGTGCCGGCGGCAGGCGCCCGGCTGCCCGGATTTCCTGCTGCGGGAGGCGCTGCGCCACGCCGCGCGCGAGTTCTGCCGCGACAGCTGGTTTGCGCGGCGCACGCTGGAGCTGGCGCTGGAGGCGGGCGTAAGCCACTACGACCTGGTGCCGGAGGACGGCGCGGAGGAGATCATCGGCGCGGACGCGGTGGAGTACCGCGGCCAGCCGCTGCAGCCGGCGGACCCGCGCCTGCTGCCGCAGCGGCCGGGGCGGCCCAGTGCCTTCCTGTGGCTGCCGCCGGCCACGCTGGAGCTGGTGCCGTATCCGCCGGAGGACGCGGACGATCTCTCCGAGCCCGCATGGGTTTCGGTGATCGTGCAGCCGGCGCCGGAGGCCGACAGCGTGGGTGACGATATCGTGCGCCAGTACGACCACGCGCTGGCGGACGGCGCGCTGGCACGCGTCTGCGCGCTGGAGGGCGCCGCCTGGTCTTCGCCGCAGGCGGCGGCGCGCCACGGGCTGCTGTTCCATGCCGCCAAGGTCAACGCCAAGGGCCGCGCGCTGCGGGCGCACCTGCCGCGCGGCCTGCGCGTGCTGCCCCGGAGGTTCGCATGAGCTACGGGTACGTCCACCGCCGCCACGGCACCTCGCCGGGCGTCGAGGAGCCCCCGCCGGCGGACCAGGTGCAGTGCAACCTGGCAGCGCTGGCGGCGCTGCCGCTGGCCAGCGGCGAGCCGGAGAGCAGCGAGGGCTGGCGGCATTTCCGCTGGGGGCCGTCGGTCCCCTGCGAGCGCGTGGTCATCCCGCCGGGATTCACCGACAGCAGCACGCAGCTGGACGTGGTGATCGCCGGGTTGCTGCCGCAGGCCAGCGCGCTGCTCCTGCTGCAGATCGAGAGCGAGCAGGGCACGCAGCTCACGGTGGGCGCGTCCTGGGGCGATGGCCAGATCATCGGCGATCCACAGGTCTACGAGGTGCCGGCCGGCGGCCGGCGCGAGGTGGTCGTCCGCTTCGACGACTACGGGCAGCGCTTCACGGTATTCGACCCCGCCACCGAAGCGCCTTGCGTGCTGCATGGGGGAGAGATCCGCCTGGACATCGGCAACGGCTGGGGCACCCTCTCCGACGCCCTGCCGGCCCAGGTCCTGTCGGCGCATGGTGCGGCATTCCCGAGCGGCAACGGCCAGGCCTATGGCTGCCGCTGGCGGACGCTGGACGCGAGGCGCCCGGGGTCCTTCGATGACATTCCGCTGATGATTCCGGGCGTTCACTATCTTCCGTCCGAGGGGAGCATCCAGTTCGGCCCGCGCCAGAGCGGCACGGTCGAGGGGCTGGAGGTTCCCTTGCTCTACCCGGTGGCCGATGACATCGACCTCTCCGGCGGCCTGCAGGTGGACGTGACCGGGGCGCGGATCCTGAACTTCGAGCTGTTCGGCTTCGACAACGCCCTGCAGCAGGATACGCCGCAGGCCCGTTACTTCAGCATGGAGACGGTGTTTCAGGGCGACATGGAGGTGAGCGGGACGCAGAACGATCCCTTCATCCGCCGGGCTTTCGTGCTTTGGGGAACTTCCAGCAACGGCTCGCGCCTGGGCAAGCCGAATGTCTACCGCGGCCTGCTCGACAGCACGCCGAATTCGTTCCGCTACCACAACCAGATCGTCGTCCAGCACAACCGCCCGCGCGCCAACCTGGCCGAGCTGGGCAACAAGATGGCCCTGCTGGTGGTGCACCGCCTGCCGGTCGACAAGCCGCTGCCGGTGTACTACGCCTATGGCTATAGCCCCGAGACCTCGCCGCAGGAGATGGAGTCGGAGCCGCGCTGGACCTCGCTGCCCGACGGGAACGGCGAGCACAGTTTCGCCGTGAAGTTCGGCCTGGTGGACGGCGACGTCACCGTGCTGCAGATGACGTCCGACATCACCCTCATCGACGACTCGGAGAACCTGGAGTGAAGATCTCCCTCACGCCCTCGCGCGGCGTCATGCCGCGCGTGGCACCGCAGCGCCTGCCGCCGGAGGCAGCGCAGACCGCGCTCAACGCCCGCCTGCTGAGCGGCGACCTGGAAGCCTGGCTGGAGCCCGGCTTCAACAGCGCGCTGTTCAAGAGCGGCGAGGTGCGCAGCCTGCACCTGATGGCGCGCCAGCACTGGCTGCATTGGACGGCGGCGGAGTTGGGCACGGAGGCCGTGTCGGTGGACGTGGCACGCGGGCCCATCGCCGGCGACAGCACCGAGCGCAGCTACTTCAGCGGCACCGACGCCCCGCGCGTCACCAACCTGGCCAAGGCCATCGGCCCTTGCGGGCAGCGGTATCCCTGCGACAGCCTGCTGCTGGGCGTGCCGGCGCCGGAGGCCGTGCCGGCGCTGGCGCTGGACACCGTGGTGCCCGACGCCAGCAACGTGGAGTTCACCAACCCGGGCGCCGAGTCCGGCGGCACGGCCGGCTGGATCGTGGACGAGGGTGACCTGGATGTACGCACGTCCGGCGACGCTGCCGGCCTGGCGGCGCAGCAGGGCAGCTACTGCTTCTGCGGCGGTGGCGCGGCGCGGACCGAGGCGCACCAGACGCTGCTGCTGGCGTCGGCGCACGTCTTCCCGCAGCAGATGCTGGAGCTGAAATGGTGGCAGGCCAGCGGGCCCGCCGGCAGCGCGGCGGCCATGGGGCTGCGCTTCCATGACGAGAACAACCTGCCGGTGGGCGAGGCCATCGCGCCGGTGCAGGCGGTGACGCCGGCCCTGGGCTGGGTGCAGCGCAGTGTCTCCCGCCAGGTGCCGGCCGGGGCCGAGACCGTGCGCCTGGTGATGATCTTCGAGCGCGAGGGAGCGGGACAGAACGACGCCTACCTGGACAGCCTGGAGCTGTCGGCCATGGACTACGAGGAGCCCTTCGACTGCAGCTCCTTCGACGGCTGGATCAAGGGCCCGGAGGGCGGCGTCACGCGCGTGGAGATCGACCCCGGCACCGGGCGCGAGGCGCCGAGCTGGCGCTTCACGCAGAACAACAGCGTCAGCTACCTGTACAAGGACATCGGCCTGGCCACCAGCCCCAAGGCGCGCATCGAGGCCGACATGTATGCCGTGGAGAACCTCACGCTGATGCTCTACGCCAGCGCGGCAGGCTATGGCGTGGGCATCAATGTCGGCGAGAACGGCTGCCGGCTGATGCGCTACGGGGCCTGGGGCGACCAGGGCGGCTCGCCGCTGGCGCAGCTCGCCTCCTCGCTGAAGAACCGCTGGGTCCGCGTGGTGGCGGAGGTCAACACCATCAGCGCCGCCGCCGCGCGGCTGAAGCTGCGCGTCACCAGGCTGGACAGCGGCGTCGCGGTGGTGAGCAATCACGAGGCGGAGATCGAGGTCAATGGCTCCTGCGTGGGCTTCAAGTCCCGCTCCAACGAGACCAGCGAGCGCAGCTGGGTGGACAACGTGCTGCTGTCCGTCACCGCGCCGGAGCCGGACCGGCCGGAGAGCATCGTCTTCACCAACTACGTCTGGACCTACACCAACGAGTTCGGGGAAGAAGGCCCGCCGAGCCCGGTGAGCCGCACCGTGCAGCGCAGCAACAACGCCCCGGTGCGCATCGACACGCCCGCCACGGCGCCGGCCGGCTACGGCATCAGCCACAAGACGCTGTACCGCTCCGCCACCGGCGCCGGCAGCAGCGCCTACCTGCGCGTGGAGCGCATCCCGCTGGACCAGGTCACCTACGTGGACAGCAAGACGGACGCCGACCTGGGCAGCGTGCTGGAATCGCAGCTTTACGACCTGCCGCCGGCCGACCTGCGCGGGCTGCTGGCCATGCCCAACGGCTTTCTCGCCGGCTTCTCCCGCAACGAGCTGGTGTTCTCCGCGCAGGGGCGCTACCACGCCTTTCCGCTGGACTACCGCCTGGCCACGGATTATCCCATCGTGGCCATCGGCGCGATCGACGCCAGCCTGGTGGTGCTGACCGAGTCCCACCCCTATGTGGCCACCGGCTACACGCCGGACGCCATGTCCATGCGCAAGCTGGAATCGCCGCAGGCCTGCAGCGCCAAGCGCAGCGTCGCCCACCTCAAGGACGTGGGCATCGTCTACGCCTCGCCGGACGGACTGGTGGCCATCAACGGCCAGGGCGCGCCGCTGCTGCTGACGGAGGGCCTGCTGACGCGCGAGCAATGGCAGGCCCTGAACCCGGCCTCCCTGCTGGGCGTGGCGCATGACGACCGCTACTTCGGCTTCTACGAGAAGACAGGCGGCGAGCGCGGCGGCTTCATCCTGGACGCGCGCAACGGCGGCTTCGGCCTGGTCTTCACCGACCTCTGGGCCCAGGCCGCCTACAGCGATCCTTTGACCGACCGCCTGCTGCTGGTGATGGGCAACCAGGTCTGGCAGTGGGAGGGCGGCAGCACGCGCCGACCCTACCGCTGGCGCTCGCGCCTGTTCCAGCTACCGCGCCCCACGGCCTTTGCCTGTGCCCAGGTGCGCGCGGCGGACTACGAGGACCTGCTGCTCACCCTGTACGCGGACGGCGCCCCCTGGCTGACCCGCGCCGTCACCTCCGCCATGGAGTTCGTGCTGCCGGACCGCTTGGCGCAAGCCAGCCTGGAGATCGAGCTGGCGGGCACCTCAAGGGTGCAGTCGGTGGAGGTGGCGGAGGAGATGGAGGAGCTGGAGTGAACACCATGCCGAACACGAAAGATCAGAGCGAGACCAACTTCCTCAAGGACTTTCTTCATGGGTACGACTTTGCCTTGAATTTGCAGGAATCCAAAAGCACCGACGAGGGTGCCCTGACGGAACGTCCACATAGCCCCGCCTCCAAGACGGCGCTCAGGGGGATCGATCGGAAAGCTGCACAGGATTTGCACAATTCTGTGCAAGGCGGCAACAAAAGATCGAAAGCACTGATGCAGAATATTGAGAAAGGATTGGTCCAACAGCGAGAAGGGGACGCTGGATATCAATGGTGGAAGGATGAGAGAACCTTCAGGATGCCATCTCGTGATGGAGTGTTCTCAGAGGCCACGGCCTACATACATGAGGAAATGATGAGAAACGCCGAGTCTCCCGATCTTGCCTACATGCGGGGCAGGAATGCCAAGGGAGGCTTGCTGGCCGAAGGTGACAGCCTCCTGAGATTCGGCTTGAAAGTAAGAGGGGAAGGACCTTGGGATCACAAAAACACCTTGCGATGGGGTATCCCCAATCCCGGGCAAGTGCATCGGTTCAAGGGTACGTCGGCAGAGTGGTTCTACAATCCTGATGACGATTCAAGATACTTCTTTGATGTCTTCTCCAACATCCACTACGGGTACGTCGGCCTGGCTGCAGGGTATCCCGAAGATGTTCTTCTGGATGCCGCAGGATTTGCCCAAGGCCGATCGGAGGCGGGCAATAAGCGAGCCGAGGCATTTCGGCGTGGGCATCCAATACAGAATGGCGGGCATACTGCGTATCGAGGCATCGCCTGGGGTCATAGAGGGTGGGATGATCCGCCAGATCAGGCAGCGGTCCTGCTGGGAATGCATCTCTACAAGAATTATGGCAGCGACCTCACAAAGGAAGACCTGGATTTCGAGCTTCGGAACTGGGCAGGTATTCAAAAGATGAGGAGCGAGCGATGAGGAAAAAGGTAAAAAAAGCCATTGTGATATTGACATTGTCCACAATGGTTTTGGTTCTTGGTTTTGTCTTTCTTCCAGGCGGCGAAGTTCCACCTGTAGAGCAGGATGTCCAGAGGCTAAGGATTGCCATCTCGTCGATGGACGTAGGAAATTGTCGGATGGATAAACAGCGTCGCGGCATTTCGAACCCGAATGACGAAGACGATATGGCGTCGATGATGCACTCCCGCTCGATTACGCAGATTTCCATGCGCTGCGGTGAAACAAGAGTAGATGCAACTGTCGCGACCTACAGGGCTCGCTTTAGCCCGCTTTGGCGGGAAAAGGGATTGACGCAATGTGGCGAGGGATACTGCCAGAAAGCCTGGGCTTCCGGCAGGCAGCTCTTTATCGTGACTACTACCGAAAAGGTGACTAATTAATACAGAGTCGCCTGTTGCAAAGAGAAAGTTCAAAGCGCTGAGCACAGCGCTGCTGATTGCGCGGGCCTGCAGCGCCAAGCGCAGCGTCGCCCACCTCAAGGACGTGGGCATCGTCTACGCCTCGCCGGACGGACTGGTGGCCATCAACGGCCAGGGCGCGCGCTGCTGCTGACGGAGGGCCTGCTGACGCGCGAGCAATGGCAGGCCCTGAACCCGGCCTCCATGCTGGGCGTGGCGCATGACGACCGCTACTTCGGCTTCTACGAGAAGACAGGCGGCGAGCGCGGCGGCTTCATCCTGGACGCGCGCAACGGCGGCTTCGGCCTGGTCTTCACCGACCTCTGGGCCCAGGCCGCCTACAGCGACCCGCTGACCGACCGCCTGCTGCTGGTGATGGGCAACCAGGTCTGGCAGTGGGAGGGCGGCAGCACGCGCCGACCCTACCGCTGGCGCTCGCGCCTGTTCCAGCTACCGCGCCCCACGGCCTTCGGCTGTGCCCAGGTGCGGGCGGCGGACTACGAGGACCTGCAGCTCACCCTGTACGCGGACAGCGCCCCCTGGCTGACCCGCGCCGTCACCTCCGCCATGGAGTTCGTGCTGCCGGACCGCTTGGCGCAGGCCAGCCTGGAGATCGAGCTGGCGGGCACCTCAAGGGTGCAGTCGGTGGAGGTGGCGGAGGAGATGGAGGAGCTGGAGTGAATGCCATGACGAACACGAAAGATCAGAGCGAGACCAACTTCCTGGGGGATTTCCTACGTGGCTACGACTTCGCCCTGGATTTGCAGGAATCCCCAAACACTGCCGTGGACGATGGTACCAAGCCTGCGCATGCACCTGGAGCTAGGACGGCTCTCAGGGGACTCGATCTGAATGTTGTGCAGGATTTGCACAATTCTGCGCAAGCCGGCAACAAAAGATCGAAAGCATTGATGCAGAATATTCAGAAGGGTTTGGCCCAACAGCGTAATGGGGACTCTGGCTATCAATGGTGGAAAGACACTAGGACATTCCGGGTGCCAGAGCCGCCTGATGGTGTGTTCGGGGAGGCAGCCTCGTATATCTACGAGGAGATGATGCGGAACTCGAGGTCAACCGCGCTTGTTGGAATACGCCGACTGAATGAGCCAGGAACCTTTGTTGGCGAGGCCGAAGGCCTCCTCAGATTCAGGCGAAAGGTGAAGGGCAATGGTCCTTGGGACCATAAAAGAACACTAAGGCGGGGTGGAGAAAACAAGGGACAGACTCATCCCTTCAAAGGAACCTCGGCGAAATGGTTCTACTCTCCGGATTCAAATGATCGATACCTGTTCGACGTCTTCTCCAATATCCACTATGGATACGTTGGAATGGCAGCAGGGTATCCGGAAGATGTATTGCTGGACGCCGCGGGGCATGTGCAAGCTTGGTCCGAGGAAGGTGGCAGGAGAGTTCAGGAGTTTCGAGAACATCATCCTGAGCCCAAGGATCGTCACACCGCCTATTTGAGAATGGGATGGGGAGAAAGAGGTTGGGATGACCCGGCCGACCAGGCTGCCGTCCGATTGGGTATGCATCTGTACGGGCAGTACGGTAGCGATCTGACATTGGACGACCTGAAGTTTGAGATGCAGCACTGGAACGGCATAAACAAGGTCAAGAGGATTCCATGAATAAGAAGAGGGCAGTTGCAATGGCAGTCCTGATAGGACTGGGGCTTTTGCTTTTGTGGGGTCTCATGCCGAGTAGCGATACACCATCCGCCGAGCAGGATGTCGAAAGGCTTCTCCTGTCGATGCAGGAGTCCTCGCTGGAGAACTGTCGGTTGGATGCACAGCGCCGGGAAATTCCTGATCCCAATGACAGCGATGATATGGAATCCATGGGATTTGCAAGGATGAATACTCATGTTTCCATGATCTGCACGAATGGTAGGATCAATGGGAACGCCTCTACCTACAGGACCCGGTTGGGTGCCTTGTGGAACTCCTTTGGGCTGACGCAGTGCGGGGTGGACTATTGTCAGGAGGCATGGGCTTCTGGAAGACAAGCCTTCACCGTCACCACGATCCGCTTTTGAGACGTTCCACGATTGATCCCAAGAGCATGAAGTAAGTGTAGGTTGGGCTGAGCGCAGCGATGCCCAACGACTTTGTCCGCAGGCGTTGGGCATCGCTGCGCTCAGCCCAACCTGCGAACCGCGATTGATCCTGCGTGTCAGCATTGTCGCATCGCTGATTTAGTTCTCCGGCCGTCTGGCCGATTCTTCAATTCAAACACCAAGCCCGGCTCGCCCGCGAGCCCGGGAGGCTCGCGCCTGCGCGCCGCCTTTTCCCGCCACACCGGAGCCTTCATGACCTCACGCACCCCCGCGATCCACACGCCGCGCGAGTTCGGCAGCGAGGCCGGCATCCGCGCGGCCCGCGCCGCGGTGGACGCGATTCGCATCCGCCTGGAGCGGCTGGAATCCTCCCTGGACGCTTCCGGCGAGGCGCGGGAGCGGCAGCGGCGGGCGCTGCTGGAGGCCATCGGCCGCGTGCCCAGGACGGTGGACGTGCCGGCGCCGGCGGAGGCCGCGCGCCTGCGCGTGGTGGCGGCGCAGCCGCTGGAGCCGGGGCAGGTGCTGGCCTACGGCGCGGCGGGCGCGGTGCCGGCGGACACCGGCAACCCGGTGCATGCGGCGGCGCTGCTGGGCGTGGCCATCACGCGGCCGGAAGCGGGCCTGGTGGCGGTGGCCACGGAAGGCCAGGCACTGGACTGCGAGACCTGGGCCTGGACGCCGGGCGACGTGCTCTACGCGGCGCCCGGCGGAGGCCTGGCCACCCTGCCGGGCAGCGGGCAATGGCAGCGCCGCATCGGCGTGGCGCTGGATGGCGACCGTGTGCTGGTGCTGCCGGGCGAGCCGCTGCTGACACCGGGCGGAGGGCGCTTGCTGCAGCTGCGCGCGGATGGCCGCGTGGAGGCGGCGGCCATTCCCTACCGCACGGATCGCTACACGGTGACGCCGGCCATGCTCGCGGCGCGCCGCGTGAGCCTGAGCGATGCGCCGGCGGATCCGCTGGCGGTGGAGCTGTGCGTGCACCACGGCATCGAGCAGAAGCCGGGCGTGGATTTCTCGATATCCGGAGCCGAGCTGTCCTGGGACGGCCTGGCGCTGGAGCTGCTGCTGGAGAGCGGCGACAGCTTTTCCGTGCGGTACCTCACCTGAATCCCAGCGCTGAATCGCAAACCTGACCCCAACAACCCCTCACACACAAGGAGCAACCATGTCGCAACTGAAGCGGAAGTTCATCGAGGACAACGCCGTCAACGGCGCCAAGATCCGCCTGGACAACAACGAGATGCTGCGTGGCCGCAACGCGGCCAACACGGCGGACATCGACATCCTCAAGCTGACCTCGGCGAACGAGCTGGAGCTGCAGGCGCAGCCCAAGGCCGCGGCGGCGCTGCCGATGCCCAGCGCCGAGAAGGACTACGTGACCGTGGAATACGTGCAGAACGTGATCAACGGCAAGCAGGACCCGAAGGAGGCGGTGGACGTGCTGGCCATGGCGCCGCTGGTGCTGTCCGGCGCGACGCCGCTGCTGGTGGACGGCCGCACGATCCAGGACGGTGACGCCATCGGCCTGCTGGCGCAGGTGGCCCCGGCCGAGAACGGCGTCTACGTGGCGGAGGTGGTGGGCGGCAGCTACACGCTGGCGCGCCGCGCGGACTTCGACGAGGACGCGGAGGTGTCCAAGGGCGCGTACTTCCCCGTGACCAACGGCACGCAGTACGCCGGCTACCAGGTGATCCTGACCACGGAGAACCCGATCACGGTGGGCGTCACACCTCTGAGCTTCGTGGCGTATCCGTCGGTACTGTCGATCGAGGCCGGCGACATGCTGGCCAAGGTGGGCAACACGCTGTCGGTGGACCTTGCGGCGCTCTCCGGACTGGAGTCCACCAACCCCGGCAACGGCAGCGGCCAGCTGCGCGTGAAGACCGACAGCGCGCCGGCGGAGAAGGACCAGACCACGCGGCGCGATCCGGTCAGCGGCGCCACGGTGGCGAAGAAGTCGCGGCGCCAGGCGGTGACGCTGTCGCCCACCGACATCTCCAACCAGTACGTGGACCTGCCGGACGTGGCGGCGCAGGACTCGGTGCGCCTGGCGGTGGCCGGTGCCGGCGCGCAGTTCGAGGGTGACGACTTCACGGTGAACTACACCGGCGGCGCCAGCAGCAAGACGCGCCTGGGTTTCGCCGGCGGGCTGGCCACCGCGGGTGTGTCGGCGCTGGTGGCGGGCGACAAGATCGCCGTCTACTACCGGGCGTTCTGATGGCCACGCTCAAGTATCGCTTCGTGGAGCCGCTGCCGGCGCTGGCGGCGCAGAACGCGCCGGTGCTGCCCGGCGACGGGCTGCAGGCCATCGTCGGCAAGCTGCAGGGGCAGATCACGCAGTTCGCCGCCTACCCGCGTCTGTTCGCGGACAACGCCGGCAACGCCGCCGCCAAGAACTGGACGGTGCCGGCCGGCGTGTACGCGCTGAGGTTCCGCCTGATCGGCCCCGGCGCGAGCGGCGCGGTGGGTCAGGGCAGCGGGCCGCGCTCGGGCGGTGGCGGCGGCGGTGCCGGTGCGCTGTGCGAGGGCACGCTGCGCGTGAACCCCGGCCAGGTGATCGCCTACCGCATCCCGCCCGGCGGCTCGGCGGCCACGGCCTGGCTGCTGGCCGAGACCGGCGACGCGCGCATCGTGGCCGGTGCCGGCGCGGCCGGCACGGCGGCGGGCCTGGGCGGCAGTGGCGGCAGTGCGGCGGTGGGCGCCGACCATGCCGCGGGCGTGATCGGCCTGCCGGGGCGCAACGGGCGCGGCGGCTTCTCCGCCACGCTGGCGCTCACCATCCATGATGACGGCGGCGATGGCGCCGATACGCCGCTGGGGGCTGGCGGGCGCGGCGGCAAGGATGCCAACGGCGGCGCCGCCACCGGCTACGGCGCGGGCGGCGGCGGATGCCCCGCCGGCAACACGCCGGGCGCCGGAGCCGCGGCGGCGCTGCTGCTGGAGTACTGAGCATGGCACTCCAAGCTGCCGACATCCGCCGCGAATGGCCGCGCATCCGCGGCGCGGTGGCCGCGATCCTCGCCGGAGACGACGAGACGCCGGAGGAGGTCTACGCGGAGTGCCGCTTCGGCCACGCGCAGCTCTACACCTGCCCCGAGGGCTTCGTGGTGCTGAAGAAGTACCGGCGCGAGGACAACGGCCGCCCGGAGTTGCTGCTGTGGCTGGCGCAGGGCGCCGGCGGCGGCCTGACGCCGCGCTACCTGCCGCAACTGGAGCAGATCGCCCGCGACGTGGGCGCGGCGACGCTGGCCTTGCGCACCCGCCGCCGCGGCTTCGAGCGCCTGCTGGACCCGCGCTGGCGGCTGCGCGCGGTGGAATACCAACTCGATATCCAGGAGTGAATCACATGGGAAGCAAACCCAAGGCGCCCGGCGAGACCGCCGAGCAGAAAGAGATGGCCGCCATCGCGGCCGAGTCCTACGACGACTGGCGCGAGCGCTGGCTGCCGCTGCAGCAGAGCTTTTTCGAGGACACGATGGACGTGGCGCCGCGCCGGCGCCAGGCGCTGGACACCGCCGCCACCGACTACGCCCAGGCCTTCGGCCGCGCGCAGCAGGGCCTGGAGAGCCGGCTCTTCGGCAGCGGCGCGGCGCCCGGCTCCGGGCGCTATGCGATGGGCCTGGCCGGCTTCGCCAACGACCGTGCGCAGGCCCTGGGCCAGGGCATGGCGGCCCTGGACGCACTGATCGACGACCAGTACGCCCAAGGCCTGCAGGCGCTGATCGATATCGGCCGCGGCGAGCGCACGCAGGCGCTGCAGGGCCTGTCGGAGGCGGCGGACCTGGCGCAGCGCCGCTCGCTGGCCGATGCGCAGAACGCCTTCCAGGGCCGCGCCGCGATGCAGGACGCCATCGGCTCGGCGGCGGGCATGGCGGCGGCGTATGGATTGCGGGGCAAGGCGACGCCGGCCGGCGGTTCGCCCTCGTCGCTGTCCACCTACGGCAGCTTCGACGCGATTGCCGACGGTTCGATGACGCCCGATTTCGGAACGATGTCGCTGCAGCCGGGTTCGCGGTACGGGTTCTGACGGATTCGCCCGCGCCGCTTGCTTCTGCCTTGTCGCCTCTCCCCTTGGGAGAGGCCGGATTTTCGCATTCATTCACCCTGACCAGGAGTTTCCATGTTCACCATCCCCGCCTCCCTGGAGGCTCCCGATGCGCAGCCGAGCTATCGCAACGCACTGGGCATTTCCAGCCGCGACAAGCACTACGCCAGCAAGACGCAGGCCGCCATCCGACGCGCCGACTTCGAGCGCTACAAGCAGCACATCCGCCCGATCGAGGACCGGCTGACCTGGATGTACGACAACCCGGAACTGCGCGCCAACGGCGTGCAGTCTGCGCGCGACGCGGTGGCGCGCAGCTTCCGCCAGGGCGGCCAGGCGCTGCGCGAGCGCCTGGCGGGCCAGGGCCTGGCCTTGTCGCCGCAGCAGCAGGCTGCCATGGCGCGTCGGGAGGACCTGGCCCAGGGTCTGGCGGACGCCAACGCCGCCAACCGTGCCAACCGTGCCTTCGACCAGCGCAATGCGCGGATCATGACCGGCGGCGCTCCGCGCTACGGCCTGGGAGGTGGGCAATGAGCGGTTTGCTCGGCACGGCCATGGCCGCCAAGAACGAGACCGGCCAGCTCTGGGGCGCGGCGGCGAACCGCGAGGAATCGCTGAACGCCGCACGCAGCGCCTTCAAGGCGGCGGAGGACCAGCAGCGTGCGCAGATGGTGGGCACCGGTGCCGGCATCGGCGCGGCGGTTGGGCTCGGCTCCGCCGCTGTGGGCGCGAAGCTGGGCATGGCGGCAGGACCCGTCGGTGCCCTGGTCGGCGCCGGCGCCGGCCTGCTGATCGACGCATTGTTCTGAAGGAGAACCCATGAAAGACACGAAAGCACAACGCGCCGCCGAGTTCCTGCGCAGCGACTTCGCCGCTCAGTTCGACGACCCGGCGTTCCGCCGCGCCGCGCTGCGCTACGACGCCGCCGTCAACGATGGTGGCGACACGGCGGGCCTGACGGGCGCGGAGCTGTACGCCTTTGCCAACCGCCTGTTCGCCCGCGAGCTGCGCCAGGGCCTGGGCGAGCGCCTGCGCGACGGCGGCGTCGTCACCGCCAAGCGCCTGGTCGCGGCCTACCTGGACGGCGACGCGGTGATCCTGGAACTGGACATCCGTGCCCGCCGCCCGGACGGCAGCGAGTACGACTACCGCGCCCCGGTGACGCGCGGCCGCACGTCCGCCGACACCGACGAGGTGCTGCGTCTCCCGCTGCGCCGCCTGCGCGACCGCCTGCGCGGCGCGGCGATGCTGGCCGTCGGCATCGAGCGGGCGGGAGGCCGTGACCGGGTGCTGGGTTTGCTCCAGAGCCCCGCGCCGCGGACCACCGCTTTGCGCGGGCTGCAGGGAGGTGCCCGATGAGCCGCGGCGGCTTTCGCGCCGCCGGATTCATGGATGGCTTCATGAACGGCTTCGACTTCGTGGACCGGCTGCAGCGGGCGGACGAGGAGCGTAATGAGCGGCGCGAGCGCACCGCGGTGGAGGATGCGCGTTGGCAGCAGGCATATGGCCTGCGCCTGCAGGCGCAGGAAGACGAACAAGCAGGTTCCCTGACCGCCAGCGAGAGGCGGCAGTGGAATGTGGCCAGCCTCGATGATCACCTTGAAGCGATCGGAGAACGGCGGAGGATACGGCGAGAACAGTTGCCATTCCCGAGATTCGGCCTCTCCATGAACCCGCCTGAATCAGATGGGTACTTTGGTTCAGGGTATCTGGGTGGCACCTGGGAAGATCGACTGCCATGAATGCCTTGGGCCAAGATGCTGTGCCAGAGACGGCGCCCGGCGGCGATGCATGGATCGCGCGGAAATTCCAAAGCTTGGGTAAAAGTGGCCTGGACGAATCCCGCGAACGATCCACGCTGCGAGGGCTCGGATTATCGGGCTTGGCCATGCTGGGCCAGATGAAGTTCCTCGGCGAGCAGATAGTCGCGGAGCCGGGAAAGGCAGTCACCGGGTCTCTGGATTCGATGCTGTCGATGGGAATGGCATCGCCAGCACTGCTGACTGCGCGGGCGCTTGCGGGGCCGCGCAGCTTTGCAAGCGGGGCTCCGGTCTCGGACATGGCGCGAAGGTTGTCGCCAACCTTCTACAACCATCGGAATGAAGCGGCACAGCGCTATGCAGACGAGACCCGCGGCGAACTCGCCAAGCTGAATCAGCGCATACAAGCCGATCGCCCAAGGGGAGCGCTTGCAGGATTCACATATGATCTCGGAACAGCAGGTGTCCAGATGGTACCTGCTGTTGGTGTAGGTCTTGCCTTGCGAAGTCCTCGATTGGCAGCCACTACGATGATGCTGCCGGCGGCAGGAGGTTTGGTCGCAGATGGCATGGACAAGGACTTGGGATCTGAGGGTGCTTTTCGTCGCGCGGCGCCAGTTGTGGCCGCGCAATCTGTTCTCAATAGGCCGCTCGCCGCACTGCTGACGTTACCTGCAAAGAAGATTCTCTCGTCTGGTGCGTTGCCGAAAGGCATGCAGAGTCTCGCTCGCTCGAAGGGTGGGCGAGTGGGTGCTGCCATGGGGATTTCCGCAACTGAGGGTTCTGTTTCCCAGTCGTTGATCGAGGCTTACGACGCAGGAGTGCTGGACGAAGAAATAAATTTGAAAGACGCGTTGTCACGCATTGGATATGCCGGGCTTATTGGAAGCGCGTCCGTGTTGCCATTTTCCGCCGTGAGGTTGGCGGTGGATTCCAGAAAATCCAAGAATCCGCCTTTAACCGCACCAGCCGTCGATGTTCCGTCCACGGATGCGCCAGTGCCACAAAGTCCTGGGCAAGCCATCGAGATTGCCGGCGGAGATCAGGCGGCCGATTTGCTGAATCAATATCGGGCGATGGCAATTAAGTTGACCGGAAATTCCAACTACATCAGTACAGATCTGGCCAAGGAGTTGTTTCCCGAGTATGCGGCGTCTCGGGATTCTCGCACTAGGAACTCAATGGCGGTCCAGAACAGGGCTTCAGAGATAAAAAATGCGGCGTGGAAGGATACGCTGGCTCAGCCAGTAACTTCAGAGACGGATACTGTCGTATTCATGGCGGGCGGCACCGGCGCCGGAAAGACAACCTCGGCTCCGCATGCTGGCATCGTATATGACGGCAACTTGGCATCCGTGAAGTCAGCCCGCACAGGCATTGATGCGGCGTTGGGCTCTGGTCGTAAGGTTAGGATCGTGTACGTATACCGAGATCCTGTGGATGCTTATCTTAAAGGCGTGATTCCCCGTGCAATGAGCATGGGGCGAATCGCTCCTACTGATATCCATGCCAGCACCCATATTGGATCGATGATAACGATAAAAGCATTGAACAGGCGCTACAAGGGAAGGCCTGACGTTAGCATTGAAGGCATCATCCCGGAGGGACTGCCGCCTAGCTACGATAAACTGCTGGCGAGGCTTAACGAGCTCGTTGAGGCTGAATACGAGGATGGAAGAATCTCCCCCCTCATCTATTCGCAGGCACTTGCGAGAGGGAGACCTCAGCCGTCCTTGCCACAAAACGACTAGAGGAAGGCCGTGTGGATTTGAGATGAAGCCAGTCACACGACTATAATTCAGGCATGGACAACAATGAACCAGAGACAGGAGTCAATGTCGAGCCCGATGGGCGGCGATGGTGGGTTCCTCGGTTGAAGAAGGCCGCAGATGGTGCTTACCTCGATGCCTCCGGGCGGCCATTCCCTCCAGAGGAGCAAGCCTGGATGCGCGAGTATGAAAAGAGCTTGCATGATCCTTCCCGTTATTTGAAACCTGTCGATAAGATGTTCTGAAACCCCGCACTTGGCGGGGTTTATTTTTTGACTGAGGTATCTGAATGGAGCGTATGTGACGCCAATCACTGGGCGGTGTCATATCCGAATCAATATGAATGCCGATGTGATATCTGACAGCGAACCGGACTATTCTGAAGATGGCTATGCAAAGCCTCTAGGTAGAGCGGCGGATCTCGACGCTTTGGTTAGGGAAAACATCGAGACCTTCATCGAGCGGTATCGGCAGAAGGCCCTCGATATGACTGGGAATCCCTACTATCTGAATGCAGATATTGCAAAGGAAATTTTTGTAGAGTATTCCGCTTCATCGAAGGATAGAACCAGGAATTCGGTGATTGTTCAGGCCGCCTCCACACGCATCAAGGAAGCGGCCTTTCATGTCCTCTTGGAGCAGTCATCCGGAGATGCCGGCGAAGAGCTGGTTTTCATGGCCGGAGGAACCGGAGCAGGGAAGTCAACCCTTGCGCCATCATCAGGCTTTGTTTACGACGGGAACCTTGCATCCATTCGCGGAGCGCGACGAAAGATCGATGCAGCACTGGCGTTTGGCCGTCGAGTAAAAATCATCTATGTCTATCGCGATCCATTTAGCGCTTACCTCGACGGCGTTTTGCCACGGGCTCTGAGGTATGGGCGTATCGTTCCATCGGATGTCCATGTAAGTACGCACGTGGGCGCTTTCATTACCTTCAAGGCACTGCGGCGTTATTACAAGAAGACTCTGGATGTCACTCTGATCGGTTTTGCTCCTCCCGGTCCACCACCCGACATCAGTGTGCTAAAAGCACAACTGGATGACGCAATTCGGCAAGAACTGGATCAGGGGCGAATCTCGATGCAGATGGCGAGTCAGATGTTACAGAGTGGCAGAAGTGCCGAGACTTTGCCCGCCAATCTAGGCTAATCGACCAGAATCCTCAGTCTTCAGTAAAGCGCCTGACTCGTTTGTATATCGAGCCAGCGTCCTCGGTCCTCAGTGAAGTGCCTGACCCGCTTGCAGAGGGCCCCGTCGTCCCGTTCACATAGCGCGGAGCATTGCCCCGCTTTCCGCACAGGCAGCCTCGCCGGGAACCTCGCCCTGGCATCGGCCGGGCGGTGACATTGCGGTGACATTGCGCTAACCGGCTGATGACGGTCCGATTGATAGTTTTCAGGCTCCCGTACTGTTGCCGGAGCCTGAATGCCCCCGCCGTCCGAGCCTGCGCCGTCGCAGGCTGTTCCTACCGCTGCCCGCCAGGATTCGCCTGCCCAGCCCCGGTTTCTTCCGCTTGCCTGGCTGCGATTGCCGGCGGTGGGACCCAATACGCTGCTGATGCTGGTGGTGGCCTACCTGGCGCTGACCCAGAACCTGTCTTTCTTCCGTGCGGTGGCGGCGTCGCTGCCGGCCCCGGCGGGGCCGCAGGAGTGGCGCATCATGGGCAGCGTGGCGGTGGCCCTGGTGGTGCTGCTGGGGCTGGCGCTGGCGCCGCTGGCCTGGCGGCGCACGTTGAAGCCGGCGCTGGTGGTCTTCCTGGTGACGGCGGCGGTGTGCAGCTACTTCATGGACCGCTTCGGCACGGTGATCGACCGCTCCATGCTGGTGAACGTGGCGCGCACGGACCGGCACGAGGCGGGGGACCTGCTGCAGTTCAGCCTGTTCCTGCACGTGGCCTTGCAGGGACTGCTGCCGGCCCTGCTGGTGATGCGCTGGCCGCTGCGCTGGGAAGGTGCCGGGACGGAGCTGTTGCGGCGCTTGATGCTGGTGGGGGCGCTGATCGTGATGCTGCTCGGGGTGTTCCTGCCGCACCAGCATGAGCTGATGATCTGGGGGCGCATTCACCGCGACGTGCGCGTCTACGTGAACCCCACCTTTCCGCTGCACGCGGTGAAGCGCTATGTGCAGGACATCCTGCCCAAGGGGCCGCGGTTGCCGCCGCAGCCCATCGCGACCGATGCGGTGCGCAGCACGGCGGTTTCGAGCCGGCCGCTGCTGGTGGTGCTGGTGGTGGGCGAGACCACGCGTGCGGCCAATTTCCAGCTCAATGGCTACGGGCGCGAGACGACGCCGCGGCTGGCGAAGATCCCTGGCCTGGTGAACTTCCCCAACGTCAGCGCCTGCGGCACCTATACGGCGGAGTCGGTGCCCTGCATGTTCTCCATCGACGATCGCGGGGTCTTCAGCCGCGGGCGGGAGGAGAAGCAGGAAAACCTGGTGGACCTGCTCAAGCGCGTCGGAGTGAAGATCGGCTGGCTCGACAACGATTCAGGCTGCCAGAACGTCTGCAAGCGGGTGGGCATGGTGTCGCTGGATGCGACGGAGGACCCGCTGCTCTGCGAGAACGGCGAGTGCCGCGACGGCATCCTGCTGCGCGATCTGCCGCAGCAGTTCCCCGGCGTGGGGGCGAAGCTGCTGGTGCTGCACACCAAGGGCAGCCACGGGCCGGCCTACTACAAGCGCTATCCGGAGTCGGCGCGTGCCTTCACGCCGGACTGCCGCGATGCCAACGTGCAGCGCTGCACGCGCGAGGAGCTGGTCAACGCCTACGACAACACGATCGTCTACATCGACCAGGTGCTGTCCGACCTGGTGGCGAAGCTGGAGGCGCAGCAGGGGCGGATGGATTCGGTGATGATCTATGTGTCGGACCACGGCGAGAGCCTGGGCGAGAACGGCACCTACCTGCACGGCCTGCCCTGGAAGCTGGCGCCGGAGGAGCAGCGGCAGGTGCCGATGGTGGCCTGGTTCTCGCGCGGGGCGCCGCAGGCGCTGGGCCTGGACCTGGGCTGCGTCGGGCAGGCGGCGGCGTTGCCGCGCACGCACGACGATGTCTTCTCGACGATGCTGGGCCTGTTCTCGGTGAGGACGCGGGCCTACGAGGTGAAGGAGGACCTGTTCGGCGCCTGCCGCCGGCCGGCGATGGCGGACGGCGAGGGCCGGGCGGCAGGCGCCGAGGGCTGAATCAGGGCGCAGGCCCCGGCGCATGCGACGCTGGCCACCGGCATCCGGGGCCGGCGCTCGCTGAAATCTTCATTCCATTCAGACGCCTGTCTGTCGGCCGCCAAAGCAGAGGCGCCCGGGCGGGTGGATTCTGCCGGTCCTGCGCCCCCGGCCCGTTTCTTGCCCGGGAGGCACCCTGCCGCCCGGGACATGCAAATGTCATCTGGCGGGCGTACCCTCCTGCGGCCGCTGTCCTGCCGGCCGGCGCTTGCTGTGCACCATAGGAGGTTCGCGTCATGGAAACCCGGTCCATCCGCCTCGGCACTCCCCAGCTTGAACTGCTGGAGAAGATTTCCCATGCCGGCGCCCTGCCGCTGGACGATCTGCAACTGGACGACGTGATGGCCCTGGGCGGACTGAGCCTGATCTCGCTGGATGCCGGCGCGGTGCGCGTGACGCCGCGCGGCAGCCGCTTCCTGGCCTACAGCCTGGAAAGCGCGACGCACTAGGGCGTTGGGCGGCCTGCTGCGGGCCGCCTTTTCCTCGGGAGCCTTGCGGGAACATCCGGCCCTTCCGCGCCCGGCGGCGGGGGGCCGTGCGCGTCTCAGGTGATGCCGCTCATGAACAGCGCCACCAGGATGCCGAACAGGACGAGGATCACGGCGGCAAACGACTTGAGCAGGCCGATCTCGAACAGCGTGGAGACGGCCCAGGTCAGGGCCAGGGCCAGGGCGAGCACGGACAGGATGATGGTGCCGGTGTTCTTGCGCCCGGGTTCGCTCCGGGCGGGGGGATTCTGGTTGGGGTCCATCCTGTGCTCCTGGCGTCACCCGGCCGCCGATGCCGGAGTGGCCGGCGGGCTCGGCGCCAGACTAAGGTCCGCCCGGGGCGGCGCGCAAATGCGCAGTGCTGCAAGTTGTGACGCAAGACCGCTGATTCCTGGCGGATTTTGCGTAAGATGGCCTCTACGCCGGCGCCTCGACCGGCGACAGAGGAGAGTGCGGGATGGCGGTGGCGGCTGGCCTGGAGGTTCGCCCGCGCGGCGAGCGCCACGTGCGCGCGCAGCCGCCCCTGCGCCAGCTGGCCTACTACTCCCAGTTCCTCTACCGCGCGATCTTCGCCGGGCTGCTGTTCTTCTATGTCAGCGCGCTGGGCCTGGCGCCGGGCTTCCTGGACCGGGTGGGCATCGCCATCGCCATGGTGATCTACATCCTGGCGGTGGTGCTGATCATGGTGCTGGCGGGCGGGCAGCGCCTGACGCCGCGACTGCAGCGCGCGATCATCGGCATCGATCTCTGCGCCATGGTGATCGGCGTGCCGCACGACCCGCTGCCGGGCATGCCGACGCTGCTGGTGTTCTACCTGTCCTACGCCGACCTGGGCCTGCGCAACCAGTACCGGCACTACGTCGAGGCCCTGCTGGCCGGCGCCGTCGGCGGGGCGCTGATGCTGTTCCTGCGGGCGCACTACACCGCCGGCGGGCTCTACCCGGCGGACCTCTGGCAGGCGCTGATGCTGACCATCATCGTGCTGCATGGCCTGCAGATCTTCTCCGGGCGCGATCGCGCGCTGAAGCTGGCGCGCGCCACGCAGGAGCGCCTGCAGCTGGCCCTGGATTCGCCGGGCCTGGGGGCCTGGTCCACCAGCGATCCGCTGGTGGAACTGAAGGTGGACGGGCACATCCAGTCGGTGCTGGGACTGGACGGCGAGCGTTTCTCGGACCGCATGGCGGACTACATTTCCTGCATGCACGAGGAGGACCGGCCGCGCGTGGTGGAGCGCTATACGCGCTTCGTGAAGTTCGGCGGCAGCGACTACGAGGACGAGTATCGCGTGCTGCGGCCCAACGGCGAGGTCCGCTACATCAGCTCGCGCGGCAAGGCCGAGCGCGGTCACCTGGGCCAGGCGGTGAGCATCGCCGGCATCGTCTGGGATCTCACCGACCAGCGGCGCCAGCAGGAGCGGATGGCGCGCATGGAGGAGCGTTATCGCGTGGCCACCAGTTCCGCGCGCATCGCGGTGTGGGTCTGGCACTGCCAGGAGGACCGGCTGGAGTATGACGACGCGATCAGCAGCTTCCTGCCGCCGGGCCAGCAGCCGCAGGCGCTGAAGTTCTCCCTGGTGCTCAAGCTGGTGCACCCGGAGGACCGCGAGGGGTTCTCCCGGCGCATCCACGCCGCGCTGGAGGGGACGCAGGAGAACTACTTCGACGAGGTGCGCATCCGACTGCCGGACGGCCGCATCCGCGTGATCCAGTGCCGCGCGACGATCCTGCGCGACGAGCGCGGGCGGGCGCTGCGCATGGCCGGGGCCAACTGGGACGCCACCCGCCTGGCGCAGGCGCGCGAGGAGCTGGAGCGCTCCAACCGCGAGCTGGACGACTTCACCTACACCGCCTCGCACGATCTCAAGGAGCCCTTGCGCGGCATCGCCAGCTTCGCCCAATACCTGCAGCAGGACTACGCCGAGCGCCTGGACGACGAGGGGCGCCTGATGATCCAGAAGATCCGCGACCAGGCGCGGCGCATGGAGACGCTGATCGCGGAACTGCTGCATATCTCGCGCATGAGCCGCGGCGGCATGGCGCGCGAGGACACCGACCTCAACGCCGTGCTGCACGATATCCTGGAATCGCTGGACTTCAGCCTGAAGGAGAAGGCGGTGGACCTGCGGATACCGCGGCCGCTGCCGCGCGCCCACTGCGACCGCATCCGCGTGGGCGAGCTGTTCCGCAACCTGATCACCAACGCCATCAAGTACAACGACAAGACGGATCGCTGGATCGAGATCGGCTGCGAGGTGATCAACCTGGACCGCGTGTTCTACGTGCGCGACAACGGCATCGGCATCAAGCCGGAGCATCATGCGCGCGTTTTCTCGCTGTTCGAGCGCCTGCACAAGCGCGATGCCTACGGCGGCGGCACCGGCGTGGGGCTGACCATCGTGCAGAAGATCGTGCAGCTGCACGGCGGCCGCATCTGGATCGAATCCCGGCCCGGAGAGGGCACCACCTTCCACTTCACGCTACCGGAGAGGAACCTCCATGAACAAGAGCAAGATGCCCGAGCATAGTTTCCTGGTGGTGGACGACAACCCGGACGATTTCTTTGCGGTGAGGCGCGGCCTGCAGAAGGCCGGCGTGAAGAATCCGCTGCTGCACTGCGAGTCGGGCGAGGAGGCGCTGGAGCAGCTGCGCGCCGCGGCGGCGGCAAGCGGCCTGCCGGCGCTGGTGCTGCTGGACGTCAACATGCCCGGCATGAAGGGGGCCGAGGTGCTGGCGACGATCCGCGCGGATTCCGCGATGGCGGGGCTGCCGGTGATCATGCTGACTTCCTCCGACGACGACCGCGACGTGCACGCGGCCTTCAAGGGCCACGCCAGCGGCTACCTGAACAAGCCGCTGGAGGTCGAGGCGCTGGAGCGGGCGCTGGAGCGGCTGCGGGGGGTGAAGGTGGAGTTGCTGCGCTAGCACGCTTTCGCCGTGCGCAAGCTCCTGTACACGCTCCTGTTCCTGGCGAGCGCGGCGGTCGCGGGATACCTCCATGCGTTGCTGCTGGGCCACGCCGGATGGAGCCGCTCGACCAACTTCCTGGTGTCCTTCGGGCTGGCCGCGGCGATGCTGCCGGCGGCTGTCCTGGAGGAGCGGGTCCTGTGGCGGGGGTATTTCCTGGCCGGCGAGGCGGCCAGGAATCCACGGGTCCATTTCCGCATGGCGCCGCCTCCGGTCGCGATGGGAATCGCCGGCGGGATACTGTCGTTCCTGGGGTGGTCGTGAGCGGGAGTGCCGCGCCGGCGGCAGGCCTTTTTTGGGGGGCGCCGCCGGGAACGCGCAATCCGGGGGGGCGGCTGCAACCCCCTTAACGGGTGGGTCCTGCGGCCGTAGTCTGGCGGCGCCTGCCGGTGGCAGAATGGCCGGCGGACGCCAGGGGCTGTGCCCCGGGTCCATTGCTGTCATGTCACGCGGATTGCCGCAACCGAGCCCTGGGGAAAATGATGAAGCACGCTTTGCTGGCGGTAGTGATCGGACTGGCTTCGACCGCTGCCTTTGCGCACTCCGAGACGAAGACGTTCACCTACTCGGGCGACAATGACGTCAGGGCCTGCGCGGGCGCCAAGAGCAGCGCCCAGCAGTGGGCCAGCACCCAGGTCGGATTTCCCCAGTACTATCCGTATGCCTGGAAGCCCACCAGTGTCCAGTATTCGAACTGCAGCTGTGCACAGACGGGCAGCGGGTCGGACTGCTCCGTCGACGCGACGTTGTCGAATTGATTGCATCCAGGCGCAAGCGCCCATCTTCTACGAGGCTCCAGGGAGCTATGCGCCACATGAATGCCAGACTGCTTGCGGCCGGCCTGCTCGTCATGGCGGCAGGACCCGCTCATTCCCAGAGCATCCTGCAGCTGGCCGGCACGACGTACGAGAATACCTTCACCGAGCCCGACGATACCGAGGACCTGCGGCTCTGCGAGGTCCGCAAGAGCCAGCGCCGGGAAATCCGGGTGTCCGAAGGGGCGCGGGCGGATCTCACCGTCACCACGGAATCCACGGCGATCTTCGATTCCAGCACCGCGCGCTCCCAGTCGCTCCTGAATACCGTCGGCAACTACTACGCGATGAAGAACGGCGGCAGGGCGAAGGAAGGCTATTCGATCACCGAGGCCCGGGAGGCCTGCGAGGAGTTCGACTATAGCGAGAGGGTGACGTCGGAGGTGTCGTTCGACTCGGGTTCGATGCGCTTCTCCCAGACCATCACCAGCGGGGAACAGGCCGGGTCCACCCAGGACGGACGTTTCCAGATACTCGATTCCGGCAGGAAGCTGGTCATGAACTACGATGAAGGGACCAAGCGGATCTACGACGTGAAGGGCAGGGTCCAGGTCGGGAACATGCCGGCGTCGGCCTATGAGTACCTGATTCCGGACCGGACGCCCGACATCGTGTTGTCCTGCTCGCCGGTTTCCGTCCGCCAGTCCACCTACAACACGACCAACTCGCACGGCGGCAACAGTTCAAGCAACTACAGCAGCGGCTCCAGCGGCACGAACTACAACAATTCTTCGACAACCTCGGGGAGCTGCGAGGACAAGGGCTGGCAGAACCGCAAGATCGCCATCAGGATCTGGCAAGGCGAACAGCGCTGCGAGGGCTATGCCTGCGACATCAATGCCGCGGCATTCCAATGGCGCGGCAACCGGGTCGACAGGATGACGGGCCAGACCGAGGTGGGCTGCTACGTCTACCAGTGCGAGAAGGCGGCGACGGCCCAGCCGAAGTTCTGAAGCGCCTGTCCGGCGGTGCAGTGCCGGCGGCGCAACGCCGCAAGCGGGCCTGTCTGGCCATGCTGGCTCAGGCGTCGGGGTGGCGCCGCGCGATGCCCTGGGCCGGGTCGTAGAAGAACGTTTCCTCGACGATCCGCTCTCCCTCCCAGCGCTGGTAGGCCAGCTCTTCCAGATGGCTGCTGCCGCCATCCAGCCATTGGAAATCGAAGGTCCAGTGGATGACCACCCGGTCACCGTTCTGGAAGACCGGTTTCACGCATCTCGAGCGGACGGCTCTCGCACGGGCCAGGGTCTTCCGCTCTGCGGCGATCAGGGTATCGCGCCCGACTCGCGGAGGGGCCTGGTTCTCCCGCATCGATGCATGGCTCGCATAGAACTCCTCGATGGCCTCGGCGTGCGCGTTCTGCTCCACGCGTTCAATGAATCGCCGCAGGGTTTCAGCGGATGGCATCAGCGGCCTCGTCGGTGGCGGTCACGGCAGGGTCCCTGTGATCTGCGCCGGTTCTCAGCCCCTGCGTCCCTTGAGAACGGCGACAATCGCCATGGAGTGTCCATGGCCCAGGCCGAAGTCGGCCTTGAGCCACCTGACGATGTCCCCGGCCTTCACGCCCGCTCGAAGCCGGCCGTCTTCCATGAAACCCTGGCGGGCGGCCAGTGCCTTGAAGTCGGCGGCGCTCTTGCCCGTCTTGGCCTCGATGTTGTCGAGATACGCCTGGAAGGTCATGGCTGGGCTCCGGGCAGGAGCAGGGCACGCAGCTGCGGATTGCGGATCAGCAGGCCGCCCCAGACGAAAAGGCCCACGTAGAGGCCGAAGAGAACGTGGGAGAAGAGCGGGTTGCCGAGGCGGAGATGGGCGGCGATGGCACCGCCCAGGTAGCCGGTGAGCAGGACGGCTCCGATCGCTGCCGTCCTGGGATGGGCATAGAGCAGGGTGCAGAAGAGCAGGAGCATCCCCAGGCCCCGGGCCAGCGCGACGCCGCCATTGAAGCCGAGATCCTTCATCGCCTCCATGACGGGGGCGGCGGGAACCAGCTTCATGGCGGCGTCCAGGAGCAGGAAGGCGATCGCCAGGACGCTGAGTGCGCGTCCCGCCCAAATCCATCCCGAAGAACCCGGGAGGGCCTCGATGGTCATGTGTCATTCCCTGGTGAGGGTCCGGCGCGAGCTCCGATCGGGATCGATCGGTCTTCCATCGCGCCGGCCCGTTGCAGAGGAAAGGCTACGCAATCACCGATCTTCCGGATTGTATAAAAGCGACAGGCTCGCGCCGCCGCGATGGATCTGCCCCGGCGTCTGGCCGACGAAGCGGGCGAGGGACCGGGTCATGTGGGCCTGGTCGACATAGCCCAGCTCGTAGGCGACGTCTGTCGCGGGCCGTCCCTGCAGCAGCAGGAGGGTTGCGCTGCGGGCCCGCTCGATCTGCCGGATGGCGACCCGGGTCAGGCCGGTGACCCTCCGGAACCGCCGCTCCTCGGTGCGTCTTGAAAGCCCCTGCCGCTGGTCCAGCAGGACGGCCCGGACGTGCGGATCGGTGACGATCAGCCCGCGGCCGACCAGCCGTTTCACGAAGCTGTCGATGTTGTCGAAGCTGGGGTATTCCCAGGCCGAGCCATCCAGGGCAAAGGTCTTTCCGGACAGGCCCGGAAGCTGCAGGTCGTTCCGGTCGCGACGGGTGGCGGTGGCGAGCAGGGGCATGCAGGTGCCGACCTTGAACTGGACGCCCACCCATTCGCCTTCCGCGGGGCATTGGGCGATCGAGGCCATCGTTTCAGGGCCCCGGACGGTCAGGAAAGTCTCGCCGCGCAGGCGGGTGACGACCATGCCCCAGTTGGGACTGGCCATGGACTGGAACGGTCCGCCGCGGTCGCTGTGGCTGCGCCACACCCGGTCGACTACCGGCGAATCCGATGCCCTGTCTTCGAAGGTGATGAGCAAGCTCGCGTCTACCGGGTTCTGACCGACTTGGACGATTATCACCGCTCCCGAAGCCCGTCAACATGCGCCGGCCATGCTTTTCGAGGGTACGGCCGCCCCGGATGCCTGCCGTGGATGGCAGGAGCGGGCCGGATGGAACGGGAGTGGTCCTGCTGCGCTAGGCTTGCAGCCCGGATGGCGGGCCAGCCGGGCCCGGGCAGCAGGAGAAAGGATCGTGGCAGCCAAACCAGGGAAGGGTCGCTCCGCACGGAGCGTGAAGGCGTCCGCCGCGAAGGCGGATGCCCCTGCGGTCAGGAAGCCGAAGGCCCGCGCGGCCGCCGCGGCGCCTGCCGCGAACCGTGACATGAAGCTCAAGCCGGGCCAGGCCGCCGGCACGGACGCGTCGCGGCTGATCGACGGGCGGATCGCGGAACTGGGCGGCTGGCGCGGCGAGGCCCTGGCCCGCATGCGCAAGCTGATCCTGGAAGCGCTGCCCGGTGTCGCCGAGGAGTGGAAATGGATGGGCACGCCGGTGTGGTCCCACGGCGGCATCCTCTGCACCGGCGAGTCCTACAAGCAGGTGGTGAAGCTGACCTTCGCCAAGGGCGCGAGCCTGCCGGATCCCAAGGGCCTGTTCAATGCCAGCCTGGAGGGCAACACGCGCCGGGCGATCGACATCCGCGAGGGCGAGAAGCCGGACGCCGCGGCCTTCAAGGCGCTGGTGAAGGCTGCGGCGGCGCAGAACGCAGCAACGGCGAAGAAGGCGAAGCCGTCGGCGAAACAGGCCGGGCCGGTGAAGCTGCTGTCGGGCGGCAATCCGCAGATCGCCAAGGCGGACGGCGACGCGCCGGTGCAGGCCTACATCGACGCGATGCCGGGCTGGAAGAGCGCCCTGGGCAAGCGCCTGGACGCGCTGATCGTGAAGGCGGTGCCGGGGGTGCGCAAGGCGGTGAAATGGAATTCGCCGTTCTACGGTGTCCAGGGGCAGGGCTGGTTCCTGTCCTTCCACGTGCTGACGCGCTACGTGAAGGTGACCTTCTTCAAGGGCGCGGCGTTGCAGCCGCCGCCGCCCGGCGCGACCGAGCGCAGCGGCGAGTCACGCTGGATCGACCTCCACGAGGGCGACCGGCTCGACGAGGCGCAGATGACGGCCTGGGTGAAGCAGGCCGCGGCAAGGCCTGGATGGGTGCCATAGCGCGCCGCTAGCTGCGGGCTTCAGATGCCCTGCGGCGGGCCCCGATCTCGTCGGCCGCCCTTTCTCCGGAGGAGATCGTGCCGTCGATGCAGGCGGTCCAGCGCGCGGCAGTCCCGGCGCCGGCCCAGTGGTTGCGCCCGCAGCGCGGGGCCGCAGGGCATCAGCGTGCCGGGCCCCATATGGAATGGCCGGAGGCCGCAGCCACGGCCGCCACGATGATTTTGCCCTTCACCTGATCTGTTCCCTGGAGCCGGCCGGGTCTCCGGAGAGTGCCTTGGGCTGAGTCCAGGTCTGCTTGAGCTGTTGCGCTTGTATGCCGCGCGTCTTCATGGTCATGGAGGACATGAAGTTGTGCCAGCCCGAGGCCAGGACCCGGCCGAACGCCGGACTTTCCGGCAGACGCCTGGCCAAGCGCTCCGTGGGCTCGTGTGCCGGCAGGATGCGCGGGAAGGCAGCACCCTGCAGGCCCCCGCCTACCGTCGATGAGTGGCGGTAATGAATCGGCATGCGCTTGCGGGTGGGGGCATAGACCACGTCGTCGCCCGTCCAGCGCAGCGCCAGTGCGCGCCTACGCCGCGTGCGGTGCATGTTGCCGTGGCTGCCGTGCAGCGTCAGCGGGTGGAACATCAGGATGTCGCCCGGCTCCATCACCCAGTCGAGCAATTCGTACCGCTCCGGGTTGGCATTGATGTCCGGTATATCGTCCATCTTCTCGTCGATGATGGCGGCGACGTAGTCCGGCGAGATCGCCTTGAAGCGCTGGGGCCAGCGATGGGAGCCCCGCACGTACATCAGGCCGCTGCTCTCGCGCGTGACCGGATCCAGGGGAATCCAGAACGACGTGATCTGCTCGCCCCGAATCGGCCAGAAGGAAAGATCCTGATGCCAGGGTGTCGGGGCGTCGGTACCCGGCTCCTTCACGAACATCTGGTCGTAGAAGAAGCGCACTTCGTTGGAGCCCATCAACTGCTGCGCCCAATGCGCAAAGGGGCCGTAGTAGATGGCGTCGCGCAGTTCGTCGATGCGCTTCCACAGGAAGATATCCATCTGGTAGCCGCGGGTCTTGCGCGACATGAAGCGTCCGACCATCGACATCTCGTCGCGGGCGCGCTCGACACCGGCTTCGATCAGCTTCACCCAGTTGGGGTCGATCGCGCCCTTGATCATCACGACGCCATCCTCGTGGTAGCGGGTGATTTCCTCAGTCGTGAGGATGCGATTCGGCATGACGGAGAAACTCATGATGTCCTCCCTGCGGGGGCGGTTCTTGAAGTGACATGACAAGTTAATCGTAACTGATATTAATGTCAAATAAAGAACCGGTGAAGGCTGCGCCCTGCTCGAGCGGGAGAGAGATCCATCCGGAGTGTGTTCGCTGCGGCCCGGCTGGACGGTAGGCCGCCCCCGGGGGGTGTCCACTGCTCCGTCTTGCGGAGGGGCGCCTTCGCCAAGCCCTCCGTGAGGCCGGGAGCGCTGCTGGCCTCAGGGCGAGGGCAATGGCAACCGGGCGATGGCTGCCGCTTCGCGCTCCGGGATGCCCAGGGAAACGAGGGCCAGGGTCGCGGCGCGCTCAGGGATATTGTCGGTTTCAAGCCCCATCTTCCGCAGCTGCTCGCTCAGCGGGCCGCGAAGCGAACTCGCCTCCGCATTGGCCGCAATGGCACCCAAGACCATGCTGCCAACACCGACGAAGCTCATCAGCAGATCAGGCGATTTGAATCGTTTCTTGGCGACGCCCTTGAGGATGTCGCGCAAGAGGAACTGCCCCAAGCCGCGGCTGAGTACCCGGGCCGAGTAGCCTTCCCGGACCAGGAACTTGCCCCAGGTGGGCTCCTTGCGGGCGCGCAGGATCGTGAACCGGATGCAGTGCGATACCATGACGGCCGAATCGTCGATGCCCGTCGTCAGCTCGTCGAGGTGCTTGGCGAAGTCCTCGAACACGGTGTTCATCAGGGCGTCGTAGATCGCTTCCTTGGACTCGAAGTGGTTGTAGAACGAGCCGAATCCGACGTCCGCCTCCTCGGTGATCTCGTTGATGGCGACGCCGTCCATGCCGCGCTCGGCCATCAGGCGAAAGGCGGCATCCAGCAGCTTGGTGCGTGTTTCACGCCGGCGCCGCGCGCCGCGCGGTTCCTTTTCGGCGACAACCTCGGTTTTCTTCCCGGCGGCCGGTTTGGCGGCCTTCGATTTCGGGGCGGATGTCTTCGGCATGGAAAGGCTCGTATGGGGCACGGGTTCTAGTCTGATAATTATGTCAGGAATGAGGAGGAAATGGGCCCGGCAAGCTTGTCATTCCCGGGGCAACACACCACCAGTCGGGCCTTCGCGGCGAAGCGCGTATTCGCCGGCAGCCGAGCGGCCCCCATCGTCAGAACTGATATCGGGCGAAGAACTGCAGGTAGTCCCGATCCCGGTACAGGTTGTACCGTCCGCCGCCGGTGAACCAGCTGTAGCCGACGGTGAACGACAGCGCGTCCTGGTAGCGGGTTTCGAGCGACAGATCGACCTGCTTGCGTCCCTGCACGAAGTTGCCGGCCGGTCCGGGCGAGGTGCCACGCACATCGTGAGACCAGACGATCGACGGGCGAAGGCTGATCGAGGGCAGGACGCTCTCGTAGCTGAACAAGCCGATCATGCGGTAGCCCCAGGACCACTCGTCCGCGAAGCCGGAGAGGTCTTCCTGGTGCGGGTTGAAGCGGATGCCGTCCGGTCCGTAGGAGCAGGCAGGGTTGAGCGAGCAGGCCTGGCGCGAGCCGTCGGCGCCGGAGCCGTCGGCACCGGCGCTGGCGTGGTAATAGGTGCCGGGCGCCTCGAGCTGCAGCTCGTCCAGCGAGGGAATGCCGGGCACCCAGGTGGCGCCCCATTCGGTCACCCAAATGATCTGGTCGGCGGCGAAAGGGTTTTCCTGCGGACCGAAGACGCGGGTGCTGCCGAAGTTGAACTGGTAGACATCGAAGCGTTCGTAGCCGCGGATGTGGCAGTCCATGCCGCGGTGATAGTCGGCATCGGAAAGTCCGGCGGCGCAGGGAGGGTTTTCGCCCACCTGGCCGCCCCGGTAGGCGGTCACGAAGCTCGGGAAGGCGCGCGCGGAGCCCGGCACGTGCCCGATGCCGACGTTGATGAGGTCCGGGTACGGGGTGTTGCCGCTGGCGTCCACGAAGTCACTCGAGCCCCAGTTCGTCGCGTGGCCGTCAGCATCGTAGCCGATGCCCACATTCAGCAGTTCCGCGGACCCCAGGCAGCCAAGGCGGCGGTCGTGGCAGCGGGTCAGCGTGGGTCCCAGCGCGGCGAAGGCGAGGTCCTGCAGGTCGACCTGCAGCGGCAGGTTGGGGCGGTAGGCGACCTCGCCCTGGAAGGAATAGTCACCCATCGAGGTGTTGAAGCTGAGCCCAACCAGATGGATGTTCTCGGGATACTCCAGCTGGACACGGGCGGTGTCGAGCGCCGCCGCGCTGTCGGTGGCGTGTTCCGCCGACTCCCCCGGGTGGCTCAGCGAATGCAGGAAGGGAATGTCCGGGCAGGTGGCGAGGAAGGTCGCCAGATCACGGGCGTCGATTGCCAGATCGTTGCCTTCCCGCCGGGCACAACTGGCGTTCGCGGCGTAGAAGCTCGCCAGGGGGAGGCGGGAGTGGTAGTTCATGTAGTAGGCGCCCACCTCCACGCCATTGCCGAGGGACTCCATGTAGTACTTCAATGCGATGCCGAACTGGCCGCCGGAGGCCGGCTCGGCGTCCTTGAGGCGGCGCAACGCCGAGCTCGAGTTGCTCAGGCCGGTCAGCGGCGAGTCGAGCGGGACCGCGAACTGCCCCTCATCCTCGGCGACGCCGCCTGTACTGATGTTCACGAACGAAACCGCATTGCGGGTGCCAATGTCGAGGTCCGAGAAATAGCTGCCCGGTGCCGGGGCTTCGACAGCTTTCCACTCCAGCTGGTAGAAGGCCTCGAGCGTCGCCCCCTCGGCCGGCTCGAAGCTGGCGAAGACCATGCCGATCGGCGTGAAGACTTCTTCCACGGTGCGGCCGATACGGTAGAAGTTGTTGGCGTTGATCGGGTTGGCCTGATTGATGCTGTTCAGCGCCAGGGTGGTGCTTTCCCCCCAGTTCACGGTCTGGCGCCCCAGCTTCAGCGTCAGGGCCTTGTCGTCCGTCATCGGGATCTGCGCGAACACCACCGCGTCCATCAGCTGCAGGTCCGAGCCGATCTGGCGCAGGGTTTCTCCGTCGCTGCGGCGATTGCGCACCACGCCGCCAGGACCGTACACGATGCGGCGGCCGTCATGGCCGTACTGAGCCCAGGGGCGGCTGGCGATCACGCCCGTGAAGAGAGAGAAGGGATTCTGCAGCAGCGTGGGCAGATCCGGAGCCGACAGCGGGGCAGTGGAGACTTCGCGACCCACGTCCAGGTAATTGCGCGCCGTGATGCGGTTGGGGTGATATTCGCGAAAGTCGTTGTTGGTGAAGTCGTAGAAATACAGCGCGCGGGCGAAGAAGCTGACCGAGCCGAAGCGAAGCGTCAGGTCGCTGGTCACCTTGGCGGGCGAGGAGAAGAGGTCGCCCTTGCCATAGTTGAGATTTCCGTCGTCGTTGTTGATCGAGGCCGCGCCGGGCGCGGCCACCAGGCGCTGGGCAGGGAAAACCTGATTCCTGAACAGCCCCTGGCAGCTTTGATGAGCGCCGTTGGGGCCGGTGCAGGCCTGCGGATCGAGATTGGACTTTCCGACCAGATCCGAGGAGCGATCCTCCATGCGAATGCCGGCGCCGACGGTGATGCTGGTATTGAGCACGGCGTCGATGCCTTCACCGGTTCCCATCGGGATTTCGAAGTCCAGGGCCAGCGCAGGCGAGGACATGATGGCGAGCGCCGCAATGCCGGCGGCCCCCGGGGATTTCAGGAGCTTCATGCGTGGGAGTCCCCCCGGCTCTGCGGTTGGCGGGAAATCAGGGGGGCGCGGCCTCGCAGCAACGACAGCGACTCCTCCACGATGCGGATCGCATCCGTGGATGGACCATCGTGCAGGACGACGCGATCAGGCCGCACGACGGCGATCCAGCCGAAGGGCGCGGCGCCCGGAATCAGCGCCCCATCGAGGTCTTCGACGGCATGGGGGCCACGGTGCAGCGACTGGCTGCGATGGCAGGCCTGGAGGTACTGGCCGCCGGCCGCCTCCCAGGCTTGCCGCTGCGAGGTAGCGAGCAGGGTCTGAGGGTCCACGCCGAAGCCCACGAGCGTGAGGCCCCCGTCCAGCGCGGCATCGCTCAGGCCGATTTCGCCATTGGAACGCCGGATCCAGCCTTGGGGAATCTGGCCGCCGCGCTTCAGCCGGGCGCGACCGCGCACGAACAGTCCCTTGGCGAATTGGTTCTTCGGCTTGATGCCCAGGTCGTCGATGAAGTTCCTCAGCGGCGGGATCAGGCGCAGCAGCCGCACGGTGCCATGCGTCAGCAGCGCGACAACGGCGTTGCGCGGCATCACCATGCGGCCCATCAGCTTGGCCAGGCCGATCATGGCGCGCGCGTGCGGGCGGCGTTCCTGGTCGTAGGTCGACAGGATGCCGGGTTCAGCCCTGCCATGGACCACCGCTGCAAGTTTCCAGCTCAGGTTGGCGGCATCGCGCAGCCCAGCGACCAGCCCTTGGCCCACGAAGGGCGGCGTGATGTGCGCGGCGTCGCCGGCGAGGAAGACGCGGCCCTTCTGGAATTGGTCGCAGCAGCGGGCATGAAAGCGGTAGACCGCCCGGCGCTCGACGGTGATCTGGTCCAGGCGGCCCCAGGGCGCGAGCAGGCCGGCAATGCGTTCGTCGGTCTCCATCTGCTCACGGGTTTCGCCCGGTGCCAGCATGAATTCCCAGCGCTCGCGCTGGCCCGGTGCCGGCATGTGGGGAATCGGCCTGTTCGGGTCGCAGATGAACTCGATGTGATCGATGGGTTTCGGGACATTGCGGCCGTCCACGATCAGCCAGTCCTCGGGGTAGGTCTCTCCACCGAAGTCCTGGCCGATCTTGCGGCGGACGAAGGAGTTGGCGCCGTCGGCACCCACCAGGAAGTCGGCCAGAATCTCGCGCTCGACCCCCGAGGCATCCCGGACCCGCGCCCGCACCGCGCCAGCTTCCTCGACGAAATCGAGCAGCTCGACGCCACCGGCGGTCCGGACGGTAGGCAGGACGCCAAGCTGTCGGCGCAAGGCCCTTTCCAGGTCCGGCTGGAAGAACGTCACCAGCTTGGCGTGGCCGTCGATCGACCCGGTGCTGTTCACCCGCCCGAACTGTCCGACATAGGGAGAATGCATGCGGACCTCGGGAATGGCCACCCGTTCGAAGGCCTGCTCGTCCAGGCCGACCATCTGCAGGATGCGCAGCGCTTCGTTGTCCAGCGCGATCGCGCGCGGGTGCAGCAGGATGTCGCTGGCCTTGTCGATGACCAGTGCATGCACTCCGTAGCGGCCGAGCAGGCAGGCGATGGCGGCGCCGACGGGCCCGTAACCCGTGACCAGGACAGAGACTCTCTCGGGCAGCGACGCCGGCGTCGCCTGGGATGATGGGTTCATGGAGTTCCTGAAGAAAGAGGAAGTGAAAGCGGTCAGACCTGCAGCGGAGCCAGCCACCGCCGCAGCAGGCTCCAGTTCTGCAGCCGGTCCTCGGAGCGATAGCTCAGCAGGCGCTGGATCTGGCTCTCGACCGCTTTGGCGACCTGCTCGCGCACGGCCCAGACGACGTCCTTGTCGCCCTGGCGGCCCTGGAGGTGTTCAGTGGGAATGCGCGGACCGAAGCCGAAGTAGTAGCGCTGCGGGCGCGGCAGGATGGTGAGCCCGAGCCCGCGCGGGATCGGCGGGATCATGTCGCCGCCGCGGGTCATCTCATCGAGCGGAAACCGCTTCGCCAGCCAGCGCCAGGCCGCCGAGTTCTGCACGTCGTCGGCGTCGAGCAGGATGCGATAGCTCTCGTCCGGGCCGACCGAACCGAAGGGAATGATGTCGTAGCCGTGTTCGATGGCCATGCGGGCGAAGCCGGCGCGCTGTTTCCAGATCAGGCGGTAAGCCTCGCCCTTGCGCCGCATGACTTCGCGTCCGCCGCCTGGGAACACCAGCACGTGCTGGCCCTGGCGCATCAGCGCGGCGCAATTCTCCGGCGTGCCAAGGACCATGCCGTTGCGTTCCAGGAAGGGCCCCCAGTACGGAACCTGGAAATGCCCGCGGTCGCCCAGGCCGCGCAGCATCACGCCGTACTGCGTGTAGAGGTGCTCGATCATCAGCGGCGCGTCGGTCAATCCGAACAGCGTGTGATTGCCGACAAACAGGGCCGGCCGCTTCAGATCCAGTTCCCAGAGCCCGAGAAACTCCGGGTAGAACCAGCGCCGCGGCAGGGCGAAGGACCGCCGCATCTGCCTGGGCGACGGGGGATCGAAAGGGGGCAATTCAGCGGGTGCCGGGGCGGCCATCGGGGCATCTCTTCAAGCCCGAATAGTGGGCGAACGGCGATCATCATAGATATCTTCACCATATTTGACAAGTTTATCAGTTATAGATAAATTCATCATCAGATATCCCTAAGGTGGCCTTTCCCATGACCCAGACGGACTCCAGCCTCATGACCACGCCTCAACCGGCGCGGCATCCCTCCCCGACCGTGAAAGCCCAGGCCTTGGCGTACCTGATCTTCGAGAGGCCCGACCTGCAGCGCGCCGAGCAGTTCCTGGCGGACTTCGGGCTGCACCGGGCCAGCCGCACGGAAGACCTGCTGTTCATGCGGGGCACCGGTCCGTCGCCGTATTGCTACCGCGTGCATCGCGGTCCCCAGGCGCGATTCCGCGGCTTCGGCCTCCTGGTGTCGGGTCATGCCGACCTGGAGCGGCTGGCCCGGCTGCCCGGAGCTGGAGCGATCCGCTCCATGACCTATCCTGGGGGTGGGTACGTCCTGGACCTCACGGACCCTTCCGGCTTCAGGGTCGAGGTGGTCGCGGAGCAGAGCCAGGTCGATGAACTGCCTCACCGCGATCCGATCTACTTCAACCTGGCCGGCGACCGCCGGCGCGTCAACGCGACGCAGCGCCCGGCCGCGCAGCCGCCCGATGTCCTGCGCCTGGGACATGTGGTGATCGAGGTGGCCGACTACCAGGCCACCAGCGCCTGGTACACGCAGCATTTCGGCCTGATTCCCAGCGATGTCCAGCTACTGCCCGACGGCTCGCCGGCGGTGACCTTCTTCCGTCTCGACCTCGGCGATACGCCGGCCGACCATCACACCCTGGCCATGGCCCAGGGCTTCGCGCCGATGTACAGCCACAGTGCCTTCGAGGTGGTCGATGCCGATGCGGTCGGCATGGGCCAGCGCGTCCTGCGTGAACGCGGATGGCGGCACGCATGGGGGATCGGGCGCCATATCCTGGGCAGCCAGATCTTCGACTATTGGCAGGACCCCTGGGGCGACAAGCATGAGCACTATTGCGACGGCGATCTTTTCACCGCTGATCGCCCGACGGGTCATCACCCGGTGAGCCGGGAGGCCATGGCCCAATGGGGGCCGGTGATGCCGTCGAGTTTCACCAAGCCGAAGATGACGCCCGCCAATATCGCGGCGCTGATCCGAAACCTGCGCCGCAGCCCGGACTTGTCGGTCGGCAAGCTGGTCACCCTGGCCAAGCTGTTCGGCTGACAGCGACCCGGCCCGATGAGCTCTGCCTCGCATGATCCCACGCGCCGCCGGCTGCTGAAGGCAGGCGCTGCGGCCGCTGTCGCATGTGGCGCCGCCCCGGTCGTCGTGCCTGCCGAAGCCGCATTCCCAGATTCCACCATCCGTTCCGATCCACGCCCGGATCTTCCATCCGCCTCCAGAGTCCCCGCCATGCCTGTCAACATCGTCCGCTTCGAGCATCAGAACCGTGCCCAATGGGGCGCTATCCGCAGCAATCTCATCACGCCCATTCCGGGAGAATTCCCGACCACGGGCGCTCTCATCAGCGCCGGACTGTCGTTGAAGGGGCTCGACGGCGGCACACTGGCGCTTTCCGAGGTCCGACTGCTGTCGCCGGTGACCGAGAACCAGCAGTTCGTCTGCCAGGGCGCCAACTATCGCCAGCACATGATCGAGTCGGGCATGGACCCGGATGTGAAGACCTACAACATGATCTTCACCAAGGCGCAGAGCTGCATCTCGCCGGCGAACACGGATGTCATCCGCCCCAGCATGGTCCAGTTCCTGGACTATGAGATCGAGCTCGGCCTGATCATCCGCAAGGCGATCCGCGGCCCGGTCAAGGTGACCGATGCCAACCTGCACGAGTACATCGCCGGCGCCGTCATCGTCAACGACTACTCCGCCCGCGACGTGCAGATCCCGCAGATGCAGTTCTACAAGGGCAAGAGCTTCCGTACCTTTGGCCCGGTGGGACCGCACATCACCCTGCTCGACGCCGGCAACATCGGCGTGCTGAAGGAACTGCAACTCAAGCTGACGGTCAACGGCGAGACGCGCCAGCAGGACAGCACGGCCAACCTGGTCTACGGCCCCGCCGAGACCTTGACGGAGCTCTCGCAGGTGCAGGACTTCGAGCCCGGTGACCTCATCGCCACCGGCACGCCGGCGGGATGCGCGCTCTCCGTGCCCTCGCCGGCCAAGCAGCGGATCGGCGCCCTGCTGCCGGAAAGGAAGAAGTGGGAGATTTTCTTCAAGGTGCAGTCCAAACGCACCCAATACCTGAAGCCGGGTGACGTGGTCGAGGCGAGCATCCGCAGCGCGGATGGCCGGGTCGACCTGGGTGTGCAACGCAACCGCATCGTCGCCGGAGCCTGATCACCATGGACGGTATCGCGACGCTCGCCGATGTCGAGAGCATCGAGGCTGCCGGCCTGCCCGCCGACCTTCCGCACAGCACCTACGAGATGATCCGCCGGGGAGCCGGAGTCGATCCCGCCGCACCGGCGCTGAGCTTCTTTCTCACCACCGACGAGCATCGCAAGCCACAGGTCTGGTCCTATCGCTCCTTGATGATGGGAATCAACCGGACCGCCAATTTCTTCCACCAGCTGGGAGCGACGAAGGACACGGTCATCGCCTTTGTACTGCCGAACCTGCCCGAGACCCACTTCGTCATCTGGGGCGGCGAGGCCACGGGCATCGTCTTCGCCATCAACCCCCTGCTGGAGGCTCCGGCGATCGCGGAGCTTCTGAACGCTGCCGGCGCCAGCATCCTGGTCACTCTCGCGCCATTCCCGGGTACGGACCTGTGGCCCAAGGTGTCGAGCATTCTCGGCAAGCTGCCCAGCCTGAAACATCTGGTACTGGTCAATCTGGCGGACCGGGTTCGAGGCGCCAAGGCCCCGGTGGCCCGTCTGCTGCAGAAGCGCGAGGAATACCGGCTGCATGGCCTGCGAGGCGTGCGCAAGGCGATCCCGAAGGCGCTCCGGGTCCACGACTTCGGCCGATGCGTGCTGCGCCAGGACGGCACCCGACTGTCGAGTGGGCGTGTGATCTCGCCCGATGACACGTCGTCCTACTTCTGCACCGGCGGCACGACGGGGCTTCCGAAGATTGCCGTACGGCGCCATCGCAACGAGGTCGCCAACGCCTGGAGCGCCGGACGCTTCCTCGGGGATGGCATCGGGCCGGGCAAGGTCGCCTTCTGCGGATTGCCGCTGTTCCATGTCAACGGTGTGCTGGTGACCGGGTTGCTGCCGTTCTCGCGCGGCGCCCATGTGATCCTCGGGACGCCGCAGGGTTACCGTGGGCCCGGCCTGGTTCAGCGGTTCTGGGAAGTCATCGAGCGGCACCGGGTCAATTTCTTCAGCGGCGTCCCGACGCTCTACGCGGGCCTGCTGCAGGTGCCGATCGGAAGCCGCGACGTCAGTTCACTGGAATACGGCCTTTGTGGCGCGGCGCCGATGCCGATCGAGGTGTTCCGCGGATTCCAGCAGCGGACCGGCATCAAGATCCTCGAGGGCTACGGCCTGACCGAAGCCACCTGCGTCAGCAGCGTCAATCCGCCCCTCGGCGACCGCCGGATCGGGTCCATTGGCCTGCGCGTGCCGGGCCAAGCGATGAAAGCCGTATTGCTGGACGAGAACGGCCGCTACGAGCGTGACTGCGCCGATGGCGAAGTGGGGGTCCTGTTGGTCTCGGGCCCGAACGTCTTTGCCGGCTACCGCGAGGAAACGCAGAACAAGGGACTGTGGATTGATTGCGGCGACGGCCGGCGCTGGATGAACACCGGCGACCTGGCACGCCGTGACGGCGAGGGTTACTTCTATCTCACGGGTCGAAAGAAGGAACTGATCATCCGTGGCGGACACAACATCGATCCGCTCAGCATCGAGGAGCCCTTGCACCGGCATCCCGCGGTCGAAATCGCGGCGGCGGTGGGGCGGCCCGACGCCCATGCCGGGGAAATCCCGGTGGCCTACGTCCAGCTGCGGAGCGGCGCAAGCGCCTCCGAGGCCGAGCTTCTGGAGTTCCTGACAAGGGAAATCACCGAGCGTGCGGCGTTGCCGAAGCATGTCCGCATCATCGAGCAGATGCCGCTGACGGCGGTCGGCAAGATCTTCAAGCCGGCATTGAAGCACCGGGAAACCCGCGAAACCCTGGAAGGCGCGCTGCGGGCGGCGGATGTCGGGATCCTGCAGATCACCGTGGCCGACGACAAGTCCCGGGGTTTGACGGTTCACGTGCAGCTGGGAATCAACGCATCCCCGGAAGCGGCGCGGCAGGTCCTCGGCAAGTTTCCCTTTCCCTTCACCTTGAATGGCAAGGCATGAAGAAATCCATCTCCGTCGTTTACCCGGTCCCTCCAGGGGCAGTGCTGCGGGCGATGACTGATCTGTCCTTTCACCAGGACAAGCTTCGGGCCATGGCGATGCTGAGCAGCGAGGTCCTGGAGCACAGCCATTCGGGCGGCAGGTTTTACATCCGGATCCGGCGGACCATGCGAAGCGATGCTCCGGTGCCGGCCCTGATCAAGAAGCTGGTGCCGGCGGTTTCTACCCTTGAGCATAGGGATTATTGGGATGCCGCCGAAGGCGCCGGCAGGGTTGAGATCGAGTTAGAAGGGCTGCCGGTGGAGCTGCGCTGCGAAATGCGCGCGATCTGCTGTCCGGCCGGTACCGAACTGCGCCATGATTGGCAAGTGCGTTGCAGCCTGCCCGTGGTCGGCGGCACGATCGAACGATTCGTGGCCGGTGATCTTCAGCGCCAGATGGAGCTGGAGGCCGCAGCCTCCCGTCCGCTCCTGGGCCGCTACCTCTGAAGCCATTCGACCGGGACCCTCCCCATGGACGCATCGAAATCTGTTTCGGCAGCACGTGTTGCGGTAGTCAGCGGTGGCTCTTCGGGCATCGGCAAGGCGATCGTCAGCCAGCTGCATGCGGAGGGCTGGACGGTGTTCACCTGCGCCCGGGACCCCGGGAAGCTGGCTGCCCTGACGCTCGGCTTTCCCGGCATCGGCACCGCCGTCTGCGACGTCACCGACCGCGCCGCGGTGCGCGAGTTCGCCGCTCGGGTTGCCGAGGCTGTTCCCGCGGTCCACCTGCTCGTCAGCAACGCGGGCGGCTCGCGCGAGATCGATTTCACCGCCGATCTTTCCGGCCTGGATCTTTCCCTGGAGTTGCGCAGCAACACCGAGGGAGCGGTGAACCTGATTGCGGAGTTCCTGCCGCTGCTGCGCCGCTCGTACCCGGCCGCCATCCTGGTCGTCAGTTCCGGGTATGCACTGGCGCCCGCGACTCGTGCGCCGCTGTATTCGGCCGCCAAGGCCGCGCTGCACAGTCTTTCCAAGTCACTGCGCCGACAGCTCGCGCCCCTGGGAATCACCGTTACCGAGTTGCTGCCGCCCGTGGTCGACACCCCATCGGTCGCGCACCGGCAAGTGCCGAAGTTGCCCGCGAAGCAGGTTGCGGCGCAGGCGCTGGCCGGGACTCGCAAGGGCCGGTCCGAGGTCCGGCCCGGCGCGGTGCGCTTCCTGCCGCTGCTCCTCCGATTGTGGCCGGCGCTGGGCGAGCGAATCGTCTCGAAGACCTGACCGGTATGCGATGGATGGCGAACGACTGCATTGGAGCAGGCTGCTGCCGCATCCCGCGGGCTGTTCTGGGCTGAAAGCGGCCCTCTGAATCCTCATTCCTGATGGGGCGGGCTGCGGCTACAAGGCCGTCGAAGAGTGATCTGCTTCCCAGCCGGCATGGCGCCGGATGAATTCCACGATGCTTCCAGTGGCGGCGCGCGCCTGCGGCAGGATGGCCATGGCTTGGAAGACGTGCGGCAGGCGATGCCAGATCTCGAGTTGCACGGGGACGCCGGCGGCTTCGGCGAGGGCGGCGGCACGCACGGAGTCGTCCAGCAGCATCTCGCGGCTGCCCACCTGGAACAGCAGGGGCTTCGGGTCTCTTCCTCCTTGGGCGAAGTCGCTGCTAATGTACGCGCCCATGGGAGAATCCTGCTTGATCTTCAGCCAGTCATCTTGCCGGCGCGCGCTGCTGCGCGTGTCGGCCTTCGTCGTGCTGGGCCTGGCGAGCCTGCAGGCGGCGGCCGAGCCGCTGAAGCTCTACCTCTATCGGGAAAACGGCCGGGGCATGCCGGTGTATTCGACCAGCCCGCCGGCCAACGGGGAGTACACCGAGGTCTTTCCGGGCTCCGGCGCGGCGCGCCCGGTGCTGAGCGAGCCGCCACCGGCTTCCGCGGAGGAGCAGGCCGGTGCCGAAGCCGGAGAGACGCTCGTCGGCTGGGCGGCGTCCTGCAAGGGCGTGAACCAGCAGCTGATGGATGAGCGGGCCGCGCCGTGGCAGGCGGTGATGGCCAGGCATGCCGACGCCCATGGCGTGCCCGTGGCGCTGGTGCAGGCGGTGATCCGGGTGGAATCCTGCTTCGACACGCGTGCCGTCTCGCGCGTCGGCGCGCGCGGCCTGATGCAGCTGATGCCGGCGACGGCGGCGGAACTGGGCGTCACCGACAGCTTCGACGCCGACCAGAACATCTCCGGCGGCGTGCGCTACCTGAGCCGCCTGTTGAGCCGCTTCAAGAACGACACGCACCTCGCCATCGCCGCGTACAACGCGGGGCCGACCGCGGTGGATGCCTACCGCGGCATCCCGCCGTTTCCCCAGACCCGCAGCTACGTGGAGCGGGTGCTCGCGGAGTACCGCGAACGCAGCCGCGCGAAGTCGAGGAAGTCCAGCGGTTGAGCGGCGCTTTGGGCAGGACCTGAACCGGTCTCCCCACCCTGAAAACCCTGGAGCCGGCCGCGTGAGCAAGGCCCTGCTGGACAAGACCGAGCACTCGGGAAAGCTCTTCGAGAAGCTGGACCTGGAGGGCGCCGAACTGAACGGCGCCAGCTTCCACGACTGCCGCTTCGCGAAGTGCAATTTCTCGCACGCGCAGCTGCTGCAGTGCCGTTTCGACGGCTGCGAATTCTCCGGCTGCAACCTCAGCCTGGCGGTGCTGCGCGGCAGCTCGTTCCGGGAGGTGTCGTTCTCGTCCTGCAAGCTGGTCGGCATCGACTGGACGGCGGCGCGCTGGCCCAGCGTGGCCTTGGGCGGGCAGCTCCGATTCGACGAGTGCCTGCTGAATTCGTCCTCGTTCTTCGGGCTCTACCTGCAGGAAACGAAGATGGAGGCCTGCCAGGCCCGCGACGTGGACTTCACCGAGGCGGACTGTTCGCATGCCAGCTTCATCCAGACGGATTTCGCCGGAGCGACCTTCCACCAGTCGAAGCTGGTGAAGGCGGACTTCAGCGATGCGGTGAACTATGCGATCGATGCGCGGAGCAACCGGATCAGCGGCGCGCGCTTCAGCCTGCCGGATGCGGTGAACCTGCTGCGGAGTCTGGACATCGAGATCGTGGACTGAGGGATTTGGGTGTTCGGCGGTTTTCCCTTCTGATGTCCTGGAGACTGTGATGCGGACCTTGCTGTGCGCCCTCATGCTTCTCCTGCTGTCCCCGCTGGCCGCCGTCGCGGCGCCCGGGTGCCAGCGCCTGAGCTTCTCAGGGCAGGTGCAAGGAGAACAGGAGTTCCGCCAGGCCATCGGCATGGGCCTGTCCTTCCGGATGGAAGTCAGCAACGAGCAGCGGGGCTGGTCCTTCGAGATCGGGCCGACCCAGCCCCGGCTGGGCGAATTCGATTCGTACATCTACCTGCTAACACCGCCATGGCACGGGCGGCCCGCCACGGCGATCGATACGACCTATGCCGTGCTTGCGCAGGATGCCGTATCCAGGGAGCCCCGTCGTTTCTGGTTTCTGCTGCGACGGACCGACATGCCTGCCGCAAGGGCGGCACTGGAGGACTATCTTTGGCCCTCCGGCAATAGGGCGCAAAAGGATGCGCTCCGGAAGCTCGGGACTTTCGCCATGGGCGCAGGAATTTTGCACGTGATCGACGCCGATATCGAACCCGGAAGTGCAGCGCCGGACGATATTTCGGGCGAGGGCGACTATGGAGCCATTCGCCGTATCGCCTTCAAGGTGGAACTGACGGTGCCTATGGACTTCAGGCCGGCCCGGAAAGTGAAAGCGGCCCCTGTCGGCTGCCTCGATCCGACAGCCTGGGCGAGCGAGTGGGTTCCTTGAGGCTGAGGCCAACCGTGCTGAAACTGTCGAAGCACGGCGGACTTTTCCTGCCGGACAATGAGTTACTGCCCGCCCGTCGGCAGGTTCTGGGCGAACGGCACTGCCTCAATGCGGCCTTCTGCCCCGCAGCGCCATCCGCTGCAGCGCCGCGATCTCGGCCGACAGCATCGCGTCCTGTGCCGGGGTGAGATCGACCAGCCGCAGGCCCAGGCGGAGCTGGCCGTTGCGCTCGTGGCGGCTGCGCACTTCGGCGCGGGTCTGCAGGGTGGTGCCCGGCAGGCGCAGCAGGCAGTCCAGTTCTTCGCCCGGCGCGCCGCGACCGCCGGTGACGACGGTGGCGGCGCCGCTGCGGGAGAGGTCGGCGAGCATGCCGCGGAAGACCATGCCGTCGTGCGTGAACTGCGAGGCGGGCAGGCCGGCGTTGGCGGGCAGGGCAATGCGGAAGGAGCCGCGGCGCTCGCGGTACTGCACGCGCTCGGGGAAGCGCAGCTGCAGCAGGTCGCCGGTGGCGGCGAGTGTGGGGGCTTCGACGGTGCTGCGGAACACGAAGCGGCCACCGTCGAGCTGGCCGCTGACCAGCAGCGAGGTGCCCGGCGTCAGCGGGATCTCGGGGAACGGGGCGTCGATCAGCAGGCAGCCGCGCAGGGGCGAGACCTCCAGCAGCAGGCTGCTGCACAGCTCGCCTTCGCCCAGGCTCAGCGACAGCAGGCAGCGGGCATGCAGCACGCGCCCGAGCAGGGCGGCGATCTGCCGGCGGTCCTCGATGATGGCGGTTCGGTCGCGCTCCGCCGCGGTCTGTGCAGGAATGGCGAGGGCGCTCATGGCAGCGGGTTCTCCGTCAGGCGCTGCCGAGCCGCTGGCCGCCGAGGCTGACGCTGCCGTAGCCGCCGCGGCCATAGGTCTGCTGGGGGACGTCGCCGCGCAGGTTGGCCAGCGTCTGGCGCACCTGGCGGTGGCGCACTTCCAGCACCATGGCATTCTCCTGGTTGGCGCGCTGGCAGCGCTGTGCCAGCGCCTGCAGCTCGTCCCAGTCGGCGAGCAGGCGCGCGGCATCCGGCAGGCGGGCGAAGTGTTCCTTCAGCGGACCCTGGGCGGCGCGCAGGCGCAGCAGGGGTTCGCCGAGGCGGCGCAGGATCTCGGCGCTGCCGGCCTTGGCGGCGGTGACGCGCTCGAGCACGTCGGCATCGTCGGCCAGCAGGGCCTGCTTTTCCGACTCCAGCGTCAGCAGCAGCTGTCGCGTGTGCTCGAGCTGCTGGCGCAGGTTCTCCGTCAGGGGAAGGGGCTGCGGGGCCCAGGGGTTGTGGCTCATCGGCTGGCAAGCTCCCATTCAAACCGCGTGAGTTTCGAGGCGACACGCTCCGCGTTCACCTGGTAGCGGCCGTCGCGGACCTTGTCGCGCAGCTCGCTGACCTTTTTCATGTCCACGTCCGGCGCTTCCGAGGCGGCCTTGCCGGCCTGGGCCAGCATCTGGGCTTCGCCGGTGAGCTTGACCGACTCGCCGGGGGTCACGGCCGCAGCAGGCTTTCCCGGCGAGGCATTGGGCTGCACGGCCTGCGCCTGGCGGGCGCGGGCGGCGGCGGCCGGTCCCTGGGGACCGTAGGTGTTGTCGATCTTCGAGCTCATGGCGGGACGCCTCGGGCATGGGGTACTGGCCCGGTTAACGGCGCCCGCCGGGAAAACTTGAGGATTTCCGCAAGGCGGCCGACGGAAAGCCGGCGTCGGCCCGCGAGATGCTGTTTCTGCTGGGTTTTTTCATGGCGGCGCGACTAGAGGCGCACCTCCACCAGGCCGCCGCCGGTCACCCGGCCTTCCACCACCCGTCGCGAACTGCTGTTCTCCACCGGGATGCGGTCGCCCGCGGCGCCGTCGCGCAGGGCCTTGCCCTGGCTGCGCACTTCCATGGGGCCGGCGCGGCCGACGACGGTGACGAGGTCGCCGCGGCGGACGAGCTTCTGGCCCTCCACCATGTCGGGCGTGAGCACGCTGCCGGCGCCGGCCGGGCGGCGCAGCTGGCGGCCGGCGAGCTGGGCGGGGTCGCTGAAGTAGCCGTAGGGCAGGCTGGCGATGTCGCGTTCCTGCGGGACGAGCAGGCCGGCGTCGATGGCCTCGCCGCGCTGGGCGCCGCGGGCCAGGGTGAGCACCGGGCGGATATCGGTGAGGCGCACCCCGACGTAGACGGTCCAGGACGCCGGGGCGCCGCAGCTGACGGCGACGCGCACCTGGCCGCCGCGGACCGGCTCCGGCGCGGCGCGCAGGGCCTCGGCGCAGGCGGGCAGGCGCAGGCGCTCGTCCAGGGCCAGGGCTTCGGCGCGCGCGCTGGGAGCGGCCTGAGCGAGCACGGCGGCGATGGCGCTGTCGCGCAGGGCTTCCAGCGGCTGCACGCCGTCGGCGGCCTGCGCCAGGCTGCCGGCGAACAGAAGGAGGAGGGCGCTGGGGAGTTTCATGCGGGGCTCCGGGTGATGGCGGGGTGGAGGCAAGGCCTGTTCCAGCAGATCGTCGCCTGCGAATCTCGCTGGACGAATGCCTCCGGCGCCCGTGGGCGAGGGTGAAGGGGACGCTAAAGAAATGTCCCCGGCCGCCGATACCTGCCCAAACGGAGACGCGCATGGCGAGCGGACTACTCGAGAGCATCGATCGCAGCACCCAGCTGGCCGGGCACAACCGCCTGGCGCTGCTGCTGTTCCGGCTGGGGCCGCGGCAGGTCTTCGGGATCAATGTCTTCAAGGTGCAGGAGGTCATCCGGCGGCCGCGACTGTCGATGATGCCGTCCTCGCATCCGCTGGTGGCGGGCGTGGCGGACATCCGCGGCAAGGTGGTGCCGGTGATCGACCTGCACCGCGCCATCGGCGGGCCGGCGGTCGCCGAGGAGTCGGCGGCGCACGTGATCGTGGCCGAGTACAGCCGCTCGGTGCAGGGGTTCCTGGTGCAGGCGGTGGACCGCATCATCCATGTGGACGTGGGCACGGTGCAGCCGCCGCCGGAGACCGGCACGGAGAGCTTCCTGACCGCCATCACCCGCTACGGCGAGGAACTGGTGGAGATCATCGACGTGGAGAAGGTGCTGGCGGCGGTGACCGGCGAGCGTCCGGGGCTGTCGGACTCGGTGCAGGCGCGGGCGATGGAACTGGACGCCCGCGGGCGCCGGGTGCTGGTGGTGGACGATTCCCGGGTGGCGCGCAGCCAGATCGAGAAGGTGCTGACCCAGCTGGGCATCGAGGCCCTGACCGCCACCGACGGCAAGGACGCACTGCGCCAGCTCCAGGGACTGGCGGACCGGGGCGCGCTGGACGAACAGCTGCTGATGGTGATCTCCGACGTCGAAATGCCGGCGATGGATGGCTACCGGCTGACGACGGAAATCCGTCGCGACCCGCGCATGAAGGGGCTCTACGTGCTGATGCACAGCTCGCTGTCGGGCATCTTCAACCACGCCATGGTGGAGCGGGTGGGGGCGGACCGCTTCCTGCCCAAGTTCAGTTCCGACGAACTGGCCGAGGCCGTGGTGGAACGGCTGAAAGCCATACAGATCAGGCACTAAGCGCGCACCCTCGGGGCTGTTCATACTGAGCCTGCCGAAGCGCGGGCGGCCTGGTTGACCCGCGCCGCCGCATCCGCCGCCCGCCCTTCGACAGGCTCAGGGCGAACGGCCCCCCAAGCTCTGTCCGATATCCGGCCCCTGGTCTGGTACGGCAGTTGCCTTGGTTCCTCCACAAAGGCTTTTCGCCCGGAGGACCTCATGGCCAACGACCCGCTGTTCGGTATCCACGCCGACGCCCTGCAACTGCAGCGGCGCCGCATGGAGCTGCTGGCCGCGAACATCGCCAATGCCGACACCCCGGGCTACCGTGCGCGCGACATCGATTTCCAGAAGCTGCTCGCGGCGGCGCAACAGCCCGCCGCGACTGCAGCCGGAGGCGCTGCTGCCACGGATAGCGGCATCGACGACGCAAAACTGAAGGCCGCCACGGTCTACCGCCTGCAGACGCAGCCCGCGGTGGACGGCAATACCGTGGATACGCAGGTGGAGCAGTCGCAGTTCGCGCAGGCCTCGCTGCAGTACCAGGCCAGCCTGAGCTTCATGGACGGCCGGCTGCGCTCCCTGCTGACCGCCATCACCGGACAGTAAGGGAGTAGCCCGCCATGTCCATGAAGATCTTCGACATCGCCGGTTCCGCGCTCAGCGCGCAGTCGGTGCGACTCAACACGGTGGCCTCCAACCTGGCCAACGCGGATTCGGTCAGCGGCGACGCCAACTCGGTCTACAAGGCGCGGCTGCCGGTGTTCCAGGCCATCGCCGACGCCCAGAACCCGGAGGGCTCCGGCGTGCAGGTGCGCGGCGTGGTCGAGAGCCAGGCCGAGGCGCAGAAGCGCTACGAGCCGGGCAACCCGCTGGCGGACAAGGACGGCTACGTCTACGCACCCAACGTCAACATCGTGGAGGAGATGGTCAACATGATCTCGGCCTCCCGCTCGTACCAGGCCAGCGTGGAGGTGATGAACACCGCCAAGGACATGACCCTGCGTACGCTCAACCTCGGCAAGTAAGGACCCATCCATGGCCGCCGTCGGCAGCACCACCTTCGACAACCTCGGGCTCTCGCTGCAGCAGGACGGCAGCAAGAAGAAGCAGCAGCTCGGCCAGGAGGAATTCCTGAAGCTGATGACCACGCAGCTGCAGAACCAGGACCCGACCAAGCCGATGGACAACGCCCAGTTCCTGGGCCAGATCGCGCAGTTCAGCACCGTCTCCGGCATCCAGCAGATGCAGGAGTCGTTCTCCGCCATGGCGGCCTCCCTGCAGTCGTCGCAGGCCCTGCAGGGCGCCCAGATGGTGGGGCGCGGCGTGCTGGTGCCGTCCAAGACGTCGCTGCTGCCGGACGAGGGCGCCATGGGCGCCGCGGCCGAGCTGCCTGCCGGCGGCACGCTGCAGGTGGACGTGGTCGACGGCTCCGGCCAGGTCGTGCGCCGCCTGGACCTCGGCACGCGCGCCGCGGGACTCAACCAGTTCACCTGGGACGGCAAGGACGAGTCCGGCAAGCGCATGGAAGCCGGCACCTACACCCTGCGCGCCACGCTCGACCAGGGCGGCAGCACGCAATCCCTTTCCACCTACGGGCTCGACGTGGTCGACAGCGTTTCGCTGGGCAGCGACGGGCTCACGCTCAATCTCTCCGGGCTCGGCGCCACCAAGCTCGCCGATGTCCGCCAGATCTTCTAGGAGTCACCCATGACCTTCCGCATCGCCCTGTCCGGCCTCAATGCCGCCTCCGCCGATCTCGGCGTGACCGCCAACAACATCGCCAACGCCAACACCACGGGCTTCAAGGGCTCGCGCGCGCAGTTCGTGGATTTCTTCCCGCAGAGTTCCGGCGGCATCTCGGACAACGCGGTGGGCGCCGGCGTGCGCCTGGACAAGGTGGCCCAGCAGTTCTCGCAGGGCTCGGTGAACTTCACCAACAACAACCTGGACCTGGCCATCAGTGGCCAGGGCTTCTTCACGCTGAGCGACAACGGCGCCACGGTCTACTCCCGCGCCGGCGCCTTCGGCACCGACCGCAACGGCTACGTGGTCAATGCCAATGGCCAGCGCCTGCAGGTCTACCCGCCGGTGGCCGGCGGCTCGGCCTTCGACACGGCGCAGCTGGCAGACCTGCAGCTGTCCACCAACGACAATCCCCCCGCCGCCACCACGCGCATCGACACCGGCATCAACCTGCCGGCCAATGCCACCGTGCCGGCCACGGCGACCTTCAGCGCCACCGACCCCACCAGCTACAACCACACCACCTCGGTGACGGTGTACGACTCGCTGGGCGCGCCGCACACGGCGAACCTCTACTTCTCCAAGACGGCGAACCCCAACGAGTGGAGCCTGAACATGCAGGTGGATGGCGCCGCGGTCGGCCCGGCCACCACGCTGACCTACTCGGACAGCGGCCAGATGCTGACTCCGGCGGGCGGCAACATCACGCTGCCGGCGGTGAACACCACCACCGGCTCGGCGCCGCTGAACCTGACGCTGGCCCTGAACAATTCCACGCAGTACGGCGAGCGCTTCAGCGTCAGCAGCCTGCGCCAGGACGGCTACGCCACCGGCCGGCTGACCGGCATCGAGGTGACGGACGAGGGCATCGTGCAGGCCCGATTCACCAACGGCCAGGCGACCCCGCTGGGCCAGGTGGCGCTGACCAACTTCGCCAATCCGCAGGGCCTGCAGCAGCTCGGCGACAGCACCTGGGGCGAGACCTTCAGCTCCGGTTCCGCCCTGCGCGGACAGGCTGGCGGCACCAACTTCGGCGAGATCCAGAGCGGTGCCCTGGAGGCCAGCAACGTCGACCTGACCGAGCAACTGGTCAACATGATCACCGCGCAGCGCAACTTCCAGGCGAACGCGCAGATGATCTCCACCAGCGACCAGATCACGCAGACCATCATCAACATCCGTTGATAGCACCAGCAAGTATGCATAACGCCCCGTTCACGCCGAGTAGCGCCGCGCAGCGTCGCGTATCGAGGTGCGCCACCCTGCCTCGATACGCACGCTCGCTGCGCTCACGAGGCTACTCGGCACGAACGGTCCGGCGGGGCGGGAAACAGGAGAGCTGCCATGGATAGAGCCCTGTACGTTGCGATGACCGGCGCCAAGCAGACCCTGCAGGCGCAGGCGGTCAACAGCCACAACCTGGCCAACGCCAGCACGGTGGGCTTCAAGGCGGAGCTGGCGGCGCAGCAGGCCATGGACGTGCAGGGCGGCGGCCTGCCCAGCCGCGTCAATACGCAGCTCAAGGGCAGCGGCTGGGATTCCAGCATGGGCTCGGTGCAGCAGACCGGGCGGGATCTCGACATCGCCCTGGACCAGGACCGCTGGCTGGCGGTGCAGGCCCCCGACGGTTCCGAGGCCTATACCCGCGGCGGCGAACTGTCGCTGGACGTCAACGGGCAATTGCGCACCGCTTCCGGGCTGGCCGTGCTGGGCGACGGCGGGCCGGTGTCGATTCCGCAGAGCAGTTCGCTGACGCTGGGCAGCGACGGCAGCATCTCCATCGTGCCGCTGGGCCAGGGGGCGGAAACCACCGCCACCGTCGGCCGCCTGCGCGTGGTGGAAGCGCGGCCGGAGCAGCTGGAACGCGGCCCGGACGGCCTGTTCCGGGCCAAGGCCGGCCAGGCCCTGGAGGCCGCAGCCGGCAAGGTGATGACGCCCGGGGCCGTGGAGACCAGCAACGTCAACATCTCCGAGGCCATGGTCAACATGATCCAGCTGGCCCGGGCCTTCGAGATGCAGACCAAGCTGATGCGGGCGGCGGAAGACAATGCCCAGGCCGCATCCAGCTTGGTCAGGATGGGCTAGTTGGCGGACCTTTCAGCCGTCCGCCCTGAGCCGGTCGAAGGGTGAACGGCCGCCGTCGCGCGTCCAGCTTCCGCCCGTACTTCGACAGGCTCAGTACGAACCGAAGTCTCCCACCCGCAGCAAACCGCCCTCCGGGCCGCGCCAACATCCCGTCACCCCTCCTGCTGGTCCGGAACTTGTACTCCCCTAAAGCAAAGGCGGATTTCCGCCGCTTAGCAGGAATACAGCCATGACCCAATCGCTCTGGGTTGCCAAGACCGGCCTCGATGCGCAGCAGACGCGCATGACGGTCATTTCCAACAACCTCGCCAACGTCAACACCACGGGCTTCAAGAAGGGCCGGGCGGCCTTCGAGGACCTGATGTACCAGACGGTCAAGCAGGCGGGCGGCGCCACCACCCAGCAGACCGAAGCGCCCTCGGGCCTCAACCTGGGCACCGGCGTGCGCGTGGTGGCCACGGAAAAGATGTTCACCCAGGGCAACATGCTGCAGACCGGCAACGGCCTGGATGCGGCGATCAACGGCCGCGGCTTCTTCCAGGTGACGATGCCGGACGGCTCCACCGCCTACACGCGCGACGGCTCCTTCCAGGTCAGCAGCCAGGGCGAACTGGTGACCTCCAGCGGCTACCCGATCCAGCCGGGCATCACGCTGCCGGAAAACGCGCAGAACGTCACCATCGGCGCCGACGGCACCGTCAGCGTGACCGTGCCGGGCCAGTCGGCTCCCCAGCAGGTGGGGCAGATCCTGATCGCGGACTTCATCAACCCGGCGGGCCTGCAGCCCAAGGGCGAGAACCTCTACACCGAGACCGCCGCCAGCGGCAGCCCGCAGAGCGGCGCGCCGGGTCTCAACGGCCTGGGCAACCTCCAGCAGGGCTCGCTGGAATCCTCCAACGTCAACGTGGTGGAGGAACTGGTGAACATGATCGAGACGCAGCGTGCCTACGAGATGAACTCCAAGGCGATCTCGACGGCCGACCAGATGCTGCAGTACGTCAACAACAACCTGTGAGCACCGCGATGAAAGCCTCCCTCGCCCTGCTCGCCGCCGCCAGCCTGATGCTGCAGGCCTGCGCATCCGCGCCGGCCATGCCGGCCCCCGCCACGCTGCCGATGCCGGCCATGCCGGCCGCCGCGGCCAGCGAGGGCTCGATCTACGCCGCCGGCGGCATGGCGCTGTTCGAGGACCAGAAGGCGCGCCGCGTGGGCGACACGCTGACCATCGTGCTGGTGGAATCCACCACGGCGCAGAAGAAGGCCAGCACCAGCACCGCGAAGGACTCCAACGCCAGCATCGACGGGCCGAAACTGTTCGGCCGGCCGGTGACGGTCAACGGCGTGCCGGTGCTGGAAGCGGAGCTGGGCTCGTCCAAGACCTTCAAGGGCAATGGCGACAGCAGCCAGTCCAACCAGCTGCAGGGCAGCGTCGGCGCGGTGGTGATGCAGGTGCTGCCCAACGGCAACCTGGTGGTCAGCGGCCGCAAGCAGGTGCAGATCAACCAGGGCAGCGAGACCGTCAGCATCGAGGGCATCGTGCGGCCGGTGGACATCCGCCCGGACAACAGCATCACCTCCGACCGCGTGGCCAATGCGGCGATCTCCTATTCGGGGCAGGGCGCGGTGGCCGACAGCAACGTCATGGGCTGGGCCAGCCGCTTCTTCAACTCGGGCTGGTTCCCGTTCTGAGGGCGTCGACATGATCCGCAAGATTTCCCTCCTCACGCTGCTGCTGGCCCTCGCCCTGCCGGCCCAGGCCGAGCGCGTGAAGGACCTGGCCAGCGTGGCCGGCGTGCGCGGCAACCCGCTGGTGGGCTACGGCCTGGTGGTGGGCCTGGACGGCAGCGGCGACCAGACCACGCAGGCGCCGTTCACGGTGCAGAGCCTCAAGGCCATGCTGGCGCAGCTGGGCGTCACCATTCCGCCGGGCGTGAACCCCCAGCTCAAGAACGTGGCGGCGGTGGCGATCCACGCCGAGCTGCCGGCCTTCGCCAAGCCCGGGCAGGCCATCGACGTGACGGTCTCCTCCATCGGCAACGCCGGCTCGCTGCGCGGCGGCGCGCTGCTGATGACACCGCTCAAGGGCGCGGATGGGCAGGTCTACGCCGTGGCGCAGGGCAACGTGGTGGTCGGGGGGCTCGGCATCTCGGCCAAGGACGGCTCGCGCGTGTCGGTGAACATCCCCAGCTCCGGCCGCATCCCCAACGGCGCGATGGTGGAGCGCGCGGTCCCCGGCAGCTTCACCGCCTCGCCGGACATCCGCCTGAACCTGCACGTGCCGGACTTCACCACGGCCACGCGTCTGGCGGAAGGCATCAACGCGGCCCTGGGCGGCGGCGTGGCTGCCGCGCAGGATCCGGTGACGGTGGCGGTGCGCGCCCCGGCCGACAGCAACAGCCGCGTGGCCTTCCTCTCCATGCTGGAGAACATCGAGGTGCAGCCCGGCGACGCTCCGGCGCGCGTGATCGTCAACAGCCGCACCGGCACGGTGGTGATCGGCAGCGGCGTGCGCGTGCTGCCGGCGGCGGTGGCGCATGGCTCGCTGTCGGTGACCATCTCCGAGAAGCCGCGCGTCAGCCAGCCGGCGCCGTTCTCCAAGGGCGAGACCGTGGTGGTGCCCGACTCGGCGATCGAGGTCACGCAGGACGGCGGCCGCATGTTCAAGTTCGACGCCGGCGTCAGCCTGGACGACATCGTCCGCGCGGTGAACCAGGTGGGCGCCGCTCCCGGCGACCTGGTGGCGATCCTGGAGGCGCTCAAGGAAGCCGGCGCGCTGCGCGCCGAGCTGGTGATCATCTGATGGCCCTGTCCCCGCTCGATTCCGTCACCGACTTCGGCCAGTTCGCGGGCCTGAAGGCGCAGGCGCGCGAGCAGGACCCGGCCGCCCTGCAGAAGGCGGCCAGGCAGTTCGAATCCCTGATGCTGCAGCAGATGCTCAAGGCCATGCGCGCGGCGACGCCGGGCGACGATGCCCTGGGCGGCAGCGAGCAGGGCAGCTTCTACCGCGACATGTTCGACCAGCAGCTGGCCGTGCAGCTGTCCAGCGGCAAGGGCGTGGGCCTGGCCGACATGCTGGTGCGGCAGCTCAGGATGAGCCAGGGCCTGGGCGAGGGCGGATCGGCGGTGGATACGAGCCTGTCGTCTGGCGCCAGCATTTTTCCCCTCTCCCTCCGGGAGAGGGGCAGGGGTGAGGGACTGCCGGCGGAAGGGGTTGAGGCGCCATCTGAAAATGCGTCCCTCACCCGCGCCTACGGCGCGACCTCTCCCCAGGGGAGAGGCAAGACGGACATTGATGGCATCAACCCGCCGCTGGCACTCAAGACGGACGAGACCTTGTCCGAGTTCCGCCCCAAGACCCCGCAGGAATTCATCGACGCCGTGCTGCCGCATGCCGAGAAGGCCGCCAGGGAACTGGGCATCCCGGCCCGCGTGCTGGTGGCGCAGGCGGCGCTGGAGACCGGCTGGGGCAAGCACCAGATTCGCCATGCCGACGGCAAGGCATCGTTCAACCTCTTCGGCATCAAGGCCGACAAGTCCTGGGACGGCGACCGTGTCCGCACCATGACGCATGAATACGAAGGCGGCCGCATGGAGCGGCAGGAGGCGAAGTTCCGCTCGTACGGATCGATCGCCGAGTCCTTCGAAGACTACGCGCGCTTCCTCAAGTCCAACCCGCGATACGAGCAGGCCCTGCGTCATCAGGGCAGCGCGCACCAATTCGCCGCCGGCCTGCAGAAGGCCGGCTATGCCACCGACCCGTCCTATGCGCAGAAGATCATGCGCATCGCCTACGGGCCGACCGTGCAGGCCGCACTTAACCAGAATCGTCAGGTGATGGCGTGAGTGATCTTCTCTCCATAGGCGTCTCCGGCCTGCTGGCCTACCGCAAGGCCCTGGACACGGCCGGCCACAACATCGCCAACGTCAATACGCCGGGCTACTCGCGCCAGCGCGTGGAACTGGGCTCGCGCATCGGCAGCCCGCAGGGCGACGGCTACATCGGCGCCGGCGTCAGTTCCAGCACGGTCAGGCGCCTGGCGGATGCGCTGATCACCACGCGCCTGCAGGGCGACGCCTCCGCCTATTCCCGGGCGGAGACCTTCGCCGGCCTGGCCTCGCGCGTGGACGGATGGCTGTCGGATGCCGACTCCGGCCTGGGCAAGCCGCTGCAGGGTTTCTACGATGCCCTGAGCGGCCTGTCCTCCAACCCGGCCAGCACGGCCGCGAGGCAGAGCCTGATTTCCGCCGGCCAGAGCCTGGCCACCCGCTACAACGACATGCAGGCGCAGTTCGACGGCCTGGAGGGCGAGATCAACCAGCGCCTCAGCCAGACCGCCGACGAGGTGACGCGCTATGCCCAGCAGGTGGCGGACCTCAACGAGCGCATCGTGCTGGCCAAGGGCCAGTCGGGCGGCCAGCCGCCCAATGACCTGCTCGACCAGCGCGACAGCCTGATCAAGGAGATCGCCAGCCGCATCGGCATCACCACCACCGAGCAGGATGACGGCGGCATCAATGTCTTCACCGGCAGCGGCCAGGCCCTGGTGCTGGGCCGGCAGGCCAATTCCCTGACGGTGGGCGACGATCCCTACGGCAGCGGCCGCAAGGAGCTGTTCTTCTCCGGCGGGCAGAACATCACCGCCCAGACCAGCGGCGGCGTGATCGGCGGCCTGCTGGACTTCCGGCGCGAGGTGCTGGACCCGGCCAAGAGCGACCTCGGCCGCATGGCCGCGGGCCTGGCCGAGGCGATGAACGAGCAGCATGCCCAGGGCATGGATGCCAAGGGCCAGATGGGCGGCGACTTCTTCGCCGACATCGCCGGCTCGGTCTACCCGGCACGCGCCAACACCGGCAGCGCGACGGTCTCCGTCGGCCTGAGCGATGCCGGCGCGCTGACCGGAGACGACTACGCGCTGTCCTTCAACGGCAGCGCCTGGCAGCTGACCCGCGCCCGCGACGGCAGCAGCGTGCCCCTGACCGGCAGCGGCACCGCCGCCGATCCGCTGCGCGCCGAGGGCCTGTCGATCAGCCTCGGCGGCACGCCGGCCGCGGGCGACCGCTACCTGCTCAAGCCCACCGCGAACGGCGCCGCCCAGTTGCGCGTGGCGATCACGGATGCCTCGCGCCTCGCCGCCGCCTCGCCGGTGCGCGCCAGCGCGGGCTTGTCCAACACCGGGTCGGCCACGGTCGGCAGCATCGGCGTGACCGATCCGTCGAACGCCGGCCTGCTGAGCGGCGTGAGCATCCAGTTCACCGGTCCCAACACCTACAGCATCAACGGCAGCGGCAGCTACAGCTGGAATGCCGGAGACAGCATCGAGGTCAACGGCTGGAGCCTGAAGCTGAGCGGTTCTCCCGCCGCGGGCGACAGCTTCAGCGTGGGGGCCAACACCGCCGGCAGCAACGACAACGGCAATGCCCGCGCGCTGGCCAAGCTGTCCACGCTCGGCGTGCTCGACGGCGGCCGCAGCACGCTGTCGGATTCGCAGGCGGCCCTGGTGGGCCGTGCCGGCGCCAGCGCCCAGCAGGCCAGCCTGCAGCTCGACGCGCAGGCCTCGGTGCGCGCCCAGACCGAGGCCGAGCAGGCCTCGCTGTCGGGCGTGAACCTGGACGAGGAGGCCGCCGACCTGGTGCGCTTCCAGCAGGCCTACCAGGCGGCGGCGCGCGTGATCGCGGTGGCCAACGAGGTGTTCCAGTCGCTGCTCGACGCGGCGCGGAACTAGCGGACAAGGGGAAGAACCATGAGAGTTTCCACCTCCATGCTGCAGCAGAGCGCCATCGGCCAGCTGCAGAAGCAGCAGGCGGCGCTGGCCAAGACGCAACTGCAGCTGGCCACCGGCCAGCGCCTGCAGAGCGCGGCCGACGATCCTTCCGGCGCTGCCTCGGCGGTGCGCCTGGACCAGGCCAATGCGCAGTACGGCCGCTACCAGCAGCAGATCGACACCGCGCGCAACCGCCTCGGCCTGGAGGAGAACGTGCTGGCCGACAGCGTGGAACTGCTGCAGCGCGTGCGCGAGATCGCGGTGGAACTGAACAACGGCACGCAGTCCGCGCAGACCCGCGGCATCCTGGCCAACGAGCTGAAGAGCCTGCGCGAGCAACTGGTGTCCTACGCCAATGCCGACGATGGCCAGGGGCGCTATCTTTTCGGCGGCTCGCAGGACAGCGTGGCGCCCTTCGCGGGCAGCGGCACGGTCAGCTATGCCGGCGACCAGCAGCAGCGCCTGCTGCAGGTGACCGGCAGCCGCACGGTGGCGGACGCCGACCCCGGCAGCGAGGTGTTCCTGCGCCTGCGCGACGGCAACGGCACCTTCACGGTGTCGTCCGGCGCCAATGCCGGCACGGCGGGCCTGAAGAGCGCGCGGCTCACCGATGCCTCGCTGTGGGACGGCGGCAGCTATACGCTGAGTTTCAGCGGCGGCAACTACGAGGTGCGCGATGCCGGCAACGCGGTGGTGGCCGGCGGCGCCTATGCGGAAGGACAGACCATCGCCTTCCGCGGCCTGGACCTGAGCTTCACCGGCACGCCGGCGGATGGCGACCGCTTCACGGTGGGCGCCAGCGCGCAGAGGGACATGTTCGCCCAGATCGACGAACTGGCCCGCATCGCCGGCATGCCGCAGGACACCGCGGCGCAGCGCGCCCAGGTGCAGACGGCGATGCACCAGTCGCTGAGCGCCATCGACAATGCCAGCCTGCACCTGTCGGACGTGCGCGCCGCGGTGGGCAACCGCCTGGCGGCGCTGGACGACGCCGAAAGCCAGAACGGCGCCCAGCAGGTGGAAACCGAGGCCGCGCTCGACCAGATTCGCGGGCTGGATTACGCCGAGGCCGCCACGCGGCTGTCGCAGCAGCTCACCGCCCTGCAGGCGGCGCAGCAGACCTTCGCCAAGGTGCAGGGGATGAGCCTGTTCGACTACCTGCGCTGACGCGCAAGCCGCTTCCGGATGCCCTGCTCCCCGGGCCGCAATGGCGAGCTCGCTGCCCGGAGGGGCATGGAAAGCCGATGCCTGCATGCAGAGAACCCCGATCCGCGCCGAGGGGTCGGAATACGCTGCCCGGCGGTAGCCCTGCCGCGTCCTGCGGGTCCTATCATGGGCCATCTTCGTTCCAGGATGTCCCGTGAGGGTTTTCAGCATCTACGCCGCTGTTCTCGTGGCCCTGACCATCGGGGCCTGGGAGCTGGTGTTCGACGGCGGGGCGAAGACCTTCAAGGTAGCTCCGGCCGGACCCCGGGTGTCGGGAGAAAGCAGCCTGGCAGTGCAGGCGGCGACGGCCCGCCTGACCGTGCAGCCGCCGCTGCGCTGATCTCGAACGTCCCGCGATGGATGGAACATCCATCGCGGATTCCAGGTTCCTGGCGTGCCCGCGGGCGGCCCTCCGTGGCCTCCCCGACTGACCTGCCGGCGGCAGCCCGTGATCCGCGGAGTTCATCACCCCTGCATATGAGGGATGAATCCGGGGTCCTCACCTCCCTAGTCTGGGCGCTGGTGCATGCCAGCCCCCAGGCGCCGTAACCCAGGGTCATTCCTCTGGTCGGACGGCGTCCGGTGCCTGGCTTGCGCTCCGCAAGCCCGCATCCATCTCCCTACGGGGTGACACCATGTCCAATACCGCCGAAGCCTCCGCCCCATCGCCTCCTGCCGACCTCAAGCTGGCCCAGCTGCTGGAGTCCACGCGGCTGGAGCGCTGCCCATTCCCCATTCCCAGCAGCTGGTTCTTCGTGGACTTCTCCGGGAACCTGAAGGTCGGCGAGGTGCGCAACATCCAGCTGTTCGACCAGGAATGGGTGCTGTTCCGTGGCGAGAGCGGCAAGGTGGGCATGTCCGACCCCTATTGCCCGCACCTGGGCGCGCACCTGGGCCATGGCGGCAAGGTTTGCGGCGACCACATCCGCTGCCCCTTCCACCACTGGGAGTACGACGCCGAGGGCTGGTGCAAGCAGGTGCCCTACGGCAAGAACGCGCCGGCCATCACCAAGCTCCGCCCCATCCTGCGCACGCTGCCGGTGCAGGAGCGCTACGGCCAGATCTGGGCCTGGTTCCACCCGAAGATGGAGCCGCCCAGTTGGGAGCTGCCGCATATCCCCTGCATGGAGGACGAGGGCTGGGTGGGCGACCAGCGCGGCACCTGGCAGGCCAGCACGGCGATCCAGGAGATCGTCGAGAACAGCGTCGACATCGCGCACCTGAAATTCCTCCACGGCGCGGCGGGCGTCCCGCCGATCCAGGTGGAGTTCGACCGCCACATGCAGCGCTTCAACCTCGGCGGCGGCTACATCGTCGGCGAGACCTGGGGCGCGGGGTCCGTCGGCACCGTGACCTTCACCCAGGAGGGCGTCAGCGCCACGCTGTTCTCCTATACCCAGCCGATCACGCGCGAGCTGACCCGGATGAACATGAGCTTCCGCCACAAGGCCTACCCGGAAGGCTCCAGGGAGCTGTACATCGCCCGCAAGCTGATCGACCACATGCAGCACGAGGCCGAAGGCGAGCAGGGCGCCGGCTTCGAGAGCGTCGACATGGTGATCTGGAACAACAAGAAGTACCGCCACAAGCCGCTGCTCTGCGACGGCGACGGTCCGATCTTCCAGTTCCGCGAATGGTTCCGGCAGTTCTACGTCGCCGAGCCGGACGTGATGGCGAAAATCTGAGCGGGCCATGACGAAGGGCGCCGTGGATTCCTTCCACGGCGCCCTTTTTTTGTCCGTGGCGGGTGCGGTGCCGCTGCGATTCCGATGCGCTAGGCTTTCCCGATCACCTTCAGGATCGGGCTCCACATGAACCAGGATACGGCCGCGGCACTTCATCCCTTCGACCAGGCGACCCGGCTGACGGAGCAGGGCGGCCGCCTCGCCGGCCAGACCTCGCCGGCCTACGCCAACATGGTCGGGCCCTTCGGCGGCGTGATCGCGGCGACGCTGCTGCGCGCGGTGGTGCAGCATCCGGATCGCCTGGGAGAGCCGGTGGCGCTGACGGCGAACTTCGCGGCACCGATCGCCGACGGCGGATTCGAGGTGCTGGCACGGGCGGCGCGCACCAGCCGCACGACGCAGCACTGGACCGTGGAGCTGACGCAGGGCGGGCAGGTGGCAGCCACCGCCACCGCCATCACGGCGGTCCGCCGCCAAACCTGGGAAGCGACCGACCGGGCGTTTCCGCAGGCGCCCGCCATGGAGGGCTTGCGCAGCCTGAAGAAGCTGCCGGGCCTGCCGAAATGGGTCGGCTGCTACGACCTGCGCCTGGTGCGCGGCGGCATCCCGCCGCTGCCGCAACACGAGCCGCCGCAGGCCGACAGCTCCGAGACGCTGCTGTGGGTGCGCGACGAACCGCCCCGTCCGCTGGACTTCGTCTCGCTGGCCTCGATCTGCGACGTGTTCTTCCCGCGCAGCTTCATCCGGCGCCAGCGCATGGCGATGGCGGGTACGGTGTCGATGACGGTGTATTTCCATGCCGGCGCGGCGGCCCTGGCGGCGCAGGGCGAACGCGGACTGCTGGCGCATGCACGCGGCCAGCGCTTCCACGGCGGCTTCTTCGACCAGTCGGCGGAGATCTGGAGTCCGGAGGGCCTGCTGCTGGCCACCAGCCACCAGGTGGTCTACTTCAAGGAATAGCGGGTTTCCCGGAGGAGCCGGCGTGAGCGTGGAGCTCTGCATCACCCGGGCGGAGTTTGGGGCCGGGAACGACGACGATCCGAGCACTCTGGAGGAGTGGCTGGCCCAAGGCGCCTCCGACACCGAGTTGCGCCGGCTTCCGGACAACGGCGAGGGCTTCGTGCTGTGGCTCGGCAAGTCGGCCCATGCCAAGCCCGGGCTCGACGGGGACCAGGGCAATGTCAGTACGAAATGGCCCGATACGGCGCTCTACCGGAAGATGCTGCGCATCGCCGCGGCGCTCGGCGCGCGCGTGCAGGACGACGAGGGCGGGGTCTACCTGAAGGACGGAGGCTGGGCTTTCGAGCCGGATGGGCGCGGCTGAGGCAGGCCGGCGCTCCCTCCTGAAAAGAGAAGGGCCTGCCGCGAGGGCAGGCCCAGTGCAGTCCCGGAGGAGGATCCGGGGTGCCGTGATATCCCGGGGGAGCGGGATTCAGAAACCCAGCTTGACCGCCAGCGACAGGTATTCGCGATCCGCCAGCGGCCGCTCGGTCGGGTCCGGCGTGCCGAGGAACCAGGCGTAGCTCAGGCCGACCTGGTAGCGCTGCAGGTAGGTGGCCGTGATGCCGACGCCGGCGCGCCGGTCATGCTCGCCCGTGAGGCTGCCGAAGGCGCCGGCCATCGGCGAGTTGCCCTTGAGCATGTGGGAGAAGCTGAGCTTGAGGTTCAGATCGGTGGCCGGCCAGACATCGCGGTAGTCCGCCGAGACCTGGGTGGAATAGCCGTAGGCCTCGCGGTCCTTGGCGAGGTCGTCGCTGCCCTCCACCGGCTCCACGTCGTGAACGCGGATGTAGCCGGCCTCCCCGGTCAGGGTCAGCGAGTCCCAGAGCGCAGTGGGGTTGACGATGTAGAGGCTGGAGAGCAGCACCTGGCTCATGTCGGCGCGCGTATAGGCCGGGAGAGCGGCGTTGACCATGGTCGAGGCGCCGTCGCGGTAGCTGTACTCGGCGGAGACCTGCGCGTCGCCGATCGTCGTGGAGATGTCGGCGCCGTAGAGCCCCACGTCGTCGAAGTATTCCAGCTGGTAGCTCACCGGCGCGGACTGGCCCAGCGTGGCAGTGGTGATTCCCTGCGTCAGCAGGCCGGGCACGGCGGCGGCGGGAATGCCGAGCGCGCCGAAGATCGGCGTGACGGCGTTGACCAATTGCGCCGGCGGCTCGATCACCGGAGGCACCAGGGTCAGCGCGCCGGTGTTGAGCCTCACGCCCGGGATATTCTCGTGGTAACGCAGGTAGTAGGCACCGACTTCGGTGACCTCGGTGAGCTGGTAGTTCAGCGCCAGGCCCCACTGGCCGCCGCTGCCGGGCTTGATGTCGGGTCCGCGCGTGACGATCAGCTGTTCCGGCGTGCCGGGGATGAGCTGGCCGAATAGCGGATAGAGCGGGTTGCGGCCGCCGTAGAGGAAGCGGGCACCGGGTCCGATGATGTCGGAGCTGGCGAAGTAGTCGCCCTGCGGGGTGAGCTCGGTCTCGGCGAACTCCAGCTTGTAGTAGCCGCGCAGCGTCGTCTCCGGCGTCACGCCGAGCTGGAAGGACACCTGCGACGACGGCAGCAGCAGGTCCTTGGTTTCCACGCCCGGCGAATTGGACTTGGTGGCATCCGAAGGCCCCTGGGCGGAGGCAATGCCGAGGAAGAACAGGCTCTGGCCCCAGGCCACGACCTGGCGGCCGGCGCGCAGGTCCAGCGTCATGCTGCCCGGCAGGTCCCAGCGGCCGTAGGCATAGGCGTCGAGCAGGCGCGCGCGGCGGCCGTCGTAGCGCTCGGTCTCGCGGGTGAACTCGTCGTGCGGCCCGGTCTTGTTGACGGTCTGAGGCGAGTCGTTGTCGTTGCTGCCGAGGTAGGCCCCGTCGTAGAAGGCACTGCCGCTGAACAGGGCGCCGATGTTGTCGCGGCCCAGGGCCAGTTCGCCGAACAGCGTCGCACGGTTGTAGATCAGGCTGCCCCTGTCGAAGTTGCGGTTGCCGTCGTCGCCATTGGCGGTGGAGGGGATGTTGGAGGAGTTGATCGGGCCGTTGACGAGGCGGTCGTCCGCCTCCCCGGTGCGCATGGCGGCGCCGTAGGTCAGCAGGGCGCGGTACTCCGCCTTCCAGTCCATACCCAGGTCGATCGTCCCGGCGCGAGCGGTGCCGATGGCGGCACAGAACGCGAAGGGCAGGCCCAGGATGCCGTTCAGCTGGTGCTTGTTCATGTCGGTTTCCTGGCAGTGCTTCAGCGGCCGCGCGACTGTGCCGCCTTGGGGCCGAACATCTCGGGCTTCAGCGAGAAGTCGTTGACCTTCCACCAGTTGTCCTTGCCGACCTCGTTGACCAGGTAGGTGGCCTCGTAGGCATGGCTCTTCAGGTCATGGTAGACGGCCACGGTGCGGTGGTAGGCCTGTGCGTTCGGCGCGTAGCGGTAGGCGATGTACTTGCTGCGCCAGAGTTCGCCCCGGCTGTCGTAGTTGTCGCCCCAAGCCGGCAGCCAGGTGTCCTCGTCGGCGTAGATGACGCGCTTCTTGTAGACATGGCGCATGCCGGGCTTGAGGTTGCCCTCGATCACCCAGACCCGGTGCAGTTCGAAGCGCAGCAGTTCCGGATTGATGCCCTGCTTGCCGAGCACGTCCTTGTACTTCAGCGTCGGGTCATTGATGCGGAACATGTGCGACGGCATGTAGAACTCCTGCCGGCCCACCAGCTTCCAGTCGTAGCGCTCGGGCGAGCCGTTGAAGATGTAGTTGTCGTCCACCGTGTGCATGCCGGCGGGCGGCACCGGGTAGTCGCAGCAGATGTTGGGCGCCTGGCGGACGCGGCGGGTGCCGGGCAGGTATTGCCAGGCCGAGGTGGCGTCATCGGTGAAGTCATTGGGCTGCCAGCCGGTGGAGATGAAACCCTTGTCGCGCGGCGGCGCGTAGAACTCGCTGAGGAAGTACGCCTGCACCTTGTCGCTGAAGGGCTTGATGCTGTCGGGCCCGTGCGAGGGGTTCATCGACATGTAGAACTGCTGCGCCATGGTGATGGCGCCATTGGGGTAGACCGCGGCGATGTCGTTGACCACCTGCTCGGAGGCCGGGCGACGCACGGTGGCGACGTTCCAGATCGCCTCCAGCCCGCTGGCGGGAAAGGGGAAGGCGATGCCGGCGTTGATGCCCTCCAGGCCCTTGCCGTTGGGCTTTACCTGGGCGCTCGCGGCATTCTTCTTCGTCACCTCGCAGGCCCAGTCGGGCATGCGGAAGTCACGGTGACTGGGGTACACCGGGATGCGGAAGTCCGGGTAGGCCTTCAGCATCTTCTGCTGGCCGGGCGTCAGCCGCACCGCATGCTCGGCCATGTTGGCGGCCGTGATCGTGAACAGCGGCTTCTCGGCAGCATAGGGTCCGGCGGTATAGCCGATCCTTTCCGCCGGGGTGATGCCGGGCCAGCCATCCAACCATTGACCGGTGTAGGGGGCCACGCCGCTGTCGCTGCCGGCGCGCAGGGCGCCGGCGCAGGTCAGGGTATCTCCGTCGAGCTTCGCTGCTTCCCCGGAGGTACTCTTGGCGAAGACGGTGCCCGTGAGGGCCAGCGCCAGCGCCATTGCGGAAAGGCGGGTGAGACTGCTGCGGTTCATCGGGTTCTCCTCGCAAAAGGTCGGGCGCTGTGCCGCGCCTTGAATCTGGTTCGCAGTATTATTTGATACGTAGTATCATTTTAAGAATGCCCCAAACTGATGAGACTTCTTTGCGGCAGCGCAAAAAAAGCCAGCTGCGCGACCGGCTGATCGCCGTGACCGTGGAACTGGTGGAGGAGCGCGGCCTGGACGGGTTCACGGCGGACGAGATCGCCGCCCGCGCCGGCGTGGGGCGCGCTACCTTCTTCCGCTATTTCGATTCGCTGAACGCCGCGATCGTGGTGGGCTTCTACGATCACCGCCTGCGCTCGATGGTGAACCTGGTGCGGGAGGCTCCCGCCTCGCTGGGGCCGGCGGAAGCCCTGGGCTGGATGTTCGACCGCATGGTGGACCTGCATGTCCAGGAGAAGCCGGCGGTGCTGCGGCAGTTCCTGCTGCTGCAACAGCATCCATCGCTGCAGGCCATTGCCCTGCAGCACCAGGCCACGGTGCATGAGGAAGTACTGACGGAAGCACTCCGGCCGCGTTTCGGCCGGCTGCGCAAGGACGACCTGCGGCCGCGCATCCTGGTCTCCGCCACGCTGTCCGCCGTGCGCAGCATGGCGGATATCTGGACCCAGGGCGGGGGGCGAGCAGACCTGCGCCTGATGATGCGGCAGGTCATACGGCAGATGAGCAGGGGATTCGGGCCGGACTAGCCGCGCAGGGCCGATGTAACAATCTCTTCGGGACGCGGATTTCCCGTCGCCCATGCATCCTGCACGCCTCGCCGCCAAATCCGGCGCAGTCTGCAAGATGCTGAATAAATGACAAAAAGTTTTGCTGCACCGCCGCGATTTTCAGCCGGCGTTCAGCCTCGCTCCGCATCCTTGTCATACGCCCGCCGCATCCAGGGCGGATGATGCCGGCCAGTCAACCGGCCCTGACTTCGGAACAAGGAGAGAAACGGATGACTCTCGAAGATGCCCTCGACTTCTGCAACGATCTCTCGCGCATGGTGCGCGCCTGGGCGGTGGAGCCCATCAAGGCGCTGGGCCAGCTCGAGCAGATCGAACAGTGCTTCCTGCTGGACCGTCCCGGCGACCATTTCCTGGTGCTGAAGGTATCGGCGGCCGTGGCGGCGGTGCAGGACTGTCTGCAGGCCGGCCTGACGCAGACCCAGGAGCCGCAGCAGATGCGTGCCGCGAGCCAGGCCATCGAGACGCTGCGCCTGGCGATCCCCCACAGCTACGAAGAGCCGACGCGCGAGTCCAGCCTCGCGGCCTGATGGGCAGTGGTCTTGCAGCCTCCCGGAACAAGGACGTTCCGGGAGGCTGCTTTGTTTCCGGGGCCGGGCGGCGCATTGCGCCGCAGGCGGAGCGCTGCAACAGTAGCGGCATTCCATAACCAGAAAGCGGGAACCGGTGCGGGCATTGGGGGGACGCAGGAATCGGCGGCGGATGCACGGGCGGGCCCTGTGCGCCGTACTGGTATGGCTGCTGCCCCTGGCGGTCCGGGCGCAGGCGCCGGTGGAATTGGCGCCGGTGGAGGTCCAGGCCCAGCGCAAGCCGCAGGACGAGCGCGACGTGCCGCTGTCCCTCACCGTGCTCGATGCGGAGCGCTTGCAGGACGCGCGCATCAGCACGGTGGACGATCTGTCGCGCTATGCCGCCAACACGCAGTTCAGCAAGAACCAGCTCTTCATCCGCGGCATCGGCACCGGCGCCAATTTCGGTTTCGATCCTTCCGTGGCGCTGTTCGTGGATGGCGTCTACCTGGGCCGCGGCACCGCGGCGCTGATGCCGTTCTGGGATCTCGATCAGATCGAGGTGATCCGCGGCCCGCAGGGCACGCTGCTGGGCAAGAACACTCTCGGCGGCGCGCTGAGCCTGCGCACCGCGGCACCGCAGGAGGGTTTCGGCGGCACGCTGGCCGCGGTGCACGGCGACCTGGATCCGCTGACGCTGCGCGCCGCGGCGGACCTGCCCCTGGCCCAGGACTGGGCGCTGCGCGTCTCCGCGCTGGCGGAAACGCTGGGCGGCTATGTGGACAACCGCACGCTGGACGAGGAGACGCTGGGCCGCCGCAACCAGGGCCTGCGCGCGCGCCTGCAGTGGCAGCCGGACGGCGACTGGTCCGGCTGGCTGGGGCTGGAGGTCAACAGCGGCCGGCTGCGGCACTTCGGCAGCCAGCTTTCCGCGGCCACGCCGGAGAGCCTGGCCCTGTACCGCCAGTTCGATCCGCAGACCGAGGCGCGGCTGGACGACTACCGCAGTTCCACGGACATGGAGCACAGCGGCGCCGGGCGCCATGCCGCCAGCGCGACGCTGAACCTGGCCTGGGGTGACGACCGCCTGCGGCTGACCTCGCTGTCCAATGTCTCTGGTTCACGCCTGGACTACGACTACGACGCCGACTACAGCCCGATCCCCTTGCTGACGCTGGGGCTGGACGAGGACTACCGGCAGTGGAGCCAGGAACTGCGGCTGGATGGGCGTCACGCCGCGGGCGAATACCTGCTGGGTGCCTACCTGCTGCATGCGGACCTGGGCGTGGACAGCCGCATCACCGCGCTGCCGGGAGGCGCCGAGGCGGTGGCGGGCGAACTGTCGGCGACGCCGGCCCTGCTGGCGCCGATCCTCGACGCCCTGCGCCGCCCCGGCCTGCCGGACCCGGTGTCCGACCAGAGCCGCAAGCGCTTCCGCCAGGAGGCGGCCAGCCTGGCGCTGTTCGGGCAATGGGGCTGGCGCTTCGCCCCCCGCTGGGAGCTGGCGGCCGGCCTGCGCTGGACGCAGGAACGCAAGGCGGTACGCATGCGCCAGAGCTTCGAGGACAGCGGGCTGCTGTTCCGCAGCTTCCTCGACGAGCAGGCCTACCAGGCGAGCCGGCGGCGCCGCGAGGATGACTGGTCGCCGCGGCTGGTGCTGCAGTACCGGCCCGACGCGCAGGCCACCTGGTACCTGCTGGCCGCGCGAGGCTTCAAGGGCGGCGGCTACAACGACCTGGCGGCCCGCCCGGACCGCCTGGAGTTCGAGCCCGAGCGCGCCACCACGCTGGAAGGCGGCTTCAAGGCGCTGTGGCTGGCCCGCCGCCTGTCGCTGAACCTCAACCTCTTCGACAGCCGCGTGAAGGACCTGCAGGTGAATGCCTTCGACGGCAGTTCCTTCTACGTGCAGAACGCCGCCGCGGCCCGCCTGCGCGGCGCGGAGCTGGAGACGCGCTGGCGGCTGGGGCGGGGCTGGAGCCTGCAGGGCAGCCTGGGCTGGCTCGATGCGCGCTACCGCTCGTTCCCCAACGCCCCGGCGCGCGCCGACCAGTCCACGGACTCGCAGGATCTCGGCGGCCAGCGCCTGTCGCGCGCGCCCGCCGCGTCCGGCGCGCTGGGCCTGGAGTACGCCGCGGTGCTCGGCGGCGGATGGGGCTGGCGCGCCGCGGCGGACGTACTGCACCGCGAGCGCAGCTTCCTGTCGCTGGACAACGACCCGGCCGACGCGCAGCCGGCGGTGACCACGCTCAACGCGCAGCTCGGGCTTTCATCCGCCGGGGGCGGCTGGGCGCTGGCGCTGGAGGGGCGCAACCTGACCGATGAACTGGTGCGCAATGCCGCCACCGATGTCTCGCTGTTCAGCGGCAACCACTGGGCCGAGGTGGACCCGCCGCGGCGCTGGTCGCTGACCCTGGCCTGGCGCTGGTAGGGCTGCCGCCGCCGGCGATTTCCGGGCACAGGACCCCGCAAGTCCGTTCCTCCGGCGATCCCTACCGCTGATCCATCTTCAGAAAAACTCCTAAAGGTTTGTCAGACGACGCCGTTAAGGGCCTCAGTAGCGGCAATGAGCTGCGAAGGGCCGGAACAACGTCACCGGCAACATCCACCCAGGAGAAAGCCATGCAAGGTATCAACACCAACGTGATGTCTCTGAATGCCCAGCGCAATCTGAACTCGTCACAGTCTTCCCTTTCCACTTCGATCCAGCGCCTGTCCTCGGGCCTGCGCATCAACAGCGCCAAGGACGACGCCGCCGGCCTCGCGATCAGCGAGCGCTTCAGCAGCCAGATCAAGGGCCTGAACCAGGCGCAGCGCAATGCCAATGACGGCATCTCGCTGGCGCAGACCGCCGAAGGCGCGCTGGGCCAGGTCACCAACAACCTGCAGCGCATCCGCGAGCTGGCCGTGCAGTCCGCCAACGCCACCAACTCCTCGACCGACCGCGCCGCCCTGCAGGCCGAAGCCTCGCAGCTGCTGAGCGAAATCGACCGCGTCGCCAACCAGACCTCGTTCAACGGCGTCAAGCTGCTCGACGGCAGCTTCAGCTCCGCCGTGTTCCAGGTCGGCGCCAACGCCGGCGAGACCATCAGCATCTCCAGCCTGGTGGACTCCAACGTCGCCGCCCTGGGTTCGGTCACCGCCGCCACCGGCCAGTCCAGCGCCGTCACCAGCATCGACACGCTGACCGCGGTCGGCGCTGGCGCCCTGGTGATCAACGGCACCGACGTGGGCGCCGGCATCGGCGCCGCGGGCTCCGCCCAGCAGCGCGTGGGCCAGGTCGTGGACGCGATCAACAACTACGCCAGCACCACCGGCGTGAACGCGGCCTACGACAGCGCCACCAACCGCATCGTGCTGACCTCGGCCGGCAACATCGCCGCCACCGGCACCGACGACGGCAGCCTGACCGGCTTCGACGTGACCGGCGCCGACGGCGACGCCACCGCCAGCACCACCACGGGCCTCACTGGCCTGAGCGTGGCCTCCTACGCCGGCGCCTCGCTCGCCATCCAGCAGGTGGACAGCGCTCTGTCGCAGGTCAACTCGGCTCGCGCCACCATCGGTGCGGTGCAGAACCGCTTCGAGTCGGTGGTCGCCAACCTCGCCACGACCTCCGAGAACCTGTCGGCTGCCCGCAGCCGCATCCAGGACACGGACTTCGCGGCGGAAACGGCCAACCTGACCCGCGCGCAGATCCTGCAGCAGGCCGGTACGGCGATGCTGGCCCAGGCCAACTCGGCGCCGAACAACGTCCTCAGCCTGCTGCGCGGCTAAGCGACGGAAACCCGACGGGGCGGGCCGCGAGGCCCGCCCCCAAGGGACTCCCACTCCGGAGTCGTCCAAGGAGTAGAAGATGAGTACAGAGATTTCAGCGGTAGCGGCGTTGGCGGCCTCCAGGGGAGGCGAGGGCCAGCGCGCTGCCGTTTCCGCGTTTCCGGCATCCGCGGCGGCTCCGCCGGCAGCGGCCGCCGCGGCACCCGCCCCCGGCGCGGGAGAAGCCTTGCAGGCGCCCACGGCGGCGGAGCTGCAGAAGGTGGTCCAGCAGATCGAGCGCTACCTGGAGTCCAGCCGCACCGGCCTGGAGTTCCGCGTGGACCGCGACCTCAACCGCGTGGTGGTGTCGGTGGTGGACCCGCGCGACGGCACGGTGCTGCGCCAGATGCCCAGCGAGGAAGCCCTGCGCATCGCCAGGGCCTTGGCCGACGAGGGCGGCAGCGGCCTGCTCGACGCCCTGGCCTGAAAACTGCATAGGCCCCTCACCAGAGAGCGAACATGGCGACCAGTTCCATCAATGCTTCCAGCTTCAGCTCCGGGCTCGACGTGGTCAGCCTGGTATCGCAGCTCGTCGCTGCGGAACGCGCGGCTCCGGACGCCCGGCTCAATGCCGCGCAGTCCAAGGCCCAGACGCGCCTCTCCGCGATGGGCGTGCTGAAGTCCGCCCTGTCCAACCTGCAGACCACGGCCAAGACCCTGGTCGGCGGCGGCGCGGTGGCCACGCCGGCCGTGAAGTCCTCCCGCGAGGACCTGTTCACCGCCACGGCCGCGGCGGGTGCCGCGCGCGGCAGCTTCGCGGTGGAGGTGGTGTCCCTGGCGCAGTCGACCAAGCTGGTGTCCGCGCCCATGGCCAGCGCCGATACCATCCTCGGTGCCGGCGATGTGGATATCACGGTGGGCTCCGAGAGCTTCAAGGTCACGCTGGGCAGCACCGGCAACAGCCTGGGCGCCCTGCGCGACGCCATCAACAACGCGACGGACAATCCGGGCGTCACCGCCTCGCTGGTGACCGAGTCGGGCGGCGTGCGCCTGCTGCTCACCGGCAACCAGACCGGCGCCAGCCAGGCGGTGAGCGTCAGCTCGCCCCTGATCTCGCTGAGCCAGACGCAGGCAGCGGTCGACGCGCACGTGAAGGTGGAAGGTTTCGACGTCTACAGCGCCAGCAACACCGTGACCGGCGCGCTGGACGGGGTGACGCTGAACCTGGTCAAGGCAGAGCCCGGCACCACCGGCACGCTGGCGCTGACCACCGACAACAGCGCCGCTTCCAAGGCGGTGCAGGACTTCGTCACCAAGTACAACCAGGTGTTGACCACGATCAACAACCTGACCAAGTACGATCCGGCGACCAAGACCGCATCCACGCTGACCGGCGACAGCACCGCGCGCCAGGCCGCCAACGAGCTGCGCGCCATCATGGGCGGCTCCGCGCCGGGCGGCTCGGTCAGCTACCTGTCGCAGCTGGGCATCAAGACCGGGTCCGACGGCTTGCTGACGGTGGACAGCGCCAAGCTCGGCGAGGCCATCGCCAAGGACGCCAGCAGCATCGCGCGGATGTTCGGCGGCGAGGACGGCTACGCCAGCAAGATCAGCAAGAACATCGACGCCATGCTGGCCGAGGGCGCCGGCATCGACGCGCAGACCGACACCCTGCAGGCCCGCCTCAAGGACATCAGCAGCCAGAAGGACGCGCTGGACCGGCGCATGACCCAGGTGCAGGCGCGCTACACCGCGCAGTTCACCGCGCTGGACACGCTGATGACGCGCATGAGCACGACCAGCAACTACCTCACCCAGCAGCTCGCGGCGCTGGCGGCCAACAATTCCTAGCGCCGTTCTTCCATGTGGGAGCGACGCGAGTCGCGATTACCCCCGAAAGATCTCGACCCGCGTCGCTCCCGCATGAGGTCGTCTCTCGCAGGAGCGGCGGTCAGCCCCGAACAGTGGCTGAATAAGCTGCCGTTCATCCTGAGCCTGTCGAAGGGCAGATGGTAGCTCGTTGACCCATGGGGAACCGCCCGTGCTTCTGTCCTCCGACAAGCGCAGGACTTCGGCATGAACAGACTTTTCCAGCGCTTCCCTAGTGCGCCAGCTTCAGCCCGATCACGCCGGCCAGGATCAGCAGCACGCTGACCATGCGGGCGATGGTGGCCGGCTCGTTCAGCAGCAGGATGCCCAGCAGCACGGTGCCGGCGGCGCCGATGCCCACCCAGACCGCGTAGGCCGTGCCCACCGGCAGCGAGCGCATCGCCAGGCCCAGCAGGCCCAGGCTGATCGCCATGGCGCCCACGGTGAGGACAGTGGGAAGGGGGCGGGTGAAGCCCTCCGTGTACTTCAGGCCGATGGCCCATCCGATCTCGAACAGGCCCGCCAGGACCAGCAGCAGCCAGGACATGATGACGCTCCGCGATGCGGGGTCGTCCCCGGGGTAATCCGACGATTCGCCGGGGTCGTCCCCGTGTCGGTGGTCGGCCGCTTGGACCGGCCGTCGGCAGGGGAGTTCCCCGGCTGTTCCAGGGCTCAAGTCTAGTCCATCGCCGCCGATAAGGGTCTGGACGACAACAGGAGTTTCTCCCATGCCCGCCCCGCAATCCGGCGCTCTCCGGCAGTACCAGAATACCGCGGTGATCGACGCGGCCAGCGCCGACATTCCGCCGCAGCAGCTGATCGCCATGCTGCTGTCGGGCGCGCTGGAGCGGCTCAACGCGGCACGCGGCTGCATCCTGGCCGGCGACCTGCTGCGCAAGGCGCCACTGATCGCCTCCGCCTCCGCCATCATCGAGCATCTGCGCCTGTGCCTGGATCACCAGGCTGGCGGCGAGATCGCCCGCAACCTCGATGCGCTCTACGACTACATGGGCCGCCGCCTGCTGCGCGCCAACCTCGACAACGACGCCGAGGGCGTGGACGAAGTGGCGGGCCTGCTGCGCACCATCAAGGCCGCCTGGGACGAGGTAGGCCGCCCGGGTCCGCGGCTGCGCTAGGGCGCTCGGCAAGGCCGTATGGCACAGGGACTGCAGGGTCCCGGTGATCCCGACCGAGTTCCGTCCATGAACGATCCGACCTCCCTCGACCAGCAGCTGGGCTACCGCGACACCCTGCCGCTGAGCTGGGTGCCGCTGGCCACGCCGCCGCCGCCCGAGCAGTTGCAGCAGTTGCAGGAGAACAACCTGCGCGTGCTGGCCGTGGTCGCGGCGCTGGAGGAGCGCCACTCCCCGCGCGGCGAGAACGACGAGCGCGTGGAGCAGGAGCTGGAACGCATCCACCAGAAGCTGGACATGCTGCTGGTGCTGTTCGGCCAGTTCCTGCGGCGCATGGACCCCTCGGCACCGCCGCGGCCGGTCCGGCTGACCTCCGCCGGCCTGAGCTGGGAGGGCGGCAGCGCCCTGGAGGGTTACGGCCTGCTGTCGGTCATGCTGCACCCCTGCATGCCGGAGCCCTTCACCTGGCCGGCCCGGGCGACCAACGCCGGCGCCGTGGGCGAGGCCCGCTTCGAGCCCCTGGGCGAGGCCCTGGAGGCCGCCCTGGAGAAGCACGTCTTCCTGCACCACCGCCGTTCAGTCGCCGTCTCCCGACCGCCTGCCGCCCGGAGCGCGTAGGGCGCTCCCTGACGGGGGTAGTATCTTCCCAGACTCTTGGAGGAGATCCCGGGATGCGGCTGATACTCGCCGAACCGCAGACGCTGGTCCGTGCCGGCCTGGCGCGGCTGCTGGAGCAGCACGCCGGCGCCGAGGTGATCGGCGAAGCGGACGACGGCCAGCAACTGCTGGAACTGGCCGCCCGCCTGCGCCCGGACGTGATCGTCAGCGAACTGGCCCTGGGCCGCATGAGCGGCCTGGAGCTGCTCTCTCAGCTGCGCCGCCACTATCCCGAGATCGCCGTGCTGATGATCTCCGCCCAGCTCGACAGCCACTCGGTGCGTACCGCGCTCAAGCTCGGCGCCGCCGGCTTCCTCGGCAAGAACGCCGACCCCAAGGAACTGGCCCTGGCGCTGCAGGCCGTGCAGAAAGGGCAGGTCTACCTCAGCCCCGGCATCGCCCACCTGGCCTTCGAACGCCGCAGTGCCTCGCAGCGCGCCGAAGACCACGTGGCCCTGACGCCGCGCCAGAAGCAGGTGCTGCAGCTGATCGCGCGAGGCCGCTCCACCAAGGAGATCGCCTCCCTGATGGGCGTCAGCATCAAGACCGTGGAGACCCACCGCGCCCGCATGATGCAGTCGCTGGGGCTCTACGGCACCAACGCGCTGATGCGCTATGCCATCCGCCTGGGCATGGACAGCGGCACGCTGTAGGGCGCGCTATTCCCATCCAGGCTCGTTGCCCGCTTCTCCCTGCTCGTCATTCCGGCGAAAGCCGGTATCCAGTGGATCTGCTCGGTGCCTGGCGAAGCTCTGGAAAAGTCCGTCCGTGCTGAGCCCTGAGCTTGTCGAAGGGTCGAAGCAGGGGCGGACTTTTTCCACCGTTGGTCAATGAGCTGTCGTCCACTGGGCCGACAAGCGCTTCAAGCCGACGCGGCTTAAGCTAGGGCATTCGGTACCGCGAGCGGAGAACACCATGGGACTGTTGACCTTCAGCCTCAACCTGACCCTGGACGGCTGTGTCGACCACCAGGAAGGAATCGCCGACGACGAGACTCACGCCTTCTTCACCCGCCTCATGGACGAGGGCGGGGCGATGCTGTGGGGCCGGGTCACCTACGAGATGATGGAGAGCTACTGGCCCGCGGTCGCCCGCGGCGATGCGGAGGCGCCGCCGGCGATGCGCGAGTGGGCGGTCAAGCTGGAGGCCAAGCCGAAGTACGTGGTGTCCGCGACGCGAGAGGACTTTCCTTGGACCAACAGCCACCACATCGCCGGCGACCTGCGCACGGGCATACAGAAGCTCAAGGACGCGACCCCGGCCGGCGTGCTTCTCGGCAGCGGCAAGCTCGCGGCCGAACTGGACCGGCTGGACCTGATCGACGAGTATAAATTCCTCGTCCACCCCAGGATCTCCGGCCACGGCCCGACGCTGTATGAGAGCGGGCTGCCCAGCACGCGACGGCTGGAGTTGGTCTCGGCGAATCCGCTTCGCTGCGGCGCAGTCGCCGTGCATTACCGGCGCGCGCACTGACTCAGCCCGTACAGGGCGGGTCTTGACCTGCCTTCCGGCTGGCGGGCCCGGAAGCCGCCCCGCACGAGCCCTGAACACCCTCGGCGCTTGCCATCGCGCCCCCAGCACTCCAGTATCCGCCGCATAGCCGCGCGCCACGCAGCGCCGGCACCGGAGGAGAGAGCGATGAACGATTCGCGCGGTGCCGCTGCGGCGCCAGCCTCGATGGCCTATGCCTGGACGGTGGTGGCGATCCTCATGGTCGCCTACGTGTTCTCCTTCATCGACCGGCAGATCCTCAACTTGCTGGTGGGGCCGATCCGGCGCGACCTCGGCATCAGCGACACGCAGATGAGCCTGCTGATGGGCTTCTCGTTCGCGATCTTCTACAGCCTGCTCGGCATTCCGCTGGGGCGCCTGGCCGACAGCCGCAGCCGGCGCGGGCTGATCACCGCGGGCATCGTGTTCTGGAGCCTGATGACGGCGCTCTGCGGCTCGGCGCGCTCCTACCTGCAACTGTTCCTCTACCGCATCGGCGTGGGCGTGGGCGAGGCGGCGCTGTCGCCGGCCGCCTACTCGCTGATCGCCGACTACTTTCCGCCGCAGCGCCGCGCCACCGCGATCAGCGTCTACTCCGCCGGCATCTACCTGGGCTCGGGCATCGCCTTCCTGCTCGGCGGCCTAGTGATCCACTACGTCAGCGCGCAGGGCGAGGTGGTATTACCGCTGGTGGGCAGCACGCGGCCCTGGCAGGTGGTGTTCTACATCCTCGGCGCCGCCGGCCTGGTCTTCAGCCTGGCTTTCCTGCTGGTGCGCGAGCCGCCGCGGCAGGGCACGCATGCGGTGGTGCCGCTGGGCGAGGTCATCGCCTACCTGTGGCGCCATCGCCGCGCCGTTCTCTGTCATAACCTCGGCTTCGCGATGATCGCCTTCTGCTCCTATGGCGCCGCGGCCTGGATCCCGAGCTTCTACATCCGCACCTACGGCTGGAACGCCGGCCAGGTAGGCATCGTCTACGGCCTGGTGGTGATGGTCTTCGGCACCGCCGGCATCGTCTGGGGCGGGCGCCTGACGGATCGCTGGGTGCAGCAGGGCCGGGGTGACGCCGCGTTGCGCGTGGGCCTCTGGTCCTGCGCCGTCTGCGTTGCCGGCAGCTGGGCCTACCTGCTGATGCCCACCGCAGAGTTGGCCCTGCTGGCGATGGTGCCGGCCGTATTCGCCCTCGGCATGCCCTTCGGCGCCGCGCCGGCGGCGATCCAGGAGATCGTGCCGCCGCGCATGCGCGGGCAGGCCTCGGCGATCTACCTGTTCATCGTCAACCTGGTGGGCCTGGGCATCGGCCCCACCGCGGTGGCGCTGGTGACCGATTACGTCTTCCACGACGACGCGGCGCTGCGCTGGTCGCTGCTCATCGTGGGCAGCGTCGCCTGCGCCGCCGCCGCGGCACTGCTTTGGGCGGGATTGCGGCCGTACCGGGCGGCGCTCGATCAGTTGCGGACGGAAGCTTGATCGGGCTGCGTTGTGCTTGCGGGGCGCATGGAGGTATGTCGGTGGCGGCAACTTGCAGCCCGAAGCCGCCTTTCAGTTGTCCTATTGTCCTTCCTAGAGGCGGTCGTTCGCCATCGTCTGGCACCCGCCCATAGAAGTCGGGATCAGCAAACAAATCGCCCATGCGGCTTTCGGTGCGCCCTACTTCATAAAGTGGACAGTCACTAGATGATGCATTGTCCCTTCTCGGGCCCGCCGCTGAGATTCCAAATCATTGTCCGTCGGTCGCGGATCTCTCTACGGGACACTGCTCCAGAACTGGCGCATCCCAGAGGTTCCGCTGCTTAGACGATCAGTCTACGTTCACTCGTCGGCCTATCAGAAGTAGCCGAAGAGTTGCGGCTTATCCACAGGGCGGTGGTTAAAAATGCCTTACCCGATAGAAGGTTATGGCTGGCCGTCTGGGCCCGTGAAATAACGTCTGGTCTGGCTCACACTAAGTGGACGCTGTCCCTTCTCGTTCATCAGTCAAGCAGCCGCCAAACCCCTGAAGGAGTACTGGAGCAAATGCGCGGATTCAGGTCGGTTAGTGACGTCTCTGGCATAGCAAGCACTATTGAGCCCCGGGGTGACTGAATGACTAAACCCGGAGTCATACGGCCGCGAACTACAGCTGTGGCGCTCGTTGCCGCTGGGGGGGCAGTTGTTATTCTTGCTTCCGTCTTGATGGTTAATGCTTCGAGCCGGACACGTCTGCAGGATGCATTCGACCGCGCTGAAAAACAGTTTGTGCGGCAACTTGACGACCGCATGCGAAAGTACGAGTACGGTGTGCGTGGAGCTCGTGGTGCCGCTGTCGTTGCCAACTCTGACGGCGGCCTAACTCTCGCACGCTTTCGCGACTACATCTCAACCAGGGATGCGAGTCGGGAGTTTCCAGGTGCCCGCGGTTTCGGATTCATACGTCGGGTTACGCGCGACTCAGAGAATGCATTCCTGGAGCAGGCACGCGCTGAAGGCCGCACCGACTTCAGCATCCGGACGCTGGGGCCGAATAGCAGCGATCGGTACGTGATCCAGTACATCGAACCCGAGGAGATAAACCGTCGGGCCGTCGGTCTGGATATCGCGTCCGACCCTGTGCGTCTCGCTGCAGCACGTAGGGCAATGCTCAGCGGCCAAGCCACACTCACTGGCCCGATTCCCCTGGTGCAGGCACAAAGCAAGGAAGCGAACGGCTTTCTCCTGCTGCTTCCGGTCTATCGGCCAGGCGCGCCCTTGCGCACCGAAGCGGAACGATTCGAGGCTACGATCGGTTGGAGCTACGCGCCACTGATCATCGACGAAATTCTGGCCGACTTGGTTGCGCAAGATTTTGGATTGGCCGTGTCCCTCAGCGACGTAACCCCCGGGGCGGAAGCATCTAGCTTCTATTCCACATCGTCGGCCACTATCGACGCAGAATTTATCCAGAATACCCGTGAATTCGATGTGTACGGACGCCGTTGGCAAGCCGTATTGACCTCCAAGCCTTCCCTGAAACAGCAAACCTCTGTGGTTCCAAAACCGCTCGCGGTCTTGATATCACTGACGTTGTATCTGCTGCTCGTCGCACTGGGAATTCTGGTCTACCGGTTCCGATTACGCCAACGGAGGGCGCTGGCTGATCAACTTGCCTTGACCAAGGGGGTCATCGACGCTGCGCCACAAGCGATCCTGGTGGTCGATCAAACCGGCGTGATATTGGAAGCCAACCGCCAGGCACTCACGTTGTTCGGCTACTCACTGGACGCTCTCACTGGAAAGTCCGTCGACCTGCTATTGCCCGAAAACAGTCGCGACGCGCATGTGGCCCATCGCAGGAGGTATGACCGATTGGCGCGGCCTATGGCCCCGAATCGACAACTGGCGGCGCGCCATTTCGACGGACATGGGTTTCCGGTGGAGGTCAGCCTGAGCCCCTTGACGCTGGGCCGCCAAGAGTTGGTTGTAGCTTCGGTAACGGACGTCACTGAGCGGTTAGCCACGCTGGCGCATCTGCAAGCGAGTGAGTCCCGCTGGCGCGAACTGGCCAACTCGATGCCACAATTGGTCTGGACCTGCCAAGGCGATGGCCCCTGCGACTTCCTGAGCGAGCAGTGGGTCCGGTATACCGGAGTTCCGGAGGCCGAGCAATTGGGCTCGGGCTGGCTGGAGCAGGTTCATCCCGATGATCGCCCGCAGCTTATGGAGCGCTGGCAGGCTGCGGTCGAAAGCCGCGGCATCTTCAGCGTCGAGTTCCGCATCCGCCGACATGATGGCATCTATCGCTGGTTCGATACGAGGGCTGTGCCTCTTCTCGATCCAGTCAGTGGAGCGGTCGTTCGGTGGTTCGGTAGCAACACTGACATCGAGCACCGAAAGCAAGCCGAGGAGGCGCTCAGGACACTGAACGCTACGCTGGAGCAACAAGTTGTCGCTCGCACCCAGGAACTGCGCGAGGTCCTTGCCCTGCAGGGCGCCATCCTCAGCAACGCCGGATTCGCCATCATCGCCACGGAGGTTGATGGAACAATCAAGGTGTTCAACCCGGCGGCGGAACGACTTCTGGGTTACGCGGCGGCAGAGGTTATTAGCAAGGCTACACCGGCCATCATCCATGATCCGGGCGAGGTCGCGGTTCGTGCGGAATCCCTGAGCCTGGAACTCGGTTATCCGGTAGACGTCGGGTTCGAAACCTTCATCGCAAAGGCCCGGCTCGGGGCGGTTGATGCCAACGAGTGGACCTATGTGCGAAAAGATGGCGGGCGGGTGCCGGTCTGGCTCTCTGTAAGCGCACTAAGGCGGGACGATGGGGAGCTATTCGGGTTCCTGGGCATGGTGGTCGATATCACGGAGAGGCGCGAACTTGAACGAACACTTCGGGAAAGAGAGCGCTTCCTTAACGAGGTAACGGACAGCATCCCCGGGATGATCGGATATTGGGATTCCGAACTGCACTGCCGCTTCGCTAATGCCTCCTACTTGTCGTGGTTTGGGAGAGCCAAGGAGCAGATGATCGGCATTCATATCAGAGATCTGCTGGGAGAAGAATTATTCCACCGCAATGAGCCCCTCATTCGGGGTGCCCTGAAGGGAGAGGCTCAGAAGTTCGAACGTAGGTTGAAGCGAGCAGACGGTAGCCATGGTCATACATGGGCGCACTATATTCCGGACATGGATGGTGCAACGGTAAAGGGCTTCTATGTTCTGGTCACCGATATAACGGAGCTGAAAAAGGCGCAGGAAATGCTCGAGGCGACCAACCGCATACTCGAACAGCGGAATCGGGAGGTTGAGGCTGCCACACAGGCCAAGAGTCTCTTCTTGGCCAACATGAGCCACGAGATACGGACGCCGATGAATGCCGTGATTGGTATGCTTCAGCTACTGCAACGAACACCAATGACGAGGTTGCAAGCCGACTACACGGACAAGGCCGAGGCTGCGGCGCGTGCAATGCTCGCGCTCATCAACGACATCCTGGACTTCTCCAAAATCGAAGCCGGCAAAATGCAGGTGGAGCGGGAGCTGTTCAAGCTGGATGAACTGCTGCGTCAGACGGGCGCTGTTCTATCCGAGATGCTGGGAGCCAAGGATGTAGAGATACTCTTTGATATCGATCCCAATGTGTCCTCGTCGCTTGTGGGAGACAAACTACGACTTCAGCAGGTGCTTCTCAATCTGGCCGGAAACGCGATCAAGTTCACCGAGCGTGGTGAGGTTGTAGTCGGGGTGCATGAGCGAGAGCGTCGTGGGAGTGTATCAGTCCTCGATTTCTTCATCACCGACACCGGCATTGGAATCGCTCCTGAGCAGATGGGAAAGATATTCCGTGGCTTCGAACAGGCCGAGGCGTCTACGAGCCGCCGCTACGGGGGGACCGGCCTTGGCTTGGCAATCAGCCGACGTTTGGTGGCCCTGATGGGAGGCGATCTACGTGTCGAAAGTACAATGGGAAAAGGAAGCCGTTTCTGGTTCTCGCTGGAGATTGAACTCGCAGACACCTGTCCGGCTAATCTGACCTCGAGCAATGGGGGTGTCAGCCTGAGGGATTTGCGTGTTCTTCTGGTCGATGACAACCCAATGGCACGCATGGTTCTGCGCGGATATGCCGAATCGCTTGGTTGGCGTGTTGAGATGGCCTCCAACGGGAAGGAGGCACTTGCGCTTTTGGAGACGGGATCGATCAGCGGGATTGAGCATGACGTGCTTCTTATCGATTGGCAGATGCCTGATATGAGTGGATGGGAAATATGCGAGCGCATCAGGTCTCGCCCACAGCCTAGCAAGGCGGCCCTGATCATCATGGCTACCGCACACGGTCGAGGTGCACTTGGCGAGAAGCTGGAGCAGGCACCGTCTCTGGTCGATGCCTTTCTGGTCAAGCCGATAACCGCATCCATGATTCTGGACGCAGTGGCGGACGCCCGCGCCCGGCACGGTACGCTTTGGGCCCAACGGGCGATGGTAGTGTCCGAGCGCAGGCTTGATGGCGCCCGCGTCCTCGTGGTCGAGGACAATACGACCAACCAGCAGATCGCGCACGACCTCCTGGTTTCTGAGGGAGCTACCGTCACGATCGCCAATGACGGCGAGGCAGGTGTGGCCGCAGTCCGGAACGGCACTCCGCCCTTTGACGTGGTGCTCATGGATATCCAAATGCCGGGCATGGATGGATACGAAGCAACCCGGAGGATTCGAGAATATTCTGCCCGCGGACGCTTACCTATTATCGCGATGACAGCAAATGCAATGCCCCAGGATCGGGAAGCCTGCTTGGCTGCCGGTATGAATGACCATGTTGGGAAGCCTTTCCACATCGATGAACTAGTAAGAGTTCTGCGTCTACATCTGCGCGGAGATGGGGTCCCCGGGTCTCTTCCAGCCCGTTTCCAGTTGTCACCGAAAGCAGAGTTCAACTTCCCCGCAGCGATTGCCCGCCTGGGCGGCAAAGCAGACTTGTTTGCTCGCCAGGCCAAGGCTTTTGGAGTCAACCATGGTTCAGTTGCGCCCGAATTGCGAGCTTCATTGCTGGCAGGAGACAAGCTCGGAGCCGGCCGGATCTTGCATGCCCTTAAGGGCGTTGCCGGGACGCTAGGCGCCGAGGGTTTGGCCGATAGTGCGGCGATGCTTGAGTTGCAGATCAAGGAGGCTGGAGACCAAGCGGTGTTCAATCCGGACCTCATGGGTCTGGAAGGGGCTCTCGCTCGCGCTGTGACTGAGCTTCAGCGCGAAGCCGACCGACTGTCGCCTGACTCGAAAGCGGTGGTTCCGACTCGCGTCTCTGACGACATGTTGAGATCCAACCTGATCGAGCTCATGGGTTTGTTGGCCCAGAACAACACGCGGGCGCTGGCGTTGCTGGATCTAGTTATCCCCGCGATCGAGAAGCTTGATTCTCATGCCGCTCGGGAGTTAAGGACATTCGCGGACAAGCTCGATTTCGCCGGGGCTTTAGAGGCATGCCGAAAGATCGATCTCGGAGGGGATGAGTAATGCGAGATCTGACTCCAGATGCCTCCCATCGGTTTCGCTTGCTAATTGTCGATGATCAGCCCATCAATATTCGGGTACTGCATGAAGCTCTTAGCGTGGACTACGAGATATTCATGACGACCAACGGACTCCAGGCGCTGGAGATCTGTGCGCGTGAACGGCCAGATCTTGTGTTACTCGATATCGAAATGCCCGATATTGACGGCATCGAGGTTTGTCGACGGATCAAGAGCGGTGAGGTGACCAAGAATATTCCCGTGCTTTTTGTGACCGGACACACCTCTCCTGAGCAGGAGGCCCTGGGATTGGAAGTCGGTGCGGTGGATTTCATTGCCAAGCCGATCCACCCGGCTGTTGTCCGGGCCCGTGTTCGCACTCATCTCTTGCTCAAATGGCAAGCCGACCTGCTGAGGCGCATGGCGCTTATCGATGGCCTGACTGGAGTTGCGAATCGGAGATGCTTCGATGATGCTCTGGACTTGGAGTGGCGCGTCTGCTCTCGATCCGGAGAGTCACTTGGCCTGGCCATGATCGACGTGGACTACTTCAAGCGCTTCAATGACCAATACGGTCATCAGGCCGGCGATACGTGTCTTAAGACCGTCGCCCAGAAGCTCCGAGGCCTGCTACGGCGCCCTCGCGATCTGATTGCACGATATGGAGGCGAGGAGTTCGTCTGCATGATTCCGGGGGCTAGCCTGGACGCTTTGAGGGATATTTCCGAAGGCCTTCGGAGTGCCGTCGAGTCGGCGATGATCCCACATGGCGGATCAGACTGTTCGGATGTAGTCACTGTCAGTATCGGCATCGCAGTTGCTTATCCTCGATTCGGCGAGAGCCCCGACGTACTGATGCAAAGCGCAGACAGGAGCCTTTACGCTGCGAAGCAGTCTGGAAGAAACAGGGTGTTAGCCGAGCCATCAAACGGGACGAACGCACAGAAACCTCGCCTTTAAAGCTCTTTGTCAGGCAGGCGTGAGAGGCGCTAGGGCATTCCTAGAAATCTTGATCACGGGCAAGAAATCCCGCTGCGTCTGCAGGTATTCTGAGGCTGGACAGTCTTCTCAGGCCAAGCAGGCGGCGACAGCCTGATAGCCGCACTTCAACGATGGTTGTAACGGGCCAGTGCAATCGCAGCAACCGTTGGGGAAGCAGAGGCCTTCCTCAAAGCAGTCGTTCGCCATCTTCTACTCCTGGCACAAAGCGGCCGCTAAAAAAAACAGAACTCCGTTATGAGCTTCTGGCTCCTCCGCCTAGAATGGTCCCTGGGGAGCTTGCGCCCGCAGGAACCCGAAACCCGGCTCCGCCGGGCCTTTTCGTTTCCAGGGTCAAACGAGTCCGGCTCCCGATGCTGTCCGGTGGGCGATTCCAATTTGCCGGCATAAGGGGCAGCATGCCCGCCATTGACCCCTTTCCGGATCCCTTCCCATGACCGACCGTGTCACCCTCGAGATTGCCGACGGCATCGCCACCGTCGGCCTCAACCGTCCCGAGAAGCACAACGCCCTCGACATCCCGCTGATCCAGGCGCTGGTGGACACGGCCAAGGCCATCAAGGCCGACCGCTCGGTGCGGGCGGTGGTGCTGCAGGGCAACGGCCCCTCGTTCTGCTCCGGCCTGGACGTGGCCAGCGCCTTTTCCAGCCTGCCCAAGTTCTTCAAGCACTTCGCCACCTTCGGCGTGAAGAAGCGCAACATCTTCCAGGACGTCAGCCTGTGCTGGCGCGAGCTGCAGGTGCCGGTGATCGGCGCCATCCACGGCAACTGCTTCGGCGGCGGCCTGCAGATCGCGCTGGGCGCGGACATCCGCATCGCCACGCCGGAATCCAGGCTGTCGGTGATGGAGGTCAAGTGGGGCCTGATCCCCGACATGTCGGGCACCGTGCTGCTGCGCGAGCTGATGCCGATCGACGTGGCCAAGGACCTGACGCTGACCGGGCGCATCGTCTCCGGCGCAGAGGCCAAGGAGCTGGGCCTGGTGACGCGCCTGTCGGCGGACCCCCAGGCGGATGCCCTGGCGCTGGCGCGGGAGATCGCCGCCAAGTCGCCGGACGCGGTGGCGGCCGGCAAGCAGCTGCTCAACGCCAACTGGCTCTGCGGCGAGAACAAGGCCCTGAAGCTGGAGCGCAAACTGCAGCTGCTGATGTTCCGCAGCAAGAACCAGCGCATCGCGGTGAAGGCCGGCCTGGCCAAGCAGGCGCCGCAGTTCAAGCCGCGCGAGCGCGATTACTGATCGGAGGAGGTCTCGCCGGTCTGCTGTTCGCGGAAGGCGGAGGGCGACATGCCTTTCCAGCGCTTGAAGGCGTGGATGAAGCTGGCCGGCTCGGAGTAGCCCAGGCGCAGCGCGATCTCGCTGAGCTTGATGCGGCCGGTGCTCAGCATTTCCTCCGCCAGGGTCTGGCGCACCTCGTCGAGCAGGGCGCGGAACGAGGTGCCTTCCTCTTCCAGGCGGCGGCGCATGCTGCGCGGTGACAGGTGCAGGCTGTCGGCGATGCGCTGGATGTCGGGCATCTCTCCCGGCGCGCGCAGCAGCAGGTCGCGCACCTTGCCGGCGATGCCGGCGCGCGACTGGCGCTGCGCCAGCAGTTGCCGGCACTGGTCCAGGCAGAGCCGCGCGAGCTGGCTGTCGCCCTGCGGCAGGGGCGCGTCCAGCACGGCGGCCGAATACAGCACCGAGTTCTCGGCGGCATCGAACTGCGGCTCCAGCCCACAGAGTTCGGCGTAGCGCGCGGCATGCGCCGGGCGCGGCCCGCGCAGCAGCACGCGCGTGGGCGGAATGCCGCCCGGGCGGATCTCGCGCACGGCATTGGTCAGCGCGGCGAAGTCGCGGTCCAGCAGGAACTGGCGCAGGTCCTCGGGGATGCCGCTGTCGTCCAGCAGCACGGCGATGTCGCGCCCGCGCGGCTCCATGCGGAAGCGCACGAAGGCATAGGACAGATCGAGGTAACGGGTGGCGATGTCCGCCGCGCTGCGGAAGTTGGGGCTGCTGACCAGGGCGAAGCCCCAGATGCCGTACACCGCCAGGTGATAGCGCAGCCCGGCATCCAGTCCCAGGTCCGGCAGGTGGCGCAGCCGGCGCACGATGTTGCGCACCAGGCGCAGCTCCTGGCCCGCGGTGATCTCGCTCTGCGGGTCGGCCAGCGTGTCCGGGTCGATACCCGTGCCCTGCAGGCACTCGGCCGCCTCCATCCCGCGCGAGACCGCGAGCTGGGTCAGCAGGTTGGCACTGATCGCGCTGCGCGTTGCGTCCTCGGGGACCATGCGAAAGTGGGGGGAGTGGCCTGGCCACAATTATCAATACCTTGTCCCTTGGCGTCATCTACAAGGCTGTCAACGGTCCCTCATGATGGATGGATTGCCCCAACGCGGCTGCAAGACCGTGCATCGAGGAGTGTTTCGCGTGCCCCAGAGTTTCGACTACATCGTCGTCGGCGGCGGTTCCGCCGGCTGTGTGCTGGCCAACCGCCTGAGTGCCGACGGGCGCTACCAGGTCTGCCTGCTGGAGGCCGGCCCGGACGACCGCAATCCGCTGATCCACATGCCGCTGGGCGTGGTGCCGCTGGTGCGCGGCTGGTTTGCCAACTGGCGGTTCTGGAGCGAGCCGCAGCCGCAGCTCGGCGGGCGCCGCACCTACCAGCCGCGCGGCAAGGTGCTGGGCGGCTGCAGCAGCATCAATGCCACGGTCTGTACCCGCGGCCACCGCTGGGACTACGACCATTGGTCCGAGCTGGGCTGCAGCGGCTGGTCCTATGACGAGGTGCTGCCCTATTTCCGCAAGTCCGAGAACTACGAGGCGCCGCTGGCCGAGCGCGATCGTCCCTTCCACGGCCAGGGCGGTCCGCTGAACGTCACGGCGCGGCGCTATACCAACCCGGTCAGCTCGGCGATGGTCGAGGCTGCCGTGCAGGCCGGGCATGTCCATAACGAGGACTTCAACGGCGCCGCGCAGGCCGGTGCCGGCCAGTTCAAGGTGTTCCAGAAGGGCGGCCAGCGTTGCAGCAACGCGCGCGCCTACCTGACGCCGGAGGTGCGTGCGCGCCGCAACCTGCACATCCTCACCGGCGCGCAGGCCACCCGGGTGCTGATCGAGAACGGCCGCGCCATCGGCGTGAAGCTGCGCCGCGGCGGCCGCGACGAGGAGTTGCGCGCGCAGCGCGAGGTGATCCTCTCCGCCGGCGCCTTCCAGTCGCCACAGCTGCTGATGCTCTCCGGCATCGGCCCGAAGGCGGAGCTGCAGAAGCACGGCATCGCCGTGCAGCAGGACCTACCCGGCGTGGGCGAGAACCTGCAGGATCACCTGGAAGTGATCGTGGAGACCCAGGCGAAGAGCCGTGCCGGCATCTCTTACCACCCGACCTCGCTGCTGAAGTCGATCGTCGCCCTGTTCCAGTACCTGTTCGGCAAGCGCGGCATGCTGACCAGCAACGGCCCGGAGGCCGGCGGCTTCCTGAAGTCCTCGCCGGCCGAGCCGATTCCGGACCTGCAGTGGCACTTCGGCCCGTTTCCCAACGTGACGCACGGTTTCAATTTGGTACCGATGTTCCTGCGCTACGGCTACATCGCCTATCTCTACGACCTGCGTCCGCTGTCACGCGGCCGCGTCGGCCTGCACAGCGCCGATCCGCTGGCGCCGCCGCGCATCGACCCGAACTACCTGGCCGAGCCGCGCGACGTGGACAAGCTGGTGGCGGGCGTGAAGCTGACGCGCGAGGTGCTCAAGCAGCGCGCGCTGGACCCGCACCGCGGCGAGGAACTGAGCCCCGGCCCGGCGGTGCAGTCCGACGCCGACATCGCGGCCTGGGTGCGCAAAGCCGCGGAGACCACCTATCACCCGGTGGGCACCTGCAAGATGGGCGTGGACGAGATGGCGGTGGTGGACCCGCAGCTGCGCGTGCGCGGCGTGCAGGGCCTGCGCGTGGTGGATGCCTCCATCATGCCGACGCTGATCGGCGCCAACACCAATGCGCCGACGACGATGATCGCGGAGAAGGCGGCGGAGATGATCCTGCGGTCTTAATTCCTGCCCTTTGTTTTCGCCATTCTCATTGATGGCGTTGCCTCTTCTCTCCCTCTCCCCGCTTGGGGGGAGAGGGCTAGGGTGAGGGGCTGCGGACTTTCGGCTGGAAGCCACGACGGAGGTGCCGGCGACGACGCCGGTCAGGCACAGTGGATCTCTAAGGGTTGGTTTCGCCCAAGGGCGAGTTACTTTCTTTCTTGTGAAAAGAAAGTAACCAAGAGAAACACACCCTGGGCGCGGACGGCCCCGCTGGCCCGTACATCCAAAGCATTCGCAGTCGCTCATGAAGACCTCGGAAGAGTGATTCCGAAATTCCTTCGTTGATCTCTGCTGGTTGGGAGAAAAGCAGAACCCCTCTCCCGCAAGCGGGAGACGGGCAGGCGAGGGCATGGATGCCCGAGGTAGGGCAACGCAGGAGCAGTTGCCGAGGAGAGGGTTTCTGTGAATCGTAAAGCGATTAAACCCACCGTTCGCCCTGAGCCTGTCGAAGGGTGAACGGCGGGAACCACGCCGCTCAATATCTGGCCGATTCGCGCGCCCTAAGCGTCCCTGCCGATGGTATGAACTGCTTGGAACAGGTCCCCGCCTGTCCGATTCTATCAACGGCCTGTCCCGCCCTCGCATTGGATGAGCCGCCGCTCACCGGCACCATGCCGCCGTCGAATCGCGACGCTGCCGTGCCGGGAGACACCGCATGTCCATCCTGATCAAGCCCAACGACGCCGCCTGGTTGTTCATGGAGCAGCGCGAGATGCCGACGCACATCGGCTGCCTGGCGATCTTCTCGCTGCCGCCGGACGCGCCCTCGGACTACCTGCTGCAGATGGCGGCGCGCTTCCGCGCCACGCGCATCTTCGCGCCGCCCTTCAATTACCGGCTGCAGCGCGGTGCCCTGCGCAAGCTGCTGCCGGCCTGGGAGGAGTTGTCGCCGGACCGGATCGACCTGGACTATCACTTCCGCCATTCGGCGCTGCCGCAGCCGGGCGGCGAGCGCGAGCTGGGCACGCTGATCTCGCGCCTGCATTCCTACCCGCTGGATCGCCGCCGCCCGCTCTGGGAGGTGCACCTGATCGAGGGCCTGGAGAACCGCCGCTTCGCGCTCTACACCAAGCTGCACCATTCGCAGATCGACGGCGTGGGCGGCGCACGCATGATCCAGGGCAGCATGTCCACCGACCCCGAGGCCCGCAACCTGGCGCCGCCCTGGGAGGGACGGCGCGCCGAAGGCGGCGAGCGCCGGGCCCGCCCGAGGCCGATGCCGCTCAGGCAGGTCCTGCGTGAGCAGGTGCAGGCCCTGGTGCCGGCGGTGAAGACGCTGGTATCCGGCCCGGCGCAGGAGCATGAGGACGAAACGGCGCGGCCCTTCGCGGCGCCGATGACGCCGTTCAACGGACGCATCCTGGGCAAGCGCCGCTTCGCCACGCAGCACTACGAACTGGACCGCATCAAGCGGGTGGCGCGCATCGCCGGGGTCACGCTCAACGACGTGTTCATGGCGCTGTGCTCGGGCGCGCTGCGGCGCTACCTGGGCGAGCTGGGACAGTTGCCGGAGGCCTCGCTCACGGCCGGCATGCCGGTGTCGGTGCGGCCGGCCGGAGACCAGAGCGTCGGAAATGCCATCAGCTTCATCATGGCGCAACTGCACACCGAGATCGCCGATCCGCTGGAGCGGCTCAAGGCCTGCCATGCCTCGGCACAGGCGGCCAAGCAGCCGCTGCAGCAGTTGCCCAAGGCGGCCATCAACCACTACACCATGATGCTGATGACGCCGCAGATGCTGCAGGTGAGCCTGGGCCTGGGCGGCTACACGCGGCCGATGTACAACCTGATCATCTCCAACGTGCCGGGCCCCTCGGAGACGCTGTATCTCAATGGCGCGAGGCTGGAGCAGATCTACCCGATCTCTCTGCTGTTCAACGGCCAGGCCCTGAACATCTCGGTGGTCAGCTATGCCGGCAGTTTCTGCCTGGGCTTCACCGGCTGTCGCGACAGCCTGCCCAGCATGCAGAAGATCGCGGTCTATACCGGCGAGGCGCTGGAAGAACTGGAGCGCGTGCTGGGCATCGCCGTGGAGAAGGCGGCATGAGCCGGGAAACGGTGCTGGTCACCGGGGCTTCGGCCGGCATCGGCCTGGCGCTGGCCGGCGAATTCGCATCGCGCGGCCATCCGCTGCTGCTGGTGGCGCGATCGGCGGACCGGCTGAAGGAGATCGCGGCCGATCTGCGCCGCCGCCACGGCACCGCCAGCGAATGGATCGCCGCCGACCTGTCGCGGCCGCAGGCGCCGCAGGAGCTGTTCGAGGCCTGCCAGCGGCGCAATCTCGAGGTGGACATCCTGGTCAACAACGCCGGCGTGCTGTGGGAGGGCGAGTTCGACGGCATCGCGCTGGAAAGACACCTCAACCTGCTGCAGGTGAACATCGCCGCGCCCACGGCGCTGGCGCACCTGTTCCTGCAGCCGATGCTGGCACGCGGGGCGGGGCGTATCCTCAACATCGCCTCCACCTCGGCCTTCAACCCGGTACCCTCGCTGGCCAGCTACGCCGCGAGCAAGGCCTACCTGCTGTCCTGGAGCGAGGCGCTGAACCTGGAGCTGCGCGAGCGCGGCGTCACGGTGACGGCGGTCTGCCCCGGCTTCACGGAGACGGCGATGATCGCGCAGGAGGGCCGCAAGCCCATGACCCTGCCGCTGGTGCCCAACCTGACGCCGGAGCAGGTGGCGCGCGAGTCCTACGAAGCCTGCATGACCGGCAGGGCGCTGCACATCAACGGCCTGATGAACCGGCTCGCGGTGCAGGGCATGAAGTACCAGCCGTTCTGGCTGCGCCGCGAGATGGTGGGGCTGATCGAGAAGTGGGGTATCTAGGCTCGTGTCTGCAGGAGCCAGCTCGCCGGCGAGCTCGATCTGGAAGTCGCCGGCAAGCTGGCTCCCGCATCATGCGTCGGCGTCGCCCGCCCCCGGTCGCTTGAGCTTGCGGTAGGCGGTGGGCGACATGCCCTTCCAGCGCTTGAAGGCGCTGATGAAGGCGGCAGGCTCGGTGTAGCCGAGGCGGCTGGCGATCTCGGCCAGCTTCATGTGGGCGGACAGCAGCAACTCCTCCGCGAGCGTCTGGCGCACCTCGTCCACCAGCGCGCGGAAGGTGGTGCCCTCCTCGTCGAGCCGGCGGCGCAGGCTGCGCGAGGCCATGTGCAGCTCCTCCGCCACGGTTTCCAGCGAGGGCATCTCGCCGGGATTGCGCAGCAGGCGGTCGCGGATCTGGCCCGCCAGGCCGGAGCGCACGCTGCGCTTGGCCAGCAGCTGGCGGCACTGCTCCTCGCACATGCGCGCCATCATCGGGTTGGCCTGCGGCAGCGGGGCGTCCAGGTCCTTGGCGGCGATCAGGATGGCGTTGAGCGGTGCCTCGAAGCTGGGGCGCACGCCGCAGAGCTTGTCGAAGCGCCAGGCGTAGTCGGGGCGCGGAAAGCGGAATTGCGCACTGCGCCCGGGGAAGCCGCCGGGGCGCATCTCCCAGGCCGCGTTGGCCCAGGCGGCGAAGTCGCGCTCCACCAGGAACTGGCGCAGGTCTTCGGGCACCTCGCTGTCATCGAGCACGATCAGCAGGTCCTTGCCGACGTTCTCCAGGCGGTAGCGCGCAAAGGCATAGGAAAGATCCAGGTAACGCACCGCGATCTCCGCCGCGCTGCGGAAGTTGGGGCTGCTGATCAGCGCGAAGCCCCAGATGCCGTAGGCCGAGAGGTGATAGCGCAGGCCGGCGTCCAGGCCCAGGCCCTGGCTCGCTGCGGGGCCGAGCCCGGAGAGCAGGTTGCGGATCAGCTGCAGTTCCTGCGCGGCGCTGATCTCGGTGGCGGGGTTGGACAGGTCGGCGGCGTCGATCCCGGTATTGCGCAGGCAGGCTTCCACCGGCAGGCCACGCTCGGCCCCGAGCCGCGTGAGCAACTGTGCGCTGATGACCGGGCGGCGTACTTCGGCGACGGGCATGGATCGGACTCCGACGGCGGCGGGAGGTGGTTGGCCGCAATTATCAGTGAGTTGGCCGAAAACGTCATTTTTCGGGTTTCCCCCTCGGAGCAAGTCTGCCGCGATGCCACGGAAGGACGATCATCTGGCCGAAATCATTAACTGTTTGTCCCCTGGACTCATTCCCCGCGGGTGGTGACGGGCGGCAGCATTCCCAGCCATGAAAACAGAGCCCGGCGCCGCAACAGGCGCCGGCGTTTTTTTACTGGGGAGTTCCAGATGCATATCGAAAACCGCGTCTTCCTGATCACCGGCGGTGCCTCGGGCCTGGGTGCCGCCACGGCGCGCGCACTGGTCGCCCGCGGCGGCAAGGTGGTGATCGCCGACCTCAACGACAAGCTCGGCCAGGAACTGGCGCGGGAGCTGGGCCCCGCCGCGCGCCATGCGCGCGTGGACGTGGCCAGCGAAGCCGACGTGCAGCAGGCCGTGACGCTGGCGCTGGCCGAACTGGGCGGCCTGCACGGCGCGGTGAACTGCGCCGGCATCGGCGCCGCCGAGAAGGCGCTGGGCAAGGAAGGCCCGCTGGCGCTGGAGCGCTTCAACCGCATCATCAGCGTCAACCTCGTCGGCAGCTTCAACGTGATCCGCCTGGCGGCGCATGCGATGAGCCTGCAAGCGCCCAACGAGGGCGGCGAGCGCGGCGTGATCATCAACACCGCCTCGGTCGCGGCCTTCGACGGCCAGATCGGCCAGCCGGCCTACTCGGCGTCCAAGGCCGGCGTGGTCGGCATGACGCTGCCGCTGGCGCGCGAGTTCGCGCGCATCGGCATCCGCGTGATGACCATCGCCCCCGGCATCTTCGAGACGCCGATCCTCGCCGGCCTGTCGCCGGAGGCACTGGACTCGCTGAACAAGTCGGTGCCCTTCCCGCCGCGCCTCGGCCGTCCGTCCGAGTTCGCCCAGCTCGCCGTGCAGATCGTCGAGAACCCGATGCTCAACGGCGAATGCATCCGCCTGGACGGCGCCATCCGCATGGCGCCGCGCTAAACGACCGTCACCCTCGTGGGAACGGCCTTGGCCGCGATCTTTCCACCCTGAATCGCGGCCAAGGCCGCTCCCGCGAAAGCGAAGCCTTTTCACTTCAAACCAGAGAAAACCATGACCGAAGCCTTCATCTACGACCACGTCCGCACCCCCCGCGGCAAGGGCCGCGCGGACGGCGCGCTGCACGAGATCACCCCGCTGCAGCTGGGCACCCAGGTGCTGCAGGCCCTGCGCGAGCGCAACCGGCTCGACACCGCGCTGGTGGATGACGTGATCATGGGCATCGTCTCGCCGGTGAGCGAGCAGGGCGCGGTGCTGCCGCGCTCCATGGCGCTCAACGCCGGCTACGCCGAGACCGTCTCCGGCGTGCAGGTCAACCGCTTCTGCGGCTCGGGCCTGGAAGCCGTGAGCCTGGCCGCCGCACGCGTGATGTCCGGCATGGCGCCGGCCGCCATCGGCGGCGGCGTGGAGTCGATGTCGCGCGTGGCGATGGGTTCCGACGGCGGCTCCTGGCCCACCGATCCCTCCTTCGCGCCGCGCGTCAACTTCGTGCCGCAGGGCATCAGCGCCGACCTGATCGCCACGCTCGACGGCTACTCGCGCGAGGACGTGGACGGCTTCGCCGTGGAAAGCCAGCGCCGCGCCGCGCAGGCCTGGAAGGAAGGCCGCTTCGGCAAGTCGATCCTGCCGGTGCGCGACGTCATCGGCCAGGTGGTGCTGGATCGCGACGAGCACATCCGCGCCGGCACCACGGTGGCGGACCTGGGCAAGCTCAAGCCCTCGTTCGAGATGCTGGGCCAGCAGGCCGGATTCGACGCCGTGGCGATCCAGCGCTACCCGCAGGTGGAAGCGATCAACCACGTGCACACCGGCGGCAACTCCTCCGGCATCGTCGACGGTGCCTGCGGCATCCTGATCGGCACCAAGGAATTCGGCCAGAAGGCAGGCCTGAAGGCTCGCGCCCGCATCCGCAGCTTCGCCGCCATCGGCTCCGAGCCCTGCATCATGCTGACCGGCCCGGCCGCGGTGTCGCACAAGGCGCTGAAGCTGGCCGGGATGAAGGTGAGCGACATCGACCTGTGGGAGATCAACGAGGCCTTCGCCTCGGTGGCCATGCGCTTCATGCGCGACATGGACATCCCGCACGACCGCGTCAACGTCAACGGCGGCGCCATCGCCATGGGCCATCCGCTGGGTGCCACCGGTGCCATCATCGTCGGCACCGTGCTCGACGAGTTGGAGCGCACCGGCAAGACCACCGCGCTATGCACGCTCTGCGTCGGTGCCGGCATGGGCAACGCCGCCATCATCGAGCGCATCTGAGGGCGGCGCAGGTTCCTGCCACGCCTCGACAAGCTCGGAACGATCGGGAACCGGTGGGTTCCGTTCGCCCCGGGCCAGTCGAGGGATGAACGGAATCGGCGCAGGACTTCGCAACGAATACCTGGATTCAACATGACTACCGCACTGAAATTCGACCTCGACCGCAACGGCTTCGCCATCCTCACCATCGACGTGCCCGAGCGGCCGATGAACGTCATCACGCCGGAGCTGACCGCCGAGCTGACGCAGGCCGTCGAGCGCATCGCCGCCGACGCCGCCATCAAGGGCGCCATCATCACCTCCGGCAAGCCGGGCGCCTTCGTCGCCGGCGCCGACCTGAAGGACCTGGTCACGGCCTTCGACAAGGGCATCGACGCCGTCGAGGGCTCCAAGGCCTCGTTCGAGCTCTCCGCCCTGTTCCGCCGCATCGAGACCAGCGGCAAGCCCTTCGCCGCCGCGATCAACGGCCTGGCCCTGGGCGGCGGCCTGGAGCTCTGCCTGGCCTGCCATTTCCGCGCGCTGAGCGATGATCCCAAGGCCGTCGTCGGCCTGCCCGAGGTCAATGTCGGCCTGCTGCCGGGCGCCGGCGGCACCCAGCGCCTGCCGCGCCTGATCGGCATCCCCAACTCGCTGCCGCTGCTGCTGCAGGGCAAGCAGGTGAAGCCGGCCGAGGCGCTCAAGCTCGGCATCGTCCACGCCCTGGCCCCGGCCGACCAGCTGGTGGCCAAGGCCACCGAGTGGCTGCTGGCCACGCCCAGCGCCGAACAGCCCTGGGACAAGAAGAACTTCCGCGTGCCCGGCGGCGCCGGCCCTATGGCCGCACATGCCAGCCAGACCTTCGTCGCCGGCAATGCGCTGACCTCGGCCAACACCAACGGCAACTATCCGGCCCCCAACGCCATCCTGTCCTGCGTCTTCGAAGGCACCCAGGTGCCGATGGACACGGGCCTGCGCATCGAGAGCAAGTACTTCGGCAAGCTGCTGTCGGGCGCCGTGGCGCGCAACCTGATCCGCACGATGTTCATCAACAAGGGCGCCGCCGACAAGCTGGCCGGCCGCCCCAAGGGCGTGGCCAAGTCCAAGGTGCAGAAGCTGGGCGTGCTCGGCGCCGGCATGATGGGCGCCGGCGTCGCGCATGTCAGCGCCAAGGCCGGCATCCAGGTCGTGCTGCTCGACTCCACCCTGGAGCAGGCCGAGAAGGGCAAGGCCGGCATCGCCGCGATGCAGGCCAAGGACCTGGCCAAGGGCAAGACCACGCAGGACAAGATCGACGCCATCCTCGGCCGCATCAAGGCCACGGCCGACTACGCCGACCTGGAAGGCTGCGACCTGATCGTCGAGGCCGTGTTCGAGAAGCGCGAGATCAAGGCCGACGTCACGGCCAGGACCGAGGCCGTGATCCCCGAGACGGCGACCTTCGGCTCCAACACCTCCACGCTGCCGATCACCGGCCTGGCCAAGGCCTCCAGGCGCCCGAAGCAGTTCATCGGCATCCATTTCTTCTCGCCGGTCGAGAAGATGCCGCTGGTCGAGATCATCCTCGGCGAGCAGACCTCCGACGAGACCCTGGCCAAGGCCCTGGACTACGTCGCGCAGATCAAGAAGACCCCGATCGTGGTGCGCGACTTCCCGGGCTTCTACACCAGCCGCGTGTTCGGCACTTTCTGTTCGGAAGGCCAGAAGATGCTGCTCGACGGCATCGAGCCGACGCTGATCGAGAACGGCGCCAAGCTCGCCGGCTTCCCGGTGGGCCCGCTGGCCGTGTCCGACGAAGTGACCATGTTCCTGCAGCAGAGCATCTACAAGCAGCAGGAAGCCGACAACCTGCCGGAGAAGTACCGCGGCAAGCTCGGTCGTCCGGTCGTCGACAGGATGGTGGACGAACTCAAGCGCCCGGGCCGCCGCTTCGGCGCCGGCTTCTACGACTACCCGGAGGGCGGCGGCAAGAAGCTGTGGAAGGGCCTGAAGGATGTCTTCCCGGTGAAGGCCGAGCAGCCGACGCTGGCGGAGGTGAAGTCGCGCTTCCTGACCATCATGGCGCTGGAGACGGCGCGCTGCTTCGAGGAGGGCGTGATCGCCTCGCCGATCGACGCCGACATCGGCTCGATCCTCGGCATCGGCTACCCGGCCTGGACCGGCGGCACGCTGTCCTACATCGACACGCAGGGCCCCAAGGCCTTCGCCGACGAGTGCGCGCGCCTGGCCGCCGCCTGGGGGCCGCGCTTCGAGCCCTCGGAGTGGCTGAAGGCGCGCGGCGCCTCCGGCGAGCTGTTCTACAAGAAGGCGGGCTGAAGCCCGTCTCCATCACAGGAGGAGCCGTCCATGTCCGCCGTCCTTGATACCGTGACGAAGCTGGCCGCTGCGCCGGCCGGCGACAACCCTCTGCCGGTGCTGCTCGACCGGCAGAGGGCGGCATTCAACGCCAGGGGCGAACCCTCCTCGCTGGCCGAGCGCCGCGAGATGCTGCGCAAGCTGGAGCAGGCGCTGATGGACCAGCGCCTGGCCCTGGCCGACGCCATGGCCGCCGACTTCGGCGGCCGTGCGCGCCAGGAGTCGCTGCTGGAGCTGTTCGTGGTGATCGACGACCTGCGCTACGCCCAGGCGAAGCTCAAGTCGTGGATGCGCACGCGCCGCGTTTCCGCCAACTGGCAATTCCTCCCGAGCCGTGCCTGCCTGATCCCGCAGCCGCTGGGCGTGATCGGCGTGATCGGCGCCTACAACTACCCGGTGATGACGACTCTGTCGCCGGTGGTGGGCGCCATCGCGGCCGGCAACCACGTGATGATGAAGCCCTCCAGCCTGACGCCGCGCAGCACCGAGCTGATGCGGCAGATCGTCTCGGGCCTGTATCCGGAGGAGCAGGTGGCCGTGGTCGCCGGCGACAGCAGCGTGGCCAAGCAGTTCTCCAAGCTGCCTTTCGATCACCTGGTCTTCACCGGCTCCACGCGCGTCGGCAAGCTGATCATGCGCGACGCCGCCGAGAACCTGGTGCCGGTGACGCTGGAACTGGGCGGCAAGTGCCCGGCCATCGTCGGCGAGGGTTACGACCTGAAGACGGCAGCCGAAACCATCGTCCAGACCAAGTTCCTCAATGCCGGTCAGACCTGCGTCACCGGCGACTACGCCCTGGTGCCGGAGGCTTCGGTGCCGGAATTCCTGGAGCACGCGCGCAACGCGATCAAGGCGTTCTACCCGAAGCTGGTGGACAACCCCGACTATGGCCGCGTGCTGATCCGCAGCGACTGGACGCGCCTGTCGAACTGGGTCGAGGAAGCGCGGGGCAGGGGGGCGAAGGTGGAAACCTTCAACCCCGCCGACGAGAGCTTCGGCCCCGACAACCGCGTGTTCCCGCCGACGCTGGTGTCCGACTGTCCCGCCGACACCACGCTGTGCCGCGAGGAAATCTTCGGGCCGGTGCTGCCGGTGCTGGGCTACAAGACGCTGGATGCGGCGCTGGCGCACGTCAACGCCGGCGAGCGTCCGCTGGCGCTGTACTTCTTCAGCAACCGCGGCGCCGAAGTGGAGCGCGTGCTCAAGCGCACCATCTCCGGCGGCGTCAGCATCAACGGCTGCGGCTACCACGCCATCCAGCACAACCTGCCCTTCGGCGGTGTCGGCGCCAGCGGCATCGGTGCCTATCACGGCCAAGCCGGTTTCGACCGCTTCTCGCATCTCAAGCCGGTGCTGTTCATGAGCCGGCTGACCAAGGCCAGCGTGTTCCTGCGCCCGCCCTTCGGCGCGCTGGCCGCCTGGGTGCTGGGCTTCATGCTGCACAACCGGCCGCGCCGCGAAAACCTCTGAACGGAACGAACACCTGATGGACTTCAAGAACCTCCTGTACCGCATCGAGCAGGGCATCGCCGTCATCAGCTTCAACCGGCCCAAGGCGCTCAATGCCATGACGCTGGAACTGATGGAGGAGCTGGGCCAGGCCTTCGACGCCGCCGCGGCCGATGCCGCGGTGCGTGCCATCGTGCTGACCGGCGAGGGCCGCGGCTTCTCCACCGGCGCGGACCTGGCGGCCACCAGCGACAAGCCGCCGCTGGACCTGCAGGGCCGGCTGGATCTCGGCTTCGTGCTGGACCGTTACTACAACCCGCTGATCCTGAAGATGCGTGAGCTGCCCAAGCCGATCATCTCGGCGGTCAACGGCATCGCCGCCGGGGCCGGCGCCAACCTGGCGCTGATGGCCGACCTGACCGTGGCGGCGCGCTCCGCATCCTTCCTGCAGGCCTTCGTCAACGTCGGCCTGATTCCCGATGCCGGCGGCACCTGGATCCTGCCGCGAGCCATCGGTCCGCAGCGCGCCATGGGCCTGGCCCTGATGGGCGAGAAGCTGTCGGCCGAGCAGGCGAAGGAGTGGGGCCTGATCTGGAGCGTAGTGGACGACGAGCAACTGATGCCGACGGTGCTGGCGATGGCGAAGCGCCTGGCGGAAGGCCCGGCCGTGGCCATCGAGCGCATCAAGCGCGCGATCCACGCCGCCGCGGCCAACGAGCTGGACAAGCAGCTGGACCTGGAGAGCGACCTGCAGCGCGACTGCGGCCAATCCCAGGATTTCATGGAAGGGGCGATGGCCTTCGTGCAGAAGCGCAAGCCGAACTTCAAGGGGCGTTGATGATGGATACGAATCTTTCCTCCTGGAACCCGCGCGGTGACACGGGCCGCATGGGCAGCCTGGCGATGCCGGTGACCGAGCCGCTGACGCCGCGCGAGCGCGAGGTGCTGGACTGCCTCTCTCGCAAGATGATGGACAAGGAGATCGCGGACTCCCTGAAGGTGTCGATCAACACGGTCAAGCACCACCTGCGCAACATCTACTCCAAGTTCGGCGTCGGCAACCGCCGCCGGGCGGTGGAGTTCTATCTCGCCCGGGTCTGACCCCCGGCGGATCGTCGCGGGCCTGGCCGGCGGCCGCCGGCAGGGCCTTCCGGGCGGCGCGGCGGCGCAGGGCCGCACGCCCGGGCTTTTCCCCGGCTTCCGGGCCGGCCGGGCGCCCTGGCGCCCGATTCCTCCTGTCCGGCCGCCCGGCCGGCATCCTCCTGCCGCTTCCATCCCCTCTTCGGGGTGTCCTGCCCCTGGGGCCGCAGTTTATGCGCCGTTCCCCGGCAGGCTAACATTGCCATCGGACGCTGGAATCGAAGCCCTGGGGCGGAAGTGACACTGGCGGCCCGGCAAACCTAGAATGGCCGCAGGGCCAAGACCTACGACACAGAAGCCCGCAGGAGAGACGAGCCGATGAAGGATTCGGGGCAACTGCTCCAGATCATCCATGCCGGGATGGTCAAGGCCGGTCTGGACGTGGACGCGATCTACCGCCAGCTGGGCTACCACGCCGAGAAGCTGCCCCTGCGCGAAATCCGGACCGAGCACGCCCTGCAGACCCTGTTCTGGCAGGTGGTGGAGCAGGTCAGCGGCGACCAGGAAGTGGGCCTGCACCTCTGCCCGCACCTGCCGGTGTTCCATGGCGAGGTGCTGGAATACCTGATCTTCAGCAGCCAGACCCTGGGCGAGGGCGTAGGCCGCTCCCTCAAGTACATGCGCCTGCTCAGCGACGCCATGAACGTGCGCATCATCCAGGACGAGCGGGGCTCGCGGCTGGTGGTGCAGGGTGGCGCCCTGGACGCACCGCAGCTGCGCCATACCGAGATCTGCGTGCTCTACGAGCTGATCGCCTTCGCCCGGTCGGTGACGGAGCGCAATTTCGCACCCCTGAAGGTGCGCCTGCGCTTCGACCGCCGCATCGACCCGGCCGAGTACGAGAAGGTCTTCGGCTGCCCGGTGGAGTTCGACGCCCCCGAAAGCGAGATCTGGTTCGACCCCAAGCTGCTGGCCTACCGCTCGCCGCGCTGGGACCCGGACCTGCTCAAGCTGCACGAGGAGCTGGCGGAGAAGCGCCTGTCCAATCTCAAGCGCCAGGACCTGATCGAGGGCATCCGCAAGGTGTTCTCGCAGCGCCTGGAGCTGGACAAGTGCGACCTGGAGGACGTGGCGCGGGAACTCGGGGTGCCGACGCGGCGCCTGCGCTTCGAGCTGTCCCGCGCCGGCACCAGCTTCAGCCAAGTGCTGGCCGACTTCCGCTACGCGCTGGCGCGCAAGCTGCTGCGCTCCACCGACGAGCCGATCGAGAACATCGTCTACCTGACCGGCTTCTCCGAGCCCAGCACCTTCTACCGCGCCTTCAAGCGCTGGTCCGGCATCACCCCGGTGCAGTACCGCGAGAGCCGCCGCCAACGCAACCTGGCTGGGTGAGGCGATGCAGGCGATGCCTCAAAGGCATTGCCTGCATCGCCGAACGTCCGGCCCTGGAGAAGCCGGGGGAGGAGGAAGTCCCGTCATGGATGCCGCCGCTGCGCGTGCGATGCCCTGAAGGCCATCGCCGCCGCTTCCGGCTCCCGGCGCGCCTGGCGCAGCGCGCCGCTAGCCGTTGTCGTCTTCGTCGTCGAAATCGTCTTCCGGCGGCGGGTTGCCGTCGTAGACCAGGTTCTGGCGGCGCTGCAGGTAGAGGCCGCGCACGAAGACGTAGGGATCGAGCTGCTGCTCCAGCAAGCTCTCGCTGCCCAGCAGGCCGCTGCGGGCATCCACCAGCCGCACGCCCTGGTAGCCCAGTTCCACCCGGTCATGCAGGTCGGCGTAGAGCAGCGGGTTGGTGAAATAGTCGCCGACGTTGTTGCCGACCAGGTCGCGGTTGGTGCTGGGCCCGAGGAAGGGCAGCATCAGGTACCAGCCTTGCCCCACGCCCCAGCGCCCCAGGGTCTGGCCGAAGTCCTCGTTGTTGCGCTCCAGGCCCACCATCGTCGCCGGGTCCAGGAAGCCGGCCAGGCCGAAGGTGGTGTTCATCAGGAAGCGCGTGGTGTCCAGGCCCGCCTGCTTGAACTTGGCCTGCAGCAGGTCGTTGGCGATCACCCGGATATAGACGAGGTTGTCCAGGAAGTTGTGGATGCCGGTGCGGACCTCCGGCGGCGTGGCGGCGACGTAGGTCTCCGCCAGGGGCTTGGCCACGTAGCGGTCGACCTTCATGTTGAAGGCGTAGACCTTGCGGTTGAGCGGTTCCAGCGGGTCCTGCGGGTCGTAGCTGGGGCTGTGGGCACAGCCCGCCAGCAGCAGGCCTGCTACGGCAATCAGTTGGATACGCATCGCTCCGCCGCCCCCCGCGGCCCTACCGCTCTCACGCCAGCTTCAGCAGCGTGTCCAGTTCGAAGAATGCCGCCAGGCGGCGCAGGCCCTCGCCCGCGCCGGTGAAAGCCAGCGTGCGCTGCTGGCGCTGCGCCCGGCGCTGCAGCTCCACCAGGAAAGCCACTCCGGCGCTGTCCACCTCGCGCACGCCGGACAGGTCCAGCGTACCGCCGGCCGCCAGCGCGTCGGCGCGGGACATCAGCCCCGGCACGCTGGCCAGGTCCAGCCTTTCCGGCAGGACGCTCACTGCGGAGCCGAGCCGCCCGACTTGGGCGTGTCGGTGGTGAACTGGCCGCCTTCCATGCGCGTGATCAGGCTGTTCAGGTCGCTCTTCTTCAGCTCCGAGGCGAACTGGCCGCGGAAGTTCTGCACCAGCGACAGGTTCTCGATGGTGATGTCGGTGATCTTCCAGTCGGCACCGACCAGGCGCATGGAGAAGCCGATGCCCACCGGCGGCTTGCCGTTGCGCAGCAGGTTGGTGTTGACGGTGGCGTCGGTGGCGCCCTCGGCCATGCGCACCGGCTTCCACTCCACCTTCACGGAGTCATAGTTCTCGATCATGGCGTCCGCGTAGGAGCGGATCAGCATGTTCTTGAAGGCATCCTGGAAGCGCGCCTGCTGCTCCGGGGTGGCGGTCTTCCAGTTGCGCGCCAGTACGCTGCGCGCGATGTAGGGCACGTCGAAATGGGGAACGATCTTCTCGTCCACCATCTTGAAGTAGCCCGGCTTGTCGGCCTTGTACTTGGCGTGGTTCTTGGCCAGCAGGTCCTGGATCTCGGCCACGGCGGCCTTCAGCGTCTCGTCGGGCGCGGAAGGGGCGGCCAGCGCCTGCGCGGCCACGGCCAGGCCCAGCGCCGCGGCGACACCCGTCAACCATTGCTTGATCATCACTGCCTTACTCCTGCTTCGCTGCATTGCCAGCGTCATTGCTGCGCGACGCCATGTTGGTGAGGAACTGACCGATCAGGTTCTCGAGAACCAGGGCGGACTGGGTCGACTTGATGCGGCTGCCTTCCTTCAGCACTTCCTCGGCCCCGCCGATCTCCAGGCCGATGTACTGCTCGCCGAGCAGGCCGGCCGTCAGGATCTTGGCCGAGCTGTCTTCCGGCAGCGTGCTGTAGGCCTTGCTGATGTACAGCGTGGCCACGGCCTCGAAGGTGTCCGGGTCGATCGCGATGCCCTGCACGCGGCCGACCTTGACGCCCGACAGGGTCACCGCCGATCCCGCCTTGAGCCCGCCGATGTTCTCGAACATCGCCGTGACGCGGTAGCCGTCGCCGTTGCCCACGGCGTCCAGGCTCGCGACGCGGAAGGTCAGGACGAACACCGCGGCCACGCCGAGGCAGACGAACAGGCCAACCAGTATTTCCAGCGCTCTCGATTGCATGTCTTGTGCTCTAACTTATTCGGGGACGGTTTAACGGAACATGAACGCCGTCAGGATGAAGTCCAGGGCCAGGATCGCCAGGGAGGACACCACCACGGTGCCGGTGGTGGCACGCGAGACGCCCTCGGAAGTGGGGGCGGCGTGGTAGCCCTGGTAGACCGCGATCCAGCTGACGGTGAAGCCGAACACGCCGGCCTTGATCAGCATCTGCCGGATGTCGGCCGCCTCGGTGCTGGCGCGGATCTGCGACCAGTAGCTGCCGGCATCCACGCCCAGCAGCTCCACGCCGATGGCGTGGCCGCCGGCGATGCCGATCGCCATCACGCAGAAGATCGCCGTCAGCAGCGGCACGGCGATCACGCCCGCGACGAAGCGCGGCGCGATCACGCGCTTGACCGGATCGGTGGCCATCATTTCCATGGCGGAGAGCTGGTCGGTGGCCTTCATCAGGCCGATCTCGGCGGCCAGGGCCGAGCCGGCGCGGCCGGCGAACAGCAGGGCCGTCACCACCGGACCCAGTTCGCGGATGATCGACAGCGTCACCAGCACGCCCAGCGAATCCTCGGCGCCGAAGCGCACCAGGGTGCGGTAGCCCTGCAGCGCCAGCACCATGCCGATGAAGCTGCCCGAGATGACGATAATGATCAGCGACAGGGCGCCGACCATGTAGAGCTGCTGGATCACCAGGCGCGGACGCGCCAGCGCCGCCGGCACGCCGCCGAGGACGCTGAGCAGGAAGAACTGCGCCCGGCCCAGGCCGGCGAGGAAGCTGGCGATGATTTCGACGGCGGCGCTCAAGCCTTTTCTCCCATCAGGTCGGCGAGGTACTCCGGCGCCTTGGCGTGGAAGCTCACCGGGCCGTCGTCGGCGCCGGTCAGGAACTGCTGCACCCAGGGCGAGGCATGGTCGCGCAGGTCCGCCGGCGTGCCGTGCGCGGCGATCTTGCCGTCGGCGATGACGTAGGCGTAGTCGCTGATCGACAGCACCTCGGTGATGTCGTGGGACACTACGATCGAGGTCAGGCCCAGGGCATCGTTCAGGGTGCGGATCAGGCGCATCAGCACGCCCATGGTGATCGGGTCCTGGCCGGCGAAGGGTTCGTCGTACATGACCATTTCCGGGTCCAGCGCCAGTGCGCGGGCCAGCGCCACGCGCCGTGCCATGCCGCCGGAAAGCTGCGAGACCCAGAGATCGCGGGCGCCGCGCAGGCCCACGGCCTGCAGCTTCATCAGCACCAGGTCGCGGATGACCGACTCCGGCAGCCGGGTGTGCTCGCGCAGCGGGTAGGCGACGTTGTCGAAGACATTGAGGTCGGTCAGCAGGGCGCCGTTCTGGAACAGCATGCCCATGCGCTTGCGCAGCGCATAGAGTTCGCGGCGCTTGAGCTGGTGCACGTCCACGCCGTCGAAGGAGACCGTGCCGGCCTTGGGATGCCACTGGCCGCCGATCAGGCGCAGCAGGGTGGTCTTGCCGGTGCCGGAGGGGCCCATGATGGCCGTGACCTTCCCGCGCGGGATGTCGACATCGATGCCGTCATAGATGACGCGGCTGCCATGACCGAAGGACAGGCCACGCACGCGTACCAGCACATCGTCGGCTTGTGGGGTGGGGTTCGTCATATTTGTTCTTGGATGCCCTCGCCGCCATTCGGTTCATGACCCCGGCTGCGAAGGGGCCATTTTAGCCCAGACCGGGTAGGCCGGGCCGCCGGAACGGACCTGTATCACACCCCACTATGGGGGGATAGGCGCAAGCGCAAGTGCTTTTCGAGCTCCGCTGCCACCACGGACAAGTCCGCCGGCCCGCCCAGTTCACGCAGCTGGGCCATGCGCAAGCCCTGGTAACCACAGGGATTGATGCGCGAGAAGGGCTCCAGGTCCATGTCCACGTTGAGCGACAGGCCGTGGTAGCTGCAGCCCTGGCGCACGCGCAGCCCCAGGGAGGCGATCTTGGCGCCGTCGACATAGACGCCTGGGGCCTGGGGGTCGGCGGCGGCGGCAATGCCGTAGCCCGCCAGGGTATCGACCAGGGACTGCTCGATCCGCGTCACCAGGGAGCGGATCGAGTAGCCCAGGCGCCGCAGGTCCATCAGCAGGTAGACCACGATCTGGCCCGGGCCATGGTAGGTCACCTGCCCGCCGCGGTCCGACTGGACCACCGGGATGGCCCCCGGCATCAGCAGGTGCTCGGCCTTGCCGGCCTGCCCCTGGGTGAATACCGGGTCATGCTCCAGGAACCACAGCTCGTCGGCCGTATCCGGCCCACGCCCATCGGTGAAGGCACGCTGCTCCTCGAAGACCTCCGCGTAGTCGCGGCGGCCCAGGTGGCGGACGATCAGGGGCGGCAGGGGATTCACTGCTGAACCTTACCCAAACTTTCCGAAAATGCGGAGAAGCCGCCGCGAGCGGTCCGGGGTTGCAGCGAGGAGCGGGGCCGTACTGAAGTACGGCGAGCACCGGAGATGCAAGATCGGGCCGCGCAGCAGGCTTATCCGTATTTTCAAGCGAACCAGAGACGGATCGTGTCGATCAGGCGGCGCCAGAAGCCGCCCTTGCCCACGTCCTGCAGCGCCACCAGCGGTTCGGTGCGCAGCAGCTTGCCGTCCAGCGTCAGCGTCAGCGTGCCCAGCTTCTGGCCGGCGGCGAACGGCGCGATGGCCTCGCCTTCCTGCTGCCAGCTGGCCTGCACGCGAGCGGCTTCGCCGCGGGGCAGGGTGATGGCGACCGGCTTGAGCGTGCCCACCTGCACTTCGCCGGCGGCGCCCTTCCAGACCTTGACCGTGCCCGCGGGCTTGGTGGGGCCGAGCAACTGGGCGCTCTCGAAGAAGCGGAAGCCCCAGTTCAGCAGCTCCAGGCTGGCCTGCTCGCGGTAGGCCCAGCTCTTGGTGCCCATCACCGCGGAGATCAGGCGGCGGCCGTCGCGCTGTGCCGAGGCCAGCAGGCAGTAGCCGGCTTCCGAGGTGTGGCCGGTCTTGATGCCATCGACGCTCGGGTCCTTCTTCAGAAGCAGGTTGCGGTTGGGCTGGGTGATGCCGTTGTAGGTGTAGTCCGGCAGCGCGAACCACTTGTACTGCTCCGGGAAGCTCTGGATCAGCGCCCGGCCGAGCAGGGTCAGGTCGCGCGCGGTGCTGTAGTGCTGCGGGTCCGGCATGCCGGGGGCATTGGCGAAGTGGGTGTTCTTCATGCCGATCCTGGCGGCCTGCTGGTTCATCAGCTCGGCGAAGGCCTCCTCGCTGCCGGCGACGTGCTCCGCCAGCACCACGCTGGCGTCGTTGCCGGACTGCGTGATGACGCCGTGCAGCAGCGCTTCCAGTGGCACGCGCGTGCCGACCTGCACGAACATGCGCGACTCGGAGGAGTCGATGCCCTGGCGCCAGGCCTTCTCGCTGACAAAGGCGGTGTCCTCCAGCTTCATGCGGCCCTGGCGGATCTCCTCGAGCACGACATAGGCGGTCATCACCTTGGTGATGCTGGCCGGGCCCACGCGCTGGTCCGGGTTGCTGGCGGCCAGCAGCTCGCCGCTGTCGTAGTCGAGCAGGGCATAGCTCGAGGCTTCCAGGGTCGGCGCCGCGGGAATGGCGGCATGCAGGGACAGGGACAGGGACAGCAGGGGCAGGGCGAGCAGGCGTTTCATGGTCTTCTGGTGTTGCAACAAAGATTCACTAGTTTATCGCAGTGCAGCAAAATCGGGGCCGGCCTGTAAGGGCTCCTCGAGGGTAGCGAAGAGGCCGTCGCGGGCGCGTCGAGATTGCGCCCGCGACGCACGGCCGTACCACGGTCCGGCGGGCATCGCGGGTGCAGGATCGGCCTGCGCCGCAGGCGGGTTCGCTGCCCTCACTGGGTCATCCACTCCGCCGCGTATCCATGCCCGCGCAGCCGCCGCCGCAGGTCGGCGGCCGAGGTCTCGTCGTGGAACGGCCCGGTCACCACCCGATGCAGGACTTCGCCGCCGAGATCGGTGGTGATCACCGTGGCGCCGGCGAAGCCCTTGCCCTGCAGCTCTTCGCGCAGGGCCACCGCGTTGATCGGATCGATGAAGCTGGCCACCTGCAGCCAGCCCTGGCCGGCCGCGGGTGCGGAACGGAGCTCGGCCTTCGGTTCCAGTGGGGGCGGACTCTCCGCCGGCACCGGAGCCGGCACCGCCGCGACGGCCGTGGGCGGCGCCGGGCTGTCGGGATTCACGGCCTCGATCTCCACCTCCACTGCGCCGTGGTTGATGATCTCGAGCTTGGCGGCCGCGGCGTAGGACAGGTCGATGATGCGTCCCTTGTGGAAGGGGCCGCGGTCGTTGACGCGCACGATGGTGCTCTTGCCGTTGGCCAGGTTGGTGACCCGGACGTAGCTCGGCAGCGGCAGGGTCTTGTGCGCCGCCGTCATCTTGAACATGTCGTAGATCTCGCCGTTGGCGGTCTTGCGGCCATGGAATTTCTTGCCGTACCAGGAGGCATGCCCACGCTCCCGGAAGCTGCCGGCCTGGCTCATGGTGCGGTAGGTCTTGCCGAAGACCTGGTACTCCGGCGAGTTGCCGGAACGGCTGCGCGGCTCTTCCTGCGGCACGGCGTCCGGCGTCAGCTCGATGCCCGCCGGAATTTCCTCGGGAGCGGGGCCGCGGTCGCGCTCGCTCAGCGGCGCCGGGCCGGGAACGAATTCGGGCGGCAGTCCCGGCGTGCGGGAGACCTTGGGCGCCGGTTGCTGCGGCGGGGGTGGCGGACGCCGCGGCGCCTTGCGCTCGGGTGCGGGCGGCGCGGTGACGCAGGCCGCCAGCAGCGTGCAGAGCAGGACGATGCCCGCCGCGCGCAATCTCACCGGGCCTCCGCCGCCAGCCGCTGCTGGATGCGCTGGGCCAGCTGCGCCACGGCCATGGCGTAGAAGGTACGCGGGTTGTAGGTCATCACGGTGTAGAAATTGTGCAGCGCCAGCCAGTATTCCTGGCTGCCGTCATCCAGCGGCAGCTGGATGATGCCGACCGGCGTGTCCGGCGGCAGGTCGACGTCGGCGGCGAGCCAGCCGGCGCGCAGCAGGGCGCCGGCGTTGTAGGCCGTGGCCTTGCCGTTGACCTCGGTGCCCGCCGGCAGCGGCGCCAGCAGGCGCGCCGGGATGATCAGCGGCTCGCCGCGGCGCCAGGCCTGCGACGGCCGGTAGCGCATGAAGTAGTGGCCGATGGAGCCGACCGCATCCGGCAGGGTCCACAGGTCCCGCCCGTTCTCGCCATCGTAGTCCAGGCTCAGGCGGCGGTAGTTGCTGGGCATGAACTGCGCCGCGCCCATGGCGCCGGCATAGGAGCCCTTGATGGCGGCCGGGTCCCGGCGGAAGTCGCGGCAGAACACGAAGAAGTGCTCCAGCTCGCTGGCGAAGAAGGCCGAGCGCGTCGGGTGCTCGAAGCCCTGCGTGGCCAGGGCGTCCAGCACGCGGATGTTGCCGGTGATGCGGCCGTAGCGGGTCTCGATGCCCAGGATCGCGGCGATCACGGCCGGCGGCACGCCGAACTCTTCTTCCGCCCGGTCCAGGAAGGGCTGCTGGTCGCGCAGCACCGCGACGCCGCCGTCGATGCGGCTCTGGTCGATGCGGCTGGAATAGCGCGTCCAGGTCTCGGTGCGCTCGGGTGCCTTCTGCTCCATCTCCACCAGCTGCGGCAGGCGCTGCGCCTCGCTCAGCGCGGCACGGACCGAATCCAGCTCCGCGGCGCTGAAGCCATGCTCCTGGCGCAGCCGTTCCAGCAGCGTCGCGGCCTTGGGGTGGCTGCCGTAGTCGGCCGAGGCGGCGGCGGTGCACAGCAGCAGCAACGGGGCCAGTGCGAGGGGTAGGCGCATGCAGGTCCTTAGTTGGCCAGTAGCTTTCGATGGGTATGGATGGACATGAGCATACCGAAGCCCGCCAGCAGGCTCACCATGGAGGTGCCGCCGAAACTGAACAGCGGCAGCGGCACGCCCACCACCGGCAGCAGGCCGATGACCATGCCGATGTTGATGAAGACGTAGATGAAGAAGGTCATGCCCAGGGCGCCGGCGAGCAGGCGCTGGAAGCTGTCCTGCGCACGCACCGCGATCCACAGGCAGCGTCCGACGATGCAGAGGTACACCGACAGCAGCACCAGCACGCTGATCAGCCCCAGCTCCTCGGCGAACACCGCGAAGATGAAGTCGGTATGCGCCTCGGGCAGGAATTCCAGCTTGGCCTGGGTGCCTTCCAGCCAGCCCTTGCCGAACAGGCCGCCGGAGCCGATGGCGATCTTGGACTGCGTGATGTGGTAGCCGGCGCCCAGCGGATCGCTCTCCGGATCCAGCAGCGTCAGGATGCGCTTGCGCTGGTAGTCGTGCAGGCGCTCCCACAGGATCGGCGCGGCGGCGCCCACCGCGGCCAGCGCGCCCAGGATCCAGCGCCACTGCAGCCCGGCGAAGAACAGCGTGAAGCCGCCGGCCGCGATCACCAGCATCGAGGTGCCGAGGTCGGGCTGCACCATGATCAGCACGGTCGGCACGCCCAGGATCACCAGCGAGGCCAGCAGCGTCAGCGGCCGCGGCGGCAGGCGGCGGTGGTGCAGGAAGGCGGCCAGCGTCATCGGCATGGCCAGCTTCATCAGTTCCGAGGGCTGGAAGCGGATGAAGCCCAGGTCCAGCCAGCGCTGCGCGCCCATGGCGTGGTCGCCGATCACCTCCACCAGCAGCAGCAGCAGCAGCGTCAGGCCGTAGAGCCAGGGCGCCAGCATGCGGTAGAACTCCGGCGGGGCCTGTGCCACCACCGCCATCACGAACAGCCCGAGCAGGAAGCGCTCGGCCTGGTTCACCACCGCCGGGATCGAATGGCCCGAGGCGGAATAGATCACGAACATGCCCAGGCCGGCCACGGTGGCCAGCAGCAGCAGCAGCCACATGTCGATGTGCCAGCTTTCCAGCAGGTCGGCCATGCCCGGCTCGGGCTTGTCGGGGCCGCCGCGGCGGACGCGGTAGATGACTTCGGCGATCATGACGGCAGCCCGTTCATTCAATCCTCCACGTCTTCATCGTGGACATGCCCGTCGGCATCGGGAGTCGCGACCGGAGCGGCCGCGGCCGGCTTGGCGGCGGCGTTGTAGCGCACCTCGCCGAGCAGGTACATGTCCATCACCTGGCGCGCGATCGGCGCCGCCACGGAACCGCCGTGGCCGGCATGCTCGGCGATCACCGCCACGGCGATCTTGGGATCGTCGGCCGGGGCGAAGGCCACGAACAGCGCATGGTCGCGCAGGTGCAGCGGCGTGGACTCCAGTGAACGCGCCTTCTTCTCGTCCTGGCGCATGGCCGCGACCTGGGCGGTGCCGGTCTTGGCGGCGATGCGGTAGGGCGAGTCGCGGCCGATGCGCGCCGCGGTGCCGCCGGCGCCATGAGCCACGTCGATCATGGCGTCGATCACGCGCTGCCAGTTGTGGTTGTCCTTCAGCTCGATCGGTTCCAGCGGCTCCGGCGGCACGCGCGTCACCTCGCGCGTGATCGCGTCCTGCGTGGCGTAGACCACGTGCGGCTTGAAGCCCTTGCCGCGCATGGCGATGCGCGCGGTCATCTGCGCCAGCTGCAGCGGCGTGGTCAGCGTGTAGCCCTGGCCGATGCCGATGTTGAGGGTCTCGCCGGGATACCACTGCTCCTTGCGCCGCCGCAGCTTCCACTCGCGCGAGGGAAACAGGCCGGAGCCCTCCAGCGGCAGGTCCACGCCGGTCTTGTGGCCCAGGCCCAGGCGGGTCATCGAATCGTGCATGCGGTCGATGCCGAGCTTGATCGCCAGCTCGTAGAAATAGATGTCGCAGGAGCGCATCACGCCGCCGACCATGTCCTGGAAGCCGTGGCCGCTGCGCTTCCAGCAGCGGTACTTGCGGCTGGAGCCGGGCAGGCTCATCTCGCCGCGGCAGTAGACCCCGTCCTCCGGCGTCACCACGCCATACTCCAGGCCGGCCATGGCCATGGCCGGCTTCACCGTGGAGCCCGGCGGGTAGGTGCCCTGCAGGGCGCGGTTGAACAGCGGCCGCTTGGGGTCGTTGGAAAGGGCCTTGTAGGTCTTGACGTCGATGCCCTCGATGAACAGGTGCGGATCGAAGCCCGGCTTGCTGACCAGGGCGATGACCTCGCCCGAGCGCGGGTCGATCGCCACCACGGCGCCGTCGAGCTCGCCCAGGGCCTGTTCCGCGATCAGCTGGACCTTGGAATCGACGCTGAGATAGAGGTTGCGGCCGGGGTAACCGCGGCGGTAGTCCAGCTCGCGCAGGGGGCGGCCATAGGCATTGGCCTCGATGATCTTGGCGCCGGACTTGCCGCGCAGCGTGTCCTCGTGGCTCTTCTCGACGCCGGTCTTGCCGATCAGCGACAGGCCCTCGTAGGTGTTCTCCGGCGCATCGGAGAGTTCCTTCTCGGTGATGCCGCCGACGTAGCCGATGATGTGGGCGCCGGAGGCTCCCAGCGGATAGTTGCGCGTCAGTCCGGCGGACACGTCCACGCCGCGGAAGGCATGGCGGTCCAGTTCGTAGCGCGCCAGTTCCTCCATCGTCAGGTTGTTGCGCAGCGGCACCGGCCGGTAGCGCGGCGTCTTGCGCACGCGGTCCTTGAAGCGGGCGATGTCCTGGTCGGTGAGCTGCACCACGCCGGACAGCCGCTGCAGCAGCGTGTCCATGCCCTCCACCTGCTCGGGCACCACTTCCAGCACGAAGGCCGGCTTGTTCTGCGCCAGCAGTGCACCATGGCGGTCGTAGATCAGGCCGCGCACCGGCGCCACCGGCATCACGCGCATGCGGTTCTCGTTGGCGCGGGTCTGGAAGTACTCGTTCTGCAGCACCTGCAGGTCGAACAGGCGTGCGATCAGGATCGAGCTGCAGACCAGGCAGAAGACGGTGCCGAACAGGGCACGGGCCAGGAAGGCCTGGCGCTCCCGGTGGAGGTTCTTGATGGAGCCCAGGGCCATGGGGCGGCCTTATTCCTCTTCCGGCGGCTGCCGGATGAGCTCCATGATGGTGTAGACCAGCGGCCAGAACAGCGAGGTCGAGACCACCGGCAGCCAGCGCAGCCAGTCGTCGCCGCGGTGCTTGGTCAGGCCGTCGATCCAGAACATCAGGAAGGCGTAGGCGACCCAGGCCGGGATCAGCGCCAGCGTGGCCTGCCACAGCGGGAACAGCACGAAGAAGGCGCGCAGGCGGGCTACCAGGAAGGTGACCAGCACGAAGCCCAGGGCATGCTGGCCCAGCACGCTGCCGAACAGCACGTCGCAGCAGAGTCCGACCAGGAAGGCCGGCAGCAGCACCGGCACGCGCGGCTCGCGCAGCGCCCAGTAGGACAGGATCAGGGGAATCCACAGCGGCCGCGCCGCCGCCAGCCAGTCCGGCAGGACCACCATCTGCAGCACCAGGGCCAGCAGCAGGCTGATGAGGAAGCCCGCGTTGAGCATGCCGGTCATCGGCCGGCGCCCGGGGCCGCGGGCGCCGCAGGAGGCGGTGCCGGGCGCGGCGCGGCGGCGGGCGTAGCGGCGGCAGGCGCCGCCACGGCTGCCGCGGGGCGTGCTGCCGCAGGAGGCGTGGGCGTGGGGGCGGCGGTGGCCGGTGCCGGGCCAGCCGGGACGGCTGCCGCGGGAGCGGCCGCCGGGGCGGCGGACGGCGCCGCAGTCGGGGCCGCCGGGGCGGGGCCGGGCGGCAGCAGCGGCTTCACGGCGGCCGGGGTGCCCGGGGCGGAGGGAACGTCCTCCACCCAGACCAGCAGCGTCTGCCGGCCCTGGTTCAGCTTGGCGGCCGGGTAGGCGTAGGCCTCCATGAAGTGCTCGCCGGCGACGTGCTTGACCTCGTAGACCTGGCCGACCGGGTAGCCGGCAGGGAAGCGGCCGCCCAGCGCCGAGGACACCAGCAGGTCGCCGACGCGGATGTCGACGTTGCTGGGCAGGAAGGGCAGGCGCAGGCCCTTGCCGTCGCCGCGCCCCACCGCGATGGTCTGCAGGCCGCTGCGGTTGATCTCCACCGGGATGCCGTGGTCGGGATCGGTGATCAGCAGCGCCTTGGCGCTGCCCGGCGCCAGCTCGGTCACCTGGCCCATGATGCCGTGGGCATCGACCAGGGCCTGGCCGCGGTAGACGCCGTGGCGCTCGCCCTTGTTGAGGGTGATCTGGTGGCGGTAGGGGTCCTGGCTGACGCTGGTGATCTCGGCGATCAGCACCCGCTCCCGGAGCTGGCTGGCGGAGGACAGCAGTTCGCGGATGCGGCGGTTCTCGGCCTCCAGCGCGGCGAACTTCTGCAGGCGGGATTCCAGCACCAGCTGCTTCTGCTTGAGCTCGATGTTCTCGCGCTCCAGCGAGCCGCGGGTGTCGATGTCACCGGCCGCCCGCAGCATGCGCGACGGCACCGAGGCGAGCCAGACCACCGGGGTCAGCAGCCATTCGACCGTGCCGCGGACCGATTGCAGGCCCTCGCCGCGGTAGTCGTTGACCATCAGCCCCAGCGCGCAAAGCATCAGGAAGAACGCGCGCAACCCCACGCCGGGTCCCCGGGGGAACAACGGACGGCGGTGGTTGTCGTACAGGGTTGTGTTCAAGTTGCGCGCGTTTGGTAAGAAATGTCAATGAATCATCACGCGCAGCATAGTCCTGAAGCCCCCGGGGTGCAACGGCTGCAGGAGGGCGGCGACGCCTGCCGGGTTCAGGGCTTTCGGGGGAGAGGCCGGAGCCGGGGCTGACGCCGCCCGGCCCCGGCCCGCAGCCTGCTCAGTCGAGGCTGTAGAAGTCGCCCTGGCGGTCCAGCATGTCCAGCACCATGCCGCCGCCGCGGGCCACGCAGGTCAGCGGGTCGTCGGCGATGATCACCGGCAGGCCGGTCTCCTCGGAGATCAGCTTGTCCAGGTCGCGCAGCAGGGCACCGCCGCCGGTCAGCACGATGCCGCGCTCGGCGACGTCGGAGCCCAGTTCCGGCGGGGTCCGTTCCAGGGCCTGCTTCACGGCCTTGACGATGCCGGACAGCGGCTCCTGCAGCGCGTCGAGGATCTCGTTGGAGTTCATCGTGAAGTTGCGCGGCACGCCGGCGGCCAGGTGGCGGCCGACGACGTCGATTTCCTGCACTTCATGGCCCGGGAAGGCGGTGCCGATCTGGATCTTGATGCGCTCGGCCGTGGCCTCGCCGATCAGCATGTTGTACTGGCGGCGCACGTAGGAAACGATGGCCTCGTCGAACTTGTCGCCGCCGATGCGGACCGACTCGGCGTAGACGATGCCGTTGAGCGAGATCACGGCCACCTCGGAGGTGCCGCCGCCGATGTCCACGACCATGGAGCCGCGGGCCTCGCCGATGGGGATGCCGGCGCCCAGGGCGGCGGCGATAGGCTCCTCGATGACCCAGACCTTGCGGGCGCCGGCGTTCTCGACCGACTCGCGGATGGCGCGGCGCTCCACCTGGGTGGAGCCGTAGGGCACGCAGACCACGACGCGGGTCAGCGGGCGCGCCATGCGGCCCTTGGTCACCTTGCGGATGAAGTGCTGCAGCATCTTCTCCGTGACGGTGTAGTCGGCGATCACGCCGTCGCGCAGGGGGCGGACGGTGGTGATGTTGGTGGGGGTGCGGCCGAGCATCTGCTTGGCCTCGATGCCCACGGCCTCGACCTTCTTGGCGCCGCGGGAATCCATGCGGATCGCGACCACCGAGGGCTCATTCAGCACGATACCCTCGTCACGCACGTAGACCAGCGTGTTGGCGGTGCCCAGGTCGATGGAAAGGTCGTTAACGAACAGACGGCGAACGGCGTCGAACATCGGAGTGTCTTTTGGGCGTGGTGATTCGTGTTGTGGCGGGCGGCCGGCGATGCGGACGCATGGCACAATTCATTAGAATTGCGTATCCGCACATCTTAAACGATTCTCACCCAAAAATGAGCCTGAGCCCCGAGCAGATCCGGCAGGTCGCCAAGCTGGCGCGCCTGGAACTGAATCCTTCCTTAACCGAGGCCTACGCCGGCCAGATTTCCAACATCCTGGAACTGGTCGGCCAGCTGTCGGCGGCCAGGACCGAGGGCGTCGGGCCCATGGCCCATCCGCTGGAGATGACCCAGCGCCTGCGCGCCGACGAAGTCACCCAGCCCGACCAGCGCGAGGCCTTCCAGGCCATCGCCCCGGCGGTGCAGGACGGCCTCTACCTGGTGCCGAAGGTCATCGAGTGATTTGCGCCCGGGGACGCCCCGGGCCCTGAAGGACATCCATGCATACCCTGTCGATCAAGCAACTGGGCGAGGCCCTGCGGGCCAGGAAATTCTCTTCCCGCGAGCTCACCCAGCACTACCTCAAGCGCATCGAGACCCTCGATCCGCAGCTCAACAGCTACATCACCGTGACCGCCGACCAGGCCCTGGCGGCGGCCGATGCCGCGGACGCCCGCCTGGCCCGCGGCGAGGGCGGTCCCCTCACTGGTATCCCATTGGGGCAGAAGGATATTTTCTGCACGACCGGGGTCCGGACCTCCTGTGCCAGCCGCATGCTGGACAGGTTCATCTCGCCCTACGACGCCACCATCGTGAAGAAGCTGCAGGCCGAGGCCGGCATGCCGATGCTGGGCAAGCTGAACATGGACGAGTTCGCCATGGGCTCCTCCAACGAAACCAGCTGGTACGGTCCGGTGAAGAATCCCTGGGACGTCACCCGCGTGCCCGGCGGCTCCTCCGGCGGCTCGGTGGCGGCGGTCGCGGCCGGCCTGGCCCCCGTGGCCACGGCCACCGACACCGGCGGCTCCATCCGCCAGCCCGCCGCCCTGACCAACCTCACCGGCATCAAGCCGACCTACGGCCGGGTGTCGCGCTACGGCATGATCGCCTTCGCCTCCAGCCTGGACCAGGCCGGCGTGGTGGCCCGCTCGGCCGAGGACGCCGCCCAGGTGCTGCAGGCCATGTCGGGCTTCGACCCGCTGGACTCCACCAGCATGGACCGCCCGGTGGACGACCTCGTCGCCCCCCTGGGCCGCTCGATCCAGGGCCTGCGCGTGGGCCTGCCCAGGGAATACTTCGCCGACGGCCTGGACGCCGGCGTGCGCGCCTGCATCGACGGCGCCATCGGCGAGCTGAAGAAGCTGGGCGCCACGTTCACCGAGCTGTCCCTGCCCAACTCGCCGCTGTCGGTGCCGACCTACTACGTCGTGGCCCCGGCCGAGGCCAGCTCCAACCTGGCGCGCTTCGACGGCGTGCGCTACGGCCACCGTTCCGCCCAGGCGAAGAACCTGGAGGAGCTGTACGAGAAGAGCCGCGGCGAAGGCTTCGGGCCTGAGGTGCAGCGCCGCATCATGATCGGCACCTACGTGCTGAGCCACGGCTACTACGACGCCTACTACCTGCAGGCCCAGAAGGTCCGCCGCCTGATCTACGACGATTTCCGCCGCGCCTTCGAGCAGGTGGACGTGATCCTCGGCCCCACGGCCACGGATGTCGCCTTCAAGCTCGGCGCCAAGACCGACGACCCGGTGTCGATGTACCTCAACGACATCTACACCATCGCCGCCAACCTGGCGGGCATCCCGGCGATGAGCCTGCCCTGCGGGTTCAAGGACGGACTGCCGGTGGGCATGCAGCTGATGGGCAATTTCTTCGACGAGGCCAAGCTGCTGAACGTCGCGCACCAGTACCAGCAGGTCACCGGCTGGCACACGCAGTCGCCCAAGGGTTTCGAGTAAAGACATGAGCAACGCAAACTGGGAAGTCGTCATCGGGCTGGAAGTGCACTGCCAGCTGATGACGAAGACGAAGATTTTCTCCGGCGCCGCCACCGCCTACGGCGCGGAGCCCAACACCCAGGCCGACACGGTCACGCTGGGCTTCCCCGGCGTGCTGCCGGTGCTGAACCATGACGCCCTGCAGATGGCGGTGAAGTTCGGCCTGGCGGTGGACGCGCAGGTGGCCGAGCGCAGCGTGTTCGCGCGCAAGCACTACTTCTACCCCGACCTGCCCAAGGGCTACCAGATCTCGCAGTACGAGCTGCCGATCGTGGCCAACGGCCACCTCGACATCGAGCTGGCGGATGGCTCCACCAAGCGCATCGGCATCACCCGCGCGCACATGGAGGAGGACGCCGGCAAGTCGGTGCACGACGCCTATGCCGGGCAGTCCGGCATCGATCTCAACCGCGCCGGCACGCCGCTGCTGGAGATCGTCTCCGAGCCGGACATCCGCTCCTCGGCCGAGGCGGTGTCCTATCTCAAGAAGCTGCACCAGCTGGTCGTGTATCTCGGCATCTGCGACGGCAACATGCAGGAAGGCTCCTTCCGCTGCGACTGCAACGTCTCCGTGCGCCCGCGCGGCCAGAAGGAATTCGGCACCCGCACCGAGACCAAGAACGTCAACTCCTTCCGCTACGTCGAGAAGGCGATCGAGTACGAGATCGAGCGCCAGATCGAGGTGATCGAGTCCGGCGGCAAGATCGTGCAGGAAACCCGCCTGTTCAACCCGGACACCGGCGAGACGCGCTCCATGCGCAGCAAGGAGAACGCCAACGACTACCGCTACTTCCCCGATCCGGACCTGCTGCCGGTGGTGGTGACCGCGGCGGACGTCGCGCGCGTGCGCAGCACCATGCCGGAGCTGCCGGAAGCCAAGCGCAACCGCTTCGTCGAGCAGTACGGCCTGCCGAAGTACGACGCCACCGTGCTGACCGGCGAGGCGGCCCTGGCCGACTACTACGAGGCCGTGGTCAGTACCTCCGGCGGCGACCCCAAGACCTGCGCCAACTGGGTCATCACCGACCTGCTCGGCGCGCTCAACAAGCTGGGCAAGGAGATCGGCGATTCGCCGGTCACCGCGCCGATGCTGGCAGGCCTGGTGGCGCGCATCGCCGACAAGACCATCTCCGGCAAGATCGCCAAGGACGTGTTCGAGGCGATGCTGGCGGGCGAGGGCGATGCCGACACCATCATCAAGGCCAAGGGCCTGGTGCAGATCACCGACGAGTCGGCCATCATCAAGGCCATCGAGGACGTGATGGCGAAGAACCCGGGCCAGCTCGCGGAGTACCGGGCCGGCAAGGACAAGCTCTTCGGCTTCTTCGTCGGACAGGCGATGAAGGCCACGCAGGGCAAGGCCAATCCGGACGCCCTGAACCGGCTGCTGAAGGAAAAGCTGGCCCCGTGAACGAGCTGCGCGAACTGCTGTTCCCGGAGCGCGGCGTCCGGGGCGCCTACGTCGACCTGCGCGAAGGCATCCAGGACATGACCGGCTGGCGCCACTACGCGCCGGACGTCTACCGCCTGCTGGGCCAGGCCCTGGCTGCGACCCCGCTGCTGGCCTCGCACCTGAAGTTCGAGGGGCGCATCAACCTGCAGTTCAAGGGCAACGGCGCGCTGCAGCTGCTGGTGACGCAGATCGACCACCAGCTGGAGCTGCGCGGCATGGCCAAGACCACGCCGGACGCCGCCGGCCCGTTCGGGGAGCTGATGGGCGACGGCATGCTGGCCATGGTGATGGAGCCGGCGCGGGGCACGCAGTACTACCAGGCCATCGTCGAGGTCGCCGGGGAATCGCTGGCCGAGGCGCTGGAGGGCTACTTCACGCAGTCGGAGCAGCTGGCCACCTTCATCCGCCTGGCCGCCGGCCCGGATCGCCTCGTCGGCCTGATGCTGCAGCGCCTGCCCTCGGACGAGGTCAAGGACGGCGATGCCCACTGGGAACACATGCTGGCCCTGGCCCACACGGTGAGCGAGCCGGAGATGCTGGCCAAGGACGGCGAGACCCTGCTGCGCCACCTGTTCCACGAGGAAGACCGCCGCGTGTTCGAGCCGCGCCCGGTGAACCTGCGCTGCCGCTGCAGCCACGCCAGCATCTCGGCGATGCTGCTGGGGCTGGGGCAGGAGGAACTGCAGCCGGTGCTGGAGCAGCACGGCCGCGTGGCCGTGACCTGCGAGTTCTGCGGCCGCGAGTACAGCTATTCCGAGTCCGACATCCGCGCCTTGCTCGACGCCGACAGCGCCACCGGCGACAACCAGACCCGGCAATAGGCCGCCGCATGATCCTGCCGCGCTACCGGATCGACGCATCCGCCATTGCCGGTGCCGGCAAGGGCCTGTTCCTGGACGAGGCGGTGGCGCGGGGACGCGTCATCATCGCGCCGGACAACATCCACACGGTCTGGCCCGAGGCACAGCTGCGCCGCTACCCGGCGGACTCGCGCGAGGTGGAGTCCAGCGTGCGCTGGTTCGAGGACCGCTTCTCGCTGACGCCCGAGTGGAGCGACGAGTGCTACGTCAACCACTCCTATTCGCCCAGCGCGCTCTGGCACCTGGGCTTCATCTTCGCGCTGGCCGACCTGCCGCCGGGCACCGAGGTGACGATGGACTACCGCTATGTGATCGGTGACGGCGAGCGCATGCCCTTCGTCGACGCCGCCACCGGCCGCGAGATCGTCGGGCTGCCCTGGAGCGAGGTGCTGCGCGACGGCGCCAGCGCCCTGCTGGCCCTTGCCGGCGGGCGAGGGCCGTGACGCCCGGGCGCAGCGGCATCGCCGCGCCATACCGGCGATTGATCGCGGCGCTGCTCTACGCCGCCCTGGTGATGATCGCCGCGACGCTGGCGGCCACCAGCCAGCCCTGGCTGGGCGTCCAGCTGGGATACGCCGCCGGCGCCCGGTCGGCTCAGGTGCTGGCGGCCGGCGGGCCGGCGGGCGCCTTGCCCGACGGCATGGTGCTGACGGCGGTGGCCGCGCCCGGTGCCGAGCCGCTGCCGCTGCAGGAAGCCGACCTCACGCCGGAGCCGGACGGCAGCTTCGGCCGCTACGCCGAGTTCCATGACTTCCTGCTGCGCCAGGACCGGCTGGCTTCGCTGATGCGCCAGCCGGAGCTGCGCCTGATCGACGGCCGCGGGCAGGAGCACCGCCTCCTGCCGGCGGATCATCGTCCCCTGCGCTCGCTGCCCTTCGAGTTCTGGCTGCAGCTCCTGGTGGGCCTGCTGGCCTGGCTGATCGCCACCGGCGTCTGGGCCTTCCGCCCCGGCGAGGCTTCGGCGCGCTACCTGCTGCTGAGCGCCTGGGGCGTACTGACCTTTGCCCCCGCGGCCGCCGTCTACAGCACGCGCGAACTGGCCTTGCCCGGGCCGGTGTTCCGGCTGCTGTCGGAGCTGAACTGCCTCGGCGCCTTCGTGTTCTGCTCGGCGCTGATCGCGCTGCTGTGGTACTACCCGCGCCGCCTCGGCCGTGCGCCGCTGGGTCCGGTACTGGTGGCAGGGTACGTCGGCTGGGTCCTGGCCCAGGCGGCCGGCGCCTTCGAGACGATCCCGGTCGGCCGCCATGCCCCGATCATGCTGGGCTTCCTGTCCACCTTCATCCTGGCGGCGGCGCAGTGGCGCAACACGCGCAGCGACCCGCTGGCCCGCGCCTCGCTGCTGTGGTTCCTGCTGTCCTGGCTGCTCGGCAGCGGCGCCTTCGTGATGCTGACGATGGTGCCGCAGCTGTTCGGCGTGGATACGGCGAACCTGCAGGCCTATGCCTTCCTGCTGTTCCTGCTGATCTACGCCGGCATCGCATTGGGCATCCTGCGCTTCCGCCTGTTCGACCTGGGTGACTGGTGGTTCCGCATCTGGACGCTGTTCATCGCCGGCGCCCTGGTGATCGCGACCGACCTGCTGCTGGTGATGTGGTTCGGGTTCGAGCCGACACTGGCGGCCTCGCTGGCCCTGGCCGTGATCGGCTGGGCCTACTTCCCGGCGCGCCAGTGGCTGCTCGAGCGCCTGGTGCGGCGCCCCCGCGCCGACGTGGCGGCCTTGCTGGACCGCCTGCTCGACACGGCCGAGCCGGATCCGCGCGAACTGTGGCGGCGCAGCCTGGCGGAGCTGTTCCGCCCCCTGCAGATCGAGATGGTGGACCCGGCCCGGGCGGGCCATCGCATCGAGGACGACGGCGTCAGCCTGCGCGTGGATCCGGGCCTGGGGCAGCCGGCCTTCCGCCTGCAGTATCCGGCCAGCGGCCGGCGCCTGTTCTCGCGCCAGGACCTGGCGCTGGTGGACCTGCTGCAGCGCCTGATCGAGAAGCTGATGCTGCGCGACCGGCTGCTGGGCGAGGGGGCCGAGCTGGAGCGCCAGCGCATCGCCCAGGACCTGCACGACGACGCCTGCGCCAAGCTGCTGACGGTGGCCTGCCAGACCCGGGAGACGGCCACCGAGAGCCGCCTGCGCGAGGTGCTGGAGGACGTGCGAGTGGTGGTGCACTGTCTCAGCGGCGGCGCGCAGCGCCTGCAGGACCTGGTGCCGCAGTGGCGCTCCGAGGCGGCCGACCGCTGCGAGGCCGCGGAAGTGACGCTGACCTGGCAGGCGCCGGCGCAGCTGCCGGAATGCTGGCTGTCCCCGGTGCTGACCGCCAATGCCTCGCGCATGCTGCGCGAGGCGCTGAGCAATGCCCTGCGCCATGCGCGTCCCGCGGCCATTGCCGTGCGCCTGCAGATCGAGGCCGGGGTGCTGTTCTTCGCGGTGGAGCATGCGGGCCAGTTGCCGGAGGCCGGCGGCAAGCGGCCCGGCATGGGGCTGCGCAACCTGCAGCGACGCGCCGCGGAGGTGGGGGGCGAGTTCCAGCTGCTGCAGCCGCAGGGCGGCCTGATCCGCGCGCAATGGCGCCTGCCGCTGCCCCTGTCGCTGGCGGCGGGCAGCTAGCCAGGCTGCGGTTACTCCGCGGCTATTCCGCGGGCGGCGCGGGCAGGGCGGATTTCCGCGGCAATTCGGGCGGCAGCTCCGGGGGCGCTTCCGCCGCCGGGGGTACCGGTTCCGGCCTCAGTTCCGGCGGCGGGATCGCGATGCCCTCCACTTCCTGCAGCACCGGCACCGCCCGCTCCTGCACCAGGGTCAGCGCGCGGATGCGGTTCTCCACGACGCGCCGCTGCGCCTGGGCGCGCGCGATCTTCAGGCGGCTGCCGGCCAGGTAGAGCTTCTGCTCCAGTTCGCCGTCGCCGGCCGCCAGCGATGCGGCGGCGGCATCGATGGCGCGGTCGGCCTCCACCATCGCGACCGGTGCCAGGCCGCCGAGCTGGGGGTCTCTTTCCAGCTGCTCCAGTTCCGCCCGCAGCGCCTCGAGCTCCGGGCTGGTCCGGGGGGCGGAGGCGCAGGCCGCCAGCAGCAGGGGCAACAGGATCGCGGCAAGGCGGCGCATCAGCGCGTCTCCGCCGCGGCAGGCAGCACTTGCTGCAGCCGTGCCTGCGCCTTGGCCAGGTCGGCCAGGGCAATGGAGAGTTCCGCGTCGGCACGGGCCTGCTCGGCGAGCCGGCGGGCCCGCGGGTAGTCCAGGGCCTGCAGGGCGGCGCGGGCCTGGTCGAGCTTGCCGCGGGCGCTCGACAGCGGGCCCTGAGCGTCCGGCGCGGCGACCCCGGTGCCGGCCTTGCCTACCGCCACCTCGGCGGCTTCCATCGCTTCGTCGGGACGCAGGGGCTGGCTGCTGCAGGCGGCCAGGAGAAGCATCCCCAGGCAGGCCAGGGCGGGCGGACGGAAAGGGCGGGCATTCATGGGGCGCAATTCTTGATCCGGCACGAGAAGTGGCGCAAGCCGCGCCCTCGGCGAGGCCGGCTAGAATCCGGATCGGCGAGAGCGCCGTATCCTGCCAAAACCACCGGAATCCCATGACCGCCCTGCACACCGCCGCCACCGGATTGGCCTGCGTCTTCGTCTTCATCAGCCTCGCCTGGGTGGTGCAGTGGCGCACCGCCAACGCCGGCATCGTCGATGCCGTGTGGTCCTGGAGCCTCGGCTTCCTGGGATTGCTGTACGCGCTGCTGGGGCCGGCACCGGAACCGCAGCGCCTGCTGCTCGGCCTGATGGCCGCACTCTGGGGCCTGCGCCTGGGCCTGCACCTGTTCCTGCGCAACCACGGCAAGCCCGAGGACCGGCGCTACCGGAAGTTCCGCGACGAGTGGGGCGCGCAGGCCAACCGCAACATGTTCTTCTTCTTCCACTTCCAGACGCTGTTCGCGATGCTGTTGTCGGCCGCCTTCCTGGTCGCCGCCTACAACCCGCAGCCGCTGGCATCGCCCTGGCTGCTGCTGGCCGCGGCGATCTGGCTGGTCTCGGTGCTCGGCGAGGGCATCGCGGACCGCCAGATGGAGCGCTTCCGCGGCAATCCCGCCAACCGCGGGCAGGTCTGCCGCGAGGGCCTGTGGCGCTGGTCGCGTCACCCCAACTACTTCTTCGAGTGCCTGCACTGGCTGGCCTATCTCCCGCTGGCCCTGGGTTCCGCCTGGTGGCCCGCGGCGCTTGTGTCGCCCCTGGTGATGTGGTTCCTGCTGATGAGGATGTCGGGCATCCCGATCCTGGAGCGGCACATGGCCGCATCCAAGCCGGGCTATGCCGAGTACATGCGCACGACCAGCGCGCTGATTCCCTGGCCGCCGAAGCGGTAACTCCAAGACACGACACAGAGGAATGATCCCGGGCATGAACCTGATCGAACTGACCGAGCGCGGCATTTTTCCGGACGTCCTGGTCCGGGCCGGCATGCGCAAGCTGATCTCCCAGCGGCTCACCGACCCGGAGAGCGTGGACGGCGAGAAGCGCTCGCGCCGCTACAACCAGTGGCTGGATGAATTGCGTGCCAGTCCCATCGCCATCGAGACCCGGGCCGCCAACCAGCAGCACTACGAGGTGCCGGCGGATTTCTTCAAGCTGCACCTGGGCCCTCGCCTGAAGTATTCCTGCGCGCTCTATCCCGAGGGCGGCGAGAGCCTGGGCCAGGCCGAGGAGAAGATGCTGGCGCTCTACGCCGAGCGCGCGGGCCTCGAGGACGGCATGCGCATCCTGGACCTGGGCTGCGGCTGGGGCTCCCTCTCGCTGTGGCTGGCGGAGAAGTATCCCGCCGCGCAGATCGTCGGCCTGTCCAACTCCCATGGCCAGCGCGAGTTCATCGAGAAGCGGGCGAAGGAGCGCGGGCTGGACAACGTCCGCATCCTCACCGGCAATGTCGTGGAGTTCGATTTTCCGGCCAACGGCATCGACTCCGGTTTCGACCGCGTGATGTCGATCGAGATGTTCGAGCACATGCGCAACTACGGCCTGCTGCTGGCCAAGGTCTCGCGCTGGCTGAAGCCCCAGGGCAAGCTGTTCGTGCACATCTTCGCGCACAAGCTGCTGAGCTATCCCTACGAGGTCAGGGACGATACCGACTGGATGACGCAGCACTTCTTCCTGGGCGGCATCATGCCCTCGGAGAACCTGCTCCTGAACTTCCAGGACCACCTGAAGGTGGAGCGGCAATGGTGGGTTTCGGGCCAGCACTACGAGAAGACCTCCAACCACTGGCTCGCCGGCATGGACGCGGCGAAGCGGCAGATCATGCCGGTGTTCGAGAAGGCCTACGGCAGCGATGCGGGCATCTGGTTCCAGCGCTGGCGCATGTTCTACATGGCCGTGGCCGAGTTCTTCGGCTACGCCGACGGCAACGAGTGGGGCGTGGCCCACTACCTGTTCGCGCCGAGGAGCTGAGATGCCCCGCTACACCGGCCCGGTCTCCGACCACTTCGACGGCGAGCGCTTCCACAACGGCACGCCCTTCGGCAAGACGGCGGCGGAGCTGCTGCGCTGGCGGCTGTCGCGCAAGCGCGGCCAGTGGGAGCGCGATCTCAGCCCTCACGATCAGCCGCGGCCGCCGGAGCGGGTGGGCGAGGGCGGCTTGCGGGCCACCTGGATCAACCAGGCGACCGTGCTGCTGCAGGCCGACGGTCTCAACCTGCTGACGGACCCCGTATGGTCGGATCGCGTCAGCCCGGTGCAGTGGGCCGGGCCGCGGCGCTATCGTGCCCCCGGGATTCCCTTCGGCGACCTGCCACGCGTCGACGTGGTGGTGATCAGCCACAACCACTACGACCACATGGATGCCGGCACGCTGCGGCGCCTGTGGCGCGAGCACGATCCGGTCTTCGTCACCGCCCTGGGCGATGCGCACCACCTGCGCGGCTGGGGCCTGGAGAAGGTGGTGGAGCTCGACTGGGGCCAGTCCTGGACCCTGCCCAATGGCCGCCCGCTCACCGCGGCCCGCGCGCAGCACTGGAGCGGGCGCGCCGGCCACGACGCCAACCGGACCCTGTGGATGGCTTGCGTGATCGGAACGGCCGGTGGGCCGGTGTACTTCGCCGGCGACAGCGGCTACGGCGCACATTTCGCCGAGGCGCGCCGCCGCCACGGGGCGATGCGCCTGTCGCTGCTGCCGATCGGCGCCTACCTGCCGCGCTGGTTCATGGCCTACCAGCACATGGATCCTGCCGAGGCCGTGAGGGCGCATCTCGATCTCGGGTCCGCCTTCAGCCTGGGCATCCACTACGGCAGCTTCGAGCTGGCCGACGACGGGCAGCACCAGGCCGTGGACGACCTGCACCAGGCCCTGGACGCACAGGGGCTGCCGCGTGAACGGTTTCACGCCGCCGCTTTTGGCAGGGGCTATGATGTTCCTGCACTCGCCGCAGGTTCCCACCGATGAAGATGACGCTCGCCGTGCTGCTGATGCTGCTGGGGACGGCCGCGCAGGCCGAAGTCCAGCGCTTCTACGGCCACGCCTATGACCTGAAGAGCGGCGCCTATCTCTACACCGAGGTGCACGCGCAGAACATCGAGGGCGAACGCTGGCTCGGCGGCACGATCGACTACTTCGGCCCGCGGGGCGAGAAGCTGGGCCACAAGACGCTGGACTTCCGCAACGACGAGTTCGTGCCGGTGTTCCGTCTCGACATGGCCTACGGCTACATGGAGGCGATCACCGAGAACCGCCAGGCGGTGACCATGGAGCGCCGCGAGCGCGCGGGCGGCCGGACCGAGTCCGAGACCATCGGCAAGGCCTCGCCGATGTGCGCCGACTCCGGCTTCCACAGCTGCCTGCGGACGCATTTCGCCGAACTGCAGGCGGGCAAGACGGTGAAGTTCACGCTGGCGGTGGCCGGCAGTCTCGACAGCTTCCGCTTCCGGGCCGCCAAGGCCGGCGAAACCCAGTGGCAGGGCATCCGGGCGGTGCTGATCAAGGTGGAGCCGGATTCCCTGCTGCGCCTGCTGGCCGGCCCGCTGGAGCTGGTCTACGAGCCCGGCCAGCGCCGCCTGCTGGAATTCCGGGGCATTTCCAACATCCACAACCCGCGCTCCGGCAAGCCCTACGACGTGAGGATCATCTACCCGGACAAGGCTCCGGCCGACGCTCCCTCGCCGCTGCCGCCCCTGGGCGGCTGAAGCGCGGCGGGGGCATTGGGGCAGACGGGGGCGGGTGAACCCCCTACAATCCGCGCTTTCGCCTGCCGCTGTCCGCGTCATGACCACCCTGCCCGAAACCACCGCCCGACTGCTGATCACCTGCCCGGACCGCCCGGGCATCGTCTCGGCGGTGACCACCTTCCTGTACCACCACGGCCTCAACATCACCGAGCTGGACCAGCACTCCAGCGATCCCAGCGGCGGCAAATTCTTCATGCGCCTGGAATTCCAGACGCCGAGCATGGACGTCTCGCGGCCGGCGCTGGCGCAGGCCTTCGGCGAGGTGGTGGCCAAGCGCTTCGAGATGGACTGGCGCCTGAGCTTTGCCGCCGACAAGCCGCGCATGGCGCTGCTGGTGTCCAGGCACGACCATGCCCTGCTGGAACTGCTGTGGCGCTGGCAGCGCGGCGAGCTGCGTGCCGACATCCCGATGGTGATCTCCAACCACCCGGACCTGCGCGAGAGCGTGGAGCGCTTCGGCGTGCGCTTCGAGCACGTGGCCATCGATGCGGCCACGCATGCCGAGGCCGAGGCCAAAATGCTGGCCCTGCTGGCCGGCCAGACCGACCTGATCGTGCTGGCGCGCTACATGCGCATCCTCAGCGGCGAGTTCGTGGCCCACTATCCCAGCCGCATCATCAACATCCACCACTCCTTCCTGCCGGCCTTCGTCGGCGCCGATCCCTACCAGCAGGCGCAGCTGCGCGGCGTGAAGATCATCGGCGCCACCGCGCACTACGTGACCGCGGACCTGGACCAGGGGCCGATCATCGAGCAGGACGTGGTGCGCGTGTCGCATCGCGACGAGCTGGTTGACCTGAAGAACCTCGGCCGCGACCTCGAGCGGCAGGTGCTGGCCCGCGCCGTGCGCTGGCATATCGAGGATCGCGTCATCGTGGACGGCAACAAGACCGTGGTCTTCTCCTGATCGAGCGCGGCAACGAAAAAGGCCGGCGCATGCGCCGGCCTTTTTCGTTGAACTCCTGGGGATTCAGAAGGAATCGCCCGGCACGCGCACCGTGCCTTCCATCAGCACGCGGGCCGAGCGCGACATGATGGCCTTCTTCACCACCCACTGCCCGTTCTCCTGGACGGCGGCCGCGCCCACGCGCAGGGTGCCGGAGGGGTGGCCGAAGCGCACCGCCTCGCGGGCGCCGCCGCCGGCCGCCAGGTTCACCAGCGTGCCGGGGATGGCCGCGGCCGTGCCGATGGCCACGGCGGCCGTGCCCATCATGGCGTGGTGCAGCTTGCCCATGGACAGCGCGCGCACGTTGAGGTCCACGTCCCTGGCGTCCACCTGCTTGCCGCTCGAGGACTTGTAGCTGGCCGGCGGCGCCACGAAGGCGACCTTGGGCGTGTGCTGGCGCTTGGCGGCCTCGCTGACGTCCTTGATCAGGCCCATGCGCAGGGCGCCGTAGGCGCGGATGGTCTCGAACTTCAGCAGCGCCGCGGGATCGGTGTTGACCGCCTCGCGCAGCTCGGTGCCGGTGTAGCCGATCTCGGCGGCGTTGATGAACACGGTGGGGATGCCGGCATTGATCATCGTCGCCTTGAGCGTGCCGATGCTGGGCACCTCCAGGTCGTCCACCAGGTTGCCGGTGGGGAACATCGAGCCGCCCTCGTCGCCTTCCTCGGCCGGATCGAGGAACTCGATCTGCACCTCGGCCGCCGGGAAGGTCACGCCGTCCAGCTCGAAGTCGCCGGTCTCCTGGACCTGGCCGTTGGTGATCGGCACGTGGGCGATGATGGTCTTGTTGATCTGCGTCTGCCAGATGCGCACGACGCAGACACCGTCCTTCGGGACGCGCGAAGCGTCCACCAGGCCGTTGCTGATCGCGAACGAGCCCACCGCGGCGGTCAGGTTGCCGCAGTTGCCCGACCAGTCCACGAAGGCCTTGTCGATCGACACCTGGCCGAACATGTAGTCGACGTCATGATCCGGCTTGCTGCTCTTGGCCAGGATCACGGTCTTGGAGGTCGAGGAGGTAGCGCCGCCCATGCCGTCGATCTGCGCGCCGTAGGGATCGGGGCTGCCGATCACGCGCAGCAGCAGCTTGTCGCGGGCCTCGCCGGCTACCTGGGCGCGCTCCGGCAGGTCCTGCAGGCGGAAGAACACGCCCTTGCTGGTGCCGCCGCGCATGTAGGTGGCGGGAATCTTGATCTGGGGTACGTGAGCCATTTTGTTTCCTTGAGTTCCCCCTCCCGCCTGCGGGAGAGGGGGTTTGCTTGCCGGAGAGTGGCATCAAGTCACTCTCCGGCCCTGGCAAAACCCGGGAGAGGGTGCTGTAAAGCCTTCAAGCGCTACAGAACCCTCTCCCCCAACCCCTCTCCCGCAAGCGGGAGAGGGGACCCGATACCGCTTACGCCGCCTTGTTCGACGCCAGGAAGTCCTGCGCAAACCGCTGCAGCACGCCGCCGGCCTGGTAGACCGACACTTCTTCGTCGGAGTCCAGGCGGCAGGTCATCGGCACTTCCAGCTTCTCGCCGTTCCTGCGCGTGATGACCAGGGTCAGCGTCGTGCGCGGCGCCAGCTGGCCGACCACGTCGTAGGTCTCGGTGCCGTCGATGCCCAGGGTCAGGCGGGTGGTGCCCGGCTTGAACTCCAGCGGCAGCACGCCCATGCCGATCAGGTTGGTGCGGTGGATGCGCTCGAAGCCCTCGGCCGCGATCACCTCCACGCCGGCGAGGCGCACGCCCTTGGCGGCCCAGTCACGCGAGGAGCCCTGGCCGTAGTCGGCACCGGCCACGATGATCAGCGGCTGCTTGCGGTTCATGTAGGTCTCGATGGCTTCCCACATGCGCATGATCTTGCCTTCCGGCTCCACGCGCGCCAGCGAACCCTTCTTGACCTTGCCATCCACCACCACCATCTCGTTGACCAGCTGCGGATTGGCGAAGGTGGCGCGCTGCGCGGTGAGGTGGTCGCCGCGGTGCGTGGCGTAGGAATTGAAGTCCTCCTCCGGCAGGCCCATCTTGTGCAGGTACTCGCCGGCGGCGCTGTCCATCAGGATGGCGTTGGAAGGCGAGAGGTGGTCCGTGGTGATGTTGTCCGGCAGCACGGCCAGCGGACGCAGGCCCTTGAGCGTGCGCTCGCCGGCCAGCGCGCCTTCCCAGTACGGCGGGCGGCGGATGTAGGTGCTCTGCGGGCGCCAGTCGTACTGCGGCTTGGTCTTGTTGTCCTCGACGATCTTGAAGTTGAACATCGGCTCGTAGACCTGGCGGAAGTGCTCCGGCTTCACGCTCTTGGCGATGACGGCGTCGATCTCCGCGTCGCTCGGCCAGATGTCCTTCAGGCGGATTTCCCGGCCGTCCTGGTCCTTGCCCAGCACGTCCTTCTCGATGTCGAAGCGGATGGTGCCGGCGATGGCGTAGGCCACGACCAGCGGCGGCGAGGCCAGGAAGGCCTGCTTGGCGTAGGGGTGGATGCGGCCGTCGAAGTTGCGGTTGCCCGACAGCACGGCGGTCGCGTACAGGTCGCGGTCGATGATTTCCTGCTGGATCTTCGGATCCAGCGCGCCGGACATGCCGTTGCAGGTGGTGCAGGCGAAGGCCACGATGCCGAAGCCGAGCTGCTCCAGGTCGCCGAGCAGGTTGGCCTCCTTCAGGTACAGCTCCACGGCCTTGGAGCCGGGAGCGAGCGAGGACTTGACCCAGGGCTTGCGCGCCAGGCCGGCCTTCACCGCGTTGCGCGCCAGCAGGCCGGCGGCGATGACGTTGCGCGGGTTGGAGGTGTTGGTGCAGCTGGTGATGGCGGCGATGATCACGCCGCCGTCCGGGATCAGGCCCTTGGCCTCCTCGGCGCGGGCGGCCTGCAGCTTGTCGTGGGTAGCGATCTCGCGCTCGCCCAGCGCGCTGACCGGCAGGCGCTTGTGCGGGTTGGACGGGCCGGCCAGGTTGCGCACCACGGTGGAGAGGTCGAACTTCAGCACGCGCTCGTACTGCGCGGTCTTGAGGTCGTCCGCCCACAGGCCGGCGGCCTTGGCGTAGGTTTCCACCAGCTTCACCTGCGCGGCCTCGCGGCCGGTCAGGGTCAGGTAGTCCAGCGTCTGCTGGTCGATGTAGAACATCGCCGCGGTGGCGCCGTACTCCGGGCACATGTTGGAGATGGTGGCGCGGTCGCCGATGGTCAGTGCCGAGGCGCCCTCGCCGAAGAACTCGAGATACGCGCCGACGACCTTCTCCTTGCGCAGGAACTCGGTCAGGGCCAGCACCACGTCGGTGGCGGTGATGTTCGGCTGCGGACGGCCGGTCAGCTCCACGCCGACGATGTCCGGCAGGCGCATCCAGGAGGCGCGGCCCAGCATGACGTTCTCGGCTTCCAGGCCGCCGACGCCGATGGCGATGACACCGAGGGCGTCCACGTGCGGCGTGTGCGAGTCGGTGCCGACGCAGGTGTCCGGGAAGGCGACGCCGTCCTGGGTGTAGATCACCGGCGACATCCGCTCCAGGTTGATCTGGTGCATGATGCCGTTGCCCGCCGGGATCACGTCGACGTTCTTGAACGCCAGCTTGGTCCAGTCGATGAAGTGGAAGCGATCGTCGTTGCGGCGATCCTCGATCGCACGGTTCTTGGCGAAGGCATCCTTCTCGAAGCCGCCATGCTCCACGGCCAGCGAATGGTCCACGATCAGCTGCACCGGCACCACCGGGTTGACCTTGGCCGGGTCGCCGCCCTGGTCGGCGATCGCGTCGCGCAGGCCGGCGAGGTCCACCAGCGCGGTCTGGCCGAGGATGTCGTGGCAGACCACGCGCACCGGGAACCAGGGGAAGTCGAGATCGCGCTTGCGCTCGATCAGCTGGCCCAGGTAGGCGTTGATCTTCTCGGGCTCGCCCTTGCGCACGAGGTTCTCGGCGTGGACGCGGGCGGTGTAGGGCAGGGTGGCGTAGGCGCCGGGCTTGATTGCATCGACGGCGGCGCGCGCGTCGTAGAAATCGAGCTTCGTGCCGGGGAGGTTCTTGCGGAAGGCAGTATTCATGGAGCGACTCGAAAATTGGCGGCGGCTAATTCTTCGCGCTGACTCGTAACGCTAGGATCCCCGCGCTTGCGCGCGGGGGCCCTCCACGCTACTCGCAGCTTTACTTCCGGTCCTTGATCGGGACGAACTTCAGGTCCTCGGGGCCGACGTAGTTCGCCGACGGGCGGATGATCTTGCCGTCGATGCGCTGCTCGATGATGTGCGCGCTCCAGCCGGAGGTGCGGGCGATCACGAACAGCGGGGTGAACATGTCGGTGGGCACGCCCATCACGTGGTAGCTGACGGCGGAGAACCAGTCCAGGTTCGGGAACATCTTCTTGATGTCCCACATCACCGTCTCCAGGCGTTCGGCGATGTCGAACATCTTCATGCTGCCGGCTTCCCTGGACAGGTCGCGCGCCACTTCCTTGATCACCTTGTTGCGCGGATCGGCGATGGTGTAGACCGGGTGGCCGAAGCCGATGACGACTTCCTTCTTCTCGACGCGGGCCTTGATGTCGGCTTCCGCCTCATCCGGGTTGTCGTAGCGCTTCTGGATCTCGAAGGCCACTTCGTTGGCGCCGCCGTGCTTCGGACCGCGCAGGGCGCCGATGCCGCCGCAGATCGCGGAGTAGATGTCGGAGCCGGTGCCGGCGACGACGCGGGTGGTGAAGGTGGAGGCGTTGAACTCGTGCTCGGCGTACAGCACCAGCGAGGTGTGCATGGCCTTGACCCAGCTTTCCGGCGGCTTGGTGCCGTGCAGCAGGTGCAGGAAGTGGCCGCCGATGGAGTCGTCGTCGGTCTCGACGTCGATCACCTTGCCGTTGTAGGCGTAGTGGTACCAGTACAGCAGCATCGAGCCCAGGCTGGCCATCAGCTTGTCGGCGATGTCGCGGGCGCCCGGGTGGTTGTGATCGTCCTTCTCCGGCTTGACGCAGCCGAGCACGGACACGCCGGTGCGCATCACGTCCATCGGGTGGGCGGAGGGCGGCAACTGCTCGAGCGCGGTCTTCACGGCGGCCGGCAGGCCGCGCAGCGACTTCAGCTTGGCCTTGTAGGCAGCCAGTTCGGCGACGGTCGGCAGCTTGCCGTGCACCAGCAGGTGGGCGATCTCTTCGAATTCGCACTGGGCGGCGACATCGAGGATGTCGTAGCCGCGGTAGTGCAGGTCGTTGCCGGAACGGCCGACCGTGCAGAGGGCGGTGTTGCCGGCGGCGGTGCCGGACAGCGCGACGGACTTCTTGGGCTTGAACGTCGGGGCGGTAGGTTCGCTCATGGTTCTCTCCTGGGAAATGGGGGAAGCGTCTTACTTCTTCTTGGCGGCAAAGAGGGCGTCGAGCTTGTTCTCGAACGCGTGATAACCGATGCGGTCGTACAGTTCCGCGCGCGTCTGCATCAGGTCGATCACGTCCTTCTGGTGGCCGTTCTGGCGGATCGAAGTGTAGACCGCCTCGGCGGCCTTGTTGGCGGCGCGGAAGGCCGACAGCGGGTACAGCTGGATGCCGACGCCGACCGAGGCCAGCTCCTCGCGGGTGAACAGCGGGGTGGCGCCGAACTCGGTGATGTTGGCCAGTACCGGCACCTTCAGCGCATCGACGAACTTCTTGTAGGTGGGCAGGTCGTAGGCGGCCTCGGCGAAGATCGCGTCGGCGCCGGCCTCGACGCAGGCGATGGCGCGCTCGATGGCGGCATCCACGCCCTCGGCCTGGATCGCATCGGTGCGGGCGATCAGGAAGAAGTTCGGGTCGGTGCGCGCGTCGGCGGCGGCCTTCACGCGGTCGGTCATCTCGCCCTGGGTCACGATCTCCTTGCCCGGACGGTGGCCGCAGCGCTTGGCGCCGACCTGGTCCTCGATATGGCAGGCGGCGGCGCCGGCCTTGATCAGGCTCTTGATGGTGCGCTCGATGTTGAAGGCCGAGGGGCCGAAGCCGGTGTCGATGTCGACCAGCAGCGGCAGGTCGCAGACGTCGGTGATGCGGCGCGTGTCGGTCAGCACGTCGTCCATGGTGTTGATGCCCAGGTCCGGCAGGCCGAGGCTGCCCGCGGCGACGCCGCCGCCCGACAGGTAGATGGCCTTGAAGCCGGCGCGCTTGGCCAGCAGGGCATGGTTGGCGTTGATGGCGCCGATCACCTGCAGCGGCTTTTCGGCGGCAATGGCGGCGCGGAAGTTGGCGCCGGCGGAAAACGTCATGGGGTTGCTCCTCGGTTGGCGGGGACAGGCGGCGATTCGTACCCAAGAGCTGTGCCAGCCCGGAGTGACGCTACAACAACATGAAATAAAAAGAATTTTTCACTTCGCATGGGGGATGCTTGCGTTGCATCCTGTGGGGTCGTGTGTTTCATGAAACAAATGAAACGCAAAATGAAACATAATGCGCGGCATGCAGACCAGCGACGCCCCGCTTCCCACGATCTGGACCGTCAGCGTCACCCGCCTGTCGAGCCTGATGCGCGAGGTGACCCCGGACTTCGACGGCCGGGCCCATATCGAGACCATCGACCTCGGCTTCGAGGAGGCGGTCACGCACATCCGCGAGCGCCTGCGTAGCGAAGACTGCGACGTGGTGCTGTCCGCCGGCTCCAACGGCGAGTACCTGCGCAACCGCATCGACAAGCCCATCGTGCTGGTGCGTCCCGACGGCTTCGACCTGATGCAGGCCCTGACCCGCGCGCGGCGCCATTCGGACCGCATCGGCGTGGTGACCTACGGCGCGCCGCTGCCGGCCTTCACCGCCTTCAAGCAGCAGTTCGGCCTGGAGATCGAGCAGCGCTCCTATACCAACACCGAGGAGGCGAGGGACCTCGTCGCCGAGCTGATCTCGATGGGTTGCGGCGCCATCGTCGGCACCGGCTACGTCTCCGAACTGGCCGACCGATCCGGTGTCGCCGGCATCCTGATGTACTCGCCGGACGCGATCCGGCGCGCCTTCGAGCAGGCGATCGATCTCGCGCGCATGCTGTCGGCGGCCCGCGCCGGCCCGCGGCGCGACCCGGCGGTGGCGCCGGACTCGCGCTACAGCCTGCGCCGCCTGATCGGCAACAGCGAATCCATGGTCGCCCTGCGCGACCAGGTGCGCCTCTACGGTGCCAGCGACCGCACCGTGCTGATCAGCGGCGAGACCGGCACGGGCAAGGAGCTGGTGGCGCAGGCCCTTCACGGGGCCAGCCCGCGCCGCGCGGCGCCCTTCGTCGCGGTCAACTGCGGCGCCATCGCCGAGTCGCTGCTGGAGTCCGAGCTGTTCGGCTACGCCGACGGCGCCTTCACCGGCTCGCGCCGCGGCGGCCGCGTCGGCCTGATCGAGGCCGCCAATGGCGGCACCCTGTTCCTCGACGAGATCGGCGAGATGCCGCTGCCGCTGCAGACGCGCCTGCTGCGCGTGCTGGAGGAGCGCGAGGTGCTGCGCGTGGGCAGTGTGCGCCCCACGCCGGTGGATGTTCGCGTGATCGCCGCCACGCACCGTGAACTGGACGGCCTGGTGGCCGAAGGGCGCTTCCGCCGCGATCTCTACTACCGGCTCAACGTGCTGCGCCTGGCGCTGGCGCCGCTGCGCGAGCATGCCGAGGACGTGCCGCTGCTGCTGATGGGCTTCCTGCGCGCGGCCGGGGCCGGCGCCATGGTGATCGACGAGCCGGCGCGCGCGCTGCTGCTGGGGCATTCCTGGCCGGGCAACGTGCGCGAGCTGCGCAACCTGGCCGAGCGCATCGCCGTGCTGGTGCCGGCACAGTCGCCGCTGTCGGCGCTGACGCGGCCCTTGTTGCTGCGCTACGCGCCGGAGTTGGCGGGGACGGTGGCGCCGGCGGTTGCGGAAGCCTTGCCGGCGCCCAGGGGGCGGCAGCGGCCGGATGCGGCGGCGATCGGGCGGGCCTTGCAGGCTGCGGGTGGAGACCGGGCGAAGGCGGCAGAGATGCTGGGGGTTTCGCGGACGACGCTTTGGCGTTGGCTTAGCGCGGGTTGATTGCGCGCCCTGCCGGAGCGGCCGTTGGCCGCGACAGGGAGGCCTCATGATCACCGGCGTGTCGCGGCCAACGGCCGCTCCTGCAAGGCGGGTGCTACCACCTCAGAAGAGCAGCACCCCAGGTCATCCCGCCACCCACTGCTTCAAGAAGTACCGTCTGGCCGCGCTGGATGCGTCCGTCGCGCACCGCCGTGTCCAGTGCCAGCGGCACCGACGCTGCCGACGTATTGCCCTGGCGCTCCAGCGTGGTGACGATGCGGTCGGTCGGCATGCCCAGCTTCTCGGCGGTGGCCATGATGATGCGGATGTTGGCCTGGTGGGGCACCAGCCAGTCGATGTCCTTGCCCTCGATGCCGTTGGCGGCCAGGGTTTCCTTGCAGATTTCGTCCAGCGCTTTCACTGCGAAGCGGAACACCGCCTGGCCGTCCATCTGCACGAAGGCATGGCCGCCGATCTCGCCGTTGTCGACGAAGCCGGGGACCTGGAGGATGTGCGACTGCGAGCCGTCGGCCTTCAGGTGGGTGGACAGGATGCCGTGCTCCGGATCGGGCTTGAGCACCACCGCGCCGGCGCCGTCGCCGAACAGCACGCAGGTGCGGCGGTCGCTCCAGTCCAGCAGGCGCGAGAACTTCTCGGCCCCCACCACCAGCGCGCACTTCGACTGGCCGCTGTTGACGAACTTGTCGGCCGTGGCCAGGGCGTAGACGAAGCCGGTGCAGACCGCCTGCACGTCGAAGGCCGCGCAGCTGCGCGCGCCCAGCTTGGCCTGCAGCAGGCAGGCGGTGGACGGGAAGATCATGTCCGGCGTGGTGGTGGCCACGATGATCAGGTCGAGGTCGGCGGCGGTGACGCCCGCCATCTCCATGGCCTGCCTGGCGGCCTGCAGCGCCAGGTCGGAAGTGTGCTCGTTCTCGGCGGCGACGTGGCGGCTGCGGATGCCGGTGCGCTGGAAGATCCACTCGTCGGTGGTGTCGATGCGGCTCTCGAGCTCCTGGTTGCTGAGGCTCTGGGCGGGCAGGTAGCTGCCGGTGCCGACGATCCGTGAACGCATGTACCGCTCCTGCGAGGAAGAGGGGGAGGGGCGGGCATCTTAACCGAGGCGCCATTCGGGTACGCCACCCAAGGGGACTAAATCCACCGCTGCTACACTCGCCGCCTCCCGGAGGAGCCGCATGGAACTGATCAAGGCCTACAAGAACGAGGAATTCCTGATGAGCGAGGAGGCGCGGGCCATCCGCATCCTCGCCGAGTACATGGAGCCGGCCCGGCGCTTCAAGAAGCTGGGCATCCGCAACGCGGTGATCTTCTTCGGCTCCGCCCGCACCCGCGCGAAGCCGGACCTGGGGCGGGACTTCTACACCGAGGCCGCGGATTTCGCCGAGAAGCTGGCGCGCTGGACCACGGAATCGCACGGCCAGGGCGAGCGCTACTACGTCTGCACCGGCGGCGGTCCCGGCATCATGGAGGCCGCCCACGAGGGCGCCGCCCGGGTAGACCGCAGCCTCAACATCGGCCTGGGCATCTCGCTGCCCTTCGAGCAGCACGGCAACCCGCACGTGGAGTTCGCGCAGGCGCTGGAGTTCCACTACTTCTTCATGCGCAAGTTCTGGTTCATGAACCTGGCCCGGGCCGCGGTGATCTTCCCGGGCGGCTTCGGCACGATGGACGAACTGTTCGAGCTGCTGACGCTGACCCAGACCGGCAAGTCGGCACCGATGCCGATCGTGCTCTACGGCCGCGAGTTCTGGGAGGACCTGTTCGACTTCCGCCTGCTGGCGGATCGCAAGCTGATCAGCGAGAAGGACCTGGAACTGTTCCGCATCTGCGACAGCATCGACGAGGCGATGGGATACCTCGTGCCGGAACTCGAGAAGTACCACTCGCCGGGGACGGCATAGGCGCGGGAGCGTCGAGGCTGCCGAACGCCCGGCCATGATGGCCGGGCCGGGCTTGAGGGCTTGCTGAAGTCTTGCCGCGGACGGTGCCATCCCTGCGCCATGGCCATTCCGTCCATGGTCCGGCCGGCTCACCACCCACGGCCGTGCCGCGGTTCGATGGCGGCCTTATCGGCGCCGGCGGGGTTCGTCGAAGTCCGGATCTTCGTCGATCGCCCGGCGCAGGGCGCGTTCTTCCTTGAACTTCTCGACGTCGCGCCAGTCGCGCAGTTTCGACTGCGCCTGCGCATTGCGAGCGTTCTCCGCGCTGGAGACGTCTTCGTCAACGCCCTCGGCCTCGTCCACGAACTCGTCGTAGCTCTTGGGGGCTTCAGGCTGCTGTTGGGCTTTCTTCGGCTTGCGCGGCATCGATGCTTTGACCTCAGTAAAACTCGCGTCAAAATCGGGAGGCGTATTTATCAAGCTTTTTTTCGCGAGGGAAGCCCCCTGCAAAAGCGCTTGCCGATCATCGGCTTGGCGAGGCAGTTTTAGCGCCCCCCGCATTCGTTGCGCAAGCATCCAGGATCCGCCATGACCCGCATCCACCAGCAGTCGCTGAGCTTCGGCACCCGCGGCCGCGGCTTCACCGAGATCAGCGGCGAGGTGGCCGGCGTGGCGCGCAGCGCTGGCATCGCCATGGGGCTCTGCCACGTCTTCCTGCGCCACACCTCGGCGTCGGTGTGCATCACCGAGAACGCGGCGCCGGCGGTGCGGGTGGACCTGGAGCGCTGGATGGGCGACGCGGTGCCGGACGGCGATCCGCGCTTCGAACATGACGAGGAAGGTCCTGACGACATGCCGGCGCATGTGCGCAACCTGCTGGGCGGGCATGAGCTGACCATCCCCGTGCGCGACGGCCGGCTGGCGCTGGGGACCTGGCAGGGCATCTACCTCTGGGAGCACCGCCGCCAGGGGCAGCGGCGCGAACTCGTGGTCACCGTGCTGGGCGCCTGAGGCCGGGCTGCTGCGCTGGCGTTTTGGCGTCGAGTTGCTAGAATACGCCCCCTTCACGGGGCGATAGCTCAGCTGGGAGAGCGCCGCGTTCGCAATGCGGAGGTCGAGGGTTCGATCCCCTTTCGCTCCACCAAGACCCGGGAAAGGAAAAGCCAGGCTCGCGCCTGGCTTTTTTCTTTTGTCTGGCCCTGCCCGAATCCTTCAGTGCAGGGAATAGCGCTGGCGCATGCCGCGCAGGTCCTGGTGATGGCGGCGCAGGCTCTCGTACTGGCGCTGCACCAGGGCATGCATCTCCTGCGGCATGTCCACGCCCAGCGCGTGCTCGTAGCGCCGTTCCGCGTCATGCTCGAAGCGCTCCACCTCGTCCAGGATCGCGCCCTCGTCGCGGCCCAGCGCCAGCGCTTTCAGGTGCAGCCAGCCGCGGCCCAGGCTGGACGCCGTGGTGCCGATCTCCTCGGGCCTGCCGCCCATTGACCGCACCGCGGCCTGCAGTTCCGTGGCGGCATGGGCGCTGTCGCGCGCGCAGTCCTTCAGCAGTTCCTTGAGTTCGGCGTGATAGGCCTCCTCGGAGGCGGCACGGAAGCCGCGCTCGGTATCCAGCGAGGTCTCGATCAGCTCGTTGAAGGCGGTGATGGTATCCAGGTCGGTCATGGTCGCTCCTTCCTCTCGCAGCTCGGGACCGGGGTCCCGGGGCGCCGGAGGAGTCCTGACCACGGGCTCGCCGCCGGCGGTTTTCTTCGCACGCCAAAGATGCGCCGAAAAATCCCATGCGTAAACAGGCCCTTGGGTAGCATCTTCAGATAAGGGAAAACCTTACAATCGGGCTCGGATGGATTTTCAATCCAGACCAGTATGATTTCTCTACATTACTGATTTAAAAAGATTAAATTGCCGTCGGTCCCTTGACGTCTGCCGTTCGTAGGCTGCGACAGTTTCCCGTCGCGGGCTGATGTAAGTATTCACTTACACACCCCGTGTACCAGGAGACAGCGGTATGAACAGGTTCCAGATTGCAGCGGCCGGCGTCATGGCCATGGCCGGCGCGGCCCCCGCCGTGGCGGCGACGGTTACCGGCAATTTCCAGGCGCAGATCACCATCCAGAACACCTGCGCGCTGACGACGGCGCCGACCAATCTCAACTTCGGCCCGCAGGGCGTGCTGGTCGCCAACGTCGACACCACCTCGACGATCAAGGTCACCTGCACCACCGGCGCCGACTTCGACCTCGGCCTGGACGCGGGCGCCAACGAGTCCGCGGCCAACAACGTCAACACCCGCCGCATGACCGACGGCTCTTCCCACTACGTCAGCTACAACATGTACAGCGACAGCGGCCGCAACACGGTCTGGGGCGAGGCGGTGGATACCAACACCGTCGGCAGCACCGGCACCGGCACGGAGCAGTCCTTCACCGTCTATGGCCGCGTGCCGGCACAGACAACGCCCCCGGCGGGCAGCTATGCTGACACGGTGGTGGTGACGGTCACCTACTGAGGGCGTACCGCTTCCGCCTTCAGGGGAGGGGGCCGATGCCAAGGGGATACCGGGTGTTGTCGAGCGGGCTGGCGGCTGCCGCCAGCCTGCTGGCCGCCACGGCGGCAGGGGCTGCCGGCCTCAGCGTGACCCCGATATCGCTGGAATTCTCCCGTGCCGCGCCGGCGCAGGCGCTGTGGCTGAGCAATACCGGCGACCAGAAGATCGATGCGCAGCTGCGCGCCTTCGCCTGGACCCAGGAGGGAGGCAAGGACCAGTTGCTGCCGACCCGCGACCTGGTGCTGAGTCCGCCGATGATCGCGCTGCAGCCGGGCCAGAAGCAGCTGGTGCGCGTGATCCGCGCCGCATCCCCCGGCACGGCGGAGGGCAGCTACCGCATCCTGGTGGACGAACTTCCCGACCCGGCGAAGCCGCAGCAGGGCCTGCACTTCGTCATGCAGTTCTCGATTCCCGCCTTTGCCGACACGGCGCCTTCCACGGCCCCGGCGCTGGAATGGCGGGTGGAGCGGCAGGGCGACAAGCTGACGTTGATCACCGACAACAAGGGGGCGCGGCGTGCCAAGGTCACCGACATCGAACTGCTCGACGGCCAGGGCCGCAACCTGCTCCGGCGTCCCGGCCTGCTGGGCTACGTGCTGGCCGGCGCCAGCTGCCGCTGGCCGCTGAAGCTGGATGCAGCCGCCCTCGCCACCACCGAGGTCCGGGCCAGGATCGATGGCACCCCGGAGCGCTATCCGCTGCGCCTGGCCGCTGGTGTTCGCTAGCCTGCTGCTGTCCGCGGCCGGCGCCGCGCCAGCCCTGGAGGCGGATACCCCCAACATCGGCCTGCTGCGCGGCCCGGGCATGGCCGGCAGCCAGATGGATCTCTACCTGGAGGTCTGGCTCAACGGCGTCGGCACGCAGCGCGTGCTGCACGTGGCGATGACGGCCGACGGCCGCTACCACGTCTGGCCGGAAAACCTCCGCGATGCCGGCATCCGCACCGATGGCCTGCCGCAGGACCGCTACCTCGACCTCGCCTCGATCCCCGGCCTGGACTATGCCGTGGACATGCCCAACCAGAGGCTCGACTTCACCGCCGCCGGAGCCCGCATCGGCCGAGCCACGCAGCGTCTCAACCTCGAACCCGCCGCGAGCCATCCGGCGCGCGTCACTCCCGGCGCCCTGCTCAACTACGATCTCTATGGCAACGCCGGCGAGGGCGGCACGCGCAGCTTCAGCGCGCTGACCGAACTGCGCGGCTTCGGCGGCTGGGGCCTGTTCAGCAGCACCGGCCTCTCTGCTTTCGGCAGCGAACGCCAGGACGAACCCTACATCCGCCTCGATACCACCTGGAGCGCCTCCTTCCAGGACCGCCTGGCCACGCTCAATCTCGGTGACTTCGCCGGCGGCAGCCTCGGCTGGACCCGCGCCACGCGCATGGGCGGCGTGCAGCTGCGGCGCAATTTCGCCCTGCAGCCCGGACTCATCACCTATCCGCTCCCGGCTTTCTTCGGCCAGGCGACCCTGCCGTCCAGCGTGGAGCTGTATGTCAACGGCATGCGCCAGTACGAGGGCGAGGTGGCCCCGGGGCCGTTCCAGCTGTTCGCGGTGCCCGGCGTCAACGGCGCCGGGCAGGCCCAGGTCGTCGTGACGGATGCGCTGGGGCGGCGCAATGCCATCAGCTTCCCGTTCTACAGCAGCAGCCAGTTGCTGGGGGCCGGCCTCAGCGACTGGTCGCTCGAAGCCGGCGCGGTGCGCCGCGAATATGGCCTGCGTTCCTTCCGCTACGGCGATGTGCCAGCGGCCAGCGGCAGCCTGCGCCACGGCTGGCGCGAGTGGCTGACCCTGGAGGGCCATGCCGAGGCCGGGGAGGGGCTGGTGCTCGGCGGTCTCGGTGCCGTGCTGCGCCTGGGCAGCGCCGGCGTGGTCAACGCCGCCTATGCGGCCAGTGGCGGCGACGCGGCGGGCGGCCTCGCCAGCCTGGGCTACAGCTGGGTGCAGCCGCGTTTCAACCTCGGCTTCGGCATCAACGAGGCCTTCGACGACTACCGCGACATCGCCGGCGTCGAGGGCGAGGCGCCGCCGCGGCGCAGCGCGCAGGCGGTGGCCGGCCTGCAGTTCGGCCCCGCGGGCAGCGTCTCGCTGAACTACAGCCGCCTCGACACCGACGAGGAGGGACGCCAGCACTATGCCGGTGTCGGCTATAGCCTGGGCCTGCCGCGCGGCGCCAGCCTGTTCGCCAACGCGACGCGCAACCTCGACGATGCCGACGACCTCTCGCTGTTCGCCGGACTGGTCTGGAACTTCAGCTCGCGGACCTTCCTCAGCGCCAACCTGCAGCGCAGCCGGGGACGGGACCTGTACGGCGCCGACCTCGCCAGCACGCCCCCGGTGGATGGCGGCGCCGGCTGGAGCCTGCGTACCCGCCAGGGCGGCGGCGTCCAGGACTGGCAGGCCGAGGGTTCCTACCGCGGCGACCATGGCCAGGTCGTCGCGGGGCTCGGCTCGGTCGATACCGTGGAGGCTGCCTATGCCAGCTATTCCGGCGGCCTGTTGTGGATGGACCGCGACGTCTTCGCCGGCCGCCGCGTCGACGATGCCTTCGTGCTGGTTTCCAGCAGCGGGGTTCCCGGCGTGCCGGTCTACCTGGAGAACCGCCCCATCGGCCGCACCGACGCGCAGGGGCACTACCTGCTGGGCAATCTCAATGCCTGGCAGTCCAACCGCGTCTCCATCGACGCCCTGGAGCTGCCGGCACAGCTGCAGGCGGCGGCGGTGGAGGGGCGGGTGGTGCCGCGCGACCGCGCCGGCGTGCTGCTCGACTTCGGCCTGCGCGAGGTGCGCGCGGCGGTGCTGACGCTGACCGATGCGCAAGGCCAGCCGCTGCCGCTGGGCAGCCGGGTGCGGCTGCAGGGCGGCGCGTCCGCACCGCAGATGCTGGGCTACGACGGGCAGGTGTACCTGGAGGGCCTTTCGGCCGACAACCGCATCAGCGTCGTGACGCCGCAGGGCGAGGCCTGCGAGATCCGCTTCGCCTGGACGGCGCAGGCCGTCGGTATCCCGGCGCTGGGTCCCTTCACCTGCCGGGGGGAGCCGCCATGAGGCGCCTCGCGGTCCTGCTGCTGCTCCTGCTGGGGCTGGGCGCGCGGCCGGCGCAGGCCTCCACCAGCTGCTCGGCCAGCCTGTCCGACATCAACTTCGGTCCGGTCAGCCCCTTCGGCGGCAACGTCGACGTGACGGCGACGCTGAACTACAGCTGCACCATCACCAGCATCCTGTCTTCCTCGCGCGTGCGCCTGTGCTTCAGCATCGGCGCGGGCGCGCAGGGCGCTGGCAACTTCAACCCGCGGCAGATGACCAGCGGCGCCAATCCGTTGTACTTCAACCTCTACAAGGATTCCGGCCGCAGCCTGATCTGGGGCACGCGCTCCAACAGCTACGGCGCCGTGGAGACGACCATGGAGATCGGCGCGCTGCTCGGCAGCGCCAGCGCCAGCGGCAGCTTCACGGTCTACGGCCGCGTGCCCGCCGGGCAGACCACCGCGGTGCCGGGCAGCTATTCCAATGCCTTCAGCGGCAGTCACACCGAGCTGGTCTACCAGTACAACGAATTCCTGCTGGGCCTGCTGGGCTACCCGGCCAGCTGCGCCAGCGGCGGCAACGGCAGCGGCTCCGGCAGCTTCGCCTTCACCGCGCAGGCGCAGGCCACGGCGCAGTGCGATCCCAGCTTCACGGTGGAGAACATCGATTTCGGCACCCGGGGCCTGCTGGTCTCCAACTACGACACCACCGCCATCGTGAAGCCGCGCTGCACCAACACCACGCCCTACCAGCTGGGCCTCAACAACGGCCTCAACGCCTCCGGCTCGACGCGGCGCATGAAGAGCGCCGCCGGCAACCATGTGAGCTACGAGCTCTACCGCGACAGCGGCTACAGCCAGCGCTGGGGCAACACCCAGGGGTCGGACACCGTGGCCGGCACCGGCACCGGCAGCGCGCAGAACGTCACCATCTATGGCCGGGTGGCGCCGCAGCCGACACCCCGGGCCGGGGCCTACAGCGATACCGTTACGGTCACGATCTACTACTAGGGCCCGTTGCCGCGCCCGCCGTCGTGCCCCGCGAAAGCCCACCCTGGCAAGGCGGGCGTGGGGGGATATAATTCGACCCCTGGGTCCGCGAGGCGGACCTTTTGCCGTTGTGGAGAAGGAAGATGTCGCAGCTCGATCGCCAGCTGTTCAACGAGGTGATGGTTCCCAACTACGCCCCCGCGGAGATCATCCCCGTGCGCGGCGAAGGCTCGCGCATCTGGGACCAGCAGGGCCGCGACTACCTGGACCTGGCCTGCGGCATCGCCGTGACCGGCCTGGGCCACTGCCATCCGCTGCTGGTCAAGGCCATTGCCGAGCAGTCGCAGAAGCTCTGGCACATCTCCAACGTCATGACCAACGAGCCGGCGCTGAAGCTGGCGAAGCGGCTCACCGAGCTGACCTTCGCCGAGCGCGTGTTCTTCTGCAACAGCGGTTCCGAGGCCAACGAGGCGGCCTTCAAGCTGGCGCGGCGCTGGGGCAACAACCAGAGCCCGGAGAAGAACGAGATCATCTCGTTCTACAACGGCTTCCACGGCCGCACGCTGTTCACGGTGAGCGTGGGCGGGCAGGAGAAGTACACCAAGGGCTTCGAGCCGCTGCCGGGCAACATCACGCACCTGCCGTACAACGACCTGGAAACGCTGGCGGACCACATCAGCGACAAGACCTGCGCCGTGGTGCTGGAGCCGGTTCAGGGGGAGGGCGGCGTGACGCCGGCCACCGAGGCCTTTCTCAAGGGCGTCCGCGCCCTGTGCGAGAAGCACCATGCACTGATGATCTTCGACGAGGTGCAGACCGGCAATGGCCGCAGCGGCGCGCTGTTCGCGTACATGGAGATGGGCGTGACCCCGGACATCCTGACCACGGCCAAGGGCCTCGGCGGCGGCTTCCCGGTGGGCGCCATGCTGACCACGGCGAAGCTGGCCGAGACGCTGGCCTTCGGCACGCACGGCTCGACCTACGGCGGCAATCCGCTGGCCTGCGCCGTGGCCGGCGCGGCGCTGGAGGAGATCGCGCGGCCCGAGACCCTGGCCAACGTGCGGGCCCGCGGCGTGCAGCTGCGCCAGGGCCTGGAGCAGATCGGCCGCCGCTACGGCCTGTTCGGCGAGGTGCGCGGCCTGGGGCTGCTGCTGGGCGCGCCGCTGGCGGAAGCCTGGAAGGGCCGCGCCAAGGACGTGGTCAGCGCCGGCCTGAAGCAGGGTGTATGGCTGCTGGTGGCCGGCCCGGACGTGCTGCGCTTCGCGCCGGCCCTGAACATCTCCGAGGCCGACCTGGCCGAGGCGCTGCGCCGCCTCGACGCGGCCTGCGCGGAGCTCGCCGGCTCGGCTGGAGCCGCGGTGGCCTGAACGCACAGCCGCGGGAACGGACGGGGGAGCGGCTTGCCGTTCCCCCGTTTTCGTTTCAGCGGGCGATCGGCAGCAGGGCGCGCTGGCCCTGGTGCTCGAAGACGATGCCGTCCGGCGTGATCTCGGCCAGGCGCGGGCCCTCGGCCAGTGCCTCGCCTTCCCGGTAGCGGCGCGAGCCGACCATCACCCAGCGTTTGGCGGGATTGTCGTCATAGACGTGGACTTCCACCGTGAGCGGGGGGAAGGAGGCGCGCCAGGCCGGGGGCATGTCGCGCACCAGCGGCAGGACGGCTTCCTCCTCCGCCTCCGGCTCCTCGACGGCCTCGGGTTCCGCCTGGGCGGTGGCCGGCGTGCCTGCCGCCGGTCGGGGCTCGATGGCGGCGGGCTCGGCCATGGGCGAGCCGGGCAGGTCCTCCTCGGCCGGCGGCAATGCAGGCTCCGGCGGGGCGAGGTCGTCGAAGCTGCTGACCGCGTCCCCGGGCAGGGCCGCGGCGGCCGCAGGCGCCGGCGCGGGCGCCGGCTGGGCCGGGACCTCGGCGGTGGCCGGCAGGTTGGCGGCGCGGCGGTACTTCCAGGCCAGCGCCGCGAGCGTGGCGATCAGCAGCAGCGCGGCCAGCGCCAGCAGGGCGGGCCACAGCGGGCGCCGGGCCGGACGGTGCAGGGCCGAAGGTTGCGTGACCGCCTGCATCGAAGGCGGCTGGCCGAGGTTGCGTTCGCGCTCGGCCTTGCGCAGGGCGTCGAGGATGTAGCTCATCGGGGGTTCCCCAGCAGCGTCGGGGTGGAGGGCTGGCCGTCGCCCAGCGCGATCAGCGTGCGGGTGTTCAGCACGCCGTCCACCGGCAGTCCGCGCTGGTGCTGGAACTGCCGCAGCGCATCCTCCAGCTTGCGTCCGAAGTAGGTGTTCACCTCCGGCGGGATGGCGATGCCGTCGAGCTCCGCCAGGCGCTCCCAGACCAGGGGCACCGCGGGGCTGCGGTCGCCGGGGCGCAGCGGGGCCTCCGCGGTGTCGCGGCGCCACAGCAGCAGGAAGTCGCCGCTCCAGAGCGTGTCGAGTTCGCTCAGCGCCACCCGCACCACGCCGAAGGGTGTATCGAAGCCGGCATGCGTCGTCGTGAGTTCGCGCAGCAGCACATGCTGCTCGCCCTGCGGCAGCTTCAGCACCAGGATCGCGGGCCGGTTGATCTGGCCCAGGTCCGACCAGCTGCCGTTGCTGCGGTAGCACTCCAGCCGGTCGCGGCTCAGGGCCTCGCAGGGGTTGCCCCCGCGCGGCAGGCGCAGCTGGGCGCCCCACAGGCGCACCAGCTGGCCCATCAGGTCCGGCAGCGGCTGGGGCATGCGCAGCAGCTGCTCCATCTGGCTGGCCGGCAGGGCGGGAGGGGCGGCGGGGGACGCAGCCCCTGGCGCCGCCGGGGGCGCGCCGGCGGGAGCCACGGCGGGGGCCGGCGCGGCAGCGGCCGGGGCTTCCGCCTGCAGGCGCGGAGCGATGACGAAGGTATAGAGGAAGGCCAGCGTGCAGACCGCCAGGGCGACGGCGCTGAGCGTCTCGATGCTGGCCCAGCGCCGCGGCGCGCCGGGGTCGAAGGTGGTCGGCAACTCGCCGATGGCCTCGCGCGCGGCATGCCTGATCATTTCCGGGGTGATGCGGCGCTGGCCCTGGGAGTAGGCCCCGAGCAGGGCGCGGTCGCAGACGATGTTGATCAGGCGCGGGATGCCGCGGGCGTAGCGGTGCACCTGCTGGCAGGCGGCCGGAGTGAAGATTTCCGTCTCGGCCCCGGCGACCCGCAGGCGGTGCTGGATGTACTCGGTGGTTTCGGCCGCGCTCAGCGGGGTCAGGTGGAAGCGGGCGGTGATGCGCTGCGCCAGCTGGCGCAGGTCCGGGCGCGCCAGCAGCTCGGACAGCTCCGGCTGGCCGATCAGCATGATGCGCAGCAGCTTGTCCTTGGTGGTCTCGAGGTTGGTTAGCAGGCGGACCTGCTCCAGCACCTCCGGCCGCAGGTTCTGCGCCTCGTCGATGATCAGGACGGTGCGGCGCCCCTCGGCATGGCTCTTCAGCAAGTGGCTGTTGAGGGCGTCGACCAGGGTCTTGAGCGTGACCGGGGCCTGGTAGCCGACGTGCAGTTCATCGCAGATCGACTGCACGAACTCCATCTCGGACTGCCGCGGATTGTGCACCATGGCCACGTCGACATCGGCCAGGCGCTGATCCAGCAGCGTCCGCACGATCGTGGTCTTGCCGGTGCCGACCTCGCCGGTGAGCTGCACGAAGCCGCCATGCTGGCCGGTGCCGTACAGCAGATGCCCCAGCGCCTCCTGGTGGCGCGGCGACATATAGAGATAGGCGGGATCCGGGGTGATGGCGAATGGCATCTCCCGGAGATGGAAGAACTGGGTATACACAGTTTGGGATCTTTGCGACCGGTCCTTGGACCGGTTCGAGTATAGCGGATGGCTTACAGCCGCTTTGACCGGGGCGGCGCTACAATATGCGGACCCCGGCGCCAGGGATAAAGTCACGCGCCGGCCCCCAGACGTCGCCTGACCGTGCCAAGACGCCTTTGTAGCTCAGTGGATAGAGCGACCGCCTCCTAAGCGGTAGGTCGCAGGTTCGATTCCTGCCAAGGGCACCACACTGGTGCGCACTTTGCACGCTACTTTCACTTGTTGCCTGACTTTCTTGTTTTGATTGATTTTCTGGGATAGCATCGGGCTGACTTTTACCTCGAGCCGCGGGGGACGCGGCGGGCTGGAGCAAAATGTTCAACAACACTCGTGGGTTGCTGTTTGCGGCTGTTTCGTCGCTGATGCTGGCCGCCTGCGGTGGCGGGTCGGTCGGCAATGGCACCGGCAACCCTAATCCCGGCGGTCCGGCAGATCCGGTATACAGCATGGGTGTTCTGAACGGCTCCACCTTCACCGCAGGGGCCATCGAGATCGGCACGACGCCGGTGGCGGCCGGCGGTAGCACCACCCTGCGCGTCAATATTGTTGATACCGCGAACGGGAACGCCCTGGTCACGAGCCTCGTGGAGGTATCGTTCTCCTCCCCTTGCACTTCGAATGACCGCGCGTCGATCGACACCCCCGCATTCGCCACCGCCGGCCAGGCCTCGGTTACCTATCGGGCACTGGGGTGCTCGGGCAGCGACGTGGTTCGCGCCACCGCGGTCGTCAACGGCACGACGGTCGTGGCGCAGGGCACGGTTACCGTGCAGCCCTCGCCGATCAGTTCGCTGCAGTTCGATTCCGCCACCCCCACAGCGATCCGGCTGCGCGGCGCTGGCCAGCCGGAGACTTCGGCGGTGCGGTTCCGCGCGCTGAACTCCGCCGGCGGCCCGGTGGCCAATGTCGATGTAACCTTCAGTCTCGATACGACGGTCGGTGGCATTACGCTGAACCCCACGACCGGCAAGACGGACAGCAACGGCTACGTGCAGACGACCGTCCGTTCCGGCACGGTAGCCACCAGCGTGCGCGTTACCGCCGAAACCGGCTTGCCCAACGTTCCGCCGGCGCAGTCGGACTCGCTGGTCATCTCGACGGGATTGGCGGATCAGGACAGCTTCTCGCTGAGCGTGGGCTGCTTCAACATCGAGGGCGGTGACTACGACGGCACCACGACCAACGTCAACATCCGCGCTGCCGATCGCTTCAATAACCCTGTGCCGGATGGAACGGCTGTGGCCTTCCGGGCAGAGGGCGGAGCGATCCAGCCGCAATGCCTTACCACCGACGGCGCCTGCTCCGTGACCTTTACCTCGCAGCAGCCGCGCGTCGCGAACCGTCGCGTGACGATCCTGGCGACGGCCATCGGCGAAGAAAGCTTCACCGACGTCAATGGCGATGGCCGCTACGACGCTGGCGAGCCCTTCGCTGACCTGGATGAGGCTTTCGTCGACAATGACGAGGATGGTGTCCGCGACACCAACGAGCCCTTCCTGGATTTCAACAACAACGGCAGCTTCACGACCGGCAGCGGCAACTTCACCGGCGTGCTCTGCGATTCGGGTTGCGACACGGCCACCTCGCTGCATGTGCGTGATTCGCAGCGCATCATCATGTCCGGCTCCGCCGCGACCATCCTGATCTCCCCCAGCCCCATCGATCTGTCCAATGGCGCTGTGGGTGTGAACGTACTGGTCTCCGACAGCGTCGGCCAGCCCATGCCGGGCCAGACCACGGTGACGGCCACGACGTCGCTGGGCTCCATCGTAGGAGACAGCACCTACATACAACCTTGCACCAGTGTGGGCGCGCCGTATCCCTATAATTTTGCGATCCAGCCGCCGGACGGGCTCGACGAGCCGCGCTCGGGCATCTTCACGATCAAGGTGACCACTCCGCGAGGCGTCGTGAGCACCCAGACGGCCACGGTGACGTTCACGCCGGATCCCGAGCCGCCTCTGCCGCCGCCGGGTCCGCTGAACTCGATCAGCTTCGTCTCCGCGACGCCGACCACGATCGGCATCAAGGGCACCGGCTTGAACGAGGTCTCGGAACTGGTCTTCCAGGTCCGCACCACCAACGGTGGCCCGCTGCCGAACCAGACCGTCACCTTCACGCCCAACACCGTTGTTGGCGGGATTCAGCTGGAACCGACCAGTGCGGTGACCGATGCCAATGGACGCGTCGTGACTCGCCTGCGCGCGGGTACAGTGCAGACCACCGTCCGCGTGACGGCAACGGCCAGCCAGATCAACAGTGGCGTGGAGACGAAGGTATCGACCGTCTCCAGCAACCTGACGATCACCACGGGCCTGCCCGACCAGGACAGCGTGTCGCTGTCGCTGTCGACGCATAATCCTGAAGCCTGGACCCGCGATGGCACCCCCGTGACGGCAACGATTCGCGCCGCGGACCGCTTCAACAATCCGGCGCCGGATGGTACCGCCTTCGCTTTCCGCACCAACGGCGGCTCGATTGTGGGCTCTTGCCTCATCGAGAATGGCACCTGCTCCGCCACTTGGCGCAGCCAGAATCCGCGGCGTGCGCGCAGCCAGGTCCTGGCTTACGCCATCGGCGAGGAAAGCTTCGTGGATCTCAACGGCAACGGAATTTATGACACCGGGGAGCCGTTCGAGGACCTGCCGGAGCCTTGGCTGGACAACGATCTGGACGGCATCTACGACGCTGGGTCGGAAGAGTTCGTGGACTTCAACAGTAACGGCGTGCGCGATGACTCCAATGGCCTGTTCACCGGCACGCTTTGCGCCGGCGCTGGCTGCGACACGAGGAAGAGCCTTTACGTGTTCGATACGGAGACCCTGGTCATGTCGGATTCCAGGCCCGTGATCGATATTAATCCTCCGACTGCCGACATCGTGGTGAGCGGGGGCAGCTTCGTGCTCGAAGACGGCACTGTGCCGACCGTGACGATCCCGACGCGCGCAGGAACCGGCGGCACGGTGGCCTTCCGCGTGGTTGTCCGCGATGTCAACGATCAGCCGATGCCTTCTGGAACCACGATCACCTTGGCGAACGACGGCGGCGACGTAACGATCACTCCGGTCGATTCCTTCGTTGTACCCGACACGATCGACGACACCGCAGAGGGCAACACTTACTCCTGGACCATCGTCGACGAGGCTTATGTGCCGGGTGACCAGTTGGGCGCCCTGACGCTACGGGTAGTCAGCCCCAGCGGCATCGACACGCGGTATGAACTGCGTCTGCGCCTTGACGATGTGACGCCTCCCTGACGCTGAGAGCGGCAGACAAACAAGAAGGGCGGCGCAAGCCGCCCTTCTTGTTTGCGGCGACACCTCTCAAGCCGACTTGCTAGGGCGTGCGCAACCGCAACAGCAGGTACCCCCCGCCGAACAGCAGCATCAGCATCGCCGAGGCAAAGCCCTGCTGGGCCTCGCGGCGTTCGCGGGCGATGTCGGCGTCGATCTCCTGGCGGATCTGCCGGCGCAGGCGTTCGCGGTCCTCGGTGGAGGGCTGCAGCTGCGGGCCGCGGCGTTCCAGGTCCATGGCGAGGTTCAGTTCCACCGAGGCCTGCAGGTCCTGCTCGCTGTACTGCGGCAGGCGCCACCAGAGTTCGCCGTAGTAGGCGCCCAGGCCCAGGCCGAGGGCGGCGGCGATGATCGGCAGGGTGTGCAGGCGGGGCTTGGGATTCAAGGGCTTCATGGGGTCGGCGGCGGCAGGCGCTTGTGCTTGTATTCGCAGAGGTCGGCGATGCCGCAGCGCATGCACTCGGGCTTGAGGGCCTTGCAGACGTAGCGGCCGTGCAGGATCAGCCAATGATGGGCGTCGCGCCGGAATTCCTCCGGCGTGAACTTCAGCAGGCGGTCCTCCACCTGGCGCACGTTCTTGCCGGGTGCCAGGCCGGTGCGGTTGGACACGCGGAAGATGTGCGTGTCCACGGCGATGGTGGCCGCGCCGAAGGCGGTGTTCATCACCACGTTGGCGGTCTTGCGGCCGACGCCGGGCAGGGCCTCCAGGGCCTCGCGGTCGCGCGGCACCTCGCCGCCATGCAGGTCCAGCAGCTGCCGGCACAGGCCGATGACGTTCTTCGCCTTGGTCTGGTACAGGCCGATGGTCCTGATGTGCTGCTTCAGGCCCTCCTCGCCCAGGTCCAGGATCGCCTGCGGCGTATTGGCCACGGGAAAGAGCCTGGCCGTGGCCTTGTTGACGCCGACGTCGGTGGCCTGGGCCGACAGCACCACGGCCACCAGCAGCTCGAAGGGCGTGCTGTAGTTCAGCTCCGTGGTCGGTGCCGGGTTGGCGGCGCGCAGGCGCGAAAAGATCTCGTGTCGCTTGGCAGGGTTCATTGGGGTTTCGCGGCTTTCGCGCGGGCGGCAGCCAGCGCCCGGGCCACCGGGTCGAGCGCCGGGGCCTCGCTGGGATCACCGGCCGAGGCGCGGGCCTTGAGCATGGCCTTGCGCTGTTCGTGGCTGCTGCGCCGCTGCTCGGCCAGGCGCGCCAGGCGGCGCTCGCGCTGCTCGTAGCGGCGGCGGAACTGCGGCGCCCGCGCGGGCATCGAGAGCTGTGGCGCCTCAACCATGGCGATGCAGTCCACCGGGCAGGCGGGGATGCAGAGTTCGCAACCGCTGCATTCCGCGGCGATCACGCTGTGCATCCGCTGGCTGGCGCCAAGGATGGCGTCGGTGGGGCAGACCTGGATGCACTTGGTGCAGCCGATGCAGACCGGCTCGTCGATCACGGCGACGAAGCTCTGCGTGATCGGTGCGCCGTTGGCGGGGTTCATCGCCGTGACCGGGCGGCCGGTCAGTTCGGCCAGGGCGGCGATGCCCTCGTCGCCGCCCGGAGGGCACTGGTTGATGCCGGCGGTTCCTTCCGCCACGGCCTCGGCATAGGGCCGGCAGGCGGGGTAGCCGCAGCGCTGGCACTGGGTCTGCGGCAGCAGGGCGTCGATGCGATCGGCTAGCAAGCTCATGGGGCAGAAGAAGTCGCTGGCTGGATTCGTCGGGCGGCATCCCCCGCCCCTTGCCCCTCTCTGGAGGGGAGGGGGCTAAGGCGGGATTACTTGATCCGCATGCCCGGTTCGGCGCCGCTGTCCGGCGAGAGCAGGAAGGGCTTGCCGTCGCCGTGGCTGGCGGCCAGCACCATGCCCTCGGACAGGCCGAACTTCATCTTGCGCGGCGCCAGGTTGGCCACCATCACCGTGAGACGGCCCACCAGCTGTTCCGGAGCGTAGGCGGACTTGATGCCGGCGAAGACCTGGCGCTTGCCCAGCGGGCCCAGGTCCAGGGTCAGCTTCAGCAGCTTGTCGGCGCCCTCCACATGCTCGGCGTTCTCGATGCGCGCGATGCGCAGGTCGACCTTGCCGAAGTCCTCGATGCCGATGTGCGCGGCATCGCCGGCAGCCGCCGGGGCGGCGGCCTTGGCGGCGGCGGTTTCGGGCTTCTTGTCCGCGGGGGCGGCGCTGGCGGCTTCTTCGGCGAGCATGGCTTCGGTGGCTTTGGTGTCGACGCGGGTGATCAGGGCGGCGTAGGGGCGGATGTCGGTGCCCAGCAGGGGCTTGTGCGCATCGGCCCAGCACAGGGGCTGTTCGGCGCGCAGGAACTGCTCCACCTGCGCGGCCACGCCTGGCAGCACCGGCTTGAGGTAGATCGTCAGCTGGCGGAACAGGTTGAGGAAGGTCGTGCAGACCTGGTGCAGCTCCTCGCGACGCGCCTCGTCCTTGGCCATGGTCCAGGGTGCGAGCTTCTGCACCTCGGCGTTGGCGTCGTCCGCCATCAGCATGATCTCGCGCATCGCGCCGGCATAGTCGCCCGACTCGTACAGGCGCGCGAGGTTCTCCGCCTCGGCGGCGAAGTCCTCGAACAGCGTGCGGTCGTGCATGGCCACGGCCAGGCGGCCGCCGAACAGCTTCTCGACGAAACCGGCGCAGCGGCTGGCGATGTTGACGTACTTGCCCACCAGGTCGCTGTTCACGCGGTTGGTGAAGTCTTCCAGGCTGAGGTCCAGGTCATCCGGGCCGTCGCCGAGCTTGGCCGCGAAGTAGTAGCGCAGGTACTCCGGATTCAGATGGTTCAGGTAGGTGCGGGCACGGATGAAGGTGCCGCGCGACTTCGACATCTTGGCGCCGTTGATGGTCAGGTAGCCGTTGACGTGCAGGCGCGTCGGCGTGCGGTGCTGCGAGCCCTGCAGCATCGCCGGCCAGAACAGGCCGTGGAAGTTGACGATGTCCTTGCCGATGAAGTGATGCAGCTCGGCCTTCGATCCGGCGGCCCAGAACGCGTCGAAATCCAGCTTGCGCGGTGCGCAGAGCGCGCGGAAGGCGGCCATGTAGCCGATCGGCGCGTCCAGCCAGACGTAGAAGTACTTGCCCGGCGCGCCGGGAATGGCGAAGCCGAAGTAGGGGGCGTCGCGCGAGATGTCCCAGTCGCGCAGGCCGCCGTCGAACCACTCCTGCAGCTTGGCGCGGATCGACGAATGGGCCACCTCGCCGGCCAGCCAGTCCTGCAGGAAGGCCTGGAAGCGCGGCAGCTCGAAGAAGTAGTGCTCGGAGTCCTTCATCACCGGCGTGGCGCCGGAGACCACGGAGCGCGGGTTCTTCAGGTCGGTGGGCGCGTAGGCGGCGCCGCAGTTCTCGCAGTTGTCGCCGTACTGGTCGGCCGTGCCGCAGCGCGGGCACTCGCCCTTGATGTAGCGGTCCGGCAGGAACATGTCCTTCACCGGATCGTAGAGCTGCTGGATCGTGCGGCTGGCGATGGCGCCGCCCTGCTTCAGGCGGGTGTAGATCAGGGCCGACAGCTCCTCGTTCTCGGGCGAGTGCGTGGAGTGGTAGATGTCGAAGTCCACGCCGAAGTCGCGGAAGTCGCGCTCGTGCTCGACCTTGACCCCGGCGATGAAGGCTTCCGGCGTGACGCCGGCTTTTTCAGCGGCCAGCATGATCGGCGTGCCGTGGGCATCGTCGGCGCAGACGTAGTGCACCTCGTGTCCCTGCAGGCGCTGGTAGCGCACCCAGATGTCCGCCTGGATGTAGCCGACCATATGGCCCAGGTGGATCGGGCCGTTGGCGTAGGGGAGGGCATTGGTGACCAGGATCTGGCGGCTCATGGGCGGACAGGTATTTGTATGGACTCGGATTATCGCACCTGCCAAGGGGCGGCGGACAGTTCAGGCCCAATTCATCGGCGCCCCCTAAGCTGGCCCCAAGTCCTGCAAAGAGCCACCCCGGAGGCACCCATGAACCGCAAACTGCTCGCTCCCCTCGTGCTGGCGCTCGGCGCCACGCTGCTGCCCCTGGAGGCGGCGTTTGCCCACCCGCCCGACTGGGCGCCGGCCCATGGCTACCGGGCCAAGCACCGCTACATGTACTACCCCTCCCACCAGATCTACTACGAGCCGGCCAGCACCACCTGGTTCTGGCTGGACGGCGGCAACTGGCGCTTCGGTGCCAGCCTGCCGGTGTACTACCAGCAGTACACGCGGGGCGGCGTCTGGGTGGACCTGGATGAAGACCGGCCGTACCACCAGCACGACTACGTGGTCCGGCACTACGGCCGACCGCGCCCGGTGGTCGTGGAGCATCATTACCATGACCGGCCGCGCAAGGTCGTCGTGGAGCACCGCTACGACGACGACCGCCGCCGCGGCAAGGACCTCAAGCACCACAAGCGCCACAAGCACGATCGCGACGATTGACCCTGCAGCCCGGCCCCGCGCCGGGCTTTTTCATGGGGCGGCGGGTTAAACTGCCCGCCCCATGAGTACCCTGACCCCCGATGCCATCGCCGCGGTCCTGGACCGCCACGTCCATCCCCTGATCGGCCGCAGCCTGATGGCCGCCGGCGCCGTGCGCCGCATCGAGGCCGGCCGCAAGCCCGCCATCGACCTGGAAATCGGCTTTCCGGCCGCCGGCCTGCGCGATTCGCTCGCGGCGGCGGTGCGGGCCGACGTCAAGGCGGCGCTGGGCGTGGAGCCGGACGTGCGGATCGGCTGGAAGATCCTGTCTCAGGCCGTGCAGAAGAACCTGCAGCCGCTGCCCGGCATCCGCAACATCATCGCCGTGGCCAGCGGCAAGGGCGGTGTCGGCAAGTCCACCGTCTCGGTGAACCTGGCGCTGGCGCTGCAGGCCGAGGGCGCGCGCGTCGGCATCCTGGACGCCGACATCTATGGCCCCAGCCAGCCGCAGATGCTGGGCAGCCGCGGCCGTCCGCAGTCGCCGGACGGCAAGAACATGTACCCGGTCGTCGCCCATGGCCTGCAGGCCATGAGCATCGGCTTCCTGGTGCCGCAGGACGACCAGCCGATGATCTGGCGCGGCCCGATGATCGCCCAGGCCCTGGGCCAGCTGCTCAACGAGACCCGCTGGGACGACCTGGACTACCTGGTGATCGACCTGCCGCCGGGTACCGGCGACATCCAGCTGTCGCTGTCGCAGCGCGTGCCGGTCAGCGGCGCCGTGGTGGTGACCACGCCGCAGGACATCGCCCTGCTGGACGCGAAGAAGGCCTTGCAGATGTTCCGCAAGGTCGAGGTGCCGGTACTGGGCGTGGTGGAGAACATGAGCACGTTCTGCTGCCCCAACTGCGGCCACAGCACGCCGATCTTCGGCGAGGGCGGCGGCGCGCGCATGGCGCAGGACTACGGCGTGGAGATGCTGGGCCGCCTGCCGCTGGACATCCGCATCCGCCAGCAGGCCGACAGCGGCAAGCCCACCGTGGCGGCGGACCCGGAGTCCGAGCTGTCGCAGCTCTACCGCGACATCGCCCGCCGCGCCGCCGCGGGCCTGGCCTACGGCACCGCCGACGACGCATTTCCGAGCATCGAGATCACGGAAGACTGATGAGCATCAAATCCGACAAGTGGATCCGCCGCATGGCGGAGCAGGGCATGATCGAGCCGTTCGCGCCGCAGCAGGTGCGCCATGCGGCCGATGGCCACAAGATCGTGTCCTACGGCGTCTCCAGCTACGGCTACGACGTGCGCTGCGCCGACGAGTTCAAGATCTTCACCAACATCAACTCCACCATCGTGGACCCGAAGGCCTTCGACCCGAAGAGCTTCGTGGACGTGAAGTCCGACGTCTGCATCATCCCGCCCAATTCCTTCGTGCTGGCGCGCACCGTGGAGTACTTCCGCATCCCGCGCAGCACGCTGGTGGTCTGCCTGGGCAAGAGCACCTACGCGCGCTGCGGCATCATCGTGAACGTGACGCCGCTGGAGCCGGAGTGGGAGGGCCATGTGACGCTGGAGTTCTCCAACACCACGCCGCTGCCCGCCAAGATCTACGCCAACGAGGGCGTGGCGCAGATGCTGTTCTACGAATCCGACGAGGTCTGCGAGACCTCGTATGCGGACCGTGGCGGCAAGTACATGGGCCAGCAGGGCGTGACGCTGCCGAAGACCTGAGCTTGTCTCCCTATGCCCGCAAGCAGGGATGCCGGCGACTACGCCGGTCAGGTGCTGTGGTTCTCTGATGGTTTATTTCGCCTAAGGGCGAGTTACTTCTCTTTGATATACGTCAAAGAGAAGTAACCAAGAGAAAACGTACCCTGCCATCCGCGGCCCCGCTGAAGCGGGGCAACCTGCCTGGTGGACGAGTGCGACGGGTCGGACCCACAGGCCATCCCTGGCCTGAGGGTTCTCGGCCGGACATCCTGTCCGGCTCGACCCTGCACTCGACCCCCAGGCAGGCGCTGCTGGAAGGGAACCCGGAACGTCAACGGCATTCGCTCGCGCTCACCAAGACTTCGGAAGAGTCGCGGATGCCTTTACTCGCTCACATCTTCTGATTGCGCAGAAAAGCCAAAGCCCCCTCTCCCCTTGCGGGAGAGGGGTTGGGGACGAGGGCATGGATGCCCGAGGTAGGGCAACGCAGGAGCAGTTGCCGAGAGGGGGAACGTGAAGTGACTAAACCAACCGTTCGCCCTGAGCCTGTCGAAGGGTGAGCCAGGGCTGTCGCGGAGTGCCTTGAATGGCACTCCACGCCGGCGAACGCCCGGCCATGGATGGCCGGGCGGGGCTCGATCCGGAAGTGAAGTCCCGCCATGGACGGCGCCCCCAAAAAACGGAACTCCGTTAGGAACTCCACCACTCCAAAACTAAAATATCCCCACCAGCCCAGGTGCGCCTCGGGCTACAGGCGCAAGGCTCCGCGCCGGCACAGACGGTTCGGCAGACAACCGAGTAGGGCTCTGCCCCTGCATCCGCGAAAGGGTCCGGGGACTCGCCTGTCTCTTTTACAAGGTAGAGGTACTGCCCGCCGGGTCCGCAAGGACCCGGTGCGGCAGCTTGTACTGCCAACAAAACGAAAGTTTTTTCTTGGGGGAAGGGGCTGAAGTGACGGGTTCCTGTTCGCTTCGCAGCCCCGAGCTTGCCGAGGGATCACAGGCTGAACGCGTTCAGGTCAGTGCGGCCTGCTGCGTCTCCTGCCACCGCGCCGGCGCCACTCCCGTCCACCTCCGGAACGCTCTCGCGAAATTGCTCGGATCGGTGAACCCCAGCAGCCAGGTCACCTCCGCCGCGCTGCGCCCCTGCCTCAGGTACGACAGCGCCAGCTCGCGCCGCGTCTCGTTCAGCAGTTCCTTGTAGTTGGCATCCTCCGCCGCCAGGCGGCGCAGCATCGTGCGCGGCGTCAGCTTCAGGGCGGCGGCCACGGCCGCGCGCGAAGGTTCGCCGGCGGGGAGCTGGCGGATCAGGTGCTCGCGCACGCGCTGCGATACCGGCTGGGCGTCGAAGCGGCCCAGGTAGTCGGCGGCGGCGGCGTCGTAGTAGCGCAGCTGCCGCGGGTCGGCGCCGGGCAGGGGCTTCTGCAGCTCGGCCAGGTCGAACACCAGGCGGTTCTGCGGCTGGCCGAAGCGCACCGGGCAGCCGAAGGCGGCCAGGTAGGGGGCCGTGTCGGCCGGGGCCGCATGGCGGAACTCGCAGGCCAGCAGCGCCTGGTTCTGGGCGGAGAGGCCGCGGCCCAGCTGCACCGTGGTGGCCATGAAGGCCTCGAAGGCGGCGTCGGCCAGGGGCACGTCGTGGTGCGGCGGGCGGAACACCAGGGACAGGCGCGGACCTTCCCGCTCCAGCGCGATGTGGGCGGCGTCGCTGACGATGCGCGAATAGCGGGCCAGGCGCAGCAGGCCGTCGTGCAGGCTGGGGCTGATGACCAGGGCCGGGCCCAGGGCGTGCAGGGTCCCGGGCTGCACCTGCCGCGGCAGGTCCAGGGCGAAGGCGGGCTCGCCGGTGGCGATCACCGCCAGCTGCCAGAGGCGGGTCATGCCGCGCAGGGGGTAGCGGGCCTCGGGCTCCTCGCGGCGGGCGTAGTCCAGGCCGGCCTGGGCGAACAGGGCGGGGGCGTCGCAGCCGCGGGCCTGCAGGGCGCGGGCGATGGCGGCGGCCCAGCTGGCGAGGGTGGTCGGTTCCGGCAAGGTTCGGGGCGGAATGGGGCTCTGGCGAAAACACTGTCCCAAACGGACCAGTCCTGCAAGGGCGGGGCTCCTTAAGCTGGCGAAAACCATTCGAGGAGACCGTCCATGATCCGCCCGATCGCCGCCCTGGCCGTCGCCGGCCTGCTGGCCCTGCTGTCCGCCTGCAAGGAAAAGGCCGCCGCCCCGGCCGCGCCGCCGGCGGCCAGCCCCGAGGCCCTGAGCGCCCACAGCGCCGAGTTCCGCAAGGAAGTCATCCAGGCCGCGGAAGGCGTCTACGTGGCGGTGGGCTACGGCATCGCCAACTCCATCATGCTGGTGGGCGACGACGGCATCATCATCGTCGACACCATGGAGGACGAGGCCACGGCCAAGGCCGTGCTGGCGGAGTTCCGCAAGATCACCGACAAGCCGGTCAAGGCGCTGGTCTACACGCACTCGCATCCGGACCACATCGGCGGCGCGCGCGTGTTCACCGGCGGCTCCGACGCCGTGCCGGTCTACGCGCAGCGCGAGGTGATCCGCAACATGGATCGCACCACCTTCGAGCTGCAGGAGGCCATCACCCGCCGCTCGCTGCGCATGTACGGGCCGATGCTGCCGCCCGAGGAGATGGTCAATGTCGGCCTGGGGCCTGGCCTGGAGATGCACGAGGGCAGCGTGGTCGACATCCTGCGGCCCAACAAGCTGTTCGACGACCGGCTGGCGGATCGCGTGGCCGGCATCGACTTCGAGCTGATCCATGCGCCGGGCGAGACCACCGACCAGCTGTTCGTGTGGCTGCCGAAGCAGCGCGTGCTGCTGCCGGGGGACAACCTCTACAAGACCTTCCCCAACCTCTACACCATCCGCGGCACCACCTACCGCGAGCCGAGGCTGTGGGCCGATTCGCTCGACAAGATGCGCGCGCTGAAGCCCGCCGTGCTGGTGCCCAGCCACACGCGCCCGCTGCAGGGCGAGCAGCAGATCGACGAGATCCTGACGACCTACCGCGACGGCATCCGCTACGTCAACGACCAAGCCCTGCGGCTGATCAACCTCGGCTATACCCCGGACGAGATCGCGCCGCGCATCAAGCTGCCGCCGCACCTGGCGGCCTCGCCGTTCCTGCAGGAGTTCTACGGCAAGCCGGGCTGGTCGGCCCGCAGCATCTTCAGCGGCAACCTCGGCTGGTTCGACGGCAACCCGACCAACCTGCAACCGCTGCCGCCGGAGGAGCAGGCGCAGAAGATGATCGCGCTGGCGGGCGGCGCCGAGGCGATGCTGAAGCAGGCGAAGGACGCCGATGCCAAGGGGGAGTCGCAGTGGGTGCTGCAGCTCACCGACTACCTGCTGCGCGCGCAGCCCGGTGCGCCGGAGGCGAAACAGCTGCGCATCAAGGCACTGCGGGCCCTGGGCGAGCGCGAGGCCAACCCCAACGCGCGCCACTGGTACCTGGTGACGGCGCGCGAACTGGCCGGCGAGTTCAAGCTGCCGGGCCGCATCATGAAGCCCACGCCGGAAATGCTGGCGCAGCTGCCGCTGCACCGCTTCTTCGATGCGCTGGCGATCAACCTCGATCCGGAAGCCTCGGCGGAGGTCACGACCTCGGTGGCCTTCGAGTTCACCGACAGCCCGGAGCGCTACACCTACATCGTGCGCCGCGGTGCCAGCGAGGTGGTGCCGGAGCTGCGCGGCGACGCCGACCTCGTCGTGCGCGTCTCCGGGCAGGCCTTCAAGGAAATGCTGGCGCGGCTGCGCAATCCGGCGGTATCGCTGGTGCGCGACTTCGAGGTCACCAAGGGTGGCAAGCTGGAGTTCGCGAAGTTCATGAAGCTGTTCGAGCCGGTGGAGGAAGGTCACTGATGCGCCACGCCGCGATAACGGCGCTGGCCCTGCTGCTCACCGCCTGCGGCAGCGGCAGCAGCGCGCCCGATACCGCCGCGCCGGCGCCTTTGCCTGAGCCCACGCCGGAAACCCAGGCGCTGGCGCTCAACTGCAGCTGGCTGCTGCGCAGCGACCAGGACCTGCTGAACCTCGCCTTCCCGGACGAGGCGGCCACCTACTGGGTGGCGGCCCTGCCGGCGTTGCCGGGAACACGCGTGCGCATCGACGGCGAATACCCGAAGTCGCGCTACTTCTCCTTCAACGCCTACGATCCGGCGCTGCGGCCCACCGACGTGATCACCGACTACCAGCTCGACCCGGCCGAAGGCGGCAATCCGTATCGCAGCGCCGGGGCGGCGGGCGGACGCTACGTGGCCTACCTGCGTCCCGGCACGGCACCGGAGCCGCGCGAGCCGAACACGCTCTACGCCGGCGGCATCGACCTGCTGGGCCGTGCCGAGCTGCCGAATCCCGCATGGCTGGTGCTGTACCGCATCTACCTGGCCGAGGGCAGCCGCAGCGGCGGCGTGCCGCTGCCGCGACTGACGCTGGAGACCGCCGATGGCGGCAGGACCCCGGTAGCCTTCGAGAGCTGCAATCCGCTGCCGCCCGAGGGCGTGCCGAGCCTGCTCAACGACCTGATCCGCCAGACCAGCAACCCGCTGCCGGGCCTGCCGTTCCCGCTGGCGCCCGAGCAACCGCAGGTGGTGCGCTTCTACGGCCTGCCGGAAACCCTGCGGCAACTCTTGAGCAACGCCGTGGGTTTCCCCCTGCCGCTGGGGGCGATCACCGGCGCCGATACCGGCGGCGGCTTCCTCAGCAACGTCGACAACGCCTACGTCACGAGCATCGCCAGCCGCGACAAGGGCTCGCTGTACATCCTGCGCGGGCGCGCGCCGAGGCATGCGCGCGTTCCCTCGGAGGCCCCGCTGGGCGCCGCGCAGCTCCGCTACTGGTCGCTCTGCACCAACGAATTCGTCAGCCAGCGCTATGTCGACTGTCTCTCGGACTACGAGGTGCCCGTGGATGCGCAGGGCTTCTTCACGCTGGTGGTGTCCGACCCCGCGCAGAAGCCGGCCAATGCCACGGACACGAATGCCATCGCCTGGCTGCCCTGGGGATCGATCTACCCGGACTCGGTGCTGATCTACCGCCACATGCTGCCCTCGCCGCATTTCACGCAGGCGGTGCAGAACGTGCCCTACGGTACGCCGGCGGCGGAGGTGATGGGCGACTACCTGCCGCGCATCGCGTATTGCGACAAGGCGACCATCGAGGCGGCGGGCAGCGCGGCACAGGCGTTCGAGACTTGCGCGGCGCGGTGACTGTGGCGTCGGTGGCGGCCGCTCCTACGGGTTTGCCTCAGCGCACTGCAAACCCGTTGGCCTTGGCCAGGTCGCGCAGGCCCAGCCACTCGAGGTTGTGCTGGGCCTGCTTGATGTCGGCGCTGGTCAGCGAGCCGAGCAGGCTGGTGAGGCCGCCGTTGGGCAGGATCACCGGCAGGCCGTTGCTGCAGTTGGCGCCGAACGGCCCTGCCGGCACCGCGAAGTCCGGCTTGTCCGTGCGTGCCTCGCTGCGGAAATCCAGCGCATGCGCGAGGTTCATCGACCAGTCGCCGCGCGCGCCCAGCTTCTCCAGGCCGAAGCGCCAGCAGATGAAGTTGAGGATCGAATTCACGTCGAGCTGCAGGTGGCTGACATGGCCCTTGCGCGCACGCGGCCCGATCAGCACGCAGGGCGTGCGGAAGCCCAGGCGGCCGTCGTTGGGCAGCGCGGCCTCGTTGGCCGTCACCGGCCCCACCGGCGGCACCACGTGGTCGTAGAAGCCGCCCCATTCGTCGTAGCAGACGATCATCAGCGTGCGTTCCCACTTCGGCCCGTCGCGCAGCGCGCGGTAGATGCCGTCGAGGAAGGCCTGGCCGTTGCGTACATCGGCCTGCGGGTGGTCGTCGTTGGAGGCGCCATCCGGCGACTCCTGCAGGAAGCGCGGGTCCACGTAGCAGACATCGGGCAGCAGGCCCAGCGCCGCGTCGGTGTAGAAGGTGGCCGCAGGGCGCGAGATCAGCAGGTGCTTCGTGCCCCATAGCGCCGTCAGCGGCAGGTCGTTGAAGTAGTAGAGGCCGCTGCGTCCCTTGTCGGCGAGGCGGCTCCAGATCGTCGGCAGCTGCGAGATCGTGAAGTCGTTGGAACGGCGGTCGGTTTCCCCGGAGTGCATGTAGAAGCGGTTGGGGAAGGTCGAGGCCAGGATGCCGTGGAAGTAGCGGTCGCAGACCGTGAAGTGCTCCGCCGCGCCCTTGTAGAACGGCAGGTCGTCGGCCTCGTAGTAGCCGATGGGGAAGTGGTCCGTATCCACCACGGTATCGCCGACGGTGTCGAGCCAGCCGTCCATCCTGCCGTTGTTGAGATGCTTGCGGCCGCCGTCGTAGCCGTGGTTCGGATCTTCCTTGCCGCAGCCCTGGTAGCCGTAGGCCTCATGCTGCGACAGACGGAAGGTCTCGATCTGGCGCCCGGCCTTGTCCGGGAACTTGAGCCCGGCCTGGCGGCCGTCGGCCCCCGGCACCCAGCCCAGCATATGGTCGAAGGAGCGGTTCTCCATCATCACCACCACGATGTGGTCGATGCCGGAGTCCTCCGGCTTCGGCAGCGTCTCCGCCGGCGGTGCGGCGGCGGGATCGGTGCCGTCGCTGCTGCCGCAGGCCGACAGGCCCATGGCAGGCGCGGCCGCCAGGCCCGCGAGCAGGCGGCGGCGCGAGTTGTCGATGGAATCGTCCTTGGGCTTGCTCATGAGTTCCCCCTGGCCTTGTCGAGGCCACTCAGGCTGGCGTTTTCTTGTGTCAGTGTTTTGAAGCAAAAGCGCCCGGCCCACCAGTCGCGGCGGCTAGTAAAAATGGCCTTGACGCAAAAATTTCACTTCCGCCCCCGGCCCGCGCAGGCATCCTTGCCGCTTTGCGACCCGACCGAAGCCCATGCCCAAGTTCCTGCCGCGCCTGTCCGTTCCCGGCCTTTTGCTGCTGCTCTCCGCCTGCGGCAGTTCGGACCCCTCGGGGGTTGCTCCGGGTACGGGCAATCCGGGAGCCGCCAGGTCGTGCGATGCTTATGCCGGCCCATCGCTGGCCTCGCTGCGGCACTACCGCGGCGCCCTGCACGAGCACAGCTCCTACTCCGACGGCGACATCCACTCGATTCCCGCGGACTATTTCGCGGCCGGCAAGGCGGCGGGCCTGGACTTCATGGGCAGCAGCGAGCACACCGACAATCTCGACCCGCTGGTGTTCATCTCCCTGGGCAGCGACTGCTTCAGCACGCCGGACGGGCTGCTGACCTGCCTCACGCCCAGCGTGGACGAGCTGAACAAGTGGGAGTCGATCCGCCGGCAGACCGAGGAGGCGAGCGGCGAGGACTTCCTGGCCTTCCGCGGCTTCGAGTGGACCTCCGACCGCTTCGGCCACATCAATGTGTTCTTCGGCAAGGACCAGACCAACGCCAAGACCGACGGCGGCTACCTGCTGACCATGGAATCCTTCTGGAGCTGGTTCACGCGCTCGCCCGACACGCCGCTGCTGGGCGGCGGCGGCGACAGCATCGCCATCTTCAACCACCCGGGCGACAAGACCCTGGGCGACTTCGATCCGGGCCGCAACTGGTGGATGCTGCGCCACGTGCCGCAGGCGGACGAGCGCATGGTGGGCATGGAACTGTTCAACGGCGGCAGCAGCGACCGCTACGTCGACTGGTACGCCCTGGCGCTGGACAACGGCTGGCATGTCGGTGCGGTGAGCGGCGAGGACGAGCACGGCACGAACTGGGCCTCGCCGGAACTGCCCAAGACCGTGATCCTGGCGGCGGACCTGGCGCCGGCCACCCTCAAGGACGCGATGCTGGCGCGGCGCATGTACGCCGTCGTCGGCAACCAGGACCTGGTCGTGGAGATGGACGCCGAGGGACACCCGATGGGCTCGCGCCTGGGCTGCGATGGCAGCGCCACCGTTCCCCTCAAGGTCTCGGTGCGCCGCCGCGACGGCAGCCCCTTCACCGGGCGCATCGCGCTGTTCGACAAGGCCGGCGAGCCGCTGCTGCGCAGCAGCGGCGCAAGCCTGGAGCAGGCCTTGCCGGTGTCCGCCAACGAGCGCTGGTACTACGCGCGCGTCGAGGACGAGGCCGGCGAGGCCCTGGCCTACACCAGCCCGGTCTGGATCAGGGCGCGCTAGGAACTTCCGAGAAGTCCGCTCGTGCCGAGCCTGTCGAAGCACGGGCGGACTTCCCCCACGACCGGTCAACGAGTCGCCGTCCAACCTTCGGCGGGCTCAGGGCGAACGGTGATCTTTTCAGGGCGTCCCCAGAAGCGAATCGCCACGCCGGCGAACGCCGGCATCCAGTCCCGACCAGGAGTAGCCCACCCACGGCTGGATACCGGCTTTCGCCGGTATGACGATTTCTTCCTGATGCCGCTCCGAGGGTGGTACCGGAACAAGACACCCTAGCGGTCCGCTCCGGCGTCCTCGTGACGCGGCAGGCCATCGGCGGTCTCGAACCAGCCGATGCGGCTCTGCCGCCAGATGTGGTACTCGGGCGGCACGCGCTCCGGGGCGTCGAGGCTGGCCAGGGTGACGTCCACGGTCGTGGCGCCGGCCCGGCGGCGGAAGGCGAGCTGCGTGCCGCAGCGGCCGCAGAATTCGCGCTGGCTGTGCGGGCTCGAGTCGAAGATGGCCGGTCGGCCGGCGCCATAGGCGAAGCCTGCGACCGGCACCGTCAGCCAGGCCAGGACCGGCGCGCCCGCGGAACGCTGGCAGAGGCGGCAGTGGCAGTAGCCGGCATCGACGATATCGGCGCTGATCCGGTAGCGGACCGCACCGCAGAGACAGCCGCCGTCGAGTGCTTCCACGGCGGCGGGGGCGGCTAGCCGGCCGCGGCCTGCAGCTTGCAGCCGCTGAAGAGGGCCTTGCCGTCGCGCTCGATGGTGGCCTCGTCGCCCCTGCCCCAGAACACCAGCTTGTCGCCGGCGTACTTGGCGCCGGAGGCGGATTCCGCCTGGCTCAATTCCACCGCCGCCTCGCCGGGCAGGGTCAGCGCGATCCGCTCGGACTCCGCGTCGAGCATCGCCACCGTGACCTTCGCATCGCCCTCGCAGCGGTAGAGCATGGTCATGGGCTGGGCCGTGGCGGGTTCTTCGATGACCACGTTCTCCGGCGCGGGCAGCGGCGCGGCGGGCGCCGGTGCTTCGGCGGGAGCGGCCGCCTCCGGCCCGGCGCCGCGCGAGCAGCCGGCAAGCAGGGCGGCGATCAGCAGCAGGCGCAGGGCGGGCATCGGGTGATCCTCAGCGGGGACGCAGCGGCGTCCAGTTCTCGCCGTTGTCCGAGGTCAGGATGTTCCTGGCGTCGGCGGCCAGGTAGAGCTTGCCCCAGTAGCCGTACTTGTAGCCGGTTTCGTCGTACTGGTTGGGCGTCTGGTCCAGGGCATCGCCGCAGGCCGGCAGGGGCAGGTTGCCCACGGCCTTCCAGGCGCCTTCGCCGTAGACGCTGCAGCTGCGTTCCTCGACCTGCGGCACCGCGGACGGCGGCGGCAGGACCTCGGCGGCGGCCACCGGCAGCGCCGCCGGCTGCAGCGGTGCGGCAGCGTCGAGGATCGCCTTGACCGAGCCACGGTAGCCGAAGGCGCTCCAGCTGCGGCCCAGGTCCTCGGAGCGGTAGAAGTAGTTGTTGTCCGCCGCCACCAGCTGGCGGCCGGCCAGGCCGAACTTGAAGCCCTGGCTGTTGAAGGCGGGAACGGCCTGGTCCATGGCCCGCAGGCAGGATTCCAGGGAGCCGCGGCCCAGGGTCTGCCACTGCCCGTTGTCGTAGGCGCGGCACAGCGCCGCGGGAGCGTCCTGCGCGGCGGCGGCAAGGCTGGAAAGGCTGAGCAGCGCGAACAGCGCGGCACGCATCGGGTGGACCATCTTCGACGCTCCTGGAAACGGGTGCGCCGACTCTACCATGCCAGCCTGCCGGGCGAGCCCGGCGGGGAAGGATCAGGCCCCCGGGCTGGCGGTGGCGCGGCCGCGGATGCGGGACAGCAGGCCCATCACCCGGTTGGCCACGCTGCCGCCGGCCTCTTCCGGCTGGCGGATCTTCTCCACCTGGTAGGCGGCACGCAGCTTGGGAGCGTCGCGCAGCGCGCGGTGATGGCGCAGGGCCGAGGCGATGTTCATGCCCAGGGGGCCGCGGCGTACCGGCTTGGGCAGCAGGCGGTAGACCTGGCCCTGGTTGATCAGGCCGATGAACACGCTGACGTCCTGGAACGGCGTCAGCACCAGGGTGACCACCTCGGGATGCTGGGCCTTGAGCAGCTTGAGCAGCGGCGTCACCGTCTCGCGCTTCACCACCAGCTCGGACACGATCACCGCGATCTCGTGCTGCTCGATCGCCGCCATCGCGGCGTCCAGGGTCTGGGCCCAGAGCACGGTCATCGAGGGGCCGACGATCTCCTGCACGGCCTGCACCACCTCGGCGTCGTCGTCGATCACCAGCAGGGTCTCGCCCGGCGCCGGCTGCCGGCCCGGCAAGGCCAGGGCGGCCGGCGCCACGAAGCTGCCGGTCTCGGTGAACAGCGGCTGCGGCGGTGCGACCGGGCCGGCGGCCATCAGCGAGCGCGAGATTTCCGCGGCCTGGCGCACGGTGTCGCGCAGCTCGGCGGCGTCCCAGGGCTTGTTGATGAAGCGGAAGATCTCGCCCTCGTTGACCGAGGCGACCACGGCCTCCAGCTCGGAGTAGCCGGTCAGCAGCAGGCGCATGGTGTTGGGCGATTTCTCGCGCACCTGGCGCAGCAGCTCGGCGCCGCGCATGACCGGCATGCGCTGGTCGCTGACGATGACGTGCACCGGCTCGCGGCCGATGATGGCCAGGGCCTCGTGCGGGTCGGTGGTGGCATGCAGGCGGTAGTCGCCGCGGAACAGCATCGCCAGCGAGCGCAGGATGCGTTCCTCGTCGTCGATCAGCAGCAGCGTTGGCTTGGGGGTCATGGGGGATCTCGGCTTCAGGCGGCGATGGCGGCCACCCGCTCGGCCGGTTCGGCCGAAGACCCTGCCGACTCGACCGGCAGGCTGATGACGAACTTGGTGCCGCGGCCCGGCTCCGACACCACGTCGATGCGGCCGCCATGGGCCTGCACGATCTGGAAGCTGATCGACAGCCCCAGCCCGGTGCCCTGGCCGATCGGCTTGGTGGTGAAGAAGGGATCGAAGATCTTCTTCAGGACCTCCGGCGGCATGCCCTTGCCGTTGTCCTGGATGTGGATGCGGACCCAGCGCTCGTCCGCCTCGGTGCGCAGCAGCAGCTTGCCCTGGTCATGCTCGATCGCCTGGGCGGCGTTGGTCATGATGTTGAGCAGCACCTGGTTGATCTGCGAGGGCGAGCAGCGGACCGGCGGGATGTCGCCGAAGCGGCGGATCACCTCGACCCGGGCCTTGAGCACGTTGTTGGCGATGGTCAGGGTCTGTTCCAGGCAGTCGTTGAGCGAGACGTCGGCGACGCGGGCCTGGTCCAGGCGCGAGAAGTTGCGCAGGCTCACCACCAGGTCCTTGATCGTGTCCACGCCGAACAGGGTGTCGCCGAACAGCGCCCGGGTATCCTCCAGCAGCTGGCTCTCGCGCAGGTCGGCCATCAGCGCGGCGCACCGTGCCATCTGGTCACCCAGGCTCTGCTCGTCCGCGGCCTCGTCGCCGAGCATCCGGCCCAGATTGTCCTGCGCCTCGATGATTTCGCCGAGCTGGTCGAACACGCCGCGCACCATCTCGACGTTGTTGCGCACGTAGCCCAGCGGCGTGTTGATCTCGTGGGCCACGCCGGCGACCATCTGGCCCAGCGAGGCCATCTTCTCCGACTGCACCAGCTGCGCCTGCGAGGCCTGCAGCTGGCCGTAGGCCTCGCCCAGTTCGCGGGCGGACTGCTCCACGCGGCGCTGCAGCGCCGAGATCAGGTCCAGCACGATGCCCATGCCCAGGTAGCGGCCCTGGTCCACGATCACGAAGTCCTCGGTGATCGGCGAGCCCAGCTTGGCGGTGATGCGGGCCGCGGCCTGTTCCAGGGTGCTGCTCACGTCGACCACCAGCGGCTCGGTGTTCATCGCCTGCGTGACCGGGCGCGGGCCGAAGATCTCGCGGCCGAAGCGGCGCAGGAAGATGCCGTTGAGGGTGTGGCGGCTCAGCGTGCCGACCGGCGTGCCGTCCTGCGTCACCACCGGCAGGCACAGCATGCGCGCGTACTGCGGGTTTAGGAACAGGTCGGCCGCGGCGTCGATCGTCAGCTTGGGGCCGACGGGCGCCACCGTCTGCAGCAGTCCGCCGATCTCGCCGGACGCGGCGGCCGGATGGGGCAGGGTGGGGAGAGCGGCGGTCATAGCCCTCTCAGGCTACGCGGCCGCGGTTACGGCTTTGTTTCAGCGCGGTGACGACGCGCCGTTCAATCGCGGCGGCGTCAGCTGGCCCTGATCTGCCAGCAGCGGTGCGCCGGCGGCGGACGCTTGAAGTCCTCGTCCAGCGTCTGCGCCGTGATGTCCTTGATGGCCAGCCCTTCCAGCTGCGCCTCGTCCAGCTTGAAGCCGCGGCGGTTGGTGGAGAAGTACAGCACGCCGCCCGGCGCCAGCAGCGCCGTGCAGCCGCGGATCATCTCGACGTGGTCGCGCTGCACGTCGAGGATGCCTTCCATCTTCTTGGAGTTGGAGAAGGTCGGCGGGTCGCAGAAGATCAGGTCGTAGCGCTCGGCCGGCTTGCTGGCGGCGACCTTGAGCCACTGCATGCAGTCGGCGCGCACCAGTTCGTGGGGCGCCTGCTGCTTCGCCCGCCAGGGCGAGGCGCCGCCGGCGGGCCGGCGCTGTTCGCGGCGGTCGCGCAGGGTGCCGGTCTGCTGGCTGTCGAAGCCGTTGAGGCGCAGGTTCTCCGCGGCCCAGTCGAGGTAGGTATTGGACAGGTCCACCGACACCGAGCGGCTGGCGCCGCCCATCGCGGCATGCACGGTGGCGGCCCCGGTGTAGCAGAACAGGTTGAGGAAGCGCTTGCGGGCGCTCTCCTCCTGGATGCGCTTGCGGATCGGCCGGTGGTCCAGGAACACGCCGGTGTCGAGGTAGTCCTCGAAGTTCACGCGCAGCTTGCAGCCGTACTCGTCGATCTCGAGGAAGCGGCCGATCTCGTCGTGCTTCTCGTACTGCGCCGTGCCCTTCTGCGACTTGCGCATCTTGAAGTGGATGCGCGAGGCCGGCACCTGCAGGATCTCGCTGGTATGCGCCAGGGCCTCGCGCAGGCGGATCTCCGCCTTCACCGGGTCCACGGTCTTGGGCGCGGCGTACTCCTGCACGTGCACATGCAGTTCCTCGTCGGCCTGGTAGAGGTCCACGGCGATGGCGTAGTCCGGCAGGTCGGCGTCGTAGACGCGGTAGTTGGTGACGCCGCAGCGCTTGGCCCACTTGCCCAGGTGCCGCAGGTTCTTCTGCAGGCGGTTGGCGTACTCCTCGCCGCCACGCGGCTGCGGTACGGCGGGCGCGGGGTTGATGTCGAAGTTCAGCAGCTTGCAGGACAGCGCGCCGTTGAACAGCGAGTACATGCGGCCGGCGCGCAGGCCCAGCCGCGGCCCCAGGTCCGGCCGGCTGGTGAAGACCGCGGCCTTCCAGCCGGGGAAGTGCTGCTTCAGCGACATGCCGAACAGCGAGTACAGCTTGATGATCTCGCCCTCCGCGCCCAGGCGCTCGCCGTAGGGCGGGTTGGTGACGACCAGGCCGGACATCGCGCCGATGGGGCGGGCCTCCAGCGCGTCGCGCTGGGTCCAGTCGATCTTGCCGGTCAGGCCGGCCTGCGCCGCGTTCTTGCGCGCCGACTTCAGCGCGCCGAGGTCGATGTCGCTGCCCGCCATCGGCGGCAGCTTCTTCAGGCCCTCGTTGCGCCGGGCCACGGCCTCGGCATGCAGGTCGGACCAGAGCTTGGGCTTGTGGTCCAGCCAGGCCTCGAAGCCCCAGTTCTCGCGCATCAGGCCCGGCGCCACGTCCGCGGCCATCCAGGCGGCCTCGATCACCAGCGTGCCGGATCCGCACATCGGGTCCACCAGCGGCGCGCCCTGGGCGGCGAGTTCCGGCCAGCCGGCGCGGATCAGGATCGCCGCGGCGAGGTTCTCCTTCAGCGGCGCCTCGACGCCGCGCAGGCGGTAGCCGCGGCGGTGCAGGCTGTCGCCGGCCAGGTCCAGGCTCAGCGTCGCCTGCTCCTTGTCCAGGTGCAGGTGGATGCGGATGTCCGGGTTGTCGGTATCCACGTCCGGGCGGTGTCCCACCGTGTCGCGGAAGTGGTCGACGATGGCGTCCTTCACCTTCAGCGCGGCGTAGTGCGTGTGCGTCACCGCCGCCGAATGCCCGGCGACCTCGATGGCGAAGCGGTGCGAGGCGGTGAACAGGTCGTCCCAGGCCAGCTCGCGCGCGGCGCCGTAGAGCGCGTCGGCGCCGTCCAGCGGGAAGGTCCGCAGCGGCAGCAGCACGCGGCTGGCCAGGCGCGACCACAGGCAGGCGCGGTAGGCCACGGCGGTATCGCCCACGCAGGCGACGCCGCCGATGCGCTCCTTGACCTCGGTGGCGCCGAGCTGGCTCAGTTCGGCGGCGAGCAGGGGCTCGACGCCGCGGGGCGTGGTGACGAACAGGGGAAATGCGGACATCCCGCAATTATCGCACGCCGGCCTGTCAGGCCGGGCGCGCCAGCTCGCGCTCGTAGGCGTCCAGGATGGCCTCGCTGAAGCAGGCGAAGATCACCTCCACCGGCTGGCGCCGGGCGGTGACGAAGGCGCGGACCTCGCGCACCGCGATGGCGGTGGCGGCGGCCACGGGATAGCCGTAGACGCCGCAGCTGATGGCCGGGAAGGCGATGCGCGCCACGCCATGCTCCAGCGCCAGGCGCAGGCTGTTGCGGTAGCAGAGCGCCAGCAGCTCCGGCTCCCCCGCTTGCCCGCCCTGCCAGACCGGGCCGACGGTGTGGATCACCCGGGAGGCCGGCAGGCGGTAGCCGGCGGTGACGCGGGCCTCCCCGGTGGGGCAGCCGCCGAGGCCGCGGCACTCGGCCAGCAGTTCCGGCCCGGCGGCGCGGTGGATCGCGCCGTCCACGCCGCCGCCGCCCAGCAGGCTTTCGTTGGCGGCGTTGACGATGGCGTCGACGTGCAGCCGGGTGATGTCGGCGAGTTCGGCGTAGAGCTGCGGCGCGGTCATGCGCCGCAGCTTATCTCCCGCGGGAGGGCAGAGGAATTACCAGGCGAAGCCCGCCGCCTGCGCCAGCGCCGGCGCGGTGAAGCCCGGCGGAGTGGCGCGAGCCCGGCGAGGCAGGGGCCGCGGCGCCTCGTGCTTGGCTTCCAGGCGTTCCAGCAGGTTCAGGCCGTCGGCCCAGGGGCCATAGCCGCTCTCGGTGTTGACGTGCCCGGCGTCGCCCAGGCTGAGGAACTCGCTGTCCCAGGTGGCGGCCAGCGCGCGGGCGCGTGACTGGCTGAGCCAGGGGTCGGACTGGCTGCCGACCAGGATGCTGGGAATGCCCAGGGGCGCCTGCGGCAGCAGGCGGGTGATGCCGAACTTCTCCGGTGCCGCCGGGGCCACCAGCAGCAGGCCGCGGACCTTGGGCGCCACGCGGCGCAGGGCATGGACGCTGGCCAGGGTGCCGAAGCTGTGCGCGATCAGCACCACCGGGCGGGGGTCCGGGTTCACCGCCGCCACGACCTGGGCGCTCCAGCGTTCCAGGTCGGGCGTGTTCCAGTCAGCCTGCTCGACGCGCGAGGCGCCCAGGGACTGTTCCCAGTGGGTCTGCCAGTGCCCGGGGCCGCTGTTGCGCAGGCCGGGAACGATCAGGTACCGCAGGTTGGCTTGCCAGCTCATGTCCATTTCTCCAGTTGCCGGCAGGTTACTGGAGGGACATTCAACAAAAAAGGAATTTGGAATTGTATTTATATTCCAAAACGGGCATCCCGCCGCTGGATTTCCAGCGACTCGAAGCAGGCCGGCTCTTGCCAGGGGCGGCGCAGCAGGCCCAGCCCCAGGGCCGCCGCGGCCAGGGCCGCCAGCGCCGACCACAGGATCAGCAGGGGGCGGCCTGTGTACTGCAGGGCGCTGCCGCTGGGCACCGCTGTATACAGATCGGCATTCAGCGGCTGGGCGGGATCGTAGCGCACCCACAGCGGCTGCCCCGGCGCCAGCGGCGCGTCGCGCAGGAAGCGGCGCTGGTGGCCGTCATAGCGCAACTCGTAGAGATACTGCTTCGGACCGGCGCCGCGGTCCTGCGGCAGTTGCTGGGCCTGCTCCAGCAGCAGGGTGGCCGGGGCGGTGCGGCCGTCACGGTCCAGCACGGCGGCGCGGCGCAGTTCGTGGACCAGCCCGGCCCCCAGGGCCAGAGCCGCAGCGATCAGGGCCACGCCCAGCAGGCTGCGCAGGCCCTGCGGCAGCGCGGGCTGCGGGGCTCCGGGGTGAAGCGGGCGGGCGGTGGACATGGCGCACTCCTTGTCGAGGGTGGCCGCCAGTGTCGCCCCAGCCCCTGTCTTGCGGCAGACACAGGGATCGCCGGCTTGCGAGCCATTCTGTGCCCCTGGAGTGGAATCCGGGGGGGTACAGATGCTCAGTCCTGCCTCTGTGCCCGATGCCGCAGCCAGGCCAGCCAGAGCCCGCCGGCGACCAGGATCGCCGCCAGCAGGGCATAGCCGCCGGGTCCGGGGTCGCGCAGCAGCCGGCGCAACTGGTGGCCGAAGGCGGTCACCAGCAGGTTGCCGGGCAGCAGGCCGATCAGGGTGCCGGCCATGAAGGCCCGGAAGCGCACGCGCAGCGCCCCGGCCGCCAGGTTGACGACACTGAAGGGTGCGACCGGCAGCAGCCGCAGGCCGGCCACGCCCGGTACGCCGCCCCGGCGCAGCAGGCGGCTGAGCTTGTCGATGCTGCCGATGTGCAGGGCCTGCAGGCGCTCCTGGCCGTAGCGCGCGCCCAGGCCGTAGAACACGGCGGCGGCGCCCAGGCTGCCGCCGAGGGCGTAGGCCAGGCCGAGGCCGCTGCCCATGGCCAGGATCACCGCGACGTTCAGCAGGGTGTTGGGGAACAGCAAGGCGCTGGCCAGCAGGTACAGGCCCAGCACCGCCAGCGGCATCCAGGGGCTGTGCCGCAGGCTCATCAGCCAGTGCGCGATCTCCCGCGGCTCGGCGATGTCGTGAAGCGGCGTCCAGCGCCAGGCGCCGGCCGCCAGCAGGGCTGCCGCCAGTACGGCGGCCGCGGTGAGCATGAGAATCCGCCGGCTTGCGTCCGGCTGTGGGCGGAGAGAGGGCATGCGTCCTTGCCTGCCGGGGGTGATGCCTCATCTGACCGGGAATCCGGCCCGCGGTTGCATGCGGTGCTCAGATCGGCAACTGCAGGGTGTGCTTGACCTCGCGCAGCGCCAGGCTGGTGTACATGTCCTGGAAGTGGGGCAGGTGGGCGATCTTCTTCTTCACGATCGCTTCGTAGCTGCCGACCGAGGCCGTCACCACCTTGAGCACGTAGTCGTAGTTGCCGGTGGTGGAGTAGCAGTCGAGGATTTCCGGGATGTCCAGCACCGCGCGCTCGAACTCGATCAGCGCCTTCTCGTCGTGCCGCGACAGCTTGATCGAGGCGAAGGCCGTGATGTCCAGGCCCAGGGGCTCGCGGTTGAGGCGGCAATGGCTGCCCAGGATCACCCGGTCGCGTTCCAGGCGGTCGATGCGCTTCCAGGTCGGCGTGTGGCTCAGGCCCACGGCCGCGCCGATCCGCTCGATCGACAGCTTGGCGTCCTGCTGCAGCAAGCGCAGGATGGCCTTGTCCGTCTCGTCCATGGGCTCTCTCCTCCGCAGGATGATCCTGCCATTGAAGTGCCTCTATGCAGGATAAAAATCTACTCCTGCGGCAAATCAATAGATAGTGCGCAAGGACTCGCCTACCGCACCCTTCCTAGAATCGGATCCATCCGGTCTGGAGGTGCACCATGGACCTGCCGCTCGCCGAACCGCCCGCGGGGCTTCGAAACCTCAGCCTGCAGGACAAGTACCGCTGCAGCGGGGAGCCGGTCTACCTGAGCGGCACGCAGGCCTTCGTGCGCCTGCTGATGCTGCAGAAGGAGCGTGACCTGCTCGCCGGCCTGAACACGGCCGGCTTCGTCTCCGGCTACCGCGGTTCGCCGCTGGGCGGCGTGGACCGGGCGCTGTGGCAGGCCGGCGCCGAACTGCAGCGCCATGGCATCCGCTTCCAGCCGGGGCTCAACGAGGACCTGGCGGCCACCGCGGTCTGGGGCACGCAGCAGGTCGGCCTGCAGCCCGGCGCCAAGGTCGATGGCGTGTTCTCCCTGTGGTACGGCAAGGGTCCGGGCGTGGACCGCTCGCTGGACGCGCTCAAGCACGCCAATGCGGCGGGCACCGCGGCCTACGGCGGCGTGATCGCGCTGGCGGGCGACGACCATGCCGCCAAGTCCTCCTCGCTGCCGCACCAGAGCGACCATGTCTTCGCCGCAGCCGGCATGCCCGTGGTGTTTCCGGCCAGCGTGCAGGAGATCCTGGACCTCGGCCTGCATGCCTGGGCCATGAGCCGCTATGCCGGCGTCTGGGTGGCGATGAAGTGCATCTCCGACGTGGTGGAGTCCGCGTCGTCGGTGATCGCCGATGCGCGGCGCGTGGAGCCGCGCCTGCCCACGGATTTCCCGCTGCCCGAGGGCGGGCTGTCGATCCGCTGGCCCGACTCGCCGCTGCAGCAGGAAGCCCGCCTGCTCAACCACAAGCTCTATGCGGTGCTGGCCTACATCCGCGCCAACGGCCTCAACCACGACGTGACGCATCCTCGCCATCCGCGCTTCGGCATCATCGCCTCGGGCAAGGCCTGGCTCGACACGCTGCAGGCCCTGGCCGACCTGGGCCTGGGCCTGCGCGACTGCGAGGAGATCGGCATCCGCCTGCACAAGGTCTCGGTGATCTGGCCGCTGGACGCCACCACCTCGCGCGGCTTCGCCACCGGGCTGCAGGAAATCCTGGTGGTGGAGGAGAAGCGCCAGCTGATCGAGTACGCGCTGAAGGAGGAGCTGTATGGCTGGCGCGACGACGTGAGGCCGCGCGTCATCGGCAAGTTCGACTCCCGCGACGGCGGCGAGCACGCGGTGCCGCAGGGCGAGTGGATGCTGCCGATCCGCGGCGAGCTGTCGCCGGCGCAGATCGCCAACGCCGTCGCCTCGCGCGTGCTGCGGATGGAACTGCCCGAGGGCCTGCGCGAGCGCGTCTCGCAGCGGCTGGCGCAGATCAACCGCCTCTGCGCGCGCAGCGCCGATCCGCTGGAGGCGCGGCTGGCGTACTACTGCTCCGGCTGCCCGCACAACACCTCGACCCAGGTGCCGGAGGGTTCGCGCGCCCTCGGCGGCATCGGCTGCCACTACATGGCGCTGTGGATGCCCGAGCGCCGCACCGCGACCTTCACGCAGATGGGCGGCGAGGGCGTGCCCTGGATCGGGCAGGCGCCGTTCACCGCCGAGAAGCATGTGTTCGCCAACCTGGGCGACGGCACCTACTTCCATTCCGGCACGCTGGCGATCCGCGCGGCGGTGGCGGCGGGCGTCAACATCACCTACAAGATCCTCTACAACGACGCCGTGGCGATGACCGGAGGGCAGCCGCTCGACGGCGTGCTGACCGTGCCCCAGATCGTGCGCCAGCTGCAGGCCGAGCGTGTCGCGAAGATCGTCGTGGTGTCCGACGACATCGACAAGTACGCGCAGGCCGAGGAGCCGATTCCCGCGGGCACCGAGGTCCACCACCGCGACCACCTGGAAGCGGTGCAGCAGCGGCTGCGCGAGCTGCCGGGCTGCACGGTGATCGTCTACGACCAGGTCTGCGCGGCGGAGAAGCGCCGCCGCCGCAAGCAGATCGTCGACGGCCGGCCGCTGATGGAGGACCCGCCGCGGCGGCTGTGGATCAACGAAGCGGTCTGCGAGGGCTGCGGCGACTGTTCCGCCCAGTCCAGCTGCCTGTCGATCGAGCCGGTGGAGACCGCGCTCGGCCGCAAGCGCCAGATCAACCAGTCCACCTGCAACAAGGACTATTCCTGCGCGAAAGGCTTCTGCCCGAGCTTCGTGACCGTGAAGGGCGGTCGCCTGCGCCGCCAGGCCGGGGCGTCGCAGGGCGAGCTGCAGCCGCCGGCGGTCCCGCCGCCGCGGCTGCCGGCCCTGGAGGCGCCCTACGGCATCCTGGTGACCGGCATCGGCGGCAGCGGCGTGGTGACCATCGGCCAGTTGCTGGGCATGGCCGCGCATCTCGAGGGCAAGGCGGTGACGACGCTGGACATCACCGGGGTTTCGCAGAAGGGCGGCGCGGTGCTCAGCCACGTGCGCCTGGCTCCGGCCGGCGCGGCGATGACGGCGGCGCGCATCGGCACCGGCAGCGCCGACGCGGTGATCGGCTGCGACCTGGTGGTCACCGCCGGCGAGGAGGCCTTGTCCAAGATGTCGCCCGGACGTACGCACGCGGTGGTGAACAGCCATGTCGCGCCGACGGCGCGATTCCTGCACGACCGCGACTGGCGCTATCCGGCGGAAGCGGCGCAGGCGAAGCTGCGGGAAGCCTGCGGCGAGGACCGCAGCGATTTCGTCGAGGCGGGGCGGCTGGCGGCGGCCCTTGCCGGCGACAGCCTCGCGGTGAATCCCTTCATGCTGGGCTATGCCTGGCAGCGCGGGCTGCTGCCGCTGTCGCGCGAGGCCCTGCGCCGGGCGATCGAGCTCAACGGCGTGGCGGTGGCGCAGAACCAGCAGGCTTTCGAATGGGGGCGCTACGCCGCGCATGACGCCGCCGGGCTGCGGCGCCTGCTGGCGCCGGCGCAGGTCGTGTCCCTTCCGCCGCGCGAGCCGCCGCTGGCGCAGCGGGTGGTGCAGTGCTCGGCCCTGCTGGCGGACTATGGCAACGGCGCCTATGCGGCCCGCTACCGCCATCTGGTGGAGCGGGTCGAGCAGGCCGAGGCCGGCCTGTCCGCCCAGCGGCGCCTGAGCGAGGCGGTAGCGCGCAACTATGCCCGGCTGCTGGCCTACAAGGACGAGTACGAGGTGGCGCGCCTGTATTCCTCGCCGGCCTTCCGCGAACAGCTCGCGCGGGTCTTCGAGGGTGACTATCGCATCGAGTACAACCTGGCGCCGCCGCTGCTGGCACGCCGCAACGACCGCGGCGAGCCGCTGAAGCGCTCCTTCGGTGCCTGGATGGGCGTGGTGCTGCGGCTGCTGGCGAAGCTGCGCTTCCTGCGCGGCACGCCGTTCGACGTGTTCGGCTACACGCAGGACCGGCGCGACGAGCGCGAGCTGATCCGCCGCTACGAGCGGACCATGGAGGAGATCCTGCCGGCGCTGTCGCCGGCCAACCTGGCGACCGCGGTGGAGATCGCCGCGCTGCCGGAGCAGATCCGCGGCTTCGGCCACGTCAAGCGGGCGAGCCTGCGGGCGGTGGAGCCGCAGTGGGAGCGCCTGATGGCGCGGTTCCGCTCCGCCGCGCCGGCGAAGCTCAGCGCCCGCTGAAGCGCGGCGCGCGCCGGGCCAGGGCGGCCTCCACGGCTTCGCGGTGGTCCTCGGTTTCGTGCGCCAGCGCCTGGAAGGCGGCCGAGAGCTGCAGCACGTCGCCGAGGCGCTGCTGCTGGCCCTCGCGCAGCAGTCGCTTGGACAGGCGCAGGGTCTTGGCCGGGTTGGCGGCGATGCGCTGCGCCATCGCCAGGGCTTCGGGCAGCAGCGATTCGGCCGGCAGCACGCGCGAGACCAGGCCCAGGGATTTCGCCGTGGGCGGGTCGATGCTGTCGCCGGTCAGGATCAGTTCCGAGGCGGCGGACAGGCCGATGATGCGCGGCAGGATCCAGGCGCCGCCGTCGCCCGGGATCAGGCCCAGGCGGATGAAGCTGGAGGCGAAGCTCGCCTTCTCCGAGGCCAGCCGGATGTCGCAGAGGCAGGCCAGGTCCAGGCCCAGGCCGATGGCCGGGCCGTTGATCGCGGCGATCATCGGCAGCTCGCATTCCCACAGCGCCTCGATGGCGCGCTGCACGCCGCGGCGGTAGCTGGCGCGGATGTCCACGGCACCGTCGGTGGCATCGGCGATGCCCTGGCGCTGCTGGATCGCCTGCAGGCTGCCGCCGGCGCAGAAGGCGCTGCCGGCGCCGGTCAGCACGATGCAACTGGCGCGGCTTTCCTGGGCCTGGCGCAGCGCGGCCGACAGGTCCTCGCAGTCGGAAACCTCGGCGATGGCGTTGCGGCGCTCGGGACGGTCCAGGCGCAGGGTGACGATGCCGTTGTCGAGGCTGTAGTGGACGAAGGGGGTGCTCATCGAGGGGTCCTGTCATGCGGGCGCGAACGGCGGCGAGGGTAGCAGGGCCGACGCGACCCGGTTTCCTTGACATCGTTAATTTAACGACGTTAATGTTTCCCCATGCCCAGAGCCCAACTCACCGCCGACGAGCTGGAAGCCATGCGCCGCCGCCTGTCCGCGGCGGGGCTGGAAATCTATCGCCAGGACGGCCTGGAGGCGGTCAGCTTCCGCCGCCTGGCCGAGCAGCTGAGGGTCAGCCACACGCTGCCCTACCGCTACTTCGACAACAAGGACGCGCTGCTGGCGCGCATGCGGGTGGACGCGCTGGCGCGCTTCGAGAGCGAGGTGCGCGAGCACGAGTCGCGCGCCGACGGGCCGATGGCGCAGGTACATGCGGTGGCCGAGGCCTATGTCGCCTTCGCGCACCGCAACCAGGCGGAGTACCTGCTGATCTTCGCCACGCACCAGCCGGCGGTGGAGCAGTACCCGGAGGTGATGGAGGCGCGCCGCCGCATCTTCGAGCATGCCGTGGACGTGCTGCAGCGCTGCATCGACGGCGGCCTGCTGCGCGGCGAGGCGCGGGAGCTGGCCCATGCGCTGTGGGTGACGCTGCACGGCCTGATGAGCCTGCACGCCGCCGGACAACTGATACACGGCAAGCCGCTGGACGAACTGGTGGAGCCATTGCTGGGGCGGCTGCTCAGCGCCTACAGGACCTGAAGCGGCGCTTGGCGCCCGGGTGCATCGGAGGAGAACCGATGAGCAAGACGATCGTATCGCTGGACCGCCTGGACCCCGAGCAGACCGCGCGCTTCCGGCAACTGACCGCCGCGCCGCCGCTGGCCTGGCCGACGGCGATCCTGTGGGCCGTGCTGGTGACGAGCTTCCTGTCGGTGTACTGGCTCTGCGGGACCGGCCGCTGGCCGCTGTGGCTGGGCATGCTGTCGAACACCGGCGTGGGCTACATCGCCTTCAGCGTGGCGCATGACGCGATCCACCGCTCCATCTCCAAGAACACCCGGCTCAACGACCTGATCGGCCAATGGGGCCTGAACGTGGTGCTGCCCTACGTGGACCTGCGCATGTTCCGCTGGGCGCACATCCTGCATCACCGCTTCGCCAACGGCGTGCGCGACCCGGACCAGGTGTTCCACGGCGCGTGGTGGACGCTGCCGTTCCGCTGGGCCTTCATCGACCTGTTCTACTTCGTCTTCGCGCTGCAGAACGGCGACAAGGTGTCCCGGCCCTTCCTCAACGCCTGCCTGCGCCGCGCGGCGGTGTTCGTGCCGGCTCTGCTGGCCCTGGTCTGGGCCGGCTACGGCATGGAAGTGCTGATGCTGTGGTTCATCCCCTCGCGCCTGATCCAGATGGCGCTGGGCTTCAGCTTCTTCTGGCTGCCGCACGTGCCGCACGACGTGTCGCAGGAGGAGAACTTCACCCGCGCCACCACGATCCGCCAGGGGCACGAGTGGTTCATGGGGCCGGTACTGCAGTACCAGAACTTCCACCTGATCCATCACCTGTACCCGGCGACGCCGTTCTACAACAACGGCAAGGTCTACCGGCTGATCGAGCGCGAGCTGCAGCACAAGGAGCTGGCGGTGCAGCACGGCTTCGCCATCCATCCGACGATCCACCCGGCGCGCTGAGGAGCTGACGATGCGCCGCTACCAGTGCCGCTATTGCTCCCACGTCTACGACGAACGCCTGGGCGACCCGGACAGCGGCATCGCGCCGGGGACGCGCTTCGAGGACATACCGGACGATTGGATGTGCCCGGAGTGCGGGGCGGCCAAGTCGGACTATGACTTGATCGCGGAGTAGTGAGGGCTTGAGAAAGCCTGTTCGAGTCAGGGCAAACGGCAGCTTTCACTGCGCGAATCTGGTTGGAGGTCTGCTTCCAGCCCATGGCAGCCTTCAGGTTCGACGATCTCGATGCCTGGAACCGGCGATGGCAGATCGCCGGTTCTCCGCCATTGCGGTGATTGGCGAAAGGCAGGTTCAGGGATCGCCATTGGGTTCGACGCAGCCGCGTGTCGACCAAGCAGGTTTTCGCGACCGCACCGCTTGCCTGGCTTGAAAACGGGTTCGTTGGGGTTTCTGTATCCAATCACGAAATTCATCCGGATCGATGTCGTCCCGGGCTGTATCCAGCGCGAATGCGGAAAGCGCGATTGAAGTTGGATGGATCGGCAAACCCGAGCGAGTACGCCACTTCATTGGCACTCATGCCACGGCCAAGGCGTTCGCAGGCGATGTCGTGCTGGATGCGGCTGGCAAGCGCCCTGAACGAAGTGCCTTCGTGCTCGAGGTAACGGTGCAGCGTTCGTGTCGACATGTTGAGTTGCGCCGCCAGCTCTTTCTGAGTCGGCAGGCCGTCTGCGACCTCACGCAAGGTCATTGCGACCCAGTCGGCGAAGCGCCCGCCATCGGCTGCCTTCTGCACCAGCGAACGACAACGGTCCTCTGCAACCCGCAGCGCGTGGCTGTCCGCCATTTCGAGGTGTAGTTCCTTCGGGGGCGCCAGGATGCGCAACATGACGCTGGGCGTCGTGCTGGCTTCAAAGCGAACGCGCACGTCTTTGAGTTCTCTCTGGTATCGACGCAGGTGCGGTGGTTCCGGTATGGACAGATCGAGACGGCAGGGCGGACGCCGCCCACCGGTGAGATCGCTGACTTCGCGCAGGGCAGCCATGCCGATCGCTTCGAGATGGAATGACAAGCTGAGGTGGCTCATGGCAACACGCGGCCTGAACTGCATTTCGCCATAGTCAGGGCGACTGACGTAGCGCATGCTGAAACTGGGCATGACCAGGCGGAAGTACTGCGCTTCGAAGCGCAGGGCCTCGTCCAGAGTGGCGCTGTTGAGCATGCCGAAGCCGACGAAGCTGTGAGCATTGGCGCTCAATTGCTTGCCTACTTCGAAGCCCAGGTCCGTTCGCTCCAGGTTTCGCGACAAGTCACCGAGCAGTTGATCCACCTTCGACACGGGGATCATCGCGTCTGGCTGGGACAGCAATTGCGGCGCTATGCCGATCCGATGCAGGGCGGCTTCGAGGCCGTCCGCCAGTTCCGCTGAAACCCCTGCAAGCCGCGCGTAGTAGCGCGCGGGCACCTTCAGATCAGCGTCCATGGCGGCCTCCTGCGCATCACGCCATCCCAGATTGGCTGATTATGACCATTTAATGGCTGAAAATCACCATTGCCCGGATCGGTACTGAAGCAAGCTGCGCTCACCGTTCAAACGCTGTGGGAGGGGATAACAATGAGCACTCTGGAAATTTCGGCCGAACAGGCCAAAGGATGGAACGACGGCCAGCGCTCGTCCCAGCCACCGCTTCGCGGCGCCCGGGACTCGGGTGAACGCGGGGCTTGTGCACAGAGCGTTGCGTATTGCTCTGGCCGTCGCATGAATTCACCGCACGGTGGTTAATGTCATGAGCTTTCTTGATCAGGTCATCAACAAGGCCCAGGCCATCATCCCGATGGAACGGCAGGTCCAAGGAATGCACATGTTCCAGAAGGCCAGGCAGTTCGTGCTCGGTGACAAGCAGCCGGTCTTCGTCGAGAAGAAGATCCCCGACGTCGACGAGGTGGCATTGACTGACATCGACATGAGCAACCCGTTCATGTGGAGGCAAGGCCAGTGGCGTCCGTACTTCAAGCGACTGCGTGACGAGGCGCCGGTTCACTTCCGGGCAGACAGTGCCTTCGGGCCGTACTGGTCGGTCACCCGGTACGAGGACATCCTCACCGTGGACAAGGACTTCGAGACGTTCTCGGCCGAGCCACAGATCATCATCGGCACCCCGCCGGAGGGGCTGGACATCAAGATGTTCATCGCCATGGACCCGCCGCGCCACGACGAACAGCGCGCTGCGGTTCAGGGTGTCGTTGCCCCCAAGAACCTGGACGAGTTGGAGGGGCTGATTCGTTCGCGCGTGCAAGAGGTTCTCGATAGTCTGCCGCTCAACGAGACGTTCGACTGGGTGGACAAGGTCAGCATCGAACTGACTGCGCGAATGCTCGCCACCCTGCTCGACTTTCCCTACGATCAGCGCCGCAAGCTCGTCTACTGGACCGAGGTGACCGCTGCCGGTGCCTCCACGACCGGTGGTCAGAGTGACGTCGACGAGATGTGGCGAGCCTCTGCCGACATGGCGAAGAGCTTCAGCGCCCTGTGGCACGACAAGGCGGCCCGCCTGGCCGCCGGCGAGAAGCCCGGCTACGACCTGATCACCCTGATGCAGATGTCGGAGGACACCAAGGACCTGATCAACCGGCCGATGGAGTTTCTCGGCAACCTCATCCTGCTGGTCGTCGGTGGCAACGACACCACCCGCAACTCGATGTCGGGTGGTGTCTACGCGCTCAACCAGTTCCCCGAGGAGTTCGCTCGCCTCAGGGCAGACCCCGGGCTCATCCCCAAGCTGGTCCACGAGATCATCCGCTGGCAGACGCCGCTGGCCTACATGCGCCGGGTCGCCAAGAAGGACACCGTCCTGAACGGCCAGTTCATCCGCAAGGGCGACAAGGTCGTCATGTGGTACGCCTCGGCCAACCGGGACGAGCGTACCTTCGAGAATCCGGACAACTTCATCATCGGCCGGCCCAACGCCCGCAACCACCTTTCGTTCGGCATCGGCGTCCACCGCTGCATGGGCGCCCGGCTGGCCGAGCTGCAACTCCGGATCCTGTGGGAGGAACTGCTGGCGCGATTCGACGACATCGAGGTCGTGGAGGAGCCGGAGTTCGCGCAGTCGAACTTCGTCCGGGGCTACACCAGGATGATGGTCAGCCTGACGCCGAAGGGGCAACTGCCTCGCTCCGGTGCCCGTCGAACCCGCGTGGGGCAGCCGCCCACCGCGCCTCAGCCCGCGCGGCGCGGTTCCCGTGAGGGCGTGGTCAGCAACACCGCGGAGCGCGAGGTCGAGCTGAAGGTTTCCGCTCGTCGCGACGTGGCCGACGGCGTCGTCGAGCTCACCCTGACCGACCCGACGGGTGCCAAACTGCCGGCGTGGACCGCCGGCGCCCACGTGGATCTGATTCTCACCCCGTCGCTGGCGCGGCAGTATTCCTTGTGTGGCAGCACCGCCGACACGTCGTCGTTCAAGGTCGGGGTGCTCCGCGACCCGAACAGCAGGGGCGGGTCGGCGTACGTCCACGAGAAGCTGGCGGAAGGTGCAACCGTCCGCGTGCGCGGCCCGCGCAACCACTTCCCGCTGGTCTCTGCGCCGCGCTATCAGTTCATCGCCGGCGGCATCGGCATCACCCCGATCCTCGCGATGATCGAGGCGGCCGAGGCGCGTGGCGCCGAGTGGAGCCTGATCTACGTCGGTCGGTCGCGTGCGTCCATGGCCTACCTCGACGCGCTCGAGAGCAACGACCGGGTGACGGTCTGGCCCCGGGACGAGAACGAGCGATTCGACCTCGCGTCGGTGCTCGGCACGCCGCGGTCGGACACCCTGGTCTACTGCTGCGGGTCAGGAGCGCTCATGGACGCGGTCGAGGAAGGCTGTGCGGGGTGGCCGGAAGGAAGCCTGCACCTCGAGCGCTTCGCAGCCAAGGTGGTCGAGGCGCCCGCGGATGCACTCGACAGCTTCGAGGTGGAGTGCGCGCGTTCGGGTGTCACGGTGAGCGTTCCCGAAGGCATGTCGATCTTCGAAGCGGTCGAGAAGGCCGGTGTCCAGGTACTCGGATCGTGCATGGAGGGCATCTGCGCCACCTGCGAGTGCGACGTCATCGAGGGAACGCCGGATCACCGTGACTCCGTATTGTCCAAGGCGGATCGGGCGCGCGGCGACACGATCATGACCTGCGTCTCCCGGTCCCTGTCGAAGAAGTTGGTGCTTGACCTATGAGCTACCCCCGCGAATGCTGGTATGTCGCCGCCACCATCGACGAGGTCGGCGACGACTTCCTCGCCCGCCGCATCCTGGGAACCCCCGTGGTGCTCTACCGATTGGCCGACGGCTCGATCGCCGCCCTGGAGGATCGCTGCGCGCATCGACCCTATCCGCTTTCGGCCGGTTCCCGTGACGGCGACTGCATCATCTGCGGCTATCACGGCTGCACCTACGACCCCGATGGCACCTGTGTTCGGGTCCCCTCGCAGGACAAGCCGCCGCTGGGTGCGCGCGTGCGTGCTTTCCCGGTCCATGTGAGCGGGCCGTTCGTGTGGTTGTGGATGGGAACGCCAGGTAGTGCGCGGCTGCGTCCGCCGGCCGCGACGCCGGAGCTGGCATCGGAGGGGGACTGGTCCTCAACGGGCGAGCGTCGTCGCGTCGGGGCGGGCTTCCTGCTGCTGCACGAGCACTACCTGGACCTGACCAACGTATTCGAGATGCACGCCGAGATGGTGCCGCCCGGTATCGAGGCGCTGCCGCCGCCCGAGGAGGTGGAGATCTCCGAGGTCTCGGTGTCGTATGCACGCGAACTGCCCCAGGCGCCGCTCGCGCCCTGGGAGTCGGCGGTATCGGGCCTGGACAGTGCCGAGACGTTCAGCCGCCGCGAGACCGGCACCTTCGTGACGCCGGGCCTGCACCGCCAAACCTATACGATCGGGGGTGCCGATGGGCCCCTGCTCGAGCTCGTGCGCTTGCACGGATTCACCCCGGAAACCGAGCGGACCACGCACGTTTTCCTGCAGCTGGCCTGGCGGGGCACTGCGGTCGCCGCCGATGCGGGACCGCGGCTGGCCGAGGTGTTCCATTTGATGGCCGACCGCGACTCCGCGGTGCTCGAGACGGTGCAGCGCTGTCTCGATGAGGACGAGGCGCCCCGGCGCTACGTCAACGTCAAGGCTGACCGCGCCGCCATTCGCGCTCGCCGCATCGTGCAGTCGATGATCAGGGAGGAGCAAGGTCTCTGATCCAGGCGGGAGGTCTGTCTTGGACGGCCCAATAGTCAAGATGATTGAGAGAGCCGAATGGCTCATGTGCGGCTATGCGTCGGCATCGAGCTTCCCGATGGCGGCCATCCGTGAGCGACCGCCCCTGGCACAAAGTGGACTTTGTCAGCGATCCGCTGTCACCCTCCGAGTGACCGAAGCGGTCTGCTCAGGGGCTTGATCCTCAATCCACCCGCAGCACCAGCTTGCCGATGTGCTGACCGGCTTCCATCACGCGGTGCGCCTCCGCCGCCTGGTCCAGCGGGAAGCTGGCGTGGACCACGGGGCGGATCCTGTCGCCCTCGATCAGCGGCCAGATGCGTTCGCGCAGCGCGCGGGCGATCCCGGCCTTGTAGGCGACGCTGCGCGGCCGCAGCGTGGAGCCGGTGACGGTGAGGCGGCGCATCAGGACCTGGGCCAGGGGCAGCTCGCCGCGCACGCCGCCGAGCAGGCCGATGATGACCAGCCGGCCGTCGTCGGCCAGGCAGGAAATCTCGCGCTTGAGGTAATCGCCGCCGACCATGTCGAGGATCACGTCCACGCCGCGGCCGTCGGTGAGGCGGCGCACTTCCTCGGCGAAGTCGGTCTCGCGGTAGTGGATGGCGCGCTCGGCGCCCAGGGCCTCGCAGGCGAGCCGTTTCTCCTCGCTGCCGGCGGTGGCGAAGACGCGGTGGCCCAGGGCATGGGCCATCTGGATCGCGGTGACGCCGATGCCGCTGCTGCCGCCCTGCACCAGCAGGCTTTCGCCGGGTGCCAGCGCGGCGCGCTCGAAGACGTTGCTCCAGACGGTGAAGCAGGTTTCCGGCAGCGTGGCGGCTTCCAGGTCCGTCCAGCCGGCGGGGATCGGCAGGCAGTGCGAGGCGGGCGCGACGCAGTACTGGGCGTAGCCGCCGCCGTGCACCAGGGCGCAGACGCGGTCGCCGAAATTCCAGCCGGAGTCGCCGGGGTTGCCGCCGACGATCTCGCCGGCCACTTCCAGGCCGGGCAGGTCAGAGGCGTCGGGCGGGGCGCGGTACTGGCCCTGGCGCTGCAGCACGTCCGGGCGGTTGACGCCGGCGGCATGCACCCGGATCAGCAGTTCACCCTCGCGGGGGACGGGCAGGGGACGCTGGCCGGGCTGCAGGACCTCGGGGCCGCCCGGCTCGCGGATTTCGACGACGTTCATGGATGCGCGCATGGTCCCGGACTTTAATCCAGGCGGCGGGCGGATGGAGCGGAACCGCCGTTCAATTGCCTGTAGGCGATGCAGGGCTTGCCGGGGACGGAGCAGGGACCGGTTCGCGCCTTGATCGGCCGCAGGCCGGATTGCAGCATCGACCGATCCTCCGGCGGCGATGGAAACGGCATGACCTACCTGGGTGAGTTCCGCGTCAACGGGCGCGCGCTGCTGGCCAGCACGGTCGGCCATGGTGCGGGCCTGGCGGTCAGCGCCTACATCATCGGCAGCTTCGCGCCGCACCTGCTGAAGGAGTTCGGCTGGTCCAAGGCGGACTTCGCGCTGCTCAGCACGGCGACGCTGCTGACGCTGCTTTGCCTGCCGCTGATCGGCCGGGCCACCGACCTGTTCGGCGTGCGCCGCGTGGCGTCGCTGGGCGTGATCGTGCTGCCGCTCACCTACCTGGCGCTCAGCGTCTTCAACGGCGAGCTCAAGGTGTTCATCGGCCTGACCATGCTGCAGGTGATCTTCGGCACCACGACCACCTCCACGGTCTACAGCCGGCTGGTGGCGGACCGGTTCCGGGAGGCGCGCGGCATGGCCCTGGCGATCATGGCCAGCGGCCCCGCCATCACCGGCGCGGTCGGGGCGATGCTGCTCAACGACTACATCGACGAGCAGGGCTGGCGTGCCGGCTATCGCGCGATCGCGGTCTTCACGGCGGTGTTCGGGCTGCTGGCACTGGCGATGATACCGGCGGACGCGCGGCCGGCGGCCGTCGCGGTGCGGCGCCGCCGCGCGGCGCGGGACTATCCCGTGATCCTGCGCAGCCCGGCCTTCTGGGTGATCTGCGGCGGCATGTTCCTGTGCAACATCCCGCAGACCCTGAACGGGCCGCAGCTGAAGCTGATGCTGCTCGACAACGGCGCCGACTCGGCGGCGGCCGCGATGATGGTGTCCCTGTTCGCTACCGGGGTCATCATCGGCCGCTTCGCCTGCGGCCTGGCGCTGGACCGCTTTCCGGCGCACGTGGTGGCGGCGGTGAGCATGGGGCTGCCCAGCATCGGCCTGTTCCTGATCGCCTCGGCCTTCGACGCCCAGTGGGTGCTGGTGGGCGCGGTGCTGCTGATGGGGCTGTCGCAGGGGGCGGAAGGGGATATCGCCGGCTACCTGGTGGTGCGGCACTTCGGCGTGGAGATCTACAGCAGCGTGCTGGGGCTGTGCATTGCCGCGCTGGGCCTGGCCACGGCCGTGGGGGCGGTGCTGCTGAGCCGCTTCCTGGACTGGACCGGGGGCTACGTGGTCTTCCTGCATCTCACCGCCGGCAGCGTGCTGCTGGGCGGGCTGATGTTCCTGCTGCTGGGCCGGGCCGGTATCGCCGGCCGGCCGGTGGTGGCGCCGGAGCCTGCCGCGGACTGACTCCCTCCGGCCGGGGACTGTCGATGGCCTTGCAGAAATTATCGAGATTCCCCGGGGCCGCCGGAGGACCATGGGGTGATCCGCTGGAGAAGGACTCCCCATGACATTCGAACTCAACCGGGCGCTGGCCGCCAAGCGCGAGCCGCTGCCGACCTCGGCGACGGTGGACCCGGTGACGGCCGCCATCATCCGAGGTGCCTTCGAGACGGTCTGCTTCGAGGCGGCGACCCACCTGGGCCGCGCGGCGTCCTCGCCGATCATCAACCAATCCAACGAGCGCAACGGCAGCATCATCGACGCCCACGGCCGCCTGGCGGCGGTGTCCATCGGCACGCCGCACCTGGTGTTCATCTCGCAGCTGACGGTGCGCTACGGCCTGCAGTTCTTCAAGGACTACGACTGGGGCCCGGGCGACGTCTTCGTGGGCAACGATCCGGACTTCGGCGGCGGCCACCTGCCGGACTACAACGTCTACGCGCCGGTGTTCGACGACCAGGGCGAACTGGTGCTGATCCAGGCCCTGCAGGCCCACCAGGGCGACACCGGCGGCAAGGACCCCGGCGGCTTCACGCTGGAGGCCACCGACATCTTCACCGAGGGGCTGGCGATCCCCTGCATGAAGATCGTGCACCGCGGCGAGAAGCGCCGCGACGTGATCAAGCTGCTGGAGCGCAACAACCGCTTCCCGTCCTTTGCCGGCGACCTGGCGGCGATGATCGGCGCGGTGCAGCACTGCGTGAAGCGCCTGGAGGACGTGGTGCGCAAGTGGGGCACCGACGTGGTCAAGGCCGCGGTGAACCACAACATCGACCACACCGAGCAGCGCTTCCGCGAGGAAATCTCGAAGTGGCCGGACGGTACCTACTCGGCCGACGTGTTCATCGACCACGACACGCTGGGCACCCAGGACGTCAAGGTGCATGTCAGCTGCACGGTGAAGGGCGACCACCTGACCGTGGACCTCACCGGCACCGACGACCGCCCGCAACTGGTCGGCGTGTGGAACACCTTCGCCAACAGCCGCGGCTATGCGATGACGCAGCTGGCGTCGATGATCGACCCGGGCATCGTCAAGAACGAGGGCCTGTTCCACGCGGTGGAGATCATCCTGCCGGAGAACAGCATCGTGCATCCGCCGGTCAACAAGCCGGCGGCGCTGGGGTCCTTCCACCCGGCCTGCGAGATCATCGAGGCGATCTGCGTGGCGATGTCGGAGGTGGTGCCGGAGCGTTCCACGCCGCAGGTCTACAAGATCGGCATGCCCAATGCGGTGATCGGCTTCAAGGACGGCCAGATGTGGATGGACCAGGGTGTGGATGCGCGCTCGATGGATTCCTCGGCGGTGCAGGGCATCGACGGCTGGGGCTCGTCCTGCGTGGGCCTGGGCAACCTGCTGCTGTCCGAGGCGGAGGATGCGGAGGCACGCTTCCCGATCATCAACATCAGCCGCGAGATGACCACGGACAGCGGCGGCGCGGGGCAGTGGCGTGGCCAGCCCGGCAGCCTCAACGTCAAGCAGGTGCTGGAGCCGACCATGGCGATGGCCTGGATGGTGTCGTCCAGGCACCCGCTGCGCGGCCTCTGCGGCGGCGAGGATGCCGGCGGCTATTCCAACCGCTTCGAGGTGGGCACGCCCAACGAGTACCGGATCGAGCTGTCGAAGCAGGCCCAGCTGCCGGCCGGCGCGGTGATCGCCTACCAGCACGGCGGCGGCGGCGGCTTCGGCCCGGCCCTGCTGCGCGACCCGGAGGCGGTGCGCGACGACGTGCTGGACGAGAAGGTGAGCCTGGCGGCGGCGCGCGACAAGTACGGCGTGGTGCTGACCGGCAGCGTGGAGGAATACGACCTCGCCGTGGACCCTGCCGCCACCGAGGCGCTGCGCAGGAAGATGAAGGCCGCGGTGCCCGCCGCCCGGGCCGCCTGAGGAGAGAGACAGTGCGTTATCGCGTCGGTATCGACATCGGCGGCACCTTCACCGACTTCGCCCTGCTCAAGGGAGCGGAGGTGGTGCTGCACAAGAACCTGAGCACTCCCGAGGACCGCTCCCTGGGCGTGATGCACGGGCTCGGCAAGCTGGCCGGCATTGAGGGCCTGTCCCTGGGCGATTTCCTCGAGCGCTGCGATGCCATCGTCCACGGCACGACGGTGGCCGACAACACGCTGATCGAGATGAACGGCGCGGTCACCGGCCTGATCACCACCGAGGGCTTCCGCGACGAGATCGAGTACCGCCGCGGCTACAAGGAGAGCATCTGGGACGTGCGCCTGGAGGCGCCGAAGGAGATCGCGCCGCGCCGCCGCCGCCTGACGGTGCCGGAGCGCCTGCTGTTCGACGGCTCGGTGCACAAGGCGCTGGACGAGGCCGCGGTGCGCGAGGCCTGCCGCAAGCTGAGGAAGCAGAACGTGGAGTCGGTGGCGGTCTCGCTGCTGTTCTCGTTCGTCAACCCGGAGCACGAGAAGCGCGTCGCGCGGATCGTGGCCGAGGAGATGCCGGGGGTGCCTGTGTCGGTATCGCACGAGGTGCTGCCCCGCGCGCCGGAGTACGACCGCACCAGCACCACGGTGGTCAATGCCTACGTCGCGCCGCGGGTGACCTCGTACCTGGAAAGGCTGGTGGACCGCCTCCAGCAGGCGGGTTACCGCCATCGCCTGATGGTGATGCAGGCCAGCGGCGGCGTGATGACCCGCGAGTACATCCAGGGTGCGCCGATCCGCGTGCTGGCCTCGGGGCCGGCCGGCGGCGTGATCGGCTCGGCCCACGTGGGCGGGGCCAAGGGCTGCCCGAACCTGCTCTGCGTGGACATGGGCGGCACCTCCTACGACATGTCGGTGGTGCTGAACGGCGCGGCGCCGGCCGAGGCCGGCTGGAACATGCACCACCGTTATCTCGTGGGCGTGCCGATGGTGCAGGTGGAGACGCTGGGGGCCGGCGGTGGCTCGATCTGCCACGTGGCCAATGGCGCGCTGCAGGTGGGGCCGGCGTCCGCCGGTTCCGAGCCGGGGCCGATCTGCTACGGCCGCGGCGGCACGCAGCCGACGATCACCGATGCGCTGCTGATGCTGGGCATCCTGTCGGCCGACACGGAGTTCGCCGGGGGCAGCTTCTCGCTGAGCCGCAAGGGCGTGGCCGAGGCCTTCCAGCGCATCGCCGACCAGACCGGCGGCAGCGCCGAGGACGTGGCCTTCGACTGCTGGCGCGTGGTCAACGCCAACATGTCCCAGGCGGTGCAGCGCACCGTGGCCAGCAAGGGACTGGACCCGCAGGACATGGTGATGCTGGCCTATGGCGGCAACGGCCCGGTCTTCGCCGCGATCCAGGCGGAGGACCTGGGCATCGCCCGCGTGCTGGTACCCAAGGCCTCGCCGACCTTCTCCGCGCTCGGCACCCTGGTGGCCAACCCGGCCATCGACGAGGAGCGCTCCTATCTCGCGCCGGCCGGTGCGCTCGATGCGCGGCGCCTGAAGACGCTGTGGGGCGAGCTGGAAGCGCGGGCGGCGAAGTTCTTTGCCGATGCCAATTTCGCCGCCGACCGCGTGACGGCGAAATACCAGATGAAGATGCGCTATCCGGGCCAGAACTGGTCGCTGAGCTTCGACATCCAGGTCAATACCGGCCTTGGCGACCTGTCCTTCATCGACGCCGGCATCGGCGGGCGGGCGGTGGAGGCCTTCAACCGCCGGCACATGGAGGAATACGGGCACATCCGCGAGGGGGAGCTGCCGGAGGTGACCTGCCTGCGCCTGGTGACCTCGGTCGAGACGCCCTCGCCGAAGGTGCGTTCCGGCTTCACGGCACCGGTGGTGGCGGCCCGGCCCGCCCGCTCGCGCCGGGCCAATCTCGGCGACGGCTTCAAGGACACCCCGGTGCATTCCGGTGCGGGCCTGAAGCCCGGACACGAGGTGATGGGGCCGGCGATCATCGACGAGACCTTCACCACCATCGTGGTCTATCCGGGCTGGAAGGCCCGCGTGGACGATGCCGGCGACTACGAACTGAACCGCGTGGCGGCGGCCTGAGCCCATGTCGGCGCTGCGTCCCTACCGGGTGCTGGAGCTGTCGGAGAGCGTGGCCGGCGAGTACTGCGGCAAGCTGCTCGCCGATTTCGGTGCCGAGGTCATCAAGCTGGAGAAGCCGGGGGAGGGCAGTCCCACGCGCCGCCTGGGACCCTTCGCCGGCACGGGCGAGGCGCTGGAGCGCAGTGGCTTGTTCGCCTACCTGAATACCAACAAGCGCTCGGTCAGCCTGGACCCCGCCGATCCGGCCGCGGCCGAAACGCTGCGGCGCCTGCTGGAGCGGGTGGACGTGGTGATCGACGACCATGCGCCGGGCTGGCTCAAGGGCATCGGGCTGGACCCGCAGGCCTTCTCCGCGGCCTGGCCGCGCCTGCTGCTGTGCTCGATCACGCCCTATGGCCAAACGCCGCCGGAAGATCGCCGGCATGCCCAGGACCTCAACGTCTTCCATGCCAGCGGCTGGGGCTACCACACGCCGACCGGCGCCGACGAAAGCCGCCCGCCGCTGAACGGCGCGGGCCGCTTCCTGCCCAGCTACGAGGCAGCGCTGGATTCGGCGATGTGCATCGTGGCGGCGCTGTACGAGCGCGAGGGCAGCGGGCAGGGACAGTTCATCGAGGTTTCCGCCCAGCAGGTGCTGGCCTCGCGCGTGGACTACGTGCTGGGCCAGATGGTGGCCGGCGACATGGACGTGAGCACGCGGCGCAATGCGCTGGACCTGTTCGGCCCGGCCGGCATCTTCCGCTGCCGCGACGGCTATGCCTACATCTGGATGTCGGCGCCGTCGCACTGGGATGGCCTGAGGCAGCTGCTGGGCGATCCGGAGTGGATGAAGGCCTTCCCGGAGCGCTGGCTGGAGCGCGAGTGCACGCCGCCGCGCGTGGCCGAGTGCCGCCGGCACATCGCGGCCTGGCTGGCCACGCAGGACAAGGAGCCGGTGGCGGCCGAGGCGCAGAAGCTGGGACTGACCCTGGTGCCGGTGAACAGCGCCGAGGATCTCAAGGGCTCGCCGCAGTACCGCCATCGCGGCTACTTCGCCGAGCTGGAGCATCCGGTGCTGGGGCGTTCGCTGTATCCCACGGTGCCTTACAAGCTGAGCGAGACGCCGGCGCGCCTGGAGTCGCCGGCGCCCCTGCTGGGCCAGGACACGGACCGGTTGCTGGCGGGAGAGGGCGCATGACGCAGCGGAAGCGCGGCGGCCCCCTGCAGGGGGTGAGGGTGGTGGAGCTGACCAAGGTCTGGGCGGGCCCCTACGTGGGCAAGCTGCTGTCCTTCCTCGGCGCCGAGGTGATCCGGGTCGAGAGCCTGGAATCCCTGGACGTGACGCGGACCTTCGGCGTGGCCGACATCAACAAGGCGCCGGGCTTCCAGGCGGTGAACCCGCAGAAGCTCAGCGTGCAGATCGACATGAAGCAGCCGCAGGGCATCGCGCTGCTGAAGGACCTGCTGGCCCGGGCCGACATCGTGGTGGAGAACCTGCGCCCCGGGGCGGTCCGGCGCCTGGGGCTGGGCTACGAGGCGGTGCGGCAGGTGAAGCCGGACATCGTCTATGTCTCGATGGGGATGTGGGGCAGCGAGGGCCCGCTGGCCTACCAGACCGGCTATGCCCCCTGCTTTGCCGCGCTGGGCGGCGTGAGCCTGCTGGTGGGCTACGAGGGCGAGGCGCCGGCCGGCATGAACGTGCGCTATGCCGACTCCACGTTCGGGGCCGCCGCGGCCTATGCCGCCACGGTGGCCTTGCTGCACCGCCGCCGCACCGGGGTCGGGCAGTTCGTCGACGTGTCGGCCGTGGAATGCATGACCAGCATGATCGGCGATACGGTCATGGAATCGCTGCTGAAGGGCACGGTCCCGCTGGGCCGGGGCAACCGCCATCCGGACATGGCGCCGCACGGCGTCTATCCCTGCCGGGAGGGCGAATGGATCAGCATCGCGGCCGCCGGCGACGCCGACTGGGCCCGGCTCTGCGAGGCCATGGGGCAGCCCGGGCTGGCGCAGGACACGCGCTTCCGCGACTTGGCGGCGCGCAAGGCCGCCGAGGATGAGCTGGACCGCCGGCTGGCCGCCTGGACCGCCGGCCGCGACGCCGCCGGGCTGGCGGCGGAACTGCAGGGCCGCGGCCTGGCCGCGGCCAGGAGCCAGAGCTCGGTGGACCTGGTGGCCGACCCCCATCTCTGGGGCAACGGCTTCTTCCGCGAGGTGCATACGAGCGAGGGAGAGGCCCGCAGCATCGTGGGGCCTTCCTGGAAGATGACGCGCGAAGCGGCCATCGGCGCCGCCGCGCCGCGGCTGGGCGAGCACAACGCCTATGTCCTGGGGGAGATCCTGGGCCTGTCCCCGGAGCGGCAGCGGGAGCTGGCCGAGGCGGGCGTGGCGCGGTGATGGACGATTCCCTCTCCCGCGGGCGGGAGAGGGGATGAAAAGCCTGGCCTGCGTCCCACCGGGGATTCGAAAGGAACTGGCGGACAGCGGGGTCGCCCGCTGGGAAAGCCTTGAAGAAGTTACCGTTCGCCCTGAAGTCCCGAGCCTGTCGAAGGATCGAGGGGTGGACGGTAACTCGTCGACCCACGGTGGGGAAAGTCCGCCCGTGCTTCGACAGGCTCAGCACGAACGGACTTTTCAGGGCTTCCCTGGGGCTTTTTCCGTCATACCGGCGAAAGCCGGTATCCAGCTATCGCCACTCCTGTCCGGGGCTGGATTCCGGCTTCCGCCGGCATGACGGACTTGGTGGTTCCGGGTTCCCGATGCGCCATCTGTATATGCGCCCGCGCCCTCTGCGGGGACGACCCGGAACCGGGCCGATACGATCCAGTGACTTTAAAAGTACGGGGACGCTCCATGCACGGGCGATCCCTCACTGGAGGAGCCGGTCATGGAAACGCTGTTCCTGTTCGACAAGCGCAACTATCTCGATTGCCAGAATACCTACCGCGGGCCGCGCAACCGCGAGTACTACTCGGGCGACTACTCGATCGAGCCCGGCTCGGTCATCCATGTCAGGGCCGACCGCAAGGCGGTGGGCGCCTGCTCGATCATCCGCCTGCGCTCCAAGACGCGGCTGTTTTTCCGCCGCTCCTGGGCGCATATCCGCGAGGACGCCACCGACGTCACGGTGCTCTGGTTCGTCAAGCGCGGGCGCCTCTGCGTTTCCCTGCCGGGCGGCGAGAGCGTGGCCAACGCCGGCGACTTCATGATCACCAAGTCGATGACGCCGTTCTCGGTGGAATGCCAGCCCGGCGAGAACTCGGTGCATGAGGTGCTGCACGTGATCGTGCCGACCCACATCCTGCGGCAGGTGCTGCCGCTGGATGTCCGGCCCGGCTTCTGCATCCCGGCCGAGGGGCGCAAGTTCGGCATCGCCCAACGCATCCTCGGCGACCTCTTCGAGGATCCGGGCGAGCTGAAGGACGAGGTTTCGCAGCTGCTGATCAACACGGCGCTGTCCGTGGTCGGCGAGGCCGTGAAGGAGCACCAGTCCTGCAGCACGCAGCGGCAGACCATGTCGGACAAGCGGCTCAACGACGTGCTGCGCTTCATCGAGATCCATCTTTCCGATCCCAAGCTGAGCATCGCCGCCACCGCCAAGGCCTGCGGCATCTCGCCGCGCTACCTGTCGCTGCTGCTCAAGCTGCGGGGTACGCCGTTCTCGGAACTGGTCTGGGACAAGCGCCTCAAGACCGCCAGCCAGTGGCTGGTCAACTCCCGGCCCGGCGAGGCCTCGATCAGCGAGATCGCCTACCGGGTGGGCTTCAAGAGCGCCGCCCATTTCAGCCGCATGTTCAAGCGGGAATTCAAGCTCAGCCCGCGCGAGTACCGCGCTGTCGGCGCGCCGCGTCCGCCGGTGGAACCGCAGACGCTGGTGCTGGACGGCGGCGAGTCGCGGCACTGAGGCCGCCACAGAACCAAGAGACCACGAGACCATGGAACAGGCCCAGGCAGTATCCCCCACCGCGGGCAAGTGCCCCTTCACCGGCAGCGGCGCCGCCGCGCTGAAGGACGCGTCGCTGAAGGACGTCCTGGCGCAGCCCAACGCCTTCTACCAGGCGCTGCGCAGCGAATCGCCGGTGCACTTCGATGCCAAGCTGAACATGTGGCTGGTGTCGCGCTACGACGATATCGTCACCGTGCTGCGCGATCCCCAGACCTATTCGGACAAGCACGGCTATGCCGCGATGTACGCCAACGGCTTCTTCGAGGAGTTCAAGCAGATCCTGGAGCGGGACGGCGGCGGTTTCTTCGCCGACGCCATCAAGGACGACCCGCCGGGACATACCCGCGTGCGCCGCCTGCTGGAGAAGGCCTTCACCGCGCACCGGGTGGCCACGCTGGAGCCGGGCATCACCGCGATCATCGTCGAGCTGATCGGGAAGCTGGCCGAGAAGGGGGCCAACGGCCAGGTGGTGGATGGCGTCAGGGACTTCGCCGTGCCGTTGACCATCCGCGTGATCTGCGAGCAGCTGGGCATCGCCGAGTTCAACGCCGCCAAGATCCAGCAGTGGTCGGGTGCCGTCACCGCGCAGATTTCCAAGATGCAGGACCGCGACCAGATGCGCGAGAACGCCGCGCTGATCTGCGAGCTGCAGAACTTCATCATCGGCGAGATGAAGGCGCGACAGGAACAGCCGCGCGAGGACATGATCTCCGACATCGTCCACGCCAGGCTGGACGACGGCAGCGTGCTGGAGTTCGGCGAGGCGGTGTCGCTGATCCGGGCCCTGGTCATCGCCGGCAACGACACCACGGCCACCGCCATCGGCAACCTGCTGTTCGTGCTGGCGACCCGCCCGGAGGTGGCGAAGACGCTGCAGGAGTCGGTGGACGACGACCGCCTGCTGAACCGCTTCGTCGAGGAACTGCTGCGCATCGAGCCGCCGGTGCGCGGCCTGGCCAAGATGACCACGAAGGAGGTGGAACTGGGCGGCGTGAAGCTGCCGGCCCATGCGCACCTGCTGGTGCTCTACGCCTCGGGCAACGACGACGAGAGCCAGTTCGCCTGCCCGCGCGACTTCGACATCAACCGCGCCAACATCGCCAGGCACGTCGCCTTCGGCGTGGGCGTGCACCGCTGCGTCGGCGCCTCGCTGTCGCGCATGGAGATCAAGGTGGCGGCCCGCGAGATCAGCCGCCGCATGGCGGACATCCGGCTGGCCATTCCGGCCAGCGAGATCGGCTACCTGCCGACCGTGGCCACGCGCTCGATCGAGCGCCTGCCCATCACGTTCAGGCGCCGCTAGGGGACGGGCGTGGGCCAGGAACTCGCGGGAAAGGTGGCGATCGTCACCGGCGGCGCCAGCGGCATCGGCCGGGCGACCGTGGAGCTGTTCGTCGCCGAAGGGGCCAGGGTGGTGCTGGCGGACGTCAACGAGGCCCAGGGGCAGGAACTGGTCGCCCAGCTGGGCCCCCACGCGCGGTTCAAGCGCACCGACGTCTCGAAGAAGGACGAGGTGGAGGCCCTGGTGGCCTTCGCCATCGAGCAGTTCGGCGGCCTGCACATCATGTTCAACAACGCCGGCATCTCCGGCGCGCAGCATGCCCGCTTCCTCGACGACAAGCTGGAGGACTTCCAGCACGTGGTCGGCATCAACCTCTTCGGCGTGATGGTGGGCTGCCAGGCGGCGGCGCGCCATATGTCGAGGAACGGCGGCGGCGTGATCCTCAACAACGCCTCCATCGCCGGCGTGCTGCCCGGCCAGGCGCTGATGACCTACCGGGCGACCAAGGCGGCGGTGATCATGCTGAGCAAGTCGCTGGCGATCGACTTTGCCGAGTACAACATCCGCCTCAACTGCCTGGCGCCGGGCCATATCCGCACGCCGCTGACCTCCTTCGCGCCGCCGGGCATCAGCCCGGAGGTGGCGGAGCGGGTGAAGCAGGCGGTGGGCGCGGCCTTCGACGTCAACCAGCCGCTGAAGCGCACCGGCCGCCCGGAAGACGTGGCCCAGGTGGTGCTGTTCATGGTCGGCGACCGCTCGGCCCAGATCACCGGCACGGTGCTGCCGGTGGATGGCGGCATCACGGCCGGCGATCCGGTCAACCACCTGCGCGAAATCATGGAGGCCCGCGCCCAGGCGCTGGCCTCGTAAACAGGACTACGGAAAGCAATGGGTATCAAGGTCACCTTCGTCCAGGCCAACGGCGTCGAGAAGACGATCGAGAACATCGCGGCGGGCGAATCGATGATGGAAGTCGGCCGCTTCAACGGCGTCGAGGGCATCCTCGGCGACTGCGGCGGCAGTTGTGCCTGCGCCACCTGCCATGTCTACGTCGATGCCGCCTGGGAGGCCAGGACCGGCAAGCCCGACGAGGTGGAGACCGGGACGCTGGACATGGCGCCGGACGTGCAGCCGAACAGCCGCCTGTGCTGCCAGATCCGCCTGCGCGACGAACTGGATGGCCTGCGGGTCACCGTCGCCCCGAGCTTCTGAAACCCCAACCGCCCCTTCCGGGGGCGCTTCGCTGGCTGGAGAGAGCGATGAGCGCAAGCGAAACCTTTGACGTGGTCGTCGTCGGCTCCGGCGCCGCCGGCGCGGTGGCGGCCCTGCGCGCCGCCGAGCGCGGCCTGTCGGTGCTGGTGGTGGAGAAGGCCCACAAGTTCGGCGGCACCTCGGCCACCTCCGGCGGCGTGCTCTGGGTGCCCGACAACAAGCTGGGCCCCAGCGACGACAACCGCGAGAAGACGCTGAGCTATCTCGGCAGCGTCATGACCGGACCGGTGCAGCGCGACCGCCTCGATGCCTACCTGGACCATGCGCCGGCGATGGCGCGGTTCATCAAGGACCAGGGCATCCCCCTCGGCGTCGCGGCCTGGCCGGACTATTACCAGGGGGCGCCGGATGCCCGCGCCGACCGCTCGCTGATCGTCGATACCTTCGACGGGCCGCAGCTCGGCCGCTTCTTCCCGCTGATGCGCGAGCAGTACAACCGCTTCAAGGTCTTCGGCCGCTACTCGATGGACGTGATGGAGTTCTTCTCCCTGTCCACCCGCGCCAAGGGCTGGGTGATGACCTTCATCAAGATGTTCTGGCGCTACTGGACCGACTTCGATACGCGCCGGCTGACCGCCCGCGACCGCCGCTTCACCATGGGAGCCGCCCTGATGGGCTGGCTGTACAAGAAGGTCTTCGAGCGGGGCGTGCAGCTCCGCCTGGACACGAAGCTGGACGAGTTGGTGACCGCCGGAGGCCGGGTGACCGGCGTCAGGGTCAGCCACTTCGGCCGCGTCTACGAGATCGCCGCGCGCCACGGCGTGGTGCTCTGCGCCGGCGGTTTCGAGTGGAACCAGGAACTGCGCGAGCGCTACTTCCCGGTGCCGGGCCTGGCGCGGCACAGCAGCACGCCGGAGGATGCCAATCGCGGCGAAGGCCTGCTGGCGGGCCTGAAGGTGGGCGCGGCCACCGAGCACACCGACGCCGGCTGGTGGATTCCGACCATGCACGTGCCGATGCCCAAGGCCTCCAATTTCGAGGAAATCCACCAGGCCGCCTTCGACGTGGGCCGCCCCCACAGCGTGGCGGTGAACCGCCTGGGCCTGCGTTTCGTCGATGAAGCCACCGGCTACGACGACTTCGGCAAGGCCATGGTGGCCGACCAGCTCAGGACCGGCGCCAACACGCCCTGCTGGCTGGTGTTCGACGCGAGCTTCCGCGAGAAATTCACCGCCGGCGGCATCCTGCCGACGATCCTGATGCCCGACCGCCGGATTCCGCCCGACTGGTGGGACCACTACATCTTCCGCGCCGACAGCATCGAGGCCCTGGCGGCGAAGATCCATGTGCCGGCGGCCGCGCTGAAGACCACGGTCGGCAACATGAACGAATACGCCCGGACCGGCATCGACCCGGAGTTCGGCCGCGGCAGCAACGCCTACGACCAGATGTTCGGCGACGCCAACGTCAAGCCGAACCCCTGCCTCGGTGCCATCGACCGCGCGCCGTTCTATGCCGTGCCGATCAACCTGGGCGATCTCGGGACCAAGGGAGGGTTGAAGGCCGACGCCCATGCGCGGGTGCTGGACACGCAGGACCGGCCGATCCCGGGACTCTATGCGGCCGGCAACAACGCCGGCAGTCCCTTCGGCAACTGCTACCCGGGTGCCGGCGGCACCATCGGTCCCGCGATGACCTTCGGCTATGTCGCCGCCAACCATATCGCCGCGTGCGCCCAGGGCCAGGACCCGGTGCCGGCCGGCAAGGCGGCGGCCTGAGGTGGGCGACGAAGTCCGCGGGGAGCCGCGCCTGCGGGTCTTCCGCGGGAGCGAGGCCACGGCGCTGGGGCCGGAGACCATGGGCACGGGCCCGGTGAGCGACGAGGTCCGCGCCGGCCTGGCCCGGCTGGCGGAGGCGGGTGTGGTGGCGGGCAAGGGCGAGAAGAACCTGCTGCTGTTCGGCCGCCCGGGCGAGGACGGCCCCAGCCTGGTCTACCTCTGGTTCAAGAGCGGCTACGTGCTGCCGCCGCACCGCCATGACGGTGACTGCCTGTACTACATCCTCGCGGGCAGCCTGCGCATCGGCAAGGAGCGGCTGGGCAAGGGTGATGGGCTGTTCGTGCCGGCGCAGGCCGCCTACGCCTACGAGGCGGGGCCGCAGGGGGTGGAGTTGCTGGAGTTCCGCAATGCCACGCAGTTCAGCATCAGCCTGATGGGCGGTCGCGAGGGCGCCTGGGACCGAATGATCAGGGCCTTCCGCGACAACGCGCAGGCCTGGCGCGACGAGCTTCCGCCCTCGGCGCGCTGATAGGAACAAAGCATCCACATACCGGAGGAAACCATGGCCCGCAGCACGAAGAAGCCCGCGAAGAAGCCGACCAGGAAAGCCGCGCCGCAGGCGGCGAAGCCCGAGCGTCCGAAGCCCGAGGACATCATCCTCTACTCCAAGGACCCCAGGACCAAGATCGCCACGATCACGCTGAACCGTCCGGACCAACTCAACGCGCCGACCATCGCCGCGCGCCTGCGCTACTCCGACCTGATCCACCGCGCCAACGTCGACGACGACGTGAAGGTGCTGGTGATCCGGGGCGTGGGCAACAACCTGGGCGCCGGTGCGGACCTGCCGGAGCAGGAGGAGATGCTCAATGCCGAGGGCGACTACTCGCTGCTGCACGAGTTCCGCATCGGTGCCGACGAGGGCGTGAAGTATCCGCCCAAGGGCAGCTACCGCTACCTGGGACAGCTCAACCAGCTCTATGCCAACCAGAACTTCGGCTGCCGCAGCCTGCAGGACTTCAAGAAGATCAGCATCCTCGAGGTCAAGGGCTACTGCTACGGCTGGCACTTCTACCAGGCCGCCGATGCCGACCTGGTGATCTCCTCGGACGACGCGCTGTTCGGCCATCCCTCGTTCCGCTACGTCGGCTGGGGCCCGCGCATGTGGCAGTGGGCGCAGACCATGGGCATGCGCAAGTTCCAGGAGATGGTCTTCACCGGCCGCCCCTTCACCGCCAAGGAGATGTACGACTGCAACTTCCTCAACAGCGTCGTGCCGCGCGACCAGCTCGACGCCACCGTGGAGAAGTACGCCCTGGCCTGCAGCCGCACCCGCCCGACCGACGTGGTGGTGATGCAGAAGCACTTCTTCGAGATCATGAAGCAGTACCAGGGCGAGTACATGGGCAGCCTGCTGACGTCCTGGCTGGAAGGCATGTTCCCGGCGGTGCGCAACGATGCCGAGGAGCTGACGCTGAACAAGGAAACCTTCGGCAAGGGCCTCAACAATGCGGTTAAGGACAACGACGGCCAGTACCCGCCGGAATTCCGCCTGAGCCGCTCGGGCCGCAAGGCGGCGAAGTAGGGGCCATGCAGTACGCCCCGCTCGGCAGCACCGGCCTGATCGTCTCGCGGCTGGGCTTCGGCGCGCTGACCTTCACGCAGGGCAACCGCTCGCTCGGCTCGGTCTACAAGGTCGGTGCCGGGCTGGCGGACGAACTGGTGGGCAAGGCGCTGGATGCCGGCGTCAACTTCTTCGATACCGCCGACGTCTACGCCGACGGCGAGTCGGAGACGCTGCTGGGTGCGGCGCTCAAGGGCCGCCGCGACCGGGTGGTGATCACCACCAAGGTCGGCAACCGCGGCGGCGACCGGACACTGCTGCGCAGCGGCCTGTCGCGGCGCCACATCCTCTGGTCGGTGGAGCAGAGCCTGCGGCGCCTGGGGACGGACTGGATCGACTGCTACGTCGCCCACTGCGAGGACCCGCATACGCCGCTGGAGGAGACGCTGGAAGCCTTCGACGCCGTGGTGCGCGCCGGCAAGGTGCGCTACCTCGGCTTCTCCAACTGGTCGGCCTGGAAGGCGGCCGCGGCGCTGGAGATCCAGAAGGCCCATGGCCTGGCTCCCTTCACCCATGGCCAGATGTACTACTCGCTGCTGGGTCGCGACGTGGAGCGCGACGTGCTGCCGATGATGCGGCGCTACGGCCTGGGCCTGACGGCCTGGAGCCCGCTGGCCTATGGCTTCCTCAGCGGCGCCTACACGCGCGAGGACCTGACGCGGCCCGACAACCGCTTCTCGGGCTTCGACATGCTGCGCTTCGACCGCGAGCGCGGCTTCGCGCTGCTGGAACGGATGCGGCGCATCGCATCGACGCGCTCGGCCAGCGTGGCCCAGGTGGCCATCGCCTGGCTGCTGGCGCGCCCGGGCGTGACCAGCGTGCTGCTCGGCGCCACCCGGCTGCACCAGCTGGAGGACAACCTCGGCGCGGCCCGCCTGAAGCTGCCGGAGGAGGACCTGGCGGAACTGGACGAGGCGACGGCGATCACGCCGGTCTATCCCTCGTCGGACTGGATCATGCCGGACCGCCGCGTCTCCAAGGCGCTCGCCGGCAAATGACCGACTGGGTGCCAGGAGATGCCCTGGGCCTGGAGATGCCGGCCCATCCGGCGGCGCTGCGCGAAGGAGGGACGGAATTCCTGACCCGCGCCTTCCGCGCCGCCGGCTTCCTGGGGCCGGAGAACCGGGTCGAGCGCATCGCCCGCTTCGACGAATGCCCCGGCGGCAGCACCGGCCGCAAGCTCCTGCTGTCGGTGGCCTACGGGCAGCCGGCACCGGGCCTGCACCGGGACCTGTTCGTGAAGTTCTCGCGCGACTTCGAGGACCCGGCGCGCGACCAGGGACGCATGCAGATGGAGCCGGAGGTGCGCTTTGCGCGGCTGAGCCGCATGCCCGGCTTTCCCATCGCCACTGCCGCCTGCTGCTTCGCCGACTACCACGCCGGATCCGGCACGGGCCTGCTGATCACGCAGCGCATCGGCTTCGGGACGGAAGGCATCGAGCGGCACTACGACAAGTGCCGCGATGACGAACTCCCGGAACCGCTGGCGCACTACCAGGCCCTGCTGCGGGCCCTGGCGCGGCTGGCGGGGGCGCACCGTGCCGGCCGCCTGCCGGCGGGGGTTTCGGAGCAGTTTCCCTTCGATCCTTCCAAGCTGACGGTGGGCGAGCGGGCGCCTTGCTCCGCCGCGCAGCTGCAGCGGCGCGCGGCGCAGTACGGTGTCTTCGCGGCGGCGCATCCCGGGCTGCTGCCGGGCAACATCCGGGACCCCGGCTTCATCGCGAGGCTGGAGCGCGAGGCCCCGGATCTCGCGCGGGCCGGCGAGGCCATCCGCGCCGAACTGCGGGACCAGCAGGACAGCATCGCGCTCTGCCACTGGAACGCCAACGTCGACAACGCCTGGTTCTGGCGCGACGCACAGGGGCAGCTGGACTGCGGCCTGCTGGACTGGGGCTGCGTCAGCCAGATGAACGTCGCCATGGCGATCTGGGGGGCCATGAGCGCGGCAGACACGGGGCTCTGGGACCGGCACTTCGACGGACTGCTGGCGCTGTTCGCCGCGGAGTATCGCGGTGCCGGCGGACCGGCGCTGGATGCGCGGCGGCTGAAGCGCCAGGTGCTGCTCTACGCCGCCCTGATGGGCGGGGCCTGGCTGCTGGATGCGCCGCGCTACCTGCAGGCGCTGGTGCCGGAACTGGGCCAGGTGAGCGGGTGCCACGATCCGCGCCTGCGCGACAACGAGATGGCCCGCTGCCAGCTGCAGATGCTGACCAACGTCCTGAACCTGTGGCAGACGCAGGACATCGGCGCCTTGCTCGCCGCCGCCTGAGGAGAGGGAAAATGCCGCGCTACAAGATGAGCGTCCTCAGCAGTCCCGTCGAGGGCCGCGAGGCGGAGTACAACGACTGGTAAGTCCGCCGAAGTCCGTTCGTGCTGAGCTTGTCGAAGCATGAACGGACTTCATCCCCCTTCCGCTACCGGGCTGCCGTCCACCCTTCGACAGGCTCAGGGCGAACGGCAACTCTTCCGCCGGCTCCTGGCTTTTCACCGCTTCTCCCTCTCCGCATACCAGGCCACCGCATCCCGTACCGTCTCCCGGATCGGCCGCGGTTCCCAGCCCAGTTCGCGCCGTGCCTTGCCGTTGTCCAGCCGCTGGAACACGTTGGACAGGAACACGGCATCGGTGCTGACCAGGTAGTCCTTCTTCCCGATCAGCTTGAACACCCGCTCCGCCGCCCAGGCGATGCCGTAGGCCAGCCGCAGCGGGATCATCCTGGGCGGCGGATTTCCCAGCAGCGCCGCGGCCTGGCCGTAGAACTCGCGGTTGCCGATGAACTCGTTGGCGATGATGTAGCGCTCGCCGGTACGGCCGCGGGTCTCCGCCAGCAGCGCCGCCTCGGCGACGTCGCGGATGTCCACCGTCGGCGCGCCGGCATCCAGCGCGGCCTTCATCGCGCCGCGGGCGGTGTCCCAGAGCGCCTTGCCATGCGGCGTCGGCTGGTAGTCCTCGGGGCCGTAGGTGTTGGCGATGCACAGCGCCACGCCGGGAAGGCCCTTTTCGCGGCAGCAGGCCAGGAAGCGGTTCTCGGCCTCCAGCCGGGTCTGGATGTAGGCGGAAGCCTTGTCGAGCCAGTTGAAGGGAATGTCCTCGGTCACCGGCCCGTGGGGATTGACGCCCAGCGTGCCCATGGTGCTGGTGAAGATGAAGCGCTCGACGCCGGCGGCCAGCGCCGCGTCCATGGCGTTCACCAGGCCTTCGACGTTGTTGCGGCGCAGCGGGGTGGTGTCGGTCAGCCAGAAGCGCGGATCCAGCACGCTGTAGAACACCGTGCCGATGCCGTCCATCGCCTCGCGCAGCGAGGCCGGATCCAGTACGTCGCCGTGCACGATCTCCACCGGCAGGCCCTGCATCGCATCCAGCTTGCTGGTCCTGCGCAGCAGCACCCGGACCCTGCGGCCGCGCCGCACCAGCAGGCGCGCGATGTGGCTGCCGACGAAACCGCTGGCGCCGGCCACCAGCACCGGCTTTTCCGACAGGCTTTGCATTGAGTCAGCTTCCTTTTGCTCTGGTTATCGCATCTTCGGCTGGCGCCGGCTGCGCGTAAAAGGCGGAGACCCCCATGGAGAGGCAATGGGACTTGCCCCGGGGGGAAATGGGCGGGTACCGGGGCGAAGCTGCGCAGGGGCGAGCTGAGCGGAGCGGTCCACGGTCGACGAGTTGCCGTTCGCCCTTCGACAAGCTCAGGGCGAACGGCGACTTTCAGGCCGCGGCGCGCGAGGGCGGTGCCAGGGTGGCCTGGTCGAAGGCCTCTTTCAGCGCCGGCAACTGTGCTGCATAAGCCGCCGCATTGCCTTCCTTCACCGGACCATAGCCCGCGATGTCGATGGCCGCGCGTGCCAGTTCGATGCCGGCGGCGAGGTTGGCGGCGCTCAGGCGGTCGGCGATGCCCGGGATCAGGTCCTGGTATTCGCGGATCAGGCGGCGCTCCAGGCGGCGCTCGGCGGTGTAGCCGAGGATGTCGAAGGGCGTGCCGCGCAGGACCTTCATTGGCGCCAGCAGGCGGAAGGCCCAGAGCATCCAGCTGCCGAGCTGGCGCTTGTTCGGGCGGCCCTGGCTGTCCTTGCCGGTGAACAGCGCCGACGAGGCGAGGTTGAAGCTGAACCGGAAGTCGCCGGAGAACTGCTCGCGCAGGCGCTGCATGAATTTCGGGTCGGTGTAGAGGCGCGCGACCTCGTATTCGTCCTTGTACTGCATCAGCCGGCCCAGGGTCAGGGCCACCTGGCGCACGAAGGCTTCGCTGCCGGGCACGGCGGCGACGCGGCGGCGGATGTCCTCGACGAAGACACGGTAGCGCTGCGCATAGGCGGCGTCCTGGTAGGCGGTGAGCAGGCGCGTGCGGCTGGCCAGCACCTGTTCCACGGTCTCCAGCGGCGCGACGGGGGCCGGGGCGAGTTCCTGCGCCAGAACCTCCGGCGCGTGGGCGGCCAGGCGGCCCAGGGCGAAGGTGCGCAGGTTGCCTTCCACGAAGGCGCCGTTGAGGCGGATCGCCTGCCGCAGCGAGGCGAGGGATACCGGCAGCAGGCCCTTCTGCGCGGCATAGCCCAGCATCAGGATGTTGGTGCCGATGCTGTCGCCGGTGAGGTCGGTGGCGAGGCGGCTGGCGGGCAGCGAGAACCCGGCACCGCCGGACAGGGCCTCGATGATGGCTTCGCGCATGCGCGCTTCGCCGAGATCGAGGTGCTTGTTCTTCTGGAAGTCGCCGGTGGGGGCGACGTCGGTATTGAGGATGGCCGTGCTCCGGCCGGGGCGCAGGGTCTTCAGCTGGCCGATGCCGGAGCCGACGATGAGGTCGCAGGCCATCAGCAGGTCGGTCATGCCCTCCGACAGGCGGGAGCTGTAGATGCCCTCGGGGTTCGGGCCGATGCGGATGTGGCTGGTGACCGAGCCGCCCTTCTGGGCCATGCCCGTCATGTCGAGGATGGTGCAGCCCCTGCCGTCGAGATGCGCGGCCATGCCGAGCAGCGCGCCGATGGTGAGCACGCCGGTGCCGCCGATGCCGGCGACGAGGATGTTGTATCCCCGGTCCTCCATCACCGCCAGCGCCGGTTCCGGCAGCGCGGCGATGGCCTGCTCCAGGCGCTGCGGGTCGCCGGACTTGCGCTTCGCGATCCTGGCGCCGGTGACGGTGACGAAGGAGGGGCAGAAGCCCTTCACGCAGGAGTAGTCCTTGTTGCAGTTGGACTGGTCGATCTGGCGCTTGCGGCCGAACTCGGTCTCCAGCGGCAGCACGCTGATGCAGTTGGACTGCACCGAGCAGTCGCCGCAGCCCTCGCAGACATCGGAGTTGATGAAGATGCGCTGCTCCGGGTCCGGCATCAGGCCGCGCTTGCGGCGGCGGCGCTTCTCGGCGGCGCAGGTCTGTTCGTAGACGATGGCGGAGACGCCCTTGATCTCGCGCAGCTGCTTCTGCAGCGTGTCCAGCTCGTCGCGGTGGTGCAGGCTGGAGTTCTTCGGCAGCGCAACGCCCTGGTACTGCTCGGGATGGTCGGATACCAGCATCACCGGACGCACGCCCTCGGACAGCAGCTGGTGGACCATGTCCACCGGGGTGATCTGCTGCTCCACCGGCTGGCCGCCGGTCATCGCCACGGCGTCGTTGTACAGGACCTTGTAGGTCATGTTGGCCTTGGCCGCGACCGAGGCGCGGATCGCCAGCACGCCGGAATGCGAGTAGGTGCCGTCGCCCATGTTCTGGAACACATGCGGCGTGTCCACGAAGGGGCCGACCGCGGCCCAGGGAGAACCTTCATGCCCCATGGGCATGAACTGCATGGTCTTGCGGTCCATCACCACGGCGGCCAGGCCGTGGCAGCCGATGCCGCCGAGGGCGAAGGAACCGTCGGGCAGTTTCGTGCTGGTGTTGTGCGGGCAGCCGGAGCAGAAATAGGCCGGGCGCACCGAGCCGCCGCCCTGCAGGCTGCGCGTCTCGATGCCGTGGAACAGGGCGTAATGCTCCTCCACCTGCGGGTCGACGATGCCGACCTGCCTGAGCAGGGTGCGGATGGCCCGGCGCAGCTGCGGCACGCCCAGCTCGCCGGCGGCGGGCAGCAGCGGCGCGCCTTCGAGGTCGCGCTTGCCGGCCAGCGCCGGGCGGCGGTCGGCGCCGATGGCATAGAGCTGGCGCGCGACCTGGTCTTCCATCACCGGGCGCTTCTCTTCCACCACCAGCACGGCGCTGCTGCCGGCGGCGAAGTCCACCAGCGTGTCGCTCGCCATCGGCCAGATCAGGCCGGGCTTGTAGAGGCGTACGCCCAGGCGCGCGCAATGCGCCTCGTCCAGGCCCAGGTCAGCGAGGGCCTGGCGCACGTCGAGGTAGGCCTTGCCGGCGCTGACGATGGCCAGGCTGCGGCGCGGGCCGTCGATGACGACGCGGTCCAGGCCATTGGCCAGGGCGAAGGCGGTGGCGGCCGGCAGGCGGTGGTTGACGAGGAAATCCTCCTCGACCAGGGCCGGCTGGTTCTGCCGCAGGTTCAGGCCGCCGGGCGGGATCTGGATGCCGGCGGGAACGGCGTAGGGGCGGTGCGCGTCCGGCAGCTCGACGCTGCCGGACAGGTCCAGCGTATCGGTGATGCACTTGAGCGCGACGTAGCAGCCGCTGTAGCGCGACATGGCCCAGCCGGCGAGGCCGTACTCGATGATCTCGCCGATGGTGGCCGGGTACAGGATCGGCAGCATCGCGGCGATCAGCGTGTGCTCGGACTGGTGCGCGCTGTCCGAGGACTTGCCGCCGTGGTCGTCGCCGGCCACGGCGAGGAAGCCACCCTTCGCGGCCGCGCCTTCGAGGTTGCCGAGCTTGAGCGACTCGCAGGCGCGGTCCACGCCGATGCCCTTGCCGTACCAGAGGCCGAACACGCCTTCGAACTCGGATTTGCCGAACCAGGCCAGTTCCTGGGTGCCGCGGATGCTGCTGACCGCCAGTTCCTCGTTCAGGCCGGGGACGAAGCGGATGTCATGCGCGTCCAGCAGCTTCTGCGCGCCCCAGAGCGCGGAGTCGTAGACCCCCAGCGGCGAGCCGCGGTAGCCGGAGATGTAGCCGGCCGTCTTCAGGCCCAGGGCGCGGTCGCGGCGGGACTGCTCCAGCACCAGGCGCACGAGCGCCTGGTTGGAGGACATGAAGACCCGGCCGCCGGGCTGGACGTATTTGTCGTCCAGCGTGGTCACGGACTTGGTCATACCGGTGCGAGCAGCATGGAGGGATGATCCTTGGCGTCTTGGCGATGACTGGATGTCATCGCCTGCCGCGGGTCACGAACGGCCAGGGACGGCTGCCCCGGGGTTGGATTGGGAGATGAAGTCCCGCCATGGATGGCAGACAGCGCCCGACTATCAGCCACGCGTCGGTTCCCGGTCGAGCCTGGCCAGCGGGAAGTCGCAGTTGGCCTGGGTCTGCTGGATTTCGATCAGGTTGCCCTCCGGATCGCGGCCGTAGATCGTCTTCACGTGACCGACATCGATCGGGGCGTCCTGCGGGAAGCGCATGCCCAGCTCGCGAAGGCGGATGAATTCCTTTTCGATATCAGTGACATCGACGCAGAAGTGGGTATAGCCCTTGTCGTAGGGCCTCTTCGGCTCGGCGGATTCCGGCGCCGGGCGCTGGTACTCGAACAACTCCATGTAGCAGCTGCCGCAGCGCAGCATGGCGCCCTTGGCGGCCGACTTCGGCACGTCGACGATGCGGTCGATGAACTCGCTGTCGTCCCAGGCGAAGACCTCCCCGACCCGTTCGAAGCCGAAGGCGTCCTTGTAGAACTTCATCATCTTGTCGAGGTCGCGGACGTGGACGGCCACGTGGTGGATGCCTCTGATCATTCGGCCTTGCTCCGGGCTGGGCGGCGGGGTGTCACCGCGGGTCGGGAATCGAGTCTAGCGACCCCCTGGCAGCCCGTCGGAAGTGCTGGCCGTGGCAGGCAAATCCACCTGCCGTCCGGGTCATTCGGCGGGGAGGGGGTGGTCGCCATAATCGTCCGGAAGCAGAAGCCGGGAGAGAGGCTGGATGAACAGGACGCTATTCACGGGCGCCAGGGTCTGGGACGCCAGCGGCGCCGCGCCTTTCGAGGGTGAGGTGCTGGTGGAAGGCAACCGCGTGCGCGCCGTGGCCAGGGGCCGTGGCCAGATCGCGCCGGCCGGGGCCGAGGTGATCGACGCCCGCGGCATGTTCCTGATGCCCGGCATGACGGAGGGGCATGCCCACCTGTCCTTCGAGGCGGTGACCGCCACCGAGGACCTGATCACGCCGTCGCCGGAGGCGCACACGCTGTTGACCGCGCGCGTCGCCAAGGTGCTGCTGGATCATGGCTTCACCAGCGCCTGGGGCGCCTCGGAGGCCAAGCTGCGCCTGGGCGTGGCGGTGCGCGATGCGGTGAACGCCGGCCTGCTGCAGGGGCCGCGCATCCGCGCCGGCTCGCTGGAGATCTCCGTCACCGGCGCCATGGGCGACGAGAGCCGCGAGCACAATCCGCGCAAGGGGCCGTCGATCATCGTCGACGGCGTCGAGGAGATGCGCAAGGCCGTGCGGCTCTGCTGCCGCGAGGGTTGCGACAACATCAAGCTCGACGTCTCCGGCGATCCGTTCTATCCGAACACCCCGGCGCACACCACGCCGATGACCTTCGACGAAATCCGCGTGGCGGTGGAGACGGCCCACGACTACGGCCGCCGCGTCAACGCCCACACCCGCTCGATCGCCGGCAGCAAGGCCTGCCTGCGCGCCGGCGTGGACATGCTCTACCACTGCGAGTACTCCGATCCGGAACTGCTGGACCTGTTCGAGGCGGCCAGGGACAAGGTCTTCGTCGCGCCCACGGTCAGCCTGTTCCACAGCATCGTCAACAACGAGGCGGCTCCCAACGGCCTCACCGCCGAGATCGGCGGCTACATGGGCATTCCCGGCCTGGTCGAAGCCTCGATCAGGACCCACACCGAACTTCGCAAGCGCGGCATCCGCCACCTGATCGGCGGCGACTACGGCTTTGCCTGGAGCCGCAACGGCACCAATGCCCGCGACCTCGGTTTCTTCGTCAAGTACTACGGCTACAGCCCGGTCGAGGCCCTGCGCTGCGCCACCGCCCATGGCGGCGCGGCCATGACCCTCGACAACGGCGAGAAGCTGGGCGAGGTCCGGGAGGGTTACCTGGCCGACCTGCTGCTGGTCGACGGCGACCCGCTGGCCGACCTGTCCGTGCTGCTCGATGCGCAGCGGCTGGTCGTGATCATGAAGGACGGCCAGGTCCACAAGAACGGCAGCGCCACGGTCCAGCGCCGCGCGGCTGCCTGAACGATCCAAGATTCCGGAGACATTCGATGAGCAACACCATCACCCTGAAGGAGCTCAAGGAAAAGGGCGCCGCGCGCTGCCCCGGCGCCCCGAGCACGCAGGACATCATCGCGGCCGACAAGGTCGCCGCGCCCGGCTGGGTGCGCTCGGAGTCCTACCGCTTCCTCGGCGACGAGGACATCTCCACCGACCGCTACATCGACCCGGCTTTCGCCAGGCTGGAGATGGACACGCTGTGGAAGAAGACCTGGCAGTTCGCCTGCCGCGAGGAGCATATCCCGCAGGTGGGCGACTACCACGTCTACGACATCGGCCACTACTCCTTCATCATCACCCGCGTGGCGGAGGACGAGATCCGCGCCTACTACAACGCCTGCCTCCACCGCGGCACCAAGCTGCGCGCCTCGGGCACCGAGGGCAACGCCGAGGAGTTCAAGTGCAGCTTCCACGGCTGGAGCTGGAACCTCGACGGCTCGCACAAGCAGACCGTCTGCCACTGGGACTTCCCGCACGTGGACCCGAAGAAGTTCACGCTGCCGCAGGCGCGCGTGGAGCGCATCGGCGGCTTCGTGTTCATCAACATGGACCAGAACGCCCCGACGCTGGCCGAGTACCTGGGTCCCGAGGCCAAGGCGCACATCGATGCCTGGAACCTGCAGGACCGCTACGTCTACCTGCACGTGACCAAGCGCCTGCCCTGCAACTGGAAGCTGGCGATCGAGGCCTTCCAGGAGGCCTACCACGTCATCGAGACGCACCCGCAGGTGGCGCCCTCCAACGGCGACGCCAACTCGCAGTACGACGTCTACGGCGAGCACGTGGACCGCTTCATCTCGACCCTGGGCGTGGTCAGCCCGCACCTGTACGGCCAGGTCAGCGAGCAGGACATCCTCAACCAGTTCACCCTGGGTGACTCCAGCGCGCTGGGCGACACCAAGTTCACCGTGAAGGAAGGCGGCACCGCGCGCGCGGTGATGGCCGAGATGTTCCGCGGCATGTTCGAGAAGGCCACCAACACCGACCTGTCCAAGGTCTCCGACTCGGAGCTGCTGGACTGCTTCTCCTACACGGTGTTCCCCAATACCTTCCTGTTCCCCGGCATCTCGCTGCCGATGGTCTACCGCTTCCGCCCGGACAGGAACGACCACCGCAAGAGCCTCTACGAGGTGCTGTTCCTGCGGCCGGTGCCCAAGGACGGCAAGCGACCGATGCCGGCCGAGCCGATCCACCTGCGCGACGACCAGTCCTTCACCGAGGCCGAGGGCATGGACCCCGGCTTCGGAGCCATCCTCGACCAGGACACCGACAACGTCGGCCTGCAGCAGGAGGGCATCGAGGCCAGCGCCAAGCGTGGCCTGACCCTGGGCAACTACCAGGAAATCCGCATCCGCCACTTCGAGCAGGCCGTCGAACGCTATGTCGGGATGAAGAAGGCCTGAGACCGGAGTGAGCACGGAAGCCAACGCCGCGGCAGCGGCCACGTTCACCCCGGTCCTGAAGCTGGCCGACCTGCCCGCCAACACCAAGAAGGCGGTGCAGGTCGGGGCCCGGTGCATCCTGGTGTGCAACAACAACGACAAGCTGTTCGCCATCTCCAACGTCTGCTCGCACAACGAGAAGCCGCTGGAGCGAGGCCGCATGGGCAATGGCTGGATCGCCTGCCCGGTGCACGGCGCGCGCTTCGACCTGGCCACCGGTGCCGCGCTGAACCTGCCGGCCAAGCTGCCGGTCGCCACGTATGAGGTGCGGGTGTCGGGGGATGATATCGAGGTGCTGGTGTAGGTATTCCCCTCGCCCGCTTGCGGGAGAGGGGGACGTTTGCACTAACTGTAGATCGCCCCGCACACCCTGCCGGGATGCGGCGCCGGGCACTCCCTAGAATCCACAGCAGGTATATCTTCCACAATGGGCCGTTGCTGCCTGGGCGGCGCCGGCTGGCGGGACACTGAGAGGGTCTTGCGATGAATGCTCCTGTCAAAGAAGGTTCGGCCGTTCTCGATCTGAGCGACCTGGACAAATGGGTCGGAAAGCCGGTGGTCTTCGCCGAGCTCTGGGATCCCTGCAACGCCACCGACATCCGCCGCTGGGTCATGGCGATGGACTATGCCAACCCGATCCACTGGGACCAGGAGTTCGCGGCCAGGTCGAAGTTCGGCGGCATCGTCGCGCCGCAGTCCTTCGCCGTGGCGATGGACTACGGCCACGGATGCCACCCGGCCGGCGTCGGCAAGATTCCCGGCAGCCACCTGATCTTCGGCGGCGAGGAATGGTGGTGGTTCGGCGCGCCGATCCGCCCGGGCGACAAGCTGTTCCAGAAGCGCCGCTTCGACGGCTACGACGTCAAGGACACCAGTTTCGGCGGTCCCACGGTCTTCCAGCGCGGCGACACCGAGCACCGCAACCAGGATGGCGTGCTGGTGGCCCGCGAGCGCGCCACTTCGATCCGCTACCTGATCGAGGAGGCCAACAAACGCAAGGTCTACGGCAAGGAGAAGGCCAGCCCCAAGCGCTGGGACCAGCAGGAACTCGCCGAGATCGCCAAGCTTCGCTTCGACTGGATCCTGTCGAACCGCGAGGGCAAGTCGCCGCTCTGGGCCGACGTGAAGCCCGGCGACAAGCTGCCGCGCCGCGTCGTCGGCCCCCATTCCATCGCCACTTTCGTCACCGAATACCGCGCCTTCCGCCAGAACATCTGGGGCACCTGGCGCTGGAACGTGCCCGAGGGCGTGATCGACCCCGCCACGGCGGACGCCGGGTTCGCCAAGGACATGACGTATGACTACAGCGCCCGCAAGATCGATCCGCGCCAGGGCGACGGCCTGTATCACGGCCCCTCCAGCGGTCACGTGAACCTGGAGAAGGCCGCCAACGTCGGCATGGGCGGCATGTACGGCTACGGGGCCTCGATGAACGCCTGGCACGTCGACTACGTGTCCTACTGGGCCGGCCACGACGGTTTCGTCTGGCATTCCAAGACCCAGTTCCGCAGTCCGGCCTTCGAGGGTGACATCACCTACATCGACGGCACGGTGGTGGACAAGCAGGTCAATTCGCCCTACGGCTGCCCGGTCGTGGTGATCGAGGTGAAGATGACCACGCAGACGGGCGAGCAGATCCTCAAGGGCACTGCCGAAGTGCAGCTGCCCTACTGAGTTGCGTCCGATGAGCACCGCCACGCCGCCGCTGTCGATCGTCCGGGGTCCGCCGCTGCGGGACGAGCCCGGGCAGGGCGCGCACACCATCCCGGGCTACCTGCGCGAGGTGACGCAGCGCCACGGCACGGCGGAGGCGCTGTGCATGCCGACCGCCGATGGCATGCTGCGCTGGTCCTACGGCACGCTGTGGAGCAAGTCCGTCGAGGTCGCCCAGGCGCTGATCGCCAGCGGCGTCGGCAAGGACAGCCGCGTCGGCATCCTGATGGTCAACCGGCCGGAGTACCTGTCGGCGGTCTTCGGCATCGGCCTGGCCGGCGGCGTATCGGTGGCGCTGAGCACCTTCTCCACGCCGGCCGAGCTGGAGCAGCTGATCGCCGCTTCCGGCATCTCCGTGCTGCTGTTCGATGGCCGCGTGCTGAAGCGCGACTTCGGTGCCGTGCTGGCCGAACTGGAGCCGGCGCTGCGGCGGGCCGGGCCCGCCCGGCTGCAGTCGGCGAAGTTTCCCTTCCTCAAGCAGCTGGTTCGGCTGGAGTCGGTCACGGGCGGTGATGCCGCCGACCTGCAGGCACCGTGCTTCGAATCCTGGCAGGCTTTCCTGGCGCGTGGCCGGGAGGTGCCGGTTTCGCTGGTCGAGGCGCGCGCGGCCAGCGTTGCGCCTGCGGATGCCGGCGGGCTGTTCTTCTCCTCGGGCACCACCAGCACGCCGAAGGGCATCCTGCATGCCCAGCGCGCCTTCGCCATCCAGTGGTGGCGCTGGCCGCGCGTGATGAGCGTGAAGGGCCCGGCGCGGGCCTGGACCGGCAACGGCTTTTTCTGGTCCGGCAACATCACCATGATCGTCGGCGTGGCCCTGTCCACCGGCGGTACCATCGTGCTGCAGCCCTATTTCGAGCCGGAACTGGCGCTCAGGCTCTGGGAAAGCGAGCGGGTGAACTACCTGTCGGGCCGCCCGCACCAGTGGACGCGGCTGCAGGAGGCACCCAACTGGGCCACCGCGGACCTCCGCTCGCTGCACTACATCACCAACTCGGACCTGCTGAAGACGCACCCGACGGTGAAGAGCGACTGGCGCCTGCCGATGACCTTCGGCACCACCGAGACCAACACCGCCGCCACCTCGTATTCCGCCGACACCTCGCCGGAGCAGTACGCCGGCAGCGCCGGCGAGCCGCTGCCGGGCAACATCCTCAAGATCATCGATCCGGATACCGGCGCGGTCGTGCCGCGCGGCCAGCGCGGCGAGGTCTGCATCAAGGGCCCGACGCTGATGCTCGGCTACATCGGCAAGGCGGTGGAGGACAGCCTGGACGACGAGGGCTACTACCGCACCGGCGACGGCGGCTACGTCGACGAGATCGGCCGCCTGTACTGGGAGGGCCGCCTCACCGAGATCATCAAGACCGGCGGCGCCAATGTCTCGCCGCTGGAGATCGACGCGGTGCTGGCGCTGTGCCCGGGCGTCAAGCGCGGCCAGACCGTGGGCGTGCCGCATGCCACCCTGGGCGAGATGGTGGTGAGCTGCGTGGTGCCGCAGGACGGCGCCGCGATCGACGAGGCCACCGTGCAGGCCTTCCTCAAGGAACGCCTGGCCAGCTTCAAGGTACCGCGCCGCGTGCTGCTGCTGGACGAGGCCGAGGTGCAGGTGACCGGCAACGGCAAGGTCAAGACGGGGGCCTTGCGGGAACTGGCGGGGAAGCGGCTGGCAGCAGCCTGAACATTCCCCAGGGCCGGCCGGGCCAGCCGCCCCGGTCCTGAAGGCAAGCCCCCATCGCAGCGCTGCCCGCCCCTGGGCGATTGCGGCATACTCGCCCCATTACTAGAGCAGCCATTGCAAAAATGGCGATCAAGAGGGGGAGCCATGAATCGATCCGTCCTGGGGCGCCTGCTGTGCGCAGGAGCCATGTCCCTGGTGCTGGCGGCCTGCGGGGGGAGTTCGCAGCCCGGGCCGACGCCGCCGGCCGAACTGCCGCGTGCGGACGATGGGACGTCCGAGCCGCCCAACGAAGGGGTGATCCTGGCGCAGGAGCTGCTGCACGTCGTCGAGCGCGCGGGGCTGTACTCCTTGCCGAACGACCCCGTTGCGGCGCTCGCGGCGATCCTGACCTTGCCCGATGGGCTCGGCAACATCGTGGCGATGCACCTGGGCCGTTTCTACCCGACCCCGCATGAGTTCATTCCCGGCATGGGCCCGCTGGTGGGGCTGCTGCAGGCGCGTGCCAAGCTGCTGCTGGGCGGGCAGCCGGAGCGGCTGCTGCAGGACACGATGAGCGGCGAGTATTCGATCCTGCTGCTGCCGGTGGATGCGACGACGCTGATCGTGGTGCTGCCGACCAACGTGGTAAGGGCGGACCCCGCCGCCGCAGCGCTGCCCGAATCGAAGCTGGATCTCGGCCAGGTCACCTACGAGATCAATGGACGGACGCGCACCGTCGACCAGTTCATGCAGAGCGGCTCCACCAACGCGGTCGCGTTCATGCACAAGGGCCGCTTCATCTACGACGACTACGAGAACGGCTTCAACGCCAGGACCCGCCACCACATGTGGTCGGTCACCAAGTCGGTCACGACCTCGCTGGTGGGCATCGCCGTCGAAGAGGGCCGGGTCCGCTCGATCCATGATCCCATCAAGCAGTACATCCCCGAGGCGGCCGGCACGGTCTGGGAGGGCGTCAGCATCGAGGACCTGCTGCATATGGAGTCGGGCACCTACTGGGTCGACGTGCCGGTACACCAGCCCGAGCAGCTGGTCCTGATGGGGGCGGACTTCCACTCGAACGGCCTGGTCGGCATGACGCGCGACGAGTACCTGCTGAAGCTCACGCGCGTGTCGCCTCCGGGCGATCACTACCGCTATAACAGCGCCGATGCGCAGATGCTGGCCTGGCTGCTGGAGCGGGTCTACCAGAAGCCCTATGCGCAGATCCTGTCGGAGAAGATCTGGCGGCCTGCGGGCATGCAGGACGATGCGCTGGTGATGGTCGATCGCCTGGGCAATACCTTTGCATCGATGGGACTGCATGCGACGCCCCGGGACATGCTCCGCTTCGGGGAACTGCACCGCAACGGCGGCCGCAGCGTCGACGGAAAGCAGATCATCCCCCGGGCCTGGGTCAATGCCTCGCACAACTACGACGAGGCGACCGGCGGCGGCCCGCGCGGCTACATGTGGCCGCACTGGGGCGGAGTGGAGTCCGGCAACTACACGGCGCAGGGCTACGGGCTCCAGCTCGTCAGCGTGGCGCCCTCGCTGAACATGGTCGGTGTCCGCTTCGGCAACGACCCGATCGACAGCATCGCGCAAAAAGAGTGGGAGGCGATGCTGACGGCCGTGGGCAAGCATCTCGAGGCGCACGGCGCGCGCTGAGGCGCCGCGCGGGATACGCGATGGTCCTGAAAGCAGAAGGCCCGCCATCCGGCGGGCCTTCATTCCTTCGGGCGGGGCTTACTTGCCTGCCAGCGCCGCGTTGAAGACCGCGCTCGGCCGCATCACCGCCGCGAGCTTCTCCGGATCGGGGCGGTAGTAGCCGCCGATGTCGGCCGGCTTGCCCTGGACCGTGGTCAGCTCGGCGACGATGATCAGCTCGTTGTCCGTGAGCTTCCTGGCCAGCGGCGCGAAGTGGGCGGCGAGTTCGGCGTCCTCGGTCTGCGCGGCCAGGGCCTGGGCCCAGTACATCGCGAGGTAGAACTGGCTGCCGCGGTTGTCGAGCTGGCCGGTCTTGGGCGAGGGGTTCTTGTTGTTGTCGAGCAGCTTGCCGGTGGCCTCGTCCAGCGTCTTGGCCAGCAGCTTGGCACGGGCATTGTCCGTCTTGATGCCCAGGTCTTCCAGGCCCACGGCCAGGGCCAGGAACTCGCCGAGCGAATCCCAGCGCAGGTGGTTTTCTTCCGTGAGCTGCTGCACGTGCTTGGGCGCCGAGCCGCCGGCGCCGGTCTCGTACATGCCGCCGCCGGCCATCAGGGGCACGATCGACAGCATCTTGGCGCTGGTGCCCAGTTCCATGATCGGGAACAGGTCGGTGAGATAGTCGCGCAGGATGTTGCCGGTGACCGAGATGGTGTCCTGGCCGCGGACCACGCGTTCCAGCGTGTAGCGCATGGCGCGCACCTGCGACATGATCTCGATCTTCAGGCCCTTGATGTCGTACTCCTGCACGTACTTCACCACCTTCTGGATCAGCTCGTGCTCGTGCGGGCGATAGGGGTCGAGCCAGAACACGGCGGGGGTCTTGGACTGGCGCGCGCGCGTGACGGCGAGCTTGACCCAGTCGCGGATCGGCGCGTCCTTGACCTGGCACATGCGCCAGATGTCGCCGGTCTCCACGTTCTGCGTCATCAGCACCTCGCCGGTGTCGAGGTCGGTGATGTTGGCGATGCCGTCTTCCGGGATCTCGAAGGTCTTGTCGTGGGAGCCGTATTCCTCCGCCTGCTGCGCCATCAGGCCCACGTTCGGCACCGAGCCCATGGTCCTGGGGTCGAAGGCACCGTGCCATTTGCAGAAGTTGATCATCTCCTGGTAGATGCGTGCGAAGGTCGATTCCGGCATCACGGCCTTGACGTCCTTCAGGCGTCCGTCGGCGCCCCACATCTTGCCGCCGTTGCGGATCATCGCCGGCATCGAGGCATCGACGATGATGTCGTTGGGCGAGTGGAAGTTGGTGATGCCCTTGGCGGAGTCGACCATCGCCAGCTCGGGGCGGTGGGCATGGCAGGCGTGCAGGTCGCGCTTGATCTCGTCCTGCTCGCTCTGCGGCAGCTTGGCGATCTTGGTGTAGAGATCGACCATGCCGTTGTTGACGTTGATGCCCAGCTCGTCGAAGGTCTTGCCGTGCTTCTCGAAGGCGTCACGGTAGAAGATCCTGACGCAGTGCCCGAACACGATCGGGTGCGAGACCTTCATCATCGTCGCCTTGACGTGCAGCGAGAACATGACGCCGCTCTGGCGCGCATCCTCGATCTGGGTCTCGTAGAACTCGAGCAAGGCCTTCTTGCTCATGAACATGCTGTCGATGATTTCCTTGTCCTGCAGCTCGACCCGGGGCTTGAGGACGATGGTCTTGCCGCTCTTGGTCAGCAGCTCCATCTTCACGTTGCGGGCGCGGTCCAGCGTCATCGACTTCTCGCCGTGGTAGAAGTCGCCCTTGTGCATGTGCGAGACGTGCGAGCGCGAGGCCTGGCTCCATGGCGCCATCGAATGCGGATTCTTGCGGGCATACTCCTTGACGGCCTTCGGCGCGCGGCGGTCGGAATTGCCTTCGCGCAGCACCGGGTTCACCGCGCTGCCCAGGCACTTGGAGTAGCGCTTGCGGATCGCGGCCTCTTCCTCGGTCTTGGGCTGCTCGGGATACTCCGGCAGGTTGTAGCCCTTGGCGCGCAGTTCCTTGATGGCCGCCAGCAGCTGCGCCACCGATGCACTGATGTTGGGCAGCTTGATGATGTTGGTGTCGGGCAGCAGGGTCAGCCTGCCCAGTTCGGCGAGGTTGTCCGGCAGCCGCTGCGATTCGGTCAGGAACTCGGGGAATTCGGCAATGATGCGGGCCGCCAGCGAGATGTCGCTGGTCTTGACCCGGATGCCGGCCGGGGCGGTGAAGGCTTCGACGATCGGCAGGAACGATGCCGTGGCCAGCAGGGGGGCCTCGTCGGTCAGAGTATAGATGATTACGGGCTGCTCTTTGCTCAAGGGGTCGTCTCCGGACGGTTCTATTTAGGAACCAGCATGGAAATCATCAAGGAAGCTGCGACGCCAGAAAAAGCGCGCCTCCGCGGCTGGTCCGCTCCTACTGGACCCCATGATAGCGCGGCTGATGGCTTTCTTTCGCCAGAAACGGCTTCTGTCGCCAACCCGCCTGCATCGTCGCCCTGTGGAACCAGAAAGCCCGCCTTCCGGCGGGCGTTGGGTCAGGCGTGCCGCCCCAGCATCAGCTTGCGGGGATCCCCGCCGGCGCGGTAGGTGGCTGCCAGCAGGTACAGCAGGGTGAACAGGCCGCCCAGCAGCGTGCCCGCGCCGCACAGCAGTCCCACGGGCCTCGAGGGCTCGCGCCAGATCACCCAGGCGGTGACCGGCACCACATGCAGCAGGAAATCGGTGTAGAACGATGCGCGCCAGGCATGGGCGAAGTCGTCGAAGAACACCTTGCCGCCGTCGAGTCCCAGCGAGGACACGGCCCAGGCGGTGATGCCGGCAAGCAGCAGCCAGCCGAGGAGGAGATAACCGCGCAGCAGGATCATGCTTGGTCTCCCGAAACGGAAGGGCCGCCCCTGCGAGCGGCCCTTCGATGCGGATCAGCGCTTGAGCCGGTAGGCGACCACCGAGTCGCCCGTGGTCGAGCCGTACATGGTGTGGCCGCCGGCCGCGATCACCACGTACTGCCTGCCGCCCGCCTCGTAGGTCACCGGCACGGCGGTGCCCGCGGCCGGCAGGTCGGCCTTCCACAGCACGTTGCCGGTCTTCAGGTCGAAGGCGCGCAGGGTGTCGTCCAGCGTGTAGCCGATGAATACCAGGCCGCCGGCCGTGACCAAGGGGCCGCCGGCGCCCGGGGTGCCGAGGTTGGTGTCGAAGGGAATCCAGCTGGGCAGCTTGAAGGGCATCAGCTTCTCGATGCTGCCCAGCGGCACTTCCCAGAGGATCTTCTTCTTCGCCAGGTCCACGGCGGTGAGCGCGGCCCAGGGCGGGGCGGAGCAGGGGGAACCTGCCGGGCCCAGCAGCGGCTGCACCTCGTAGACGTAGGGCGAGCCCTTGGCGGCGAACTGCATCGGGCCGCCCAGTTCGACCTTCATGGCCTTGTCGGTCTTGACCTCGGTGGCCGGGATCAGCCGCATCACCACCGGGACGCGGTTGGACGGCACCACCATGATGCCGCTGGCGGGATCGTAGGCGCCGCCGCCCCAGTTGGGGCCGCCGCCGACGGAAGGCGAGAAGATCGTGCCCTTGAGGCTTGGCGGGGTGAAGGCCGGCCCGTAGTGGAAGGACTCGATCTTGCGCTTGCACAGCCAGCGGTCGATAAAGCTGAAGCCCCAGGCGTCGTCGGGCGAGAAGCCGTGCTGGGCCAGCATCGGCATGCCGACCGGGAAGGGCTGCGTCGGCGACAGCTTTTCGCCGGCCACCGCGCCGGCGCTGGGCACCTTGCGCTCCTCGATCGGCACCAGCGGCTCGCCGGTGGCGCGGTCGAAGACGAAGATCAGGCCGGTCTTGTTGTTCTGCACCAGGGCCGGCACGACCGTGCCATCGGCCTTCCTCCAGTCGATCAGCAGCGGCTCGGAGGGCGTGTCGTAGTCGAAGACGTTGTGGTGCACGAACTGGAAGTGCCAGGCCAGCTTGCCGGTCTTGCCGTGCAGGGCGACGATCGACGAGGAATAGCGGTTGTCGCCGGCGCGCCCGGCGCCGTAGAAGTCGCCGGAGGGGCTGGTGGTCGGCAGGTAGACCAGGTCGAGCTTCTGGTCCACCGCCATGTTGGCCCAGACGTTGCCGGCGCCGTAGCCCTCGGCGGTACCCTTCTCCCAGGTCCTGGCGGCGGGGTCGCCGGGATCGCGGGGCAGGGGGTCGAACTCCCAGAGGAACTTGCCGGTGCGCGCGTCATAGGCCAGCACGCGGCCGCTGGGCGCATCCACGCGCTGGTTGTCGGCCACGGCCGAGCCCACCACCACCACGCCGTTGACCACGGCCGGCTTGGAGCCTGCCACCACCTCGCCGGCGAAGATCTCCGGCTTGCTGGTCGGCATCTTCACCGAGCCCTTGTCGCCGAAGCCCTGGCAGGCCTTGCCGTCGCGCGCGTCGAAGGCCACCAGGCGGTAGCTGGTGGTGCCCAGGAAGATGCGCGACTTGCAGTGCGTGCCCTCGGGAGCCTGTTCGTCCACCCAGTGCGAGATGCCGCGGCACTTCTGCATGCCGACCTTGGGATCCTTGGGGTCGTAGATCCAGCGCTGCTTGCCGGTGGCGGGGTCCAGCGCGATGACGCGGCGCGTGGTGGTGCAGACCAGCAGGTTGCCGTCGACCAGGGTCGGCTGGTCCTCGAAGGCGATCAGGGCCTGGGGGCCGTTCTTCGGCGGGACTTCACCGGTGTGGTACTCCCAGGCCTTCTCCAGCCCGGCGACGTTGCCCCTGTTGATCTGTGTCAGGGGCGAGTACTTGGTCCCCATCTGGTGCGACTCGGGGTCGGCGGCCGTGGCGCAGAAGGCGGCGCCCGCGAGCGCCAGTGCCAGGAGCTGGCGGTACGTGGGTAGGCGGATGCCCATCAAGCGTTCTCCCCTTGTCATCGTGTCTTGCTGTTGTCTGTTCAGTGGATCGGACCGGCGCCGGCGCTGAGGCGCCCGCCGCCGCGTCCGTGGACCGCGCCCTGGATCTCCGCGGCGATGGCCAGCGCGATCTCCTCGGGTGTCTCGGAGCCGATGTCGAGGCCCGCCGGCGCGCTCAGCGGCGTCAGCGAGTCGCAGATTTCATGGCGCATCTTCTCGGCGCGGTTGCGCGAGCCGACGGCTCCCAGGTAGAGCAGCGGCTGGCGGCGCAGCACGCGCAGGTATTCCAGGTCGCGCTCGAGGTTGTGCGTCATCACCACCACGGCGGTGCGCAGGTCGAAGCGCAGGTGGCGTTCCAGCTGCTCCGCGCCGCTGCGCAGCAGGCTGGCGCCGGCTGGCAGCGGCGGCTGCGTGTCGTCGCGGTGATCGACCAGCTGCACGCTCCAGCCCAGGCCGCGCGCCAGTCCGGCCAGGGCGAGGGTGGTGCTGCCGATGCCGACCAGCAGCAGGCGCAGCGGCGCCTGCAGGCGTTCCACCAGCACCTGCACGCGGCTTTCGCCGATGCGGACCTCGTCCAGGCGCGTGCCGGAGCCGGCGGCGCCCGAGAGTCCCTGCGACAGCACGGCGTCGGCGCCGCGCGGGTCCTCGAGCTCGTCCAGCACCAGGCTGCGGTTCCACAGCAGGCGGCGCGGCCGGGGCATGCAGCGGCCCTGGCTGGCGAAGACGGTCATCAGCGTGGCGTCGCTGCGCGTTTCCAGGCACTGCGCGGCGGCATCGGCGAAGCGCAGGTCCTGCGGGCCCTCGAGCGGTTCCAGGAGGACTTCCATCTCGCCGCCGCAGCCCAGTTCCAGCAGGGCGTCGTAGCCATGCTCGCGGTCGTAGCGCAGCAGGCGCGCCTGGCCGGCACCGATGACCTCGCGTGCGCGCTCCACGATGTCGGCCTCGGGGCAGCCGGCGGAGAGGCCGCGCACGACGCGGCCGTCGCCGTGGACCAGCATGCGCGTGCCCGGGCGCCGGAACACCGGCCCCCGGGTGCGCACCAGCGTCGCCAGCGCCGCGCCGCCGGCGAAGCCGCTGTCCTTGAGCTGGTCCAGGCCGGCCTTGAGGTCGGCGAATTCGTGAGGCGTCATGACCCCGCTTCGCGGATTGATGTCAGTTAGTTGACATTAAATATGCGGATGCCGGATTAGTCAACAGGCCTGTTGATCAGCCGTGCCGGCGTCCCATCGGCCGTCCCTCGATCAGTTCCAGCAGCCGTGGCGGCGTCAGCGGGAATTCCAGCTTCAGTTCCCCGAAGGGCGCCAGCGCATCGGCGATGGCGTTGACCAGGGTCGGGGGGCCGACGATGCAGCCGCCTTCGCCGACGCCGCGGAAGCCGCCCTCGGTCTGCGAGGGCGCGGAGGCGCCGTGCAGGTATTCGAAGACCGGCACGTCGAAGATCGTCGGCAGCATGTAGTCCTTGTACGTCACGGCGGTGGGATTGCCGCGGGCGTCGTAGCTGACTTCCTCGAACAGCACCTGGCCGATGGCCTGGGCGAGGCCGCCGGCCACCTGGCCTTCGACCACCGCCGGATTGATCATGTTGCCGACGTCCTCGCTGGAGACCCAGCGCAGGATCCTGACGAAGCCGGTGTCCACGTCCACCTCGACGACGCAGGCATGCGCGGCGCTGGTCAGGGTCAGCGCGGGAGGGCAGTAGCGGTACTGCGTCTCCAGGCCGGCCTCCATGCCTTCCGGCAGGCGCTCGGGTTCGGCATAGGCGACGTCGGCGATGTCGCGCAGGCTGTAGACCTGCTCCCTGGCGCCCAGGATGTGGACCCTGCCGCCGCGGATGAACACGTCCTCCGGCCTGGCCTCGAAGACATGCGCCGCGATGGCGCGGATCTTGTCGGCCATCAGGTCCGCGGCGCGGATGCAGGCGCCGCCGCCGGCCACGGCCTGGCGGCTGCCGTAGGCCCCGGAGCCGTAGCCGCCGCGGGAGCTGTCGTCCTCGTAGACGGTGACGTCCTCGAAGGGCACGCCCAGGCGTTCGGCGATGACCTGCGCCATCGTGGTCTGGGTGCCGTGGCCCTGCGAATGCGTGGACACCACGGCGCTGACCTTGCCGGTGGGCTCGATGCGGATATGGCAGGACTCGCTGATCAGCACGATGACGCCGGCGGTGCCCGCCGTGGGCTCGATGTAGGTGGCGAAGCCCAGGCCCAGGTAGCGGCCCTGCTTGCGGGCCTCGGCCTGCTCGATGCGGAAGGCGGCGACGTCGACCTTCTTCAGCAGCTCCTCCAGGCACTCCGCCGGGCTGATGTCCTCCAGCGCCAGGCCCATGGGCGTCATCGTCGGCTGGTCGGCGCGGGTGATCAGGGTCTTGCGGCGCAGCTCGATCGGGTCGATCTTCAGCTTGCGCGCGGCGCGGTCCAGCAGCACCTCGCGCGCCAGCGATTCCAGGGCCCAGGGGCCGCGGTAGGCGCCCAGGCCCACGGTGTTGCTGAACCAGCCCTTGGCGGAGAAGTTGAAGGCCTGCAGCTTGTGCGCGGCCCACAGGAACATCATCACCGCGATGTTGCTGTCGGCACCGTGCGGGTAGGCGCCGTTGTTGATGCCGTAGTCGGCATGGGAGGCGATCAGGTTGCCTTCCAGGTCGAAGGCGACGCGCAGCTTCATGTCCTGTTCGCGTGCCTGGTTGGCGGAGGTGAGGTTCTCCAGCCGGTCCTCGATCCACTTCAGCGGGCGGCCCAGGATCAGGGCGGCGGCCACCACCGCGGTTTCCTCGCGCCAGGGCTGGCCCTTGAGGCCGAAGGAGCCGCCGACGTCCTTGGAGATCACGCGGAAGGTGGTCTGCGGCAGGTCGAAGGCCTGCGAGAACCAGCGCGCCGCCAGCTGCGGACCCTGGCAGGAAAGGTAGACCGTCATCTCGCCGGACCCCTGCGGCGCCGCGACGACGCCGCGCGGCTCCATCGGCGACTGCGAGATGCGCTGGTGCTTCATCTCGATCACTTCGAGGTGCGGCGCGCTGTTGAGCAGTTCCTCCAGGTCCGGATCCAGCTCGTCGGCACCGGTGGCGGCGGCGACGTTGGACTCCGTGCCAGGGTGCACCAGCGGCCCCTGGCGGGCGTCGTCGAGCGTGACGACCGGGGCTTCCTCCTCGTACTCCACCGTGATCAGGCCGGCGGCGTCCTCGGCGATGTAGCGGTCCTGCGCGATCACCATGGCGACCGGGTCGCCGACATAGCAGACGCGGTCCACGGCCAGCAGCGGCACCGGCACCACCGGCGGTGCCAGGAAGAAGCTCAGCATGTTGGGCTGGTAGCGCTCCAGGTCCTGGGCGGTGAGCACCGCGAACACCCCGGGCAACTCTCGCGCCGCCGAGGTGTCGATGGACCTGATCAGGCCGCGGGCCACGGGGCTGCGGTGGAAGGCCACCTGCAGCATGCCGGGCAGGCTGACGTCGTCGGTGTAGACGCCGCGGCCGGTGAGCAGGCGCAGGTCCTCGGAGCGGGCCTGGCGCTTGCCGATGTAGCGGTCGGTGCGGGTTTCCGGCTGGTTCATCCGTGATCCTCCACCGGCGCCAGCGTTTCGCCGGCCAGCCGCAGTGCCGCGCGGCGGATGCCCTGGTAGCCGGTGCAGCGGCAGATGTGGCCGGACATGGCGTTGATCAGCGTCTCGGAACTGGGCTTCTGCTCGCCCTGGGTCAGGGCGGCCAGCGTCATGACCACGCCGGGCGTGCAGAAGCCGCATTGCAGGCCGTGCTCCTCGCGCAGCGTCTGCTGCACGGGATGCAGCGCGCCGTCGCCGCTGGAGAGGCCTTCCACCGTGGTGACGCTGCAGCCGTCGGCCTGCACCGCGAGCATCAGGCAGGAGCGTACGGCGAGTCCGTCGACCATGACGGTACAGGCGCCGCAGACGCCGTGTTCGCAGCCGACATGCACGCCGGTGTAGCCGGCATCGCCGCGCAGGAAGTCGCAGAGCGTCAGGCGCCCTTCGACGCTGGCATCGTGGGCGCGGCCGTTGATGTCGAGATGGATCTGGTGCTTGCTCACGCCTTGGCCTCCAGCGTTTCGCGCAGGGCGCGGGCGAACATGCGGCGGCCGACGGTGCGGCGGTATTCCGAAGTCGCGTGGTGATCGTCGAAGGGCGCTGTGTCGGCGACGGCGAGTTCCGCGATGGCCGCGTGATCGAGCTGGTCGAGGGACTGCCCGAGCAGCGCGGCCTCCGCCTGGCGTGCCTTGATCGGCGTGGGGCCCATGCCGAACCAGGCCAGGCCCGCCCTGCTCACCTTGCCGTCCTGCACGGTGATGGCGCCGGTGAGGCCCACCAGGGCGAAGTCGCCGGGGCGCTGCGCCAGCTCCCTGAACATCCAGCGCGTGCCCGTGGGCCACTCCGGCACATGGATGTCGGTCACCAGTTCGTCGAATTCCAGCGCGGTGGCGTAGGGGCCGAGGTACAGCTCCTCGGCGGCGATGCGGCGCTTGCCGCGCTTTGCCGAGCGCACCTCCACCGAGGCGCCGAGCGCGACGGCGGTGGCGGGCAGTTCCGCCGCCGGCTCGCCCAGGGCGATGGAGCCGCCGATGGTGCCGCGGTTGCGCGTCTGGTGATGGCCGACGTGCTTCACCGCGGTGACCAGCAGCGGCTGGGCGCTGCCCAGCGTGGCGTCGGCGATGGCCTCGTTCTGGCGCGTGATGGGGCCGATGCGCGTGCTGCCGGCCGAGCGCGAGATGCCCTTGAGGGCGGCGATGCGGTTGATGTCCACCAGCAGGAAGGGCTGGCTCATGCGCAGCGCCAGCAGCGGCATCAGCGTCTGGCCCCCGGCGAGGATGGTGGCGCCGCCGCCGGCCTCGGCGAGCAGGCCGCAGGCCTCCTCGATCGTGCTCGGCGCGTAGTAGTCGAACGGTGCCGGTTTCACCGACGGTCCTCGAGAAGCTTCGCCAGCAGGGCGGCGTCCAGGGTGACCACGGGTGCCGCGGCGCGGCGGCCGAACTCGAAGCCGGCGGCGGCGACGATCACGGTGAGCAGGCCGATCGACAGGCCCATCCAGGCCGGGTCGCCGCTGCCGCCCTGGCCGATGAGATAGCCGACGAAACCGGAGACCGCCAGGGCGAGGATCCAGGCCATCGGCAGGCCGCCGGAGGCGGGTGCGGAGTGGGCGGTTGCGCGGGCGACGCTGCGTGAGGGGCCCGCGCCGGCTTCCGCGGGTGCGGCGGCCGCTTCGGCGTCGCCGCTGACGATCTTGCCGAACTGGGCGAAGAAGCGGGCGGCGAGCTGCTTGGCCGTGGCATCCATGATCGGGCCGCCGAGCTGCGCCAGGCGCCCGCCGATCTGGGCATCCATCTCGTAGGCCAGCAGCGTGCCGCCGTCGGCCTCGCTGAGCTTCACCTTGGCGATGTTCCTGACGAAGCCCACCGTGCCGCCCTGGGCCTCGATGGTCAGGGTGTAGCTGTTGAGCGGGTCGATATCCGACAGCGTGACGGTGCCGGTGAAGCGCGCGCCGATGGGGCCGATCTTGATCTCGGCGATGGCGCGCATGCGGTCCTCGGCTTCCTTCTCCACCATCTGGCAACCAGGGATGCTGCGCCGCAGGACCTCGGGGTCGTAGAGGCCGTCCCAGACCTGTTGCCGGGTCGCGGGAATCCGCTGTTGTCCTGTCATGTGCATGGCTGGTGTCTCTTGGGCTCGGCTGTGCGGGGAGGCGACGACGAGGCGATGCTGCGGCGCCGCAAATATGCGTCAGGGTTCTGCCGCCATTCTGTCCCAAAACCGCCGGAGCCGCCTTGCCGCGGCGAGCCGTCGCGTTGCCGTGTGCTGAAGTCAGATTTGACCTCCGCGGCATTTTTCGTTGTTGCGAATCCGGTTGCGGCCCTAGGCTTTCCATTCGCATCCGCGAGCGTAGGGACGGCCGGCAAGCCGGTGCTTGACCCCTCCTTTAATTGGTGTCAATGTTCTGACATTAATTAGAGCGCAGGAGCTCTTCATGGACAGCAGCAGCCAGGCCGGGGCGGTCTACTTCGACCCCTACCAGCCCGAGATTTCCACCGATCCCTATCCGGTCTTCCGCCGCCTGCGCGAGGAAGCGCCGCTCTACTACAACCAGGAGCACGACTTCTATGCGGTGAGCCGCTTCGAGGATGTGGAGCGCGGCCTGCAGGACCGCGAGACCTTCATCTCCGGCAAGGGTGCGATCCTGGAGATCATCAAGGCCGAAGCGGAATTCCCGCCGGGCGTGCTGATCTTCACCGACCCGCCGGTGCACACCATGTACCGCCAGCTGCTGCAGCGGATGTTCACGCCCAAGCGCATGCTCTCGCTGGAGTCCAAGGTGCGCGAGGCCTGCGTGCGCTCGCTCGATCCGCTGGTGGGCAGCGGCCGCTTCGACATCATCGAGCAGTTCGGCGGGCAGATGCCGATGCACATCATCGGCTCCCTGCTGGGCATCCCCGAGCAGGATCATCAGAAGGTGCGCGAGCGCGTCGACTCGGTGATGCGCACCGAGGTCGGACAGAAGATGGATGCCGGTGATACGGCCTACATCGGCGAGGGTTTCGAGGACTACATCGAGTGGCGCGCGAAGAATCCCGCGGACGACGTGATGACGGAGCTGCTCACCACCGAGTTCAAGGACGAGACCGGCACCATGCGCAAGCTCGACCGCGACGAGGTGCTGACCCTGGTCAACGTCCTCGCCGGCGCCGGCAACGAGACCACCAACCGCTTCATCGGCTGGATGGCCAAGGTGCTGGCGGAGCATCCCGAGCAGCGCCGCCAGATCGCCGAGAACCGCGCGCTGATACCGGCGGCGGTGGAGGAGATCCTGCGCTTCGAGCCGCCGGCGCCGCACATGTCGCGCTACGTCGCGCGCGACGTGGTGGTGCACGGCCAGACCGTGCCCAAGGGCAGCGCGATGATGTTCCTGGTGGGCGCGGCCAACCGCGACGAGCGCCGCTTCGAGAACGGCGAGACCTTCAACATCCACCGCCCGGCGCGTTCGCACCTGAGCTTCGGCTACGGCATCCACACCTGTGTCGGTGCCGTGCTGGCGCGACTGGAAGGCCGCACCGCGCTGGACGAGTTCCTGAAGCGCTTCCCGGAATGGGACGTGGACCTGGAGACAGCCGTGCTGTCGCCGACCTCGACCGTGCGCGGTTGGGAGACACTGCCGGTGGTGGTGCGTTGACAGGGCCTCGCCGGGAAAATCCGTTCGTGCTGAAGTCCCGGGCCTGTCGAGGATCGAAGTGCGGGCGGATCTCCCTTGCCGCCGCCCGGCCCATTGCCGTCCACCCTTCGACAAGCCCGGGGCGAACGGCAATTCTTCAGGGCTGCGCTACGGCCGCTTGCCGTCCTTGATCGCCTGCTCCACCAGCCCGATCACCCAGGTGATCGCCCGGGTCGCGCGCCCGGCGTCGAGCTGCCAGGCCGTTCCCAGGCGCTCGAAGTAGGTCGGCGTCCAGAACAGGTCCAGCATCGCCGCCGCCATCTCCTGCTCCGCTTCGCTCCAGCCCTTGCTGGAGCGCGCGACGGCGGACAGCAGCATGCGCCGCCGCTGCACGTCCAGGGCCGCAAGGCCCGGGTCCACGCCTTCCTGTGAAGAAGGAGGGAAGGACGACAGGTAGCGGTAGAGGTGCGCCGTGAGCCCGGCGAAGTCGCGCAGCTCCAGGTGCTCCAGCGGCATGCCCGATTCCTGCACCAGGCGCTGCAGGATCGCGTCGCGCAGCGCGCGCTCGGTGGCGAAGTAGCGGTGCACCGTGCGCTCGCTGATGCCGGCGCGCTGGCCCACCGCCTTGAAGGTCATTTCGCGCCAGTCCCAGGCCGGCAGGTGGTGCGCGATCTCCGCACCGGCCGCGAGGATGCGCTCGCGGGTCTCGGCCGTCTGCTGGCGGCGCAGCGGGCTGTCGTACTGCCGTTTCGGAGCGGCCGGCTCGGCGGCTTTCTTCTTCTTCTGGACCTTGGCGGGCGGCCTCATCGGGGCAGGTACTCGGCGATGGGGAAACAGTGAATCCGGCGGTACCGGCCTGCGGGTTCGCAGGCCCCGCCGGGGCACGCGCCATGTTACAGCAAGAAATCCGGGCCACTGCGCCAGGGGGCAGGGAAGTCCCGCTCCATCCGGCATCGCTCAGGCGGCGGCGCGCTTGGCGACCAGGGCCTCGTAGCTGAGGAACTTGGTGGTGGACCAGCCGCCGTCCAGGGCGATGGTCTGTCCGTTGATGTAGCTGCCTTCCTGCGAGGCGAGGAAGTAGACCGTGTTGGCCACGTCCTCGACCGTGCCGTCGCGGTTGAACGGCGTCATTTCCTGGTTGGTGCGCTGGAAGCCTTCCGTGTCCCAGAAGTCCCGGGTCATGTCGGTCTTGATGACGCCGGGCGCCACGATGTTGGCGCGGATGCCCTCGGCGCCGTACTGCACGGCCAGCGCCTGGGTCATGCCGATCAACCCGGCCTTCACTGCGCAGTAGATGCCGCCGTTGAGGCCGCCGACCACGCCGTAGACCGAGCCGACGCCCAGGATCGAGGAGCCGGGCTTCATCACGTGCAGCGCCTCGCGGGCGAAGCGGAAGGGCGCCTTGAGGCTGGTATCGATGACCTCGTTCATCATCGTGTCGTCGGTCTCGCGGTGTGGCGCCCAGCGGCCCGAGCCGGCGTTGTTGACCAGGCAGTCGAGACGGCCGAAGGCCTTCATCGCCAATGCCACGGCCTGCTTCGGCGCGTCGGGCGAGGTCACGTCGGTGGCCAGGGTCTGCACGCCCGTGATCTTGGAGAGTTCCGCCGCCAGGGCGGCGAGCTTCTCCGGGCGCCGCGCAACGGCGACGATGTTCCAGCCTGCGGCCGCGAAGCGGCGGGCGATGGCCTCGCCGATGCCGGCGCTGGCGCCGGTGATCAGCACGACGGGTTTCCGGGTCGTCATGTCGTCCTCACATTGCTTTTTTCTGGTGTGTGCCGCAGCCCGCGGGGAGCCGGCGGCTCGCCGCATCTTATCGGCAGGACCGGGAACGGCAGCGGCCCACTGCGACCGCAGGCATGACGGCCATCATGGACAGACCATCGTGGAAAGCGCTTGCCGAAAACGGAGTTCCGTCAGGGCGCCAGGCCCCGGGTACGCATGCCGTCGGCAGGGAGCCCGTGCCGGGAACGGATTGGGGAAATCCTGAAAAAGTCCGCTCGTGCCGGCCCGGGCCTGTCGAAGGATCGAAGCCAGGGGCGGATTTTCTCCGCCGCCGGTCAACGAGTTGCCGTCCGCCCTAGTGCAGTTCCAGGTTCTTGCGGAAGCGCTGCGGCGTGGCGCCGGTCCAGCGCTTGAACGCGCGGCCGAAGCTCGACTGCTCGGCGTAGCCCAGCATCGACGCGACGTCGTCGAGCGACATCTCGCCGCTCTCCAGGTAGGTCTTGGCCATCTCGATGCGCTGCTTCTCCAGGATGTCGGAGAAGCGCAGGCCGGCCTCGCAGAGGTTGGCTTGCAGGGTACGTACCGAGGTGCCGAATTTCTTGGCGCAGTGCTCGATCGAGCAGTGCCCGGTGGACAGGGCGCCGCGCACGTAGTCCTCCACCCGCTCCACCACGCTGGTGCGGGAGGCCGAGCGCACGCGACCCAGGTAGCCGCCCAGCAGGCGGAACAGCAGGCGGTTGGCGCTGCTGACCGGCTGGTTCAGCATCGCGGTGGGGAAGCCGATGGCGTTGCCGGAGGAGCGGCGGAAGCTGCAGCCGAAGCGGTTGCTGATCTCGGGCAGGTCCCGGGCTCGGCTGTCGACCGCCAGGCTGACGTAGCTGGGCTCGAAGGAGCGGCCGCCCACCTGGCGCAGCAGCTTCAGGATCAGCAGCGTGCCCTTGTACTCGGCCTGGTTGTTCTGGCCCAGGTCGGTCTGCGTGTGCCAGCGCAGTTCCGAGGTTTCCCTTCCCTCGGCCAGTTCCAGCACCGCCACCGGCGAGTGCACCACGGGGATGAAATTGATGAAGCTCTCCACGGCCTCGCGGAAGGTCGAGGCGGAACGGCACAGCGAGGCCACCGAGCCGAACACGTCGGGGTCCTGGAACTGCGCCATGCGTAGGCCGAAGAGGGGATCGTTGAAGGAGACGCTGCAGTACTCGAGCATGTCGACCAGCGACTTGGTCTCGATGTAGGCGTCGGGGTCGCGCAGCGAGCGCGGGTCGATGTGGTAGCGCTCCAGGATCGGGCGCGGATCCATGCCCAGGCCCCTGACCAGTTCGCCGAAGCCCGTCAGGTTGGCGGCGCGCATCTGGCTGGCCATCGGCATCGAATCCAATGGGCCTTCCAGGCTGAAAAAGTGTCCGTCATTCATCGGCGCGTCTCCTCCGCGGCGGTTGCTGCGCCTTGGCATGCGGTGTGCCCGGCGTGTGCTGCCTGAGAAGTTAATAATCAACAATGGTGGTGGATATGCGCAAGTGAAATATTTCCTTGGCAATGAGGGGGATGCGCGGGCGGGGCTGTGCGGAGCCTGCTGCCGGAGGCAAGACGGCCTGCGGCGGAGGACTGGACCGGGCGCGGAGGAGCCTCCGGCCCAGGCAAGTGTGGCGTCGCGGCGGGCGGGGCGTATGCCACCCTGGCGCCTTTACATTTGCATTCCGGCGTAGATAATCAACAACGTTGATTAAACTATCGAGGGCCGGCGCGCGGGCGGGGGCTTGCCCCGATGCCAGCAGCGTATCGGTCCGCCGGCCCCCGGGGGATCGTCCGAAGGGAGCAGAGCCACATGAATCTGACGGGCAAGACCGTCGTCGTCACCGGCGCGCTGGGCGTCCTGGGACGCCAGGTTGCCGAAGCTGCCGCGGCGGCCGGGGCAACGGTGGTCGCGGTGGACCGCGTCGACGGCGCGCCGCCGCGCGGGGCCCAGTCCTGGCCGGCACTGGATCTCGGCGATGCCGGGGCGGTCCAGCGGGCCTTCGCCGCGATCGCGGGACAACATGGCGGAATCGACGGCCTGGTGAACATTGCCGGGGGCTTCCGCTGGGAGACCGTGGCCGAGGGTTCCATCGATACCTGGGACCAGCTCTACCAGATCAACCTGCGCACGGCGGTCAATGCCTGCCGTGGCGCGCTGCCCGGGCTGCGCGAGGGAGGCCGCATCGTGAACATCGGCGCAGCCGGCGCTGCCAAGGCCGGGCTGGGCATGGGGGCCTACGCCGCTTCCAAGGCCGGCGTCGCCCGCTTCACCGAGGCGCTGGCCGAGGAACTGAAGGACCGCGCGATCACGGTCAATGCCCTGCTGCCCAGCATCATCGATACCCCGGCCAACCGGGCGGACATGCCCCAGGCCGACCCTTCGCGCTGGGTGCGTCCGCAGGAACTGGCTGACGTCATCCTGTTCCTGCTGGGGCCAGGCTCGTCGGCGGTGACCGGTGCCCTGATCCCGGTGACCGGGCGGGTATAGGGCTACCGTTCCAGACTGAAGCGCCAGCGGCTCGGGACATTGCATGCCCAGTCCGTTTGCGTATGATGGTGAGCAACACTGTTGATCTAATAGACGGGGCGCCATCCATGGCGGGCGCAGACCATCCCCGGAACGTGCGGGCACCGGAAAGGTGCGCCAGGAGGAGGGCTGATGAGGCAGGTGGCAGGCGTCGACCTGAGGCATGACCGGTATCCGGCCGCGGGCAGGGTGCCGCGCGGCTGCGCCGGGAGTTGCCGGTAATGGCCACCACGATCATCGTCGGAGCCGGCCAGGCGGGCGGCGACCTCGCCACGGCCCTGCGCCAGACGGGCTACACCGGGCGCATCGTCCTGATCGGTGACGAGGCCGCCGTTCCCTATCGTCGCCCACCGCTGTCCAAGGCATTCCTCTCCGGCGAGATCGGCGAGGAAGCGCTCTACATCAAGTCGCGCGAGGCCTACGCCAAGCACGGCATCGAACTGCTGACCGGCGTGCGCGTGGAGTCCATCGACCGCGCGGCGCATACGGTGGCGCTGTCCGACGGCCAGACGCTGGCCTACGACAAGCTGGCGCTCACCACCGGCGGCCATGCGCGCCGGCTGCCGCTGCCGGGTGCCGAAAGGCCCAACGTCCACTACGTGCGCACCATCGAGGACATTGCCCGGCTGCGCGAGCAGTTCAAGGAGGGCAAGCGCCTGGTGATCGTCGGCGGCGGCTACATCGGCCTGGAAGTGGCGGCCGTGGGCATCAAGAAAGGCCTGCAGGTCACCCTGGTGGAGGCGATGCCGCGCCTGCTGGCGCGCGTCACCGGCCCCGAGCTGTCGCAGTACTACGACCAGGTGCATCGCCGCCATGGCGTGGACATCCGCCTCGGTGCCGGCGTGCGCGAGCTGGAGTACAGCGACCAGCGCGTGGAAGCCGTGATCCTGCAGGACGGCAGCCGCGTGCCGGCCGACCTGCTGATCGTCGGCATCGGCCTGATCCCCAACACCGGCCTGGCCGAGAAGGCGGGCTTGGCCGTGGACAACGGCGTCCTCGTCGATGTCTACGCCCAGACCAGCGATCCCGACATCGTTGCCGCCGGCGACTGCACCAACCACGACAACGGCTTCCTCGGTCGCCGCACCCGCCTGGAGTCGGTGCCCAATGCCAGCGAGCAGGCCCGGGTGGCTGCCGCCAGCATCTGCGGGCAGCGCGTGCCCCACGCCAGCGTGCCCTGGTTCTGGTCCGACCAGTACAACCTCAAGCTGCAGATGGTCGGCCTGTCTCAGGGCTACGATCAGGTCATCGTCCGCGGTTCGATGGCGGCCGACAGCTTCGTGGCCTTCTACCTGCAGCAGGGCGTGGTGATCGCGGTGGACTCGGTCAACCGGGCGCCGGATTTCATGGTCGGCAAGAAGATGGTGGCGGCGCGCCTGCGCGCCGATCCCGCCGTGCTGGCCGACGAGTCGGTCATGTTGAAATCGCTGGTGACCTGAGCCATGACCGGCACCCAGGCCAGACGCGATCCGGTGGTGGTGGTGACCGGTGCTTCCCAGGGCATCGGGGCTGCCATCGCCGAGCGTTTCGCCTCGGGCCTGCCGGCCGCCAGGCTGGCGCTGGTGGCTCGCAACGGCCAGCGGCTGGAGCAGGTGGCCCGCGAATGCCGGCGCAGCGGGGCCCAGGCCGAGATCTTTCCTGCGGACCTGACCGATCCCGGAAGGGTGGAGCAGATGGCCCTGGAGGTGCAGCAGCGCTTCGGCGCGGTGGACGTGCTGATCAACAATGCCGGCCGCTGGCGCGGCGGCGCAGTGCAGGATCTGCCGGTGTCGGAGTTCTCGCTGGCGCTGCAGGAAAACCTGGTGAGTGCCTTCGCGGTGACGCGGGCGTTTGTTCCGGCCATGATCGAGCGCCGCCAGGGCGACATCTTCTTCACCTCTTCGACCTCCGGCCTCGAAGGGCTTGCGAACAATGCGGCGTATTGCGCCGCCAAGCATGGCGTGACCGGCCTGGCCAGGGCCCTGCGCGCCGAGTTGTCGGACCGCGGCATCCGCGTCTGCTGTGTCTACCCCGGGGCAACGGATACGCCGACCTGGGAAGGCAGCGATGCGGATGTCAGCCGCTTCATGTCGGCGGCCGACGTGGCCCAGGTTTTTTTCGACGCCTACCAGCTTTCACGCCGTTCGATGGTCGAGGATATCATCCTGAGACCGCCGAAGAGCGCGTGAACGCAGCAGCGTTTCCATCAGTGTCCCCAGTCATCGAACTCTCTGGAATCTGGTGCGGATTCCGAACGTAAAGCGAGGAGACTTGAAGATGTATCGGTTCAGATCAATGAAGTGGAGGGGTGGTCTTGCGGTCCTCGCGAGCCTGTTTGCCGCGGGCGTCTACGCCGCCACGGTGTCCGATGTTTCCAGGAGCGGCGACCAGTGGCTGGTCGCCCAGGCCGATTCGCAGAAGCGCGTGGATGCGCTGGCCGAACAGGGCCGTGACCTGGCCAACGACTACCGCACGACGCTGCGCGAGACCGAAGGCCTGAAGCTGTACCTGCAGCAGCTGCGGGCGCAGCTCAAGAGCCAGGAAGAGGAGATGGCGGTGATCCGCCAGGAATCCTCCGAACTGGAGCGCACCAACATCGAGATCCTGCCGCTGATGCAGCGCATGCTGGGCTCGCTGGAGCAGTTCGTGCAGCTGGACGTCCCGTTCCTGAAGGACGAGCGCGTGGCGCGGGTGGCCAAGCTCAACGAGATGATGCCGCGCGCCGACGTGACCGTCTCGGAGAAATACCGGCGGATCGTCGAGGCCTACCAGATCGAGATGGAATACGGCCGG
>NZ_PSNW01000029.1 GCF_002930645.1 Solimonas fluminis | reverse complement strand
TCAACGGTCCTCGCACCGACGTCGGCGACATCAGCAGCTTCGCCTATGACGGCCAGAACAACCTGAGTCAGGTGACCAACGCCCTGGGGCAGGTCACGCAGATCACCGACCACGACGCGCACGGCAACCCGCTGCGCCTGGTCGACGCCAACGGCGTCGAGACGTTGCTGACCTACGATGCCCGGCAACGGCTGAAGACTCGAAACACGGCCGGCGAGACCACGAGCTTCGAGTACGACAAGGTCGGCCAGCTCAAGAAGGTCACGACCCCGGACGGTGCCTGGCTGGCCTACAGCTACGACGCCGCCCACCGCCTGACCGGCATCGCCGACCCGGACGGCAACCGCATCGAATACACCCTGGACTGGGCCGGCAACCGCCTCGAGGAAAAGGTCTACGACCCGTCCAACCTGCTGCGCCGCAGCCAGGCGCGGCTCTACGACGGCCTCAACCGCCTGAGACAGATCCAGGGCGGCAACGGCCAGCTTACGCAGCTGGGCTATGACGACAACCACAATCTGTCCACCACCACGGTCAATGGCAGCCAGGTCACCACCCGCGGCTACGACGCCCTGGACCGCCTGATCCAGGTCACCGATCCGGGCAACGGCGTCACGCAATACGCCTACAACCCGCGCGACGAACTCACTAGCGTCACCGACCCCCGGAGCCTGGTCACCACCTACACGCGCAGCGCCCACGGCGACGTCACCCAGTTGCAGAGCCCGGACACCGGCACCAGCACCGCCACCTACGACAGCGCCGGCAACCTCAAGACCCGTACCGACGCCAAGGGCCAGCTCGTCAGCTACACCTACGACGCCCTCAACCGGCTGACCCAGGCTGCCTACACCGGCGGCCCCAGCATCAGCTACAGCTACGACGCCGGCCCCTACGGCAAGGGCCGGCTCACCGGCATCAGCGGCCCCGGCGCCTCGCTGGCCTGGACCTACACCCCCCACGGCCGCGTCGCCAGCCAGACCCAGGTGGTCGGCACCAGAACGCTGGTCACCGGCTACAGCTACGACAGCGCCGGCCGCCTGGCCACCCAGACCCTGCCCTCCGGCAAGGTCGTGGGCTACCACTGGACCCTGAACCGCCTGACCAGCGTCACCCTGGACGGCAACCCCGTGGCCAGCAACCTCCAGGACGAACCCTTCGGCCCCATCCGCCAATGGGACTTCGCCAACGGCCAGCAGGTCAGCCAGAGCTTCGACCTCTCCGGCCGCATGACCGCCCACAGCCTGGGCAGCCTCGGCTACGACACCGCCGACCGCCTCACCGGCCTGACCCACGGCGGCCTGTCCCACCTGACCGGCACCAAGACCTACGGCTACGACGCCCTGGACCGCCTGACCAGCTACCTGGGAGCCAGCTTCAACATCGGCTACGGCTACGACGCCAACGGCAACCGCAGCCAGCAGACCGGCACGGCGGGTACCACCGACTACACGACCAGCCCCACCAGCAACCGCCTGGACAGCCTGACCGACGGC
>NZ_PSNW01000028.1 GCF_002930645.1 Solimonas fluminis | reverse complement strand
ACGTGCCGACGCCAAGGCCGCGGCCGACGCCTCCAGGCTCCAGCCGACCCCGAAGGAAGCCGTCGCCACGTACACGGCCCTGTCCGCCCGCATGGCACGTGCCCGCAAGGCCATGGCCGAGCTGGAGGCCAAGCTGAACGAGGCCGCACGTGTCGTCTACGTGGTGGCTGGTCCGGGGGTCAAGATCATGGGGGAATCCGTGGTCTACGTGGGCGGCACTCATCAGCGCCCGTGCCTGCGCGTCGATGCCGCCAAGGTGATCGGATGATGGTGCGTGCCCGCCTACGTGGTAACAGCCTGGGCTACTTCAACGTGGGGGCCGATGGTGGCCGCGTGTCGGTCCGGTTCAATGACTACCACGGACATGAGGCCGTGGGCTTTGCCAGCATCACCGAAGCAAAGGCCTTCTATGCCACCCTGGGCCGCGCCATCGCCACGGCCGAGGGCAATCGCGCCGGCTGCAATCTCTGCCTGATGCCCGGGCGCGGTCATGGCCTGCGCAACAACTGCCGGGGCTGGTGCGCGGATCGCCCGCGCGAGCCGCAGCACGGCGGATGCGGCTGTATCCACTGCTCGTGAGCCTCTACGCCGGCCCCCTGCCCCTGCCCGGCCCCAAGGCCAAGCGCGCCCGCGGCAACCCCTGGGCGGGCATCAAGCACCGCCTGAGCGTCGAAGGCGACAGCCCGCGCGACCAGGTGGCATTGACCAACCTGGCGGACGATGAGTACGAGCGGCTGTGGTACAGCCTCTACGAAACCCCGGGCGTGCTCCGCGATATCCGCGGCGGCCAGAATCTATTCGTGGATCGCCTGCCACGTGGCGCCACGGACGAGGACGTGTCCGCCTGGGCGGAGCGCCGCGCCCATGCCGTGGCCAAGGTCATCGCCCGCAACGCCGACACGTGGTCGGCCTACGCCGAGGCACGCACCTACGCGACCAGCTTCGGCCTGGAAGTCCCGGAGCCCAAGGATTCCGATGTACGTGGCCCCCACATGGCCAGCATCGTCCGCCGGATGCAGACCGCCAGATGGTGGCGCCGCTCCGGACGCGTAGCCCACGCGCGCAAGTGGGAACTGGACGCCCACAAGGCCGGACTGGTCAACATCGCCAAGACCCCGTGCGCCTCGGATTGGGGGGTCAACTTCGTGCGCGAGCGCGCCGAGGGCAACCAGCAACTCCTGCTGCAGCTCATCGCCGTGAACGAGGACGGCGAAACGGTCTGCCTGGCCGATGCCGCCGCGGCCTCCATCGCAAACCCCAAGCTGCGCCGCATGGAACTGATGGCGCGCATGAACGGCGCCGAGGCCGTGGCCAAGGATCGCGGAGACGTGCCCCTGTTCGTCACCCTGACCACCCCCAGTCGCTTCCATCGCTGGTGTGCCAAGCCCTGCATCCCCAACCCACGTTACGACGGCGCCAGTTCGCCACGTGACGGGCAGGAGCACCTGAACACGGTGTGGGCACGTTGCCGCGCCCTGTTCAACAAGATCAGGGTGAAGGTCTACGGCTTCCGAAGCGTCGAGCCACACCACGACGGCACCCCCCATTGGCACATGATGCTCTTCGTGCCGGCCGACCACGTGAAGCCGGTTATCCGGATCATGCACGCCGAGGCCCTGGCCGAAGACCCCGACGAGCCCGGAGCCCGCAAGCGCCGCATCCGGTTCAAGCGCATCAGCCCGAGCCGCGGCACGGCAACCGGCTACATGGCGAAGTACATCGCCAAGGGTGTGGACGGCTTCGGCCTGACCCATGCGCAGTTGACCCTGGAGGATGGCAAGCAAGCCTCCGCGCCGCAGGCCGATCCCGTGACGCATGCCGCGCGCATCGTTGCCTGGGCGCGTATCTGGGGCATCCGTCAGTTTCAGTTCTTCGGCCTGCCCTCGCAGACGGTCTACCGCGAACTGCGCCGTGTGCGGGACGCGCAGCTTGATCTGCCGCTGATCGAGCCGGTCCGCGCCAAGGCCGATGCCGGCGACGTCGCCGGCTACATCGGCGCCATGGGCGGCCCCTGCATTCCGCGGCAGATGCGGCGCTTGAGCGTGCTGCGAGACGTGCCGGAGCGGCCGACCTCGATGCTGTCGGGATATGGCGATTTCGCTGCGCACCCGATCCGCGGTGTCGTTGCGCAAGGCTGCATGGGCCATGCCGGTGCAGCGTTCGCGCAATCCCTCACGACAAGGGTTCACACCTGGCGCGTAGAGCGCCTGGTGGGGTCGCGCACGGACCGTGCTGCGTCCNCACCGCCCGGCCTCGTCTCGCCCTCCCACCAAGGCGCAAATCACCTTCCGGAGAGCGATCCATGAGCAATGAAGACTGCGGTTCCATCGTCTGTCCCCTCTGTGCCAAGCCCGGCACGGTCCGCAAGTTCGCCAAGGGCAAGCGCAAGGGGCAGCTCTACGTTCAGACGCCGTGTCACGGCCTGTTCATGAACCTGGGCAAAAGCTTCCAGGAGTGGATTCTGGAATACATGCGCGCCCGCGATGCGGACGGCAACTTGCCGCCGCCGCCCCCCGTTCTCGTTGAGCCCGAGCCGGCGCCGCCGGCCCCCGTGCCCGACGCCAAGCCCGAGCCGGCGCCGCTGCGCTCGGTCTTCTTCCCGCTGTTCCACTTCTGAGAGGTAGCACCATGGCCACGAAAGCCACCAAGAAAAAGCCCGCCGCCAAGCCGGCGCCCAAGTCCCTGCCGCCGGCCGACGCGCCGGCCGTCGCCGCGCAGCCCGAGTGCGCCCGCGTCGGCAAGGGCAAGGGCGTTCCCGCGGAGGGCGCGCAGTGAGCGGCGCCGAGGAGGGAGCGCTGCCGTTCGCGGATGAACCGGCGCTGGACGCGCTCGCCGCCGAGGCGGCCGCCGCGCCGCAAGCGCAGCAGACGAATCAGCCGCCGCAGCCGAGCGCGGAGGAGAACCGGCAGGCGGCGATGATGACGGTGGCCATTGGCCTCGGCCTCGTGGGCAAGCTGGTCGAAAAAACCAAGGGCGTCAAGGTCGTGTTCGGGCAGGAGACGCTGGCCGAGGGCGCCGACGCCGTGGCGCCGCTGCTGGCCAAACACAACGGCAAGATGCCGCCCTGGGTGATGCAGTACAAGGAAGAGCTGGGCGCGGCCGTGTTCGCCGGCAAGATCGCGTTCCAGGTGTGGATGGCGATCAAGGAAGCGGAGAGCGGCGCCGCGGCGCCGGCCGCGGCCTGACATGCGCAAGCCCGACAACTCGCTGCCGGCGCAGATCGAGTTCATTTGCGGTTCCAGCGGCACCGGCAAGAGCTACCTCATCAAGCAGCGGATCGGCGCCGAGAGGAACGTGCTGGTATGGGATGCCAAGAACGAGTATGGCGACCTTCCCGGCTTCCGCTCGACGCATGATCCCGCGGAGTTCGTGCGCCTGGCCCGGCAGGACGGGCGCATCGCCTTCGCTGCGCCGCCGACGCTGTTCGACTTCTACACTCGCGTGGTGTGGGCGCGCGGCGGTTGCCTGAACATCGTGGAGGAACTGGGCGCCGTCACGGGCACGGCGAAGGCCCGCGATGCCTGGCACCTG
>NZ_PSNW01000027.1 GCF_002930645.1 Solimonas fluminis | reverse complement strand
ACGTGCCGACGCCAAGGCCGCGGCCGACGCCTCCAGGCTCCAGCCGACCCCGAAGGAAGCCGTCGCCACGTACACGGCCCTGTCCGCCCGCATGGCACGTGCCCGCAAGGCCATGGCCGAGCTCGAAGCCAAGCTGAACGAGGCCGCACGTGTCGTCTACGTGGTGGCCGGTCCGGGGGTCAAGATCATGGGGGAATCCGTGGTCTACGTGGGCGGCTCTCCGGAGCGCCCGTGCCTGCGCGTCGATGCCGCCAAGGTGATCGGGTGATATTCCGCGAGTGCCCGTGCGGCATCCTGACTTCGGTCAGAGGGGATTGGCAGTTCATGCGGCTGGTGTGCGCGGCCTGCGGGCGGCCGCTGGCGCCGAAGATGCCGCGCCGCTTCGGCTGGCATCAAGAGGCGTTCCTTGAGCCGGGGCCGTTCGGCAACCACGTGACTACCTCGGCCTGCAGGCACGGGGGTGCCCGAAGCGTATGGTGGTACACGGACAGCGGGCTCCGCTACAGCTTCCTCATCATTGATGGTCAGGTGGTTGAACGGTGAGCAACCCCTTCGCCGGCCTCGTCCGCCGCATCGACATGGAGCGCTTCGCGGCGCGCCGTGACGCGCAGCATGCCGCCCTCGCCCGCATCAACCGCCTGCCCCTCTGGCAGAAAATATCCAGGCTCAACGCCTACGAGCGCGAAGCCCTGCGCCCGCTGATCGAGGCGGCCGGCGAGAAGATCACAAAGGAAAAGCTGGCCGAGCTGCGCAAGCTGGCTATGCGGTCCGGCGATCCGATCCTCGTCCACCTGAACAACACGGTGCGCCCGACCGTGGATCGAGTGCGCGGGGAAATCCTCGTGCGCCGGCAACAACGCATGGAGGCCGTGGTCTCCCGGCGCGACAACCTGGGCGAGCATTCCAGCGACCACGCCGTGCGCGCCTGGGCGCAGCGCCGGGCCGGCGAGGCGGCGGCCACCGTGGGCCGCCACGTGGGACTGCAGGAGCAGTTCGGCGCCGCCCTGGAATTCACGACACGTTGGGGGATCGAGCCACCGCCCGTGCCCGTGCTGCCGACAGACGAAGAGCTGGCCATCGCCCTCGCGCGCATGACGTGCTCCCGCTGGTGGCGCCGAAAGGCCCGTCGCAAGCTGACGCTCGATATCGAGCAGCGCGCCATTGCAGCGGGCAAGGTCCACGCCCATGCCGGCGTCTACGTGTCGGACGCCAACATCGGCCGCGGCCGCGCGCAGGACCAGCGCAACGCGCAACTGCTGCTGAACCTGGTGGCAGAGAACGAGCTGGGCCAGCAGTTCAGCCTGGCCGACCTGGTGGAGAAGTCCCTGGCCAACCCGCACATCCGCCTCTGCGAGCTGATGGTGCGCATCAAGGGCATGGAGGCCGTGGCCGACAAGCTTGGGTACGTGGGCCTGTTCCTGACCTGGACGCTGCCGAGCCGCTACCACGCGCGCCTGTCGGGCACGGGGAAGGAAAATCCCAACTGGACCGCCGACAAGCTGACGCCACGTGCCGGCCAGCTCCGGCTGCGCGAGCTGTGGGCCTGGGCCCGTGCCGCGCTGGCCAAGCTCCAGGCGCGGTACTTCGGGGTACGTGTCGCCGAGCCGCACCACGACGGCACCCCGCACTGGCACCTGCTGATGTTCGTGAAGCCCCAGCAGCGCGAGGAGGTGGCCCGTGTCCTGCGCGGCTACGCCATGCTCGAAGCGCCCGACGAGGAAGGCGCCGACAAGCATCGGTTCAAGGTCGAGCTGATCGACAAGAGCAAGGGCGGCGCTACGCACTACGTGGCGAAGTACATCAGCAAGATGACCACGGGCGCCGGCCTGGGCAAGGCCAAGGAACGTGGCGCCGATGGGGTGCAGCGCGAGGTGGCCGACGCTGGCAAGGGCGCGTCACGTGCCCGCCGCTGGGCCAGCGTGCACGGCATCCGGCAGTTCCAGGCCTTCGGCGTTCCGCCCATCGGCATCTGGCGCGAGCTGCGCCGGCTGGAAGGCCCGCCGCCGACCACGTGGCCCAACGGCCTGCCCGTGCACCCCGTGGCCTGGTCGCGCCTGGAGAATGCGCGCAAGGCCGCGGATGAGGGCGACTACGGCCGGCACCTGCGCGCCATCGGCGGCCCTGCCCTGCCCCGCGCGCAACAGCCGCTCATGGTCATGCGCCGCATCCATGGCGACCTGAACGCCTACGGCGAGCTGCGCACCCCGCAGACCGAAGGCGTCTGCGAGCGCATACAGTTCGTCAACGTGCGGCCGGTGAAAGAGCGGGTCTACCACGCCGCGCGCCGCCGCAAGAACCGCTCCGTGGCGGTCCGATCGTTCGTGCGGACCGCGCTGCAGCGTGAAGTGGTGCGCCTGCAAGGGCCTGGCGTGGTGACGCGCCTCCACACCTGGATTTTGAAGCCGCGCGCCGAAGGCGCCGCGGTGGCTGTGGCTGTAGAGCGTGAAGTCTCCAGCCAAGGGGCCGCCGTCGCGNCACCGCCCGGCCTCGTCTCGCCCTCCCACCAAGGCGCAAATCACCTTCCGGAGAGCGATCCATGAGCAATGAAGACTGCGGTTCCATCGTCTGTCCCCTCTGTGCCAAGCCCGGCACGGTCCGCCGCTTCGCCAAGGGCAAGCGCAAGGGGCAGCTCTACGTTCAGACGCCGTGCCACGGCCTGTTCATGAACCTGGGCAAAAGCTTCCAGGAGTGGATTCTGGAATACATGCGCGCCCGCGATGCGGACGGCAACTTGCCGCCGCCGCCCCCCGTTCTCGTTGAGTCCGAGCCGGCGCCGCCGGCCCCCGTGCCCGACGCCAAGCCCGAGCCGGCGCCGCTGCGCTCGATCTTCTTCCCGCTGTTCCACTTCTGAGAGGTAGCACCATGGCCACGAAAGCCACCAAGAAAAAGCCCGCCGCCAAGCCGGCGCCCAAGTCCCTGCCGCCGGTCGCCGCGCCGGCCGTCGCCGCGCAGCCCGAGTGCGCCCGCGTCGGCAAGGGCAAGGGCGTGCTGGTGGAGGGCGCGCAGTGAGCGGCGCCGAGGAGGGAGCGCTGCCGTTCGCAGACGATCCGGCGCTGGACGCGCTCGCCGCCGAGGCGGCCGCCGCGCAGCAGCCGCCGGCCGCGGGCCAGGCGCAGCAGCAGACCGCGGCCGACAACCGCGAGGCCGCGATGCTGGCCGTCGCCGTGGGCCTGAGCCTGATCAGCAAGGGCGTGGAAAAGGTCAAGGGCGTCAAGGTCGTGTTCGGGCAGGAGACGCTGGCCGAGGGCGCCGACGCCGTGGCGCCGCTGCTGGCCAAGCACAACGGCAAGATGCCGCCCTGGGTGATGCAGTACCGGGAGGAGCTGGGCGCGGCCGTGTTCGCCGGCAAGATCGCGTTCCAGGTGTGGCTGGCGATCAAGGAAGCGGAGAGCGGCGCCGCGGCGCCGGCCGCGGCCTGACATGCGCAAGCCCGACAACTCGCTGCCGGCGCAGATCGAGTTCATCTGCGGATCGAGCGGCACCGGCAAGAGCTACCTCATCAAGCAGCGGATCGGCGCCGAGCGGAACGTGCTGGTGTGGGATGCCAAGAACGAGTACGGCGACCTTCCCGGCTTCCGCTCGACGCATGATCCCGCGGAGTTCGTGCGCCTGGCCCGGCAGGGCGGGCGCATCGCCTTCGCGGCGCCGCCGACGCTGTTCGACTTCTACACTCGCGTGGTGTGGGCGCGCGGCGGTTGCCTGAACATCGTGGAGGAACTGGGCGCCGTCACGGGCACGGCGAAGGCCCGCGATGCCTGGCACCTG
>NZ_PSNW01000026.1 GCF_002930645.1 Solimonas fluminis | reverse complement strand
CGTGCGCATCCAGGCCAAGGTCACCGCGCCGGACGGCGCCCAGGCCGACAAGACCGTGCTGCGGGTCGGCCCCTTCGTGGCCGTGTCGGAAGGCCGGTTCCTGGAATACACCACCGGCGCCAATGCCTTCAGCACGCCGCCCAAGCAGCCGCCGGGCNCCTGATCGCCGTCTACCAGTTCAGCTTCCTGCTGCTGACCAGCACCAAGGTCAACCGGCAGCTGGCCAACCTCAACCACCTGAACGCCGACAACCCGCTGGGGCGCGTGCTGCTGGCCTTCAAGGGCGGCAGCGCCCCGGCCAACGCCGAGGACGCCGAAGTGATCGAACTGCGCGTCTCCGAAGCCGTGCTCAAGGAACTGCCGCCGCTGGAGCGCGGCCAGTCCTTCCTCAAGCTGGGCGTCGCCGCCGGCCCGCTGCTGGGCCTGGTGGGCACCGTCGTGGGCATGATCCACACCTTCCAGGTCATCACCGAATCCGGTTCGGGCGACCCCAAGCTGATGGCCGCCGGCATCTCCATGGCCATGATCGCCACCCTGCTGGGCTTAGGGATCGCCATCCCCCTGCTGTTCGCCAACAGCGCCCTGCAGGCCCGCTCCAAGCGCATCACCCAGATCCTCGACGAGCAGAGCACCGGCCTCTTGGCCGAGCTGATCGAGAAGCGTCATGCCTGAGATCCTGCTGGCGCCGTTCCATGCGGTCGGCCAGCTGATCCTGGCCGGCGGGCCTTTCGTGATCTGGATCCTGGTGGCCGGCATCCTGATGTGGACGCTGATCTTCGAGCGGCTGTGGTTCTACCGGACCCAGCTGCCGGTGATGACCGGCCAGCTGCTCGGGCAATGGCAGGGCCGGGCCGAGCACCAGTCCTGGATGTCCCACCAGGTGCGCAGCGCGATGATCTCGCGGCTCAACGGCGCCATGAGCGAGAACATGCCGGTGCTGAAAGTCCTGATCCCGATGTGCCCGCTGCTGGGCCTGGTGGGCACCGTGCACGGCATGCTCGAGGTCTTCGATTCCATGTCGATCCTGGGCTCGGCCGACGCCCGGACCATGGCCAGCGGCGTGTCCAAGGCCATGAACTGCACGATGACGGGGCTGGCGGTGAGCGTCACCGGCATGTACCCGGTGCACCACTTCCAGTCGAAGATCCGCAAGCAGACCGAACTGCTGGCCGACCGCTTCACCTTCTAGGAACCATCCCATGGGCCTGCGCCACCGCCGCCAGCACGTCGAGCACGAGGAAGAGGCGATCGACCTCGCGCCGATGCTGGACTTCGTGCTGAACCTGCTGATCTTCTTCATCATCACCGCCGTCTTCGTCAAGGAAGTGGGCCTGACGCTGAACACCCCGCCGCCGGCGCCGCCGAACCAGAAGCAGGAAGAAGAGGACAACAGCACGCTGTTCATCGCCGTGCACAAGAACGGCGACATCTCGATCGACCAGCGCCTGGTGGACCCGGCGGCGATCCGGGCCAACGTCGAGCGCTTCCGCGGCGAGAAGCCGGACGGCCCGGTGATCGTGGTGGCCAACACCAAGGCGCCGACCGGCATGGTGGTCAAGGCCATGGACCAGGCACGGGCGGGCGGGGCGATGAACGTCATGCTGCAGCCGACCACGACCAAGTAGAACAGAGCGAGCCCGAGGAGACACCCATGCAAGCCCGCCGACATGCAAGCGACGACGGACACCACGGCATCGACCTGGCGCCGATGCTGGATTTCGTGCTGAACCTGCTGATCTTCTTCATCATCATCACCAGCTTCGTCAAGCAGGCCGGGGTCAAGGTGGACAAGGAGCAGGCCGAGACGGCCGAGTCCAAGGCCAGCGGCAACATCCTGATCGCCGTGCGTCCCAACGGCGAGGTGTGGATGGACCGCAAGAAGGTGACGATGCCCGAGGTGCGGGCCCTGGTGGAGCGCATGCACGCCGAGCGCCCCGAGGACACCGTGGTGATCCTGGCCGACAAGGCTTCCGAGAGCGGCATCATGGCCCAGGTCATGGACCAGGTCCGCGCCGGCGGCGTCAGCAGCGTGTCGGTCGCCACCAAGGGCGAGGGGGGCTGAGCGATGGCCAACTCCGCCCCCACCGAACCCGGACGCGTGCCGCTGTTCGTCGTCGACCGCCGCACCGGCGCGCCGGCGCCTGCATCGGCCGAGCCTCCGCCAGCCGCCGCCGCGTCCCTGCAGACGGGCGTGCTGCGCTTCGTCGTCCCGTTCCTGCTGGCCAGCGTGTCGATGGTGGGACTGTTCTGGCTGCTCTATGGCCTGATCCACGCCACCACCGGCGCCACCACCAACGGCGAGCTGCTGCCGACCGTGGACTTCGTGCGCCTGGCCAAGAACTTCGAGATCGAGAGCCGCGACCGCAAGCCGCCGCCGGAGATGCCGGACCGCCCCGAGGCGCCGCCCGAGGTGCCGGTGCAGCAGACCCAGATCCAGGGGCCGACGAACACCAACGTCGCCATCAACATGAAGCTGGAGAATTCGACGCAGGTGAAGTCCAGCTTCGGCCTGTCCTCCACCGACGGCGAGTACCTGCCGATCGTGAAGGTGGCGCCGATGTACCCGGCCCGCGCGCAGAGCCAGGGCATCGAGGGCTGGGTGCTGGTGCAGTTCACCGTCACCGAGTCCGGCAGCGTCATCAACCCGGTGGTGGTCGAGGCGCAGCCGCCGGGCATCTTCGACGAGGCCGCCAAGAAGGCGGTGACCAAGTTCAAGTACAAGCCGCGCGTGGAGAATGGCAGGCCGATCGCCGTGCCCAACGTGCAGCACCTGATCCGCTTCGAGCTGGAAAAGTGATGAGGTCCGCAGTGAGATCCAGAAACCTGTTGCTGCGCGTACTGCTGGTCATCGCCATGGTCGCCGCCGCGGGCTCGGCCGGGCATTCGTTCGCCAAGGACAAGGACGGCAAGAAGCCGACCCCGCCGCCGACCAAGCAGACCCAGGTGATCCGCGCGGAGACCTACAAGAAGATGGAGGTCGCGCAGAAGGCCTTCGAGGCCAAGGATTACAAGGGGGCTCTGGCAGCGCTGGATGGGCTCAAGGCCACGGAGGCCAAGCTCAACGACTATGAGCGCGCCACGCTCTACAGCCTCTACGCCGCCGTCTACTACGCGCAGGAGCAGTTGCCCAAGACCATCGAATCCTATGTCGCGGTGCTGAAGCAGCCCAACCTGCCGGACGGCCTGCGCGACAGCAGCCTCTATGCGCTGGCGCAGATCTACTTCATCGCCGAGGACTATCCCAAGGCCATCGCGGTGGTGAAGAAGTGGCTGTCGGTGGTGGCGGAGCCCAGCCCCGAGGGCTATGCCCTGATGGCGCAGGCCTACTACCAGACCCAGAAGTTCGCCGAGGCGGAGAAGGCGCTGGTGACCTCGCTGCAGATCTCCAAGCAGCGCGGCCAGGCCCCGAAAGAGGCGGCGCTGGCGCTGCTGCGTGCGATCTACTACGAGCGCAAGGAATACGCCAAGGCCGCCAGGGTTCTGGAGATGCTGGTGAGCATGCAGCCGGGCAAGAGCACCTACTGGCAACAGCTCGCCGGCATGCGCGGGCTGATGGACCAGCAGCGCGAGCAGGTCCGGCTGATGCACGCGGCCTACCGCGCGCAGCTGCTGAGCAACGAGTCCGACCTGCTGAACCTCGCGCGTCTCTACATGGTCAGCGAGGTACCCTATCCGGCCGTGCGCCTGCTGGCGCAGGGCATGAAGAACAAGAGCATCAAGGTGAGCGCCGAGAACCTGCAGCTGTACGCGCAGGCCCTGGCGATGTCCAAGGAATACAAGCAGCAGATCCCGGTGCTGCAGAAGCTGGCGACCATGACCGGCGAGGCGCGGCACTACGTCTACCTGGGCCAGGCCTACAACGAGACCGGCGACTGGAACAACGCGGCGGAGGCTTTCCGCACGGCCCTGAAGTCGCGCAACCTCGACAAGCCCGCCGATGCGCACATGGCGCTGGGCACCGCGCTGTTCAATGCCAACAAGTTCGCCGAGGC
>NZ_PSNW01000025.1 GCF_002930645.1 Solimonas fluminis | reverse complement strand
GGAGTATGTGGTTTAATTCGATGCAACGCGAAGAACCTTACCTGGCCTTGACATGCTAGGAATCCTGTAGAGATATGGGAGTGCCCGCAAGGGAACCTAGACACAGGTGCTGCATGGCTGTCGTCAGCTCGTGTCGTGAGATGTTGGGTTAAGTCCCGCAACGAGCGCAACCCTTGCCCTTAGTTGCCACCATTCAGTTGAGCACTCTAAGGGGACCGCCGGTGACAAACCGGAGGAAGGTGGGGATGACGTCAAGTCATCATGGCCCTTATGGCCAGGGCTACACACGTACTACAATGGTGTATACAGAGGGTCGCCAACTCGCAAGAGGGAGCTAATCCCAGAAAGTACATCGTAGTCCGGATTGAGGTCTGCAACTCGACCTCATGAAGTCGGAATCGCTAGTAATCGCCGATCAGCATTTGCGGCGGTGAATACGTTCCCGGGCCTTGTACACACCGCCCGTCACACCATGGGAGTTGGCTGCACCAGAAGTAGGTAGTCTAACCGCAAGGGGGACGCCTACCACGGTGTGGTCAATGACTGGGGTGAAGTCGTAACAAGGTAGCCGTAGGGGAACCTGCGGCTGGATCACCTCCTTTACAGAACGCTTCGAAAGCGTGCTGGGAGCATCCACACAAGTTACTTGCTAAGACAGTCGGAATCGCGCCTTGCGATTCAACCGCACCTGGGTCTGTAGCTCAGTTGGTTAGAGCACACGCTTGATAAGCGTGGGGTCGCTGGTTCAAATCCAGCCAGACCCACCATTTTCCCAAGAGACTCCAGGGTGCGCCGGAAACCGGGGCCATAGCTCAGCTGGGAGAGCATCTGCTTTGCAAGCAGAGGGTCGTCGGTTCGATCCCGACTGGCTCCACCAATTCTGGTTCATGAAAGCGTCCTGTGCGACAAGACGTTTTCATGAACTTGCGAAAGTGGGTTCAACTGTTCTTTAACAATTAGGTTTGTAGTCAAAAACTGTAGACATTATGTATCTGTTTACATCCTGTAAAAAGGAAGTAATCAGACTCAATGCCGAAGGTGCTTGACGGCGAAATGTAAGTTATAGGTTGTTTAAACCTATGGCCGAGATCATTCGTGAGAATGTTTGAGGTTATATGGTCAAGCGATCAAGCGCATCTGGTGGATGCCTTGGCGACAACAGGCGATGAAGGACGTAGTAGCTTGCGATAAGCCGCGGGGAGCTAGCAAACAAGCTTTGATCCGCGGATTTCCGAATGGGGCAACCCACGGCTTCGGCCGTATCTGCAACTGAATACATAGGTTGTGGAGGCAAACTCAGGGAACTGAAACATCTAAGTACCTGAAGGAAAAGAAATCAACCGAGATTCCCCTAGTAGTGGCGAGCGAACGGGGAGCAGCCCTTAAGCGTGTCGAAACTTAGCAGAACGGTTTGGAAAGGCCGGCCATAGCGGGTGATAGCCCCGTATGCGAAAAGTCAGATACGTGAAATCGAGTAAGGCGAGGCACGTGAAACCTTGTCTGAATATGGGGGGACCATCCTCCAAGGCTAAATACTCGTTGTCGACCGATAGTGAACCAGTACCGTGAGGGAAAGGCGAAAAGAACCCCGGAGAGGGGAGTGAAATAGAACCTGAAACCGGATGCGTACAAGCAGTCAGAGCCCGCAAGGGTGATGGCGTACCTTTTGTATAATGGGTCAGCGACTTACTTCTCAGTAGCGAGGCTAACCGTATAGGGGAGCCGTAGGGAAACCGAGTCTGAATAGGGCGATTAGTTGCTGGGAGTAGACCCGAAACCCGTCGATCTATCCATGTGCAGGGTGAAGAGTGGGTAATACCACTTGGAGGCCCGAACCCACGCCTGTTGAAAAAGTCGGGGATGACATGTGGATAGGAGTGAAAGGCTAATCAAGGCGGGTGATAGCTGGTTCTCCTCGAAAGCTATTTAGGTAGCGCCTCGTGTATCACTGTAGGGGGTAGAGCACTGTTACGGTTTGGGGGGAGCACAAGTTCCTACCCAGCTGTTGCAAACTCCGAATACCTACAAGTGCAATCACGGGAGACACACGGTGGGAGCTAAATTTCATCGTGAAAAGGGAAACAGCCCTGACCGCCAGCTAAGGTCCCAAAGTTATCGCTAAGTGGTGAACGATGTGGGAAGGCACAGACAGCCAGGATGTTGGCTTAGAAGCAGCCATCATTTAAAGAAAGCGTAATAGCTCACTGGTCGAGTCGGCCCGCGCGGAAGATGTAACGGGGCTCAAGCGATACACCGAAGCTGCGGATGCACAGCAATGTGCGTGGTAGAGGAGCGTTCTGTAAGCCTGTGAAGGTGACTCGTAAGGGTTGCTGGAGGTATCAGAAGTGCGAATGCTGACATGAGTAACGACAATACGGGTGAAAAACCCGTTCGCCGTAAGCCCAAGGGTTCCAGCGCAACGGTAATCGGCGCTGGGTGAGTCGGATCCTAAGGCGAGGCCGAGAGGCGTAGTCGATGGAAAGCTGGTTAATATTCCAGCACTTCTTGTTACTGCGATGGGGTGACGGAGAAGGTTAGGCAATCCACCTGTTGGATGGTGGTTTAAGCGTTTAGGCGTGCTCTTCAGGCAAATCCGGAGAGCTAAGCTGAGGCGTGATGACGAGGCCCTACTGGGCCGAAGTTGCTGATACCCCGCTTCCAAGAAAAGCCTCTAAGCTTCAGGTAACAAGAATCCGTACCCCAAACCGACACAGGTGGGCGAGGAGAGTATCCTAAGGCGTTTGAGACAACTCGGATGAAGGAACTCGGCAAATTAGTGCCGTAACTTCGGGAGAAGGCACGCCCGCGCAAGCGGGTCGCAGTGAAGAGGGAGCTGAGACTGTTTATCAAAAACACAGGACTCTGCAAACACGAAAGTGGACGTATAGGGTCTGACACCTGCCCGGTGCTGGAAGGTTAAGTGATGGGGTCAGCGCAAGCGAAGCTCTTGATCGAAGCCCCAGTAAACGGCGGCCGTAACTATAACGGTCCTAAGGTAGCGAAATTCCTTGTCGGGTAAGTTCCGACCTGCACGAATGGTGTAACGATGGCTCCACTGTCTCCATCCGAGGCTCAGTGAAATTGAAATCGCCGTGACGATGCGGTGTTCCCGCGGCAAGACGGAAAGACCCCGTGAACCTTTACTATATCTTTACACTGGAGTTTGAGTTTGTTTGTGTAGCATAGGTGGGAGCCTTTGAAACCCTGGCGCTAGCTGGGGTGGAGGCACCGGTGAAATACCACCCTGATAAACTCGAATTTCTAACCTCGTCCCGTAAGCCGGGACAGGGACACTGTATGGTGGGTAGTTTGACTGGGGCGGTCTCCTCCCAAAGAGTAACGGAGGAGTGCGAAGGTTAGCTCAGCGCGGTCGGAAATCGCGCTCTTGAGTGCATAGGCATAAGCTAGCTTGACTGCGAGACAAACAAGTCGAGCAGGTACGAAAGTAGGTCTAAGTGATCCGGTGGTTCTGTATGGAAGGGCCATCGCTCAACGGATAAAAGGTACTCCGGGGATAACAGGCTGATACTGCCCAAGAGTCCATATCGACGGCAGTGTTTGGCACCTCGATGTCGGCTCATCTCATCCTGGGGCTGTAGTCGGTCCCAAGGGTCCGGCTGTTCGCCGGTTAAAGAGGTACGCGAGCTGGGTTCAGAACGTCGTGAGACAGTTCGGTCCCTATCTGCCGTGGGCGTTTGAGATTTGAGGAGAGTTCACCTTAGTACGAGAGGACCGGGTGGAACGTACCTCTGGTGTTCCAGTTGTCACGCCAGTGGCATCGCTGGGTAGCTATGTACGGACGGGATAACCGCTGAAAGCATCTAAGCGGGAAGCCCACTCCAAGATGAGATCTCACGCAGCTTAAGCTGCCTGTAGAGCCCATGTAGACTACGTGGTTGATAGGCACGATGTGGAAGCGCAGTAATGCGTGTAGCTAACGTGTACTAATTGCTCGTGCGGCTTGGCCATATAACGCTCAAGCATTTTTGACGTCAATGTACTGAAGGCATTGAGAGCATGACGTCGCAGCTTTGACTACAAACCCAATTCGATGAGGCGAGACCGCAAGGTCACGACTCGTCAGCCAGTTTGCCTGGCGGCCATAGCGTGTTGGAACCACCCGTTCCCATCCCGAACACGGAAGTGAAACGACACAGCGCCGATGATAGTGTGGCAATAGCCATGTGAGAGTAGGACACTGCCAGGCTCTTAAAGAAGGACAAACCCCCGTAGCGAGAGCTGCGGGGGTTTTTTCTTGC
>NZ_PSNW01000024.1 GCF_002930645.1 Solimonas fluminis | reverse complement strand
GCCTCGGCGAACTTGTTGGCATTGAACAGCGCGGTGCCCAGCGCCATGTGCGCATCGGCGGGCTTGTCGAGGTTGCGCGACTTCAGGGCCGTGCGGAAAGCCTCCGCCGCGTTGTTCCAGTCGCCGGTCTCGTTGTAGGCCTGGCCCAGGTAGACGTAGTGCCGCGCCTCGCCGGTCATGGTCGCCAGCTTCTGCAGCACCGGGATCTGCTGCTTGTATTCCTTGGACATCGCCAGGGCCTGCGCGTACAGCTGCAGGTTCTCGGCGCTCACCTTGATGCTCTTGTTCTTCATGCCCTGCGCCAGCAGGCGCACGGCCGGATAGGGTACCTCGCTGACCATGTAGAGACGCGCGAGGTTCAGCAGGTCGGACTCGTTGCTCAGCAGCTGCGCGCGGTAGGCCGCGTGCATCAGCCGGACCTGCTCGCGCTGCTGGTCCATCAGCCCGCGCATGCCGGCGAGCTGTTGCCAGTAGGTGCTCTTGCCCGGCTGCATGCTCACCAGCATCTCCAGAACCCTGGCGGCCTTGGCGTATTCCTTGCGCTCGTAGTAGATCGCACGCAGCAGCGCCAGCGCCGCCTCTTTCGGGGCCTGGCCGCGCTGCTTGGAGATCTGCAGCGAGGTCACCAGCGCCTTCTCCGCCTCGGCGAACTTCTGGGTCTGGTAGTAGGCCTGCGCCATCAGGGCATAGCCCTCGGGGCTGGGCTCCGCCACCACCGACAGCCACTTCTTCACCACCGCGATGGCCTTGGGATAGTCCTCGGCGATGAAGTAGATCTGCGCCAGCGCATAGAGGCTGCTGTCGCGCAGGCCGTCCGGCAGGTTGGGCTGCTTCAGCACCGCGACATAGGATTCGATGGTCTTGGGCAACTGCTCCTGCGCGTAGTAGACGGCGGCGTAGAGGCTGTAGAGCGTGGCGCGCTCATAGTCGTTGAGCTTGGCCTCCGTGGCCTTGAGCCCATCCAGCGCTGCCAGAGCCCCCTTGTAATCCTTGGCCTCGAAGGCCTTCTGCGCGACCTCCATCTTCTTGTAGGTCTCCGCGCGGATCACCTGGGTCTGCTTGGTCGGCGGCGGGGTCGGCTTCTTGCCGTCCTTGTCCTTGGCGAACGAATGCCCGGCCGAGCCCGCGGCGGCGACCATGGCGATGACCAGCAGTACGCGCAGCAACAGGTTTCTGGATCTCACTGCGGACCTCATCACTTTTCCAGCTCGAAGCGGATCAGGTGCTGCACGTTGGGCACGGCGATCGGCCTGCCATTCTCCACGCGCGGCTTGTACTTGAACTTGGTCACCGCCTTCTTGGCGGCCTCGTCGAAGATGCCCGGCGGCTGCGCCTCGACCACCACCGGGTTGATGACGCTGCCGGACTCGGTGACGGTGAACTGCACCAGCACCCAGCCCTCGATGCCCTGGCTCTGCGCGCGGGCCGGGTACATCGGCGCCACCTTCACGATCGGCAGGTACTCGCCGTCGGTGGAGGACAGGCCGAAGCTGGACTTCACCTGCGTCGAATTCTCCAGCTTCATGTTGATGGCGACGTTGGTGTTCGTCGGCCCCTGGATCTGGGTCTGCTGCACCGGCACCTCGGGCGGCGCCTCGGGGCGGTCCGGCATCTCCGGCGGCGGCTTGCGGTCGCGGCTCTCGATCTCGAAGTTCTTGGCCAGGCGCACGAAGTCCACGGTCGGCAGCAGCTCGCCGTTGGTGGTGGCGCCGGTGGTGGCGTGGATCAGGCCATAGAGCAGCCAGAACAGTCCCACCATCGACACGCTGGCCAGCAGGAACGGGACGACGAAGCGCAGCACGCCCGTCTGCAGGGACGCGGCGGCGGCTGGCGGAGGCTCGGCCGATGCAGGCGCCGGCGCGCCGGTGCGGCGGTCGACGACGAACAGCGGCACGCGTCCGGGTTCGGTGGGGGCGGAGTTGGCCATCGCTCAGCCCCCCTCGCCCTTGGTGGCGACCGACACGCTGCTGACGCCGCCGGCGCGGACCTGGTCCATGACCTGGGCCATGATGCCGCTCTCGGAAGCCTTGTCGGCCAGGATCACCACGGTGTCCTCGGGGCGCTCGGCGTGCATGCGCTCCACCAGGGCCCGCACCTCGGGCATCGTCACCTTCTTGCGGTCCATCCACACCTCGCCGTTGGGACGCACGGCGATCAGGATGTTGCCGCTGGCCTTGGACTCGGCCGTCTCGGCCTGCTCCTTGTCCACCTTGACCCCGGCCTGCTTGACGAAGCTGGTGATGATGATGAAGAAGATCAGCAGGTTCAGCACGAAATCCAGCATCGGCGCCAGGTCGATGCCGTGGTGTCCGTCGTCGCTTGCATGTCGGCGGGCTTGCATGGGTGTCTCCTCGGGCTCGCTCTGTTCTACTTGGTCGTGGTCGGCTGCAGCATGACGTTCATCGCCCCGCCCGCCCGTGCCTGGTCCATGGCCTTGACCACCATGCCGGTCGGCGCCTTGGTGTTGGCCACCACGATCACCGGGCCGTCCGGCTTCTCGCCGCGGAAGCGCTCGACGTTGGCCCGGATCGCCGCCGGGTCCACCAGGCGCTGGTCGATCGAGATGTCGCCGTTCTTGTGCACGGCGATGAACAGCGTGCTGTTGTCCTCTTCTTCCTGCTTCTGGTTCGGCGGCGCCGGCGGCGGGGTGTTCAGCGTCAGGCCCACTTCCTTGACGAAGACGGCGGTGATGATGAAGAAGATCAGCAGGTTCAGCACGAAGTCCAGCATCGGCGCGAGGTCGATCGCCTCTTCCTCGTGCTCGACGTGCTGGCGGCGGTGGCGCAGGCCCATGGGATGGTTCCTAGAAGGTGAAGCGGTCGGCCAGCAGTTCGGTCTGCTTGCGGATCTTCGACTGGAAGTGGTGCACCGGGTACATGCCGGTGACGCTCACCGCCAGCCCCGTCATCGTGCAGTTCATGGCCTTGGACACGCCGCTGGCCATGGTCCGGGCGTCGGCCGAGCCCAGGATCGACATGGAATCGAAGACCTCGAGCATGCCGTGCACGGTGCCCACCAGGCCCAGCAGCGGGCACATCGGGATCAGGACTTTCAGCACCGGCATGTTCTCGCTCATGGCGCCGTTGAGCCGCGAGATCATCGCGCTGCGCACCTGGTGGGACATCCAGGACTGGTGCTCGGCCCGGCCCTGCCATTGCCCGAGCAGCTGGCCGGTCATCACCGGCAGCTGGGTCCGGTAGAACCACAGCCGCTCGAAGATCAGCGTCCACATCAGGATGCCGGCCACCAGGATCCAGATCACGAAAGGCCCGCCGGCCAGGATCAGCTGGCCGACCGCATGGAACGGCGCCAGCAGGATCTCAGGCATGACGCTTCTCGATCAGCTCGGCCAAGAGGCCGGTGCTCTGCTCGTCGAGGATCTGGGTGATGCGCTTGGAGCGGGCCTGCAGGGCGCTGTTGGCGAACAGCAGGGGGATGGCGATCCCTAAGCCCAGCAGGGTGGCGATCATGGCCATGGAGATGCCGGCGGCCATCAGCTTGGGGTCGCCCGAACCGGATTCGGTGATGACCTGGAAGGTGTGGATCATGCCCACGACGGTGCCCACCAGGCCCAGCAGCGGGCCGGCGGCGACGCCCAGCTTGAGGAAGGACTGGCCGCGCTCCAGCGGCGGCAGTTCCTTGAGCACGGCTTCGGAGACGCGCAGTTCGATCACTTCGGCGTCCTCGGCGTTGGCCGGGGCGCTGCCGCCCTTGAAGGCCAGCAGCACGCGCCCCAGCGGGTTGTCGGCGTTCAGGTGGTTGAGGTTGGCCAGCTGCCGGTTGACCTTGGTGCTGGTCAGCAGCAGGAAGCTGAACTGGTAGACGGCGATCAGGGCGCCGATCAGGCCGATGCCCAGGATCAGCCAGTTGACGGCTTCGCCTTCGACGATGCGGTCGACCATGCTGGGGCGCTGGGAGAACAGGTTCAGCAGCACGCCGCGGGTGGGGTCCACCACCATGGCGTGGTAGCCGCTGCCCTCTTCCTCGAAGTCCTCGGCCAGGCTGCCGAACTTCGAGGGCGGCTGCTTGGGCGGGGTGGCGAAGGCGTTGGCGCCGGTGGTGTATTCCAGGAACCGGCCTTCCGACACGGCCACGAAGGGGCCGACCCGCAGCACGGTCTTGTCGGCCTGGGCGCCGTCCGGCGCGGTGACCTTGGCCTGGATGCGCACGACCTTGCCGCCTTCGGTCATCTCGCGCTGCATCTCGAACCAGAACCGGTTCAGGTCTTCCATCGGCGGCATGGTCTTGGTCTGCGCCAGCCGGTCGATCTGCGCCACGCGGTCCGGGAACTGCGCGGTCAGCATGCTGTTGCGGGCGACGGTGGCAAAGTCGCCGGCGGTCTGGCGCATCACGCCGAACAGCTCGCCCAGGTTGCCGGCCTTGATGTCGCGCGCCTGCGTCAGTTCGCCGATCAGCCGGTCGTTGTCCTCGAATTGCTTGACCAGCGCCGCGGCCTGGTTCTCCAGCGCGGTCTTTTCGGCGTTGGCGTCCCGCAGCAGCGCCGCCTGCTGGTCGCGGGCGGCGGCGAAGCGGGCTTCGCGCTCGGCGTTGATCTTGGCGTCGCGGGCGTCGGCGGTGCGCACCTGCTCGAGCAGTTCGTCCAGGGTCCTGGCCTGCGGGGCCTGGGCGGCGGCGGGAAGGCCGATGACGCCCAGCAGCAGGGCGGCGGAGAGGATCTTGAGGTTCATGGCTTACTTGCTCGCGGCGGCCTGGATGGGAACGATCAGCAGGTTCGGGGAGGTCTGCTTCTTGGCGACCTTGAGCCCTTCCTTGACCCCTTCGCTGTACTCGCTACCCGCGGTCCAGTCCTTCTTCTCGCGGTCCCAGTACCCGGTCTCGGCACCGTCCGGGGTCTGGTAGAACAGGCCGACGCGGCCCACCCGCAGGAAGTCCACTTCCTTGTCCCCCCGCTTGCCGCGGTAGGCTTCGATCGTCCGGCCGTATTCCATCTCGATCTGGTAGGCCTCGACGATCCGCCGGTATTTCTCCGAGACGGTCACGTCGGCGCGCGGCATCATCTCGTTGAGCTTGGCCACCCGCGCCACGCGCTCGTCCTT
>NZ_PSNW01000023.1 GCF_002930645.1 Solimonas fluminis | reverse complement strand
AGCCCTCGGCTTCAACACGGGCGCGACCGATATCAAGACCGGCGCGACCTTCAACTTTTCCAAGCCGGCCAGCGCCACGGGAATCGACCTGAGCGGCAGTGTCGGCTGGGCGCTCCTGGCTGCGGGCGTGGTCGTGATCGCGCTGGTGGTCAAGCGCAACAAGGGAGCCTAGGCCATGGGCCTGTTCGGCGGTGGCAACAAGCAGAGCCAGTCCACGGACGTGCAAGACCTGTCGGCCGGCGCGAACGTCGGCGGCGATGCGGCGGCAGCTGTCACGTCTACGACCGTGGCGATTGGCAGCTCGGGCAGCAAGTCCCCGATCAACAACGGAACCTTCAATTTCACCGATGCCGGCGCGGTCAATCGGAGCTTCGATTTCGCCGACTCCAACCAGGAAAAGACCTTCGGTTTCCTCAAGGAAGCCCTGGGGTCCGCGGTCGGCGCGCTGAACACCAGCCGCGACAGCATCCGCGATGCCTCGACGCAGAGCATCAACGCCATCGCCAAGGCCGCGGAGACGCCGGAAGAGAAGGAAGGCAATCGAAACCTCTATGTCCTGGCCGGCGTGCTGATCCTGGTCGGAACCATTTTCTATTTCCAGAGCAAGGGGAAAGCCTGATGGAAACCGGCATGCTCGACAAACCGGTATCGCTCAAGGCCGGCGTGGAGCACCCGCTCCAGGTGGACGGTGACTACTTCCTCGTCGTCAAGGCCGCCAGCGCGGTGCAGATCCAGTTCGATGACGGCACCTGGCTGACCCGCTTCCAGGGCGACGGCATGGGCGTCAACACCTACCGCCGCGTGCGCCTGCTGTCCGATGCGGATCAGGACGTGATCATCGCCCTGGGCTATACCGGCGGCGCGCGGACGCCGACCGTGGGCCGCTCCGTCGTCTCCGGCCCGATCAATGTCGCCGTGGACAACCCGACCCAGCGTCCCAGCGCGGACGATGTGGTCATTGCGGCGGGCGCGACGGTCCAGGTTCTTGCGGCCGACGCGGATCGGCTGAGTGCCTTGGTGCAGCTCGATGAGCTGGCGCCGGGCCTGGTGCGCGTCGGGGACTCCTCGGTGAGCGGATCGCGCGGAACCAAGGTGCAGCCCGACGATGCCGCCGTCTGCAACGGCAGTGCCGCGGTGTGGGTCCACAACCCGAACGGTGTGGCGGTGACGGTGAGCCTGCAGACGGAGCGTGCGCCGTGAGCATGAGCATCGGGATCATCAAGTCGCCGCGGCGCCTGGTCAACCAGTTGCGCGCCAACCTGGCCGACGTCGCCAGCGGCTTCGGTTCGTCCATGGTGGGATTCAAGCTCGACGCGGTGTCGGCGGCCAGCCGCACCATCTATGAAAAGCTGGCTGAACAAGTGTCCGTCAAGGACTTCGGTGCGACCGGCGACGGCGTGACGGACGACACGGCGGCGATCCAGGCGGCAGTGGACTTCGTGCATTTCACGCTGGGAGGCGGAACCGTCTACTTTCCGAACGGCGTCTACATCGTCAGCGACAGCATCCAGGTATACAGCAGTATGACCTTGCTGGGCGCGGGTGCCGACTACTACACGGCCGGCGTTGAACCGCTGAGCGGTTGCGTCATGAAAGTTGCGGCCAACGGCATCATGGCCGGCCTGCCGGTGTTCGACGTGTCGGGGTGCCGGTACACCACGGTCAAGGGCTTCACCTTCTTGGTCGCCGGAAACGACTGCACCGGGAACACGACAATCGCGATTGCCGACAGCGCCGCCGGCCCGGCGTCCTTCCTCAGTATCGAGCACAACCGCAGCCGCTACTTCGGCGGGCCTTTCGTCAAGCTGTTCGGCAACGTCAATTCCATCATGTGGAACCGGTCGAACGAGCACCATGACCATATCGTGCACATGGACGACTCGGCGGACAATTTCATCGCCTTCAACGATTTCGGGTCGCACCCGGACAACCTCGTGGCCGGCACGCTGGACGCCTGCTTGTTCCTCGACGGCGGCGCCAATAACACCATCATCGGCAACCACCTGTACAACCATGGTTTTGGCATCCGCCTGACCAACTACTCGAACCACAACCGGATCGAGGGCAACCGCTGCGAGAAGCACAGCCATGCCGGCATCCAGCTGGACAACGCGGACCGCAATACGCTGCTGGGCAACCACCTGTTCAACAACGGCTATGTCAGCGGGCGGCAGGGCATCGACGTCAAGAACGCTTCCGGCGGAAACGCCATCGTCGGGAACTACATCTTCAACTTCGCCGCCTTCCCGGGCGGCACGAACCAACTGCGCGGCATCCAGATCAGCGGTGCCAGCAATAACAACAAGGTGTCCGGGAACTACCTGATCGACCACGAGGAGAACAGCATCGTGGTTGATGACTCGACGCTGAACCTAATCGACGGCAACTACATCGCCAACGGCAAGGCGCGCGGTATCTCGGTCGGCAATGCGGCTCACGACGCCACGGTGTCCGGGAACTACGTCTATGCCTGCGGACAGGGGGCGGACAACACCCATGACGGCATCTTTGTCGATGCGAGTGACCGGGTGACGGTGCGCGGGAATACCGTGCGCCACGGCGGCGGCGCGGCCCAGCACCGTTGGGGCATCCGCATCAACAGCGGCGCGACGGCTTCGGTGTGGAACAACGATGTGACCACGGCCGGGCGAAGCGGCAACATCGCCGACGCTGGCGGCAGCACGGAAATCCGGGCGAATCGCGGCTTCGCGACGGACAACAAGGGCACCGCGACCATCGGCGCAGCGAGCACGTCGGTCAACGTCACGCACTCTCTTGGGCGCACGCCGAACATCGCGGACATTTCCGTGACGCCAACCAACCAGCCGACCTCGGCGGCCAAGTTCTGGATCAGCGGTGTCACAGCAACCCAGTTCACGATCAACTGCGATGCCGCTCCCGGCGGCACGGGCTGGTCGTTCGGCTGGCGGGCAGAGGTCATCCGCTGAGTGTGCGCGCCCTCCCCGTCCTCGCAGTCATCGGCACGGCCGGCGCGGCGGCCTGGTGGTACGCCGGCCGCCGCGCTGCTGCTGCAGCTCCAGCGGCTGGAAACCAGGCTGCGCCGCCCGCGGCGAGCTGGGCCGAGCCCCTTCCGGAATTCGATGACGTGGTTTCCAGCATGGAGAATGCCTTGAGCGCCCTGACCCTGCCGNGCGGCCTGCGCAACAAGAACCCCGGCAACCTGCGGCCCGGCTCGCAGTGGCAAGGCCTGGCCTCGCCGCCGACCGATGGCCAGAACTACCTGGTGTTCGTCTCCGACCACTACGGCCTGCGCGCCGCCGCGCTGAACCTCAAGAACCAGCAGGTGAAGCACGGCCTGCGCACGGTCCGATCGATCATCACCAAGTACGCGCCGGCCTCCGACAACAACAACACGGCGGCCTACATCGCCGCGGTGGCCAAGCGCCTGGGCGTCGGCGCGGATGCCGCCATCGACATGACCAGCCCCGCCACGCTGGAACGCTTCCTGCGCGCCGTGGTGAGCCACGAGAACGGCCGCGGCGACTACTACGACGACGGCACGTACTCCCGCGCCGTCCAGGCGGCCCTATGAGGCCGTCCTTGTTTCGCGAGGGATGCCTCGTGCTGATGTTGGTGTGCCTGACGCTGATCGTCACCAGCAAGCGTGAGTGCCACTGCGAGGAGCAGCAGCAATGAAGCTGCGCGACGTCCCCGACCCTGTGTGGTACGGCCTGCTGGCCATCGTCGCGGCCGGCGGCGTCTACTGGCTCACCAAGCGCGCCGCGGCGGCGGTGGGCGATGCCGTCACCGGCACCGTCCAGGCGGCCGGGACTGCGGCCTACAACGCGGGCAACGCGGTGCAGGACGCCATCATCCCCGGCGATGCCACCCTCGGCACCTGGCTGTTCGACCGGGTGCAGGACGCGCGGCAGCTGCTGGGTCTGCCGTCAGAGCATGACCTGTCCTCGCCGACGCCGGCCAAGCCGGCGGGCTCCTGGAGCGCCAACGGCTACGACTACGGCACGGCCGGCGTCAGCGGCATCCCCTGGCGCCCCGAGGCCAAGCCCTTGCCCGACATTTTCAATTTCAGCCTGGATTACATCCGATGAACCGCCTCAAAGAGCCTTCCACCTGGGCCGGCATCGCCGGCATCCTGGGCGCCTTCGCGCCCCTGAGCGGCCCCGCCGCGCCCTGGCTGGCTGCGGCCGCCGCCGCCGCAGGTTCCGTGGCCGTGGCGCTGCGCGAGCAGGCGCCGAAGGGCCAGGGCAAGAAGTGAAGCCGGCCATCGCCGCTAACCTGCTGCTGGCCGCCCTGGTCAGCTTCGCCGGCTTCCAGCTACATCGGGCAGTCGATTTGCTGGACCGCGTTGACCAGCGAGTGCAGGCCCATGATGTGCGCCTGGCTGTGCTGGAGGCTCGCCAGGGCGCCGTAGCGGGACCACATTGAGGCCGGCCGGCGGAAGGCCTAGCTTGCGCCTGCGGCGCGTTTCCTGGGCTTTCCTGGCCCGCTCCCGTCGTTTGGCAGCTTCCGCGGCCTCCAGGCGCTCTACGGCCTCCTGGGATCGTTTCTTTTGGGCCTCAATCGCCGGGCGGTCGTGATCGGCCACAACCTGGCGCCAATCCTCCCCGAACAGCTCCACGCGCCAAGCGTGGTGGAGCTGGCTAACGCCGATGCCCCATCCCCGCCAGAACGAGCGCGCCCAGGGCGGGCAACGTGTCTCGATGGTGAGGGCCAAGTGCGCGGCGCTGCGCGGAATCAGGCCTGTTGACCTCCATCTAGTTACCGTTCGTCGGGTAACTCCGAACACTAGAGCGGCCGTATCGAGGGTCATGGAAAATTCAGCCATGAAGGCATGAAAATTGAAGTGTTGCATAGCGACCTTTTTTTATAAGTTATGCCGGCGCTATCGACCCCTCCCTGCCCTACTTAAGTCGATTTTGTGAGCGGTTTCACGATGTATATTATGTTAAGTAATAAATAGAAGAGAAAGGCCTCATTGCTGAGGCCATGCTGGATTACCTGCGTGACGGCCAAGATGGGTTCGGGACCGGGCTTTGTTGCTGCTTGCCTGCTCCAGCGGCAGGCCCAGGTCAGCATGGCCCGGGGCCGGTGAATTCCTTGCCGTTGTCGGGGTCCGGATGATGGAAGGTCGCCCTCGGATCGCACAAACCTCGTCCATCAGGCGCACCAAGTGGTCGCCGCCGATGCTGTGCTCAGGCGAATCACGGCCACGGCCTTGTGCGTGGCGTCATCGGCGATCGCCAGGCATTTGAGCACCCGCGCGATCCGGTCAAGGACAAGATTCATCAACCAGACCTCATTGGCGGCCTCAGGCCGGATCAGCTGCTGGCCATCTATCGTCGGTCGGGATCTTCTTGCGCCGACCCCGTACCCTGCAGCCGCTCCAGGGCTTAGAGCCGCTCCACGCGCCTTGGGATCGTCCGGATTCCGTGCAAGAAAAAACCCCCGCAGCTCTCGCTACGGGGGTTTGTCCTTCTTTAAGAGCCTGGCAGTGTCCTACTCTCACATGGCTATTGCCACACTATCATCGGCGCTGTGTCGTTTCACTTCCGTG
>NZ_PSNW01000022.1 GCF_002930645.1 Solimonas fluminis | reverse complement strand
GGCGCCACGTGCAGCGTCGGCGCCGTCTTCAGCTCCTCGCCAGACAGGTGCGCCTTGAACATGTCCGGCGGCTCGCTGATGTGATCGTCCACGCTGATCAGCACCATGTCGTTCATCTTCATGGGGGTCTCCTCGGCAAATGTTCAAGGCACCGTGTGCCCGGCGCCCGGGTGGAAGCGGAAGCGCCGCCCGGAGGCAGCGCAGTGTCCTGTTATCGCACAAACCTTTAATTTAATCAACAGTGGTGTTTATTCTTTCACGGGCAGGGAACACTGCCGCCGGGGCGCTTGACCCCTAGTCACCATTGATGTCTATTTCCGGACACGAAAACGAAGCGAGAGGCCGGCGGCTCCCCATGGCGCTTTACACGACCATCCACCTGCACAACGTGCCCGCGGGGCGCGAGGCCGAGTACGCCGCCTGGTTCGACGGCCCGCACCGCCAGGCGCTGGCGGCGCTGCGCGGCTTCCGCGAGACGGACCGCTACGAGGTGACGCCGCAGCAGATCATGCCGGACATCCCGCAGCCCTGGCGCTTCCTGAGCGTCTACGACTTCGACCTGCCCTCGCCCGCCATCGACCTGCCCGCGCTGGGCCCGCTGATCGCCGCGGCGCGCGATGCCGGCCTGGTGGCGGACGACGAGACCGAGCGCCTCTACAGCTACGAGATGTACACGGACTGGAAGATCAGCCCGAACTGGAACCGCGCGGAGCCGCTGTCGGGCGTCAGCATCATCCTTGCCAACTACGTGCCCGGGCGCCATGCCGAGTACCAGGACTGGTACGAGAACGTGCACAGCGTGGAGGTGATCAACGTGCCGGGGCACGTGGGCATGATGCGAGGCAAGCTGTCGGCGCTGCAGATCGAGCCGCGGCACTACTGCCCGGGCGACCAGCTGGTGCTCTGTGCCCAGCAGACCGACAACCTGCTGTTCACGCTCAAGGATTTCAGCGCCCGCGCCGGCGGGCGCAGCCCCAGCGGCATCGCCATGCAGCCACGCTCCGCGTCCGGCTCCACGGCGCGCACGGTGCACTACTTCCGGAAGGTCAGCGGCAGCCGCTTCTGGCCGGGCGGCATTGCCTATGCGGGCGACCTGTCGGTCTACCGCGACCTGCTCTGAAGCGCGCTCAGGCCTTGCCGCGCGCCGGAGGCTTGCGCCCCGGCACCAGGGCCGGCTCCACCACGTTGCGATGATGGATTTCCGCAATCTCACGGATCGGCAGCGGCCGGGGCTGGCGCAGCCACCAGGACAGCAGCTCAAGCGTGCCGCTCACCACCAACAGGGTCACCACCTCGAAGGGTGGCCAGGTCCTGGGGGGAGAGCGCTCCGCCGCGATCTCCATGGAGACGCGCAGCAGTTCCGCGCGCAGCGCACCGGCGGCCCCGCCGTTGAGCAGCGTGGTCCACAGCGCGCGATGCTGCTCGACGTAAGTGAAAAGCGCCTCGGAGCCCGCACGGGCGCTGCGGGCGTCCATCACCGGCATCACCAGTTCGATCAGGCTGCGGATCTGCGCGGCAGCGAGATCGTCAAGCAGGGATTCCTTGGTGGGATGGTGCCGGAAGAAGGTCGTATAGCCGATGCCGGCGCCCGCCGCGATGTCGCGGATGGTGATCTGGTCCAGCGGCTTGGACTCGAGCAGGTCCAGCAGCGCGGCGCGCAGCGCCTCGCGCGTGCGCACGGCACGGGCGTCGCTCGCCGTCGACAGGTGCGGCCGGTAGATCTTGTTCGTCATCCCGATGGACTACGCGCTGTTGGCTTTATGCGAACTATTGTATTTCACATCCCGGGGCGCTTACCTGCCCCGGTCCTTGTCACAACAGGAGCCACCCATGTCAGTCGCAGGAAAATGGAAGATCACCATCAAGTCACCCACCGGCCCGCAGAACACCATCCTGGAGCTGCAGGAACAGGACGGCAAGGTCACCGGCGCCCAGAGCGGCCAGGGCTCGACCACCGAGATCAGTGACGCGACCTGGGACGGCAGCAAGCTGTTCTGGATCAACCATGTCGTCAAGCCGATGAAGATGAAGGTGGAGTTCACCGCCACCGTCGACGGCTCCAGCATGACGGGCAAGGTCAAGGCCGGCTTCATGGGCTCGTTCCCCTTCACGGGCGTGCGCGAAGCCTGAGCGGCAAGGGACGGTTTCACGAAGAAGCGGCTCCCGGGCATCCCGGGGCCGCTTTTCTTTTTGGTTCCCGGCAGGGAAGACAAGCGGATGTTCCCCAGCGGCGGCCGCTTGACTTAATGAACAACGTTGATGACTATAGTTCTGCAGCCATGGCGCTGCCGAGCCGCAAGCGCACGAAGGTTCTGGCTATCCCATGGCCGCCCAAGAACCGATTCCAACTTGACCGTGCATGCAGCAAGACTTGCCGCATGAGGAGACCCAGACCGTGAGCCTTCCCGAAGCCCTGCTGTACATCGACGGCAAACTGCGTCGCGCCGCCGGCGACAAGACCTACGACAACATCGGCCCCTGGACCGGCGAGGTGATCGGCAAGGCGGCGGATGCTTCGGCCGCGGACGTGGATGAGGCCATCGCCGCCGCGCGCCGCGCCTTCGACGACACCGACTGGTCGCGGAACCACGCGTATCGCTTCGAGTTGCTGAAGAAGTACCGGGACCTGCTGTTCGCCAATCGCGGCAAGCTGGTGCAGATCGCGCGCGACGAGGTGGGATCGGCCATCGGCGCCGCCGCCCGTGCGCAGATCGACGGCGCGCTCGGCGGCTTCGACAGCCTGCTGGCCTGCTATGCCGACGTGAAGTGGCAGGAAGACCGCGGCATCAAGAACGAGTACGGCTTCGACACCAAGCGCCTGGTGACCTACGAAGCGGTCGGCGTGGTCGGAGCGATCACGCCCTGGAACGTGCCGCTGTACGTCAATGTCGGCAAGGTGGTCGCCGCGCTGCTGGCCGGCTGCACGGTGATCCTGAAGCCCGCGCCGGACACGCCGCTGATGGGCAGCTTCATGGGCGAGCTGGCCGCGGAGGCCGGCTTCCCGCCGGGCGTGTTCAACATCGTGACATCGGCCGATCCGGCCATGGCCGGCGAGATGCTGACCAGGGACCCGCGCGTGGACCTGATCTCCTTCACCGGCTCGACGGCGGTGGGCAAGAAGATCATGGAGAACGGCGCCGCCACGCTCAAGCGCGTGTTCCTGGAGCTGGGCGGCAAGTCGGCCTACATCGTGCTGGACGACGCGCCGAACTTCCCGATGGTGGTGATGGGCTCGATGGTGGTGTTCCACGCCGGCCAGGGCTGCGCCTACCCGACGCGCCTGCTGGTGCCGCGCAGCCGCTACGAGGAAGCCGTGAAGGCCCTGGAGATGGCCTATGCCGGCTTCGCCGGCAAGTGGGGCCTCTACGACGAGCCGACCTGCATCATGGGTCCGCTGATCTCCAAGCGGCAGCTGGAACGCGTGAAAAGCTACATCGACATCGGCGTGCAGGAAGGCGCGCGCCTGCTGGCCGGCGGCAAGGTCCGCACGGACAAGGGCGGCGGCTTCTTCATCGAGCCGACCTGCTTCGTCGACGTGCGCAACGACATGCGCATCGCCCAGGAGGAAATCTTCGGCCCGGTGCTGACGGTGATCCCCTACGACACCGAGGAAGACGCGATCCGCATCGCCAACGACAGCATCTACGGCCTGGGCGGCGCGGTGTTCGGCAGCACCGAGCGCGCGCTCAAGGTGGCCAAGCGCATCCGTGCCGGCGCGCTGAGCGTGAACGGCGGCATGAGCATCACCGGCGACCTGCCCTTCGGCGGCTACAAGCAGAGCGGCATGGGCCGCGAGTGGGGCCGCGAGGGCATCGAGGAATTCCTCGAGACCAAGGCGATCGGCATCCGGGCCTCCTGAGCGCCACATGACGAAGGCGGCGCGGGCCTGCCTGCGGGTCTGCGCCGCCTTTCCCTTTGGCAGAGCGTGCTCGCGGGACTGCAGTTCATGAACACCGGGCTCGACGCATCCTGTGCCGCGGCGCTGGCACGCCCGGCGGACCGGCCGGCGATCGAATACGAAGGCCGCTGGCATTCCTGGGGCGAACTGCGGCAATTGGCCGACCGCCTCGGCAGCCTGCTGGACGCCAGCGGCGCGCCGCCGGAGGCCCCGGTGGCCTTCGTGCCGCGCAACCATCCCGCGGCGCTGGCCGCCCTGCTGGGCCTGATCGCGGGCCGCCGTACGGTGCGCATGGCCTATGCGTTCCAGTCGCCGGAGGCCCTGGCGCGGGATTTCGGGCGGCTGGAGCCGGCGGTGGCGGTGCTGGCGGCCCGGGACTGCAGCGGGCCGGTGCTGGCGGCACTGCGGCAGCGCGGGAGCGCGGTCATCGCACTGGATGGCATGGAGGCGAAGGCTCTTCCGGGCCTGGAACGCACGCGGGACTCCCTCGTCCCGGAGCCGCTGCCGCCGCGCGTCGAAATCCTCACCAGCGGCACGACCGGCCCGCCGAAGCAGTTTGCCGTCAGCTATGAACTGATTGCCCGGCATATCGTGGGCCCGCTGGGCGGCGACCTGTCGGCGGCGACGCCAACCCTGCTGTTCTTCCCGCTGGGGAACATCTCCGGCCTCTATGCCAGCCTGCCGCCCCTGCTGAAGGGCCAGCGCGTGGTGCTGGCCGAACGCTTCAGCGTCGCGGGATGGCACGACTACCTGCGGCGCTACCGGCCGGAGGCCGGTGGCCTGCCGCCGGCCGGCGTGCAGATGGTGCTGGATGCCGGGCTGCCGCCGGCCGACCTGGCCTGCCTGCGCCGCCTCGGCACCGGCGCGGCACCGCTGGACCCGACCGTGCAGCGCGCCTTCGAGGAACGCTACGGCGTGCCCATCCTGCTGTCCTACGGCGCCACGGAGTTCGGCGGCCCGGTCACGGCAATGACGCTGGAGCTGCACGCCGAATGGGGGCAGAAGAAGTTCGGCAGCGTGGGACGTGCCCTGCCCGGCGCGCAGCTGCGCGTGATCGACCCGGACAGCGGCGAGCTGCTGCCGGCCGGTCGCGAGGGCGTGCTGGAGGTGGTGTCGCCGCGCATCGGGCCGGACTGGATCCGCACCTCGGACCTGGCGCTGATCGACGAGGACGGATTCCTGTTCCACCGCGGCCGCAGCGACGGCGCGATCATGCGCGGGGGCTTCAAGCTGCTGCCGGAGACCATCGAGCGGGCGCTGATGCGGCATCCGGCGATTTCCGCAGCCGCGGCCATCGGACTCGACGATGCCCGGCTCGGCCAGGTGCCGGCCGTGGCGGTGCAGTTCCGGCCCGGGGCGTCGGCGCGGATCGACGAGCTGGAATCGCACCTGCGCCAATATTTGCCGGCGACGCATGTCCCGGTGCACTGGCGCTTCGTGGAGGAACTGCCGCGCACGCCCTCGCTGAAGGTGGAGCGCCCGGCCCTGCGCCGGCTGTTCGAGACGGGCTAAGCCGGCTCAGGCCACCAGGCGCGGCGCGCGCTGGCGGAACTCGCGCGGCGTCACGCCGGTGCTGCGCCGGAAGGCGAAGCAGAAGCCCGAGGGCGAGGCGAAGCCAGGCTCAGGATCGGCACGAACGGACCTCTTCAGGGATTCCTCAACGGGGTTGCATGCGGATCGCGCCATCCAGGCGTACGGTCTCGCCGTTTAAATAGCCGTTGCGGATCATCTCCAATGCCAGGCTGGCATATTCGTCCGCGTGCCCCAGGCGCGGAGGGAAGGGCACCATGTTGCCGAGCGCCTCCAGCATCTGCGGGGTGGCCCGCGACATCGCCGGTGTGTTGAAGATGCCCGGCTGGATGGTGTTGACGCGGATGCCCTCGCGCGAAAGGTCGCGGGCGATGGTCAGGGTCATGCCGACGATGGCGGCCTTGGCGGCCGAGTAGGCGGCCTGCCCCATCTGCCCTTCGGTGGCGGCGGCAGAGGCGGTGTTGATCAGCACGCCGCGCTCCCCGTTCACCGGCTCCAGCGCCATCATGCCGGCCGCGGCCCGGGTGATGCAGCGGAAGGTACCGACGGTGTTGAGCTTCAGCACCCACTCGAACTTGTCGCTGGGGAAGATGTTGATCTCGCCGGTGTTCTTGTCGCGGCGGGCGGTGGGAATGGCGTTGCCGCCGCCGGCACAGCACACCAGCACGCGCTCCTGGCCGTGGGCGGCACGGGCCTTGGCGTAGGCGGCGTCGACGCTCTCGTCGCTCAGCACGTCGCACTGGCAGAACAGCGCGCCGGTCTCCGCCGCGGCCTTCTGCCCGACATCCTCGTTGAGATCGAAGATCGCGACCTCTGCGCCGGCCTGCCGCAGGGCCTTGACCGTGGCCAGGCCCAGGCCGGAGGCGCCGCCGGTGACGACGGCGGCCAGTGAGGAATCGATTTTCATGCTTGCTCCGGGCGGAAGGCCCCAGGGGGCCCTGTAGGTATGGGTCTGTGCAGCGTGGGACATTTCTAGCGCACCCCAGGGCTATATGCAACAATGTTGTTGATTAGTATGATCGCGCCCAAGATGGAGGAAGTCTCATGACGCAGGTGATGAAGGGCATCCGGGTGCTGGAAGTGGCCCAGTTCACGTTCGTGCCGGCGGCCGGCGCGATCCTGGCCGACTGGGGCGCCGACGTGATCAAGATCGAGCATCCGCAGCGCGGCGACACGCAGCGCGGCTTCATCAACATGGGCGGCATGAAGATCAACCCGCTGCGCCACACGATGATGGAGCATCCCAACCGCGGCAAGCGCAGCGTGGGCGTGGACATCTCCACGCCGGAAGGCATGCAGGTGATCTACGAGATCGCCAGGACGGCCGACGTGTTCCTGACCAATTACCTGCCCTCGCAGCGGCAGAAGATGAAGTTCGACGTGGAGCACATCCGCGCGATCAACCCCCGGATCATCTACGCCCGCGGCAGCGCCTATGGCGACAAGGGCCCGGAGCGCGATGTCGGCGGCTTCGACGGCACCGCCTTCTGGTCGCGCAGCGGCGTGGGCCACGCCATGTCGCCCGAGGAACTGGGCGGGCCGCTGGCCCAGGGCATCGCCGCCTTCGGCGATTCCATCGGCGGCATGAACATCGCCGGCGGCATCTCGGCGGCGCTGTTCCACCGCGACCGCACCGGCGAGGCCATCGAGCTGGACGTGTCGCTGCTGAGCACCGCCTGGTGGGCCGCCGGCAGCGCCATCGACCTGTTCATCGAGGCCGGCAAGGTCATGCGCAACCGCATGCCCTCCTCCGGCGGCAACCCCGGCAATCCCTTCACCGGAAACTACCGCACCTCGGACGGCGGCACGATCAACCTCTGCATCCTGACGCCGGGCCCGCAGATCCGCGACACCTTCACCCATCTCGGCATCCCGGAAGCCGCGGACGATCCGCGCTTCTCCGAGGCCAAGGCACTGATGACGAACTGGAAGGAGGCCGGCGAGCTGATCGCCGCGGCCTTCGCGGCCAGGCCCTTCGAATACTGGCGCCAGCACCTCAAGACCATGAAGGGCCAGTGGGCACCGATCCAGAGCCTGCTGGACCTGGCCTCCGACGAGCAGGCCCTGGCCAACGACATGCTGTTCGAGGTGGAATCCAGCGACGGCGGCGCGCCGATCAAGCTGGTGCGCGGCCCGGTGCAGTTCAACCACCAGCCGGTGAAGACCACGCGAGCCCCGCAGGCCTCCGAACACACCGAGACCTTCCTGATGGAGCTGGGCCTGGAGTGGGAGCGCATCGAGCAGCTCAAGGCGGCCGGCGCCATTGCCTGAAGACCTTTTGAAGACGACATGAAGCCTGGAAAGAAACTGAAGAGTGCCGCCTGCGACACCGAGGTCATGGTGGTCCGCGGCAGCGACGTGGTGCTGGAATGCGGCGGCGTGCCGATGGGGGACGAGCGTCCGCCCGAGAAGGCCGCGCTGAACCCGGCCTTTGCCGAAGGCACCAAGATCGGCAAGCGCTATACCGATGCCGCCGGCAGCGTCGAACTGCTGTGCACCAAGGCAGGACAGGGCTCGCTGTCGATCGGCGGCGTGGCGCTGCAGCCGAAGGACGCGAAGCCGCTGCCGTCTTCGGATTGAAGGTGCGAGCAGCGTGGAGGGGCCCCACGCAGTGGGGATCCTAGCGTCGTGAGTCGCCGGACAAGCTGAGCACCTACCCATGAATCTCTCGCTAATCCTGCAGATGGCAGCCGAGGCCGAACCCGGGCGCATCGGGCTGGTCTGCGACGGCCGCCGCTGGTCCTACGGCGCCCTGCTGCGGGCCGCGCAGGGCGCGGCCTCGCGCTTCTCCGCCAGCGGCGTCGGCTACGTCGCCCTGCTGGACGAGAGCAGCGAGGCCGCCGCCATCGCGCTGTTCGGCGCGGCGCTGGCGGGTGTTCCCTACGTCCCCCTCAACTACCGCCTGGCCGATGCCGACCTGGCGGCGCTGCTCAAGCGCGTGGCGCCCGCCTGGGTGATCGGCGATGTCGAGCGCGTCCGGCGGCTGGACCCGGACAGCGGCCATCAGCTCTGGAGCCGCGGCGACTTCGTGGCCGTGGCCGAGCAGGCCGCGCCCATCGCAGGCGAGCCCCCCGAGGCCGGCGTCGCGGTGCAGATCTTCACCAGCGGCACCACGGCGGCGCCCAAGGCGGCGTTGCTGCGCCACGCCAACCTGCTGTCCTACATCCTGGGCACGGTGGACTTCGGCTCCGCACCCGAGGACGACGGCGCCCTGGTCTGCGTGCCGCCCTATCACATCGCCGGCATCGCAGCGTTGCTCAGTTCGATCTACGCCATGCGCCGCATCCTGCTGCTGCCGGCCTTCGAGCCGGACGCCTGGCTGCAGCTGGCCGCCGGGGAAAAGGCCAGCAACGCCTTCGTCGTGCCGACCATGCTGGGCCGCATCATCCAGCGCCTGGATGCCGGCAACCGGCCGGAGCTGCCGGCGCTGAAGGCCATCGCCTACGGCGGAGGCAAGATGCCGACGGAGCTGATCGAGCGCGCGCTGACGCTGTTCCCCCAGACCGACTTCACCAATGCCTACGGCCTGACCGAGACCAGCTCGACCATCGCCCTGCTGGGGCCGGAAGACCACCGCAGCGCCCACCAGGCCAGCGACCCGCAGGCACGGGCACGCCTGGGGTCGGTCGGCCGCCCCCTGCCGACGGTGGAGATCGAGATCCGCGACGAGGACGGCAGGCCCCTGCCGGCCGGGGAACGCGGCGAGATCTACGTGCGCGGCGAACAGGTGTCCGGCGAGTACCGCGAGCGCAGCGCGCTGGATGCCCAGGGCTGGTTCCCGACCCGGGACGCCGGCTGGCTGGACGCGGAGGGCTACCTGTTCCTGGCGGGCCGCGCGGACGACGTGATCGTGCGCGGCGGCGAGAACATCTCCCCGGGGGAGATCGAGGAGGTGCTGCTGTCGCACCCGGCCATCGCCGATGCGGCGGCGGTGGCCGTACCCTCCCTGGAGTGGGGCGAGGCGGTGGGCATCGCGGTGGTGGTGCGGCCGCCGCACGAAGTCCCCTCGGAAGAGGAACTCAAGAAGCTGATCCGCGACCGCCTGCGCTCCTCGCGCGTGCCGGATCGCGTCGCCGTGCTGGAGGCACTGCCCTACAACGAGATGGGCAAGCTGCTGCGGCGCGAGGTGCGCAAGCTGTTCCAGGCTTCCTGAGGAGCCCGCGCCGCTAGCGGCGCGGCTTCTTCGCGGCCGCGACCTGGGGCATCTTCGCCTGCAGCTCCGGGAACTCCTCCGGGCGCATGGTGCCGGACAGGCTCAGGCGCAGCATTTCGTTGGTGAAGCGCTGTACCAGCTCCTGGCGTTCGCGCGCCGTGCGCGCACGGGAGCGCACGAAGACCGGCCACAGGAAGGTTCCGATCAGCATGATCACCGAATGCACTTCGGTGTCGATGCCCGGCTGGGCACGGTCCGAGCGCGCGAACTTCTCGAACAGCGTCTTGTAGTGATGCCAGAAGGGATCGCTGGCCGGCTGGCTGGAACTCAGCACCTCGAATAGCCAGGCACGGCCCAGCTCGGGATTCTCCATCGCGAACCCGGCCATCCGCTCGACCACCCACTGCGGATCGCTGGGCGCCACGGCATGGACGCTGCTGCCGTCGCCGAACACCGCGCGCCTCAGGTTTTCGCTGACCCAGGCGGTAGTCGCCTCCAGGAGTTGCTCGCGCGTCTGGAAGTGCTGGTAGGCGGTGCCGCGGTTGACGCCGGCGAGTTGGGCCACCTGCGAGACGCTGAGGCCCTCGGGGCCGTCCTTGGCCAGCAAGCTGCTGGCGGCCTCCAGGATCGCGGCGCGGGTCCGCGCCGGGTCCTGGGGGCGCCGCTGCGTCTTGGTCCGCGGGCCCGGGCGAGTCTGATCCAGCATCGCTGNCTCAGGCGGCCTTGGAATGGTGGGAGAACATCTTCATGAGGTCGCCGGAGGTGATCGGGCGGGCCTGCTCGCCCTCCGCCAGCGGCTTGGCGCCGCCGCTGGACACCGGCGTGGTGTCCACCCCATCGGCCTTGGCCTTCGCCCGCAGCGCCCCCACCGTCAGGTCCTCGCGACGGTGGTGCTTGAACGGGTCGAAGTTGAAGAAGCGCATCGCGTTGCCGTGCGTGACCTTGTCGATCTGCGCATCGGTGAGATGCCGGATGCTCTTGTACAGGTACTCCGGAACCTCCGGCCACAGGCTGTCCGAATGC
>NZ_PSNW01000021.1 GCF_002930645.1 Solimonas fluminis | reverse complement strand
ACAGGGCCGATACGATCTTTACTTCTGCCATCACCGCTTCGCGCACATCGACCTGCGCAAAGCGTAATGTGTAAACCATGTCCTGGCACACCTGTAAAGGATGTGTCCGGTCTGAACACTTGTGCAAAGAAAGGTAAGCCAAAGAAAGCACCCCCAAGTCCGAGTGGCCCCGCTTTGGCGGGGCAACCTGCGCGGCGGTCAGGCGCCGACGGGTCGGGCCCACAGGCCATCCCTGGCCTGAGGCCCCTCGGCCGGACATCCTGTCCGGCTCGACCCTGCGCCCGACCACCGCGCAGGCACTCGCACATGGGACCCCAACGTCAACAGCATTCGCTGGCGCTCACCAAGACTATGAGGGCGGAGAGTTTTCCCTCGGCAAACGCTTTTCGCTCCGGCAAGAAAAAAGCCCCTCCATCTCGCGATGAAGGGGCTCGCATGAACCTGCAGTCTCAAACCCGCTGCCAACCCACCTCCGCCCCCGACTGCGCCTTGCCCAGCGTCCGCGCGATCACGAACAGGTAGTCCGACAGCCGGTTGAGGTACTGCATCGCGAACGGGCTCAGCGGCTCCTCGGCGTGCAGCACCCACAGCGCCCGCTCGGCGCGGCGCGCCACCGCACGCGCCATGTGCGCCTGCGCCGTGGCGGGAGAGCCGCCCGGCAGGATGAACTCCTTCAGCGGCGGCAGCTTCTCGTTCAGCGCCGCCAACTCCTCGTCCAGCTTCTCCACGTGCGCCTCGGTCACCAGCGCATGGCCCGGCATGGCCAGTTCGCCGCCGAGGTTGAAAAGCTCATGCTGGATGCGCTGCAGGCTGGCGTCGAGGCCCGGCGTCAGCGGCAGGGTGCGCAGCAGGCCGATGTGGCAGTTCAGCTCGTCCACGTCGCCCATGGACTGCACGCGCTGGTGCGCCTTGGGCAGCCGGCCGCCGGTGGCCAGGCCCGTGGTGCCGGTGTCGCCGGTGCGGGTGACGATCTTGCTGAGTCGATGTCCCATGCGATGCGCTCTCTGCAGAAGCCGGAAAGTCCGTCCTCCCGCTGGGAGGGGACGGACGCGCAGCTTACAGCTCGTAGCCGAGCGTGATCCAGAAGTTGCGGTCCGGCGAGGGCTGGTAGGAGGCGGCCTCGGCGAAGGTGCCGGGGTCGGTGCCGGCGGCGCCGTACTCGCTGTACTCGTGGTCGAGCAGGTTGTTCACGCGGCCGCGCAGGCTCAGCTTGTTCCAGCGCCAGCCCAGGGCCAGGTTCACCACCGCGTAGCCCGGCAGCTCGTCGAGCGTCTGGTCGTAGTCGCCGGCAAAGCCGCGCGCGTCCACCGCCACCACCTCGGTGTAGGCGTTCAGGCCGTAGGGCAGGCCGAGATCGGCGGAGACCTTGCCGCTGAGCCGGGCCACCAGCGGCACCGGGTTGCCGGCGAAGCCGCCGTTGCGGATCTGGGCATCCACGTACTGGCCGGCGGCGGCCAGCGTCAGGCGATCCAGGGCTTGCCAGCGCGATTCCAGCAGCATGCCGTCGCGCCGGGTATGGTCGAGGTTGATGTTGGTGAACGTGGTCGGGTCGAAGGCGATCTCGTTCTCCAGGTCGGTCCGGAACAGCGTGCCGCGCAGCGTGACCGCCGCGCGCGTCCATTCGGCACCGGCCTCGTAGGAATCGCCGGTCTGGGTGTCGAGCAGGTTGGTGTTGGAGCCCGCCGGCGCGCCGGCGTTGGTGAACTCGTCGACCTTGGCGAAGCGGTAGTTGCGGTCGTAGCGCAGGAACAGGCGCAGGCCCTCGCGGGCGCGCCAGGACAGGCCCGCTTCGCCCGCCGTGCGGTTGTCGGTGAACTCGGTGGGCTGCACGAACGTGAAGCCGTCCTCCACTTCGTTCTCGACGCGCGCGCGGCGCAGGCCGAGCGTGAGGTCCAGGGCCGGCGCCACGGGCAGGATCGCCTGGCCGTAGACGTCGGTCTGGTCCTGGCGGTTGCTTTGCGTGCCGAGCTGCGAGGTGAGCTCGTAATCGGCGCGCTGCAGGTCGCTGCCCAGGGTCACCAGGGCGCTGCCGCTGCCCATGGGGAACCGGCCGACGGCGCGGGGATTGAAGGCGCGCAGCTTGCGATCCTGGAAGGAGTCCTGGGTGGCGATGCCGAAGGTGCCCAGGCGGAAGCTGCCGTCGGAGCGGCGCTCGGTGGCCTCGGCCTCCAGCTTCCAGCGCGAGCCCATCGCCTGGTTGACGCCCAGGCGCAGCACGCGCGTATCGGTGTCGGAGAAGTCGTTGGCGAAGCGCGCCGCCGACTGGCGGCGATCGGCCTTCACCTCGGCGGCGAACAGCGAGCCCGGGGTTTGCAGGTCCTCATCGACCCAGGAGGCTTCGGCAAAGGCGCCGCCGGTGCCCCAGTCGTAGCCGGCGCGGCCCAGCACGTTGCTGTAGTCCAGCTGGTTGTGGTCGCGGTAGTTGTCGCTGCTGCGCGTCTCGGCCGACAGGCGCAGGCTCAGGCCGTTCCTGTTCAGGCCGCCGTTCGCGCGCGCGCGGTAGCCGTCATAGCTGCCGCCGCCCAGTTCCAGGCCCAGCGTGTTGCCCGTGCGGGCGCGGGTGATGATGTTGATCACGCCGCCCACCGCCTGGTCGCCGTAGAGCGCGCCGGCGCTGCCGTTGAGGATTTCGACGCGCTCGACGTCCTTGAGCGAGATACTGCTCAGGTCCGGCGGCGCGATATCCGGGTTGTTGAGGCGGCGGCCGTCGACCAGGATCAGGGTGTTGGCGTTGGCGGCGTCGCCGAAGCCGCGCAGGTCGATCTGTGCGCGCGAGCCGTCGCCGTAGAGGTCGGTGACCTGCGCGCCGCCGAAGCTGCGCAGCACCTCGACGAGGTTGGCGGCACCGGAGGATTCGATCTGCGCGCGGGTGATGGTGCTGACGGCCGCCGGCAGGCGGACATCGGCCTGTTCGGAGCGGGTGGCGGTGACGTAGACCGGGTCCAGCACCACGGCATCGTTGGCAACGGCGGCGAAAGGCGCCAGCACGGCGCCCAGCAAGAGCTTCTTCACGAGATATATCCCCCGCTGCATCCCCGCAGCGTCAGAACGAAAAACCGGCGAGGCGCCGGAGCCTGCTTGAGGCCGGTCTCCGGACTCGAGGCTTGCTGGACCGGCGCCTTCCCATGCCTGCGGCACAGTGGCTTGTAGCCGGTCCCGAACCTCTTACCGTTGCGGGGGCAGTGAGCGCTTTGCACGCTCTTCCCGTTTCACCCCGGGGATCAGCCCGGGGAACCTGAAGCGGGGCGGATTATACGCAGGAAGGCCCCGAGGCCGTATCATGCGCGCGGATTAGCTCCCGATCAGACCCTTTTCCCCGATGAACAGCCCCTTCCTGAGCGCCGCCCTCGACGCCGCCGCCGCCGCCACCGAGATCATCCGCAAGGCCTACCGCGGCAACTTCGACGTGCAGTACAAGGCCGACGCCAGCCCGGTGACCGAGGTCGACGTGGCCTCCGAGAAGGCGATCAAGGCCGTGCTGCAGGCGCGTTTCCCCGAGCACGGCTTCTTCGGCGAGGAAACCGGCAAGTCCAACCAGGATGCCGAGTACCTCTGGCTGGTGGATCCCATCGACGGCACCAAGGCCTTCGTCCGCGGCTACCCGATGTTCTCGATCCAGATCGCGCTGATGAAGCGAGACCTGTCGAGCCCCGGCACGGGCACCGGCGAGCTGGTGCTGGGCGTGTCCTCGGCCCCCTGCTGGAACGGCGGTGCCGGCGAAACCATCTGGGCGGAGAAGGGCAAGGGTGCCTGGCTGGGCAGCGAGCGCCTGCAGGTCAGCCGCATCGACACCCTGGCCAAGGCCACGCTGTCCACCGGCAACCTCGCGCGCCTGGCCAGGTCGCCGCAGTGGGCCGAACTGGGCCGGCTGATCCCGCAGCTGCACCGCATCCGTGGCTACGCCGACTTCGTGCACTACCACCTGCTGGCCTCGGGCCGCATCGACGCGGTGGTGGAATCCGACGTGAACATCCTCGACATCGCCGCGCTGACCGTGATCGTGCGCGAAGCGGGCGGTACCTTCACCGATCTCAATGGCGGTCCGGTGGGCCTGGACACCACCACCGTGCTGGCCAGCAACGGGAAGCTGCACGGCGCCTTCGCCGGTCTGGCGCTGTAGCGCGAACCGCAGGGGCGCCTTGCAAGGCGCCCGTCACGCCCGTGTCACCGCGCGGGGGCGACCATGGGGCTCATCCCCATGCGAGCTGCCCCGATGAGCGCCGAAAACCCGATCCGCGTGCTGTTCATCTGCACCGGCAATTCCGCCCGTTCGATCATGGCCGAAGCCCTGTTGCGGCACTGGGGCCATGAGCGCTTCCAGGCCTTTTCCGCCGGGGCCCATCCGCGCGGCGAAGTGCATCCGCTGACGCTGGAAACCCTGCGGCGCCACAGGCTGTCCTCCGAGGGGCTGCGCAACAAGTCCTGGGACGAGTTCTGCGGCGAGGGCAAGCCGGAGTTGGACCTGGTGGTCACGGTCTGCGACGAAGCGGCCGGCGAAACCTGCCCGGTGCTGCCGGGGGCGCCGGTGCAGGCGCATTGGGGCATTGCCGACCCGGCGGCGGTCCAGGGGACCGGCGAAGAGCGGCTCCATGCCTTCCGCGAGGCCTATGCCGCGCTCGATACCCGCGTGAAGCTGCTGACCGCGCTACGCGACGATCACTTCGCGCACCTGCGCGAATCCGGCCTGCGCGATGAGCTCGAGCGCATCCATCGCGAGGCCGCCACGGGCGGCTAGTTCGCCGCCGCGGGGGATCCCCGCAGGCTGATCACCTGCCAGCCGCGCTTCACCGCCTCGTCGCGCAGCACCTCGTCCGGGTCCACCGCCACCGCCTGCTGCGCCATCTCCAGCAGCGGGATGTCGTTGCGCGAGTCGCTGTAGGCCGTCATGTGCGTGTAGGCCTGCGGCTGCGCTGCCAGCCATTCCCGGAGGCGCACCACCTTGCCGCCCTGGAAGTTCGGCAGGCCGGCGACCTGGCCGGTGTAGCGGCCGTCGCGGATCTCCGGGTCCGTGGCGATCAGGTGCGGCACGCCCAGCAGCTCGGCGATCGGCTCGGTGACGAAGCGGTTGGTGGCGCTGGTGATCAGCAGCGTCGCGCCCTCGGCGCGGTGGCGCTCCAGCAGCGCGGGTGCGCCCGCGGCCACCACCGGCTCGATCTTTTCGCGGATGAACTGGCGGCGCCAGGCCTGCAGCGTCTCCATGCTGTGCTGCGACAGCGGCTTCAGCGAGAAGGCGCAGAACTTGAGGATGTCCAGCGTGCCGGCCTGGTATTCCTCGTAGAAGCGCCGGTTGTCGCGCTCGTAGGCCTCGCGGTCCACATGCCCCTGCTCGACCAGGAACTGGCCCCAGAGGTAGTCGCTGTCACTGGCCAGCAGGGTATGGTCGAGGTCGAAGACGGCGATTTTCATGGGGGGTCGGAGCGGCTGGGAGAAGCTTCGGGGGCGGCATCTTAACCGGGGCATATACAGCACCGGGGGGATTTGCCATTATCCTTCGAGAACCTATTCATTATCCCACCTCAAGTGATTGATTCAGAAGGATTCCGTCCAAACGTTGGGATTGTGCTGACGAGCGCGGCCGGCCAGGTGCTGTGGGCCAAGCGCATCGGCCAGCAGGCCTGGCAGTTTCCGCAGGGCGGGATCAAGCGCGGCGAGTCTCCCGAGGCCGCCCTGTTCCGCGAGCTCCATGAAGAGCTCGGGCTGCTGCCGCAGCACGTCGAGGTGATCGGCGTGACCAGCGGCTGGCTGCGCTACCGCCTGCCCCAGCGCTACCTGCGCCGCCCGCGCGGGCGCCTGTGCATCGGCCAGAAGCAGAAATGGTTCGCGCTGCGCATGCTCGGCGGTGACCAGCTGGTGCGCTTCGACGCCAGCGACAAGCCGGAATTCGACGGCTGGCGCTGGGTGGACTACTGGCTGCCGATGGACGAAGTGGTGGAGTTCAAGCGCGAGGTCTATCGCCGCGCGCTGACCGAGCTGGCGCCCCTGCTGGGCCAGTCCGGGCGGCAGCCCCCGGAAGACGCTCCCCGGACGGCTGCGGCGTGAGGCCGGCGGCCGGGCTGCTGGCCACGCTGCTGCTGGGCGGCTGCGCCACGCTGGACCGCAACGAGTGCCTGCAGGCCAACTGGACCGACCTCGGCGCCCGCGACGGGCAGTCCGGCTATCCGGCCAGCCGGCTGGAGGAGCACCGCGACGCCTGCCGCGAACACGGCATCATTCCCGACGACCGCAGCTATCTCGCCGGCCGGGAGCAGGGCCTGCGCTACTACTGCACCGCCGAGAACGGCTACCGCGAAGGGCGCCGCGGCGCCGCCTACCAGCGCGTCTGCCCGCTGGAGGCCGAGGCGGCCTTCCTGCCGGAGTACGAGCTCGGCCGCGAACTCTACCAGCTGGAGCAGGACGCCAATGAGCTGCGCGGCCGCATCGACGAGCACGAGCGTGCCCTGGGCGACCCCGGCCTGACGCGCGAGCAGCGCTACGACCACCGGCGCGAGCTGGACTACCTCTACCGCGAACTGGCCTCCCTGCGCCGGCAGATGGATCGCCTCGAGGGGTGGCCCGGCGCGTCTGGGCGATGACCAAATGTCATCGCCTGCGCCGGGTCGCGGGCGGCCATGGAATGGTTGGCCCCGTTTGAGGCATGACTTTATGTCATGCCGAAGCAAGCCAAACATGCCCCGGGGTTGATTTAGGCAACCGAGGTCGCGCCAGGGACGGTTCCCCGAAACCGCTTGTCGGGCAAACCGGAAGTTTATTGACAATCATTATCATTTCGTATGCAATGCAGCCCATGATCGTCTGCGTCTGCAAAGCCGTTTCCGACCGCCACATCCGCCGCTCCGTCGCGGCCGGGGAGGTCGTGAGCCTGCGTGACCTGACCCGCGAACTGGGCCTGGGCACCTGCTGCGGCAAGTGCGTCCCCGCCGCCCGCGAAGTCCTCGGCGAAGCCCTGGCGGCCCAGCCCGCCTCGCCGGCGCTGCTGATGCCGGCCGCCGCCAACCAGCCGGTCGTCCTCAGCGCCTGAGCCGGCTTGAACGCGCATGCGAATCGCATGCAAAAGCGTTTAAAAAACCAATAAAAACAGCCACTTGGGCTGGACTCCGAGCGGGGCCAGGGGCTACACTGTGCGCCAAAGCCCCCACCCAGGAGCGCGCCATGCGCGGTGATCCCAAGGTCATAGAATTCCTCAACCAGGCCCTGCGCAACGAGCTCACGGCCATCAACCAGTACTTCCTCCATGCCCGCATGCTGGGCAACTGGGGCATGAAGAAGCTGGAGAAGGTCGAGTACCACGAGTCGATCGACGAGATGAAGCATGCCGACCGCCTCATCAAGCGCATCCTGTTCCTCGACGGCCTGCCCAACCTGCAGGACCTGGGCAAGCTCTACATCGGCGAGGACGTGAAGGAACTGCTGGAATGCGACCTGCGCCTGGAGCTGGAGGCCGTGCCCCTGCTCAAGGACGCCATCGCCTACTGCGAGCAGGTCCGCGACTACAACAGCCGCGAGCTGTTCGAGGACATCCTCGACAGCGAGGAGCACCACATCGACTTCATCGAGGAGCAGCTGGGCCTGATCGAGCGCATGGGCATCCAGAACTACATCCAGTCCTCGGCCGGGGCTCCGGCGGAAGGCGAATAGCCGCGCTCTGGCGATGACTGAATGTCATCGCCTGCGGCTGTTCGCGGGCGGCCAGGGATGGCCGGCCAGCGGGTAGCTGGGCGAGCAGCGGTCTCGCCACGGATGGCGCCCCGACAGCTCCTTGATATGAAAAAGCCCCGCGCAAGCGGGGCTTTTTTCGTTGGGATGAACGGTTCGGTTGTGGTGGTGGCTTTCGCCAGCTTCAGAACGGCTTCACCACCACCAGGATCACCACCGCCAGCAGGCCCAGCGCCGGCAGCTCGTTCATGATCCGGTAGAACTTCGCGCTCCTGGTGTTGCGCTGCTCGGCGAAGGCGCGGACCCGGGTCTTGAGCCAGCCGTGGTAGCCGGACAGGGCCAGCACCAGGGTCAGCTTGGCGTGCAGCCAGCCGGCCTTCATGTAGCCCGGGAACTGGGACAGCAGCCACAGGCCGAACACCCAGGTGCCGATCATGCCGATCGTGGTCATCACCATCAGCCGCCGCTCCATGGTGCAGAAGCGCTGGTAGCCCTCCGTGTCGGCGGCCTTGACCTCGGTGTGGTAGACGAACAGCCGCGGCAGGTAGAACAGGCCGGCGAACCAGGCGACGACGAAGATGATGTGAAACGACTTGATCCAAAGCATGTCAGAGGCTGCCTGCGCGTGGCGTGGGGGTGGCTGGAACCTCTATTATCGCGCCCTCAACGGACGGATGTGAGTCATGATCAAGGTCGGAATCGTCGGCGGGACCGGGTATACCGGCGCCGAACTGCTGCGCCTGCTGGCGCAGCACCCCCAGGTGCAGGTCACGAAGCTGACCTCGCGCAAGGAGGCCGGCCTGCGTGCGGACCAGCATTTCCCCCACCTGCGCGGCTATACCGGCGACCTCACGTTCAGCGTCCCCGACGTGGACTCGCTGTCGGATTGCCAGGCGGTGTTCTTCGCCACGCCGCACGGCGCCTGCATGGCCATGGCCCCGGAGCTGGTGGCGCGCGGCGTGAAGATCGTGGACCTGTCGGCCGACTTCCGCCTGCAGGACACCGCCGAGTTCAAGCGCTGGTATGGCATGGACCACAGCTGCCCCGACCTGCTGGCCGAGGCGGTCTATGGCCTGCCCGAGGTTAACCGGGTGGACATCTCCCGGGCGCGCATCGTCGGCAACCCCGGCTGCTATCCCACCTCCGTGCAGCTCGGCTTCCTGCCGCTGCTGGAGGCCGGCCTGGTGGACGCCGAGCATCTGATCGCCGACTGCAAGTCCGGCGTCAGCGGTGCCGGCCGTGAAGCCAGGATCGGCTCGCTGTTCGGCGAGGCGGCCGACACCATGAAGGCCTATGGCATTCCCGGGCACCGGCACTGGCCGGAAATCACCCAGGGCCTGCGCCGCATGTCCGACACGCCGGTCAGCCTGGTGTTCAGCCCGCACCTGACGCCGATGATCCGCGGCATCCATTCCACGCTCTACGCGCGCCTCAAGGACCCCTCCGTGGACCTGCAGGCCCTGTACGAGTCGCGCTACCGCGGCGAGCCCTTCGTGGACGTCATGCCCGCGGGCGAGCACCCGGAGACGCGCAGCGTGCGCGGCAGCAACCGCTGCCGCATCGCCGTGCACAAGGCGCCGGACGGCAAGACCGCCGTGGTGCTGGTGGTGATCGACAACCTGGTCAAGGGCGCCTCGGGCCAGGCCATCCAGAACCTCAACCTGATGCTGGGCCTGGACGAGAGCCTGGGCCTGGACGCCCCGCCGCTGTCGCCGTAGGCCGGGGCATCCGCCATGCAGCACAAGATCGTCATCGCCCGCCACCGGCCCTGGCTCAAGACCGGGCTGGTGGCGGGCGGCGTCTCCCTGCTGGCGGTGCTGATGTGGGGCCTGTACTCCTATACCCGCGCCACCACGGTGTCGGACTTCGAGCGGGCCCAGACCGAGCTGGAGCGGGCCCAGGACGAGCGCCGCAACCTCAGCCGCGACCTGCGTGCCGCCCGCGCCGAGGTGGAGGACCTGCGCAACCAGCTGGCCTACCAGAAGCGCTCGGTGGAGATCGACAGCCATGCCTGCGACGAGGTCCGGCAATCCCTGACCGCGCTGCAGAGCGAGGTGTCCTCCCTGCGCGAGCAGCTGACCTTCTACCGCGGCATGTCGCCCACCGGGCAGACCCGCTCGGGCGTGCGCGTGCACGACATCAAGCTGCAGCCCAAGGACCGTGAGCCCCGGACCTACAGCTACGACCTCACCCTGATCCAGTCGGCGCAGAAGGACCGCTTCTTCGGCGGCAATGTGCGAATGGAAATTCAAGGACTTAACGGCGCCGTCCGGCACAACCTGGCGCTCGACGACATCGCCGTCGGCGACATCAAAAAGCTGATATTCTCGATGAAGTACTACGAGGAATTCCGCGGCGAATTCCGGTTGCCGGAAGGCTTCAAGCCGCAGCGTGTCGTCGTCTCGCTCCAGATTGACGGCGAAAACACTCCCCGGCCCGAGGAGAGCTTCGAATGGAATCGGATCCTGGCCGGAGGTGGAGGAAATGAAAATGTTCGGCGGTAGCAATCCCAAGGGCAACAGCTCGTCCACCCCGGTGGATACCCTGATCGGCCGTCAGACCGAGATTCTCGGCGACGTCCGCTTCTCCGGCGGCCTGCACGTGGACGGCAAGATCAAGGGCAAGGTCATCGCCAACAGCGACAAGGCGGCCTCCCTGTCGGTCAGCGACACCGGCCTGGTTGAAGGCGACGTCCGCGTCCCCAATATTGTCCTGAACGGCGCCGTCACCGGCGACGTGCATGCGACGGAAAAGATCACCCTGGCCGCCAAGGCCCGCGTGAACGGCAACGTCTACTACAAGATCATCGAGATGGAAGGCGGCGCCACGGTCAACGGCCAGCTCGTGCATGAAGGCGAAGCCGGCCGTGCTCCGGCGGCGCTGACGCAGAAGCCGGCCGATGACTCGGTGGACCAGCTGAGCGAGGCTCGGCGCGCCAAGGGTCTGTAAGGCGGTTCTTTGACGCCCGCGAGGGCAAGAGTGTGCTGTGATGGAAGCTGAAGCTGAGTTCGAGACGGTGATCTTCACCGAGGCCGCGGCCAACAAGGTCCGCGAACTGCTGGACGAGGAAATCGACGTCGACCAGAAGCTGCGGGTGTTCGTCACCGGCGGCGGCTGTTCCGGTTTCCAGTACGGCTTCAAGTTCGACAAGGCCGCCGAGGAAGGCGACACCGTGGTGGTCAAGAACGGCGTCACCCTGCTGGTGGACCCCATGAGCGTGCAATACCTCATGGGCGCCGAGATCGACTACAAGGAAAGCGTCGAGGGTTCGCAGTTCGTGATCCGCAACCCCAATGCGAGCACGACCTGCGGCTGCGGTAACTCGTTTTCCGTCTAGAGCTTCGTGGGAGCGGCTCCAGCCGCGATCTTTGGGGGATGCTCTGCGAAGGATCGCGGCTGGACCGCTCCCGCAGTCAATCTGTCTGGCAGGAGCGGCTGACGGCCCGCTCCTGCATTCGCCAACGGCCTCAGGCCCGGTAGATCCCGCCGAGGATCACCGGCCGCTCCGCCCCCGTCACCGCCGGCAGGTTCCCGGGTAATCCCCTCATCGTCCGCATCGCCAGCCAGGCGAAGGCGGCCGCCTCCACATGCTGCGGATCCAGGCCGGCGCCCGCCGTGGTGCCCAGCGCCATCGGCGCCAGCAGCGCCCGCAGGCGCTCCATCAGCAGGGGGTTGCGCGTGCCGCCGCCGCAGGCCAGCACCTCCTGCGTCCGCGGGCCATGGCGGCGGATCGCATCCGCCACCGTCCGCGCCGTCAGTTCGCAGAGCGTGCGCTGCACATCGGCCGGCGCCAGGCCGTCCAGGCCGGGATAGCGGTGGCGCAGCCAGTCCAGGTGGAAGTCGCCGCGGCCGGTGCTCTTGGGTGGCGGTGCGGCGAAGTAGGGATCGCCGAGCAGGGCCTCCAGCAACTCCGGGTGCAGCCGTCCGCTTGCGGCGAAGCGGCCGTCCTCGTCATAGGCCCGGCCGAGCTGCCGCTCCGCCCATTCGTCCATCAGCCCGTTGGCCGGGCCGGTATCGAAGCCGCTGACATCCGAGGCGTCCGCGCCCGGCAGCAGCGTGATGTTGGCGATGCCGCCGAGGTTCAGGGCCACCCGCGGCCGGTCCGCGCGCGCGAACAGCGCGTGATGGAAGGCGGGCACCAGCGGCGCCCCCTGGCCGCCGGCGGCGACGTCGGCGCGGCGGAAGTCGGCCACGGTGGTGATGCCCAGGCGCTGTGCGACCAGCGAAGGGTTGCCCAGCTGGATGCTGCCGCAGGTGCCGGCGGGATCGTGGAACACCGTCTGGCCATGGGAGCCGACCGCCCGGATGGCACCGGGCGGCAGGCCGGCGGCGGCCAGCGCCGCACCGGCGGCGTCGGCAAAGGCCCGCGCCACGTCGCGGTCCAGTTCGGCCAGCTCGCGCAGCGACAGCTGCGGCACCGTGCGCTGCAGCGTCAGCAGGCGTTCGCGCAGGGGCGCCGGGTAGTGCCCGGCCGCATGTGCCTGCACGCCCTGGAAGCGGGGTTCGGGAAGGGAGTCGTCGAAGGCGCAGACGGCGGCGTCGATGCCGTCCATGCTGGTGCCCGACATCAGGCCGATGAAGTATTCCATCGGCCTGATGTTACTGCAGGAGTGCCGGGGCCCGTATCAGGGTCGGCTTGGGCCGGCATCGGCGCCGGCCCTGCGATCAGGGCGTCGCGTTCCGGCCGGAGAAGTCCTGCACCATCGCCGACTGCTGCATGGAGATCGACTCCAGCGCGGCCAGGGCGCCGGCGTTCTCGGCGCGCCAGGCGGCCACTTCCGACTTCGACAGCGGGTTGGCGCGCGGCAGGGCCACGGTGATCGGGTTGACGTGCAGGCCGTTCACGCGGAATTCGTAGTGCAGGTGCGGCGCGGTGGCCAGGCCCGTGGCGCCGACGTAGCCGATCACCTGGCCCATCTTCACCTTGGAGCCGGCGCGCAGCCCGCTGCGGAAGCGCGACAGATGGCCGTACAGCGTCTCGTACTTCTGGCCGTGCTTGATGATGATGACATTGCCGTAGCCGCTCTTCTTGCCGAGGAACTCGACGGTACCGTCGCCGGTGGTCTTCACCGGGGTGCCGGTGCCGGCGGCGTAGTCCACGCCCTTGTGGGCGCGGATGACGTTGAGGATCGGGTGCTTGCGGGCCAGGTTGAAGCCCGAGCTGATGCGGGCGAAGTCGACCGGCGTGCGGATGAAGGCCTTGCGGAAGGAGCTGCCGTCCGGCGCGTAGTAGGCGGCATTGCCCTTCTTGTCCACGTAGCGCATCGCCTGGTGGACCTTGCCCTTGTTCACGAACTCCGCGATGGTGATGTTGCCGTCGCGCAGCTTCTTGCCGTCCTTGTAGTAGGCGTCATAGACCACCACGAAGCGGTCGCCGCGACGCAGGTCCAGGGCGAAGTCGATGTCGTAGTTGAAGATCTGCGCCAGTTCCAGCGTCAGGCGGTTGGACAGGCCGGCCTTCTGGGCGGCGGCGAACAGCGAGGAGTCGATCACGCCGGCCACCTCGGCCTGGCGCTTCTCCAGCTCGGCGGCGATGGTGAAGGCCTCGAGCTGGTCATCGACGCGGCGCACCTGCAGCGTATGCGTCTCGTCCAGCTCGTAGCTCAGTTCCTCCAGGCTGCCTTCGGCGTTGCGGCGCAGGCGGATCACCTCGCCGGGGCGCAGGTTGCGCAGCTGGCGCGCGTCCTGGCTCAGCGTCAGCAGCTGCAGCGACTCGCTGTGCGGCAGGCCTTCGGCCTCGAAGATGGTCGACAGCGTCTGGCCGCTTTCCACGGTCAGCGCCTTCCAGTCGGTCAGCGACGGGGCGGCCGGCGTTTCCGCGGTGGCCTGGGCCTGCAGCTGCGCGTCCAGCGCCAGGTCCGAAGCCGGCGTGGGGAAGGCGGCGGCCACGTCGGCAGGCGCCGCGCCCGACAGGGCGCTGCTGCGCGTGGCGATGCTCTCGTGGCCGACAATGGCGGCCAGCATGGCGACGGAGATCGTCGCCATCACAACGGAGCGCTTGGCCGAGCGGCGGGGAGCCAGCTCGGCTGGGCTATAATCGAAATTCATCGTGATAACTCAAAAAACGTGAAACCGCGCGGGGCTCTGCGGTTCATGCCGGGGTCGCCTTTGTGACCGGCGTCTCTCCGGGTGTCATAATGCGTAAGGAAACATACTTTTTTAGGCATTGCAAGAAAATCCCCTGGTAACTCCGGCTCAGTCTGCAGCGAGCCCGGCCTTATGACCGCCCCGTCTACCCCTATTCCATTGCATTTCCCATGACCGCCGATCTCGCCGAACTCGTCCGTGGAACGGACGAAATCATCCCGGATGCTGAATTTCGCAGCCGCCTTGCGGAGGCGGAGGCGAAAGGCCAGAAACTGAGAATCAAGGCGGGGTTCGACCCCACGGCCAAGGACCTGCATCTGGGCCACACGCTTTTGCTTAACAAAATGCGTGCCTTCCAGGAGGCGGGCCACGAGGTGATCTTCCTGATCGGCGACTTCACCGGCATGATCGGCGACCCGACCGGCAAGAACGAAACCCGAAAACCCCTTACGCGGCAACAGGTTGAGGAAAACGCCCAGACCTACCGGACCCAGGTGTTCAAGATCCTGGACCCGGAGAAGACCCAGGTGGTCTTCAACAGCCAGTGGCTCGACGCCCTGGGCGCCGAGGGCCTGATCAAGCTCGCCGCCCAGCACACCGTGGCCCGCATGATGGAGCGTGATGACTTCACCAAGCGCTACGCCGCCGGCCAGCCGATCGCGGTCCACGAATTCCTCTACCCCCTGCTCCAGGGCTACGACTCCGTTGCCCTGAAGTCCGACGTAGAGATGGGCGGAACCGACCAGAAGTTCAACCTGCTGGTGGGCCGCCACCTGCAGGCGGCCTACGGCCAGCGTCCCCAGTGCATCATGACCGTGCCCATCCTCGAGGGCCTGGACGGCGTGCAGAAGATGTCCAAGAGCCTGGGCAACTACGTGGGCGTCAACGACGCCCCCGGCGAGATGTTCGGCAAGCTGATGTCGGTGTCCGACACGCTCATGTGGCGCTACTACGACCTGCTGTCCTTCCGCCCCCTGGCCGAGATCGCCGGCCTGCGGCGCTCGGTGGAGGAGGGCGCCAATCCGCGCGACATCAAGATGGGCCTGGCGGTGGAGATCGTGGACCGCTTCCACGGCGGCGGCGCCGGCGAGTCGGCCAAGGCGGCCTTCATCGCGCAGTTCTCGCAGGGCTCGCTGCCGGCCGACATCCCCACCGTGAAGCTGCCGGCGCCCGCCGCCGGCCTGCAGATCGGCAAGCTGCTGAAGGAAGCCGGACTGGTACCGTCCACCTCCGAGGCCAACCGCATGCTCGACCAGAAGGCCGTGCGGGTGGACCAGGTCCGCATCGAGGATCGCGGGCTGCTGCTCAAGCCCGGGCAGACCTACCTGCTGCAGGTCGGCTCCCGGCGCTACGCCTATGCCGAGCTGATCGAGCAGGCCGGCTGAAAGACCCGCAGGAAGGGGCCCGCCAGGGCCCCTTCCCGCGTCTGGAGCCTGGCGACGCCGGCGGCGGTGGCCGGCGGCTCGGGAGGGCGCGTGAAAGGGCTTCTGCGGGCGGCGGTCAAGAAACGTTCATTTTTTGGCTAAAAACTGCCCAAAATCAGCGCGTTTCAGGGTTTCATCGATCTTTCGCAAAAACATAAAACGCCATAAAAACAGCTGCTTATGCTTTTGTCTGCAGGTGAGTGTTGACGCACCTCGAATTTTCCCTAGAATTCGCCTTCCTCGCTGACGGCAACGACGCAAAACGACGAAGCCCTAAAGCACTGATCTTTAAGAACAAATTAGCAAGTAATTTGTGTGGGTGCTCCCGGTGCGTGGCAGAAGCCACAGCAGCACAACCGAGAGTATCAACGTAAAGCCAAACGTAAGTTGAGCATAGCGAAGATAGCTCTTACGGCACTGAAGACCCTTTTGGGGTTGAGGTGCCATCCAGTTATACATATTTAATTGGAGAGT
>NZ_PSNW01000020.1 GCF_002930645.1 Solimonas fluminis | reverse complement strand
GCCGAACTTGTCCGCAGACACCTTCGTCAGCGCGGCCGTCGTCGTGGTCTTGCCATGGTCAACGTGACCGATCGTGCCCACGTTCACGTGCGGCTTCTTGCGCTCGAATTTTTCCTTTGCCATTGCTCTTAACCTTGAAAATGATGTTGCGGACTGCGGTTCGGGGTCTGAAACCTTACTTCTTGTTCAGCGCTTCCAGGACATTGCGCGGGGCGTCCTGGTACTTCTTGAATTCCATCGTGTAGGTCGCGCGGCCCTGGCTCATGGAGCGCAGCGAGGTCGAGTAACCGAACATCTCGGACAGCGGGACCTCGGCCTTGATGACCTTGGCGCCGAAGTTGTCCTCCATGCCCAGGATCATGCCGCGGCGGCGGTTGAGGTCGCCCATGACGTCGCCGGTGTAGTCTTCCGGGGTTTCCACTTCGACCGCCATGATCGGCTCGAGCAGGACCGGGTTGGCCTTGTTGCAGCCATCCTTGAAGGCCATGGACGCGGCGACGCGGAACGCGATTTCGGACGAGTCGACCTCGTGGTACGAACCGTCGGTCAGCGAGATCTTGATGTCGACCACCGGGTAGCCGGCGAGAACGCCCGTCTTGATCGCGTCGCGCAGGCCCTTGTCCACCGCCGGGATGAATTCCTTGGGGATGACGCCGCCGACGATCTCGTTGACGAACTCGTAGCCCTTGCCCACTTCGTTCGGCTCGATGGTGAGCCAGACGTGGCCGAACTGGCCCTTGCCGCCCGACTGCTTGGCGTACTTGCCTTCCTGCTCGACCTTCTTGCGGATGGTTTCGCGGTAGGCCACCTGCGGCGCGCCGACGTTGGCCTCGACCTTGAACTCGCGCTTCATGCGGTCCACGAGGATTTCGAGGTGCAGCTCGCCCATGCCGGAGATGATGGTCTGGCCGGACTCTTCGTCGGTGTGCACGCGGAAGGACGGATCTTCCTGGGCCAGGCGGTTCAGGGCGATGCCCATCTTCTCCTGGTCGGCCTTGGTCTTGGGCTCCACGGCCTGGCTGATCACCGGCTCCGGGAACTCCATGCGCTCCAGGATGACCGGGTTGTTCTGCGCGGCCAGCGTGGTGCCGGTGTAGACGTCCTTGAGGCCGACGCAGGCGGCGATGTCGCCGGCGCGCACTTCGTCGATCTCTTCGCGGTTGTTGGCGTGCATCTGCACGAGGCGGCCGATACGCTCGGTCTTGCCGTTGCGCGAGTTGTACACGCCGTCGCCCTTCTTCAGCACGCCCGAGTAGACGCGGATGAAGGTCAGGGTGCCGACGAACGGGTCGGTCATGATCTTGAACGCCAGGGCCGAGAACGGCTCGTCGTCGGAGGCGTGACGCTCGGTCTCCTCGCCGGAATCCGGGTTCGTGCCCTTGATGGCCAGGACGTCGGTCGGCGCCGGCAGGTACTCGATGACGGCATCGAGCATGGCCTGCACGCCCTTGTTCTTGAAGGCCGAGCCGCAGAGCATCGGGAAGATTTCCATGGCCAGCGTGCGCTGGCGCAGGGCGCCCTTGATCTCTTCCTCGGACAGGTCGCCCTGCTCGAGGTACTTGTTCATGAGCTCTTCGCTGGCCTCGGCGGCCGTCTCGACCATCTTCTCGCGCCACTCCTGGGCCGTGGCCTGGAGGTCAGCGGGGATGTCGCCGTAGGTGAAGGTGGTGCCCTTGTCGGCTTCGTTCCAGATGATCGCCTTCATCTTGACGAGGTCGACCACGCCCTGGAACTTCTCCTCGGCGCCGATGGGGATCTGGATGGGCACCGGGTTGGCGCGAAGCTTCTCGCGCATCTGCTTGTAGACCTTGAAGAAGTCGGCGCCGGTGCGGTCCATCTTGTTGACGAACGCGAGGCGCGGGACCTTGTACTTGGTGGCCTGGCGCCACACGGTCTCGGACTGGGGCTGCACGCCGCCCACGGCGCAGTACAGCATGCAGGCGCCGTCGAGCACGCGCATCGAGCGCTCGACTTCGATCGTGAAGTCGACGTGGCCCGGGGTGTCGATGATGTTGATGCGGTGCTGCTCGAACTGGCCCGCCATGCCCTTCCAGAAGGTCGTGGTGGCAGCCGAGGTGATGGTGATGCCGCGCTCCTGCTCCTGCTCCATCCAGTCCATCGTCGCGGCACCGTCGTGCACTTCGCCGATCTTGTGGTTGACGCCGGTGTAGAACAGCACGCGCTCGGTGGTGGTGGTCTTGCCCGCGTCGATGTGCGCGGAGATACCGATGTTGCGATAACGCTCGATGGGCGTATTGCGTGCCATGAGAAGCTCGGGTCTGTCCTAGGGGGTTTGAGTCTTGCTTACCAGCGGAAGTGCGCGAAGGCCTTGTTGGCCTCGGCCATGCGGTGCGTGTCTTCGCGCTTCTTCACGGCGGCGCCGCGATGCTCCACGGCATCGATCAGCTCGCCGGCCAGGCGGTCCACCATGCCCTTCTCGCCGCGGTTGCCGGCGGCATCGAGGATCCAGCGCATCGCCAGCGTGGTGCGGCGGGTGGCGCGCACTTCGACCGGGACCTGGTAGGTCGCGCCGCCGACGCGGCGGGACTTGACCTCGACCGTCGGGGCGACGTTGTCGAAAGCGTTCTGGATGAACTCGACCGGTTCGGTGATCTTCTTCTTGGCGATAACCTGGTCGATCGCGCCGTAGACGATCTTTTCGGCCACGGCCTTCTTGCCGTCTTCCATCACCATGTTGATGAACTTGGAGAGCAGCTGGGACTTGAACTTCGGGTCGGGAAGAACCTTGCGGATTTCCGGCTTGCGACGACGGGACATATCTGATTCCTGTGTGGGTCTTCAGGAGCGGAAAATCCGCCCCTTACTCGGGCCTGGGCCCGTCTTTACTTCTTCTTGCCGGCCGCCGGGGCAGCACCGGCCTTGGGACGCTTGGCGCCGTACTTGGAACGGCTCTGGCGGCGCTTGTCGATGCCGGCGCAGTCCAGGGTGCCGCGGACGGTGTGGTAGCGCACGCCGGGAAGATCTTTCACACGGCCGCCGCGGATCATCACGACGGAGTGTTCCTGAAGGTTGTGGCCTTCGCCGCCGATGTAGGAGATGACCTCAAAACCGTTGGTCAGGCGCACCTTGCAGACCTTGCGCAAGGCCGAGTTCGGCTTCTTGGGGGTCGTGGTGTAGACGCGGGTGCAGACGCCGCGCTTCTGCGGCGAGCCCGTGAGCGCAGGCACTTTGGACTTGGTCTCCAGGGTGGAGCGGCCCTTGCGCACTAGCTGGTTGATCGTTGGCACGTTGGTACTTCCCGGCTTGACAAAGAAAAGACGGGCCACAGTCGGAGGCCCGTCGGGGAAAGGGGGCGCATCATAGACAGGCGGCCCTGGTGTGTCAACTCTTTTGGAGAGGCAAAACAGGCACTTGTCAACACCGTGGCGGCCTTGCTGCGACCCCCTTCCGGCGATGCTGCGACACTGGTTACAAACAACTAAACAAAACTATAAAGCTCAATCTTTAATCACGGATTGTCGCCTTCCGTTCCCTGCCCGCCCGACGGAAAAGCCCCGCGCGGGGCGGGGCTTTTCCGTGAAACACGGACTTGGGAGCGGCCGGTTTCAATCGTCGGAAGAGGACTCTTCTTCCTCGGCGCCCGTACGGTCCGCCGTGCTGCCCTCGGCCTCTTCATCTTCCATGGCCGCGCTGACGCGCGCGGCCAGGCGATCGCCGGCGTTGGCCTCGAAGCTGCCGGTGCTGTTCAGCGCCGCCGCCTGGAGGTCCGCCAGCAGGCTGCCGCCACGCGCCTTGCGGCGCTGCTCGTGGTAGGCCAGGCCCGTGCCGGCCGGGATCAGGCGGCCGACGATGACGTTCTCCTTCAGGCCGCGCAGCTCGTCGCGGGAACCGCGGACCGAGGCCTCGGTGAGGACGCGGGTGGTTTCCTGGAACGAGGCCGCCGAGATGAACGACTCGGTCGACAGCGACGCCTTGGTGATGCCGAGCAGCTGGCGATCGAAATGGGCCTGGCGGCCGCCGGTGCCGGCGACCTTCTTGTTCTCGGCCAGCACCTGGAAGATCTCGACCTGCTCGCCGGTGAGGAAACGGGTGTCGCCCGTCGCCGTGATCTCCACCTTGCGCAGCATCTGGCGGATGATCGTCTCGATGTGCTTGTCGTTGATCTTCACGCCCTGCAGGCGGTAGACGTCCTGGATTTCCTTGACGAGGTAGTTCGCCAGCGCGGTGACGCCCTGCAGGCGCAGGATGTCGTGCGGGCTCGGCTCGCCGTCGGAAATGATTTCGCCCTTCTCGACGTGTTCACCTTCGAACACGCGGATTTCCACCCACTTGGGCACCAGGATCTCGACTTCCTCGCCATCGGCGCCGACGATCTTGATGCGCTGCTTGCCCTTGGTGCCCGGACCGAACTTGATGGTGCCGCTGGCCTCGGCCAGGACCGCCGGCTCCTTCGGCTTGCGGGCCTCGAACAGGTCGGCGACGCGCGGCAGACCGCCGGTGATGTCGCGCGACTTGGAGGCTTCCTGCGGGATACGGGCGATGACGCCGCCCACGCCCACTTCGTCGCCGTCCTCGACCGCGATGATCGCCTTCGGCGGCAGCGTGTAGGCCGCCGGGATGTCGGTGCCCGGGAAGCTCAGCTGCTTGCCCTTGGCGTCGACCAGCATGATCGTCGGCTTCATGTCCTTGCCGGCCGAGCCACGCGACTTGGCGTCGGTGATGACCAGCGTGGCCATGCCCGTCAGCGGGTCGGTCTCGCGGGTCACGGTCAGGCCTTCCTGGAAGTCCTGGAACTTGGCGAAGCCCGACAGCTCGGTGATGATCGGGTGGGTGTGCGGGTCCCACTTGGCCAGGCGCTGGCCGGCCTTCAGTTCCTCGCCGTCGCGCACCACGATGGTGGCGCCGTAGGGGATCTTGTAGCGCTCGCGCTCGCGGCCCTGGGCGTCGATCACGCCGATTTCACCGGAACGCGACACGGCCACCAGCTGGCCGTCCTTGTTGGTGACGGTCTTGATGTTGTGCAGGCGCGCGGTGCCGGCGGCACGCGCGTCCACGCCGTCCTTCGAGGCCGCACGCGAAGCCGCGCCGCCGACGTGGAAGGTACGCATGGTCAGCTGGGTGCCCGGCTCGCCGATCGACTGGGCGGCGATGACGCCGACCGCTTCGCCGATGTTGACGATGTGGCCACGGGCCAGGTCGCGGCCGTAGCACTTGCCGCAGACGCCGAAGGGCAGTTCGCAGGTGATCGGCGAACGGACCCAGACTTCGTCCACGCTGTTCTTTTCCAGCGTGTCGGCCCAATGCTCGTCGATCATGGTGCCCTGCGGGATGACGACTTCGTCGTCGCCGCCCGGCTTGTAGACGTCGCGCAGGACCACGCGGCCCAGCACGCGGTCGCGCAGCGGCTCGAGGATGTCGCCGCCTTCCACGATCGGCATCATCAGCAGGCCGTGCTCGGTGCCGCAGTCCTGGCCGGTGACGACCATGTCCTGGGCCACGTCCACCAGGCGGCGGGTCAGGTAGCCCGAGTTGGCGGTCTTGAGCGCGGTGTCCGCGAGGCCCTTGCGGGCGCCGTGGGTCGAGATGAAGTACTGCAGGACGTTCAGACCCTCGCGGAAGTTCGCGGTGATCGGCGTCTCGATGATCGAGCCGTCCGGCTTGGCCATCAGGCCGCGCATGCCGGCGAGCTGGCGGATCTGCGCCTGGCTGCCACGCGCGCCGGAGTCGGCCATCATGAACACGGAGTTGAAGGACGGCTGCTTGGCGTCCTTGCCGTCGCGGGTCTTCACCGCTTCGCTGCCGATGCGCGCCATCATCGCCTTGGAGATGTCGTCGTTGGCGCGCGACCAGATGTCGATGACGCGGTTCTTGCGCTCGCCCTGGGTGGTCAGGCCCTGGTTGTACTCGGTGTCGACTTCCTTGACCTTGGTCTCGGCGGCCTCGAGGATGTGGGCCTTCTCTTCCGGCACGATGATGTCGTCGAGGCAGAACGAGATGCCCGCCTTGGTCGACATGCGGAAGCCCGTGTACATGATCTGGTCGGCGAACACGACGGTGTCCTTGGTGCCGGCCTTGCGGTACACATAGTTGATGATGCGGCCGATTTCCTTCTTCGTCAGGGTCTTGTTGATGACCGAGAACGGAATGGTCTCCGGCAGGATGTCGGACAGCAGGGCGCGGCCGGTGGTGGTGTCGACCAGGTGGGTGATCTTCTCGCCCGCCTCGGTGACGTCCTTCAGGCGCACCTTGATCTTGGCCTGCAGGTCCAGCTCGCCGTTCTCGTAGGCGCGGTGCACTTCCGAGACGTCGGACAGGACCATGCCCTCGCCCTTGGCGTTGACGCGCTCGCGGGACAGCCAGTACAGACCGAGGATGACGTCCTGCGACGGCACGATGATCGGATCACCCGAGGCCGGCGACAGGATGTTGTTGGTCGACATCATCAGCACGCGCGCTTCGATCTGCGCTTCCAGCGACAGCGGCACGTGGACGGCCATCTGGTCGCCGTCGAAGTCGGCGTTGAACGCCGTGCAGACCAGCGGATGCAGGTTGATGGCCTTGCCTTCGATCAGGATCGGCTCGAAGGCCTGGATGCCCAGGCGGTGCAGGGTCGGCGCGCGGTTCAGCAGCACCGGATGTTCCTTGATGCACTCTTCCAGCGCGTCCCAGACCACCGGCTCCTCGCGCTCCACCATCTTCTTGGCGGCCTTGATGGTGGTGGCGATGCCCAGGCGCTGCAGGCGCGAGAAGACGAAGGGCTTGAACAGCTCCAGCGCCATCTTCTTCGGCAGGCCGCACTGGTGCAGCTTCAGCGTCGGGCCGACCACGATGACCGAACGGCCGGAGTAGTCGACGCGCTTGCCCAGCAGGTTCTGGCGGAAGCGGCCCTGCTTGCCCTTGATCATGTCGGCCAGCGACTTGAGCGGGCGCTTGTTGGTGCCGGTGATCGCGCGGCCGCGGCGGCCGTTGTCGATCAGGGCGTCCACCGACTCCTGCAGCATGCGCTTTTCGTTGCGCACGATGATGTCCGGCGCGGTCAGCTCGAGCAGGCGCTTGAGGCGGTTGTTGCGGTTGATGACGCGGCGGTACAGGTCGTTCAGGTCCGACGTCGCGAAGCGGCCGCCGTCCAGCGGCACCAGCGGGCGCAGGTCCGGCGGCAGCACCGGCAGCACGGTCAGGATCATCCACTCCGGACGGTTGCCCGAGGAGATGAAGTATTCGATCAGCTTGAGGCGCTTGCCGAGCTTCTTGAGCTTGGTCTCGGACGTGGTGCCGGCCAGCTCCTCGCGCAGGCGCATCGCTTCCTTCTGCAGGTCGATGCCCTTGAGCAGGTCATGCACGGCCTCGGCACCCATGCGGGCGTCGAAGTCGTCGCCGTGCTGCTCGACGTTGTTGAGGTAGTCCTCTTCCGTCAGCAGCGTGCCCTTCTCCAGCGGAGTCAGGCCCGGATCCACCACGATGTGCGCTTCGAAGTACAGCACGCGCTCGATGGCGCGCAGCGGCATGTCCAGCAGCAGGCCGATGCGGCTGGGCAGCGACTTCAGGAACCAGATGTGGGCGACGGGCGAGGCCAGGTCGATGTGGCCCATGCGCTCGCGGCGCACCTTGGTCACGGTGACTTCCACGCCGCACTTCTCGCAGACCACGCCGCGGTGCTTGAGGCGCTTGTACTTGCCGCAGAGGCACTCGTAGTCCTTGATCGGCCCGAAGATCTTGGCGCAGAACAGGCCGTCGCGCTCCGGCTTGAAGGTGCGGTAGTTGATCGTTTCCGGCTTCTTGACCTCGCCGTACGACCAGGACCGGATCACCTCGGGCGACGACAGGCCAATCTTGATGGCGTCGAAGTCCTCGGCTTCCTCGGGATTGCGGAGCAGGTTAAACAGTTCTTTCATGGGTAACTCCTGAATTCCGTCCGGGTTCGCCTTACTGGTTCTGTTCCAGCTCGATGTTCAGACCGATCGAGCGGATTTCCTTGACCAGCACGTTGAACGACTCCGGCATGCCGGCGTGCATGCGGTGATCGCCGTCGACGATGGCCTTGTACATGCGGGTGCGGCCGTTGGTGTCGTCGGACTTCACCGTCAGCATTTCCTGCAGCGTGTAGGCGGCGCCGTAGGCTTCCAGCGCCCAGACTTCCATTTCGCCGAAGCGCTGACCGCCGAACTGGGCCTTGCCGCCCAGCGGCTGCTGGGTGACGAGCGAGTACGGACCGGTCGAACGGGCGTGCATCTTGTCGTCGACCAGGTGGTTCAGCTTCAGCATGTACATGTAGCCGACCGTGACCTGGCGCGAGAACTGCTCGCCGGTGCGGCCGTCGGTGAGGGTGGACTGGCCGTTGCGCGGGCGGCCCGCCAGCTCCAGCATGTCCTTCAGCTCTTCTTCGGCGGCGCCGTCGAACACCGGGGTCGACATCGGCACGCCGCCGGTGAGGTTGCGCGCCAGGTTGACGATCTCCTCGTCGGAGAACTGGTCGAGTTCGACGACCTGCGAGCCCTTGCCGGTCTTGTTGTAGACCTTGTCGAGGAACTTGCGCAGCTCGGCCACGGCCTTCTGCTGCTTGAGCATCTCGTCGATCTTCTTGCCGATGCCCTTGGCGGCCCAGCCGAGGTGAACCTCGAGCAGCTGGCCGATGTTCATGCGCGAAGGCACGCCCAGCGGGTTCAGCACGATGTCGACAGGGGTGCCGTCGTCCATGTGCGGCATGTCCTCGACCGGGACGATCTGCGAGATCACGCCCTTGTTGCCGTGGCGGCCGGCCATCTTGTCGCCCGGCTGGATGCGGCGCTTCACGGCCAGGTAGACCTTGACCATCTTCAGCACGCCCGGGGACAGCTCGTCGCCGGCGGTGATCTTGCGCTTCTTGTTCTCGTAGCGCTTGTCGAACTCCGAGCGCATGTCCTTGAGCTGCTTGGCGGCGCCTTCCAGCTGGTTCTGGACCTCGTCCTCCTGCAGGCGGATCTCGAACCACTTCTCGCGCTCGATGCCGTCGAGGTAGGCCGCGGTGACCTTCTCGCCCTTCTTCAGCTTGTTGGGACCGCCGTCGGCGGTCTTGTTCAGCAGGATCTTGCGCAGACGGTCGTAGATGTCGTCCTCGAAGATGCGCTGCTGGTCGTTGAGGTCCTTGCGCACGGAAGCCAGCTCGGCCTCCTCGATCGCCAGGGCGCGCTTGTCCTTCTTGACGCCCTCGCGGGTGAACACGCGCACGTCGATGACGGTGCCGTCCATGCCGGCCGGCACGCGCAGCGAGGTGTCCTTCACGTCGCTGGCCTTCTCGCCGAAGATCGCGCGCAGCAGCTTCTCTTCCGGCGTCAGCTGGGTCTCGCCCTTCGGGGTGACCTTGCCGCAGAGCAGGTCGCCGGCCTTGACCTCGGCGCCGATGTAGACGATGCCGGCTTCGTCCAGCTTGCGCAGGGCGGCTTCGTTGACGTTCGGGATGTCGGCGGTGATTTCCTCGGGGCCCAGCTTGGTTTCGCGGGCAACGCAGGTCAGCTCTTCGATGTGGATCGTGGTGAAGCGGTCTTCCTCGACGACGCGCTCCGAGATCAGGATCGAGTCCTCGAAGTTGTAGCCGTTCCAGGGCATGAACGCGATCAGCATGTTCTGGCCCAGCGCCAGCTCGCCCAGGTCGGTCGAAGGACCGTCGGCGATCACGTCGCCGCGCGCGACGACGTCGCCCGGCTTCACGATCGGCTTCTGGTTGATGCAGGTGTTCTGGTTGGAGCGGACGTACTTGACGAAGTTGTAGATGTCCACGCCCGCTTCGCCGGCGATGGTCTCGTCGTCGTTCACGCGGATGACCACGCGGCCGGCGTCGACCTTGTCGACCACGCCGCCACGGCGCGCCTGGATGGCGTTGCCGGAGTCGACCGCCACGCGGCGCTCGATGCCGGTGCCGACCAGCGGCTTGTCGGCGCGCAGCGTCGGGACCGCCTGGCGCTGCATGTTCGAGCCCATCAGCGCGCGGTTGGCGTCGTCATGCTCCAGGAACGGGATCAGCGCGGCGGCGACCGACACGATCTGGCGCGGCGACACGTCCATGTACTGGACCTTGTCCGGGCCCATCATGGTGAATTCGTTCTGGAAGCGGACCGACACCAGCTCGGCGGTGAACTGGTTCTTGGCGTTGAGCTCCGAGTTCGCCTGGGCGATGACGTAGCGGCCTTCCTCGATGGCCGACAGGTACTCGACCTGGTCGGTGACCTTGCCGTCGACGACCTTGCGGTAGGCGGTCTCGAGGAAGCCGTACTCGTTGGTGCGGGCATAGCAGGCCAGCGAGTTGATCAGGCCGATGTTCGGGCCTTCGGGCGTTTCGATCGGGCAGACGCGGCCGTAGTGGGTCGGGTGCACGTCGCGGACTTCGAAGCCGGCGCGCTCGCGGGTCAGGCCACCCGGGCCGAGGGCGGACACGCGGCGCTTGTGCGTGACCTCCGACAGCGGGTTGTTCTGGTCCATGAACTGCGACAGCTGCGACGAGCCGAAGAATTCCTTGATCGCGGCGCTGACGGGCTTGGCGTTGATCAGGTCCTGCGGGGTCAGGTTCTCGGCCTCGGCCAGCGCCAGGCGCTCGCGCACGGCGCGCTCCACGCGCACCAGGCCGGTGCGGAACACGTTCTCGGTCATCTCGCCCACCGCGCGGATGCGGCGGTTGCCGAGGTGGTCGATGTCGTCGGTCTGCTGCTCGCCGTTGCGGATGGCGATGATCTCGCGCACCACGTCGACGATGTCGGACTTGTCCCTGCCGAACTGCGCGAACAGCTTCTTGGCGTTCTCGTCCGGCAGCTTGGCGAACAGCTCGCCGTCGTACACCACGCCCGGGCCCTCGACGGTGTCGCGGCGCAGGCGGCGGTTGAACTTCATGCGGCCCACGGCCGACAGGTCGTACTTCTCGGGCGAGAAGAACATGCCGTGGAACAGGGCCTCGGCCGCTTCCTTGGTCGGCGGCTCGCCGGGGCGCATCATGCGGTAGATCTCGACCAGGGCTTCCAGCTTGGTCTTGGTCGGATCGATGTTCAGGGTGGTGGAGATGTACGGCCCCTTGTCCACGTCATTGACGTAGAGGGCCGGGATTTCCTTGATGCCGGCGGCGCGCAGCTTCGGCAGCATGGCCTCGGTGATCTCGGTGTTGGCCGCGGCCAGCACCTCGCCCGAGCTCGCGTCCACCAGGTCGCGCGCGATGATCTTGCCCACCAGGTAGCTGTCGGGCACGGACAGGCGCTTCAGGCCGGCCTCGGCGATCATCTTGATGTGGCGGGCGGTGATCAGCTTGCTCTCTTCGACCAGCACCTTGCCGTCGGCGACGATGTCGAACTGCGCCTTCTCGCCCTTCAGGCGTTCCGGGATCAGGTCGAGGCTGGCGCCTTCCTTCTCCAGGCGGAAGGTGTTCTGCTCGTGGAACAGCGCGAGCATCTGCTCGTTGTTGTAGCCCAGCGCGCGCAGCACGATGGAGACCGGCAGCTTGCGGCGGCGGTCGATACGGGCGAACAGGTTGTCCTTCGGGTCGAACTCGAAGTCCAGCCAGGAGCCGCGGTACGGAATGATGCGGGCGGAGTACAGCAGCTTGCCGGAGCTGTGGGTCTTGCCCTTGTCGTGGTCGAAGAACACGCCGGGCGAGCGGTGCAGCTGCGACACCACGACGCGCTCGGTGCCGTTGATGATGAAGGTGCCGTGGTCGGTCATCAGGGGCACTTCGCCCAGGTAGACCTCCTGCTCGCGGACGTCCTTGACCTTGCGCTCCTTCGACTCGCGGTCGAAGATCACCAGGCGCACCGTCACCTTCAGCGGGGCGGCATAGGTCATGCCGCGCACGCGGCATTCCTTCTCCTCGAACACCGGCTCGTCGAGGCGGTACTTCACGAATTCCAGCGCGGCGGCATTGTTGTAGCTCACCATCGGGAACACGGAGCGGAACGAAGCCTGCAGACCCGCATCGCGGCGCTTGGCGGGCTGGATCTCGGCCTGCAGGAAGTCCCTGTAGGAGTCGATCTGCGTCGCCAGCAGGTACGGGATTTCCAGCGTTTCCTTCAGCTTGCTGAAGTCCTTGCGGATGCGCTTTTTCTCGGTGAACGAGTAGGCCATCGGAACCCTCATCAGTCTTTGCGCCAAAGAGGCGCGATCACAAACAAAACTTCAAATTCAAACGGCTGACGTCTTTGTCAGGCGTTTGAATTCGCCATGCCCGCGCCCTTGCGGGCGTGAAACCGAAAATGGCAAGAGGCCGGGCGCTTTCGCGCCCAGCCCTTGCCTTGTCACTTCGAAGAAACAGTCGAAGCCAATGACGCGGTCGATTACTTGAGGTCGACCTTGCCGCCGGCTTCTTCCAGCTTCTTCTTGAAGTCTTCGGCGGTCTTCTTGTCGACGCCGTCCTTCACGGTCTGGGGCGCGCCCTCGACCAGGTCCTTGGCTTCCTTCAGGCCCAGGCCGGTCAGCTCGCGCACGACCTTGATGATGCCGACCTTCTTGGCGGCGTCGATGCCGGCCAGAACGACGGTGAACTCGGTCTTCTCTTCGACCGGGGCGGCGGCAGCAGCCGGGCCGGCGGCGGCGGCGACAGCCACCGGAGCGGCGGCGGTCACGCCGAACTTGTCTTCGATCATCTTGACCAGGTCAACCAGATCCAGAACGGTCAGGTTGGCAATGCCGTCAAGAATTTCTTCTTTCGTAGCCATTTGTGAAACTCCAAAAAATGTTTAAGTGTGAAAAGCCGAAACTTGTGAAAGCGAACTTAGGCAGCCTGCTTGGAGTCCGCCACGGCCTTGACGGCACGGGCAGCCTTCGCGGCGGGCTCCGCCAGGGTGGCGGCGAGCTTGGCAACCGGCGCCTTGAGCGTGCCGGCCAGAATGGCCAGTGCCTGCTCGCGGGTCGGCATGGACGCCAGGCGTTCGATGTCCTTGGCCCCGTAGAGGGTGCCGCCGACCGCAACCGCCTTGACGACAAGCTTGTCGTTGTCCTTGGCGAAGTCCCTGATCACGCGACCCACGGCACCCGGCTCCTCGAGGGAGAAACCGAGCACCAGCGGACCGACCAGCGCGGGCGCAAGGCACGCGAAATCGGTGCCTTCCACGGCGCGGGCAGCCAGCGTGTTCTTCACCACGTGCAGGTAGACGCCGCTCTCGCGGGCCTTCGTGCGCAGGATGTCGAACTTGCCGGCCGTCAGGCCGCGGTATTCCGCCGCAACGGCGGAGTAGGCGCGCTTGGCGACTTCGTTCACTTCCGCAACCAGGGCCTTCTTGTCTTCCAGCTTGAGTGCCATCAGAACTCCTGGTTACTTCCGATAAGGCCCTTCCCTTGCGGGTCGGACCACCATTGTTCGGTGCTCACGCACCGTCTGCGTATGCGGCCTTGCGGCCTTTAACATCCCCGGCAAGCCGGTTCCTACATACGGTCTTTGACGGCGTGGCTTTCACACCACGCTACCAAATTCATCCCAGGCACCGGGATCCGCCCCGGTGCCTGATCCAATACCGCTTACTCCGGCAGCGACGAGACGTCGACGCGCACGCCGGGACCCATCGTCGTCGACAGGGTCACCTTCTTGATGTAGACGCCCTTGGACGTGGCCGGCTTGGCGCGGCGCACGTCGCGCACGACGGCGATCAGGTTGTCCTTGATCTTGTCGGCGTCGAAGTTGGCGGAGCCGATCGAGCAGTGCAGGATGCCCGCCTTGTCGGTGCGGAACTTGGCCATACCGGCCTTGGCGTTCTTCACCGCGCCGGCGACATCCGGGGTCACCGTGCCGGTCTTCGGGTTCGGCATCAGGCCGCGGGGACCGAGCACCTGGCCCAGGCCGCCGACGATGCGCATCGCGGCCGGTTCGGCGATCACGACCTGGTAGCTCAGGTCGCCGTCCTTCATCTTGGCGGCCAGGTCTTCCATGCCCACGGCGTCGGCGCCGGCGGCCTTGGCTTCCTCAGCCTTGGCGCCCTGCGCGAACACGGCGACGCGGACCGACTTGCCGTTGCCGTGCGGCAGCACGGTGGAGCCGCGGACGTTCTGGTCGGACTTCTTGGCATCCACGCCCAGGTTGATGGAGACGTCGACCGACTCCTTGAACTTGGCGGTGGCGCACTCCTTGATCAGGGCGATGGCCTGCTCGAGGCTGTAGTGCTTGCCCTGCTCGACCTTGCCGGCCAGGGCCTTTTCCTTCTTGGTGATCTTCGCCATGGCTTACTTCTCCACCACGTCGATGCCCATGGAACGGGCGGAACCGGCGATCAGGCGCATTGCGGCGTCCATGCTGCCGGCGTTCAGGTCAGGCATCTTGATCTTGGCGATCTCTTCGACCTGCTTCTTGGTGATCTTGCCCACCTTCTTGGTGTGCGGGGTCGGCGAACCGGACTCGATGCCGGCAGCCTTCTTGATCAGCACCGTGGCCGGAGCCGTCTTGGTGATGAACGTGAAGCTCTTGTCCGAATAGACCGTGATCACGACCGGAGTCGGGATGCCCGGCTCCAGCTTCTGCGTCGCTGCGTTGAACTCCTTGCAGAACGCCATGATGTTGACGCCGTTCTGGCCCAGCGCGGGACCGACCGGCGGCGCCGGGTTGGCCTTGCCTGCAGGGATCTGCAGCTTGATGTAGGCCGTTACTTTCTTAGCCATGTGCTACTCCTGATGGGTACGAACGCCTTGCGGCTCCCCTTGAAAAATAGTGCTGAGTGCTCGGTGCTGAGTACTTGGTTCTCAGCGCTTAGTCCTCAGCACTTCCTGATCAGGCCTTCTCGACCTGACTGAACTCCAATTCCACCGGGGTCGAACGACCGAAGATCAGCACTGCGACGCGCAGGCGGTTCTTGTCGTAGTTGACCTCTTCGACCACGCCCTGGAAGTCCGCGAACGGGCCCTCCTTGACGCGGATCGCCTCGCCCGGCTCGAACAGCGTCTTGGGACGCGGCTTCTCGACGGACTCGGTGACGCGGTTGAGGATCTTCTCGGCTTCCTTGTCGGAAATCGGCGCCGGACGGTCCGGCGTGCCGCCGATGAAGCCCATCACCTTGGGCGTGTTCTTCACCAGGTGCCAGGTGTCTTCGTTCATTTCCATCTGAACGAGCACGTAGCCCGGGAAGAACTTGCGCTCCGTCGTGCGCTTGACGCCGTCCTTGATCTCCACGACCTCTTCGGTCGGGACCAGGATGTCGCCGAACTGGTCCTGCAGGCCCTGGCGCGCGATGCGCTCCTTCAGGGCCCGCATGACGGAATTCTCGTACTGCGAATAGGCGTGAACCACGTACCAGCGCATGGTCATCTCAGGAGCCCCGGCCGGTGAGTTTTTCGACGCCCCACAGCAGGGCAGAGTCCAGGCCCCAGAGCAGCACGGCCATGATCAGCACGACGACGGCGATCATCAGCGTGGCCTGGATGCTTTCCTGGCGGCTGGGCCAGACCACCTTGCGCAGTTCGGTGCGGGCGCCGGTCACGTAGCCCCAGAGCGCCTTGCCCGGCGCAGCCTGGTAGGCCACGAACAGGCCGGCGGCCAGGCCGCCCAGCATCGCCAGCCAGCGGACCAGCAGGGGGGCCTCGGCAAAGGCATAGAACGCGACCATGCCGCCGAGCAGCAGGGCCACGGCAGCAATCAGCAGAAGCGTATCCTTGTGAGAGGAAACGGCTTGTTGTTCAGTGGTTTGGGTATCCATGAACCCTGGTCAACTCGTCAGTCGCGCGGTGCTTTAACGCTGGTATGGCAGGGCGAGAGGGTTTCGAACCCCCAACCTGCGGTTTTGGAGACCGCCGCTCTACCAGTTGAGCTATCGCCCTACGTTATCTACCGCGGAAAGCCAAAAAGGGGCGCGGATTCTATTTGAATCCGCGCCCGCCTGTCAAAACACTGACGATTTAGGCCAGGATCTTGGTGACGACGCCGGCGCCGACGGTACGACCGCCCTCGCGGATGGCGAAACGAACACCCTCTTCCATGGCGATCGGGTTGATCAGCTCAACCGTCATCTGGACGTTGTC